>NZ_CP026521.1:2410932-2419524 GCF_002953915.1 Bacillus sp. MBGLi79
TTATTAAAACGGTGTTGGAGGTCACACTCAGGTCACAGTTAAGTCACTTTTCTAAGTTTGGACGATAAAACATAAGCTATCTATTGTAAATACAAATTAACAATATCATGATTGGAATTGTGTGTTTCGCTTATGTTTGACAAAATAAGACGATTTCTGACAACAAATTCACTCACAATTACAAATTTACCTTGCATTCCTACGCCCGCCATGCTATATTCATATAGCGATGAGCTGAATTGTGTAAGCCGATGTACATGCCTTTACGGTACACACGAATGTGGCGTGTGGTGCATCGCCTCAATACGCAAAGACGTTTGCCTTAGGCAAACGTCTTTTTTGTGTTATCCGATTTTTGTGCCGTTTGAAACAGGCTGATCCGGCTGCAGCAGAACGACGTCGCCCTGGCCAGGAATGCCGCCAAGGACCAAGACTTCCGATTTGAATCCGGCGATCCGGCGGGGCGGAAAGTTCACGACTGCTATGACTTGCTTGTTGACGAGAACTTCCGGCTGGTAACGCTTCGTGATCTGCGCGCTCGATTGTTTTATGCCGATTTCCGTCCCAAAATCTATTACAAGCTTGATTGCCGGTACTCTTGCTTCAGGAAATTCTTCCGCTTTTACAATTGTTCCCGTTCTGATATCCAATTTCTCAAAGTCTTCAATGACTGCCATATCAATAACTCCTTTTTCTCCTATTGTAAAGGAGATATTCAAGATTCGCTTAACCAAAGAGCCATTATTTTTTATCTGAATATAAGGTGTTTCGATACAGGCGGGGCGGCATTCCTGTGCTTTTTGTGAACCATCTGGTAAAAGAAGAAAGGTTTTGAAAGCCCAGCGCCTCGCTCACAACGGTAAGAGTTTCATTTCTCTCCATCAGCATTCGTTTTGCTTCCTCAAGGCGAAGGTCGGCAATATAGTTCTGCGGGGACTTCCCTGTCTGTTTTTTGAACCAGCTTGAATAGTAAGCTGGGTGATAATGCTCGATTTCTGCCAGCTTCTTAATCGTCAGCTGCTCAAATAAATGGCTGTGAATGTATGCAATTGAGGCATAGCTATGGGATTGAAGCTTTTCTTTTATGTATTGTACTAGCATATGAAGCGAGTTGGCTGTTCCGGCCTTTGCTTCCTCTGTCAGCAAGTACCTGATCGAAGACCAGAAAGGATCGAGTGCAGCTTCAATTCCCGATCCTGCATGATACTCATCAATTTCCATTGCATGAAGCGGAACATCCAGTACAAGACATTCATTTCTTCCGATAGAACGGAAGCGATGCTCACACTCCGGCGGAATATATAAAAAATGATCCGGATTTAATTTCACCTGGCGCCCCTCAGTCTCAAGATCTATACTTCCTTGAAGCGGAAATAGAAATTGGCTGTACGCGTGCTTATGTGAATGATATAGGCGTGTGTATGTCCGTTTTTCGCAAATAATCTCTTGAAGCGATTCCATCAGCAACCCCCTTTCTTTGGTCATCTTTTCATCCGGTAATGGTGTTCCGATATAGGCGAGAATCCGATTTTTTCATATAACGAAACTGCCGCCAGATTTTCTTTCATCACTTGTAAAAACATGCGTTCCGCTCCGTTGTTTTTTGCCCATTCAGTCAACACCCTGATCACTTGGGTTCCCGCCCCTTTTCCTCTGTGCACCTCGGCTACAACGATATTACTAAGTCCGCCATAACCATCAATAACAGAAACCGTGCCAAGCGCTGTCAGGCTTCCTTTGTCATACATCTTAAAAAAAGTTTTACACGGCGGCATGCGTTCGAAAATGTGTTTGTAACCTTGGTGACGCTCGGGCGAAAACCCTTCTAATTGAATAAATTCATCTATCCAAACAGATGATGGCTCTTGTTCCCACTTGTATGTAAATCGGCTGTTGTCATTTGTTCGGCTCATAATCGACCGGCACAACGCCGTCATTTGGAAGCACTCGTCAACCTTTTCATATCTGCTTTCTGCCAATGCTTCATCAAGCCCTTTCGGTGATGCGTCGCTAATATGAAAACAAACAGGCAAGCCTAAACTTTGATAAAAAAGTTCGGCCTCTAGCTGAAAATCCCCTTCAGGCATATCCCCAGAAGTCCATACGCTATTTGCCCTTTTGGTTACTCCAAAATTCGCTCTGAGAAGCCATTGCCCTATGCTTTTTTGAATATAAGGCGGCCATGCAGCTGCCGCTAACCGTTCAATCTTGTGAATGTCATCCATTGCATAATGCCTCTCCCCTTTGTATACTCCCTTGACATTATACAATATTCAGAAATATAAGATACCTTTTATAGGTTTACATAATAGTTTTATTGCTTATTAATAAACCTGACAAAAACGTCCTAATTGAAAATGACAGGCTTTCTGAAATGTTCTCCTCGCGTTCAAATGCTTCTTTTGCAATTAAAGCAGTAAAGCCATGCAGCAGGCTTCTAAGCCCCCTTGTCGCATGAATGGCAGTCTTTTCACTTGCATAGCCGTTTTCAATGAGCAGCTCTGTCACAAGACGGACAATTTGGTTTGAAGCGATTTCCGCTCTTTTGTCCTGAACCTTAAGCAGAGCCGCTTCATAATATCCGGGATTTTTAATTGCAAAATCAACATATGCATGAGCTAAAGAAAGCATAGCCGAATCTCCCTTTCGTTCCGTTACGGAGTCCGCCATTTGATCAAAAAGCTTTGTCAGTCCTCTGACAGCAAGTTCTGTTCTGATTGCTTGCAGCCCGTTGATATGGTTATACAATGACGGAGGGCGTACATTCATTTTTTTAGAAAGCGCTGCAAGTGAGACACCATTTACCCCTTCCTGATCAGCGATCTCAGCTGCAGCGTCTATAATCATTTTTGGGGTTAATCCTATTCTCGGTGACATGCTCATCATCCTTTCTTGGCTTTTTGGATCGCCTGTCTCATCCGCTCTGTAGGTGATCGCAGGAAATTTCCATGTCCGACAGCGAGACAGGAAGGCGCCTTATCGGCGAGCAATTGTGCACTTTTGATGGCCTCCTCCTTATTCCATGTAGCGAAAGCGGGAAAAGGAAACGTCCATTTTATCTGGCCTGAAACAGCGATTCCTCCGCGCAACTGAAACGCATCCCCTGCTATTAAAGTGCCGTTTCTTGTATCAAGAAATGACATGCTGCCTGGTGTATGGCCGGGTGGAGGGATGGCAAGCAGGGAACCAATTGTTTCACCGCCCGTCAGCAGTTGGTGAGGCTTTGTTTGTATGTGTTTCGGAATACCTCCTTTTATAGGCGTCTGCGGCTCATCTTGCCGCAAGGATGTGTCACCTTGAAGCAAGAATGAATCCCGTTCCGAGATCATGACCTTCGCATGCGGAAATGTTTGTGCCAATGTATCCAGTGATCCAACATGGTCCCCATGTGCATGAGTCAGTAAAATATGCTGAAGCGGTTTTCCAATTTGATTCACAGCTTGAATGATTCCTTTATAGCTGCCTGGAAGCGCGGAGTCAATAAGGGTGACTTCGTTTTCTTCCTCTACTAAATAGCAATTGACTGGAAACAATGCTGAAAAAAAAGTCAGCTGCCAAACGGTTTGATACTGAGTCATTCTCATCTTTTTATTCCCCCTAACAAAAAACTAATGGCGTTAGTTTTATTATTAACTAATACCATTAGTTTTTCAAGAGTTTATTATTTTTTTATCGCTACATAAATGTTAACTTGTGCCCGCTGTGGCACTGCAGCACTTCGATCATACACCTCAAAGTCACCTGTAAACGTGCGCAGATGTCGCTTATCCCACGTCCAAATGTCCTTCCACGTTTCAAGCACAATCTCTTCAATAGGACCGATTCTGGAAGTGAAAACAGCATAAGCGGAAGCCGGCAAATCAATGTTTTCATATGGTTCCGGAAGGATGTCGTCGTATTCCTGAAACGTTCCGATTGAAAATGTGTAAAGCCCATTTGTCTCCTGTTCATAATTCGAATATAAGGCAATAATGCTCTGGTCTTTTTCTCCCTGTGATAAAAGAACGCTCATATCCTGCTTCCAGAATTGGTCCCACAGTGCCGGAATCCTCCTTTCTTCCGTCATTTCCAGTGCGTTGCTTGTCCGTTGTGAGAGTCCGGCAAATCGTTTCCGGTCTAAATGTGTCATATGTGAAAAGCCCATACGATCTCCTCCTTTTTTTAAGATTATAGACAAAGAAACCTGACAGCAGTGTGTCAGGTTTCATATATTTTTTGCATGTGATGAATGGTTTCTTTTACTTTATCCCGTATATGAAGAGGCTGCAGAACCTCAATATCCTTTCCGAACTGGAGCAAAAAACCGATCAGCCATTGATCTTCAGGAAGCGAAATCACTGCCCGGCAGATTTCATTTTCATCACAGTGAGGGACATCATATCCGAACCATTCACCTATGCGCTGACGTGCTGCCGGCTGAACAAGAATAACCAATTCAGTTAAACGGTCCTTTTGGTACCATCTCTTATCCCATGGCAAAGTGTCCAGCTGAATGTCTTTTCTGTTAAAGGTCTGATGTAAGATGGCCAGATCTTTCATCCGGTTTAGTTTAAAAAAACGAAAATCATTTCTTACCAGGCAGTAGGCATATAAATACCAGTGCCCCGCCTTGCAAACCAATGTATAAGGTTCAGTCTCCCGAAGCAGTGTTTCCCCGCTTGCACTTGTATATGTAAAAGATATCGTTGTCAATCGATCGATGGCGGCGCTGATTTTCTCACGAAGCGCCTTTTGATCCTCAGTCTGGCCCCAAGCCGTCATGTCAATAAACCATTTTTCAGTTTGGTGCTTAAATGCTTCGGCTGACTGCTCAGGTATGAGGTGCTTGATTTTTCGATAAGCTGTGCTGTGAGAAACAGGTTCGTGCATAGATGAAACACTCTGCAAAGCAGAAGCGATCGCAAACAGCTCCTCCTCCTTCAGCCACTCTCTCTCAAGCCGATACGTCTCCATAATGCCAATTCCGCCCCCGGAGCCCTGTGAGGTCACAATTGGAATACCAGCCCTATTGATCGTCTCAATATCACGGTAAATGGTTCTGACTGATACTTCAAACAGCTCAGCAAGTTCAGCAGCCTGCACTTGTTTTTTGCTGATTAATAATACAACCATCGCTAACAAACGTTCCAGTTTCATTCTGTGCACCTTTTCTTCTTGTATTTTCCATCAAAACAATCATAACATTTTGATAAAGCTTGGGCATATCTATTATGCGGCCACATAAACCTCGCATATGTTATGAAAACAGGGGTTCCCCCTTCTTTTTTGTGTTCAGTATTTGATTTCAGCTACTATTTCCAACAGGATAAGCATACACTTCTCAACGGAGGGGATTTCACATCATGCATTTTACACTTCAAAGCGTTTATCCTGCCATGATCATCATCTTTTTTCTGTATAAAAAAATTAAAAGGTCCATCGGATACCAGCCGCTGAAGCCCCGCTGGCTGTTCACCCGCATCATTCTTTTCTCGCTGTTTGCTTTTGTGCTTTCAATCTTCAGCCTCATCCACCCTTTTTTATATGGATATCTCATTATGGGTATTCTTGGCGGATGGCTCCTTGTCTTTTTCGCTAAGAAAAACATCTCCTTTAAAAAACGCAGAGGAAAGATCTATTTTCGGACTCATATTTGGGTAGAGATGATTCTCTTAACTTTATTTCTATCAAGATTTCTGTATCGAGTGACGGAGCTTTATCTTACCTCACCTGATCTAAACAGCCTTGGATCATACAGTCAGTCAATCGGAACGGACCCTCTGACAATTGGCGTCTTTTTTCTGATAGCCGTTTATTATATCGGTTTTTCCTCTTTTGTCATCAAGCTTAGCCGAAACGAACTCGAACAGCACAGACACAATAAAGAAAAAGACATCCTTGCCCGCTAACAGCGAGTTAAGCAAGGATGTCTTTTTCAATCATGCTGTGTATGATGGATCATTTGCTGAAGAACATCTAAAACATGTTCATCCTCCGGAGAGTAATAAATCGATGTTCCTTCTCTGCGCGATTTGACAAGCCGGAGATTTTTTAAAAATCTAAGCTGGTGGGACACTGTGGACTGCAGTAAATTCAGCTTTTCTGCAATTCCGTTTACTGCATGTTCACCCTGTGACAATAAATGAAGAATTCTGATTCGGGTAGGATCAGAAAGCGCTTTGAATGTTTGCGCTACTAGAAACAAAGTCTCCTCGTCCAGATCAGCAGCCGATTGTTCCGTTTCTCTAAATTCAGTCATATGTATCACCTTTCTTTATTCATAATTTTATCTTATAACAAATACGCTTGAGTGCAAAACAGCCTGCTTGTATTCCAATTCAATCTCATAGTTTAAATTTATGTTTCAAATCAGGTTTTTACTTGGTCTGATTTATCGTTCTATGTCATAATAAAAAGGTCATACTGCTCCAAACATTGAGGGTGAAACACAGTGAAGAAAAAGAGAAAAGGCTGTTTCGCTGCTGCGGGTTTTATGATGATTTTTGTCTTTGTCATCGCCTCTTTTTTATTGGTATTGCTTTTTTTTAACCGGGATTTAATCAAAAAACTTCCGATCGATACAAAAACGATTGTTTTGGAACGTTTAACCGATTACAAACCCTTGGTGGAAGAAGAGCTTGAAAGCCAAGGACTCTCTCATTATACATCACTCATATTAGGCATGATGTATCAGGAGTCAAAAGGAAAAGGCAATGATCCCATGCAGTCCTCTGAATCTCTGGGGTTAAAACGCAATGAGATAACAGACCCTCAACTCAGTGTTAAACAAGGCATCAAGCAATTTACCCTCATGTATAAGACCGGTAAGGAAAAAGGTGTGGATTTGGATACCATTATTCAAAGCTACAACATGGGGGCAGGTTACATTGATTTTGTAGCTGAACATGGAGGAACGCATACTGAGGAATTGGCAAAACAATACTCCGAGCAGCAAGTCAAAAAAAATCCTGATCTGTATACTTGCGGGGGAAACATGAAGAATTTCCGCTATCCGTATTGCTACGGTGATTATACGTATGCAGAAAAAGTAAAAGAAAAAACAAAAACTGTTGAAGAATCTATGCAGGTTGCAACACTTGAAACCATGGAATCCAAGGCTCATGAATAAGAGTCTATCAATTTGCTGACAAAAGCCCAAACTTGAATTTGGGCTTTTGTCATGTTTACATGTAAAAAAAGCCATACTCAGTATGGCTTTTAATAATATGGTGAAATCATCAAATATACAATAACGCCTGTAAGGCTTACATACAGCCATAAAGGCATTGTCCATCTGGCGATTTTTTTATGGCGCTCTACCTGCATGCTGAAGCCTCTGATCAGCGTAAACAGCGCAAGCGGCACAATGATTGCAGAAAGGCAGATATGTGTAATTAAAATAAAGAAGTAAATCGGACGCATAATACCTTCTCCGCCATAAAGCGTATTTTCCGCAATCGAGTGGTAAGTCACATAGCAAATCAAAAATAGTAATGTTGTTGTGAATGCGGCTAAGATAAAGCGTTTGTGAGCTTTAATATTTTTCTGTTTAATCATAATCAGCGCGGCCAATAAGAAGATAAACGTAAAGCTGTTGAATATCGCATTCAGCATGGGCAAAATGTGAATATTCGCATGGCTGAACTGATCTAATTTAGGCATAAAAAACAGCACTGCGATTAAACCGTTAATCAGAACTGTTAGCGTGAGGACAATCCCCGTGTAATTTTTCGGTTTATTTTCTGTTTGATTCATTTGGTGACCTCTCCTAATTTGTACTGGCTATCCAAATCGTATGCAAATTCAAAGAAGATGTCAACGTTTTCGACTGCTTCGTCAGAAATTAGACACACTTCAAAGGCCGGCGGCTATTAGCCCCGGCCCTGTTAGGTTTACGCTTCTTTTATCAGATGTTCAATGACCTTATGTTCATTTTCATTCAGCAGGTTCTTTTGAATTTTCGAATGAATGGGTTTATTCATATGCTGATCCAAGATATCAGCCGTTTCTTTATCCCCGGCGACGACCATTCGTTCCCATCTTTTCGCAGCAGCTTTTTGATCTAGGCTGGCAGCCAGCCGCTTATATAGTCTCGATTGGTTCTCTGTTACATGTTCCCTCATCCGGTTCTCTTCAAATGCTTCCGTTTTGTTTACAGCGGAACGGCAATTCTTCCAAGACTCATTGATCATATCATACTCATAACGCTCCACCGTCTCAATTTCCCCTAAAACGGTTTCAATAATTTTCACTTCATGCTGCTGAGTTAAAATAAACGCCGTACTTGGGTATGTTTGGCGCAAATCCCTTAGCTGATCCAGGACAGCTGTTTCTTCCCAGTAAAATCCAGTATCTACAGGGACTTGAAGCTTAATCGCTTCCCATATGCCACTGTCGGAAACAAAAAACACGAGACTGCGGGGCATGTCTTTTCCCATTGCATTCAAGTATTGATTCATTTTAGCTCTGATTCCATCCAGACACTTCTCCTCCTCTGGATTACTAGCAGCCAAATACTCTTTTAATCGGCTGAATCCTGACTTTAGGGCAATCTTCCATTCCCCCCTCTGCTGATCTGGATCTCTCGTATCTGTATTGAGATACAGGGAGAGA
>NZ_CP026521.1:2419624-2433239 GCF_002953915.1 Bacillus sp. MBGLi79
AATGAATTAGAATTTCAAATTTACCGAATGCAGGAGAATATGAAGGATTTATATAAGGATGCCAAAGTGCTTGGTATTGATCAATCGAAACATCAAGAGTGGATGATTGTTTCCTCGATTGATGATGGCCAAACATGCAAAATTATGCTTACTGATTGTAAAACGGCTTACAGAGGAAAAGGCAGTTTTTCACTTGTAGCGTCTTACAAGGATGATGCCATTCATATCGGGGATATCAAAGGCCCTCCGAATCACGGGTTTGGTTCCATTTGCATGAAATATTTAAAAGATATCGCCAGAGACCACAATATTCCGAAAGTCACAGGCGACATTGCCAAGCGTGATTGGAATCATGTAGACCGGCTGATTCATTTTTATGAAAAACATCAATTCAAAGTATGCGTCGATCCTGATACACAATCCGGCAGCATTAAGTGGGTTGATTTGTAAAAAAATCTGGAATAATGAGCCTAGATGTGCTGTAATGGTGTAAAACCATTGATGGAGGGTTCTATGTACGCCTCAAAACTGAAAAAGGGAGACGAGATCCGGATTGTGTCTCCCGCAACCAGCATGTCTATATTATCAAACGAAGCAAAAGTTCAAGCAAAAACAACATTAGAACACTTAGGTTATCGGGTCACCATTGCTGAACATGCAAATGAATGTAACGAATTTGATTCATCCTCTATCGAATCAAGAGTCCATGATCTGCACACGGCCTTTTTTGATCCAGGCGTCAAAGCGATTTTAACGACACTCGGAGGCTTCAATTCAAATCAGCTGCTGCGCTATCTTGATTACGAAAAAATCAAACAGCATCCAAAAATTCTGTGCGGCTATTCTGATATAACGGCCCTCAGCAATGCCATTTATCAAAAAACGGGTCTTGTTACGTATTCAGGCCCCCACTTTTCAACATTTGCAATGAAAAAAGGGCTCGATTATACACAAGATTATTTTCTTTCTTGCTGCGCTTCGGACGACCCGTTTGAGATTCATCCTTCGAGCGAATGGAGCGATGACCGCTGGTATTTGGATCAAGAAAGCAGGCACTTTTATCCTAATAACGGACCTGTTGTGATTCAAGAGGGTTATGCGGAAGGCACTTTGATTGGCGGAAACCTATGCACGCTTAATTTGCTGCAGGGAACGGAGTATTTTCCAGAAACAGAACATACCATTTTATTGATTGAAGATGATTATATGTCAGACATCCACATGTTTGACCGCGACCTGCAATCACTCATCCACCTCCCCGCTTTTTCACATGTAAAGGGTATTTTGATCGGCAGATTTCAGAAAGCATCAAACGTATCAATGGATCTCGTAAAAGCCATGATCGAAACAAAAAAAGAATTATCCGGCATCCCGGTCATCGCAAACATAAATGCTGGACATACCTCGCCAATTGCCACATTCCCTATAGGGGGAACATGCAGAATTGAAGCTGTTTCGGGAACATCGCGAATATGGATCGATAAACATTAATCAGCTTGTAAATTTTTTTACAAGCTTTTTTAGCGCAATCGGTTATGCAAGGCGCACCAGACATGACAAATGTCATATAGGAGGCATGATGTGTGCTACTACAAAAGACTTCTCTCATTAGCGTATACTGAACCGAGACACACAATGAGAGGATACTTACTATGACTGAACAAACCGTTGCACATAAACAAAAACAGCTGACAAAGCAAGTCGCTGCATTTGCTCAGCCTGAAACGAAAAACAGCCTGATTCAGCTTTTGAACACGTTTATTCCATTCTTCGGCCTGTGGTTTCTTGCTTATCTCAGCCTCAATGTCTCCTATCTTCTTACGTTAGCATTAACAGTGATTGCCGCGGGTTTTCTGACAAGAATTTTTATCATCTTCCATGACTGCTGCCATCAATCTTTTTTCAAACAAAAACGCTATAACCATATTCTTGGTTTTCTGACAGGTGTCCTGACTTTATTCCCGTATCTTCAATGGCAGCACAGCCATTCGATTCACCATGCGACAAGCAGCAATCTGGATAAACGCGGAACAGGTGATATCTGGATGTTAACAGTGAACGAATATAAGGCTGCATCCAGACGAACAAAGCTTGCCTACAGACTTTATAGAAACCCGTTTATCATGTTTATTCTCGGACCGATTTATGTTTTTCTGATCACGAACCGTTTTAACAAAAAAGGCGCAAGACGCAAGGAGCGTGTAAACACATACCTTACGAATCTGGCAATTGCCGCGTTGGCTGCCGCTTGCTGTCTGATCTTTGGCTGGCAATCGTTTTTGCTCGTGCAAGGCCCGATATTTCTGATTTCAGGTTCAATCGGTGTTTGGCTGTTTTACGTGCAGCATACCTTTGAAGATTCTTATTTTGAAGCGGATGAAAACTGGAGCTACGTTCAGGCCGCTGTTGAAGGCAGTTCATTTTATAAGCTTCCGAAGCTGCTTCAATGGCTGACAGGCAATATCGGTTACCACCACGTGCATCATTTGAGTCCAAAGGTGCCTAACTATAAGCTTGAAGTGGCTCATGAACATCACGAACCATTAAAAAACGTACCGACAATTACCTTAAAAACAAGTCTGCAATCACTTGCATTCCGCCTTTGGGATGAAGATAAAAAACAATTTGTGTCCTTTCGGGACATCAAACATAAACCTTCAAGCTCTTCGCCTGGTTCACCAGATAAAGAGCAGTTGCGAAAGAACGCCTGATGATGAAGGAGGTCTTCTAATATACTAGAGGACTTCCTTTTTATTATTGGAGGGTGCATTCCGGCTTTCACAATGATAAAGTTACAAGTAAGATGAAAAGCTGAAAATGAGGTAAGATCATGATTAAAAAGCATTTTACATTTCAAAAACTAAGCGGAATTACTCCCTATATATGGACAATATTTTTCATTCTCCCCTTCTACTTTATATGGAAATCATCATCTACATTTGTTATTATCGTCGGCATCATTTTGACGCTTTTATTTTTTTCCGTATATAGATTTGCTTTCGTCTCAAAAGGCTGGACCATTTATTTGTGGGGATTTTTATTAATCGGCATTTCGACGTCCTCCATTACTCTGTTCAGTTATATTTATTTTGCTTTTTTTATCGCGTATTTTATTGGAAACATTAAGGAACGCGTCCCTTTTCACATTTTATATTATGTCCATTTAATAAGCGCGGCTGTCGCAGCTAATTTCAGTCTCGTATTAAAAAAGGAATTCTTTTTGACTCAAATTCCTTTTGTCGTCATTACCCTCATCAGCGCGATTTTATTGCCCTTCAGTATAAGAAGCCGCAAGGAACGCGAACGGCTGGAAGAAAAGCTTGAGGATGCAAATGAACGGATTGCAGAACTGGTAAAATTAGAAGAACGGCAGCGAATTGCCCGCGATCTCCATGATACGCTTGGACAAAAGCTTTCTCTTATCGGATTAAAAAGCGACTTAGCGAGAAAATTGATATACAAAGATCCCGAACAAGCAGCTCGTGAATTGAAAAGTGTTCAGCAAACAGCGAGAACTTCTTTAAATGAAGTAAGAAAAATCGTATCCTCCATGAAAGGCATCCGGCTCAAGGATGAACTGATCAACATCAAACAGATTCTCGAAGCCGCAGACATTACGTTTATCTATGAAGAAGAGAAGTGGCCCGAAAATATCTCATTGCTAAATGAAAACATTTTGAGCATGTGCTTAAAAGAAGCTGTCACAAATGTCGTCAAACACAGTCAGGCTAAAACTTGCCGAGTAGACATTCAGCAGCTCTGGAAGGAAGTTGTCATTACAGTGTCTGACGATGGAACATTTAAAGGAGAAGAAAATTCCTTTTCTAAAGGACATGGCTTACTCGGGATGAGAGAACGGCTTGAGTTTGCAAACGGAAGCCTTCACATCGATACCGAAAACGGCACCAAGCTTACCATGGCAATTCCTAATAATTCAAAATAAACATAAAGGATGGCTTACATGATTAGTATATTTATTGCAGAAGATCAGCAAATGCTGCTGGGCGCTTTAGGATCACTTCTAAACCTAGAAGACGATATGGAAGTCGTAGGAAAAGGGACAACCGGCCAAGATGCTGTTGATTTTGTCAAAAAACGCCAGCCTGATGTATGTATTATGGACATTGAAATGCCTGGAAAAACAGGCCTTGAAGCTGCCGAGGAGCTAAAGAATACAGGCTGCAAAATTATAATCCTAACCACCTTTGCCAGACCCGGCTACTTTCAGAGGGCTATTAAAGCAGGCGTAAAAGGCTATTTATTAAAAGACAGTCCGAGCGAAGAGCTCGCCTGCGCCATCCGTAGCGTTATGAACGGAAAGCGCATCTATGCACCTGAGCTGATGGAGGACTTATACAGCGAGGCTAACCCTCTTACAGATAGAGAAAAAGAAGTGCTTGAACTTGTGGCTAACGGTAAAAATACCAAAGAAATCGCTCAGGAACTCAGCATCAAAAGCGGAACGGTGCGAAATTATATCTCAATGATTCTAGAAAAACTTGAAGTGAAAAATCGAATTGAAGCCATTACCCGTTCAAAAGAAAAAGGCTGGTTTAAATAAAAAAAGATCTTGGCATCTGCCAAGATCTTTTTTGTTAACCTGAATACATCGCCGGAACCGGAATAAGACGGATCGATATCCTTCACTCTTAAAGCCAGCTGAACGATGATATGCTTAACAGCCTCAGATTGACTAGTTGTCCTATTAAAATCGCCGCCACTGCACATCTGCTGAATTGCTGATATCGATTGAATTGCGTATTTAATGGAAAGTCATCTGCTGTCCAACTCCGCTCACAAGCTGCATTGCCCAACTGCAAGAGTGCCTAATATGACAATAAAAAACCGCCTAAAATGAATCCGATTCCGTATAGGGCAACTGCTACATCCAACTGCCTTTTATCCGCAAAAAAAGATACACAGCAGCTCATTTCGCCGATCAAGGATATTAACAACCAGCTATAAATGCCATGGTGCAAAATGTCTCTGTAATGTGAAATCATTCATTGAACCCGAGAGCCCCTGAATCGCACATAAAAAGAAAAACGGGACCACTTTTCTTTATCAGCATATGATAAAGAAAAAAAGACACAAGCCAAAAGCTCATGTCTTTTATCACAATCTATATCATTAGTTTAAGACTTTCACACTTACAGTTTTGACGCCCCAATTTGATGCATCGCTTTTATTTGGTACAAATACGTCAATTTTATTTCCTTTAATAGCGCCGCCAGTGTCTGCTGCTGTTGCTTCCCCGTAGCCTTCAACATAGACTTTAGAACCTAGCGGAATCACATTAGGATCAACCGCGATAACTTTCGCGTTCGGGTTCTTATTTAAGTCAATGCCTGTTGCCGTAACGCCGGAGATGCCGCCGTCGTTAGCAGTGTAAGCAGTAGCAGTAACTGTTAGTTCTTTTGAAGCTTCTTGATTATTTGTATTTGATTGAACAGCCTTCTCTTCTGTATTAACAGAAGTTTCTGCCTCAGCTTTTGTTTCTTGTTTAGGTTGCTGTTGAACAGCTTCTTGTTTAGGTTGCTCTTTTTGCACAGCCTCTTGTTTTGGTGCAGCTTGAGGTGCGCTTGTTTGCGCATTCTCAACAACTGTGTTTGCTGCTGTTGCCTGACCTTTTACTGAAAGAGTTGATCCAGCATAGATCATGTCAGAGCTTAAGTTATTCCAAGCTTTCAGGTTGTTGACTGTCGTGCCGAATTTTTGAGCAATCTTAGAAAGCGTATCTCCCGCTTTAATTGTATATTGCCCATTAGTGGTTGTTTCTTCTGAAGAAATGGTCAGTTTTTCTCCTGCAATGATTTTATCAGAAGTTAACTTGTTCCATTCTTTTAAGTCCTTTAGGTTCACTCCGTTTTTCTGAGAGATTCCCCAGAGCGTATCACCCTTTTGCACCGTAATTTCTTTTGCAGAAGCGTGAGCTCCGAATGCAGTTGTTGAAAGTGCAGCAACTGCCACAAAGGACATAATCGTCTTCTTCATAAGTAAATCCTCCCTTGTTAGCTTTTTATTGGCGGCTAACAGGTGATATCGTAACACACGTAAATGTCAAATCAATAACAAAAAGATATGATTTAGATTACAGTTCCTTTACATGAAGGATTTCTCTCTGATGGAAAGACTTGCTGAACCCTTGATATAATAGGCTTCGCAAGTCTTTTTATTTTAAGGCAAAACAGAGAAAATAAAATGTGTTTTTTATAGAAAAAAAGATTGATTTTCTGTTTTTTAGTCTGTCATCCTTGCATAAGCTTGTATTTCTTGTAAAAAAAGCCGGCCGTATTTTGCTCTTTTTTGTTCTCCGACTCCTTTTATAGACAAAAGTTCCTCATCATTTACGGGCTGTTTTCCTGACATTTCTTTTAACGTTTGGTCAGAGAAGACAACAAATGGCGGAACACCCTGCTCAGCCGCGATTTCTTTCCGAACCATGCGCAATCGTTCAAACAGCTCGTCATTTTCAGTTATCGCTGCCGCTTTTAACGCTTCTTTTCTCGTTACTGATAATTCTCCTCTCAGCACATTCCTACCTTTACTGCTGACAAAAAGAGTCGGAAATGTTCCGTCTGACATCCTGATAAAGTCGTCAGAAATAAGAAACTCAATAAAATCACTGATTTCGCCAACTGATTGGTGTTTTAATATTCCGTATGTTGAAAGGTCCGAAAAACCGTTTTCAAGAACTTTTTTATTTTTGGAGCCGGCAAGCACCTGGGCAACTATCGTCTTGCCAAATCGTTCTTTCATGCGAATGATACAAGATAAGACCATTTGCGCCTCCCGCGTCACGTCATGGGCCGCCCTTGTATCAGTGCAGTTTCCGCATTGTCCGCACGCATCAGGCTCCTTTTCTCCGAAATACATAAGGATAAAACGCTGCAGACAATCTTCCGTATGACAATAGTCGACCATTTGTCTCAGCTTTTTTAAATCCTGCTTTTGTTTCTCTTCATGTTCTGATTGCTCAATTAAGAAGCGCTGCACCATAATATCCTGCGGTGAAAACAGGAGAACACATTCACTGGCAAGGCCGTCCCGCCCAGCTCGTCCAGCCTCTTGATAATAGCTTTCCATATCTTTTGGAATTTGTGCATGCAGAACAAATCTGATATTTGATTTATCAATCCCCATTCCAAAAGCAGAGGTTGCCACCATCACTTGAAGCTCATCATTAAGAAACCTTTCCTGCTGCTCTTTTCTCACATCATCAGCCAAACCTCCGTGATACCGCCCTGCCCTGATCTGATTTCGTTTCAATCTCTCATATATCCGATCAGCTTCTTTTCTGGTCGCGGTATAGACAATTCCTGCTTCATGTCTGTTGTTTTGCACATATTCATCTATAAAACGATCTTTATTTTCTCCTTTTACTACTTTAAAGGTTAAATTTTCTCGTGAAAATCCGGTATATACCGTGTTTTCTTTTTGAATGTGCAGCTGTTTGCAAATATCATCATGAACCTCGGGTGTGGCTGTTGCTGTTAACGCCATGATGACAGGCTTGTCGTGTAATTCACGGAACAAAATTTCAATATTTCTGTAGCTTGGCCTGAAATCGTGCCCCCATTGAGAAATACAGTGCGCCTCGTCTATTGCGACCAAAGGAACATCTATGCCCTGCAAAATCCGGATAAACACCGTGGACGTTAGTCGCTCTGGTGTAATGTAAAAAAGCTTATAAGCCCCTTCTTTGAGTCCGTTCAGCCTCTCGTATATTTCCTGATTGGATTGTGTGCTATTAATGTAGGCGGCGTTAATCCCCGCTTCTTCTAATGCATCAACTTGATCCTTCATCAAGGAAATCAACGGTGAAATGACGATCGTCGTCCCTTCAAACATTAATGCTGGAATTTGATAGCAAATCGATTTGCCGCCTCCCGTTGGCATAATACAGGCCGTATTTTGCCTCGCTTCCGTTACCAAGCGGATCGCTTCATCCTGGCCGCTGCGAAGCTTTTCATAACCAAAATAATGAGCCAGAAGGGATTGGGCTCTATGTAACATAATGTGTAAACCTCGCTTTTCCTTGAATTTCTCCCATCATATCATAAAAAAGAGGCCTTCATTTCTTTCACACAAAAATTGAATTTTTCACTATACCAACCTTTTCAGATAAAATAAAAAGCCATTTCCGAAAAGGAAATGGCTTTCGCTACATCTTGCCGTATGCAAGTAAGAAAGTTTTAAACCACCACTCCTCAAAGTGGGTGTTTGCAGAAACGTTCCTGTCGTCCTCAGCAATGGAGGCATGACATTCCAGCTTCGATATAAAACTCCCTATTACAGCTTAAAGGTTAAAACTTAATTATCATTACGTACAATGCAGCGTAATTGAATTATATGATAAAAACATTAAAAATGCAACCTCTTGCCTAAAGAGAATGTGACGCTCTATAATAAGTTGAATATTTACAAAATTCCGTAATCTTATGACGTTCGTACAACCCTTCATGTCCATCTGTTCATAGACTGTCTATTGAGGTGATGTCTTGTGGTAAAAATTTTTATCGATCCCGGCCATGGCGGGACTGATACAGGTGCTTCAGCTAATGGTTTGCAAGAAAAACAGTTAACATTGCAAACCGCCTTGGCTTTAAGAAACATGCTGCTGAATGAATATCAAAATGTTTCAGTCCTGTTGAGCAGGACAAGCGACCAAACCGTCAGTCTGACGCAACGCACGAACGCCGCGAACAGCTGGGGAGCGGACTACTTTCTATCGATTCACATGAATGCCGGGGGCGGGACAGGTTTCGAGGATTACATTTATCCCGGCGTCGGCGCACCTACCACCACCTATCGGGATATCATGCATGAAGAGATTTTAAAAGTTGTCGATTTCAGGGATCGCGGCAAGAAAACGGCAAATTTTCATGTTCTTAGAGAAACAGCCATGCCCGCACTCCTTACGGAAAATGGCTTTGTAGACAATACAAACGACGCCGAGAAACTGAAGTCTTCCGCGTTTATTCAATCCATTGCCAGAGGCCACGCCAACGGACTCGCAAGGGCATTTAACCTTTCCAAAAACGCAGCAGCTCTCTATAAAGTGCAGATCGGCGCTTTCAGGACCAAAGCCAATGCCGATTCGCTTGCCGCTCAAGCGGAAGCGAAAGGGTTTGATGCCCTTGTGATTTACAGGGACAGCCTTTACAAAGTGCAAATTGGCGCTTTTTCTTTCAAAGAAAATGCCGAAGCGCTCGTTCAGCAAGCCAAAAACGCCGGATTTGACGCTTTCATTTACCAGGAATAGGGACAATCATCAAGAAAAGCCCGCGATCTGTCTCGTATAGATCGCAGGCTTTTTTTATGCTTTTGCAGCTTTACTTTGAATCGCCGGCTTTTGCGTTTGATTCGATGCATGGCTGTTCAACACCATTCCGATAATCACAAGTGCCATGCCGCTCCATGAGATGGCACCAGGAAGCGGACTTGAAAGAAGCAAAATTTCACCAGCGGCAGCAAACAGCACTTCAAACGATTGTGTGGCCTCGACAGCCCCTAATTTTCGCATATCCCCTTTTACAAGATCGGTTGCGGCAAAGAACAGCACAGTTGCGCATATTCCGGAAAAGACAGCCACCAAACCTGACTGAATGACTTGTCCCCGGCTGGGCGCACCCGCCGATGCCAGCCCGTACAGTGAGAGGATCAGCCAAAACGGAAGGCCTGCCAACGTCCTCCCCAATACCCGCTGATAAGCATCAAGGCGCCCGGCGCATGCTTCCATCATTTTTCTGTTCCCAAGCGGATATGCAAATGAAGCCAACATAACCGGCACGACGCACAGCAGCATCTCATGCAAAGAAAGCTGTGCCGCATGCTCAGCCTGCATCAGCGCCACCCCGATTAAAATGATCAACGACATCGCCAGCCCTTTATAGGGAATTTTGCCCCTCATCTGTACGGGACCTGTTTTTGTTTGGATGGTTTCGTAAAAAAGCGGCGCCAAAAGGGAGCCGGAAATAATCGTGATTTGCCATGTTCCTGCAATCAGCCAGCCCGGCCCGTAAGCCGCCGCAAAACAGAGCGGCGCATAAAAGAGGCCGAAGCCGACGATGCTCCATCTCAGCCAAATGCCCGGTGCTTTTTTGATTTCCTGAAAAAGTTCTTTTACGTTCCCCCTCAGCCAAACAATGACAAATAAAAGAGGCGCCATAAAGATAAATCTTAGCGATGCGCTCCAGATCCAGCTTCCCCCTTCAAGCTCCATCGCCCTGTTTAAAACGAATGTAAAAGCAAAAAAGAAGGCTGCAAAAACGCCCAGTATAATCGGCCTCACAATCCCCTCACTCCTTTTCCTGATGTCCGGCCAATCGGTCTCCGAGACTGAGCCAGTTTTCCTCGGCAAGCTTGATGGCCGCATTCCGATCCCCCTGTCTGCAGGCATCGATGATGTTCTGATGCTGTTCGACAGATTTCAAGCTGCCGATCGAGGAAAACTGCGACATCTCAAGGCGGTAAATTTTTGAAGAAATTCTCTCCAATGCCCGGGTAATTTCCGGGTTTTTTGATGCTTGTAAAAACACCTCATGAAAAGCAGCATCCGATTCGATTGCTTCGATAATGTCTTCTTTTTGAATCGCTTGCTGCAACGTTTGATTATGCGCCTCCAGTTGATCAAGGTCTGAATCCGTTAAAAAAGGAAACGACAGCTTGACAGCCAGCGCATGCAGTGCTGCAGTGACTGTAAAAGCATGTTCAGCTTCCTCGCGATTTAACGGTGCTACACGTGTTGCTGAACCCGGAACAGTTTCAACAAGTCCTTCATCTTCCAGGCGTTTGAGCGCCTCCCTGACAGGTGTGCGGCTGATGCCAAACTGCTCTGCAAGCTCCTGATCATGCAAGCGCTCCCCCGGCTTTAGTTCCAAATGTACGATGGTGCGCTTCAGCGTTTGATACACTTCTTCCCGAAGCGAAATTCGTTTGATTCGTTTAATGTTATTTTTCATCATAAAACCAATATATCGGATTTTGGTTTTATGCACAACCAAATTTTTTATCTAACCCCTTTCTCTTTAGCGGCGTATTTTCTTTTCGCCTGGCAATCTTTGCAGATGCCGTACAGTTCCAATCGGTGATGTGTCACTTTAAATCCGGTCAGCCGTGCCGCAATGTCTTTTACTTTCTCCAGTTGCGGACAATGAAAATCGACGATTTTCCCGCATACTTCGCATATGACATGATCATGTTCCTCTAGAGCCAGATCAAAACGAAGCGGATCGGTAAACCCCATTTCTTTTATAAGGCCCTCTTGTTTAAAATAGCGGATGGTGTTGTATATCGTCGCTGTACTGACGGCAGGATATATCTCCCTCAATGATTGTTGAATTTCAGCTATTGTAGGGTGGTTCCTGTTGGCTAAAAAATAATGGTAGATGGCCAGCCGCTGCGGCGTCATTCGAATGCCTTTCCGTTTAAGCTGCGCCATCGCTTCCTGCTTTACATTCGTTTCGTTTTCCATACCTCTTTCGTCACTGCCCCTTTTTTCCCTTGAATCTTCCGATATTCTTTGCCTGGCTGCCTTAGAAACGGAGTGCTTTAGATGTGATGTTCATTTAATAAACGTTCTCCTTGATCCGATCGAGCGCCTGCCAAGGCATCAGGGCACAGTTATGGCGGGCCCGTAACGGATGGACGCCAATCAGGGAAACGGCATCTCCCAGCAGATCCTCTGCCGGTTCTTCTCCTTTTCTGATCATATTTTCCATCGCTTCACGCATTAGCCCGGCTTCTTTTAACGTCTTTCCTTTTATCAGTTCAGTCATGATTGATGAGGAAGCCATGCTGATGCTGCACCCATCTCCGATAAAAGCTGCGTCTTCGATCTTTTCATTTTTAATGTCGATAAACAAAGTCATCACATCACCGCATGTTGGATTTTTGTAATGGACGTAATACGCGCTGTGTTTATCGATTTTTCGAAAATTTCGCCTGTATCTTGCATGATCCATAATGACGGACCGATACAGCTCTTCCAGTTTCGGCATGAAATGATGCTCCTTCCCTTTTAAACAGTTGTATTTTGGTTGAAAGAACAAACGGATTTAGTTATACTTCCGTTATTAAATCGTAATCATTACGATTTAATAATAACCGATCAAGAAGCTCACCGCAAATGAAAAGACACAATGAAACTGCCTCTTCTAATAAAGAGACAGATCGGTCAAACGCAAAGGGGGAAGATTTATTATGAAGGAGCCAGACCGCATTCAACTCGACTCTTTTCAAATGACAATTTTATCTGATGGAGCATTTCGAGTTTCAAGGGATTTCTTTTTGGCGGGAGGAGACCCTCATGAAGCTGAAGAATTTGAAGTAGCGCTGAACTTTATCTGCCTGGAAACGAACGAAAAACGGATACTGATTGATACGGGATTTGGCGAAACAGGCGGACAAGAAAGCGGGCACTTGATTCATCACCTGACACAGGCGGGAATTATGCCTGACTCCATAGACTATGTCATTTTGTCACACAGTCATTTAGATCATACGGGAGGTCTTCTGAATAACGGGAAACCCGCTTTTCCAAACGCTGTTCATCTGATCAGTGAAGCAGAATGGCTGTACGCAAAACAAACGCCGGCTTCTAAACAGTTTCGCATTCTCTCCACTGTCCGGCCGCTTCTGAAGCTGCTGACAGAAGATACCGAACTGCTTCCCGGACTGAAGCTGATCCATACGCCCGGACATACGCCTGGACACTTGACTATTGAATTACAGACAAAAGACGGGGTCTGTCAGATCATCAATGACGCATTTCACATTCCCGAAAGCATCTCCAATCCAAAGCTGCGGGTTTCGCTTGAGCATGACCCTAAAGAGGGAGAAAAGACAAGAAGACTGCTGGCCCGGCAGGCTTATAACGGACAGGTCCTGCTCCACGGGTGTCATTTCCCCTACCCTGGTTTCGGGTTAATCGAAAAGCAGGGCTCACTTTTTCAATGGAAACCGGTCCAATACGAAAAGAAAACTCGCTGAATCAGCGAGTTTTCCCATTTAAACTAAGATATCAACGACAAACTGTGACCAAGATTCAAGTCTGTCATAGACGCTTTTATCTTTCAGATCACTGGCTTTCATCCACCGGCCGGCAATCTGCTCCTTTTCTTTAACTTCAACGTGTGCGCCCGGTTTTAACTCAAGCGCTGAAAGGATTCCGATATGTACTTTTCCGACGCTGTTTTCATCATCATTAATCAGTCCGAGCGTCACCATTTTTTCTTTATCTGATTCCTCAATCAGAAGCTCTTCATCAAGTTCACGGTCTGTGTTTAACTTCAGAATACCGGAAAAATCAAGCCCTTCGGCAAAGTTCATGTGGCCGCCGAAGCCGAGTGACAGCTTGTTGTGAAGCCGCGCTTCCCCTCCGCCTTCGAGCCGCTCGTATACAAATATTTCGTCTTCTCTTTTGATGACAACATAAGGGATCGGCTGTTTAAACGCAGGATCTTCTTCGGCGTCTCCCCTTCTCATTTCACTGAAGTGCTGTTCAATATGCGCCATGATCTTCCCAACCTTCTCACCGTCGCTGTTGACGCCTTGGAAGGTCAGCGTTTCATTTGCAAATACGTTTTCCCGCGGAACCACGAGAATGATTTCA
>NZ_CP026521.1:2433249-2433918 GCF_002953915.1 Bacillus sp. MBGLi79
CCCATTGTATCCGTTTCCTCCTCAAAGTGAAAAGAGCAGATTCGTTCTGCTCTCATTTTGCCGTGTATCTATAACTGAAAGGCGGGGCTTGGGCGCGGATGCGCCCTTTTAGCCCGGCCGGCTTACTTATCGTCAAAGTAAAAATCGTCGTCTCTTATCGGTTCAACTGTTGCTTTTTTGTAGCCGTTTCCTTTCATTGAGAAGAAGTCGTGTGACTTCGTTTTCGTATTCAACCCGTTCAACACGATCGGATTGATCTCTTCTTCTTCAAAATAAGCTTCAAAGCCAAGGTTCATCAGCGCTTTGTTGGCATTATAGCGGATGAACTTCTTCACGTCGTGTGAAAGGCCGACCTGGTCGTACAGATCTTCTGTATATTCAAGCTCATTTTCATAAAGCTCTTTTAATAGATCAATGGCAAACGCGTACAGCTCTTCTTTTTTCTCAGGTGTCTGCTGATTGTAAATCTCCTGAGCGAGCAGGCCGACATAGACGCCGTGAATCGCTTCGTCCCGCAAGATCAGGTTGATGATTTCGCCGCTTTGCATCAGCTTGCCCTGTCCGTAAAAATAAAGCGGGTAGTAGAAGCCGCTGTAGAACAGGAAGCTTTCTAAATAAACGGATGCGACCATCGCTTTAAACAGCGAAATTTTATCGCCCTGGCGGATT
>NZ_CP026521.1:2434018-2437958 GCF_002953915.1 Bacillus sp. MBGLi79
CATGACATTCCAGCTTCGATATAAAACTCCCTATTACAGCTTAAAGGTTAAAACTTAATTAACAATACGCACAAAGTAGCTTCTTTTATATAGTACACCATCGGGCGGTTTTAATCAAGAGGCCAGAACAATTGTTTAGAAAAACTTTTTCCAGCCAATAAAAATGTTTTTTCGCTATTATATCCAAAGATTCGACAAATCAAAAAATATATTACAATAAAAAAACAGCCTTTTTTCGCTAAGAGGATTCATCACTTTCTTCTATATAAATATGTATACAAAAAAACTCCTATCAATGCGATAGGAGTTTTTGTTCATTAGAATTTTGCAGCAAGATCTTTTGCTTCTTGTAAACCTTTTTCAACGATTTCTTGCGCTTGATCAGGCGCTGCGTTATGTCCTTCGATGACAACTGTGTGTAAGTCTTGAACACCCCAGAAACCAAGAACTGTTTTCATGAAGTTTAATGACATTTCTAAAGAAGCCATTGGTCCTTCAGAATAAATGCCGCCACGCGCGTTAAGGAGTGCAACTTTTTTGTCGCCCATTAAACCAACTGGTCCTTCTTGTGTGTATTTGAATGTAACGCCTGCACGAGACAGGTAATCAACATAAGTATGAAGCACTGCTGGCACTGTGAAGTTCCAAAGCGGGAATGCGAAAACAACTTTGTCAGCTTTTACAAACTGATTCAGATATTTGTCGGCAATTGCTGCTTGTTTTTTCTCTTCTTCTGTCATTTCCATTCCTTGACCTGCTTTAAATGTTCCGTTAATCATATCTCTTCCGAGGTAAGGAAGGTTTTCTTTATGAAGGTCTAATTCAACCACTTCATCATTAGGGTTATTTTCTTTATAAGCAGCTAAGAAAGCTTCGTAAAGTTTAGTTGAAACGCCTTCTTCAGCTGTACGGTCGCTTGATTTTACAAATAAAACTGTAGACATTTGTATTCCTCCCGGTAAACTTTTTATATTTACTTACAAATAGTATGTTACTTTCTTTTTCACTCAAAGTCAATCACTTTATTTTGAATATGAGATTTTTTTCAAAAAAAAAAGCAAGTACATCTAATATCGGTGTACTTGCCTGGCATTTTTACTTCGAATCTTGTTCACGATCCAAGATTTCATACGTCTGTGAGCTTTTTTGATCAATTGTTTCTTTGTTGGATAGATCTTTTACCTGTTCGTGAAACGCTCGTTCATATGAAGGAGCATCTGCCTCAAGGTCATCCTCCATATCAGCTTGCGCCTCAACTGTCATTCTCGCATAGGGAACAGCTTCAAGTCTTTCGTAAGGAATGTCTTGGCCCGTTTTTTCACACACGCCGTAAGTTCCTTCTTTCATCTTTTGTAATGCATGGTTAACCTCCTCTAACAGCTCCCGGTCAATCTCTCTCACCGTTTGGTCTGTCATCCGGTCTGTGACGAGCGTACCGTGGTCTGCCATATGGTTGTCAACCCCATTGGAAAGCTCCCCCACTTCTTCTGTCATTGATTCTGTTTCCTTTTTCTCTCCAGACAATTCTTTTTGCATATCGAGCAATTTATGATAGAGATGCTGTGTTTGTTCATTTGTCAGTGCCATGTATATCCTCTCCTTTCTATTCTGTTTCCCGTTTTGCCTCCTGTCAAACATGGGAACATGGATGGAAGGATGAGCTACTGCCTTTTTGAACGGATCGTGACCGCTGGTGTTGATGGCGCTTCGGATTTTCGCCGGCACTTTTTGTCTTTCTCTTCTGGCGGCATATAATAGGTTGCGCCTATATTTAATCTGCCGCTCAGTTCATCAATGGTCAGCTCGCCGAATTCGAGATGATAATCAATTTTTTCAACATTCAGCGTTTCAATATGTATATAGGTTTCTTCAGCCTGCTGTTTGCTGCTGTTGTTCTGTTCCTCAAGCCGTGAAAGCCTTTCTTCACATTCACGCAGTTTGTCAAATTCTGATTTCAAACAATGCCCGATCAGGGACCTAAGCATTTTTTTCATGACATCACGACCCTTTGCATACTCCTCTTTCGTCTACATATATAATGTGTATATCCCAAAGAAAGGAGAGGTTTTCATGCTTCCGACTAACATCAATATTGCTCATCTCAAAACTAACACGATAGGCAGCGGCTCATCCCTTACCTTTGGTTCTGCGGAATTAAGGAACAAGTGCTCTGCTATCAAAAGAAATAACGGTTTCGGGGAACAAAATGCAGATTTTGTGGCCATGGTCATTCCAATTGAATCAATTGATGACCGTGACGGAGCAGATGCACTCAGTATGAAAATCAATCATCAATAACAATGGTTTTCGCTTGACCTTCGTCTTTTTGAATGGTGATGTATAGGATTCCGTCTTTAAAAATGGCACTCATCTTTCCATGAAGATGATCGGAAAGCGGAATTTTCTTTTCAAAACTTCCGTATTTCCCTTCTTTTTGGCGAAAGTCCTGTTCATTAAAATAGGAAAAGCGCTGCCCCTTCACCACTAAATAATCTCCGTACGATAATATGTGAACGTCCTGTTTACGGTAGCCTGGAAGATAGATCAAAAACTGGACTTCCGTAACGGTATCTACAATATCCATGCTTGGAAATGAAGCATCTCCTTTCCCTCGCTGATCTTGCTGCGAAAACGGAAACGGAGATTGGCCATTTGTCATAAAAGGGGTTTTTTGGTCTTCATCAAATACCTGTTTCCAAAAGTCACCGCCGTACATCTGCTGTGCGAATTCCATCCACTGCTTCATCTTTTCGAAATCCATTTGAAGCCCCCTGTCTTAACATACTTTATAACCGCCAGCATACAACTATAGAAAGGAGGTTTGCCTGTGGTTCAACCAACTCCGTATATCAATATTAATATTTTCATGCTGAAAATTAATTCCTTTGAAAATGCTTCAGCGGTTAACGTAGGACAAAATTTATTGGCAGAATGGCAAAATTCAGATAAAAAAAATCAAGGCTACGGACAGAATTTTGGAGATGCGAGCGGATTTATGGGCACGAGAAGCCATGTGGATGACAGAGACCAAATTGATTCTCCGGCCTCTTTTGAAAGTGAAGCGGTTAACTCTTCGATCAAAAGGAAGTGATGAGATGTTCTTTTCACCCTCCGTCGTGAATGTCGGCGGATTTAAAATCAATACGATGGACCGTGGTTCCTCTTTAACACTCGGTCCGTATCAGCAGGTCGATTACTTTTTATCAGCCAAAATAAATCAAGGCTTTGGAGAAGAAAATGGCGACTTTACTCCTCTTGTCGTACCGATTTCAAATGTATTAGATGCAGATCTTATTGATTCGAACTCAGCGAAAAACAGTGTGGTATAACCAGAACAGGGCGCATATGCCCTGTTTTTTTTATAAAAAAAAGCCTAACCATTTTTGAACGGCTGGCTCATGAAATATTCAGCTGCACAAATGCTTTGTCAGCACCGCCTGAACTTCGCTTAAATCGGTGTCTTTCGCAAATTCTAATTCGAACGTTTTGCTTCTTGTCATCAATAAAAGCCCAGTGTCCGGATCAAACATTCCCGCTTCTTGGATGGCAAAGCTTTCAATTGTTTTATATGGAAGAAATACACGAACCTTCTTTTTGGAAAACATTTTATTGTCAAAGAAAATGATCCGCTTATTTGTAAAGCAAATTTGGTCCACTCGGAGCTTATAAATCGATTCTATTCTTTCCCCTTCAACGAGCAAAGCTTCAAGCTTCTTTGCGTCCGTTGATCTGCTAACAGAAAAAATACCCAATGAAGAACCCCTCTTTCTGCATTTATCTATTTGTTTTATCATTCACTACATAAAAATAAGTCCTTTATCCCTATATAAGAATACGACATAGAAGACATTTAAACCATTACGAACAGATTACATTTTTCAAATTTTTGATTTGTTTTTCGGCTTTTAAGCTGTTGTCATCAAGTAATACGCACATATTG
>NZ_CP026521.1:2438058-2509805 GCF_002953915.1 Bacillus sp. MBGLi79
AAAAGTTTCAAAATTCAGCAATGTTTTTATAAAAAAAGATGTTTTTAATGTTTCATGCATTTTGTGTTATATTTCCTGTTTAATCACAAAAAAACCGCAGCTGAGCTGCGGTTTTATGTATCGACTGCTTTTAACAAGTTTGTCTGATGCTTTAAGGAAACATTACATCTCTTCGAAGTATTCTTTATAGTAGCCGCCCACTTTATTCGTATTGTCGACCACAAAGAGAAACTCCTCTGTTTCATTTTTCACTTCATATTCTTTTCCCGGAGTTAAGACCCTGTTTACGATATATTTTTTTGCGTTTGTCTGCACACATTTTACCTTTTTGATTGTTTCTTTTTCAAGCCAATTTTTATGAATCATGATGAAATCTCCTTTACTTATCTATAAGCTTATTGTAGCTTTTTTCTTTTGTAAATTGCAATATCGTTTATTCATTGATTTTGCCTTGTTTTCTATTATAGAATGTTTGTATACGCTTACGTTTGCAGCAAATATCACAGCTTATTTCTGCTATGCAATCAAGAAATCAATGTGCTATCACCAAGAATCTCAGGACAGACCATAAAAAATGACTGGAGGTTTGTTACGAATGAGTTCTTTAACGATGCAAGTGACGAAAAGGCTGGAGACATTTTTACAGGGAACAAAGAAGCTTTATATTGACGGAAAATTTGTTCCGAGTGCCTCAGGGGCAACCTTTGACACTCCCAACCCGGCGACCGGCGAAACCTTGATGACGCTGTATGAAGCCCAGGCTGCGGATGTGGACAAAGCGGTGAAAGCTGCCCGGAAAGCCTTTGATCAAGGCGAATGGAGAACAATGTCTCCAGCTTCTAGAAGCAGACTGATGTATAAGCTGGCAGACTTAATGGAAGAGCATAAAACTGAGCTTGCTCAGCTTGAAACACTTGATAATGGGAAACCAATTAATGAAACGACTAATGGAGATATTCCGCTGGCTATCGAGCATATGCGCTATTACGCCGGCTGGTGTACAAAAATAACAGGACAGACGATTCCGGTTTCCGGCGCTTATTTTAATTATACGCGTCATGAGCCTGTCGGTGTCGTCGGCCAGATCATTCCATGGAATTTCCCGCTCCTGATGGCGATGTGGAAAATGGGCGCGGCACTTGCAACAGGCTGTACAATCGTTCTCAAACCAGCTGAACAAACACCGCTTTCAGCCCTTTATTTGGCAGAATTAATTGACCAAGCCGGTTTCCCTGCCGGTGTAATCAACATCATCCCAGGATTCGGTGAAGATGCGGGAGAAGCGCTGACGAACCACGAAGCGGTTGATAAAATTGCCTTTACCGGTTCGACTGAAATTGGAAAGAAAATCATGTCCACCGCAGCGAAAAGCATTAAGCGTGTTACATTGGAGCTGGGCGGAAAATCGCCTAATATTCTTCTGCCGGATGCGAATTTGAAAAAAGCAATCCCGGGCGCTTTAAACGGTGTGATGTTTAACCAGGGCCAGGTCTGCTGTGCGGGCTCCCGTGTCTTCATTCATAAAGACCAATATGATGAAGTTGTTGATGAAATGGTGTCCTATGCTGAGTCACTCCGCCAAGGAGCGGGTCTTCATAAAGATACGCAAATCGGGCCTCTCGTAAGCAAGGAACAGCATGAACGCGTTCTTTCCTATATTCAAAAAGGAAAAGATGAAGGAGCAAAAGCAGTGACTGGCGGAAGCTGTCCTTTTGAAGAAGGATATTTTGTCGCACCGACTGTATTTGCTAATGTTGAAGATGAAATGACCATCGCAAAAGAAGAAATTTTCGGACCCGTGCTGACTGCCATTCCGTACGAAACAGTCGATGAAGTTATTGAACGGGCAAACCATTCAGAATATGGGCTTGCGGCCGGACTGTGGACAGAGAACGTCAAGCAGGCGCACTATATCGCGGACCGCCTTCAAGCCGGAACCATTTGGGTGAACTGCTATAATGTGTTCGACGCGGCATCTCCATTTGGCGGTTATAAACAGTCAGGACTCGGACGAGAAATGGGATCATATGCCTTGAATAATTACACAGAAGTTAAAAGTGTTTGGATAAATCTTGAAGACTAACATGTATGTTTAAAAAACTGCTGCCTGCCAGCAGTTTTTTTCTTTCTGTAATGCCCATAAAAGATGCTGAATATATATGCTTCTGAAGGAGTTGAGCGTGGTGGGCACACTTCAGGAGAAAGTGAGGCGTTTTCAAAAGAAAACCATTACGGAGTTAAGAGACAGGCAAAATGCTGATGGTTCATGGACATTTTGCTTTGAAGGACCAATCATGACAAATTCCTTTTTTATTTTGCTCCTGACCTCCCTAGATGACGGCAAAAATGAAAAAGAACTGATATCAGCACTTGCCGCTGGCATACGTGCAAAACAGCAGCCCGATGGCACATTTATCAATTATCCCGATGAAACTCCCGGAAATCTAACGGCTACCGTCCAAGGATATGTCGGGATGCTGGCTTCTGGCTGTTTTCACAGATCTGACCCGCACATGAAAAAAGCCGAACAATTTATCATCTCACAAGGAGGTTTGAGACACGTTCATTTCATGACAAAATGGATGCTTGCCGCGAACGGGCTTTATCCTTGGCCTGCTTTGTATTTACCATTATCACTTATGGCGCTCCCACCAACATTGCCGGTTCATTTCTATCAGTTCAGCTCATATGCCCGTATTCATTTTGCTCCTATGGCTGTAACACTCAATCAGCGATTTATCCTTAATAACCGCAATATTCAATCTCTTCGCCATCTCGATCCGCACATGACAAAAAACCCTTTCACTTGGCTTCGGTCTGATGCTTTTGAAGAAAGAGATCTCACGTCTATTTTGTCACATTGGAAACGCATTTTCCATGCGCCATTTGCGTTCCAGCAGCTGGGCTTACAGACAGCTAAAACGTATATGCTGGACCGGATTGAAAAAGACGGAACATTATACAGCTATGCGAGTGCAACCATATTTATGGTTTACAGCCTTCTGTCACTAGGTGTGTCGCGCTACTCCCCTGTTATCAGGAGGGCGATTAACGGCATCAAATCACTGATGACTAAATGCAACGGGATTCCTTATCTAGAAAACTCTACTTCAACTGTTTGGGATACAGCTCTAATCAGCTATGCTCTTCAAAAAAGTGGTGTGACCGAAACGGATGGCTCTGTTACAAAAGCAGCCGACTTTTTGCTAGAACGCCAGCATACCAAAATAGCAGATTGGTCTGTCAAAAATCCAAATTCAATTCCCGGCGGCTGGGGATTTTCAAACATTAATACAAATAACCCTGACTGTGACGACACTGCAGCTGTTTTAAAAGCGATTCCCCGCAATTATTCTCCTGCAGCTTGGGAACGAGGGGTGTCTTGGCTTTTATCGATGCAAAACAATGATGGCGGATTTTCTGCTTTTGAAAAAAATGTGAACCATCCACTGATTCGCCATCTGCCGCTTGAATCCGCCGAGGACGCTGCAGTTGACCCTTCAACCGCCGACCTCACCGGACGTGTACTGCATTTTTTAGGCGAGAAAGTTGGCTTCACAGAAAAACATCAGCATATTCAACGCGCAGTGAAGTGGCTTTTCCAGCATCAGGAACAAAATGGATCATGGTACGGGAGATGGGGTGTTTGCTACATTTACGGCACCTGGGCTGCTCTTACGGGTATGCATGCATGCGGGGTTGACCGAAAGCACCCCGCTATACAAAAGGCTCTGCGTTGGCTCAAATCCATACAAAATGATGATGGGAGCTGGGGAGAATCTTGCAAAAGCGCCGAAATCAAAACATACGTACCGCTTCAAAGAGGAACCATTGTACAAACGGCCTGGGCTTTAGACGCTTTGCTCACATACGAAAATCCCGAACATCCGTCTGTTGTGAAAGGCATGCACTACCTTACTGACAGCAGTTCACGCAGCGCTGATAACCTCGCATATCCAGCAGGAATCGGATTGCCAAAGCAATTTTATATTCGCTATCACAGTTATCCATATGTATTCTCTTTGCTGGCTGTCGGGAAGTATTTTGATTCTATTGAAAAGGAGACAGCAAATGAAACGTGAATCTTATCAAACGGAGATGTTCAATTGGTGTGAAGCACTGAAAGACCAGATTCAAAAGCGGGGACAGCTTGACCAGTTCGAAGATCAAATCGACAAGATGATTGAGGCTCTGGAAGATGACCAAACAACAGAAGAAGATTGGTATAAGCAGGCAGCTGCCCTTTACCGGGATATTACAGAATCAGATGATACAAATGAAAGACGCGCTTATGTCCCTATAGGGAAACATGTGCTGCCAAAGCTTCCATACAAATATTCCGCCTTAGAACCTTATATTTCACGCGATATTATGGTCCTTCATCATACAAAACATCATCAAAGCTATGTCGATGGCCTGAACAAAGCAGAATTGGAGCTTAAAAAAGCGAGGGCGACAAAGAATTTTGACTTGATCACTCATTGGGAAAGAGAGCTTGCGTTCCATGGAGCAGGCCATTATTTGCACAGTATTTTCTGGTTTTCCATGCATCCAAACGGAAAGCGGCGCCCTACAGGGGCATTGTTTCAAATGATTGACCTTTCATTTGGAAGCTATTCCGCTTTTAAAGAACATTTTACCCAAGCCGCTAAAAAAGTGGAAGGTGTCGGCTGGGCCATTCTGGTCTGGGCACCTCGATCAGGACGGCTGGAGATTTTAACAGCAGAAAAACACCAGCTCTTCAGCCAGTGGGATGTGATCCCTCTTTTACCGCTTGACGTATGGGAGCATGCCTACTATTTGCAATATAAAAATGACCGGGCCAGCTATGTCGATCACTGGTGGAATGTCGTGGATTGGCGCGAGGCAGAAAAACGTTTTGAGCAGGCAAAAGAAGTCGTTTGGAAACTCTATTAAAAAAAGCCCCCTTTCCCCGGGGGCTTCGTGTGTTTAAAAAATGCCTATCACATGCAAAAACACGATGATGATGGCAACAGGAGATAGATAACGAATAAGCAGCAGCCAAACCGCAAACCACTTCCGTTTGAGGCTGGAACCGCTTTTCAGTTCGTCAAACAAATCCTGTTTCGGTATTTTAAGCGGGACAAAAATCGAGATCAATAACGCGCCTAACGGCATTAAAATATTGCTCACAAGATAGTCGGCCGCATCAAAAATGGATAAGTGAAATATAGAAACGTCACTTAAGACACCGTATGATAGTGCAGACGGCACACCGACAATAAATATAGCGATTCCGCCTAACCAAGCGAATCGTTTTCTCTTATTGACATCACCTTTTGAAAGCACTGCGACCAAAATTTCCAGCATTGAAAAAGCGGATGTCAATGCAGCAAATAAAAATAGAATTAAAAATGCTAATAAAAAGATAATTCCGAACGGCAATTGATTAAATATAGTTGGCAGCACGTTAAATAACAGAATCGGTCCTTGGTCTGGCTTGAGACCAAATGAAAATACAGCTGGAAAAATCGCAATCCCTGCCATAACTGCAACAAGTACGTTCAATACAGTTACTGATACAGCGGACTGCACAAGATTTTCCTGTTTCCCTAAATAAGAGCTGTACGTAACCATGACAGATACACCGACACTTAATAAGAAAAAGGACTGGCCCATCGCATACAAAATCGTATTAGCGTCAATCGCTGAAAAATCAGGCATCAGGAAAAACTTGAGCCCTTCCATCGCACCGTCAAGGGTAACAGAACGCACCATTAAAATAATAAATAATATAAATAGCGCCGGCATTAATACTTGGCTAGCTTTTTCAATTCCGCTGCTAACTCCTTTTGCAACAACCAAAATGGTCACTGCCATAAAGAGCAACTGGCCTCCTACAGCCAAATAAGGATTTGAAATGGTACTTGCAAATATCGTATCAAAACCAGATGTTTGCGACAAACCGCCAGTGAAGCCTTTTATAATATAAATTAAAATCCACCCGCCGACGACACTGTAGAAGGAGAGAAGAATAAAGCACGTTACCATGCCTAAATATCCGATCCAATGCCACTTCGTTCCTGGAGCAAGTGTTTTATAGGACTGAACGGCATCTTTCTGCGTTTTTCTACCTATGATGAATTCACCTAACAATAAAGGCAGTCCGATTAAAACCGTAAATAAAATAAAAATAAGTAAAAATGCGCCTCCTCCGCTGGTTCCAGCTACATATGGGAATTTCCATATCGCGCCAAGCCCAATAGCTGATCCTGCCGCGGCTAAAATAAAGCCGATCTTCGAAGACCATTGATTCGCTTCCTTCACCCTATCACTCCTATTTTGTCTAACCATTATAAAGGTTCATTGTAAGAATATCTTCCTATATAGTCAAGAACATTTTGATTAGTTTACATAATAAATTTATCGACTATTATTCGGCGATTGATATTGAATTATTCAGAAAATTAATTATAATAAGAGAATGTTTAAAAATCTGTGAGAATTTCTGCTGAAGTTCTTGATGAATGTGTTAGGAGTGTTTTTATGGACATCATTAGAAAAATAAGCCATTTTGCGGGACAAACCTTTGGCATATGGGTCATTGTGTTTGCCGTGCTGGGATTTTCCTTCCCGTCTTTTTTTACGTGGATCAGTTCTTATATTACGATTTTTCTTGGTATTATCATGTTTGGGATGGGACTTACACTGCAAGCCGATGATTTCAAAGAGCTGCTCAGAAAACCTTGGCATGTCATTATTGGGGTGATTGCTCAGTATACCATCATGCCGCTCGTTGCTTTCGGCCTTTCAATTGGACTGCATCTTCCGGCTGAAATCGCAGTAGGTGTTATTCTTGTCGGCTGCTGTCCAGGGGGAACTGCATCTAATGTCATGACATTTTTAGCAAAAGGAAATACGGCCCTTTCTGTTGCTGTTACAACAATATCTACCTTGTTGGCACCCGTTTTAACTCCGGTTTTGATTATGCTGTTTGCCAAGGAATGGCTTCCTGTCTCGCCAGGATCTTTATTTCTTTCAATCTTACAAGCGGTTTTATTTCCAATCATTGCAGGTGTGATCGTCAAAATGTTTTTCAGAAAACAAGTGGCGAAAGCCGTACATGCCCTTCCGCTTGTTTCTGTCATTGGCATCGTGGCGATTGTCTCAGCTGTCGTCAGCGGCAACCGGGAAAATCTGCTTCAATCAGGGTTGCTGATTTTTTCAGTTGTTATCCTGCATAACGGTATCGGTTATTTGCTTGGATTTATGGGCGCAAAGCTTTTAAAAATGGATTACCCTTCTCAAAAAGCGATTGCAATCGAAGTCGGCATGCAAAACTCAGGACTTGGGGCTGCACTTGCCACGGCCCATTTCTCACCGCTATCTGCCGTACCAAGCGCAATATTCAGTGTGTGGCATAACCTTTCAGGTTCTATGCTTGCAACATATTGGTCTAAAAAAGTGAAAAAGAAACAAGCAGGATCCAAAAGCAGCAATCTATCACTTTAAATATCATCAAAAAAGGTACATCACGATAAAGTGATGTACCTTTTTTTATTATCCTTCTAATAAAAGCTGTTCAGGATCTTCCAGTAAATTTTTGATTGTCACGAGGAAGCCAACCGCTTCTTTACCGTCTACAATCCGGTGATCATAAGATAAAGCGAGATACATCATCGGACGGTTTTCGAAACGTTCTTCATCAATTGCTACTGGGCGCAGCTGAATCTTATGCATGCCCAGTATACCGACTTGAGGGCTGTTTAAGATCGGAGTTGACATCAGTGAACCGAAAGTCCCTCCGTTTGTAATCGTAAAGGAACCTCCCTGAAGCTCGCTAAGGGTTAATTTATTGTTTCTTGCTTTCTTCGCCAGCTCGCCGATCTCTTTTTCGATTCCTGCAAATGTCAGGCGGTCCGCATCACGTACTACCGGAACAACAAGGCCTTCATCAGCCGCAACAGCGATACCGATATCATAGAATTTCTTAACGATCAACTCATCGCCCTGAATTTCCGCATTCAACAGTGGATATTTTTTCAATGCAGCGACGACCGCTTTCGTGAAGAAAGACATAAAGCCGAGCTTCACTTCGTTTTGCTCAAAGAATTGATCTTTGCGGCGTTTTCTGAGATTCATGACAGCCGTCATGTCCACTTCATTAAATGTAGTCAGCATCGCCGATGTTTGCTGCACCTCTACAAGGCGTTTTGCAATCGTTTGTCTGCGGCGTGACATTTTTTGCACTTCGACAGGTTTGTCAAAGCTTTGCTGTGCTTTTTGAGCCTGAGGCTGCTGTTTTTGCTGAGGAGCAGGTTTTGATGCTGGTTTTTCATACGCTTCGACATCCTGCTTGCGCACTCTTCCAAACGGATCTCCAGTTGGAACTTGAGACAGGTCAATTCCTTTTTCTCTCGCCAGCTTACGGGCTGACGGAGAAGCGACCGTTCTTGATTTTGCTTCAGATTGCGCTTCCTCACTCACCTCTTGTGCAGCTGGTTCAGCCTGTTTCTCTTCTTTCACGCTTTCCTTGCTTTCTGCTTTCTCTGTAGGAGCAGGGGCAGAACTTTCACCCGCGCCTTCTGAAATCGTACCGATAATTTCTCCGACCTGGACGGTATCACCCGAATCTTTCAATACCTCTTGAAGTACACCCGATTCTTCTGCTGTCAATTCAACATTCACTTTATCCGTTTCTAGTTCAAGCAGATATTCACCCTGTTCTACATAGTCACCAGGCTGCTTTAACCATTGGGCTATTGTTCCTTCTGAGATTGATTCTGCTAATTCAGGTACCTTAATTTCCGCCATTTTTTCATTTCCCCCTTAGTTTTTGCGAGTCAAGCTATCAGATACAATACGTTCCTGTTCTTTTTTATGAACTGTCGGATCTCCCTCTGCAGGGCTGGATCGTCTTCTTCGTCCAATATATTGAACGCTTACTCCCTCTGGTGCAATCTCTGTCAAATACGGGCTGATATAACTCCAAGCTCCCATGTTCTGCGGCTCTTCCTGCACCCATACGATTTCTTTCAGGTTCGGAAGTTTTGCAAATAATTCTTTGACTCCTTTTGCCGGGAATGGATACAGCTGTTCAATTCTCGCAATGTGAAGCCACTCTTTACCGTCTTCTAGCTTATTAAAATGATCACTGATGTCTATTGACACTTTACCGCTGGATAACACAAGTCTGGTTACTTTTTCATAGTTATGAGAAAGTCCCGACTGTTCATAAACAGGCTGGAAGCGGCTTTCGCTTAGCTCCTGCACTTCCGACACTGTATTTGGGTTGCGAAGAAGGCTTTTCGGCGTCATAATGACGAGCGGTCTGATTTCTTCACGAAGCAGCATTTTAGCCTGTCTTCTTAAAATATGGAAATACTGTGCCGCGCTTGTCAGGTTGGCAACCGTCCAGTTGTTCTCCGCGGCAAGCTGCAGGAACCGCTCGATTCTTCCGCTTGAATGCTCAGGCCCCTGTCCCTCGTAACCGTGCGGAAGCAGCATGACTAATCCGGATTTTTGGCCCCATTTTGCGCGTCCGGCAGAAATAAATTGGTCAAAATACACTTGAGCAGCGTTGGCAAAATCTCCGTACTGCGCTTCCCATAACACAAGCGTTTCTGGTGAATGAACGTTATAGCCGTATTCAAACCCGAGAACTGATCCTTCCGACAGCGGGCTGTTATGAACGGCAAATGATGTGCTGCAGTCAGATAAGTGATGAAGCGGCACAAATTCTTCGCCCGTCTCACTGTCATGAAGCACAAGGTTTCTTTGGGCAAACGTTCCGCGCTCGGAATCCTGTCCTGTTAAACGAATCGGTGTTCCGTCTTTCAAAATTGAAGCAAACGCAAGTGATTCTGCTAAAGACCATTCCACTTTTCTGTCATCATCAAACGCCTTGGCGCGTCTTTCTAAAATGCGCTTTAGCTTGCCGAAAACATTAAATGACTCCGGCCAGTTGATCAATTCGCCATTCAGCTTGCGAAGCACATCAAAATCAATCGATGTGTCCACATCTGGGAAACCGTTTGATACAGGCTCTGGAAGTTCAATTTCACAGGCGATATGTTCCTTTTTAGACGGTACTTTCTGATAAGCGTCCTCAATGCGCTTCGTTACCGATTTTTCGATATTTTGAACGACTTCCTCGGTAAGCACACCTTCTTTTACGAGTTTTTCAGCGAAAATTTGTTTGACGGTCGGATGCTTTCTGACAGCATCATACAGCATTGGCTGAGTGGTTGACGGCTCATCCATTTCGTTGTGTCCATAGCGTCTGTACCCGATCAAGTCAATCAGGAAATCCTTGTTGAATGTTTTTCGGTATTCGACTGCAAACTTCACAGCAGAAAGACAAGCTTCTGGGTCATCCGCATTTACGTGAACAATCGGAATTTCATAGCCCTTTGCCAAGTCGCTGGCATATTTTGTCGATCTTGATTCAGCGCTTTCTGTTGTGAATCCGATCATGTTATTGGCGATAATATGAATTGCACCGCCTACTTGATACCCTTTTAAGGAGCTTAAATTCAATGTTTCAGCGACGATTCCTTCCCCAGGGAATGCAGCGTCTCCATGAATTAAAATGGCAAGCGATTTTGTTTCGTCTTGCACCGGATATCCGCTTTGTGTTCGCGTTTCCTGTGCCGCTCTTGTGCTGCCTTCAACAATTGGATTGATAAATTCCAAGTGGCTCGGGTTGTTTGCTAACGTAATTCGCGCTGATTTTGTTTCAGCGTCTTGAAGCTCCCGATTCGCCCCCAAATGGTATTTGACATCCCCTGTCCAGCCGTAGCTGATTCCAATTGATCCCTCAGACGGAACAAGATCTTTGTTCGGTGCATGCTGGAATTCGGAGAAGATGATTTCATACGGCTTGCCAAGCACATGTGCCAAGACATTCAGGCGTCCCCTATGCGCCATCCCGATGTTGACGCTTGTCGTTCCTGATTTGACAGATTGTGCAATAATGTCATCAAGCACTGGAACAAGAGCGTCCAGACCCTCAATGGAAAAGCGCTTCTGTCCGACGAATGTGCGGTGCAAAAACTGCTCGAAGCCCTCTACTTCTGTCAGTCTTTCCAACACAGCTGACAGCTTTTCATCTGAGTTCTTCTGGAACAGCTCGCCAGATTCAATCATCTTTGTCAGCCATTCGCGCTCTTTGAAGTCATGCACATGGTCAAATTCAAATGAGATGGTTCTTTTATACGTATTTCGTAAATACTGAATGGCTTCTAAACCGTTCGTAATGTTTTTAGGAGCGTCTTTACAGATGACTGACGCAGGTATTGCTTTTATTTCCTCTTCTGTTAGCCCGTAATCGGATAATGGAAAAAGTTCACTCTTTTTCCCATCCTTTCTGAGCGGATTGACGGAAGCGTTTAAATGGCCATAGGTTCGGATATCTTCTGCAAGTCTGACTGCGGATGCGATCTTTTGAATCAGATCGGCTGTAACACGTCCCTTTTCTTTTGTTCCCGAGGCCTCTTTTAACTCGCTTGGCGGAGCACCGAGCTCGTCGAACATTTCCTTCAAATCCGGACTAATGCTGTCCGGATCCTGGGTATATTGATCGTAAAGCTCCAGCGCATAGCCGAGGTTCGGACCGTAAAAATCTTCCCAATTCATTCGTTGTTTCATACTATTTTGAAACATTTGAATATTACCCCCAACTTAGATAATCAAGTGATTGATTCACTATCTTGAAATAACTTTCGAACGCTGTGTCCAAAATTATGTAATAAAAACGCTTCCAACGATATTTTACCACTGTTTGCAATTTGATTCTACCTTGATTGTTCACAAAATAGTAAAAAACCTTTATAAAAAACAAAAAATTTAATCATTCGAAAAAAGAAACGCCAAAAAGCATAGGATTAAGGGCTATCCTATGCTTTTATGAAGCAGTTTTTTCAGCAGCGGATACAGAACATCCGGTAACTGATCAACATCCGGGACAAATATACTGAATTTTCCGTACATATCCTGAATTGTCTTCATTTGCGATTCTTCTATTTCTGAGTTGGAGAGAAAAACATTTATCACTTCTATTCCTCTTTTTCGAGCTTCGATAACCGCCTCACTTGTATCGACGATTCCGTTTTGTTCGTAGCCAAATGCAGCCGGCTCTCCATCTGAGAAAACAATTAAAAACTTTTGCGCCTCGCTGCGCTGCAGCATTTTTTTTGTCATCTGGCGGATCGCGTACCCGTCACGGTTATCTTCCTCTGGCTCAAGCTGCATAATTGCCGGCCCAGATTCTTGCCTTAATGATGATTGGAAGGGAATAACCGTATTGAAATAGTTTGGATGGCTTGTTTCGGTCGCATCATTTGTGTCCTCCCAGAAGCCGACAATCTGATGCGGAACCGCTACCGATTTCAACGCTTCGTGAAAGAGCACGATTCCTCGTTTTGTTTCGTCCATTTTGTCGAACATGCTGGCTGAACAGTCCACCAGTAATGTAAAAACAGCGTCGATTTCTGAAGATGGTTCTTGCTTTTTATAAAACAGGCGCGGATTTCGCTCAGTGAAATACCGGAGAAGCTTATTGTTCAGTCTCCCGGCATGAAGGTCTGTTCTTGGCAATGTTTTTTTATGTTCCAGCGTTTTTTGAATCATTTGTTTCAAACGCTTTTGATACGACTCAATCGTTTTTGCCTGCTGTTTATAAGAAAGCTCTTCTTCGTTTGTTGCCGGCTGCGGTTCTTTATAAATTGGGAATGCGTATTTATTTTCTTTGCCGTCAGCCATACCCGCTCCATTCGGCTGGTCTTTTTGGGATTCCAGCGCTTCCAGCTTGGAATAGTCTTTCCGTTTCGTTTGTCTGGCTGATCCTTGAACAGAGCCAAGGGCCTGATCTCCATCGTCGCCTTCTCTTGCTGCATCTTTTCCTAAATCCGATTTTGCGCCGTGCTCAATATCAAATTGAAGAAAACTTTTAGACGGTGCTTCTGTTTCCCTGTGCCATGTCGGCATTTCTTCTTCATGAATATCCTCATCACCGTCTGATTGTTTTGGAAGCGTAATGTCATCACTCAGCTTCGGCGCTTTTTTCTCTTCTTCGAATAACGGCTGATCAGCAGCTTTTGCATAATCAAGCTCCGGCAAAAAAAAGTAAGTGTTGAGCATATCTTTATCGAGCACCTCTTCAAGCCCGTCCATGAGGTCCTCCACCATTTTCAGAACCTGCCGTGTCGAATCTGCTTCATACACAAGCAAGAGCTGCTGCTCAATAAATGGGCGCATCAGATCGATATCTTCACGCATGGACGGAAGGGTCTCAAGCGGTGATTCTGCAGTGAGCTTGACATAGATCGCGCAAAAGAGCGCATCCGTAAAAATGCTTCGTTCCAAATTTAAGGTGAGCTGGGTTGAGAAATGTTTTCTGTACATGTCTTTTCGTTTTGCAAATACATGTTTCGTACCCGGGCGCTCACGTTTGATGCATTCTTCGATCCTGATGTCTTCAAGCAGCATAAACAGCTGCTTGGCAAAACTTTTGAATGTAAGGCGGCGATGGATATCATTCAAAAAGTTCGCGAACTCATGCAGCGAGCTATATCTTGTTCCGACTGAACGCAGGTAGACGTCGCTTTTCAGCCCTGCTTCCATGTCCTCAGCTGCCCTGTCTTTCCAAAAGTGGCTCATATAGATTTTCTTTTCGAATGGATTGTAATAGGACTGAACGCCATACTCTACTTCTACCGCTTCACTCTTGGTGAGTGTTTTGGCCAAATCAGCCAGCATCATAAATAAAAACGAATCAATCGTGCTGTCGTTAAATTTGATAAATTTCATCGCAGCACCCTCATTCAAACAGAGTTTCTGCAATATTTCGGACGGCAGCTTTTTCCCGGTCATCATCAAGCTTTTCGACAATTCCCCGCTCAATGGCACGACGCGGCGGTATATAAGCGGCTAAATCACATGTATCGATTAAAGCTCTGATGGATGCCGCTTCTTCAGACACCTGTCCGTTATTAGCCTGAACGATCAAATCAGAGGAAAGCGTGATAAATCTGTCAATCAATTTCTCGTCTTTCAGGGCTGACTGAGACATAAGCACTTGTTTCAGCAGCTCGCCTTTAATATAAGGCACATCAATGATGACAAAACGGTTTTTTAATGCTTCATTCAGAGGAACAGTTCCGACATAGCCTTCATTGATGGCTCCAATGACTCCGAAACCGCCTTTAGCCCGTATGACCTCGCCCGTAAACGGATTTGTCATCATTTTTCTGTAATCTAAAACACCGTTTAAAATAGGCAGTGTTTCCGGCTTCGCCATATTGATTTCATCTATATAAAGAAAATGTCCTTCCTTCATTGCCTTTGTAACAGGCCCTGAAACAAACTCGATTGTCGCCTGGCCAGATTGATTTTCAATCGTTTTATAGCCGACCAATGCCTCAGCGTCCAAGTCGACTGAACAGTTGACGCTGTGCATCGGTTTATGAAAATAGCTGGACAATGTTTCAGCCAGCTTTGTTTTCCCTGAGCCTGTAGGCCCTTTCAGCAGGACATTTTTTCCCATGGCTAATGCAATAATGGCATCGAATAAAATGGCTTCATCCTCCGCCTCATAGCCTGATGTTCCGATGAGCGATTGAAACTCTGGGGAAATTGGCTGGTCTTTGTATGATAATAGCTTTTGTTGTATATCTTCCGGCAATGTTAAGTGCTGTAGTTGAGTTGTCATAGACAGATTCCCTTTCCTATTCATATTCCATTAACGAGTATACTAAAAAAGCCCCTGTATGCTCAATACAAAAGGGCTTGGATGATATTACTGCTTCTCGTTATTTCCCAAAAGGGCTCCGCAGACAATACGCGCACCAGAATTGCCGCTTGGGTTTGTCAAATAGTCGTCGGCTTGCTCATGAATAATAAACGCACTCCCGTCTTCGTCGAGAATATTTAGTTTACTTCCTTTTTTCAATGAGGTGTCAGGCGCATTCATAATGACATCTACCTTTCCATCAGCACCGACTTCAAGGTTCGGCAGATCTCCGGCATGATGCCCCATCGGATTGTTGAAGCCATGTTCTTTGTTCAGCGGATTAAAGGGACCGCCCGCTGATTCAAAATCCGGCCTGACACAAGAACCTTTCTCATAAATATGAAAACCGAGGGAAGCCCCTGGACGCAGGCTGTTTGCAGAAATGTGAATATCGAGGCCTTCATCATCTGATTCTTTGATCTCTATGAAACCGACTGCTTTCCCATCACGATTGACCAGCTGGACGTGGTGACCAAACGCTGACGTTTCAACCACCTTTTTTTCCGGCACCCGATTAGGCGGGTCTGGAGGTTTTTTTTGTCCGCATCCCGCAACTCCCAGTGCCGTCAGCATTATCAACAGCAAGAGACGGTACATACTGTCTCCCCCTTGTTTTTTTCTAACAGTGTGGTCAATCATTGTCTGATATAAACAAAAAAGCCTATAAAAGGCTTTTTGCCATGCTCATTTTTAAAAATAACTTCGTGCGCCCAAGTATCGTTGTTTCCAATACGAATTGCTGAGATTGGAAATGTCGACGCCAGATGAGCTTGCATGAATAAAGTCACCGCCGCCTAGATAAATCCCCATGTGAGACGGGCCGGATTTATATGTGGTAAAGAAGACAAAGTCTCCTACTGACGGCTGGCTGACTTTCTGCATGACATTCCAATATCCTGCCGTACTCAATCTTGATATAGATGAAACATTATTAATGAGGTAATAAATGAAGCCGCTGCAATCAAAACCGGCAGGCGTGTTTCCGCCCCATCGGTACGGCACTCCGACATATTTTTTCGCTTCCGTTATCATTCTGTCAATCTTCGAACCTATTTGAATGTTTGACCCTGAGTTATCTTTTGGCTTTGTTGGCTTTGTCGGGTTTGAAGGATTAGATTTTGATGTTCCCGAAATAGTCAGAACCTGCCCGATTTGCAGCACATCCGATGATAAATTGTTTTTATCACGGATGCTTTGGACAGTGACTCCAAGCTGATTTGCAATTTTCCACAGTGAATCGCCTGCTTTTACCTTGTACGTCGTTGTTTTTGGGGAATTGGCGTTTGGCGGCTTCTTGGAACCGCTGTTTCCGCTCTTAGGTGCGCTGCTTCCTTTTATTTTGAGCACCTGTTTAGGATAAAGCGTATCTGATGTTAAGCCATTTAATGTTTTCAATTCAGCTACAGTCATATTTAAGCTGTTTGCGATTTTCCACAGTGAGTCACCGAGCTTAACTGTATATGTACTTTTTGAAGAACCTGAAGAATTGGAACCGCTGTTTTTCTTTGATCCATTTGATCCGCTTGAACTGCTTGTCCCTTTGATCTTAAGCTTTTGCCCCGGACGAATCAGGTCACTGCTCAGGCCGTTTAAGCTTTTAAGCTCAGATACACTCATTTTATGATTTTTAGCAATCATCCATAGGGAATCACCATAGGCAACTGTGTATGTTGACGTTTTGCTTGAGTTAGACGAGGATGGCGTGCTTTTTTTGCTGCCGCTTTCAGGAACTTTAAGGCTTTGTCCGACGTAAAGCACCGTTGATTTCAATTTGTTTTCGGATTTCAGAGCTGATATTGTCGTATCATACTGGCGGGAAAGTTTCCAAAGAGAGTCACCGCTTTTTACTTTTATCGTTTTTGCTTCCGCGGGTGCTGCGGCCATCGACGACCCAACAACTGCAGAAACAGCCAAGCCGGCTACAATTTTCTTTTTCATTCATTCAACCTCCTAAACTGTTTTTTGGCAAAAACAGCTAGTATTTTGTTTCCAAAAATGGCATACAACTGTTTTATCGTCAATTTTTCAGCAAGTTAAACCCTTTTTTAAACATTTGGCAGCATTTTCAGCATCATTCGACCTTTAAACCTTCAAATAAACATCTAACATTTTACATAAACACGATATGTTTTTCGAAAGTCTAAGGAACTATTTAAGTGAGGGTAAAAATGATGGTTTTCTATTGATGAATGAAGCAGATTTTCCTCCTTTCTTGTCTGTTTTTCTTATCATTCTCTATCGATCTGCCAAATCCCTTCCTCTTCATTCTTATGAAAAGGCAAAAAGCCTGTTCTTTCGATAAGAACAGGCTTTTACACTATGCATTTGCTGATTGAGTTTTTTGTTTTACAGCTTCAAGAATGCTGTCGGCCGCTTTTTTAGAGCCGCCTGCTGCTTTCAGTGATTGTCCAATTTCTTTTGCTTTTTCAGCATACGTGCGATTGTTCATCACTTCTTGAATCGTCTCTTTCAGCAGACTTTCAGATAATTCTTCCTTTTTAATTACTTTTCCTGCGCCGACTTTTTCCACCTGATCTGCGACCACGAATTGGTCACCTCCCATCGGTATGACAACAAGTGGTGTTTCAAAATACAAACCTTCACTTGTGCTGTTCATCCCGCCGTGGGTCACAAATAAGCTGGCTCTTTTCAGGATCTCAAGCTGAGGAACATACGGGCGTACAATGAAATTTTCAGGAATTTCGTTTAACTCATTTGCTTTAATATGTTTGCCGATGGAAAGCACAACTTTACCATCAAAGTCTTTACACACTTTAAGGCATTGATTAAAAAACTGCTTTTGATTGTTAAAAATGGTTCCCATCGAAATAAACAGCACGTTTTCATTGTCAATTTGATCAAATGGGAAATCATTGTTTCCGGCTCTTTCAGTAATAGAAGGGCCGACAAAAACATACCGCTCACCGAACTGCTCAGCCATTGGCTGAAATCCCCTTGATGTAAAGACAATCGTCAAGTCACCATCAGCTAAAAAAACATCAAATGGCTTTTTGATCTCTGCTTGAAAATCAGCATTTAAAGCTTCTACAAGCTGCTGATATGATTCATAATGAGGCGAATCTTCAAGTGACCCTTTCATGTACGCTCCCATCATTTCTTTAGCAAATTCCTCATTCATCGCAAAGGTTGTACACAATGAAAATCTCGGCAGCTTCAGCAAGTTGGCAATGACTTTACCCGCAAGAAGATGGTGATCATAGATGACATAATCATACGATTCATGTTTGACTTCCTCATAAATATGAGTCGCAATATCTTTACAGCTTTTCAAAAAAGCGCAGATCATTTCAGTAAAGTCTCTTTCTTCATCACCGGTTGCATTTTTGCCGAAGTAATCCCCCCTGAAATCATGATACTCACGAAACTCAATATCAAGTGCTGTGATTTTATCTTTATATTCCTTCACTGCGTAGTACGTAATGTTTTCCCCCCGGGATTTCAGCTCCTTCATCACACCGATAGAGGGATTAATATGCCCTTCACCGGGAAAACCGATCATTAATACATTAGCCATGCGGCAGCACCCTTCCTTTGAAAATTTATGTAATATTTCATACGGTACTATAAATACATAAACAGGTAAAGTATTTCACTTAATTAATATTAACCACATGTAACTTTTCTACCACTTTATATTTTCTGTCTTCAAGACAAAAAGCATTCAGCTTGAAGCGAATGCTTTAATAAAGATGCGAATTCAGTCATTTTGTCTCATGGCAGGATTCTAAATCAGGCCCTTTTCATTATTTTTACGTTCTTGGTGAAATTAACGGATATAATACACCGTCTTTGGCAAACGACATCTTCCCTGTCTCCTCTGAAACCACAAGCACAAGCGCATCCGTATAGCCCGACATACCGAGAGCCGCCCGGTGCCGTGTTCCCAAATGGATATCCACTTCCTTCGCCGTCAGCGGGAGCACATTGGCTGCAGACACAAGCTTGTTTTCTCTCACCAATAAAGCACCGTCATGAAGAGGGTTTCCAGGGAAAAAGATGCTTTCAATTAATGATGAGCTGATCTCGGCATGAAGAGCGGTGCCTTTTTGAATATAATGTTCAACTGGATCCGCTCTTTCAATCACAATTAAGGCGCCGTGCTTATGCTCCGATAAGGCTTTAATCGCCTTGGCCAGCTCAATGAATGCCGGCGTAAACTCCTCAATGTATGATTGCAAATAAAAAGATGATGCAATCCCCTGCATATCCTGAAAAATGTGCCCTAATTCATCTAATTCACAAAGAAGGCACTGGTCTTTTTCGTGAAGCGTTTTCAAAATTAAAGATGCATCCCCTAATATTTGCTCTAAGTACACCTGTATTTTCTCTTTGAATGCATTTTCTGATATCTGTTCATAACGCATAGCCTTCATCTCCTGTTCAAATTTCCAACTTTTCACGAATGCTTATCTTATTGATGCACATTCTATAGGGAAAGGAGGGATGTAAAGAATGGAAATCGAAAGAATCATTCAGTATATTTGCACCTTTTTAGGCGTGATTTCACTTTCTTTTATTTATGCCCAAATGTTTAGAAAAACGAAACCGACAAAAAAAGAATAGGCCCGGCGTTCATTGCTTTTTATACATAAAATGTTATAATTTCTCTCGTTATGAAAAAGAAACGGAGATCAATGTATGAAAGAAACTCAAAACGCCCGGGAAAAAATCAAACAGCTCTTGCACATTTTAATCCCGATATTCATTACCCAGGCGGGGCTTTCTCTAATGACTTTTCTAGATACGGTGATGTCAGGGAAAGTCAGCCCCGCTGATTTAGCGGGTGTCGCGATTGGCTCAAGCCTTTGGACCCCTGTTTACACAGGACTGGCAGGTATATTAATGGCGGTCACCCCGATTGTCGCTCAGTTATTAGGCGCCGAGAAAAAACAGAAGATTCCTTTTACTGTTTTACAAGCTGTATACGTGGCCGCGCTTCTTAGCATCGCCGTTTTAGTGATTGGATATGCTGCAGTTGACCTTATTCTTGGCCGATTGAATCTTGATATTCACGTGCATCAGATTGCTAAACACTTTTTAGGCTTTTTATCACTGGGAATTTTCCCTTTATTTGTTTACACCGTGTTGAGATCATTCATCGACTCATTAGGAAAAACGAGAGTCACAATGATGATTACACTCAGTTCTCTTCCAATCAATTTTATATTGAATTATGTATTTATCTTCGGGAAATTCGGCATGCCGGCACTTGGCGGCGTCGGCGCAGGGCTGGCATCAGCGCTTACTTATTGGTGTATCTGCGTTTTCAGTTTTTTCATTATCCATAAAAACGCGCCGTTTTCTAAATACGGGATTTTCCTTACGATGTATAAGTTCTCTTGGGAAGCATGCAAAAAACTACTCAAAATCGGCTTGCCTATTGGGTTCGCTGTATTTTTTGAAACGAGCATTTTCGCAGCTGTTACGCTTCTGATGAGCCATTTTCATACAGTGACCATCGCGTCCCACCAGGCAGCCATGAATTTTGCGTCTCTTCTATATATGCTGCCGCTCAGCGTGTCCATGGCTTTAACAATTGTAGTCGGGTTTGAAGCGGGTGCAGCCCGTTTTAGAGATGCACGCTCATATAGCTTAATCGGCATCATGATGGCGATCGGCTTTTCTTTGTTCACAGCCGCCTGTATCCTTTTATTCAGAGAACAAATTGCGGGCATGTACACTTCTGACCCCGATGTGCTCAGGCTGACACAGCACTTTTTAATTTATGCGCTGTTTTTTCAGCTTTCCGATGCTGTGGCCGCACCGATCCAAGGAGCGCTCAGGGGGTACAAAGATGTAAACTATACGCTTGCAGCTGCTTTTGTCTCTTACTGGATCATTGGCCTTCCGGTCGGTTATATGGTCGGTACATTTACAAGCCTGGGTGCATTCGGCTATTGGATTGGATTAATCGCAGGACTCGCCGCCGGAGCAGTTGGGCTGTTTTTCAGGCTGGCAAAACTGCAAAAACGTTATTCGCAAAAACAATACATGTAAAAGAGGTGTCAATCATGGCAAAAAACAACAAATTATACGAATATCTTTCTCAGCATGCGGAGACCATCAGTTCAACATGGTATGAAACAATTGAGGAAACTGATCCAAATTCCATTTATGCATCAACAGACCCTGCTGTCATTCACAATTTAAAAAGCCAGAACCTCGCCTTCAATTATAAGATCAATCGTATTTTCATAGATGATGAGGAAGTATACCTGCCTATCCTGAAAGAATGGGCCTTTGAAGTGACACAGGATCCTGAGCATTTAAAGACTCCTATCCACTATATTATTCGTGAGTTTGTCAGAGTGAGAGATTTATATGTTTCCTATGTGAAAGAATTTGTCCATCTCAATCAGGATACTGTGAAAGGCGAAGAAGCTGAAGACCTGTATCATTCCCTTATCAAAGCGTTTGATCTTGTGATCCATATTTTTATAGAAGAAATGTACAAAAACACAAGCCTTCAGCTGCAGGCCCAAAAAGATATGATTACTGAATTGAGCGCGCCGGTCATTGTGCTGTTTCACAGCGTCGGGCTGCTGCCTTTAATCGGAGATATTGATACGGTTCGCGCCAAACTGATTATGGAAAACACTCTGCATCAATGTGCGGAGAAAAAGGTGACACAGCTGTATATTGATTTGTCAGGGGTAGCAATTATTGATACGATGGTTGCCCACCAGCTGTTCAGTTTAATTGAGGCGCTGCGTTTAATCGGTGTTTCTTCAACTTTGTCGGGAATCCGTCCGGAAATCGCGCAAACAGCGGTTCAGCTAGGTTTGTCTTTCGATGACATTTCCTTAAGATCCACCCTCGCTTCAGCAATTGCATCAGACTTAAAATTAAAAAAGGTATAAGGCTTAAGGCCTTATACCTTTTTGATTAATCATTCCATTGATACGTCCAATATATTTCTTCTTCAAACCATGTTGCCATAACAGGTTCATTATTTTTTAATTTCTCTTCAAGCTCTCTGAGCATACCTTCTGTTTGTGTGCGGTGAGCTCTTAACGCATTCATTTTAATATCAGCTACTTCTTTGATATCAAGTACCACATCAGCTTCGCCGAGAATCTCTTCTCTGTTGCGGGTAATAGCCATGCAGATTGTACGCGGACGGTCTTCTTTCTTTTTGCGGTACAATGCACGGATAACCGCTTCCCCGCATGCATCATGGTCAGGGTGCACACCGTGTCCGGGATAAAATGTGACAATTAAACTTGGTTTTACATCATCTATGATCTCTTCCATAATATCAGCTAAATACTCATCATCTTCAAATTCGAGCGTTTTGTCACGGAGTCCAAGCATACGAAGGTCATTGATATCCATTTCTTTGCAAGCGTTGATGAGCTCTTGTTTTCTTAGCAGCGGCAACGTTTCCCGATTCGCGAAAAATGGATCGCCCATATTTCTGCCCATTTCACCTAAAGTGGCACAAGCATACGTAACAGGAATGTCTTTTTTTCTGTTTAAGGCAATGAGGCCTGCCACTCCATATGATTCATCATCAGGGTGAGGCAGGATTACTAGTACATGTTCTTTCATTATTATTCACCCTTTTCTTTAAACTGTGAACGGTTTTTCACTGATTTGCAGAGAAATAGCCAGTTTACCGCCCGGCAGGTGTCCCGCCATTAATAAACGGTTTTCTTCATCTACCGTGTATTCAGTCAAGCCTTCAGCATAAATCCAGCCTTCTTCTGTTTTCAAGCCAACGCGGTAAGGTCCATTGCCTTTGATTTTTGCCTGATGATAAGTGACTTTTGCATTGCGGATATACGCAACAACCGTCATGTTCTTTTCATTTAAATGCGCTGAATAAGAACCTGTGGTGGTTTCTAAATGGATATATACAGGGCGGTCCGCATATCGTTCTAAAGATGCTTGCACATCTTCTTTTATGATTGCTTTCATGATTGCTCCCCTCTTTCTTCTTTTAAATACTCTGCACGTTTTGTATGTAATTTGACCAGCTGATATTTCACAGCCGGTTCGAGCTGTGAATTCACGATGCGCTGAATCGCGGCAAAATATTTTTCCAGCATCGGTTTTCGGAGTCTTGGATGTGTTCGTTTATCCAAAAGCTCAAGATCAATCGCCTCTGCTACCGCTTCTGCGTCATCATGTGCGAGAGATCGGTTATTCCAAAGTGAAGCATAGGCTTTCACTATCTCTTTATCATTGTCCATCGTCTTGCTCCTTTATGTCTTACATACATGAAATGATTATACATAATATATGCATCAGCTGAAAAGCCAAAGGCCTCAATGGCTTTTTGACGCCCGTTTCCACTTCACTTGTGAAAACGTAAACAAGAGCAGCGCAGCCCATATACAGCTAAATGTAAAAGCCTTCGAGCTTGAAAATGGCTCATGGTAAACAAACAGCCCGATCAGCAGAGTAATGGTTGGCGCAATATATTGTAAGATACCGACTTGGTACAGCGGCAGCCGTTTCGCTCCTTCCGCAAACAATAAAAGCGGCAATGCCGTAAACACACCGGCCAAAAAGAGAAGCAGCCATGTCCCTCCGCTTTCTGCACCCGCTGGCTGAGCATGTCCGCTGAACAGTAAATATCCCAATGCAATCGGCATAATCATGAACGTTTCCAGCGTTAAACCGATGGCGCTCGGCAGACTTGTTCTTTTTTTGCTTAACCCATACAGTCCAAAGCTGAATGCGAGCAGAAGCGCGACATAAGGAATGGAGCCGTATTGGAACGCCGAGATAATGACGCCGGCCGCCGCAATCGAAACGGCCACTAATTGCAGGCGATTCAGTTTTTCCTTTAAAAATAAAATCCCAAGGAGTACTGATACAAGCGGATTAATGTAATAACCAAGACTAGCCTCAAGCAAAAAGCCATGATTGACAGCCCATATGTAAACAAACCAGTTAATCGAAATCAGGATAGAAGCGAGAAATAAAGAAAGAATCCCTCCGTTCTTTTTCAAAGAGCGCAGCTCCTGCCATCCTATTTTCCATTGGCGCAAGAACAAAAGTACGATACACATAAAAACAAAAGACCATATAATACGATGAGCCAAAATATCAAGAGCCGGCAGCTGTTCGAGAAGCTTCCAATAGAGCGGAAACAGCCCCCACATGATAAAGGATACGGCTGTGTAAAGAACGCCTTTTTTTGTTTCTGCATGTTGCATTGATATCCCTGCCTTTCTTTAGAGCATCTTATATTATATCACGTGAAAGATCTGGCGGGCATATACTATTTTGTCCGTGAAGAAAGGATGTGAAGACAATGTTTGAGTGGAACAAGTACTTTCCTTTCCACAATCAATTTTCTAAAGAAGCATTAAAAAAAGCTGATCCGAAAGAAGTTGAAACGTATGTCAATCGTGTGATGGAAAGTGTGTTCGGCAGTGATTATGCGGCTCAATTTCCTTTCCGCGATCCTCTCCCCCAAAAAGAACAGCCCGCAAAACCTGATGCAAAACCTAATGTCAAACCTGATATTGATATATTCGAAACAGCAGACCATGTGTTTGTAAAGGTTCCAATCGGCGAAGAACAGCTGGAACAAGTGAGAATTAAACACACATCTCACGAATTATGGTTGGAAAACTTCCCAAGGTCAGATCATCCGAAAAAAGTAAACCTTCCTTGTTTAGTCAAACGCAAAGGAACAAAAGCCGTCTATAAGGATGGCCTTCTGGAAGTCATGTTTCAGAAGCAGCAAGACTACAATATGTCTGAGGTAGAAATCATCCGATAAAAAACGGCCTGCAAAATGCAGGCCGTTTTTATTAATAGAAGCCGGAATATCCCCCATATGGCACGCCGGCACCAAAACCGTACGGTCCGCCTCCGTATCCATAAGGGCCAGGCGGATAAGCATAGGGACGTGAATTGTTAAACAGGGCACTCCCAAGAAAACCGCCTAATAAACCGCCGACTAAAGGAGCGCCAAACAAAAAAGGACTACGCGCCGGGTATCCGGCTGGACCGAGATTCCCGCGATAATACGAATGATGAGGGTACAAGATTTTTCCTCCTTTATGTCTGCCTATACGTAAGGTATTCAATAAAGAAGAAAAACGATTGGGCTATAGACTGAATCTATAGATTGTTACACAACAAGCCCTGCCAATAACACACAGCCGAGCCCTGTAACGGAAAGAACTGTTGTAAGCAGCGTCCAGGTTTGAAATGTTTCTTTCAGGCTCAAACCGAAAAATTCCTTTACCATCCAAAATCCTGCATCAATTACATGACACGCAATGACACTGCCCGCTCCGGTTAGGGCAATGCCAATGATAAAAGAGGCAATCACAACCGCCGTCTGTATACTTTTATTCCTGAATTTGTAAATCACCGTAATAGCAATCCGGTAGCACTCCGGCAGCTACAATTAGAATCGGCATGGTACCCTCCAAAAGTGTTTGATATGAATCTCGTGATGTTTCTGCGCTTTTCATTCCTGGATAAACAGAAATCGTTTTCATTAATATCTAAAAAACGTCTTGGTTATATGATTGTCACCTTTTGGTTAACTAATATTTTCATACTAATCTCCTAATCAATGACTGTCAATCGTTTTTACGAGTTTGTCTCGATTACCTATCGCCTATCAAATGATTCATTAGTTATATGTTGATTAACTATTGGTTATGTGTTATGTTTTTTTAAAGTTGATTGCCAATCAATAATTCTATCCATTGTCTGAAAGCAACTGAACCCATATGAAAACAGACGGATAACAACTTCACAAGAGGAGGCGTTCACATGCCATTATTGCGTTTTGATGTAATTGAAGGACGTGACGAAAAATCGCTGCAATTGTTATTAGATACTGCTCACCAAGCAATGGTTGAAGCATTTGGTGTTCCCGAAAGAGACCGTTACCAAATAGTCCACCAGCATCCTGCAAACGAGCTTATGATCCAGGATACAGGATTAGGATTGCAAAGAAGCAAGGATCTGGTCATTATCAGTATGACAAGCAAAGCAAGAACAGAGAGCCAAAAGGAAAAATTGTATGCTTTACTTGCTGAAAAGCTAGAAGAAAAATGCGGAATCTCCCCTGAAGACCTCATGGTATCTATTACTGAGAATGGTGACGCAGACTGGAGTTTCGGTCTCGGTGAAGCTCAATTTTTGAATGGAAAACTATAAGATTTCGCTTCTTCATAAAAAAAGAGAGAGCTCAAAAGAGCTCTCTCTTCTTACGGAACCAGAATGAAATCATCCTGCAAAACGAGGTGCCTGGATCTTTTTTAAAATCCAGTCTCTATGCCAATTGGAAACTGCTGGCGGTTAGCATTCCGCATTATAATTTGCACAACAGGGTAAACCACAACAGGTTGCACGCTGTAACTTATGGGTTATTTCTTATTTTAAGCATACTCCCTTCTACATGACACGTTTGCAAATCCCGAAATGCCATTCTGACAAATATAAAAAGTCATGTAAACGGGTGTGAACCGACACTTACATGACTCATCATTGAAACAAAAGCTCTTTTTTCGACGCTAATTTCCTTATTTCTCTTCTTCGCACACTGTGTCACCAGGCTCGCAAAATTGATCTGCCCATGCCTGCATCTCTTGGAATACAGCTTGAAGCGCTGTCCCTTTTTCAGTCAGCGTGTAGATGACTTTGACCGGCGTTTCAGGGAGAACCTGCCGTTCGACAATCTCGTTTTGTTCAAGCTCTTTCAGGCGCTCCGCCAACATTTTTTGGCTGATCATCGGTATTGTCTCCGTTATCTCTTTAAACCGTTTCGGTCCATCCATAAGCACATGGATGATCAGACCGTTCCATCGTTTTCCCAGCAATGAGAAAGCGGTTTCCATTTTAGGGCACATTGTATTTCCCACAAGTCCTCATCCCTTCATCTATTGATTGACATGTATTCAATGATCCATTACAATAATCTTTCAAGTTACATTTAGTAAGCTTCTAACTTTTCTATTATCATACCACGTTTATCCGAAGGAGGAAACACTATGACGAATACTCTGGATGTTTTAAAAGCACGAGCATCTGTAAAGGAATATGATACAAATGCCCCGATCTCTAAGGAAGAGCTGACTGAGCTATTGGATCTTGCCGCTAAAGCGCCTTCAGCTTGGAACCTTCAGCATTGGCATTTTACAGTATTCCACAGCGATGAATCAAAAGCGGCACTTCTTCCTGTAGCGTATAATCAAAAACAAATCGTTGAGTCTTCTGCTGTTGTTGCCATTTTAGGCGATTTAAAGGCAAATGAAAACGGTGAAGAAGTTTACGCTGAATTAGCAAGCCAAGGCTATATTACAGATGAAATCAAACAGACTTTGCTCGGCCAAATCAACGGTGCCTACCAAAGCGAGCAATTCGCACGTGATTCCGCTTTCTTAAATGCTTCTTTAGCTGCTATGCAACTTATGATTGCCGCAAAAGCAAAAGGCTATGATACTTGCGCAATCGGCGGATTTAACAAAGAGCAGTTTCAAAAGCAGTTTGATATCAGTGAACGCTATGTTCCTGTTATGCTTATTTCAATCGGCAAAGCAGTAAAACCTGCCCATCAAAGCAACCGCCTGCCGCTTTCAAAAGTGTCAACTTGGCTGTAAGGATATGAAAAACCTTAGTCCGACATACGGACTAAGGTTTTTTTTATACAATCGCTTCTTTGTACCATTCACGGGCCTGTTCAGCTTCATGCTGAGTCAGTTGATGGCCCCCGTCCTGCCAGAAAACGGAGGCTGATGCTCCGCTGTCACGTAAATAGCGGTAAAGCTCTTCTGATTCTTCCTTCGTGCAGAGAGGGTCGTATTTCCCGGCACCGATAAAAACGGGAAGCCCCGCCATATCAGGCAGCTCGATACCGCGAATCGGAACCATTGGATGATGCAGAATAGCTCCTTTTAACACATCTTTATAATGAAAAAGCAGGCTTGCCGCAATATTTGCACCGTTTGAATAACCGACTGCAATCACTCGGCTGCGATCAAATTGATGCGTGTCTGCAGCCTCGTCGATAAAATCTTTCAATTCTCTTGTCCGCACCACAAGATCCTTTTCATCAAAAACCCCTTCACTCAGACGTTTGAAAAATCGCGGCATTCCATTTTCAAGCACCGATCCTCTGACACCGAGCAAATGGGCATGAGGGTCTATAAACCTCCCCAATGAAAGCAGATCGTGTTCATTTCCGCCCGTGCCATGCAACAGCAAAAGTACATTTTCAGATGTCCCTTTTTCATAAATATACTTCATCATAAATTCCCCCTTTAAAGTTCAGGCAAAATGTCTGTAATTTGTTGTCTATGTTTCTCCAGCCAATCAGGCAGTTTTAAGGAAGTCCCTAGCTTATCAAATGATTCATCTGTCATAAAGCCCGGTTCATCTGTGGCGATTTCAAATAAGATACCGCCTTTCTCTCTGAAATAAACGGATGTAAAGTATTCCCTGTCAAGGATTTCTGACGCAGGCAGATGGTGTTCAGCAATAATCGGCAGCCATTTCGCCTGTTCCTCTTTCCTTGTCCGAAACGCTACATGGTGTACCGTCCCATAACCTCCCACCCCTCTTTTTTCAGGATGTAAATGAACGTCAATGACGCCGCCGACAGCTGCTGAGGATGTCAGCCTGACAATCTGATCTTCTTCGGCCACTTTGGTATATCCAAAGCTTTCCGTTAACAATTGTATGGTTGCCTGCGGGTCGTAGGAATACAGCAGCACGCCTTTCATTCCCGTAATTGCTTCATTTGTTGTGATCCCATCTGGCGTCCACTCGCTTTTGCTGCTTTTCGCATCCTCCATGATCGCCAGCGGAAGGTCTTCTGTATCATCAAAAATAAGGCCCTTTTCACCGAATAACGTCTTCTCCTCTAGGTTCAGCCCGTTTTTCTCAAGACGCTCCTTCCAAAAAGACAGGGAGCCTGCAGGAACTGAAAAGTACACCCGGCCCGCTTGGCCTTTGCCGACCGTTCCCTGTCCGCTTCCTTGGAACGGAAAAAAGGTCATTATTGTGCCGGGATCTCCATTTTGATTCCCAAAGTAAAAATGATACGTTCCGGGATCATCAAAGTTTACTGTTTTTTTAACAAGCCTGAGCCCAAGCACTTCTGTATAAAATCGCAAGTTTTCTTGCGGATCTCTCGCAAATGCTGTGACATGGTGCAATCCTTCTGTTTTCATTTTCTCACTCCCATTTATCTCGATTTCAAGATATTTATTATTTTAAACCTTTATTGAAAAGGATGCAAACCATGTGTTTTGATTAAATAATTGAAAAAATCATTTTTTTCTAATAATTATCTTGTGATCTTATCTTACAACTGCTATTATAGTGAGCATTATCATGTTTCAGGAGGAAAGTAAATGGTTAAAAAAGCACTTATTGTTATTCTTATTCTTTTGCCATTCGTTCAGCTCGCGCTTTTGCCGCTTGTGAATCGAATAGAACCGATTATGTTCGGCCTGCCGTTTTTCCACTTTTGGCTGCTGTTGTGGATTATCATTACGCCGTTATGCTCGTTTGGCATTTATCAGATGCAAAAAAAAGATGGAGGACTTGAATAATGCAAGGGAATCTGACTGCACTTCTTATTACAGCTATTATCGTCTTAACCGTTGTCTGTATCGGGTTTCTTGCCGGAAGAGACAAATCCTCGCGCACTTCTGTGGAAGAATGGTCTGTCGGCGGCAGACGCTTCGGCGGTCTTCTCGTCTGGTTTTTAGTAGGCGCTGACCTCTATACGGCCTATACGTTCTTGGGGTTAACCAGTACGGCTTTTACAGGGGGAAGCGTTGCATTTTTCGCCATTCCCTACTCTGTGTTGGCCTACTTTATTGCCTACTTCTTCCTGCCCAAACTTTGGAAAGTTGCGAAAATTCATAAATTAACAACACTCGCGGATTACGCTCGGGAACGTTTTAACAGTAAGCTTTTGGCAAGCCTTGTTGCCATCGTCGGGGTACTCATGCTTATTCCGTACATATGCCTTCAGCTGAGCGGCATTCAAGACACACTTCAGGTTGCCGGCACCGGATATATTAATGTGAAATTCGTTGTAATCATTTCATTTATTCTCGTTGCTCTTTATACATTCTTCAGCGGGATTAAAGGGCCTACATTTACAGCTATCATTAAAGACATTTTAGTATGGGTCATTATGCTGTTTATGGTGGTGTCTCTCCCTCTCATTCATTTTAACGGCTGGTCGCCAATGATTGACACGTTAGTGAAGGAAGCGCCGCAAATGCTGACGATACCGGCAGAAGGGCCAAAAGGCATTCCTTGGTTTATCACAGCATCTATTGTTTCCGCCTTGGCACTTTTTATGTGGGCACACGCCGCTACAGGCGTTTTTACAGCGAAAAGCGCCGATGCAGTAAGAAAAAACAGCATGTTTTTGCCACTTTACAATATTGTGTTAATTTTGGTCATTTTTCTTGGCTTTATCGCCTTTCTTGTTCTGCCGGAAGATACAAATCCAAGACTGGCGCTGCTGCATTTGATTCAAACATCTTACGGCGGCGTGGCGCAAGGTTTTGCATATGCCACGATTGCTCTTGCTTCACTGATCCCTTGTTCCATCATGGCAATCGGAGCATCAAATTTGTTCGCCAATAACTTGTACCGCGACTTGATTCATCCGACTGTGTCTCAAAGCAAGCTGACCCTTGTCACACGTTCAATGGTGTTTGTTGTCATCGGTCTTGCGCTTCTGTTTGGAATGCTGTTTCCGACTGCCTTAGTGACACTTCAGCTATTAGGCGTATCCGGTATGGTGCAAATCTTCCCTGCGATTGCTGTCAGCCTGTTCTGGAAAAACCAAACGAAAGAAGCGACGGTTTTCGGATTATTAGCCGGCCTTGCGGTAACGTTTATTGTGTATACCACTCAGTCCGCACATGGCATTTATGAAGGATTCTGGGGACTGGCCGCCAACATGATCGCTGTGGTTATTCTGAATCCGCTGTTCGTTAAAAAAGCGGGATCCAATCCTGTCATTGAAGGTTTATTTGGCAAAAAACAAGACGCTAACCCGAATCAAAAAGGTGCATAAAAAAACCATACGCGGCTGCCGCGTATGGTTTTTTTCACATTTCTTTTTTTAGTGTTTCAATTGCCTTTTCCATTTGCGTATCATTATTTGACAGCTTCTTTTGAAGTTCTGTCATTAATTTCGTTGTTGTATCGCCAGTCAATACGCCTGTTTCTTTCAGTTTCTCTTTTTTCTGGAACTGTTTGACGACAGATACAAAATCCTGGTCATACGTACCGGTAACCTTTACCTTGTAATCAAGTGCTTTGAGCATTTTCTGAGCCACTTTGACGTTTGTGCCTGAATCACCTGATTTGTACGTTTTATCTGCGTCCAAATACGGCAGCTTCGCGTAATCAGGCAGCTCTGCTTTCACTTGAGGTTTGATGCCTTTTTTGTGAATCCATTCACCGTCAGCAGTCAGCCATTTGGCGACTGTCAGTTTGACGGTAGAGCCATCATCATATTCTTTTGCCGTTTGCACTGTGCCTTTGCCGAATGTCGTTTCACCGATTAACGGTATGTTTGACGATTCATGAAGGGCAGCGGACATAATTTCGGCGGCGCTTGCTGTACCGTCATTTACCAAAACGACGGTCGGTTTGGTCACTTTACGTTCTTTTTCAGCCTTCATGACTTCTTTTGAACCGTTTTTGTATTCAACCTGCATGATGTTTTTCCCTTTATCAATGAACAGGTTGCTCATCGTAATCGCTTGTTCCATTAAGCCGCCCGGGTTGCCTCTCAGGTCTAAAATATAGCCTTTGACGCCTTTTTTCTCTAAACTGTCAATCGCATCTGTCAGCTCTTTAGCTGTTGTTTCAGAGAAAGAAGTGATTTGAATTTCTCCGATGTTGTTGTCTTTCATCTCTGAATAGACAGTCTCTACAGGAATGGTATCGCGTTTAATGGAAAGATCGATATGACCCACTCCCGCTCTGTTCAGCTCAAGCTTCACCTTTGTGCCCTTTTTGCCTCGGATTAAAGCAACGGCCTCATTTACATTCATGCCTTTAACGCTTTTTCCATTCACTTTTAGGATTTGGTCCCTTGGTTTAATACCGGCTTTTTCAGCAGGTGAACCTTTAATTGGTGATACAATAAGGATTTCTCCGTCTTTCTCCTCCACTTGGGCTCCGATTCCTTCAAAAGATGCAGAAATCGTTTCGTCAAATGATTTCGCTTGCTCTTGATCCATATATGTGGAATACGGATCATCCAGCGATTGAATCATTCCTTTAATTGCTCCGTCTACTAATTTGTCATCATCTGTTTTTTGGTAATAATCACTCTTGATTTGCTCATACGCTTTATTTAATTTGTCGAACTTGCTGTCTCCTGTGCTTGCTGATTTTTGGCCCAGGATACTGGAATTGCCCGTAATAAATAAAGTAAGCGCTGAAGCGACAACCGCAGTGATCAGCACAATAAAAAACAGTTTTAATTGCCGTTTCAATTAAACACCACCTTTTTCTTCTTACATTATTATCATGGACGAATTCTTATTCGTCAACTCGGAGCAGAAATGAGAGAGAAACGCCCTTCTTTTGCTTTTCATAAACCTATGTCTTTATACGACATATGATAAAGAAAAAGGAGGATTCGATATTGAGCCGATATTTAGAAATGCTGTCCTTATTCGGTGTCGCAGGAGCGCACCCAGGCGGGCTGGCTTTTTCAAAAGCAGTCTTGCAAAAGGCTGCGCCCTCCCCGGACCAGCCGATACTTGATGCTGGATGCGGAACAGGGCAAACAGCGGCTTATTTAGGACATTTGCTGTATCCTGTGACAGTCGTTGATAAAGATCCTATCATGCTTGAAAAAGCGAAAAAAAGATTTGCGAATGAAGGGCTTGCCATCCCTGCATATCAGGCGGAGCTGGAACATCTCCCGTTTTCTTCTGAGTCCTTTTCCTGCGTCCTGTCAGAGTCGGTCCTCAGTTTTTCACGCCTGACTTCCTCTCTTCAAGAAATTTCAAGAGTTTTAAAACCTGGCGGGATGCTGATTGGTATTGAAGCAGCTTTAAAAAAACCGATGCCCCCTGCAGAAAAGAATCAAATGATGGATTTTTACGGATTTACTTGCTTGCATGAAGAAAGCGAATGGCATAAACTCTTAAGATCTTATGGCTTTCAAAAAACGGAAGCGATGACACTGCTTCCAGAAGACATGGAATTTGAACCAACCACAGAAATGGATTTATCGCAAACGATCGCCCCCATCTATTACGATACGCTTCAAACACACTATCAGCTCATGCAAATATATAGTGAGTACATGGGTCATTGTATTTTTATCGCGTATAAGTAAAACGGCGTATCGCCCCCTATTTTCGTCCAACCTTTTTTTCCTATCTATCATATGCTGATAGAAAGTCAGTATAGGAGGGAACAATATTGGAGAGATATTACCATCTTTGCCGTAACCATCAAGGTAAAGTCGTCAGAATTACAGAGAGATGCGGAAGAGTTCACGTCGGCAGAATTACCCGTGTAACAAGAGACAGAGTTTTTATTGCTCCGGTCGGCGCAGGGCCAAGAGGTTTCGGTTACGGATATTGGGGCGGTTATTGGGGATATGGAGCGGCTTACGGGATTTCCCTCGGTTTAATTGCAGGAGTGGCTCTGGCTGGTTTATTCTTCTGGTAAATAGAGAATCATAGTCAGATCAATGCTAGATTACCGAATACAAGTAAGCCCGCTTATCAATGGTAAGCGGGCTATCTCTTTTAGATTTTTTTCACTTTTTCAAAGTACTCTTCCAGCGTTAAATCATTATCATGCATGACTTTCGCGGCCTTTTTGCCTACATAGCGCAGGTGCCATGGCTCATATTCATATTTCGTAATATCTTCTTTATTTTTCGGATAGCGAATGACAAAGCCATACTTATAAGCATTGTCCTGCACCCATTTCCCATCGGCCGTGCTACCGAAGGCTTCATTTAGCTCAAAGCCATTGCTTCGGCTGGAAATGTCCATCGCAAGGCCTGTTTGGTGCTCACTTTCACCTGGATAAGCAACCGCTTCTCTTGCCTTCTTTTCTCCTTTAAGGCTTACTTCATTGTCGAAAATGACTTTCTGTCTGTCATACGCACGGTATCCTGAGACAGCCGCCAGTTCATAGCCTTCCTTTTTCGCAGCATCGAACATCGTTTTTAACGCATCTGCCGCTTCCTTTCTGATGTAACGTTTTTGAATCTTTTCTTCAAAAGAAAACTCCACATCAGGTATGACAAGATCGCTAGGTTCATAGTTTCCGGGCAGCGCGTATTGTTTATTGACAAGCGCGAGTATATTTTCTGGATTTTGAATGGTTTCCAGACCGTCCACTTTTTTAATATCATTGAAATACTTGCTTTCCAATGAAAACTCACTGTCCTGGGTGTTTGTTTTTTTGTTGTCAGCTGTTTTTTGTTCTGCTTGCTTTGTTTCTGCTGTGGTTTTCGTATCCTTTTGAGCATCTCCATTTGACATGCTGCAGCCGGCTCCGACTATTGCCGTTACACTCAGAGCGGCAGCCAGTGAGAACCATTTACCGGACTTTTTCATATTACATTACCTTCCTTTTATCAATCGTTTCCGCATTCATAAAGAAGAGGCTGCCGGCACCCAGCACGCCTCTTGATTTATTTTATTGTGATACGGAATGTAAAGCCACTTCTATCATATCATGAAATGTGGTTTGACGCTCTTCCGCTGTCGTTTCTTCTCCTGTTAATACGTGATCACTCACGGTGAGAATTGACAGCGCTTTTCTTCCGTGCTTCGCTGCTAATGTATACAATGCAGTGGTTTCCATTTCAACACCCAGCACACCGTATTTTGCAAGCTTTTCAATTTGTGAATCGTCATTGTAGAACTGGTCAGCAGTAAATACGCTTCCTACAGTCACCGGCACGCCTTTATCCTTTGCGGCATCATAGGCATTTTTTAAAAGCTCGAAATCTGCACAAGGCGCAAAATCAATGCTTCCGAAAGCGACTCTGTTCATTTGTGAATCAGTTGAGGAGGTCATCGCTAAAATGACATCTCGCACTTTGACATCTTTACGGATAGCGCCGCAAGAACCTACTCTTATTAGATTCTGCACATCGTAGCTTTGAATTAATTCATTCACATAAATTGAAATAGACGGAACGCCCATTCCCGTGCCTTGCACTGAGATTTTTTTGCCTTTATATGTACCGGTAAACCCATACATGCCTCTGACTTCATTGTAGCATTCTACATTTTCAAGATACGTTTCTGCAATGAATTTTGCTCTGAGAGGATCACCCGGCAAAAGCACAGTATCCGCAATTTGTCCCTTTTCAGCACCTATATGTACGCTCATCTCATATCCTCCTGTAAATCTAAATTATCATCCAGCCCGTCCATTTTACAACGAATGTCATGATGAAACAAACTTCAGCATTGATTATAAAGGAATATGCAGAAAAAAGAAATGTTCGGGGATCTGTTAGGCGCTTTCTGAGAAAAGCGGATAATCGGGGTGTTAATTTGAAAACCTAACCGCAGGAAGGAGGGATGGGACATGGGTAAAAAACATCGTAACCGGATCACCGGCCAAAAAAAGAACAATCATATACCTGAAAAAGATATCATTGCAGCTGAAGAAGCACACGAGAAAGAATATTCCGCTGCCAAACGCAAGCCTTAAATTGCAGAAAACTGCGGATTTCCGCAGTTTTCTTTTCGTTATGTTGTTTGTACAATCAGACGGTTGATTTTCCTCCAGCCGGCGGGAAGCAGTTGATAATATGTTTTCCCTTTTCTGCCTTCATCAATCAGGATCACGTCCCCTGTAGCAATAAATCTCGCATCATAATCACTCGGAACAGTGTCGAATACATTAAACAAAGAGAACGCTCTTTTCAGTACATCTTGATGATCGCTCCCGTTCAGTTCAGTTCGATAGACGGCTTTGTAGCCCTTTTTTTCGCCAAACCGGGGTGTTTGAAATATTGTCACGTCATAGGAACAAGACTTCTTTTTAAACACGGATAACATCATCAAGATCCCCTCCCTTTTATTTCTTTAACATATTGGCGTTTTTGCTGTGTTTTCCTCTCTCTATTTTTGTCGAAACCGCTTAATCTTTTCGTCAAAATCTTTTACCAGGAAAAACAGAAGCAAGCCGAGACTGAAGCCTCCTAACACGTCTGTCAAAAAATGAACCCCCAGATAGATTCTGCTTAAGCCGACCAAAACAGTGATTACGCCGGCAATGGTATATACCATTTTTTTATGCTTGGACAAAAACGGGAGGTGTTTCACTAAAACATAAGCAATGACAGGATAGACACAAGCAGCATTCATAGAGTGGCCGCTCGGAAAACTAAAGGATGATTCATGAACCAGCGGTGCAAAATCAGGCCTCACTCTTTCGAGCCATTCTTTTAAGACTTTGTTTAACAGCCGATCTGCGCCGAATACCAGGAGCATCAACAGGCCATCCCATGTTTTTCTGTAAAAAAACAGGCCCGCTCCGATGATTACAATTAGAGGGAGCAGAAAAGAAGAAGCACCAAGATGCGTGATTCCTGTCATGACATCATTAAGCCATGGCTGGCGGATCAAAACAGCCGCTTTGCTTATGGCTTCATCTGCAGACTGAACAGCATTTGTATGAATGGCCGCAGCTAGAATGAGGAAGAAAAGAAACAAACTAACGGGCTTGTACAACAATGTAACCACCTCAATTTCACAGAAGTCATAGAACATGAATAATAAAACCGGAGCTGACCGCTCCGGTTTTAAGCCTCACTCATCTTCATCCAGCTCTTCATCTATCATACATTTTTCTATCAAATAATCAAAGGTAATATCAGCGATTTCAAACAGCTCATCCTCACTCGGTATGTAGCCCCGTCTTGCAAGCTCTCTGTAAAAAAATTCAGCGATTTCTTCCGTATCAATCACAAGATCTATCTCTTTCATCTCCGTACCGCCTCCTTTTTTATGTTTTATGAAAAAACAGGCTGAATTATACCCGGTGTTCTAAACAATTCTTTCAGTCATATATTGAATAAAAAACGAGCCATGGGAGGCTGACGCTATGATCGCTAAAATGATGGAAGCACTGGACGGAGAAAGATTTGATATCATAATGGAAAAAACGCTCAAAGGGATGACGCGTGTCATGATTTGGGGCTGTCTGCCTTATTTTATATATATCTTGATCCGTATGTTCACAAACTAACTGAAATGCTCTTTTAAACTTTCCAGAACAAACTTCATCATATCTTTATATTCTTCATCATGGAACATTTTGTACAGAATTTTGTAATCATTATAAATATCCAGAAGCTCATCAACAATTGATACAGCAAGGATGTGAAGGGTATCTTGATCTTCATCATCGCCTTCAAACTGAAGAAGAGCAGACGATGCGATATCTTCGCCGATCTCATGGCCAGTTTCTCCGACATAGTGGACAAACAACAGCTGGTGTACAAACTGGTCCATTTCATATTTTCTAAGCACCAGCGTGAGATCCTCTTCCTCCGTTTCAAGCCACTCTCCATCCTTTAAACGGGTGAGCTCATAAATGATATCTTCCCAGCCATCTTCTAAATATCTCCAAATTTCTGTTCTGTGGCCGATAATGCGAAAGAGTTCTTTTCCATAATCTTTTACATAAACAACGTCTCCAATAAGGAATTCATACTCAATATCAAGCTTTTCCATGTCGACAATGACACCCTCATAATCTTTATAAAGCTGAATGGACGATTCGAAGTATAAAACTTCGTTATGATTGACCTCATAAAGATAGTGTTTATCAATTTGGTGCACTTTTGTGATGGTGCCAACTGTTCCATACATAATGACGACTACGATATCCCCTACTTGGAATTTCGGTTTATTTTGCTTCATGGTGTCTCCCCCTCGCCGCAACATTTCTCATACGCTATCGTATGCCGGGGGAAGCCAATTCGCATGGGCATGAAAACCAAAGGAAATATCCAATTATGGTATGGATATGGACATAAAAAAATCCGCAGTGATCTGCGGATGAAACAGCTATTATCTGCCGTGCACTTCAGCCTCGTATTGATCCCAAGCTTCATCAAACGTTGCCATCGTGTGAAGATAATCAGCATTCAGCTCCAAATACGAACTGATTTCATGATAATCGGTTGATGTTTTCGGAAAGCTGTGATCCTCATACGCCTGATTGGCAAATTCACTGATGCTGTCCTTCGGCTTCGGGTGTCTGTATTTTAATAAATAGTGATAAAAGGATTTCATGGGTTTCCCCTCCTGGTGTCTGTCTTTTGTTGTTCTATTATACAGTTCAAGTGTAAAATTACAACAAAAGAATACTGAAACATGACTCAGGAGAAGTCAAAATAGTTGCGTTTCAAAATCCTTTCTGTCTCCATGAGCTGCTGATACGTTAGGCTTTCAGGCAGTTTTTTTGTTTGAATCAAAAGCAACTGATCCTCAATCTCCTTAACCGTATTTTCCTCTTGATAGCTCATACCGCAGGCAGCACATACCATGGCGGGGGTGTCTGTCAATTCTATAGCCCTCGTTCCATCAGGGAGCTCCCAGTACACGGTGTTCCTTCCGGGCACCGCTTCAAGTTCGCCGCACCATTCGCATGTTTTCATGAAGAATCTCCTCCGCTTTCAATCTCTTCCTGTTTTTTCTGCTGCGCCAAAAATTTCTTTTCTTTAAGCTGATCCCTTTTCTCACGGCGGTCTTTTAATGTTTCATGCTCCGGATTTGCGATGTATGCCTCTCTCCTTTTGATTCTGTCTATATTTTCAGGTGTAAATGAAACTTCTTTGTCAGCAAAAATAGCACTCAGCCCGACCGGATCCTTTTTGTCAGCGGTTTCAGGGAAAACGGACTCAAAATAAGCGTCTGCCTGGTTGGGGATATAATTCTCCGGTTCCGGATATGACGTAATCACACCTTCAAAATTTCTTAAGATGACTTTGTCAGGACTTTGTGACAGGACATAGTTTGGCTGCAGGGCGATTTTACCTCCGCCGCCTGGTGCGTCAACGACAAAGGTAGGAACCGCATAGCCTGAGGTATGCCCTCTCAGCCCTTCAATGATCTCCAAACCTTTGGAAACAGGCGCCCTGAAATGCCCGATACCCTCTGACAGATCACATTGGTAGATATAATACGGACGGACTCTGATTTTTACCAAATCGTGCATAAGCTTTTTCATAATTGGAACCGAATCATTAATACCCGCTAATACGACAGCCTGATTTCCGACCGGCACACCTGCGTTCACAAGCTTTTCACAGGCTTCAACAGATTCCTCTGTCATTTCGATGCTTGTGTTGAAATGGGTGTTCAGCCAGACCGGATGATATTTTTTCAATATCTCGCACAATTGATCGGTAATGCGCTGCGGAAAGACGACAGGCGCCCTTGTTCCGATTCTGATGACTTCCAAATGCGGAATGCTCCGCAGCTCTTTTAAAATGTATTCTAAAATTTGATCATTAATAAGCAGCCCGTCACCGCCTGAAATTAAACAATCACGGATTTCAGGTGTTTCCCTGATATAAGCAATTGCAGCATCCAGCTGTTTTTTAGGGACTCCCATTCCGATTTGTCCGGAAAAACGCCTTCTTGTGCAGTAGCGGCAGTACATGGAACATTGATTCGTGACAAGAAACAGCACACGGTCGGGATAGCGGTGTGTCAGACCCGGTACCGGTGAATCTTCATCCTCATGTAGCGGGTCTTCCAGATCGTATTTTGTTTTGTGCATTTCTTCAGAAAGCGGCACAGACTGCATGCGGATCGGGCATCTCGGATTGTCGGGGTCCATTAAAGAAGCATAGTAAGGCGTAATATTTAAGGGGATCGTTTTTGTAGAAATTCTGACACCTTCCTCTTCTTCCTTGGTCAGATTGATAACCTTCTTTAAATCCTCTAACGTTCTAACAGTATGTGTCAGCTGCCAAAGCCAATCGTTCCATTTCTCTTCCGGAACGTCCTTCCATAACTCGATCTCCTTCCAATGCCGTTTCGGTTTATACCATTTGTTTTCCAAACGAACTCCTCCTCGCACATGTTTTGACTTACAGTTGTTTGCACCAAATATTCATGTTTTCAAGACCTTCGGCTATAAAGCAATTATTGATCAGCCTTCCGCCATACTGATAACCTGAATGATACAACACAGCATTCATCCCAAAAGACGAAGCACGGGCGAGAGAAAACACATGGAAGATATCCCTTCCAGCCATTTCTTTTTCTAACGCCTTGATTAAAAAGCTTGTCAGCGAATGGCCGCGATATTCCGGCAGCACAGCGCAATCGGTTATTTCTGCATGCCCCAGCTCTGGATTGATTTCTGCGCTTGCTGCGCTGATCAGGCGGTCATGATCAAGCATGATATAATACACCGTATTTGCCTTCATCGTCTTTTCAATATAAGCGGGGTCAAATACGGGGGTCGGATACGTACGGAATACTTTTTTATACAGCATTGACAGCTGATACATGTCGTTTGTTTCTGCTTTTCTCATCGTAAATACGGGTATGTTGTCGTTGCGGAGACGGGGCACTGTGCGATATAAGGATTCGATGATCTCCTGTTCCTCAGTATATGAATCTGTTTGTCTCCGGCTTTCTGAAAGGTAACGAACCATGACACAAGCCGAATGGCCGAGGTAATAGCCCTTTAGATAACCCTCCGGCGCAAATAATTGTTTGGCAAGCATTGGTTCATCATGCTGCTTCGTATAGACGATGATTTTTTCCGCATTCTCTTCTTTCGCCGCTGCCACGATATCTGGCAGGGCCTTCTCAATGGCTCCGTCATAACAGACCACTCTGATTCGTTTATTAAAGCTGTCATGGTCCAAAACTGCTGTGACACCGCTACTCTTTATCGACTTGAGCATCCGCATCCTCCCCGTCTGTATGAAGCCCGCACCAATCCATGACAAAAAGTGCAATAATTTTAGCAGATTCTATCATGGCCTCAACCTCAATGTATTCATTGGCCTGATGAGCCGCTTTTGTTTCCCCTGGCCCGAAGACGATCACTGGCGTATCTCCTGCATGATATAAAAGCCCTCCATCCGTTCCCCACGGGGAAGCTTCGAGAATCGGCTCTGTCTGTTTCATTTTTTGATAGGCTGATTGCAGCACAGAAATTAAAGGGTGGTCATCAGGTAAATCATTCGGCAGCCACTGAGCGCCAAACCATTCTACTTCTACGGGATGGCGTTTAAACCATTCGTCACGGTATTCTAAATCCTTCAGCCAGTTTTCCAATTCAAGTTTGACAGCTTCTGGTTTCTCATGGGGGGCAATTCCGCATCTCCCTTCTATGACGACACGGTCTGCAACTGAAGATGGCCAGGCACCGCCTGAGATGGTGCCGATATTCACCGGTACCGGTATTGGGATATTGTCATACAGCGGATCTGAGATTCTCGCATTGCGGACCTTCTCCAGCTCTTGTATCGCTGTAATAACATGCATGCTTTTTTCAATCGCGCTTACCCCTTCATAGCGTGTGCCCCCATGTGCCGCTAATCCCTTCACTGTGATCCGAAACCACATTGAGCCCTGCTGCTTTATAAATAGTTTCATATTCGTCGGTTCAGGTATCAGCGCCCCGTCAGCACGATAGCCTCTCATGATGGCAGACAGTGTTCCGGCGCCGCCGCACTCTTCATCTACAACACTCTGAAACAATACATCTCCCTTCAATTTGACATCGCAGGCGTGCAAGGCTTCTAAAGCAAAAAGAAGGGCTGTATTGCCTCCCTTCATATCCGTTGAGCCGCGGCCGTATATTTTACCGTTTTCTTCGAAAGCTTGATACGGTTCATACTTCCAATCCTTTACGTTTCCTTCAGGCACAACATCGATATGGCCGTTCAAAATCAGGGACCTGCCTCCGCCTGCTCCTGTTTTTTTCGCCACGATGTTCGGGCTCTCATGAAAATCAGAACGATTTGATTTAAAGTAGGGATGCTGTTTTAATTGCTTTAGGCTTGGCTCCCATACATCAATGTCCATATGAAATTGCCGGAGTTTTTCAAGCACAACAGCTTGGGCGTTAAACTCTGACCCCAAAGTGCTTTTTTCCCCAATCAGCCTTTTGAGAAGACGAATGGCTTTGGCCGAATGCTGATCAAGCCACCCGATAACTTTTCTTTCAATGTCTTGCATCCTCATTCCCCCTCTTAAGAAAAAGGCATATCTATTTTGATTTCAGCCTCTGTCAGCCTCGTCACCTCTTCGATTGTCGAGCCATTCATCAGCTCTTTTAAAATAAAGTGATGGCCATCGACCTCAAGAACCGCTTTTTCGGTAATAATCAAATCCACACAGCCTGCGGCAGTTAACGGCAGCGTACATCTTTCTGTTAATTTAGGCCTTCCCTTTTGATCTGTATGACTCATGACAACAACCACTTTTTTCGCTTTTTGGGCAAGCTCCATCGCCCCGCCCATACCCGGCACCTTTTTTCCCGGAACAAGCCAATTTGCCAAATCGCCTGATTGGCTCACCTGCAGGGCGCCTAAGATGGTAATGTCAATTTTGCCTCTTCTGATCATTGCAAAAGACATCGTAGTATCAAAATAGGAAGCCCCTTTTACAGCCCGGACAGGATATCCCGCAGCGTTGCATAAATGCGCATCCTCTTCTCCCTTTTCAGGACTTTCTCCAATGCCAAGGACACCGTTTTCGGCTTGAAACATGACCTGCATGTCAGTTGGCAAAAAGTTAGGGACCAAGGATGGGATGCCGATGCCGAGATTCACAATCATGCCCTGCTTAATTTCAGCAGCAGCCCGTTTTGCGATTTGTTCTCTTTCTGCTACTCCCAAGCCCATTTCCACTTCACTCCTTCACTTCGTACAACCCCCTCGACAAAAATCCCCGGTGTGACAATCATTTCTTCAGAAATCTCTCCCATCGGGACGATACGCTCAGCTTCGGCAAAGGTTCTCCTGGCGGCCATTGCCATTAACGGATTCATATTGCGCGCGGTTTTGTCATACGTTAGATTGCCGAATTCATCGGCAATGCACGCATTGATGAAAGCAAAATCAGCCGTCAGCGCTTCTTCTATCAAATATCGTTTTCCCGCCACAGTTACGATGTCCTTTTCCTCGCAAACCATTTGATTATCAATGCCGATATCGCTTAAAATACCGCCAAGTCCTGCTCCGCCGGCGCGAATCCGCTCCGCAAGCGTTCCCTGAGGTGAAAATTGAATTTCTAATGTCCCGTCTGTCATCTGTTTCCCCGCTACAGGATTGGAACCGATATGCGAGGCGATCAGGGTTTTGACCCGTTGATTAACAATAAGCGGGCCGATCCCTATCTCCGGGAAACCCGCGTCATTGCAAATAACAGTTAAATCCGTTACACCGCTGTCCAAAATAGCCTCAATCAATGAAGGAGGCGACCCGACTCCTCCAAAACCGCCAAACATCAGAACCGATCCGTCCTGAACATCTGCAATTGCTGTTTCAATGCTGATTGCTTTTTGAAATGGCGCCATTTGATGTCAATCCTTTTTTAAGTTTTTTTCGACCGCTGCAACTGTTTCTGAAAAAATAGAGATAAGCTCTTCAACTTCACCGTCGGAAATGGTAAAAGGAGGAGCAATAATGACAGCATCTCCTTCTCCGCTGTCTATCCCAGCTTTGGAAGGATAAACAATCAGCCCGCGTTTTTTCGCCTCGCTGACAATAAGCTGGGTTACCGCCTGTTCTGGCGGAAACACTTTCTTCGTTTTCTTGTCTGCCACAAATTCAACGCCTAATAGCAGACCCTTTCCGCGCACATCACCTATGATGCCGCTTTGAGATGCCGCCTCTTCAAGCTTCTTCTTCAGCACAGCTCCTTTTACTTCTGATTGTTTGATCAAGCCGTGCTTTAACACATACCGCAAAACTTCAAGAGCAGCTTTGGCTGAATAGGGATGTGCACTATATGTGTGGCCGCTCATAATCACACCTGATCCTTGTTTAATCGTTTCAACAATAGAATCAGATACAACGGCAGCAGCAATGGGGGCATACCCCGCACCGAGACCCTTGCCCAGTACAGCAATATCAGGAATGGTGTGCCAATGCTCTGTCGCAAGCATCCTTCCTGTTCTCCCAAGCCCTGTCATGACTTCGTCTGCAATAAAAAGCACGTCGTGTGTGCGGCATACCTCGCTTAATTTCTCATAATATCCCGGAGGCGGAGTAATCGCTGCTCCTGCAGCACCAATAATTGGCTCAGCCACAAAGCCGGCAATGAATTGGCTTCCAATTCTTTTGATTGCAGTGTCTAGTTCATCAGCTGCAGACTGAACAAAGTCTTCTGCCGTCTCATGATTCAGCCGATAAAGGTGTGGAGCTGAGATAGCAGGATATCGTTCAACGAGATGGGTGAACCGGTATCTCCTTTCATAAAAACCAGATAATGAAAGCGCTCCCAAAGTTATTCCGTGGTAACTGCTCCACCGAGACAAAAAGATGGATTTTTGTGTTTGCTTTTTTTCCTGCCAATACTGAATGGCGATTTTCATCGCTGTTTCTATCGCTTCTGATCCGCTGTTGACAAAAAAAGACCAATTCACATCTCCCGGCAGCTCCCGTGCCAAGAGAGCGGCTAATTGCTCGGCGGGCTCGCTCGTAAACTGTGAGCGGTAAGCAAAAGACACCTGATCAAGCTGTTCTTTCAGCTTCTCAGTCACATCACGAACTCCGTGGCCGATATTACATGTCACCGCACCTGACGAGCCGTCAAGATATTTTTTTCCGGTCTGATCATAAACATATGAACCCTTCGCATAACCGACAACCGGATAGACCGAGCTAAGCTCCGGCTTAATCAAATAACTGCTCATGCTCCCACCTCAAAACCCTTTTAACATATTGTATGAGTGTCCAAATGGCGGCATGACGTTCCCAGCAAAAACTTTTTCACATAAAAAGAGCCTCCCAGAAGGGGAAGGCTCTTTTTGAATTCAGCATCTAGCAAATAAAAGCGGCTCCGACAATAATTAATAAAATGAACAAGACGACAATCAATACAAATGTATTTGTCCCGCAGCCAAATCCGTAACCGTATCCAGGGTATCCATACATGCTGTTTTCATCCTTTCTTATCACGATATACGGCATTTTATGCGGGCCAAGTCCCAAATGGTTTGTGCAAACGCCTATTTCATGTAAGGAAATAATGAAAAACAGTATGCACCCGCTCATATTTTTTAAATGTCAGCTTTTCGTAAAAATGGGTTGCACCGTCTGTGCTTGTAGCGACTAAGTAGACTGCTTCCATTCCTAGTGATTTGGCGATGGACAGCATTTCTTGCACTAAGATACTGCCGTAGCCCCTCCTTTGAAACTGATCTAAAATTGCTACTTCTTCGATTTTAGCTGTTTTCTCTTGCTGATCGATAAACAGCTCTCCGCACCCAATGGGAATTTTCTGTGCCTGGTCGCTATAACAAACAACAAGAATGATTGTACCCGCTTCGTAGAAAGGATATTTTCTATTTAATTTTTGTTCGGCGATCGCTTCTCCAATATAAATGGAATCGTAAATTTTCATAATAGAAGATCCGTCGCTAAGGCTCTTTGCCGTCCCCCATGCGGTTAAAGGATGTCCCATCTGTCCATTCCAGTCATTAAGCTTCATGTCATATAGTAGCTCATCCTCGACGACAAAACCGCTTTTTACAAGCGACTGCTTCAAACCGAGCGGAAAAACATGCTGCGGCGATGCTTTTAAATGGAGATAATTCGCCCCAAGCAACTTTGGTACGGAGGGCAAAAAATTCAATAACCGCTCCAATGGAAACGTATCATGGAGCTGAACAAAATTATGAGAAAAAATTTGCGGAAGCTGAGGATCTCTGTATACGCTGTAATGATCAAACGATGTCGATTCAGACGTTAACAATATATATTGATGTTCCGTTTTTGCATAATGTCCTGTCATGAACGTCTCCTTTTTATGACCTATCCCTATACTCTGTTGCAATGTTCAATTTCTTTATAATCTCATCGTACACCGGATAAAACGGCTTTCCAATTGGAAATTGCTGAATATTTCGGAAAGAAGCGGAGATTGGCTTCTGATGTAAAAAAAACTTCCTTGCTACTTGTTCACTAATTGGGTGAAAGAAGCCGTTTAGAAACAAAAACGGCTCGCGTTCGATGAAAAACAGCCTTCGGCCAGGCGGATTTTTGATCAATTCAGATCGCTTCCACATAATCGGCGGTCCTTCCAAAAGCGCCTCCAGCTCCTCTTTTCCAACTGTCAATATGTCTTTTTTTTGAAATTGATAAAATTGAAACGCATACTGGTCCACAATGCGCCTTTTTTTTCCGGCTTCAATATAAAATATGGCAGGATGGTCAGCTTCCTTTACTAAAATATAATTCGGAATGTTTAAAATTTTACCAATCCTATATTGGAATAAATATGGGTCTGGAACAGCGACAGTCCGATTTAGATACCAAAAACTCCACTTTTCCCCGACAGGGTGCCGTACACCCTGATCAAGAAAATACACAGTTTGATCTGAACCTTTCACAAAAGAGCCGTCAATCAAATCGGCGGGCAGAAACCGATATGCATTTTGAAATGAATCTGGGGTTTTATAAGTTGTATCTAATACTTCATTTATCGGCAGAAATGGGGTAAAGTTGTTGAGTCTCGCCCAAAAAATTGCGTCGCCATGATTCCAATGCTTCATATCATCATCCCAATAGCCTCCATATTTATAGTGAATGAGATTAAGTAACGAACGGCGATGCATTACTGAACAATGATCAACATGAAAAGCCGCCTGCTCTAGCACTGCATTGGCATTTCTGTAGAAATGTGAGATTTCCTCTCCCCTTTCGTTTACATGTACAACTTTTTGTTTTGAATAGACAACCTGCGCTTCAGGCTGATGTGAAAATTCTTGCACCATACGGCTCAGCCGCTCGGGATGATAAACAGTGTCATCAGTAAGATAGGAAATGAAATCGCCGTCTGCAAATGGGAGCGCACTGTTAATTAATGTGGCATAACGGGCTGTTTTTAATCGATCTGCAGGTTGCACGAAACTGTTATGATATTGAATGCGCCGGTCATGGAGATACTTGTGAATCACCGCAGTTGTTTCTTCATTCGAATGATCATCCATAATAAAAAGCTCCCAAAGATCATGCGTTTGCTGAATCACGCTTTCGATCGCTTTTTGCAAATATTTAGGTTTGTTGTAACTTGTTAAAATAATAGACACTTTCTCTCCCATCTATACCGCCCCCGCCGTCAAACATAAAAACGGCTCCGCAGCAAGCAGAGCCTCTGTCATCATTTAAAAAGCACCCCAGCTTACAACACTTGAGAGTGACACATGAGATCTCGTGTTATTTAACGGGTTTTGAAAAATAACCAAATCAGTCAGTACTTCTTTTACGATGACATTCTGAAGCGTATCTCCGTTGATCAAATGAACTTTTGAAACCGGTACGCCCAGCTCCTTTGCAAAAACGAGCTGGCGTCTGAGATCAGATGGATTTCCTTCAGTAGATGATTGACGAATAAGCAGAATCAGTAAAAGCAAAATAAAATGCAGTTCATCTTGGTTTTCTTCTCGATCCACTTGTTTCTCTAAATCCAAATAATCCCTCTCCCTTATCCCTTTACTCTGTTTCACAATATGAGCGACTTTGATGTATGGTATAGGGCTATGTCCACTCCATTAAAAAATCAGCATTTTCCTTAAATACATGAAAAATAGGTCTGGTACGGCGTTCGACTCATACCAAACAACAGCCTGAAGAATAGATTAACGTGAGTTCACTATCGAATAGGAGGTGTGTGTAATGAGCTCTGAAAATGCACAGTTAAAAAAGGATTTAATTAAAACCGTTTTAAGTCCTTTATTTCCAACTGCAACAGAAGGAGGAGAAAACATGGAAAGTAATCTTAAAGCCTTGCTTGAAGCTGCCATCGATCAAAAAGTAGATGAAAGTGAAACGGTTACGGCAGAATCTATTTTAGACCCTTCCCTTCCGGCAAGATGGATTTTTGCCAGAATTACGCCAGGCACGACAATCAGCATTGTGACTGATTCAGGTGACATGATTGGGCCGGTTGTTTTCGTTGCTTTCGATCAAGTTCACGGTATCGTCTTTGTAACACAGGAAAGCTCCGTCACTCCGGCAGGTCAAGCTACAACATTAATTGATGTAGACAAAGTAGAAAGCGTTACGTTCTTTTCATAACATCCGATGAAAGTCTTGTATATCCAGTCGGGATACGGAGGCATATACAGTTATTTTGATCGCTGGGCTGAAGATTGTTTTCAAAACACTCATACAGAGTATATGATTGCAGATAAACCGGAAGCAGAATATTTGGTGAAGATCGAAGCGTTTCAGCCGGACTTCGCACTTATAATGGTTGGAGACCGCGTTCCTCACGACTGGCTGACCTGGTTAAAGGGTAAGGATATCCCCGTGTATGTTTGGCTGACCGAAGACCCATTTTATATTGATATCAGCCTACAGGTAATTAAGCTTGCTGACGCCATATTAACGATTGAACAAAATGCCGCTTTCTATTATCAAGAGCTCGGCTACCAGCACGCCTATTATGTTCCGATTCCAGTTAATCATCGGCTGTTTAAAAAAATGGGCACCGAACATTCCTTTCATTCAAATCTGCTTATCATCGGCTATCCTTACCCTAATCGGGTTCAGCTTATGAAAGAAGCGGTACATCTGCCTTTCACGGTTCGAGTCATCGGAAAGGAATGGAGAAAATATCTGCCTAAAAATGTGCTCAAACAGCCGCATATCGATGTCGTCAGCACATGGATTCCACCCGAACAGGCCGTTCATTATTATAACGGGGCAGACATTGTCATCAATGCGCATCGGCCTTATCATTTTGCTTTTAACAAAAATAATATTCGCATCAAAAATGCCAGTTATAATAACCGAACGTTTGATATCGCTGCATGCGAAGCATTTCAATTAACAGATTTACCCGCGGCTCATCCTTTTTCATCCTTTATTTCTTATCACAGCATTAACGACTTTAAGGAAAAAGCCGCTTTCTATATCAAAAACCCTGAAGAACGGCATAAAGCTGCAGCAGCCAATTATAATGAGACCGTACCCGCATTTACGTTTGATGAGCTTCCTGCAACACTAAAGGCGATTCATCTGGCGCTTTCTTGAAAAATCGTTCATTGCTATGAACGATTTTTTCATTCACAGAAAAAAGCAGCTTGTTCAGCTGCTTTTTTTCTAGCCGTCAGAACGGTCTTTCAGCTTCCTCGGGTTCACCTGTTTATGAAGATCAGGCATTCCGTCGAGATGCTGTGCAATTTGTTCCCACGATACAATTTTGAAGTTTTGATTGACTGCTTGTCCATTATCGATATTTTCGCCGTCCTGCGCCACAAAAATCCCATACGGATATTTTGGACCAAGCCCGAAACCAAGAACATCAATGCCATCCGTGTCACTAGTACCGTCTATCTTCTCTCCATCTGTAATTTCAAAATTGGCCACATAGCGATTTTTCCCCTGCCGTTCATACATTGCATAGCTGTTATTTCCTTGACTTGAGGCCATGAGATATCCTTTGCCATTTGGTGCATAATAGATTGTCAGTCCTTCAATATCAGCTGTCAAATGTTCTCCTGTCGCACGGTCAACAACCTGTCCCTTTGATCCTCCGCCTGGCTCAGCGTTAAATTTCCAGATGGCCTCATCTTCCTCTGCTATGTATAGATTTCCGTACTCATCATCCGCAACAAGGCCTTCAGTCTGAGTATTCAACTTAAATTCACGCACTTTTTTTCCTGTTACAAAACCTTTTCCACCATCAACAATTTCATATTGCTCAAATTCCCCTTGTTTGCCTGTCACTAATGCGTAAAATGCTCCTGTTTTCTGGCTGTGATACAGGCTGAATCCGTAAACCTCAGAAATACCAGTGGAAATAGGATGTTTCGGATCTGTAATGCTTTTCAATTTTCCTTTATCCCCGTCTATTGCATATACTTCAATTGTATTTTTTCCTTCAGACCTGTTGGATGCTGCAGCAATATCAATTTTTTCGCCTTTCAATGGAAAATCATAGCGCAGATCGACATTATTGAGCTTGCCAAATTCATAAGAATGAAGCTGCTTTCCATCTAAATCATACACGACGAGCCCTGATTTCTTATTTGTCGTAATTAATTTGCTTTTTTCCGGATGCTTCTCATGTACCCAAATAGCCGGATCATCAGCTGCGTCATCGCCAGAAGCGACCGGATCTGTCTCCGTTTGCGCAGTCACTTTAAAATGATGTTCCTCATTCACATCATGAGCCGACACCGAGTTTGCTGTCAGGCTAAGCAATAAACCCGCGGCGGTGCTTAGCAGCATTGTTTTTGAAACCTTCATTTGGTACCCTCCTCTTTTATCACTATCATCTCTATTGTAAAATATATACATGTATTTACCGTGAGGAAAATGAACCTTTTTTTATAGGGTTTCTGGCTCATAAACAACTTTCTCCAAATAGGTACGTGAGATGACTTTGTCAGCTTTGTTTTTGAGGTGCGAAATGAAAACATAATGAATATTTAGTACATTGTTTATTTAGTTTTATCGTTTGCTAGTCGCTCTCGTTTTCCATTTTCTGTTAAAAAAGAACACGTTGTGACATGATCATTCCCCTATATTTTGTTTTATTGGTTGCTTTCATTAATTCGATTATAAAGTTGAACATATGATGCATGGTAGAGAAACGAGAGTTGGAGGATAAGCCATGCCTAAACAGCAAACAGCAGAACTAAAACCATTTTTTCATAACAAAACAGTTTTAGTCACTGGCGGAACGGGTTCAATCGGGAGTCAAATTGTCAAACGCCTTTTGCTACTTACACCTAAACAGGTGATTGTATTCAGCAAAGACGACAGTAAACAGTATGTCATGAGCCAAAAGTATGCGGAGGATAAGCGGCTATTATTTGTACTCGGAGATGTGCGCGATCACAGGAGGGTGAATCAGGTGATGAAAGACGTCGATATCGTCTTTCACGCGGCTGCGCTGAAACAGGTTCCGACATGTGAGGATCATCCATTTGAAGCGATCCAGACCAATCTCATCGGCGGACAAAATGTGGTGGAAGCTGCCCTTTTACACCGAGTGCAGCATGTCATTAATATCAGTACAGATAAAGCTGTATCTCCTGTGAACACAATGGGTGCCACCAAGCTGTTATCTGAAAAGCTGTTTCATCAAGCAAACCGCCACGTTCAAAACAAAGGAACCGTGTTTTGTTCGGTCCGCTTCGGAAATGTTCTGGGCTCCAGAGGTTCGGTCATCCCTATATTATTTGAACAGATGATGGAGGGTCAGCCTCTGACTATCACAGACAAGAACATGACCAGATTTTTCATGTCAATAGACGATGCAGCTACATTGACTTTGCAATCAGCTGCGATTACAAAAGGCGGAGAAACCTTTATTTTCAAAATGGAATCACTGAAACTTGAAGAACTGATTCATGGATTTGAAGAATATGCATCGCAGCACGGGCTCCCGCGGCCGGCTGCAGTAGAAGTCGGCAAGCGTCCAGGTGAAAAGCTTCACGAAGAATTAACATCCCCGCATGAAATTGAATCACTGTATGAATGGGGCAACCTCTATGCGATCCTTCCAGAGCCTGAAAAACATCCTGACTTTCGCAAAGTCAATCTGCCTGGGTATCAATCTGATCAGGCCCCGCTCATTACGAAAGAAAGAATTGCCCAGATTATTGAAGACTTGCATCAAGAGAAAAAGGCATAAAAACAAGCCTGTCTATCCATTAGGCAGGCCTGTTTTTAATATTTTATTTATCAAAGAGATGCAGGTAACTTTCGTATCCTTCCTCTTTCAGCTTATGCTTTGGAACAAACCGCAGCGCTGCTGAATTTATGCAGTAACGAAGCCCGTTTGGCCCCGGTCCGTCATTAAATACATGACCAAGATGAGAGTCAGCAGTTCGGCTTCTTACTTCTGTGCGAATCATGCCATGGCTCGTGTCCAGTTTTTCTTCCACTTCTTCTTCTTCAACCGGCTTTGTAAAGCTTGGCCAGCCGCAGTGGGAATCAAATTTATCCTTGGATGTAAACAATGGCTTGCCTGACACAATGTCTACATAGAGCCCTTCTTCCTTATGATCCCAATATTCATTTTGAAACGGCGGCTCCGTGCCGTTATTTTGCGTTACCTCATATTGTATGCGATTTAATGACTTCATTTTTTCTTCTTTATTGTACGCCATTTATTTATCCCCCCAATGCTCATTAATAAATCCGGCACGTCCGGAACCTGTCCGGTAGCGCTGATAATGTGCTGGATTCTTTTTATAAAAATGCTGATGGTAGCCTTCCGCTTCATAGAAAGGTTCAGCTTTTAAAATGTCCGTTACAATCGGATCTTTAAAGATGCCGCTTTCAGCCAGACGTTGCTTGGAAGCTTCCGCAAGCTCCTTTTGTTTATCATTATGATAAAAAATGGCTGCGCGATAGGAACTGCCGCGATCAGCAAACTGCCCGCCGGCATCTGTCGGATCGATTTGCTGCCAAAATAATTCAAGCAGTTTTTCATAAGGGAATACATCAGGATTAAACGTGATTTGAACGGCTTCACGATGTCCCGTCGTTTCACTGCACACCTCTTCATACGTAGGGTTTTCAGTATGGCCGCCTGTATACCCGGACACCACTTTTTCAATTCCCGGCTGTTCGTCAAAAGGTTTAACCATACACCAAAAACAGCCTCCTGCAAATGTGGCGATTTCTTTTTTTTCAGACATACTGGTGCCTCCTTTGTTAATACGTGGTATTATTATATTATAGCATGTAAAAATAGAATGAAAATGATTCTGCTTTTCAATAAAATCTATAGGTTTTAAGCAATATGCTTATGTAATGGAGGTTCACAAATTTGAAAGTAAGAACACAGATGATGTACGATATGGAAACTTTACTCCGTAAAGTCTTTAAACAAATACGAAACGAAATCAATGAAATTTTAGATAAAGAGCTGTCGCGGAATGAATTCACCATTCTTCGGATCCTCAGTGAACAAGGGCCTAAAAAAGTCACTGAATTTGCGCCTATTTTAGAGGTATCGGCAAGCCACATTACGGCTGTGACTGATGCACTGGTAGAAAAGGAATGGATTACGAGAATCAGATCGAAGGAAGACAGACGTATCATCCGCATTCATATCACTGAAGCTGGCGAAAAAGTCCTTCAGCACTTTAACGAGAAAAAAACGGAATATTTCTTTAAACGCTTTGACTGTTACACTGATGCTGAACTCGCCACGTTAATCGAGCTCTTTAGCAAACTTGATAAAAAACGGTAAAAAAAAGCACATACCGCTATATATAGGTATGTGCTTTTCGCAGTGCTTCACTTATTTTTCAGTAAACAGCTTCATTGTTTTCCAGCGGCCATACCTGTAATACAAAAATGCCGCGCAGCTGCTAAATAAAAAACTCATTCCGATTCCAAGCCCGATTCCTTTTTGTCCAAGCCAAGCTGAAAAGAGAACCGTGAAAGGATATCGCAGCACCCAAAACGAGATTAAATTTAAAACCAGCACCTGCAGCATCGCTCCCGCGGCTCTGACAATTCCGTTCAGCACGAAATTAATCCCAATAAAAGGGTAGAAAAACGCGATCCACCGCAAATATTGTTCACCAAATGCGACCGCATCAGGCTCGCTGATAAATAACCTTATAAGGTATTTACCAAACACCCAAATCATAACCGCAATCACCAGCATGCAGGAAATAACAGCCAGCACACCAAGCCTTGCAATCGTTCCTACTCTTTTATTGTTTCCGATTCCGATATTTTGCCCTGCCATACTGTTGACGGCCGTACCGGCAGCCATTGCTGGAAGCGTGATGATGCTGTCGAGCCGCTGGACCGCGCCAAAACCTGATACCACGTGCTCCCCGTATGAGTTGACAACACTCATAATCGCCATCATACCGCCTGTAATCACCATCATCTGCAGACCGGCCGGAATTCCGAGTTTTAAAATCAGCGCAGACTCTCCCCACTTGGGCACTCTCGGAATTGAGAATGGCACAAGCTTGTGTTTGATGACATAAAGCAACCCATACAGAAACGCAATGCCTTGCGACAAAATCGTTGAATAAGCCGCACCCGCTATTCCCATGTGAAACACAGAAATAAAGAGCGGCGCCAGCACTGTATTCAGTACAACAGCAAACGCAATAAACCGGAGCGGTGTCTTGCTGTCGCCCAGCGCCCGAAGCACAGTACTGATAAAGTTATAACCAAATAAAAATAAAATGCCAATAAATTGAATCTGCAAATAAGTCTCAGCAAGCGGCAGCATTGACTCCGGCGTTTTTAGAAGACGCAGCAAAAGCTCTGACAGAAAAAAACCGGCCGCGCCGAATCCGATGCTTAGGCCTGTTAATAAAACAACAAAAGCGTTAATATACGACGTCATTCCCTTTTCATCATCTTTTCCTTTTTGCTGAGATCAAATGGTTAACGTCGCATTGTTAAGGCCCAAAATAAAAGACAGCACGGTTAGAACAATCGTGCTTGATACCTCGGCTGCCCCAAGAGCCTGTGCCCCCAGTAAATTGCCGATCCACAAGCTGTCTATAAACTGAAAGGAAACCTGCAATGCGTTTCCGAGCATAATAGGCGTTGAAAACAGTACAAGCTGTTTCAGCACGTTCCCCTGTGTAAAATCGTATGCTTTCATCTTTTCTCCTTGTATTCTCAAATTTTCTTCGGACCGCACGAAAAAAGAGACGTTGTTTCATGTCTCTTTTTTCATGATTTATCGGTTTTTTTTCGGTCTCGCATACCGAATGTAAACACCATCACACTTAGGAACAAGGCACAATAGGAAACATTCAAATACATTTGATCCATGTCTTCAGCGGCCAGATGATGATAAGCCAGCCAGCCGAAGTACAGGGAAAATGTAAAGGATAATAAACTGAAATACTGGTAAACCTGTTTCATTTTCAATCACCTCTATTGTTTAGGATGGTAATAGGAAAATTCAATTTCATCATTTTCTAAATTTATTTTATCCGCTTTGACATACATACCATTCGTTAAAGGCATTTCTGACAAACGCACTTCAATGCTTTTATCTCCGGGGTGAACGTGGACAAATGACGGCAATTCATAAAAGCTGTCCATATAATTTAACACAAAGCTAATCGGTATACTCAATTTCCCTAACGAAAATTTCGTAACATTCAACTCTACATCACCGTTTTTTTTCACGGTCGGTTCAAAAGCGATAAAAGCATCAATAGAGGTAGAAAATGCCTTGATTTTCCCTGCGACATGAACATCATCATCAATCTCTACTTTATAATCAAGCTTATTTGATGCCTTGTCGTTTAAATATGAGTTAACAAACGCAGCTAATGATTCTTTTGTGCTTGTCACTTGAAATCCATACTCGCTCTCAGACGAATCCTTTACCTGAGCTTGTTCTCCCGGGAGCAAAACAAGTGTAACAAACCCGGCAGCGAGGATAAAATTGATTGCAAGCAATATAAAAAACAGTCGTTTCCACTTATTCATGCTGTCACCCTACTCTTTCGGTAATCCTTCTTTTTTTATGGATTGATAGACGCGCTTTGCGATTAAAGAATAACCCGTACCATTAGGATGAAAATCATCTTCCTCAGAAATTCGGCTGCTGTCACTTTTTTGGTCGAACAAATCTTCGATATAAATGATTTTCGCATGCTTATCCTTTTTCAGCTCTTTTTCAGCAATATGGTTCCAATCCGTGACGACACCGTTTATTTCATTTAGTTCAGATAATGTAAACGTAAACGGATTGTACATGCTGACATAAATCAGCTCAGCGTGATCATTCAGCTTGCGAATTTCAGAAATGATTTTTTCAAAGCGCTTTTCGTACGGTTTTTCCGCTTCCTGAAACGGTTCAACGGTTAATTGCAGGAAGTTTTGGCGAAGGACTTTCATCAAATCATTACCGCCAATTGTAAAAAAGACATAATCTGCGTCCTTTATGCCTTTTTGAACCTTTTTATCTTTTAGTTTTTCTAATAAATCATCCGAACGGTTCCCTTTTACGGCATAATTTTTCACGTCAACCGTTTTGACTTGTCTATCTGACCGGATAGAATCCGCCACCTTGCCGACATATCCCTTTCCATCGGGATCTCCGACTCCTTCTGTCAGCGAATCTCCGACAGCCGCTATGACAATGTGATCTTTCGTTTTCGTTTCATGATCTTTTTGTTTTCCCTCAGATGCTGTACGTATGCTCGTACAAGCAGTAAGAAGCAAAATCAAACTGGCCATGATTGAAAAAATGCGCAGCTTCAATCTTGTTGCTCCTTCCCATTCTACTAGTGGAAAGTGTATCATGTTTTAGGAGATTTGAAAATGCCTAGTCTCCTAGCTTACTTGAGTGTGCCTGCTGATTTTACATCGGCGATAATTTCATCGTACGGTGTATTTTCCACTCCATTATAATCTTTCAGCACCTTGCCGTTCGGGCCTACTAACCAAAAAGAGGATTGATGAATGACTTGGTCCTGTCCCTCAGGTTTCTTTACGATCGCTTTAAAGCTCTTAAGTGCGAACTCCTCAATCTCACTCTGGCTGTATCCGGTGAGAAAATCCCAGTTATCAAACGATAATGGATAATTTGCGGCAAATTTCTTCAGCTGTTTCGGCTTATCGTTTTCTGGGTCAACACTAAATGATATGATACGGACATCTATATTTTCGGCTTTCAGTTTTTTTTGCAGATCGGTCATATGGGCGGTCATTGGCGGACATATAGTTTCACAATTGGTAAAAATAAAATCCGCCAGCCAAACTTCTCCTTTTAAACTCTCTAATGAAACGTTCTTGCCGTCTTGGTTTTGAAATGTAAAAGGCTCCACTTCGTAATTGAGTGGATTTTTAATCTGCTGTTCTCCGCAGGCACACAAAAGCAGAAAAAACAGCCCAGCCATTAAACCTTTGATAACCTTCATGACATTCATCCTTTCATCCAGCATAAAAACGCTTTCTAAAACCTGTCCTTACTGTCCCATATTTGTATTCGATACTGAGCAAAAAAAATCCTGCATGCCTCCCATTAACGATTACAAAGGAGGACATACAGGTAAAAACGGCATGTTATGCGTTGTGCTTTAACACCTCTTGATGAAAAACAGCCTGATAATCTGCCCACTTCATCCGGCGCTTCATATAATGTCGGAAAGAATACACTTTTGCCCTGCTGTTTGATGAAAACACTTCTTTTAAGTAGAATTGCAAATGGTGATGTAACATAAAGAAATAGTGCTCATCTTCCTTTAATACAGGTATTTCTGTCACTTTCACCTGAATCCCGTCATCGCGTTTGAACTCTAGGCTTTTGAGTAACAAGCTATCAATCCTCTTTTTTTGTTTTTCTTCTATTATATATGATGCCAGCCTAGCTGTCTGTCATTTTGCGCGGTTGCGAAAAAAATTAGATCAGCAGATGGAATAAGTCTTCATCCTTATTCACCTCTACATAATGAAACGGTTTTTTGTTCATCCGTTCAATCAGCGGCCCATAATCGGCTTTGTTCTGCAGCTCGATGCCGACAAGAGCAGGTCCGTTGCTTTTGTTATTTTTCTTCGTATATTCAAACCTTGTAATGTCATCATTCGGCCCTAGAACTTCGTCAAGAAATTCGCGGAGAGCCCCCGCTCTTTGCGGAAAGTTGACGATAAAATAATGCTGAAGACCTTCAAAAATCAAGGATCGCTCCTTCATTTCCTGCATTCTTCCTATATCGTTATTTCCCCCGCTGACCACACACACCACATTTTTTCCTTTAATTTCATCCTTGTACAAATCAAGCGCTGAGACAGAAAGAGCTCCGGCCGGTTCAGCAACAATCGCACATTCGTTATACAATTCAAGAATGGATGTACATACTTTTCCTTCAGGAACAAGGAGAATGTCATCAACAACAGATTCCAGCGTCCGAAAGGTTTCCTCTCCAATTTTTTTAACTGCTGCCCCATCTACAAACTTATCAATTTTATCAAGTGTGACGACATGCCCAGCTTTGTTTGATTCAAAATAGGATGCCGCTCCCGCCGGCTCAACAGCAATTACCTTTGTATCAGGAGACACATTTTTCAAATATGTACCTACCCCTGAGAGAAGGCCGCCGCCTCCGACACTTGCAAAAAGAAAATGCGGTTCTGCATCAATGTCGTTTAAAATCTCGACTGCGAGCGTCCCTTGTCCGGCCATCACATCCGGATCATCGAACGGATGGATAAACGTCCGAGATTCCGCCTCACAGCACTCTACGGCACTTTTATACGCGTCATCAAACGTATCGCCTGTCAAAATAATATCGATAAATCCTTTTCCGAATAGTTCAACTTGAGATACTTTTTGTCTCGGTGTAGTAGACGGCATAAAAATTTTTCCGTGAATGCCAAGATGTTTACACGAGAATGCCACGCCTTGCGCGTGGTTTCCGGCGCTTGCACACACCACTCCGTTTTCTGTCTGCTCGCTGGAAAGCTGTTTCATTTTATGATAAGCCCCTCTGAGCTTAAAAGATCTAACAACTTGCAAGTCTTCACGTTTTAAATAGATATTGCATTCATATCTCTCAGAAAGTCTGTCATTCCTCTGCAAAGGTGTGTGAATGACAACGTCCTTTACGTTTTGATGAGCCTTCAAAATGTCTTTCACTTGGATGAGAGAGTTTTCTTTCAACAACGGTTTCATGTACAGATTCCTTTCTTGTTTTAAATCCCTATTTAATATGCCATTATAACACGAATATTCAAAAAATAAGACAATTATTTTTATTTAATAATTAAAAAAATACAGACTATGTCCACCACATCTCGTGGAAACTTCTGTTTAACCATTATCCTGCAGACTCAAGAAAAAAGATGATCGTAAAATAAAGGGTGTTTTCAGCCAAAAGGCATGATATAATGAAACCAATTAGAACCAAAAGGAGCCAATTGATGAATAGCGCACCAAAACTCAATACCTTTCAACAACTAATCGGAGAACATCAAACTTTCCTGGAAGCAAAGCGAATCGCCAAGCAGTTCTCATTATCTGAGCTTCCTGTCTTAATAACAGGAAAAATCGGAACAGGCAAAAATCATTTCGCACATGCCATACACTTGGAATCTTCGAGAAGCAATGAACCGTTTATAAGCGTCAATTGCAGCACGCATTCTGAAGAAAGCCTTATGCATGAGCTTTTTGGTCCTAACGGAAACTCAGGTGCTTTTCACAAAACGGCACGAGGAACCCTTTTTCTTGATGAAGTATGGCGCATGCCGGCTTCTGTACAAGCTCAGCTGTTAAAAGCGTTTGATTCAGACATGGAGAAGCCGCGAATGATCTGTGCTTCTGCAGACGGATCCGTGGAACATTCCTTCAGGCAAGACTTATTTTACAGGCTGAACATTTTGACGCTCACACTGCCCGAATTATCTGAACGAAAAAGCGATATACCGCTTTTGACACAATATTTCCTCTCAAATTCCGGGCAGCAATTGTTAATCGACCCCTCTGTCTTTCCGGTGCTTGAGCAGCATACATTTGAAGGCAATGTCAGGGAATTAAAAAACGCTGCAGATTATATGGCGGCAGTATCAAGCGGGGGAACGATTCATCCACATGACCTGCCGCCATATATTAGAGGCGCGATAGACGGAAAAACGTCGAAGAAAAAAGCAAAGCTGCTGACTTTAATGGAAAAAGCTGAGTTTTTGTTTATTTTGGAAACAATAAAAGTATTGAACGAAAAAGGAGAACCTGCCAGCAGACGGATCATTTCTGAACACAGCAAAAATACCCAAACCTCGTTAACGCCGCAGCAGGTCAGAAGCCGTCTTGACTATTTGGAGAAAAAAGACTATGTCACCAAAAGCCGCGGACGCGCCGGCACAAAAATTACCTTTGAGGGCTTGCGCTTTATAGAGACGTTAAAAAATCAAATGATTTAGCGATCGAAAGGAGAATGCACTTGTTTACAATGAAAGAAGAGATCGCCAATGCCATTACACACGGCATTGGTGTACTCTTATCCATCCCTGCTTTAGTGTTTTTAATCATATTCGCGGCTAATTACGGGTCTGCCTGGGACATTGTCAGCTTTACGATTTTCGGTGTCTCTATGCTGCTGTTATATTTGAGCTCTACACTGCTTCACAGCATCACACATAAAAAGACGAAGGACATTTTGGAGATTATCGATCATAGCGCGATTTACGTACTCATCGCAGGAACCTACACGCCTTTTTTACTCGGACCGCTGAAAGGCACACTCGGCTTTACCCTGCTGGTTATCGTATGGTCACTTGCCCTGGGTGGAATTGTCTTTAAAATTTTCTTCGTGAAACGCTTTATCCTACTGTCAACCATAGTGTACTTGATCATGGGCTGGCTGATGATTATTGCGGTTAAACCTTTATATGCTTCGCTGAGCGGAGCGGGATTCAGCCTTCTTTTTCTCGGCGGCATTCTATACTCTGTCGGAACCATCTTTTACATTTGGAAAAAGATTCCCTTCCATCACGCCATTTGGCACAGCTTCGTATTGGGCGGGAGCGCTGCTATGTTTTTCTGCGTGCTTTTCTATTGTGTAAAGGTACCGTTCCTTTCGTAACAAAAAAGCGCAGTCTTAACGACTGCGCTTTTTTATGCACGTAATTGTTTTTCATTGGCAGGTATATAAGCTTTTGAAAAGGACAATTCAATGTCGGCTGGTTTTAAGCGTTTAAAAAGCGACCCCTTTTGCAGGTGCTCTGTTCCTTTCGTTTCCACCATCACTAACGGAAGTTGATAGCGGGCTGCAAGTTCTACAGGATCAATAGAACCATCTAGTGAAAGAATCAAGCTTTGCCCCTTTTCCAGCTGTTTTGTCACATTTTCATATACCTTCTCTGAATGACCGTCTGAAATCACATCCATCCGATCCAGCCATTGCCCGATAAAAGGCAAGCGGAACACTTTTGGGTTGGCGATAAAGCCGGCTGGTTCCTCAATATATCCAGCAATTAAGGCCAGTTCAGCCAAGCGCAAACGAGAGTGCACATACAAAACAGGACCTTGTGGGATTGGCTCTGGCTGATGGATTGTCACAACTGAACCGGAGATGCCAATACAGCCTTCCAAAAATGCCTTTGGCTGTTCGTACACAAGAGTCATCTGTTTTTTATATGACAGACGAGGGTCGAGCATTGTTTGATTAAATAATTGTTTCATATTTTTCAACAGCATATACACAATATAAACCACTAGAAAGCTGTAGCGAACCAATTAAAATCCTCCCGCTTTAGAAGAATTCTTTTTTTCATACACGAGAAATTCGTAATTATAAGGGTTTTTTTCGTCCTTGATCCCCTGCTCAGAAGAAACCAGTTCCCAATCCCCTTCATCAAATTCAGGAAAGTGACGGTCACCTTCAAACTCGTGATGAATTTTCGTCATATACAGTCTGTCCGCATAAGGGAACAGGTCCGTATAGAGCTGAGCCCCTCCGATCACAAAGCATTCTTCAGAGCCTGAACAAATATCCAGTACATCCTGTAACGAACTGACAACCGTGCATCCCGGAAATTCTGAAGCCGGCGCAGATGTGACGACAATATTTTTCCGATTTGGAAGCGGACGTCCGATCGATTCAAATGTTTTCCGGCCCATAATGATTGAATGGCCCGATGTTACTTTCTTAAAGTATGCAAGATCATTGGGCAAATGCCACGGCAAATCATTGTCTTTGCCGATAAGCCTGTTGGCATCCATCGCAAAAATGAATGAAATCATACGCTGACCGCTCCTTTTTGCTTTAAAACATGTCTGCATGAATCCTTATACTGTTTCATTTTTTTCATCCTTTAAAAGTAGTCTTCTTGTAGTGTAACACAATAAAAAATCATTCCTGGGTTCAGAAATGATTTTTTTATAGTCAGCTGACGACAGGCTTTTCATCCTGTTCTTTTTCTTCATCTTGCAGATCCTGATGCGTATGCGCAATTCTGCTCGCCGCTGCTGCAGCAAGAGCTGCCACAATATCATCCAAAAAGGTGTGAATACCGTCTGGACTTTCATCAAGTTCCTTAATAATACCAATCTTCTCTTTATCCAAATAACCGAAATTGGTCAAGCCGATCGACCCGTACACATTAACGATTGAAAGCGGAATGATTTCATCTATGCCGTAAAGCGGTTCATCTGTTTCAACAAGATGCTGCAGCGGTTCGGGGAGAAGCTTTTGTTCTGCAAGCTGATCGAGTGCAAGGCCTGTCAAAACAGCATGAATAATTTCACGTTTGTTCAAGACTTTTTCTACATTCTCCATGCAAACACTGAGCGGCAGGTTTGGATTGTATTTTTCTTGAAGTTTTTGAACAATGCGTGCAATATCTTCTATCATAACGCCCCGTTTATTCAGCATATCTTTTGTTATATTGACCATTTCATTCATTGTGTACTTTTTCATGTCTAATGGCATCTCCTTTAGGCACTCATCCAGTTGGGAGGCGTGTTGCGGTCCCAGTAAATGCTCCCAAGCTCATGATGTGATTGAAATCCATCTTCTGCTGTATGATAATGAAAATTAAACCAGTAGCCGTCATGAGGCGGATGGTCTCTGCGCACATGGAATCTCAGAAGATCTTCTCCAGTTGTCCGATTGTAAACGTTGAATATTTTTTCCGTTTTGCCTGCTGAAGGCATGCTTGAGATCACAACATCTTGATACGCCTCATCATCTTGCAATGTCGCTAAATAATCACTAATCACATTTTCGATTTTTGGCAGGATCTCTTTCCGATAATCATCTTCAATGACCGGAGCGATTCTGCTGCCGAATTTTAAAAAGGACTGATCCTCAGCGCTGTCAAGGAGCTGTTCCTTGTACGATTGAAAAAGCAGTTCAGGATCTCGCCTGTCATCCGACTCATCATCGTACAGGTCATGCTCATCATAAAAAGCGGTGTAATCATTCTGCTCAAGACTGCTCGGCTGTCCGGAAGGCTTGTCCGCCATAAGAGCAGCCGGAGGAGATACGAGCCCGAACGTCACAATGGTAAATAAAACCACAAGGGTCTTTCTCATCCACAATTTCATGACTGCTTATTCCTCTCTATTTTATTGTCATGTTTCTCTTATTTTAGCACATCCAAAACATTCAAGTCATGTACTATATGAAACTGATACACAAATTAGGAGATTCGTTGCTATGCACTTTGTGTAAAAACGCTTACAATATTCTGTGAAAGGAGGCTTTCCGCATGATTGACGCTCTGTTTGCCACAGTTTCACTCTTGACATTGTTATACTTTGTCGTCATGGAAGTCACCGATTAACAGAAAATCCCGTGGTATGAATCACGGGATTTCTTTACTTGCCTGAATGACACCATAATGGAACAGTGCTGTTTTTCTTTTTATGACATGAAAACCAAACTGTTCAAACCGCGGGCTTTTCCAGTGGTCTTTTAGCACAACACTTTTTCTGGCAATACGTACCGCTTCCTTGATACACTCTTCGTGCAAAACGGAATCCTCAGCCAAATCGCGTAAAGGCGCAATACCGTCAGAGGTCTCTACAGGTTCATGAAACATTGGATCGAAGTAAACCACATCAACAGAGCCGTCAGGAAGCTGCTTGATGTATTCTAAGCAATCACCGCTCTTCACCTGGATTCTTCTCATCGCTGCTTGAAGCTCTTCTATACCTGTTTCCCATGAATGCAGCCCCGTCCTCACTAAAACGGATACAAGATGGTTTTTTTCCACCCCAACCACAGACCCCGTTTCGCCTACCGCCATACTTGCGATAATGGCATCTGACCCCAGCCCGAGTGTGCAATCTAAAAACGTATCCCCTTCCGATAAACCGGCAGCCCGAAGCATCGGCTCTTGCTCACCGCGTAAGAAGCGTTTGGCTCTGAACATCGCAGTATTCGGATGAAAAAAGAATTTGGCACCTTGTTTCGTAAATAGCTCAAATCGCTCTTTGCCGACCACAAGCAAATCACGTTCAGCTGACTTCAGCAGGTTTTCAACCGTTTGTTTATTTCGGCCGCAGTATGGCATATTTAGCTCTTTAGATAGCTGCTTTGCAGTTTTTATGGTGTGTTCAGACGGTCTATAGCTTGTTGTTATCATCTTCTGTACTCCCAAAAAGAAAATGCCCGGAAAACGGGCATTTAGCAGTGTGCATCAAAGGCAGCAGTCAGATTTTTCATAATTTCTTCCATGTCGTGTCCTTCAATTTCATGACGCGGAATAAAATGTACAACTTCTTTGCCTTTCAAAAGAGCCATTGACGGCGAAGAAGGCTCTTGGCCAGTAAAATACTCACGCATTTTTGCAGTAGCTTCTTTATCTTGGCCCGCAAATACAGTCACCGTATTGTCAGGCGTTTTGTCATTCTGGAGAACTGCCTGTGTTGCTGCAGGACGTGCCAGGCCTGCGGCGCAGCCGCATACAGAGTTAACGACTACAAGAGTTGTGCCCTCTGCCTTTTCCATAAAGTTTTCTACTTCTTCCGCTGTTGTTAACTCTTCAAAACCTGCTCCAGTCAGCTCGCGGCGCATCGGTACGACAAGCTGACGCATGTATTCTTCATAAGCCATTGACATAAAAAAAGCCCCCTCTAGTATCCTTCATCTGAAGTAAAGGATACTATAGAGAGGGCCGGATTTCAAATGTTCACGCCTTAAAATACAGAAGTAAGTGTCCTCACCTGCTAGATTTTCATGATACCGCCAGTGTTGGCACTTGTCACAAGCTTAGAATAACGTGCCAGGTAGCCGGTTTTCACTTTCGGTTCAAAACCTTTCCAGTTTGCTTTCCGTTTTTCCCACTCTTCTTCTGGCACTTGTACATCCAAGATGCGTTTTTCAATATCAACGATAATATGGTCTCCGTTTTCAACAAAGGCAAGCGGTCCGCCCTCAGCGGCCTCAGGGGATACGTGACCGATGGAGAGCCCACGGGAGGCTCCGGAAAAACGTCCGTCCGTAATCAATGCCACTTTTGGTCCGAGTCCCATTCCAACGATTTGAGATGTTGGCGCCAGCATTTCCGGCATGCCAGGTCCCCCTTTTGGCCCTTCGTATCTGATAATGACAACGTCGCCTTCTTTTACTTTTCGGTTGATAATGCCGTCAAGTGCCTCGTCCTGAGAATCAAATACGACAGCCGGCCCTTCGTGTCTTGTAATCCCATTCTGTACGCCGCCCGTTTTAATGATAGCGCCGTCCGGAGCCAGATTACCGAATAAAACAGCAAGACCGCCCTTTTCAGTAAATGGCTGATCCAATGGATGAATAACGTCATAATCCTTTATTTCATGTCCCGCAATGGTTTCTCCAAGAGTTTTTCCTGTAACAGTCAGCGCATCTAAATGAAGCGCTCCTTCTTTCTTGGAAAGCTCATTCAGAGCCGCTGACACGCCGCCCGCTTCATGAAGATCTTCAATAAACACATCCGATGCAGGCGCCAGCTTGGCCAAGTGCGGCACGCGCTCAGCGACTTCGTTAATGCGTTCTAAAGAGTATTCAACGCCGGCTTCGTTTGCAAGGGCAAGGGTATGAAGAACGGTATTTGTAGAACCTCCGAGCGCCATATCGAGTGCAAACGCGTTATCAATCGCTTTTACTGTAACGATATCACGCGGTTTGATATCTTTGCGAATCGTTTCCATTAATTGCGCAGCCGATTTTCTCACAAACTCTTTGCGTTCCGGAGATGTCGCCAGAATGGTTCCATTACCCGGCAAGGCAAGACCAAGTGCTTCTGACAGACAGTTCATTGAGTTCGCCGTAAACATGCCTGAGCAAGACCCGCACGTTGGGCATCCGAACTGCTCTAGTTCTTGAAGCTCGTTTTCGTTGATTTTCCCTGCTTGGTAGGCGCCTACCCCTTCGAATACTGAGGAAAGAGAGATTTTTCGCCCGTCACTTGTTCTTCCTGCCGCCATCGGTCCGCCGCTGACAAAAATCGTCGGAATGTTGATGCGCATTGCCGCCATAAGCATTCCCGGTGTGATTTTGTCGCAGTTCGGAATACAGACCATTCCGTCAAACCAGTGTGCGGATACAACCGTTTCCACAGAGTCTGCGATAATTTCACGGCTTGGCAGCGAATATCTCATACCGATATGCCCCATTGCGATGCCATCATCTACCCCAATGGTATTAAATTCAAACGGAACGCCCCCTGCTTCTCTGATTGCTTCTTTTACGATTTTCCCAAACTCCTGCAAGTGAACATGACCGGGAACGATATCAATGTATGAATTACACACCGCAATAAACGGCTTGCCGAAATCCTCTTCTTTTACTCCTGCTGCACGAAGCAAACTGCGGTGCGGAGCTCTATCGATTCCTTGTGTGATCATATTACTGCGTAATTCTGCCATGGTGATCCTCCTAAATTCTTTCAATTGTTTGATTGGATTTTATTTTAACAATTTTCAGTTTATTTATGGGCTGTTTTTGCAAAAAAGATAATTTAAGGCCGCCCTCGCCTTGGTTTGTTCTTTTGTGTTTTTATATTTATATAGCTTTCTGTCGATTTGAACCCTCCAACTATTAATATTGTTACTTACTATAAATAGTTTTCGAACATTTTTCAACAATATTCGAAATAATTTTTATAAAAAGTGAATTCACATAAAAAAGGTGCATGATCTGCACCTTTTTCATCTCTATTCACCCTTTTTTCTGCTCTCTGTCATTTGTTTCCAAACAGACCCTTTTGCTTCTTCTCCATGTTCAATGCGCTCAAGCGCCATTTTCACTTGAAGGCTGACCTCAAATTCGGGATCATCTTCGGCAGCGCGCAAAGCTTCAATTGCACTTTCATCGCCGACTTCGTACAGGAACATAGCCGCACGCCAACGAACAAGCTTGCTGGAGTCGCTTAACGACTTGATCATAGCAGGAATGGCTTGAGGATCGCCGATATCAGACAGGCAGTCTCCGGCCGTTCTTCTGACTGAGACCGCTTTGTCCTCAAGTGCTTTATACAATAGAGGAAGAACAACAGGTGTTTCAATCATTCCTAAGTACACAACAGCCTGTCTTCTGATGGACACCTTTGGATCATCCAATGCCCTCTGTAAAACCGGGATATCCTCTTCTTTTGGATCCATCTGTTCCAGATGCGCATAACGCTTTTTCCAGTCCTCATCATCAAGCATGTCGAGCGTTACTTTATACGCTTTGCGCTGTACTGCTTGTTTTGCTTCGCTCTTTCCTTGAGCAGCTGCTTCTGTCAGTCGTTTCAGCCGTTCATCACTGTATGCCGCCTGAAGCTCTTCTGTCACGTCATGGCCGATTTCATTAAAGTCGCCGAATCTGACACCTTGTTCTTTCCAGGCCCGCTCAAACACAACATTTGAAGCTTCAGATCTGAGTTTTAAGATCGCCTGCTGAAAGCGCTCAGGTAAGCCGAAGCGCTCTTCCCGCTCCCCATCCGTCAATTTAACTTGCATAGGAATGCCGCTGAACATCTGCACAAAAACTTTTACCTCCCCAAAAGATTCTTGTTCAGAGCGGTTTTCTTCTGCGCTTTCAGCACTTTTCATCCCAAATGCAGTGCGGACTTGCGGTAAAATGTCTTTCCAGTCGTATCTTGCATTCCGTTCAACAGCTAGAAAATCTGCGACGTGATATACCCCTTTAACTCCATCTATTTTAAGGATTTCCGCTATAACGGGCGGTGCGCCTTCTGCTTGCTCAGGTTTATAGTTATTGCTTTTGCCCGCCGGAAGCTCTTCCGTTAAGATGACTTTCATTGTATTCGGGCTTGGTGTAGGTTCAATTGATTTTATCTTCATGATCGTCCTCCTATAGCATATCTGTGACTTATTCTATCACAGTCGTTCCAAGCCTTCTATCACGACGTTTTGGCATCAATCCCGGGTATGTCTTTTTCTAATTGGCGGACAAACTGAAGCATAAAATCGTGTCTTTCTTCTGCCAATTCCCGTGCAGTGTCTGTATTCATCATATCTTTCAGCCGCAGCAGCTTATGAAAAAAATGAGCGTAGGCACTTTGATCATCTCCATAAAGGCCATACCCTTTTGCGCCCGCAAACATGAAAGCTCTCGCAATGCCGACAGCACCAATCGCATCAAGTCTGTCAGCATCCTGTACAGCTTTTCCTTCAATTGAGAGCGGCTCCTTCGCCAATTTCCCCCTGTCCCGAAAGGACATCCTTGTTATAATATGAATCACTCTGTCAGCATCCTCTTTTCCTACCCCGAAAAAAACGAGCTGATCATACACTTCGCTCACAGAAAGCCTGACCGTGTCAGGCAGCTTCACATCAATTAAATCATGAACCAAAGCTGCCGTTTCAACAATGAACAAATCCGCTTTTTCCTTTTCTCCAATATACACAGCAAGATCTGCAACTCTTGATACATGATGATAATCATGTCCAGAGCTTTCGCCAGTCAGGATAGATTGAACCCATGTCCTGATTTGCTCTGCCTGCTTCAATTTCTTCACAAAAACACCCTCTTCATTGCCCTAATAGCTTCACGATAGCATCTTCCAGCTCTTTCGGATTTGTATTTGGTGAATAACGGCCAACGATTTCTCCATTTCTATCCACTATAAATTTCGTGAAATTCCACTTAATTGCCTTAGTTCCCAGCATTCCTTTTGCATGCTCTGTCAAATACACAAACAGCGGATGGGCGTTTTTTCCGTTTACATCCACTTTTGAAAACATGGGAAACGTAACACCGTAATTTGTTTCACAAAATTCCTGTATGTCAGCCTCTTCTCCAGGCTCTTGGTTCATAAATTGATTGCAGGGAAACCCTAAGATCTCAAGCCCCTCCTGCTGATATGTATCATATAATTCCTGCAGCTGCTTCAATTGGGGAGTAAAACCGCACCTGCTTGCAGTATTCACGATCACCAGTACCTTTCCCGTGAAAGGCTGAAGTGTCATGTCTTTCCCTGTTATTGTACGTACCTTCATATGATATATAGACATGTAATTCCCTCCTATGTCCCTGGTGAATATTTTATCTTTTTTTAAATTTCAATTCAAAATGTAAACATCAATTAAGAAACTTGACGACATGAGCAGTCGTTTATTTTCAATTCCTAGGGTTCGTTTTTATCTTATCATTCTATAAAACATTTCAATTCCCTCCGACATCATGGAAAATCATTTTCTGTGAAACCAAAAGATGTGTCAGTGCGTTTATATAAAGAGTTTTCTGTTGTTTCCCCCCTCAACACGTATAGATAGATTGAAAATTGGCGTGAAAATTCCTATAATGAAGAAAATTAAACGGGGAAATAATGGAGGTGGCACGTTGCCTATTAATATACCAACACACCTGCCGGCAAAACAGGTGCTTGAAAGTGAACATATATTTGTAATGGATGAAAGCAGAGCATTTCATCAGGATATCCGGCCGCAAAAAATTATTATCTTAAATTTGATGCCGAAAAAAATCCAAACAGAGACTCAGCTTCTCAGATTGCTTGGAAATTCGCCTTTACAGGTTCATTTCACATTTTTAATCCCAAGCACACACACGCCGAAAAACACTGCAAGAGAACACCTTGACGAATTTTATACGACTTTTTCCAATATCCGTCACAAGAAGTTTGACGGAATGATTATCACCGGTGCGCCGATCGAGCATTTGGCGTTTGAAGAGGTTTCATATTGGGAAGAGCTCAAGGAAATCATGGAGTGGAGCAAAACAAATGTTACTTCAACCATGCATATTTGCTGGGGCGCTCAAGCAGGTTTGTATTACCATTATGGTGTGGAAAAAATTCAAATGCCGAAAAAAATCTTCGGTGTGTTCGAGCATACCGTTCTTTCAAAACACGAAAGATTGGTAAGAGGTTTTGACGAGCTATACTACGTGCCGCATTCCCGGCATACAGATATAAATATGGAACAGCTTCAAGCAGTGTCCGAGTTAAACATTCTTACCGCATCAAAGGAAGCCGGGGTTTGCTTAATTGTGTCTAAAGACGAAAAACAAGTCTTTTTGACAGGGCACCCTGAATATGATACAAATACGCTTCTTCAAGAGTATGAAAGAGATTTGGAACGAAACCTTTCTACTGTCGAGGCGCCTAAACATTATTTTGCAAAAGGCAGCAACGAGCCAGTGAATCGCTGGAAAGCGCATGCCACATTATTGTTTATGAACTGGCTGAATTATTACGTTTACCAAGAAACTCCTTATGAATGGGACTAATTTTTCTTATTTTAGTGATACGCTGAGCAAAAAATATGATAAAATACATCTGATTCAGTCTGCCTATAACAAAAATTTAAAATACTGGAATCCAAATCATTTAAAATTAGCTTAACTTTTTCACTGCATTAATAATTCGATTATGTATTTGTGTTATGTTTATGTATAGACAATAACTCCTTACGATGCATGAAGCTTGCTTGTTGTTGATTACATTGAGGTGAATATGCTTGAATACCAATAAAAATATATTAATTTTGACTGCAAATTACGGAAATGGCCATGTTCAAGTAGCCAAAACGCTCTACCAAGAGTGCGAACGGCTCGGTTTTAAGAATGTAACTGTTTCGAATTTGTATCAAGAATCAAACCCGATTGTGTCAGAGATCACACAGTATCTCTACCTGAAAAGCTTTTCAATCGGTAAACAGTTTTATCGCCTTTTCTACTATGGGGTCGATAAAATTTACAATAAAAGAAAGTTTAATATTTAATTCAAAATGGGAAATAAACGGCTGGACCAACTGGTTAAAAAACATCAGCCAGACATCATTATCAATACGTTTCCAATGATTGTCGTACCCGAATACAGACGGAGAATGGGAAAAGTCATTCCGACCTTTAACGTCATGACGGATTTCTGCCTTCACAAAATTTGGGTCCACGAACACATTGACAAATATTACGTAGCCACTGATTATGTGAAGGAAAAACTGCTCGAAATCGGCACTCACCCGAGCAATGTCAAGATCACGGGTATTCCGATCCGCAGGCAGTTTGAAGAAGAAATGGACAAAGATAAAATCTACGAGAAGTATCAGCTGTCTCCCGACAAGAAGATATTGCTGATCATGGCAGGCGCACACGGGGTTCTTAAAAACGTAAAGGAACTGTGTGAATCTCTGGTGACGAAAGAGGATGTTCAAGTCGTCGTCGTGTGCGGAAAAAATACGATGCTGAAATCTTCACTGGAAGACATTGAAGCCCTTTATCCAAACAAGCTGAAATCACTCGGTTATATCGAAAGAATTGACGAGCTGTTCAGGGTGGCTGACTGCATGATCACAAAGCCGGGCGGAATTACCCTGACGGAGGCCACGGCAATCGGCGTTCCCGTCATCCTTTACAAGCCTGTTCCCGGGCAGGAAAAGGAAAATGCCCTGTTCTTCGAAGACAGAGGAGCTGCCATCGTCGTCAACAGGCATGAGGAAATTCTTGAATCAGTCTCCTCCCTTTTGGCTGATGAGAAAAAGTTAAACGAAATGAAGAAAAACATTAAAAACTTGCATTTATCCAATTCATCAGAAGTCATCCTGACGGACATTATCGAGCAGTCTGAAATCATCATGAACAAAAAACAGACTGTCCGGGCGCTGTCCTAAAAAAGCCCGAGTCAAAAAAACACTTGCCCTGCAAGTGTTTTTTTCGTTTAATATTAAGATTCCGAGTAATAAACTTCTTCAAACGGCTGCACAACGACAAACCCGTTCCCTGAAAACTTCATTTGGATCGATTCCCCGCTTCCCCTGCCGATGAACGTCTTAAAAGATACATCTGTCACAAATTCAGGCTGAAGGCTTCCAGACCAGGCAACTGTTGCGTTTGGATCGGTATAGACTGGGCTTTCCGGGGTTACGATCAAAGTGAGCGGTTCGTAATGGCTTGTGAT
>NZ_CP026521.1:2509905-2512840 GCF_002953915.1 Bacillus sp. MBGLi79
AGTCTCCAGCTCAAGCAGGAATTCCCCTTGTTCTACATAATCTCCCGGTTGTTTCAGCCATTGGGCTATCGTTCCTTCTGAAATTGATTCCGCTAATTCAGGTACTTTAATTTCCGCCATTTTTTAGTTCCCCCTTAATTTTTGCGAGTCAAGCTATCAGATACAATGCGTTCCTGTTCCTTTTTATGAACCGTCGGATCCCCTTCTGCCGGACTTGAACGTCTTCTTCTGCCAATATAGCGGACCTTCACGTCCTTTGGAGCAATCTCTCTTAAATAAGGCTCGATATAGTTCCATGCACCCATATTTTGCGGTTCTTCCTGTACCCAGACAATCTCCTCCAAATTCGGGAGTTTGCTGAAGATCGCTTTAATATGCTTTGCAGGGAAAGGATACAGCTCTTCAACCCGTGCAATGTGCAGCCAATCTTTTTCACCTTCCATTTTATTGAAATGGCTGCTGATGTCAATCGAAACTTTACCGCTTGAAAGGACGAGGCGCGTCACTTTGTCATACTGATGGGAAAGTCCTGACATTTCATAGACCGGCTTAAAGTTACTGTCGCTGAGCTCCTGCACTTCTGATACGGTATTCGGATTTCTCAGCAGGCTTTTCGGCGTCATGATGATCAGCGGGCGGATCTCCTCGCGAAGGAGCATCTTCGCCTGCCTTCTTAAAATATGGAAGTACTGGGCAGCGCTCGTCAAGTTGGCGACAGTCCAGTTGTTTTCCGCCGCCAGCTGAAGGAAGCGTTCCGTTCTTCCGCTTGAATGCTCAGGTCCCTGCCCTTCATAGCCGTGCGGCAAGAGAACAACGAGCCCTGATTTTTGTCCCCATTTCGCTCTTCCTGCAGAAATGAACTGATCAAAGTACACTTGCGCCGCGTTTGCAAAGTCTCCAAACTGCGCTTCCCAGATCACCATCGTTTCCGGCGAAGACACGTTATATCCATATTCAAAGCCAAGGACGGATCCTTCAGAAAGCGGGCTGTTGTGAACCGCAAATGACGCTTTCGTATCTGCAAGGTGATGCAGTGCGATGAATTCGTCCCCTGTCTTGCTGTCGTGAAGGACAAGGTTGCGGTGTGCGAATGTGCCGCGTTCTGAATCCTGCCCGGTCAGCCTTAGAGGTGTGCCGTCTTTCAAAATGGATGCAAAAGCCATCGCCTCTGCAAGCGACCAGTCGACTTTTCGGTCATCGTCGAACGCTTTGGCGCGCCTTTCGAGGATTCGCTTTAGCTTATCGAAAACGTTGAAGTTTTCAGGCCATGAAACAAGCTCCTGATTAATTTTGCGCAAAGTTTCAACATCAACCGACGTGTCAACATCAGGAAAACCGTTGGAAACAGGTTCCGGAAGAACGATTTCATGCGTCATATCTTCCTTTTTGGCCGGCACTTTGCGATAGGCTTCTTCTAAACGCTTCATGACAGCGTCCCCGATTTTGTCGACGGTTTCATTATCGACGATCCCGTTATGAATCAGCTTTTCAGCAAAGATGTTCTTGACGGTCGGGTGCTTTCTGACCGCATCATACAGCATCGGCTGCGTTGCAGACGGCTCATCCATTTCATTGTGGCCGAAACGGCGGTAGCCGATCAGATCGATCAAAAAGTCTTTGTTGAAAGTCATGCGGTATTCAACAGCGAGCTGAACCGCTGAAAGGCATGCTTCAGGATCATCCGCATTGACGTGGACGATCGGAATCTCAAAACCTTTTGCAAGGTCGCTTGCATATTTCGTCGATCTTGACTCATTGCTTTCCGTCGTAAAGCCGATCATGTTATTGGCGATAATGTGAATCGCTCCGCCCACCTGATAGCCTTTAAGCTGGCTTAAATTCAGCGTTTCCGCGACAATGCCTTCCCCTGGGAATGCCGCATCGCCGTGAATCAGAATCGCCAGCGATTTTTTAACGTCTTGAAGCGGATAGCCGCTCTCCGTTCTCGTTTCCTGGGCGGCTCTTGTCGAACCCTCAACGATCGGATCGATGAACTCCAGGTGGCTCGGATTGTTCGCGAGCGCAATGCGCGCCGTTTTCGTATGCTCATCCTGAATCTGACGGTTGGCGCCGAGGTGATATTTTACGTCACCCGTCCAGCCGTAATTGATCCCTGTCGAACCTTCCGACGGAACGAGATCTTTGTTCGGCGCATGCTGGAATTCAGAAAAAATGATTTCATAAGGTTTTCCGAGCACATGCGCAAGAACGTTCAGGCGGCCCCTGTGCGCCATTCCGATATTAACGTTTGTCGTACCTGCCGAAACGGACTTGGCGATAATATCATCCAGCATGGGCACAAGCGCATCAAGTCCTTCTATTGAAAAGCGTTTTTGCCCGACAAAGGTTTTGTGGAGAAACTGTTCAAGGCTTTCAACTTCTGTCAGCCTTCTTAAAACTTCCACCAGCTTTTCTTTCGATTTCGGGGCGAATAATTCCCCGGATTCGATCTTTTTCATCAGCCAGTTGCGCTCTTCAAAAATGTGCACATGGTCAAATTCAAAAGAAATCGATTTTTTGTATGTGTTTTTCAAGTACTGGATGGCTTCTAAACCGTTCGTTACTTCTTGAGGGGCATCTTTGCATATGACAGACGCCGGAATTTTTTTCACATCCTGCTCAGTTAACCCGTACTCAGCAAGAGGAAAAAGCTCCTGTTTCTCTTGTGTTTTTCTCAGTGGATTGACGGAAGCGTTTAAATGGCCATAGGTTCTAATATCTTCTGCGAGTTTTATCACTGATGCGATTTTTTGAATAGATCCAGCCGTGAAATCTGCCTCTTCGTTTTTTAGAGAGGCGGCCCTTATATCGCCCGGGGGAGCTCCAAGTTCGTCAAACATCTCTTTTAAATCAACATCCAAGCTTTCTGGATCCTTGACGTATTGATCGTAAAGCTCCAGCACATAGCCGAGGTTCGGACCGTGAAATTCTTCCC
>NZ_CP026521.1:2512940-2531877 GCF_002953915.1 Bacillus sp. MBGLi79
TAATAAACGTAAATTCAATATTTACTTTAAAATGGGTAATAAAAGATTGGGCGAACTTGTTGATGAACATCAGCCCGATATTATTATTAATACATTTCCGATGATTGTCGTGCCGGAGTACAGACGCCGAACAGGAAGAGTCATTCCTACCTTCAATGTTATGACTGATTTTTGCCTTCATAAAATTTGGGTTCACGAGAACGTGGATAAATATTATGTGGCGACAGATTACGTGAAGGAAAAACTGCTGGAGATCGGCACTCATCCAAGCAACGTAAAAATCACAGGAATTCCAATCAGGCCGCAATTTGAAGAATCCATGCCGGTTGGACCGATATATAAAAAGTACAATCTTTCGCCAGACAAAAAAGTGCTTCTGATCATGGCAGGTGCCCACGGTGTATTAAAGAACGTAAAAGAGCTGTGCGAAAACCTTGTCAAAGATGAGCAAGTGCAAGTGGTTGTCGTGTGCGGGAAAAATACGGCTTTAAAAGAATCTTTGAGTCCGCTTGAGGCGGAAAACGGTGACAAATTAAAAGTTCTGGGCTATGTGGAGCGCATTGATGAGCTATTCCGGATCACAGATTGCATGATTACTAAACCAGGCGGCATAACTTTGACTGAAGCAACTGCCATCGGTGTGCCTGTCATTCTGTACAAACCTGTGCCTGGCCAGGAAAAAGAAAATGCAAACTTCTTTGAAGACCGCGGAGCTGCCATCGTCGTGAACCGACATGAGGAGATTCTCGAGTCAGTCACTTCCCTTCTTGCAGATGAAGATACCTTGCAGCGCATGAAGAAAAACATTAAGGGCCTTCATTTAGCAAACTCCTCTGAAGTCATTTTAGAGGATATCCTGAAAGAATCAGAAATGATGACAGCCAAACAAAAGACCAAAGCGCTATCTTAATGGCGTACTTGAGAGCATACGAAAACCGTGTGCTCTTTTTATTTATATTCAGCCATTAATAAAAGCGGTTACATTTTTTCGTGAAACTCACCTTCCTTTTCAAAAATAAGCCGATTCGCAACTTGACGGGTGCTCCCAGATGGTGTATAGTTGAACCATCATTTAACAATGAATCAAAGTTAAATGATGACAAAATTTTTTTTAGCACATGGGTGCTACAGTACTAGGAGGAATTAAGCAATATGCAAAACGGTAAAGTAAAATGGTTCAACAACGAAAAAGGATTCGGCTTCATTGAAGTTGAAGGCGGAGACGATGTATTTGTTCACTTCACAGCTATCGAAGGAGAAGGATACAAATCATTAGAAGAAGGACAAGAAGTTTCTTTTGAAATTGTCGAAGGTAATCGTGGACCTCAAGCTTCTAATGTTGTAAAACTCTAAACTCAATACATGATGATGAGATGACAAATAGAGGAGAGGCATTCGCCTCTCCTATTTGATTTTCATCTGGATTTCAATCGCCAAAATGTTTTGTTTGCACCTCTGTTCAATCTCTTCAACATACTTTTCCATTGACGGTTTTCCTTTTTTCGCGATATCCGCCAGTTCTTCTAAATCACTGTATATTTCTATAAATGTTTTGTGAAGGATCGACTTCAAATCTTTATCATCCATAGCTGCGTTCCCCTTCTCTATCAAGATACCTCAAATAGTAAAACAGTCCTATTATTTCTGGTTCAATAGTTATATCGGCTTATTTTTATTTTATTTGCTATTTTGGTACATAAATTTCAAAAAAACTCTGCAAAATAATTGTGGAGGTGTTTTTGTTGACTTCAAAATTCCATAATGAGGATCAGACTGGCTTTACGGATAAGCGGCAGCTGGAACTAGCAGTGGAAACAGCGCAGAAAACAACAGGAGCCGCGACGAGAGGCCAAAGCAAAACATTAGTCGACTCAGCATACCAAGCCATTGAGGATGCTAAAGAACTGTCACACTCTGAAGAGCTGGCAGCTCTCGACGATCCTGAATTTGTAAAGCAGCAACAGCAGCTGCTGGATGACAGCGAGCATCAGCTCGATGAATTCAAAGAATAAAAACCGCAGCTTCTGCGGTTTTTATTTTTAGTGATTGGTTAAGACATCTCCGTATGCTTTCAATTTTTCACCAACCGTACATTTATTGATACAAAATGAATGTGCATAAGTTTTGCCAAATTCTTTGCGAAATTGCTTCTTAATAAAACAGTCTTTGCAATATTCATCGTGCAGTTCTGTCAGTTCTTTAAAGATCATTTTCTTATCCAATATCGTCATCTCCGTTACGGTCTAATTTCGTGTGGCTTTCTACGAATTGATGGGATAGAATTTTTTTAGCGAGGCCATCAGCTTCCTGGTTGTCTTTCCGTTGTATCGTTTCGTAGGTTGGAGTAAGCTTCAGTGATTCAAGGAGTGCTTCTATTTTGTCCAGCCATTCATTATGAGATGGATCATAGCAAGGCCAGCTGCCGTCAAGCTGATTCAGTACAACAAGTGAGTCCCCTTTGATTGTAATTGAATTTCTGCTTGCCCCAAGCTCTCTTACTTCTCTTATTGCTTCATAAAGTGCCGCATATTCAGCTTCATTATTGGTTTTCAGCCTAAAGCTTTTATTTTTTCTCAAACGATGCCGGACTCCTCCCAACGAATAATAGATGACAATCCCTAGACCCGCAAGTTCGCTCTCCTTATCGAAACTGCCATCAAAATAAACAGTGATGTTATCAGGCTCTTGAGCAAGCTCCTCGGTCAGCTTTTCCAATTCCTTCAGCGTCCAGCTGCCGCCTTTCTCGTCTTCGAACTCCAGCTCTTTCATGTATGGAAAACGTCCAAGATCTCTGGCGAGCATACGTGCCTGCTGTGCTGTCAGCCAGTCTTCGCTGAAAAATGAGACGGATCCCGTTCCTTTTGCTTCTATTTTTAAATGCGGTCTGAGCTTCATTACGATCACCTTACCATTCATTAGTTGCCGGGCTTATGCTATAATCAAACCAATCTTACCCCGGAAAGGAAGCTTTTTCATCTTGTTTAATAATTCGTTTTGGATCTTTTTTGCGATCATTCATTTTATCATTGTTCTTTTATTTTATAAAGGATTTGGCAAAATGGGACTGTTTGTTTGGATCGGTTTTGCGACAGTCTGCGCCAACCTCCAAGTCGTCAAAACAGTGGAACTGTTTGGCTTAACAGCGACACTCGGGAATGTGATGTATGGCACAATCTTTTTTGCGACAGATGTACTGAATGAAAAATACGGGCCGGCTGAAGCCAGAAAAGCGGTATGGCTCGGATTCTCAACGCTCCTGACGCTGACATTTGTCATGCAGGGCGTGCTGCTTTTCGAACCGGCTTCCAGCGACATATCACAAACAGCGCTTGAAACGATTTTTGGATTCCTTCCGCGAGTTGCGTTAGGAAGTCTGCTTGCTTTTATCTTCAGCCAAACGCTGGATGTTTATGTATATTCGGCAATTAGAAGGATATTTCCTTCTGATCGGCTTTTATGGCTCAGAAACGGCGGCAGTACAGCAGTCAGCCAGTTGTTTGATACATTCATATTCACTGCTGTCGCTTTTTTCGGCATTTATCCGGCAGACGTTTGGCTTCATATTTTTATTTCTACATATTTGATTAAGTTTGCGGTATCTTTAATTTCATTGCCTTATGCTTATGCAGCCAAAAAAATGATACCTAATGATGAAAGGAGTTCATAATGCCTACAGAAATATATGTAGACGGCGCAAGCGCTGGTAATCCCGGGCCTTCCGGTATCGGCATTTTTATCAAACATGAGGGGAAAGCAGAATCTTTCTCTATTCCAATCGGAGTGCATACAAACCAGGAAGCGGAATTTCTTGCATTAATTGAAGGGATGAAGCTATGCTCAACGCGCGGGTATCAATCGGTTTCCTTTCGAACGGATTCAGATATTGTGGAGCGCGCCGCTGAGCTTGAAATGGTTAAAAATAAAACGTTTCAGCCGTTTGTAGAGGAAATCACCCGCTTAAAAGCAGCCTTCCCTCTTTTTTTCATCAAATGGATACCGGGCAAGCAAAACCAAAAAGCCGATCTCCTGGCAAAAGAAGCAATTCGGCTGAATGAAAAGAATTAAATCTTAGTCATTGGTTCATCCTAATGGCGAGGTGAACTAACATGAAAAAGAAAGATAAAGGCCGGCTGACTGGCGGCGTTACTCCGCAAGGCGACCTGGAAGGCAATACACATAATGACCCTAAAACAGAGCTTGAGGAAAGGGCAAAAAAAAGCAATACAAAACGCTAGAGAAGATCTATACGATCTCTCTAGCGTTCAGCTTTTCAAGCATGCGCTCAATTCCTTTAATTTGGTGGCGGCGAAGCATTTGAGCCGCCTGCTCCATTTGCAAAGTAAATAAAGCGTCTTTCAGTGTGCAGACCAGCGGCACAGAGCAATGAATTTCCGCAAGCTTCCTCGACATCTCCAAATCACTTAAACCTTGCTGAATTTTTCCCTGCTGTCCCTTTGGAAGAAGAGAAAGATTTTCCAATAAACGGTCAATCGTTTCATATTCACGAATCAGTTTGTAGGCTGTTTTTTCTCCAATCCCTTTGACGCCGGGATAGTTATCACTGGAATCACCCATAAGCGCTTTAATATCAATCAAAGCTTTCGGCATTACCCCTGTTTCTTCATAAAAAGTCTCTTTTGTATAGACTTTATAATTTCCGATTCCTTTTTGAAGCAGAGCAACGCTTACTTTATCCGTTAGCAGCTGGAGTAAGTCTCTGTCCCCTGTTACGACCGTAATGTCTGCTTCATTTGCAAATAAATCGGCTAGAGTTCCAATACAATCATCTGCTTCATAACCGGCAAAGCCAATATTCATGATCCCAAGCTCAGCGGCTGCTTCCTTTGCCAAATCAAACTGCGGAATCAGTTCCACAGGCGGTGCGCTGCGGTTTGCCTTATAATCTTGAAACAAGTCATTACGATACGTTTTGCTCCCCATGTCCCAGCAGCAGACGACGTGTGTCGGCTGGAATGTTTCCACGGCTGTAATCAAATGCTTTAAAAAGCCGTTGACGCCGTTCGTCGGCACCCCGCTGTCATTTATCATAAAGTTGCGATGTACGGCCGTGGCAAAAAAAGCCCGAAATAAAAGAGCCATGCCGTCAACCAGCAATAGTTTATTATTATTCATCTGATAACTCCCTTTTCTTTCATTCCTTCTATTTTAGCATAAAGCGGACCAAAATAAAAAACAGTATCTCTCTAATAAAGAGATACTGTTTGGGTATCATCAGTCGTTGTGTCTTTTGTTGCTGGCGATCAGCTTCTCAGCTTCGCGTCCTGCGTAAGAGTCAAAATGGGTTTGAAATCCGTTTTTCTTTTTGGCATTGTTATTCGCCTGTGCATTTCTGTTTCCCAGCTTTGTTCTGCCCAACATGAATCCCCCCTTACGTCGGATGTCCATAGTATATGCATCCGGCAGGAGATTCAATCGCGGCAGGATCATCCAGCTTACACTCGGCTTACGTATTCTCTGACCATTTCTTTTGATACAAGCCGTCTTGTCGGGACGATGCCTTTTTTAGCGAGCTGATTCATTTGCTCGGTGATGTCATTAATAGCGTCTGTAGTAAAAGGCTCATCGTTTTTGCATTTAGCAACAGCTTCTTCAATGGCCATTTCACGCATATTTTCAAGACGCATAAATGCTTTGATATGCTCGTGCTGTTTTGATGAATGTGCTGAAATTGCTTTATGTACCTCTGACATTAATCGTTCATCTCGCTTTTTTCTATTTAGTCTATCATGACTTGACATACAAGCCAACTGAATTTTACATTTTTATTGTATTCTCTGAACTTTTCCAGGAGATGCACGCTTGGTACGCCATTTCAATCTCTTTCGCATGTTCCCCTTCTGCATATCCTCTGAAATACGTCTCTTTTTGATCCGTTATTTGCGCGATTGCCTTTTCAGCCATATCTTCCTGTAAGCGTCTGAGGTGAGCTGTGTAATGAGAGATCAGGCTCTCTTCTTCATTTTTTATCCATGCCTCTGTGATTTTCGTAAGTTTCATCCGTACAGCTTCGATAAAGGCCGATTTTCCTTTTTGCTCAAAAAACTGCTTCGGTGATTTGACCTCTTTTAGTTCCTTTTCAAAAACACGTTCTTCCATTTCTGGTTCAACTTCCTTCAGCTGTATGCCGCTCAAATGCTGATCACCCGCATAAATGGAAAAATAACCGTCTGCGTTTAATGTTTTTTGAAAGTTATCCAGCCATTCTTCTGTGATATGCCGTTCGATGAAACCGCTCATGCGAACATCAAGCGTTTTGATTTCCTGAATATATTCAAACTGGTATTCATGCAAGGCTGTTGTCATCGCCTTACTCACATTCTTTTTCCAATCCCCGTTTTGCAGCCCGGGATGGAACGCCGATTTTAATAAATCATTTGCAAAATACGATAATCGCTGTGTAATGTGATAAAGCTGCTCTCTTGTATCTTTTTTCACTTTCTCAATGATGGTTTCTGAGTTCCGCCGTTTCTCGATATCGGCAACTGCCTGCTCAAATGACAGCATGAGACGCTGTTTCTGCGCTTCCTTCTCTTCTATGGACTGATGCTGGGATTTGTGAAGCTGGAAAACAGTTTCGCATAGTTTGTCTGCTTCCAAACTGAGCTGTGCAGCGGACGCTTTTTTTACGTCCACTTCGATAAACCGATCTAAGTGTTTTCTTACTTTCGGGAACTGGTTATAAAATGATTCCGGTTTTCCCAGCAGCTCCTCCTTACTTGAAACGGTAAAGAGCTGCGGCTCATAAACCCCTTCTTTTACAAGCTCCGCGCTGACATAATCGGTCACTGTTTCAAGCTCTGTTTTATCTTTTGCAAGGTCTGCGGCATTAATAACGAAAAACATTTTATCCATGCTGAGCGATTCTTTCACAAGTCCGAGCTTCCGTAAAAATGAACGATCTCCTTTTGAAAAGGAGTGTTGATAATAGGTCATATAAAAAAATGCATCCGCATCTTTGATATATTGGAATGCCAGCTCTGTATGCCGTTTATTCATGCTGCTCGCGCCGGGTGTATCAACAATCGTAATTCCTTTTTCAGTGAGTGGGCATGTATAGTAGACCGTTACCTCTTTCACAGCACAGGCCGTTGTTTCCTCTGCTACATACGGCTTTAATTCAGACAGCGGAATCGTTAATATCTTCTGTTCCTGTATATACTGCTGATACCTCTCGTATGCAAGCACGAAATTTCTGATCAATTTCACGTGCTCTTCTTGCAGCCTGTTTTTTTTGACTGCCTTTTCCCACTTCTCTGTGAAGGAACGACCTGTGGGTTCTTTTGATATTCCGGTGAGCTGCAAAATTTCAGCTGTTATGTCATCCTCCGTCTTAAATACTACATCCGCTGTTTTGTTTAGGCTGCCATTGATTGGCTTTGTGATTTTGTTAATTGTCGCTGTGGTTGGCGTTGGTGAGGATGGCAGCACTCTTTCGCCGACAAGCGCATTGGCAAAAGATGATTTCCCCGAACTGAAGCCCCCAAAAAGAGCAAGTGTAAATTTCCGTTCCTCAAGCCGTTTAATCCTATCACGAAACGCTGAAATATGCTTTGACAACATGCTGCTTTCGCCTAAAAAATCAGACAAAGTGTAAAAACGTTTGATTTGGTCTTGAAGCGGCAGTTCTTGTTCTATTTTGATTTCTGAATTCGGCATCGGCTGCTCCGCCAGCTGGCCTCGGCCTTGTTTCTGTTCTGGAGCCGCCACTCTTTTTTTCTTCAATTTAAACCATTCTGTGTCTATATGCATCGGGCATTCGGACTCTTCTTCCCAAATGGCCCACAGGCGATTGATTTTCTCGCGGGCATGATTCTCTAAACGAGCCTGTTCTTGAAGAAGGACAAGTTTTTCTGATTCTTGGGCGAGCCGGTCGTTAATTGTTTGCACGTCTTTGGAAACACGCTCTTTCACCATAGCGGAGAGTACCTTTATGATGTCTGCGGCCTCTCTTTTCGCCTCTTTCCGGACCAGCTCTGCCAAGTCTTTTGTATATTGCAATACATATTCAGAAGAAAAGGCTGCACCTTGCTTGACCGCGCGTTCAATGATGCTTATATCAAGCGGAGTGCGATAGGACTGAATCAGCTTTTCACACTCAGCGTCATGGACATCAAATGCTTTGGCGAGTTTATGGAGCGTGTCTATTATGTGCCAATCCGCTTCGGCTTCTGTTCGTTTGGTCACATCAGAGAAAAAAACATTCCGCCTTTTATCTCTTTCTTGTGCAGTTTTCGCTTTAGAAAAGAAAAAGCCGGTTTTAAAAGAAGGCTTTTGTGACTCTAAAAATGCAGCCGCCAATTCACGCATTTCAAAAGGCGTCAGGTTGGCGTTTTTTAAAATACGATTGATTTCTTCCTGCATCCTCTTCTCTGCCTCAGCCGCTTGATTTGCAGCCTCATCCAATTGATCACGCAGCGAATGGACAAGTCCAGTTTGGATGTGAAGCTGTTCAGCGAAATTCGGGCCGTCTGTTTCGTCTTTCTTCAGCATTTCCGTATGTTCCTTCAGCAGATTACGGATCTTTTGTTCGGTTAAAGCCTGCAGATTGTTTTTTGATTGCTTTTCTATTCTTTTTAACTCTTCTCTCAAAGCCCCAATCTGATTAAACGGGTGATCAGGTTCTGTTACTGACGTAAAATAGAGCGCTTCCTTTGAAATCCCTTCATTGCAAAGCATCTCCTCTACCTGTTTTTTATAGTCTCCAAAGTTTGTCTCCGTCTCGTCATGGCGGTCAATTTGATTAACGATAAAATACACATTCGGAATGTTTTCTTTAATTGATCTGAGAAACTTTACATTTTCCTCAGCGTGTACGTGATTATAGTGAACAACGTAAAACAGCGCATCCGCCTGGTGAAGAATAGAAGCAGCCGATAGAAAATGCGCATCATCTGTTGAATCGATCCCTGGAGTATCAATATACGCAACCCCGGAATCGATCTCAGCATACCTGTCAAAAATTTCGACGCTTTCAATCTGTTCACCGTCTTTGCAATATTGCTGTACCTTGTCTTTCTGGTAAGCCCCTTCCAGCTCAGCACACGCTCCGTCTGTTGTATGAAGCCGAACTCGCTTTTCCCCGTTTCTGATCACAACAAGGTTAGCGCTCGTTGGGATCGGGCTTGTCGGCAAAATATTCTCCATTAACAGGCAGTTCAGCAGTGATGATTTCCCCGCTGAATAATGCCCCGTAAACGCGATATAAACCTCTTCATCTGCCGCTTTTTTCATGACCGCAGCCAGTTTAGCAGCCCTTTGTTCATCTTGATTCTCAATAAATTGCTGATAAAGTTCCCCAGTTTTGTGCAAAAGCTCTTTTCTGTTTTGATCTGTCATAAGTCTGAACCCCTTTGTGCCGTTTCAATTGTGAACCTTTTTCGAAAGATCTGAATTCATTCCCTTTTCATTTTACACAAGAATAAACCAAATTTCTTTAGGAGAATAGAAAAAAGCCGCCATTACGGCAGCTTCTATAAAAGAAAATCTGCAACTTTTACAAGTTCCAGATTCATCAAACAGATTTATTAGAGATTCCTTTTAATACAAAACCAATTAATACACTATATGTACAAACCGCTCCGAGCAAAAACAGCATTGTCATTTGATTCACCATCCTGATTGAGAATCTTTTTCAAACTCATTTTAACATGAGTGAGAATGATTTTCAATCGCTATTTTACACTGTATTCCTGTAATGCCTTGTCTTCTGCGCGAATTCTGACGGTTAACAACACGGCATTTAAAATGGAAAACAGACACATGGTGACATACGCTTGATAAAGCAGCGGAATCAGCAAAATTTCAAGTATAACAACAGCATAGTTTGGATGTTTCATCCATTTATAAGGACCTTTTTTTACAAGCTCTGCACCTGGAACGACAAGGATTTTCGTATTCCAATATGCTCCCAAGGAACAAAGCGCCCAATATCGCACTGCCTGTACACTTAAAATAACTGCGGCGATACCGATCCACCAGCTTGACGGCTGTTTATTCATTAGCAGCACTTCTGCAATTAAAGACATAAAGAAAAGGATATGCATCGTAATGATATACGGATAGTGGCTCTCGCCAAATTCAATTGCTCCTTGCTTCTTTACCTTTTGTTCATTTTGTCTGGCTACTGCCATTTCTGCTGCTCTTTGAACAATGAGAATGGCGATCAACAACCAAAACATAAGTCAAGCCCCCTTTTCCCAGCTGAATAATAGCAGTTCTGATGAGAAACCCGGCCCTAATGCGCCAATCAGTCCCCGTTCAGCTTCCTTTTTATGTCCGTTCTGCAGATGGTCTTTGACCACATACAAGATTGTGGCTGAAGACATATTTCCGTGTTTTCGCAATATGTTTTGCGCTGATGAAAGCTTTTCTGACGACAGTCCAAGACTTTTGATGTATGCGTCGATCACTTTTTTTCCGCCTGGATGCGCCAAAAAAACACTTATATCACAGAATGACAGCCGATGTTTGTCCAAAAAAATCTGTACATTTGTTTTGAGCCAATTTTCTACCAAAGTTGGTATGTCTCGTGAGAAAATGACTTTGAATCCTTGATCGGTAAAGTCCCAGCCCATGACATCTTCTGATTGTTTCATCAAAACAGATTGGGAGTCTGTTATCTTCGGGGCAAGCTTCAGTTTTGACACCGTGCGGTCTGCCTTCTCTCCGCATAATAATGCTGCGGCAACGCCGTCACCAAATAGCGAGGTGCCGATCAGATTGCTTTTCGTTTTATCTTCCGGCTGAAATGTCAGGCTGCACAGCTCAGCAGCAATGACAAGCACAAAAGCCTCCGGATACGCTTTGCAGTATTCGGCTGCGCGCGCAAGCCCGCTGGCCCCTCCTGCACAGCCTAAGCCCCAAATCGGAATCCGCTTCGTATATGGAGAAAACGGAAGTTCATTCATAAGCCGCGCCTCGATACTCGGTGTGGAAAGACCTGTGCTGGAGACGAAAAAAACCGCTTCCACTTTCTCATAAGGAATGGCTTCTTGAACAAATTCAGGGTGAGAGAGGCACTCACGAACAGCCTCCCTGCTGTGCTTAAGTGTTTCTTCTATGTATATTTGATTTTTTTCTTCAAAACTGTGCTCCTCTTTATACCATTCAATCGGCTTAACAAACTGTCTCGAATGGATTTGCCCGTTTTTAAAGGAGGATAACAGCCGGTCAATATCTTTAAAGGAATGCTGAAACATATAGCGGGCGAACTCAGCCGCTTTCTTTTGATTTACATCATATACAGGAAGACTTGTTCCAATGGATAAAATAAACGCCATGCAATCACCTCTTTGCATACATTGTGCCGCAACGATCTTTTTTATATGCAAAAAAACTCCGCCGCGGCGGAGTTAGACTGCTGTTTTTTGTTCCGTAAGGTCAGCTTCTTGTTCTGTTTTTTTGGCTTTAGAAAATACGTTATATACAATATTTAAGACAACTGCAGTGAAGCTGCCCGCTACAATGCCATTCGTTGTAAGAAGCGTAAGTGCACTCGGAAGCTGTTTGAAAATATCCGGCACAACGGTCACACCGAGTCCCAAACCCACTGAGCAGGCAACAATCAGCAGATTTTCCTGTTTCGCAAAATCAATGCGGCTAAGCATTTTAATTCCGTAAGCGATCACCATTCCAAACATCGCAACCATTGCACCGCCCAAAACAGCAGATGGAATAATCGTCGTGAAAGCAGCGATCTTTGGAAACAGCCCGAATGCCATTAAGATCACACCTGTGACCACAATGACAGCATTTTTTTTAATTCCTGTGAGCTGAACAAGCCCGACATTTTGAGAGAATGCCGTGTAAGGAAAAGCGTTAAAAATACCGCCCAGAAGCACAGCCAGCCCTTCAGCGCGATAGCCTTTAGACAAATCTCTCTCTGTCAAACGGCGGTTTGTCAGGTCACCTAAGGCGAAGTAAACACCAGTAGACTCCACAAGACTGACAATTGCAACGATGGACATCGTAATGATAGGCGCTGCATGAAAAGACGGCGCTCCGAAGTAAAATGGCTGAATCATTTGAACAACTGCCGCATCAGACACATTATCAAATTGAACTTTCCCCATAAAATAAGCGATGAAGGTCCCAATCAAAATACCGATCAAAATCGAGACGGACTTGATAAAGCCTTTCGTAAAACGGTATAGAAGCACAATAATACTCAAAACGATAAAAGCAAGGGCAAGGTTGGAGAGATCTCCGAAATCTGCACTTCCTTCTCCGCCGGCCATGTTATTCATGGCAACCGGCATCAAAGTAATACCAATAATCGTAACAACAGAGCCTGTCACAACCGGCGGAAAAAACGAGACGAGCTTTCCAAAGAAAAATGAAATAAGTATCACTAGAATGCCTGAAGCAATAATGCTTCCGTAAACCGTTGAAACCCCGTATTCAGATCCAATTGCAATCATCGGCGATACAGCTGTAAATGTACAGCCAAGCACTACCGGAAGTCCGATCCCGAAAAAGCGGTTGCTCCATACTTGCAGAAGTGTAGCCACACCGCACATAAAAATATCAATCGATACTAAGTAGGTCAGCTGTTCAACAGTCAGTCCCATTGCGTTTCCGACAATCAGAGGAACGACAATGGCACCGGCATACATGGCAAGAACATGCTGAATCCCTAATGACAGCGTTTTTCCGAATCCATTTTTCATGAATGAACCTCCTGTACGAAGGACACTTTCCCTTCTTCTAAAGACCGAATTCTTGCCAAAGATTCCACTCGGTAGCCCAGTTTTACAAGTTCATCTCTTCCCGGCTGAAATGACTTTTCAATCACAATGCCAATTCCTGCAATAGAAGCACCCGCTTGCTTCACAATTGAAGCGAGCCCGTGTGCTGCCTGTCCATTTGCCAAAAAATCATCGATAATCAGCACATGGTCCTGATCCGACAAGTGGGTCCCAGACACCGCGATTTGGCTTTCTGTTTGCTTCGTAAAGGAATAAACGGACGCTGTCAGTAAGTTGTCAGTAAGTGTTAATGATTGATGCTTTCTTGCGAAGACAACAGGTACATCCAGCTTCAAGCCAGTCATTACAGCGGGAGCGATACCTGATGATTCGATTGTCACAATTTTGGTAATACCATCTTGTGCAAACCTGGTCGCAAATTCGTCACCAATTTTCTGCATAAGCAGCGGATCAATTTGGTGATTCAAAAAAGAATCCACTTTCAATACTTGATTTGATAATACGGCGCCTTCTTCCTCTATCTTCCTTTTCAGTGCTTCCATCCAGTCTTACCTCCGTTATGAGAATAAAAAAAGCATTGCCCGCTCAAATAAAGAGCAAGCAATGCTGATATAACAAAAAACCGTACATATGCGGTTCCATTGCTCACCCATAGTCGGAACATTTACGGTGCCCGGTAGAAACTTGCGTGCCATATCCACGCGATTATATGAGTGTTCCTATGATATTGTAATAAATTATATCAAGATTCTAATCTCTTGCATAGGCTGAAAGTGAAAATTTCCGAACTTTATTTTCTTTTTTTTAGTTATCATTCGTATTTAAAAGGAATCCGATCATAAAAAGCCTGGCGGCCGCGCCGCCAGGCTTTGATTATGCTAAATAGAGATTTGAATATTTGGTTGATAAATAGTCAATTAAATAGCGAACGCTCAGTTCTTCTCCTGTCGCATCTTTAATAATGTCTAACGGCTTTTTCCGTTTTCCATGAATATGCACCTTTTCCGTCAGCCATTGCTTTATCGGATGAAATTCCCCTCTTTCTAAGAGAGCGTCAAATTCAGGGAGATCCTCAAGCATTTTTTGTTTCAGCTGAGCCGCATACATGTAGCCGAGCGCATAGGATGGGAAGTAACCGAAATCTCCTCCTGCCCAATGGACGTCCTGTAAAATCCCCTCTGCATCCGTCTGCGGTGTAATCCCTAAATAATCCTGGTATTTTTGATTCCAAAGCGACGGCAGTTCTTCTACAGACACTTCATTGCTGAAAATCGCTTTTTCAATTTCATAACGGATGATGATATGAAGAGGATACGTCAATTCATCCGCTTCAACCCTGATAAATGAAGGTTTTGATTCATTGATTGCACGGACAAAATCATCCAGGGAGATGTCCTTGAACTGTTCAGGTGATGCCTCTTGAATTTTCTTATAGTACGGTGTCCAAAAATGCTTGTTGCGGCCGATAAAATTCTCGTAAAATAATGATTGAGATTCATGAATTCCCATTGATGCACCGTCTGACAAGTTCGTGCCGCTCAGTGCTTCATCAATATTTTGCTCGTATATTGCGTGCCCGCACTCATGAATAGTGCCAAAGATTGCCGTCCGAAAATCTTTTTCATCATATCTCGTCGTGACTCGAACGTCTCCCCGGTTCAGCGTAGTTGCAAACGGATGAACGGTTTCATCAAGTCTTCCGCCATCAAAATCGTAGCCAAGCTCCTGTAAAAAATACAGACTGAGCTCTTTTTGCTTTTTTTTCGGGAACGCTTTTGTAATAAAGCTTGTATCTGGTTTATTTCCGGAAGCTGTCACCTGTTTAACAAGAGGGATAATCGCTTCCTTCAGCTCAGCAAACAGCTGATCAAGCACCTTTACCGTAACACCGGGCTCAAACAAATCAAGCAATGCATCATAAGGATGCTCTTTATATCCCCAGTACGTAATAAAACGTTTATTACATTCAATCAGCTGTTCTAAATAAGGAGAAAACAAGCTGAAATCAGATTTTCCCTTCGCTTCCTCCCACGCTGTTTCTGCCTTTGAACACAGAATCACGTATTCTTTATATTCAGCCTTAGGGATTTTCTTATTCTCTTCATACTCTTTTTTCGCCAGTTCAACCGCTTTTTTCGTATCTTCTGACAAGTCATCAAATCGTTCATACAAGGCATCGATTAGCTCTTTCATTCGATCGGATGTCTGGATATTGAATATATCTGTTGAAAGCTGGCCGATGCTTTCGGCACGGTCCTCTGAGCCGTTTTTCGGCGCGCCTGTTCTGGAGTCCCAGTGCATTAACGCGACTGCTTCGCTGTAATGTGAAATTCGTTTTAAAAGATCAAAAAATTCCTTTTCATATGTATGTATCTCCATATCCATTCCCTCCCTATTCTAGCCGTTCCATTACAGGCTAATGGAAGGGGGGGTGAAAGTCAAATTGTTTGTACAAAAGGCTGCCGGTACGTTTGGCGGCAGCCTTTTTATTCAGTTGATCGTCATTTGATTTTTTGGCGGAGGCGTTCTCCTCTTTTTCTGTTTGATTTTTTTATCCACCCACACTGTTGCCAGCGGGGTTAAGAGCGAGGTGACAATAACGCTCGTCGCTATAATTGCAGTTGCCGATTCAGCAACTGGGGCAAATGAGGCATTCGCTTCCGCTAATGCGTATGGGACAGCTACAGCCGCCCCCGCTGTAGAAGAAGCCGCCACACCCGCGACACCGTCCCCCCGCGCGACAAAACGATCAAGCAAAAACAAGGAGCTGCCCGATAAAATGACGACAGAAACTCCGATAAAAATGCCGAGCAGCCCTGATTGGATCAGCATTCCAAAATTCAAGGTATTGCCGAGCGAAAAGGCGAAAAATGGAATGATCGCTGGCACAACCTTGCTGAATAAGTCCCTGAGATCATGATCCAGATTTCCAAGTATACATCCGAGCAAAAACGGGATGACTGTCGCTGCCAGCGTTTCCCATGGGAATGCGGCAAGTCCCGTCACACCAAACGTCACCATGGTCATAAAAGGACCTGATTCTGTACTAATAAAGGCGAAAGCGCCCGCATCCTCTTTTCTTCCCATATGGTTCATAAGCGCCAAATACAGTCCGCCGTTCGTCTCATTCATTACCGCGACAATTGCTAAAACAGAAAGGCCTGCAAAAAAGCCGGATTGTATGCCTTCGTCAGGTATAAATTGCGCTGCGATCACGCCGAGCAGCGCTGCAAATCCGACCTTCCCCAATAATAACGTGATTCCTTTTCTTGCGATGTAGCCTGAAGAACGAAAATCAATCGTTGCTCCTACGCAAAAGATAAAAACACCCAGTATCGGCAGCGTTCCAGTAATCAAAGCACCCGTAAAACCTCCAAAGAACTCCGCTGTTCCAGGAGCAAACGTGTTGAGCGCCGCTCCAAGAAATAGCGGAATAATCATCATTCCGCCAGGTACCCGTTCAATTGTCGCCTTGATTTTCATATTGTGGATTCTCCCATCCTCCGGTTATGAAAAAACAATACCCCTTACACTTGGAAAACAGCCTGTAAATCCTCTTTTGAACAGCTGCCCAGCTGGCTGCCGACACCGACGGCACCTGCTCCGGCTCTAAGCCAATCCGGCACTTCAGACGGATGAATCCCGCCTGTCGGAATAAAGGTCACCTGCGGGAAAGGGCCCGCTAAACTTTTCATAAACGGAAGGCCAAACACACCGCTTGGGAACAGTTTTAATGTAGTAAAACCGCATGTCAACGCTTCCATAATTTCGCTTGGAGTCAGGACGCCGGGGATATAATGTGTTTTTACAAAAGAAAGGTGCTCAGCAAGATCAGCTGAAAAACCCGGACTGACAATAAACTGTGCGCCAGCCTCAGCAGCTTCCCCAGCTTGCTGCGCGGTGATGACCGTGCCCGCGCCAATTAAAATATCGTCTCTATTACGGAAGGTTTCGATAATATCTGATGCCCCGGGCGTCGTATACGTCACTTCAACTGCACGAATCCCTTTATCTAATAAACTCTCAATCTGCTGACAGGCATCCTGTTTATCCTTTGAGCGAATGACTGCAATCAGCCTGGCTTCTTGCAGACGGTTTTCAACGATTTTGGACTCCATATTAATAATCCCCTTTCTTTTGGTAAACCGTTCTTTGAGCAGATAAAAACGAAGCTAATTTCTCCCTGGTCGGCAAACCGTCCATATCCCCCGGTGCCTGAACTTGCAAAGCGCCAATCGCATTTCCCCTTTGCATCGCATCCTTGTACGACAAACCATCTAGGATTCCGCTGATTACACCGACTGCAAATCCGTCTCCGGCGCCGACCGTATCAACCACCCGGTCGACACGGCAGCCTTCTAGAAATCCTTCACTTGTCCCCGTTTTAAAGTAAGCGCCTTCTTTTCCGAGTTTAATAGCGACAAAGCTGGCACCTTTTTTCAAATAATAGTCGGCAATGCCTTCAGGTGTTTTTTCTCCGGTCAATAGCTCTCCCTCTGCGATACCCGGGAAAAACCAGTCTGCAAGCCCAGCCAGATCGTTGATTGTGTGTACCATTGTTGCTTGATCAGGCCAAAGCGAAGGTCTTACATTAGGGTCGAATGAAATGGTTTTCCCTGCGTTTCTCATGTCGTTCATGACATGGTACGTGAAGTCTTTCATCTCGGCTGATAAGGCAGGCGGAATACCTGTCACATGCAAATGGCCTGCGCATTGAAAATAATCTCTCGGATATTCAGCGGAAGTTAATGTGCTTGCAGCTGAGTTTTTCCTATAGTAGGTAACTTGCGGGTCGCCTTCCTTCACTTTTGACTTCAGCAGCAGCCCGGTGGGATTTTCGTCCTGCGAGCGGATCACGCGGGACACATCCACTCCCTCTTTTTTAAGTTCCTGTACAATAAACGTGCCGAGCTGATCATTGCCGACCTTGCTCATCCATCCCATTCGAAATCCGAGTCTGGCAAGGCCGCAGGCGACATTGCTTTCTGCTCCGGCAAGCCCTTTAGAAAAAGTGGATACTTCATGAAGGCCTCCATACTCATTTGCGTAAAACATGGCCATTGATTCACCGAATGTCACCGCATCAAGCTTCATCTCTTCCCAACCTCCTCTTAGTTGAGGGCACCTAGGATTAAAGTGACTTTCTCATGATGACTTTTGCCTCCAATTCAATGGTTTGAGGCGCTCCTTTGTCACCTTCAATCCTTTTTAATACACGTTCCATCGCCGTCCTGCCCATATCATGTGACGGCTGAGCGATCGTTGTAATGCCTGGACCGATCAGTTTGTACCATTCCGTGTCATCGAACCCTGCAATCCCTATATCTTGAGGAATGCGCAGGCCAAGCTCTTCTATACAGCTGATGATTTTCAGCATAATCAAGCCATTCAAAGCCAGAATCGCTTTTTTTTGCTCCGGCATCTCCTTGTGAAAAGAACGAAGCGCCGCCTTAAGCTGCTCCTTGTCCTTTACGTCAATTTCATGCAATCTGACAAGCCCGTTCACATTTTGAACCGCAGCCATTTCCTGATACACAGCTGCTCTTTCTGCACGAGGGCTGATAGAGGAAATTGGTTCAGTAAACAGCGCGACATCAGTATACCCTTTACTGTAAATCTTCCGAAGAATCTCTTTAGTGATCGATCTGTTGTCAGTCGTTACGGTATCCAGTTTCAGATCCGGCAGTTTCCGGTCAATTAAGATCGTTGGAATGTGCTGTTCAGCAAAAGCGCGCAGTAAATCCTTGTTTTCCCCTGTTGCGTTTAAAATCAGGCCCTCAACCGAATGGGCTTCTAGCTTTAAGAGCATTTCCCGCTCTTTTTCAGGACTGTTATCTGTGTTGCACACCATAATGCTGTAGCCATATTGATCACAAACCTCTTCGACTCCCCTGAAAGCAGCGACCGAAAAAGGGTTTGTAATGTCAGCCACAACAAATCCAATTAACTTGCTTTTTTTTATTTTCAAACCTTGGGCCATTTTACTCGGCCGATAATTCAGTTCTGCAATTGCCTTTTTAATGTTTTTCACTTTTTCAGGAGAAATCGCGTCAATTTTTCCGTTAATATAGCGGGAAACTGTCGATTTCGAAACTCCTGCATATTCAGCTACATCTTTGATGGTCATATGGCCTGTTGTTTTCTTTTTCATTCAAGTGCTCCTGTATCTCATATATTTGAAACCGATTTCAAAACGGTTACAACAAAAG
>NZ_CP026521.1:2531914-2539327 GCF_002953915.1 Bacillus sp. MBGLi79
TTTAACATTTGGAAAGAGTTTTTTTAATAATGTGTCAATTCATTATTTTTCCGTTGACTCTTTTCACTATTTATCCTAAAATTTTCTTTGAAACCGTTACCAAAATGTTTTCATTCAAGTGATGCTGAAATCCTAACCAAGGGGGAAATATAATGGAAAATCGTTATTCTGTACACCCTGAACAAGTAAAACGCTTTACAACAGAGGAACTTCGCAGTCATTTCTTAATGGATCCTTTATTTACGGAAAACAAGCTTACGATGTATTACTCACACGAAGACCGGGTTGTCATCGGCGGAGCGGCTCCAGGGCAAAGTGAACTAAAGCTTGATGCAGGTGACTTTCTAAAAACTGACTTCTTTTTGGAACGGCGTGAAATTGGAATTATTAATGTCGGCCAGCCTGGTGCTGTCAGGGTTGGCGATGATGAATATGTGCTTCAAACAAAGGATTTTCTCTATATTGGAATGGGCAATCAGGATGTATCGTTTTCAAGCCTGAACGGGGAAAAAGCGAAGTTTTACTTCGTCTCCGCTTGCGCCCACAAAAGCTATCCGACACAAAAAGCCGCCCTATCTGAACTGACACCGGACCGCCTTGGTGATGATGCAGCGTCTAATGTCAGAAGTCTGTACAAAGTCATTCATCAGGATGGCATTAAAAGCTGTCAGCTGATGATGGGAATAACGATGTTAGATCAAAACAACAACTGGAATACCATGCCAGCACACGTTCATGACCGTCGGATGGAGGCTTACCTTTATCTGGATCTTAAAAAGGACTCAAAGGTATTTCATTTCATGGGCCAGCCGGACGAAACACGCCACCTTGTGGTTGGTAATGAGCAGGCTGTCCTTTCCCCCGCCTGGTCTATTCATTCTGGCGCAGGAACATCAAATTACAGCTTTGTGTGGGCGATGGCTGGAGAAAATTATACTTTTACGGACATGGATCTCATTCCGATGGATGGGCTGAAATAAGATGGGTTATCTGCATGACGCCTTTTCACTAGAAGGAAAAACAGCGCTGGTGACAGGCCCGGGAACAGGGATCGGTCAAGGAATTGCCAAAGCGCTGGCCGGGGCTGGCGCTGATATTATCGGCACATCACATACAAGCAGTCTGTCTGAAACACAGCAGCTTGTGGAACAGGAAGGCCGGACATTTACATCTTTTACATTAGACATGAGCAAGCCGGAAGCGATCAAGAATTCTGCAGCTGAGCTGTTTGAAAACAGGGAGATCGACATTCTTGTCAATAATGCGGGTATTATTCATCGAGAAAAAGCGGAACATTTTGCAGAAGAGAACTGGCAGCACGTACTGAATGTCAATCTAAACAGCTTGTTTATTCTGACACAGCTGGCAGGCAGACACATGCTGAAAAGAGGTTATGGAAAGATAATTAATATCGCCTCTCTCCTGTCTTTTCAAGGCGGGATACTCGTTCCTGCTTACACCGCGAGCAAACACGCTGTTGCCGGTTTGACAAAATCCTTTGCAAATGAGTGGGCAGCATCGGGCATTCAGGTCAATGCAATCGCCCCAGGCTATATTTCTACTGCGAATACAAAGCCTATTCGGGATGATGAAAAGCGAAATGAGGACATTTTAAAAAGAATTCCTGCCGGCCGCTGGGGCCAAGCGGATGATATCGGAGGGACAGCAGTCTTTTTGGCGTCACGTGCTTCAGATTATGTGAATGGACATATCTTAGCTGTTGATGGAGGCTGGCTATCCCGCTGACAATGAAAAAAGCTGACGAACAAGATCGTCAGCTTTTCCTATTACATCATATGCGGTTCAACAGGCAAGACCTTTTTGACCTCATCTATGATGCGTTCATTTTCTCCGCCAGCGTAAATGTGAATCGAGCCGTTGTCTTGATTCGAGCGAATCAGACGCCCGATGCCCTGCCGTACGCGTAACAACATATATGGCAGATCCACTTCTTCGAACGGATCTTTTTTCGCTCCGTTGCGTTTCGCAGTAAATACAGGGTCATGAGGCGGGAATGGCAATGACCAAATTGTAACATTCCTCAATGCGTCACCAGGAATATCGAGTCCTTCCCATAAGTGAACCGAACAAAGTACTGTTTCCTCTTCCTCTTGGAATTTCTCCACTAAGCTGCTGATTTCTTCATCACCTTCAAAGAAAATCGGATACGGCAGCTCCCATGCAGCCGACAGCTCTTTAAACTCGTTTAATTCTTCAAAAGAAGGGAATAGCACAAGGGTTCTTCCTTTGTAACGTTTGATTGTCTCAATCGTCTCAGCCGCTTTTTGTTCAGCCGCCATGTCTGTTTTTGTGTATAGATTAACAGTCATTTGCTCGTCATAATCATAAGGGGAATCAACAGTTAATGACAAATAATCATGAATCCCGAGACTGTCTGCAATATAATCAAATGAACCTCCTTCTGACAACGTAGCAGACGAGAAGATATAAGGGATTTTCTTAGAAAACACCTTTTCGCCAAGTACTTCTGCTACCGTTCTCGGCATCACGACAAAAGTTGATTCTGCTTCCTTTTTCTCCAGCCAGCTGATCGCGTCCTTTTGATATAGAGATAATGAATACGCCATTTGTTCAACATACTCTTCTACAACTGACAGCTCGTATTGATCAATCGTGTACATTTCAGACTCGAATACAAGTGCCTCACCGATTTTATCAAGTAAACGGCAAAGCTCGTCCGCCGTCTTTTTGACACGCTGGTCATTTTTTATTTCTAAACGGTGTGAACCGGCTACTTCTTTTGATTCTTCAGAAAGAACATAGAAAAATTCGTCATTTGCAGCAAGTGCATCTTCAATCAATTCTGCAAACTCTTCTCTGATGTCATTTTGCAGCAAACGTTCTAAAAACAATTCAAGTGTAGACTGCTTCACTCTGTAGGTAAGCGCTTTTTGTGCAGCAAACTCTAGCAAATGCCCTTCATCAAATACAACTGCACTATGATCAGGCAAAAGCGGCAGCTGCCCTTCTCGTTTGCGTGATTCTTCCGTCCATACATGCTCCATATAAAAATCATGAGAACATATGATTAAGTCCGTTGACTTGCGGTAGTAATCTCTGGAAAGCGTCAGGCCGCACCTGTGTCTCATATCACAAGTCAGACAGTCCTGAAACGAGTCGTAGCTTACGTCAGACCATTCTTCATTTGATAGATTTGCGTACTGCTTACGGTCGCCATACGGATAAAAGCGCTGCATCGCCTGTGACTCATGGACAAATGACGGTAACGACTCATAAAGATCCAGCCATTTATCATCATCAGAACGCTGCATTGTTTTTTCAAGCTTCTTCAAGCATAAATATTGCTCATGTGATTTTGACAGCCTTGTATCAATTTTCAGATCAAGATGCTCAGCCAGCTTTGAAATATCGCCCTATTTTTTTTTCACCAGCTGTTCGATTAATGTTTCATCAGCACAAGCAATGATGGCCGGTTTGCCGACATACCTTGCATAGCTGATCGCAAACAGAAGATAAACCAGCGTTTTCCCCGTTCCCACTCCAGCTTCGGCGAACATGACTTTTTTCTCTTTAAACGCCCGCTCCAGCTGAAAAGCCATAAATACTTGTTCATCCCGAAGATCAAACCCTTTTTCAGGAAGGATATCGTAAAACACGTCACCAATCCAATTGTTCAATTCTTCATAAAAATTCTTTGTTTTCGTTAAAGAAAAAGGCAAACGTGATGTTGTCACCTAGTTCCAACCCCCAACTATTCGACATTCAGACCACCAATAATATCATTTTCCGCTTATGAATACAATAAAAAAACTTGGCATTGCCAAGTTTTTTGCAGTTTACTTGCGATTGATCACATGCGACGATAAAAAAGGATGGTCTGTTGAATAAATATGTTCTACCGCTTTTTCTAAATCATTTTGCGCATGCGACATCACAGACGGAGACGAATCAGTCCCGAGCTCCTTTAGCTCGTTTGCTGTTGCGTCAAGCGCCCTTTGAATAAGATTAAAATGTTCGCTGTTCAGCATGAGATCACCTCTGATGGAAATAATCATCATTGTATGCGAACTTTTCATTTTATATACATGCTTTACCGCATGTTATCCCCGAAACTTGCACAAACTACACTTGATATTCCGTCTTTGGATTATCCGTCTTATCAACAATATTCTATCAGGGAGTGATGTTGACATGAGTTATAGAAACCGATTAGATCAGCATTCTGAACTGTTTCATCACAATTGGACGCGGCCTAAACGTTCTAAGTCTCAAGTAAACGGTCACACTGAAATGTCCCAAACCAACATTATATTGAGAAGCAATGCGAAAGCTCACCGTTGGTAACGATAGAATATGGCTGAAAGATGAAAGAAGACGCATGCAGAGCGTCTTCTTTTTATTCGTTTTCTGTTTTCTTGCGCTGCGGTCTTACTTTTGACCAATATTGATAATAATCCGTTTTAATAAATCCGTTAAAGAGCTTGCGTTTCTTCGTTGCTTTTCTGCCGTATGCTTCCTCAAAGTTTTCATTTGATGTCAGCATATACACAGACCAAGTATCAAGCTGCTCGAACGCCTGCCCCATTTCTTTGTACATCTGTTCAACGGCTTTTTTCTCGCCGAGACGCTCTCCATATGGCGGGTTGCCGACAATTACGCCAAACTCCAGATTCGTTGTGAAGTCTTTGACCTGCATCTGCTTAAATTGGATTAAATCTCCCAAGCCAGCTTCCTCTGCATTTTCTTTTGCGATTTGGACCATGCGGTGGTCTATATCGCTTGCGAAAATCGTAAGCGGCTGGTCATAGTTTGCCTTTTCTTCGACTTCAAGCCGCGCTTTGTCCCACAGGTCTTTGCGGATCCATTCCCAATCCTCTGAAACAAAATCGCGGTTGAATCCCGGAGCGATGTTTTGGCCGATTAATGCCGCTTCAATCGCGATTGTTCCGGAACCGCAGAAAGGATCGGCAAACGGACGGTCCGGCGTCCAATTGGTTAATTGCACCAAAGCGGCTGCAAGTGTTTCTTTAATTGGCGCACCGCCCTGATCGACACGGTATCCTCGTTTGTGAAGGCCTGTTCCTGATGAGTCCAGTGTAATAAGAGCCTGATCTTTCAATAAAGAAATTTCCACTTTATACTCGGCACCTGTTTCTTCAATCCAATCATTGGCTTTGCCGGACTGCAGCTTAAGCTTTTCTACAATTGCTTTTTTGACAATCCGCTGACAATCGGGAACGCTTGCAAGTGTTGATTTTACCGATTTTCCGATGACAGGGAATTTCCCGTTTTCAGGTATAAATGCGCGCCAGTTAATCGCTTTCGTTTTCTCAAACAGTTCATCAAATGTTTTCGCTTTAAAAGAAGCAACCTGAACCTTTATGCGGTCGGCTGTTCTAAGCCAAAGGTTTGCACGGCAGATGGCGAGCGCATCACCTTCAAAAATAACTTTCCCGTTATCAACCTTGCATTCGTATCCTAAATCTCGTACTTCCTTTGCGACAACAGCTTCAATACCCATTGGTGCCGTTGCAATTAGTGTATACTTCTTCATCGTATCACCCTGTCTTCTAAAACTTTTCTCATTTCAAGATAAAAGCTCTCCTTATACGGGAGAGCTTGTTTTCATCATTTTAAATGTAAGTGGTCTAACGTTCTGTAAGCCATGTTTTGTTCCGTCGTACTGCAAACGGCTTATCACCTCGTACTCAGGCGGCAATCATCTATCTACAGAAAGCATTCTGTCCTTCTCTCCGTTGAATTCCATTAAGAAGGTTCCCCTACCAAAATTTGGGTTTCTCGCTCGAGGGGTTTACCGCGTTCCACTCTCACCATTTCTAGTGAGACTTCGTCACTGTGGCACTTTCAAGGATACTCAGCCATATCCAAAGGACGTAGGCTTTTTTCCTGCCGTCAGCCTCTAAAGACTGCCCTAGCTTATGACTTCGCTAGGCACGAACACTACGGGCATCTCAGCACCGTGCGAGCATGGACTTTCCTCTACAGATTCGAGATCTGCAGCGATTACCCGAACGTTAAGAACATGAATTATTATATAACAACTGATTACAATTTACAAGCACCATTTTTTTCAAGCGCGATCAATCATAAAGCTTGCTGCCAAAAACGTGTTTTTCTAAGTTAGACAGCCGTTTTAAAATATCAAAATTTGTTGTGTTAGATTGCACAGGCTGTTTCTTGCTAGCTTCTTCAAGCTGCTTTTTCAGCTGCAGATTTTCCTGCTGCAGTTCTTCAATTTCTTGATGGAAGGTTTCATAATCCTTAATAATCATATCTAAAAATTTGTCAACGTCTTCTTGCTTGTAGCCTCTAACGCCTGTTTTAAATTCTTTTTCCAAAATTTCTTTCGCAGAAAGCTTTACTTTATCAGCAAGCATCTTTTTCACCTCGTATCGTGAATCATCACATATATTTTTTCAGAAATCTGTACGGTTGTCAAATTTCTCTTATTGCTATGAGTAGGTGTCTTCCTCTACTGTCACTCTCAAGTCATCCATTGTAATAAAGTAGATGGGATAGCCATCCTTTTCGCGCCTTTTTTCCGCTGTCCCAAGCATATACTTAGGGGAGCCTTCCTTTTCCGGGTCATATAAAAGCAGAAGCCCGTCGGACTTATCAATGAAGAACTGATTTTTTTGTTTGAATTGAAGCGGGCTTTCATAAGGACGGTGAGTCAGGCTTGCTTCATAGTCTGCCTGAGCCAGAACTGCTTCATACAGTTCCTTATTCGGTTCTTTCCAGTTCTTTTCCTGCTCGTAAAATGGTGTGATGACAGCTATCTTTAAGTCAGGGTATTCTTCCTGCAAATCATATGCAGCTTCGGCCGCCCATAGTTCCGTCCCAAGCTGCCCTGAAATTAAAATCCATTCTAATCCTTCATCCAAAAAAGCAATCAGCCGGTTCTTAATGGCTTTTTTTATGTAATACAGCGCCTTGTCATCCTGTTTAAATATCCCGAGTTCAAACGGTTTATAGCCCGTTATTGCCAATACTTTCATCATTTCACCTGCTTTAAAAAATGGGGCTCCCGATGGGCCCCATTTGATGTGCTGCATTGTTTACACCATCAAGCTGCACGTTTTCCATACTAGTAGTCGCAGCAAGGTTTCCCTGCTTGAAAATGCTGATGCGTAGCCGGGTCAACATTTGAGAAAGTGTGTGGAAAGTAGTGAACGTGCTGAAAATGCTGGTGGTTTACGTTTGTTGTATGCTGTGGGTGAATGTGCGGCACGATAGTCTTCGAAAACGTATGGTGTTCACAGCAATGGGTAGGATGGACAATTGGAGCCATCATATGCGGTCTACAGTGATGCATGATAAAATCCCCTTTCCATAAACTTTATTACAATACTAAGCTATGAAAAATAAGGGGTACATGTTCTGATGCAAAGACCTATTTTAAAAGTGTGC
>NZ_CP026521.1:2539427-2540751 GCF_002953915.1 Bacillus sp. MBGLi79
CAAAACGCTCGTTTGATGTCAGCATGTAAACAGACCACGTATCAAGTCCGGCAAATGCTTCGCCCATATCTTTATACATGGCTTCGACTGCTTTCTTTTCACCGAGGCGTTCCCCGTACGGCGGATTTCCGACAATCACGCCGTATTCCTCTTTCGCCCGAAAATCCTTTACCTGCATTTGCTTAAATTCGATGAAATCGGCTAGTCCCGCTTCCTCGGCATTCGCTTTGGCGATCTCGATCATACGATGATCCAGGTCATACCCCGAAATTGACAGCGGCTGATCATAATTCGCTTTGTCTTCGACTTCAAGCCTTGCTTGATCCCACACTTCTTTGCTGATCCATTCCCATCTTTCGGATGCAAAATCCCTGTTGAAACCCGGCGCAATATTTTGGCCGATCAAAGCCGCTTCGATCGGTATCGTGCCCGAACCGCAAAACGGATCGACGAAAGGTCTGTCAGGCGTCCAATTTGTCAATTGAATCAATGCTGCAGCGAGGGTTTCTTTCAGCGGCGCTTCCCCTTGACCGGTTCGGTATCCCCGTTTATGAAGCCCGGCTCCGGATGAATCAAGCGTAATGACCGCTTTGTCTTTTAAAAGGGAGACCTCGATTTTATATTCCGGGCCTGTTTCCTCAAGCCACCCGCCTTGTGTCTGATACGCTGATTTCAGCTTCTCGGCGATCGCCTTTTTGACGATGCGCTGGCAGTCCGGCACGCTTGCAAGCACTGATTTAACAGACTTTCCCGTCACGGGGAATGAGGCGTGTTCAGGAAGATAGGCGCTCCAGTCGACCGCTTTTGTCTTCTCGAATAACTCGTCAAAGGTCTTGGCCGTAAATTCGGCAACCTGCACTTTCACCCTGTCAGCAGTTCTCAGCCACAGATTGGCTCTGCAGATGGCGAGGGCATCACCTTCGAACACGACTTTGCCGTTGTCAACCGTACAATCATATCCTAGATCTCGCACCTCTTTGGCAACGATCGCTTCAATTCCCATCGGCGCTGTTGCAATTAATGTATAGGTTTTCATCATATCACCTGTTTTTATGTATGTTTTTTACATGATAAAAGCTCTCCTACCTGCGGAGAGCTTATACATTGTCATCATCATAATAGTGTGTAACGTTCTGTAAGCCATGTTTTGTTCCGTCGTACTGCTGTCGGCTGCTAAGCCTCGTACTCGGGTGGTAATCATCTATCTACAGAGTCAACTCTGTCCTTCTTTCCGTTCATTTCCGTCCAGAAGGTTCCCCTACCAAAATTTGGGTTTCTCGCTCGAGGGGTTTACCGCGTTCCACTCTCACCATTTCTAGTGAGA
>NZ_CP026521.1:2540828-2542174 GCF_002953915.1 Bacillus sp. MBGLi79
CCTAGCTTATGACTTCGCTAGGCACGAACACTACGGGCATCTCAGCACCGTGCGAGCATGGACTTTCCTCTACAGATGTAAAATCTGCAGCGATTACCCGAACGTTAAGACATCAACTATTATAGCTTAGTTTGTTCTAAAGGGCAAGCGGTTTTCATCAATCGTATAATTTGCTTCCAAACACATGTTTTTCCAAATTGGAAAGCCGTTTTAGAATATCAAAATTGGTCGTATTTGATTGAGCCGGCTGTCTCTTGTTCGCTTCTTCAAGCTGTTTTTTCAACTGCAGGTTTTCCTGCTGCAATTCTTCGATTTCCTGATGGAAGGCTTCATAGTCTTTAATGACCATGTCCAAGAATTTGTCAACATCTTCCTGCTTGTAGCCTCTGACTCCTGTTTTGAATTCTTTTTCCAAAATTTCTTTAGCAGAAAGCTTCACTTTATCAGCAAGCATCTTTTTCACCTCATATCGTGAATCATCATCTTATATTTTTTCAGAAAACGTGTGCAATGTCAAATTTTCTCTTGCACTTTTTACTCTTCGTAAAAGCTGCTTTCTTCAACGGTGACTCTCAGGTCATCCATCGTAATCGTGTAAATCGGAAAATCGCGTTTTTCTTGAGCTTTTTTTGCTTCATTCAGCATATACACAGGCGAGCCTTCTCTTTCTTCGTCGTACAGAATCAATAAGCCATCCGCCTTTTCGATGAAAAACCGGTTTTTTTGTTTAAATTGGACCGGGCTTTCGTACGGCCTGTGTGTCAAGCTTTCAGTGAAATCGCTGGCTGCGAGCACAGCTTCATACTGCTCTTGATTTTTCTCGTTCCACTTCTTTTCCTGTTCCAAAAACGGAGTGATAACCGCCACTTTCAAGTCGGGATATTCTTCCTGCAGCGAAAACGCAACTTCCGCCGCCCATAGTTCCGTGCCGAGCTGGCCTGAGATAAGGATCCATTCCAGCCCTTCCTCAAGCAGGGCGGTCAATCGGTTTTCAAGCGCTTTTTTTATGTAGAACAGGGCCTTGTCATCCTGTTTGAAAATCCCCAGTTCAAACGGCTTGTACCCTGTAACGGCCAATACTTTCATTATGATCACCTGCTAAAAAATGGGGCCGTATTCCGCCCCATTTTTTTAAAAGATATTCTGTTGCTCACGTTCAATCCGGCGCTCGTTCATCCTGACAAAACTTCCGAAAATCCTTTTTAGTAAGGACCCATACCCATTCCAGGTCCTGGCATCGCTCCAGGCCCGGGCATCATTCCTGCGCCAGGGCTCACGAAGTGCTGATGTGATGCCTGGTTGACAGCTGATTGAGTTTGCGGGAAGTAATGAACATGCTGAAAATG
>NZ_CP026521.1:2542274-2547826 GCF_002953915.1 Bacillus sp. MBGLi79
CCGTCTAATGAATGGGCAACAACGGGATAACACGTTCTCAAAAATGGCGAGGTTCTGATTTTAACCCCTGCCCAGCGTTCCATATCAAAGCGCGACCCGGTATGCGGAACACATGATGTAAAGTGAAAAAAACCGGGGAAAAGCTCAGGCGAAAACAGCAGCTCGCTTAATTGCTTGCCGAGCTTGATCCTTTCCTTTAAACTAGTGAAGCGTTTGACAGACACGCCGTAAAAAACGCCTTCTACCGTCGGAAAAATGACTGTGTTGAAGTGAAACCATTCACATAGCTGAAAAGGAATCGTCTGAAAAACATTCTTTTTAAACAAAGGATTTTGTATAATAGGAGTTTGGATAGTGTTTTGTTCATTTATAATGAGAGCGTACATGAGCCGCTTTTGATCGCGCTCATGCCAGAACCGCTCCCACTCCGTTTTCATAAATGAAGACACACCAAATGAGGAGAGCAAATGAAACAGCGGCTGGCCAAGCTGCTTGGACCAATGGTATAACAGGAGCTGCGGATAGGCGTCCGAAAAAATCAGCCAGTTCGCTCTTTCATACGTTAAAAACAGCCAGTTCTGCTGAAAAGCCGTAAGTCCGAGCTCGAATAAACGCCCTTTTAAATCGGTCATCGACCAGCCGGCATTCCTGGAAACAAATGAAGCCAAAAACGACCACTTGATTTCAGGATGGCGGTCAAAGTAGCGTTTGTAGGCATTTGTCCGTGAGATATTGTCCTTGTTCAGTTTTGCGGTTAGCTCTTGAATGCGGCTCGTCAGCTCCGCCGCGGAAAAAGTGTTGTGCAAGATCAGCCACTTCCGTTAGTATCCAGATTTTTGTAAAAGGAGGATGAAGAAAGTGATTCGTTACCCGAACGGCAAATCGTATCAGCCGAAAACAGCTGCCTCATCCTTGCAAAAGAAGCCGTCGTATTCCAATCGCGGCATGACCCTCGAAGATGACCTGAATGAAACGAATATGTATTATCAATCTCATTCGATTGCGGTCATCCATAAAAAACCGACTCCTGTACAGATTGTTCAGGTCGATTATCCGAAGCGAAGCGCTGCGGTGATCAAGGAAGCATATTTCAAGCAGTCGTCAACTACTGATTATAATGGGGTTTATAAAGGCCGCTACATCGATTTTGAAGCGAAAGAAACGAAGAGCCGGACCTCTTTCCCGCTTCAGAATTTCCACGATCATCAGATCGAGCATATGAAGCAGGTTGTGGCGCAAGACGGCATTTGTTTTGTTATCATATCCGCTTTTGAAGAAATTTATTTTTTGGAAGCAGAAAAATTATTTTATTTCTGGGAGCGGAAAAAGCAAAACGGCAGAAAATCGATCCGAAAAGACGAGCTTCAGGAAGCCGCTCACCCTATTTCACTTGGATACTCGCCAAGAATTGATTATATTAAGATTATTGATCAGTTGTATTTTTCGCCATCATAAATTATGATTTAAAAGTCATGTGAGCGGAAAGGTTTAACTACGAAAGGTTGAGATGTTATGTCAGATCAATTTAACAGCCGCCAGGAACGGCGAAAAGCCCAGCAGGGCAATAGCAGGTCTAATACTCATTCTAAACCCAAGAAAAAGAAAAAAGCAGGATTGTTTAAAAAAATTCTTTTATCCATTTTAATCATTGGTGTTATCGGCTTGATTGCCGGGGGCGTCACTTTTGCGGTGATGGTAGCGGACTCGCCGTCCCTTGATGACGCAAAACTGAAAACACCGTACTCTTCCACCGTCTATGACAAAAACGGAAAAGAAATCGCCGAAATTGGTTCAGAAAAGCGGACGTACGTGTCGATTAAAGACATCCCTGATTCCGTCAAAAACGCATTTCTTGCAACGGAAGACGCGCGTTTCTATGACCACCACGGCGTCGACCCGATCCGGATCGGAGGAGCGCTTCTGGCAAACTTCGAAGGCGGATTCGGTTCTGAAGGCGGAAGTACGATCACACAGCAGGTCGTCAAAAACTCCCTTCTGTCACATGAAAAAACGCTGAAACGGAAAGTCCAGGAAGTCTGGCTGTCGTTCCAGCTCGAGAGAAAATATTCAAAAGACGAAATTCTGGAAATGTATTTAAACCGGATTTACTTCTCGCCGCAAGCCTACGGTGTCGGAAAAGCGGCTGAGCAGTTCTACGGGGTTACAGATCTTAACGACTTAACGGTCGAGCAGGCCGCAACGCTTGCCGGCATGCCGCAAAGCCCGAATAACTACAACCCGATTAAACATCCGGAAAAAGCCGAGAAACGGCGCAATGTCGTGCTGAGTCTGATGAATAAACACGGCTTTATCTCTGACGCAGAGTACAACAAAGCGAAAAAAGTAGCCGTCACAAAAGGCCTTGTCTCTCCGAAGGAGTACGCAAAAACAACGTCCAACAAATACAGCGCGTTTGTCGAGCAGGCCGTCGCCGAAGTAAAAGAAAAAGCGAACGTCACTCCGGGAACGGACGGACTGAAGATTTACACGACGATTGATACAGACGCCCAGGATTATGTGGATGAGCTGATGGACGGCGATTCGATCCAGTATACCGAAAAAATGCAGGCCGGCCTCACCTTGCTTGATACAAAAACCGGAGAAATCCGCGCGATCGGCGGCGGGCGAAATCGAAATACGGGCGACTGGAATTATGCAGTTGATGAAAAACGCCAACCGGGTTCAACAATCAAACCGATCCTTGACTACGGACCTGTTATTGAGAACAAAAAATGGTCGACATATGAACAGATTAAAGATGAGCCGTACAAATATTCAACTGGCCAGGAAATTCATAACTATGACCGGAATTACAAACGCTGGATGTCAATGAGAGAGGCACTCGCCGATTCAAGAAACATCCCTGCTTTAAAAGCGTTTCAGGCTGCCGGTAAAGATAACGTGTTAAATTTTGCAAAAGGCCTTGGCCTTTCGATTGATAAGGATGAGTTACACGAATCCTATGCGATCGGTGGGTTCGGAAACGGTGTATCGACACTGCAAATGGCCGGAGCGTACAGCGCATTCGGCAACAACGGCTACTACAATGAGCCGCACACCGTCACAGCGGTGGAATTCAATGACGGCACAAAACTTGACTTGACGCCTGAATCAAAGGCTGCCATGAGCGACTACACGGCATTCATGATGACGGATATGCTACAAACAGCCGTCCAGACGGGAACAGGTAGAGCCGCACAAGTTCCTAATGTTACTGTAGCTGGTAAAACAGGTACAACCAACTTTGAAGAAGCCGATATCAAAAAATATGGCATAAATCCTAATGGAGCAAGAGATTCTTGGTTTGTCGGCTATACACCGCAATACACAGCTGCCGTCTGGACCGGAAAATCTGGCCATAATTCGCTGAGCGCGAACGAACAGCAAGTCGCCAAACTTCTGTTCAAAAAATTGATTGCCAAGGTGGACAACGGCAGCGGCTCATTTGAAAAGCCTGACAGCGTCGTTGAAGCGACCGTTCTAAAAGGCTCGAACCCGCCGGTGCTCGCCAGCAGCAACACGCCTAGCGATAAAAAAGTCACTGAGTACTTTGTAAAAGGCACACAGCCGACGACTGTTTCGAAAAAATATGAGGAAAAAGAAGATGCCGACAAGCCGACAGGTTTGAGCGCAGAATATGATGAAGCATCAAAGAGCATCAAGCTTTCATGGTCATATTCCGGAGACGGTGATGTATCCTTTAAAGTCAAACAATCTGTTGACGGAGGCGGATACAGCGAAATTCAAAACAGCAGTGCGAAAGAAGCCGTCATACCGAATGCAAAAGAAGGATCCGTCTACAAATTCCAAGTCACGGCCGTTACTGAAGATAGCGAAAGCGACCCTGCTTCTGTGACGCTTAAAGTCAATGCGGCTGAAGATGATGAGTCAAAAGCGGACGATGAAAAGAAAGACGAGGATGACGAGAAGAAGCAGGATGCTGATGATGATCAGGACAAAGACAAACAAAATAACGGCAACTCTAATCAGCCGGATGATCAAAATTCAGGCAATCCAGATCAAAACAATCAAAATCCGGGAAATACAGACGGCAGAAAAGATGATGACGCCGATGATCAAAACAAAGATCAGAATAAAGACAAAAACAAAAACCCGGATCAAGACAGCAACACAGATGATCAACAAACAAATTCCAATGGTCAATCAACCGGAACCCATTAATCTAAAAAGCCACTCACAGTTTAGTGAGTGGCTTTTTTATGATTGATGGTAACATATTTATAAAATTGCTTTTTCATTTCCGTAAACAATTCGTCAAGCTGAATAAAACAATGATACTGCGTTGGTTTCTGGAGGATAAACTCGAGGCGTTCCGTCCAGTTCATCGGCTTAGCTCCAAAATCCTTACGGGTGATAGCCTCCCAGTTGAGACTTGTGACAGGCTCCCCCATCGTCCAGTGGAGGCTTGCGATCAAGCAGCACACCCCGTTCAGCATATCATCCTGGCTGCACCTTGACTTTCTCGTTTTAAAGACGGGCAGAAGCTTTTCTTTTGTACGCTCCCAAGCCGCAAACAGAAGCGGAACCCATTCTTCCGCATGCTCCCACGGCTTGTCCTCTTCTATGTCCAGAAAAAAATCGCAGCAGAGCGGATTTTCCAAAAGAACGTCAAGCTTTTCGCCGGATTCCGGTCTTCTCTTACGCAGCGTTTTTTCGTATTCGTCCAACAGAGAAACGCTTGTCACGGCAGCTTCACCAGCCCTTTTTTATATCGTTTTTGCCCTTCCCTGCACAGAGAAAACAACGGGCATTCTTCACATTTCGGCCTTTGCGCCTTGCAGTGATAGCGTCCGAAAAAGATCAGGCGGTGATGAGTAACGGACCACTCTGATTCAGGCACTTTTTTCATCAGCGTCTTTTCGACTTCCGTGACCGAATCCTTCCATCTGCAAATGCCGAGCCTTTTTGAGACCCTTTCCACGTGGGTGTCGACGGCAATGGCGGGAACACCGAATGCAACCGAAACGACGACATTGGCGGTTTTTCTCCCGACGCCCGGAAGTTTCACCAGCTCATCCCGGTCTTTCGGCACTTCACCGCCGTATTCTTCCAGCAGCATTTTGCAGAGCTTTTGAATATTTTTTGCTTTATTCCGGTATAAGCCGATCGATTTGATGTCCTGCTGCAGCTCTTCAAGCGGAACAGCAAGATAATCTTCAGGCTTTTTATATTTTTTGAAAAGCGTTTTCGTCACTTTATTGACAAGCGCATCTGTGCATTGGGCCGATAAAGCGACGGCGATGACAAGTTCAAACGGATTGTCATGGACTAATTCGCATTCAGCATCCGGAAACATTTCACCGATTGTTTCTAAACAAAACTCGATCTGTTTTTTTGTCAGCATGTCTTCACCTTTCACTTTATTGTTCAAGCCAATTGTAAAAAGGAACCTGTCTTGTATACTCCTTTTGCTCACTTTGCCGCGGTGCGGTCTTCCGCCTGAATCTTTGGCTGTAGTTTGCGGCTTGTTCGACTGTTGAAATGCCGTTTTTCTTCCACTCAAACAAAATCCGGTCAATGTAGCGGAAATT
>NZ_CP026521.1:2547926-2646671 GCF_002953915.1 Bacillus sp. MBGLi79
TGAACCATATAATGCTATCCCCTGTATTTCATTCTGCTCTAACCTTTCAATATATAGCTCTTTCTCTAATGCTTTTCCGAATTCTTTTTTCTTATGCTCAAAATATTTCGCGAGCTCTATTACAGCAGCGTATCTGCACTTCTGATTTTGCGAGCAGGACAGTTTTTCCCAAAGCGGCACTGCATCTTCCAAGCGGTTTTGTTTTTTGTACAGGAGCGATAAATCCAGTCGTGCACTGTCCTGATCCTCAAACGGTTTTTCTATAAGCCTTTCCAGCTGTTTGATCGCTTGATCCGTCTCTTTATGAGCCATAAACCATTTGGCCATGGCATAAGCTTCACTGTGTTCTTTTGGCGCATGTGATTCTGAAAGGATTTTTTTAGACATATGAATATACAATGAAATAAGCGATAGCACATCCATTTCATTATGCTGCAGGACGCCTTTTAGAAGATCCGGCTCTTGCGCCTTGATAAAATGAAAATAAAGCATCGGCGCCAAGTAGCCTGGTGTGTCTTCTAGTCTGCGGATGCCGAGCTCTTCTTTTTCAACCGTATCGAGGGATACACGGTCCATTTTATGTTTCCACAGGCGTCTAGCTCCATGTAAAAGGTCAAAGTGGCCGAATTCCGGAAGCTTCGGAAGTCTGTCACGGATCAAGGTATGCCTTGTTTTCACCTGAGGCCAATCAAAGGCTTTGCCGTTGTAGGTCACAAGTGATGTAATGTCAACCTCGCTTAAAAAGCTTTGATACAAGGCGACTTCGTTCCCCGGCTTAGGCAAAAGATGCTGTTTGACTGTCACTCGGTCTTCATACACTCTCGCATGGCCAAGCAAAAAAATGGTATTCCCAGCTCCGCCTCCAAGACCGGTTGTTTCTGTATCAAAGAAAAAGAGATTGTTTTTGTTATACCCTTTTGCTGACAACGTATGAGACAGGCTGCTTTGGTTCCATAATTTGATCACATCCTCAAGCTCAGAAAAATGGTATAACCCATGGCGGTGAGAAAGCGGATATTCTACTTCTCTGATGAGGCAGTATTCATCTTCGAAAAAGAAAGGCTCCATGCCAAAAGCCTCCCACTCTTCTAAAAACGGGATGTCATCAAAGTGGTTTTCTTGTTTGCCAGCTTCTATTTTTTGTTCTCCTTCGTCGAGCACCATGTGCTTTTTCATACGCTGGAGTTTCCCTTTTAATGACATATCCAACCTCCCTCCTTACGACATCTGATCCAACATGCGCAAAATTCTTTCTTTTGCTTTTATCCCTTCTATTTCGGTACCTATACAAGACGGACAGCCGTCATCACAAGGACAATATGTAATCAGCTGTTTCGCCGCTTCATTAATGTCTGAAAAACGTTTAAAGACTTCCTCCGCCAAACCGATACCGCCCGGATAATGATCGTATAAAAATATGGTTGGCAATCCGGTATGGGCTGCTTTGATTTGAGAAACGACATGCACATCGTTTCGGTCACACATGATATACACAGGGACAATATGCTGCAGCACATTCGAAATGCCAAGAAGCAGCTGTTCCAGCGTCTTTTCCCCGATGTCTTCGTCTGCTGTTTTGATTTCGAGCCAAGCTGCACTTGTATGCAGTTCTTCTTCCGGCAAATGAATAGGACCAGAGCCAATATTTTCGAAAGTGGTCATTTTTATTTTTTTAAAAATGGTCGGCAGGGCATTGACAGTGACGTCACCATAGTGCAGTGACGTACGGCTGTTTTCTGTCGTTTTATCAACTTCTAATACTTTTAGCTGAACTGCCAAGTTGGCATCCGTATAATATTCAACATCGACTTTCCTGACATAAGCCTTTTTATGGTCCCAATCGAGTTTTTCTACTTGATACTGAACACCTTCATGCAAATAAATAGCTTCATCATGCAAAAGCGTCATCGCACTAAAACGGTCCATTTCACCGATAATCCTGACATTTGCAATATCCGACTGATCAACTATGACGACATTTTCCTGTGATGCGGAACGCAAACTGATGTTTGAAGCAGGGAACGACTCACTTGCCCAATGATACCGTTCGCCGTTGCGGTGAAGAACGGCCTCTTCCTGAAGATACTCAAGAATATCACTTACATCCATGGGCCCAAATTCTTCATCAGCTCTAAATGGAAGCTCATAAGCAGCACACTTTAAGTGGTCTACTAAAATAATCAAATTCTCCGGATTGATTCTTGCAGATTCCGGCGAACGATTAAAGAAGTATTCAGGATGCCGTACAATATATTGGTCGATCGGCGTCGAATTGGCTACCATGATGATTAAAGATTCACCGTGTCTTCTGCCGGCTCGTCCCGCCTGCTGCCAAGCACTTGCGACACTTCCGGGATAACCCGTCATCACACACACCTGCAGCTGGCCGATATCAACACCAAGCTCTAAGGCATTGGTACTGACCACTCCTAAAATGTCGCCTTCTCTCAGGCCTCTTTCGATTTCTCTCCGCTCTTTCGGAAGATAGCCTCCCCGATAGCCTCTGATTGACTTTGTCCCGATCTCTTTTTTCACAAGCTCCTGAATATGGCTTAAAATAATTTCCACCCGGACCCTGCTTCTGGCAAAAACAATGGTCTGCACTTTGTTTTTAAGAAACTCTTTCGCCAGTTCATTCACTTCTGCAGTTGCGCTCCTTCTAATATTCAGCGGTTTGTTTACAATTGGCGGATTATAAAATACGAAATGCTTGCGTCCGCTCGGGGCACCGTTGTCATCGACCAGCCGCATCGGTTTGCCTGTCAGCTGCTCTCCCAATTCCTTCGGGTTGGCAATCGTTGCAGAAGTGCAAATGAAAACCGGATCACTTCCATAAAACCGGCAGATCCGCTTCAGCCGACGGATCACATTTGCCACATGACTTCCGAACACCCCCCGATAAGTATGAAGCTCATCAATGACGATATACTTAAGGTTTTCAAACAAACTGACCCATTTCGTATGATGCGGAAGAATGGCAGAGTGCAGCATATCGGGATTTGTAATGACAATGTGACCTGCTTTTCTCACCTTTTGCCTGATTGCCGGAGACGTATCCCCGTCATATGTAAAGCTTTTAATGTCAATTCCCATTTCATCGATGATTTCATTTAGCTCGCTCTTTTGGTCCTGTGCCAGCGCTTTAGTCGGAAATAAATATAACGCCCGATTTGTTTCATCCTGGGCGATGGACTGCAGGACTGGGAGGTTGTAGCATAACGTTTTTCCTGACGCGGTTGGCGTAACGGTAACAATGCTTTCTCCTTTTTGCACATAATAAAAAGCGGAATATTGGTGGGTATATAGTTCATCAATGCCCCTTTTCGTAAGGGCAGCTTTGATCCTCTCATCTATACTTTCAGGCATGGGCCTTGTTTTTGCTTCACGAGGCTCAATTTCATGCCAATTCACAACGTTTTCATTTCCTTTAAAATCGGAAATGAGTTCAGTCAGTGATTTCTTTTTCATTCTTTACACCTCTTTGTCAAGTACAGTTTACCGAATATTTGTTTGCATGGCTAGGTGCAAATTTTATACAGTTGAATAAAAAAAGCAAGGCATACGCCCTGCTTATTTCGCTTTGATTGTAAGGAGCTTTGATTCGCCTTTACGGGCAGCCTTTTCGCCTGCCGGCACAATTGATCCTACAGCCTCACCATTCATAATAACGATCGGGATGACTGTGCTGCTCGCTTTTTCTTTTATTAATTCCAAATCACATGTAATCAGCGGGTCACCGACCTTCACTTTATCCCCTTCTTTAATGTGGGCAGTAAATCCTTCTCCGTTCATATTGACTGTCTCCAGCCCGACATGAATTAACAGCTCAATTCCCGAGCGAGTCCGAATGCCAACGGCGTGTTTGGTGTGGAAAATCTGAATGACTTCACCTTCAGCGGGAGAAACGATTTCACCGTTAGAGGGCTCCACCGCTATTCCTTCTCCCATCATTTTCTGTGAAAAAACTGGATCCGGCACATCTGACAGGTCCATTACTGTACCGTCTGCCGGAGAATAAATAACCTCTTCTGTCACTTTTTCTTGAGTTTTGCCCATTCCGAATAATTTTTTCAGCAATGTGTTTTCTCCCTTCTCATTCACTTCAACCGTTATCCCTTCATTCACCACTATTTAACCACACTTTCAATTTTGCTTCAATTTATAACAACATCTGGCATAGACGCATAATCTGGTTAAAAAAAGGCGGTGGCTAAAAGTGGAATTCTATGATGACAAAAAGAACGAACTGCAAAAGAAAGAGGAAATCATAACGGAGGCAATAGACACTCTTTTTCAATCCTCAGCATTCGGCAACCTTATAAACGGATTTCAGAACCTGATCAATTCGAGTTTAAAGGATGTGCAGACGACCATACATGTCAGAGAAAGAGATACTGGGCTTTATGTCGATATTACCATTCCGGCGACGTTTCGAGATGGCGAAATCATCGTTGATGTCAAATCGAGGTATCTCCATGTCACACTCCAAGAAAAACAGAAACACCAAAATGAGGCTACCTTTACAAGCATGACAAGAACGGTGCAGCTTCCTTATGAAGTTCGCCAAGAAGAGATGGAAACATCTTGGAACGAGCAGACAATGACACTATTCTTTCCAAAAAAATAAGCATGAATGAACGATTTATTCATGCTTCTATCATTTAAAAAAGCTGGTAAATCCCTTTATTAAAGATCCGACCTGATTCATTGCACTCATCACTTGACCTGTCGTATCCATCATTTTATTAAAATCAAATTGCCCATTGGCTTTTTTGAACTGCGACATAATGCTTTGAAATTGCGAAGGCTGCTGTTGATTAGGCCTTGGAATAGGATAAGGGTTGGAAAATACAGGCGGCTGCATAGGCATAGGCTGGATCGGAGCATAGGGCTGATAGTAATCCTGCTGTCCATAATGCTGCTGAGGCAGATGTTGCTCCAAATAACCGGGTGCAGCCTGCTGATAATATCCTTGCATTTGCTGAGGATCATAATAGCCCATTTGCCGAGGATAGCTTCGAGAGCTCCTGTTCATTGCGATTCCCCCTAAACTCAACATATTTCTCTTCTATATATGTATGAATGACTTCTATTGTTTGTGTCACGAGTAAAGATTAGTGTTTGTCAAATTGTGTCGAAAGTTTAAATTTTTTAAAAACAGAAAAAAGTCGAATCATTATGGTACCATATTTTCAATACAGATGAGAGGGGATGCACCATAATGAACGTATCATACTTAAGCAAACGTTTTGCAGAAATGAAGAAATATGAAACAGACTGTATGAATAAACTGATGGACTTTGCCAAGTTCCTCTATATTCAAGGACATCTCAGCATAACTGAGTTTCGTAACAGTATGAAGGTTCTCGAAGCAAATGGAGCAGAAAGCCCGGCATATGAGATGAATTAACGTCCGGCCCCCTATAACGAATTTAAAAGAAGACAGCCTTTACCGGCTGTCTTCTCTTGCAATTTCATCCTTTACTGCATGCAATGTATAAAGGACTGACTCAGTGATGTCCTTGAATCGTTTTTTATGAATATGATGAACATATGATTGAAGGACCAATTCCAGGAAATTATCTTTTGCGGTCTCAATTTGCTCTTTATGCACATATTTAGGGCGACGGGCTTTTATCAATTCAAGAGCACCCTCCGCCCAGCGAGCCGCCAGCTCATCATTCTCTTCAACTGCAGGCTTTATCGTCTCAAAAAAATCATAAGAATGATTACTGCTTTTTCCTTCCTGATACCGATCAGCGCCTTTTTCAGCAACTTCAATCATTTTCTCGGTCATTTCCAGCAATGTTTGTGATAGCAATACCTTTCACCTCAATGCCTATCGTACCAAATTTCACTCGTAAATTCAGCCGATGCGGTATACCTTCTCAAACGCATACCTGTGTTCAGGCGATTGATACAGCTCATTTATACAAATATGAAGATCTATGATTTCTTCTTCCAGCACACTCAGGCGATCGTTTTCCGCTTCCCGCATCTCAGCCTCTAATGCATTTACAGAATGATTCAGACTTTGTTCAGCTCGCGTTAATTCATCTTCTATATCAGAAAGCATACGGAGAATATCTGTCTTGCTTACATAACCGGACATTCGTGTACCTCCCTTTCCTCGTCTCTCCGGTTAACATTCTTTGCTCCCCAGGCTCTTTCCTTCTTCATGACAAAACTAGAAGCAAATCGCCAAACAAACAGGTATTCCACGAAAAGCTGAAGTTTTCGACAAAAACACCCGCAAAAATTGTATGATCCTCCTCCTTAATGCAAACGATACTTGTGAGGAGGTGCCGTATGAAAACTAGACCGAAAAAAGCCGGCCAACAAAAAAAGACTGAATCAAAAGCAATCGATTCTTTAGATAAAAAATTAGGCGGCCCGAACCGCCCTTCTACGTAAGAAGCAAGGAATTCCCTTGCTTCTTTATTTTTTCAGCCAATGTTCCACCGCAAAAAGCGCATGAAGCTGACGCTTTTTATGTAAATACCAGTCTGTCACTTCAATCTGCTTCGGCAATTCCTCGCGCCTAAAGAACGTTTTCTTTATCTTTCCATGAAACCAATCTGTTTTCGTTCCGTCTAATGAGTGGATTACCTCAGGGTAGCATGTCCTTAGCATAGGAGATGTTCTCTTTGTAATCCCGATCATCTTTTCCATATCAAAACGGGAACCTGTGTGCGGCACTGTGTGCAAAAAGTGATAAAAAGCGGAAAACAATTCTGGCTTGAACAGCAATTCAGACAGCTGCTTTCCCAGCCTTATCCTTTCCTCCGCCTTTGAAAAGCGTTTCACTGAAATGCCGTAAAGGAACCCGTCTGAGGAAGGAAAAATAACGGTGTTAAAATGAAACCAGTCACTTAAATAAAAAGGAATCGTGTCAAAAACATTCTTTTTAAACGAAGGATTTTGTATAATAGGTGTTTGGATAGTGTTTTGTTCATTTATAATGAGGGCATACATTAGCCGCTCTGTGTTTCGCTCATGCCAAAAACGGTCCCATTCTTCCGACATAAATTGTGAGACGCCAAACACATGCAGAAGATGAAACAGCGGTTTCCCGACTTTTTTTGACCAGTGGTACAAAAGAAGCTGCGGATAGGCATCCGAAAAAATAAGCCAGTTCGCTCTTTCGTAGGCTAAAAAGAACCATTCTTGCTGTCTCTCACGGAGTCCAAGCTGAAACAGACTGCCTTTTAAGTCAGTCATTGACCAGCCGGCATTACGAGAAACGAAAGAAGCCAAGAGTGACCATTTGATTTCCGGATGACGGTCATAAAATGCTTTATAAGCGTTCGTTCTTGAAATGTTATCCGCGTTTTTTGTTTTTGTTTGCTGCTCAATCCGGCTCAGAAGCTTACTGATGGTCTGTTGTTCTTGCACGTTCAATCACTTCCGTTATGAATAGTTTAATAAGGAGGATGAGAAAGTGATTCGGTATCCTAACGGAAAAACATTTCAGCCGAAACATTCGGTTTCATCCCAAAGCAGTCAGAAAAGGGCCCCGTCATACAGTAATCGCGGAATGACCCTCGAAGATGACTTAAACGAAACGAATAAGTATTATCTGACAAACCAAATTGCCGTTATACACAAAAAGCCGACACCTGTTCAAATTGTAAATGTCCATTATCCAAAAAGAAGTGCCGCAGTGATTAAAGAAGCTTATTTTAAACAATCATCGACAACAGACTACAATGGGATTTACAAAGGACGGTATATTGATTTTGAGGCGAAAGAAACGAAAAACAAGACCTCTTTCCCCCTGCAGAATTTCCATGACCATCAAATCGAACATATGAAGCAGGTAAAGGCTCAAGACGGTATTTGTTTTGTTATTATATCCGCTTTCGACCAGGTTTATTTTTTGGAAGCCGATAAGCTGTTTTATTTCTGGGACAGAAAAGAAAAAAACGGCAGAAAATCAATTCGAAAAGATGAGTTGGAAGAAGCGGCTTATCCGATTTCTCTTGGATACGCACCTAGAATTGATTATATTAGTATTATTGAACAGCTTTATTTTTCGCCATCATCTGGTGCGAAAGGTTGATTAACGAAAGGTTGAGATGTTATGTCAGATCAATTTAACAGCCGTGAAGCTCGACGAAAAGCGAACAGCAAGTCGAGTCCTTCACCAAAAAAAGGAAAAAAACGGAAAAAGGGCGGATTGTTTAAAAAGACCCTTCTCACTTTACTCATTCTGTTTGTTTTAGGCGTTGTCGGCGGTGCCGTTACATTTGCCGTCATGGTTTCAGATGCGCCAAAACTGGATGAAAGTAAATTGAAGACGCCTTATTCATCAACAATATACGATAAAAACGGAAAAGAAATCGCTGAAGTCGGCGCTGAAAAACGGACCTACGTGCCGATAGATCAAATACCCGATGTTGTGAAAGAAGCCTTTATCGCGACAGAAGACGCTCGTTTTTATGAGCACCACGGGATTGACCCTGTCCGTATCGGCGGCGCCTTAGTTGCCAACTTTACAGACGGCTTCGGAGCTGAAGGCGGAAGTACGATCACCCAGCAGGTCGTTAAAAACTCCCTTCTTTCACATCAGAAGACGTTAAAACGGAAGGTGCAGGAAGTTTGGCTTTCAATTCAGCTGGAGCGCAATTACTCTAAAGATGAAATTTTAGAAATGTATTTAAACCGGATTTATTTTTCTCCTAGAGCATACGGAATCGGAAAAGCGGCGGAAGAGTTTTTCGGCGTCACAGATTTAAGCAAATTGACTGTCGAACAGGCTGCCACACTGGCGGGCATGCCGCAGAGCCCAACAGCGTACAACCCGGTTAAAAACCCGGATAAAGCGGAAAAAAGACGGAACATCGTCCTCAGTCTGATGAAAAAACAAGGATTCATTTCTGATTCTCAATACAACAAAGCGAAAAAAGTGGCAGTGAAAGACGAAGGCATTGTGTCACAGAAGGAATATGAAAAAACAAACTCAAATAAATACAGCGCGTTTGTTGAAGAAGTCATGAAAGAAATTGATGAAAAATCTGATGTCGATCCATCTGCTGACGGATTAAAGATTTATACAACATTAGATACAAAAGCACAAGATAAACTAGATGAATTAATGGACGGAGACACTGTCGGATTTACTGAAGGTATGCAGGGCGGCGTGACGCTTCTCGATACAAAAACCGGAGAAGTCCGCGCGATTGGTGCGGGAAGAAATTCTACGGTTGGAGGCTACAATTACGCGACCCAAGCTAAGCGACAGCCTGGATCTACCATTAAACCTATTCTCGACTACGGTCCAGTTATTGAAAATAAAAAATGGTCAACTTATGAGCAAATTGATGACTCAGCTTACACGTATTCAGATGGAACACCTATTCGAGACTTTGACCGCAGATATAAAGGACCAATGTCTATGCGTGAAGCACTGGCACAATCTCGTAATATTCCAGCTTTAAAAGCATTCCAAGCAGTCGGAAAAGATACAGCGGTAGACTTTGCCAATGGACTTGGGCTGGGATTAGATAAAGATACTGTATATGAATCCTACTCTATTGGAGGATTCGGAGAAGGGAATGTCGGTGTCTCTTCACTTACAATGGCAGGAGCATACAGCGCCTTCGGAAATAACGGAACATATAATGAACCGCATTTTGTAAAGTCTATTGAATTTAACGATGGCACAAAGCTTGATTTAACACCAAAATCAAAGTCAGCCATGAGCGATTATACTGCGTTTATGATTACAGATATGCTGAAAACAGCTGTTAAGACAGGTACTGGACAGCTCGCCCAAGTTCCGGGAGTGGAAGTTGCAGGTAAAACAGGTACAACAAACTTTGATGAAACGGATATGCAAAAATACAATATCGCACAAGGCGGTGTACCAGATTCATGGTTTGTAGGATATACACCTCAATATACCGCTGCTGTTTGGACAGGTGTAGATTCTCAAAATAAGATAGGGAAAAAATCTTTAAATAAAACAGAGCAACAGATTGCAAAGCGCATCTTCGCCCAACTCATCGCCGATGTCGATGACGGAAGCGGATCATTTGAGAAGCCTGACAGTGTAGTGGAAGCCACTGTAGAAAAAGGCTCTAATCCGGCAAAACTGGCAGGGCCAAATACGCCAAGCGATAAGAAGCTCACAGAGTACTTTGTTAAAGGCACAGCTCCTTCTACTGTTTCTAAAACATATGAGAAAGAAGAAAAAGAGGAAACAGCTAAATTGTCTGGTTTAAACGTGAAATACGATAAAGACAATCAATCTCTAACGTTAAGCTGGAATTACGACGGAGATGCGACCTTTGCTGTTAAGCAATCTGTTGATGGCGGCAGCTACTCGGAAATTCAAAACAGCTCTGCAAAAGAAGCAGTCATTTCGGGTGTGCAGCCAGGATCTGTGTACAAATTCGAAGTAACAGCCGTCAGTGATGATGGCAAAAGCACAGCTTCCACATCCTATGAGGTGCCAAAAGCTGAAGACGATGAAGATAAAAAAGACCAGCAACAAACGGATGATGAAAAACAAGATGATGAGAAGACTCAGGATGATACACAAACTGATGATTCTCAAAAAGATGACGGTCAGACGGATCAAGATCAGACAGATGATTCAACAAACGATCAAGACAATAAACAAGACAACACGAACACCAATCCGTCCGACAACAGTAACCAAGACCAATCAAACGATAACGACAACAGTAACAACCAGGATACATCGGATGGTGATTCGAACTCTGGTAAAAATGATTCATCAGGTTCTGACACGAATAAAAATAAAACAGACACATCTAATAAAGCACAAACAAACTCATCATCAACTCAAAAAACAAATTAAACAAAAAAGCCGTCACCCTTCGGGTGATGGCTTTTTTTGTTCATAAATAAACCTCCCCTTTTAAGAGAAGGTTTTATCGATTCATCGCATGATATTTATAAAAATGCTTTTTCATTTCAGTAAACAGCTCATCCAGCTGAATAAAGCAATGATATTGAGTCGGCTTGAGGAGGATAAATTCCACTCGTTCGGCCCAATTGATCGGCATTACGGGGAATGATTTCTCCGTCAGTTCTGCCCAATCAAGAGATTTCACCCGCTCACCTGCTGTCCAATGAAACGAAGCAAGCAAACACACAATGCCCTTCAGCATGTCATTTTGATCGCATCTCGATTTTCGTGTTTGAAAGACAGGCAGAAGTGATTCTTTAATGTCTTCCCACACATTAAATAAAAGCGGAACATACTTACCTCTGTCCTCCCATGGCAAAACACCTTGAGATTCCGTGCTGAAATCAAAATACACAGGGCTAACCAGCAAGACATCTTTCATATCCGGGGAGATCACCGGGCCAAGACTGCGCAAGTATTCCTCATAGGAAGCCAACACTTCTTTCGCTTGCGTCATCGTTTCACCAGTCCTTTTTTATCTCTCTTCTGCCCTTCTCTGCATAAAGAAAGCAGCGGACATTCCGCACAGCGCGGAGATTGGGCTTTACAGTGATATCTGCCGAAGAAAATAAGGCGGTGATGCGTAACGGACCAGTCTTCTTTTGGAACCTTGCGCATCAGCGTCTTTTCAACTTCCAGCACTGAGTCCTTCCACCGGCAGATACCCAACCGTTTGCTGACCCTCTCCACATGGGTATCTACGGCGATGGCCGGCACACCAAAGGCAACCGATACCACTACGTTAGCAGTCTTTCTTCCGACCCCTGGCAGCTTAACAAGCTCATCACGGTCCCTCGGCACTTCTCCGCCGTACTCTTCAATAATCATTTTACTCAGTTTTTGAATATTTTTCGCTTTATTACGATATAAACCGATTGATTTAATATCTTGCTGAAGCTCTTCCAGCGGGACAGCCAAATAGTCTTCCGGCCGTTTATATTTTTGAAATAATGTTTTGGTCACTCTGTTTACAAGTGCATCTGTACATTGAGCAGATAAAGCGACAGCCACCACTAATTCAAAAGGATTGGAATGAACCAGTTCACACTCCGCATGAGGAAACATGTCACCTATCTTGTCCAAACAGAATTCAATTTGTTTTAGATTTAACACGATTGTCACCTTTTCACTTTATTGTTCAAGCCAATTGTAAAAAGGAACCTGCCTTTTATACTCTTTTTGCGGTTCATTCTGCTTTGCTTGTACCCGCCGGAATTTTTGGCTGTGTATTTTTGCCTGCTCCACAGTTTTCAGCCCGTTTTTCTTCCATTCAAACAAAATCCGGTCAATGTAGCGGAAACTGAGTTTTCCTGACAGTACAGCTTCTTTTAACGCGTGTTTGATCAGTTGTGCGTCATGCTGATCCTGGTCCTGCCAGATCGCCAGCGTTTCACACTCTAAAGGTGATAAGGGCCTTGCGAACTCTTCCTCAAAAATGGTATAAAGGCTTTTTTGTTCCCCTTCTGCTTTTCTTTCCTGTGTTTGATTCTGTACAAGCTGAATATACTCGTACAGCTTGCCCCATAAAGGCTGGAGAGAATACTTCTCAAATTTGATGCCGTTTTGATCCTCGCATTCTTCAATGAACAGAAAGCCTTTTTGAATAAACATGCGCAATCTGTTTGTACATTCCTCGACAGAAATTGACATACCTTCCTGCAGCTGATTCGGTGTAGGAAAATATGATCCTTTTTCTAAATGCATTTTAATTTTTAACAGCAGAATAAGTTCTGTTTCATTAAGCCCAAGCTGTTTATAATGCGTGAGCAGAAGATTGGGGATTGTTGATGTTCCATGCTCCTGCATATCAATAAATTGCTGTTTTTTCATCGTCACACCTCTTACTGTAAAGGATTGTGATTTCCCCTTTACTGTAAAAAGTCTCCCTTGCAGGAGACTCTTTTTTGTTTCATTTGAATGTATTACGGATACAGACGGTTTAACAGTCTTGGGAACGGGATCGTTTCACGAACGTGAGGCGCTCCGCTAATCCAAGCTACTGTCCGCTCTAATCCAAGACCGAAGCCTGAATGAGGAACTGATCCATATTTTCTAAGTTCAGCATACCATTTATATGCGTCAGAATCCAGTCCATGTTCTGTAAGACGCGATTCCAAAAGTTCCATATCGTGAATCCGTTCAGATCCGCCAATGATTTCTCCATAGCCTTCCGGTGCAATCAAGTCAGCGCAAAGCACGACGTCCTCACGGTCAGAAGCCGGCTGCATATAGAACGGTTTTAAAGACGTCGGATAGCGAGTGATGAATACCGGTTTGTCATAGTGTTCAGCAATTGCTGTTTCATGAGGCGCTCCGAAATCATCTCCCCACTCGATATCGTCAAAGCCTTTTTCTTTCAGAAATTCAATCGCTTCATCATACGTGATTCTTGGGAAAGGAGCTTTGATTTGCTCAAGTTTTGACGTGTCTCTTCCCAATGTGTTTAATTCAATTTTGCAATTCTTAAGAACGGATTGCACGATGAAAGAAACGTAATTTTCCTGTACTTGAAGGTTTTCTTCAAACTCTACAAACGCCATTTCCGGTTCAATCATCCAGAATTCGATTAAGTGGCGTTTTGTTTTAGACTTTTCCGCTCTGAATGTCGGTCCGAAAGAGAATACTTTTCCTAAAGCCATTGCCGCAGCTTCCATGTAAAGCTGGCCGCTTTGAGACAGATACGCATCTTCATCAAAGTACTTTGTCGCAAAGAGCTCTGTTGTTCCTTCAGGTGCACTTCCAGTCAGAATCGGCGGATCCACTTTTACAAAGCCTTCGTTATTAAAGAATTCGTAAGTCGCGCGAATGATTTCATTACGGATTTTCATGATCGCATGCTGGCGCTTTGAACGAAGCCATAAATGTCTGTGATCCATCAAAAATTCCGTACCATGTTCTTTTGGTGTAATTGGATAATCAGTCGCTTCGTGAATGACTTCAATATCTGTCACAGCTAGTTCATATCCAAGCGGGGAACGCTCGTCCTCTTTGACAATCCCTTTTATATAGAGTGACGTTTCTTGAGTCACTGATTTAGCTGTTTGGAAAATGCTTTCTTCCACTTCCGCTTTTACTACGACACCTTGAATAAAACCAGTACCGTCCCGAAGCTGTAAAAATGCAATTTTCCCGCTTGAACGCTTATTAGCGACCCAAGCTCCGATCGTTACTTCCTCACCTACGTGCTTGTACACTTGGTTGATTGTTGTTTTCAACATATTTCCCTCCAAAACAAGAAAGACATTCGGAAGCTTATTGCCCCGCGAACTCTTTTATCATCACTTTATTATACCCGCTCTTAACTAACCGGGTCAATGCAGATAAAAAGCGGCTTTCTGTCAGCCGCTTTTTTATCTATTAGCTATGTTTTTCGACAAAACGTTTGATTCTTTCAATCGCTTTTTCAAGAAGATCTAGCGAGGTGGCATAAGAAAGACGGACATTTTCAGGAGAGCCGAATCCGGATCCAGGAACAATCGCAACTTTTTCCTCCTCGAGAAGCGCTTTAACAAATTCATCTACATCTTTGAAACCGCAAGATTGAGCCGCTTCTTTTGCATTCGGGAACAAGTAAAAAGCACCCTCCGGCTTCACACAGCTGAACCCAGGGATTTCTACGAGCTTTGCATAGATCGTGTTTAATCTATGTTCAAAGGCTTCTCTCATTTCTTCCAATGGCTCAGAAGGTCCGTTATAAGCAGCAATCGCTCCGTACTGTGCGATTGATGTCGGATTTGATGTGCTGTGGCTAGCAAGGTTCGTCATTGCTTTTATAATGTCTTCAGCTCCAGCTGCATAGCCAATTCGCCAGCCCGTCATGCTGTGTGACTTCGATACGCCGTTTATAATGACCGTTTGCTCTTTCAGTCTGTCAGACAGCTGTGCAATGGAAACATGTTTCTTTCCGCCGTATGTAAGTTTTTCATAAATTTCGTCAGACACAATTAGGATGTCATGTTCAAGGCATACTTCACCAAGCGCAGACAGTTCTTCTTCCGTATACATGACTCCAGTCGGATTGCTTGGAGAGTTAATAACGATTGCTTTTGTTTTTTCCGTAATCGCATTTTTTAGCTGCTCAGGCGAAATTTTGAAGTGATTTTCTTCAAGCCCTTGTACATAAACAGGCTTTCCGCCAGCGAGTTTCACCTGCTCTGGATAGCTTACCCAGTAAGGCGTCGGAATAATGACTTCATCTTCTTCATCCAAAATCACTTGGAAAAGGGTGTACAGAGCATGTTTGGCACCAGTGCAGACAATAATTTGAGACGGTTTGTATTCAATATTCTGGTCACGTTTAAATTTCTCTGCAATGCTGTTTTTCAGTTCAGCCAAGCCACCTGAAGGCGTGTATTTCGTATGGCCCTCGTTCATCGAACGCACAGCGGCATCAATAATGTGCTGCGGTGTATTGAAGTCCGGCTCGCCTGCGCCTAAACCGATGACATCATGGCCCGCGGCTTTCAGTTCTTTCGCTTTCGCTGTGATTGCCAGTGTGGTTGATGGTGTTAATGCGGATACTCTTTTTGCCAGTTTCAACTTGAACTCCCCCTAATTCGTCTTAAGGCGTGATATTTTTAAGAATCTTTCCAGTTGTAAAGTCCACATAACTTAAACTGTATTGCCCTTCTTTGTCTAAGTACGTCACTTCCCATAGCAGAACGTTACCTTCTCTTGCCAGATGAACCTCTTTTTGTTTTGAAACCAGCCCTTCATCCTGTATGATTTTCGCCGCTTTGTCTTCCGAGATTCCCTCTTTTGCTTCTTTTGAGAGAATTTTTGCTTTTTTATTAGCAGGAACCCAGACATATAAGGCAGTGCCTTTTTTATCCGTACCCTTGACAACATAATATTTTTCTTTTCCGACAAATGTTTCGACTTGATCAACATTGGCGAGATCGGTTTCTTTTTTAGCTTCAGCAGCTGCTGCTTCGTGCCCCTCTTCCTTTTGTGCCATGGCTGATTTATAAATGCTTGCCGAGACAAGAAGTACTGCTAAAAAAATAATACCAAAAATGGCGGTAAATATTAATGCTTTTTTTCTCATCTTCTCACCTACGTACGATAAATGGTAAAAACGGCTTGGTTTTTGTTTTCTTCATCAAGTGCAAGACCGAACATCAGATTGTCTCTTTTCAGTGTCCGATTCAGTGTGTCCACAATTTTATACAAATCATCAGAATGCTCTACATTAATTGTTGAAAGAATCTCAATTTTACTTTCCATTTTTTCACCCTCCAGTTTGAACAAATATTGTTAGTCATACTCCATTTCAGGACACGCCATACTAGTATCACAGAGCGGGAATAACCGCTTTTAAATAAAACATCATCCTACTCCCACACCGCAAAAGCCGCTTTATGCGGCTTTTATTTATTTTTCCCTGCAACATAAGCTTCAAGCTCGCTGTCAGTCATTTCGAATACTGAGGTTGTCGGCAAGGCATCAAGAAACAGCCGGCCGTATCCAGCGGTTTTAATCCGTCTGTCCAATATCATAATCGTTCCTTTGTCTCCCGCAGTACGCAGCAAGCGTCCGACTCCTTGCCTGAAGGTCAGTACAGCCTCCGGTAATGACACTGTTTGAAATGGATTTTTTCCTTTTTTGCGGGCAAGCTCACATTTTGCAGCATGAAGCGGGTGATCTGGGGATCGGAATGGGAGCCTCACGATCATTACTGTTGTCAGCTCATCACCAGGGAAATCAACGCCTTCCCAAAAATGATTTGTTCCAAGCAGGATCGCCTGATTGGATGTTTTAAAAGTTTTCATAAGTTTGCCGGGACTTCCGCCTGTAATCCCTTGTGCCAAGAGCTGAATGCCGGAAGCACTCATGATATGCTTAAGCTCCTGGTGGACCTTTTTCAGCATCTCATGGGATGTAAACAGCACAAGGATTTTGGGCTGTTTTTCCTTTGCCATCAGTTCGATATAACGAGCCGTATCCTGAATAAATTCAGTTTGTCCTGTATCCTGAATTGACTTCATTTCCTTTGGAATCATCACCTGCATGCGCTCATCATAAGAAAAGGGCGACTCAATTCTCATTGTCCTCGGGAAAAAGTCACTCAGTCCCAGTCGTTCAATCATAAATTGAAAAGAGCCTTCGACTGTAAGGGTTGCTGATGTCAGCACCACACTATTTTTGCGCGCGAAAAACTGATCAGCCAGTAGTTCCCCCGGTTCAAGGGGCTGTGCGTAAATGGCCACTGCATTTTTTGCACCTTTAGCATCAATTTCAATCCAAACCGCTTCATCGTCATCGCACCCAAAGAACAGCTTCTGCAACGTCTGACAATAATACTGCAAACCTTTCATGCTTTTTTGGTATTCATCGGCCAAAAAGACGTTTTTGCTCTTCATACCCTTCAGATGTTTTTCTATCAGGGACGACTGTGCCTCAAAAAGCTGCTGCAGGTGTGTCAGCATGGAACAAAGCCTCTCCGCACCATCCGTTAAGATCGACCAGCTTTTATCCTGGCTTTCTTTGTTCACCTTAAAAACTAGACGGTTTAAGTCCTCTTTAGGTTTTCTTCGTTTGACAAAAGAATGAACAGAGCTGAAGAAAGCATCACTTTCTGCTTGAATGTGCTGAAGCCACTCTTCCAATTCGAAAAATGAATCAACCGGCAGGCTGTTTCGCTGGAATAGCTGTCTCATTTTTTTTAGAAGTCCCTGCTCCTTCAGAGTGCCGATTCTGCTCAATTTCGTATGCAATTCTATGTACGTGGCTCTTTTTCCTAAATGTTCACTTGCCGCTCGTTCAAAGTGATGTGCTTCATCAATAATAAATGTGCCGCTTTCGGGGAGCCTTTTTTTCTGGCTGCCTTCATCGGTCAGCAAAAGGGAATGATTGGTGATCACCAAATCGGAACGCATAGCGATCTGTTTGGCCCGCTCGTAAAAGCCGGTCACATGCTCATTGCGGCTTCTTTTATAGGAGTCATCGTCATAAGCCAATCTGTCCCACAGCAACTTTCCGCCTGAAGGCAAATTCAGTTCCGCTACATCCCCTGTATTTGTCTCTGTCAGCCAAACGAGAAGCTGTGCCTTTGTCAGTACCGCATCATAATTATCATCTTCTTCATGAAGCACCTGCTCGAATTTATACAGGCATAAATAATGCGATTGCCCTTTTAAAATCGCCGCTGTTACCGGAAATGGAAACAGTTCTTGGACAATCGGCAAATCCTTTGTTAGAATCTGCTGCTGTAAAAGCGTCGAATACGTGCTGATAATGACTGGCTTTTTTGATTTCTTGGCAAAAAGCGCAGCCGGAATAAGATAGCCAATCGTTTTTCCGATTCCCGGAGGAGCTTCAATCAGCGCATGCTCACGATTGGCAAACGCTTCAGCCACCTCTTTCATCATCATCATTTGGCCGTCTCTTTTTTCATACCCGGGCATTAACTCTGACAGCGCTTTTTCATTTTCCGCTTCCCATCGTTCGATCTCAAATGAAAAGTTCCCGTCCTCATTCATACGAACATCGATCGATTCAGGTTCTCTGACAGAAAAGGAAGAAAAGCGTGTATAGCCCGGTATCTCGGTTTGTCTGTTTTCATTAATGAACATATCCAACAAATGCGTCAGATCACTGATGAAATGCTGCGAAAGCCTTCTTAACTGCTTTAATGTCGGATAAGGAAGCTGCCGCAGCTTTTCAAGGATTTCCAAAAAAATAAGCCCTGTCACTTCAGCATCGCTGTCAGCCCGGTGCGGCTGATCATGCCGCAGCTGAAGCTCTTCGCTTAATTCCGTCAGCTTATACCCTTCCAATCCCGGAAAAACAATCCGTGAAAGTTCGACAGTATCCAGCACTTCACAATCTGGGAGCTGAAACCCCGCCTTATGCAGCTCATACTTGACAAATCCAAGGTCAAAATGAATATTGTGAGCGACAAAATAAGCGCCCTCAAGCAATTGGAAGACTTCTTCAGCGACTGCTTCAAATGGCTGTTCATTCTCTACCATTTGACTAGAGATCCCAGTAAGCTGCTCAATAAAAGCAGGGATTGGTTTATTTGGATTAATGTATTTTGAAAACCGCTCAGTAATTTGTCCATTTTCAATTACAACCGCTGCGATTTGTATGATTTTATCGCCTTTCTTCGGCGAATTCCCTGTTGTCTCTACGTCTATTACAACGAACCGTTGCTTATTCATTAAAATGGACACCTCAATTCTTGCATACGACAAAAGTGTAACACGTTTTGTACGGAAATGGAGCGGCAAAACCGTTTTACTCTCAAAATCTTAAAAGAAAACCCCCGATAAAGGGGGCTTTTCTTCTACAAAATTGTACGGGCTGGTTCGTTCCCCAGCATTTGTTCAATTTTGTTTTGATCATTGAGAACAGCCACTTTTGGCTCGTGGCTTTCCGCTTCTTGATCAGACATCATTTTGTAGGAAATAATAATAACCTTATCTCCTTCCTGCACAAGGCGTGCGGCTGCACCGTTTAAGCATATGACGCCGCTTCCCCGTTTACCAGGAATAATATACGTTTCAAGACGTGCTCCATTATTATTATTCACAATTTGTACTTTTTCATTAGGAAGCATTCCCACCGCATCAATGAGATCTTCATCAATTGTAATGCTTCCCACATAGTTCAGGTTTGCTTCCGTAACAGTTGCCCTGTGAAGCTTGCCGCTCATCATTGTTCGATACATATTATATTCTCTCCATTTCTCGAATATCAATAATGATATTATCTATTAAACGCGCTTTTGAAAAAGCAACTGCAACAGCGAGAATCATTTTTCCGGCAATTTCATTTACAGGTTCGAGTTCCGGATAGGAATAAAGCCCTATATAATCTATCGCTCCGCTTGTCGTTTCAATGATTTCTTTTGCAGCTTTTATCACCGCTTCCGGGTCTCTTTCACCGGCTTGGATCAGCTCCGCACTGGTTTGCAGGGCCCGATACAGCTTAGGCGCTTCCTTTCTTTCCTCAGCTGTTAAGTATACATTGCGGGAGCTTTTGGCTAAGCCGTCTTCCTCTCTGACCGTATCGACTGCAACCAATTCAATATCCATGAAAAAGTCGCTGATTAAGCCATCAACAACAGCTACCTGCTGCGCATCCTTTAAACCGAAATAGGCACGGGTCGGCTGAACAAGATTGAACAGCTTCGTCAGTACGATCGCAACACCGTCAAAATGTCCCTCTCTTGAGCGCCCGCATAACACGTCTGTGCGTCTTTCTACATGAATCGTGACATTCCTTTCACCGGGATACATATCATGAGCATCAGGCGTAAAAAGAATATCGACTCCCGCGTTTTCCGCAAGAGCTGCATCCCGCTCAATATCGCGTGGATATGCTTCAAAATCTTCATTAGGGCCGAATTGTGCAGGATTGACAAAAATACTCATAATAACAGTGTCGTTTTCTTGTCTAGCTTTGTCTGCTAAGGTTAAATGCCCCTCATGCAGAAACCCCATCGTCGGAACAAATCCGATTGACCTGCCCTCTGATTGGTATTGTTTTATCGCTTCTTTCAGCTGTGAAATATCAGTAATCTGTCTCATCTTATTTTCCCCCGTACAAGCCGTCCAGAACTGTCTGGTTCATTTGAAAGGAATGCTTTTGTTCAGGGAAAGCACGATGTCGTACATCCTGAACATATCCGCTGATTGCTGTTTCGATGGTTTCGTCAATGCGCGTATATTGCTTTACGAATTTAGGTGTTCTCTCAACACCGTGGCCGATTATATCATGATAAACGAGAACTTGTCCGTCCGCTTTCACACCAGCCCCGATTCCGATGACCGGGATGTTTAGCGTCTCGGCAATTTTGGCTGTGAGTTCCGCCGGTACACATTCCAGCACAAGCATCATAGCTCCTGCCTCTTCGCATTTTATACTGTCTTCTATTAATTTTTTGGCGCTTTGTTCATCTTTGCCCTGTACTTTATATCCACCCAATACGCCGACTGACTGCGGAGTTAAACCTAAGTGACTGACTACTGGAATGCCTCCAAGCGTCAATGCGCGAATGGATTCAAATACGCCTTCTCCGCCTTCAAGCTTTAGTGCGTCTGCTCCGCTTTCCTGAACGATAGCCGCTGCATTTTTCAGCGTATCTTCCTTGGAAAGATGATAAGACATAAAAGGCATATCTGTCACAATAAAGGTATTCGGCGCTCCCCTTTTAACGGCTTTTGTATGATGAATCATGTCCGCTACTGTCACACCGACAGTTGAATCAAGGCCGAGAACGACCATTCCGAGTGAATCACCAACTAAAATCATGTCAACTCCCGCTTGTTCAGCAAGCTTAGCTGCCGGATAATCATAAGCGGTCAGCATGACGATCGGTTCTTCAGACTCCTTCATTTTTAGAAAATCCAGTTTTGTTTTCATGTTTTCTCCTCCTCATGTTTAGAGGAGATGAGCTGCCGTTTTCTTCTGCAAGCCAAAAAACCTTCCGTTACAACGAGAAGGATCCTTCACTTTCTAAAGTTCGGCGAGTTTCATCCCTCTGTCCCAGTCCTTTTTTGGATCAAGGCAGACTGCTGCAATGTCTATCTATTTTAATAATAGGTGCAGTTCGCAGGCGATACTGCCCAATGGAAGTATACCAAAATCAACGGGCTTGTACCAACACATTAGCCCAATTCAATATCGGCAGAATAGATTTTTTTCATGCCTTCATTCGTTTCTAAAAGCAGAACGCCTTCATCATCTATACCTAACGCCTTCCCGTAAAAGGTTCCGTTTAACGTTCTGGCTCTCATATTAGCGCCAATTCCGAGCGCATAGCTTTCCCACAAAAGCTTAATCGGCGTAAATCCGTGTGTCATATAATCCCGGTACCGTTTCTCAAAGCAAAGTAAAATTTGCTGGATGACGCCAGCCCGATCGACTTTTTCTCCAGCGGCTTGGCTGAGGCTTGTCGCGATGTCCTTCAATTCATCTGGAAAATCATCGGGCTGCTGGTTAACGTTAATGCCGATTCCAATGATCACTGAACGTACGCGGTCTTCTTCAGCCTGCATTTCTGTTAGGATGCCGACTGTTTTTTTTCCGTTAATTAAAATATCATTAGGCCATTTAATATCCGTTTGGATGCCTGCTGCCTCTTCTATTCCCTGCACAACAGCTACTGCAGCAAGCAGTGTGAGCTGGGGTGTTTTTTGGAGCGGGATATCTGGACGCAAAATCAGGCTCATCCAAATGCCGTTCCCTTCTTGAGAATGCCATACCCTAGACATTCGGCCCCTTCCGGCTGTTTGTTTGTCAGCCACCACGAGGGTGCCTTCCGGTGCATTATTATTCGCAAGCTCATGAGCCGATTTTTGCGTGCTTGAAAGAACGTCATGATAAATAAGATGCTGCCCCATCATGTCCGTTTTTAATCCAAAGCGAATTTCGCTTTCACTGAGTTTCCCGGGCTTTTTGATGAGCCGATATCCTTTTCTTCTTACGGCTTCTACTTCATAGCCCTCTTTTCGAAGCTCTTCTATATGCTTCCATACAGCAGTTCTAGAACAGCCGAGTGCATCACTGATTTTTTGGCCGGAAATAAATTCTTTGCCGGCCTGAGCAAATAATTCAATAAGGTCTTTTCTTAATGTTGACCGCATGTCTTCAGCCACTCCTCTATGTGTTTCTTTTGATTGGAGAGCTTTCCTGTCACAACAGCCTGCTCGATCCTCTGTAATTCTTCCGACACCCATTTTCCGGCCGGCCGGTTTCGAAGCGCAAGCAAATCCTTACCCGTGAGATCAAGATCCTTAAGGCTTTTGATCGGCAGGTTTTGATAAGCGTATTGAATGTCCTTCAGTTTTTTTTCATCCAGTGTTTTGTTTTGCCGCAGCTGCGATATTTTGGCCGCTGAGAGCAGTGATTTTTCCCCAGCTCTGTACATTGACATTGCGTCAAGGCTCTGGCCAAACGTATCGGCAATGTGAATGGCTTCCTTCATCACTTTTCCCGGGAGCTTCCAGGCTTTCAGGAAAAGAGGCGCGTCTTTCAAGACGATGTCGAGGTCAATTAAAAGAGCTGCCCAAAGCTCCTCACGTGATGTTAAAGAGAAGAACGGAAACTCACTCGCTGAAATCAAGTTTTCTCGTTTATGATACAAACCAGGCAGCTCTTCATACAGCCTCGTTTGAATAAGCGTTTGAAGCGCCTGGCGGGAAGCTCTTCCCTGCAGCAATTTCTCGAACTCTATTGTTTTTCGTTCGACTGAAACATGGGAGAGGAGAGATTTTTCTATCGAAATGGCTTTTTCTGTTTCCGGTGAAAGCGTAAAGCCAAGCTGGCTCATAAAGCGTACGGCTCTCAGCATACGAAGCGCATCTTCTTGAAATCTGTCCTCGGGCTTTCCAACGGTTCGAATCACTTTCTGATCAATATCTTTCCTGCCGCCAAAATAATCAAGCACCTTCCCGTCCGCTGTCATGGCCATCGCATTGATCGTCAAATCTCTGCGTTTTAAATCCTCTTCTAATGATGAGATAAATTGCACTTCTGACGGTCTTCTGTAATCCACGTAATCAGACTCAGTCCGGAATGTCGTGACTTCATAGGTTTCATCTTCCCAGAGCACAATGATGGTCCCGTGCTCTTTGCCTACATCAACAGTCCGCTGAAACAGCCGTTCTACTTGATCAGGTGCCGCATCTGTCGCGATATCGACATCTCCGATCGTTCGTTTCATATAACTGTCACGAACTGCGCCCCCGACAAAATAAGCCTGATGGCCCGCTTCGATTAAGGTGCGGAGCACGGGAAGTGCTTTGATAAAAACTTTTTCCATGTGATCACTCCGGTTCTGCTAAATCGGCATAAATCTGTTCATACTGGCTGACAATTTTCTTGGAGGAAAATTCATTTTCAAGCATCTCTATTGCCGCCTTTGTAAAACGACTGCTTAGCTGTTCATCTTCTAAAATGCTCATCGCGCGGGCTGTTGCGCCTGCAACATCACCGACATCCACCAAAAATCCGCTCACATTGTTTTTAATAACCTCCGGGATACCGCCAATGTTCGTTCCGATACAAGGCACCCCGCAAGCCATCGCTTCCAGAAGGACAAGGCCAAAACTTTCTTTTTCAGACAGCAGCAGCTTCAAATCGCTAATAGAATAAAGTTCTTCAACACGGTCTTGATTACCAAGCATTAAGACTTGGTCTTCCAAGCCATATTTTCTGATAAGCTCGCAGGCTGTCGATTTTTCCGGACCGTCTCCGACTAAAAGCAGCTTCGCTTTCGTTTTACCGGCGATATTACGGAACACACGAATGACATCCTGCACGCGTTTGACCTTTCTGAAGTTGGACACATGGATGACGACTTTTTCATCTGGTAAGATTCCATGTTTCTCTTTAATTGTTGCTGTGTTTTTCTTCAGATACACGCGCTCGTCTATAAAGTTATAAATCGTTTCGATTTTTTTCTCCGGTTTAATTAAATCATATGTTTCAGCTGCAAGCGCTGAAGAGACGGCAGTTACCCTGTCTGATGACTCGATGGCAAAACGGATCAGATCTTTTAGAGACGGGTCATAACCTAATACCGTGATATCCGTGCCGTGCAAAGTTGTGACGATGCCGATATTGCGTTTCAGCATCTGTTTTGCAAGATAGGCGCAAACAGCATGCGGGAGAGCATAGTGAGCATGGATAATGTCTAAATTCTCCCGCTCCGCCACCTCAGCGATTTTGCTTGCCAATGTCAAATCATACGGAGGATACTTGAAAACAGCATATTGATTAACCTCAACTTCATGAAAATGAATATTGGGATGATATGTATTCAGTCTAAACGGAATGCTTGATGTGATGAAATGGATTTCATGTCCCTTTTCAGCAAGCTGCTTCCCCAGTTCTGTCGCAATGATACCTGAGCCTCCGACGCTCGGATAGCATGTGATCCCTATTTTTAGTTTTTTCATTGTTCGCCCCCAAGAACATCATGATCTAGCATCAGCATCCGTTTGGAAAAGAAACCTTCGGCATACTCCACGCCCGCTTCTTTACCGTAAAGCTTTTCTCTCGCTTCGACGATCTCGATATAACCATTCGTCAGTGGAGTAGAAACTGAATCCTTTGACGGGATAAACTGGCTTTTATAGGCATTGAGGCTTTGTTTTTTTGCCTCTATTGTATCCGAGATATCAATGACAAAATCCGGCTGATGAAAACCATTTATCATATAATAGTAAACCTTGCTGACTTTATGCGCCGGAAGGCTTTTTTCGTCTTTATATTTATGGATTCCAGCGGAAAAGATCGCTTCTTCCACCAGTGCAGCCGCATTGCCGTGATCCGGATGGCGATCCTTTTTATACGGCATAAAAACCGCTTTTGGCCGGTTGGTTCTGATCACTGTAACAATCGACCGAATTGCCTGATCGCTCATCATTAGGCCGCGGTCCGGAAGCGTCAGCTGAATTCTTTTATCTGCGCCTAATATGCGTGCTGCTTCAGCTGCTTCTTCTCTACGCAAACTGATCGTACCGTTAGAAGAGAGTTCCGCTTCTGTCAAATCGCATATCATTACTTTTTTTCCCTGTTTGACAAACTTCGCTATTGTGCCGCCCATTCCGATCTCGACATCATCACTGTGGGCGCCGAAAGCAAGAACGTCAGCATTATACATTCGGCTCTTCTCCCCGAAGAAGGTCGCGGAATTCGAAAACACCTTCATCAAGTGTCCGGACAAGAATTTCCGCAGTACCCATATTTGTGGCGAGCGGAATGGAATACACATCACACAACCGGATTAATGCCGAGACATCCGGTTCATGCGGCTGCGCGGTCAGCGGGTCGCGCAAAAAAATGACAAGATCGAGTGCATTAGCCGCGATCAATGCTCCGATTTGCTGGTCTCCCCCTAGAGGACCGGATTGAAAACGTTCAATTTGAAGGCCTGTCGCCTCTTGAATTTTCAACCCTGTGGTTCCGGTCGCGTACAGATCATGATGCTTCAAAATATCCCGATAGGCAGTCGTAAATTGAACCATATCCTGTTTTTTCTTGTCATGCGCGATTAAAGCAATTTTCATCGTTTCTCCCCCCGTCTAATCAATGATATTTTCTAGTCCGTACACAAGCTGATCAATCTTCATGACTTGTTCGACTGACAGCTTAACACCTGACATGAAAGAAGCGCGATTATAAGAATCGTGTCGGATCTGAAGCGTTTGGCCATCCATGCCGAACATGACCTCTTGATGTGCGATCAGCCCCGGAAGACGGACGCTGTGCAAGCGAATACCGTTTTGCTCCGCTCCTCTAGCTCCTGGGAGAATTTCTTTTTCATCTGGATGTCCTTGCTGCTTTTCTTTACGGACTTCTGAAATCATTTCCGCTGTTTTAAGCGCAGTTCCGCTTGGTGCGTCAAGCTTCTGGTCATGATGAAGCTCAATAATCTCTACATCTTCAAAATAGTTGGCAGCCATTTTTGAAAATTTCATCATCAGCACCGCGCCAAGCGCAAAGTTTGGAGCAATGATGGCTCCGATCCCCTTTTCTTCTGTTAAGGACGTGAGCTCTTTTAAATCAGCTTCTGAGAAACCGGTTGTTCCGACAACTGGACGGACGCCGTGCTCTAATGCAATTTTTGTATGTACTTTTCCGATTTCGGGCGTTGTTAAATCAATCAAGACATCCGGTTGTGTTTCTGTAAAGCAGGCATGGATATCTGTGTAAATTAAAGCATCTGACTCAACAGGCATCACATCAGATAATTTTTGCTGATCGTATGTATGGTCTATAGCACCGACTAGGTCAAAATGAGGTGTTCGTTCTGCCAATTTAACAGCTTCCTGCCCCATTCTTCCACGCGGTCCTGCAATGACTACTTTAATTGTTTCGTTTGACATCTTGATCTCCTCTACTTTCCTTCTTCTTTTCTGGTCCAGCGATCTTTATCTCTTGTATTAAATTTATGCATGACTCGGTCGTGGGCTTCCTCTAAAGAGATATCAAGAGAGTTGGCTAAACAAACCAATACAAATAGCACATCGCCCATTTCCTCTTCCATGCTTTTATCGTCTTCAGTCGCTTTTTTTGGTTTTTCTCCGTAGCGGTGATTGACTTCTCTGGCAAGCTCGCCCAGTTCTTCAGTCAGCCTTGCCACCATGGCTAGCGGGCTGAAATATCCTTCTTTAAACTGGCCGATGTAACGGTCTACTTCAGCCTGTATGTCTTTCATTGTTTTATCACTCACTGAAACGAAACCTCCTATCATCCTCTTACATGTTAGCTAATTCAGATACGTTTGACAAATGTTTAAGCACGTTTGCTGTTTTCTTTTTCATCCACTATAATATAAACGCTATCTAATGGAAGGAAAAGGGGTTTTGTGTGATGCTTGGAGAAATTAGATTAAAAAACATATTTTTCATTTTAATCGGAGCGGCAATTTTTTCATTTGGCTTGGTTCATTTCAATATGCAGAACAATCTGGCTGAGGGCGGTTTTACAGGTATTACACTTTTGCTTTATGCTCTTTTCCACATCAGCCCCTCTATCTCGAACCTGGTGTTAAACATTCCGATTTTTTTTATTGGCTGGCGTTTGCTCGGCAGGACAATGTTTGTTTATACCTTTGTCGGCACTGTGGCCTTGTCTTTGTTCCTCAGCATCTTTCAGCGATATGAAATCCATATGCCCCTTCAGCACGACTTAGCGCTCGCCGCTTTATTTGCCGGCGTATTCATTGGAGCCGGACTGGGAATTATTTTCAAGTTCGGCGGTACGACAGGCGGTGTTGATATCATCGCACGTTTAGTGAATAAGTATTTTGGAATCCCGATGGGCAGAACGATGTTTGCTTTCGATGCCTGCGTCATCATTTTGTCTTTGCTTACTTATCTCTCCTATAAAGAAGCGATGTATACGCTGGTAGCTGTATTTGTAGCGGCAAGATTAATCGATTTTATTCAGGAAGGCGGCTACGCTGCTAAAGGCGCTACGATCATCTCTTCGAAAAACGACCTGATTCAGAAAAAGATCCTTGAAGAAATGGAACGGGGCGTCACTATTTTGAAAGGACAAGGTTCCTACACAAAAGAGGATATAGATGTACTTTATTGTGTGGTGCCGAAAAACGAATTGGTGATGCTGAAAAGCGTGATTAACTCCATTGACCCTCATGCCTTTGTAGCCGTAAGCGATGTCCACGATGTGCTCGGAGAAGGATTTACGCTTGATGAAAATAAAAATCCGCTTCCACGCTGACATGTAATAGAAAAAAGGCGGCTGACGCCGCCCCTCATCCTTATTTAGGGTAGTCCCGTTTTTTCAGCTTGTTTTTTTCCGCCTTGTACTTTCTGTAGCCGACATAGGTGAGGGCTGTAATGATGATACTGCCGGTTGTAATCATCACCCAGAGTAAAGACGGATCGGCATCATCCTCCTCCGCCCTGTCAAACAAATTTTTCAGGTCATGCTGAAGAAGGGAAAGCCGTTCAAGCTTCGTGCTCTCTGTCATTTGTTGAAATTCCCCTTGTTCAATAACATCTATATGTTTTCCGACTGTTTCAAGCTTTTCCTCTGATACATCGATTGTAAGACTTGGGTAAATCAAATCATATAAACTGATAAATTCATTCCATTTTTCATGGAAGCTAGTGCTTTCATTCTTTTGGACATCTCGCTTCAGCTCAGTAAAGGCTTCCATAATCGGTTTTTCCAGTGAACCCCAAAGCGGGTCAGACCGGTTGTCAACCGCATCCATCAGCATTCTGAACTGCGCGGCTGCTCTGAGTTTTTGCGTGTCTGATGTATCAGCCTGCTTTAAACTTCGAACCATATCATTATAGCCCAGTGTGATTTGACGGATTTGGGCTCCTGTTAGCATGGAATCTTGCTGTTTTTTCTCAGCGGATTTTAATGTTTTCTCAAAATAACCCAAGACTTGCAGCGCCTCTTCATATTTCGACTGACGGGTCATTTGAAAGACCGTATCGGATAAATCATTCAATTCCTCGAGGCTTCCCCGCTCTGCAGCCTTGGCATTTCCATTATAAAAAATAAGAGCAATCAACAAACAGATCGTCAGCTTTCGTTTCATGCAGGTCCCTCCCACTCTCTCTCCTTACAGAATATGAAGAAAGGGACAAGGATAGACCAACATTGTCTTTACATCAGCTTAAGCTTCGTTTGCTTTTTCGAGATCACAAGGAAGTAAGCAAGCCCGATTGAAAAGATGCTTAGCCAAAATGTTCCGTACCCTATTTCAGTCATATAATTAGAAAGCATAGAGTACTGCGGCATCATATCAAACAAGTAGTCAATGACATCGTTATGCAGTGTCCAGACTGCAGCAATTGCAAGATGCCAAAATGAAAAACGAAAATACGGACTGTATAATACGCCTTGCACTGCCATTGCAAAATGCGAAGCAATTAGCATGTAGCCCTCCCAAGGCAAGTCACCAGTTACTGCAAGCACAAGAAAATTCATAGCGACCGCCCATAGGCCATACTTTACGAGAGTAACTAGCGCAAGCGCTTCAAAGAGCGGAGCATTCCGTTTCATGATAAAGGCAAGCAGCACAAACAGAAAGAAAAACGTTGCTGTCGGACTATCTGGAACAAAAACCAGGAAACGGGCCGGTGTCTCTAGGAGCTGCGGCAAGTACCAATAGTAGCCGTAAACCGTTCCCAGAAAATTAATGGCTAAGACAAGAATAAGCATCGGCCGCTGTCCTAATACATATTGAAACCATTTCACATCAAATCAACTCTCAGTCTGTAAAAATAATGTGTCCATATAAAAAAGCTGACGCCGGGTCAGCTTTTGATAATAAAAGTATATCCTTCCATTTGACAATTCACAATACGTTATTTTGCGGTTGTTTCAGAAATAAATTTCGCAAGTTCTTCGAGCTGCTTATCATTTCCTTTGAACACACCCGCCGGCATTTTGCCTTTCCCTTCTACTGCGATCTTTTTGATTTCTTCCGGTTTCAGCCCGCTGTCAACCAATGAAGGTCCAGCCGCTCCTCCCTGAAGGTTATCCCCATGGCAAGAAATACAGCCTTGTTCCTTAAAAATCTTATATCCTTCTGTATTGGTGTCAATGTCGGCCTCTTTTGTGATTTTCCCCTGTTCCTCTGCCTTGGCCCAGTCATGAGTAGCCACTGACTGCCACGTCAAAAATACAGCTGCGGAAATGGCCAGAAGCATCATACCGACAGCGACCGGACGCTTCCACGGCCTTCTTTCTGCCCCTCTGTCTAAGAATGGAGCCAAAAGCAGGGCTCCAAAAGCGAGACCTGGCATAATCATGGCGCCGACCACTGTAAAGCTTCCGGCGGCGTATTCATACTTCAACAGCTGGTATAAGAAAAGAAAATACCAATCCGGCAGCGGAATATAACCAGTATCAGTCGGGTCAGCCATCCGCTCTAAAGGCGGCTGATGCACAATCGTCAAAACAAGAAAACCGATGAGAAAGACAGCTCCAACCATCCATTCCTTTAACAAGAAATTTGGCCAGAAAGCCTCTGTTTTACCGGGATACTCCGAATAATCCTTCGGTATATTCGGCTTTTTTTCAGCCGGTATCCTTGAGTCGCCTACAAATTTCATCCCTTTGCCCCGGTGCATGTCATTCCCTCCCTTTTATTCGCAGATCAAGAGTTTAAAGCGGTCCTGAAATCCCCTGCTTCCGGATCATAATAAAATGTGCTGCCATCAGCCCGAACAATGCGGCAGGAAGAAAGAATACATGGATCGCAAAAAATCTAGTCAGCGTTTGGGCGCCTACAATATCCGGATGCCCTGCAAGGAGCGTTTTAACTTGCGTCCCGATCAAAGGTGTGGCTTCGGCGATCTGCAGCCCGACTTTTGTTGCAAACAGTGCCTTCATATCCCAAGGAAGCAAGTAGCCTGTAAAACCAAGACCGAGCATGACAAAAAAGATCAGCACACCGACAATCCAGTTCAGCTCGCGCGGCTTTTTGTACGCACCTTGGAAAAAGACCCTCAGCGTATGTAAAAACATCATCACAATGACCAAGCTCGCACCCCAATGGTGCATCCCCCTGACAATCTGGCCGAAAGCCACTTCATTTTGCAAATAATATACCGATTCCCAGGCATTTTTGATATCAGGCACATAATACATCGTTAAAAACATTCCAGATAATACTTGGATAACGGTTACAAAAAACGTCAGTCCCCCAAAGCAATACACAAACGCAGAGAAATGATGGGCGGGATTCACATGTTCCGGTACTTCGTGATCGGCAATATCCCTCCACATCGGTGTAATATCAAGCCGCTCATCTACCCAGTCATAAATTTTGTTCAGCATGTCACCCTTCCCCCTTAGGCTTTGCTTTTCCAAGATACAGGAAGCCGTCTTTTACTTCTTGCTCGTAATGATCAAGAGGCGAAAGCGGCGGCGTGCCAGGGACATTGGTGCCGTCCTTTTCATAGAGTCCGTAATGGCATGGACAAAAGAATTTATTCGGGTTTTTAGGATCACTATTCCAGTTCACCGTACACCCTAAATGTTTACAAATTGGCGAAAGTGCTACAATTTCATCCCCGTTTTTGAAGACCCAGGCTGATCTTGACTCTTCGGACTCATACCAGGCATCGACTTGATTAATTTTGAAATCAAAGCGCTGCGGCTCTTTTGTCAACTCATCAACGCTGACAACCTGAACCATGTCCTGCTTCCCTGTCGATTTTAATACCGGGTCGAGTGCAAAGCGAACCATAGGCATGAGCATACTAGCCGCCATAAAACCTCCTACGCCTGTGAGCGTATAATTCAAAAATTGACGTCTGGATATATCATGTTTTCCGCCCATCTCTTCTCCCCCCTCTAGGTCACCCCTGCAAACTGACTAAAATAGAAAATATTGCAATAACTCTAGACACCCTCATAATATATGAATCTCTCAGCAAGGTCAATATAGCCAAAATATTGTTTATGAGGAAATGTAAGTGTTTTTATGAAGTGCTCCATAACTGTAACAAAACGTTCAAAATTTCAGCAGTGCGTTCATCCAATATTTTTCTTTTTAAAGAGTCATTTAAATGCTCTAATGGAACAGACGGTGTTACAATCATTTTGCCTAACGTATCCTCAGTTCTCCAATTTTCGTCAGATGTGAGCAGGACAACATGCGAAAATTCCGTTAGCAGCTCTTCCCGCAAATCCTTAAGCCCTTGAACGGTTATGTCATTTCTATCAACATATGTATAAGGAGGCAGTAAATATACCCGTCCCTTTAACTGCCTTTCCAATTCCTCTGAGAGAAGCTGTGTAAACTCGCCTTTCTCCGCCGCCATTTTAAAATGGTTATCCACCTTTATGTTAATTAATGGAATAACAGCGGTATCAATGTAATCCTTAGCTTGTAAATAGTCCTTGGCATCAGTGATTCTCCACCTCATTGTTCTCCCCCTTTACGGCAACAAGCCTTGCAATACGCTGCAAGGCTGGTCATATTATGTGAGCTGATTCAATTGGCGCGATAATTGTTCAAATGCTTCTTTATCATGACGATCTAACGCGTCGTCAATGTCTTTTAATAATTTTTCTCTTTGGAAGGTGGAAATGGCGTGCTCCAAAATCTGTTCCGCCAACCCCTGGTCTTTTTTATTCTCAAAAAGATCTTTCGGCATATGCGGATTGGACTCCAGCACCGCCGCATACTCAGGTGAGCTGTAGGCCGAACGGAAATTAAGCTGGATAAACAAATCCTGCTGTTTATTTAATCTAATATCATGAAAAGATTTTTCCGCGTCGGTAGTCATGACATTCTCTTTATAGAACCGAAACGGAACTTCTTCAACACAATGTGTTGACATTATAATGCCTCTCGGGCAAAATTCAGCCTGCTCCACAAAATGAACCTTTTCCATGAGAGAATCATGGCTCATTAAGTAGTTCAAGATCCAAACGCACTCTCGGCGCTTTAACTGATAATGGTTTAAAAACCAACGGATAAAATCCTTTTTCTCATTGACAGAAACAGGGGTCTGCATGTAATTCCCTCCTCTATCGTTCGTATAATCTATATACTTATATGTTCCACATGAACGGTTAATATTCCTGCTTATCTCGAAAATTCATCCTCGATTCGCAAAATCGTTTCTTCCAGCTCTTCATTGGCTCCGTCCATTTCAAGAACCTTTTTCAAAAGCGGCAGCGCTTCTTTTTGAAGGCCTTCTTCTAATAGGAAGCTTGCGTATTCATATAAGAAATCTCTATCCTCCCGGTAATGAAGATAGGCAGCCTCAAAGGATTGTTTTGCTTCCTCGTATTGCTCTAATTCAGTATATGCGCTTGCAAGATACCAATTGTATTTCGGATCTTCTTCACCGTAGCTGCGAACCTCTTGAATAAGATCAATGATCTGTTCATAATCCTCTTCTTTATGATACACGGCAAGAAGTGTATGAAGCGCTTCGACGAATCCCGGATCAAGCGCAAGCGCCTCCTGAAGCAGCTTTTTCCCCTCTTCTGACTTCCCGATTTTCAGGGCCATTTTGGCGGCATAAAGGAAAAGTTCTTTGTTATATTCATCATATCTGATACCCTCTTTTGCCGTTTTTAATGCCTCTTCATACATTCCTTCAGCTTCATAGCTTTTTGAGAGCGGCATATATAGTGAAGAATAAGATGGATCAAGCTCCTTTAAATCAGACAGCTGCTTAATAGCCGTTTTTACAAGCCCCGCCTGTAAGGCTGTAAACCCATAGCCGAAAATCGTATTAGGATCAGGACTCTCATCAACAGCTTTCTCGTACCATGGAATGGCATCCTCAAATTCACCTGAGGCACTTAACGATTCTGCCAGTCTTTGATGGACATTAACGCCTCCGATCTCATTCTTCTCCTCAGCCGTTGTTTTAAAATATTGAACCGCTTTTGCATAGGCTCCCTGAGTAAAGTAAAGTTCCCCCAGTGCAAAATCAATAACGGGTTCATTGGCCAGAATGAACTTTGCCTGTAAAAGCTTTTGTTCACTGACTTCGAATAATCCCTGCATCTGATAAAGATCCGCCATAAGCAGCAAACTTTCCGGATATGATGGATCTGTTTCCGGAATAGTCTCCAGCACAGCAAGAGCTTTTTCTTCTTCGTCAATATCTATTAAAAGTTCAGCGTAGAAATTCGTCAGTTCTGTTTCATTTGGGTATAAATCATGTAAATCACTAATCAGTGAAATGGCTTTTTCTACATCGCCCCACTCGTAATAAAGCTGGGCTGCAATCGCTTTATCTTCATCATGCAGCTGTTTTTCGGCTTTCGAGAGCGTATTGAGACCTTTTTCTGTTTCACCTGCTTCAACTAATTTTATGGCTTCTTGAATTAATGTATTCAAATCGGACCGGTCCTTTCTTTTCCTATACAACATCAACCATACAAAAAAGCTTTATTTGTTCGGGTTAATCTTATCATAATTCAGACGAATGCCCCCGGCAAATAAGATGCTTGCTGTACGGAAGGGAATTATTGAGTCTTATTAGTTTACCAAAAGATCTTGAGATAGAAAATGAAAAAAAGGAAGATCGCCCTCTGTACAGTAAAGCAGCTCTTTGACCTGCCGGCTTGTCAGTAAAGCGCATCCCCCCTTTTCGTTTTTCTTTCCTCTCTATAAGACAAGCTATGTTTTTTTGCCTCGAATTATGATTCTTCCAGTCAATCTGCAAAAAAAATCCTGAAGTAAAACTTCAGGATTTTTTGGAAAGCTTATTTAAATGTTCGAAGAAGGTTGGATAAGAAACGTGAATGGCATCCGTGTGCTCGATGTCAATCGGCTCCTCTGTTATACAGGAAGCAATACCAAGCATCATTCCGATTCGATGATCTCCGTGGCTGGACACTGCTGCGCCGCCTTTCAGCGTTTGTTTGCCATAAACCTTCATTCCATCTGCTGTCGGTTCAATTTCAGCACCTAGCTTGCGAAGTTCAGAAACAACAGTGTCAATGCGGTTTGTTTCTTTCACTTTAAGCTCTGCCGCGTCCTTAATAACGGTCGTTCCTTCCGCCTGAGTCGCAAGAAGCGCGATAATAGGGATTTCATCAATTAAACGCGGAATGATATCTCCTCCGATTTCAACTGCTTTGAGAGATGACGTTTCTATAATCAAATCTCCATAAGGCTCTGCACTGCTGTCAGCAGATGGTTTAATTTCAAGTTTTGCCCCCATGTTTTGAAGGACATCAATAATACCTGTCCGAGTCGGATTTAACCCAACGTTTTTCAATACAATTCTGCTGTTTGGAACCATTGCGCCAGCAGCAAGGAAAAACGCGGCTGAAGAAATGTCTCCAGGAACAAAAATATCAGCAGCTGTCAGTTTCTGGCCTCCATCAATGGAAACACTTGTTTGATCTTCAGAAAGCTTAACGCCAAAAGCAGAGAGCATCCGCTCAGTGTGGTCGCGGGATTTATGGGGCTCTGTGACAGTTGTTGTGCCCGCAGCCTGTAATCCGGCCAGCAAAACAGCAGATTTAATTTGCGCGCTTGCAACAGGTGATACATACTCAATGCCTTTTAATGAGGCGCCGCTCACTGACAGCGGTGTAAATTCTCCACCGGCTCTGCCGTCGATTTTAGCCCCCATTTTTTTCAAAGGCTCAGTAACACGCTTCATTGGACGCTTCGCAATGCTCTCATCTCCTGCTACCGCGCTGTAAAAAGGACGACCCGCCAATATTCCGAGCATCAGGCGAATTGTTGTCCCTGAATTTCCGACATCTAAAAGGCTTTCTGGCTCTTTCAGGGCATCGATTCCTTTTCCGTGAATCACGACATCGCTGCCGCTTTGCTCAATTTGAACACCCATTTTTCTAAAACAATCGATTGTGCTCAGACAATCTGCTCCCGGCAGAAAGTTTTTAACTGTTGTTGTGCCTGTCGCTAACGCGCCAAACATAACAGAGCGGTGAGAAATGGATTTATCACCGGGAATATGTATTTCTCCGTGTAAAGCCTGCACCTTTTCTAGTTTCATTTTTTTCCACCTCAATCAGCATAAAAAGTTTCATATTCCGCCCGGGCTTCAATGCATTGTTCTGCCCGTTTGCGGTCGTCATCAGACTGAAAACTGATCCTTAAAATCCCGTTAATATCCTCTCGTGTTTCAATAATGCGGATATTCGTGATGCTGATGCGCTCCGCAGCTAAGATCGCCGTTATCTCGGATATCACACCCGGATGATCGGGAACATCCACGTATAAATCATAAAATGCCGGTATCGCTCCCTTCTGCCGAAGCGGCAGCCCGTCGCGATAATCCTTAGCTGTTTTAAAATAACGAAATAGATTTTCTGCATCTTCTTGTTCTACATATGTACGGATCTTGTCAATTTCACGAATCCACTCATCAAAACGATCCAAAATTTTATCTTTATTATGTAGCAGAATATCCCGCCACATGGCCGGGCTGCTCGATGCAATCCTTGTAATATCTCTGAACCCGCCGGCAGCAAAACGCTTAACAAGCGGATAAAGGTCTTCGGAATGATGGGTTTGGTGAACAAGGCTTGCTGCAACAATATGCGGAAAATGACTAATAACACTCGTGACGCCATCATGTTCCTCTGGTGACATTTCCACAAAATGGGCATTTGTCCCCTTCAGCAGGTTTTTCAATCGTTCTACCGCTCGTCTATCCGTTTTCTGGCCTGGTGTTAAAATATAAAATGCATTTTCAAATAGGAATTCTTTCGCAGCGGCCACCCCTGATTTATGTGAACCCGCCATCGGATGCCCTCCGACAAATTGATAGCTGCTAGGCAGCACTTGATCAGCATAATCAACCACTTTTTGCTTTGTGCTTCCCACATCTGTAATCAAAAGCTCGTGTTCAATTCCTGAATGAGCCAGCTCTTCAAGCATAACCAGCGTTTGTTCGACTGGTGTCGCAATGATGACTGTAGACGACTCTTTCGCACCGCTAATAAACGAATCAGCACGATCGTCTATCACACCTAACTTTAATGCCGCAACCGCCTGTTCATCAGAGATATCGATTCCGATAATCCGTTTGCCGGGGTGATTTTTTTTGATCGCTAGCGCAATCGAACCGCCTATCAATCCGAGACCGGCGAGCAATATTGTATCTTTCATTCGATTCATACGTCATCACCTGGTTTATAGACTAAAGAGGTGACATTTGATCACCTCTTATAAAATTTCAGCTAAAATGGCAAGTATTTCTTCGTTTTGCTCTTTTGTTCCGATCGTAATCCGGAGTGATGTCGGGAAACCTAACGCATTTCCTGACCGGACGATATAGCCTTTTTCAAGCAGAGCCTGAAACAGTTCATCAGCAGGGCGTTTAAAGTCCATTAACACAAAATTTGTCTGTGAAGGGTAGCACTTTAAACCATGAGTCTTCGCAAAATCATAATACTGCTGAAGGCCTGCATTGTTTTGCTCGACACATGAAGCAATAAACGCTTGATCATCAAGTGCTGCGATCGCCGCAGCCTGGCCCAGACGGCTCGTATTAAACGGCTCTCTCGCCGGCTCAATCTGGCGAATCAGGTTCTCGTCAGCAATTCCGTATCCGACTCTGAGCGCTGCCAGACCATATGCTTTTGAAAATGTGCGCAAAATCATCAAATTGGAATACTTGCTTAAGAGCGGCACGGTTTCCGGGTAATCCTCGGCTGTTACATATTCATAATATGCTTCGTCAAGAACGACAAGGACACGTGAAGGAACGCACTCCAGAAATGCGAGTAATTCTCCTTCAGATGTATAAGTGCCAGTCGGATTATTCGGGCTGCATATCCAAACGACTTGTGTCTGTTCGTCGATCGCTTCTAACATGGCGTCTAGATCATGTGAGCCGTCAGGACGAAGTGCGATTTCACGTACTTCAGCACCTTCAATGACCGCATTATGTTTATATTGCGGAAAAGTGGGGGCAGCAGTAACCGTGTTTGTTTTATCGTTTAAAAATGCCCGGCAGATGATTTGAATGATTTCATCAGAACCGTTGCCGAAAATAAGTGATGTTTCGCTGACATTGAGGTGCTTACTGAGCCTTGTCCGCAAAGCGGCGCTATACCCGTCTGGGTAAAGGGCAAGCTGTTGAATCTCATGATGAAGCGCCTCTTTTGCAGCCTCCGAACAGCCGTACGGATTCTCGTTTGAAGCAAGCTTCACAACTTTATCCAAGCCATATTCTGATTTCACTGCTTCGATCGGCTTACCGGGCTGATAAGGCTTCAGCTGTTTTAAATGTTCTTTGATACGCAAATCAGTCACCTCATTTTAAACTGTACAAGCCGCCAAACGCCATTGCGTACTCCTCAAATTCCTGCAGCGCTTGTTTTCTCTTTTCAGCGCTGGTGAGCCGGTCCTTTAATTCTTCTATCTTTCTGACGAGCGCACTTCCTACTACGACACCGTCACAAATTTCATTCATCTTTAGGACCTGTTCACGGTTTGATATACCGAACCCTACAGCGACCGGAACAGTGCTGAGATCCTTCACAGTCCGAATGAACGGGTACACGGATGAATTGAACTCATTGCGGACACCGGTCACACCCAGAGAAGATACACAGTAGACGAAACCCTCGGCTTGTTCAATAATGGTTTTCAAACGGCTTTCACTTGTCGGCGCAACCAAAGAAATATACGTCACCTCATGGCTTTTACACTCCTCTTGAAGGCTGGCGCTTTCTTCTAGTGGCAGATCCGGAACAAGCAGACCGTCAATATGATTTTCCCGCAGTAAAGCGAAAAAGTATTCTTTGTTCAATTGTAACACAGGATTATAATACGTAAAGAGGATAATCGGAATATTCACTCCGTTTTTTTTCATTTCTCCGCCTAATTGGATTGCCTTTACGATATTCATTCCTTGATCAAGCGCCCGCTTTGAAGCCCGCTGTATCACCGGGCCGTCTGCAAGCGGGTCAGAGTATGGAACACCAAGCTCCAGTGCTGTGGCGCCTGCTTTTTGGAGAGACTTCGCCAGTTCAATCGAAACCTCAGGCACTGGATCGCCAGCCGTAATAAACGGGATAAACAATTTTTCTGATGGTTGAAGATCTAATTTAAACATGGGCTTTCACCTCATTTTTCATTACATTCATTAATGTGTTGACATCCTTATCTCCCCGTCCTGATAAACAAACGAGAATGATTTGACCGCGATCCATTCCTTTGGCGAGTTTGAATGCCTTCGCTAACGCATGGGCAGATTCGATTGCCGGCAAAATCCCCTCTTTTTCTGACAAGAGCTTTAATGCATTCACCGCTTCTTCATCTGTGATACTGTCATAAGTGACACGGCCGCTCTTATGCAAGTAAGCGTGCTCAGGACCGATCCCCGGATAGTCGAGACCTGCTGAAATAGAGTAAGGCTCAATTATCTGCCCGAACTCATCCTGAATGAGATATGTCAATGAACCGTGAATAACCCCTACGGTACCTTTCGAAATAGTAGCGGCATGAAGAGGAGTATCTATTCCTTTTCCTGCAGCTTCAGCTCCGATCAGTTCAACATCTTCGTTTAAAAATGCCTGAAACATACCCATCGCATTGCTTCCTCCGCCTACACATGCCACTACTTTATCAGGCAGAGTGCCTTCAATACGTTTCAGCTGATCCTTCGCTTCCTCTCCGATCATTTTTTGAAATTCGCGGACCACTTGCGGATAAGGGTGCGGACCGACAACTGATCCAATCATGTAAAAATGATCCTCGCAATGCTGAACCCAGTAACGGATCGCCTCATTTGTAGCATCCTTCAATGTTCCGTTCCCGCTTGTTACAGGCACTACTTCCGCACCAAGAAGCTTCATGCGAAAAACGTTCAGAGACTGGCGGGCAACATCCTCTTCGCCCATAAACACAATGCACGAAAAACCGAATTTGGCTGCGACTGTTGCAGCGGCAACGCCGTGCTGTCCGGCGCCCGTTTCAGCAATGATTTTCGTTTTGCCCATTTTTTTAGCAAGCAGCGCTTGGCCTAACGCATTATTGATTTTATGGGAACCTGTATGGTTTAAATCTTCTCGTTTCAAATAGATTTTCGCGCCGCCTAAGTATTCAGTGACTCGATCAGCATATGTTAATGCAGTCGGCCGTCCGGAATAGTCCTTTAACAGCTTATAATATTCTTCACGAAAAACAGGATCATCCTTGATTTGTTTAAATGCTGTCTCTATTTCATCTAACGGCTGCATGAGTGTTTCCGGAACAAACTTCCCGCCAAAATCACCGTATCTGCCTATTTCATTCGGATATGGATACATATCGGTTCATCCTTTCTTCTAAAAGCCTCATCAGATTTTTATCTTTTTGCCCATTTTTTTCAATTCCGCTGGCAAGGTCAATTCCTGCCGGCTGCCATTTCAATAGTCCTGTGACGCTATCCGGATTCACGCCGCCAGCGATAAAGCAGCGTTTACCAATCACCGCCCGCTGATATTCCGGAACACAATCCCATGAAAATGCAACACCAGTTCCGCCTCTAGCCCCTTTTACAGATGAATCAATCACAAAGCCGTCCACATTATCTATAAAGCGGGCTATTTCTTGAGTTGTATTATGATGATGGTGAAGCGCCTTCCAAATTTCACAATCTGTCAGCTTGCGAAGCGCATCAGCATCCGCCGGGTTTTCATCACCATGAAGTTGAATGACGTCAAGCTTCAAGTCCTTAGCAATGCGTGACATCCTCTCTATTGATTCATTAACAAAAACACCTGCAACTTTTTTTTCGACACGAACCTGGTTCAGCCACTTTTTCACATCTTGCGGAGATACTTTTCGTTTGCTTTCAGCAAATATAAAGCCAAGATAGTCAGCCTGTGATTGCGCCGCAAGCTGCAAATCCTTTAGTGACCGAATACCGCAATATTTTAATGCCGGTTTCTCCACAACCTCACTCCCCAAACAAAGCATGGATTGCTTTTCGCTGAGAAGTTTGTCTCATCAATGATTCACCGATAAGTACAGCTCGCGCCCCATGTTCGTTGACAAATGTTAAATGTTCTAAAGAACCGATTCCGCTTTCGCTGACAAGCAGAGATTCTTTCGGAACGAGAGATGCGATTTGTTCTGTCTGCTTTACAGATGTTTCAAACGTCTTTAGGTTTCGGTTATTTACACCGAGAATATCAGGTGTGAACACTTTCAATATTTGTTCTAGCGTTGATGCATCATGAACCTCCACTAACACGTCCATCCCCTTTTCGCCTGCTTCAAGATATAATTCATAGAGGTGTAAAGGGTCAAGCACCTCGCCGATTAACAATATGGCATCCGCACCGATTCTTCTTGATTCCTCCACTTGAAGAGAATCAATAATAAAATCTTTTCTGAGTACAGGAATCGAAACAGCGCGCTTTACATCTGATAAATAGCTGTTTTCCCCTTGAAAAAACGGGGTGTCTGTTAAAACGGAAAGCGCATCTGCCTTCGCAGCTTCATAGTCTTTTGCAATCCGCACAGGGACAAAATCCTCTTTAATCAGCCCTTTTGACGGTGATGCTTTTTTCACTTCGGCAATCAGCCCGATAAACCGATTCGGGCTTGCCAACGCATCTTTAAATGAACGTTTTTCGAAAGGCTGCTCTACCGGCAGAACCAGCGTTTTCACTTCTTCTTTCTTTTGTTTGATGATATTTTCAAGCATAGATCTCTTCCTCTTTCTGTTTTAGTCGTTCAAGCTGCGCAGCTGCGCCTCCGCTTGTAATCGTCTCTAAGGCCAGCTCCGTTCCTTCCTTCAGTGAGTCGGTAATTCCCGCCGTGTAAATCGCAGCACCCGCATTAAAAGCCGTTATAGATAAAGCGGAACTGCTGCTTTTATTTTCAAAAATATTCTGAATGAGACAAGCGCTCTCTTTCGGTGACTGCACCTGTAAATCTTCAAGTCTGCCATTTGCGAAACCAAAATCTTCGGGTGAAACCGTATATTCCCGGCGCTCTCCATCCTTTAATTCAATCACGTCAGTCGGTGCTGTAATTGAAAGCTCATCTAAACCGTCACGGCTTGATACGAACATGACATGCTTCGGCTGAAATGACTCTAGTGCGCTTGCCATCAGTCCAGCTTTTTCAACGGAATAGACCCCGATCACCTGACGCTGCGCCTGCAAAGGATTGCTTAGCGGTCCGAGCAGATTAAATACCGTTCTGAAACCTAGCTCTTTTCTAGTACCTGCTACATGTTTCATAGACGAATGATAAAGCGGCGCAAATAGAAATCCCATATTATTTGTTTCAATGCTTGATTTGACCTTCTCAGGAGTAGTTTGAATTGAAACCTCTAGCTCCTCTAAAACATCAGCGCTCCCGCTTTTAGAAGAGACAGAGCGATTGCCATGCTTAGCGATTTTCGCGCCAGCTGCCGAGGCAACAATTGCCGATGCCGTTGAGATATTAAAAGTGGAAATACCGTCTCCCCCGGTTCCGCATGTATCAACGACATCAGGAAGTCCATCGACTGTAAGAGCGTGTGCCCGCATTGCCTTCATAAAACCCGTAAGCTCTTCTGGCGTCTCGCCCCGATAAGCAAGAATAGACAATATACCGCCCATTTCAGAAGGAGTCATTTCCGCTGCCATCATCATATTCATCAGCGCTTCAGCCTCACCGGCTGTAAGGGTTTTTCCGTCAACGCACAATTGTAGAAATTTGTTCATCAGCTTTATCCTCCTTGCTATGAAACATGTCTTCTGCAATATGAATCGTTTTCAGCAGCGCACCGGCTTTATTACAGCTTTCTTCGTATTCGGTTTCCGGGACAGAATCAGCAACAATGCCAGCACCTGCCTGTATCGATGCAACACCGTTCTTTACACTCATCGTGCGAATCGTAATACAAGAGTCGATATTCCCGTCAAACCCAATGTAGGCAATACACCCTCCGTATGTCTCTCTCGGTGTTGGTTCGAGCTCTTGCAAAAGCTGCATGGCACGGATTTTAGGTGCTCCTGTTAATGTCCCCGCCGGGAAAGCAGACATCAGTGCATCAACGGGATGGACCCCTTTTTTCAGTTGGCCTGTAACCACCGAGATAATGTGCATGACATGTGAAAAGGAGACAATTTTTGTGAACTCCGGCACAGAAACAGACCCATACTCTGCTACTCTGCCGATATCGTTTCGGGCAAGATCAACGAGCATGTAATGCTCCGCCTTTTCTTTTTCATCCTTCATCAGCTCAACTTTCAGTCTCTCATCTTCGGCTTTGTCTGCACCGCGTTTTCTCGTACCGGCAATCGGATGGATTTCCAAGTGCCCGTCCTGAACGTGGATTAACCGTTCCGGAGAACTGCCGACTATTTCTCTGTCTTGCAGTTTCATATAATACATATACGGAGAAGGATTGACGATCCTAAGCACTCGGTATAACTCAAAAGCATCTGCTTTTATCGGAACCTCAAATTTCTGTGACAAAACGCCCTGAAAGATATCTCCTGCTTTTATATAGCCTTTGATTTTTTCTACATCAGCCATAAAAGCAGATTTTTCATAATTAGAAGATACTGTCTCAAAGCTGGGTGTCTTGTATGAATCAACAGAGAGAAACAGCTCTTTTATGTTTTTTTGGTCCATCATTTTTTCGACGAGATGTTGGAGCTCTTGATGATTTTGATGGAACACATCAATTTTTTCGTTTTCTGTTTCCTCTCCATTGAGCCTTGCATACTGGATAAAGTGGACGTTTTTGGTTTCATGATCATACGCAATTAATGTCCGGCAAACAAACAGCATACACTTTTCCATTTCTGTTTCTTTTGTATGCGAAGGAACAGAAGGCTCAATCAGCGGGATCATATCATAACTTAAGTACCCGACAGCTCCGCCGACAAAAGGAATGCCAAGCTCAGGTGTTTTGATTTTGTATGTGGCATTCATCCAGTTCAGTACGTCTTTTAGTTCATTTCCCGTGTAAAGAGATTTGCTGTCCTGATCAGCGGCAGCAAAACGGCACTGCTCTTCTTTAATTGTGAGAAATGGATTCAGGCCGATAAACGAATATCTTGACCAAGCGGATGTATCGTCCTTGCTTTCAAGAAGATACGTAATCTCCCTGTCAAGCTTCTCTATCATTTGAATGGGTGTCAGTGTATCGACTGTGAAGGTCTCCACAATCGGTATCGTGTGGTGGGACAAGCTGTCCTCTAAAAATGCGGAAATGTTTGATTGGAAATTCAATGTTCTCACTCCTTATGGCAAGGAGAATGAGAAGATGGCATGAGAGGATAAAATATTATATAACAAATAAACCCAAAAGAAAGACTTCTTTTGGGTAGAATAAACATGCATGTCTCAGCTCAACTAAACTCATTCTCTGCTACCCTATTCTCTAACTCAACTCATTCTAATCGCTTTATACACACTCTTGTGTATTTCTAAGCTGTTCTTATCGTATTACAATTCAGTATTTTTTGTCAATGATAAATCGGGCCTCAATACGACGGCTTTTTCTAAATATACATGTCTGATCTGATCCTGAGGGACATCTGTCTGGACCGTCATCATAACTCTTATGCACTTTTTCAGACCGCCTGTTACGTCCATTTCCTGCATACATGTTACCGGTACATACTGCCATCCTGAAAGCTCGCGAACAGCTTTTGCCGGGAAAACAGAGTGCAAATCAGGTGTAGCCGAAAGAAGCATTTGAACAACATCTTCCGGTTTTGTTTGATTTTCTTCTATGATTTTCTCTAACAGCTGTTTTGTTTTTTGTAAAATTTCTTCTTCGGTATCCCGTTCAACTGTAGTTGCTCCGCGAATTCCGCGAATCATCATGATGTCTCCTCCAATCGCCATTTGTTCAGCCAGCTCTCAAGTTCATTTCTTGAAAATGTGTGATCAGCAACTTTCCCTAATTCGTTGAGCACAATAAACTGAATCTTGCCGCCTCGGGTTTTCTTATCATTCATCATACGGTCCAAGAGAACCGAAGTTTCCGTCTCTATTCTGATTTGACTTGGATAACCCAAACGTTTTAGCCAGCTGACCAAACGTTTTCTGTCCATTTCACAGCCTGCAGTCTTTTCGCTTATATATAAAGCAAACTGCATTCCGAGGGCTACTGCATCACCGTGAGTGATTTGCCCGTAGCCATATTCCGCCTCAACGGCATGGCCGAGCGTATGCCCAAAGTTTAAGTAAGCTCTTATCCCCTCTTCTTTTTCATCCTGCTGAACGACAGACGCTTTAATTGAAATGCCTTTAAAAATCATGTCATTCAGCTGATCATTAGTGATATCAAGAAGTGAGCGGACATTCAGAAGCTCTTCCAGAAACGCTCTGTCATAGATAAAAGCGTGTTTTATCACTTCTGCCATTCCGGACCGAAGTTCTTTTTCAGGCAGAGAACGCAGGAATTCTGTATCGTAGAGCACGGCTTTCGGCTGGTAAAACGCACCGATTAGATTTTTTCCAAGCGGATGGTTTACGGCTACTTTTCCTCCGACTGCGCTGTCATGCGCCAAGAGCGTCGTAGGCATTTGGATGAAATCAATGCCGCGCATAAAAGTGGCAGCCACAAAACCGGCAAGATCCCCTACAACACCGCCACCGAATGCGATGATACAAGAGGAGCGATCCAGATGAAAACGAATCGCTTCACTCTGCAATTTCGTATACATGTCCATGGATTTCGCCTGCTCTCCACTCGGTACCGTCACTTTTTTCACAGGCCACTTTTCTTGCAGCAAATGAAGCATTTCATCGCCATACAGGCGGTCCACCTCTTCATCCGTAACAAGCATGATCCTTGTTAAAGGCCTGTTTAAGGAGGTTAATAGATCGCAAGCCTTTTTTCTGATGCCTTGTCCGATAAAAACAGGATACGACGAAGAAGCAGTTTGAACATGCAGTGTCTTCATTAAAATTCCCTCGACAGTTTTCTCATATTCTCCACATTTTCTCTAATGCGGTCGATTTGATCTAAGCCGAATTGTTCAACGACTGCGTTCGCAATTTCCCAAGCGACAGCCGCTTCAGCTACTACACTTGCCGCAGGAACAGCACAGCTGTCAGAACGTTCAATGCTGGCGGAAAACGGTTCTTTCGTTTCAATATCGACACTTTTAAGCGGTTTATACAAAGTCGGAATCGGCTTCATGACTCCGCGGACAACAATCGGCATCCCTGTTGTCATGCCGCCTTCTAGTCCTCCAAGTCTGTTGGTGGCACGGGTGTAGCCTTTTTCCTCGTCCCAAATGATCTCGTCATGGACTTCACTTCCATTTCGGCCTGCCGCCTCAAATCCGATCCCGAATTCAACACCTTTAAATGCGTTAATTGACAGTACAGCTGCAGCAAGCTTGCTGTCCAGTTTGCGGTCATAATGGACATAGCTGCCCACACCTACTGGCATTCCCTCGACAATGACTTCCACAATTCCGCCGATCGAATCTCCGTTTGCCTTCGCTTCATCAATGGCAGCCATCATTTTTTTGCCTGCCTCTTCATCGTAGCATCTGACAGGAGACTCCTCCGTTACACGCTGCAGGTCTTCAATTGACGTATATGCTGTTTTTTCAGCTTTAACTGCGCTAATTTGCAACACGTGGCCCGCCACCTTAATGCCGAGCTCAGAAAGAATCTTTTTAGCAACAGCCCCTGCCGCCACTCTGACAGTTGTTTCCCTTGCTGAAGAGCGCTCAAGCACATTTCTCATATCACGATGATTATATTTAATCGCGCCATTTAAGTCAGCGTGCCCAGGTCTCGGTCTGGAAATTTGGCGCTTCATTTCCTTCTCTTCATCTTCTGTAATCGGAGCGGCACCCATGATTTTTGTCCAATGCTTCCAATCGTTATTTTCAACAACGAGAGCAATTGGTGAGCCGAGTGTACGCGCATGGCGCACCCCACTCATAATTTTGGCCTGGTCTTTTTCGATCTGCATGCGACGGCCGCGCCCGTGGCCTTTTTGGCGTCTGGCAAGCTCAAAATTGATATCTTCCTCCGTTATGTAAAGCCCGGCAGGCACACCTTCAATAATGGTTGTCAGTTGGGGGCCGTGTGATTCTCCGGCTGTTAAATATCTCATGACTTCTTCTCCCTTCATCGCATTAACGCTTTTAAGTAAGACTACTATAACATATTTTTCAGCAAAAAGTCAGTCTATCTTTTTTGATAAAAGAATGTATCGGCTGGAGCCAGACCGAATTTCTCAGGGTTGAAGATTTGTTCGGTGCTGCCGACAAAAAGAACTCCATTCTTTTTCAAGCTTTGTGCCATTTTTAAATAAAGCTCTTCCTTCGCGCTTTCTGTAAAGTAAATAAATACATTGCGGCACACGATTAAGTCAAAGTCTTGTTCATAACGATCCGCCAGTAGATTGTGCTTTTTGAATGTAATATTCTTTTTGATTCCCGGTTTTACTTCATAACTTCCATTTGTGTTTTGAGTAAAATAACGATCCTTCACTGATAACGGCACTTCCTGTAAAGACCGCTCCTGATAAACGCCTTTTTTCGCTTTTTCCAATGCTTTTTCATCAATATCCGTTGCCAAAATCTGATAGCCCGGAAGACCTTTTTGCTGGTCCAAAAGCATGGCAAGCGTGTATGGCTCCTCACCTGTTGAGCAGGCGGCACTCCAAATCTTTAAAGGTCTAGAGGTCTTGATTAACGGCAGAATTGCAGTCTCAAGAACTTCCCATCTTTTATAATTACGATAAAATTCTGAAACATTGATCGTCATTCTGTCCAATGTTTCATTTAAGAGAGCTTGATCCTTTTCCAATGCCGCCGCAAAGTCCTTAAAGCTTTGGAACCCCTTTTTCTCATAAAGTGATGTTAGCCTTCTCTTCATTTGTGACTCTTTATATAGTGTCAAATCGACTCCGGTTAATTGTTTCCATTTCGTTGTAAAAACGCTGTATGTATCCATCTCTACTCTCCCAGTCTCGCTGTCTTTTTGTCCTAGTATAGCTTGTTTTATCAGGAAATTGTATTAATTCAATAAAAAAATCAGCTTTTCAGCTGATTTTAGATCATTGGGAAAGGCAGAGGTCTGATGCACACTGCCATTGAACCCTTTATTCACTTTAATGTAAACCTTTACAAAAAAGTTCAAAAACCGGCGGCGTTCAATAATGCCGGCTCTGTTACATATTTTCACAATGATTAATAGATCCAGCCTGCCATAAGCTGCTGATATGACACTAATTCTTCATTCTTAAAGAAAATGTTAATCTCGCGTTCTGCACTTTCGAGAGAATCAGAGCCGTGGATGATGTTTTTCCCGACAAACATGCCATAATCTCCCCGAATCGTACCAGGTAAAGCTTCTTTAGGATTTGTCTTTCCGATCAGCTGTCTCGTCACTTCAATGACATTTTCGCCTTCCCACACCATTGCGAATACAGGTCCTGAAGTAATAAACTCAACGAGCTCTCCGAAGAAAGGCTTCCCTTGATGTTCGGCGTAGTGTTTCTCAGCCATTTGTTCAGTCACTCTCATTAACTTGGCACCAGCTAATTGTAAGCCCTTACGTTCGAATCTAGATAAAATGTCCCCAATGAGCTGACGTTGGACACCGTCTGGTTTCACCATGATAAAAGTCTTTTCCATCATATTCTCCACCCCATCATTATGTATGTATAGGCTTTCACACTGCACACCGAAATCGTAACATCTTTCTGATAATTAATCAATCCGGGGCGGAGAAATTTCTTAATATCTACAAAAATTAAAATTTTCTTTTACCAATATATTTTGCGATGGCTGCAAGAGACGAGCGCGCGCGGCCTCTGGGAAGCGTATTTAATTTCTGGAAAGCTTTCTGCAAATACATTTCGCTTACTGCCATAGATGCTTCAATGGCATCCGTTTTTTTGATTTCTTCAATGATTGGTTCAAGCTGTTCCTGCGTTGTCTCACTGTTAATCAATTTAAGCTGGTTCTTTAATGTTGGATTTTTCAGGGCATACAGCACTGGCAATGTGACGTTCCCTTGAAGCAAATCTCCTCCAACGGGTTTGCCCAGCTCTTCTTCAGTTGAAGTGAAATCAAGAATATCATCAATAATTTGGTAAGACATACCGACGTAATATCCAAACCAGTACAGCGCCTTATGAATCTTCTCATCAGCGCCAGACGCAATGGCACCGAGCTGGCAGCTGACCGCGATCAAGAGAGCCGTTTTTCTTTTGATACGGCGGAGATATGTTCTGAGATTTTGTTCCATGTTGTATTTGTCTTTGATCTGCTCGATTTCTCCTAGACAAACTTCAACGATCGTCTGCGATAAAATCCTATGGGCTTTCGGTTCGTTAATTCTCGTCATCATTTCAAGAGATCCCGCAAGCATATAATCGCCTGTGTACATCGCAATACGATTGTCCCACTTTGCTTTGATTGTCGGTTTCCCTCGGCGAAGCTCCGCATCATCAATGACATCATCATGAACCAGAGATGCCATGTGAATCATTTCCAGAGTGACAGCCACATATTTAATCTTATTAATATCGTAATCGCCAAACATGCCTGAAAGCAGTACGAAAACAGGCCGAATACGTTTCCCTCCGGCCTGCAGCAGGTGAAGCCCCGCCTCGCTTAAAAGCGGATAATCGGAACGTACGGTTTGTTCAAGTTCTCTTTCGATTACATCAATATCGTCATTTAAAAAAGAGTAGGCCATTTTAAATTTCATATCATTCACCCAAACATCTGTGTTTTCATTTCCATCCGATATGCGTGGCAGCGACTCCGCCAGTAAACGAATGATATTTAACATTTTTCAAGCCCGCCTCTTCAAACAGGCCTGCCAGTTCCTTCATTCCAGGGAATTCTCTGGCTGATTCTTGAAGCCAAGAATATTCTTTATAGCTCTTCGCAAACAGTTTTCCGAAAAACGGCATAATGTACTTAAAGTACATAAAGTAAGCCTGTCTGAATCCGAACATTTCCGGTTGAGACGTTTCCAGACATACAACCTGGCCGCCCGGCTTCACTACACGTCTCATCTCTTTCAATACAGTTAAGTAATCAGGGACGTTGCGGAGTCCGAAGCCAATGGTGACATAATCAAATGTATCATCATCAAAAGGAAGCTCCATCGCATTTCCATGCAGCAGTTCGATTTGGCTGAATCCGCCGTCTTTTACTTTCTGCTGGCCGACACTCAGCATATTTTCACTGAAATCCAAGCCCTTGATCTCGCCGCTTTTGCCGGCCGCTTTTGCAAGAGCGATCGTCCAGTCAGCCGTTCCGCAGCATACATCGAGTGCTTTGGCGCCTTCTTTTACATCCATGATGCGCATCGTTTTATCGCGCCATTTTTTATGCTGCTGAAAACTGATGACAGAGTTCATTTGGTCATAGTTTTTATATATTTTTTCAAATACTCCGTGTACGCGCTGTTCTTTTGAGTCCTGCATAATGGTTTACCCTTCTTCCACTTTCTGATGATAGGTTTGATCTTGGCTGATTGTCTTCAGACGGTTTAATAAAATGTTCTGAATAGGAGAATTTAGAGGCAAAAGTGACTCAACGCTGTTTTTCGCTTTTTTAAAACAATCTTCTAATATCTCTTCTTTTGTTTTTCCAAGCTGTATAAAACTGCCGATCACGTCCAGAAATGTATCATTCCCGTTCATAAGCCGCTTAAATACAAAAAAATCACTCGCCAGCTTTTTCCAGCGCGGAAGGTTGAAGTGTTCTGCCACACGATGGAATAAAGCTGATTCAACGATGCCGACACTTTCGAAAAAATCGTTTTCGTCCTTGAAAGAACGGTCATATAGGCGGATTTTATGTTCATTGATTTCTTTGATAGCTGTAGCAAGCGTCCGAATCATGTAGATATCCTTCATTTCAGATAGTAAAGAGTAGTACAGCCCGCTGAAATAATCGCCCGCGAGAACAGTCAATTGGCGGTTTTTGTTTTCGTCTCGTTTTATGACTCTAGCTGTCGTCACTTCATCATGGGTATCAAGGGCGCTTTGTACAAGCATCGCTGTTACAATATAATTTTCTCTGTCGTTGTTTTTTATGTCTGCTTCTTCAAATAAAGCATGAAAAAGAAGAAGCTTATCCTCATCAATTTTCGGCGCAGAAATATGCTTCGCTAAATAAGGATGAGACAGCTTTTGTTTTAATTTTGTGTTCAAATTGGCTAAAGTTCCGTAGATGTCTTGCAAAAATATCACCCTTGTCCCCAAATTCACATTTATTTCTTAATCTATGTAAGAGTCTTATCTTTTCATTCGCTTACGCAGATATCATTATAGCATAAAAAAAAGAAATTGGCTGTATCCTCCCGCTGTTTGCGAGCATTTGCTTTTAACAGCGGGGACAGCCAGCTTATTTTTTTTCGCTTTTCATTTCTCCGTACGCGGTTTGAATCAGTGCCTCTCCTCTGACTTTGATGGCAGAAGTATGTTCTGTAAACTGAGCGATGATCACTTCTCCCTTGTCGAGTTTTTCGGAATGGTGAAACTTTGTGTCTGTTCCTCTTGTCAGGCCGATCACATTTACTCCATCCTCAACCGCTTTAATGACGACAAAATCACTTGAATGCTTTTGATTCATTTATAGCACCCTCTATCTTTATTAGTCCTGACGTTTAATATGCTCCAGTACTTCTGCACGGGCAGCGGCATCATCTTTAAAAACGCCTCTGACTGCTGAAGTGACAGTTTTTGCACCCGGTTTTCTTACACCGCGCATCGTCATACACATGTGTTCTGCTTCAACCACAACCATTACGCCATGCGGGTCAAGCGTTTCTACGATGCTTTCCGCGATTGTCGAAGTGATGCGTTCCTGAAGCTGCGGACGCTTTGCAACGGCTTCAACGGCACGTGCCAGCTTGCTGAGTCCTGTGACCTTTCCGCCTCGCGGTATATATGCAACATGTGCTTTTCCATAAAAGGGAACCAGGTGATGCTCACACATAGAATGAAACGCGATATCTTTTACAAGAACAAGCTCCTCATGGTTTTCACCGAAGATAGTCTGGAAATGTTCTTTTGGATCTTCATTCAAGCCGGAGAATACTTCGGCATACATCTTTGCGACTCTTTTCGGAGTATCAAGAAGCCCTTCTCTATTCGGGTCTTCTCCGATCGCTTCTAAAATTTGACGAACAGCTTGTTCGATTTGCTCTTTATTAACTTCTTTCATGTTCTATGTCCTCCACCAATGAATACATTTAATTTCGATTCTAGCACACATGCCCCGCTAAAAGCAAAGTGAATGCCCTGTCAGGAAGCCCATGCTCTTGAAATATGAAAAGCCCCTTAGAAAGGGGCTTTTCTGTGAAGAAATAAAGTGTATGTAAGCTAGATGCATACACGATCTATATTCACAATTATTTTCCGGCAACTGCGTCTTTAAGCGCTTTACCTGGTTTGAAAGCAGGTACTTTGCTTGCAGGAATTTCGATTTCTTCACCTGTTTGAGGGTTGCGTCCTTTACGTGCAGAACGTTCACGCACCTCGAAGTTACCAAAACCGATCAGTTGGATTTTATCACCGTTTTTAAGTGCATCTAAGATCGTATCAAAAACAGAGTCAACTGCTTTTGTAGCGTCTTTTTTAGACAATTCGCTTGCTTCTGCAACCGCATTGATAAGTTCTGTTTTGTTCATGCCTTTCACCTCCTCCCAAAAGGAATACATTCAGTTCGTTTATTATCATTTCTTCACAGTTCAGTCTGATTCTAAACCTGTCTCAGAAAAAAATAAGAGCAGGCAAGAGAAAGACAATTAAACGGCTTTTTAAGAAAAACTGCACTCTGAGGAATGTTTGTCCAACAAAGTGAAGAATTTCTGTATGTAGAGTAACACATATAAAAAGCCATATCAAGCATTTTAAAGCGTCAATCCCTTGCTCGTCAAGGATTTAACGTGATTTATCGAACAAATATTCCTTTTTTTACTTTTTTCATCCTATTCCTTGATCCTTTTCCATTATTAAGAGCAAAGAAAAAAGACCTCCCATTCTATAAAGAGGTCTACCGGTATTACAGGATAATGGCGATTAAGCCGCCAGAGCCTTCGTTGATGATTCTTTCTAACGTTTCTTTTAATTTATACCGTGCGTTTTCAGGCATGAGTGACAGCTTCGCCTGAATCCCTTCTCTCACAATTGAGCTCAGTGACCTTCCGAATATATCGGAATTCCAAATGGAGAGCGGATCATCCTCAAAGTCCTGCATTAAATAACGTACAAGCTCTTCACTTTGTTTTTCCGTTCCAATAATCGGGGCGAATTCGCTTTCGACGTCAACTTTGATCATATGGATCGACGGAGCGACAGCTTTCAGCCTCACACCGAATCGCGAGCCCTGTCTTATAATTTCCGGCTCATCAAGACTCATATCAGCTAAAGCAGGCGCTGCGATGCCGTATCCCGTCTGTTTGACCATTTTTAAGGCCTCAGACACTTGATCATATTCTGTTTTCGCATGGGCGAAGTCTTGCATGAGCTCAAGCAGATGGTCTCTTCCTCTGATTTCAACGCCCACAACTTCTTTCAGGATTTGATCATATAGATGATCAGGCGCATACAAATCAATTTCTGCCACCCCTTGGCCCAGCTCAATTCCGGCTAAGCCGGCACTTTCAATGAACTCAAACTCGCTAAATTGGCCGACAACCCTGTCTACGTCCCGGAGCCGTTTAATATCCTTAACCGTTTCCTTCACGGACTCCTGATAGCTTTCACGCAGCCAATGGTTTTCTTTCAGCACCATTACCCAGCTTGGGAGATTGACATTCACTTCAAGCACCGGAAACTCGTAGAGGGCCTCTCTGAGCACACTCAGCACATCTGATTCCCGCATGCTCTCTACACTCATTGCCAATACCGGGATATCATATTTTTCGCTTAAATCCTGGCGCATAGCCTCCGTTTCCGGGTGATATGGCCTGACTGAGTTGATGACCATAATAAAGGGTTTGCCAACCTCTTTCAGCTCTTCAATGACTCTTTCTTCAGCCTCTATATAGTCACTTCTGGCGATATCTCCAATGGTGCCGTCTGTCGTAATGACAACTCCTATGGTCGAGTGTTCTTGAATGACTTTTCGTGTGCCGATTTCAGCAGCCTCATGAAATGGGATCGGTTCTTCGTACCAAGGCGTGTTGATCATCCGCGGCCCGTTTTCATCTTCATACCCTTTAGCGCCGGGCACTGTGTAACCTACACAATCTACTAATCTTATATTCACATCGAGTCCGTCTGACACATGAACAGACATCGCCTGATTCGGAACAAATTTAGGCTCTGTAGTCATAATTGTTTTGCCGGCTGCGCTTTGCGGCAGTTCATCCTGCGCTCGGGCCCGGTCTGCTTCGTTACTGATATTCGGGAGCACCACAAGCTCCATAAATTTTTTAATAAACGTGGATTTTCCTGTACGGACAGCACCTACGACTCCTAAGTATATATCGCCTCCTGTTCGTTCAGCGATATCCTTGAAAATATCGACCTTTTCCAAGTGATCCCCTCCCGGACTTCCTATCCTTATCAATTTTATTAAGCTCTTTCAATCAAACACAGGACACTATATGTGTATGACGTTGTCCTATTTGAATATGACATCTTTAGAAAATTTCTCATCCTCAATCTATTAAAGTATAAAAAAACCTTTCTCCCTATTTGTATGCAAGGGAGAAAGGTTCATTCCTTTTTCATATCATTTTCTAAAAAAACAGGTTCCTGCTTGTCATTTACCGTATATTTCACAGAAAACGCGGGGACAAAGGGGGTTTCTTGCCAAATTATATCCTGGATTTCAGTCCCGGGTTTAAACGTTTTTTTGTTTTTTTTCAGGCAAGAAGCCAGCTCAGTCCGGTAATCGGCATATATTTCTCCGTCTCCATCAATCATAAGCGGCAAGGAATCCCCTGAGATTGGGCTTGTCACTGTAAGAGAGCTTCCATCCCCCAGCTTCTTCTCATCGAGTGTAAATAAATCATGTGATAGCACATCCTTGTAAGGCGGATATTGATGCTCCTGACGGTACATTTGGATACGCAATTTCACATCGCGAATTTTTTCAGCCATCTTCAGATCAATTAATTTAACAGTCGGATCGTTCTCTACGTCAACAAGCACGTATTGATAGTCTCCCCCGCTTTCATATGCCGTACTCGGAGGTTCAGCTATGTATCTTGGCGCTAACCGGTTAAAGTCTATCGGATATTTTTGATATAGCGGTGTCGACATATCTTTGGTTTGAATTGGAAGCAGCCCTCCATTTGCCTTTTGAAATTCATCAACAGCAGACTGAACCTGCTGCAGCTGGTCTTGATAAGGAATGGCATGCACACTGCTTTTCCGTTCATCCGGATACAAACAACCGGATAAAAACACGACTGCCGCAAAAATGATAGCGCACTTCAGTTTACCCATACAGCACTTCCTTTTACAGCTTTATTCATTGACAGGGCCGCTAAAAACCACGACAAACACAATAATTCCAGATATGAGCATACACATGTAAGCGAATGATGAAATCGTAATCTTCAAAAAACGGTTTTGGCACTTAAAGCGACTGAAATAGATGGAAGCGACAGCCAGAAACATCAAACCCATGGACCCTAGAGCAAACCACATTTTCATCAATGCCAGATTCAATGACGTGCGCCTCCCCGATATGTATGATGTAAGCGTTATATTTTATTTTAATATACAGCACCGGAAAAGATCAACCAGATTTTCCATCCTTTGATAGAACAAAAAAACTGAAGCAAAGAGGGGGACCTTCGCTTCAGTCAACTTGACTATATTCACCTGCACGTTTAAGAAACACTCTCTTGGACTTCGATGCTATAGTATGCGACTTGGCATACAGATGCATCCTCTATTGCCTAAATCGGCAAAATGTTTCAGGAGATCCCAAGACTTGGGTATTCTTCTGTTTTTCGGGCTTTCGTTCAATTAAGATATGCGATTCATTATACGATTGACACTTTTACTTCACTTGATTTTCAAACGTATTTACTAAATCCTCCATCTCGTGGGTTTTCCCTCTCGCCATTAAAGATTCAACAGCGGTTTCCACTTTTTGTCCGTTGAATAGAACCTGATGGAGCGCCTCTGTAATCGGCATTTTGACATCATATTTCTTCGAAAGCTGGTAAGCCGCTTTCGTCGTTCGGACGCCTTCGACTACCATTCCCATCTCTTCAAGAACGTCTTCAAGCTTGTACCCTTTTCCGAGCAAATTGCCCGCACGCCAGTTTCTGGAATGAACACTTGTGCATGTCACAATTAGATCGCCTACTCCTGTCAATCCAGAGAACGTCAAGGGATTCCCGCCCATTTTCGTTCCAAGTCTCGCGATTTCGGCAAGTCCGCGTGTAATCAAGGCAGCTTTGGCGTTGTCGCCGTACCCTAAACCGTCTGTAATTCCTGCAGCAAGGGCGATAATATTTTTTAAAGCCCCTCCGATTTCAACTCCGATAACGTCAGGATTTGTGTACACCCGAAAATTATGATTAATAAATAAATCCTGCACCTCTTCCGCTGCTTTCATGCTTTTTGAAGATGCAGTAACAGTTGTGGGGTGCCGCAGCCCTACTTCTTCCGCATGACTCGGACCAGAAAGGACAACGATATCTTTTCTGACATCACTCGGAAGCTCTACTTCCATAATTTCAGAAATGCGCAGGAGTGAATCCGGCTCTATCCCCTTGCTGACATGGACAAAGACTGCCTTTTTCGTTATAAAAGGGACAGCCTGCCTCAGCACTTCCCGAATCGCTTTTGTCGGAACCGCAACGATAATGACATCTGCGTCTGAAACAGCCTCTTTCATATCTGTTGTTCCTTTAATGGATGTAGACAGCTTAACATTCGGCAAATAATCCTTGTTTTCATGCAACTCATTAATTTGATGAATTAAATCTGCACGGTGAGCCCACACACACACTTCATTTCCATTATCAGTTAGAACTAAAGCCAGTGCTGTTCCCCAACTCCCCGCTCCAAGCATTGTGACTTTTTTCATGTTTGATTCACACCTTTTTATTTTCTAGCTCTTGCAAATATTTTGATTGGTGTCCCCTCAAAACCGAACGCGTCTCTGATTCGGTTTTCTAAAAACCGTTCGTATGAAAAATGCATCAATTCCGGATCATTTACAAACACAACGAAGCTTGGCGGCTTCACCGACACTTGGGTCGCATAGTAAATTTTCAAACGCGAACCGTTATGAGTCGGTGTCGGATTCATTGCCACAGCATCCATGATGACATCATTTAAGACATTCGTTTGAACTCGAAGTGAATGATTTTCACTTGCTTTGATAATCGCAGGCATCAGCGTATGGATCCGTTTTTTCGTTAAGGCAGACATAAATAGGATTGGCGCATAATCCAGAAATTGAAAATGATCGCGAATATTTTCTTCAAATTCTTTCATCGTGCTCTCATCTTTGTCAACAGCATCCCATTTGTTTACGACGATTACGACGGCCTTGCCCGCTTCGTGTGCATAACCGGCGATACGCTTGTCCTGTTCAATAATGCCTTCTTCGCCATCAAGCACAACCGCCACGACTTCTGAGCGGTCAATCGCTTTCAGCGCCCGCAGTACACTATACTTCTCAGTCGTTTCATAGACTTTCCCTTTTTTTCGCATACCTGCAGTATCGACAATGACAAACTCCTGCTGGTTGTAAGTAAATGACGTATCAACAGCATCTCTTGTCGTTCCAGCCACGTTGCTGACAATAACGCGTTCTTCGCCAAGCATGGCGTTCACAAGTGAGGACTTTCCGACATTCGGACGTCCGATCAGACAGAATTGAACAACTTCCTCATTGTATTTCGTTTCTGGAATGTTTTTAAAATGCTCTGCAACGGCATCCAGTAAATCACCCAGTCCGAGTCCGTGTGTTCCCGAAATTGGATATGGCTCGCCAAAGCCTAGCGAATAAAAATCATAAATATTCGCTCTCATTTCTGTGTTATCCAGTTTATTAACCGCTAAAACAACAGGCTTTTTTGTGCGGTACAAAATTTTCGCTACTTCTTCATCAGCAGCTGTTACGCCTTCACGGCCGTTCACCATAAAAATGATCACGTCCGCTTCATCCATGGCGATTTCAGCCTGCTGGCGAATTTGAGCTAAGAACGGCTCATCACCGATATCAATACCGCCCGTATCAATCAAATTAAAATCATAATTCAGCCATTCAGCCGAGCTGTATATCCGATCCCTTGTCACGCCAGGGGTATCTTCTACTATTGAAATTCTTTCTCCCGCAATCCGGTTAAAGATTGTGGATTTTCCTACATTTGGTCTCCCGACAATGGCTACGACAGGTTTACCCATAGTACCCTTCCTTTCGATCCAGCCGCTTTCATTTTTACATAAATTTTCAACCGGTTATTAAAATCATTTCATTCACTTTTATGAAAAGAAACCCTTCAGAGGAAGGGCTTAACTCATTTATTATATCAGTTTTTACCGGGATCACAACTATTCTTAAAAATGTTTCACGATCAAATACACGTCATCTCCGATTCTATGCGCTATTCCATCAAGGATTGCCTCAAGATTTTTAGCGAAAAGCTCCATCTCCTTTTGGTCATTGCAAAAAAAGACAGGCGCTCCCCCTGCAGCCCGGTTTCGATTTGTCGTAATCACAGACAAAATCACTTTCGTGAGAGATTCACTCATCCTATCACCTTATCCTGATTCTTGATAAACTCTGTCGGCATTCTAATCGCATTTTCCAGGGTTGGAACATTGCTAATAATCTGTACTGCCGTTTCGGGGTAGTGAATTTGCGGCAGAACAAAAACTGCCACTCTCCCGTCATTTAAATCCCGTTTTGCAATTGGGGTCAGAGACGGCTCTCCTGAATCTCGATAAACCCCGAGCACATTGGAAACATCAAATAAAATCGCCTGACGCTGCCCTAAATTGGCTATCGTCGCTGCTGAATTAAAGTTTTTTGGCGTTAAAATAAAGCCCATGCCATGCTTTAAAATCAGCTCCTGTTTCTCTGGAAGCCCGATATTCATCATATAAATATTATCAACAAACAAGCCCGGACCATCAAAGCGCGGCTTTATGTACTCGATGTCTACAATATCCTTTAACACACTGCCCGACATAAATTTCATGGCCAGTAAGAAACAAACGACAGCCGCTATGACTGCAGCCCAGATGGATAAAAACACATACGCGGAGGTTGTCAAAAGTGCTGTAAAGATCACAATATAATTTCTGCTTTCAAACGCAATGGCAATCCCCTCAATATATGTGCTTCCCCTCGAGACAAGTTCATACGAATCCATTTGCGTCAATGTGTTCCGCTCCATGTTTCGAACATCTCTAAATTGCGTCGCTGCCAACGTTAAAAATGTGATGGCCGTAAATTCCTGCTGCAAAAGCGCCGGCATAATAATTGCACCTAAACCAGCCGCTATCATCCCCAGTGCGATATGAATCACTTTCCCATGAATATAGGTCGGATACTGGCGATAATCCGTTTTCAGCATATAAAGCCTTGTTGCAATACCGGCGATGACCCCCGTAATAATCGGATAAATGTAATCACTCATGACATTTTGGTAGCTCCTTTGTTTGATCTTTTGCTTTTCTGACCAATCTGGCTTGCGAGCTGTTCGTATTTAGATATGCCAAACAGCAATATCATCCCCGCAGAACACGCATTCAGCCATTGAAAGCCGCCGACAGCCAAAGCCCCGGCCAACTTTTGAATCACAAATGAATACACAAGTTCGCCTTGGCACATTCCGAGGACAAATAAGGCAAGCTGCTTCTCAAAATCCCTTTCAACAGAAGCTGTCAAAAGCACTATTAATATAACGGCAGCCCACTCAGGTTTTATGATGAACCAAACCGGGTCATATAATGCAAAAAGATAAACAAACGCATACGCGGCAACAAGCGTCAGACAGACTAGAATGTAACGGAAACGATACATTCCCAAATACCCGGCATAGACACACCCGCAAACGAAAAACATTATATATGCAGCGTTAAGGGAAAAATATAAAGCGATGTCATGTATGCTAAGAATAATATTAGTTAAAATAAAGACAGAGACGGCAAATCGTCTTTTTGTCTTTTGGATAATAAATGTTGTCAGAACCCACAGAAACCACATTGACCAATAGTAATAAAATTGTTCCATTTTACACTTCCTCCATATTTCCAGTATGGAGTCAAAGCGCATTTTTTAAACAATCTCTCTCACAATTAAGGAGTATGATCATGGGAAAAGACAGACAGGAAAAAAAACTCAAAGCTTCAGGAAGAGTCGAATCAGACCGCGACCAGTCCATTCACTATGACGGAGCGACAAGCCTTGAACAAAACGGAAGATTCAAAAAACGAAAATCATAATACGAAAAGCCCAAACCACATATGGTTTTGGGCTTTTATCATTTATCGCACACTATAGCTTGATGTATTGACCCCTCTTTCTGTGAGCCAATGATGAGTTTCACCTTTGATCACAAGAGGCGCCTTTTGTAAATCGGCAATCGTACTGGCGCCCAGCACGGTCATAATCATCTTTAATTCCTCAAGAATCAGCTGAATCTCCTCAAGCAGTCCTTCCTCACCACTGTCAGTCAGCGCTTTTAAAAAATGCCCTGCCATTCCGGTACAAGAGGCTCCCAGCGCAATTGCCTTTGCCACGTCAAGTGCATCCTGCAGGCCGCCAGAGGCGATCATGGTGCTTGCGGGAAACTCAGAGCGGATTTCCGCCAAACTTGCAGCTGTTGAAATGCCCCACGAATTAAAAAAGGTGATTTGCCGCTGCCTTCGGAGATTTTCAATTTTCGAGAAATTCGTCCCCCCATAACCGCCAATGTCAACAGCTGCAGCACCAGCTTCATACAGCTTCCCTGCCGATTCTTTGCTCATACCGAATCCGACTTCTTTCACAATGACTGGCACACTGACATGACTGCAAATTTGTTCAATACGTTCCAGTGCTCCGCTAAAGCTTCTGTCTCCTTCAGGCATCACAATTTCCTGAATCACATTGAGGTGGATCTGCAGTGCGTTTGCTCCAATCATCTCAACTGCTTCCTTTGCCTGAGCAGCCGTTGCCTCGCTTCCCAGGTTGGCAAAAATCAGCCCGTTTGGGTTTTCCTTTCGAACTATTTCATAGGAAAGACGCTCTGATGGATCTTTTAATGCTGACATTTGCGATCCCACAGCAAGAGGAATTCCAGCCTGAGAAGCCGCTCGCGCAAGCGATTTATTAATCTCATATGTAAGTTTTCCGCCGCCGCCAGTCATTGCATTGATAAAAATCGGCGAACTGCTTAAAAGTTCGCCGATTTTTGTGGAAATATCTACTTGTTCTAATGCAAGATCGGGCAGACTGACGTGAACAAACGTAATATCATCAAGACCTGTTTCCCGCTTTTGGCCGGTGGACAAGGCATGATTGATGTGTTGTCTTTTTCGTTCTGCTCGAGTCACGTTTATCACCAGTTATTTTAGTTTATTCAGCTTATCTCCGATCAGATCTCCAAGCTGGAAGCCAGTGCTTGTTTCTTCCTTCGCTTGATATTGACGGTAATCTTCCTGATCAGCTTTAGGCGTTTCTTCAAGTTCACGCATGCTTAATGAAATGCGCTCCTCATTTTCATTCACATCAAGAACCTTCACTTTTACAGTCTGTCCTTCTTCAAGGACTTCATGCGGCGTGCCGATGTGTTTATTGGAAATTTGAGAAATATGAACAAGACCTTCAACACCTGGAAGGATTTCAACAAAGGCACCGAAGCTTACAAGACGCTGTACAGTTCCTTCAAGCACATCGCCAGGCTTCACTTTTTCGCCGATTTGGCTCCAAGGTCCAGGCAGTGTATCTTTGATTGATAATGAAATACGCTCATTATCACGGTCAACCGATAGCACCTTCACTTTTACTTCTTGTCCCTCTTCAACAACGTCAGACGGTTTCTCTACATGAGAGTGAGAAAGTTGTGAAATGTGCACAAGTCCGTCGATGCCGCCGATATCTACAAACGCGCCAAAGTCAGTCAGGCGCTGCACTTTGCCATCAAGTACACTTCCAACTTCAAGAGACTGAAGAAGTTCCTGTTTTTTATTCGCTTGTTCACTTTCAACAACGGCACGGTGTGAAAGGATCACGCGGTTTTTATCACGGTCAAGCTCTACAACGAGCAGAGACAGTGTTTTTCCTTTATAGTCAGTGAAATCTTCAACGAAATGTGCTTCAACAAGCGATGCCGGAATAAAACCGCGAACGCCGATATCAACGACAAGGCCGCCTTTCACGACATCTTTTACTTCAGCTTCAAACACTTCTTTTGTTTCAAATTTTTTCTCAAGGTCTTCCCAAGCGCGGTCTGCATCAACAGCACGTTTAGATAAAATCAAAGCATCGTCTTCCACTTTTGTTACTTTCAGGTCAAGCTCGTCGTCTACTTTAACAACATCCGATGCTTTCTCTACATGAAGACTTGATAATTCACTGATTGGAATAATACCGGATTGTTTAACATTGATAATTTCTACATCTACATGCTTGTCCTCTACCTTTGTGACAATCCCTTTAACTACATCTCCAACCTCTGGCACTTGAACATCAATTTGATTCATTTCCTCTGTCATTTGAATAACCTCCTTGGTCCAAACCTACACAGCTTAATTAAAACGGTTTGAAAGCTGAACATATAACATGCCCGCTTTTAGCCGAATATGTATTAAAGAATCATCCAAAAAAGTTTTTTGAATGATCAATAAAAAGTTTTATTAGTATTAACTTCTAATAAAAGGACAGGTTTGTCAAGCAATAACATTCTATCTTCGTTGAAAAATTCAAAAAAAGTGGCATTTGCCATCCTCAGCGGGACTTTTGCTCCACCGCATCGAGGATTTTATCAGCTACCTCTTGAATGGAAAGCGATGTCGTGTCGATTTCAAGAGCGTCTTCTGCTTTACGCAGCGGAGATACTTCACGCTCAGAATCAAGCTTGTCTCTTCTTGCAATTTCCTCAATTAATGTTTCGTAGTTGACATCAAAGCCTTTTTTCACATTTTCTTCATAACGGCGTTTCGCTCTCTCTTCAACAGATGCCAAAAGAAAGATTTTCACCTCTGCATTTGGCAGCACGTGAGTTCCAATATCACGACCATCCATGACAACGCCGCCTTTTTCCCCAAGCTGCTGCTGGCGTTTCACCATTTCTTCTCTGACACTTCTATGCTTGGCCGCAATTGAAACCTGGTTGCTGACTTCATCTGTTCTGATCGCCTCAGTTACATCAGTGCCGTTTACAAGCACTTTTTGTCCTTCTTTTGTCGTAATCAGTTCAATGTCAGTCCGCTTTAATAGCTCAGCCAATTTTTCTTCATTTGTCAGCTCAACGTTTTCTTGTAAAGCCGCGTACGTTATCGCCCGGTACATTGCTCCTGTATCAATATATATGTACGATTTTTTCTCAGCCACAATTTTGGCGACAGTGCTTTTCCCTGCAGCTGCCGGGCCGTCGATTGCAATCGATAATTTCTTTTCCATAATTCCTCTCCTTGCTCTTTTCTCCTCTATGGATTGTATCATGAACTTTATGAAAAAGGGTGAAAAATTGATGAATAATTAATGTTTGAACGTTTCAATCCTATTGTTTTCCGCCATTTTATCCACCCCTTCATATTGAATCACTTTTGATACGTATGGTTCAATATGCTGATAGTGAAAAAGAAATTGGACACCAAGTAAAATGATGGCCTGAATGAACACTAATTTGATCAGCAGCCGTTCAAATGTTTTCATTGGAGCACCTCCATTACTAATAGTATGGAAGTGTTTGACGATGTTTATTCCATTCGGGCTTTTCTTCTCTTTTTTAACTGGCGCCGAATGCAGTATTGAAGCAGAGCCTGCTGGTCACTTGCTGCAATTTCTGAATACTCTAAAGTCATTTTGCGTTTTCCTGACTTTGGGTCATCAAAGAGACGTCTGACAACCGCTTCTGTTTCTATTTGACGTGTGTGCTCCTCTTCAGAAAGACAGATGATCAGGCGCAATGATTCCCCGGCTTGAAAAGAACGTCCATCAGCTAAAACCACGGCGATGCCGCCTGCACTAATGTTATAGGATAGTGTGCGGAATTCTTCTTCATTTGCCGGCTGAATTTGCACATCTAATACCGCATCAGTTCTTACATACTGGCGGCGCTGGATTCTTTTCAGTTTTTCACGGGGAGGCACTTCAAGACAGATCATTTGAAGTTTGTCCTTCACTTTGCCTTTTATACGGCTTGTAAAGCGGTAAGGAACTTCGTCTTTCCCCACAAACTCTACCGTTACTTCCATATCATTATGTAAAATCACAGTTCGCCCTGTAACTACATCAACCGGATACGCGATCAAAAGCTCATTGTTTTCGATGCTTACCGCCTTAGTTTTTGCCTTTTTCAATTCATTTTCTTCTATATATTCTAAAAGTACATTTTCTCCAATCTCTATCATTGACTTCACTCTTTCGTATTCATTATACTCACGTTTTTATTAAAGCACGTAATGAAAAAAAGGAAAAGACTTTTAGTCCTTTCCTCCTGTTTTTTATAGGTCTTTATATATAGGTTCTGCATTTTTTAATTTTTCAACCTTTTCTTCTGTGCCATCATTGGCATTTATATACATTCTAAATGTGTCATTTTCAATGGTTCCGAGCATTTCATAGCATAACACTTCTTGACCAAGTTCATTTGTAATTAAAGCGAGCCTTGTTTCTCTCACTTGTACATTTTTATTTAATTTAGATTTTGCCTCTGCTTCAGTAATTGCCGGCTCAGGTATAGTTCTTTTTCTGTGGGATGTTAGGAAGTCTCTTGCTGAAAAACCGACAACCTCACCGTCATCCAAGGCCACTTTCATGCGGATTGCCTCCGGGTACATCCGGACTTTATTTTCAACAGGGACATATGAAAATACGCCGATTTTATCATATTGGGCACTTTCATCAATTTCCAAATCATCTGTTTCAAATCCGTTTTTCTTTAAAAATGCGAGCGCTCGGTTCGATCCGTCATTCAAACTGATTTTCTGGTTTTTCACTTCTCTGTTTTGGATCAAATATACCGGATGCCCGCCCTTCTTCGTGATATCCATATAAATCGCTGCTTTATGGTCTGGGTCTTTCATGCTGATGCTATATACATCGCGATTTGTTTTTTTTCCGCTCTTTACCACCTTAATTGAATAATTGTCATCAGGGGCAAAGCGCTCAGCAATTTGTTTTGCTTCCTGTTCGGAAATTTGTTTTCCCTTCAGGTGGCTGAAACCCTTTTCTTCTTTTTTCGTGCTGGTGAAACTTGGGCCAAGGTCAGTGCCGGTGGAGAATGCACCAACATTCTTTTCGACAGTTTTAAAGCTGTTGATAATTGTATTGTCACTTTGTTTTTCGTCTGAAGCCAGTGCCATTTCTACGTCCATCCAGCGAAGGTTTTTGCTCATGACAAGGTGCTGAACATGGCGCAATTCATTTTGGATATCTTCAGACTGCTGATAAAGCTTATTTAGTGATGTATACTCGTTTTTATCAAGCGGCTTCTGGTCCAAATCTCTGACTGACGTTTTATAGCTGAAATCACCGATCTTTGATAATAGCTCTTCCGTTTTATTAAACGGCATTAATGTAAGCGGCAGCTGACTGACGCTATTATGTGCTTCAGAAGTAATTCTCCACACATCAATCAATGCAGGCGACAGTGATTTTTGGCTGTTCATGGCAAGTGTTGTTCCGATTTTATCATGAAGCTGATCCACCTGATAGGTAAGCTCATGAAACGCCCGCTGATAGTTATTTTCAGCATGAAGAAGAACTGCGTCTTTTTCCTGGTGTTCTTTGTATCCCCAGTAGCCTGTACCGACTATTGCAATACCAAGCACGGCGATTAAAATTCCTCTGATCATTTATCACACCTCTTTTTATGCTTTCTCATATCTGCTACTCACAGAAAATGTGTTTACCGATTCTTTTAATCTGCGGACGCCCCCAAATCCACGGACTTGTAGCCGTATCCGGATTAAAGTAGTAAAGTGCTTCCTCTGACGGGTCCCAGCCATTGATAGCATCCAGCACCGCTTCTCGGGCCGTTTCATTCGGCTGCATGTAAATTTGCCCGTCGGCTACTGCTGTGAAGGCAAGCGGCTCAAAAATAACCCCCGCCACTGAATTTGGAAATAACGGGCTGTTCAAACGGTTCAAAATGACTGCTGCAATCGCAACCTGCCCCTCGTATGGCTCGCCCCGGGCTTCGCCATAAACCGCTTGAGCAAGCAGCCTGATATCGTTGTTGGAAAATCCACCAGGCATGTTCGCTGCTACTGCATCCTGTTTTCTTGCTTTTGCTGGTGTATTGTTTTGCTGTTTATTCGCATTCGCTTTAGGCTGCTGCGTTGTTTTTTCCGCAGGCTGTTTCTGCCTCGCTTCCGCTTGCTGTCTTGCTTTTTGTGTTGCTGCTTTTGACGGTTTCGTCTGATACTTCAGCGGAATTTTTCCGTAATGCGTGAATGTGTTCCCTTTATTGAGCTGTTCCATAACATATTCACGATAATACTTAGATTTACATATTAAGGTATGCTTTGTTTTAGCCCCGACAAGGCCGTCAACCTCTTTTAACCCGAATTGATCCTGAAAATTTCGAACTGCCCAGTATGTTCCCCATCCATAAACCCCGTCAATTTTTCCGTTATAATATCCGTTGTATTGAAGACGCGCCTGAAGCTCGACCACATCATCCCCTGTTGCCCCTCTTTGAATGACCTGATTCGAAAAGGCAGAGATCGTTTCAGTATTAATAAACGTCGTTATTGTAAAGGAAAAAAGGATGAGACATGCCATAATCGATCCTTTGGACTTCATCTTTTCAAGCCTCCTACAGCAAATTTTTAAGTGTAATCGTATTTTCTGTAACGAGGTTATTTTTATACACTCTTTCCTTGTTATCCCTCAGAACATAAAATCTCTTTTGTAAAAACTGCACACAAAAAAGCCGCACGATTGCTGTGCGGCTTCTATACTTGCATCATATTAACGGAACGGGCTTTTTTCGCTTTACGTAAACCAAACCACCATAAAAATACCATAAATGGAAGCATGTAATAAATCCAATTACTAAGCGCTGTCAGGATAAAATCATATGATCCATGCAAAAGGGATGGGAGAACTAAAGAAAGAACAAGCCACTTCACACGCGCCTTATCAGCGGAAAAGCGCGCTTTTCCGAGGTAAAATCCCATTATCACACCAATCAAGGCATGGCATGAAACAGGCAGGAGCGCTCTGACAAACGCATGCTCCACACCGTGTCCAATTAAATAAAGAATATTTTCGAGGGTTGCAAAACCGAGTGATACACTTGCACCGTACACAATCCCATCATAATGCTCATCAAAATGGGCGTGCGGGTAAACACTGATCATCAGTATAAACCATTTTAATGATTCCTCTAAAAACCCTGAAGATAAAAAAGAAACGAAAAAGCTTCCGCCTCCTACATTCTCTTTTTCAAGTACATACTGGATAAACATTGTGGGAAATACAAGAACAACCCCGAGAAAAAACGACCGAAGCACCATATGTACAGGTTCATTATCATACTGATCTTTTAAATAAAAATAACTTAACAGCGCGATGCCGGGGGCAATTCCTGCAGAGATGATTGCAAACATCAGGCAACCTCTTTCCTTTATATTCCTACGTCTATCCTACCATGTTGTTTATCATTTTACATCTGTCTGCACGTAAAAAAACAAAAAGAGCATACGAATGCATCATATGCTCCTCATCTTTAGTGGTTTTCTCTTTTGGCGATTTCCGCTGCGATTTGCCCTCCATGAAACCTGCCGTTTTCAATAAATATTTCATTTGCATTGTTTCCCGCAGCAATAACCCCGGCAATAAAGACACCTTCAACGTTCGTTTCCATTGTTTCTTCATTGAAAAATGGACGTCCTGTTTCTTTATCAATCTCCACACCAATTTTTTCAAGAAATTGATGGTCAGGATGATAGCCTGTCATGGCAAACACAAAATCATTTTTAATGGTAATGAGCTCTTTCTCTCCGGAACGAAACACAACTTCATCCTCGGTGATTTTTTCGACACAGGCGCCAAATTCCATACGGATTGTACCGTTTCTGACGAGCGCTTCAAATTCGGGCAGAATCCACGGCTTAATGCTTGGCGAATACTCATTGCCCCTATATAAAACTGTGACACGCGCTCCAGATTTCACGAGTTCAAGGGCGGCGTCCACGCTTGAATTTTTCCCGCCGATGACCACAACATCTTTATCAAAATACGGATGGCCTTCTTTAAAATAATGAAATACTTTCGGCAAATCCTCACCGGGTATATTCATATAGTTTGGATGATCATAATAGCCTGTGGCGATGATACAATATGGCGTCGTATAGGTCTCTTTTGACGTCTCAATAACGAATGCGTTATTTTCTGTTTTCGTCACTTTATGCACCATTTCAAACGCATTAACACGGATGTTTTTCCGTTTAACGACTTCCCGGTAATACGATAAAGCCTGAATTCTGACAGGCTTCCTGTTTTCTGTAATAAATGCCACATCTCCGATTTCGAGCTTTTCACTTGAGCTGAAAAAGGTTTGATGTGTCGGATAATTGTAAATACTGTTAACGACATTGCCTTTTTCGATGACGAGGGCATCAATGCCAATTTGTTTTAGGTGAATGGCAGCAGATAGTCCACAAGGTCCTCCGCCTATAATAATTGCTTTTTCTTGAATCATTTCTGTCAACTCCTGCGATTGGCATTTCACTTCATATTTTCTATTTCCGAATAAAAAAATCTCCTATTTTATCATAGGAGATTTTTTATTTTTATGCAAATCATCAACTTATATCCAGCCTCTAAAACGCGAAGCTTCAGCCATTTTGCGTACGCCGACCATATATGCAGCTAGCCTCATGTCAATTCTTCGGTTATTAGCCATTTCGTAAATATTGTTAAATGACTTGATCATCATTTTTTCTAATTTTTCTTCTACCTCTTCTTCACTCCAGTAGAAGCCTTGGTTATTCTGAACCCATTCAAAATAAGAAACTGTTACGCCACCGGCACTTGCCAGCACGTCTGGTACAAGCAGAATGTCTCGGTCTGAAAGAATTTTTGTTCCTTCAAGCGTTGTTGGCCCGTTCGCCGCTTCAACGACAATTTTAGCCCGGATATTATGGGCATTTTCTTCTGTAATTTGATTTTCAATCGCAGCAGGAACGAGAATATCACAATCAAGCTCCAGCAGCTCTTGGTTCGTAATGGTATCGTTGAAAAGCTTTGTTACAGTACCGAAGCTGTCGCGTCGGTCGAGTAAATAATCGATATCAAGGCCTTCCGGATCATAAAGTCCGCCATATGCATCTGAGATGCCGACAACCTTTGCTCCCGCATCATGCATGAATTTTGCCAAATAGCTTCCCGCGTTTCCGAAGCCTTGGACAACGACACGCGCACCTTTAATATCGATGCCTTTTTTCTTGGCCGCTTCTTTAATACAGATGGTTACACCTTTTGCTGTCGCAGATTCTCTCCCGTGAGATCCGCCAAGCACAAGCGGCTTGCCTGTAATAAATCCAGGCGAATTAAATTCATCAATTCTTGAATACTCATCCATCATCCAAGCCATGATTTGTGAGTTTGTAAATACATCTGGCGCCGGCACGTCTTTTGTCGGGCCGACAATTTGGCTGATCGCTCTGACATACCCTCTGCTCAGACGCTCCAGCTCTCTAAACGACATATCCCTTGGATCACAAACAATTCCGCCTTTACCACCGCCATATGGAAGATCAATTATGCCGCATTTTAAACTCATCCAAATTGAAAGCGCCTTCACCTCTTTTTCTGTTACGTTCGGGTGAAAACGTATCCCGCCTTTCGTCGGACCGACAGAGTCATTGTGCTGCGCACGATAACCTGTGAAAATCTTTACTGAACCGTCGTCCATACGAACAGGTATTTTTACCGTTAATAACCTCATCGGCTCTTTTAACAGTTCGTATACCTCTTCGGGATACCCCAATTTTTCCAGAGCCTTATGTATTACGGTTTGGGTTGATTTTAATACATCAAGTTTGTCCTCTTCTGTATGACCGGTGTTTCGATCGGCTGCCATTTGAGTTAACCTCCTAGAATCTTCTGTTTCTCACATGCTCCCTTTCAGAGAATAGTATACACCTTCATCTGATCTGTGCATAGAATAAACGTTATGTTTTTCCATGTTTTTTACCGAAAAAAAAACTGCTGTGAAATCAGCAGTTTTCCGTTGCATTCTTATGAAAAATGAGTTTGTATCGTCTCAACGGCATTACCGTCCATAATGAGCTTACCATACTCTTGCAGGCGATAAATTGTTAAAGTTGTCGGATTGCCGTATTCAGCCAGAACCGCCACAACCCCCTCAGCCGTATGTGACCCCAGATCTTCAAGGCTTAAAAAGTACTGCCCGTCATAGTGGTAAACAGTTCCCCCTGTGATACCGATTCGCTGTAAGCTTTCTGAAAGCTGAATGATATCTTCAAAGGAATGGAATTGATATATGATGTCCGCGCTTTCATCAAGCTTGACTTGCATTTCGATGTAATCATCATCATACTCATCGTCTTCTGAATCGGCGTCTTGGTTCTTTGTTACGATCACGACCATCCCTTGTGCTTGGAGAGAATACACTTCCACTGCAATCGGTCCATTCGCTTCAAAGCCGAGCTCTGTATTTGCTTCATTCATCATATCTTTAAATAACTGGTGGACTTTAAATGAGTCCTTCCAGAGGTCTTCTTTTGTCAATCCCCGGTCTGTCAAATCATCGAGGGTTAAAAAGATTTTGATCTTATTATAATTCAGACGCTCAAGCCGCATAACGTTCCCTCCTGCCTCTACTTGCACACAAATCATATAACACATTATATGAGATGATGAGTCATAGGTTCTTAATTGTTATCAGTTTACACTGAGTTCACTAGTAAGACAAGCACAATGCAGTTTTTATTGCCATATGGATTTTTGCTTTTTAGAAGTTACTCTGGTCCGCAAAGAGTCACAATGTGTGTTTCAGGCTCAGCACCTAAACGCAGAGGCACTTTTGTCGTGCCGTAGCCGTTGCTGATCAGATAAGCCGCATTTTTAACAATGCCTGTTTTCCCCAGTTCATAAGGGCCAAATTTCCCAAACCTGATCTGACCTCCATGGGTATGTCCGCTGAATATCACATCAATACCGTCACCTTCATTGATTTGCTCATGAATCTCCGGATTATGACAAACTAGAATATTCAGCTGGCTTTTGTCGAGTTCTTTAATGGCTTCCTCATAATGATCCATCTCCATCCTGATATCATCAGCCCCGGCAATCGCAATCGTATGGCCGTTGTACGAAAACGGAACTGACTCATTCCTCAGAGTGATGACGCCGTGCGCTTTGAATATGGAATACAGCTTATGCTGTTTGACTTCATAATCATTATTCCCCCACACAAATACAACAGGAACTCCTAAATCAGCGAGCCTTTTGATGTTTTCCTCGATTCTCGGAATAGGCACCCCGCCCTCAGCTAAATCTCCGCCGATGATTACGAGGTGAGGGGCATGGCTTCGCGCTTTTTCCAAAAGGTCTTGATCGATAAGACGTTTGTGAATGTCCGAAATAAAAAAGATGGTAAGTGGCGGCTTGCCCTTCATTTTTGATAAAGGAAACGTATGTGTTTTTAAATGGTTGCCTTTTGCAGTTGAATACATTTTTGCCGTCATTGCCGCTGCCGCAACAGTCAGCACACTGGCAATTTTCACTGATAGCTTCATAAAAACTCTCCATTCTTTTTTAGAACTTATCAATAAGACGGACAATAAAAAAAGACGTTTCTACCGTTTGAGAAAACGCCCGATTTTATTTACTTTCAAAATATAGATTAATGTCATATCTGTGCTTCATCATTTGAAAAACAGACTCTCTCGCCTTCCATTTATCCGGCTGCGGCCAAAGATCAGTGCTTTTCTGAATAATTTCGCATCTCAGTTTATGGAAATCACCCTCAGCTTTTTCTTCCTTTTTCTTAAAGTAATATGAAGTGCAGTATGCAAAAGCAGTTGCCATCATCCAAAATAAATAAAAGGTATGGCTGAGCATTTCTTGAAGTATGAGCTGAGGCGCCGGGCTTTTGACCATAATCAAAAGACATAATAAGCCTAAGCAAATAAGTGAAGCCCATCGCCATCTGCGGCATTGCAACGCATAATTTTCAAATTTTTGTTTTCGCTTCACCAGCGCTTGGAGCATCTGTTTGGTCGGCGCGTCTGTAAACTGATCCAGCTGATTCCATAAGGATTCCATACGCTTCACACCTTGTCCATTTTCATTGCTACAATATATGAACGTAAAAGAAAAAAAATGCTCTATTCATCCATTAAGGGGATGTCCAAAACTTGTCCGGTGTAAACATCATTTCCATTCAGATGATTATACGCCCGAATTTTTTCTTCTCCTGTCCGGCTTTTATAATACTTCATGGAAATGCGGTATAGCGTTTCTTTCTTTTGAACGGTGTGCTTGACAATGCGATTCGGCTCAGGTTGAGCTGGCTCAGCCGGCTTCTGTTGCTGTTCTTGCCGTTGTACTGTTGATTGGGAAGAGGAAGCAGCCGCGGCGGTTGCTTCCTCCTTATTTGCCGAGTCTTCTTTTTCCGCTACAGCAGTCTGTTTCTGATCAGCAGCTGATTTTGCCGGCTCTTTCGCCTTTGAATCTTCAAGCTTTTTTTTTGACTCCTTTTGCAGTGCTGTCTCTTTGGTGTCTTTAGTGTCGGCATTGTTTTTATCCTCTGATTTCGGGACAACCTCGTATTTGCTTTGGCTGCTGTCGATAAAAACATCTTCATAATCGTCATGATTATCCGGGTGGCTCTTTAAATAAAATAAGGTAACTAAAACGATAACCGGCACAAATACAAATAGTACAGCGAGTACTGTAAATAATGGCGTTTTTGTTTTGCCTTGCTTTTTTTTCTGTTCTCTTTGATTTTTTACGGATTGTCTTGTCGGGAGGCTTTCACCATCATCATCGACATAATCGTCCGCCAATGCGGCATTTTGATCTTCATAAAGATTCTGGGCTTTTCTTCTCTCTACTCTCGACATGTTCGTCATGTTTATCCCTCCTCACATGTTCAAAACGAATCTGACAGGCAAACACGGCATCAATGATAAAATGTGCCGTCATCGGAACAAATAAGTTACCGGTCCATTCATACATCAGACCAAGTAAAAAGCTGATTGCTGTCACCATAATAAATAACAGCCATTTTGACAAATACCGAAAGTGCAGAACGGCAAAGATAAGGCTGGCCGCCCATAAACCGATATGAGTCTGCAGCACTCCTCTGAATAACATTTCTTCCGCGAAAGCAATCAGAAGCGTTAAAAATATAATATGAGGGATTGACCTCTTACTGAATATTTTTTTATTGATTCCGCCGTCATCATATAAATGATGTGGGCACCATTTCATTATTGCCATATCGGCTAAAATAACAATAACCGCTATAGAAACACCATACCAGATGATTCGCATATCGCGAATGTCCCAGAGCTTTAATACATCCCGTATATCCTCAAAAAAGAACAGCCCTGCTGCAGCTGCGGCAAAGATGATGAGTAGCTGCGTCAAATATAACTGCTTCAGCATATCACGGTCAGACATATGCTGAATATAATCTTTTTGCTGTTTCAGTTCAGCTCACCTACAGTCTGCAAGCTGAATATCCGGTGCAATTCCGAACTCCAGCTGTCTAATGGCGCCATTTTACTCCGTTCCCCTATTTGTTCATACAAGGATAAATCAAAACCGCAATGAGAACAGCACGGGAAGTTTCCGGCATCTGGCTCGTACGATTCATCAAAGTAGGTTAACAGTGACTGCCTTAAACAGCCCTCACGCTGAAGCAGAAAAGATACACGGCGCATTTTTTCCAGCTTCAGCTCCATGCGGTATGAAATTTCTTTCTTCATCAGTTCAACTGACGTTTTCCCCTGCATAAAGAGATGAATCATCGTACGGGCCTGTGTCTCTCCGGCGCCATACTGCATTAATACGTCACGCAGTCTTCTCTCATCCCGCTCCTCCGTCTTCTCTAGCACACGGATCACGTCGGCGATTTCTTCAGCTGTGACACTCTCCATTTGGATAATCTGCTCCTGCAATTCAAAATCCCCTGGCGCCCGCAGCAAAATGCTGACACTCGGCTTTCCATCGCGGCCCGCTCTGCCGATTTCCTGCATAAAAGCTTCAGCCGTCTGCGGGAGGTGAAAATGAATCACATATCTGATATCAGGTTTATCGACACCCATTCCAAACGCATTCGTACAACATATCACATCAAGCTGGTTATGAATAAACTGCTGCTGAATTAAAATTCTGTCACCCGACTCCAAACCGCCATGGTAAAAGTCTGCTCTGCTGCTCGTTTTGCTTTTAATTTCACCAGCTAATTCCTCGGCCCATTTCCGTGTCGGACAATAAACAATTCCTGGACCTTGCAGGTTTTCAACCAGCTGAATGACCCTATCTATTTTTTCGGCCGCATCCGCCGCATTTTCAACCCTCAGTGCGATATTCGGGCGATTGACTGAGTTGAGATGCTGGTCAGCATGCTGCAGCTCCAGCAGGTTCATGACATCTTGCAGCGTATCCTTTGTAGCCGTAGCAGTCAATGCCAAAACGGGCGGGTGTCCCAGTATTTTTCTCAGTTGTCCGAGCTTTGAATAGTCAGGCCTGAAGTCGTGGCCCCATTCAGATATACAATGTGCTTCATCAATAACAAAAAGGCTGATCGGGACGTTTTTTAATTTTTCCAATACATATGGAGACTGCAGAGCCTCAGGGGACAAGTACAAAAATTTATAGCGATGAATATGTTCTAAAACAAATTGTCTTTCCTGCCTGTTAAGCATGCTGTTCAAAGCGGCCGCACGCTTTTCTCCCCGGGCTTTCAGCTGCTGCACCTGATCTTCCATTAAAGAAAGCAGTGGAGAAACGATTAATACCATGCCGTCAAGCATATAACCAGGCAGCTGGTAGCAAAGCGATTTCCCTCCCCCAGTCGGGAGCATTGCAATGGTATCCTTCCCGCTGAGAATACTTCTAATAATGTCCTCCTGCCCTTTTTTAAAGGAAGTAAAACCAAAATAATGATGTAACGTTTGCTGTAATCTACTCATATTGCTGCACCTGCTTTGTCAATGCCAGTCTGATTTGAAAGTAGCTGAACCGCTGCCCCAGACCGTCACGAATTTGTTTGATTTTGTTCGTCCGCATCCGTTTGGCAAACGCTGCAATTTGGATTTGATCTTCTGCTGAAACATAGTCATTAATTATAAACGCAGGCTCGTGAAGAGAAATCTCAACAATATGGTCTTCGATCGTCGCTGTTTTCAGCTTTCTGATTTCGGCAATTCGATGTATCGGGAAACCTTGTTTGACCATCTGCCATGTTTTCCTCGTTGACTCTGTCAGGGCATTATCTAAATGCACATCAGAAAGTAGATCCTTTAACAAAGCATCTTCACACTCGGGAAGAGAATGAATAAAATAATGTACCGAAGCCCAAAACATGATATAGACATACCATTCATCTTCTTTCAGCGTGTCAGCAAGCTGCCTGCTCGTATAACCGATCCGATCGTGCGAGGTTAAGGAGTAGACAAAAATTTGCGCTGCTTTGTCTTCGATCTTTTTCAAATGCGCCTCAAGCATGGCGAAAAGGCTCCTTGCCATCTCTTTATGATCCGTATGCCGGGACAGGTATTTCTTTACCCAGTGAAGTGTCTTGTAATCCTTTGTGACAGGAATATATCGCCTGCTCCCTTTCTGCTTATGGGATAAGACCTGCACAAGCAGCGAAAGCCTTTTCCAAAGCACGCTGGCAGCCTGCTGATAATGAGCACCGTGGCAATGAACGGGCCAAGGCCGCTCACTAAGGGCATGCCTCAAAACTCCTTCGCCGCTGGCTGTTACTTTGTATGTATCTGTTTCAGACAAAGGCGCGAGATATGAATGCTTTTCAAGCTTGTCAAGCGACGCAGAAATATCGTTTCTCGAACATTGCGCCGCCATTCCAAAGTATTTTGCAGTCTGAAATAAGCCGGCATCTTGAATGGTTTGTGACGATCTCTTTCCTTTGAATAGGTGAAAAACAGCGCTTCCCGACCGTTCCCCATTTATTTTGCAAAGGCAATCGAGAACCATAATATCGAAGTAATTTAATGACAACCTATTCACCCACATTCTTCCTGACAAAAATCGTTGATTTGCTCTTTTTATTTTAACAGATTTCAAACAGAAATCGACGTTTAAAGTCATCATTAAGGGGGATGTTATGTAGATAACCCCTTATGTGATAAGCATTCTCAATCATTTTTCTGTTGAAATGTGGCAGCAACATCATTACAATAAGTAAGAGGAATAGGTGTTAAATTGATTAAATTATAAAGATTGATCCATTTGTTCCACCAAGAACAATCTGGGAGGTTTTATTCATGGCAAAGTACACAATCGTAGACAAAGATACATGTATTGCATGCGGCGCTTGCGGAGCTGCTGCACCAGACATTTACGATTACGATGATGAAGGCATCGCGTTCGTAACGCTTGACGAAAACAAAGGTGTTGTCGAAGTTCCTGAGGTACTGGAAGAAGATATGATTGACGCATTTGAAGGATGCCCTACTGATTCCATCAAAGTGGCGGATGAGCCATTTGAAGGCGACCCGCTTAAATTTGAATAGAAGTAACAAAAAAAGCTCCCCGGCGGGAGCTTTTTTATTTAATGGATATGTGCACTTCGCTGCTGCTCAATCCATGGCTTAAGCTTGATAAAAATAAGTGAGAAAACAACCGTAATCACAATACCTTTTATCATGTTAAACGGCAGGATACCCGCCACGACTGCTGTTTTCAGCGCGCTGTCGGATAATGCCGGTGAATGTAAAAACCACGTGTAAGCAGGAAGAATCAGAACATAATTTAAAATACTCATCAAAATGGTCATCGCTGCAGTTCCTAAAAGCAGGCTGACAGCCAAGCCCTTTGCTGAGTTGAGCTTTTTAAATAAGAAAGCAGTCGGCAATATAAAGAGTGTTCCTGCAATAAAATTCGCAATTTGCCCTACAGGAACTCCTGCCATGCTTCCCTGAATGATATACTGAAGAACATTTTTTATCGCTTCTACGGCAATACCCGCCAAAGGTCCGTAAATCAGAATGGCAATAATAGCGGGAACATCGCTAAAATCGATTTTTAAATAATCCGGAAGACCCGGAAACGGGAAATTTAACAGCATCAAAACAAATGCAATGCTGCTCAGCATACTGACCACAACTAATTTTTTTACTTTCACTTCACTCTCTCCTTTTCGATCACATCTTACTCGAAAACGGAAAGGTCCTTTTCCAGCCAATAAAAAAACCGCTTCAATATAAAAGCGGGGTTTCGAAAATTAGGCTAGGCAAAGAAACGTTTGAAAACTTTAATTTCAAAACGCTTATGAACCTCCATCTTCTCCCATCCAGACTGTACTGTCGGCTTCGGAATCTCACCGAATCCTGCTGTAAAAACAGCTCGCGGGCTTAGAGCCATTGGCTCATCACCGCCGGTAGGGAATTTCACCCTGCCCCGAAGATTGATCATATGAAATTTAGTTCCATTATAAACGATAACTGGTTGGCTGTATAGAGAATTGCTTCAAATTATAAATATTGCCTATAAGCTGTCAGAACATTGATATATTAGGCTTTACTTTTATCCTTTACTGCGTCAATACACGTTGACACTCTTTTGAGAATATGTTAAATTATCAGATATTTAGTTTGTCAATTTAGGAGGAAATCTAACGATGTTTCGAGTATTGGTCTCAGACAAAATGAGCAACGACGGTTTACAGCCACTTATTGAATCAGACTTTATTGAAATCGTTCAAAAGAACGTAGCAGATGCAGAAGATGAATTACATACTTTTGATGCTCTTTTGGTGCGAAGCGCGACAAAAGTAACAGAAGACCTTTTCAACAAAATGACTTCTTTAAAAATTGTCGGAAGAGCCGGTGTCGGTGTCGATAATATCGATATTGATGAGGCAACTAAACACGGGGTAATCGTGATCAACGCTCCGAACGGCAACACCATTTCAACAGCTGAGCATACATTTGCGATGATCTCTTCTTTAATGAGACATATTCCTCAAGCTAATATCTCAGTGAAATCCAGAGAGTGGAACCGTACAGCTTACGTCGGTTCAGAGCTTTATGGAAAAACACTTGGTATTGTAGGATTAGGCCGAATCGGAAGCGAAATTGCACAGCGTGCGAGAGCGTTCGGTATGACTGTGCACGTTTTTGATCCTTTCTTAACGGAAGAAAGAGCGAAAAAAATCGGCGTAAACAGCCGTACATTTGAAGAAGTGCTAGAAAGTGCGGATATTATAACTGTTCACACGCCTTTAACAAAAGAAACAAAAGGCTTATTGAATAAAGAAACGATTGCAAAAACGAAAAAAGGTGTTCGCTTAATTAACTGTGCGCGAGGCGGTATTATCGATGAAGCTGCACTTCTCGAAGCTTTGGAAAGCGGGCATGTTGCCGGAGCGGCGCTTGACGTTTTCGAAGTTGAACCGCCAGTTGACAACAAACTCGTTGATCATCCATTAGTCATTGCCACTCCTCACCTGGGAGCATCAACGAAAGAAGCACAGCTCAATGTCGCGGCACAAGTGTCAGAAGAAGTTCTGCAGTTCGCAAAAGGTCTACCTGTTATGTCAGCTATTAACCTGCCTGCTATGACAAAAGATGAATTCGCTAAAATTAAGCCCTACCATCAAATTGCAGGAAAAATTGGCAGCCTTGTATCACAGTGCATGAAAGAACCGGTACAGGATGTTGCCATTCAATATGAAGGCACAATTGCCAAACTTGAAACATCGTTCATTACAAAAGCCCTTCTGTCAGGCTTTTTAAAACCGCGCGTTGACTCTACTGTTAATGAGGTCAATGCCGGGGGTGTCGCAAAAGAACGCGGCATTAGCTTCAGTGAAAAAATTTCCTCTTCTGAATCTGGATACGATAACTGCATCAGCGTAAAAGTGACAGGAGACCGAAGCACCTTTACTGTAACGGCTACGTATATTCCTCATTTCGGGGAACGTATTGTCGAGATCAACGGATTTAATATCGATTTTTATCCGACAGGTCACTTGGTATATATCCAGCATCAAGATACAACAGGTGTTATTGGCCGAGTAGGACGTATTCTCGGGGATAACGATATTAACATTGCAACCATGCAGGTTGGCCGTAAGGAAAAAGGCGGAGAAGCCATCATGATGCTTTCCTTTGACAGACATCTGGAAGATAAAATTGTGAAAGAACTAACAAATGTCCCTGATATTGTGTCTGTGAAGCTCATTGATCTACCATAATCAAAAAAACTCAAGCTATATAGCTTGAGTTTTTTTTGTTCTATTCTCGTGTGTTGTTTTTATGCAAAATGTCTAAGACACTCCTTAGCTCAGAAACAGGTATTTGGCCTGGCGCCGACGCCTCTTCTCCCGCGCCAAAAGTACAGGCCGATCCAAAAATCTCACCGCTCAGCCTGCTGATGAGCCCTGTGGCAGCCATTGACATTGTAATAATGGGACGGTCTGCATATTTTGTTTTCATTGTATACGTCGCATCAAGCAGCGTTAAAAGATCTCCAGTATCATTCGGCATGACAGCCATTTTTGGAATATGCGCGCCTAAATCCTGCATTTTTCGAAGTCTGGAAAGAATTTCATCTTTTGCAGGTGTTTTTTCAAAGTCGTGATTTGACATCACCACATAGACGTTGTTTTCTTCCGCCAGTGACACTAACGATTTTACATGTGCATCTCCTGTAAATAATTCGATGTCTATCAGATCGATGTCTTTTGTTTGGATTGCCGATTCCAGCAAAGCAAGATAGGAGCTTTCGTCTATTTCCAGGCTTCCTCCTTCTTTATGGGTTCTGAATGTAAATAGAAATAGCTCGTCCGCTAAAGACTTACGAAGCTTAGAAATCATCTTTGTGACCGCTTCTCTGTCATTCGCTTTTTCAAATACGTCAACTCGCCACTCTACAATATCCGGATTCAGAAGTTTTACAGCTTCTGCTTCATTCAAAATTTGTTCTTCCGTTTTTCCCATCAGCGGAACGATGATTTTCGGCATCCCTTCTCCGATGGAAACTCCTTTAATCGTTAACACGTTCACTCGTCTCAAATCCTTTCAATCGTTACCTTGTTTTATTATACACGCACAACTTTTTTTTGAAAATTTCTATTATATGAACAGCAACTAAAAAAGAGCCCAAAAGGCCCTTTTTAGTTTAAGAAAATCGGATTTGGAGCAGCTGGCACCGGTATTGCATCTGATATGTCATATTTGCCGATTTTTTTCGTTCTGGTTTCCGTAAAGGTCACTTCTGTGAAACCAAACTCTTTTGCAGTTAAAAGTAGTCCCTCAATCATTAAAATACCGGCAATAGAATCATCAACTTCTGAGTCCTTTGAGAAGCGGATATATAAGTGTTTCTGTTTCTTCGTTACAGATTGGACAGCACCCGCTTGAATAAGAGGTCTCGTATCTTCTTGACTGCTCGAGTCCATTTCCATAATTGCTTCTTTTACTGTATCAAAAGAATTTTTTGACGGAACGAGAAAGTCTTGTCCCTGTTTATTTTGGTACAAGTAGTAGGATCGTTTTGACTGTTTGGGAATCGAAATTTCCGTAAAAGTGCCATATGAGCCAAGCCGAACCCCAGGCTCATTTTGATCCGAAAGAAATTTTATTTTTTCATAAGGACTCCATTTTAAGGATTCTTTCAGCAATTTTTTTAATAGTGTATCATCTTTTACAGAAAAAGCCGTAATAGGCTGATGGACTCGTACACTTAATTCCTTCTGCTTTGGGTTTTCCTTTATTTCTACTTCATCTATGAAGGATGGAATCGTAATGGCATGATCAAAGATATCCAATTCACTACTTACAAACAGCATATCCTGTATCGTTTGGTATGCATTTGTTTTTTGGATGCTGATGGGTATGATTGCGGATGTATCGGCATCAGCAACCGCTACAGTGATGTAATTGTCTTGTTCCTTTTCAGGTACAACATACGATGTCTGATCCAGGGATGATGCAGCTTTTGGGCTGTCTTCTGTCTCAGTTTTCGTTACTGCGTGCTCTTGGGACGCTTCTTTTTGTTGAGGCTGTGCCTGATCAAAGAAATGAGGAGAAATAATGAAGGCGATATAAACCGCAATTGCAGCGGCACACGCGGGGCCAATCCACCTGACAGCGGGCTTTTTTTTACGCTTTGCCATCGTCAGCCGCTTGTAAATATCCTGAGGCGAACGATGGTCTTTAACTGCCGGAAGTTGACTTAGCAACTCCTTTATCTGTTCTTCGTTCCATTCTGACTTCATCATCCATTAGCTCCTCCCTCAAAAGCTCCATATGTTTCCGAAGTACTTTGAGCCCTCTGTGTTGGGTCGTTTTTACTTTGCTTTCCGAGAAGCGCAGAGCCTTGGCTGTTTCCTGTATTGAATATCCCTGAATAAACCGCAAGATAATCACAGCTCTTTGATCGATCGTACATTGATCAAGTGCAGCATAAATTTCCCGGGCATTTTCATGTTGAACCGCAAGTTCGTCCGGAAGCAATTGCTGATCCCTGACATCCTGTGTATCCCAGTCAAATGTGCCAAGTATACGCTGTCTGATCGTTTGCTGTTTACGGAACCAGTCTATCGCTACATGGCGTGCGATAGACAAAAGCCATGTTTTTTCACTGCTTCTTCCTTCAAACGTATGATAAGAATTTAATACACGGATATAAACCTCTTGAAGAAGATCTTCTGTCTGGTTTTTATCCTTTACCATATAAAATAAAAATTGGTACAAATCTTGATGATATGTATCATATAATAATTGAAAGGTTTCTTCCATTTGAAACCCCTCCGTTCACTTTTTTGTCGTATGAATAGCTTGAAAAGTTACATTACAACTATATTACGAGAAACTGGAATTTGGAAGGGAATTTATATTAACATATCCTTAAATTTTATTAATGTTGGCTATTAAAAAAACACCCGCTCAATCAGCGGGTGTTTCTTATGGAACAAGATTCTTCGGCAAATTCAGACTCGATTTTACCGTTTTGTCGGAATATAAAAAGTAAATGTTGTTCCTTTATCTATTCGGCTGTGCACAGTAATCGATCCGTTGTGGGCTTCCACGATATTTTTAACGATAGCCAGCCCTAGACCGGTTCCTGCTCTGCCCCTTGTCCGCGCTTTATCTGCCTTATAAAACCGCTCAAAGATAAATGGCAGATCTTCTTCTGGTATGCCGGATCCGGAGTCTTTGATATCAACTTTCAATCCATCCTTTACAGAATGGACTGTAATGGAGACACTGCCGCCAGATGAAGTATGACGCAGCGCGTTATCGATCAAATTGGTAAATACCTGCTCCATCTTGTCTTCATCAAACATAAATTCCTCTTCTGCGAGAGAAATGTCATGATGTAAAGCAATATCTTTTTCTTTAGCAACACCGGAAAACTTCCGAATAATCTTCTCTAAAAATTCATTGACATTGATTTTTTCATAATGCAAACCTGTATGGCCTGATTCCATTCGGGCTAAATCAAGCAAATCATTAACTAGTCGGCCCATTCGGAGCGATTCGTCATAAATGATTTGGGCGATTTCTTTCCGGTCTTCTTCAGAGCTTGCAATGTCATCAACAATCGCTTCACTGTATCCCTGTAGCATAGAGATCGGTGTTCTCAGCTCATGACTGACATTTGCGATAAAGTCCTCCCGCAGTTTATCAAGGCGGCGTTCTTCAGTCATGTCACGCAGTACGGCAACTGCTCCTCTGACGTGCGATTCCGCGTAAAGCGGCGACATCAAAAGCACCCATGATCTGCCTTGCAGCGTCATCTCAATCATTTGTTCTTTTTCAGTGCTGACAGCATTTTGGAACAGTTCTTTTGCTTCAGGCGGAAGGTTGTCGCCTTCTTTGATATTCATGTTCTGCTCATAATACCAAGCCTGAAGAAAACGTTCAGCAGGCGGGTTGGTCACAAGAATCGTACCGTCAATATTAATGGTAATAACCCCGTCAGCCATACTGCTCAAAATGTTAGAAAGCTGCTCTTTTTCTTGATTGAGCGCATTGATATGAAAGTTAAGCTGCCGGCCCATTTGATTAAAAGCGGTCGCAAGTTCACCGATTTCATCCTGGGTTAAAATCGGGATTTTTGTATCGAACTTGCCCTTCGCCAAATCCTGCGCGCCTTCTCTCATTTTTCGGAGCGGGTACGTGACCCTGCTTGATAAAAAGAATGCGAAAAATGTGGTCAGCACAATCGCGATCCCCGCGGCAAGAAAAATATAGCGGGTCGTATGTTTTGTTGTATCTTTCACGGCAAGCAAAGACTGGGATAAAAAGACCATGCCTTTTTTTCCGTCTTTTTCATACGGGACACCTACAATCAAGCGTTCATTATCCGTATCTGTATCACTCAGTCCCGTTCGTTTACTTACTTTTTTATGGTCTCGGAGAGCTTTATTTAAGTCTTTGTCATGCTGTATTTGCTCAACCGTAATAGACGACAGGCGATTTTTGTCATTGGGAGAATACCAGTACTTTTTCTCATCCTGGATGATGGCAATGCTTGTTAAGTTATCAGCGAGCTCCCAAGTGATTGATCGTGCCAGTGCCTGGTCCTCGTGATTTTCCAAGATGACAGCTACTTTATTCGCAAGCTGTGTTAAATCATTCTCAGCTTCTTCCACATGGTAGTTTTCAATAAACTCCAGCAAAAGAACCGTTAAAATGAACAATACGATCAAGACGAGTGAAAGGATCGTAAACCACAGCTTGCCTACTACGCTTTTCCAAAATTTCATTCAGCGCCGACCTCAAATTTATAACCTACACCCCATACGGTGACAATTTTTTTCGCAGCTTCCGGAGATACCTTGTTCAGCTTCTCTCTCAGGCGTTTGACGTGAGTGTCCACTGTCCGTAAATCACCAAAAAACTCATATTGCCACACTTCTTTCAGAAGCTTTTCCCGATCATACACCTTGTCAGGCGTTTTCGCTAAGAAGTATAGAAGTTCATACTCTTTTGGCGTCAGGCTTACTTCCGTTCCATCAGCCGTTACGCGGTGAGCATCATGGTCAATAGACAAATGTGAAAACACGAGCACATTTTTCGTCGGTGTATTGGCATTGAAATAAGAGGTTTGGGATGCTCTTCTCAAAAGGGCCTTTACACGCAGCACGACTTCTCTCGGGCTGAACGGCTTAACAATATAATCATCTGTTCCCGCTTCAAACCCCTGCACCCGGTTTGCTTCTTCTCCTTTTGCGGTCAGCATGATAATGGGTGTCGCTTTTTTTTCGCGAATTTGCCGGCACACTTCAATTCCGTCAGTCCCCGGCATCATCAGATCAAGCAAAATCAGGTCATAATTGGCTTCAAGCCCTTTGGCAATGGCTTCATCACCATTTTCCGCTTCATCTATAACATAATTTTCACGTTCAAGATACATTCTTAAAAGGCGGCGAATTCTGGCTTCGTCATCAACTACTAATATTTTTGTTTCGTTCGTTTGGTCCATGTTTTCCCCCTGCTTTCCTTCTGTTACTTTCATTTTATCAAATCGTGAGAAAGTTTGAGAACTGTGTCGCTTTCAAAGGACTATGCATAAGAATGAAGTCCGGCAAGCACTAGATTTACGAATATTAAATTAAACATAATAATAGCAAAACCGATTACGGCCAGCCATGCTGACTTCTCACCGTGCCAGCCTCTTGACAGTCTTAAATGCAAGTAAGCGGCATAAAACAAAAACGTGATCAGCGCCCATACTTCCTTAGGGTCCCAGCCCCAAAATCTCGTCCACGCGAGCTGAGCCCAAATCATCGCAAAGATCAGTGCGCCGAGCGTAAAGACCGGAAACCCGATTGATACGGCCCTGTACCCAACCTCATCCACCAGATCAAGATTGACGTTTTTCACAAGCGGATGTAAAAGAGCGCTGATTCTTTTTCTGATGATCAGACGGAGAGCCCCATACAACACAAGACCTGCTCCAAATGACCAAATGACAGTGTTCACTTTTCTTCCTGAGAAAAGCGCGGGAAGATCAACAAGCGGTTCCATTCTCCCCTCGGTCAAAAGCTCTCCCTGATGCGGACCGACAAGCGCAGGCATTTCGTACACCATCACGCTTTTTTCTTTATTTTTATCCACCCAGTTAAACTCCGCTTCATAGCCCGCAAGACGAAATGCTGATGTAATCGCAATAAAGGCGACGGTTGTGACCAGGATAAACATAATCGCTTCAAGCCAGAAGGTTTTTTTACTTGGTTTTGTCTGGTCTACATGCTTCAAAAGAAAGATGACACCAGCGACAAAGCTGATGGCAAGTATAGCTTGCCCAAGCGCGGCCGTTGTTACGTGAATATACAGCCAATTGCTTTGGAGCGAAGGAATTAAAGGCGAGATATCTGTCGGGAACATGCTGGCGTAGGCAATCAGCAGTAAAGCGATTGACAGCGTAAACAGGCCTAATGAAGGCAATCTATAAATAAAATAAAGAATAATAAACGCCAAAACAAGCATCATGCCAAAAGCGGTGGTGAATTCAAACATATTGCTGACCGGCGCATGGCCGCTGGCAGCCCACCTTGTGATGAAATACCCAAGGTGGCAAATAAACCCAACAACAGAAAGGGTGATTCCAATGTTGGCCCATCGGTTTTGCCTGCCCTTTTTACCTTTATTTCCTCGTATGGCCCCGCCGAAAATCGGGACAGCGATTAAATACACAAGAAAGGCCGCATAAAGAAAATTTCCGCTCAGCTCTGCCATGACATCACTCCCTTTTCGCCTATTTCTGTGTTTTGATTAATTCTTTTTGGTCCGCCGGTTCAGCCAGTCCGGAATCATCCAATATAAATGCTATATCCTTCTTCAGGCCAAACCAGTTTTTATTGGTATGCCCCGCCACCATGACTGCGCCGTCCTGTGAGTGCAGCCAGATTCTTCGATGCTGCCAGTACATACCTTGAATGACACCGATCATAAAAATGGCTCCGCCGACAGCAAGCACCCAGAGTGTCAGATCCTTTCTGACTGTAAGTCCCGTAATGTTTTTCGTTTCGACATGGTCAAATTTCAGCTTGTATTTATTGCTGCCTGATCCTTCGATGGTTTCTTGGATGGCGACAAAGCTCTTTTCACCCTTTGGTTTATCCGGCGTTATGATATTAAAGACAAAAGCCGGATTGTTAGGGATTTTTGTTTTCGTGCTTGGTTGTCCGTCCTGATTAAAATAGAAGTCTGGCAGATAGCTGGCGATTTCCACTTTGTAACCGTTGCCAAGATCATAGACCGAATCTGGATCCAGAAGGTTAATCTTCAGGCTTCCAAAAGATTTTTTTGTTTTTTTATCAATCAGCTGGAACACCATTTGGTCAAGCTGATTTTCTTTATAATCCACCTGGTAAACGGAAAAAGAATCAAAGCGCAGCGGCTGATTGACACGGATGTCTTCTTCTGTTACTTTTTTCAGCTTCGGCTTTTCGCCATAAACAATTTTTCCTTCTCTCTTGTAGAGAACGGCATCGGTTTGAAAGTTCTTTGCCACTCTCCCGTCCCCGACTCTGTCAATGGCATCTGCAAATACCTTTTTTTCCGTTTTGCTGTTATAGGTCTCTACGCTGAATTGATTGTTTTTCAAGTAGTATTTCCCGTCTGTACCCGGAATTGCTGCGGTTTCGCCTTCTCTGACCCAAAGCGTCTCATCGACGTACATGCCTGGCACAAATCTCAGCATCGCACCAATCAGAAAGATGATCAATCCAATGTGGTTGACATACGGGCCCCAGCGGGAAAAACGCCCTTTTTCAGCAAGAATGCTGCCCTCTTTTTCTCTGATTCTATAATGTTTTTTCTTTAATAGGGCAACTATCTTTTCTTTTGCTTCTTCGGTCAGTACAGTAGCCGTTTCACTGAACAAGCGCTGCCTTCTTAAAAAAGCTGGGTTCCTTCTGATGCCCTGGTTTTTTAATGCTCTGTACAACGGAATGACACGGTCAAGGCTGCAAATCACGAGCGAAATGCCGATCGAGGCAATGAGCAGCAAATACCACCAAGAACCATATAAATGATGAAACCCGAGCAAATAATAAAGCTGGCCAAACACGCCGTACTGCTCCTTGTAATAAGTCTCGGCCTGTGCGCCCGGAGGCAGATAGGCTTCCTGGGGAAAAATGGTGCCGAACGCTGATGCAGCAAGGGTTATGACAATAAGCCATATTCCCACTTTAACCGAAGAAAAGAAATTCCAAATTTTATCGATAATTGTTTTGTTATAGGTTTGCGAACGTCTTGCGCTTCCGTCATATCTCATATCAGCGAGCGGAGGCTGGGTTTCCTGGAGAGCCCTTCCGCATGATTCACATAAAACGGTTCCGACCGGGTTTATATGTCCGCATTCACATTTGACTTGCTTCATCCCGAAGCTTCTCCGGGTTTTATGAGATTCATATAATCGTGTATCATGCTTTCTGTCATAGTGCCGGTCACCACCTTGACAACTTTTCCTTCCGGATTGATCAAAAAGGTTGTCGGAAGCGGAGATACGTCGTAGGCATCAAGCACTTGGCGATCTGTATCCAGAACAACCGGGAAATTGACTCCGTAGGATTTCATAAAATTATGTACTGCTATCTTTGACTCCCCAACATTTACAGCGACAATTTCAACACCTTGATCTTTAAAATACTTATATTGGTTTGCCATATAAGGAAATTCTTTTTTGCATGGTTCACACCATGTACCCCAGAAATTCAAAAAAACACCTTTCCCTTTTAAGTCACTGAGCTCGATACGTTTCCCATTCGTATCCTCAAGGACAAAATTCGGTGCGTCGGACCCTTCGGATATACTCTCTTTATCGGCAAATACAGCGTTGTAAATGGTATAGCCAAGTGCGCAGATTAAAACGAGAAGGATGCCGGTCCGAATGAATAATCGCCTTTTTTTCTTCATTGTCCACTGCCCCCTTCCCCCTATTGCAGATCCATTCAATTATATCATTGCAAGTTCATTTCACATTTCTTACTTTTTGAAGTTTATGTGAAATTTAGAAAGCGTTTTTACCGTGCTCCGCCAGTGCTCTGAGTCTTTTTACTTCATGAGGCGTAAGTTCTCTGGCATCTCCCGTGTGCAGGCCTCGCAGGTTTAAAAACGCGTATTCCTCACGCTTCAGCTTGATTACCTCATGTCCGATCGCTTCAAACATGCGGCGCACCTGTCTGTTGCGTCCCTCATGGATCGTCAGTTGAATAATGCTTGTCTGCTTTTTCTTATCCAAAGACAATAGCTTCGCTTTAGCAGGCGCTGTTTTGCCTTCTTCCAGCCTAATTCCACGCTCTAACTTTCTGAGCAGCTCTTTAGGCGGGATTCCTTTTACCTTCGCCACGTATGTTTTGTCTATTTCATACTTAGGGTGCATCAGCTTATTGGCGAATTCGCCGTCATTGGTTAAAAGCAAAAGACCGCTCGTATCATAATCCAGACGCCCAATCGGATAAATGCGCTGCGGAATATTTTTAAAAAAGTCCGTCACCACTTTGCGTCCTTTATCATCTTGCGCTGCAGAAATAACGCCTCTCGGTTTATATAAGAGAAAGTAAACCGGCTCTTCGCGTTCAACCTTTAACCCGTTTACCTCAATCTGATCAGAACCGGTGACCTTAACACCGAGCTCTGTTACTACTTTGCCGTTCACCTTTACTTTTCCTTCTTTAATCAGCTCTTCTGCCTTTCTGCGCGACGCAACTCCGGCATGAGCAATTACTTTTTGCAGTCTTTCCATGTCTTTCACCTCAAGTATTATCTTACTTTTTTCAACCATAACAAACAAGCTTTTTCAAATCCCTATACCAAATCTAAAAAAAACGCCGTTTTCAGGCGCTCCCAAATAATAACGTAACGATGATGATTGATGCAACTACGCCGATTAAATCAGCAAGAAGTCCCACCTTTAATGCATCACCCATTTTTTTAATACCGACTGCACCAAAATACACTGTCAGTACGTAAAGCGTTGTATCTGTAGATCCCTGCATGACGGAAGCCAGCCTGCCGATAAAGGAATCGGGCCCGTATACTGCGATTAAATCGGTCGTCATTCCGAGTGCGGCCGTACCGGAGATCGGGCGGATCAGAGCAAGCGGGACCACCTCAGCAGGGATGCCGATAGCGGAGAAAACCGGTTTTAAAAGATCCATTATAAAATCAAGCGCGCCTGATGATCGGAAAACAGTTATCGCGACAAGCATTCCGACTAAATAGGGGATAATGGAGAAGGCGATTTCTATCCCCTCTTTGCCTCCTTCGACAAACGATTCATATGTGGGAACCTTTTTGATTGTCCCATAAAGAAGTATGCCGGCAATAATGATCGGAATCATCGCTAAAGACATCCAGTTGATGATTTCCATCCGCTTACCTCCCCTTCTTCTTGCGGCGATAATAAAAATACCGGTCAATGATAATAGCGCCGATTCCGGAAATGAGCGTTGCCAAAATGCTTGGTCCGACGATATCTGTCGGCGTTTTGGATGAATAAGCCATCCGGACAGCGATCACCGTTGTCGGAATGAGTGTAATGCAGGACGTATTAACAGCTAAAAACGTAATCATCGACCGGCTTGCTTCCGATCGGTCTCCATTCAGTTTTTTCATTTGCTCCATTGCTTTAATGCCAAGCGGAGTTGCTGCATTTCCGAGGCCGAAGAAATTCGCCATAAGATTAGATAAAATGTAGCCCATCGCCGGGTGATCCGGGGGTATATCAGGGAACAGCTTAGATATAAAAGGCCTGCACATCCGGCTGAAAATATCCAAAAGCCCTGACTGCTCAGCTATTTTCATTAAGCCAAGCCAGAAAACAAGCACGCTCATCAATCCAAATGAGATCGTAACGGCTTCTTTCGCACCCTTAAACACGGCTTCATTTACATCTTGCAGAGTTCCGTTGCACATCGCAAAAACAAGTCCGATCACAGTTAAACTGACCCAAATTACATTGACCATTTTGCTCCGCCTGCCGCATTCAGAAAGATTGACTTAAACGTTTCAAAAAATTGTTTCTTCGGTTTTTGATGACGTTCATTTTCATAATAGATTGGCACTTTTGCGATGGTTTCATTGTTGAACATGATCTCCATGTGCCCTACGATGTCAGGAATTTTTGAGGCGTCTTTTTCCCATGCTTTTTTTGGCTTGAGCAGCGTGGTATTAATTTTCACATCTTCTTTTTCCTCTTCGTTCAGCAAATAGGTGATATCTCGTTTGATAAAAGCCTTCGATTCATAAAATGTGCCTTTCAGCTTTGGAATGTCCCCTTTTTTTGCAATTAAATAGGTTTGATAGTGATCAAACACATAATTAAACATTTTCATATGGTCATCCCAATCATCAGGGTCATTAATGGTGACGGCTATCAGGTTAATGCCATCCTTTGAAGCCGTTGAAACCAGTGTCCGTTTTGCAAGTTTTGTATAGCCTGTTTTTCCTCCTGTGCTGTATGGATAAAGCATGGTAAGCAGTTTATTTTTGTTTTTCCATACGCTTTCCATCGTTTCCGCTTTATATATTTTTGTGCCTGAAATCTTTTGATAGTCTTTCAGCTTCATAGCATATTTAGTTAAAATGGCCATGTCATAGGCTGTTGAATAATGATTTTCATGGTCGTCCAATCCGTGCGGGTTTTGAAAACGGGTGTTCTCCATACCAAGCTGCTCGGCTTTTTGATTCATCATATAAACAAACCCATCGAGGCTCCCACCGACATGCTCAGCAATCGCGACAGCGGCGTCGTTTCCTGATCTTAGCATCAGGCCATACACAAGATCTTTTAATTTCACTTTTTGACCTTCTGTTAAATAAATGGCGGAACCTTCTGTTCTGACAGCATTTGCCGAAACCGTCACCGTTTGATCCATTTTGCCGGATTCGATAGCGAGGACGGCGGTCATAATTTTTGTGATGCTGGCAATACGCCTTTTTTGATGCTCATCCTTGGCAAATAACACTCTGCCTGACGCTCCGTCGATAATGATCGCGCTTTTTGCACTGACATCTATAGCTGCATGTGCTGTATTCACATTTACAGTTGCAATCAGAAAAGAAATCATAATCACGAATACTGCTTTTTTGAAAATGCGCATGTTTGCTCACGTCCTTGTGGTGGTTTGTACAAGTTTATGCGCATGTCCATCAGTTATGAATAACAATTCTATTTCTGGAAGCAAACATAAAAAAACTCTCCCTTAAAAAGGGAGAGTAAACGTTATCTGATTGGCGCCATGCTTGATCCGGACGCTTCGTAATGAGCCAGCTCTTCCCTCATCTTCAGAAAGGCTGCGCTCAACGGCAATAGTAATTGCTCAAGCGACGCAGGAACAGCATGATAAAACTCAATTGCGCTGACCCCGGTATAAGACGCCCGGCTGTTTTCACACCACGTGTCTTTTTTCGGCATAAAGAACTCTTCAATGCATTGGTGATACACATTATAAAGTGTTTTTTCCGCTCTGGCTTCCTGAAAAGGCTCCTGCATCAGGAGACGGCGGCACGCTTCTGCGCCTCCTTCACAAAATACTGCCATTCTTCTCAAAGTGCTCAGCACATCACAGCAGTATCCTTTTTCAATAGGCAATTCAGCCTGTAAGGACTCAAGCGTCGTTTGATTTAGGTAATCGTTCACGGTATTGACAACCATTGATAAGAATTCGCCTGTTTTTTGAGTCTGCGCTCGCACAATCGAATGTCCCATTTCGTTTGGTATCTTCCCCTCATGTCTTTGTCTCTCACATTTTGCTTCTTTCATGATAGCTTCTTCCTTATATCTTATGATGATGAAAAAGCGCGATTCATTAAACTTCTATTTTATATCTTCGAAGGTTTGGTTAAAGTTTTCAAAAAATAAATCTGCTTCTTCTTGAAGAACGTCTTCTTCCGCATTTTCAGGCAGCGGCGGAAGCTCGTCCAGTGTTTTTAGACCGAATTGTTCAAGAAAAGTCGGCGTTGTACCGTATAAAATGGCACGTCCCGGACCGTCAGCACGTCCCACTTCACACAATAACGCCTTCGCGACGAGACTGTGTAAAATCCGCTCTGATTTTACTCCTCTGATTTCTTCAATTTCTGCTCTCGTAATTGGCTGTTTGTATGAAACAATGGCCAGCACTTCTAAAGATGCTTGAGAAAGGCCCTTGGACGGCACTTCAATCAGTTTTTTCAAGTAAGGTGCAAAGTCTTTTTTGGTAGAGAGCATGTACGTATCTGCATACTCAATCAGTTCAATGCCTCTTGTATCCCCGCGGTATTCGTCCGCCACTTCCGCCATGATGGTGTTCAGCTCAGGCTCTTCGATTTCAAGCACTGTTAACAGCTGCTTTTTTGTGAGCCCTTCATCGCCTGCCGCATAAAGAAGGGCTTCCACTATAGCTTTCCAATTCACGATATCAAGCCCCATGAATGGATTCACTCCCCGTAATGTAAATATCTGAAAAATTTTGCTCCTGTTCAATGAGAACCAGCTGATTTTTCATCAGCTCGAGAACGGCTAGAAAGGTCACTACTAAATGTTCTTTTTGCTCATATGGAAACAGGTCCATAAAGTTGATTCTCGTTCCTCTTGATTTCAGGCTGTGCACGATTTCGTTCATTCTGTCTTCGATTGGTATGTCCTGTCTGGTAATCGTCGTTTCCATCGGCCTGTTTATTTTTTTGCGTTTCAGCACTTTTTGAAAAGCCCCGATCATATCATAGACCGTAACAGAGAGCTTTTGCTCAGACTGTTTTATTTCTTTTGCGTATTCACTCAAATCACTCGGCGGTTTCGTGAACGATTTTTGTCTTTCTTCTTCCCGTTCTTTTAAATCCTTCGCCGCATCTTTATATTTTCTATACTCAATCAGCTTTTCAATCAGTTCCTCACGCGGATCCTCTTCTTCAAGTAATTCATCTTCAAAAAGCTCCTCCTCTTGCTTCGGAAGCAGCATTCTGCTTTTAATGCTGAGCAGCGTGGCGGCCATAACCAAATACTCGCTGGCAATATCGAGCTCAAGCACGCGCATTGTATGTACATATAATAAATATTGTTCAGTGATCTTCGCCACAGGTATATCATATATGTCAATTTCAAGACGATTGATTAAATGAAGCAGCAGGTCCAATGGGCCCTCAAACGTATCAATTTTCACTTGATATTCTTCCATCATCTCACCATTTTCAAGTATCACTCTCATTGCCGGTAAAACTGGCTACCCTTTAGTATAAGCCACCAAAAAGCTCTCGTCCAATACTATTTCATTTCCTGTTTTGAAGCAGTTTGTACAGAATATTCAAAACGCGAAATGCGTTGGCTGAGCGTTCTTTTTTCCTTTTATCCTTCCTGTGTTACACTAAAAGACATTAAAGGAGGAAGCACCTTGTATCCAAAAGCTTATATAGATTATCTCGTTGAGTTTCACGCGACACGGGATTATTTTGAATGCCATGAAATATTAGAAGAATATTGGAAGGAAGATCCGCCAAAGAAACGAAAACGCTATTGGGTCGGCTTTATTCAGCTTGCAGTTGCTTTATATCATCACAGAAGGCAGAATACAGCCGGGGCCAAAAGACTGATGGCGAACAGCATCCGGGTTCTTCAAGCAGAACACCAGGCAGTCGAAGACTTAGGGCTCGATCATGGGCGTTTGCTCGAGCTTATGCAAACGGTTTATGAACAAATTGAAACCGGCTCTGCCTATAAAAGCATTATGCTGCCGATCAAAGATGAGAAATTAAAGGAAGCTTGCCGGAACGAATGCAAGAATAAAAAGTATACATGGGGGCAGCCCAGCACACTTAGCGACACATTTCTTATCGACAAACACCGTTTGCGGGATCGAACTGACGTCATCCGCGAACGTGAAAAAGAAATAGAACGCAGAAAAAAAAGCAGAGGCTGATCACAGCCTCTGCTTAATTATTGTATGAAATGTCTTGATCCTGCTGATCTTGACAACGTTCGAAAAAGCTCTGCGTTAATTCATTTGGAACCAGCACTTGCGTTTTGAATAAATGCTTTAAAGCATCCATCATCTGTTTTCCGATTCCTTGATGGCGATGAGAAGGATTCACACTGATATGCCGGATCTCTACCTCAGAATCCTTTTTTTCGACTCCGATTGCTCCGACGATATCCTCGTCCTCTTTCCAAAGAAAGAGCTGGCGGTCTGTATCCGTTTCGTAGTCCTTAATTGTCTGCTGAAGCTGCTTAAGGTCTTTTTCATTCGGCATAAACGAAAGAAGTCCCATCGCAATCTTTTCAAACGATTTTTTATAACGAATTAACATAAAAACCCCTCTATATCCAAAATGTCCAGTCTGCTATTAAACGGATACGAATAGGTGATCCGTTTTCTCACATTATATCATTTTCGCCATATTTTTAAACTGTTTTCAGCAAATTATTCAAATGAGCGGTTTAAATTTGCCATTTCTATGGCAGAAACAGCACAATCTACACCTTTGTTGCCCGCTTTTGTGCCGGCACGCTCGATAGCCTGTTCGATGTTTTCAGTTGTCACAATTCCAAAGATGACAGGAACTCCAGTAGTGTTTGCGGCTTGCGCGATGCCTTTTGCAGCTTCATTGCAGACATAATCATAATGAGTCGTCGCGCCTCTGATGACAGTGCCTAGTGTGATAATAGCGTCATATTTTTTTGTTTCCGCCATTTTTTTCGCAGCAAATGGTATTTCAAATGCGCCTGGAACCCAAGCCACATCAATATCATTTGTGTCTACGCCGTGTCTGAGCAACGCATCTTCTGCACCGCTCAGCAGCTTGCTCGTAATAAAATCATTAAATCTTCCTACTACGATTCCGATTTTAAGACCTGTACCAACTAAATTTCCTTGTATGATATTCATATGATTCCCATCCTTTTTTGTGATATTTGTGATTAGAAATGAAGTAAATGACCCAGCTTGTTCATTTTGGTTTGCAAATATTTTTTATTATGCTCTTTCGCCTCCATTTGAAGCGGCACTCTTTCTGAAATACTGAGTCCGTAGCCTTCTAGGCCTGCGATTTTCCGCGGATTATTCGTCAAAAGCTTCATATTCCGCACACCGAGGTCGCGTAAAATTTGTGCACCGATGCCATAGTTGCGAAGATCCGGCAGGAATCCAAGCGCCTCATTGGCTTCGACGGTGTCATAGCCTTGTTCCTGAAGCTTATAAGCTTTTAATTTATTGATTAAACCGATGCCTCGTCCTTCTTGGCGCAAATACAGAAGCACTCCGCGGCCTTCTGCGGCAATTTGGGTCAGCGCGGCGTGAAGCTGCGGACCGCAGTCACAGCGATGAGACCCAAACACATCACCTGTGAGACATTCTGAATGCACCCGGACCAATACCGGTTCTTCTCCGAACGGCACATCCCCCATCACAAATGCGACATGCTCTTTTCCATCTACCTCATTTGTGTATCCGTAAACCTTGAATGTGCCAAAATCAGTAGGCAGCGTAATGTCAACTTCACGCTCGACTAGTGTTGTCAGATCGTAACGGTATTGAATCAAATCTTTAATCGTGATCATTTTCAGCTGATGCTTTTTCGCAATTTCAATGAGCTCAGGCACTCTCGCCATCGTTCCGTCTTCATTCATAATTTCACAAATGACGCCGGCTCCTTGAGATCCGCAGGCTTCAGCAAGATCAACAGCAGCTTCTGTGTGGCCCGCTCTTTTCAGGACACCTCCTTTTTTCGCAATCAGAGGAAAAATGTGCCCGGGACGCTGAAAATCAGATGGCACGGATTTGCTGTCCAGCAAAGCTTGGACAGTGAATGATCTTTCTTGAGCGCTGATACCTGTTTTCGTTTCACGATGGTCTATGCTTACGGTAAAGGCAGTATGGTGAGAATCTGTATTATGCTCAACCATAGGGTGAAGATCAAGCCTGTCTGCAATTTCCTCACTGAGAGGCGTGCAGATCAGTCCTCTTCCGTGTGTCGCCATAAAGTTAATCACTTCCGGCGTTGCATGCTCGGCTAGAGCCACAAAGTCTCCTTCATTTTCTCTGTCTTCATCATCTACAACGATGATGACTTCACCTTTTTTTAAAGCGTCAAGTGCTTCTTCTATCGGATGAAACATGCAAATCTTCCTCTCTAAAAGCCGTTTTCGCTTAAGAAGGCTTTTGTAATGGTTTGTTGGGTCTTATTTTCATTGGCTTTATGCAAAAATCGATACATATATTTTCCGATCATATCGCATTCGATATTCACTTTAGAGCCGATCGTTTTTTCTGAAAAGATCGTTTCGCTGATCGTATGCGGTATTAAAGAAATCGTCACTGTGTCTTCTGTCAGGCCGAAAATGGTTAAGCTCACGCCATCCACGGTAATTGACCCCTTTAAAACCAATGTTTTGGTTAAAGACGGGTCCATTTTTAAATCATAGTAAACTGCGTTGCTTTTCTCTTCAATTCGTGTGATTTCCGCAGTTCCGTCGACATGGCCTGAGACGAAATGGCCTCCGAAACGGCCGTTTGCCGCCATCGCTCTTTCCAGATTTACTTTGCTTCCTTTTGATAAATCATTCAGTGACGTAGCTTTGACTGTTTCAGGCATAACATCCACAGTGAATTGATTTTTTGTAAAATCAGTGACAGTCAGACAAATACCATTCACTGCAATGCTGTCGCCAAGATGAACATCCTCTAAAATCTTTGAGCATGTAATTGTTAAGGCCATTGAATGCCCTGCTTTTTTCATGGACTCGATTGTGCCTGTTTCTTCGATAATTCCTGTAAACATGGTCACCATCCTACTCGTTTGTCGGTTTGGCCGTCAGTTTGATATCACGGCCGATTTGGGTTATATCAGTGAATTGTAATAAGGGGACATCTTTCATTGATTGAAAACCTTCACCGGAGATTAAGCTGGGAGCAAGCGTTCCTCCGATTAGTTTAGGGGCAAAATAGAAGATGATTTCTTGAAAACAGCCTTCTTTGACAAAGCTTCCGTGAACAGCTGAACCGCCTTCCACATACACCGACATGATGCCTTCTTCCGCTAGGATTTTCAAAACATCGGGAACTTGAATGCGCTCTGTTTCCAGTGTAAATATGTTCACTCCGAAAGCGGAAAGCCGTTTTTTCTTTTCCTCGTCTGCGCGTGCCGTTGTAAAAATCCATGTCGGCGCTAATTGATCGCAAATCACTTTAGCGTCCTCAGGAATCGAGAGTACGGTATCAAGTATAACCCGAACCGGCTGTTTTGTTACATTCGGCAGTCTGCAAGTTAAGCTCGGATTGTCGGCTTTCACCGTCCCAACTCCGACTAGAATGCTTTGGTGTGTTTTCCTGTATTGCTGAGCATCCTGTCTTGCAGCCTCTGATGTGATCCATTTGCTGTCACCCGTGCTGGTAGCTATCTTGCCATCAAGGCTTGCGGCCGCTTTTAGTGTGACGTACGGAAGGCCTGTCCTCATAAAGTGCAGAAATTTTTCATTCAGCTTCTCCGCCTGGTCTGGCAGGATGCCTTCACTTACCTCAATGCCGGCTTCTTTTATCATGCTGATCCCTCTTCCAGCCACAAGCGGGTTAGGATCTCTCATCGCCACGAACACTCTTTTGATGCCAGAATTGATAATCAATTCTGCACATGGCGGTGTTTTTCCGTAATGGCTGCACGGTTCGAGTGTAACGTAAATGTCGGCCCCCTCTGCATGTGCTCCAGCCATATGGATAGCATGAACTTCTGCATGAGCTTCCCCATATTTTAAATGGGCGCCCATTCCGACAACTTGTCCGTCCTTTACGACAACAGCGCCGACGAGCGGATTTGATTCGGTCTGTCCTTCGCCCTGCTTCGCAAGATCTAATGCCAGTTCCATATAATACTCTTCCATTTGTTTACCTCCCCTCTTTTGTTATTTACCGTCAAAAAAAGCCCCGAATTTATGAAAAATCCGGGGCTTTAGGTATTTTACGCAATAGGAAATAACACTATGCATTTTTAAACTTTTTGCATAGCGGCTCATCATCCTTCTCCCATCCAGACTTTCACTGTCGGCTTCAGCTTAAACTGAATCCACCGCGTGCTTATGCACACGGGTCACGGGCTCTAAAGCGAATTCGCTTTACTACCGCCGGTCGGGATTTCCACCCTGCCCCGAAGGATACAATCTTTATTCATTTGTCCTTATTGGCTATTATAGCGATCCTTCTAAAAGTACGCAATGAAATAAACTTACAATTTGAGAAAAACAAAAACATCACCCTTCGATCTGAAAGGTGATGTTTTGTTAATCATTCACTTTTGCAACCTTGATTAATCCATCGATCCGCTTTGATTTGCTGAAGTATGCCTTAATCTTGTCACCTTCTTTTATATCAGATAAATCCTGATTTAATTTTTTTCCGTTGAAGATGATTTTCGTTCCGTTTTCTGCTACTCCATGATACTCTGAGCCGTCGATTGTCGTTACTTTATATTCTTGGATGGTGTATTCCTCTTCTTCCGAGGACAAGGTTTGTCCGATTGCTGTCGGGACATCCTTCAGCTCAACATCATTTATGTACATATAACCGCCTGCAAGTAAAAGCAAAAGCACTAACAGAATGGTAATCTTGGTTTTTATTCTTCCCATATCTAAACCTCCAGCCAATATGAATCTATTCA
>NZ_CP026521.1:2646681-2707934 GCF_002953915.1 Bacillus sp. MBGLi79
TTTTTCATGAATAAAAAACCGTAAATTCTCGTAAATTATTAATATAACGATACATAACGGGAATATGTTTCACATTTCTGCAAAAATTTCTTTTCTATAGATATACGAATTTATGTTCTGGTTTTGGGGGATAACCGTAAAAAAGATATAAAAAAAGCAGCCCCAATGGGTCTGCTTGACTCTAATTTGTTTTGCGCATTTCGTTAAACGGGTAGAAAACAAACTTTGACGTACCCGCAATTTGTTTTTTTGTGAAGAGGCCAAGTCCGTTACGGCTGTCCATGGAATTTCGACGGTTGTCACCCATCACAAAATACTTGTTATCAGGCACTTTAACCGGGCCGAAATCATCGGTCAAATGTTTACCGGCCTGTTTCGCTCTCTTTTTATTAGCTGCCAAATAAGGTTCGTCCACCTTTTTCCCGTTGATATAGAGCTGGTCATTCTTCATCTCAACTGTATCGCCGGGAAGGCCGATAATACGTTTGACATAGTGAACATCATCTCCGTTTAACACGACGATGTCTCCTCTATCAAACTCGCCGATATATTTGACTGTCATATTAACAAAGACCCTTTCACGATCGTGAAGTGTAGGTTCCATGGATTCACCGTCAACGACATACGGCGCAAAAATAAAGTTACGGATGAGCAAAGCAAGAACGACAGCAATCACAATTGCTTTTGCCCATTCTAATATTGTTTTTTTCTTCGAAACATTTTCTGATTTCAACTGATTTCCTCCAATAAATAACGGTCTTCAATTTATGTTATCACGAATCGAAAAGAAATCCCATTAGGACCATTGAAGTGATTTTACAAACTGTTAATCTTCATCTTCTTCATGCCTATTTTTTCTTGTCGATCACAACCAGGCCTTCCTCAAATGTCGCTTGAGAAATTGAACTTCAACTTCATAGTTCAACATAACCTGGGCGGCATCAACGTCAGCATCCTTATCCTGCACAGGGACAGAGGTTACGGGCAGCTTATTTCACAGGTGACATAACAGGCATCCGTTTTGCTTTCATGATATGTTTAAATCAGTGAAGCTCGAAAAACATTGTCAGCCTCCAAAAAATAAATCCAATATATTCCCGGCCGTTGAAGACTCTTTATTATAAAACTCTGAATATCCGCAGTTCTTACAGTAAACCACTAAAAATCGGTTATGCTGCACGTCAAACAGCTTTGATAAACCCGTGCCGGTTGTGGCTATTTCTTTTTGTCCGGCTTCAGTGCTGCCGCATTTTATACAGCCTTTGTTGTCCATATATAGAACCCCTTTTCATACATCACGTTTGTTTTGATTTATTTTACTACAAAATACCAATCTCAATGAATCGTACAACTTTAAAGTTTTCTTAATTTTAATCACCCGTCCTACATACTAATCGGGTTCGTTTCTCAGCTTGCTAAATCTTCTGGAGAAACGGAAGAGCTCCATGACGAAAACATTCAAACTGAGCCAAACACCGCCGAAGGCGTAGCCCGCAACAACATCACTAGGATACTGTTTATGAAAGTACACACGGCTCAGCCCGATGAGGAACAAAACGACAAGCAACGATAAAAATGTAACAGTTTGCAGACGAGCTTTGTGAGAATGACGCACAAAGAGATAAGCGCAAAAACCAAAAATGACAAATGCCGTTAACGTCTGTTCGCTTGGAAACGGGTATAAGACATGACTTTCCAAAGGAGCATGGACAGGATGAAGGGAATGAAAGAGCCGCCTGATTCCCTCTTCATAAAGCTCTCCGCCAATGACTAGGAAAAATAAGAAAGAGAGTTCGATTTTCCGGTCTTGCCCTTTAAATACTGTCCAAAGAAAAGTTACAACAATAACGGCTAATAGAACATCTCTCGACGCAAAAGCCCCGAATACTGCCATCCAATACTGCCACTGTGAGTTAAAAAGAACTGTCACAACAAGTGTAACGATCGTATCAAACGGCTTAAATTCATTATTGATATAATTTTCAACCAAGCTTCCCATTAACAGCACAAACACCAAAAACAATAAAGCTGTGAACACGATCAGAAGCCTTAAACGGCGAAGGGTGTGAAATTGTCTTGCCCCCTTCACCAATCCCGCTATGATCAACTCTCTGATCTTGCTTTTTTGCGTCTTGACCAGGTAGAAAAGAAGGAACAGAATAGCAGCAAACAAACCCCCGATCAATACATACTTTTTGATTGCGGCATGAAACTGTTCCCAGTCCGGTCCGAGTAACTTTCCAAGTGAAATGAATGTGCCGGTCCAAAGAAATGCACCGCAATACGCATAGATGGCATACTGTCTAAATCGGATATGAGTAATGCCTGCAGCATAGCCGGCGACATGGCGCACACCTGGTATAAAGTAAGCAATAAGAAATAATTTGTTTCCGTAATGTGCAAGCCAGCGTGATGTTTTTTCCATCCTGTCCTTTCCAAAATGAATTCGTTCTCCATATTTATAAATGGCAGGGCCCAGTCTATACCCGATCCAATACGAAATGCTCACTCCCGCACAGCTTCCCAATCCTGCCGCTAACATGCTTAGCGCCCAGTTTAACTTATCTTGAAACACGAGAACACCCGCATAGCCCATCAGAAACTCTCCAGGTCCAGGTAAAGCGATAAGCTCTAACATTAACACAATAAACAAGACGGCATATCCATGCTGTTCAAGTAACCCCGTCAAAATTTGCATGTGTTTCTCCTTAACCTTTTTTGTCCTTTTATCATTCCCAATCCACTTTTGTATAATCAGCTCAATTTTCTTTTCAGTAGTTCCGACGGGATCTTATCTGGATAAAAAAAACGCAACCTATCCTTGTCCATACATATTGATGCAGATTGTTTGCCAAGGGCGGTTCTGGTCAACGTCCAAGTCAGGTGTTTGTTTGGTTTGAAAAATCTAACATATACGGTTAAGGGAGTGACTACCTTATCTCCCCCATGTTTTCATTTGAGGGTCATCATAGCAAATTATTAAATTTAGGAGAAACCGTTCTCTTACAAGAAAGGAACATCTTCAGCAAACGGGACATCACGGCTTCAGCATGCGTAATCACTGGTTTGAAGAGCCGCTTGTAATGTATATCTATTTGTAGTCAACCAGAAGTTGATCTTATTGCATTATCTAGAAAAGCCGCCATTTTCAGAGAGAATAAAAGCACAGACAAATACTTGGGTTTCGGGAAGCCTTAAAGAAGCTCTTTTTTATGCACATTTTTCAAAAACCGAAAAAAAGAGGCTTCATTTAAATATTTTTACCAATAAGTTTATGCTTATTGACTCTGGCACTAATACATATAAAAAGTAGAATAATATGAAAGGAGATTAATGGTATGATTGATTATCCTATTAATATAAACAACATTTCCGGCAACGGCGTAGTTAACGTAGGCGGCGCTTTTATGATCAGGCCATTAACTTTGTCCAAATCTGTGTTTGGCTCCGGAGGTTTAAACACAGGTATTGTTTTTGAAAATAACTTCGTAAGCAAGGCTAAAATGATTAATCATCAATTTACTGATCAGAACGTCACCAAAACTTTTTAATGTATTTATTTGGGGATTGAGAAACTCCTTCCTTTAACACCTGGTTTACCAACCGCCATCAGCATTCGGCGGTTTTTTATTGACCATTTTTGGCCAACAAAAAAGCTTCCTCTCTAAGAGGAAGCCTTTTGCCTGCCGATTAGCCTTCTACGCGAACTTCTTTCATGACATCGCCGTTAGACATGTTTTTCGCGAATTCTAATCCACTTGTTACTTTACCGAATACAGTGTGAACACCGTTCAAATGAGGCTGTGGCTCATGAACGATGAAAAATTGGCTGCCGCCAGTGTCTTTTCCGGCATGTGCCATAGAAAGTGCGCCCGCCTCATGTGTATGCGGGTTTCCTTCTGTTTCACATTTGATTGTGTATCCTGGACCGCCAGTACCAGTTCCGTGCGGGCATCCGCCTTGGCTGACGAAGCCAGGAATCACTCGGTGGAATGTAAGGCCGTCATAAAAGCCTTCGTTCGCAAGCTTTTCAAAGTTTGCGACAGTACCAGGTGCAGCTTCAGGGTAAAGTTCAAATTCAATTTTGTTGCCGTCTTCTAATAAAAAGTAACCTGTTTTCAATTGTATGCCTACTTTCTTTATTTTAATTTTCAAAGGAGATTATGTATGATAGGTTATAGCCTGTCTCTCCTTGTCGCGGCTATTATACCACACCTTTCGGGGGAAAACGAATCTCCCGGCTTTATTAAAAAATAAAAATGAAACCTGAATCTCTTTATCTCCGTCTAACCTAACGGAACTGTATTTTCATTATGATTCAGGTCCTCACTACGCAGCTCTAGCCAGCTGCATGTGAAGTTGAAGGAGGTCAAACTGCTTTGAAGAAAATTTGGATTGGAATGCTGGCAGCGGCCGTTTTGCTGCTGATGGTTCCGAAGGTCAGTCTCGCGGATGCCGCAGTTGGAGATGTCATTGTAACACTTGGTGCTGATTTGTCAGAATCCGACAAACAAAAAGTGCTTGATGAAATGAATGTCCCTGATAATGCCACAACGGTAACCGTGACCAATAAGGAAGAACATGAATATTTAGGAAAATATATATCGAACGCGCAAATCGGATCAAGAGCGATTTCTTCATCGTCCATAACGATTGCCAAAAAAGGCTCTGGACTGAATGTTGAGACACATAATATCAGCGGCATTACAGATGAAATGTACCTGAATGCGCTGATGACAGCCGGTGTTAAAGATGCAAAGGTGTATGTTACAGCGCCATTTGAAGTATCCGGGACTGCGGCTTTAACCGGATTGATTAAGGCGTATGAGGTTTCTTCCGACGAAGCGATCTCGGAGGATGTTAAGCAAGTCGCCAACCAAGAGCTTGTCACGACATCAGAGCTTGGAGACAAAATTGGTAACGAAAATGCGGCAGCCCTGATTGCAAAAATCAAAGAAGAGTTTGCTAAAAACGGGGTGCCTGATAATAAAGCTGACATCGAAAAACAAGTGGACGACGCAGCTTCTGATTTAAACGTCACACTTACAGACAGCCAAAAGAATCAGCTTGTCTCCCTATTCAATAAGATGAAAAACGCTGACATTAACTGGGGACAGGTCAGTGACCAGCTTGATAAAGCGAAAGATAAGATTACGAAATTCATAGAATCAGATGAAGGCAAAAACTTCATCCAGAAAGTCATTGATTTCTTCGTATCTATCTGGAATGCGATTGTATCTATCTTCAAATAAGAAAAAGCGCCGAAAAATCGGCGCTTTTTTTATTGCTTTACACTCGTTTTAAATGGCAGATCAAGTTTTACAATATCTTCGTATGTTTCTCGCTTCACGACTAAATGAGCCTCACCGTTTTCGACAAATACGACGGCAGGTCTCGGAATACGGTTATAATTGTTGGCCATGCTGTATCCGTAAGCGCCTGTACAAAAAACGGCAAGAAGATCGCCTTCTTTTACTTCCGGCAGGTCAATATCCCAAATCAGCATATCTCCGCTTTCACAGCACTTTCCAGCAATCGATACCGTTTTGTCATGCGCTTCTCCGATCCGATTGGCTGTCGCAGCTTCATATTTAGCTTGGTAAAGCGCAGGACGAATATTGTCGTTCATGCCTCCGTCTACTGCCACATACTGGCGGACACCCGGCACTTCTTTTTGTGAGCCAACCGTATAAAGGGTTGTGCCTGCGTCTCCTACGAGAGAACGGCCTGGTTCGATCCAAATTTCCGGGATATCAAAACCGTAACGGGAAGCATTTTCTTTCACAGCTTCGATAATTTTTTCGACGTATTCAGTGGCGTGAAGCGGTTCATCCTCTTCCGTATAACGGATGCCGAAACCTCCTCCTAGATTCAACACCTTGGATACAAATGAGTATGAATCTCTCCACTCGTCTAGTTTTTTGAAGATTTTTTCTGCTGCTAACACAAAACCGGCCGTATCAAAAATTTGCGATCCGATATGGCAATGGACACCCAGCAGCTGAATGTGTTCCGATTGTAGTACTTGTTCAATCGCCCGCTCAGTTTGTCCGTTATGAAGATCAAAACCAAACTTTGAATCTTCTTGCCCCGTCGTAATGTAGTCATGCGTATGCGCTTCTACTCCGGGCGTGATCCGAAGCAGAACATCGATGGAGTGTCCCGTTTCTTTACATAGGTCTTCAAGTAGCGCAATTTCATAGAAATTATCCACCACAATGCAGCCGATACGGTGCTCAAGCGCCATCCGCAGTTCTTCCCTGCTTTTATTGTTTCCATGAAAGTGAATGCGTTCTGCCGGAAAGCCTGCCGCAACAGCCGTATAAAGTTCTCCTCCGGATACGACATCTAAAGAAAGTCCCTCTTCCTCAGCGAGCTGAATCATTGCAACTGATGAGAATGCTTTGCTTGCATATGCCACCTGTGCTTTCAGCCCTGCGGAAATAAAAGCCTGCTTAAAGCTTTTAGCACGCTCACGTATTAAAGCCACATCATATACGTAAAGAGGTGTACCATATTTCCCCGCTAAATAGAGAGCATCCACACCTCCGATTTCTAAATGACCATGTTGATTTTGTCTGCTTGTGCCGTGTAAGAACAATGTCATTCCCTCTTTCTCCGCTTATGGATGAAAGGACAGTTTTATGGACTGTCCCTTCATAATTAAGACATACATTATCATACTCTTCAGTCAGTTTCAATGCGATTATGAATTGGTAGGCTGTCTTAAGCGATTTTTGGGGTGAACGATACTGGGCCTAACTTTTGCGCCAGGTTTCGCTGTGCGGACAAGAACCTGCCACAGCGCCTTTCCGTTAAAGGGAATCAGCGGCCATAAGTACGGTGTCTGAAGGGATTTGATGCTTGCCATGGCAATAATTAGCACTGTAAATCCAATAACTAGCCCTTTTATATGAAATAAGGCAACGAGTATCATGAGGACAAGGCGGCTCATTTTGTTTGCCAAGCTTAATTCATAACTAGGCGTCGTAAAGGTTCCAATCGCCGCAAGTGAGACGTACAGAATCACCTCAGGCGAAAAAAGGCCGACTTCAATCGCAATCTGCCCGATCAGAACAGCGGCAATTAAACCCATTGCTGTCGATAAAGCTGTCGGGGTGTGAATGGCAGCCATTCTGAGAAACTCGATTCCTAAGTCCGCTAAAAATATTTGCAGGATGATCGGGATATGCGTATCTTTATTTAAACCGATAAATTTCATATTGTCCGGGAGCAGATCAGGCTGAAGCACAAAGAGAAACCAGATCGGAAGAAATAAAGTAGAAGCAAGAATACCGAAAAATCTGACCCATCTTAAAAAGGTCCCGACTGAAGGCGCCTGCCTATATTCTTCCGCATGCTGCACGTGGTGAAATAAAGTCGTCGGGGTAATGATCACACTAGGCGATGTATCCACTATAATGACAACATGGCCCTCAAGAACATGATTCGCGGCCACATCCGGTCTTTCTGTGTAGCGCACGAGCGGAAAAGGATTATAGTTTTGATTAACAATGAATTCCTCGACAGTTTTGTCGGCCATTGTTAATCCATCGACATCAATGGATGCAACTTCCTTTTCCACGATCTCAACCAGATCCGGATCAGCTATATCTTCTATATAACAAATGCTTAAATCCGTCTTTGACCGCTCGCCAACTTTCGTCATCTTGACTCGAAGGCGTTCGTCTCTGATCCGCCTTCTGAGAAGGGCCGTATTGACGACGATATTTTCAACAAATCCGTCTCTGGCTCCCCTGACTACCTTTTCCGTATCTGGTTCTTCCGGATTTCTGCCCGGATAGCTCCTGACATCAATGATAAATGCGAAGCCTGCGCCTTCAACAATGACTGCGACGAGCCCGGACAGCACTTGGTCGGTGGTTTCATCCAAGGTTTTTACTTTTTCGACCTGGGCGTTAAGCAATCTGTTTTCGACGATATCTACCAGCTCATCAGGATCTTCTTTCCGATTGTTAATGGCAACAAGCTCTCTCATTAAATGAATAATATAAGCCGTATCGCATAATCCATTTAGATAGTAAAGCTGGATCTCTTTGTCTAAAATAATGAGCTTGCGAACACCTACATCATAGCTTGTCCCCATCCCGACACGTTTTTTGAAGTACTCTTCATTTTTAGCTGGATTCCGATAAACCCGAATTTTCTCTTCCTTGTGGTCCGCCATGATATCCGCTCCTTTCTAAAATAAACTCGACCGCTTTCATGGTGATTGGCGACCCTTTTGAGATATCGTCTTTTCTGCCCATTTTCCCAATATCCCCGATACCGACAATAAGCGGGAGATCAAGTTTATCAAGGCAATAGACAGTATCTCCACTCATTCTGTGGTCATCAAATTCTCTTTCCCCGACTTTATCGACGCCATATTCAGTTACTTCTCCATTGCGGTCAATGCTTACATCGACCCTGGTCCATTCAGCCTGATGTGTTTTTGACGCGACCGCAATCACACCGAGCACTTCAATAGACGGATGGGTCGCGACATAGGTCAGAGCGGCTTCTCCCGGACCCTCTCCTTGAAGGCCGGAGTCGTCAAACATGACAAATACAGGATCATACGGTGCTGAGGCGATCAGCTTGACGAGCTCGGCGCCGCTGCGGGTGGAGGGGTTTCCTTTCGATTGTGAAATACATCGGCCTCCTACTTTTCTTGCGGCGTATTCAATTGTTTTAGCGGCATACACATCCCCGTCTGTTACCAGTATGACCTTGCGTTTTGTTGTCATGTCGGCATTATCCTTTCGGTTTGAAAATAACAGCTACGATAAAAGCGAAGAGAATGGCGGCTGAGATACCGGCAGATGTCAGCTCAAAAATTCCCATGCCGATTCCGATAAATCCGTGTATATGCGCCTGATGCATGGCACCGTGCAAAAGACTGTGACCAAAGCTGACGATCGGAACGGTGGCGCCTCCTCCGGCAAATTCAATAAATTTATCGTAAATGCCGAAACCATCTAATATGGCACCGATTACAACGAATGTTGTCATGACATGAGCTGGCGTCAATTTGAAAATGTCCAAGAGCAGTTGGCCGACGATACAAATGGCACCGCCACATACAAAAGCCAAAAGATAATCCATGTTAAGATGCACCTCCTGCACGCTCAAATACAACCCCGTGGGCGATAGTCGGGATGCTTTCTTTTTGCTGGATCATCGTCGGGCTTAACAGCGCACCGGTCGCCACGACAAATACACGGTTTAATTTTCCTTCTCTCAGCTGCTTAAAAATATGAGAGTAGGTGACAACCGCTGAACAAGCACAGCCGCTCCCCCCGGCAAAGACCTGCTGATCCGGGGTATAAATCAGAAGCCCGCAATCATCATGCTTTGTGCCTACTGGATATCCATCTTCTTTTAAGATGTCTTTTACGATTGGAGAACCGACGCCTGACAGGTCACCTGTCAGGATAAGATCGTAGTCATCCGCTGTCCGGTTTAGATCTTTAAAGTGCTGCTTAATCGTATCAGCTGCAGCCGGGGCCATAGCCGATCCCATATCAAAAGGATCTGTAATTCCTAAATCAGAAACCTTTCCGACAGTCGCACTTGTGATTTGAATATCACTCGGTGTCTGACTGATGACAACTGCACCGCTTCCGGTTACAGTGGAGGTAGCAGTGTCCGGTTTTTGGCCTCCGTATTCTGTCGGATAGCGAAACTGTCTTTCCGCTGTTGCATTGTGACTGCTGGTAGCAGCGAGTGCCCTTTTGGCAAACCCGCCGTCAACTAACGCTGATGCGACAGCCACTGTTTCCATTGATGTTGAACAAGCGCCAAACATACAAAGAAACGGGATTTTTAAATGTCTTGCCACATAGTTAGCCGTCACGTTTTGGTTCAGCAAGTCGCCTGCCAGCAATAGATCAATATCATCTTTTGTCAGATTGTTTTTTTGAAGCGCAACATTTATAGCGTCTTCCATTAGCTGCCGTTCCGCCATTTCCCAGCTTTTTTGATTGCAATGCATTTCGTCATAGGTTTTATCAAATAAAGAGCCGAGCGGTCCGTCTTTTTCCTTTGGTCCTGCTGCCGTTCCTGCTGAGTTCACAAATAAGGGATGTTCAAATACCCAGGTTTGCTTTCCTGTTAATTTCATTTTCTTCTCCTCCTATGACATCAGTTTCTCAAAAGCAAACCGAATCATTCCAACGATGTATGCAGCAACAACTCCGAAAACAATAACATTTCCTGCCAGTTTAAACATATTAGTCGCTACCCCAAGCACTAATCCTTCGCTTTTATATTCAAGAGCGGCGCTTGCCATGCTGTTGGCAAATCCTGTGACAGGTACGGCTGAACCGGCGCCTGCGAATTGTCCGATTCTGTCATAGATGCCGAACCCTGTAAGCAGGGCAGAAATTAATATCAGCGTTGCAGCCGTTGGATTTCCCGCAGTTTTTTCATTAAAATCAAAAAAATGGATGTAGAAATTTTGCAGACCTTGCCCGATTGCACAAATCAGCCCGCCCACCAAAAAGGCTTTTACACAGTTCCAGACGTAAGGCGGCTTAGGCTGATATGTTTTTACTTTTGATTTGTAATTTTCTTTAATGTTTGTCATCTTGAAACCTCCTTATGAATGGTCAATAAAGTATAGCCAATGAAATAAAGATCCCGCGATTTTCCCAATCACGATGGCCATTAACAGAATAATGATTTTACTTCTGAGCCCGATTCGTTTTGCCAAAATCGGCAGGACATTTAAAACCTCTGTAAGGGCAGCCGCTAGCATCCCGACAAACAAACCTGCCAGAAGTCCAACCGGCACAGCTATCCATTTTGTCAGATAAAGATGATTCATATGAAGCGTCTCCCATCCCCCGCAAACCGCGCCAAGAATAACAGCCGCTTCATAAGCCTGGACAAATCTCATTGTTTTGGTGAGCTGCATCAGCCGCGGAATGATCCCCATTACGGTTAAAAAAGCAACGAAACCTGCCCCCACCGTTATGCCTCCGCCGAGCCCGACAAAAATAATGAACAATACACTAACGATCATGCAGATCCTTTATGGTTTCTTGATTCTCGTGCATGGCCACATATTGATCGAGATCAAGCTGATAGTTAAACATCTCAACCTCCAGCGGGCTGGGCTCTTCATTTAGGCGCTTTTTAAATATGTGGTTGAAAAACACGATCATCCCCAGTCCCAAACCGATGCTGTATGGGATTTGAAGCAAATATGGATAGTCATTCCTCTCTCCGGTTATGATTTCATATAGTGCGATATGAACATCTCTCATGCTTACATCCTCATGAAAGTTCATGATGGCAAGACACGATCCGATAAACAGAAGCAGCCAGACACCGATAAACAGAACCGTTGATAATTTCCGTTTTCGATACTGAATTTCAACAATGGCTTCTGCTCCGCCTACTGTTTGAACATCAAGTGTCGGATCTTGTAAGTGAATGGCTTTGAGGACCTGTATGATATCCAGAATTACGATATTTTTATCTTTTTCGCTCACTTGATAAAGCGGCATAGCCGAAAGTTTCTTTTTCAGCTGAAGCTGCCCTTCTATTTGCGCGGCATCTCCAACGGTAATGATATCCCCTGGATGTGCCAGCACCCGGTGGCGAAGCCGGATAAATATTCGTCGTTCCATCATTGATCACCATCTTTCGGTGGTTATATATGTAGTATGTGGTTCGATTTTGTTCTCATTCATCCGCTCGAAAAGACCATAAATTACCACGCTTTTGCACACAAAAAAGCTAGCCTGCACTGCAGACTAGCCATCCGTATGATCCATTTGAACCTTAATCTGTTTTAATATTTTCTTTTCAAGTCTGGAAACCTGTACTTGAGAGATCCCGAGCCGTTCAGCCACCTCGGACTGTGTCTGGTCCTTATAATATCTGAGATAAACGATTAATTTTTCCCTTTCCTCCAAATCGTTGATCGCTTCTTTCAGCGCAATTTTGTCAAACCATTTTTCTTCTGAGTTGTCAGCGATTTGATCAAGCAGGGTAATCGGATCTCCGTCATTTTCATAAACGGTTTCGTGGATTGAAGATGGAGCCCTTACCGCCTCTTGGGCCAGTACAACATCTTCTGCTTCAATCTCCAAATGGTCAGCGATCTCCTGCACCGTCGGCACTCTGCCCAGTGTTTTCGAAAGCTCATCCTTGGCGCGCCGAATTTTGTTTCCGAGCTCTTTTAATGACCTTGATACTTTTACGGTTCCGTCATCACGGATAAACCGCTGGATTTCTCCGATAATCATCGGCACTGCATACGTTGAAAAACGCACATCATAGGTTAAATCAAATTTGTCAACAGATTTTAACAGCCCGATGCAGCCGATCTGGAAGAGATCGTCAGGCTCATATCCTCTGTTTAAAAACCGCTGTACGACAGACCAAACAAGACGCATGTTTTTTTCTATGAGGAGGTCTCTTGCCTGCTGGTCGCCATTTTGGCTTTGTTTGATTAACTCCTTTACTTCATGATCCTTCAGCTGAGCGTTTTTGCCGTTTTTCTTAACCTCCACATCCATAACAAATCTCCTTAATTACAAAGCGCTTTGCTTTTTGATAAGTGCTTTGTTAAGCGAATCGTTGTTCCCATTTCAGGCGATGAATCGATACTGACATCATCCATGAAATTTTCCATAATGGTAAAGCCCATTCCAGAACGCTCAAGCTCAGGCTTAGTCGTGAATAAAGGCTGGCGGGCTTCATCAAGATCTGTTATGCCCAAGCCTTCATCACGAATGGTCATATAAACGACATGATCCTCCAGCGTTACAGAAATGTAAACTTTTCCGTCACAGTTTTCTTCATATCCATGGATAATCGCATTCGTGACAGCCTCTGACACGACTGTTTTGATTTCAGTCAATTCATCCATTGTCGGGTCCAGCTGAGCTATAAATGAAGCAACTGTCACACGGGCGAATGATTCATTCTGGCTGAGGGCAGAAAACTCAAGGTGCATTTCATTTTTCATGATGCCACCCCCAGTGTAAGCAGAGCCTTCTGCTCAGATTGTTCAAATCGGATAATTTTAAACAGACCTGACATATCAAACAACCGCTTCACCGCAGGAGAGATAGCGCAAACGACCATTTCTCCGCCAATTTGCTTAATTTGCTTGTATCTTCCTAAAATGACGCCAAGCCCCGAGCTGTCCATAAAGGAAAGGTCCTCCAGGTTCAGCACGATATGACGAATATCATCCTTCTCCAATGATTGAGTCACTTTTTGTTTCAGGGTTTCAGCCGTATGGTGATCGAGTTCGCCTGTTAATCGAATACAAAGCACAGATTCTTTGACATGCATGTCAATTCCAAGGCTCATGCTCATTCCTCCTTGATATGATCGGATAATGAGTGTTTCGATTTCGACGGAATGAATTCCTTCACCGTGACAAAACTAGTGGTCATTCGGCATAATTACTTAAATTTTGTCCAGTCTCCCATCGTCCGCTTCAAGAATGTGATAAACCCGGCTTTCTTCATATCTTCTTTTGCAGCAACTGGACTTTCAGCGAGTACTTCTCCATCCTTTTTCAGAACAAGAGTGCCAAGCTCTTGGCCTTTTTGAATCGGAGCACTGATATTGTCCTTCATCTTGATTTCTTTCTTCACATTGTTCATATCCTCGCCTTTTTTCGTCAATATTGAAATCGGCTCAGATGTAGTGAGTTCGATCAATTTTTGTTTCCCTTTTTTGACCTTTACTTTTGCTACTGTTTCATTTCGTTTATATAAAGGATGCGTTTCATATTGACTAAAGGCGAAATCAAGCATCTTTGTCACTTGCGCGTTTCTTTCTTTAGGTGTGCTCGCTCCAAATACAACTGCGATGGCCCGCATGTTCCCTTTTTTAGCCGAAGCAGTCAGACAATATTTCGCTTCACCTGTATAGCCTGTTTTGACGCCGTCTACACCAGGGTAAAACTTGATCAGGCGATTCGTATTCACAAGCCAAAACTTTTTATCTGTATTTTCACGCAGGTAATCTTCATACGTGCCGGTAAACTTCGTAATTGATTCGTATTTCAATAATTCCTTAGCCATGATTGCCATGTCATAAGCAGAGCTGTAATGTCCTTCCTCTGTCAATCCGGTCGGGTTTTTGAAGGCTGTATTTTTCAATCCCAGCTCTTTTGCTTTTTTGTTCATTTTCTGAACAAATTCTTCTTCAGAGCCGGAAATAAATTCAGCCATGGCTACAGAAGCGTCATTTCCTGAAGCGATTGCGATACCCTTCAGCATTTCTTTGACAGTCATTTCTTCGCCGGGCTCAAGGAAGATCTGTGAGCCGCCCATTGACGCCGCATGCTCGCTTGTACGGACCTTATCACTCATTTTGATTTTGCCTTTATCTAAAGCTTCCATAATCAAAAGCATCGTCATAATTTTCGTCATGCTTGCAGGCGCCAGTCTCTCATTGCTGTTCTTGTTGTAAAGCACTTTTCCCGTGTCACGTTCTATCAGCACCGCAGACTTCGCTTCATGAGCAAGCTCCGATGTGCGTTTTCCGTCTTGTTTTGCAAATGCAGACGGTGCAAATGTAAGCAGCATTATACCAATCAACAAAGTGGATAAAAGACGTTTCATCTCAAAAGCCCTCCATTTCATAATCCTTTTTATTTTTTCCAAGCGGGATGGTTTTATACGCCACTGATGGAAAATGTTTCGAATTTTGGGCACAAAAAAAGACAGCTGTGTGATATCCGACACAGCTGTCTTTTGGTCTTGCTTCGATTCTTTTTTATTCGTATTGAGCGACGACCGCTTTAACAAGCTTCAAAAATCCAGCTTTTACTTTTTCGGTCACTTCCATTACTTCATCGTGACTTAAAGGCTGATCCAGAATTCCGGCTGCCGCGTTAGAGATGCAGGAAATGCCAAGAACCCGCATTCCCGCATGATTCGCCACAATGACTTCCGGAACAGTAGACATGCCGACTGCATCAGTGCCCATCGTTCTTAAGAAACGGACTTCTGCCGGTGTTTCGTAAGAAGGTCCTGTCACAGCAGTATACACGCCTTTTTGAATTGGAATATTAAGGTCTTTCGCAATCTTTTCAGCCAAGCTGGATAGCTCTTTGTCATAGGCTGAAGACATATCTGGAAATCTGGCGCCGAAATCTGCTTCGTTTGGCCCGATTAACGGGTTTGTCCCCATAAAGTTGATATGATCGGTAATAATCATTAAGTCTCCCGCACGGAATTCAGTGTTGACACCGCCTGCGGCATTTGTCACAATCAATGCTTCCACGCCGAGCGCTTTCATCACGCGTACTGGGAATGTCACTTTCTCCATTGAGTAGCCTTCATAGAAATGAAAGCGGCCCTGCATTGCAATGACGGAAACTCCTTCAAGAGTGCCCAGCACAAGCTGTCCGGCATGCCCTTCAACAGTAGATACCGGGAATTCAGGTATGTCTTCATATTTCAGCTTGACCGGATTTTCGATTTCGTCCGCCAAAATGCCAAGACCTGAGCCTAAAATAAGGCCGATCTTCGGAGATTCCGGCAGGTTTTGTTTAATAAAAGCGGCTGCGCGTTCAATTCTGTCCTTCAAGAAACAGTCCCCCTATTGTAATAAAGATAAAAAGCTTTTCCCGTATTTCGGTTTATTTGTTTGGAAATTATCAGCGATCGTTGCGCCGATATCGGCAAATGTATCTGCGAGCGGCAGCATTTGCGCTTTTTTATGTTTTTTGCTGTAAGCGAGAATCGGCACATACTCGCGTGTATGGTCAGTCCCATGATGAATCGGATCATTGCCGTGGTCTGCTGTAATAATCAACAGATCGTCTTCCTTCATTTTTTCAAGCACTTCCGGAAGCCGCGCATCAAATTCTTCAAGCGCGCGTCCGTAGCCTTCAGGGTCACGGCGGTGTCCGAATAAGGCGTCAAAATCAACAAGGTTCGCAAAGCTGAGACCCGTAAAGTCTTCTCCCAGCGTATCGATCACCTTGTCCATTCCATCCATATTAGAAACCGTTCTCCGTGAAGAAGTAATGCCTTCTCCGTCGTAAATATCAGAGATTTTTCCGATTGAAATCACATCTAAGCCGCTGTCCTTCAATTCATTCATGACAGTGCGGTCAAACGGCTTAAGCGCATAGTCATGGCGGTTTGGCGTCCGTTTAAATTGCCCCGGCTCTCCGACGAACGGCCGTGCAATAATGCGGCCAACCATATACTTCGGATCAAGCGTCAGTTCTCTCGCCGTTTCACAAATGCGGTACAGCTCTTCAAGCGGCACAACCTCTTCGTGAGCGGCAATTTGCAGAACAGAGTCAGCAGACGTGTAAACAATTAAAGCTCCTGTTTCCATGTGCTCCTGGCCAAGCTCATCCAAAATCGCCGTGCCTGAAGCCGGCTTGTTTCCGATTATTTTGCGTCCAGATCTCTTTTCCAGCTCTTGAAGCAATTCATCAGGAAAGCCTTCCGGGAACACTTTAAAGGGTTTATCAATGTATAAGCCCATAATCTCCCAATGGCCGGTCATTGTATCTTTGCCGTTTGACGCTTCTTGCATTTTTCCATAATACGCAAGCGGATGTTCTGTTTTTTCTACACCTTTGATATCTTCGATAAGACCAAGGCCGAGTTTTGCCATATTCGGCATATGTAATCCGTTCATATGCTCGGCAATATGCCCGAGCGTATGAGCGCCTTCGTCATTAAAGTCAGCGGCATCCGGCGCTTCGCCAATTCCGACTGAGTCCATCACAATTAAAAACACACGATTATATTTGTATGCAGGCATCTTGAAAGCCTCCTTTTTTTCTATACGTCTATTGTATCGCTAAGAGGTCTGACAACTCAAGTATAAACCGTTTTCATTACCGTTGACAATGCATTTGGAAATAATGAGAAACTTCAATATTTTCTGTCGCTCTAAACAAAAAGCCGCAGCCATCTGCGGCTATGCACGCGGATGAAACTGCTTGTACACATCCTTCAGCCTTGTTTTCGTCACATGCGTATAAATTTGCGTCGTGGATATATCCGCATGACCGAGCATTTCCTGAACCGCTCTTAAATCTGCCCCGTTCTCAAGCAGATGCGTCGCAAAGGAATGCCTGAGTGTATGCGGAGTCAGCTCTTTCTTAATCCCGGCTTCCAACGCGATTTTCTTCAGGTTCTTCCAAAATCCCTGGCGGCTGATCTGTTTGCCGTGATGATTTAAAAAGAGGGCATCAGACACATTGTTCTTTAACAATTTCCCCCTGGCTTTTGTCATATATTCCTCAATGGCGGAAGCGGCTGCTTCACCAATTGGCACGATCCTCTCTTTTCTTCCTTTGCCGAAGCATCGGACAAACCCCATAGATAAATGAACATCAGACGTTTTCAATTCAATCATTTCACTGACTCGTATACCTGTCGCATATAGCAGTTCCAGCATTGCTTTATCCCGATAGCCGAAAGGGCTCGTCAGCTTAGGCGTGTCCAATAATCGCTCGACCTCATTGAGTGCGAGCACTTTCGGAAGCGCCCGTTCCGTCTTTTGTGTTTCGATATGAACGGAAGGGTCCTTGTCCGTCACTTTTTCCCTGAGCAGAAATTGATGAAAAGAGCGAATGGATGCCAAATGCCGCGCCGATGTCTTCCCGGATTTCCCCGAGTCCTTCAAGTGCTTTAAGTATTGGATAATATGTATGCGGGTTGCGTGATTCCAATCCGTAACATGAAGGGTTTCTGTTAAGTAGAGAGAATAGCTTTTCAAGTCACGTTCATAGGATACGATCGTATTTTGAGAGAGCCCTCTCTCTACCATGACGTAGTGGATGAAATCCTTTATTTGATCTTTCACTCTTGATCTACTCCCCGTTTTGGTAAAAAAAGATCAACCGGTCGAACCATCCGCCTTTTTCATCCTGATCCATTTCCACAACTTTTACAGCGGAGCCTTCCGGTTTATCGTACCGATGATAGTTTTCATACTCTTGATTCACCCATATCATAGCATAATAGAACAAAGCGGTAAAACCGGTAAACAGGATGAAAACTTTCAATGCATCGACAGTTGTTTTCAGGAATCTTCCCATGTCCTAATCGATCCTTTCCCTATGGTTCCAGTTATATAAACCATATGCCAAATCAGAAAGGTTTTATACATAGAAACAGCAAAAAACCCTTTCCCCATGAGAAAAGGTTCGCGCTCGGCACCGTCTATTCAGTTTCTTTTCCGTTACAGCGATGGCAAATGCCGTGAAACGTTAATCTATGATCTTTAATCTTAAATTTCCAATCACGTTCAATGATTTCTTCCACGTCTTCAAGCAAATCTTCTTCAATTTCATCAACGGCCCCGCACTCCATGCACACCAAGTGGTGATGAAAGTGGGCTGCGCCCTCTTTCCGAAGGTCGTAACGGGATACGCCGTCTCCAAAGTTAATTTTATCAACGACTTTTAATTCAGTTAATAATTCAAGCGTACGGTATACTGTAGCGAGACCGATCTCAGGAGATTTCTCTTTTACGAGGAGGTATACATCTTCTGCGCTTAAATGGTCTTCTTCGTTTTCAAGCAGCACTCTTACTGTCGCTTCACGCTGAGGCGTAAGTTTATAGCTGGATGAGTGCAGTTGTTTCTTAATTCGATCAATACGGTTTTCCATGTCTTTCCCTCCTACGCCGCATTCCATGACTCATTATAACAAAATAAGCGCAGAGTTCCAACTATAATTATTATAAACTGATAAATAAAACGATTTTCTTTTAATAATTATTTTAAAAAAGTTTCGATGTAAGCTTTTCCATTAATACAGGAGATAAGTATGCTTCAAAGAGAGACGAAATCAGCGCTAAAAGCAGAATAACCAGCAGCACAAAGGCATACCGTCCGAACCATTGAATCGGCGCGTCATGCAGGCTTCGTTTCACGAACAGCTGCCTGATTAACTTTAAAGAAAACGCAATCGCACACGTACCCATAATGAGATACGCCGGAATCAGCAGCACATTTTGCGGCAAAACGGAGACAAATGATAGGAAAAACCCGCTCACTCCCATCTGATTGACAAGGAACCCGACAGTAAAGCCGACCACGATCCCTTTCAGAAAGATCATGATGAAAATAACCGGCATGCCAATGACAGAAATCCCCAGTATCCACATCAGGCCTAAATACTTTGCATTATGAAAGATACTTTGTCCAAACATATCAGCTGAACTTGCCTGTTTTCCATCCGAAAGCTGTCCGAAAAATTGACTTAAATAGTAGTATAAATCTTCTTTCTGGCTGATCGTCATACTGTTGACAATGATCGCGCCAAAGATGACACCCATGAAAAACAGCACTGCAACAAATATATAAAGAGAGAGATGATCTTTGACGTGCCTGAGAAACATGTCCTTATAAGAGATTTTTCGCATACCGTTTCCTCCCGCCCGCTCTATTGATTTGATTTAATAGATTGTATGAAAGAAACACAAAAAGATGCCCCTTTTCAAAAAGAAACGATAGAGAAGAATGCTAGGGGTTTTTTTGGACGAAAAAAAATCCTTATCATCAACTGCCGTATGATCATAAGGATTCTTATGCTTGCGTTTATTCAAAATCTCTTTTTTGCTTTTTGTCATTCTTTCATGTGTGCTGAAAGATGGTGTACTGCCTCTTGATGATGAGACGTCACGTCCGCCGTTTCTCAGTCGATGCTCCCGCTTCTTTTTTGCCTGGCTTTTTGCCATGTGATCACTCCCTTATTTAGTAATGATAACAAAATTGAACACGGATAAGAAAAAAACAGCACCCTGCTAAGGTGCTGTTTAGCTACTTTTATTTTACTGCTGTAAGAGCTGCATGCTCGACAGCTGCTGCTACCTCATGATGGACTTTTGAATCAAGCGGCTGAGGGACCACATCGCCTTGTTTTGTGCAGGCTGCGATGGCCTCTGCTGCTGCGACAAGCATATCATGATTAATTTCCTTGCTCTTTGCGTTAAGCGCTCCTCTAAAAATTCCAGGAAAACCGAGTACATTATTAACAGAACGCCCGTCAGCTGCATATGCAGCGCCAGCCTGCAGTGCGGCCTCCGGCTCAATTTCCGGCTTCGGATTTGATAATGCCAAGATCACCTGGCCGGAACGTACAAATGCCGGTTTGATTAACCCCGGAACTCCAGTTGTAGCAATGACAATATCACATGTTTCCATGAGCTCCTCAATACTGGAAACTGCATGTCCGCCGTATTGTTCAAGACGGTTCATTGCCGCCTCTGATTTGTCTGTTCCGTACACGGCTTTCACGCCATAGGCCATGAACATCCGGCAGATGGCGACGCCTGCTGCGCCCAGGCCGATTTGCCCCACTTTCGCTTCCTTGAGGTCAACCCCCGCACTCCTGCATGCCGAGATGGCAGCAGCCAGCGTCACTACAGCTGTACCATGCTGGTCATCGTGCATAACAGGGATGTTCAGCTCCTCTTTTAGGCGGTCTTCGATTTCAAAGCAATGCGGCGAACCGATATCCTCTAAAAGGATACCGCTAAAACCAGGAGAAATATGTTTTACCGTTTTGATGATTTCTTCAGGATCACTCGTATCAAGCAATATCGGAATGCCGCTAATACCCGCCAGCTGATCAAATAAAGCAGCCTTTCCTTCCATGACAGGCATGCCTGCGACAGAGCCGATATTTCCAAGACCTAAAATAGCGGTTCCATCGGTTACAATCGCGACAGAATTGCTGATCGTTGTATATATAGAAGCCTTTTCAGGTTCTTTTTCAATCAATCGGCACACATCTGCAACACCTGGTGTATAGACACGCCCCAGCTCTGCAAGTGAACGGATCGGCATTTTGCTTTTCATTTGGATTTTTCCGCCTTCATGTGCGGACAGAACTTCATCAGATACGGTGTGAAGTCTGATCCCTTCTCCGAGGGCCTGGACAGCCGCGATCACTTCCTGAAGCTGTTCTTCATTCTCCACTTGAACGGTAATATTCCGCATTGTGTAATTGGGGCCGACTTTTACAGTCTCCACTTCACCAATATCCCCGCCCAGAAGGCCGATTGCCGTAGCCACCCTTCCAAGATTTCCGGGAACCGAAGGCGTTTCGATCATCAGTGTCCGAATCATGTGTTTCGCTATCATTCAGTATCCTCCCCTATTAGCCTAGTTTTTCAGCTTTAACTGTATTGTTTTTCGTATACCATATAAATTTTCCTGTATAACCATAGATAATGGCAAGACCTATTGCTACAAAACTGAGCCACATAAACGGCAGATATGAGAAGGTAGAAACTCCTAGTATTCCCGCCATGTAAATCCCGTTATCAGACCAAGGAACCATACCTGAAGTTAATGTACCCCCGACCTCTGAGTTACGGGATAACACTCTTCTATCGAGATTCAAACGATCATAGCTGTCTTCCATAATTTTCGGAGTCAAAATAAGAGATACATACATCGCACAGCCGAAGATGTTTGCTAAAAACGCTACGATCAGCGTAGATAAAGTCACATTGCCCGGTGATGTCAGCTTCTTTTCAAACATAGAAACGATCACTTTTAAGACGCCAAGCTTTTCTAGCAGTCCGCCAAAACCAAGTCCAAAGATAATCACGACAAGGGAACTGAGCATTCCGACAATTCCGCCGCGGTTTAATAGGCCATTCAAAAATTCAACATCTGTTTTAATGGAGAATCCGTTGTATGCGGTAGCGATAGCGTCCGCAGGATTCATGCCTTGGAAAGCAACAGCCCAGATTGCACCAAGTAACGCACCAATCACGATAACCGGCATTGATGGTTTTTTCATCGCCAATAAGACAATAACAACAACAGCCGGGATCAGCATCCAAATATGAATGTCAAACGTATTTTGCAAAGATGATTTCAAGAAGTCAACTTTATCAAGGTCAATATTTTTCCCGCCGTACATAAAACCAGTAATTGTAAAGAGAATAGCTGTAATCACATATGCTGGCACAGATAAAAAGAGCATTGCTCTGACGTGGTCTAACACATCTACTTTAGATAGCGAAGAAGCAAGAACCGTACTGTCAGACAAAGGAGACAGCTTGTCCCCGAAATAAGCGCCTGAAAGGATAGCACCGGCTACAAGAGGAAGCGGAATGCCTAACCCCTCTCCAATTGCGATCATGGCAATGCCGGCAGTTCCGACTGTTCCCCATGACGTACCTGTTGCTACAGACATAATTGAACAAATAATAAGCGTTGCAAGTAAAAAGATGCTAGGGTGAATAAATTCTAAACCATAGTAAATCAGTGTGGGCACAATTCCACCAGCGATCCATGTTCCAATAAGCGCTCCTACTGAAACAAGAATCAGAACGGCTTCAAGCCCATTTGATATTCCATGCAGGATCGCATTTTGCATATCTTTATAAGTATAACCGAGTCTGATTCCGAGAATCATTGCGATAAACCAGGAAATGAAAAGCGCGAGCTGTATCGGCAAGTCTAAAAAGACGGTAAACGACATGACAAGTGCTAAAAATGATCCTAGTACAATAATAATTTCAAATAGTGTTGGCAGTCTTACATCCTTCAAAAGAAGTCCCCCTTCATGTAAAAAGCTAAAACGCTTTCAATAAATAGTGCAACACGTATACTATACTTCCTCATCCCTATGTTGTAAACAGCTTATTCATCGGAATATCCCGAGATGAATAAGCTGTTTTTTGTTCAAATTTTATTTTTCTAATAGTTCTTTCCCAGCGATACCTGGTTTTGTCATTTCATATGGGTTTAAAATGATATCCAATTCTTCTTCTGTCAGCACATCATGCTGCAGGCAAAGATCGCGGACAGATTGCCCTGTCATAATTGCTTCCCGGGCAATTCTAGCTGCCGCTTCATACCCAAGATGCGGATTGACTGCAGTGATGACTCCTGCACTTTTTTCTACGTATTGCTTCAAGCGCTTTTCGTTGGCTTCGATGCCTTTTAAGCAATTATCAGTGAACGAGCGGAAGCCGTTGTTCATGATGCTGATAGATTGAAGCAAATTAAAGACAAGCACGGGCTCCATGACGTTTAATTCAAGCTGTCCTGCTTCTGAAGCAAGGCAGATTGTATTGTCGTTTCCAATAACCTGGAACGCAATTTGGTTGATCAGCTCCGCCATAACCGGATTGACTTTTCCCGGCATAATGGATGACCCCGGCTGACGTGCAGGCAGAGAAATTTCCGCAAGGCCCGCGCGCGGTCCTGACGCCATTAAGCGCAGGTCGTTTGCGATCTTCGACATGTTCATCATGCAGACTTTTAATGAAGCTGATACCTCTGTATACGCATCTGTATTTTGTGTTGCATCAACAAGATGATCAGCGCCGACGAGAGGAAGACCGCTGATATCAGCAAGGTGCTTTACTACCTGTTTAATATATTCAGGATCAGCGTTTAGCCCTGTACCAACAGCAGTTGCGCCCATGTTGACTTCATACAGGTGCTGTCGCGATTGTTTGATTCGTTTGATATCACGCTCCAGAACACGGCTGTACGCTTCGAATTCTTGCCCAAGACGAATTGGAACCGCATCTTGAAGGTGTGTCCGGCCCATTTTAATAACAGAATCAAACTCCTGTGCTTTTTGCTTAAACACACTATGCATATCTTCCATTGTTTTCAGCAGTTTTTCCAAGAGATTCAATGTGGAAATATGAATCGCAGTCGGGAACACATCGTTTGTAGACTGTGACATATTCACATGTGTGTTTGGGCTTAAATGGATATAATCTCCCTTTTTATGTCCCATGATTTCAAGAGCCCGGTTTCCGATAACCTCATTCGCATTCATGTTCATAGAAGTTCCGGCACCGCCCTGAATCGGATCGACGATAAACTGATCGTGCCACTTGCCTTCCAGAATCTCATCAGCGGCTTGTACGATAGCTTGGCCAATTCCTTCATACAGCCGTTTCACGTCCATGTTGGCAAGAGCCGCGGCTTTTTTTACAATCGCCAGTGCGTTAATCATTTCTTCATGGATTTTGTATCCCGTAATCGGGAAATTTTCAGAAGCACGGAGCGTCTGAATTCCGTAATAAACATCTGCCTCAATTTGTTTTTCCCCAAGGAAGTCTTTTTCCACGCGATATTCTTTTTGGCCGTTTAACATAATCTTTAACCTTCTTTCTCTTTGCTGGTTATCGTTTTTACATTTTACAGGACAACGTCATCAGCTATCGGCGTTTCCATAATTCTCTTGACGACAGGAAGATCCGAAGACTGACCTAGTGCCCACATCAATTTTGGCACAATGGCTTCTGTGTTCATATTTCTTGATCGGATAATTAAGTCTTGGTTGACTCTGCGGCCTACCTCGTAAATGCTCATGTCTTCGCCTTCTTCCAGACATTGAGTTGTAATGACGACGACAATGCCGCTTTCAATCAGCTCATTCACTTTTGACAAAATGTCTCTGCCTTCAAACGGCACCCCTCCGCTGCCATAACTCTCAATGACAATCCCTTTGTACATGCTTTTCAGGGCATCAAGCATTTCGGGCTTTAAGCCTGGATGCAGCTTCAGCAGACATACATCTGTGCAAAGTGAAGTGTCAACTGCAAAGGTGTCGTTCTCAGGTTCCGTTACTTGTTTGTTGTATTCGATCCCGTCTTCATTGATAAAAGCGATATATGGGTAATTGATGCTTTCAAATGCGTCATAGCTTTTCGTTCTTAATTTGATCGCACGCGTTCCTTGAATGACTCTGCCGTCAAATACAACATAAACCCCGCCTACGCCTTCACAGGCAAAGCGAATGGCATCTGTAATATTTTTTTTGGCGTCGGTTTTTTGGAACGTGATCGGAATCTGCGAGCCGGTGATGACGATTGGCTTTTTGGCATGCTGCAGCATATATGATAGTGCGGCAGATGTATAGGCCATTGTATCTGTACCGTGAGTAATAACAAACCCGTCATAGGCATCATAATTTTCCTTAACGGCTTCGGCTATTTCCACCCAGTATTCAGGCTGCATATTGGTGCTGTCTATATTCATAAGCGACTGAGTTTCCATCGTGTAATCGTTATCAAGTTTTGATACGTAACTTAGTAATTCATCAGCCTTGACCGCGGGAGCCAGCCCATTTTCCCCTTCAACTGAAGCAATCGTTCCCCCAGTTGTCAACATCAATAATTTTTTCATACCATGCACCTCTTCACTGTATCTAAAGATGGGTTGCGAGAAGGTATTCGCTTTTCGCATACTTTTAATGCAATTATAGACACGGAAAATAAAATACGCAAGACATTATTATTCAATTCGCGTACACTTCCTAATACCTATATGATATAATCAGCTCAAGGTGAAAAAGGAGCGGAAGTTCATGAATCTAGATCGTTTAACTGAATTGAGAAAAAAGAAAAATTGGTCACTTCAATATACAGCTGACCTTCTAGGCATCGCAAAAAGCACATATGCCGGCTACGAGTCAGGCTACCGACGGCCTTCTCTTGAGGCACTTGCCATGCTTGCTGACCTCTTTGACACAACCTGCGATGAACTTTTAGGCCGTGAGAAACAAAAGCAGACTGCTCCCCAGACCATTGAATTGGCCACGTGGAGCAGCCTTGACTTTACCATTTCTGTTGATGGCAAGCCGCTGAGTGAAGATGAAATCATCCAGCTGATTACCTTTATACGGACAAAAAGAAAAGTACAGGAGGAACTGAGTTAATCTTTAACTCACGGTTTAATTTTACCGTAGGTTCCTCCTCCTCCGGCTTTCAATTCCAGTTTTCCGGATCTCGCTTTTACAATAAGCGCCGCGGTTTTTGGCGGGACAACGCGAGCCAAATCTTCTTCTGCAGCCTCATGAAGAACAGCCATTTCTGTTCCGAAGGCTTTTTTTAGCTTGTCCAGCGTTTTCGGGCCTACACCCGGAACAAATTGCAGGGGGATCTGATGTACATACCGCGGACGCGGGACGCGAACTTCAGGCTGATCACTCAATTCACGCAATCTTTCGCTGACTCCCTTGGTAAATCTGGCATTGCCGCAATTCGCGCACGATTTTTCCCCGCTCACTGCAGGTTCTCCGCACGCTTCGCAAGCCGTCTGATAATATTTCCCCAATAACGGGTCCAAGCCGTAATTTGCGATCATTTTCCTTTCATCTTGCCCTTTTAATGCAAGAGCAAACTCAGTAAAATCAGCTGATTGCACATATAGTTCATTATATTCTCTGCCGATTTTCCCCAACGAATGCGCATCAGAATTTGTTAAAAAAGGATACGGATTCAATTCAGATATGTGTGAAGCCATGTCTGTATCGCAGCTTAATCCAAGCTCCACCGCATCTATCATTGACGGATCAAAAACCTCAGTTAAGCTTGATTTAACCCCTTTTCCATATAAGCTTTTGTGCGGTGTAAAGATATGGGCGGGGATAAAAAGACCGCCCATTTCCTTGACTTTTTGTTGCAGGTTTAAGCCCGTTTCATATATCCGCTGTGAGCTTAAATGAATATTTTTCAGCCTGGCTGACAGCCAGTTTGAAAACTGCTTCATATCAGCCAGCTTCGGCATAAATACAAGCACATGGATCGGCCCGCTGCAGTCTTCATCATAAATCTCCAGCTCGCTCCCCAATAAAAGAGTCGTACTGCGATAACGGATTCCTCCCCCATCAAGCTCGCGATATTTTCCAGATGAAATGCCTTCCTCAAGCTCTAGAATGACTTCCGGAGAATGACAGTCGATAATACCGAGGAGTTCAATTCCTTTATGTTCACTGGCTTCAACCAAAATCCGGTCCAGCGTTAATGTTTTGGCGCCTGTTATTTTGACAGCCCTTCCTGTAAAGGTCCGGCCGATATGAATGTGCAAATCCGCGTAAATCTTTTTCATTTTTGTGCTTGGAGCGCTTCTTTCAGTTGAAGATATTGAATCGCATAGGCAGTTTTAGCATCATATACTTCACGCGATTCAACCAGCTTTAGCGCATCTTCAAGCGTCACCTCCATCACTTCAACAAACTCGTCCTCATCAAGCTCCCGTTTTTCTTCGAGTACAGAAAGCTCCTCAGCAAGAAATACGTGAACGATTTCATCAGCAAAGCCGGGAGAGGTATAAAACGCAGTTATTTTTGTCAGTTTTTTTGCTGTATAGCCGGTTTCCTCCTCAAGTTCCCGAAGTGCCGTATACTCCGGCTCCTCACCTTTTTCAAGCTTTCCGGCTGGAATTTCAACGATTGTCCGCTCAAGCGGCTTACGGAATTGTTTGACCAAGATAATGTTCCCTTCATCTGTGACGGCTAATACCGCTACTGCTCCAGGGTGTTTCACAATTTCACGTTTACTCGTTTTGCCGTTTGGCAGCTCTACATCCTCGACAAATAGATCAATAACTTTACCTGAAAAGATCTGTTCTTTGGCAATTGTTTTTTCTTCTAATGATTTCATTTCTTCATCTCCCGTTCTGTCTCTATATGATGCCCCATACATTTTATCATACTAGAGAAAAGGAGGCCTTTTCGTGAAAGTGTACCGCATGCCAAAAGGTGTTGTCTTAGTCGGAAAAGCATGGGAAATTCGGGCAAAGTTAAAAGAGTATGGACGCACATTTCAATATGTAAAAGAATGGGTGTCAGAGCCGTAAAAGTTGAAACTTTGGCTCCTTTATATTACGGTCAATACAAAGCCTAAAAAAAGGAGTGTGCACATGAGAAAGCGCAAACTGGGTACATCTGATTTAGAAATAAGCGAAGTCGGACTCGGCTGTATGTCTCTTGGAACTGAAAAAAACAAAGCATTGTCCATTTTGGATGAAGCGATCGAGCTCGGCATCAACTATTTGGACACAGCGGATTTGTATGACCGGGGACGCAACGAAGAAATCGTCGGTGATGCGATCCAAAACAGACGCCAGGATATTATTCTGGCAACAAAAGCGGGAAACCGTTGGGATGACGGGAGCGAGGGCTGGTATTGGGACCCTTCAAAAGCTTACATAAAAGAAGCGGTAAAAAAGAGCCTTACACGGCTGAAAACTGATTATATCGACCTTTATCAGCTACACGGCGGCACGATAGAGGATAACATTGATGAAACGATCGAGGCGTTTGAGGAATTAAAACAAGAAGGTGTCATCCGCTACTATGGCATTTCTTCCATCCGCCCGAATGTGATAAAAGAATATGTAAAGAAATCAAACATCGTCAGCATCATGATGCAATTCAGCTTGTTTGACAGACGCCCTGAGGAATGGCTCCCGCTTTTAGAGGAACATCAAATCAGCGTAGTCGCCAGAGGCCCTGTTGCCAAAGGGCTCTTAACCGAAAGACCCCTTGATCAAGCGGCAGACAGCATGAAACAAAACGGGTACTTGTCCTATTCATTTGAAGAACTGACAAATGCCCGCAAGGCAATGGAGGAAGTGGCTCCCGACCTTTCAATGACAGAAAAGTCGCTGCAGTATCTGTTAGCACAGCCAGCTGTCGCTTCAGTGATTACAGGCGCCAGTAAGGTTGAGCAGTTACGGGAAAACATTCAGGCAGCAAAGGCGCGGCGTTTAACAGAAGAAGAAATCAAAGCGCTTCAATCTCATACGAAACAAGACGTTTATGAAGCCCACCGCTCTTAATAGAAAAATCAGCACCCTTAAGGGTGCTGATTTCATTTTGTTGACCGCGATTGAAAACCATGCAGGTTAGAAAAGACATGCATGGAAGCTGCCGACTCACAGGCTTGACAAGGTACACAAGTGTTTGTCGACACGCTTGAAACCAGCCTCTGTATAGGTGGCCGATTTATTTATATCGATGCCAATCCATTTGGCTTTCATTTAGGAGTTGTTCAAAACTTTTATTTTTTTCGATCTCTTTTTTCTTTCTGATCTGTTCTGCTTTTTCTCTTTCCTGCCTCTTTTCATCCTCTTCCTTCAATTGGCTCTTCATCTCCATAAGCTTTGCTTTGATATCGGATTGAAGGCCGTCTTTTAGCTGGTGTTTGTCAGCGGATTTTTGTTTTTTCATGCAGACTTCCCCCATGTTTTGTTTTGAAGCCAGTTTATCACGGAGCATATAAGCTGAACAAGCAAACTCTCTTCTGATAACTTTCTCAGCGCAGCAGTGTTTAGGTATAATGATCTTAAAAACGAATGACCTATATATTTCGTTGAAAGGTGCTGTGTCTTTTGAAGAAAATCCTTTTGGCCATTGGCGCTCTCTTAACTGCTGTCATCGCGATCGGAATTGTTTTTTCGAACATGATTCTATTCATCAAGAAAAAAACGGACGAAGACATTATCAAAAGAGAGAAAGACGACGGACATGATGTGTTCGAATCATTTGAACAAATGGAGAAAACCGCTTTTGAGATTCCATCCGCTTACGGGTATACCATAAAGGGATACCATGTCGCACCGCATGACACTCAAAACACCATCATCATCTGCCACGGAGTAACGATGAATGTGCTGAATTCTCTTAAGTATATGCATTTATTTCTTGATCTCGGCTGGAATGTACTTATTTATGATCACCGCCGGCATGGCCAAAGCGGCGGAAAGACGACCAGTTACGGGTTTTATGAAAAAGATGATCTCAATGAGGTTGTCAGCTGGCTCAAAAACAAAACAAATCATCGCGGATTGATCGGAATTCACGGTGAATCGATGGGAGCTGTGACCGCTCTGCTTTACGCTGGCGCACACTGTGAAGATGGCGCTGATTTTTATATTGCCGATTGTCCGTTCGCATGTTTTGATGAACAGCTTGCCTATCTGCTGAAAACGGAATACAGGCTCCCGTCTTGGCCCCTGCTCCCTATCGCCGACTTCTTTTTGAAGCTGAGGGGCGGCTATCGCGCTCGCGAAGTATCTCCGCTTGCTGTCATTGATCAAATCGAAAAGCCGGTCCTCTTTATTCACAGTCAGGATGATGATTACATTCCTGTTTCTTCAACCGAGCGGCTTTACGAAAAGAAAACCGGACCGAAAGCGCTGTATATCGCCGAGAACGGTGAACATGCCATGTCATACACCAAAAACCGGGACACGTACCGAAAAACGGTGCAGGAGTTTTTAGACAAAATGAAGGTCTCAACATAATAAAAAAGCGAAAGGCCTCGTCGGCTCTTTCGCTTTTTTATTTCACAAAACGTCGGTAATATCATCCATATGTTCTCTGATCCATTCAATCGCAAGGTCTATCGTTGTAAACTCCTGCGTCTCGAAGGTCATTTCATCCTGCAATAGCCAAACATCTTTCTTGACGGATTCTGCTCCTCCAATTGACCAGTGAAGCAAGGTATAGGGATGGTTTTGATTCAGGAAGGATACCCACGTTTTATTTTGTGCTGTGTTCTTCATTGCTTTCAGCTTTTGTTCCACGTTTCGCGTCTCCTACTTTACTAATATGCTCATTCTGGGGCTGAGCATTTCAGCCGGGCTTTTCAGCGCCAATGTTTTGGCTTTTTCATTGTAATCGATCGTCATTTGATCGTCAAAAAACACTTTTTGCGACGATTGGATATACAGCGGAATGCCGTTCGTTTCCAGCTGCTCGCACTGTCCCGTTAATTCTTCTGTCAGCCAGATTGTCGGTACACCGCTTACCGCGCAGCCGCATCCTTCTGCATCATAACGAAGCTGGGCTTTTTTTCCCGGGTTGGCGTCGAACGCCTGCTGCAGTGCCTGTTTCGCTGCATCTGTCACATGTATGTTCATAAGGTGAAACCCCCGTTTTCATCATTTTCGCTATTGTAGCATACAACACTGCCATTCGCATGGTTTCTGCCTTTTTTCCACCGCTTCGCATTTTCTTCTGCAGCCTTGATCCATTCATCTTTCCCTTGCATGTATTGTTTGATGCTATCGGAATGCTGGGCCGCCAGCCGTTTTTTGAGAACGGCGTATTCTTTCGCTATGCTCGGATGAGCTCTGAGATAATCTCTGAATAACAGATGCCTTTCAATAGCAGGGTTTCCCTGTTCGTACAGATGGACATGATGGGTTCGTTTATTTCCGCCCTTTTGGAAATAACGCCTGCCCGCTATGCCGTTCTCACCTTTTGGCATATAGCCGACAGCCTTCATTTGTTCATCAAATTGGCTCACGGCCTCAATGCTTCTGACTTCAATTAACATATCAATGATTGGCTTCGCTGCCATGTTCGGTATCGATGTGCTTCCGATATGATGAACGGCGATCATCTCCGGCCCGAACACCCGCTTCAGCCGTTCTTTTTCTTCATCGAAACCTTTCGTCCATTTTTCGTTGTAGGGAACGACCTCAACTTTTCTTTTCGGATACAAATGAAAGACCGACAGCAATAGATCCTGCGCTGCTTTGACGGTTTCTGCTTTTTGGAATCCAGCCTGTGTATAGAGTGACACGGCCGGGATATTTTTCTCGGCTGTGACTACTTCGATTTTCTCAGCGTCTTCGTTCTGATCAATGACAAATTGCAGAAGTGCTCGTCCAATTCCTTTTCTAAAACCGTCAGGATGCACAACAAGCCTGCAAATGGTGAGATGATGCATGTTTTTCTCATATGAAATGACACCGATCAGCTTGCCGTTTTTCCGATATCCCGCAAACCGTTCATGAGATGCTTGAATATCCTTCACCTTCTCTTGTAAAGCGGGAATGCCGTCAAAACCGATAATCTCTGTTTCCTTTATGTAAGATGGGATCTGTACGGCTATAATCTCACGGGCTATTGTGTCTTCCTTATGCTGAAGAAATTCAATCATTCGTGTTCTCCTGAAACAGCCGCTGTCTTTCGACTTTTGAGACGCGGACTGCATACGACTCGTACCAAACACTTTTTCCTTTTTCTTTTGCCGCTTGATGTTCAGTGTGATGCTTCCAAAGGATAATTGCGTTCATACTGTCCCAATAGGAAACTGTGATGCCCCTTCCATCCGCTTCACGAACGCTTTCCACGCCTAAAAATCCAGGCTGATCCGCTGCAAGCAATACCATCCGCTCTGCCGTTTCTCCATATCCTGTGTCAGTTTCGCTTTTGACAGAAGAAAAAATGACGGCATAGTAAGGAGGCTCAGGTGTTTTTGATAAAAAATCCATCATATTTCCCCCTCATATGTTTTTGACAAACAGTACCCTGTCTTGGCCAGGGCCATCATAGTTTGCAAACACTGAGATGCCATTTACCGTCTTGGTGCCCTTTTCAATATCAAACCCCAATTTTGTGTGATATGCGATTGATACTTTATTCACTGGTGAAGTGACGCACTTCACCCGGGTGCATCCTCTTTGTTTTACTGTTTCAATAAATACATCGTATAATTGTTTTCCAATTTGCATTTTTCTGAAATCCGGATGCACACCGGAAAAATGAATGTACGCCGTTTCAGGATCCGATTGCGATTGAAACCCGATTAAAAATCCGGTCATGCTATTATGTTCAGATGCAAGAAAGCTTGTGTCCTGAAAATGCTCAAAAAATAGTCTCGGCAATTTTTCTTTCAGCTGTCTGCCGCCCCACCATTCATTCATTACAGACGTTACCATTTCATAATCTGAAGACGTGATTGTTCGAATATCCATTACGATTTGATCTCCCTCCGTCTGGCAAAACGAATGTTAGCTCTTTTTCTCACAATATAAAAATTATATTTTGCCTGGCTGGAATTGTAAATGCCTTCTTTCCTGTATCATACGTTTCCAGACTGCCGAGGGAACAATATTTGATCATTTTACACATTTCTCCCCCAAGCAGGAGGAGAGACTTTACAGCACAATATCAAGCACTTGATCAAGTTTCAGCTTATAAAGCTGGTCCTCATCTCCTTTTATCCATACTGCTTTTTCAAACTCTTCATACCGGCAGATTTTCCCGGTGCAGCGGACAATTTCACCGTCCTGAAAGCAGCTGACAGTGATATCCTGAGCAAACTCCATCGCGGTGCAAAGCGTTTGATTCATCTCTTCCAGCTTATCGGGATCAAGGGTCGGCTTTTGCAGCTTCTGTTTATGCCGCTTTCTCTCCAGCAGGCTTTGCTTATGTTCCGGCAGAAACATCCTGCTTCCTTCCCACAGCAGGTTGCCCCTTTTTAAATGATCGTTCATTTATAGTGCCCCCCTATTTTAGCCGCACGTTCAAATGCCTGGCCTGCCGCTGTCAATGACGCCGCCCTGATGATTGCTGTATCGCCGAATCGATTTTTAATGCCGTCCATCACATAGCCTAGGCTCATTTTCTTTGCATAATCCTGAAATAAATTGAGCTGCCATATGTCATCAGATGAGAGCTGAGACAGATTGACACCGAGGCGGCGGACGGGTTTCCCGTCCCAAAATGTAAGAAACAGCCGGCATACAGCCTCATATACATCTTGCGTAGAATTCGTCGGTTCCGCCAGCTTCACTTGCCGATTGAAGCCCGTCGGCCAATCAAAATCAGCACCCCGGCAGCTCACTGACACCGTCTGCCCCATTACTCCGGCGTTTCGGCTTCGCCTGCACACTTCTTCACTCAGCTCCAGCAATACGACCTTGATTTCTTTGTCAAAGTGTTCGTAGTCTCTCGGGAGAGTCATTCCATGGCCGATCGCCTTTTGCCCGTCTAGAGATGAAGTTGATACAGGGGAATAATCAATTCCGTTTGCCGTCATCCACAGCACGTGGCCGTTAATGCCCCATTTCTTTTTTAAAAGATCGAGCGGAAAAGCCGCGAGCCCGCCGATCGTGCTGATGCCCATTCGATTTAAATGATGCTTCATGCGGCTCCCGACGCCAAACATGCTGCCCACCGGGAGCGGCCACATTTCGGTTTTTATATTTTCTTTCGTTAAGGTAAAAATACCGTTCTTATTCTTTTTGGCAAAATTGTCACACGCAATTTTGGCCAGCGCTTTGTTAGGGCCGATTCCAACCCGCGCATAAACGCCGATCTCCCGCATGATTCTGCCCTGAATGCTTTTCGCGATCTCCATCGGCGTCCCAAACAGCTTCTGGCTGCCTGTAATGTCCATGAACTGTTCATCGATGGAATAAGGCTCCACAAGGTCTGTATACTCCTCTAGAATAGCCGTAATTTGCAGTGATACATCAATATACCGCTGCATACGCGGCCGGAGCACAACAGCCTCAGGACACTTTTCCTGTGCCTCCCACAGCCGTGAAGCATTCACCACACCCTTTTGTTTCGCCAGCGGGCAGGCAGCCAGTACAACTCCGCCCCTTTTTTCAGGATCCCCCGAAACAATGACGGGCTTATTTTTCAAATGTGGATTTTCCGCTTTCTCTACAGATGCATAAAACGATTGCATGTCAACGAGAAAAATCACTTTTTCTTTCATCATACACACCTCTAAAAAGAACTTATGTTCGTTTTTCTATTATATGCGAAAGTATGTTCGTTTTATACTGGTAAATGATTCTTGTCTGACAGAAAATATGATCCAAGGGTTTGAGAGAAGAAAAACATTTAGTAGAATAAAAGCGAAGCATAAGGATAGGAGAGTCATAATGGAGAAATTTGTTGAAAAAATGATGGAACAGGCACTGCGTCAATACGGCAGAAACGTTGCTATAGATCCGTTAAGCCCGTATGAAAAACAAAGCCTGAAAGCAGCTCTAGAAGAGAGACGGAATGAAGAACCAGATGAGGATTTGCATGCGCATATAGAAGATATCATTTATGACTATGTCACAAACCAAGGCCTGTTCTCTTAAACGTATGACTGCCAGTGCTTTCAGCCGCTGATGCGGCTTCCCTTTAAAAACACCGCCTGATAACAAAGAAACAGTCTCAAAGCCATACGACAGCCCTTCAATGCTCGCGCAAAACGGAATAAGCTGTCCACGAACACGCGTGAATACACGATTACCATCCTTAATTCAACCGAAGAGATGCGCGCGCTCTTCTGTCATGCGGCATGACGGTTTTCCGCGTACTTCTTGATCTCATATCCGGCTTTGCTGCCGATATGCTCCGGCATCCCGGCGGCTTAAACTCCTTTACTGTTTCAAACAGACACCCTCCTGACCAATCGCTTTGCTTTTCATCGGATATATCATGATCTTCCTTCTGGCATCACCCTCAATTTCAATACGTAGCCATGTACGCCGTCAACACATAATGTATTGCCATCCAAACAATCTACAGACATACGACGTATCAATAACGAAATATTTTGAATCATCTATTGGATAAGGGAATTTTTTCATATATGATAGAGAAAGATCTTACCTACAGGAGAGAATATAATTCATGAAGCAATGGAAAGATATCCACCCGATCAGCTGGACAATTATAATCGGAACCATTTTTGGCAGAATGGCAACATCGATGAGCATTCCTTTTTTAGCGATTTATTTGACAGCCGTCCAAGGTGCATCAGCTTCCTATGCAGGACTGGTCATTGCCGCAAGCTCCTCAGTCGGCATCCTCGCAAGCTTTTACGGCGGATATATCTCCGATACATTCGGCAGAAAAAACATGATGCTTGTGTCCATTTTCGGATGGATGCTGGTATTTATGGGGTTTGCGGCAGCATCTCATCTCTGGGTGTTTTTTGTAGTCAACGCATTAAACGGCCTTTGCAAATCACTGTTTGAGCCCGCTTCAAAGGCTTTGCTGTCTGATATGACAGAAGAAAAAACAAGACTGCTTGTTTTTAATTTACGCTATGCAGCTATTAATATCGGCGTTGTCTTCGGACCCGTGCTAGGCCTGTATTTCGGCTCATCGCAATCGACCACGCCCTTTTTGGTGCCTGCAGTCATTTACGGACTATACGGACTTGTGCTTGCCAGCCAATTTAAAAAACATCCTTCTTTATCAGCATCAGACCAGTCCCGACATATGAGCGTAAGGGAAGCGTTTATGGTCACGCAAAAGGATTATCTTTTTACAATTGCTTTGGTTGGCATTACGCTATGCACCTTTGGCTACTCACAATTTAGTTCCACATTCCCTCAATATATGGCGCAAAACCCCTTGATCGGCAATGGAACGAAGCTGTACGGACTGATGCTGACATTAAACGCAATCGTAGTGTTGGCGACGCAATTTCCCATTGTCCATTTTGCAAAACGTTTTTCGCCGCTTTGCTCTCTGATGCTCGGTAATGTGATGGTTAGTATCAGCATGGCCATTTTCACCGTATCACACGGTGTTTCATCACTTGTGATGATTGTCATCACTTTTACAATCGGCGAAGTTCTTTTGTTCTCTATGATGGATTTGTTTGTAGACCAGATTGCAAAACCAGGATTAAAAGGCACTTATTTCGGGGCCATCGGTTTTTCCCAGCTCGGAAACGTCATCGGCCCCTGGGTCGGAGGGATATGTATAGACCTGTTTGGCGCTGGTCGGCCAATTTTTATTTTTTCTGTCCTGAGCGGCATTACCCTGCTCGGACTGCCATTTTTAGCGGTCGCCTATCGGCAGATGAAAACGGAAACCACAAAACACGGTTGCCGTCTGGAAAAACAGCTTTAAATAAAAAACGGGAGAAAATGAATCTCTCCCGCAAACATGAGGTGAAGAACATGAATATAGGCGATGTGATGTTTCAGCTGTTTGTATTTATCATATTTGCCGCTGTCATCTTTGCGGCTGTTACAGGCTTCAAGTATGCGAAAAACCGAAAAGCGCAGCTGGATCGCATTGAGAAAAAGCTGAACAGCCTGTCCAAAGATCACGATTAACAGCTTGGGGCAACGAGCTCTACCTTAATCCGGTCCGGATCCTCACAATAGACGGCATAATGCCCGTCTCCTCCGGCAAAAGGATGCCTGTCTCGGTACAACACACGATAGCCTTTTGCCGTTAATTTTTCGGTCATCTGATCGACTTGATGCTTGGATTCAGCATGAAATGCGAGATGGTTCAGACCGACTCGGCATCTATGGTATTCCGGCTCTAGAAAAGGCTCTTTCGCCTGCACAATTACTAGGTAAAAACCATCTTTCTTCCAGCTGATGCCTGAGCTCCATTTTTGGTACTCTTTATAGCCAAGTTCTTTTAAGAACCAGCCCCAAAACCGCCTTGACGTCTCCAAATCAGAGACATACAGTTCCAGATGATGCACAGTTTCATACCCTCCTTACCAGCACTTCCTCGACCTTATGCCCGTCTCCCTTACGCAAAATGAGATCTGATCTGAATTTAGTCGGCAGGATATTTTCATATAAATTCGGCCGGTTAACACTCTCCCAAATCGAGGCTGCCATCTCGTCAGCCTCCTGATCGGACAAGTCTTTAAATTTATGAAAATATGAATCAGGATTTTGAAAAGCAGTTTCCCGAAGCAGACGAAAACGCTCCAAATACCAAGTGAAAATCCGGCTTTCCTCCGCATCCACGTAAATCGAAAAATCGAAGAAATCGGAAACAAAAATACGCGGGTTTTCCCGGTCATCCTCCAAGGTGGGGGACTGAAGCACATTAATGCCTTCAATAATCACAATATCCGCCTGTTCTACAACCTCGAACACACCTTCCTCGCGGTCATAGGTTAGATGGGAATACACCGGGGCCTTTACGCTGTCCTTTCCTGATTTTAAGTCATTCAAAAATTCGAGCAGCGCCTTTACATCATAGCTTTCAGGAAACCCTTTTCTTGACATCATATTTTTCTTTTTAAGCTCGGCAGTAGGAAATAAAAAACCATCTGTTGTGATAAGGCTCACTTTGGGACGGTCAGGCAAACGCGAAAGCAGCTTCTGCAAAATCCGCGCCGTCGTGCTTTTTCCAACTGCGACACTGCCGGCGATGCCGATAATAAACGGGATTTTGGCTGAATGCGGGTGCTTCAAAAAAACATTGACATGCTTATTGCGTTCAGCAGCAGACTTGACATGCAAATGGAGCAGCCGAACAAGCGGAATATAGATCGTTTCCACTTCTTCAACAGATAGATAATCATTGAGCCCTTCCACCGCTTTTGCCTCTTCTTCAGATACAGCAATCGACAAATGTCCCCCAAAACCAGACCAAGACTCTCGATTGTGCTGTGTATATAAAGTATGTAAGTTAAGCTCTTTATTTTTCACTGTTTACACCTGACTCTCTGTAGGTTAAAACCCTTACAAAGATTGTAACGGAAAACCTTTTCACTGTCTGCTTATTTTTTCATTTCGTTTTTTAGCAAATCAGCACCGATTCGGTTATACGCAGCCATTTCCTCTTTTGGAACCATGCTTCCTCCCGTTCCCCAGACGATATGTACGGCATGCTCCATATTATATTTCTGACTATAGCGCCTTCCCTCTTCTGTCGAATAAAGTTGAACCGGCCCCAACATGCCGGCAAGAGCAGATGGCTCTAAATATTGATTTTCAGATACAGCCAGCATATGAAGCAAAGTATAAAGCATATTGTCCTCTACCGTATAACAGCCGCTCAGAAGCGGTTCAATCAGCTTGCCGACAAACCCTGACGGCCTCCCTACGGCAAGTCCGTCAGCAGCCGTCCGATTATCCAGACCGATATCCTGGACGGAGATCTGCTCGTGAAGTCCTGAATAAAGCCCTAACAGCATACACGGTGAATGAGTTGGTTCTGCGAAAAACACGTGAACATGATCTCCGTATAAAAGCTTCAGCCCAAAGGCTACACCGCCCGGTCCTCCGCCGACTCCGCACGGCAGATACACAAACAAGGGCGTTTCGAGACTTGGCTGTATATTCATATTGTCAAGCTGTGTTTTTAATCGGCTTGCAGCAACAGCATATCCTAAGAACAGCTGACGAGAATGTTCATCATCAATAAAATAACAGAATGGATCTTGTTCCGCCTGCCGTCTCCCTTCGTTCACCGCTTCACTGTAATCTGTTTCGTACTCCATAACAGTGACACCCTTTTGGCGGAGGAGATCCTTTTTCCACTGCTTAGCATCGGCCGACATATGCACTGTCACGCGAAACCCGAGTGCCGCGCCAATGATGCCGATGCTTAAACCCAGGTTTCCTGTTGAACCGACAGCAATCGAATAGCGGGAGAAAAACGCGGCAAACCGGTCTTCCCGTAAGATGCGGTAATCATCGGTTTCCTGAAGTATGCCTTCTTGAAGCGCCAGATCTTCTGCAAGCTTTAATACTTCATAAATCCCGCCCCGCGCTTTAATCGATCCTGAAATCGGTAGTTCGTGGTCGCACTTTAACAGCCATCTTCCCGGGAATGGCTGCTGATATGCCGCTTCCAGCTTTTCCTTCATATCCTGCATCTCAAAAAGCGGAGACTCGATGATCCCTTTAGCGCCTTTCGTCTCAGGAAACACCTCGGCAATATAAGGGGCAAAGCGCCGCAGTCTTTTTTCCGCTTCCGCGATCTCGGTTGCCCACTCATCTGCATGGGGTAATGGCCGCTTCTCTTTCTTGCCTGAATTTGCCCAGAATACAGGCTCTGCATCAATCAGTTTCTGAATAAACGGATCTTTGAGCAGAACATGAAGGACATCTGAATGAATTGACATTCAACAATCTCTCCCTTCCACTATCAAAAACTGCCTCGTGAGAAACAATCATTCCACCACAGGCAGTTCCATCATTATTTTTTCATGAGCGCGCGTCCTGCCAGCTTTTCAACGAGAGCTGGAAACAGCTGATACAGCTTAGTGCCGGCATTCATTAAACGCGGAAGATTGATCTCCCGTTTGTTCGTAAAAATTGCAGCTGTAATTTGAGCTGCCACGTCATCAGGATCAAGCATCCAGCGGCCGACATTTTTGACGTAGTCCCCGCCTTTATCAGCAATGGAAAAAAAGTCCGTCTGAATCGGTCCTGGATTGACTGTTGTCACATAAATGCCGGTTCCCGACAGCTCCATCCGCAAAGCATTTGAGTATCCTAGCACGGCATGTTTTGTCGCGGAATACAGGCTCGACTTCGGTGTTGCGATTTTCCCCGCTTGAGAGGCGATATTGATGATATGGCCCTTTTTTTGCTCAAGCATTTGCGGGAGCACCGCTTTTGTACAGGCGACCAGGCCGAACACATTTACATCAAACATTGCTTTCATGTCTTCCAATGTCGAGTCTAAAACCGTTTCAAATATACCGAAGCCCGCATTGTTGATCAGGACATCAACCGAGCCGATCTGATCACGGACCCGGGCGATATCCTCTAGGCGGCCGACATCCAGAGGAAAGATCTCACACTGTCCGCTCCATCCCTCTGTTATTTTCCTTTTGATTTCTATCAAACGATCCTCACGTCTAGCCGACAGCAGGACATGGGCTCCTTCAGCCGCGCATAAGTATGCGATTCTTTCTCCAAGCCCTCCTGAAGCACCGGTTATCCAAATCCTTTTTCCCGCTATATGTTTCACCCATTTCACCTCTTCATTGTTCTAAAGTATGCGATGTTTCCTTCCCAATATGACGTGATGGCTTCTTCAGCCTCCAACACATCAAGATGCCCTGCCGTTTCTGACATCGTTAAAAACAATTCCTTTTCATATACAGCAGGAAAAAGCTGCTGACAGACCTGAAAAGCGGTCATCGGCTTTTCAGCCAGCATGCGACGCACATCCTCCGTCCTGTTCCTCTGCTTGTCAAAACGCTTCTCAATCAGCGCTTGGACACTGGTGATAGGCTCGCCGTGACCAGGAAATACGATTGTTGGCTCAAATTGAGACAGCCTTCGCAATGACCGCTGATAGTCCACTAAAGGCTTTGACCTGACGTCTCCCGCTTTCGGCGCTTCTATAATCGGATTAGACGAGCTGTTGGCCAGCAGTAGATCTCCGCCAAGCATCCTTCCGCTTTTTTCATGGAAAAGAACGATATGCGATTCAGCATGTCCAGGCATCTCCAACACAGACCAGCCCTCAAGCCCGTCAATGCCCATACCTTCACTGATTGTTTTTGTCAGAGATCTCGTACAGGAAAATGCATACGCTGACCGAATCAGCTTTTCCGCCTTCCCCGTATCAAATGGAACGCCTAATTCAGGCAGCAACTTTTGAAAAAAACGTTTTTGCCAATCCATAAAGGCTTGATTTCGGCTGATATAAGGTTCGTTGAAGGCATGCCCAATCACTTCGATTTCATCTGAAAAGACATCAAGCAAGCCTGCATGGTCAGCATGATGGTGAGTCAGTACAACCTGCTCGATATCTGACATTTTCACATTTACAGCAGCAAGCTGCTCTTGTAAGGCGCTGGCAGCCTCTTTTGTATTCGGCCCGGCATCGATAAGTGTCAGCGCATCACCTTTTACGAGGTAAACGATAACATCGCCGACAGCAAACGGCGTCGGGATGCGGATCGCAATTACATCTTCAGTTGTCATCCTTTCGCTCCTTGTCTTCATTCATTATTCATATTTTAGCTTTTTCTCGGTCTTATGTCATTATTGCTGAATGAGAACAGACCTTTTTGAAAAAGCTATTGACATGAGCTTGTCCGCCATTGCATAATGAACAACAAACTAAAACGAGAACATTGGAACGCTATGACGAGGAATAGTATACAAGGCAATGGCCTAAGAGAGCGATACCCCTGGCTGAAAGGTATTGCGGCCCGCTTGTTTGTAGAACCTGCCCTCAAGTCGCGGTTAGGAAAACCTAAACGTTTCCCGCGTTACGGGATTTGAGCTGAGCACAATTTGTGCTAATGAGGGTGGTACCGCGAACCTTTTCGTCCTTTACGTGATGAAAAGGTTTTTTGTTGTTCTGATAGAAGGAGGATATCAATGAAAAAAATAGGATTTGTCGGCGCCGGGTCAATGGCTGAAGCAATGATCAACGGTATTTTGCAAAGCGGCATCACAAAATCAGAACATATCTATATTACAAACCGCTCAAATGACGAGCGTCTAATTGAATTAAAGGAAACGTACGGCGTGCGTCCATGCAGAGATAAAAATGAGTTTTTCACTCACACCGATATCATCATCCTCGCTTTCAAACCGAAAGACGCGGCGGAAAGCATCGACAGCATCCGGCCGTATCTCAAGGACCAGCTGGTGATTTCAGTACTTGCAGGCCTTACCATCGAAACCATTCAGCATTATTTCGGCAGAAAGCTGGCTGTCATTCGCGTCATGCCGAATACATCAGCGGCAATCAGAAAATCAGCAACCGGATTTTCCGTAAGCGCGGAAGCAAGCCAGGACGATATTGCTGCTGCAAAGGCTCTATTGGAAACAATCGGTGATGCCACACTGGTTGAGGAGCGTCACCTTGACGCCGTCACTGCAATCGCAGGCAGCGGTCCGGCCTACGTGTATCGTTATATTGAGGCGATGGAAAAAGCGGCGCAAAAAGTAGGATTAGATAAAGAAACGGCAAAAGCACTCATTTTGCAGACAATGGCGGGGGCAACTGATATGCTCCTTCAAAGCGGCAAACAGCCTGCACAGCTGCGCAAGGAAATCACCAGTCCTGGGGGCACTACAGAGGCAGGCCTTCGCGCTTTACAGGACTCCCGCTTTGAAGAAGCGATTATTCACTGTATTGAAGAGACCGCTAAACGGAGCGCAGAAATCAAAGAACAGTTTGCCGGAGCGGCTTTAGAGAGGCATTAGACAGAAGGATAGGGCCTTCTGTCTTTCTTTTTCTACAACTGCTGGCCGGCTGTTTCCGGTTGCTTCAATAGCGCGGAAATCGTAAATGAAAGCAAATCGGGAAGCACTTCAAAGGAATAAGGCATATACAATCTTTCCGTCCATTTGTGCGGGTCTTTACCAGCCGGACCGACATTTAAAACGGGGACATATAGAGCCTGTTCTTTGCCGCTTGGCAATGAATATCCTCTGTTAAAGAGCGGCATATTGCTTGTGTATGCTTCAACCTCCTGCTTTTCCAGCTGAAGATAGCTCAAGTCCGATAGTCCGGGGAAGTACTGAACCTCCCGCAACGCAATGCCGTATCTGTTAGCCGCATACTGCATAAGCTGATCAGCTGTATGTCTAATCAATTGATCGTCCTTTGAAGAAACGGCCGGATAAAACGGAGGACTATAAAAAAGAACGATAAGCGGAGCATCCTCCTTACAAAGCGAAGCAATCTCAGAAACAATTTTCGTCGAAAAATCCCTGTCTCCAAGCTCCCCCCTGTTAGCAAAGGCATAATTAAGAGCTCGGTCTGTTTCCGAAATTCCAGCACGTTTTTTTGCACGCGCAACCAGCTCATCAAATGTCAAAACAGTGACGGCCCGTTCAATCGGCTGAAAAGGCTCAAATTGTTGAAAGTCCTGTGTTTTCTTCCGAACGTTCGACATGATTTCCGCCGCCGCCTGTTTTGCGGTTTTCAGCAGCATCTGATGCAGCTCACTAGCCGAGCGTTTCATTGACAGCACATTAAATAATGTGACAGCTGTATGCGGTGTCTGAACTGAATATGCCTCTTTCAAGTCCTTTTGCATTAAGTTTACCGGCGGCGGAGTGACCTCACCATCAACCTTTTCACAATAATCAGCATTCAGTTCAAGCAAACGGTTAATCTCAGATACCATTAAATTCGCGTTTAGGCCTGAAAACGGCTCTCCGACATGTGTCTCAATTCCCTTGCAGAAAAATCCCGCAAGCACCTTGCCAATGCTTCCTGTATAAAAATATTGCTGCTGGTCGCCGGGGAATTTTTCAAACATCGGTTCAGCATTCAGGCAGGCGGTTAATGTGATATTATGCTTTTTCTCCATTTCCTTCAATACAGGAACCGCCTCAATCATGCCTCTTGAATTCACTTCCTCGTCCGGAACTGTTATCAACAGCAGATTGCCCTCAAAATGGCCGTTCATTGCCCGCTCCAGCATCGACAACTGAACACAAAGCCCCGCTTTCATATCCATCGTCCCTCTGCCAAACAGCCAGTCTCCGCTTTCAGCATCTCTTCTCACACGTTCAGGAAGCAGCTCTTTTTTCTCTAAAAAGGAACTCAAAAGCTCAGCAGGCTTGCAAGCCATATGTTTAAATTCTCCGTAATCCTCTATGTCAACGACATCAAAATGACTCAACAGAAGCACTGTCTTTTTGACCTTCTTCTTTTTGACTAGAGCCGTAAGAAAAGATCTGCCATCGTCCATCGTATGAAGAGTTACATCATCTGGATGTTTTTGAAAATAAGGCTTGTCTTTCAAAATAAAATAAAGATATTCCGCAAGTGCTGCCTCGCCCTTCGAACCGGTGATGCTTTCGTATTGCACAAGAGAAGTTAAAAGTGCCCGCAATTCGTCCTTCGTCTGCCAATTCATCGATTTCCGCCCCTCCTATGTATAAAAACGCTTCTAGCTTGAAAAATAAGATGATTCCCTGTCTATTATACAGAAATGTTTGACAAAAACGGTTCTTTTGAGCAGTTTATATGACGCGAAAGAAATGACTTGATATAATCAATCTCTAAAAACCTTACGGGAGGCGAAAGAAATGGCCAGAAAATTATTCACACCTATTACAATTAAAGATATGACATTAAAAAATCGCATTGTTATGTCGCCAATGTGCATGTATTCTTCTCATGAAAAGGACGGGAAATTAACGCCGTTCCACATGGCGCATTACATATCGCGTGCAATCGGCCAGGTCGGACTGATTATTGTAGAGGCGTCAGCAGTTAACCCTCAGGGTCGAATCACAGACCAAGACTTAGGCATTTGGAGCGACGAGCATATTGAAGGCTTTGCCAAACTGACTGAGCAGGTCAAAGAACAAGGTTCAAAAATCGGCATTCAGCTTGCCCATGCCGGACGTAAAGCTGAGCTTGAAGGAGACATTTTCGCTCCATCGGCGATTGCGTTTGACGAACAATCAGCAACACCAGTAGAAATGTCAGCAGAAAAAGTAAAAGAAACGATCCAGGAGTTTAAGCAAGCGGCTGCCCGCGCAAAAGAAGCCGGCTTTGATGTGATTGAAATTCATGCGGCGCACGGATATTTAATTCACGAATTTTTATCTCCGCTTTCCAACCATCGCACAGATGAATACGGCGGCTCACCTGAAAACCGCTATCGTTTCTTGAGAGAGATCATCGATGAAGTCAAACAAGTATGGGACGGGCCATTATTTGTCCGTGTATCTGCCTCAGACTATACAGATAAAGGATTGGACATCGCCGATCACATCGGTTTTGCAAAATGGATGAAGGAGCAAGGTGTTGACTTAATCGACTGTAGTTCAGGCGCCCTTGTTCACGCAGACATTAATGTATTTCCCGGCTATCAGGTCAGCTTCGCCGAGAAAATTCGTGAACAGGCGGACATGGCGACTGGTGCCGTCGGCATGATTACAGACGGTTCAATGGCTGAAGAAATTCTGCAAAACGGACGTGCCGACCTCATCTTTATCGGCAGAGAGCTTTTGCGGGATCCATTCTTTGCAAGAACCGCCGCGAAACAGCTCAATACAGAGATTCCGGCCCCTGTTCAATACGAAAGAGGCTGGTAATGCCTATGAGAGATATCCACTGCCGGATATCTCTTTTTTTATTTTTAGAGAAACGATCGGCTAAGGTTCTCCGTCTCCCTAGTAGAACCAATTAGAGGAGATGACTCCAATGAAATCAGCTTGGATGGAAAAGACATATACAATTGACGGATGTGCGTTTCATACACAGCACCGGAAAGGAACAAGCGGTGTAACGATTGTCTTTGAGGCCGGCTACGGTACTTCTTCTGAGACGTGGAAACCATTAATGGCGGACATTGATGATGAATTTGGCATTTTCACATATGATCGGGCGGGCATAGGGAAAAGCGGGCGAAGCAGAGCGAAACGAACAGCTGAACAACAAGTGAAAGAATTGGAGAGTTTGCTTAAAGCAGCAGATGTAAAACCTCCTTATCTGGCTGTTTCACACTCATACGGAGCTGTCATCACCGGCTTATGGGCCTGCAAAAACAAGTATGATATTATCGGTATGGTCCTTCTTGATCCAGCTTTAGGAGATTGCGCCAGCTTCACCTTTATACCCGAAGAGATGCACAAATCATATACGAGAAAGATGATGCTTGAGGGCACACCTGCAGAATTTTCAAAAAGTCTGCAGGAGCTCAAACAGCGGCAAATCCATTTAGGAAACATGCCTCTCCTTGTATTGTCATCAGGAGAACGGACTGAGAAATTCGCTGCTGAACAGGAATGGCAAAACTTGCACAGCAGCATATTGTCTCTATCCAACCAAAGCGGCTGGATTCAAGCTAAAAACAGCTCCCACAACATCCATCATGATGAACCTCATATCGTTCATTTGGCTATCTATGACGTATGGTGCGCAGCGTGCCAGCAGGCCGCCCCTCTTTACCAGGCAGTCAATTAACGTAAAAAAAGACCGGGCCGTAAGAGACGCCCGGTCTTTTTTGTTATTTTGTTTCACGGTGAAGGGTATATTTCTTCAGACGCGGTGAATATTTTTTCAGCTCCAAACGATCTGGATTGGTGCGTTTATTTTTTGTTGTAATGTAATTTCGGTCTCCCGTTTCAGTGCAAGCTAAAGTAACATTGACTCTCATCGTTCACATCTCCTTTTTTAAAACGTAATGATTACGCTTTATTATACAACGTAATGGCAAATTGTCAAATAAGTATGCCTTCAGCCTCGCTGGATGGGTACCTCTAAGAAATCATATGCCGCCACACTATTTTGGAAAACGTCAACCGCTTCTTTTTGAAGCTCCAAAGAGGCATCTCCCTGATATCTTGCGCTGATATGGGTTAAAATGAGCTGCTTTGCTCCTGCTTCTTTCGCTGTTACAGCCGCTTGTTCCGTTGTGCTGTGATAATAATCATAAGCCAGTTTATGATCTTCCTTAGCAAAGGTTGCTTCATGAACAAGCACATCGCAATCTCTTGCAAGCTCTTTTAGTTTGTCGCTAACTCTCGTATCTCCGGAGAACACAACAGATCTTCCTTTTTTGGGAGGCTCCAGAAAATCACTCCCATTGATGATGCGTCCGTCTTCAAGCGTTACCGTTTCGCCTTTTTTGATTTTCTGATACACGGGTCCGGGCGGGATGTTCATTTCTTTTAATACATCCGCCTTCAGGGCACCCGTTACGTCTTTTTCCTGCACACGGTACCCGAAGGCTTCTACGCCATGAATAACAGAAACCGCTGTGACAATAAACTGATCGTCTTCAAACACGATGCCTTCTTCAATTTCCTGGACCGCAAGCGGATATGTCAAATGGGTTTTCGTGACGGCAAGGCTTGTTTCAATAAACGCTTTGATCCCTTTAGGTCCGTACACTGTCAGCTCGTCCTCTCCGCCTTGAAAGGAACGGCTCCCCAGAAGCCCCGGAAGTCCGTATACATGGTCACCATGCATATGTGTAATAAAGATTTTCTCTATTTTACGAGGTTTAATCGTTGTATGTAAAATTTGATGCTGTGTGGCTTCCCCGCAGTCAAAAAGCCATACCGAACGCCTTTCTTCAAGCAATTTCAATGCGATAGAGGTGACGTTTCTCGTCTTGGCGGGAATGCCGGCTCCCGTCCCTAAAAAAAGTAATTCCACGTTTCCTTCCTCCTACTAGAACCAGATACCTACAAGAATACAGGATCAAGCGCAAAATGTGAATCTTGCCTCTCAAAAGAACAATCCTTTCGTGCTAGAAACATTTTTTCAGCATTCTGCTTAAAAAAGGGCTTAAATGTTTGCTTTCGTTGAATTTTAGATTTAAAATGAAGGAAATATACGGGGTGTACTAAAATAAAGCTTCGAATAAAGTGAGGTACTTTTAGTGAAAACAAACCAACAACCAAAAGCAGTAATTGTCATATTCGGTGCAACTGGAGATTTAGCAAAACGAAAATTGTATCCGTCTATTCACCGTTTATATCAAAACGGACAAATCGGAGAAGAGTTTGCAGTGGTAGGAGTTGGAAGAAGACCTTGGTCAAATGAGGATCTTCGCCAAACTGTTAAAACATCCATTTCCTCATCTGCAGATAAGCATATAGATGATTTCACGTCTCATTTTTACTATCACCCTTTCGACGTGACAAATCCTGGATCTTATCAAGAGCTTAACGTATTGCTTAACCAGCTGGAAGATACATATCAAATTCCGAACAACAGAATGTTCTACCTGGCAATGGCTCCTGAATTCTTCGGAACAATTGCAAAAACATTAAAATCAGAGGGTGTAACAGCTACAACAGGCTGGTCCCGCCTTGTCATCGAAAAGCCGTTCGGCCACGATCTGCCAAGCGCACAGGCATTAAACAAAGAAATCCGTGAAGCGTTTACGGAAGATCAAATTTACAGAATCGACCATTATCTAGGCAAACAAATGGTTCAGAACATTGAAGTGATTCGATTTGCCAATGCGATTTTCGAACCGCTCTGGACAAACCGCTACATCTCAAACATTCAAATTACGTCTAGCGAATCACTTGGCGTAGAAGACCGTGCAAGATATTACGAAAAATCAGGCGCCCTGCGCGACATGGTGCAAAACCATATTATGCAGATGGTTGCCCTCCTTGCAATGGAGCCGCCGATCAAATTGAACACAGAAGAAATCCGCAGCGAAAAAGTGAAGGTGCTGAGAGCACTGCGCCCTATTGCAAAAGATGAAGTGGATGAATACTTTGTGCGCGGACAATATCAAGCCGGTGAAATTGACGGTGTACCTGTTCCTTCTTATACAGAAGAAGATAATGTCGCTCCTGACTCCAATACAGAAACCTTTGTTGCCGGCAAGCTCTTGATCGATAACTTCAGATGGGCTGGTGTTCCATTCTATATCCGTACCGGAAAACGAATGAAAGAAAAGTCCACAAAAATTGTCGTTCAATTTAAGGACATTCCGATGAACCTGTACTACGGCAATGAAAACAACATGAATCCGAACTTGCTTGTCATTCATATTCAGCCTGAAGAAGGCATTACCCTTTACTTAAATGCTAAAAAGCTTGGCGGTGCAGCACACGCGCAGCCAATCAAACTCGATTATTGCAGCAATTGCAATGACGAGTTGAACACCCCTGAAGCATATGAAAAACTAATTCACGACTGTCTTCTTGGCGATGCAACAAACTTTGCACACTGGGATGAAGTTGCCCTTTCTTGGAGCTTTGTCGACTCCATTTCTGAAACATGGGCAGCAAACAAAACCTTATCTCCTAACTACGAATCAGGCTCAATGGGACCGAAAGAATCAGATGATCTTTTGGCGAAAGACGGCTTGCACTGGTGGAATATATAATAAGAAAAAAGCCGAAAATGCTTTTGAGCATTTTCGGCTTTTTTGCAGCTGTCACAGAGGTATAGCACTCTCTTTAATAACAAAACCCCCCCGAAGCGCTTGCGGTTCGGGGGGGGGGGTTCTATTGATTACTTCATCCATTCAGTATGGAAAATACCTTCTTTATCAGTACGCTCATACGTATGAGCGCCAAAGTAGTCACGCTGTGCTTGGATTAAGTTTGCAGGCAGTACGGCTGTACGGTAGCTGTCATAATAAGCTAATGCGCTTGAGAATGATGGCACCGGCACACCTTGGGCAACTGCAAGTGAAATCACCTGGCGAAGCGCTCCTTGGTAGCTTTCTGCAATATTCTTGAAGTAGCTGTCAAGAAGCAGGTTGTCAAGCTCAGGCTCGCGATCGTAAGCTTCTTTGATTTTCTGAAGGAACGCTGCACGAATGATGCAGCCGCCACGGAAGATCATAGCGATTTCACCATATTTCAGATCCCAGTTATATTCTTCAGAAGCAGCTTTCATTTGGGCAAATCCTTGCGCGTATGAGCAGATTTTACTCATGAACAACGCTTTTCTGACCGCTTCAATCAGCTCTTCTTTATTTTCCGTAACAGGCTTCACTTCCGGTCCTGAAAGAAGTCCGCTCGCTTTCACACGCTCTTCCTTCATAGCTGAGATAAAACGCGCGAATACAGATTCAGTAATAATCGGAAGCGGAACACCTAAGTCAAGTGCGCTTTGGCTTGTCCATTTTCCTGTTCCTTTTTGTCCTGCTTTATCGAGAATCACATCAACAAGCGGTTTGCCTGTCTCTTCGTCTTTTTTCGTGAAGATGTCAGCTGTAATCTCAATCAGGTAGCTGTCAAGCTCTCCTTTATTCCATTCAGCGAAAACTTCATGAAGCTCATCAGCTGAAAGGCCCAGCACCTGTTTCAGAATGAAGTAAGATTCAGAAATCAGCTGCATATCTCCATATTCAATACCGTTGTGCACCATTTTTACATAATGGCCGGCACCATCAGGACCGATATATGTCGTACAAGGTTCTCCGTCAACTTTTGCAGAAATGGCTTCAAGAATCGGTTTCACAAGCTCATGTGCTTCTTTTTGTCCGCCAGGCATGATAGAAGGCCCTTTAAGCGCCCCTTCTTCTCCGCCGGAAACGCCTGTTCCGATAAAATGAATACCGCTTTCAGCGAGTTCTTTGTTACGGCGCTGCGTATCTTTATAATATGTATTTCCGCCGTCAATTAAAATATCATCCTTCTCTAGATGAGGGAGAAGAGATTGAATTGTCGCATCTGTTGCAGTTCCCGCTTTAACCATTAATAAGATTTTGCGCGGTGTTTCCAAGGATTGGACAAATTCTTCAATGCTGTATGTGCCAACAACATTTTTTCCTTTTGCCTCCTGCAAAAACTCCTCAGTCTTACTGCTTGATCTGTTGTAAACAGAAACAGAAAATCCCCGGCTTTCGATATTTAAAGCCAGATTTTTACCCATGACCGCAAGTCCGATAACGCCGATTTGTTGTTTTGACATATTCTAACGTCCCTTCTGCAAACGTTTAATCATTTTAAAATTTAAATTAAAATAAAATGATATTTATAATAAAGAAATTACCATACTTTCACCCTTTTTTTCAAGCGATTCAGCTTTTCTTTTCATCCTGAAAAAAATCTTTATTAAAGCTTGTTCCCTTCGTTTTGCTCTCCTCTTTTTTTAACCTTGCCCCTTTTCTGATCAGTTTAGATCCGTACTTTTCATTCAGCTTTTCCATTATCTGCTGAATGGGCTCATCCCTCGCATCCTCATTAAAGCTGAACAAATCGAGCTGCTTATAGGCCTGCTCTTTTTCTACCAAATCGGTTCCGGTAATGCCAAGCAGCCTGACAGGATTTTTATTCCAGTGTTTAAAAAAGAGGTGCTCTGCTTCTTTCAAGATTTCATTTTTTTGATCAATCGGATTTCTCAGCGTAATGCTTCTCGTGATGGTTTTCCAATCCGCATATCTAATCATAATAAATAGCTTTGAAGCCATGACTTCCTTGCGCTGTAAACGGTCACTCACGGAAGCGGCAAGTTTTCTAAAAACGCCTAACAGCTCCTCTTCATCACTGGAATCATGTGAAAGTGTCGATGAGTTGCCGACGCTTTTAAATTCGTAAATGCGCTCCGGGTCAACCGGCGCATGGTGAATGCCGTTTGCTTTATTTTTAAGGCGCGGACCGTTGATGCCAAGCAGGCGCTTCAGCGAGTGTTCATCAGCTGCAGCTAGCTCTCCGATTGTATGAATGCCGAGTCCTTTCAGTTTTTCCGCTGTCTTATTGCCAACTCCGTGCATCTCTCCAACAGGAAGCGGCCAAAGGATGTCGGGCACTTGCCTCTTTCTTAAAATCGTAATTCCAAGCGGCTTTTTCATATCAGACGCCATCTTAGCGAGAAATTTATTCGGCGCGATTCCTATGCTTGACGGAAGCAGCAGCTCTTTTTGCAATCTGCTTTGGATTTCTTTTGCCGTCTCCAGCGCTCGGCTGCTGTATGGTGTATCGGTCATGTCCATATAGCCCTCATCAATGGAGACAGGCTCCACCAGGTCAGTATATTCACGGAGAATAGTAAACATGGCTCTGGAAGAGTTTCTATAGCGGTCAAAATTTGGCGGAAGAACGATGAGCTCTGGACAATGGCGCTTCGCTTGCCAAACCGGCATTGTTGTTTTGACGCCGCGCGCCCTTGCTTCGTAGCTGCATGTCACCACAATGCCCTTTCGCTCCTTTACGTTTCCGGCAACTGCGACCGGCTTTCCCCGGAGAGCCGGATCATATGCCATTTCAACCGATGCATAAAAGCTATTCATATCAATATGGAAAATAATTCGGCTCTTTCCCGGCATAAACAAATCTCCTTTTCGTTCATTAGACAACGGCTTGTACATATAGTAAAATGAAGGTACTGAATGGATGTGATTAAAATGTTTGTGGAATCGATAAATGACGTTTTATTCTTAGTCGATTTTTTCACAATTATTCTTCCTGCTCTGACGGCAATCGGGATTGCATTCCTCTTACGAGAGTGCCGTGCCGGCGAGCAATGGAAATCAAAACGAACAGATGAACATCAGACGGTCTTTCACATTAACCGAACAGACTTTCTTATTATTATATATCATCGCATTACAACTTGGATACGTAAAGTCTTCCGCATGAATTCGCCTGTGAACGATGAGGAAGACGCGGGTTCTCTTCTTTTATAAACCGCATTTATAAAAAGGAGGAGAACAAATTGGTAAAAACATATCAAAAACTTTTGGCTATGGGTATCTTTTTGATCGTATTATGCTCGGGCAATGCTGCGTTCGCAGCGACTAATCAGGTGGGGGGCCTCAGCAACGTAGGGTTTTTCCATGACTATTTAATTGAACCGTTTTCTGCTCTGCTTAAGGGTGTTGCCGGGCTGTTTCACGGAGAATACGGACTCTCTATTATCCTCGTAACCATTATTGTGCGTATGGTTGTACTGCCTTTGTTTGTTAATCAGTTCAAAAAACAGCGCGTGTTCCAAGAGAAAATGGCCGCTATTAAACCTCAGGTTGACAGCATTCAGGCCAAATTGAAAAAAACGAAGGACCCTGAAAAACAAAAAGAGCTGCAAATGGAAATGATGAAGCTGTATCAAGAGAACAACATCAATCCGCTTGCGATGGGCTGTCTTCCAATGCTGATTCAGTCTCCGATTATGATTGGGCTTTATTACGCGATTCGCTCCACACCTGAAATTGCGTCACACTCGTTTTTATGGTTCAGTTTAGGGCAATCTGATATTCTCATGTCTCTTAGTGCAGGGATTATGTATTTTGTCCAAGCCTATATCGCTCAAAAACTGAGCGCGAAATATTCCGCTGTCCCGCAAAACCCAGCGGCGCAGCAATCCACAAAATTGATGGTGTTCATCTTCCCTGTGATGATGACGATTTTCTCGCTTAATGTTCCGGCAGCGCTGCCGTTGTACTGGTTCACAAGCGGACTATTCTTGACAGTGCAAAACATTGTCCTGCAGATGTCGCACCATAAAAGTAAAAAATCTGCCGCTCTTACTGAGCCGGTGAAATAATAAAGCAACCCCGCGCGAAAAGCCGGGGTTGTTTTTTGTTACTTGCAAAGCATACCGCGCCAAACAGTCTTGTTTATCATGGCTGAAGCAGAAATGGCCCTCCTAAAAAATAGCCGTATCGTTTAAAAAGAAGGAAATAGGGAATACCTTTACTCACCTCAAACGAAAGGAGCATATACGTTGACGGAACACTTTCAGCAAAAAAACATTTCTATACCTGAAGGAATCTGGATCATGAGACAAACCTGGAATGACATCTTATTTGCCCACTGGCCTGTTGATGTTTCTATCCTTCGCGCTTTAGTACCGCCAGTTTTAGAATTAGATACATATAACGGGCAAGCTTGGATCAGCATGCTTCCCTTTATGCTCACGAACCTAAGGGCGCGTTACCTTCCCCCCATTCCCGGTGCGCGTGCATTTCCTGAGCTTAACCTCCGCACCTATGTCACATATAAAGGCAAGCCCGGCATTTATTTTTTCAGCTTAGATGCCGATCATCGGCTGGCGGTTTTGGGCGCTCGCACGTTCTTTCATTTGCCTTATGTTCACGCTGATATGAAAGCTGAAAAAAACGATGATGGCATTGACTATGTCAGCAAGCGGAGAGACGGCAGAGAAGCAGTATTCCGCGCCGCATACCGGCCCGTTTCAGCTCCTTTTACAGCGGAAAAGGATTCACTCGATTATTGGCTGACGGAACGGTATAGACTCTACACTGCCTACCGAAACAAACTCTATTACGAAGACATCCACCATCACCCATGGCTGCTGCAAAACGCTGAAGCGAAAATTTCAGTCAATACGGTGACAGATGCTCACGGCATTACGTTGCCAGAGGCAGACCCCTTGCTTCATTACGCTAAAAAACAGGACGTGTTATTTTGGCCGCTTAGGAAATGGAGCTAAAAAAACCCGATGCGGGAAATCAATCGCATTCGGGTTTTCTTTTTTTATTTTGCCGCCTCTTCAATAATGGCAACAACCATTTCTGCCGTTTTGACGAGTTCTTCGATCGGCATTTTTTCATTCTTTGTATGAATTTGCTCATAACCGACAGCAAGGTTGACCGTCGGGATGCCATGACCTGCGATTACGTTCGCGTCGCTTCCACCGCCGCTTGTTTGCAGCTCGCTTGGACGTCCGATTTTAGCAGCCGCTTTTTTCGCGATTTCAACAACTTGGTCGCCATCTTGATATTTGAAGCCAGGATACATGACTTCAATTTCGACTTCTGCGCGTCCGCCCATATCAGCAGCAGCCTCTTCAAAAGCAGCTTTCATTTTTTGAACCTGAGCTTCCATTTTCTCAGGAACTAAAGAGCGTGCTTCAGCAAGAATATGGACTTCGTCGCACACAATGTTTGTTTGCGTACCGCCTTCAAACCGGCCGATATTTGCTGTTGTTTCTTCATCAATACGGCCCAATGGCATTTTTGAAATGGCCTTGCTAGCGATTGTAATCGCAGAAATGCCTTTTTCAGGTTCAACCCCGGCGTGCGCGGTTTTCCCGAAAATTGCCGCTCTTACCTTTGCCTGTGTCGGCGCAGCCACAATGATATTTCCGACTTTCCCGTCTGAGTCAAGGGCATAGCCGTAGGATGCTGTAATCATAGAACGGTCAAGCGCCTTCGCTCCGATCAGGCCAGATTCCTCACCTACTGTGATGATGAATTCAATCGTGCCGTGTTCAATGTTTTCTTCTTTCAGCACCTTAATCGCTTCAAACATTGCAGCCAGTCCCGCTTTATCATCAGCACCTAAAATCGTCGTGCCGTCTGTTTTGACGTAACCGTTCTCTACAACTGGTTTTACACCGTTACCGGGTACAACTGTGTCCATATGAGATGTAAAGTAGATCGTATCTGTTTGCTTTGTCCCTTTTAATGTGCAAATCAGATTACCGGCTCCGTGGCCAGTAATATCCATTGTATCGTCTTCTTTAACGTCCACACCTAAATCAGAAAATTTTCGTTTCAGCACTTTGCAGATTTCTGCTTCGTGTTTTGTTTCTGAATCAATTTGGACAAGCTCTAAAAACTCTTCCAGCAGGCGTTTTTCATTCACCATTTGTAAGTCCCTCCATATTAAAGCGGTATGTTACCGTGCTTTTTTTTCGGTCTCTCTTCTGTCTTATGTGCAAGCATATGAAAAGCTTGAATCAGTCTTCCCCTTGATTCTTCCGGCAAAATAATGTCATCGACCATTCCACAAGCGGCCGCTTTGTATGGGCCGGCGTTTTGCTTTTTGTATTCAGCTGTTTTTTGGCGTTTCGCCTTTTGCGAGTCAGCTGAAGCTCTGATTTCCTTTTCATACAAAATCGATGCCGCACCTTCTGGACCCATCACCGCAATTTCAGCATTCGGCCATGCAAATACAAGGTCCGCTCCAATTGCTTTGCTGTTCATGGCTACATAGGCGCCGCCATATGCTTTTCTGATAATGAGCGTGACTTTTGGAACAGTCGCTTCTGCATAAGCAAACAATAATTTTGCTCCATGCCTGATGATTCCGTTGTGCTCCTGCTGAATACCGGGCAGAAATCCCGGGACATCCTCAACAGTCAACAGCGGGATATCAAATGCGTCACAAAAACGGATGAACCTTGCTGCTTTATCAGCAGCGTCAATCGTCAGGCTTCCCGCCAGATGCTTTGGCTGGCTCGCAACAATGCCGATTGCTTTTTCACCCAGCCTTGCAAATCCGATGACAATGTTCTTCGCAAAAAATGGCTGAACCTCAAAAAAAGACTGTGGGTCGGCCAGCTCCTTAATCACCGTCCGAACATCATACGGCTTTGTCGTGTCAGCAGGAACGAGACGGTTTAATAACGGCCTGGAGGCCTCTTTCTCTGGCTTCGGCTCTGTTGTCCGGCCATTCAGCGGCAAATAAGACAGCAGTTTTTTCACCCCTGTCAGAACCTCCTTCTCCGTATGTCCGGAAAAGTGGGCGTTTCCGCTGACGGCATTATGTATCCCCGCTCCGCCTAAGCTCTCCGCATCGACCTGTTCCCCTGTCACTTTTTCAATCACCTTCGGGCCGGTAATAAACATCCGGCCGGTCTGTTCAGCCATAAATATAAAATCTGTGAGTGCCGGAGAATATACAGCGCCTCCAGCGCACGGCCCTAAAATAACCGATATTTGCGGAATGACTCCGGAATATAAGACGTTTCGGTAAAATATGTGACCGTATCCATCTAATGATACCACACCCTCTTGAATTCTCGCACCACCTGAGTCATTCAGCCCGATAATCGGCGCCTTATTTTTTGCTGCCAGATCCATCAAAGCGCAGATTTTTTTGGCATGGGTTTCGCCAAGCGCACCGCCAAACACAGTGAAGTCTTGCGCAAATACATAAACTGAGCGTCCGTCAATTGTGCCGTACCCTGTCACGACCCCATCCCCTAACATGCGCTGTTCTCTTGTTAACACTTGACTTTCCATGAAGGGGTGTAATTCGATAAAGCTGTCCTGATCTAGAAGAAATATGATCCTTTCCCGGGCGGTGAGCTTTCCCTTTTGCCGCTGCTGAGCCTGCTTTTCCAGTCCACCGCCCTCTTCTGCCTGTCTGCGTTTCGTGTATAAATGATCAATGTGCTCATTCATGTTCATTGTGTTGGTCTCCTTTCGGTTCACAAAGCTCTACAAGAACACCATTTGTTTCTCGAGGGGAAATAAACGCGATCTTTTTCCCGTTCGCTCCCTGTCTTGGATACCTGTCAATCAATTGAACTTGCTGGTCAGACAATGCTTTGAGCTGTTCAGATAGGCTGTTGCACAAAAATGCAATATGATGCAGCCCCTGCCCTTTCTTCTCCAAAAATAAACGGATGGGGCTGTCAGCTGTCGACGGTTCTATCAGCTCAAGTTTGACGCTTCCCGCTTGAAAAAAAGCAACTTTCACCTTTTGCTCTTCAACCGTTTCTTGATGAAGAAATGCAAGCCCCAATACATTTTCATAAAAGCGTCTTGCATCTTTTATCGAAAAAACGGCTATCCCGATATGGTCAAGCCTGTTCATTTGCATCCCTGCTTTCGCTAATAGATATCGCTTGTCCGTCCATTCAAAACACGCTAAAATATAGACAGATTGTGTAAGGAGTGAAAATCATGTCTCAAAAACTGATGAAAAGCGTTTTGATCGTGATTTTGGGAGTTTTTATTCTTTCAACTGTACTCTCAGGAATCATCATGTTTTTATAACGATAAAAAAGCAGGGCAGCCTTATTCAATGGGAACATCCTGCTTTTTTATCAGAGCTTTATGCTCGATGGCAATCTCCTCAAAAGAGCGATTGTCGTCCGTGATCAGCACTCTCGTTCCTACTGGTATCGTTTGAAACAAATGAACGACCTCATCGTTATGCATACGTATACATCCGTTTGACACAAATTTTCCTACTGATTCCTCTCGGTTTGTCCCATGAATTCCATAAATCCGCCCGTCCGTTCCTTTCGCGTCAAATCCGATCCATCTTGCCCCAAGCGGGTTGTCAGGAGATCCTCCTTCAATATTTTTCTTTCTGTAGTAAGGATTTTCCGCTTTTACCGTTACCGAAAACTCTCCTTCAGGCGTCAAATCATCTGTTTTTCCAGTGGCCACACTGTACACGCCTTCTACTTTGTTGTCGAGGATAACAGCAAGTTCATTTGTTCGCTTGTTGACAATAACATACGGATCACCCGGCAGCGGATTTTCGCCGAGCGGCCAAATCGGTGAAATCATCATTAAAATCGAACATAAGAAAAAACGCATAAGCTCCTCCTTTTTCATTAGGTTGACCAATGAAGGAAGAGCTCATGCGAATCATCCGAGTGATTTTTGCGCTTTTATTCCTTTAAAATAACTTTTAATCACTAAATATTGTTCCATTTCGCCGAGAAGATGGAAGAGAGCGGCTCTCGCTTCAAATTCCTCTCTAGTCGCCGGAAGCGGCATCTCCTCAAATTCTTTTCTCATGTCAGCAAGCCTTTTCAGAAATTTATACGCCGTGTTCCCAGGGTGTATCGCCTCCCGCAAATCGTGAATAAATTCAGCGATCATTTTTCCCTGATCTACCGTGATGGAGATCGATGTCACTTTAGGGAGAAGGCGTTCAATAATTTCAAATTGCTTTTCTCTCATTTTAAAATAATGATAATGCAGATTTTCGTAACGTAAAATGTGGTTTTGCACATCTCGATAAGCCAGGTTTTTGGCCTCCGTAATGAGCTGGTGCGTTTCCGGAATTTCTTTTCCTGACCAATCTTGCTCACCAGTTAACAAATACCGTTCGATTTCTGCGAAAATGACAGCAAAGTTATCCTCTATCTTTTTGCGGTAAGCAATCAGCTTCCGGTCAAGACTCGGCATATACAAGTTCATCAATAGAGCGACGCCGATGCCGACTGTAATCAGCTGAACTTCATTCCAGATGAAAGCAGGCGTAATGCCGCCGGACATGTATAAATGAAGGATAATAACAGAACTGGTGACGATACCCTCGTTAATTTTTAACAGAACCGTTATCGGAATGAATATCAAAAGAAGCGCTCCGATCACAAACGGGTGGTAGCCAATAAGCTCGAAAAAGAGATAAGAAAAAACAATTGCCAGACAGCATGCCGCAAAGCGGGCCCATGACGCCTGAAGCGACCGTTTTTGTGTGATTTGAATGCACAAAATGGTGATGATTCCTGCTGATGCGAAGTTTTGCAAATGCAATAGCTGGCTTATATAAATAGCCAAAGCTGTTCCAAGCGCGGTCTTTATTGTGCGGTAACCAATTTTAAACATGTCGGACTCCATTTCTATTTGTTTCTTCAATAAAAAAGAAGAAGCGATCAGCCTTCTTCTTTTTTTCTATATTCTATAATATTTTCTCTAAAAAGTCCTGCGCTCTTTTGGATTTTGGCGAAAGAAAAAATTCCTTCGGATTGCCGTCCTCGACAATCGTTCCTTGATCCATAAACAGCACGCGGTCTGCCACTTCTTTTGCGAAGCCCATTTCATGTGTGACAATCACCATGGTCATGCCGGTTTCGACCAGCTCTTTCATCACCTGCAGCACTTCTTTGACCATCTCAGGATCAAGGGCGGAGGTCGGCTCGTCAAACAGCATGATATCCGGATTCATCGCAAGAGCCCTGGCAATCGCGACACGCTGTTTTTGTCCGCCTGACAAACGGTTTGGATAGTCATTTCGCTTTTCAAACAAACCGACTTTGCGGAGCAGGTCCTCAGCTTTCTCCTGTGCGGCCTGTTTTGATTCTTTTTTCACATTGACAGGCGCGTACATGATATTTTCGAGAACCGTTTTGTGCGGAAAGAGATGAAAATGCTGAAAAACCATCCCGATGTTTTCCCGAACCTTTAATGTGTTGGTTTTCGGCTTCGTAATCTCTGTATCTTTTATTGTAATGGTTCCGCCGTTTGGCTTTTCCAGCAGGTTTAAACAGCGTAGGAACGTTGATTTGCCTGAGCCTGAAGGACCGATCACGGCAACAACCTCGCCATCAGCGATTGTTGTTGAAATATTTTTTAATACTTCGTGTTTCCCAAATGATTTTGACAGCTTTTCAACCTTAATCATTGGATTTCAGCTTCCTTTCTACAGCCTTGCCGATAAACGTTAAAATCAAGACAAGCACGTAATAAATCAATCCCGCGATAATGAGCGGCTCAAGATAATTGTAAGTGGCGGCGCCAGCTTGATATGCGCGTCTCATGACATCACCAAGCCCGATGACGGTGACGATCGCTGATTCTTTTGTTAACGTAATTAATTCATTCACAATTGCAGGTGATATATTTTTGAAGGCCTGCGGCAAAAGCAGATCCTTCATCATTTTGCCGTACGGGACACCCAGTGCGACAGCCGCTTCTTTTTGCCCTTTATCAATGGCGTTGATTCCGGCTCTGATAATTTCCGATACATAAGCGGCGGAATTCAAAGACAATGCGACAACCGCAGCCCAAAACTGGTCAATTTGAAATCCGAGCAGCTGAGGAAGTCCAAAATAGACAATCATAAGCTGCAGCACTAAAGGTGTGCCTCTGAACACTGATGTATAAAAATCAGCGATCCAGATCAGCGGGCGGAATGTGCTGATCTTGCATAAGCTTAGCACAATACCGAGTATAAGTCCGATAATAGCAGATACAACAACAATTTTTAATGTAATTGCCAAGCCTTCTAATATAAAAGGAATTTGGGGGATCGTTGCTGAAAAATCCAAATTCATAGCCTTTGTCTCCTTTTCTTACAGGAAAAAAGATTTCCTATTCAATAAAAAGGCTCAACGAAAAAGTTGAGCCGCTTTTTTTACTTCTCGTCAGTGAACCATTTTTTCTTCAATTTCTCAAGCTCTCCGTTATCTTTCATTTCCTTGAGCGCTTTATTGAATTTGTCTGTCAGTTCACTGTCCTTTCTGAAAGCAATTGCTGAACCGGCCTCTTCCGCTTTCGCATCAGGAATCACGAAGCCTTGCAGGTCATCATTTGATTTGAAATACCCTTCTGCAACAATGTCTTCAATAATCGCGGCATCGAAGCGGTCAGATTTGATTTCCTGCACCAAATCAGAAATTCTGTTGCGGTCTTCTGTTTTAAAACCATATTCCGGAGAAAGCTCTTTCCCCTTCTCTTCCTGAATAGACCCAAGCTGAACGCCAACCGTTTTTCCTTTCAGGTCTTTCAAAGATTGAATGCCGCTGTCTTTTTTGCTGACAATCATATGGTTCGCTGTGTAGTACACCTCAGAAAAATCAACTTGTTTTTTACGATCAGGCGTCGGTGTCATTCCTGACAGAACGAGATCCACCTGTTTTGATTTCAGCGCTGTAATTAAGCTGTTGAAGTCCATATCCTGCACTTCAATTTCATAGCCTGCCTTCTTCGCCAGAGCTTTTGCCAACTCCACATCAAAGCCGACAATATCATCGCCTTCTTTATATTCAAACGGTTTGTAATCCGCCGAAGTACCCATAATTATTTTTTTCTTTCCGCTTTCTGAACCTGAATTGCTTGAACCGCATGCAGTTAATGCAAAGGTGATGCAGGCAGTTACAAGTAATAAGAGTATTTTTTTCATGATCCATTTCCCCCAT
>NZ_CP026521.1:2707944-2735022 GCF_002953915.1 Bacillus sp. MBGLi79
ACAGTTTCTTATTTTTATGCAATACTATTTTTAAAAATTATCTTCAAGCTTATCTTTCCAGTGATCTCTTTTGATATTACTAGATAAAAATAAAATCACTGTACAATCCGATTGAATAATTCGTTAATATTTATTCATATATCCTTGGAATTTTATGCACAAAAAAACCCGGGCTACTTTGAGTATCCGGGTTTTTTGTCTTATACTTCTTCACAATATTCTTCAAAGGCTCCCTGCAGCTTTGCCACTACGGCCATCGGCTCATGGCCTTCAATTTCATGGCGCTCTACCATTTTCATGATCTTTCCGTCTTTCAAAATCGCAAAGGACGGAGAAGATGGCGGATATCCTTCAAAATAGTCGCGGGCACGCGCTGTCGCTTCTTTGTCCTGTCCGGCAAAAACGGTCACAAGCTGATCAGGTCTTTTATCATAGTGAACGGAGTGGTATGCTGCCGGTCTTGCAATTCCTCCGGCACATCCGCAAACAGAGTTTACCATGACGAGCGTCGTTCCTTTTTTCGTAAGTGCCGCGTCTACCTCTTCGGCTGTTTTCAGCTCGGTGTATCCGGCAGCTGTAATTTCTTGTCTCGCTTGGCGGACAATATCATTCATAAATAAATTAAAGTCCATGTTCAATGAAGACCTCTCCTTTTTCATCATCTGTTCTTATGATAGCAAGGAAACGTCCAAATCGGCAAATGACTTTGCTTCGCCGTGCACTTTTTTTGCTTTTCGTTTACCGCTTACAGAAAAAGGGGATTATATAACCAGAAGTAAAATAAAGGAGCAGTTGTATATGAGCCAACGGAAAGCATTACTGATTCATAACGGAAATGCCGGCAACAAAAATATAGAAAAAGCACTTGGTGCTGTCGTGCCGGTTTTATCTCACCATTTAGATGAAGTGATTATTAAACAGACAAAGAAAAAGGATGATGCGTATTATTTTTGCCGATCCATTGATGATTCTGTCGACACCGTCTTCATTCTCGGCGGCGACGGCACGATCCACCAATGCATAAATGCAATCAGCTCTCTAGAAAGAAAACCCGCGGTCGGAATTTTGCCCGGCGGCACATGCAATGACTTTTCAAGAGTGCTTGGCATCCCTCAAAATCTTGCAAAGGCCGCGGAAGCACTTATGTCAGGAAAAAAAACCAGCGTAGACGTATGTCAGATGAACGACCGTTATTTTTTAAATTTCTGGGGGATCGGCTTAATTGCAGAAACGTCGAATCAAATCAATGAAACAGAAAAAGCATTATTGGGGAAAATCAGCTATTTTACTAGTGCCTTGCGAACCGTCTCATCCGCTGCATCGTTTCCGATGAGATTAAAAATTGATGGAGAAGAAATTAAAGAAGAAGCCGTTATGCTGCTTGTGATGAACGGCCAATACATTGGAACGAACCGAATTCCTCTGCCCGATGCCAGTATTGAAGATGGCTTACTCGATGTCCTCATATGCCGCAACACCAACCTCACCGCGTTGCGGGAGCTGATGAGCATGGAACAGGGCGCAATTGATCGTTTTACCGGAGAGCTGTCCTATGTCCAGGCCTCCCGAATCGAGATAGAGACAGACAATGCCAAAAAGGCGGATATGGATGGAGAAGTTTATACACATACACCCGCAGTCATTCAGGTCCTGCAGCAGCATATCGACATGCTTGTTCCCGCAAATGATTAACTGTCTTAAGGGCTTAGAAAGATTTTGCAAATCCGTTGACTCTCCCCTAGGAGGAGGTCTTACAGTATAAGGGATGCACACTTGAAAAAGGGGAAGTCATATGGAGAAGAAAAATATTACCTTAACGATATTATTAACCAATTTATTTATTGCTTTTTTGGGGATCGGGCTTGTGATTCCAGTAACGCCGACCATTATGAATGAATTGCATTTATCAGGGACCGCGGTCGGCTATATGGTTGCCTGCTTCGCTATTACGCAGCTCATTGTTTCACCAATATCCGGGCGCTGGGTTGATCGCTTCGGACGCAAGATCATGATCGTGATCGGCCTGTTTTTCTTTAGTGTGTCGGAGTTTTTATTTGGCATTGGAAAAACAGTTGAGATGTTATTTATCTCCCGTATGCTGGGCGGTATCAGCGCTGCCTTCATTATGCCTGGGGTCACAGCTTTTATCGCAGATATCACGACCATTAAAACACGGCCGAAAGCGCTCGGTTATATGTCAGCCGCTATTTCAACAGGATTTATTATTGGTCCCGGCATCGGGGGATTTTTAGCAGAAGTCCACTCCCGGCTGCCTTTTTTCTTTGCGGCCGCTTTTGCACTGTTAGCAGCCATTTTATCAATGCTCACGCTGCGCGAGCCGGAACGGAACCCTGAAAATCAGGAGATAAAAGGGCAAAAGACAGGCTTCAAGCGAATTTTTGCACCCATGTACTTCATTGCTTTTCTCATTATTTTGATTTCATCTTTTGGTCTAGCATCATTTGAATCTTTATTTGCATTATATGTGGATCATAAATTCGGATTTACGGCCAGCGACATTGCCATTATGATTACAGGAGGAGCGATTGTGGGCGCTATTACGCAAGTCGTCTTATTCGACCGCTTCACAAGATGGTTTGGCGAAATTCTTTTAATTCGGTACAGCTTAATTCTCTCGACGAGTCTGGTATTCTTGCTGACAACCGTAAATTCATATATTGCGATTCTGCTGGTTACAGTCACCGTTTTTGTCGGATTTGATCTCATGAGGCCTGCGGTAACGACTTACCTGTCAAAGATTGCGGGAAATGAACAAGGATTTGCCGGCGGTATGAATTCAATGTTTACAAGTATCGGCAATGTATTCGGGCCAATTATCGGAGGAATGCTGTTCGATATTGATGTAAACTATCCCTTCTACTTTGCAACGGTCACCTTGGCTATAGGCATTGCACTGACGATTGCTTGGAAAGCGCCTGCACACCTTAAAGCCAGCACATGATCAAAAGCGTATTCTTTGTGTACTGCAAAGAATACGCTTCTTCTTTATACTGATGATAAAAAAGGAGTGATGGCATGAAGGAATCGTATTACTCAATTGGAGAAGTTTCAAAACTGGCAAACGTGTCGATTAAAGCGCTCCGTTATTACGATAAAATTGATTTATTTAAACCCGCCTACGTCGACCCGGATACCAGCTACCGCTATTATACAGATTCTCAGCTCATTCATCTGGATTTGATCAAATCATTGAAATATATCGGCACCCCTTTAGAAGAGATGAAAAAAGCACAGGACTTAGAGATGGAAGAACTGTTTGCTTTTTATACAGAGCAGGAGCGGCAAATCAGGGAGAAATTAGACTTTTTATCAGCACTGGAGCAAACGATTTCGTTGGTGAAAAAACGGATGAAACGGCAGATGGAATATCCCGCGCTCGGTGAGGTGTTTGTTTTAGATGAAGAAGAAATACGGATTATTCAGACAGAGGCAGAAGGAATCGGGCCTGAAAACGTGCTCAACGCCTCCTACAGCAAATTAAAAAAATTTATCGAATCAGCAGATGGATTTACGAACAATAGCTACGGCGCCACTTTTTCTTTTCAGCCCTACACCAGCATTGATGAAATGACTTACCGTCATATTTTCACGCCTGTACTGACGAATAAACAAATTTCAGCCATTACGCCGGATATGGAAATTACAACGATTCCTAAAGGGAAGTATGTGTGTATCGCGTACAATTTTTCGCCTGAACATTATTTTCTCAACTTACAGAAGCTTATCAAATATATCGCAGACCGCCAATTAACAGTTGTCAGTGATGTATACGAGTTAATTATACCGGTTCATTACTCCCCGAAAAAACAAGAAGAATATCGGGTCGAAATGAAAATACGAATCGCAGAATAATACTGCATAGAAAAAGAGCATTTTTGAAACAAAACTTCAAAAATGCTCTTTTTGCTTATTTAGTAAACAGATGTCTTTTCGTCAATAGTTTCTAAAATTTGTTTCACTCGTCCCAGGAATCGTCCGCACACGAGACCGTCAAGCACTCTGTGGTCTAAGGACAGACACAGATTAACCATGTCTCTGACAGCAATCATGCCATTCTCCATGACAACCGGGCGTTTGACGATGGATTCTACTTGAAGAATCGCAGCCTGAGGATAGTTGATGATGCCCATCGACTGAACAGAGCCGAACGAACCTGTGTTATTGACGGTAAACGTGCCTCCCTGCATGTCATCTGCAGTGAGCTTTCCATCTCTTACTTTTTTGGCAAGGCCGGTAATGTCTTTCGCAATGCCTTTAATTGTTTTTTCATCAGCGTTTTTAATCACCGGAACAAATAAAGAATCCTCTGTGGCAACTGCAATTGAAATATTGATATCCTTTTTCTGAATAATTTTGTCCCCCGCCCACATGCTATTCATTTGCGGGAATTCTTTTAATGCCTGAGCGACTGCTTTGACAAAAAAGGCGAAGAACGTTAAATTAAAGCCTTCTGTCTTCTTAAAGGAATCTTTTATACTGTTGCGATATGCAACCATATTTGTGACGTCGACTTCCATCATCGTCCAAGCATGCGGAATTTCTGTTTTGCTGCGCTTCATATTTGAAGCAATTGCTTTTCTTACGCCTGTGACAGGGATTTCTATATCACCTGCTGCAGACGCAGGATATGAAGTCTCTTCTTTTGGCTCAGGTTTTGGTGCAGGCTTCGGTGCAGGAGCTGCTATGTTCGGCTCCCCAGCCTTCCGTTCTTGCACGCCGCCTGTTTCAATTAAGCGCTGAATATCTTTTCGTGTGATGCGCCCGCCGGCACCTGTTCCCGTCACTTGATCAAGGTCAATGCCGTGTTCACCAGCTAAACGGAGTACAGCTGGCGAGTAACGCTTCTTATTGGGCTGATCGGTTGCTTCGGCACTATTTGCAGCAGGCGTCCCAGCGGCTTCTGGCGCTTCTGGCTGTTCTTGTTTTTGTTCGATCGGATTCGCGCCTTCTGTTTCAACTTTGCAAATCACTTCTCCGACTTGCAGGGTCTGGCCTTCTTCTCCCACAAGCTCTGTTATCGTTCCAGTAAAAGAAGACGGAACCTCTGCATTTACCTTATCTGTCATGACTTCCGCGATCGGATCGTATTTGTTCACTTTATCACCGGGGGCGACAAGCCATTTGCTGATCGTCCCTTCTGTTACGCTTTCTCCAAGCTGCGGCATCGTCATTTGTTCAATTGCCATGATTGTATCCTCCTTACGTCTTTAAAACTCCGCTAATTCTCTCATCGCCGCTTCCACTTTATCAGGGTTGACCATAAAGTATTTTTCCATTGTCGGCGCATAAGGCATAGCCGGAATATCAGGACCTGCAAGCCGTTTGATCGGCGCGTCTAAGTCGAACAGACAATGCTCGGATATAATTGCGGCTACTTCGCCCATGATGCTGCCTTCTTTTGTATCTTCTGTGACCAAAAGAACCTTTCCAGTTTTGGACGCAGCTTCGATGATGGCTTCTTTATCAAGCGGGTAAACCGTTCTTAAATCTACCACATGCGCTGAAATGCCATCTTTTTCGAGACGTTCTGCAGCCTGTAAGGCAAAGTGGACACACAGGCCATATGTGATCACTGTGATATCGTCGCCTTCCCGTTTTACGTCCGCCTTTCCGATTGGCAGGACATAATCATCTGCCGGAACCTCTCCTTTTATCAGGCGATACGCCCGTTTGTGCTCAAAAAACAGCACTGGGTCTTCGTCACGAACTGCGGCTTTTAAAAGGCCCTTAGCGTCATATGGTGTTGAAGGCATGACAATTTTCAGTCCGGGCTGATTGGCGAAAATCGCTTCGACTGATTGAGAATGATACAGGGCCCCGTGCACACCTCCGCCGTATGGCGCTCTGACGACAATCGGACAGCTCCAGTCATTGTTGCTGCGGTAGCGGATTTTAGCCGCTTCAGAAATAATTTGGTTGACCGCCGGCATAATAAAATCGGCAAACTGCATTTCAGCAATCGGTCTCATTCCGTACATTGCCGCTCCAATACCAACTCCTGCGATCGCAGATTCAGCAAGCGGTGTATCCATTACGCGCTCTTCCCCGAATTGTTCATAGAGGCCGGCTGTCGCTTTAAACACTCCGCCTTTTCTTCCTACATCTTCCCCAAGGACGAAGACTCGGGGATCTCGTTCCATTTCTTCTTTCATTGCCAAATTGATTGCATCAATATATGACATTACTGACATTTGTTCTTCCTCCCTACTTCGCATACACATAATCAAGCGCTGACTCAGGAGCTGCATAAGGGGCGTTCTCCGCTTCATCCGTCGCTTCATTAACGATTGCCATAATTTCATCCAGCATGGTTTGTTTTGTCTCATCGGACAGCAGGCCTGTTTCCTTTAAGTAAGTTTGATAAGTAAGCAGGGGATCACTTTTTTTCGCTTCCTCTACTTCTTCACGGCCTCTGTAGCTGCTGTCATCGTCATCACTGGAATGCGGTGTAAGGCGGTAAGAAATCGTTTCAATTAATGTAGGACCTTCTCCTCTGCGTGCCCGTTCGCGTGCTTCTTTAACCGCTTGATAAACTTCCAGCGGATCATTTCCATTCACAGTGACGCCAGGCATCCCATAGCCTACGGCACGGTCAGAAATGTTCTCGCATGCGACTTGCTTATCGTAAGGCACTGAGATTGCGTATTTATTGTTTTCACACATGAAAATCACAGGCAGCTTATGAACAGCGGCAAAGTTTGCCCCTTCATGGAAATCGCCTTGGTTTGAAGAGCCTTCGCCAAATGTAACAAAGGCTGCGATATCCTTTTTCTCCATCCGTCCCGCAAGCGCAATGCCGACTGCGTGCGGCACTTGCGTTGTAACCGGAGATGATCCCGTCACAATACGGTTTTTCTTTTGTCCGAAATGTCCCGGCATCTGGCGGCCTCCTGAGTTCGGATCCGCCGCTTTGGCAAATCCGGACATCATTAAGTCCTTTGCTGTCATGCCAAACGCGAGCACGACACCCATGTCTCTGTAGTACGGCAATACATAATCCATTTCACGGTCAAGTGCGAAAGCCGCTCCTACCTGTGCTGCTTCCTGTCCTTGACAAGAGATTACGAATGGGATTTTGCCAGAACGGTTTAACAGCCACATTCTTTCATCGATTTTCCTTGCTAACAGCATGGTTCTATACATATCAACGGCTTCCTGATCAGTCAGCCCTAGTGCTTGATGTCGGTTTTTACTCATTCAAGCCCCTCCTTTATGCTTTTAAAAATGAATGGCTTTGCCATCTACGGCAAGCGCTGCTTCTCCAATTGCTTCAGAAAGTGTCGGATGCGGGTGAATCGTTTGCCCGACCTCCCACGGCGTAGCGTCCAGCACTTTGGCAAGACCCGCTTCAGAAATCATGTCAGTGACATGCGGGCCAATCATATGAACGCCGAGAATATCATCGGTATCTCGATCCGCCACGATTTTGACAAAACCGTCGCTTTCACCGTATACAAGCGCTTTTCCAATCGCCATAAATGGGAACTTCCCGATTTTGACATTATGCCCGTTCGCCTTTGCTTCATCTTCTGTTAAGCCGACACTGGCAGCTTCAGGGCTTGAGTAGATGCACTTCGGTACCAGCGTCGGATCAAGCGGATGCGGATTGAGACCTGCAAAATGCTCAACAGCAATGATTCCCTCATGTGAAGCAACGTGAGCTAACTGCAGGCCACCGATTACGTCTCCGATTGCATAAATATGAGACTCCTTCGTTTGGCAGCTTTCATTGACTGAAATCACGCCATTTTCAGTGATAATATCGGTGTTCTCCAGGCCGATGCCTTCGATATTTGCTTGTCTGCCGATGGAAACAAGCATTTTTTCAGCAGAGTAGGTGGCGGTTTCTCCGTCTATTTCCGCTTGTATACTGATATCATCTGATGTTTCTGTCATTGTGTCAGGCAGCACCTTTGCCCCTGTTATGAACTGGATGCCTTTTTTCTTAAGAAGACTTTCCATTTCTTTTGAAATCTCTAGATCTTCAGTCGGCAATATGCGATCCGCGTATTCGATAACTGTTACCTTCACGCCAAAATCATGAAGCATAGACGCCCATTCGATACCGATAACCCCTCCGCCGACGATAATGATTGATTTTGGCAGCTCCTCCATTTGGAGCGCCTCATCTGAAGTCAGTACAGACTTACCGTCCGCTTCAAGGCCCGGAAGCATTCTCGGTCTTGATCCTGTTGCAATGATCACTTGTTTGGGGATCAGCATGTCATTTTCTTCGCCATTTCCCCGTTCAACAGAAATTGTTCCCGGCAGCGGAGAGAAGATTGACGGTCCAAGGATACGACCGTATCCTTTGTACACGTCAATTTTTCCTTTTTTCATTAAATGGTTTACACCCGCTGCAAGCTTATCAACAACGGCTTGCTTACGCTGCTGCACTTTTTCAAAGTTGAGGGACACGCCAGCCGTCTCTACTCCGAACTGGTCGGCATCACGCGCTGTCCTGTATACCTCTGCGCTTCTAAGAAGCGCTTTACTCGGGATACAGCCTTTATGCAGACATGTTCCTCCGAGTTTTTCCTTTTCAACAACGGCTGTTTTTAAGCCGAGCTGAGCGGCTCTGATGGCCGCAACATAACCGCCGGTACCGCCGCCCAGAATGACTACGTCATACTCAGTTGCCATGGTGACTCACTCCTGTCTGTCTATTCAATACGATATTGTTTGGATTGCTCTTCGCCCTGCAAAACTCTGAGCGCCCCTTGGGCAAGAGACTGCAGTTCATTTTCACCCGGATAGACTAAAACGTCTGAAATCCAATCTATGTATGATCTGATAGTAGAAACAAAGCTTTTGCCGTACGCAAGGCCCCCCGTCAGCACAATTGCTTCAACTTCACCTTTTAAAACCGCGCTGGCTGCTCCGATTTCCTTTGCTATCTGATATGCCATGGCATCATAAATGAAGCGGGCTTTTTCATCGCCCCCCTGAATCATTTGTTCCACTTTTACTGCATCATTTGTACCGAGATAGCCTAAAAGCCCGCCGGTGCCCACCAGTTTTTTCATGATTTCTTCTTTTGTATATTCTCCTGAAAAACATAGATCAACAAGATCCCCCGCAGGCACTGTTCCTGCACGTTCAGGACTGAACGGCCCCTCTCCATGAAGGCCGTTATTGACATCCACGACTCGCCCGTGGTCATGGACGCCAATTGTAATACCTCCGCCCATATGGGTAATAATCATTTTCATGTTCTCATATCGTTTGCCAAGAGAGGCTGCCGCTTTACGGGCGACAGCTTTTTGATTTAACGCGTGAAAAATGCTTTTCCTTTCAATTTCAGGCATGCCTGAAACTTTTGCGAGCACTGACATTTCGTCTACGACAACAGGGTCGACGATATACGAAGGGATATTCAGGCCGTCAGCAATTTCCCGCGCGATAATGCCGCCGAGATTAGAAGCATGCTGGCCGGCGTAGCCGCTTTTCAAGTCCTCAATCATGTCATCGTTCACTACGTAAGTCCCGCCTTCAATCGGCCGGAGAAGGCCGCCTCTTGCGCAGACTGCATCAAACTTTGAGATATTGATTCCCTGTTCATGAAGCGTTTCGAGAATATGGTTTTTGCGAAATTCATATTGATCAATAATTTGGTCAAATCGCTGCAGCTCTTCTATGTTGTGTCTCAATGTTTTTTCAAAAATACTTCGTTCGTTATGAAAAACACCGATTTTCGTTGAAGTTGAGCCTGGATTAATTGTGAGAATGCGTTTTTCGTCATGTAGCACTTTCATAACCTCCAGATCAATTTCTTAACGTCTGCTTAATACACTGTGGCCGTTTTGCAAAAACTGGCTTCTTGAGCGGCGCATGCGTTCAATCCGTTCCTCTGCCAAGCGGTCAGCCGCTAAATATGCCGGAATGCCGTCACGCTGAGAAATCTCGAGTACACGCTCGATATTGCTGTAAATGCCTTCTACTTTTTTCAGTGCGCGTTCAGCATTATAGCCATAAAGCTCATCTGCGACGTTGATGACACCGCCCGCGTTAATCACGTAATCCGGTGCATAAACGATGCCCATTTCGTGAATTTGATCACCATGGCGTGTTTCTTTTAATTGGTTGTTGGCCGCACCTGCGATCACCTTCGCCTTCAGCTGTTTAATCGTGTCGTCGTTAATAGTCGCACCAAGGGCACACGGCGCGTAAATATCGCAGTCTTGTGAATAAATATCATCCGGATCAACTGCACGAGCGCCAAAATCTTCAACTGCACGCTGTACAGATTGTTTGTTGATATCCGTAACGATTAAGTTTGCCCCTTCTTCATGCAGGTGGCGGCAAAGGTTATAGGCTACGTTCCCAACACCCTGTACAGCAATGGTTTTCCCTTCAAGAGAGTCGGTTCCGAAAGCAGCTTTAGCTGCTGCCTTCATTCCTCTGTACACCCCGTACGCTGTGACTGGGGAAGGATTTCCGGAAGAGCCGAACGCAGGAGAAATCCCTGTGACATAGTCTGTCTCATCATGAATGATATCCATATCCTCCACCGTTGTACCCACATCTTCAGCTGTGATGTACCTGCCGTTCAGCCCTTGAATATAGCGGCCAAACGCGCGGAACATTTCCTCATTTTTGTCTTTGCGAGGATCGCCGATAATGACTGTTTTGCCGCCGCCCAGGTTTAAGCCTGCCGCCGCGTTCTTATAGGTCATGCCTCTTGCCAGTCTGAGCGCGTCTTCAATTGCAGCTTCTTCATTTTCATATGTCCACATTCTCGTTCCGCCAAGTGCTGGACCGAGTGTTGTATCATGAATCGCGATAATCGCTTTTAAGCCTGATTGTTCATCTTGGCAGAATACCAATTGTTCGTAATCATATTTCTCCATATATTTAAAAAGTTCCATGTTCGTTCCTCCTAATGTGTGTATTCTTCGGATGCGCATATTGCCAACGCAATGGAATACAGTTTATTTTCGGCAGAGTCCGCTCTGCTTGTTAAGGCAATCGGCGCTTTGGCTCCTGTAATGACAGCGGCCACGCTGGCTTTGGCAAAATAAATCAGTGATTTATATAAAATATTGCCGGCCTCAATTGTTGGGACGAGAAGGATATCTGCGTTGCCCGCTACGTCTCCCGAAATTTTTTTCTGAGCCGCGGCAATTTGTGAAACTGCGTTATCCAAAGCAAGCGGTCCATCAACAATACAGCCTTTGATCTGGCCTCTTTTGAACATTTGAGCTAGAGCTGCTGCATTCACGGTCGCTTCCATTTTTGGGTTCACCGTTTCGACCGCTGCCAGAGCAGCTGCTTTTGGCATATTGTTCCCTACTGCATGGGCCACATGAACGGCATTTTGCAAAATCTGCCGAAGCTCTTCCAGCGAGGGAGCGATATTCATTGCCGAATCTGTCACAAACATCATCCTGTCAAAATCCGGTATATCAAAGACAGCCACGTGGGAAAGGACACTTGATGACCGAAGCCCCTCCTGTCTGTTTAATACCGCTTTAAGCAAAACAGAAGTCGGCACATTTCCTTTCATTAAAACGTCCGCTGTTTTATGATGTACAGCACGAACCGCTAATTTCGCCGACTCCTCAGGTGTATCGGCATGGACGATTTCCACTTGATGACCTTGCATGGATGATGTCAGCTCGTTCAGTTTTTTGCTGTCGCCCGTTAACAAAAAACGGGCGGATAGGTGCTCGGCAGCCAGCTTTACAGCCCGGATCACTTCCTCATCCTCAGCATGAGCAACCGCAATGGTCTTGTTTTTGTGCATCGACGCTTTGCCGATTAAATCTTTCAGCTTCATCTGCTACCACCTTTCTTGTTTCGACTCCGCCTTTTATTATGCAAGTTCCGTGCCAGCTCTTAAGGGTGCTGTCATACCTGGTATATTGACACATTCGTGCAGAAGTTTGCGTTTATTCTGCAGATTATTGCATGCCTTCATTTGCAAGGCCATATTTATCCATTTTGTAATATAAATTCCGAATGCTGACACCGAGGGCTTTCGCTGTTTTTGTCCGGTTAAAATGATGCTTTTCGAGCGTTTGCTGGATCAAATGCGCTTCAAATTTTTCTACTGCGACAGACAGCTTTTCGCCTTCAATATCCGGAAAATCAAAACCTGCCCTCAGATCTGTGTCATTTTCTTTTTGCTCAAGTTCAAATATAGGCAAATGATCTTTTTCAATCCATTCCATATGCGGATTGAGAAAAATCATGGCTCGTCCAAGGACATTTTCAAGCTCGCGGACATTCCCAGGCCAATGGTAAGCAGATAAGGCGCGCAAGGCTTGCTGCGAGAGCCCTTTTACATTCCTGCCGTAATCCCGGTTGATCTTTTGGATAAGTCTGACGCTTAGTGCTTCAATGTCCTCCAACCGCTGCCGCAAAGGCGGAATGGAGATGGGATAGCGGTTGATCCGGTAATACAGGTCTTCGCGAAACTTTCCATCCGCCATCGCCTTTTCAATATTTACATTTGTTGCCGCGATCACTCTGACATTGACAGGGATCGCTTTCGTGCCGCCCACTCTGACGATTTCCTTTTCTTGAAGGACGCGCAGCAATTTGGCCTGCATATTTTGTGTCAGCTCACCGATTTCATCTAAGAAAATACTGCCGTTATTTGCTTCTTCAAATAAACCCTTTTTACCGCCCCGCTTCGCCCCTGAAAACGCACCATCCTCATAGCCGAACAATTCTGATTCAAGCAGGTTTTCAGAAAGGGCTGCACAATTTACGCGAATAAATTTATTGTACTTCCGGTCGCTTTCGTTATGGATGGCATGGGCAAACAGTTCTTTTCCTGTTCCTGACTCTCCGCGCAACAAAATCGTTGCCGGCGTTTTCGCACCGAGCTTCGCCTGCTCAAGCGCAACCAGCATTTGCTCGCTTTTGCCGATAATGTCGTCAAACGTGTATTTCGCTTCAAGCGTGCGAATAATTTGCCTGGCGCGGTTAAGCTCCGCTGTCAGCATTTTAATTTCGGACACATCGTGAATCACACCGACGCTGCCTTTCAAAATACCGTCCACAATCACCGGTGCTACATTGACGATGACCTCTTTTTCATTCGGGCCGACCTTCATTCTGACACCGCGGACAGGGCGTCTTGTTTCAAGCACCTTTAAATGCATGCTTTCGCCTTCGGAAATATCCGTGTTTGCAGGCTTGCCGATAACTTCTTTTTCAGATAGCCCGGTCATTTTCGTATATGCTTTATTGATTAGGAGCCCGATGCCGTTTTCATCAACGACAGAAATCGCCTCATCGGAGGATTGGATAATCGCCTCCAGCATCGTACGGACCTGCTTTAAGTTGGTCACTTCCTCCGCCAGCTCGACCGCATCTGTGATATCTTTAAACACACAAAGAGCCCCGAGCAGACGTCCGCCTTCATCAATAATCGGCAGCCTTGTGGTCACAATTTGCAAATGATCGCCTAAAAGCTGCTTCTGGTTGTATTCAGGCACTCTTGTTTTTAAAATTCGCGGCATCTTAGTGCTCGGAATGACTTCTTTTATTGGTCGTCCGATGACTTCCTCGCGTTTTTTCCCGACCATTTTTTCGGCCATATGGTTAAAGAGAATGATCTCTTCATTGATATCAATAAAAATCATCCCGTCATGGGTGGAATTAAAAATTCTGTCGTGTTTGTATGTTTGCTCTTTTAGCATTTGAATCAGGTGCTGCTTTTCTTCCATCAGCTGAAAAACGATGTATGCCATTTTCCCCGGCATGACAATGGTATCTTCATGCTTTCTTTGAAGGAGTTCGTCAAACACGGCTTGATCGCCGGTGGTATGAATGACGATATCCGGTTTTTGTTGTATGTAAGGTTTCCAATCAGATGAAACGGCAATCCCATACTGTTCTGCTTCTTTCAATCCCGGCGCCTTGGGGTCTTTGTCAACTACGGCAATGATATCTATGATGGCTGTTTTGATCAGAATATGTAATAACGCCGTTCCCCTTTTGCCGGCACCTACTATCAGTACCTTTTGCATCCCGATACCCCTTTGTATGAAAAAATTTGCACACCTAATTATTCCGTTGCAATAATTTGCACAACCCTATGTTACCACGTTTTCTTCTCTTGACAAAATATTTTTCCCGCTGGACAATAAAGGAAATGAAAAGATAAAGGGGTTTTCTGAAGATGAGCCGACTTCTTGCGCTTTTGATATTAGTCATCCCCGGGGCCATTTCCGCTTTAGGCATTAAACTGATGAGAGATACACTTTTCGGCCATGCAATAAAGCCATTTTCAGCTCTTTGGCTCCAAGGGTTGTCAGGATTCATCTTTTTCGCGATCGGCCTCTATGTGCTGGCCGGGTTCATTCTATACAGAGACAGAAAACGCAATCAAGTCAGCCCGCGATTCAGAAAACGATAACTGCAAAAAAAGCCGGAGAATGCTCCGGCTTTTTTTGTCGCACTATTCGTCAGGCAAAACCGTCTTGGCAATCGTTTTATCTAATGCCTCATAGTCATAATAAGAGATGGTATCGTACAGTTCTTTTCGCGTCTGCAAATGATGAAGTCCTTCTTTTTGTGAGCCGTGCTCCTTCATCAAACCAAATATCCGCTCATAAGCTTTTGCCGCCGCTCGAAGCGAGGTGACAGGATATATCACCATGCGAAACCCCATATCTTCGAATTCATCGGCACGATAATACGGCGTTTTCCCAAACTCCGTCATATTCGCAAGGAGCGGAACGGAGATATGCTCAGCAAACTGGCGGAATTCATTCTCTGCCTGGAGCGCTTCCGGGAAAATCGCGTCTGCTCCCGCCTCAATGTAGGCCGCTGACCGTTTTATTGCAGCATCAAGCCCTTCCTGCGCCCTGGCATCTGTGCGGGCAACAACAATAAGGGTGGGTGCCGCTTGTTTAATGGCTTTTATTTTTTGCGCCATTTCCTTGATCGGAACGAGCTGTTTGCCATTTAAATGCCCGCATTTTTTCGGAAGCTGCTGGTCTTCTATTTGAACGGCTGCTACCCTGGCTTCAAGCATCTCCCGGGCGGTTCGGGCGGCATTTAACACACCGCCAAATCCCGTATCGATATCCACAAGCAGAGGCAGATCAGCAGCACGCACAAGGTCTTTGGCCCGATCCGCCATTTCTGCCGACGTGATGATCCCTAGATCAGGAAGTCCCCTGCTGGCTGTATAAGCCGCACCAGACAAATATATAGCAGAAAAACCGGCCTCCTTCGCGAGCAACGCTGCCATCCCGTCATGGGCGCCGGGAATTTGAAGAATGTCCGGCGCCGACATCAGCTTGCGGAAACGCCCGGCAAGCTCTTCTTGTGACGATTGCTGATTGACGATCCACGACATGACACAAATCCTCCTTTTACATGCAGAACATGTCTACGAATTCATTTACGCGCATCGTTTGTAAAGTCTCGCTGGTACAGCGCTCATAAATGTGTTTGCACTGTTTATCAGGAAAATGGCTTTTGAGATTGCCAGAAAACTTTTCCAGAAGTTTTGGCACTGCCTCCTCTCTTCGAAAACGGTGGCCAAGAGGAAACTCACATTCCACCATTTCCGTGCTCGTTCCGTCTTTAAAATGAACCTGAACGGCATTTGAAATAGAACGCTTATCAGGTTTCAAATAATCCTCGGTATATGCTTTATTTTCAGTCACCTTCATTTTATCACGTAATTTATCTATTCTCGGATCACTCGCAGTTTCAGCTTCATAATGCTGTGCGGTGATATCACCAAAAAGCAAACCGATTGCTGTAATGTATTGGAGGCAGTGATCACGGTCTGCCGGATTGTGAAGCGGGCCTTTTTTATCAATGATTCGGATAGCGGATTCATGCGTACTGATGACAATACGATCGATCTCATCAATTCGGTCCTTTACCCGCGGATGTAAAATGACGGCGCACTCCGCCGCTGTTTGAGCGTGAAATTCTGCTGGATAAGACACTTTAAATAACACATTTTCCATGACATAAGCGTCGAGCGGACGGGCGAGCTTGATCTCTTTCTTATTGAATAGAACGTCCTGGAACCCCCAACCCGGTGCGCTCAACGCTGTCGGATACCCCATTTCCCCTTTTAACGACATCAGCGCCAAATGAACACCTCTGCTCGTTGCATCTCCTGCTGCCCATGATTTGCGAGAGCCTGTATTTGGTGAATGCCGGTATGTTCTTAATGCTGCATTGTCAATCCATGCATTCGAAAGCGCATTTTTGATTTCTTCTCTCCCGCCGCCTAAAAGCTTTGCTGCAACAGCTGTTGTCGCAATTTTAACAAACAGCACATGATCAAGACCCACTCGATTCAGGCTGTTTTCTAACGCAAGGACGCCTTGAATTTCGTGCGCTTTAATCATCATCTCGAGTACGTCGCGTACCGTTAAAGGCTCTTTTCCTTCAGACAGCCTCACTCTTGATACATAATCACAAACAGCAAGGATGCCTCCCAAGTTATCGGATGGATGCCCCCACTCCGCTGCCAGCCACGTATCGTTGTAATCGAGCCAGCGAATCATGCAGCCGATATTAAACGCTGCCCTCACAGGATCGAGAACATAGGACGTTCCCGGCACTTTGCTTCCATTTGGCACAGTCGTTCCTGGAACAATCGGCCCAAGCAGCTTTGTGCACTCTGGATACCGCAGCGCCAAAATCCCGCAGCCCAGGGTATCCAGCAATACATGCCCCGCTGTTGTATACGCTTCGGAACTTGTAATCTCTTTCTCAAGCACATAGTCTGTGATTTCTTCGATAACACGATCCGTTTTCTGCATTCTGCCAGCTCCTTTCATGATTCTGTTTGATATCGCGGGCCCATGTAACTGACACGGGGACGGAAGAGTCGATTATTGGAATGCTGTTCAATCACATGAGCGCATAAACCGGATGTTCTCGCGCTGAAAAAGACAGGCGTATATAAAGGGATCGGTATGCCGAGCATCCAATAAACCGGGGCAGCATAGTAATCCAAGTTCGGATAGAGCCCTTTTTCCTTCTCCATCAGCCGCTCACCTGCTTCACACATCTCATATAAACGATGGTCACCGGCTTTATCGCATAATTGCCGCAGCGCTTCTTTCATCATGAGTGCTCTCGGATCCATTTTTTTCATATACACACGGTGGCCGAAACCCATGATTTTTTCTTTTCTTTTCAGTTTTGTTTGCAGAAGCTGCTCAAATTCAGACGTCGTTTTTGCCTCCAAAAGCATATACATTACAGCTTCGTTTGCCCCTCCGTGAAGATTCCCTTTCAGGGAAGCGACAGCTCCTGTCAAAGCGCCATAAAGATCCGAGTGAGTAGATGCGATGACTCTGGCCGCAAAAGTTGAATTCGGCATCTCATGCTCACTATACAGGACGAGCGACCGGTCAAAAATCTGTTCTTCCAATGAGGACGGCAATTTGCCTGTCATCATGTATAGAAAATTCGCACTGTAGGACAGGGATTGAAGCGGAAGAATCGGCTCTTTTTTATTGATGATCCTGTAGCTGGCAGCAGTGAGGGCAGGCATTTTCCCAAGAAGCTGATATGCGCGCTCCTTGTTAGCGGAAGGAGACCGATCATCAATTTGCCGATCATAACCGGCAAGTGCCGACAGGCCGGTACGCAGGCTATCCATTGGATGCGTGTGCTCAGGGAGCAGCTCAAGCAGACGGAGATGATCAGCAGGCAGGCTTGACGCACTGTTTATTTTACTTTCCAGCGTCTCTCTTTCACTTTCTTCCGGCAGCCTCCCTTCCAGCAATAAATGGACAAGCTCCAGATAACTTTTTGTTTTAGAAAGATCTATTAAATCATAGCCTCGTATCAAAATCTGGCTGAACTGCGTGTCAAGATAAGAAATGTGAGTTTCTGCCGCAATCACACCGTCCAACCCTGGAGAGTAGTGCTGTTTCTCCTCCATATCCTCAACCTCCGTTTTTGCGTTTTTTTGGTTATCAGGTCCCGCCAAGTAAATACTTGGAAATAATCAGTCTTTGAATCTCATTCGTCCCTTCATAGATTTGCGTCACCTTTGCATCGCGAAGCAGCCGCTCAACGGGGTAATCCTTCATATAGCCATATCCCCCATAAATTTGGACGGCGTCTAACGCCGCCTTCACCGCTGCATCGGAAGCAAATTGTTTAGCCATAGACGCCTCTTTTCCACATGACAGGCCGCGGTTATGGAGGTCTGCGGCGTGGTAGACAAGATGCCTTGCCGCCTCAGCCCTAGTCGCCATGTCAGCCAGCTTAAATGATATGCCTTGATTGGCTGCGATCGGCCTTCCAAATTGCACTCGCTGCTTCGCATAAGCAACGGCATGCTCAAGAGCCGCCTCTGCAATACCGAGCGCCTGTGCCGCAATGCCGATCCGGCCGACATTTAAATTCGCCATGGCAATGTTGAAGCCGTCACCCTCTTTGCCAAGCAAATTAGCTTCAAGCACTTCTGCGTTATCAAAAATCAGTTCCGTAGTATTAGAGCCATAAAGCCCCAGCTTTTTTTCTTTTTTCCCAACCGTAAAACCGGGTGTGTTTTTTTCAACGATAAAAGCCGAAATCCCGTGCCTGCCTTGATCCGGAGCCGTTAAAGCAAATGTGATATAGATATCAGCTGCTCCGCCATTCGTTATGAATATTTTCGATCCGTTTAATACGTATTTGCCGTTCTTTTTAATTGCCGTTGTGCGAAGGCTTCCGGCATCCGATCCTGAGTAAGGCTCCGTCAGTGCAAAGGCCCCTAAATGGTCTCCTGAAGCAAGCTTCGGTATATATTTCATCTTTTGTTCCTCATTGCCGAAGTACAGAATCGGATTTGTGCCGACCGAGGTATGAACGGAGAGAATCACGCCGACAGCCGCGCTGATTTTTGAAATCTCATGAATCGCCAAAATATAAGAAACAACGTCCGCCCCGGCACCGCCGTACTGTTCCGGCACCGGTATTCCCATCAGCCCGTGTTCGCCCATTTTTTTGATCAGCTGAAAGGGAAATTCGTCCGTTTTCTCCATAATTTCCGCAGCGGGAGCAATTTCTTTTCGGGCAAAATCACGCACCATTTTTCGCATCATGACTTGCTCTTGGGTTATATGCAACTCGGCCACCCCCGATGGAATTGACTTCAGGAAGTCCTCTCCTCATATTCATAAAAACCGCGTCCGCTCTTTTTGCCAAGCCAGCCTGCTTTGACATACTTGCGGAGCAGCGGGCAAGGACGGTATTTAGAATCGCCAAGGCCTGAGTGAAGAACTTCCATAATGGATAAACACGTATCCAGTCCGATAAAATCCGCTAATGTAAGCGGACCCATCGGATGATTCATGCCAAGCTTCATCACCTCGTCTATTGCCTCTGGCTTCGCCACTCCCTCATACACGCAATAGATGGCTTCATTAATCATTGGAAGAAGCACACGATTGGAAACAAACCCCGGAAAATCATTGACTTCAACCGGTGTTTTCCCCATCTTTTCCGCTAATGCCATAACATCTAAGGCCGTTTCCTCTGATGTAGCCAAGCCGCGTATTACTTCAACCAGCTTCATCACAGGGACGGGATTCATAAAATGCATGCCAATGACCCGTTGAGGCCGATTTGTCACAGCAGCGATCTCTGTAATAGGCAAGGAAGATGTATTGCTGGCCAAAATCGTATGAGGCGGGCAAATGCGATCAAGTGTTTTAAACATTTTGGTTTTCGCCGCCATGTTTTCAGCGATAGCCTCAATCACAATGTCCGCATGCTCTGCCTCCTCAAGCGTTTGAGAAATCGAAATGCGGCTGATGATACTCCTCACTTCCGCCTCGGTCCTTTTTCCTTTCTCAGCGTCACGGGCCAGCTGTTTCTTCAGCCGCTTCAATCCTGCCTCCGCAGCTTCCGGACTCACATCGTACATCCGCACATAAAAACCTGCGTCAGCAGCTGCTTGTGCAATGCCGCTTCCCATCTGACCTGCGCCAGCTACCATGATTTGTTTGATTTCCATTTAAATCCCCTTTTTCATCATGTTTTAATGAACCTGCACTAAGACGGCATCTCCTTGGGCTGCCCCACTGCAAATGGCGGCAACACCCAGTCCCCCTCCCCGTCGCTTTAATTCATAAACGAGCGTCATGAGAATTCTCGCTCCGCTCGCGCCGATCGGGTGGCCGAGCGCGATCGCACCGCCGTTCACATTTACTTTTTCAAGATCGAAACCTACGATTTTTTCACATGTTAACACAACAGAAGCAAACGCTTCATTTACTTCAAACAAGTCAATATCTTGGGCAGTTAAACCGTTCTTTTTCAGGAGCTTATTAATGGCAAACCCCGGTGCTGCCGCCAGTTCATGCGCTGGCATTCCCATAGTTGAAAAACCAAGAATTGTAGCCAGAGGCTGTTTGCCAAGCTCAGCTGCTTTTTCCTCCGACATCAGCACGAATGCGCCAGCTCCGTCATTGACCCCGGGAGCATTGCCGGCTGTGATCGAACCATCACTTGTATAAATCGGAGAAAGTTTCGCGAGCTGATCCAGGCTTGTGTCACGGCGAATCGCTTCATCCTTATCAACAACGTTTGATTTTCCTTTTCGACCGATCCAGTTGACGGGAACAATTTCATCCTGAAATTTCCCTTCATCGGCTGCTTTAGCTGCCCGCGCATGGCTTCTCAACGCCCATTCATCCTGCTCTCTTCGTGAAATTGAATATTCCTTGGCCGCTGTATTTCCGTGAACAGCCATATGCACTTCGTCAAATGCGCACATTAACCCGTCATACACCATTAAATCCCTAAGCTCGCCGTCCCCCATCCGTGCTCCCCAGCGTCCAGCGGGAATGGCATACGGAATATTGCTCATGCTTTCCATCCCCCCGGCAACAAGGATGTCCGCATCCTGCGCCCGAATCATTTGATCACATAAAGTGACAGCGCGAAGACCCGAAGCACAGACTTTATTCAGTGTTTCTGACGGCACACTCCAAGGCATTCCAGCAAGACGGGCAGCTTGACGGGAAGGGATCTGTCCTGAGCCGGCCTGGACAACCATGCCCATGACATTTCCTTCTACATCATCTCCAGAGACTCCAGCCCGTTGCAACGCCTCCTTCATCACAATGCCCCCAAGCTCGGCAGCTTTCACCTCTTTCAATACTCCGCCGAATTTGCCAAATGGCGTTCTTGCAGCACTTACAATGACTGTTTTCCTCATGGTTTCACCTCATTCAGAAGATAGACAGCGCTTACAAATTCTAGTTGTCTTCTATGAATGTATGCTTTGAAACGGGCACGAATGTATGAAAAAAGAAGGCTGTGTCAACAGCCTTCTTCTAAAGCAACTATTCATTTTTCAGCAATGCCGCAGCCTTTGCAGGAAAATCGGTAAACATGCCGTCTGCTCCCAGTTCAATGAGGTGCTTCATATCTTCCGGCCGATTGACTGTATACGGCCTTACCTTAATCGAACTGCTCCTCATTTTCTTCAGCACTTCATCTGTGACCCCTGGGCTGTTTAGCTTCGGGTGATAGCCGGTAGCTGGAATAGACGCGATATATTGATCCGGCTGATAAAGCACATCAGCAGTTAATACCGCCCGTTCGATATGGGGCGCAAGCTGAGCGCACAGTGCTACACTTTCATGATTAAATGTGGATAGGATGACTCTCTCCTCTATATTGAATCGCTTCACTGCCTCCAGCACTTTTTCTTCCATTCCCTCATAGCGAATCACGCTGTTTTTCAATTCAATGTTGATGAGAAAATCCTTTTTTACCGCCCACGAGAGCACGTCTTCTAATAGTGGCACTTTTAGATCGCTGTACGCCTGATCGTGACCTGCGGCCGCATTCGCAGTCTTGATCACATCATAGGCTGTATCCTTCACGAATCCTTTAAGCGATGTCGTGCGGTTAAGCCTTTCATCATGAATCACAACAATGCGTCCGTCTTTCGTCAGCTGTACATCAAGCTCTATCCCGTCCGCTCCGGCTTCAATTCCTTTTTCAAATGCAAGCATTGTATTTTCGGGAAAGTGTCCTGATGCCCCCCGGTGGGCAAAAATCTTTGTCATCGTTTCACCTCAAGCCCTAAGTTTTCTCCATTATACTTATTTTGTCGGATCCACTCTAGGATTAAGGCTATATTTATCTACTGATCATAATAAGAATCAATGCCGTTGACAATCGCATCTGCTGCCTTTTGCTGGTATTCTTCATTTCCCAGCTTGTCCGCGTCAGAGCTGTTCGTGATAAACCCAAGCTCCGCCAACACACTTGGCATTTGTGAATATGTAATGACGTAAAAGTCTGATTCTTTCACGCCCCTGTCTCTCGTTTGTAAGGATGAAACGAGCTGCGACTGAATATCGGCTGCCAGACGCCGGCTGTTTTCCCCTTCATAATCAGATTGAAAATACGTTTCTGTTCCTGAAGCTGAAGCAACCCCGGAATTTACATGAATGCTGACAAAAAGATCAGCGTGATTGGCACTTGCCTTTGCGACTCTGTCCTCCAAGGTCAGAAAATGATCGTCTGATCTGGATGCAACAGGATTGGCTCCCTCCTCTTTCAGCTTGTCCGTCACATGCTCTGAAACAGCCAAATTAATATCCTTTTCAAAGAGCCCGTTTCCGACTGCTCCACTGTCTTCACCGCCGTGTCCGGCATCAATATACACGGTTTTCCCTTCTATCGGCTCTGCTGCCTGTACACAAGGCGCGAGTGTCAAAGCCAATCCACACAGCGCCAAGCTCCTCCATAACATTCTCAACTTTCTCCCTCCGGTCTCTTTATGACGAATTCTTTCGCAGCTGAATATCTTCCAGCTGTAAAGTCCCATTATCCTTCTTTGTATATTTCACTAAAACTTTTGTCTGGTCTGGCAAGGATTCACATTCATCACGTTTATCCTTCGGAACTTGTATCATGGTTTCTTCTCCATTGAGAGAAACCGCAATCGTATGAGGATCAGCCGAGCCAATAAATTTTCCCTCTTCGGTAAACCTTGGTGCTGAGTCATCCGCACTTGCTACACTGCATCCCGAAAGAAAAAGCGCAGTAAATAGCAAAAGAACCGTTTGTTTCACACGATCACCTCTTCCTGATGTTTGGCTTTTATCTTTGACCAGAATGGCGGATTTGTAAAGACAACATGAATGCAGGCGATCAAGTTCCATGATTTTCAAAAGGGCTATACGACCCGATCATTTCCTGTTGTTAGAAAGATAACGAGCAGTTTTGTCTATGAGGATGGCTCTAAATGAGGCGCTAATTAGAAAAAATTAGCGGAAAGAAGCAACTTTTTATTCATTTTTAAAAATTTGTGAATTGGGTGAGCAAATGGTTTGACTGCTAGATCAGCCAGGCGTAACCTTTGAAAGGATATTTCCATTATTGAAAGAAGTTAACACCATGAAAAAATTCGTTCTGCTGCTGGCGGCCGCTCTCATCACATGCTCCATCGGCCACCAAATCAACGGCGGCTACAAAGGCCCTGAAAAAGAGCGGCGAAAATATCACTCTGCACTCAAGATATTCAGCCGGTAAAGCAGATCAATTGCATTAATTTTTACATATAGGCTAGAATATGTGCGAATCCAAACGAAAGAAGATGATCAAATGAATCCTAAGTATAAGCCGCTGTTTGAACCCTTCACGTTTAAAAGCGGTGTTACAATCGACAACCGGATCGCAGTCGCACCAATGACTCATTACGCTTCTAATGAAGACGGTACAATTTCTGAAGCAGAGCTTGACTACATCATCCCTCGTTCAAAAGAGATGGGAATGGTGATTACAGCCTGCGCAAATGTCACACCGGACGGAAAAGCATTTCCCGGGCAGCCGGCCATCCACGACGATTCCAACATTCCGGGTTTAAAAACATTAGCACAAGCCATTCAGGCACAAGGCGCTAAAGCCGTTGTGCAAATTCATCATGGCGGCATCGAATGCCCATCTGAGCTCGTTCCTCAACAGGATGTTGTGGGGCCAAGTGACGTGTTTGATAATGGCAAACAAATTGCTCGCGCATTAAAAGAAGAAGAAGTGGAAAACATTGTGAAGGCGTTTGGAGAAGCGACAAGACGCGCCATTGAAGCCGGCTTTGACGGTGTCGAAATTCACGGTGCAAACGGCTACTTGATTCAGCAGTTTTATTCTCCAAAAACCAATCAGCGCACGGACCGCTGGGGAGGAAGCGATGAGAAACGATTAGCCTTCCCTCTTGCTATTGTTGACGAAGTGAAAAAAGCCGCTTCAGAACATGCGAAGGGCGCGTTCTTAGTCGGCTACCGTCTGTCTCCAGAAGAACCTGAAACACCAGGATTGACAATGACTGAAACCTTTACGCTTGTTGACGCTTTAGGGGATAAAGAATTGGATTATCTTCATATTTCACTGATGGACGTGAACTCAAAAGCACGCCGCGGTGCAGATCCAACTCGCACACGCATGGACTTATTGAATGAACGTGCCGGAAACAAAGTGCCGCTGATCGCCGTCGGTTCCATCCATTCCGCAGATGACGCGCTGGCCGTCATCGAAAACAGTATTCCACTAGTCGCAATGGGACGAGAAATTTTAGTTGACCCTGACTGGGCGGTAAAAGTAAAAGAAGGCCGTGAAAAGCAAATCGAAACAGTAATCAAAGGCACAGATAAAGAAAAATATCATTTGCCTGAACCGCTATGGCAAGCCATTGTGAACACGCCTGGCTGGGTGCCTTATAAAGATTAATATGAAAAGACTGCCGAAACGGATTCGGCAGTCTTTATTTCCTTCCATAAACAAAATTTGCACATAAGAAAATCTAGAGTACTTAAAGAATGGACAAAACGTTATCAAAACTAAATATTGGTACTACTATCAATCAACATTTATAATTTTTTTGCAGAAAGTAATTCAACAGCTTCCGTTAGTTGTTTTAATTGTATTCTTAGATCTACAATTTCTTGTTTTATACTGGTTTGCTTCTCAAACTCAACATGGTTACCATTACCATCTTCCAGATGTACATTTTTAAGATTAACACCCTCTACCAGAACAGCTCGGCTACCATCCTCTCTATAAGCAGTTACATTGTTACTGTCATCAGATAACATAGCTGAAGCAACCTCAATTCTTTCATCTCCTATTATGAGAAACAACACAGTGACCACTCCTTATATAACGTCTTTTGCGTCAGTCTTTGAGTCTGAAGAATTATCGACAATGCCTCCTACTGTCCAACTTCCCCGGCAGTCATTACCGTACCGTATAACTTCACTAACCGAACTTGTTATATAAATCCCGGCCCGTGCAAGAGTCGAAGCTGTTGAGATCGATCGGCACATATTGCCCGCAAGTAAAATCCGCTTTGATCCATTAGCAATTCGGATTGCTTCATATACTCCATATTCTGTTTGGCCAGCACCTGTTATGAGATTCCCAGTGATAACTGAAGCGTGGACCTTAGATTGTTCTATACCGTAACGTTTGGGTTCACGGATAAGGTTCCCATTAATCAATAAATCAGAACACTCTCCAAACGCTGCTATGGCATCTCGTCCTACAAAGTTAATTTGATTTCCTCCTGAAACATTAATGCCTGTACAGTCATTCAGCCTTACGCCATCTCCTGATGCATCTGATATTTGGTTAGTAGCTACAATGCCTCCGAAAACTGCATCAAGCCTTATACCCGCTTGGTTTGATCCACCAACCGCGTTTATTATATTTCCAGAGATAACTACATTATGGACAATACCTTCATTATTGAAAAAACCTCGTATATAAATTGCCTCGTTCTCAACTGTATTATAGATTCGATTATTATGAATTGTTACATCTCTGAAATCCTGAGATTTCGATAACTGTTCAAAATTATCATTAAGGGTATGACCAGGATTTGTAGGATCGATTGCGCTTATGGTAATCCCATAGTGACAGTTTCGCAGAGTGTTTCCAGAAATATTTGTTGCATTCCAGTTGTATCCGCGTATAGCCCATCCCGTGGTTCCGTCAAATGTATTGTCGTAAATCGAAATATTTTCATGCCAATATCCGATTGTCGATGAGTGGGAACCAACGCCCCGAGGCCACGCTTGCGTTCCCGGAGTTCCTGACGCTCCAAAATAACATCCTGTGACTACACCATCCTTACATACAGTAAAATCATATCTTCCAAATGGACCAAATACCCCCGGGCGTTGCGCTAAGTCTATCTGGATTGCCTCCGAAAATGAGCGCGTACCGTCCGGATCAAAGAAACCGAGAAAATTACAGTGGAAAGCACCGAATCTATGACAAGAGTTAAATTCAATCCCGTGAAAGCTTCGAATATCTTTAAACGTGACATTCTTAACGTAGATATCTCTCCCATGTCCAAAAGAAAAGCAATTTGACCCTCTCTCAATTTGCAAACCTCGACAATCCCACGTCCCGCCGTCGATAATTATATTTCCATTTCCTTCATAACCGCTATATTGTACTGTACCATCACCATTTACGCCCATATGATCACCAAAGTAGTTAAGAAGGGTAGCATCCTTTGCAATAACTAGCGTATTCTCCCAAAAGACAAGAGGCGCTTCTAATTTAAAAGTACACCCTTTCGGTATATAAACTCGAACACCCTCGCCATTTTTAGCAAGATCCAGAGCAGCTTGAATAGCAGGCGAAGCGTCAGTTTTCCCTGTTGGATCTGCACCAAATTCTAGAACATTAACTTCTGGTAATAATTCTAATCGTTTATATAATCTCTCAAAGTCATAATCCACGCGGTCCTTGGCAGTTGAGTGCGTTGTTGAATCCAAAGCAACGCGGAGATCTACGACTTCTTTCACATCTGTTCCGTCATGATTTACAACTAAATTAGTAAATCGTGTATCTAAGTTGTCGATACGATTACCTACATCAAATATTCCGTGAGATATCTGACGGGAATCGTGTGATCTTATTGAGCATTTATGTGCATTAAGTTCTTTCGTCACATCTAAAAAGCCGCGCTCAATCTCTTCAAAATTTTCGTTGAGATTGTTACGGAAGATTCGATCAAATATAGCTCCGACCCGCTTTAAAAGTACGTTAACCATATAATTCTCCCTCTTTTCAATTAATATATTGATTTTTGATCGA
>NZ_CP026521.1:2735122-2737451 GCF_002953915.1 Bacillus sp. MBGLi79
ATGCATCCCGCATATGTTTCCCTCGGTTCGGGCTCAAGTTCATTTAAAAGCTGAATCGCGCGGATTTTCGGAGCGCCGGTCAAAGTTCCGGCCGGAAATGCGCTCATTAAAGCGTCTACCGGATGAACGCCCGCTTTTAACGAGCCGGTTACGATCGAAATGATGTGCATGACGTGTGAAAAGGAAACGATTTTCGTAAACTCGGGCACTTGGACAGATCCGTACTCAGCTACTCTGCCGATATCATTTCTCGCCAAATCGACGAGCATGTAGTGCTCCGCTTTTTCTTTCTCATCAGCTAAAAGATCTTTTTCGAGCCGCTTATCTTCAGCCTGATCACCGCCTCTTTTCCTCGTGCCGGCAATCGGATGAATTTCAAGATGACCGTTTTGAACATGGATCAGGCGTTCAGGCGAGCTTCCGACGAGATCGCGGTCAGGAAGCTTCATGTAGTACATGTACGGGGACGGGTTGACCATTCTCAGCACTCTGTATAACTCAAAAGAACTGACCTTCACCGGAATATCGAACCTTTGCGAAAGGACGCCTTGAAAAATGTCTCCCGCTTTAATGTACTCTTTCAAGCGATTAACATCGGCCAAAAACCGGGATTTCTCATATGTTGATTGAACCCCTTTAAAGCTGGGGGCCGTGTGCCGTCCTTGCGGGAGAAACAGCTCTTTCGTCGTTTTCCGGCCTGACAGCCTTTGTGTAAGCTGTTTGAGCTCTTCTTTCCCCTTTTTAAAAATGCGCTGTTTCTCCTCCCTTGTTTCACTGCCTTCAAGCCTTGCATAGTGGATGAAATGCAGCTTTTTCAGCTCGTGATCATAGGCGATCATCGTCCGGCAGACAAACAGGAGGCATTTTTCCATCTCCGTTTCTTTGCTGTGCCCTTTGACGGACGGTTCAATGAGCGGCATTAAATCATAGCTTAAATAGCCGACCGCTCCCCCTGTAAACGGGATGTCGAGCTCAGGCGCTTTGATCGAATATGTCTCCGACATCCATTCGAGAATTTCTTTTAACTGTGAAGCTGAATATAGCTTTTTCTGCTTTTGATCGCAGGCGTGAAACCGGCCGCATTCTTCTTTGATCGTCAAAAAGGGGTCCAGACCGATGAAAGAATATCTTGACCATGCAGAGGTTTCATCCTGGCTTTCCAGCAAATACACGATGTTTTCCTGCAGCTTCTCGACCAATTGAACGGGCGTCAGCGTATCGACGGAAAAACTCTCAATTATCGGTATTGTTTTAAAGTGTGAAGTATCCTCTGAAAAAGAGGCAAAATCGGTTTGCAGACTCAACAATCTCTCACTCCTTATTCAGGCGGAGAGAATGAGAAGAAGGCCTTTAGAGGACAAATGATTGAATTGAAGAGGGGAAAACGAAACAAACCCAAAAGAACAGCGTCTTTTGGGTAGAATGAATAAACGTTTTGTCTCAACTCAGCTCATCTCAGCTCATTCTCAATCTACCCTAGTCTCATACTCAGCTTTTCTAAACTAAAACCCCATACACACTCCTGTGTATTTCAAGGTTTCTACAATCGTATTACAATTCAGTATTTTTTGTCAATGACAAATCAGGTCTGAGCGTTACGGCATTTTCTAAATAAACGTGGCGGACTTCATCCTGCCGCATATCCGTCTGAACCGTCATCATCACTCTGATGCATTTTTTAAGGGCGTGTTCAACATCCATTTCCTGCATGCACATGACGGGCACATGCTGCCAGCCGTCAAACGTTCTGACGACCTTTGCGGGAAAAGCAGCGTGAATATCGGAAGTGGCAGAAATGAAGATCTGCACGACTTGCTCAGGTTTGAGTTGATTTTCATCGATCATTTTTCCGATCAGCTGCTTCGTCCGCTCCGTAATGTCTTTTTCTGTATCCTGGTCAACTGTCGTCGCTCCCCGAATTCCGCGCATCATCATTTGCCTCCCTCCAATCTCCACATATTCAGCCATCGTTCAATTTCATCGGCTTTAAAGGAGTGCAGCCGCACACTGCCGATCTTATCCAGCAGAACAAACTGAATGATGCCTCCGCGTGTTTTTTTATCGTTCATCATTCGATTGATGAGAGCTTCTGTTGAAACTTCGCGTTTTACGCTTTCCGGATAGCCGAGATTTTTCAGCCAGGCGGCGATTTTTGTGCGGTCAACAGGACAATTCAACACCTTCTCGCTGACAAACAAAGCAAATTGCATGCCTAAAGCGACAGCGTCGCCATGGGTCATCTCTCCGTAGCCGTATTCGGCTTCAACGGCGTGGCCAAGCGTGTGCCCAAAATTCAGATAGGCCCTGATTCCCTGTTCGCGCTCGTCTT
>NZ_CP026521.1:2737551-2740125 GCF_002953915.1 Bacillus sp. MBGLi79
TGAAATCTGGATCTTTAGGTCTAACAACAAAATAGGTTTCTAAACTTACTGTGGGGTAGAACAGTGGTTGTTTTTTTAGAACTTTCGTTTGCCGATGTATTTCGCAATTTGGCCCAATGCCGTCCGCGCCCGGTTTTTCGGGAGCGTTTCAAGCAGTGCGAAAGCCTTATTTAAATACATTTCGCTGACTCTGAACGATTGTTCTATGGCATCGGTTTTCTTCAGTTCCTCGATCACTGGTTTGATCTGTTCCGGAGTCGTTTCACTGTTGACCAGCATCAGCCGCGCTTTTAATTCAGGCGATTTCCGTGCATATAGTACGGGAAGCGTGACATTCCCCTGAAGCAGATCACTGCCCACAGGCTTGCCAAGCTCTTTTTCGCTTGAGGTGAAATCGAGGATGTCATCAATAATTTGATAGGACATGCCGACGTAATAGCCGAACCAGTACAACGTTTTATGAATGTTTTCACCCGCGCCGGCAGCAATGGCGCCTAGCTGGCAGCTCGATGCGATCAGAAGGGCTGTCTTGCGCCTGATTCTCCGCAAATAGGTTCTGAGGTTTTGCTCCATATTATATTTATCTTTGATTTGTTCAATTTCTCCAAGACAGACTTCGACAATCGCCTTGGACAAGATTTCGTGGGCTTTCGGTTCGTTTATTTTCGTCATCGCTTCAAGTGAGCGAGCGAACAAATAATCACCTGTGTACATTGCAATCCGGTTATCCCACTTCGCTTTGATAGTCGGCTGTCCCCTTCTAAGCTCCGCATCATCGATGACATCGTCGTGTACGAGCGAAGCCATATGTATCAATTCCAATGAAACAGCGACATTTTTAATTTTGTTGATATCGTATTCACCGAACATGCCGGAAAGCAGGACAAACACAGGACGAATCCGCTTGCCTCCGGCCTGCAGCAAATGCAGGCTCGCTTCACTTAGCAATGGATAGTCGGAGTGCACGGTCTTTTCAAGCTCTTTTTCTATTAATTCAATATCGTCATTTAAAAAAGAATAAAACGTTGTCAATTTCATATCGATTCACCCGAGTATTTCAGTAGTCATCATCGCTTCAAGCCGACATGTGTAGCCGCTACGCCGCCTGTGAACGGATGATATTGAACATTTTCTAATCCAGCCTCTTCAAACAATGCAGCAAGTTCTTTCATACCAGGAAATTCCCTGGCCGATTCCTGAAGCCATGAATACTCCTTAAAGCTTTTGGCAAAGAACTTTCCAAACATGGGCATAATAAAACGGAAGTACAGGAAGTACAGCTGTTTGAACCCGAACATTTCAGGCTGGGACGTCTCAAGGCATACAACCTGGCCGCCGGGTTTTACCACGCGCGCCATCTCTTTTAATACGGTTAAATAGTCGGGAACATTGCGAAGCCCGAAGCCGATGGTGACATAGTCGAACGTATTGTCCGGGAAGGGCAGTTCCATCGCGTTGCCGTGGATCAGTTCGATCTGGCTGTAGCTGTCGGTCTTTTGTTCGGCGATGCTCAGCATGTTTTTGCTGAAATCAAGGCCCTTGATTTCCCCTGTCTCTCCGGCCGCATCAGCGAGCGCGATTGTCCAGTCGCCCGTCCCGCAGCAGACGTCAAGCGCTTTGGCTCCTTTTGGTACGTTCATGAGCTGCATCGTTTTGTCGCGCCATTTTTTATGCTGTTTAAAGCTGATGACGGAGTTCATCTGGTCGTAATTTTTATAAATCTTTTCAAACACGCCGTGTACGCGCTGTTCTTTTGACTGCACCATGATTACCCTTCTTCCACTTTCTGATGATAAGTTCGTTTTTCAGGCCGAATTTCCTGCAGGCGTTTCAGAAGCCATTTTTGGACGGCGGGCTTTGCAGCAAGCGACTGGTTGATCGCAAGCTTGGCTTCTTCATAAGCCGCTGCAGCCAGCTGTCCGCATGAAGCCTGGTCTTCCGGAAACTCTTTCTGTATGATCGTCTCCAGCAGCCGGGAATCTGAAGCTTTTTCTTCGGCCGCAAACCTTTTAAACACAAGAAAGTCATTGGCGGCTGTTTTCCAGTGAGGCAGGTAAAAGTGGTCGGCGAGATGGTGAAAAAGTGCAGCTTCCACTATGCTGACGCTTTTTTTCAGGCTGTCCGCATCTTTTGCGGAATGGTCGTAAATCCTGATTTTATGTTCGTTTATTTCTTTGATGGCCGCAGCGAGCGTCCGAATCATATAAATATCCTTCATACCCGATAACAGCGAGTAGTACATGCCGCTGAAATAATCACCGGCCAATACGGTCAGCTGGCGGTTTTTATAGTCGTCCTGCTTAATTGAAGCTGCGGTCGTGACTTCATCATGGGTATCAAGGGCTGTTTGAACAAGCATCGCCGTTAAGATGTAACTTTCCTTGTCAGCTTCTTTTAAATCCGTTTCCTCAAACAGAGCGTAGAAAAGAAACAGCTTATCCTCATCAACTTTCGGCGCAGTCAAATGCTTCGCCAAATATGGATGTGAAAGCTTTTGATTCAGCTTGATTTTCAAATAAGATAATTGTCCGTAGATGTCTTGCAAAGATATCACCCTTGTCCCAAAATTCGCAG
>NZ_CP026521.1:2740225-2741420 GCF_002953915.1 Bacillus sp. MBGLi79
TCAGGCGGACTCCGAATCTTGACCCCTGCCTGATGATTTCCGGTTCATCAAGGCTCATATCGGTTAATGCGGGAGCAGCGATTCCATAACCGGTTTGTTTCACCATTTTCAACGCATCTGATACTTGATCATATTCGGTCTTGGCATGGGCAAAATCCTGCATGAGCTGAAGGAGGTGATCCTTTCCTCTGATTTCAACGCCGACGACTTCCCTCAAAATTTCATCGTACAGGTAATCCGGCGCGTACAAATCGATTTCGGCAATCCCCTGGCCCATTTCTATTCCGGCGAGGCTGGCGCGCTCGATAAAATCAAATTCGCTGAAGTGTCCGACGACGCGGTCGACATCTCTCAGTCTTTTAATATCTTTGACGGTTTCTTTAACGGAATCTTGATAGTTTTCCCTGAGCCAATGATTCTCTTTTAATACCATGACCCAGCTCGGAAGATTGACGTTGACTTCGAGTACAGGGAATTCGTAAAGCGCTTCTCTGAGAACGCTCAGAACGTCCGCTTCCCTCATGCTTTCAACGCTCATCGCCAGCACCGGAATGTCGTATTTCTCCATCAGCTCTTGCCTGAGCGCTTCCGTTTCCGGATGGTACGGCCTTACGGAATTGATGACCATGATAAATGGTTTTCCAACCTCTTTTAATTCATCGATCACCCGTTCTTCAGCCTCGATATAATCCTGTCTGGCGATTTCTCCAATCGTGCCGTCAGTCGTAATCACAACACCGATGGTGGAGTGTTCCTGGATGACTTTTCTCGTGCCGATTTCGGCAGCTTCGTGAAACGGAATCGGCTCTTCATACCAAGGAGTGTTGATCATTCTCGGCCCGTTTTCATCCTCGTATCCCTTTGCTCCGGGTACAGTATAGCCGACACAGTCGACAAGCCTTATATTCACATCGAGTCCGTCACTGACATGAACTGACATTGCCTGATTCGGAACAAACTTCGGTTCAGTTGTCATAATGGTTTTGCCAGCGGCACTTTGGGGGAGCTCATCTTGTGCGCGCGCCCGGTCTGCTTCATTGTTGATATTCGGGAGCACCACTAGCTCCATAAATTTTTTGATAAACGTAGATTTTCCTGTACGTACAGCTCCTACGACACCTAAGTATATATCGCCTCCTGTTCGTTCAGCGATATCCTTGAAAATATCGACCTTTTCCAAGTGATCCCCTCCCGG
>NZ_CP026521.1:2741520-2742664 GCF_002953915.1 Bacillus sp. MBGLi79
ATCATCACCAACTTTTACTTTAATTTATTCAGTTTGTCTCCGATCATTTCACCAAGCTGGAAGCCTGAAGACTCTTCCTTCGCCTGGTATTGACGGTAATCTTCCTGCTCTGCTTTATCGGTGTTTTCTTCAAGCTCTTTCATGCTTAAAGAAATGCGCTCTTCCTCTTCGTTGACGTCAAGAACTTTCACTTTAACGTCCTGGCCTTCCTCAAGGACTTCATGAGGTGTTCCGATGTGTTTGTTCGAGATTTGCGAAATGTGGACGAGGCCTTCAACTCCAGGCAGCACTTCGACAAACGCACCGAAGCTCACCAAGCGCTGGACTTTTCCGTCCAATACGTCTCCAGGCTTCACTTTTTCGCCGATGTTGGACCAAGGCCCAGGAAGCGTTTCTTTGATTGATAGCGAAATTCGCTCATTGTCGCGGTCGACGGACAGCACTTTGACTTTGACATCCTGGCCTTCTTCGACTACGTCTGACGGTTTTTCAACGTGTGAATGCGACAGCTGGGAGATGTGAACAAGACCGTCAATGCCGCCGATGTCAACGAAAGCACCGAAATCTGTCAGGCGCTGCACTTTTCCTTCAAGTACCTGTCCCGCTTCCAGCGTTTGAAGAAAATCCTGTTTTCTTTCCGACTGCTCTTTTTCAACAACCGCACGGTGTGATAAAATCACGCGGTTTTTATCTCTGTCAAGCTCAACGACGATTAAAGTAAGCGTCTTTCCTTTATAATCTGTAAAATCTTCAACAAAATGCGCCTCTACAAGCGATGCGGGAATGAATCCGCGCACGCCGATATCGACGACCAGACCGCCTTTAACGACGTCTTTTACTTCGGCTTCAAACACTTCTTTTGACTCAAACTTTTTCTCTAGGTCTTCCCAAGCGCGGTCTGCATCAACAGCACGTTTTGATAAAATCAATGCATCGTCTTCCACTTTTGTCACTTTTAATTCAAGCTCATCGTCTACATTGACGACATCTGATGCTTTTTCAACATGAAGACTTGATAATTCACTGATTGGGATAATTCCGGTTTGCTTGCAGTTGGGGATGTCAACATCGACATGCTTGTCCTCAACTTTCGTTACAATACCTTTCACCACATCTCCAACCTCTGGTACTTGAACATCAATTT
>NZ_CP026521.1:2742764-2744216 GCF_002953915.1 Bacillus sp. MBGLi79
CCTCATACGTCTCTCTCTGAATGACGAGCTGCGCTTCTCCATCCTCGACAAAAACGACGGCCGGGCGCGGAATGCGGTTGTAGTTGTTGGCCATGCTGTAGCCGTATGCACCGGTGCAGAAAACGGCGAGCACATCTCCGTCACGAACTTCGGGGATTTCCAAATCCCAAATCAGCATATCTCCGCTTTCACAGCATTTTCCTGCGATTGATACGGTATCATGACAAGCATCGTTCATCCTGTTGGCGACGGCCGCTTCATATTTTGCCTCATAAAGCGCCGGCCTGATATTATCGCTCATGCCGCCGTCAACAGCCACATATTTGCGAATGCCCGGCACCTCTTTTTGCGAACCGGGCGTGTACAGCGTGGTTCCTGCATCTCCGACGAGAGACCTGCCCGGTTCGATCCAAATCTCAGGGATGTCAAAGCCGAAATGCTCGGCATTTGCTTTGACCGCCTCGATGATTTTTTCAACATAGACATCGGCAGCGAGCGGCTCGTCGTCTTTTGTATAGCGGATGCCGAAGCCCCCGCCGAGATTGAGCACTTCCGGAATGAATGAGTAAGTCTCCCTCCATTCAGCGAGCTTTTCAAAGATCTTGTCTGCCGCAAGAACAAATCCCGCCGTATCAAAAATTTGCGAACCGATGTGGCAGTGCACGCCGAGGAGCTTAAACGCAGATGAGCGAAGGACTTGTTCGATGGCTTGTTCGACCTGCCCATTGTGCAGATCAAAACCGAATTTCGAATCTTCCTGTCCCGTCGTAATATAATCATGCGTGTGCGCTTCAACTCCCGGTGTGATTCTGAGCAAAACGTCTACAGTTTGTCCTGATTGCTTGCAAAGCTTTTCTGTAATGGCGATCTCGTGAAAGTTATCGAGCACGATGCAGCCGATTTGATGCTCCAGAGCCATGGCTAGTTCTTCAGGGCTCTTATTGTTTCCGTGAAAATGAATCCGTTCAGCGGGGAACCCTGCTTTGATCGCAGTAAAAAGCTCTCCTCCCGATACCACATCCAGAGACAGCCCCTCTTGTTCGGCAAGCTGAATCATGGCGACCGCTGAAAACGCCTTGCTTGCATACGCTACCTGCGCTTTTAAACCGGCTTCCCTGAATGCCTTCTGGAATTTTCGAGCGCGCTCTCTTATCAGCGCGACATCGTATACATAAAGAGGTGTTCCATATCTTTCTGCCAATGATAGAACATCGACACCGCCGATTTCGAGGTGTCCACTTTCATTTCGTCTGCTAGTACCATGTAAAAACAATTGTCATTCCCTCTTTCTCTATCTACAAAGGTGCAAGGGGCGGTCCGATTGCTGCCCGATGCATCTTCCGGCTTCATGATAGTGCGATTCTTATGTTGTATTATAACATTTCGTTTTAAAAACTAAACCACCATTTGTCCAAATTTTCTTGATTTACAAAGGGAATAATCCCCTAAAAA
>NZ_CP026521.1:2744316-2748573 GCF_002953915.1 Bacillus sp. MBGLi79
TCAAAAGGGAAATCGGTTCCGATGTGACAAGGTTTATTTTTTGCTCATGGCCTTTATTGACCTTCAAATCGGAAATGATTTCATTGCGTTTATACATCGGATGCGTTTCATATTGGCTGAATGCAAAATCAAGCATTTTTGTGATTTGGGCATTTCGTTCTTTTGGCGTACTGGCACCAAAAACGACAGCGATGACGCGCATGTTTCCTTTTTTCGCTGAAGCTGTCAGGCAGTACTTTGCTTCATTTGTAAAGCCGGTCTTGACTCCGTCAACGCCGGGATAAAATTTGATGAGGCGGTTTGTGTTGACGAGCCAGAATTTTTTATCACTGTTTTCTCTCAGATAGTCTTCATATGTTCCCGTAAATTTCGTGATGTTTTCATATTTTAAAAGCTCTTTCGCCATGAGTGCCATGTCATAGGCTGTGCTGTAATGGCCTTCTTCAGGCAGACCTGTCGTATTTTGAAAAGATGTATCCTTGAGGCCGAGCTCAGCGGCTTTTTCATTCATTCTTTTGACAAATTCCTCTTCAGATCCGGCAATATGCTCTGCCATTGCCACAGAGGCATCATTACCCGATCCGATGGCGATCCCTTTCAGCATATCTTCAACCGTCATTTCTTCGCCGGGCTCAAGGAAAATTTGCGATCCCCCCATTGAAGCGGCATACTCGCTTGTTCTGACTTTGTCTTTCATTTTGATCTTGCCTTCATCAAGAGCTTCCATGATCAACAGCATGGTCATCACTTTTGTCATGCTGGCCGGGGGAAGCTTTTCACGGCTGTTCTTGTCATACATCACCTTACCGGTATCCCGCTCGATTAAAACGGCAGATTTTGCGTCATCAGCAAGCTCCGACGGTTTCTTTTCGCTCTCTTTTGCAAACGCCGGCGGCGCAGTCATCAGGATTATCGTAAAAATCAGCAATTTGGATAAATGACGTTTCATCACCCAGACCTCCATTTCGTAATCCTCTCTATTTTTTCCAATCCAGTTGGATTTATACGGATTGATTGGAAAAAATTTCTCATCAAGCAAAAAGAAAGAGCCAATGCAGGTTCTTATTTGAACTTGCATTGGCTCACATTTCAACTTCGCGGCGGTTTTAGCCGATTTTGGCGACGGCCGCTTTAACAAACCGCAAAAAGTCGGCTTTTACTTTTTCGGTGACTTCGATCACTTCGTCATGGGAGAGCGGCTGATCGAGGATTCCGGCTGCCGCGTTTGATATACACGAAATGCCGAGCACGCGAAGGCCCGCATGTTTTGCCACGATGACTTCCGGAACCGTCGACATGCCGACAGCATCCGATCCGATCGTTCTGAGGAAGCGCACTTCGGCAGGCGTTTCGTATGTAGGTCCTGTGACGGCTGTGTAAACCCCTTCTTGTACACTGATGTTCAATTCTTCGGCTGTTTTTTTCGCCAAGAGGCGCAGTTCCTTATCATATGCGGATGACATGTCAGGGAATCTGACACCCAGCGAGGAATCGTTCGGCCCGATCAGCGGATTCGTTCCCATATAATTGATATGATCGGATATGATCATCAAATCGCCGGGACGGAACGATTCATTGACGCCGCCTGCGGCATTGGTCACAATTAAAGTCTCGATCCCGAGTTCTTTCATGACACGTACCGGGAAGGTTACCTTGTCCATTGAATATCCTTCGTAAAAATGAAAACGCCCTTGCATCGCGACGACTTGCACATTTTCAAGTCTGCCGATGACAAGCTGTCCGGCATGCCCTTCAACAGTGGAAACAGGAAAATCCGGGATGTCTTCATATTTAATGCGAACGGCGTCTTTTATCTCATCAGCAAGCACGCCAAGGCCCGATCCCAAAATCAGGCCGACCGCCGGTTTGATTTCTGTTTTGCTTTTAATATAGTCTGCGGCATTTGCAATCATCTGTTTCACGTCGTTTCCTCCTATTTCAGCAGGGATAAAAAGCTTTTTCCGTACTTTGGCATATTCGTTTTAAAGTTGTCGGCAATCGTCGCGCCGATGTCCGCGAATGTATCTGCGAGCGGAAGCGCACCGGGCTTTTCGTGCTTTTTGCTGTATACAAGAAGCGGCACGTACTCCCTTGTATGGTCTGTGCCATGGTGAACCGGATCATTGCCGTGGTCGGCGGTAATGATGAGCAGATCGTCTTCACGCATCTTTTCAAATACTTCAGGAAGGCGCGCGTCGAATTCCTCGAGCGCTTTTCCGTATCCTTCAGGATCGCGGCGGTGCCCGAACAGCGCGTCAAAGTCCACGAGGTTTACAAAGCTGATTCCTGTAAAATCTTTGTCAAGCGTTTGCACCAGCTTGTCCATCCCGTCCATATTTGATTTCGTTCTAAGCGATTCCGTAATGCCCTCGCCGTCGTAGATATCGGAGATTTTGCCGATCGCAATCACATCATAGCTGTCATCTTTCAATTCATTCATTACGGTTCTGTCAAACGGCTTCAGCGCATAATCATGCCGGTTCGGCGTCCGTTTAAATTCGCCCGGCTTGCCAACAAACGGCCTCGCAATGACGCGTCCGACCATATATTTCTCGTCAAGCGTAAGCTCGCGCGCGATCTCGCAGATTTTGTACAATTCCTCGAGAGGCACGACTTCTTCGTGTGCGGCAATCTGCAGAACGGAGTCCGCTGAGGTGTAGACGATCAGCGCGCCGGTTTCCATATGCTCCGCACCGAGCTCATCCAAAATCGCAGTGCCTGATGCAGGTTTGTTTCCAATCACTTTTCTTCCGGACTTCTGTTCAAGTTCATGGATCAATTCGTCCGGAAAACCTTCGGGAAACACCTGGAAAGGTTTGTCTATGTAAAGTCCCATTATCTCCCAATGACCAGTCATCGTATCTTTTCCGTTTGAGGCTTCTTTCATTTTGCCGTAATAGGCAAGCGGCTCTTCTGCCTTTTCGACACCTTTGATTTCTCGGATATTGCTGAGTCCGAGCTTCGACATGTTCGGCAGGCGGATGCCTCCCATGTGTTCGGCAATATGGCCCAATGTATCTGCGCCTTTGTCATTAAATTGATCGGCATCAGGCGCCTCGCCGATTCCAACGGAATCCATCACAATTAAAAATACGCGGTTGTAATCAAATGCAGGCATTTGTCGGCCTCCTTTTTTTCTTTCTGTCAGCTGTAGGCTGTCACGCTTGGCATAAAAAAACCAAAATACCGCTATTAGCCAAGTATAAACCGTTTACACAACAGTTGACAATACGAACGGGAATAGTGAGAAACTTCCCGCAATTTGCTGCACACTCAACATGAAAAACCGTGCTTTCGCCTGTTCTTTTAGGCTATGCACGGGGATGGTATTGCTTATATACGTCTTTCAGCCTTGTTTTCGTCACATGTGTATAAATTTGCGTCGTCGAAATGTCGGCGTGTCCGAGCATTTCCTGAACGGCCCGGAGATCGGCTCCGTTTTCGAGCAGGTGTGTGGCGAATGAGTGCCTCAGTGTATGCGGCGTCAGCTCTTTATTAATTCCCGCTTCCAAGGCGATTTTCTTTAAATTTTTCCAAAACCCCTGCCGGCTCATCTGTCTGCCGTGGTGATTCAGAAACAGGGCGTCTTCGGAATTTTTTTTCAAAAGCTTTCCCCTCGCTTTTGACAGATATTCGCCGACCGCATGTGACGCCGCTTCGCCGAGCGGAACGATCCGCTCCTTTCTTCCTTTCCCGAAGCAGCGGATAAAGCCCATCGATAAATGGACATCAGACAGCTTTAATGCGATCATCTCGCTGACGCGGATTCCTGTCGCATACAGTAATTCCAGCATCGCTTTATCGCGGTAGCCGAACGGCCCCGTCAGCTTCGGCGTATCGAGAAGCGTTTCGACTTCCTGTAATGACAGCACCTTCGGGAGCGTCCGTTCCGTTTTTTGTGACTCAATATGGACGGACGGGTCCTGGGCTGTTACTTTTTCCCTCAGCAGAAACTGGTGAAAGCTGCGGATGGAAGCGAGATGCCTCGCAATCGTCTTACCGGATTTTCCGGCGTCTTTTAAATGCTTTAAAAACTGGATGATGGTAAGCCTTGTCACCTGGTCAAAAGAGCTCAGCTGCTCCTGTTCCTCTAAATAGGCGGCGTAGCTATTCAAATCCCGTTCATAGCTCACAACCGTGTTGTGGGAAAGCCCCCGTTCAACAACGGCGTAGTGGATAAAGTCTTTAATATGAACTTTCACGCTATCCTACTCCCCGTTCAAATAAAAAAAGATTAACCGGGTAAACCAGCTGCCC
>NZ_CP026521.1:2748673-2750813 GCF_002953915.1 Bacillus sp. MBGLi79
TCAAACGGTGCGTCTCAGGAATCTCTTTTCCCGTCCAGTCCTGTTCCCCGGTCAGCAAATAGCGTTCGATTTCTTCAAAAATCTTGGCAAAGTTATCTTCGATTTTCTGCTGATACTGTTTGAGCTCTTTATCGAGGCTCGGCATGTACAAATTCATCAGCAGGGCAACGCCGATTCCCGTAATGATGATGAGGCATTCATTCCAAATGAGAGAAAGGGTGATCCCTTCTGACATATAAAGATGAAGAATGATGACCGAACTTGTAACGATTCCTTCTTTTATTTTCAGAAGAACGGTTGTCGGAATAAAGAACAGCAGCATCAGACCGATGACAGCCGGATGATAGCCGATCAGTTCAAAAAACGCGTATGAAAAAACGATCGCAAGAATGCATGCCGCAAACCGGGCCCATGATGACTGAAGGGACCGCTTTTTCGTCACTTGAATACAGAGGATCGTGATGATCCCTGTCGACACAAAATTATGAAGGCCGAGCAGCTGTGCGATATAGATGGCCAATGCTGTGCCAAGCGCTGTTTTTAATGTGCGATAACCTATTTTAAACATCGTTAACCCCAATCTTTTCTGCTAGTCTTAGTGAATAAAAAAGAAGAAGATCAGCATCTTCTTCAGCTTATTTTATAGTATTTTCTCTAAAAAGTCTTGAGCTCTTTTCGATTTTGGAGAAGAAAAAAACGCTTTAGGAGCATCGTCTTCGACAATGGTTCCTTCATCCATGAAAAGCACCCTGTCGGCGACTTCTTTGGCAAAGCCCATTTCGTGCGTCACGATCACCATCGTCATCCCGGTTTTCGCCAAATCCTGCATCACCTGAAGCACTTCTTTGACCATCTCAGGATCAAGGGCCGATGTCGGCTCGTCAAACAGCATGATGTCCGGATTCATCGCCAGCGCCCTCGCAATCGCAACGCGCTGCTTTTGCCCCCCTGATAAACGGTTCGGATAATCATCTTTTTTATCGATAAGCCCCACTTTCTCAAGCAGTTCTTCCGCTTTTTTCGTTGCTGCCTGTTTGCTTTCTTTTTTGACATGGACAGGTGCATACGTAATATTTTCAAGAACCGTTTTATGCGGAAACAAATGAAAATGCTGAAAGACCATGCCGATGTTCTCTCTGATTTTCAGCACATTTGTTTTCGGTCTTGTAATCTCTTGATCCTGAATGAAAATGCTGCCCTCCGTCGGCTTTTCGAGCATGTTTAAGCAACGCAGAAACGTGGACTTGCCTGAGCCTGACGGACCGATGACAGCGGCTACTTCGCCTTTTTCAAAGGAAACGGAAATATGTTTAAGCACCTCGTGCTTTCCGAAAGATTTTGAGAGATTGCGAACATTAATCATTGACATTCAGCTTCCTTTCAATCGCTTTGCCGACAAACGTCAGGATCAAAACGAGCACATAGTAGATGAGACCCGCAAACAGCATCGGCTCAAGCGGGCTGTAGATCGCCGCTCCCGCCTGATAGCTTCGTCTCATAATATCGCCGAGTCCGATGACGGTGACAACAGCCGATTCCTTTGTCAGTGTAATCGATTCGTTGATCAGCGCTGGCATGATATTTTTAAAGGCCTGCGGCAGCAAGAGATCCTTCATCATCTTTGCATACGGGACGCCCAGCGCCATCGCCGCTTCTTTTTGCCCTTTGTCGATCGCATTGATTCCGGCTCTGATGATTTCTGACACATAAGCGGCGGAATTTAAGCCGAATGCGATGACGGCCGCCCAGTAAGCATCAATATCGAAGCCCAGCACCTGAGGCAGCCCGTAATAGACGATCATCAGCTGCAGAACAAGCGGTGTCCCCCGGAATATGGAAGTGTAAAAATCGGCAATCCATGCGAGGGGCTTGATCGAACTGATTTTTAAAAGCGTAATCAAAACCCCCAGCAAAAATCCAAGCACGGCCGCAGCCGCGACCACTTTTAAGGTGACGCCCAAGCCTTCCAAAATGAAAGGCATCTCGGGTATTGTACTAGAAAAATCAAGAAAATTCATGTGACTCTCCCTCTCCCGCCTCATCATCAAAGAGGCGCACATCGCTTTAGAAAAAAAAGTTCAACAAAAAGTTGAACTTTTCACGCTTACTTTTTCGTTTCTCCGCCGAACCATTTTTCTTT
>NZ_CP026521.1:2750913-2836227 GCF_002953915.1 Bacillus sp. MBGLi79
TATATAGAAACTTTTCGATGACACCGCAAATTTCTCTCTCTCAAAGTTGGTTTGCAATAATAACGTCTCCTTCACTAAATTGCGACACCAGTAAAGAAGACGTAAACTTAAAGATATAACATTATGCTCAGTTTTCCTGAAATCTAAGGAATTATATAATCCAATAGTTAGCTAGCCTTATGTTCTAATCTAAGCTTATCCGCAACCATTGCAATGAATTCGCTGTTGGTAGGTTTAGCTTTTGTCATGCTGACAGTATAACCGAACAGCGAGGAAATGGAATCAATGTTTCCTCTGCTCCATGCCACTTCAATTGCATGGCGGATCGCTCTTTCTACACGGCTTGCGGTTGTGTTGAATTTTTTGGCGATGTCCGGATAGAGGACTTTTGTAATGCTGCCGAGCAATTCGATGTCATTGTATACCATTGAGATTGCTTCACGCAGATAGAGATAGCCTTTAATATGGGCTGGGACGCCGATTTCATGGATAATGCTTGTGATGCTCGCGTCGAGATTTTTCTTCTTTGGTTCAGGCTGGCTGCTGCGTATAATGCTGCTTTGCGATGATGGCGCACGATGCGTCACACTGCTGGCATTTCCGCTGACTTGGCGGATATGACCGACAAGGTTTTCCATATCAAACGGTTTGAGAATAAAGTAGGACGCGCCTAAATCGACGGCCTTTTTCGTGACATCTTCCTGTCCAAAGGCTGTCAGCATGATGACATTCGGCTGTTTTTTCAGATCTGATTCCCTCAGCCTCTCTAAAACCGCAAGTCCGTCTAAATGCGGCATAATAATATCTAATACGAGCACATCGGGATCTTTTTCTTTAAACAACGACAGGCATTCCTGTCCGTTATAAGCAACGCCGATCACTTCCATGTCTTCCTGTCCTTCTATATATTCACTCAACAGGCTTACCAGCTCTCGATTATCATCAGCAACACAAACTTTAATTTTCTCCACGTTTCTTCCTCCCCAAATGTAGTTAACAGGATTCACCCTTGCTACATGTTTACATTCGACAAAACCGCTATATACCCTCTAAAAAAATCATAATCACCAATATTAGTGGCATATCTTTGTTATTCTATGTTTTTCTCTGTTTTTCGACTAAAAATGAAATTTGACAAACAAGGAAACGTGAATTTGTCGAAAAATCTTCTTTTGTATATTTTACCGTATGTATTCTGAGAAGTGAAGAGGGATCAAAACAAAAAAACTGCCGGAAACTCCGGCAGTCAGCTTGCTTTTTCTTTTCCGTAAATATCGATTCCTGCTTCTGACAGCATCCATTCAATATGAACACCGTAGCCGCTTGTCGGGTCATTTACAAACACATGGGTGACAGCGCCGATCACTTTTCCATTTTGAATGATCGGGCTTCCGCTCATCCCCTGTACGATGCCTCCTGTTTCTTTCAACAGCCTTGGATCAGTAATTTTCAACACCATTCCTTTTGTCGCAGGGAATTTTTGCGGCGTTGTGCTGACGATTTCAATATCAAATTTTTCCACCTTGTCATCATCAATGACCGTTAAAATTTCAGCCGGCCCTTTTTTGACTTCAGTAGAAAATGCAACCGGCAGTGCTTGATCTGAAATGTTGTTTTGAATCGGCTGATGCAGCGTGCCGAAAATCCCGAATGGGCTGTTTCTGTTAATATCCCCGATCGTTTTGCGTTCTGAGGAAAATCGCGCCAGTTTTTCTCCCGGATTACCGCCTGTCCCTTTTTCAATTGATGTTACAGTGGATTTAACGATTTCTCCATTCTCCACCACAATTGGTTTCTTTGTGTCCATATCGGAAATCACGTGTCCAAGTGCTCCATATTTTTTTGTTTTCGGTTCATAAAAGGTCATAGTGCCAATGCCGGCAGCAGAATCCCTGATATATAATCCGATTCTGTATTTGCCTTCTTGTTCATCCTTTTGTGGAATCAACTTTGTTTTGATTTTTTGTTTGTCACGTTTGATCAGTAAATCTAAAGATTCACCGGTTTTTCCGGCTTTTTGGATAAATGGGGCTACATCGTTCATTTTTTCAATTTTCTGTCCATTCATCTCAATAATAATGTCGCCCGCTTCAATTCCGGCCGTTTCTCCCGGAGATTTTTTGCCTTCACTTGTATTGATTTGATGGAATCCGACGACAAGAACACCGACGGAATGAAGTTTTACACCGATTGATTGTCCGCCAGGTATCACCTTTAAATCAGGAAGAACTTGCACTTTTGTTTTTTTAATTGGAAATCCGGCAAGATCGTATACTAATTCTGACTCACCTGACTTTTTGCCTGTCACCTTAATTTCGTGCGGATCTTTTTTTACTGTAAACGCTTCTGATGATTCTGATGTCTGAGCGTTTACCGATAAACTTGTTTCAATCGCTTGTGTTTGGGTTTCAAATACTCTCATTTGCGTTGGAATCAGTAAATACTCTTTTAGCGGTTTGCATAAACCTACACTTAATAACGAAACAAGGAGAATTAAACCTACTGCTTTTCTGATGTTATCGGGCATTCACTACTTCACTCTCCTCGCTCCTATCCCACACCTTCTTTATGACTTGCTGCTACATCATTTAATTTTGCCTTTTGGAGGCTTATTTATAACTGTCATATGAAGAAAAACATTGGATATACTGATGAACGAATGGATGTAAACAAAAAAAATAAGCTGCGCTTTTCGCGCAGCTTACCCAGTTGTTTTGACTTGATCCGCTTGTTTTAAAAGTTCTTTCGCATGGCGTTTCGTTAAATCGGTTACCTCGACACCTGCAATCATGCGTCCGATTTCCACTATTTTTTCCTGCTTAGAAAGCGGCTTGACACGTGTCGTCGTTCTGCCGTCTTTTAACTCCTTCGCAATATAAAGATGCGTATCGGCCATGGCAGCCACCTGAGGCAAGTGTGTAATACAAAGCACTTGTGATCCTATTGACACTTTATGGATCTTCTCAGCGATTGCCTGTGCGACCCTGCCGCTTACACCGGTATCAACCTCATCAAAAATGATCGATGTCACATCCTGCTGTGAGGAAAAAATGCTTTTTATGGCAAGCATCACCCGTGACAGCTCTCCACCTGAAGCGACTTTCGAAAGAGATTTCAGCGGCTCGCCTGTATTGGTTGAAATTAAAAACTTCACCAGATCGATCCCTTGTTCAGTCAGCTGAACAGGCTGGCCGTTTACAACCGGTGCCGCTTCATTGCGTGACGCTTGTCTGATTTTGAATTCCGTATCAAACGTTGATTTTTCCATGTACAGGCTTTTTAATTCCCGATGAATCTCATCAGCCAGTTTTTTCGCCCATGTTTTCCGGATTTGAGAAACATTTGCCGCTTCCACTGCGACATCCTTGCCAACGGAGTCAAGCTCCTTTTTCAGACTTTGGAGGTGGCTGTCCCTGTTTTCAATTTGGTCAATTTCTTCTTCAATTTTAGAAGCGTATTCCAAAATGTCCTCGACAGTGGCACCGTATTTTCGTTTCAGCTGTTTGATTTCATTGAGCCGCGTCTCAATATAGTTCAGGCGTTCTGGATCATATTCAAGCTCATCCAGCATATTTCTCATCTGAAATGTAGCGTCCTCAAGCAGATAGTAGGAGTTCGAAACACTCTCAGACAGTTTTTTCAGCGGTTCGTTAATATCAGATATATCTTCAAGCTGGGCTGATGCCATTCCGACCCAGTCCAATCCGCTCTGTTCACTGCGAAGCGCATTATATGCATTTTGCAGCGATTCATATATCTTCTCAAAGTTTGAAATTTGCTGACGCTCTTCTTGAAGCTGTTCATCTTCGTTGATCTCAAGCTTTGCTGATTCGATTTCTTCGAGCTGAAATTGAATGAGATCAAGGCGATGGGCCATTTCCTGTTCGCTTTCAGAAAGCTGTTTTAGCTTTTTGAGCAGCTTCATATACCGATGGTACCCTTCCTGATACGCTTGGAGCGCGCTTTCCACTTCGGCTCCGGCAAACTTGTCCAAGAGCTGGAGATGATTTTCGTCTTCCATTAACAGCTGGTTATCGTGCTGCCCGTGAATATCTAATAAAAGCCTGCCGATCTCTCTTAGCGAGGCAATCGTGACAAGCTTGCCATTGACACGGCAAACGCTTTTCCCGCTCGTGCTGATATCTCTTCTCATGATGATCATTTCGTCTGAAACGTCGATTCCCTGCTCAGCGCATACGCCTAAAACGGGATGGCCGCTCTCCAAAAGAAACAGCCCTTCAAGTTCTGCTTTTGCTTCCCCATATCTAACAAATTCAGATGATCCGCGGCCTCCGACTAAAAGAGAAATGGCATCTATAATGATGGATTTGCCGGCTCCGGTTTCTCCTGTTAAAACCGTAAGCCCGCGTTCAAAAGAAACCGTCAGTTCCTCAATAATGGCAAAGTTTTTAATCGATAGTTCAGCTAACAAACAGCATTACACCTCTTATCTTTGTTAGTTTTTCTGTTACAGCAGTTCAAGCAGCCTGTTTTTTACGCCTTCTGTATCTTCAGGAGTCCGGCAAATAATTAAAATCGTATCATCTCCGCAAATGGTCCCCATCATTTCATCCCAGTCCAAATTGTCCATCAGCGCCCCGATTGCCTGGGCATTGCCCGGCATCGTTTTCAGCACAATCATATGGCTTGCTGAGTCTATTTTCACAAATGCGTCCATCAATGCCCGCTTTAGCTTTGAAAGCGGATTGAAACGCTGGTCCGCCGGAAGACTGTATTTGTAAGAACCATTATTCGTAGGCACTTTTACAAGGTGAAGTTCTTTAATATCCCGTGATACCGTCGCTTGCGTCACTTTGTAGCCATCCTGCTTCAGCATGTCGACCAATTCATCCTGCGTTTCGATTTCATTGCTCGTAATGATCTCTCTGATTTTAATATGCCTCTGGCCTTTGTTCATGTAAGCACCTCTATTTCCAGCTTATCTGTTCTTTTATGTTATATGATTCTCTGCACATTGTACATGAATGCAGAAAAAAGGAATAATAGCGCACTATTATTCCGGTACATCTGCTTTTTTTTCTTTTAACGTCGTATGTGCCTCTTCTACAACGCGCATGATCTCTTCTTCCGGCAGTTCCTGACCTGCCTGTCCCTCTCCCGGCCAATACAAATGAAGGAGAAACTCAATATTTCCGTCTCCTCCCGTGATCGGAGAAAATGACAGGCCTTTACAGATATAGCCTTCAGCGGCAGAAAAACTGATCATTCGCTTGAGCACATCAGCATGCACTTTAGGATCTCTGACAATCCCTTTTTTGCCGACCGATTCCCGTCCCGCTTCAAACTGAGGCTTAACAAGAGCCATGCAGTCGCTGCCCGGTACGAGCAATGTTTTAAGGACAGGAAGGATGAGCCGCAGGGAAATAAAGGACACATCTATTGTGGCAAACTCCGGCATGCCCTTTGTAAAGTCTGCCGGTGTTGCATAACGGAAGTTCGTCCGTTCCATCACGACGACCCGTTCATCCTGTCTGAGCTTCCACGCAAGCTGATTATAGCCTACATCCACAGCGTATGACTGTTTAGCTCCATTTTGCAAAGCGCAGTCCGTAAAACCGCCAGTGGAGGAGCCAATATCAATCATAATTTTATCTTTGACAGAGACGGGAAATTCCTTCAGCGCTTTTTCGAGCTTTAAACCGCCCCTGCTCACATACCTCAGCGGGTTTCCTTTGACGGTTAACGGAAGGTCGCGGTCAATTTTTTCTCCGGGCTTGTCCAAGCGGTTTTCGTTTGAATAGACGATCCCCGCCATAATGGCTCTTTTGGCTTTTTCACGCGTTTCCGCCAGCCCTCTTTCCACTAATAATACATCTAATCGTTCTTTCTTTGACGTCATGATCCAATTCCTTTGTGTGTCTTTGGCGGCATCAGTAATCTAATACGGTTTGCCACCTGCTGTTTTGTCAGTCCAATTTCCTCTAGAAGCGCGGTTACGCTTCCGTGTTCAATAAACCGATCAGGGATACCCATTCTGTCGATCGGTGTATGATATTCACCTTGATCATGAGCGAATTCTAAAATCGAGCTTCCGAAACCGCCTTCTAAGACCGCTTCTTCAATTGTTAAAATGGGCAAGCCTTCTTTTAGGATACTCTTCATCATCTTTTCATCAATCGGCTTAATAAAACGCGCATTCACAACGCGCACGGAAAGGCCTTCTTTCTGCAGCTCTTCTGCTGCCTCAATCGCCATTTCAATTGTTGTACCGAATGTTAAGATGACAGCATCGTTCCCTGGACGCAGCACCTCCCACGTACCGATCGGAATCGTTTTCAACTGTTCATCCATTTTTACGCCGAGTCCGTTTCCGCGCGGAAAACGCATCGCTATCGGACCTTCGTCATAGCTAAGTGCTGTATGAACCATGTGCTGGCCTTCATTTTCGTCTTTCGGCATCATTAAGACCATGTTTGGAATGTGACGCATAAACGCAATATCAAACACGCCTTGATGTGTCTCTCCATCTGCGCCAACGAGTCCTGCACGGTCAATACCAATAAACACATTGGCATTTTGGCGGCAGATGTCATGAACGACTTGGTCATATGCCCTTTGCAGGAAGGTTGAGTAAATTGCCAAAAACGGCTTCATACCCTGCATTGCCATAGCTGCAGCCATTGTTGCGGCATGCTGTTCTGCGATTCCTACGTCGAACATCCGGTCAGGGAATTCCTTTGCGAACCCTTCAAGCTTTGAACCGACAGGCATAGCCGGCGTAATGGCTACAATGCGTCCGTCCTCGCGCGCCATTCGCTGCACAGTTCCACTGACAAGGCCGCTCCATGAAGGAGCTGCGGCTTTCGGTTTTACAAAGTCACCGGTATTAATTTTGTATGGTCCGGTACCGTGCCATGTTCCAATTGTATCGGTTTCAGCCGGTTTGTACCCCTTCCCTTTTTTCGTGATGACATGCAGGAGAACAGGGCCTTTTGTTTTTTTGGCGTATTGAAGATTCTCAATCAGCTCATGATAAGAATGTCCGTCCACCGGGCCCAAATACGTAAAACCAAGCTCCTCGAAAAACATTCCGGAGACGAGCATGTATTTCAGGCTGTCTTTGACCCGTTCAGCTGTCGCGGCAAGCTTGCCTCCAACTGCCGGAATCTTTCTAAATAAGTATTCAAGCTCATCTTTGACCCACTGGTATTTCCCCGCAGTGCGAAGCCGTCCGAGCATAGAATGAATGGCGCCGACATTTGGTGCAATACTCATTTCATTATCATTAAGAATGACAATCATGTCTTTTTTCTCGTCGCCGATGTGATTAAGGGCTTCAAGCGCCATTCCGCCGGTCAGCGCGCCGTCCCCAATAATCGGAATAATATATTCATCCGTTCCTTTAATATCACGCGCAGCTGCCATTCCCATCGCGCCTGACAGAGAAGTCGAGCTGTGCCCGGTTTCCCAAACATCGTGCTCGCTTTCGCTCCGCTTTGGAAATCCGCAAAGCCCTTTGTACTGGCGAAGCGTCGCAAATTCTTTTCCGCGACCTGTCAGCAGCTTATGGACATACGACTGATGGCCTACATCCCATAAAAACTTGTCTTTCGGGCTGTTAAATTCCTTATGCAGTGCAACAGTAAGCTCTACGACACCTAAGTTTGGGCCGATGTGGCCGCCGGAAGCGGATAAACTTGTAATTAAAAATTGACGGATTTCATCACTTAATTTCTCTAATTCATCAATGGACATGTTTTTTAAAAACGACGGGTCCTGTATTGATAAAAGATCCAAAGCGGATCAACTCACTTTCAGCATGAATTTCTGCAATGGCACATGTCTTCCAGAATGCCGAGCTGGACAATCATCTCGGACATAAAAAAAGACAAACGCGCTTTCCTTTTCATTTTTCATATAAACTGCTTACATTTTACCATATCTCGTGCAGCCGCTTCAAATTAGGATCGTTTTAGTGATCTCTTGCCGCAATTAAATCACAAAGCTCATACAAGAGGTCTTGTTGAAGAGAGAGTCCGCCGATTAATCGCTTCGCCTCTTTTATATGAGCATCCAATTTACGTTTGGCCCCTTCCAGTGAAAGAAGTGACGGGTAAGTCGATTTGTCATTTGTGGTATCCGATCCGACACGTTTGCCGATTTTCTCTTCACTGCCTTCTAAATCTAAAATATCGTCTCTGATTTGAAAACCGATTCCAATGTGGCTGCTGAAGGTACGCAGGGTTTCAATATCTTCCTCAGGTGCATCCGCCAAAATCGCGCCGGCGATTACGCAAAAACCTAGAAGCTTGGCAGTTTTCCGTTCATGAATGGATTCGAGCTCTTCAAGCGTGACTTGGCGGTTTTCCGCTTCCATATCAGCGACTTGTCCCCCGACCATGCCCTCGGTGCCTGCCGCTAAAATCAGTTCATTGACAAGCCGAAGGCGCTTTTCTGCTGACACCTTGTCTGACACGTGGGAGGTGATGAGCTTAAAGCTTTCCGTGAGCAGTCCGTCACCCGCTAATACTGCTGTCGCTTCACCAAATACTTTATGATTTGTCGGCTTCCCGCGGCGCAAATCGTCATCATCCATGCATGGAAGATCATCATGAATTAGCGAATACGTGTGAATCATTTCGACAGCACAGCCGACCGGAATGCCGTCTTGTTCGCTTTTTCCATATGCGTTTAATACAGCCAGTACAATCAGAGGGCGCAACCGCTTTCCGCCGGCCTCTAGAGAATACAGCATAGATTTCTTTAATGAGTCCGGCATATCAAGCTTTTCTGTATAGACAGAAAGCTGATTTTCAATTGTTTTTTTCCGGTCCGCCAGAAAACTCGTTAATTTATTTGTCACCTTTGTCTTCCTCCTGAACACTGAAAGGTGCCAGTTCGCCGTCTTCTTTTAAAATAAAGTCCATTTGCTTTTCGACTTTTTGCAGCTTTTCATGGCACATTTTTGATAAAGCCATGCCTTCTTGGAAATAGTTAATCGCTTGCTCTAGAGGCACATCCCCCTCTTCAAGCTTTGAGACAATACTCTCAAGCCCTTTCATCGCTTCTTCAAAAGTCATGTTTTCATTTTTTTTCACGTCTGTCATTTTTCTTCCCCTCTCTTTTCTAATACTTCACAGGCCAGCACGCCATCCGTCAGCTTGACTTCTAGCCGGTCCTTCTCTTCTATCTGATTGACACTTTTAATGAGTTTATCTTCTTTATAAGCAAGACTGTATCCTCTTTCCATCACTTGAAGAGGACTTAATGCATTCAGCTTGCCAAGAACTGTTTGGAATTGGGAATGCAGCTGCTTCATTTGGATATTCATATTTTTTCTCAGCTGATTTGTCTGTTCCTCGTAGCGTGTTTTCGCTTGCTTCAGCTGTTCATGAGGATGCAGCGCCTCTAATCTGTACGTTTCCCGCTCCAGCTGTCTGCTTTTCCGATCTAAAAGAGCGGTCAGCTGTGCTTGAAACTGCTGGTACGCGAGGTCAAACTGCTGCTCTTTTTGTGCATACAATCGCTTTGGAAAACGAAAGGCATAGGACGATTGCAGCGTTTGAATCCGTTCTTTTTTCTGGCCGAGATGCTGCTGCATCGCTCTTGTCATCCTGACTTCCGCTGTTTTTGTCCGTTCGATTAAATCAGTGGTATGAGGCACGGCAATCTCAGCTGCCCCTGTCGGCGTCGCTGCTCTGATATCTGCGACAAAATCACTGATCGTAAAATCCGTCTCATGCCCAACTGCCGATATAATTGGAATATTGGAAGCAAAGATTGCGCGAGCTACAATTTCTTCATTGAATGCCCACAGTTCTTCTATCGAACCGCCGCCTCTCCCGACAATTAATACGTCGCACATCTCTTTTTCATTTGCTTCTTCAATGCGCGTAACAATGGATCTGCTCGCATTTTCGCCTTGTACGAGCGCTGGAAGAACAATGACTTTCACAAGGGGATATCTTCTTTTTAGAGTTGTAATAACGTCTCTGACAGCGGCACCCGTTGGAGATGTCACAACCCCGATTGTGGCTGGAAATGCGGGGATTTGTTTTTTGTAGCGGTCGTCAAATAAACCTTCTCCGGCAAGTTTCTTTTTTAATTCTTCGTACGCTAAATAAAGCGCTCCGACCCCGTCAGGCTGCATTTCTTTGGCGTATAATTGATAGTTTCCGCTCGGTTCATATACGGAAATTCCGCCTCTGACCAGCACTTTCATACCGTTTTCAGGTTTAAAAGGCAGACGCTCGCTTTGTCTCGCGAACATCACCGACTGCATTCTTGCGTTTTCGTCTTTCAAAGTGAAATAAATGTGGCCTCGTGTGTGTATCTTTACATTCGATAATTCGCCTTTAATCCAAATATTTTCTAGGTGAGGATCTACATCGAATTTTCGTTTTATATACTTTGTCAGCGCTGAGACGGTAACATACGCTGCTTCACCCATGTCTAAAAACTCCTCTCCTAAGCATTCCTGCACCATAACTAAAGAAAACCCGCCCTGGCTTTAGGAGCCTGAAGAAGCGGGTATCGTGCTCATATTCAAGGCGGGCAATACGCCCCGCCTGTGAATATCTCCAATTATCTATGATAACGTACGTTTCGCAGATTTAACAGTATTATGCGCAAGCATCGTGATGGTCATCGGACCTACTCCGCCTGGAACCGGCGTGATGAAGGACGCTTTTTCCTTTGCCCCTTCAAATTCAACGTCTCCGCAAAGCTTTCCGCTTTCCAGACGATTAACGCCGACGTCAATGACAACAGCGCCCTCTTTGATCTGGTCTGCACTGATGAAGTTGGCTCTTCCCACTGCCACCACCAGGATGTCCGCTTTTTTCGTATGCTCAGTAATATTTTCTGTTCTTGAATGACAGTAAGTAACCGTCGCGTTTTCATTTAATAAAAGCTGGCCGACAGGTTTGCCGACAATGTTGCTTCGGCCGACTACAACAACCTCTTTACCGGAAAGGTCGATATTGGTTTTCTTCAAAAGCTCAACAATTCCATGAGGCGTGCAAGGGAGAAACGTATCTTCACCAAGCAGCATTTTCCCTACGTTTAACGGATGAAACCCGTCTACATCTTTATCAGGAGAGATACGTTCGATCACCGCTTTTTCAGAAATATGGTCTGGAAGCGGAAACTGAACGAGAATCCCGTGAAACTCAGGATCTTGGTTATATTGATCAATAATAGAAAGCAGTTCAGCTTCTGTGAGGCTGCTGTCAAATTGATCGAGCTTGAAATTCATTCCCATTGTTTCAGCCGCTTTTTTCTTTCCTCGCACGTAAGAGTGAGAAGCAGGATCATCTCCAATCAAAATAACCGCCAGTCCGGGAGTGACACCTTGCTTTTTAAGCTCTTCTACCTCTTTTGCCAATTGTTCGCGTTTTTCTCTAGCCGTTTCTTTTCCGTCGATGATTGTTGCAGTCATTTTCTTTCCTCCTATGATTGTTCAATATCAGATTTAATGTTAGAAAGAACCCCGTTTACAAACTTTGTCGCTTTGTCATCACCAAACCGTTTTGCCAGCTCAATCGCTTCGTTCATGGAGACATTCACCGGAATGTCTTCGGCATATGCCATTTCATATGCTGCCAGGCGCAAAATCGCACGGTCAACATTGGCTATCCGATCGAGCTTCCAATTCACCAGATGCTTGGAGATCATTTCATCCAGCTGGTCTTGGTGTTCCAATACCCCGTATACAAGCTGTTCAAAGAAAGGATCTGTTTTTTCTTCATCCAGTGCGTGTTCTATGGCTTCATTCACTGCAATATCGCTGACATCAATTTGAAATAGTGCCTGCAAAGCTTTTTCTCTTGCTGTTCTTCTTTTCATTTTCTTTCTCCTTTGATCCTCTTTATCCGCTTGTCGTTAAGCCACAAAGAGATCATAACATATTTTTTTCGTATCCGCATATTGAAATCAAGGTTTTTTCACCCTATTACCGAATATTTTCATAAACCTTAATATGATCATTCGGATTTCACGTTCATGAAGAAACTCGGCTTTTGAGCCGGCTTTCTTCATGCTTTGAAATAAAGGGTAACGTGTAAAAAAACCAAAGGGCCGCCCTCCCCTTGGTTTCGTGTTAAGCCATTTACATTTCTTCGTCGATTTGGACTTCCTGGGCTTTTGTGTCAAATTGAATGCCGACGATGTGAATATTAATCTCGTTAATCGAAAGAGACGTCATATTTAATAAGGTTTGACGAATGTTTTCCTGAACGGACGCTGCAACTTTCGGAATCGAAATGCCAAATGTAACGACACAGTATACATCGATCGTAATTCCGTCATCCGCCAGGTCGACTTTGACGCCTTTGCCATGATTCACTTTGCCAAAGCGCTCGACGACGCCTGTCGCAAAGTTTCCGCGCATTTCGGCAACCCCATCAACTTCTGATGCTGCAATGCCGGCAATGACCTCAATGACCTCCGGTGCAATCTCAACCTTACCTAAATGCGTATCTTCTTGATCCATTTTAAGCAAGCTGTTGTCTTTCATTCAATTCACCTCCGTAAAAATTATGAGCCCATTACATCATATGTTTCTAAAAATTTCGTATTAAACTCTCCGCTCACAAATGTTTCGTGTTCAAGCAGTTTTAAATGGAACGGGATTGTTGTCTCAATGCCTTCGATGACGAATTCGCTCAATGCGCGTTTCATGCGGGCAATCGCTTCATCCCTCGTTTTTCCGTATGTGATGACCTTTGCAATCATGCTGTCATAGTACGGCGGGATGGAATAGCCCGGGTACGCAGCTGAATCGACGCGGACACCAAGACCGCCAGGAGGCAGGTACATTTTAATTTCACCAGGTGACGGCATGAAATTTTTACTTGGGTTTTCTGCGTTGATTCGGCATTCGATGGACCAGCCTTCAAATTCAACATCTTCTTGCTTAAGGTCCAGTTCCATTCCTGATGCCACCTTGATTTGTTCCTTAATCAGGTCCGTTCCCGTCACCATTTCTGTGACTGGGTGCTCTACCTGGATTCTCGTGTTCATTTCCATGAAGTAATAGCGCTGTTCATTGTAGTCATAGATAAATTCAACTGTTCCAGCACCTGTGTAGCCAACCGCTTTTGCAGCCTTTACTGCTGCATCTCCCATCTGCTCCCTGATTTCTGAATCAAGGGCTGGAGATGGTGATTCTTCCAAAAGCTTTTGCAGGCGTCTTTGGATCGAGCAGTCACGTTCTCCCAAATGGATGGTGTTTCCGTAGTTATCGGCAAGCACTTGGATTTCAACATGGCGAAAATCTTCTATGTATTTTTCGATGTATACGCCTGGATTTCCGAATGCTGTTGCAGCTTCCTGCTGTGTAATCTTAATGCCATTAATCAGTTCCTCTTCAGTGCGGGCAACTCTGATTCCTTTTCCGCCTCCGCCTGCGGTGGCTTTTATAATTACAGGATACCCAATTTCATTAGCAAGCGAAACCGCTTCTTCCACATTTTCTATAATTCCCTGTGAACCCGGTACGATTGGGACTCCGGCCTGTTTCATCGTTTCCCGCGCAACGTCTTTTGTTCCCATTTTTGAAATGGCGTCAGCGCTCGGGCCGACAAACGTGACATTCACTTCTTCACATAATTCAGCGAAATCAGCATTTTCAGCTAAAAATCCATATCCCGGATGAATAGCGTCCGTGCCAGTCAGCTTTGCAACACTCACAATATTTGTAACGTTTAAATAGCTGTCTTTTGATGCTTTGGGCCCGATACAAAAAGCTTCATCGGCCATTTGAACATGAAGGGCATCTTTATCAGCTTCTGAATAAACAGCGACAGTCTCAATGCCGAGCTCTCTGCAGGCTCTGATGATTCTGACAGCAATTTCTCCTCTGTTGGCGATCAATAGCTTTTTAATCATGTTCAGTCTCCTTACTCTGCTTTTACAAGAAATAGAGGTTGTCCGTATTCGACCAGCTGGCCGTTTTCTACTAATACTTCAACGATTTCGCCTTTCACTTCTGCTTCGATTTCGTTGAAAAGCTTCATCGCTTCTACAATGCAGACAACTGTGTTTTCATTCACTTTTGAACCGGCTGTTACATACGGGCCAGCTTCCGGTGATGAAGATGCATAAAATGTTCCTACCATTGGTGAAGTGATTTTATGTAGATTCTCATCTTGCTTTGGTGCTTCTTGGGCAGGTGCAGACGCTGCTTGCTGCGCTTGCGGCTGAACTGCCTGCGGAGCCTGTGCCTGTACAGGTGCTGCCGGCGCCTGCTGCATGACTTGAACAGTGCCTGCTTCGTGTTTTTTCAGTTTTAAGGATACACCTTCATTTTCATATACGAATTCGTCAATTGTAGACTCGTCAATTGCTTTAATCAGCTCGTGGATTTCTTTGATATTTAACATTCAATCGCACTCCTATGTATGAAATTTCTTTTTTTATAGGTTACTACTAAAAGTACATACTATGTTCATCTTACAGGAGCGGACTTTTGAATTCAACTCTAATATGATAGCAACGCAAAAAGCCCGCTTGTTTAGCGGGCTTTTTTCTCCTCATTCTTATTTAGAGGGTTCAAATGTGACAGCGACATCTTTCATTGTTTTGATTTCTTTTGCGACAAGGTCGATAATGGCTGTCGCCTTCGATTTGGAGTGTTTGTCTGATTTGACTGTAATATTGATTTTATCTCCTTCAGCATTGACGAGCGCATCCTCGTAACCTTGTGTTTTAATCAGCGTTTCCAGCTGTTTTTCTGTTCCTTCCACTTCACTGAGAGCCGTCATTTTATCGTATGCTTCGCTTTTCTCCTTGGCTGTTGCATCATCGCTTGACACAATGGCATTCAGCTCTTCTCTTTCTTTGCTTCTGGCATCTTCTAAATCCAGACGGTACGTTGTAAACAGATCATCATCGGCTGTTTCCGTAACGACAGTTCCTTTTTCACTGGCTTCAGCGGATGTTTCCTTGTCTGCTGATGAATCTTTCGTTCCCTTTGTTCCATCTTCTTTTCCTTTTTCAGTTTCTGTACCGCTTTTTTCCTTCGTGTCTTGCTTGGCAGGCGCTTTTTCAGTTGCGACCTCTCCACTGTCAGACGCGCTTTTTTCACTTTGCATTTGCACGGCGTTTTTGCTTTCCGGCGACATGATATAGTAGACGCTTAACACCACGACAAGACTGAGCATTGTTAATAGCCAAACGGTTTGTTTTTTAAGCATTTATGAATCCTCCTTTATTTTTTTAGGGGCAACCGCAACCCGGTGGCTTGGAACATCCAGGACCCGTGTCACCGCTTCAATAATGGTTTGTTTTATTTGAACGTTGTCCACTCCTTGAGCAACAACGAGTACACCGCGTATATCAGGTTTTTTCGTTTGGACGACGACAGGTGTTTCTTTATCGCCGTTTTTGATCATGACGATTTCTTCCTCCGATGTCTGGTCTGTAACACTTCTTGTTCCGCCTTCTTTGTCTGTTTCTTCAGTGGTCGTATTTTTGTTTGATTTGTTTTTTTCATATACTTTCAGGGACGTTGCATCAACATTCACGACAACCGAGACATCATCCACTCCAATGATTGTTTCAAGAATTTCTTTCAGCTGATTTTCGTATTCTTTTTCATAATCATCGATCGAGTTTTTAGGCTCGTCAGATTTTGAGGCTTTAAACACTTCAGCTGTTTTCTCTTTGCTGCCTCCAGAATTTTGTGAGGATACGGCCGTTATCGTTTTGGCGTTTTCTGTTTTCTCGGGTGAAGAAAACAACTGGCTGACAAGCATAAAGGAAACTCCGAGAACAAAAACGAACAGAAAGTAATGATATTTGGTCAGCTTCGGCTTTTCGCCGTCCTTCGTTTGTCCCGGAAGAAACTGCTTTTTCAATACATTCCATAATCCGTTTTTATTCATTGCTGACACTCTCCCCGCCTTCCATATGAACCGTAATTTTCTTACGTCCGATTTCCCAAATGTCCGCGAGCTGGGTTTGGATCTGTTTGGCTTCTTTTTGTTCGGCTGCTTCTTTCGTTACGTATGCATGATCTGTATCAATGTGGACCGGCGCGACCGTTTGGACCGTTTTTTCAGAAGACGGGGCCATATACACGCTGATTGTTTTAATATCCTCTTCTGAATCTACCTTTTCTCCTGCCGTGAGTTTGATGCTGCCTACTTTATATTCATCATGACTGAATCTCTCCTCCGCTTTCTTTTTTAGTTGGACAGCCATTTCTTCTAGAATATATGCGCGCTGGGAAGCTTGTATTTCTATTTTTTTTGAATTGATTTGATTTTTTATGTCGGCAGACTCTGATTGCTCGTTTTTTGTGAGGTATTCAAAGATGACTTCGGGGTCTGTCTTGAAAAGTTTAAAAATTGGCGTAAGCATGACGACAATCAAGAGCAGGCTGACTACCATTTTTGCGTACTTTTGCATGCTGGAGCTTGGCAGCAGCATATCAATCACAATTGCAAATAGGATAAACAACACGATGGTGGTAAGCCATTCCGTTAAAAAACTCATTCGCCTGCCTCCTTTATTTCATCATCATCGTGAGGTTCCCGGCTGTGATTATGACAGTAAGGCTTAAAAAAAACATGAGGGACACAATGGCGAGAGCTGCAAAAATATAGATGACGCTTTTGCTGATGACGTCGAGGCAGGTGATGACGGGCCCGCCTCCAAGCGGCTGAAGAATCGCGGCTGCCAGCTTATAAATAAAAGCGAGGGAAAGCACTTTGATTGCCGGAAATGCCGCGATACAGATCAAAATAGCGACACCCAGAATCCCTACCGTATTTTTCAGCAGTAAGGAGGCGCTGATTACTGTATCTGTTGCGTCTGTAAACATTCGGCCAAGCACTGGAATAAAATTTCCGGTTATGAATTTAGCCGTCCTGAGCGTAATGCCGTCTGTCACTGCAGCTGAGGCTCCCTGAACAGAGATGACGCCGAGAAAGATGGTAAGAAAAACAGCCAGTGCTCCGATGGCGATATTTCTGAGCAGGTTGGCCAGCTGCGTTACTTTGTATTGCTCGGTCATTGTGCTGACAATGCTCAGAATCGCTGATAAGAAAATCAGCGGCATGACGATATTTTGAATCAAGAGACCGCTCGTGTTCATCAGAAAGAGGATAACAGGATGAAAGAAGGCAGCAGATACAGCTCCGCCTGAGGAAGCCAAAAGCGCCAAGAGGAGCGGAATGAGTGCCAGGATAAAGCTGGTCATCGTCTGAATGGCCTCAGTTGCATAATTGATTGCCACATGAAAGCTGTTCAGCGCAAGGATAATCAGCACCATGTACACAATTGAGTAAGCGACCTTACTGACAGTGCTTTGCTGAAACGCATTTTGCAGGAGCTGCAGAATGACGCAAAAAATCGTGAGCAAAATCAATGTGCCCAGCAGCTTTCCGTTTGCAAGCACTTCATGGAACAAATAAGAAAAGAGAGCTTTCAGCCATTCTTGCGGTGAGAATGATTTATCGCCGTTGATAAACTCGATTAAGCTGCCTTTTTGGCTTTCCGGCAGCAGTCCGCCGTATTCTGTCATAATATCATTCCAAAATTCCCCGATCTTATCTGTTTCAAGCGAGGCTGCTGTCCTTTCCGCTAATTGCTCGGCCGTTTCAGCATGATCTTCCGTTTGTTCGTCATTACCGGCTGCTTGTACAATTTCTGCACGCCCTGCTATGATCAGCACGGCCAAAAGCAAAACCCATTGAAAACACTTCAATCTACCGCCTCCTTTCGGTTATGACATAGAAGGTATAAGTCCGAGAATCGTTTCAATAATGACGGTTAAAATAGGCACAGCCATAACGAGAATTAAAATTTTCCCCGCCAATTCTATTTTCGAGGCGATGGCTCCTTGACCGGCATCTTTTGTGAGCTGTGCCCCGAATTCAGCAATATAGGCGATTCCGATAATCTTTAAAATGGTTTCAACATAGACCATGTTGACATTTGCATTAATCGCAATTTTTTCTATCATTCGTATAATGTCGTAGATTTGGTCTACTAAATAAAGAAAAATGGCACATCCGGCAAAAACGACGATTAAAAAAGCAAAAGTCGGCTTTTGTTCTTTTACTATTAAAGAAAGGAAGGTGGCGATCAGCCCTAAACCTACAATTTGAACAATGTCAATCTGCAAGCCCCCCTATCCTTGGAATAAAAACACAGCTTTTATCTTTTTAAATAGGTCATCTACAATGGTGGCCACCATAAATAAAATATAGATAAAACCTAACAGCGTCACCCACTGAGCGTATTCTTTCTTGCCCATCTGATCCAATATCGTGTGTAAAAAAGCGACCACGATTCCCACTCCTGCGATTTGAAATATGACATTCACATCTACTCCCATTTTATTTTTGCTCCCCTCATGTTTACATCAATAGAAGAATGAGTAACAAGCCCGCTAAAAAGCCCAAACTTTTTATCATCTTTTCGTTTTTCGCTTGCGCCTGCTCAGCATCCGCTTCTGAGGCTTCCAAATGTGTCAGCGCCAGCTTGATGTGCTTTTGCTGTGAGATTCGATCATGAATCCCGAGCGTCTCGCCAAACTGCTTTAGCACCTCGTATTCGCTTTTTTTCAAAGACATGGTGTCCCAAACTTTTTTTAAGCTTTGCTCCCACGCCGTTTTCGCGGAATCGCTTCCCTTTTCCAGCTGATCACTGAATGCGGAAAAAAGAGCTGAAACAGGCTGTGCGAGCTGCTTGGCAATCTGCTGTGAAGCGATATGAAGCGGTGTATGACCGTACATGATTTCAGCCTCGAGGGATTGAAGCGCCGCACGCAGCTGGCGGATTTGCCGCGGCCGTTCTGTATAAATCTTCGCCATCTCAAAACCTGTCCATGTTGTCGCTACCACAATGAATACTGCGCCCAGCAGCTTCAGCATGTTTTCACGCCCGTCGTCCTAGACAGCACATGTCCGTCTTTGTCATAAATACGGCTCACTGTGCCCGGCCCTTTTGCTCTTGATAATTCCAAATAGCGGTCAAAGGCTCTTTCTTCCCACAATCGCTTCAATGAAGGCCGCTTCATGAGATCGGATATGCTCCAGCCATGCGCCGATACGATTACTGAAACACCTGCATGCAACGCCTCCAGAAGCGCATCTGTATCTTCCATACGCCCGATTTCATCGACAATCATCACCTCAGGACTCATGGATCGAATCATCATCATCAGCCCCTCAGCCTTCGGACAGGCGTCTAATACGTCAATTCTCTGTCCAAATTGATGCTGCGGAATGCCGCGCAGACATCCGGCAATTTCTGACCGTTCATCGACGATGCCTGTCTTTACGGGCAGCATGCGGTTTTTGCCGGTGCTCGAGAGCCTCGCAAGGTCCCGAAGAAGTGTTGTTTTGCCGGTTTGGGGCGGTCCGATAATCAGCGTATTCAGCCAGCTGGTTTGATATAAGTACGGAAGCAGCGGCTCCGCAATCCCCAGCTTTTGCCTGGCAATTCGTATATTAAAAGATGCGATGTCACGGAGTCCTTTCACACCTCCGTTTTCCGTAATGACTCTGCCTGCCAGTCCGACTCTGTGACCGCCTCTGATCGTGACATACCCTTTCTTCAGCTCTTCTTCAAGTGTATACATGCTATAGTTGCTGAGCCGGCTCAGGATCAGATGGGCATCCTCGGCCGTACCCGCATAGGATAAAAAAACAGGTTGTCCTTTTCGAATCAATTCAATAGGGCGGTTGACCCGGATTCTGACTTCTTCGATTTCCAGCCATTGTTGTTCCGGTATTTCAGAAAGGGCGTTTTTCATGGATTCAGGGAGAACCTCAGCGATTTCATTCAACAGAGCCTCCTCCTTTCTACCGATTGGCTTCTTTAAAATGTATGATGTGAGGCAGACTTTATGACAAGCCTCTTCTTATTTATGAACACCCGCCAAAATCAAAACAACACCCGTAAAAATCAGAATCAGCTTTGCATACGAAAGCTGCCCGGCAATTTGGTAGATTCCGACTGTCATCGTAATGATAAAAATCAACGGCCCTACAATAGCAAGAATGCTGTTAACCACAACCGCCTTCCGGACATCGTTTGTCACAAGCATGATAATGGCTGCAGTCAGCTCAATCATAGAGGATAAAACTCGTAATCCCGCCATTGTTAAAACAGTAGAATTGATATTTCCAAGGAAAAATTTCATAGCACTCTCCCAACCTCCTGTTTTTTTATATGATATGCTCTAGCTTGCTGAAGTAGTCTTGTCATTTTCGTATAAAAGAAAGATTCTGTTTTTGGGCACAAAAAAAGCCTGCTCCCAATTTGGGAACAGGCTTTTTTTTTTTCTTTCTATGCTCTTGAAACGTAAGAACCGTCTGATGTATTGACAACAAGTGTGTCGCCTTCATTCACAAAGAACGGCACGTTTACAACAAGTCCGGTTTCAGTTTTCGCAGGTTTTGTACCGCCTGATGCTGTATCACCTTTAATACCAGGTTCAGTTTCAACAACTTTCAGCTCAACTGTGTTTGGAAGTTCGATGCCAAGTGTTTCATCCTGGTACATCATGATATGCACAGACATGTTTTCAAGCAGGTATTTTAATTCTTCTTCGATTTGAGTTGCGCTCAGTTCAAGCTGCTCATAAGAAGAAGTATCCATAAATACGTGCTGATCTCCGTTTGCATATAGATATTGCATTGTTTTTGTTTCGATTTGCGCTTTCGCTACTTTTTCACCAGCGCGGAAGGTTTTTTCCTGAATGGCGCCAGTGCGAAGGTTGCGAAGTTTAGAGCGGACAAAGGCCGCACCTTTTCCAGGTTTTACGTGCTGGAAGTCAACGACGCGCCAAATGCCGCCATCTACTTCGATTGTTAATCCTGTACGGAAATCGTTAACTGAAATCATGTTTAATGTCCTCCTATATTACAATCACAAAATAATAAGTTCTTTTGGGGAATGGGTGATTGTCCGGTTGCCGTTTTCTGTAATCACGATGTCATCTTCAATACGGACACCGCCTGTTTCTGGTATGTAAATGCCCGGCTCCACTGTGACCACCATGCCCGGTTCAAGGATAGCTGAAGATCTGACGGATAATCCCGGCGATTCATGAACTTCCATGCCGAGCCCGTGCCCGGTTGAATGACCGAAATATTCACCGTAGCCTTTTGCCGCAATGTGATCCCTTGTGAGGGCGTCAGCCTCTTTTCCTGTCATTCCCGGCTTAATATGTGCGACGCCGAGCGCCTGAGCATCAAATACAACCTGATAGATCTCCTTCAATTGATCACTGGGCTGACCAACAGCGACCGTACGGGTAATATCAGAACAATATCCTTTATAATAAGCGCCAAAATCAAGCGTAACAAGGTCTCCGCTTTCAATCAGTTTGTCACTGGCCACACCGTGAGGAAGGCTTGACCGAAGGCCCGAGGCGACAATCATATCAAAAGAAGAGCTGTCAGCTCCCTGGCTTCTCATATAAAATTCCAGCTCATTGGCAACAGCGATTTCAGAAATGCCGGGTTTCATAAACGTCAAGATATGTTTGAAGGCATCATCTGCAATCTTCGCAGCTTCCTCTAATATCTTAATCTCTTCACTAGACTTAATCAAGCGCAACTTTTCCACGGATTCAGCCACAGGCACTAATTCGGCCTCACTGATAACGGCGCTGTATGAAGCGTAAGTGCCATATGTCATGCTGTTCTGTTCAAAGCCGAGACGCTTGATGCCGAACGATTCCACAGTGTCGGCAGTGGTCTGAATCAGGCTGCCGCCATGTTCAATGATCTCAAAACCTTTTACCTGAACCTTCGCCTGCTCTGTATAACGAAAATCCGTAATAAACGCTGCTTTGTCACCCGATATAACAGCCAAACCCGCAGAACCTGTAAACCCTGTCATATAGCGTACATTCGTGCTGCTTGTAATCAGCATGCCGTCAATTCCCAGCTGTTCAAACAGGTTTCTTAATTTCTCTAGCTTCATCCTTATTCTCCCCCTTGCTGGCTTAATAAGTAGCGAACAGCAAGCTTGTAGCCTTCAGCTCCAAGACCGACAATCTGCCCTTTCGCAACCGGAGCGATAACCGACTGATGCCTGAATTCTTCCCTGGCGTATAAGTTTGATAAATGCACCTCAACCACAGGAAGACTGATGCTTGAAACAGCATCCCTGATCGCATAGCTGTAATGGCTCAGGGCGCCGGGGTTCAGAACAATCCCGCTGTATTGCTCCTCAGCCTCATGTATCGCATCGATCAAATCACCTTCGTGATTAGACTGGAAGAAAGTGAGCTGGATATGTAAGGCTTCAGCAAATTGAAATAAATCTGTTTCAATATCGGTCAGCGTCTGGCGGCCGAATAGTTCAGGCTCACGCTTCCCAAGCCGATTGACATTCGGTCCGTTCAAAATCAAAAAATGAGGCACATAATCTCTCCTTTTCGCGAGGGTTTCTCATGCAAAAAATGTTCACTTCTCGTGAACATTTTATCATACTGGAAAAGGTTTATACACTATTCTCTATGCATTCCCAGCGCACGTGCCAGCTTTTCCGAATTCAGCTCATTGTATTCAAATGAAATGGAATACCCGACAAACAGCCCGTAAAGCAAATAAATGCAAATCGTCGTAATAATGGTATCTGATGTCAGTTCGGTCACCGTGCGCACATCTGGAAAAATCGGATTAAAAACAAAAAACACGAGCAGCCAAAGCACCAAGCCGTATAAAATACCCGGCCACATAGTTTTTAAACGTTTCAATAGAAGAAAATAAAGAAACGCTGCGCCAATTGAAATTATTCCAATCAAAATGATGCTGATCACCGTTCCTAGTCCATGTTTTTTCCACTCTCCGAGCACAAACGGCTGCAAAATCATATTCGGGCTGATTTCAGAAAAATGAAACAAATATGCGATATAAGCAACGAAACTCCATAATACGCCTCCGCAAAAACCTGTTGCTGCCACCCTGCCGGCCATTGAAACAGGCGGCCCTTGCTTCTCATTCAATTCTTCATTTTGTTCTGTATCTTTTTCGCTTGTCATCATGGCACCTCCAGTTAAAGTGTGCCCAAAAAATGAAATGTCAATAAAAAAGCTCACACTTTTTGACAGCTGCGAGTAAAATTTGAAAATAACGGGTATAATGCATGTAGAAAAAGCAAGGCTTTGGCAATTTTTTCAGCCTGTCAATCTAGAGGTTTAGCGCTGTTTCCTGTACAATAGAGTGAAAGGAAATGGTTAGCAATCCTAAAGAAATAGGCAGGTTGATAATATGTCAAAACATAAAATTCCGCCCGCTTACGGCGGGCAGGCTGTTGTGGAAGGCGTTATGTTTGGCGGAAAGCATCATTACGTTACAGCCATCAGAAGAACGGATGGAAGCATGAACTTTTTTAAGCTTCCCCGCAAACACAACCCGAAACTGAACATTGTAAAAAAGATACCGTTTTTACGGGGGATCGCGGCCATTATCGAAGCGAGTGCAAACGGCACAAAGCATTTGAATTTTTCAAGCGAACGTTACGGGCTCGATCCATCTGAAGACGAGACACTTGAGCAGGAAGAAAAAAAATCGTCTGGACTGTCTATGTATCTCAGCCTCGCGGTTATCGGCGTCCTTTCATTTTTGTTCAGTAAATTCGTATTTACATTGGTTCCGGTTTTCTTAGCTGAACTGACAAGGCCGATTTTTTCATCGGACATAGCTCAAATCGCGGTTGAAAGCCTGTTTAAGTTGATTTTGCTGCTCGGTTACATCTATTTTTTGTCCATGACACCGCTCATTAAAAGAGTGTTTCAATATCATGGAGCCGAACATAAAGTCATAAACTGTTATGAACAGAATTTGCCAATTACTGTGGAGAATGTCCAAAACCAATCTCGGCTTCATTACCGCTGCGGATCAAGCTTTATTTTATTTACGATTATTGTCGGCATGTTTGTTTATTTACTCGTTCCGACAGATCCGCTTTGGCTGCGTGTGATAGATCGTGTCGCACTGATACCGGTCGTACTTGGTATATCCTTTGAAGTTCTGCAGCTGACAAACAAAGTGCGTGATATTCGCGGTCTGAAATTACTAGGGTACCCGGGACTTTGGCTTCAGCTGTTAACTACGAAGGAACCTAAGGATGACCAGGTTGAAGTTGCCATTGAAAGCTTTAACGAACTTCTCAGACTCGAAGAATTGTCTGAGCAAAATCAGAAGCCTTCTCACAACGTCATCTAAAATCCGTTGCCCTGCTACTACTTTCGGAGGTGGACAGTTATGAATCATCGTGTACAACCTATTGTTGCTGTATTAATTGCGCTGGGAGCGTTCGGTTTCCTCTATGTGCTGGTAACCAATCCCGGGGAAATGGCAAAAATGGCGGTTACCGTCATCGTGGCAGGTATCATTATTTATTTTATTGTGAAATATGTAATGAATCGAAATGCGGGCAGCGAAGGAGCAGCCTTTAAAAAAGCGGCGAAACAATCGCGGCGCCGGATGAAAGAACAAAAAGCAAAACACCGCGCCGGACATAAGGGACGTGTCAGCCACCTGCGAAGCGTTCCGAGCGCCAGCAAGCCTAAGCCGATGATTCTCAAGAAAAAAAGCCAGACTCAGCTGACTGTTATAGAAGGGAAAAAAAATAAAAAGAAAAACAGAGCGCTTTTTTAATAGGTCCACTGCTTTAAAAACAGCTCTGTCCGTCTTTTACCTAGCTCAATCAGGGCTAGTTTTTTTTGTTGCGTTAAATGAAAATCAGTCGCCATTACGTCATCAACAGGGAGAAAAATAATATTTTGTTCATAGCGTGATGCTATGTGTCTTGCGTCATGGGCATCCTTCATCGTTTCAAACAGGGCGCCGAACAGTTCGAAAGCGTTGCGGATATTTTTTTTCGGACGTTCCCTTTCACGCGGCGCAAGCGTCACACCGATCACAGGCCGCTTTCTTTCCTTTGAAAACAGCCAGATGGGGAAATTGCTTAACACACCACCGTCAACAACCGTAGCGGTGCCTGTGTCCGTTTTTAATTTTATCGGTTCAAAAAAATACGGAATGCTGCAGCTCATTCTGACCGCTCTGGCAACCGGGAACATATCGGGATTTAACCCGTAACGGGGCAAATCGTCCGGCAAAACAATCATGGTGCCGTTTGTCAGATCAGAAGCAATAAGGCGCAGAGACCCTTTCTGCAAATCGCCGAAAACCCTTATGCCTTTCGCTCTTAACAGATCAGCAATCCATTTTTCTATCGTATCGCCTTTGTATAATCCAAGACGCCAGTAGATGGACACCCACTGGAGCATTTTTAAGGGGAGAAAAGAGTACCTCTGATCCAGCAATTTCTCTCCGTCCACTTCTTCAATTAAAGCGTGGATTTCCTTACTGGTGTAACCTGACGCAATGAAAGCGGCAATAATGGCGCCCGCGCTTGTTCCCGCAACCCTTTTAAAACGGAAGCCTTTTTCCTCAAGCACTTCATAAGCACCTGCAAGCGCAATGCCTTTTACTCCTCCGCCGGAAAACACACCGTCAATATACATCTCATTCCCTCCCCCTCCATCCGATCGTTTATTACCATTTTAAGAAAACACGCGAAGAAATAGACCAACGAATGACGGGTGGCGCACCGCATCAAAAAAGACGGCCTCCTTTGAGACCGCCTTTTTACTGATTATGATGTTCTGTTTTCTTTTGGATTGATTTCAGATCTTTTTTACGGGTATCATCTTCTTCAAAATATTGAACAAGATCCCCGATGCGATCAATGCTGTTCCAGCTTAAATGATGTTCGATTCCTTCGACATCGTTATATATTTTCTCTTCATCAACACCAATGATTCTTAAAAACTGCTCAAGCAATTCATGTCTGTAAACCAGCCGTTTGCCTATTTTTTTCCCTTTAGACGTTAACACGAGACCGCGATATTTTTCATAAATTAAATATTCGTCTTTATCTAGTTTTTGAACCATTTTTGTTACAGAGGAGGGATGGACTGCCAATGCTTCCGCGATATCGGAAACTCGTGCATATCCTTTTTCTTCAATCAGCATATAAATCTGTTCAATATAATCTTCCATACTTGGTGTTGTCATCGAAACCCTCCCAAAAAGCACCTTAACTTTATAAACCATTACAAGTTTACACTAATGAACTTGAAAAAACAAGGATGCTCCGCGGGTCAAAAGCCCTGTTTACCGCTTATAATTCCATTCATCTGAAGCATACTTTGTTTCAGCCAAGTGATGAACGAAATCAAGCTCTTCCTGAGAAAGTTCGTACGGCTCCAGATGAATGTTAAGACCTGTTTCAAATCCTTCTTTAAAGGCTTTACGAGCCTCATCCATCGTCACCCGTTTTTCGGTTAGTTCATTAATGGCAACCGCTTTATTTTTGAAATTGCGCTGCATCCGCTCTCTTACTCTTTCACTTGGATATAAGAACAGATCGAACAGCTTGTCCTCATCCAAATCAAGAAGAATGGAGCCATGCTGAAGAATCACGCCTTTTTGTCTCGTTTGCGCGCTTCCCGCCACCTTCCGGCCCTCAACCACTAGCTCGTACCACGAAGGCGCGTCAAAACAAACGGATGACCGCGGATTTTTTAAGCTTTCTTTTTCTTTTTCGGTTCTCGGGATGGCAAAGTAAGCGTCCAGACCGAGATTTCTAAAGCCTTGAAGTATGCCTTCTGAAATAACCCGATATGCCTCAGTAACAGTCGCCGGCATTTCGGGGTGCTCTTCCGAAACAATCACGCTGTATGTCAATTCCTGATCGTGCAGAACGCCTCTCCCTCCGGTCGGGCGTCTGACGAATCCGAGATTATACTTATGTACTGCTTCAAAATTGATTTCCTTTTTAATATTTTGAAAATACCCTACAGAAAGCGTCGCCGGATTCCAGCCATAAAAACGGATAACCGGGGGAATTTTCTTCTCGCTGTGCCAATATAAAAGCGCTTCATCAAGCGCCATATTGAATGCAGGACTTGCATTGCCTGAGTCTATAAACCGCCAAGTTTCTTTTTGCATTTTAAGACCTTCCTTACCGTTTTAATAGAATCAGTTTATCAAACTGCCGGGAAAATGAAAAATATTTTAGTTCCATTATAGATGACAATCACGCTGTGCTTTACTATAATAGTATTTGTCGAAAACGGCTCTATGGCCTTGTTTTATGAAGCAGGGTTTTGATTTTATATGCTAAAGGAGTAGAATCACATTGTCTAATATGATCGTTTTGATTATTTTTGCTGCATTTATTGTCTATATGATTGCTTCATATGTTTATCAGCAGCGTATTATGAAAACACTTACCGAAGAAGAATTCCGCGCTGGTTACCGCAAAGCGCAGCTTATTGACGTTCGTGAACCAAATGAGTTTGAGGGCGGACATATTTTAGGCGCCCGCAACATCCCGCTGTCTCAGCTGAAACAGAGAAAAAATGAAATCCGTCCGGACAAGCCTGTTTACCTATACTGCCAAAACAGTGTCCGCAGCGGACGCGCGGCACAAACCCTGCGCAAAAACGGCTGCACTGAGATTTATAACCTAAAAGGCGGCTTTAAAAAATGGGGCGGAAAGATTAAAGCGAAGAAATAAAGCAAAACAGCTGTCTGGCAGACAGCTGTTTTTATTTATTTCTCTTCCGCCTCATATCTGAGCACCGGGTGTCTCGCCGCTTTTGTTTCATCCATTCGTTTTACAATCGTTGTATGCGGCGCCTCCTGAACAAGCTCCGGATTCTCCTCCGCTTCTTTTGCGATTTGAATCATAGCATCAATAAACGCATCCAGTGTTTCCTTTGATTCTGTCTCTGTCGGCTCAATCATGATGCATTCTTCAACATTAAGCGGAAAATAAATTGTCGGCGGATGATAGCCGAAATCAAGCAGCCGTTTTGCAATATCAAGCGTACGCACTCCCAGATTTTTCTGCCGCTTCCCTGACAATACAAATTCATGCTTGCAATGGCGGTCAAACGGAAGATCGTAATAAGGCGCGAGCTTTCTCATCATATAGTTGGCGTTTAACACTGCGTTCTCAGTAACAGCTTGTAACCCGTCAGGCCCCATGGAACGGATGTACGTATACGCTCTGACATTAATGCCAAAGTTGCCGTAATACGGCTTCACGCGGCCGATCGCATGAGGGCGGTCATAATCAAACGTAAAGCGCCCTTCTTTTTTGACTAAAACGGGTTTTGGCAAATACGGAATCAGATCTTGTTTTACGCCGACAGGGCCTGAGCCGGGGCCTCCGCCGCCATGAGGGCCTGTGAATGTTTTATGCAGGTTGAGGTGCACCACGTCAAATCCCATATCCCCAGGTCTCGCTTTGCTTAAAACGGCATTTAAATTAGCGCCGTCATAGTACAATTTCCCTCCCGCTTCGTGAACAATCTCCGCCATCTCTGTAATCTGTTCCTCAAACAAGCCGAGCGTGTTCGGATTCGTCAGCATAAGAGCTGCAGTTTCTTCATTCACTGCTCTTTTTAAATCCTCTAAATCAACAAGTCCATTTTCATTCGATTTCACCGTAACGGTTTCAAAGCCTGCTACTGTCGCTGATGCAGGATTCGTCCCGTGCGCGGAATCAGGGACAATGACCTTCGTCCGCTTGAAATCCCCGCGCGCTTCATGATAGGCGCGGATCATCATCAGCCCCGTCCATTCACCGTGCGCTCCGGCAGCAGGCTGAAGCGTTACTTCATCCATTCCCGTTATTTCTTCAAGGTGCTTGCTTAAATCATATAAAAGCTCTAACGCGCCTTGTACCGTGCTTTCATCCTGAAGGGGGTGAATCGCAGCAAAACCGGGAATACGCGCGATTTTCTCATTGATTTTCGGATTATATTTCATCGTGCAAGAACCGAGCGGGTAAAAGCCGGAATCCACCCCGTGATTGCGTTTGGAGAGCGCCGTATAATGGCGCATGATATCCAGCTCTGAAACCTCCGGCAGCGCTACGTCTTCGTCACGAATATAGGTGTCTGACAAGAGGCCCTCCAATTCGATTTCCGGTACATCGAGCTCCGGCAGACTGTAGCCGATACGGCCTTCTCTGGAAAGCTCAAAAATAAGTGCCTGATCCTGATTACTCATGGCGATCCCCCAATTCCTGAATGAGTGCGTCAATTTCTTCTTTTGTTCTCAGCTCCGTTACAGCAACCAGCATATGACAGTTTAGCTCCGGGTACGTCAGCCCAAGATCATATCCGCCAATCATTCCTTTTGCCAGCAAACGCTGGTTCACAGCTCTCACTGGTTCCTTCAGTTTGATGACAAATTCATTAAACATCGATCCGTCAAACATAACGGTAAGGCCTGCTTTTTTTGCTTCTTGCTTTGCATAGTTGGCTTTTAAGAGATTTTGGCGGGCTATTTCTTTTACACCGTTTTTTCCAAGAGCAGTCATGGCCACTGATGCCGCCAGCGCATTTAACGCTTGGTTCGAGCAAATATTTGATGTTGCTTTATCCCGGCGAATATGCTGCTCCCTGGCTTGCAATGTAAGCACAAAGCCTCTTTTCCCGTTTTCGTCTTCCGTTTGCCCGACGAGGCGGCCCGGCACCTTTCTCATCAATTTTTTCGTAACGGCAAAAAAGCCGCAGTGCGGGCCGCCGTATGCTGAAGGAATGCCGAAAGGCTGCGCATCACCGACGACGATATCAGAGTGAAACTTGCCAGGTGGCGTGAGGAGGCCCAGCGCAAGCGGGTTGGCTGATACAATAAACATGGATTTCCCTTGATGAGCGATAGGCTCAATATCCTGTAACGGCTCAATCCGGCCAAAAAAATTAGGGTATTGAACGATCACTGCGGCTGTGTCCTCGCAAACGGTTTGGCGCAAAGCATCAAGATCTGTAACGCCATTTGCAGCAGGTACTTCAACAACTTCGATATACTGACCTTTCGCGTACGTTTTCAGCACTTCCCTCGATTCAGGATGCACGGTTTTTGACACAACAATTTTTTTCTTTTTCGTGTGGCCTGATGCAAGCATTGCTGCTTCTGCCAAAGCTGTTCCGCCATCATACATAGAGGAGTTGGCGATATCCATTCCTGTCAGCTCACAGATCATCGTTTGGAATTCAAAAATCGCCTGAAGCTCTCCTTGTGAAATCTCTGGCTGATAAGGCGTATATGCGGTATAAAACTCAGAGCGCGAAATGACATGATCCACAATGACAGGCTGATAGTGGTCATATACACCCGCTCCCAAGAAAGAAGCATATTGTACGGTATCACGATTTTTAGAGGCCAGATTTGTCAGTTCTCTTGTTAATTCCGTTTCTGATTTCGCTTTTTTGATTTGATACTCTTTTTTATATTTGACGTTCTCCGGTATATCAGCAAATAAATCATCGACGCTGCTTACGCCGATCGCGGCAAGCATTTCCTGTTTATCCTTTTCTGTTGCGGGCAAATAACGGTGCTTCATGTGTTGACTCCTCTCTCCAAGAAAAATATTAGCGTTTATAAAATGGTGTTTTAACAACCTTTGCTTTCACTAATTTTTTGCGAATCTCTACATCTACAACAGTCCCGATATTACTCGCTTCCGAAGCAATTAAGGCAAGGCCGACGTTTTTCCCTAATGTGGGTGACTGCGTGCCGGTTGTCACCTTTCCTACGGATTTGCCATTATGAAAAACTTCATATCCGTGCCGCGGTATCCCTTTGTCAATCATTTCGAGACCGACAAGTTTACGCTTCGCTCCGTTTTCTTTTTGTTCACTCAATACTGATTTCCCGAAAAAGTCAGACTCTTTTTTGTGCTTTACAGCAAAGCCTATACCTGCTTCAATCGGTGTAATATCCCGGGTCAGCTCCTGACCATACAGCGGGAGCTTCGCTTCAAATCGAAGCGTATCACGTGCACCGAGACCACATGGAATCAGTCCATATGCATCCCCTGCACCAATGATTTTTTTCCAAATATGAACAGCATCATCACTGCGGCAGTAAATTTCATACCCGTCTTCACCCGTATAGCCAGTTCGGGAAATAAGCGCTTTGCAGCCGCTGATATCGGCTTCATCCATAAACGCAAACGGCTTTAAGGCAGACACATCTGCAGCTGTCAGATTTTTTAAGATCGCTTCTGCTTTCGGCCCCTGTACAGCCAAGAGCGCGATTTGATCTGACTGATTGTCAATCTGCACATCACCTGCTGCATGTTCTTTCATCCAAGCCAAGTCTTTATCTATATTAGAAGCATTAATGACAAGCAGATAGCGGTTTTCTCCTTTTTGATAGATAAGCAAATCATCGACGGTTCCGCCATCCGGATAACACATCGCCGTATATTGAGCACGTCCTGGTGTTAACACAGAAACATCATTTGTCATCAGCCTTTGCAAAAAAGACAGACTATCGTTTCCTGATACTTCGATTTCTCCCATATGGGATACATCAAACAAACCGGCTGCAGTTCGGACAGCCTCGTGTTCTTTTTTTATAGAAGAAAATTGGACAGGCAGCTCCCAGCCACCGAAATCAATCGTTTTTCCTCCATATTCCTTATACAGGTCAAATAACGGCGTTCTTTTCAGCATCTAATTCCTCCCCTTTTTCAACGGCGCAGCTAAAAAACATACAAAAAAGGACAGAGAAACACCTCATGTAAAATGAAGGTTCTCTGTCCTGGCACCTGAAAGTTTACTTTGCATACGCAAAGACGTCCCCTTTGGTGGTTTGCGCATCCGCGCAAACACTCTCCAGAGTTGCGTCGAGCAAGAGTTCTTTTGCCTGAGAGATTCACTCAGCAGTTTGCTCCTTCGGCGCCTGTATCCCGAGGTTTTCGGTCAGGTCTCTCCCCTTGCTGTCATTCGCTCATATTTTCATGCTGTTGTGGACATACTATAGCAATATCTTACATCAAATACATACTCATATCCTACCATCATCACTATATGCTGGGCAACAGCAATTTGGGCAGATTTTTCTTATATTGTACATCTTAAGAATCGAAGAATAAGAAAGGCGGTTTCAAAGCAATGAATGCAGAAATGATCTACGATGCAAAATGGCCTGAAGAATTTGCTGAAAGGCTGAAAAACGATGGCCCTTGGGCAAACTGGGAACTGTACAAACTCTCTGCAGAAATCCAGAAAACATTAGCAATTCCAGAGTTTGAAGGCTTACGGGCTCCTTTATACCTGCCTTCCTTTACGCCGCTCCCACACCAGCTTGAGGTGGCGCAAAAAGTGGTTGAAAAAATGAACGGGAAAGCGATTTTAGCAGATGAGGTCGGTCTCGGGAAAACGGTTGAAGCCGGTTTAATTTTAAAAGAATATATGATTCGGGGGTTAGCAAAAAAAATTTTGATCCTTGTGCCCGCTTCTCTTGTGTCACAGTGGGTCAAAGAGCTTCAGGAAAAATTTTTGATTCCGGCTGTTGAACAAAAGAAAAGCTATGTGTGGGAACAATGCGATATTGTCGTCTCGTCAATAGACACCGCGAAGCGCTCGCCCCATCGCGAAATCGTTCTATCTATCCCATATGACCTTGTCATTATTGATGAGGCACACAAACTGAAAAATAGCAAAACGAAGAACTATGAATTTGTCCGGAATATCGTAAAAAAATATTGCCTGCTTCTTACCGCGACGCCAATTCAGAACCGTATCGAAGAGATTTTCAATTTGGTGTCCTTACTAAAACCGGGCCATTTAGGCAGCCAGAATCACTTTCAGGAGGAGTTCGCCAACAAGAAAACCAGTTTAGAAGCGCATGAACATTTAAAAGATCTTGTGAATAAAGTCATGATCCGCAATAGGCGGCATGATACCGGGCTGAATTGGAAACAGCGCCATGTTGAAACAGTGCCGATTAAATTTTCTCCTTCAGAGCAGGCCCTTTATGATGAAATTTCCCGCTTGAAGGAAAGTATCAATAAGCCGGCCAGCATGTTCTCAATTATGACCTTGCAAAGAGAATGCTGTTCGAGCAGAGAAGCGGTATATATGACGCTGAAAAAAATGCTTGATCAAAAAGAGAAACAAGCACCTGCCATTGATGAGCATACGATTTCAGTTTTAATAGAGCGCATCAATCAAGTGACACAAAATTCTAAAGCGCTTCAAGTCGTTGATTTAATCAAAAAGATTGACGATAAGGTCATCATTTTTACAGAATACCGGGCAACCCAGATTTATTTGCAGTGGTTTCTTCAACAAAACGGGATCAGTTCTGTGCCGTTTAGAGGCGGATTTAAACGCGGGAAAAAAGACTGGATGAAGGACCTTTTCCGCGGAAAGATTCAAGTTCTTATTGCAACTGAAGCAGGCGGTGAGGGGATTAACCTTCAATTTTGCAATCACATGATCAACTATGACTTGCCATGGAACCCGATGCGACTTGAGCAAAGAATCGGAAGAATTCACAGGCTCGGGCAGGAGCGTGACGTGCACATTTATAACATGGCAACAAAACATACGGTGGAAGAGCATATTCTAAAGCTTTTATATGAAAAAATTCATTTGTTTGAAAAAGTGGTTGGCGAACTTGATGATATTTTAACGAAAATTCAAGTGAACAATTTTGAAGAACACCTTCATGACATTTTGTATCACTCAGCAACAGAAGAAGAAATGAAAATAAAAATGGATAACTTAACCTCATTTTTGTCTTATAAAAAACAGCAGCCTGCTGAAAAAAGAGGATCTTAGCCTGTAAGGAGGTTTTAGTAGTGAGACAGCGAGAGGTTCACGATTTTCTGCTGCGTTTTTTTCAAGCAAACAGCTGCCAAATCGTCGATCAAGGCTTAGGCTATATGACAGTACAGCTTACAGTTGAAATGGACAAACAGATCATGAACCGCCCTTTCTATTGGCATTGGCGTGAGAAGACAGGCGGTGATCCGAATCCAATGAAAATCACCTTTATTACAGATAAAGAAAATGCGCCAAAAGACCTAGATGGCGAATTTATATATTTTGGGGCCCCGCGCCTTTTTCAAATATTTAAAGCTGTTAAACAAAATGGGAGATTTACCAGAATGTATGAGAAAATTGAATCAGCCGGAGCCAAAGTCCCACTTCAGCCTTGGCTTGGTATAAATGTCACGATTTCATACCAGTCCGACATGAAAAAGGATAAGCTATTGTCACTAGGTCTTCACCTAGTCTCTGGAACGATTATTGAAGATTTTCAAAGCAAGCTGACCCAGCTTTCACTGACTTCTCAAATATGTGACTATTGCTTCACTATTTCACCTATGATCAAACCAGAAAGCGGGCTTAAACGTATGGAAAACTATATTTCCAAATCCGCTATGCAGGAGCCGTCCGACTGGGCGGAACAGGCGGTTAACAGGTGGAGAAATGATATGACATTGCTTGATAAGTTTTACGAGCATATAGAAGAAAAACCAGAAGAATACCATCTAGAAAAACAGGCGCTGAAAACGTTGTATCAACCAAAGATTTCAGTTGAAATTGAAAATGGCGGATTGTTTTATCTGCAAAATAATATTTCAAGCTAACTTTTTTACCATTCGACACCGTTCTCGTTTTTTTTAAGAAAATGCGATTATAATAAAAGTATATTGGAAAAAAATTCTGGTAATTGTAATGGCAAATGACTTCCAGAGACTAATGAAGCATAAAATGAGTCATGGCCGGACTGGCTGAAATACATAAACAAGTATTTTAGGAGGAGAAACTGCATGAAAAATGCAAAACAAGAGCACTTTGAATTGGATCAAGAATGGGTTGAATTAATGGTGGAAGCCAAAGAGGCAAATATCAGCCCGGAAGAAATACGAAAATATTTACTTTTAAACAAAAAGTCTGCTCATCCTGGTCCGGCAGCCAGAAGTCATACCGTAAATCCTTTCTGAATGTGCTATAATATCACAAGGAAGGTGATGACATTGATTGGCCAGCGTATTAAACAATACCGTAAAGAAAAAGGCTACTCACTATCAGAACTAGCTGAAAAAGCTGGGGTAGCGAAGTCTTATTTAAGCTCAATAGAACGAAATCTACAAACGAACCCCTCCATTCAATTTCTCGAAAAAGTCTCCGCTGTTCTGGACGTCTCGGTTCATACTTTGCTCGATGAGAAACATGAAACCGAATACGATGGTCAATTAGATAGTGAATGGGAGAAATTGGTTCGCGATGCAATGACATCCGGGGTATCGAAAAAACAATTTCGTGAATTTTTAGATTATCAAAAATGGAGAAAATCCCAAAAAGAGGAGTAGTGCCTGAGCAGAGGCACTAACTCCTCTTTTGTCAATAAACATCGAGACGGCCCAGTATACAATATACTGGGCCGCCTCTTTTTATTGCTGTTTTAATTTTTATCCTCGCTGTGCGCTTTTTCATTTTCTTTCACGTAACCGTCTTTATCAGTATGGTCCTTTTTGATTGTCAGGCCGTTCCACTGTGTAGCTTCGAACGAGAATTGAAGCTTAATGGAGTTGCCTTGGTATTTATTTTGAACCATAAGCCCGTTTTCATCTTTTGTTTTATCATCTTTGAATTGGATTTCCATTTGAACCTGATCGAAATCAGTTGGTGTTTTTGGAACACCATCATATTCAGGAGCGGTTTTACCGTCAATTGTTGCTACATTGACTTTACCGCTTGCATGTAAGAATTTAGGGTCAATTTGTTTTTTAATTTTTTCAGCAGCCGTTGCATCATTTTTAGCAGACATCAAATACAAGTCTTTAAGGTTCGCATCATCTAAAATAATGTTTTTCGGGTAACCATTGCCGCCCTCTTTTCCAACTGTCAATAATGTCACTTCAAACTGGCTGAGAAAATCTTCCGGAGAAGTATTGCTGCCGCCGTTTGCTTTAAAATCTCCATAATTAAGTGCCATTAAAACTTCTTTGATCGCAAGTGAGCCGTTATTTTCAAATTGGAAATCCTTTGTCAACTTATCTCCCGGCTTTAGATTTGATAAGTTCACACTCGCTGAATTCTCTTTGGCAGATAAATCAAGCGTACCTGATGCAAAAGTAGCATCCTTTGATTTAATATCGTTAAATGCTGCCCATGTTCCTCCTCCAACTAAAGCTAATCCTAATGCCGCAGAAGCAACTCCTAAACTCAATTTCTTTTTCATACCCATGGCTAACTCCCCTTTTATTGAATATTTTTATATCGAAACCTGTTGCCAGGTTTACAACTGAGGTTAAGTGGACATGGTGCTGTCCTTTGTATCTGTTTCCAAGGCTTTTGTCTTTCTTTCAATTTCTCTGATGGCGCTGGTGATCGTCACAAAAGCGTACACTAGCAGCATCACGCCGGGAACAATTAATAAAATTGCCGTTCCAATCGGCTGGCTGGCAAAATGAAGCATATAGCCGGCATATGGAAGCTGAAAACCTGTGTATTGCGCGCGAACATTTTCGTCGGATACAGGCGCTGAATCGGCTGCAGCATTATTATCACCTTTTGTTTTAAATAACAAATGGTCTTCTTGCTTAGTGATGCCAACAATTCTGTGAGTAACCGCCGTATTTGCATCCTGCATAAATGTAATAACATCACCTTTTTGGAGCTCTTTCACATCAGTGATTTCTTTGACCAATATTAAGGAACCTGTATTGAACTCCGGCTCCATCGAACCTGACAGAACTGATTTCAACGTGTACCCAAACACTGCCGGCTCTCCCCCGGATGAACGTGTTGAAATCACGACAAGTGTCAGCACTATAATAAGAGTAAAGATGATCACATAAAGAATATTACTGATCAGCTTCATTGCTTTTTTCATCCTCTTCCCCGCTTTCCTTCTGATCTGTTTGAGTTTCATTTTCTTTTATTACAGCTTCTTGAGATGTTTCTTCTTTAATTGTTTTTTTCTGTATATCCTTTTGTGTTGTTTCCTTATTGACGTGCGACTTCATTTCTTTTTTAGAAACTGTCGATTTTTCATCGCATTTTGCAAGCGTCATAGGCTCCGACCACTCAAATGTACTGCCGTCTGCCGGGTAGCCGGCCGGTTTATATACTTTAAATGCATAAATGCCGGGTTTCATTTTTTTCTTCGTCTCAATTTTATAAAGTGAATCGCCAATTTGATTGGAGACAAACCCTTTTTCGATCACATTCCCATTCTTTAACGGTTTGCGGGCATTTTCCAGCTTATGAAGCTCCCACTTCCACTTTGATTTCTTAAGTTTCTCACCTGTATTTTTGAGCTCAGCAAATAAGGTAATAGGTGAGCATACAGTCCCTTTCGTATTTGTTTGATCTGATATGTGCAAATCACTTTGATCCCAGCGTTTATCATAATGGCAGTTTTTATCTGTATGCTGAAAGTCTTTACACGTTTGAAGTGAGACATCCAACGTTTCAATATCATGAAAAGCAGCGCTTGTATCATCGGAAAATTGTAAGCATATTGCGGCAGTCAGACTGAAAATGACTGAAAGCTGAAAGATAAGCAGCACTTTCAGTTTTGTCTTCGCCTTTTGCTGATTGCGAAACAATCGAAACATATCTTACCTCCTGTAAACACTGTAACTTGATATGATAATCGTTCTCTTTAAAGAACTACACAAATAGAGTATAATCAACGATTTATAGATTTAAAAACATCAAAATCGACCATTTTGTTCGTTTAAAAGAATGATTTCGCCATATTACAAAGTCTCGCTCCATATTGCTCATGTTTTCAATTTTTTAGAAATTTTTGGGATTGTTATGTGAGAAATTAAATGCATATCCCGCTCTAATTTGGTAATAATAAACAAAGAAAGGGTGACAGCATGATGATCAAACAATGTGTGATTTGTCTATCTCTTCTCGTCTTCGGCACCGCTGCCGCTCACGCAGAAGACGCACCGCTCGTAACCGCCCGCCACATGTCCAAATGGGAAGAAATCGCTGTAAAAGAAGCCAAAAAAAGATACCCGCTCGCACAGGTACTGTTCAAACAAAAAGTATGGGACCGCAAAAGAAAAGATGAAGCAGTAAAGCAATACCATTTAACTTTGAGGGAAGGGTCAAAAGAATTCGGTGTTTTTGTGACGATTTCATTTGATCCTTATAGCCAAAAGGTCAATAAAATTGCCATTTTAGAAGAATATCAATAAGGTCCTCCATTTTTGAAGGACCTTATTCGTTAATTTGCGGTTATTTTTTCCGCTTGAGCCAAAGACGGAAGCCATAGGGTAAAATACCGAACCACTGCTGGGAAGCGGGCGTTTTTGTTTCTTTCCGCACCTCTTTTCGTTCTTTACGCTCATCTCTCGGAGTATCTATATATTTGACAAATTGCTGCGTCATATATTTCACATAATCATTCGTTTTCACGTGATCACCTCATCATTCAATTATTATGAAGTGTTATCTCATATGACTTTTTTTATACCCTTTCGACTGCTTTATTCTGTCCAGCTCAGCATTTTTTTCTTTTTTTGATCAAACACGATCAGTGCAGTTCTTTCTGTTCCCGACTCCGTTAACACTTTTAAGTTGATTTCTTTTTGCTCTTTTATCGATGTATCGCGAATGTAATAAGAAACCTGTCCATATGGAAATTGCTGCGTACCCTTCTGGCCTTTCTGTTGCTCAAGAACATGCCGAATTGAAAGAAGCGCACCATTCTGAAGCAAATTCTCTCCTGTGTATAACTCTTTCGTTTCCTTCTCAAACATGCAGCGTGAAATATATTGAGCAGCAGTAAAGTTCACGATTAACAGCACAAGTGCTGACACAAAAAGAACAGCTGGATAAATAAACCCTCTCGTACGGTACATTCACCCTCCTCCTAAATACGAATAAACCGGAAAAGAAGTTTGATACACTTTTTTCTCACTCTCAATTTTCAGCAAAACAATACCATTTTCAATATCAGCTTTCATAGCTGTAATATGATCTAAAATGGGAACATGCCCTTTGCCATCCACTCTTTTTCTTACCATAGAATGATAAACTTCAAAACGGATGTCTTGCCCGGAAAGGTTGGTGCAAATTAAAACGCTCCCATGCTCGACTGTCTTAACTGCCTGTGACTCCTTGCATTCATTCATCATCTGTTCTATCGAAATCATCCATTCTTGCTGTGTAAAACCGTCATGATCCTGCTGTCGAGATAAAAACAAATGGAAAATCGTCGCTAACGATCCTGATATGAGCAAAAAGACAGAGAGAGAAAATAATACGTTAAGAAGCGTGTAGCCATTCTGTCTGCAGAATGCTGAGGCAAAATGATTTTTCTTTATAAGCTGCCGCTGAGATGCATACGTTTTGATATTCGCCCTCCTCCTCCCACGTCATAGCATAAGTATGGTTGTTCTTTGTCATCGTTTTTGACGCGGCTCCTTCACCAGTCATGACATATTTGCTAATGCTCTCATTCATCATCTGATAACCGATTTCTCGTGATTCAGCCATATTTTCATCAGCTATCAGCTTGTTCCACAAGGGGACAACTGTCAGCAGCACAAACAGCCATAGGCTTAGCGCAGACATTGTTTCTATTGTAGAAAAACCTTTACTTCCTATCCACATTGACTTTCCCGCTCCCTAAATAAACTGTTATGTCATAAGTCGCATAGCCTTTTACTTGTATTTTTCCGCCTGCATTCGGGTGCCCTTTCTCATTAAACTCCAAACGGTCTTTTAATGTCAGCGGTTTTATAAAAAGTCCCGTTGTATAAGGACGTTTAATTACCGTATCACCCATGACTAATTGATATTCTTTTTTGTGAAAGAGAATTTTTGTTCTTTGTTGACTGGAAATCGCAGTCTGCTGTGCGAGCATCATATCTTTTTTCAGCTGCCATGCTGCTTGTCGGACAGCTGTATTCTCATAAGCAGGAGGAAGTGTGGTGAAGACAGCAATTAGGAGGATAGAGGCTATACTTAACACAAGCAAACTTTCTAAAAGGGTAAACCCCTCCTCCTCGTTTAATTTAATGTTCAACCTTAACTTCTCCGCCAGTGATGATAATGCGCTTCCCATTTGGACAAACAGCATCCTTTTTCACATAGCCCTCTGACTGCAAATCGGCAAGGCTCGGAGTTTGTCCTTCATGATCAAGCTCAAAAGCAGTCATTTGAGCTTTAACCATGTTTTGTAAGCCTTCACAGCCCTTTTTTTGAATGGTTTGATTATGTTTTGTCACGTTCGGTATTGTAATTAAAAGCAATATCGAAATAATGAAGAGCACGATCAACATTTCAACAAGTGTAAATCCTTTTTCATTCATCAGCCTCTTCCTTTCACATTTGATTCATCATCTGATACATAGGCAAAAGCATAGATAAATACACAATTAAGATCATTGCAGCAACAAATCCATAAATTATCGGCTGAAGGATGCCTGTCCATTTTTGCGCCTTGTGCTCCAGCCGCTGCAATATGAACTGGCTGTATGTGAAAAGTTCACGATCTAGACGGCCGCTCAGCTGGCCATGGGATATGACTTTTGAAAAATCAATTTCAAAAAAGGGGCTCCCACAAATAGCCGCTTCAATTGATTCACCGGCTTTTAGCCGTTCAATCACGTGTTCTGCCTCGCAACGGTAGAAAGGGAGAAACGTTTGATGTTTAAATGCATGAAGGCTGTCATAAATGGAGAGGCCTGATTTTAAAAGGCTGCTTAGCTGCAAAGAAAAAAAGTAGCTGTTAAACAGCCTGACAAGCTTTCCGACAAAAGGAATCCTGACACAAATAAGCATTTTCCTAGCAGGTGATTTTTTCTTAAACACAAACCAATAATAAATCCCGATACCAGCTGAAAAAAGAATCAGCAAAATGATCACAAGATCAATATGCTGAAAAAAAGCAAAAAGCATATCGGTTGAACGTGAGGTTTCCATATTCATCGATTGATAGATACCGGAAAATTGAGGAATGATGATGGACTGTAACATATAAAACATGACAGCAACGGTGAAGATGAGGAAAAGCGGATAGCGCAGCACCCTTTTCAGCTGGTCTGCCTGTGCAATTTTTCGTTCAAGCAGCTCTCCGCTCTGGATCATGGAGGCAGGCAGTTCACCATGTGTTTCAGCAAAATAACAAATACCTACAGCTTCCTTATGAAATGACAAACGCTTTAAGACTTGATAAAACGGAGTCCCTTCCCTCAAACGAGTGACCGTGTCAGTCAAGTCAGCTGACTGCCTCTTATTCATCTGAAGTTCCATCAGGCGCAATCCATCCAGAAGTGTATATCCGCTTGCCGTCATTTCTCCGAGCCGCTTTAATAACCGGGCCTGATCCTTTAACGGCCAGGTTTTTCTAATCTTTTTCATGATAAACCCACCGGTCATAGTTGTTTGTCGTTAAATAGCCGAGCGCAATTCCTTTTCTGATAATTTGACGAAGTGTTTGATATTGGTAATTTGCATGATTTCCTTTTGCCTCCTGGATACATTGCTGAAGGTTTTTCCCATAAAGAAGCTCATAAACGCTAGCTCTTCTGGTATTTCGTGACTGACGGCAATATACTGATGAACATCCGTTTTCACAAAATGGACAAGCCAAATCAACCAAGCGCTGAGCCGCTATTGCAATGACGGTCTGTTCAATTTCATTCATATTGATACCGAATTCAAGCAGCCTGTAAATTGCGCCCTTTGCATCTCTCGTATGAAGGCTCGTCAGTACCAGATGTCCCGTCATCGCTGCCCGCACCGCAATTTCAGCTGTTTCCGCATCTCTGATCTCACCTAAAATAATCATATCGGGGTCATGGCGCAAAATTGCCTTCAGACCTGCGGAATAAGTTACACCGGCTTTTTCATTCACCTGAACCTGAAGAACGTCTTCGTCCCTAGTTTCAACAGGGTCCTCTAATGTAACAATATTTCGATTAAAGTGTTTTTTTGCGTATTGAACGAGAGAGTATAATGTGGTAGTCTTCCCTGAACCAGTCGGCCCGGTAAAAATGAGCATGCCATGGGAGTGTTTTAAAAATGAGAGTAATGTGGCTCCTGTCTTTGGAAATAACGACAGTTTATCAATCGAAGGGATATTGTATTGAGGCATCACTCTGATCACGAGGCTTTCTTCATTAATTGTGGGAAGCGTTGACATTCTTAAATGAACATTTCCCTCTTTCAGCTTTAACGTAAGCGAACCGTTTTGCGGCTTTCGCCTTTCCCCTATGTCCATTGCAGAAAGAAATTTAAAATGTGAAATCAGTCTTACGCACTCTTCTTTTTTCATGTTCCTTTTTTTTAGCAAGGCATGATCGACCCGAAAATGAATGATAGCGTCTCGCTCCCTCGGCACGATGTGAATATCAGAAGCCTTTGTTAGATATGCCTCTTCAATCAAGTTTTTGCTTATCTTTTCTATTGAATCCAATTTGATTCCCTCTCCTTTCCATGCGTATTGTAGAAAAAGAAGAGGCGGTAATCAAACAGGAAAAACGTGATTTTGTGAAGGCGTTATATACTGAAAAATCAATTCCTGCTGGCAAAAAAAAGACTTTCAGCTGGAATGTACCCCTTTCATTATTATTTTCCCAATATAAAAAAGCAGACATGGTCACCATGCCTGCTTCATTCCATTTTCATTATGCTGTTTTAGAAATTTCACTTAATGCTTCTCCGGCTTTTTGATCAGTATCTTTCTCAACAGAAAGATCGCCTAAGGCAACGATACCGGTAATGTGCCCATTTTCAAGGATCGGTAAACGGCGGATTTGATGCTCAGCCATAAGCTGCCCCGCTTCTTCAGCAGACATATCAGGGTGGCCCGACACGATGTCAGTGCTCATGATATCACTTGCTTTTGCATCCATCTGATTTTCAGCTAAGCATCTCGTCACAATATCCCGATCAGATACAATCCCCTGAAGCGTGCCATTTTCACAGATTGGAATAGAACCGACATTGGAGTCTCTCATCTTTTTCGCTAGTTCCGTGATTGAAGCGTTTGGCTCACAGCATTCTACATTCTTCGTCATGATGTCTCTTATTTTCATGTACATTCCTCCTTTACCGTGTTCTATTTATTCTTTATCCGCTGCACAAAATATGAAACATCTTATAAGGTCCGCCTTTTTCGAGATTTCCTTTTCTTCTTCCGCTCCTGAAGCATATCTCCTGTCCAGCCTTTTTTCCTCAAATATAGGTAGATCAGAACCGTAGATGTGACAATCAATAAGAGAGAAAAGAGGTATCCATATTTCCAATTCAGCTCCGGCATTACTGAAAAGTTCATTCCCCATAAGGCGCCCAGAGCTGTAATCGGCGTAAATAGCGTCGTGAAAATGGTCAATGCTTTTACAATTTCATTCCCCCTGTGTGAGGTAATGACTTCCTCTGAATGCAGCAGATTGTTCAGCTCCCCTTCAAATTCGCTGATGTATGTAAATCCTCTGTCAATTTTCTGGTGTGTCCGCTGATAATCCTTTTTCCCTTCATCTTGAGGTAAAAAGGTTTCTTTCAATGCCATTTCAATTTTTTTGGCGCTTAATATTAAATTTTTCCAAATCATCAGTTCATGGCGCAGAAGATGGACACGGTTTAAAATGCTTTTGCTATTGTCATCTTTAATTTGCCATCGCAACTTTCTCAGCTTTACTTCAAATTCATCGACACCGATTAAATACGCATTCATTAGTTCACCGAGAAGAATTAAAAACCCCTCTATCGCATTGTCCGCTCTTTCCATTTGCCGGACAACTTCTTTTCCTTTAATCTCTCTCAAAATCGCAAAGTCAAAGTTGATTGTGAAAAAATATTGCCTTGTGATATAAAAGTGAAAAACAGTATGGTCTTTTTCTTCACCAAGCCCCTGATCATAAACAATCGACCCAAATACCGCTTCATTTTCCGTTTCAGTTGTATCTACTCGCAAAAAATTAACGTGATGGTTATTTTCAAACCACTTTTCACACTGAGGCCAGTGAGAAAAATGGATTAGATCTCTTGCCTTACTTCTTTCTTGAGGCCCCATTTGGTACCAAAACCAATCTTTTCCCGTATGTGCCTTCATGTCAAGCTCCTCCAAACTTTTGTTCTTTATACCTTTAATTGCCCAATAAAGGCGTCACTAAACCATTGTGCGGCTTTAACCATGTTTTGTGAGCATTTTCCGGTGGTATGGAATGAGGAAAGACATCGGAAAAGGGAGGTGCATGCCTTCCTTGGAGAAGGCAGTTGTTTTGGAATTTGTCAATTTACTAGCAGTCGCTATTCTCATTTTGTTAACAGGATTTTTTGTCGCCATAGAATTTTCAATTGTAAAAGTGCGGCGATCCAGAATTGATCAGCTTGTCGCAAAAGGAAAGAAAGGTGCTAAAGCGGCAAAGCATGTCATCACTCACCTTGATGAATATTTATCAGCCTGTCAGCTGGGCATCACAGTCGCAGCTTTAGGATTGGGATGGCTTGGAGAGCCGACGGTGCAAACGCTGCTTCGGCCGCTTTTTCATAAAGCAGGCTTAAATGAATCGCTTACCCACCTACTTTCACTCATCATCGCGTTTTTAGCGGTTACGTATTTAAATGTCGTGATCGGGGAGCTGGCGCCAAAGAGTTTCGCCATTCAAAAGGCTGAGAGCATTACTTTGTTGTTCGCTAAACCGCTTATTTGGTTTTATAAGATCATGTTTCCATTCATTTGGCTGCTGAACCACTCTGCCCGATTGATTACAGGAGTGTTCGGACTGAAACCGGCATCAGAGCATGAGCTGGCATATACAGAAGAAGAGCTGCGGGTCCTATTGGCTGAAAGCTATAAAAGCGGTGAGATCAGAAAAAGTGAACTAAAGTACATGAATAATATCTTCACCTTTGATAAACGAATGGCAAAGGAAATTATGGTGCCGCGAAATGAAATGGTCAGTTTATCACTAGATGAAGGCTCCATTTCGAATCTTCAGGAAACAGTCAAGCAAACAAAATATACGCGGTATCCAGTTGTAAGAGAGGATAAAGATAACGTCATTGGCGTGATCAATATGAAAGAAGTGTTGTTTTCCATGCTGACGAAAGATTTTTCACTCAAAAAGCATCAAATTGAACCTTTCGTTCAGCCTGTTATCCATGTCATTGAGACGATTCCTATTTATAAACTACTGCTGAAAATGCAAAAGGAACGCACTCATATGGCGATCCTAATAGATGAATACGGCGGGACTTCCGGTTTGGTCACTGTCGAGGATATTATCGAAGAAATTGTAGGAGAAATCCGTGATGAATTTGATGCGGATGAAGTGCCTCATATACGCGAACTTGGAAAGGATCACTATTTATTAAATGCAAAATTATTAATCACCGACGTCAACAGCCTGCTTGGTACAGATTTATCAGACGCGGAAGTAGACACCTTGGGCGGCTGGTTTCTGACACAAAACATAGACGCTGAGCCTGAAAGTGTCATCGAATATGACGGCTACTCTTTTAAGGTAAAAGACATCGACAGCCATCACATTTTATTTATAGAAGTAAAAAAAGCTGAATAGCCTGAGAAAGGCTGTTCAGCTTCTACTTTCAGAATGAATGGCAAAAGCATCAACACTCTTTTATTTTAAATCCTTTATTGGCCAGAGCTTTAGCAAGACTTTGCTCGGTTTTCACATTCGAAAAATCCAGACCCAGCTTCACGACAGTTTGGGCAATTTCCGGCCTGATTCCTGAAATAATCGTCTCAATCCCGAGCAATTTGGTGCTGTCAATCACTTTAAAAATTTGATAGGCCACCATGGTATCAACGATAGGAACGCCAGAAATATCTAAAAATAAATACGAGAGCTTTAACGCTGAGCACTGCTCCAGCACCGACTCCAAAATCGTCCTCGCTCTGTACGTATCAATTTCACCGACAAGCGGAAGAATCCCTATTCCCTCCGTAATCGGCATAATCGGCGCACTCAATTCATTAATCATTTCTTTTTGCGCGTTTAATTGTATTATGGTCACCTGATGATATTCTTCCGTAAACACTTCGATGATCCTATCAATGTTTTGATTCAAGATCCGGCTCCACTCATAAAAATCCCGAATGCTGATTTCTTGAGAAGAAGCTTCGCTGAATTTCTGAATCCATTCAAACATGATGTGCCTGAAGGCGTTAAACTGGCCGACACTTTCTGTTACCGTCACTTCATGAACGGCACGGTCTCTGGCGCATTGAAGAGACCATCGATTGAGCTCATCCGTTACGTCTTCTTTTCCAAGGGATTTTGCTACGATGGTCACCAATAATTCATGTTGGTCTTTTAACTTTTTTTCTAGTTTTTGCTGATCTTTCGCTGAATACAGCCAGCTGCCTTTTGACGTACAAACTTCCAGCCATTGTTGCGTGATATCTTCTTTGTGCTCTGTTAAGTGCTGATCAAGAGCTACCATCTTAATGAGTTACCTCCTGTTTTTGAAAATTATGCTTTATATGTATAACGCATCTGCCTTTACACATACTATGTTTACATTCAATGGGCTATAGCCAAGCGGTAAGGCAATGGACTTTGACTCCGTGATCGTTGGTTCGAATCCAGCTAGCCCAGTTTCTGAACAGGTGAAAAACCGAAGATAAGCTGATTCGTATAAATCAGCGGATCTTCGGTTTTTCATCATGCAGATTGATGAACCGTTTTCTTCTTTGATAATTTCAACAGTTCTCCCGGATTGTAACCGATCACCAGCTTTTTGTTATCCACTAGAATTGGGCGTCGCAAAAGCTTTGGCTTCTCGATTAAAAGTTCCAGCACCTCATTTACCGTCATTTCTTCGATGTTTAAATTTAAATTTTTGAAGGTCTGGCTTCGTGTCGCTAAAATTTCATCAATGCCTTCTGTCGTTAACGATAAGATGTACTTTAATTCATCTATTGTCGGGGTTTCTCTGAATAAGTGCCGTTCGTTAAATTCAATTTGATGTGCTTTAAGCCAATGTTTTGTTTTTCGGCATGACGTGCAGCTTGGGTATGAGTAAAAAGTTAATTGTTGTTCCATTGTTTATTTTCCTCCTCAGTTAACCATCTCTTTGTAGAATAACTACCCGGATCATTTTTCATTTAAACCATTTACAGAACTTTTTTCGGATTATTTTTTAAAAAATATTCATACAATAGAGAACGCAATCAAAAGGACAAATTCCATTTGTATATTAATCATGAAAATGTTTACATTTCTAGGTGTGATCTATTATAATAACAGTCAGAGGGACTCTCGGGAGGGGATAAAAAATGAATCGCATGTTCCGGGTGTTAGGATTTTGGACGGGAATTTTTGCAGTCATGTTTTATTTAGGTGATATGAAAGATGCTTCCCTTTTATTTTTTGGACAGACGATTTTATTTGTGTTCCTATCGTATTTGAACTTAACTGAACGCATGTATATTTATATTTTTGGCGCTTATTTAACGATTTTCTTCGCCGGCTTTACATATTACTCGATTTTTATTATGGTGCCCGGCGGCGGAGGCCATTAAATGCAAAAAGAGACAAACCTTATCGGTTTGTCTCTTTTTTTACAATGAAAACCCATTTAAAAACGGATTTTGATCCTGCTCAGTCAGTACGTCTGTTTCAGGTCCATGGCCGCTTAACACCAGTGTATGTTCCGGCAGCGTAAGCAGTTTTTCATGAATGGATGTCAACAGCGTCTCTTGATCGCCGCCTATTAAATCCGTACGCCCTATACCGCCTTGAAACAGGACATCTCCGGAGATGACCAGGTCTGCGTCTTTCACATAGTAAGACACACTGCCTGGTGAATGTCCCGGCGTAAATAATGTTTCCAAATGAAACGGCCCGATATTCAACTCACCGTCGCCTTCAATCAGATGATCTGCAGGCTTAGCTGTAACCTCTATCCCTCGCAGCATGCCGGAGCCGTTTAGAGAGGCATCCGTAAGCCAATTTTTTTCATTTTGATGTAAGTAAACAGGAATATCCCATTTTTCTCTCACTTCATCAAGCGCCCCAATGTGGTCAAAATGGGCATGTGTAAGCAAAATGGCTAAAGGCGTCAGCCCTTTTTCTTTTATGTATTGATTGATTTTATGTCCTTCGCCGCCCGGATCAAAAATCAGGCATTGATCATCACTGATGAGAAAATATGCGTTCGCTTGAATCGGCCCTACTGGCATTCGTCTCCATTTCACTATTATCACCTCTTTCTTTTTTATGCTCTTATTATGAGGGTTTTTAAAAAAAGATTCAAACAATCGCAATGAAAACGCTATCGACAAACCTATAAAAAACAGGTAGAATAAAATTGGAAAGAATTGCAGGTTTTTCAATGTAAAGGGGGCTGTGTTATGTTACTTGTCGTGATTTTCGGCCTTGTCGCTCTTTTCGCTTTATGGGGAGTCTTGCGGTCTGTTAGAAATAAAAATATACTCGGGTTTTTATTAGCCGGCGCCACCTTATTTGTCTTTGGCTGGTTTACCGTGATGACCGTCATAAACAGCGGCTATCCAACCGCACATTAAAACCTGTATCCGATGGGATACAGGTTTATTTTTATGGCTGTAAATGTTTATTGACACTTTCTATTTTGCTCTCAAGCGTCGTTTTTTTGTCACGTCTGTCATCAATGCGGATATTCGTTGCCACTCTGTGCAATCCTTTTTGAAATGGCGCTTCGTGAATGGCCTGAATGACTGTGAAAAGGTCACTGAGTTCACCTTCAATCAGCGTATTCATCGGTGTCAGCTGATATTTGATTTTCCCTTCAGCTTGATATCCTTCTAAAATCTTTTGCACATCGGCCACGTATGCACTGACACTTGGTGTTTCCGTACCGATTGGGATAATGGTCACATCTGCGATAGCCATCGTTACTCCATCTCCTTTTGATCAATAATGAGTTGCTTCGTTTTATGTGATTTCAATAAAATGATTTGCTCAAAATGAAAGCCGTATAACGCATATTTCCCGTTCGGAGATATTTGAATCGGCTCCATTTCCCGCAGAGAGACAAGGTCTTTTGTCTCACCCGATGCCACATTGATTGCAGCAAGCTTATAAGCATCACCGCTTTGTTTGAACGTATAAAACAGGCCTCCCGCTTCATCATAGTCATACTCCATTGGAGCAAAACTTGTATATTTCGTTTGGAGCGGCCATTTCACTGTAACAGGTGATTTTGTATGCGGCGTTTCAAACTGATACGTCCCTTTCTCTCCGGAAGCTGACTTCACAGTAAAACTCATTTGATGGAAAGAATCGAAGAACAGAACGTTATCCTCAAGCTTTTGCTCCGTCTTAGAGGCTGTATTAAACGTATATAAAGGCCCTGTTTTTTCGTCTCTTCCCTCTTTTACATAATCAAATGTATTTTTGGATGTCCAATGAATGAACGGAACCTGTACCGGACTTAAGAAAGACTCGTCTTTTTTAGCATTCACCTGATATGTATGGAAATCCCAGTTCTCACTGAATTCCGTCACCATTATTTGATAAGGATCATACTGATTCCAAGCAGCCTCCAGTTCATATATTTCGTAATCTTTTTCGTAAAGCGGCTCTCCTTCTGAATTAAGCAAAACCACTGCTGTCTTTTGGCTATGTGTGATTTGCAGCAGAATCATCTGCTCCCTCTCATTGATTTTAACATCAACGATTTGACCATCCGTTTGATAAAGCTTTTTCGCTTTGCCTGTAAAGATACGGTACGCGAAAAGCTCTGTTTTCGTCGGATTAGACGCAGTATATAAAATGGTGCTGTTATTCAGCCAGCCTTCCGCCCCGTCCGCTTTTTCCGCGGAAAGCGGTATGATATCTTTATCCTCATCTTTTGCCGCCGATGCCTGTTTTTGCTGCTGATGAGATGGTTCGCATGCCGATAAACTAAAGAGCAATGCCGACAGCAGAATGAAACAAACTGATCTCATCAGCCTTCCCCTCCGATCCTCTTTATTGTCTCATATTTGCTTCGGCAGAAAAAAGAAAAAGTTTTAGTTACTCATGAAAAAATAACGCTCTCCACAAGATGCCGTTTGTGGCGTTATATATATGTGAAAACTGCTGAAACGGCAAAGGATTTCGGCCTTTTCCAAGTTCCACCGTGTACCCTTCTTTAAAATAGTGGTGAATAAACCAATCGCGAAATCCCGCGTAACTGTCTATATCCCTTACTCCCTTATAAATGTTCCCGCTTACCTCCTCAAAATCCTTTATAACAGCGGCAGATTCTTCAGGCTCAAGGCCTTTATAGCCCCAATAAATTTCTTCCCCTTGAGTATGGAGAGCCATCAGTCTGTCAGGCGGATTCTCCGTTATCAGCCGGTACATCGCAATGGATTCCGGCTCTGTAAGCGGAGAGATTCCCGGAAAATCGCGGTAACTGGGTGCAGTCGGTTTTCGGTATTTTTCAATTTCCCATAACGAAGGGAATTGCTTATTTAAATCAACCCCGTTTATGTTCGCCTTCCATTCATTAAAATTCGGACGATGTTCATTTAGCCTTTCGAGCTCATCTCTTCTGGCTCCCATAACTTCTGATCCGTTTAAGACAAGATCAACGCCATCCGGATTGACAAGAGGAACGAGGGATAAGGATGTGCTGCTAAACAGCTGTATGGGAGAAAAGCCGAAGAAGGGCGAGTTGCGGCATAATGACATACAGTATTCCTTAAACCATTTTAGCAGGACAGACGTAGTAATCCACTCATTCGCATGAAATGATGCATTCATATGGACCTTTTTTACGGTATGCTCCCCACCAGCCTTCAGCTCCCAGATAGGCCTTCCGAGTACAGAACGGCCAATTTCCCTGCATGAGACAAACGGAAACACATCAATGATCTTCTTTATTTCCTCTTCAACAGCTGAATCATCGTAGATTTTCTCTTGCTCAATCCAGTTATCAGAAAAGTCCAGCTGCCGAGGCTGTAAAAAACGCTTTATGTCCTGTATGGTTTGAAGCTCTTTGCCACTATGCTCTTCTATCACATAACCAGGGCAATACAATTGGTGTTCCTGTGCGGTACAATTTGCACGTCTAAGCAATTCCTCGTCTATCTTCAGCTCTCTCGCCACTCTGGACAAATTGTTCTTGATCTCAGGCTTCACCGTAATAAACGCCATCATCATCCCCCTTTTTTGTTACTATATGACAGCGCATTTAAAAAAAGAAAGCCTCCCGCTCACTTTGATGCGGGAGACATTGTAATTACGATGCTTGATCAAGCATTTGTTTTTCTTTCCGTTTTGACGAATTGTCCAGCCTTTTCTGATCATAAAATCGCAACAAATCTCCATAAATGATTTCATCAGAAAGTGATAGCTCTTGTTTCGCTTTATCAGCAAATGCTTCGCATTGTTGTGTCTCTTCTAACGGTTTTCCCGTCTCTTTGTCATAACACGCACCGTCTGTATATACAACCTGATCCGTGATAAAGCTCCCGTCCCGTAGCACCGTAAAGTCCAGTTTTTCGTCCGAAAGCAGATCGTTGCCAAATTGAATTTGATCTTTCGTATCAATTCCTAAAAGATTCATCAGCGTCGGCCTGATATCAATCTGCCCGCCTACTGTTTCAATGGTTTGCGGCTTTTTATCGGTAATACCCGGAATATGAATGACAAGCGGCACTTTTTGGAGCTGCACCTCTTCAAATGGGGTTATTTCTTTTCCTAAAAACTGCCCCATCGCTTCATTATGGTTTTCCGATATACCATAATGGTCACCGTATAATACAATAACAGAGTTGTCGTATAACCCGTCTTCCTTCAGCTTTTCGATAAACCGTTTCAGCGCCTCATCCTGATATCGCACTGTCGGAAAATACTTATTTAGCGTCTGGCTGCTTGAATCATATTCATCAATCAATTGATCCCCTTCACCAAGATCAAATGGGAAGTGGTTCGTCAGTGTGATCAGCCTCGAGTAAAACGGTTGAGGCAGATTTTTCATCAGCTCTGAAGACTGCTCAAAAAATTCTTTATCCTTAAGTCCCCAGCCGACTGAATTTTCGTCAGTTACATCATACGAGTTAATATCAAAAAACGAATCATATCCAAATGAGTCGTACATTAAATCCCGATTCCAAAAGCTTTTATTATTAGCGTGAAGCACCGCTGAATAGTATCCGCTGTTTTTCAAAATTTCAGGAGCGGCCATATATTGATTGCCCGCATTCGTAAAAAACACGGCACCTCGTCCGAGCGGATACAGTGAATTGTCCACGATAAATTCAGAATCCGAGGTTTTCCCCTGGCCTGTTTGGTGGTAAACATTATTAAAGTTGTAGCTCTGTTTTATAAAGTCATTCAGAAAAGGCGTGATTTCTTCTCCATTCACTTTTTCATTAATCACGAAGCTTTGCGTCGACTCTAAGGATACGAGAATGACGTTCCTTCCTTTTGCAGCGCCGAATAAGCTTTTGTTGGCGTCTTTCGCATTAGCGGTTACGTAGTTTTCAATTTCCGTCAGGCTGTTGCTATCTGCCAACGCTCTCTGTGCGGATTGCTTTGACTGAAGAACACCGTCGTAAATATGAAAATTAAACAGACTAATGTTTTTAACGAGCATTTCTCTGTCAAATGAGCGTGTCAATAGCTGAGGTCTTTCCGCCTCAGACAAGCCCAGATTGAAGAAATAAACAGAAGCAACGAACAAAAAATAAGCCGCCCGTTCATTTTTCGTAGAGGGAATGTCCGATTGAAAAGCTTTTTGCCGGATGTGAAGCCATATTAAAACCACAATATCTACACCCAATAGGAGGTCTGTCGGTTCAAGAAGTGTTCCGATGCTGCTTCCGAGATCACCCATATTGCTCGTTTGAAAAAGAACAGGGATTGTTAAGAAATCATTGTAAAAACGGTAAAAAACCATATTAGCCAGCAATACAAACGTGACTAGACAGCTCATCGCGATAATGTAGCGATTTCTGTTTTTGCCTTTTAAAAACAGGCTGAGGCCAAAAATAAGCAACAAAAAACTCAATGGGTTGATAAACAGAATAAATTCCTGTGTTAGATTGTCGATTTTAATATGAAAACTGGTTTTGTAAACAGCATACGTTTTCAGCCACATCAATAAAATGGCAATCAGCATAAATGAAATCTTCGAAAAAAACGTTTTTCGCATTTCAACCTCCTATGCAGCACGCTCAAAAAAATCAGTCAATTCCCAACATTCTCATTAACACATCAAATTAAATCTTAACCTGAGCACAACAAAAAATCAATTTCATTTACACAATTTTAACAATTTTGGTGTTTTAGCCATTCGTTTTTAGCGATCCAAGCGCCTCCAATAACGCCGGCATCATTTCCAAGTGCTGCGATTGAAATATCAGCAGCTTGGGCTGCCCGCGGAAACGCGCATTTGCGGAATGTCTTCTCGACTTTTGATCTCAGCAGCTCTCCGGCTCTCGATACGCCGCCGCCAAGAACGATTTTTGACGGATTAAGCGAGCTTGCCAAATTTCCGAGCACCAAACCAAGGTGCTTGGCTACATAATCAACCACCTCAAGGGCAATTTCGTCATTTTCACCAGCCGCTTCAAACACATCCCGCGCTGACAATTGTTCAGTTGCTTTTAAACGTGTCGTCTGCTTAGCATTCGCTATTTTTTCTTTTGCAATTCTTACAATTCCTGTTGCCGATGCAATGGTTTCGATACAGCCTGTTTTGCCGCAGTTGCAAGGCGCTCCGCCTTCAGGGATGCTGCAAATATGGCCGATTTCTCCGCCAGCGCCATTTATGCCATGTACAATTTCACCATTTGCAATGATGCCGCCGCCAACTCCTGTGCCAAGCGTCACGAGAATGACGTCCTTCGCGCCATCACCCGCTCCCTTCCACATTTCCCCGAGCGCAGCAATATTCGCGTCATTTTCTATCACTGCTGGGATGCCGGTCTCTGTCTCCAAATGGTTTTTTAAAGCGTAATTTTTCCATCCTAGATTTACTGTTTCATAAACAACTCCTGCCGCCATATCTACAGGACCTGGTGCGCCCATTCCGATGTATTTGATGAGGTGCTTCGGTTTTTGCAGCTCATCCAGCTTGCTGTCGATTGTTTTTGCAATTGTAACGGTAATGGTGTCGCCGGTTTTATCAGTCGGGACTTCCCATTTATGCTGAATTTCACCATATTGATTAATAAATGCGAGTTTAATCGTCGTTCCTCCCAGGTCAATGCCCGCAAACCAAATCTCATCCATGTTTATCACCTTAGCCTTTATAAAAATCTCTTAACGTTTTTTGTTTGTTCCAATTCTTTTCGAAGGACAGCTGCCGCTCTGGCCCACTGCTCCTTTTCAATCATGTGGTTCATGTATAATTCCTTTAATTCATCTAACATAAACTCAATTTCAAGCTCTCTGTCTCCAAAATAAACAATGTGGCCAAACGTTTTTAACAGCTGCTGCACATCATAAAATGTATTCATTTTTCCTCACCATTTCTTGATCTTAACTTATCATAAGCGTATTCATATGGAAGCGGTCCGTCAAGAAGAAAACGCTGACAAAAAAGCCTGCCCCCTTACCCTATTCCACCTTTATGATTCTTTATTGTTTTTAATTTGCTGCTGGAGCTCTTTGTAGCGCTTCTCCTTCGGCTTCAGTTTTACAGCCGTCCGGATGGCCTTTTCTGCTTGGTCAAGCTCATTTTTTTCTGCATACAATACGGCTAAATAGTAATATGAGGCGTGCTCGTTAGGTTCTTTTTTCACTGCTCGTTCCAAAAGGGAAACCGCCTGATCATATTCACCGAGTTGAATATCAGAAACCGCCAGGATTTTCAACAGATCGGCAGAGGCATCTTTTTGCTCTGCTTCTCCGTTTAGCAATTCCGTTACTTCTTCATACTTTCCTTCCTGATAAAGCTCGCTTGCCTGCTGAATCAGCGCTGACTCTTGGTAGGAAGGCGAATGCAGTCCGTAATATAAAAATCCAGCCGCCAAAGCAATCAGTAAAACCGCTGACAACAATCTTTTTCCAAAGGCTCCGGCTTTGGGAAGCCCCAGTGCTGCAGCGGCGAAAAAGCCGCCAATCAAGCCGCCAATATGTCCCGAATTATCAATATTCGAAACCGCAAAACCAAAGCCAAGATTGATGATAATAATGACAATAATATTGGTTCCTATGGTTCTCAAAAATATTTTTCGATTCGACAAAGCTACATACAGCAGTGCACCTAAGCATCCGAATATGGCTCCTGATGCGCCTGCTGAGGGATACGGGCTGAACACAAAGCTCGCAATCGAACCCGTAATGCCAGCCGCCAGATAAATCAGCAGAAACCTGCCCGATCCATACATGCGCTCAACCGCTGTACCAACCGACCATAAAGCCAGCGTATTAAAAGCTAAATGCGCTATGCCAATGTGAAGCACGATCGGTGTCAGAAGACGCCACCATTCTCCTTGTGCAATCAGGCTGTTTTCCTTTGCTCCAAAAGCGACCAGCGTCTCCGTATTTGTGCTGCCCCCGTTTATTTCGAGCACGAAAAACATTAGGACCTGAAGCGCAATAAATAAATATGTAAAAATGGGTTTTCCGTTTTGAAAAACCGCCGCTTCAGTTTTTCTCTGTTCTTCTTGTTTCAGCACTAACGAAAGGAAGTGTTCCCTTGCCATTTGCGTGTCTTCAAACGAAACGTGTTCTTCTGTACGAAATGATGGAAAAACCGCTTGAAGATCATCTCGAAGCATCGATCCTCTAACGATCACAGGCTCAACTGACACAGTTCCCTTCTCAAAAGGTCGTTTGGAAATTTCTTGCCAGTCATCAACAGGGGCTTCAGTTGAAAAAAATACATTCAGCAGCTTCATCCTTCGTCTGCCCAATTGATTTCTGACTCTTTCTACTCGTTCGGCCTGCTCTTCGATGTCTCTAACCATTTCTTGACGGAAATCAAGATCGTGCTTATAAAGACGAACTAGATCATAAGGGGACTTGTCCGGCGCTTCCAGCCATATTTCATCTGGCTCGCCGGCTTGTATGACGCCATACCCGCTTTTCACCAGGTGCGTTGCCAATTTCCAATATGTATACTCCAGCAAAAACATATTTACCGCTCCAATAGTTTTTTTTCATTATAACAGCTGGCGTTCCGAAACGCCTACTGAAAGCAAAAAATCCCGTTTTTCACGGGATTTTAGAAAGCTTGCTGTATAAACTTATTGCGGATAAACGGAATTCTTAAAAACAAATGGATAAAAGACCGCCTGATTCCTGGCTGGCTGAGTACAGTATTCATAAGACGGTAGCGATTTTGATAAAACATGACGGCTGAAACAGCAAAAATGGCATAAATCAAAAGTTTTTTCATGATATCCCTCCTGCCAATAGGGTTTGTTATTCTACCTGATTTATTCTCGAAAAAGAGGCAGGAAAGTTATGAATAACAAGAAATGATGCGATCCTCTGTTATCAGCTTATGTACCGGCATGTCATGCGGCAGACGGGGTACGTGCGCAAACAGCTGACACTCGAAAAGCAGAGAGACTGACTTTCCTTGATATTTACTTAAAAAACGATCATAATAGCCGCCTCCAAATCCGATCCTAAACCCGTTAACATCAAAACAAACACCTGGAACGATCACCAAGTCAATTTGTGATGGGTTTACTTCTTTTGTTTTTTCAATTATCGGCTCAAGGAGTCCGGCGTAAACGGTTTCGAGCTGATCATCAGTCTGATATGCGCGAAATTGCATTTTCTTCGTGTCCGGATGGCATTTGGGGATGCAAACTTGCTTTCCTTCCTCCCAAGCCTGCTCAATGACAGGACGCGTCGGTATCTCTAGTCCTCTGGAAATGGTGACGGCAATGGTGCTGGCATTTTGCCAGTCCGGCAGAGAAAACAAATACTTATATATACGGTCCGTTTTTTGAAGCAGATCTTCATTTGGTAAAGCAGACAGTGCCGCCATCGTCTGTTTTCTTAATTGTGATTTCATCTCTCATCCCCCTCGGAATAGAAAAAAAGCCAGAACCTTTTTCAAAGCTCTGGCTTTTTTCTTACACCTCAAACAGCAAAGCTGTTATTTTGTTTCACGGTGTAACGTAGATTTTTTATCACGTGGGCAATATTTTTTAAATTCAACGCGGTCTGGATTGTTGCGTTTGTTCTTTTTAGAAATATAGTTACGCTCACCACATTCAGTGCAAGCCAAAGTAATATTAACGCGCATTATTTTCCCTCCAAACTAAAATCATTTACTTATTCAGACTTATATATAATACCACTATAATGGACGGAATGCTAGGCTGTTTTTCAATGAATTGCTGAATTATTGATGATACGCTCATAAAGCTGCACATATGATGACGTAATGAGTCGGGGGTGGTGGAGCTTAAACACTTGTTGTCTGCCAGCTTCTTTTATCCGGCGGGCTCTTTCCCGGTCTTTTAAAAAACGGTCCAGCAGATCAGCCGCTTCCTGTACGAGCGTAAAATCAGCGATGATTGCCGTTTTGTCATGAACGGCATAATCACAAAAACCACCCGACTGAGAAACGACAGTCAGCACACCTTGTTCCATGCTTTCCTGTGCGGCAAGCCCAAACGGTTCATAAGAACTAGGGAAAACAGCCATTTCACAGTGAGACAGTAACATTCTAATGTCTTTCCTATTCAGAAACGGCAGGAACATGACTCGATCCTTTAGGTTCAATGCCGCAGCCAATTTCTCATAGGAGGACAGAGACGGACCTTCCCCAGCCAGCACTAGATAGAGGTCAGGCTGCCGCTTCTTCAAGATGGCAAACACCTTTAACAGCTGAGAAAATCCTTTTTCCGGAACGAACCTTCCATATGAAAAGAGGAATCTTCTATTTATGCTTCTTGGGATTTTCCCCTTCTCTTCCTCCATAGATGCAGGGCTCGGAATAACGGTTGTTTTTTTATATGCTACCTTATGAAGAGACCGCTTCATAAATGTGCTTAATACGATCAAAGCATCGGCAGACTCTATAAGGAGCTGTTCGGTCTTGAGCCTGTATGGGTGTGGGACTTCTCGGCACACCTTCTTCCTTTCGCTTTCAAGACCGTGGATTGTCGCAGCAAGCGGAAGGCCAAGCCGTTGTTTCAAATACTGGGCGGCAGGGACTGTTGTGTCATCATGAGCATGAATCAGATCAAAGCGTTCATTGCCGGATAACACCTGGCGAACCATTGTAAAGTTAGCATCGGCTATGTAATCTTCAAACTTCGCATATGAAGACAACTGCCTGCTCGGCGTACAAACCGTCATGTTGATATGAGGATTTAAATAGGAAATGAGACGGTTTAAATGGACACCGAGCCCGCTTTTCGGGTCATCGGGATGTTCGAGTGAAAGCATGAGAATGTTCATCGTTCTTATTCCCCTTCTCCATAACAGGTGTATGCAGAAAATTGCGCCTCCCACCTGGTGTGTGCCTCCTCAATCTGAAAGCTGTTTATATGACGGATCCCATTTTCATCAAGATAGATGTCGTCTGTGCAGGCAAGCTTGAGAGAGACATTCATGGAGTTAACCATTCTGTATTCAGCCTGATATACAGCATCACCAGCCGCCTGTCCAATCGCCCATTCCCCTTTATCATACGGTGTACGTTTAGTCCTGACAGCTTCGATATCTTTTCTTTTGATGACAATGCGCAATTCTTTTACCATATCCTGCGTTTTTTCGAAAAGGACCGCTTCAGCCAGCCGCATTGTTTCTTCTGAGATTTCCCAGCATACGGTCAAGGTGTGAGCGTTTTGAATGTTCATGTCGAATGTGTCCCTAAAAAAAGAAAGCTTATGTCGTATATTATAGGGAAATGGGTGTTTATCCATGGACTCCTAACATTCTCCTTTCCTATCGTTCACTTAGTGATCCTATTAAACCATTACATAGAGAAGAAGCAAAGAAAGATTTCTCGACAAAATCTCGTTTTTTTCGCGAATTCCTTTAGAAACTATTGGTTTTATGGTATAAAAAAGAAGGATAAAAAAAGAATAGAAGGTGATGAAACGTGGAAATTGCTATTATTGCGTTGTTTATCGTCAGTATAGCGCTAATTGCATTCTCATATTCTCAAAGAGACCCGATGAAAGATGTAGAACAAGAGCTCGAAACTCTGCAGCTTTCTGCGATGCAGGAAATTTACAAGCTCAAAAAGAAAATGACCGTGCTTGAGGAAGAATTACTGGAAACAAACCTTGTCATCCGCAAATCAAAGCAGAGCGACATCAATCAAAAAATCGCTAAACAAATACTTTCTAAATATAATAACGGCATGTCCGCTGAAGCGATTGCTAAAGCTGAGCATGTATCAGTGGAAGACGTAAATACGATTATCAAAGATAACGAGAAGGTGCTCGTATGACAAAACGAGGCATTCAGGCATTTGCTGGCGGCATCATTTTAGCTACAGCCGTTCTTGCAGCTGTTTTTTATCTGACTGACGAAGACCAGGCCGCTGCTGTAAAAGAAAATAAAACAGTAACCGAACAAGACGTGAACAATTACCTTGATTCTAAAAAAATGGTTTCTGTGAATCGCGATGAATATCAAAAACTTCTCGATTCAAAAGAGAAATCCTTGACCAATAACAGCGGATCAGACACGAAAACAAACAAGGTCAAAACGTACAAACTGAAAATTAAAGACGGCATGAGCACTGCAGATGTATCTGCTCTTCTTGAAAAAGAAGGCATTATCTCCTCGGCTCAAGACTTTAACGACTATGTCATTGATGCCGGCTATCACAAAGAAATCCGTGCCGGCGAGTTTAAAGTAAAATCAGATATGAGCTTTAAAAAGCTCGTAAAAACGTTAACACGATAAAAAACAGGCTGAAGACTCAGCCTGTTTTTTTCAACCAAACTTTCCTGTAATGTAATCGAGGGTTCTTTGGTCCTGTGGGTTAGAGAACATTTTATTCGTATTGTCGCATTCAACAAGCTCGCCCATATAGAAAAAGGCGGTTTGATCAGAAACCCTTGCTGCCTGCTGCATGTTATGCGTGACAATGACAATCGTATATTTATTTTTCAGCTCAAGAATGAGTTCTTCAATTTTTCTTGTTGAGATTGGATCTAGTGCAGATGTCGGTTCATCCATCAGCAAAATATCTGGATTAGTCGCAAGTGCCCTGGCGATACAAAGACGCTGCTGCTGGCCGCCTGACAAGGAAAGAGCGGACGTATGCAATCGATCCTTCACCTCATCCCATAGCGCCACGTCTTTCAATGATTTTTCCACAATTTCTTGAAGCTTCTTTTTATTTTTGGTGCCGTGGACTCTCGGTCCGTATGCTACATTATCAAAAATAGATTGGGGAAACGGGTTCCCTTTTTGGAATACCATACCGATATTTTTTCGCAAATCCACGATATCCACTTTATCCTTTAAAATGTTGCTGCCATTATAGTTCAGCTCACCTGCAAGCTTTACATTCGGCGTCATTTGAATCATTAAATTCAATGTTTTGATAAAGGTCGATTTCCCGCATCCCGATGGCCCAATGATCGCCGTGACCTCGTTTTCATGTATGCTCAAATTGATATTTTTTAAGGCATGATGCTGTCCATACCATAAGTTCATTCCATTGACTTGATAGACTTCCTGTTTCATTACAGCTTCGGTAGCAATACTCATTGCCGCCCTCCTATCCGAATTTCCCGTTAATATAATCCTCTGTCTTTTGCTGTTTCGGACTCGTGAAGATCTGTTCAGTCTGTCCGTATTCTACAAGCTCGCCGTTTAAAAAGAATGCCGTCCGATCAGAAACCCGCAGAGCCTGCTGCATATTGTGTGTGACTATAATAATCGAGTATTCTCTTTTCAATTCTGTTATTAATTCCTCTATTTTTGCATTTGAAATCGGATCAAGCGCTGAAGCTGGTTCATCAAGCAGAAGAACAGCCGGCTTCATCGCAAGCGTTCTCGCAATGCACAAACGCTGCTGCTGGCCGCCGGATAACGAGAGTGCGGATGAATGTAAACGATCCTTCACCTCATCCCAGAGCGCTGCTTTTGTTAAACTCTCTTCCACAATTTGATCTAAGGCTGCTTTATTACGCTCTCCGGCATATTTCAATGCATGTGTGATATTTGCATAGATCGATTTCGGAAAAGGATTTGGTTTTTGAAAAACCATTCCGATTTCTCTTCTCAAGCTGACGACGTTAATATTGCCGCCCAATATATTTAATCCTTCATAAAGGATTTCACCTTCAGCTCTTGCAGAAGGAATTAAATCATTCATTCGGTTAATATTTCTCAAAAAAGTAGATTTTCCGCATCCCGACGGCCCAATTAAAGCAGTCACCGCATTCTTTTCAATATCCATGTTCACATGATGAACCGCTTGTTTATTTCCGTAAAAAATAGACAGGTCTTTGACCTCGAGCACGTGGTTCTGCTTCGGAACAATAACAGCTCGCTCAGGTTTTTCTTTTACCATTTGTTCAGACATGTTTTTCGCCTCTTTCCGTACTAATTTGCCGTAAGCTTTTTGTAGATTATCGTGCCAAGCCATCTCGCTGCGAGATTAAACACAAGAACAGAAATCACCAGCACAGCAGAACCTCCGTTGGCAATCGCTTCAGCATCCGGAATCATTCCTTGTGTATTTACGTTCCAAATGTGGACCGCAAGTGTTTCAGCGGGCCTGAAAATATTAAGCGGCGATGTTTCCGAAAACGGATTCCACTCCGTAAAATTAAGACGCGGTGTTGTCAGGCCGGCTGTAAATAATAATGCTGCCGCTTCTCCGAACACTCTTCCTGACGCTAAAATGGCTCCAGTAATGATAGAAGGGATCGCACTTGGAATTAAAACGGTTTTTACGGTATGCCAGCGTGATACCCCTAAAGCGAGAGAGGCTTCCTTCAGATCCTTTGGGACTGAACGAATCGCGTCTTCTGTCACACGCACCATGACGGGAAGGTTAAAAACAGTTAACGCAAGCGCCCCGCCTATGATCGTATATCCCCAGCCTGTTAAATTGACAAACATCAATAATCCAAACATCCCAATGACAATAGACGGGAGAGATGAAAGCACCTCGATACATGTTCTGATGAAATCAGTCACTTTATTATTAGGCGCATACTCAGCCATGAACACTCCGCCTCCCACACCGAGCGGGATTGTAATCAGCATCGTAATCAATAAAATATAAAAGGAGTTAAACAGCTGGTCGCGTATGCCTCCTCCGGCTGCAATGGCGCTCGATTTTGTCGTAATAAAATGAAAGCTGAGCTGAGAAACACCGTTTATAATAATATAGGAAAACAAACCTACTAAAATGGCAGCGATAATGGCTGCACACAAACCAAACATTCCGGTCGCCAGTTTATCTGTTATTTTGCGGTTCATTACACTTTCCTCCTAGATGACAAGTAGCGAATAAGCAGGATGAACAAGAATGACATCGCCAGAAGCACAAGCCCCATTGACCACAGCGTATTGTTTTCAACACTTCCGTATGTGGTGTGGCCCATATTCAGCGTGATGATCGTTGTCAGCGTTCCCGCAGTGTCAAACAGGCTTTCCGGCAATACTCTTGTATTTCCAATGACCATCTGAACAGCCAAAGCTTCACCGAACGCCCGAGCCATGCCTAACACAACAGCCGTCATTAATGTTGGAAAAGCCGCAGGCACAAGTACTTTTCTGATCGTCTGCCATCTTGTCGCACCAAGCGCGTAAGAACCCTCTCGTAAACTCTTCGGAAGAGAAGCCATTGCGTCAGCAGAAATCGATGTGATCGTCGGCAGAATCATGACGGAAAGGACAATCGTTCCCGCCAATAAACTGTGCCCTGTTCCGCTCGATTTGAACTGGGCGATAAACGGCACCAATACTGTAAGACCTATGAATCCATAAACAACAGATGGAATGCCGACTAAAAGCTCAATCACAGGCTGCAGCACTTTTTTTCCCCAATTCGGGGCAATTTCTGTCATAAAAATCGCTCCTGCAATGCCAAGCGGAGCAGCGATCAGAGCAGAAAGAATCGTTACTGCAAACGAGCCAAAAATAAATGGCAGCACTCCGTATTTCGGATCACTATCTGTAGGATTCCAATTTAAGCTCGTTAAGAATTCAATTGGGCTTACACCATTTACAAGAAAAGATTGCAGCCCCTTAATGCCGAGGAAAATGGTGATCGCCACAGATGCCGCAATCATAATGAGCGCACATGCTGTCACCATCATTCTTCCACGAACTTCATCCAATTGCCGATTTTGCCTCGAGCTGATTAAACGCTCGCTCACAGACATATTTTCTCTATTGTTTATCATTTTTTACACTCCTATGAATGTGTTAAGAGGAGAAACGGTTGTCCCCGCACTCCTCTTTTTATTAAGATCAGCTTTGCTTCCCGTTGGCATCACGGGTCACTTTCATATCAGTAACCGGAATGTAGCCTTGGTCAGTAACAATGCTTTTTTGAATGTCTTCACTCTTTAGATAATCGAGAAACTCTTTAGCTAAACCTGTCGCTTCACCTTTTGTATAAGAATGCTGATAAGCCCAGATTGGATACTCGCCAGTTGCTACATTTTTCGCTTCAGGCTTAACTCCATCAATAGATAGCGCAGTTACTTTGTCATCTGTTAAATATGAGAATGCAAGATATCCAATCGCTCCCGGAGTATCAGCAATGATCTTTTTCACTGTGTTGGAGGAATCTTCAGTAATGCCTTCTGCAGGTTCTGCTCCATCAAGCGCATACTTCACAAATGTAGCACGTGTGCCAGAAGAATCAGGACGGTTTACAAGTGTAATCTTTTGGTCTTTGCCGCCAAGCTCTTTCCAGTTTTTGATTTTGCCAGTGAAGATTTTTTTCAATTCATCTTTTGAAATATCCTTCACACCAGCATTAGGGTTTACAGCTGCTGCCATACCAACTACTGCGACTTGATGATCGACAAGCGCTTTTGCATCGATGCCTTCTTTTTCTTCAGCAAAAACGTCTGAATTCCCGATCTGAACAGCTCCTTCTGAGACTTGAGAAAGCCCTGTTCCAGAACCGCCAGCTTGTACCTGTATATCAGCATCAGGGTTTTCTTCCATAAATTTTTCCGCGGCAGCAAGTACTAGCGGCTGCATAGCCGATGAACCAGAAATGGTTAAAGAACCTGATGCCTTTTCTTCTCCTTTTGCAGAATCGCTATTCGATTTTTTACTTTCTCCTGCATTTCCGCATGCAGCTGCAATCATCATAAAAGCAGCCATCAGAAGCATAAGCACCAATTTGTTTTTTTTCATTTCCTGAATTCCCCCTGCGTATAATGTGTAATTTGTCCTACACGTATAGAGTAAAGGTTCTATGTAAAAAGGGTTTGAATCGAATGTTAAGGTTTTGTAAATCAATGCGTTTTTTTGTATAAAAAAAACGCCCACATTATGTGAGCGTTTCTTTTTAGTTATCAGAAGACGTTGTGTTTTCTGCATTTTCTTCGATTTTGTTTTTATTCTTTTGTTGCGTATCTTCTTTGTCCTGCTTCGATTTCAGCTCAAAATATTTATCCATTACTTCCCTGCCGATTTCGTTTGTAATGGTATATTTAGCGCTGTAATCAATATAAGCCCAAGGGACTACTACAGAGATCGCAATCTCAGGATTATCAGCCGGTGCATAGGCAACAAGTGTCGTATTATAAGTCGCTGTTCCTGTTTTTGATTTATCAGGTCCATCATAGAACGATTGTGCTGTTCCTGTTTTACCGGCAGGCTGATAGGACGCTGAAGCAAATTGGCTGGCAGCTGTCCCTTTTGTCATCACCCGTCTGAATCCGGCCTGCACCTCTTTAATATATTCACTCTTCATGTCGATTTTATTCAGCACTTCCGGCTGAACGGATTGTACGACAGCACCGATCCCTCTTTTAGCATCAGGTTCTCTGACTTCCTTTACAAGCTGAGGCTTTAAGCGATATCCGCCGTTTGCAATCGTTGATACGTATTGCGCGAGTTCCAGCGGTGTATACGTGTCGTATTGGCCGATCGCATAGTCAAGCAAGAATCCCGTCAATCTGTCTGTTCCTTTATAGCCTGTCATTTCATTCGGAAGATCAATTCCAGTTTTGACACCTAATCCAAATTGACTGAAATAATTACGGAACGTATCAAAGGCCGTTGTATCAATCGGTAAAGCCTGGTGCGGTTTATATTCACCTTTTCCGAGCGCAATCGCAGTTTTAAACATAAATACGTTGGAAGACTGCTCTAAGGCTCTTTGAATATTGACCGGTCCTAAGTTAGTCCATGATTTTTTACCATTTTTATCCTGTCCGATATACAATGGTTCATCCTGAAAAACTGTATTTAGATTGATGGCTCCGGTTTGAAGGCCTGTCAAGACTGTTGCGCCTTTGACTGCTGAACCCATGGCGTAAGATGACGTCATTGTACCTAAAGCATAATCATCAATTTTATATTTTCCATTTTCTTGTTTAATCTGCTTGCCCGCCATTGAAAGCACTTCACCGTTTCTTGGGTCCATCATCACAACGAATGCCCGGTCTAACAATTGAGTGCTTGGTCTTGCTTTAGCAGATTTGAGGTTCTTCTCAATGATTTTTTCCACTTCTTTTTGCAAATCAATGTCAATCGTAAGTACGAGATCTTTACCGGCTTTGCCTTCAGATACCGTTTTTGTTCCCGTGACATTGCCGTTTGAATCTGTGATATTTTCGACTTTGGCTTTTTGGCCCTGCAGAAGGCTTTCGTATTGGTATTCCAAATAGCTTTTTCCGACCCTGTCATTACGGCTGTAGCCAAGCGACAGATAATGGTCGAGCAAGTTGGACGGCAATCCTTCATTAGAGCTGGAAACACTTCCGAGCACTGAGCGAAGAAGGTTTTTATACGGATATTCACGTTCCCAATCGGAGGTGACATCAACACCCGGCAGTTCGTCTAAATGTTCACTTACCACTGCCATTTCCTTCGCTGATACATCTTCGTTTTTGATATATTGAGGGGTCAATGCATAGCCCGAATCCATCTGTCTTTTGATAGCGAGGATCTGCATATCTTTATCCGTCAATTCATTCAGCTGCTTATCAGTAATCCGTTTTAGCTGAAGCTGGTATAAATCGTCATCGGATATTTTTTTGTCTTCAACCTGCTGTCTTTCTTTAGAGCTAATCAGCTTTTTTGCTTCTTTCGGTCTAGTCAAAATCCAATAATCTTTTTTATCCCGTTCTGTTACTTTTTTTGTATCGACTTTGATCATGTCAGACAGCTTTTTTGCGATCTTTAAGCGCTGTTCTTGCGTGGTCGATTTAGATCTTGTGTATGTGATTGCATTTAAAGCCTTGTTTGTCACAATGGCATTAAAGTTTCGATCATAAATTTTCCCGCGCGGCACCGCCGAGCTGACTTCACTTTGTTCCTGCTTATTCGCTTGATTTTTGTAATCATCGCCTTGCACGATTTGCTTGATGCCCAGTTCCACAATGATCCAGGTAAATATAACAAAAGCAGCTAAAAATAAAATATTCAGCCGGATCGGAAGCGACTTCTTTTTCTCTTTATGATTTTGTTTTTTTGGTTTATTTCTCCTCATAACATCACCTTTTTCTATTTACAGAAAGAAAAGACACTCAGTAAGAGTGCCAGTTTTCATTTTAAAGGTTTTTTCGACTTTTTTCTACAGATAACCCCTTTTTGGCAAAAAAATTATCTCTCGCCTTTTAAAAGGGTCGGTTCTGTTACCCGTTTTTGGCCGTCTTCTTCCATGGTTTCATTTTCCCCTTCCTTCTCCTTAAAACGGATATCCTTGACAAAGTAATAAATCAAAGGATGTCCTATACCTAATATCGCAAGTGACAAAGGAATTCCCACGTCCTCTTTCAGAAGGGCCACGATCAGGAGGAAGCATAAAATCGAAACAATTCTGCCGGCGTTCAAAAACATTTCCCTTAGCACGATATATTCAATTCTTGCTTTTCTGGCATGCCTCGCGCGCCCTATCACATCATATGTAAGTGATACATATGGCACAAGCAACAGAGGATAGCCGATGGCAATAAAAATGCCATACGTTAATAATGTCGAAAAGCTCATATGGAACAGAATCAAAAACAGCGCGCCATACAAAATAAGTCCGCCCAGCAAAATCGATTTTTTTCTGGCCTTTTTCTTAATCAGCCTGGATGCAAAGTAGTAGGCAAAGAAGGAAACAGCTGAATTGACAAGGCCGAATGTACCGAGGGCAAGTTCGCTGTTTGTCTCAATAAATACAAACACACTGATTAAAAAGACAAAAATCCCTTCTCTCAAACCCTGAAAAAAATGCGCATTCGTAATTCTCCGCCAATTCATATTGCTATGGCGCTCTCCAAATACTTTGCTCAGCATAAAACGGCCCTTAGATTCTCTCCGCTTTAAGAAAAAGCTCATCACGACAGCGAGGGCAAATAAGCTGAGGGAGAGACTGAAAATGACTGTATAACCCGTATTATTTTCAAGCCTTGAGATCACAAATCCCGCTACAATCGGGCCGATCATTCCTGCAGAGGAAGACAGAATGCCCATAAACCCGTTGAAAAAATCTCGCGTATCCGGCTCTGTTATTTCAAAGGTCAGCACGTTAAACGCTAGCCAATAAAAGCCATAGCCCACTCCGAGCACCGCTCCGATCAGCACGAGACGGCTGGCCGCCGTTTCTCCGGCTAAAAGCACACTTAAATAAAAGGCAGCTAAGAAAATGACGCCGAATCTTAAAATAAACACCCTGTCTATTTTTTTGGCTAACCGTCCAGCCAAATAAAAGGTTATCGGCTGCATTGTCACAACGGATAAATTATATATCGCCAAATCAATAAATTTCCCTGACTGCTTCCAAAGATACACATTAACAAATGTATTGGACAGTGCAATTCCCAGCGAGTAAAGCCCGCCAATGGTCAGCAGAAAGAGTAACCCTTTGTTTACGTCTACATCGCCTATCACTTTTTTTAGTTTGCTCATTACTGACTCCCCTTTACTATCCCTTAGTCTGTCTCACTCAAACCGAGATATGTAAAAAGAAGACATAAAAAAACAAGGTCCTTTATTGAGGACCTTGTTTGTGTCATTATTTTGCTTCGCTGTATAGACGAGCCACTTCATCCCAGTTTACAACTTTCCAGAAAGCTGAAATGTAATCAGGACGGCGGTTTTGATAGTTAAGGTAGTAAGCATGCTCCCAAACGTCAAGACCCAAGATAGGCGTTTTGCCTTCTGAAAGGGGAGAATCTTGGTTTGGCGTGCTTGTGATTTCAAGTTTGCCGTTGTTCACAACAAGCCATGCCCAGCCAGAACCAAAGCGTCCAGCCGCTGCAGCTGCGAATTGCTCTTTGAATTTGTCAAAGCTTCCAAATACACTGTTGATCTCTTCAGCAAGCGCGCCAGTCGGTTCGCCTCCGCCGTTTGGAGATAAAAGTGTCCAGAATAATTTGTGGTTCGCATGTCCGCCGCCGTTATTGCGGACTGCAGTGCGGATGTTTTCAGGAACAGAATCAAGATCTGCAACAAGCTCTTCAACTGATTTGTTTGCAAGAGCAGTGTTTCCTTCAACCGCTTTGTTTAAATTTGTAACGTATGTGTTGTGGTGTTTCGTATGGTGAATAGTCATAGTTTCCTTGTCGATATGCGGTTCTAAAGCATCGTACGCATATGGTAATTCTGGAAGTTCGTAAGCCATGATAATTCCTCCTTAATATATATGTACTGAAATGCCGCTTCACAGCGAGCCTTTCTTCATTCAATGTAACAAAAGAATGCATTGTAATCAATGAAAAAGCTCACAATTTGGCTCATTTCAGCGGACATATTTCACTTTAACCGATATTCAGCCCCATTAAACCTGTCCCCAGCATTTCTTATAGGACCGTCCATAAAAAATATCCGATCATTAAAAGCTGTATAATGCCCTTTGCAATGACCCCTGTTAAAAAACCAATGAGTGAACCGAGGCCAATTTTAAACGCTGACTTTAAGTCCTTCTGATGGACGATAAGTTCTGCACAAACAGCACCGATAAACGGACCCAATATGATCCCTGCAACCGGAATGACAAAAGGTCCGATTAATAAACCGATCGTGCTTCCCCATATGGCGGCCTTGCTTCCTCCGAACCTTTTCACTCCAAGCAGATTAGATACGTAATCTGCCGCGAATAATACTGCAGCAAAAACTGCCTCAACGAGCCAGAACATATAGGAATACGGACTGAATGAAAATAAAAATCCGTATAATATGAATCCGGCAACAATAAATACTACACTCGGAATAACAGGATACACCAGCCCGATAAAGGCGATGATAAAAACCGCTGCAATTAACAGCCAATACAACATTTCCATAGCTTCCATCCTCCCATTTTACTCTGTCTTCTTCATGTCTTCCTTGTATTCACACGCATGCAACGATACAATAAGCAACATATATTAGTTTAGCTAGGAAGTGAAGATAGTGAATGTGTTTCAGCTTTTCATTAAAAGTACATACTCTCCCCGTGATATTGCAAAAACAAGATTTCAAGGAATCGGTAAAGCGATTCTTTATGTATTTTTGCTCTCTGTCCTGTTTGCAATCCCTACCGCTTATTATGTAAGTACAGGGACCGTAAAATCAATGAATGGCTTTAAAACTGTTTTAAACAAAGATTTCCCTGATTTCACAATTTCAAACGGCAAACTTCAAACGGATGAGAAAAAAGCCACGGAATCTCAGGCAAATGGTTTCGTTATCGTGTTCGATCCAACAGACTCCTATGGCACTGAACAAATTGAAGCAAAGCAAAACGCAATCGGCATCCTTCAGAACAAATTTGTTTTGGCCATTGACGGACAAGCCCAAGAAATGCCTTACTCAATGATGCCGTCAGAGTTACAGAAAAAAGATATCATTGCAGGTTTAAACCAAAATAAAGCGATGATCGTAACTGTTCTCTCAGCACTTATTTTTCTCGTAACTGCAGCGGGGAAATTTATTGAAGTGTCATTCTTAGCGCTTATCGGGTTAATCATTAAGAATTCGCAGAAAAAACATCTATCCTATCATCAGCTCTGGAAGCTTTCTGCTTATTCCATCACCCTTTCGACTGTATTCTTTACAATCATGCGGGCATTAGAAGCAACCGTTCCAAGTGAATTTTTACTTAACTGGTTTGTCAACTTTGTCATCCTGTTTCTCGTTTTAAAAGAGATTCCATCCAAAAAAGCTCCTGTATAAACCGAGACTGCATTCGCAGTCTCTTTTCTTTTGTCATGATTCTAAATGGACAAGCATACTATGGTATAAAATTTCGTATGCGGGAGGAAAAGCGATGAAGCGTCTCACCTTAGTATGCAGTATTGTTTTTATTCTTTTTATTCTTTTTTATGACCTTAAAATTGGAACGATACCCATTCAGGACCTCCCTGTCTATGAAGCATCAGCAAAAACTGTTTCACAAGAACCAGCATATAAAACGGTGAAGGTAAAGCCGGGTGAAACGGTTATGTCGATAGTCGGATCAGCAGGTTCCCCAGATGACATTGTAAAGGATTTTGAAGCACTGAATCCGAATGTGAAAGCCAACGCCATTCAAGCCGGAACAGCGTACAAATTCCCGGTCTACCCTTAATTTAACGTTAATTTCTTGTCAGTTCGGCGAAGACACTGTTACAATGTAATTTGTAAAATAAATTCACATAAACCATACTAGAATTGTTATATCTAGAAGCGGCAACTACAATTAAGGAGCGATTGCAAGTGAGTGAAATCACACATCGTACAAAAACGCGTCCCGTCAAAGTGGGACCTTTAACAATAGGCGGCAACAATGAAGTTGTCATCCAAAGCATGACAACAACAAAAACACATGATGTAGAAGCAACGGTTGCGGAAATTAACCGTTTGGCTGAAGCCGGATGCCAAATTGTTCGGGTAGCATGTCCGGATGAACGGGCGGCAAACGCCATTGCGGATATTAAAAAGCGCATTACCATCCCTCTCGTTGTTGACATACATTTCGATTATAAACTTGCGTTGAAGGCCATTGAAGGCGGCGCAGATAAAATCCGAATCAATCCCGGCAACATCGGCCGTCGCGAAAAAGTGGAAGCGGTTGTTAAAGCGGCCAAAGACAAGGGCATTCCGATCAGAATCGGAGTAAACGCAGGTTCACTTGAAAAACGGATTTTAGAAAAATACGGTTACCCGACAGCCGACGGAATGGTAGAAAGTGCACTTCATCACATTAAAATTCTTGAAGATCTTGATTTTCACGATATTATCGTCAGCATGAAGGCATCTGATGTGAACCTTGCGATCGAGGCCTATGAAAAAGCGGCAAAAGCGTTTGACTACCCGCTGCACCTCGGCATCACCGAGTCAGGAACACTGTTTGCCGGCACAGTAAAAAGCGCAGCAGGGCTCGGCGCCATTTTAAGCAAAGGCATCGGAAACACCCTGCGCATTTCATTAAGCGCAGACCCTGTGGAAGAGGTAAAAGTAGCAAGGGAGCTTCTGAAATCTTTCGGTTTAGCCTCCAATGCTGCCACGCTCATTTCATGCCCGACTTGCGGCCGTATTGAGATTGACCTGATCAGCATTGCCAATGAAGTGGAAGAATATATCTCTAAGATAAAAGCGCCGATTAAAGTGGCTGTTCTCGGCTGCGCTGTAAACGGACCTGGTGAAGCGAGAGAAGCTGATATCGGAATCGCCGGCGCACGCGGTGAAGGACTGCTGTTCCGGAAAGGAAAAATTGTCCGTAAGGTTCCCGAGGAAACGATGGTTGAGGAACTCAAAAAAGAAATTGACATTCTTGCTGAGGAACACTATGCAAAGCTTGAAGCTGAAAAAGCAAATTTAAAAGAAGAAACACAAAAAGCTTGACGGGAACCCGTCAAGCTTTTTTGTGTTAGAAAAATGGAATAATAAATATTCCAAGCACTAATGAAACGACACCGATACCCATTGCCCAAGCACCCAGGCCTTGAGCACCTCTTCTTCTTGCGATATAGCCGACAATAATACCGGCAGCTCCCAATAAAACAGGCAGTACAAACAATGAAATAATGGACAAGGCTAAAGCAATATATCCTATTCCCCGTCCTTCATTGACATTGCCGCCGCTGCGATCGTTATCTCGGTCATTGCTGCGGTCAGCAGCACGATAAGGCTCTGCAATTTCAGCAGCTGTTTCCTCAAAAAAACCGTCATTGTCGCGGGTAATATTTGTTCCTTCAGATCCATGATCAACATAGTAACTGTTGTTATCACGCTTTTCGTAATCGTATGCCACCTTCAATTCCCCCTTCTGTTTTATTAAAGGAGCTTTTATAGTTTGATCCATTTTGCCTGATTCATGTTTGCTAAACTTTTCTGTTAATGTCAATTGTTTATGTTACACTTGAAAGGATGAAACTGAAGGAGTGTGGGCATGTTACGCTTAGGAATAGATATTGACGGCACAATTACGGCTCAGGATACATTCGTCCCTTATTTGAACCGTTCGTTTAATCTTTCCATTTCATTAAACGATATGACGGATTATGATTTAACAAAACTGTTAAACATTACCCAGGAAGAATTTTGGGATTGGATGAATCAAAATGAAGCGATCATATATAAGGAAGCACTGCTTGCACAGCATGCAAAACAGTCACTTGACCTACTCAAAGAGGAGCACAAGCTTATTTATATTACAGCGAGACGGACTCATTTAACTGATGTTACCTATGAATGGTTTGACAGACAAAACATTCATTATGATCACATCGAACTTGTTGGCGGTCATCACAAAGTTGAAGCGGTCAAAAACCATAACATCGACCTGTTTTTTGAGGATCATCATGGAAACGCCATGATGATTGCGAAGGAAGCCGGAATTCCGGTGATTTTGTTTAATTCCCCTTATAATCAGCTTCCGATTGATTCAAGCATCATCAGAGTGAACAACTGGCTGGAAGCCGTCCAATGGATGAACAACAACAAGCACCACTTGATACGTGTCAATAACTAAAAAAGGAGCCCAAACCGGGCCCCTTTTTCATATATACGCATTACGCAGTAGTGTTTTCTTGGTTTTCCGCTGTACAATCAGGGCAAGTGCCGTAAATCTCAAATTTATGCCCGCTGACCTGATAGCCATCCAAATCATCACAAAGCTTGTCCATCGGACATGATTCAATTTCCTTTGTTTTGCCGCAGGCAAGACAAATAAAATGATGGTGGTGATGAGTGAATGAACACTTAAATCGGAAGAGCTTTTCACCAGACAGCTCAGTTGTTTCCAAAATCCCAAGTTCTTCATATAAAGAAAGATTTCTGTAGATTGTATCAAAGCTTAATCCTGGATAATCATCATTTAATGCAGACAGTACGTTTTTAGCGGTAAGATATCTGTCTGAATCAGCAAAAAGCTGCAGCATATCCTCCCGTTTGTTTGTATATTTATATCCGTTTTCTTTTAGTAGGTTCAGCGCTTCTTGTACGTTCATGAAGGGTCCCCCTTTTCGCTTTGCTTAAGAACGTATCCCATGTATGAAAAAGAAAATGGCAGCTGTCTGTCAGCAAGCCATTTTCTTTACCGCAGATAAAATTATACCCATAAAATGAATAAAAGTAAATGAAAGCCTAGTGGATTGCGTTTTTGAATTTTCCGCCTCTCGTTTCATGAGTATTCATAATTGTGATGAATGCATTTTGATCAACTTCAAACACGATTGATTTGAGCTTTGTCACTTCCAGCCTTGTGACAACCGCGTAAATCACGTCCTTTTCTTCGTCCGTATATCCGCCTTTGCCCTTCAGCTTCGTTGTTCCCCGGCCGAGACGGTGCAAAATAGCATCCGAAATCTCATCATACTGATCAGATACAATAATGACCGCTTTTGTTTCATCAAGCCCTTGGATGACGGCATCAATGGTTTTCATCGCAATGTAATAAGTCATGAAAGAGTACATCGCTTGCTCAGGACCAAACTCAAAACCAGCCCAAATGAAAATGAATACATTGATGAGCATAACGAACTCACCCATTGAAAAAGGCAGCTTTTTCGTCAGCAAAATACCGAGGATTTCAGTGCCATCCATTGAACCTCCGTTTCGTATAACGAGCCCGACGCCAAAGCCGAGCAACAGACCCCCGAACACAGTAGCCAAAATAGGCTGGGTTGTAAAGGCTTCTACATGGTGAAGTGAGGATTCAATAACGGCAAGCCAGACAATCCCTATAAACGTAGAGACAAGGAAGGTCTTACCGATATATTTATATCCGAAGATCATAAAAGGAATATTTAATATGACAACGAAAAAAGCGAAATTCAGAAAGGGGTTTGATATAAAGAGGTGGTCTAAAATAAGTGATACACCGATGATCCCGCCATCAATAAAATCATTGGGGATTAAAAATAATTCGATACTTACAGCCGCAGATGCAGCTCCTGCCAGAATCATAAAGACCCTGAAAATAAAATGGGAAAATGTTTCTCTCTTATGTTGTTTTGTTGGGGTCATAAAATCTCCTTTCCTGCAATAACTATTTTAAATACATTATAAATCTATTTTACCATTAAACACTGACACATTTTACTGATTTGCCCATACATTAAGTCTGGAGGTGGAATGATCGATGATTTTATTTCAAAGAATTATTTTGCAGCGGCTCAATCAGGCTACTGCTGACGATTTGCTGAAGTACTCAAAACAATACGGAATCAGCTTAACAAGATCGCAGGCCGTTGAAGTGGCGAACCTGTTAAACGGCAAAAATGTAAACATCTTTAATGAGAGTGAACGAATGCGGCTGTTGAAACAAGTAGAGACAATTACATCGAAAGAAACAGCTCAAACCGTTAATGAACTATTCAAACAATTCACAAGCTAAAAAATGGGGGTGTTATCCCCCATTTTTTATTGCTGTAAAATCTTTTCGAGCAATGTATCATCAAATTGTTTTTCTTTCAGCATTTCGATCTCAAAACGGTATGGCGGTTTTTTGTTCTTTTTATCCTCACCGACATACGGTGTTTCTAGAATTTTAGGAATGTCTTTTAACTGCTCATGGTGAACAACATATTGCAGAGCGTCAAAACCTATTTCACCAAAGCCGATATTTTCATGGCGGTCTTTTCTCGCGCCTTTGACATTTTTGCTGTCATTAATATGAAGCACTTTAATACGGTCAATGCCGACGATTTTATCGAACTCACTCAGCACCCCGTCAAAGTCCTCAACAATGTTATACCCGGCATCATGTGTATGGCACGTGTCGAAGCACACTGACAAATGCTCATTGTGTGTAACGCCTTCGATAATCTGTGCAAGCTCCTCGAAGCTTCTGCCGCATTCTGATCCTTTACCTGCCATTGTTTCTAATGCAATCTGGACATTTTGATTCGGATCAATCACTTCATTTAAGCCTTCAATAATTTTTTTGATGCCGGCTTCAGCTCCTGCTCCTACATGAGCGCCAGGATGAAGGACAATTTGCTTCGCTCCGATGGCTGCTGTCCGTTCAATTTCAGAACGAAGAAAATCAACACCCAGCTCAAAAGTGGACGGATTTGTCGTGTTGCCAATATTAATAATATAAGGCGCATGTACGATAATCTCGTCAATGCCGTTTTCTTGCATATGTGCTCGGCCTGCTTCTATATTTAAGTCTTCAATTTTCTTTCGGCGCGTATTTTGCGGTGCGCCTGTATAGATCATAAACGTGTTCGCCCCATAAGAGACTGCTTCCTGGCTTGCTGCCAGAAGCATATGTTTTCCGCTCATAGAGACGTGTGAGCCTATTCTCAACAACAGGTTCCCCTACTTTCTTTTCTTAGATTGGTTTCTTCTCTGTTTTTTCTTGATTTTCTCCATCTCATAGCTCATTTTCTTTTTATATCCAGGCTTAACCTTCTTCGGCTTTTTCACGAGACGATGAGCAATTTCATCTGCTTCGTTCGGCGTTTTTTTACGCTTTTTGCGGCGCTGGCGGTCATCGCCTTTTTTCCATTCGCCCTTTTCAAGCTCTAAGTAATCAAATTCGATGCCCATTTTCTCAAGTTTTACTAATGCATCCTCATCAGAAAGCTCATAAATGGTCATCGCTTGTCCTGATGAGCCGGCTCGGGCCGTTCTGCCCACACGGTGAACATAGAAATCGAGATCATCCGGCAGCTCATAGTTGATAACATGGCTGACACCTTTAATATCAATGCCTCTTGCAGCAAGGTCAGTTGCAATGACATAAGTGAATTCTAAATCATTAATCTGCTTCATGACTTTTTTCCGCTCACGTGGTGTTAATCCGCCGTGCAGCAGGCCGATTTTCATGCCTTTGCCAGTCAGATACTGGGCAATATGATCAGCCGTGTTTTTCGTGTTGGCAAACACAATCCCCAGGTATGGATTCAGATGCGACATGATGTCAAAAAGGAGCTTGTCCTTGTCACGATGTTTCGAAGGGATAAGGATATGCTCAATTTTCGCAGCAGTCACCTGCTTTGGCTCCACATGGGCGTATTTTGGATTTTCCATGTATTTCTTTAAAAATGGTTTCAGCTTTTCCGGTATGGTCGCTGAGAACACAAGCATTTGCAGATCCTCAGGCATACGGGAACCGATGTAATCTACATCTGCAAGGAATCCCATGTCCAGCATTAAATCCGCTTCATCAATAACAAGAGCTTCCGCTTTATGAACACTTAACGCCTGTTCTTTGATTAAATCAGCAATCCGTCCGGGTGTACCGACAACAAGATGCGGCTGTATTTTCAATTTATCAATTGATTTTTGTTTGTCGGTGCCTCCGATAAAACATTTCGAGCGAATCTGACTTCCTTCTTCACCCTGCGTGATTTTAAGCGCTTCCTGATAAATCTGGTTGGCAAGCTCTCTTGTCGGAGCCGTAATAACAACCTGAACGACATCCTTAGCAGGATCGATTTTGTTTAATAAAGGCAGTAAATAAGCGTGGGTTTTTCCAGTTCCCGTCTGAGACTGGCCGATGACGCTTTCTTTTTTTAGCACTGCAGGAATCAGCCTTTTCTGGATATCAGTCGGTTCGTAAAAACCAAGGCGATGTACTGCATCTATAATAAACGGTTTCAATTCATAAAGTTCAAATTTCGTTTCTTTCATTTTTCCCAGCTCCTTAAAGCGGCACATTATGTGTCCATCATCACATTATACCCGATTTCGCTTAAAAACACCACGTTTGCAAGGCGTTTGTTTTATTCAGTTATGTAAAGCAAATACCGCAGCCCCTGCATATTCTAATAGCAGAGAGAGCTGAAAGGAGGTACAAGTATGTTTTCACCGCAGCAGCCAATGAGAAATTATCCACAGCCCGGACCGCCCCGCCCTATGCCAAATCAGCGAATGATGGGGAGAAGACCGCCTAATATGCGAGGGCCTTCATTTGGAGCACAGCAGCAAGGTTTTCAGCAAGCGGGACAATTTCTTCCTCAGGCAAATGCCGGAGCGAGAAATGGTGCGGGCGGAGGCTTAAAAGGGATGCTGTCAAAGTTCCTCCCCGGCGGAGGAGGCGCTGGCGGCGCCGGCGTTCCCGGCGTTCCTGGAGCAGGTGCAGCAGCGAGCGGAGGTGCAGGTCTGCAAGGCATTCAAAATATCGCCAATCCTGCATCTTTATCCAGTATGCTTGGAAATGTGCAAAAAGTACTCGGCATGGCGCAGCAAGTCACCCCTATGATCCAGCAGTACGGCCCTTTAGTCCGCAATCTGCCGTCATTGATGAAGCTGTACAGCCAATTAAGTAAAAGTGATGATACAGAGACAGAGAGCGATGAGGAAAGTAAAAAACAATCGGATTCAGATGAATCATCAGAAAAAGAGAAAGAAGCTGAAACAAAAACCTCAGACGGGAACAAAAAATCAAAACCAAAAAGTTCTTCTCTGCCTAAAAAATCAAAAACACCTGACAATAAAGAGCAAGAATCAAAAACATCTGGTCCGAAGAAAAAAGAAGCTGCCTCTCCTGCCCCAAAAAGAACATCAGGCAGTTCAAAACCGAGATTATATATTTAACATTCTTTGATATCTGAAGTGAGATTGGCTATAATGAGATCAGAAGAATGCAAGAATAGAGCCGTTTGATTACGGCTTTTTATATTGCCTTTACTCACTTCAGTATTGGAGGACAACCGAAAATGGACGTAATTAAAATTTCGCCGCGCGGCTATTGCTATGGCGTTGTTGATGCTATGGTCATTGCCAAAAATGCGGCACTAGATAAAAGTTTGCCAAGACCCATCTATATACTCGGGATGATTGTTCATAATAAACACGTCACTGATGCGTTTGAAGAGGAAGGGATTTTTACATTGGACGGCGCTAACCGTCTGGACATTCTTAAGCAGGTTGAAAAAGGAACTGTCATTTTCACTGCGCACGGTGTTTCTCCCGAAGTCAGAAGAATCGCAGAAGAAAAAGGATTGGTTGCAATTGATGCTACATGTCCGGATGTGACGAAAACTCATAATCTAATCTTAGAGATGAAAGAAAAAGGATATCACGTGATCTATATCGGCAAAAAAGGGCATCCAGAGCCTGAGGGAGCCGTTGGCGTAGCGCCGGAAATCGTTCACTTAGTTGAAACAGAAGAAGATGCAAAAAACCTTGATATCCAAGCAGATAAGTTAATCGTGACGAATCAAACAACCATGTCTCAATGGGATGTTCACGACATTATGGAGCTTGTCAAAGAAAAATATCCTCATGTCGAATATCACCAAGAGATTTGCCTTGCTACTCAAGTGCGGCAGGAAGCTGTATCAGAGCAGGCGAAAAAAGCGGACTTAACAATCGTTGTCGGAGACCCGAAAAGCAACAATTCAAATCGGCTTGCACAAGTGTCAGAGGAAATAGCCGGCACAAAAGCATACCGGATCGGCGACTTAAGCGAATTAAAGCTTGAATGGCTGAAAGGCGTTAATACCGTTGCAGTTACAGCGGGAGCTTCAACACCTACGCCGATCACAAAAGAAGTCATTCGCTTTTTGGAGCAGTTCGATCACGAAGATCCATCAACTTGGACAACTGATCACAATGTACCGCTCAAAAAAATACTTCCAAAAGTAAAAGCAAAAAACTGAGGCTGTAAAAGCCTCAGTTTTTTTATAGAAATGTAAATGGATTTGTATCTGTTTCAGAAACAAAGATATTCACGTCATATTTTTTATCATTACACATTGATGTCAGTTTTCTCGTGACGCCTTCTTTCATGATTTTTTCCGCATAATGACCCGGATCAACCACATTCAGGCCAAGCATCATCGCATCATGGGCCACATGGAAATATAAATCTCCTGTAACGTAAACATCGGCGCCCTTTCGTTTTGCATGGTGAATATACTTGTTTCCATCTCCTCCAAGAACAGCTACCGTTTTCACCATACTGTCAGCATCCCCCACCATTCTGACACCATTGACATCAAGCTTGTCTTTCACATATAAAGCAAATTCCTTGAGCGTCATCTCATTTTTAAGGGTTCCGACACGGCCGAGCCCTTTTTCGGCGGGAGACTGTTCAACAGGATAGATGTCGTAAGCGACTTCTTCGTATGGATGGCTTTTTATCATTGCATTGATAACAGCTTTTTCGATGCTTTTAGGAAATACAGTCTCAAGCCTTACTTCATGAACAAGCTCAAGCTCTCCTACTTCACCGATAAAAGGCTTAGCTCCGTCCAATGGCTTGAAGCTGCCGATCCCTTCAGACGAAAACGCGCAATGGCTGTATTCGCCGATATGGCCGGCGCCAGCATTTCCAAGCGCGGCTCTGACCTGCTCTTCATATTCCTTCGGCACGTAGACGGCCAGCTTTTTTAGAGGATCCGTATAAGTAGGCGCCAGCACTTCCGTCTCACGCAGCTCTAGTGCTTCAGCAAGCAAATCATTCACGCCGCCGTCCGCAACGTCTAAATTTGTATGAGCTGCATAAACAGCAATATCATGCTTCAAACACTTTTCAATTAACCTTCCGGCAGGCTGATCTGTTGAAATATGCTTTAGCGGCCGAAAAATAGGAGGATGGTGTGCAATAATCAAATCAACCTCTTTTTCAATCGCTTCATCGACAACGCTCTCCAACACATCAAGTGTAACCATCACATTTTTAATCGGTTTATTTAAGGTGCCGATTTGCAGGCCGATTTTATCTCCTTCGACCGCATAGGCTTTCGGGGAAAATTGTTCAAACAGCTGGATGATCTGCTGCCCATTAACGCTTTTAGCCATGATCGATTACCTCCTTTAACAGCTCCATTCGATCGGAGAGCTCCTTTAATTTTTGTTTGTTTTGCTCTGTGCCTGCGGCTTGTCTAATCTGCTCATAAATGTTTTGAGTGTGCTGAAGCTCTTGTGTCCACTTTTTCAAAAAGACAGCATTTTTTTCTTTTGCCAAAAAAGGGCCAACGAGCATTCCGGCTGATAAAGAAATACCGGCATAAGCCGCATCTCTGTCTCCCGCTTCGGCTACCAGCACCTCATAGCATTTTCCGTCCTCTTCAAGGATTACCTCATCTATCAGCGCATATCCTTCTTTATAAAGCCACTCCCTGATATGAACAGCATGAATATTCGGTTGTAAAATAAGGCGTTCCTTCCCCGTTAATTTGTCTTTACCCGCTTCTAAAATGTGAGCGATCAAAGCCCCGCCCATTCCGGCAATCGTAATGGCATCAGCTTCACCTTTTTTAATCACTTCCAGTCCGTCTCCCTGTCTTACAGAAATACGCGAGTTTAAACCTGATTTTTCAACCTGCCGCTTTGCAGACAAAAACGGGCCGTCTGTTATTTCTCCGGCAATCGCTCCGCTGGCTTTATGATTCAGCACCGCATAACAAGGAAGGTATGCGTGGTCAGACCCGATATCGGCCATCACCGCTCCATTCGGTATGTATTCCGCTACTGTTTGCAATCGTTTAGATAATTTTAATTCATTCACTTGTCATCACAACTTTTCTCAATCATTTTTTCCTTTACTATCATATAAAAAATCAGCCCGGAATCCAAGCTGAGCGAATGATTTTTAGTTTGTTTCTTTTGATTCGGGTCTGCACGCGGCAGTCAAAAATAAAAGGCTGTCGAGAACATCTCGGCGGCCTGTAAATGTATAAAGACAAAAATGGTTCTTTTATTTAATTTTTGACACCCACTCTGCCATATCATCCAGCTTATCTGCCGGAACAAGACCGGAAGGCATTCCATTACCGCCTTTTTCGATCTTTGTTTTAATTTCAGCGACATCTTTCTTATCCCCTACACCTTTTAAACTCGGACCCGAAACACCTTCATAATTTTCACCGTGGCATGCGATGCAGTTTGCCTTGTAAATTTCTTCTGGTGAAGCGTTTGCATCTTTCTTTTCAGCAGATTTGCTTTCTCCTCCGCTTGCAATCTCCCGAGAGTCATCAAGTCCTTTTACTGATAAAAAGAAAGTTAGACCAATTCCTAAAACAGCGATCAGTAAAAATGGAATAAGCGGGTTCCATTTCATTTCCCTTCCCCCTTTTTGATCCTTCCCCCTATGTAAACACTTCTAATTCTAACTTATTTTAACAAAAAGTAAATGGATTGCTATACAAAAGTTTTTTATTCACACTTTATACAAAATTGAATAGAGACATGCCTATTTCTCTAATATCCTTTTTATTCTATTGTATAATGTATTGTATACGCTTACAATAGAAAATATGGAATTAGATTTTGAAATTTTTCATCACAATGTTCATTTGCAAATGACATCATTTTTCAGTAAAATAAAGGCATATTATCCATATATCTTTTTTAAAAAAAGAAGAACGGATCTGCAAGACCCGTTCCATCTTATTCGAGGAAATCTTTCAAACGTTTACTTCTGCTAGGATGTCTTAGTTTCCGCAACGCTTTGGCTTCGATTTGTCGAATACGCTCTCTCGTCACTCCAAATACTTTGCCGACCTCTTCTAATGTTCTTGTACGGCCATCATCAAGACCGAATCGAAGACGCAATACATTTTCTTCACGATCAGTTAACGTATCAAGTACATCTTCCAGCTGCTCTTTTAACAGCTCGTATGCGGCGTGATCTGAAGGTGAAGTTGCTTCTTGGTCTTCAATAAAATCACCAAGGTGTGAGTCATCCTCTTCACCGATCGGTGTTTCCAGTGATACCGGCTCTTGTGCAATCTTTAAGATTTCGCGTACTTTTTCAGGCGTTAAATCCATATCTTCCGCAATTTCTTCAGGTGTTGGTTCTCTGCCTAAGTCTTGAAGCAATTGACGCTGCACACGGATTAATTTATTAATGGTTTCCACCATATGAACGGGAATCCGGATCGTTCTCGCCTGATCGGCAATAGCGCGTGTAATCGCCTGTCTGATCCACCACGTAGCATACGTACTGAATTTATAACCTTTGCGATAATCAAATTTTTCAACGGCTTTCATCAGACCCATGTTTCCTTCTTGGATCAGGTCAAGGAACAGCATACCGCGTCCGACATACCGTTTTGCGATACTGACAACAAGCCGCAGGTTCGCTTCAGCCAATCTGCGTTTAGATTCTTCGTCACCTTCTTCAATCTTTTGAGCGTAGGCGATTTCTTCTTTTGCAGATAGAAGGTTAACCCGACCGATTTCTTTTAAATACATACGAACTGGGTCATTGATTTTAACGCCAGGCGGTACACTTAGGTCATTAAGGTCAAATTCTTCTTCGGCTTTGGCAAGCTGCTGAATATTAGGATCTTCTGTTTCTTCATTCTCACTAATTAATTCAACACCTTGTTCACCTAAAAATTCATAATACTCATCCATTTGGTCTGATTCAATTTCAAAGCTGGACATACGCTCAGCGATTTCTTCATATGTCAAAACGCCACGTTTTTTACCAGACTCTGTTAATTGCTCTTTTACTTGGTCGAATGTTAATTCTGTCTCGTGGGTTTGTTTATCAGCCATTATGGATCCCTCCTTCCAAAGCTTGCAACGAATTCTATAAGCGGTATGATTCTTATTCGGTCCATTCAGGCGTTTTCTATATGAACTGCCTTTAACAAATGTGCGAATAATGAAATGACAATTCATGATGAGGTTAAGCGATCTATTTGCTCCTCCGCAAGGAATCATTGCCAATAAATGCTTCTCATCAGTTTTCCAGTTATTTTAAAGATCGGTTCAATGTAACGATTTCTTGAGCCAGAGAAGCAGCTCTTAAAAAATCTTTTTGCCTTTCGGCTTCGGCTCTTTCCGCCTCTTTTTCTTTTATCATTGACCAATTTCTTTGATTCAACACTTTTTTTACATAATCTGATAACTCAGCTTCGCTAAGCTCTTGATTAACCTGAAGCATTAATATATCAGACAAGAGCTGGCTTATATGATCATCTGTCACCCTGGCCATCAGATGCTGGGGCGTCAGCTCGGCTCCCTCTTCATAAAAAGCATAAAGATAAGCGGCTAATGCTCGGTGCTCATCAATATTAAATTGAAACCCTACCCGGTCAATCACTTTTTTGATGACGCTCCGATCTCGAAGCATGTGAGCGAGTAACAGCCTTTCTGCATTTTCATACGCCGGGCGCAAACGTTTTTGCCTTGCTTTTGTCGTCAAATGCGCTCGCCGTGTTTTTGTTTCACCGCCATTGTCAGCAGGTTTGTTTTGCTTGCTGAAAACAGACAGCTGCTCAGTTAAAGACTCCTGGGAAAGCGAAAACTCTGAAGCAAGCTGTTTTACATAGACTTCCTGCTCTAGAGACCCTGAAAGCGTGCTGATTTCTTTCAGTACGTCTTTAATGTAAGCCAGGCGATCGCCTTCATCGGACAGGTTCTTTCCTTTTCGGAAATATTGCATTTTAAATGCCATTACGGTGACACTGGCGTCAATAATGTCGTTTTTAAATTTTTCCCCGCCGAATTTTTTGATGTAATCATCAGGGTCCAATCCGTCAGGAATCATTGCAACTCTGACTTTGCACCCTTTTTTTTGCAGAAGCTCCGAAGCTTTTAAGGTGGCTTCATAACCGGCTTTATCAGAGTCATAGCAAAGAATGATTTCTTCGACGTTTCTTCTCAGGATCTTGACATGATCATCTGTAAGAGACGTTCCCATCGTGGCTATGCTTTCTTTTACACCCGAGCTTACAGCCGATATGACATCGGCAAACCCTTCAAATAAGACTGCTCTTTCCTGCTTTCTGATATGAAGTCGGGCCTTATAGAAATTGTAAAGCAGTTTACTTTTATGAAAAAGCGGGGTTTCAGGACTGTTCATATACTTAGGCTGCTGGCTGCCAAGAGCCCTGCCTGAGAAAGCAACAACAGCCCCGTGATGATCATGGATCGGAAACATGACACGGTTTCTGAAGCGGTCGAAATATCCGCTTCCGTCTTCGCGTCTGATCAGAAGACCCGCTTTTTCCATTTGCGCCTCACTAAATCCCCTCTTCACAAGGAATTTCGTGATAAAGTCCCAAGAATCAAGAGCATAGCCTATCTGAAATTCATCAATCAGCTCTTTCGTAAAGCCCCTGGAAAGCAGATAATCCAGTGCCTCTTGACCTTCTTTTGTATTTATTAACAAATGATGGTAAAATTTCTTCAGGAGCTCATGTGCCTCAGCCATTTTTTGATCCCCAGAAGACTCTGGCCGAGCTTCGGAATGGACTGTTATATCATCTGGAAAATCAATTTGGTATTTGTCAGCAAGGTGAGAAACCGACTCGGCAAATGAATAGCCTTCCATCTGCCTTAAAAAAGAGAAAACATTGCCGCCCGCTCCGCAGCCAAAGCAATAAAAAATCTGTTTGTCGGGCGATACGGAAAACGAAGGTGTGCTTTCTCCATGAAAAGGACAGAGTCCAAAGTAGTTTCGGCCTTGCTTTTTTAATTGAACATAATCACCTATGACTTCAACGATATCTGCCGACTTTTGCACCTGATCCACAATTTCATCTGGTATCCGATTTCCCATCTTATAACACTCCGTCGTACATTATTCGATGCTTTAGTGCAAAATCCCTTCATCGTTCGACAGGATTTTTTGCAGCAGTGTAATAAATCGTTCTCGATCTTCTTTATTCAATTTTTTAGGCCCTTTGGCGTATACGCCTTTTCTCCTTTGTTTGCCGGAAAAATGACGGCTCTCAAGAGCAAAATCAATCGTGTCTTCTTTGTAAAGACGACCTCTTTCCGACATAACAGAGACATTTCTGTTCAACAGCAGAGATGCTAATCCGATGTCCTGCGTCACAACAATATCTCCCGGTTTTACGTGATTTGCGATATATATATCAGCAGCTTCTTTATGAGGATCAACATACTTCCATTTTTCTTCATTGCTTCTGGAAAGCTGATAATGTTCAAATGAAGCGACAAAAAGAACTTGAACTTCATACTCGGATGCTGTTTGTAAAATTTCATCTTTTACCGGACAAGCATCAGCATCGACAAAAATCGTCTTTTCTTGTTCATTAAGAAGAGTAATTCTCCATCCCTCCATTAAACTCCTGCATAAAAGCAAGCAAAATCGCACATCCTTTATTATTGCGGATGTATATGAATTTGTCGAAAAATTTCCGGGAG
>NZ_CP026521.1:2836237-2885980 GCF_002953915.1 Bacillus sp. MBGLi79
ACCCATAATAGTTTATTCGTATCACACGATCCTTAAACCTAAAATTAATCATTTTATCACAATTTTTTATTATAATACAAACTTCGCAAAGAAGCTATTGTTTTTCATTATTCCCTTTTGGCATAGCCAAAAACCCAGGATAGAGCGTCCTGAGTTATAAGTTTTTTGTTTTGAGATGATGGATAATATTCGCTGTTTCTTCAACAGCTTTATTTGAAACATCAACAACCTGGCAGCCGATCCGATCCACAATCTTTTCGAAATACTCCAGTTCCTCTTTGATTCGGTTGATATTTGCATAAATCGCTTTATCATTAAGCCCGAGTGATTTTAAGCGTTCTTTTCTGATATGATTCAGTTTATCAGGGCTAATCTTTAAGCCGATGCATTTTTTCGGATCAACGTTAAAAAGTTCTTCCGGTGGATCAACCTCAGGTACAATCGGAACATTGGCAACCTTCAGGCGCTTGTGTGCGAGATATTGAGACAGCGGTGTTTTAGACGTTCTTGAGACGCCGATCAAAACGATATCAGCTTTTAAAATCCCTCTTGGATCACGTCCATCATCGTATTTAACTGCAAACTCGATGGCCTCCACTTTTTTGAAATAATCTTCATCAAGCTGGCGGACCCGCCCCGGTTCGTATTTCGCTGTTAAACCGTAGGCCGTTTCCATTTTATCAATTAACGGGCCGATAATATCATAATATAAAACATTTGCTTTTTCCGCTTCGGCTATCAAATATTCTCTGATTTCCGGCACTACGAGTGTAAAACAGATAATGCCCCCGTCTGCCTTTGCAAGTGAAATCACTTCATTGATAGTGCCTATATCTTCAACATAAGGAATTCTTCTTACATGTGTATCATCCGCCGATCCGTTAAATTGGCTGAGTGCTGCTTTTACTACCAATTCGGCCGTTTCACCGACGGAATCCGATACAACATAGATGATGCGGTTATTCATATTATCCCCCCGTTAGTTTGCAATCTTATAGGATTTCATTTTCCGATAAACTGACAAGTATTTTTGTCATATTTGTTTTTGTCACTCTGCCGATTACTTCAAAGCCTTTATCGGTATCTTTGATGACAGGCAGCGCATCAATTTGTTTTTCTATTAAGTGCTTTGCAATGTCCATTACATAATCCTCACGTCTGCACACCGTAATGTTCGGCATCCTTGTCATGATGATGTGAACAGGGACCGATGTAAGCTCCTGCTGGCCAATGCTCGCTCTGAGCAAGTCCTTTCGTGAAAGCACCCCGACTAAAACAGCATCGCGGTCCACCACAAACAGAGTACCTACATCTTCTAAAAACATGGTGCAAATCGCATCGTACACAGAAACGTTTTCGTGAATCACTACGGGGATAGATTGAAAGTCTTTCACCTGAAGCTTTTTGAGTTTATCCGCCAAAAGCTGTGTGCCGGTTTTTCCCGTATAGAAATAACCGACTCTCGGGCGCGCCTCGAGGAATCCTGACATGGTGAGTATGGCTAAATCCGGACGCAATGTCGCCCTGGTTAGGTTCAGCTTTTCTGCAATATGCTCCCCTGTAATCGGCCCGTTTTCTTTTACAATCTGCAAAATATGTTCTTGCCGTTTATTTAGTTCGATCGTACTCACCACCTTTTCACTTCATAGCTATGTAAAGAAATAATAATCCATATTATAGCGTAAATATCTTGTAATCAAACAAAAAACTTATAAATGGGGAAAAGACGATTACCGATCACACAGCAACCGCCTTTTCTCTCTTTATTTTACAATAAGGGCATTCATATTCGCAAAGGACTTGATCTCATCCGCCAAGCTTACCATTTGCGCTAAACGATTTGCCTTTAATGCCTCATTATCCGCTATAACCATTGTATGATCGAAGTAAGCATCGATCGGTTCTTTTAAGGCTGCAAGTGAAGCAAGCGCCGCCTCATAATCTTTTTTCCTGAAGTTTTCCTGCAGATTTTGCTTCGCTGTTTGGTAGGCATCAAACAGCTTTGCTTCGTATTCATTTTCAAACAGATCAGGCTGAATGTCTCCGCGGACTCCTTTTTTGCTGATAGAGATCACTCGGCCTAACGCTTCAGCTGTTTCTTTAAAGCCAGGTGCACCAAGCTTTTGTTCCAGTACTTGCGCTTTATGCAGCGCTGAGTATGGCTCAAGCTCAGAGCTTTCCAGCACGGCGTCGATGACATCATGTCTGATTTGTTCAGCATTCAAGACATATTTCAGGCGCTGAGTGAAGAAATCCAGCAGTTCATTTTCTTTATCAGTTTGAACAAAAGTAAGCAGCTCTTCAAATGAAATTCCCCAGTTGCGGTCAAGAAGAATCGCAACAATACCGCTTGCCTGGCGGCGCAGTCCGTAAGGGTCCTGAGAACCGGTCGGAATAACGCCGATTGAGAAGAATGAAGCGATAGTGTCAAGCTTATCCGCCATTGCTACAACAGCTCCTGTAAAAGTAGAAGGCGTTTCTCCGCCAGCTGATCTAGGCATATAATGTTCATTGACTGCCGCAGCCACAGCTTCATCTTCACCAAGCATTCTCGCATACTTTTCGCCCATAATTCCTTGAAGTTCAGGGAATTCATATATCATATGCGTGACAAGGTCGAATTTAGAAATTTCAGCAGCTCGCTTCACATGTTTTAACGTATCTCCATCAGCCTGGAGACGAACGGCAAGCTTCTCTGCGATTGATGTGACTCTTCTAACCTTATCAGCTAGAGAACCAAGCTCTTCATGGAACACAATGTTTTCAAGCTTCTTCACGTTTGCATCAATGTTCAGTTTCTGATCTTCCTTGTAGAAGAATGAAGCATCAGACAAACGCGCGCGCAACACCTTTTCATTGCCTCGGGCCACATTTTCGATCGCGTGGCTGTTGCCGTTTCGGACTGTGATAAAGTGAGGAAGCAAGTCACCGTTTTTGTCTTTGACAGGGAAGTAGCGCTGATGCTCTTTCATTGTCGTGACAAGCACTTCCTCAGGAATTGACAGAAACTCAGATTCAAATGAACCGTAAAGAGCTGTCGGGTATTCTACTAAATGATTCACTTCATCAAGAAGATCTTCGTCAACCGGAATGCTCCAATTGTGTTCTGCAGCCATTGCCTCCAGCTGGGATTGAATCATTCGCTTCCGGGTGGTAGGATCAGCAATAACATGCTGTTCTTTCAGCTGCTTTTCATAAGCTGAAGGTGATTCAATTGACACTTCTTGTCCGAGGAAACGATGTCCCTGTGTTGTCCGTCCAGATTCAACGTTTGTGATCGAAAATGGAATGACATCCTGTCCAAATAATGCGACAATCCATTTGATCGGTCGGATATAACGCAAATCTTCATTTCCCCAGCGCATGTTTTTCGAGAAATGCAAGCTTGTAATTAAACCGCTCAGTTCTGGCAGAAGCGATTTCGTTTCTTGGCCGGCTTGGAATTTTTGCACGAATACATACTCTGTGCCTTTTACTTCTTTGATGTACAGGTCTTCCACATTCGCGCCTTGGCCTTTTGAAAATCCGATTGCCGCTTTTGTCCAGTTTCCGTCTGCATCTTGGGCAATTTTTTTCGCAGGTCCTTTTGCTTCCTCTTTTATATCATCCTGCTTTTCTGCAACATCCTTAACGAAAACAGCAAGACGTCTCGGTGTATTGAAGAGCTTCACTTCACCGTGAGTAATATTTTTTTCTTTAAGCCAGCCTGTCAGCTTCTCGCCAAGCTGAACCATGCTTTCATTCAAAAAGCGCGCCGGCATTTCCTCTAATCCGATCTCTAAAAGTAAATCCTGTTTACTCATGAGAAGAACCCTCCCCTTTAAGCATTGGGAACCCTAGTTTTTCTCGTTCCTCATAATAGGTTTTTGCTACTTTTCTAGCTAAATTCCGCACTCTTGCGATATAGCCCGTCCGCTCGGTAACAGAGATCGCACCTTTGGCGTCAAGAAGATTGAAGGTGTGCGAGCACTTCAGCACATAGTCATATGCAGGATGAACAAGTCCGTTATCCATTTGCTTGATCGCTTCTTTTTCATATGTGCTGAACAGTTGGAACAGCATATCGACGTCTGACGTTTCAAATGTATAAACGGAATGCTCATATTCAGCCATCATGAATAAATCTTTTACTGTAAACCCTGTCGTCCATTCCAAGTCGAAAACATTTTCTTTATCCTGGATATAAGACGCGAGACGCTCGATTCCATACGTAATTTCTACTGAAACCGGTTTACATTCAAGTCCTCCGACCTGCTGGAAATACGTAAATTGTGTAATTTCCATTCCATCAAGCCATACTTCCCAGCCAAGACCCGCACAGCCTAAAGACGGATTCTCCCAGTTGTCTTCAACAAAACGAATATCGTGCTCAAGCGGATCAATTCCGAGAGCCCGCAAGGAATCTAAATACAGCTCTTGAATGTTATCAGGAGACGGTTTGATAATGACCTGGAACTGATGATGCTGATACAATCTGTTTGGGTTCTCCCCGTATCGGCCGTCTGCAGGGCGTCTTGAAGGCTCTACATAAGCCACTTTCCACGGCTCAGGGCCGATGCTGCGCAAAAATGTATACGGGCTCATCGTGCCGGCTCCTTTTTCTACATCGTAAGCCTGCATAAGCACACAGCCCTGACTGGACCAATGCTTTTGCAAGGTAAGAATCATGTCTTGAATATTCATTTCAAGCACCTCCACTTTTCTTTCATAAAATGACTGCGGCAGCAACCAAAAAACTCCCGTCTCTATGCTTGCCTGCCGCAAACATAGGGACGAGAGTTCTCCCGCGGTTCCACCCTAGTTGCTGAGAAGAAAACCCCAGCCTCTTTTTTAAAATTGCTCAAGAATGCCTTTCGTTGCGTGCTCATCCTTAGCTTACACCGCCCTAAGGTCGCTTTCATGAGGTAAACGCAAGTACTTCTTTCTCTCACTGCAACATATTTTATAATAAATGATCATATAAAAAGATGGACCAAATGTCAACTTTTGTTTTCACCCATAAGATGTTTCATGCTTTCCATTTGATCTAAAAAGCGCTTTGATTTTAAATATAACCCTGAATATTCTTCGTAATACAAATCAATCACTTGCTTTAATTCAGCTTTTGTTTCCTCTTTTAAGGACACATTGCCCAGCCTCGACAGATCGAAGTAATAAAAGAGTCTCAACAGCCTTGCTGTTTGCGGTTTAATCGGAATCCTGTAAGGATCTTTTTCAAAACAGCGATGGCATATAAAACCATTATCACGGACAGAAAAATGAAAGGTCCCGTCTTGGCTTTTACAATGCACACAATGATTCAGCTCAGGATACAGCCCCATGACACCGAGCATCTTCATTTGAACAATGAAGGTGATAACATCCGGATCTGTTCCTTCATTCAGCTGTTTTAGTGATTCTAATATAAATTCAAATAAATAAGGATTTGGCTTTCTTTCCTCTGTGCCTCTGTCGACTAATTCAGCAATATATGCGGCATAGGCTGTTAAAAACAAGTCTTCCCTGATGCCTCTCATGCTGAGGATCATTTCCCCCTGCTGAAGCGTTCCGAGGCCTGATGTTTTTTGCATTAAAAATGAACCATACAAAAAGGGCTGGCTGACTGCTGATAAACGGCTGTTCGGTTTTTTGGCGCCTCGTGCCATAACACCTATTTTTCCGTGTTCTCTTGTCAGTAATGTTACGATTTTATTCGTCTCTCCGTAATCATTTGTGCGAAGAACGATCCCTTCACATTTTGTCAGCATTTCCGCACCTTCCTAAAGCAGGAGCGGCCAAGAGGTTTATAAAATTGGATAATCAAATCGGGCTAGCTCATCTTCTAGTTCTTCGGGTCTTTCCATGTTCTCTTTTTCCAGTTCTTTAAAAAGAAGATACGTATCAACATTTCCTGTTTGAGAAAATACGTTCCAGGTAAAATTCAACACAAGAAACCCACCTTTCTGTAGTTAAACTAGCTTACCTAAATTCCAAATTCTTACCTTTATCTTGACCAGATGTCCTCCATTTCATGTTAAACAAAATTTGCTAATGTATCCCTGTTCCTGTGAGATAATGTCCCACACGGCAAGAGATTAATATTCGTCCTCTTTAAAGCCAAAATCGCGAAGCTGGGACATTTTATTGCGCCAATCTTTCTGCACTTTCACCCACAATTCAAGGTAGACACGGGAGCCTAACAGTGCTTCAATATCCGCCCTCGCTCTTTTTCCGACCTCTTTCAGAAGGCTTCCTTTTTTACCAATCACGATGCCTTTCTGGGAATCCCGCTCGACCACAATCGTTGCCGCTACATGCACAGAACCGTTGTCCTGCCCTTTGATGGATTCGATGGCCACCGCAATGCTGTGCGGGATTTCTTCTCTCGTCAAATGCAGCACCTTTTCCCTGATTAATTCAGAAATGATAAATCGCTCTGGGTGGTCGGTGACCTGATCACTCGGATAGAATTGCGGCCCTTCCGGCAAATACGCTTCAATCTGAGCGAGCAATGTTTCGATGTTATTTCCTTCTAGAGCAGAAATCGGAACAATTTCATTAAAAGGATAACGTCCGCGGTATTCGTCAATTAACAAAAGCAATTGGTCGGGATGAATTTTATCAATTTTGTTTACGATTAAAAATACAGGCGTAGACATCTGCTGCAATTTCTCAATGATGAATTCGTCGCCTTTCCCGTAGCCTTCCTCGGCATTGATCATAAACAAGATCAAATCAACTTCTTTTAATGTATTTTGCGCCACTTTCATCATAAAGTCCCCGAGCTTATGCTTAGGTTTATGAATCCCTGGTGTGTCAATAAAAATGGTTTGTGATGTGCCTGTCGTTAATACCCCTTGCACCTTGTTTCTCGTCGTTTGGGGCTTATCGCTCATGATCGCGATTTTTTGCCCTATGACTCTGTTCAAAAATGTAGACTTTCCTACGTTTGGTCTTCCAATAATGGATACAAATCCTGATTTAAAGCTTTCGTTCGTCATGTAAATCCTCCGATGAAAATGCGCCTGGCAGTAATTCTTCCACAGTCATTTCTTTTATTTGTCCTTGTAAATTAGTCAGTACGACAACAACGTCCTTTGTGCAAAGCTCAGAAATCACCTGGCGGCAGGCTCCGCACGGAGATACCGGTCCAGGGGTGTCAGCCGCAACGGCCAGCATCTGAAACTCTGTATCCCCTTCAGAAACAGCTTTAAATAAAGCGGTACGCTCAGCGCAATTGCACATGCTGTATGCAGCGTTCTCAATGTTGCAGCCTCTGTACACTTTTCCATCCTTGGTAAGAAGAGCGGCTCCTACTTGAAACTTGGAATACGGCGCATATGCCATATCACGCGCTTTTAAAGCTTCTGTTATTAATTCTTGTCTGTTCATGTGTACATTCCTCTCTTACCTATAATGGTACCGCTATCACTTTATATTTTACATAATCGCGCGCTTTTTTTCACGCCCATTTCTAAAAATGTAAAATAAATGTAAGAATTTTCAGCCATTACAGCTTTGGCAAAAAAATAAGTAAACCAATGATACACGAAATGACGGCAAAAACGCAAACAGCCCCGGCGGCAGCGTCCTTGGCCGCTTTAGCAAGAGGGTGATGTTTGTCAGTTATTAAATCAACCGTATGTTCAACGGCTGTATTTAAAAGCTCAAGCGAAAACATTCCGCCAATCAAAAGGAATATAATCACCCACTCTATCGTGCTGAGTCCTACAAGGAAGCCGCAAATGAGAACAACGCAGGCGGCTGCGGCATGAAATTGGAAATTCCGCTCCGTCCGCGCTGTTTTCCAGATTCCCCGGCCTGCATGCACGAAGCTTTTGTAGAATCGCTTCAGCTCATTTCTATGATCTCTTGAGTCCATAAGCGTCCAGCAAATCCTTTTGCTTAGTAAACATCTCCTCTTCTTCCTCTTTCGTCATATGGTCATATCCTAAAAGGTGCAGAAATCCGTGTACGGCAAGAAATCCGAGCTCTCTTTTAAAAGAATGATTATACTCCTCTGCCTGCTCTCTTGTGCGATCGGCACTGATGATAATATCACCTAAAACCGGAGGCATCTCCGCGCCCACGATTTCGACCTCGCCTTCTCCCTCTTCTTCAAGAGCAAATGAGATGACATCTGTCGGTGTATCCTTTCCCCGGTATTCTTTGTTAATCTGCTGTATGTCATCATTGGTAACGATCGTGACAGAAACCTCAGCCTGATCCTGAACGCCTTCACGCTCAGCAGCAAATTGAAGCAGATTTTCTACTTCTTTGAGCATCTCTTCTGAGACGCTTCCTGTTTCATCAACGATATCAATCAGTAAACTCATCTATTTCACCTTCTTAGTAGCCTCCGGATATTCAATCCGGGAGTGGAAAATTCCTTTTAATGTTGCACAGAGTGTTTTTGCGATTGTATCCAGCTCTTTAAATGTCAAATCGCATTCACTGAACTGTCCGTCCTGAAGCTTATCGGATATAATACCCCGGACAAGCTTTTCAATTCGTTCAGGATTTGGGTTATGCATGGATCTGACGGCCGCTTCAACACTGTCGGCCACTGATATAATTGCGGCTTCCTTTGACTGCGGCTTCGGCCCCGGATAACGGAACTCTTCCTCTGTAATCTGGTCGCCTTTTTCCTTCGCTTTATAGTAAAAAAACTTTAAAAGCGAGGTTCCATGATGCTGCTCAGCAATATCGACAAGCTCTTTCGGAAATTTATAGCTTCTCAGCATGTTCGCACCGTCAGTCGTATGCGAGATGATAATATTTTTACTCAGCTGAGGAGACAGTTTATCATGCGGATTGTCAATATTCATTTGGTTTTCAATAAAATATTGCGGGCGCTTTGTTTTTCCGAGATCGTGATAATATGCGCCGACTCTTGCAAGCAAACCATTAGCCCCAACCGCTTCACAGGCTGCCTCTGATAAATTGGCGACCATTACACTGTGATGATATGTACCTGGTGTTTCTGTCAGTATTTTGCGCAATAGCGGATGGTTAGGATTAGACAGCTCGAGCAGCCTCATGGTGGATAAAATGCCAAAGCCCGTCTCAAAAAACGGCATCAGGCCGATGATTAATACCGATGAAGCAAACCCCGACACAACCCCCATGAGCATTAACGTGCCGATTTCAAGACCCGAAAGCGCAGTGTTCTGGATCAATAATAAGGATAGAACGACAACCATATTAATAAACGCCACGAAAAGTCCGGTCTGCAAAATTTTTGACCTTGCATTATGTTTTCCTAAAAATAAAACGCCTGAAATACCGCTAATCAAATAATAAATCCCTATGACATAATTGAATGTTCCTGTCACACCCTGATTAAACATCATACTCCCGCAAATCGCAAGAATGATACTTCCCAAAATGGCAATGCGTTCATTCATCAGCAGTTTGATTAAGATGGCGCCGGCCGCAATGGGGACCAGATAGCCGATATTATTATATTCCATCTTCTGAAACAAACTGACAACCTCCATGATCACAAGCAAAAGTGTTGTGATAATAGAGAATAGCAGAATGGATTGGTTTTTAAACTTTAGGTTTTGTTTCTGTTTTTCAAAATAATATACAAGTGTTGCAATGAACAGTCCGATCATAATCAATAGCCCGCTGATCGGCTTAAAGAGATTTGAGTTATTTAATAACCCGGTCAGCTCAAGTTTTCTGTACACTTCCCGATCAATAAGGTCATTTTCTTCCACGAGCACTTGCCCCTGTTTGATTTGAACTTGCTGGACATTGTCTGACGCTTCCTGCCGCTTTGCCTCTGTTGCTTTCGGATCGAAGACGTAATTCGGAATAATAGCAAAACGCCCGATTTCTGTCGCAGCTCCCAAGTATTTAGATGGAATAGAATTGCTCTTTAGCTCTTTTTCTACTTTATCCTTTGCATCAGATAGCTTATCCGAAGGGATTTCACTGCTCATGACCGTATTTACCGCGGTAATGACCGTATCTCTGACAAAAGAAAAGTCTTCACTGTCTGCTTTCAGCAATGTCTTGATGGAGTCCTCGGATATGGAATCATTCACATCTGACGTCAATTTATCCTTTACGGATTTGACCATTGATTTTTCCGATGGGGATTTGCTGCTTTCTTCCGATGATTTTTTCACTTCACTGATACTGTCGAATATTGATGACACAAGGTCTATCCGATTATCTGTGTATTCTTTTTTTAATGTATATTGATCCTCAACCGCGTCCTCAGCGGCTTGCTTTTTTTCCTCCGTGGCTTTTTGATCTTCCACGGTTGCCGGAGCATAAATGGTCTTGTCGCTGACTGAAAACAGGTCTAAATCAAGTGTTTCCGGCTTAACATGTACAAAGAGCAAAGCAAACATAATGGCAGCCAGCAGAAGATACAGCAGTACATGCATGGAGCGGGCATTTTTAAAATTGCTCCATTTTTTTGAGCTGCTTTTGGTCTTAGCCTTCTTTTTCAACACAAGAACCTCCTCTTGAAACATCAAGCCCACAAGCAATCATAAAAATGACCCGATAACGCGCGATCGGGTCATTCAGCATTAATTTTGCTTATCGTATGCTTCAATAATTTTCGCAACAAGCGGATGTCTGACCACGTCTGTCTGGTCTAGCTCAATCATAGAAATGCCGTCTATTCCTTTCAGCATCTCCTTCGCTACTGCAAGTCCCGATTTGACGCCTTTCGGCAGGTCAATTTGGCTAACGTCACCTGTAATGATCATTTTAGAGCCAAAACCCAGTCTCGTCAAAAACATTTTCATTTGAGCAGGCGTGGTATTCTGTGCTTCATCAAGTATAACATAAGCATCATCGAGCGTCCGTCCCCTCATATATGCAAGCGGAGCAATTTCAATGATGCCTCTTTCCATCAGACGTTCTGTATGATCTGCACCAAGCACATCATGGAGAGCGTCATACAGCGGGCGCAAATAAGGATCTACTTTTTCTTTTAGGTCACCTGGGAGAAAACCGAGGCTTTCACCGGCTTCCACGGCAGGCCTTGTTAAAATGATTTTTTTAATATGTCCGTTTTTTAAAGCATGGACTGCTTTTACGACAGCCAGGTACGTTTTCCCGGTTCCCGCCGGACCAATGCCGAATACAAGGTCATTCCGCTTCATAGCGGCCACGTATTCCCGCTGTCCCATTGTTTTTACACGGATTGATTTGCCTTTTGCGTTTTTTGTAATTTCTTCTTCATACATGCTTTCATAGTATTCAAGTTCATTCTTCTTTGCCATTTTGATGGCGTAAATCACATCACGTTCAGAGATCTCTATCCCCTTGCGAATTAAAGCGAGGAGTGATCCCAGCAGCCTGTCTGCAATCTGAAACGATTCATCATCGCCTGAAACATAAATCGTCTCGCCGCGCGTAATGATATTTACATTCAGATCTTTCTCCATCAATTTCAAAAAAGAATCTTGGTTCCCGAAGAGTGAAAGCGCCTCGTCCGGGTTTTTCAGTTTTTGATTCATCGCAAGTAAATGTTCTGTCATTCTTCAGTCTCCCTGACAATAGGTGTGGTTTGAACGATATCTTCTATAACTTGGTAGAGAATAATCAACTTTACTTTACCATTCTCAACAGTCTGGTGCAAAACTTTTTCACTTTTCACCTCGCCGTTTTCGCCTATTTTATCCTCTACATCCTGTTTACCCAATTTAATGCCTTCTTGAACTGCTTCTTCTTTTGTATATTTTCGCAAAGCCTCTTCACTTTCTCTTGTTTGCTCTTTGACATAGGATACAGGGAGCTTAAATCCGAGAAAATGAAGCGAGTGCTTTTCTTGTTCTGTTTTTGGATGCTTCAATTCCTCTTTTTTAAACGTCATCCCCCAGATCGGGATTGCCAACGAGCCAAAAGAAAGCTTGTGCTTTGTCCTTACTTTGCCCGTATAGACGTTAAATAATGTTTCAAGCGGAACTGTCACTTCTGATCTATACCAGGTTTCTCCGTAAATTTCTGCTTTTGAGGCGACTTCCTGCTGATGGTCTTCACTGCCGATCAGCCCAGAAACAAGCAGCTGTCCCTTTTCAACATGGTCGTGTATGGCGGCCATGGGCTGCCCTTTTTGCACAAACATTCTCGTAATCGTTGCTTTCTTTTTGGCGACAATATTGCGCGGGCTAACATACTTTTCTTTTTCGGGCTCATTTTTCTCCACGACTTTCATGTGAATGGTCGTCCCCTTCAGATCAACGCCGACCCAGGTGATATTGTCTATTCCATTGGTTAATGATTTCTGTATTTTTTCGGGTGACATCATTAAAAACTGCAGACGGCCCTTTTTAACGCCGATTTCATTAAGATGCTGCCTCATTTGATGCTCTGTTTCAGGCTTAGCGCCTGTCACATCAATTTTCCACACCATATTGGAAAGCAAAAACGAAAGGATGAAAAAAATCGCAAAACCGATCGTAAACCCTATATTCAGCTTTGATTTCAGCAACAGGAAGGGAAAACCCTTCCGATTGATAAATCGGGCTTTACATTTAAATTTACTTCTCACCCGCCGAAAGGCATGTACATCCTGAAGCTGTATATATAACGATACGGCTTCTTTCTTTTTTTTGACATGAAAGACTGGAATCCCCTGTCTTGTGCATTCATTAAGGAGCCGCTCAATCCCTCTTCCCGTCAATTCAAGCTGGACCTTACCCGAAAAAAAAGACAGCCATTTATTTTTCACAACATTTCCCCCTCGGCTTTATGACTCAACATATCGAACGACATCAATCGTACCCTCCAAAAGTATTTCTTCCGGAAGAATCGCCTTGATGACAAAATTTTTACCAGATATGATGCACTGGCCCTGCTTCAGCATCAGCCTCACTTCATTCTCGCTGAAAAGCAAAAGACCTCTGTGGTTTTCTATGTAGATATGAAGTCTGCCAACCATTGTAATCCTCGGCAAATCCATCATAACGTCCGGGGGAATTTCCAATGCTCTTGTCAGCCAAGCTTTCACACGATTCTTTCTTTGCCCCATACAAAAAGAACCCCCTTTCATCTCATATGTATGATTTGAAAGGAGGTTCTAACACTTTAATTTTTACGGGCCGGGCGCATCGTATGATGAGGTTTTTTCGCCCTTGGAGGTCCGAATACCTCTCCTAGAACGATCCCCTGTACCACGGTGTCTTTATTCACCTGGAGCATTTTTTGTTTTGTGTATACTGCTTTTTGTTTGGCAGCAGTAAGATCTCGTTCCAGCCCTTTCAGATTTCTTTCTGTTTCCCTGCGTCTTTCTTCCGCTTCCCGTCTTGCCTGTTCCATGCGGTTAGGGATAGGTGCAGGAGCTTCTTCTATTGGCTGCTTCTTTTGAGGGGAAGCAGTTTGCACCTGTTGAGGTATTTTTCTTTTTTGGCTGTTTTGCTTTTCTTCTTTGCTCTTTTTGCCGAAAATCGCAGAAATAATTCCGATGATCGCTGCAATAATAAGCGGATTTGTCAGTAGATCTTCCATCAGCTTTCTCCCTTCTTAGAGAGATTATGATTTGCGGTCTTCATCCGACGGGTCTTTCGTCAGCTTGCCGAATGAATCACGCATATCTGTGTCAGCATCAATGTTCTTGATATTCATGTAATCCATGACGCCAATATTCCCTTCACGCAAGGCCTCCGCCATCGCAAGCGGCACTTCTGCCTCGGCTTCTACCACTTTCGCGCGCATTTCTTCTACGCGGGCGCGCATTTCCTGTTCTTGAGCGACAGCCATTGCACGCCGTTCTTCCGCTTTTGCCTGCGCGATGTTTTTATCAGCCTCGGCCTGATCAGTTTGTAAAATCGCACCGATGTTTTTACCGATGTCAACATCAGCAATATCAATCGAGAGAATTTCAAATGCCGTTCCTGAGTCCAATCCTTTTCCTAGTACCGTCTGAGAAATCATGTCGGGGTTTTCAAGCACTTTTTTGTGATTTTCGGATGAACCGATTGTAGAGACGATCCCTTCACCGACACGGGCAACAATGGTTTCTTCCCCCGCTCCCCCGACGAGACGTTCGATATTCGCTCTTACTGTGATTCTCGCTTTCGCTTTCACTTCAATCCCGTCCATGGCAACACCGGCAATAAATGGTGTTTCAATCACCTTAGGATTAACGCTCATTTGAACAGCTTCCAACACGTCCCGGCCTGCAAGATCAATGGCAGCACAACGCTCGAATGTGAGTTCAATGTTAGCTCGCTGAGCGGCGATAAGCGCGTTGACAACTCTGTCAACATTACCTCCGGCCAGGTAGTGGCTTTCTAGCTGATTTGTTCCGACATTAAGTCCCGCTTTATGCGCTTTAATCAGCGGGTTAACAACCCGGTTCGGTATGACGCGGCGAAGCCTCATCCCAACCAGGGTGAAAATGCTGATTTTCACTCCGGCTGCTAAAGCTGAAATCCAAAGCATTACAGGCACAAATGTAAAAAATACAGCCAAAACAATGATCGCGACTGCGACAATTGCCAGAATCATAAATGTTGACGGATCCATATAACTTCTCCTCGTTTCTATTTAAATTTCTCTCACGACAATACGTGAGCCTTCTACTTTAATCACTTTTACTTTCTTATCTTTTTCTGTAAACGATCCCTCCGAAACAACGTCAAGGCGTTCATCGTCAATAATGACGGTACCGGAAGGACGCAGCGGTGTAGAGGTTATACCCACCTTTCCCATTAGGTCCGTCCGCGTTTGATTTGATACGTAGCCGCTCTCCGTATTTGTAGAATCATTTAATATCAATTTTCTAAAGAATTTCATACGCTTTCCCAACACCCTTGTCAGTAAAATAAAAGCTGTAATTGAAACAGCTGTGGCGATCAAGAGAGAAACCGCCATGACAGTGAAGCTCCCCGCGGCTAAAAACAGGCTCACAATAATCGACCCCAAGCCAAGTAAACCAATGATTCCTCCAGGAAGGAAAATCTCAAGCAGGATGAGGATCACCCCTGCGATAAAGAGGAGAACCGTCTCATACCCGGCAAGGCCTGCTGCGAGATGACCGTAGAAAAACAGCAATAACGCAATGAATCCAGCCGTTCCAGGGAGGCCGACACCCGGGGAAAAAAGCTCTACTGTCAGACCTAAAAAAGCGATAGTCAGCAGAATGGGGACAATGACCGGACTCGTCAGCCATCTTGCTGTTTTTTCCGCAAAGCTTTCCTTTGCATAGCTGATCTGCGCTTTTTCGAACCCAAGCTTCTTTACGAGCGCGGATACATTGTCAGCCGTGCCTTCTGAATAGCCTACCTCCATCGCCTTGTCTGCGTTAAGTGTCAGCAGATCTCCCTTAGGCGCGCCGACTTCCTTGGCATCTATATCCGGGTCAGCCATTGCGAGCGCATATTTTGGATCGCGATTATTTTTCACTGCGGCATCTTCCATCTCTGCCAGCCAAAGTGATTCAGCTTTTTGGTCAGCGGCATTGCCTTGGCCATCAATAATCGCGGCGGCTCCCATTTTTCCGCCAGGCGCCATATAAATGTGATCGGCTTGCAGCGCAATGTATGCACCAGCAGACAACGCGCGTTTGTTTACATATGCAGTTACGGGGATCTCGCTTTCGGTGATCACATCCGCCATATCAATAGCAGATTTGACTAATCCCCCCGGTGTATTGATATCAAGAATAATGTGGGCTGCATGTGCATCCTTTGCATCTTGTAACGAACGGGACAAAAACGAGGCGAGATCCTGTTCGACATTTTTCTCAACCGGGATCACATATACAGTTTGTTTTTCTGCTTTTGCGTTCAGCTGTACGCCAAATAAAGAAAGTAAAAATATACTCAAAAGAACAGCACGGAATCCTTTGATTTGAAGCAAGGGCTGTGTATCCCTCCTTCCTTTTATAATAAGTGCCTTCTCTTCATACGTAACAAATGTATCAAAGGTTTCATTTTTTTATGTATAAAAAAAGACATCTCTCTTAGAAAGATGTCCTTTTCTTTGCCATTTAAGACAGTTGACTGCTCACAAGCTTATTAATTAAACTTCCGTCAGCTTTACCTTTTACTTTAGGCATAATTGCCCCCATCACTTTGCCCATGTCCGCTTTTGAGTTCGCACCGACCTCTGCGATGGTTTCATTTACGATTGTACGCAGCTCTTCTTCTGACAGCTGCTCAGGTAAATAAACTTCTAAAATGTCCAGCTCTTTTTGAACTTTATCTACTAAATCTAAACGATTAGCGTTTGAAAATTCCTGGAGGGAGTCTTTACGTTGCTTAAGTTCACGAGAAAGGACAGTGAGTTCCTCATCCTCGGTCAAACTGTCTTTCTTAAGCTTAATTGCTTCATTTTGAAGTGAAGCCTTAACCATTCGAACGACAGTCAGTTTGTCTTTCTCACGGTTTTTCATATACAGCTTCATATCCTGGTTGAGACGCTCAAGAAGACTCATAAATCCACCCTCTTTTAGAATTTGCGTTTTCTAGCAGCTTCAGACTTTTTCTTGCGCTTTACGCTAGGCTTTTCATAAAATTCACGCTTTCTTGCTTCTTGCAAAGTACCTGTCTTTGATACACTGCGTTTGAAGCGACGAAGAGCATCTTCAAGCGATTCGTTTTTTCTAACGACCGTTTTTGACATTCTCTTTCCCTCCCTCCGAATACACCAATCGACTACCTTTAAGTTACACATATAAACATGTACTTTGACATTATAATATAAGCCATCAGTCAGGTCAACTAAGTGAGTTCACTTTTCCGTCATGAGTGAGACTGCCTGTCTATATAATGATGGAAAGGGGTTGGTGAATAGGATGTTGATTCTGATCAGTTTTACAGCTCTTATATTATTCTTTCTCGCAGGCATGAATATGCTTCGAAAAGGCTTAATATCGATGGCGTACTCAAAAATTGAAGACCGTTTGCTATTATTTACGGACCACCCGTTAAAAGCGTTTCTTATCAGCATTGTATTTACGGGGATACTTCAGAGCAGTTCAGCCTTTATGGTCATTGTCATCGGCTTTGTCAGTGCAGGCGTTCTTTCTTTTAAGCGGACGATACCGATGATTCTGGGGACAAATGTTGGCTCTACTTTTACAACTGAATTTATTGCCATCAAAATGGATATTTTGATTTGGGTTCTTTTAATAGGCGGTTTATTGTTTTTTCTGACTGGCAGGTATCCTTTAAAACAGCTGGGAACAAGCTTCCTCGGATTGGGCATCATCTTCTTTTGCATCAGTGGATTCAGCCATCTTGCCGGGCCGCTGACAAAGCTGAAAACGGGAGCCGACGTTTTATACCACGTTAACGATTCAAACTGGTCAGCTTTGCTCATCGGAATGGTGTTAACTGCCATCATTCATTCCAGCTCTGTCTGTATCGGCATTTTAATGAGTTTTATGAATGAAGGGATTATCGGGCTGACACAGGCGATGAGCGTTGTGCTCGGGTCAAATATCGGGACATGCATTACAGCTGTCATGGCGGCTGTATCCGGCGGATATGCGGCGAAACAGACAGCGTATGCCCATGTGGTGTTTAATGTGCTAGGCGTGGCTCTAGTATTGCCTTTTCTGACCGCAGCGACTGGCTTTGTAGAACAGTTATCACCCGATCCCGCCCAAAGGATTGCTCATTTCAGCCTTTTATTTAATGTAGTGACAGCTCTTTTATTTCTTCCGCTTACAAACTTGTTTTACCGATTGATTCACCTTCTTATCCCAGCTAAATAAAAAACCGGGACATTTTAAATGCACCGGTTTTTTTAGGTTAAGAAGACAAACGCATATGTTCAGTTACTTCATCCTCTACAACACGGACAAATTGCCCTTCGTTGTAAGGATAACCTGCTTTTAGGATTTTGACTTTTACAATTTTGCCGATCATATCTTCCGTACCTTTGAAAACAACCTTCATATAATTGTCTGTGTAACCGACAAACATATTTTCTTCTTCTGTTTCCTTAAACGCTTCCTCAGGGATAATCTCAAGCACTTCATTTTCATACTGAGAAGCGTATTCCTTTGCAAGCTGGTCAGAAAGAGCAATCAGGCGGTGCACACGTTCGTTTTTCACGTTTTCATCCACTTGGTCTTCCATTCGCGCAGCTGGTGTTCCTGTACGTTTACTATAAGGGAAAACATGCAGTTCAGAGAATTTATGTTCTTTAATAAAGTTATAGGTTTCCATAAATTCTTCTTCTGTTTCACCAGGGAACCCAACAATAACATCAGAAGTAACGGCTAAGCCTGGCAGTGCTTTTTTCAATTTGTTTAAACGGTCTGCAAAGAATTCCATTGTATATTTGCGTCTCATCCGTTTAAGCACTGTGTTTGAGCCGGATTGGATAGGAATATGCAAATGATTCACTATCTTATCTGAGCGGTCTAAGACTTCGATCACTTCGTCAGTGATTTGGCTGGCTTCGATTGAAGAAATTCTGATCCGTTTCACGCCTTCTACACGAGAGTCTAATTCGCTCAAAAGCTTAGCGAAGTTGTAATCTTTCATATCTTCGCCGTAACCGCCCGTGTGAATACCTGTAAGAACAATTTCTTTATAGCCCGCATTGACAAGCTGCTGCGCTTGTTTAATGACTTCTTCAGGGTCGCGGGAGCGTAGCAGGCCACGCGCCCACGGAATGATACAGAATGTGCAGAAATTATTGCAGCCCTCTTGTATTTTCAATGACGCTCTTGTCCGGTCCGTGAAAGCAGGCACATCGAGCTCTTCATAGACTCTTGCTTTCATGATGTTGCTGACGCCGTTAATCGGCTGGCGTTCTTCACGGTATTGGTCAATGTAGCCAAGCATTTTTTCACGGTCCTGTGTTCCAACTACAATATCGACACCAGGGATCGCCATAATCTCAGCAGGTGAGGTTTGCGCGTAGCAGCCTGTGACACAGATGACACCGTCAGGATTTTGACGAATGGCGCGTCTGATCACTTGGCGGCTTTTTTTATCTCCAGTATTAGTTACTGTACATGTATTAATGACATATACATCAGCTGTTTGTTCAAAGTCTCTTCTTTCATAGCCCGCTTCTTTGAAAAGCTGCCAGATTGCTTCTGTTTCATAATGGTTGACTTTACAGCCAAGCGTATGGAAAGCAACAGTTGCCATTACTGATCACCTCTTAATAACTCTGTTTGATAAGAAATCGCACTCAACGCATATAGCGGAGCGGTTTCTGTCCTTAAAATTCTCGGCCCAAGGCCGCACGGCACACCGTCTTTCTCAGTGAGCCGTTCAACCTCCGCTTCTGTTAAACCGCCTTCGGGACCAAATACGATCAAAAGAGATGATCCTTTCGGAAGGCTGCTTACAACCGCGCTGAATGCGCTTATTTCCCCTTGCTTCGATGACTCCTCGTATGCAACGACACATTTATCGAAATCCTGCATCCTTTGAAGAAGCTGCTGAAAAGAATGGACATCCATCACTTGCGGCACTTCGTTACGGTACGATTGTTCAGCCGCTTCCTTCGCAATTTTCGTCCATCTTTCCCGCTTTTTCTTCGCCTTTTTGTCATCCAGCTTGACAACAGAACGCGCGGCTTGGAAGGGAATAAAGGCATGAGCTCCGAGCTCAGTCCCCTTTTGGATAATCCATTCAAGCTTATCTCCTTTCGGGAGGCCGCTCGCAATATAGATCTTTATCGGAAGCTCTCTGTTTTCATTCGTCCATTCTATCACAAGGCAGGACACTTTATCTTTGGAAACAGATTGAAGTTCACATTTTGCCTCGAAGCCGTCTTGAGAGCAGCAGATGATCTGATCTCCCTCATTCATTCTCATCACGTTTACAATATGATGAACATCTTCGCCGGTAATCGAAAAAGCCGGCGCTACCTCTATTTGCTGCTTCGTGAGCTCGATAAAATATCGTTGCATACGCTGTGACACCTACTAACTGTTATTTTTTCGCAATAATGCTGACCCAATCTTCCATTGAAAGGATTTCTACAATGGTGAAGCCAGCTTGTTCCAATGCTTCTTTTACTTCTTGTTTTTTATGGCCGATGATACCTGACGTAATAAAATGTCCGCCTTCTTTTAACAGACTGTACGCTTGTGAAGTAAAGCGAAGAATGACTTCAGCCAAAATGTTGGCCACAATCACATCATGTTCACCTTCAATCCCGTCTAACAAGTTGTTTTGCTTCACTTGTGCAATATCGCTCACTTTGTTCAGCTTGAGATTGAGGCGTGCACTTTCTACAGCTACAGGGTCAAGATCGTAGGCATGAACCGATTCAGCCTCAAGCATTGCAGCCGCAATACTTAAAATTCCGGAACCTGTACCAACATCAATCACCTTATCACCCTTTTGCACAATGCGTTCAAGCGCCTGAATGCAGAGCACGGTTGTCGGATGTGTCCCTGTGCCGAAAGCCATTCCCGGGTCCATTTCAATAATCAGTTCATCAGTATGGACCGGCGTATATTCCTCCCACGTCGGCACAATCGTAAACTTTTCAGAAATTTTCACAGGATGATAATACTTTTTCCAGGCAGTCGCCCACTCTTCTTCATTTACTTCAGAAATGGTGATGTGATTTCTGCCCAAATCAATATTGTAAAGAAGGAGATTATTAATCGTTTCTTTAATGCCGTCTACAGTTTCGCCTAGAAAACTGTTAACCGGCAGATATGCTTTGACAATGACACCCTCATCAGGATAATCATTGGGGTCGAGCTGGTAGATTTCCCCGTACACATTCTCACGTTCTTTAATTAAATCAAGCGGGTCCTCTATCACAACCCCACTTGCACCAGCTTCATGCAATATATTTGAGATAGGTTCGACCGCTTCATGTGTTGTGTGAATGCTTAATTCGGACCATTTCAAAACTACCAACTCCTCATCCAATAATTAATCGCCTTTAAACGCGCGTTTTACCTTGTCAAAGAAACTCATTTCCTGTTCATCAGGCAGGTTTCCGCTGACCTCGGCAAATTCGCGGATAATGTCTTTTTGTTTATCTGTCAGGTTTGTCGGCGTAACGACGCGGACGACGATATGCTGGTCACCCTGTCCATAGCCCCTGACATTTTGAACGCCTTTTCCTCTTAATCTGAATTTCGTTCCTGTTTGTGTACCGGCTGGAATTTTCAATTTCACTTTTCCATGCAGCGTCGGAACTTCTACCTCATCTCCAAGAGCAGCCTGAGCAAACGTTAACGGCATTTCACAGTAAATATCATCGCCGTCACGCTCGAAGAACTCGTGGGCGCGCACATGGAACACGACAAATAAATCCCCGGCAGGGCCACCGTTTACTCCTGGTTCACCCTGTCCCGAGAGACGAAGCTGCTGTCCGTCATCTACACCGGCTGGAATTGTCACGTTGATTTTTTTGCGTTTTTTGATTTTTCCTTTGCCGCCGCAATCCGCACACTTGTCTTTAATAATTTTGCCCGTACCTTCACAGTGGTGGCAGACCCGTCTGTTCACGACTTTTCCAAACGGCGTGTTTTGCTCCACGTTTAACTGGCCGGAGCCTCCGCAGTGGGAGCACGTTTCCGGGTTTGTTCCAGGTTTCGCACCTGAGCCTTTACATGTGTCGCACGTTTCCTCTCGCGGAATTTCAATCGTTGTTTCTTTACCGAAAGCGGCATCCTCAAACGACAAGGTCATCGTGTATTGCAAATCGGCACCTTGGCGCGGAGCGTTTGGATCTCTTCGTCTTGTGCCTCCGCCGAAAATACTTGAAAAAATATCATCGAAACCAAAACCGCCGAAATCGCCGCCGCCAAAACCACCGCCGCCGAAGCCCTGATTAGGATCAGTATGCCCAAATTGGTCGTAATGCGCACGTTTTTGGTCATCTGACAGCGCTTCGTACGCTTCTTTTACCTCTTTAAATTTTTCATCTGATCCGGCTTCTTTGTTAATATCAGGATGATATTTTTTTGACAGCTTCCGATAAGCTTTTTTAATTTCATCCTTTGAAGCGCTCTTACTTACTCCCAGCACTTCATAGTAATCACGCTTACTCATCTCGCTTCACTCTCCCGAATTTCTCACATAAATTAGATTGTATCATTTTGAATTATGATTTTTCAATTCCTTTTATCCCGGGCAAGAAAAAAAGTCAAAGCCAAGAGATGCCTGACTTTGACTTTCTAATCATTGAATCAGATTATGAAATGTTTTCTTTTCTGTCAGCCCCGGAAGCGGGACTGACTTTAAAAAGAATTTATTTTTTGTTTTGGTCGTCGTTTACTTCTTCGTATTCAGCGTCGACAACGTTGTCATCCGCTTTGCCTTCAGCGTTTGCTCCGCCTTGAGCTTGCTGTGCTTTAGCAGCTTCTTCATAAAGCTTCATAGAAAGCTCTTGGACGATTGCTTGAAGCTCATCTTTTTTCGCTTTGATCTCTTCAAATTCGTTTTTCTCAATCGCCGCTTTTAAAGCGTCTTTGGCATCGTTGGCTTTTTTCACTTGTTCTTCATCCACTTTGCCTTCAAGATCTTTTAATGTTTTCTCAGTTTGGAAAACAAGCTGATCTGCTTCGTTGCGGACTTCGATTTCTTCTTTTTTCTTCGCATCAGCGTCAGCATTTTCTTCCGCTTCTTTTACCATGCGTTCGATCTCATCATCAGAAAGACCTGAAGAAGATTTGATTGTAATGTTTTGCTCTTTTCCTGTGCCTAAGTCTTTTGCTCTTACGTTTACGATACCGTTTTTGTCAATATCGAAAGAAACTTCGATTTGAGGCACGCCGCGTGGTGCTGGCGGGATATCAGTAAGCTGGAAGCGGCCGAGTGTTTTATTGTCGGCAGACATTGGGCGCTCACCTTGAAGAACATGGATGTCAACAGCTGTTTGGTTATCAGCAGCAGTTGAGAACACTTGAGATTTGCTTGTAGGGATCGTCGTATTGCGGTCGATCAGTTTTGTGAACACGCCGCCCATTGTTTCGATACCGAGAGAAAGCGGTGTAACGTCAAGAAGAACCACGTCTTTTACGTCACCTGTGATAACGCCGCCCTGAATCGCAGCACCAAGCGCCACAACTTCATCCGGGTTTACGCCTTTATGTGCTTCTTTTCCGGTTTCTTTTTTGATTGCTTCTTGTACGGCAGGGATACGAGTTGATCCGCCGACAAGGATGACTTTGTCGATTTCGCTTGCAGAAAGCCCTGCATCTTGAAGCGCTTGACGGACAGGACCCATTGTGCGCTCTACTAAATGAGAAGAAAGCTCTTCAAATTTAGCGCGAGTTAATGTAAGTTCAAGGTGAAGCGGTCCTGCTTCTCCAGCTGTGATAAACGGTAAAGAAATTTGCGTAGAAGATACGCCGGAAAGATCTTTTTTCGCTTTTTCAGCTGCGTCTTTCAAACGTTGAAGCGCCATTTTGTCTTTTGACAGATCAATGCCGTTTTCTTTTTTGAATTCAGATACAAGGTGATCGATGATGACTTGGTCAAAATCGTCCCCGCCCAGACGGTTGTCACCTGCAGTTGAACGAACTTCGAATACACCGTCGCCAAGTTCAAGGATTGAAACGTCGAATGTACCGCCGCCAAGGTCGTATACTAGGATCGTTTGATCTTCATCTGTTTTATCAAGTCCGTATGCAAGAGCTGCTGCAGTCGGCTCGTTGATGATACGTTCTACTTCAAGACCTGCAATTTTACCAGCGTCTTTTGTCGCTTGACGCTCAGCATCGTTAAAGTAAGCAGGAACTGTGATAACTGCTTTTGATACTGTTTCGCCAAGATAGCTTTCAGCGCATGATTTAAGGTGTTGAAGGATGATAGCAGACACTTCTTGAGGAGTGTAATCTTTTCCTTCAATTTCCACTTTATAGTCAGTACCCATATGGCGTTTAACAGACATGATTGTGTTAGGGTTTGTGATAGATTGGCGTTTAGCCACTTCCCCTACTTGGCGTTCGCCGTTTTTGAATGCAACAACTGATGGCGTTGTGCGGTTTCCTTCAGCGTTAGCAATAACTTTAGGCTCGCCGCCTTCAAGCACTGCCACACATGAGTTTGTTGTTCCTAAGTCGATTCCGATAACTTTACTCACTTGAATAACCTCCTGCTATGTAATTATTGATTCACTTTGACCATGGAAGGGCGAATGACGCGATCCTTCAGCTTATAGCCTTTTTGCATTTCCTCAACAACAATGTTGGAGCCGTAATTTTCGTCTTCAGCCTGCATAACGGCTTGGTGCAGATTAGGATCAAATTCCTGCCCTACAGCTTCGATGGCTTCGACGCCTTCTTTTTTCAAGGCTTCTACGAGCTGACGGTGGACCATTTCCATTCCCTGGAGCAAACTTTTCGTCTGTTCATTGTCGGTTTCAACCTGCAGCGCTCGTTCAAAGCTGTCAAGAGCCGGCAGCAAATCAGTCACGATATTTTGAGAACGGTATTTTTGGGACGCTTCCATCTCTAAACGGCTGCGTCGTTTATAGTTTTCAAAGTCTGCTTGAACACGCAAAAGTTTGTTTTCTTTTTCCTCAAGCAAACCTTGCAATTCGTTAATTTGATTTTGAAGAAGTTCGCTTTCATTTATTTCTTCCTGCTGTTCATCAGCGGCAGCTTGTTCTTCAATGATTTCTTGCTCTTCTGTTTCGTTTTGTTCAACGGTTTGTTTTTCTTCTGACATTGTGTTCACCTCCCTCAAAGTGTAAGGAGAAGGACAGGTGCTGTCCTTCGATAAAATTTGCCAAAATTCCCTTATTCATCATACAGATTTGTTAATGCTTTTGACAAGTCCGAAGTCACATGCTGAAGCAGGCTGACAACCCTGGAATAATTCATGCGGGTCGGACCGATGATCGCAATTGAGCCGATCTGTTTCTGGTCAACGGAATAAGATGCCGTAATCAGACTGCAGTTTTCCATCTCTTCATAGTCGTTTTCTTTTCCGATTTTAATCGAAATTCCCGTGTGCGGGGATTGAACCAGCTTGAGAACATCCTGTTCCTTCTCAATTAATGAAAGCAGCGACCGAACTCGGGTAATATCATGGAACTCCGGCTGATTTAGCATATTGATTTTTCCGCCAAAAAACAACTTTTCGACGTGATTTGTGGAATGAAAGGTTGATCGAAGCGCATCGAGTATATTGTCATAGTTCTTAATGTGCTGTCTTAGGTACATGACAACTTCCTTAAATATGCGCTCATTCAGTTCATCCATTGGAACGCCGCTTAAACGGTCGTTCAGTATATTTACCAGTTTTTCAATATCAGACAGATCCATTTTGGTCGGAAAGTTAATCGTTTTGTTTTCCACATGCCCCGTATTGGTAACGAGAATTGCTACCGCCATATCAGGCTGAATCGGTATGATTTGAATCTGTTTAAGGTAATTCTCACTCAGCTTCGGCCCGAGTACGATGGATGTGTAATTCGTCAGATCGGACAAAATTTGCGCTGATTTTTGAACTGTCTTCTCCAGCTCGAAAATTTTCTCTTTGAAGATCGAGTGGATTTGGTCCAGGTCGCTTTTCGTCAGTTTAACGGGTGACAGCAAATGATCAACATAGTACCGATACCCTTTTTCTGACGGAACACGCCCTGAGGATGAATGGGTTTTTTCAATAAAGCCCAATTCCTCCAAGTCAGCCATCTCGTTTCTAATTGTTGCAGAGCTAAATGTGATTTCATCTTTTTTCGAAAGAGTTCTCGATCCTACCGGCTGTGCCGATTTAATAAAATCGTTGATTATAACCTGAAGGATCAGCAGCTGACGATTTGTTAACATCATCATCACCTCTGTTAGCACTCTCAATAAGTGAGTGCTAATTCTATAACAAAAGTATCAAACCACAAGAAAAATGTCAATTATAACTCACCCAAAAAAGCGCCAAAAACTTCATTGCCTAATAATTTCCCTTGATGAGTCAAATAAACGGCAGACTCCGAATTGTGAATCAGCCCTTTTTCAGCAAGGTCTTTTAATACGTTTGGGAAAAGTCCATCCAGGGAACGGCCGTATTTTTCTGCGAATCGTTTTTTGCTGACTCCGGCTGTTTTTCTCAAACCTAAAAACATTTCTTCCTCAATCTGTTCTTCTGTTATCACTTCATGTGTATCTCTGTACGGAAAACCCTTTTCAGCAATCAGGTCAATGTAATGCTTAACAGGTCCGACGTTCACTGTTCGTGTGCCGCCGATATATCCATGGGCCCCTGCTCCGAAACCAAAATATTGTTCGTTGCTCCAATACGTCAGATTGTGCTTGGATTCCATGCCCGCCTTAGCAAAGTTGCTGATTTCATATTGATGAATATCGTGAGCTTCCATCCGGCTCATCACCATCTCATACATTTCAGCTTCCTGCTCCTGCGGCGGAAGATGAAGCCGCCCTTTTTGCATCAAATTATAAAATACCGTTTTCGGTTCTACAATAAGGGAGTATACGGAATAATGCTCGGCATCCAGTGATAAAGCAGTGTTTATGGAATGTTCCAGATGCTTGAGGGTTTGCCCCGGGAGCCCGAACATTAGATCAAGACTGATATTCTCAAAACCGATTTCCCGCGCTCTTTCAAAAGAGGCGAATACATCTTTTTGCTTATGCACTCGGCCGATTTTTTCTAACAGATCGTCTTCGAATGTTTGAACACCAAAGCTGAGGCGGTTTACGCCTGCTTCTTTTAATATCTTTAATTTCTCTGCGGACAAGTCGTCCGGATTCGCTTCTACCGCAAATTCCGATAAGTCGCTTGATGGCATCAGCACGCGATTGACCATGTCCATCAGCTTTTTGAGCTGTTCCTCAGACAAGGAGGTCGGCGTGCCTCCTCCGATAAAGATCGTTTTGAGGTCTGGCTGCCCAGTTTTTGCTAATGTATTTATCATTTCCTGTTCGAGTGCGTTTAAATACTCGTCGACAGGCTGACTTTGAATAAAATATTTATTGAAATCGCAGTAGTGGCAAATATGCTCACAAAATGGAATATGGATATAAGCTGATTTCAACGGATTCACCTTCTTTACAGAAAGAAGCCGCAGTACAGGACTGCGGCGGCTTCTATTATTTTTTCGGACTGTCGTCCATTTTCAGGACCGCCATAAATGCTTCTTGCGGCACTTCAACTGAGCCGACCTGCTTCATTCGGCGTTTTCCTTCTTTTTGTTTTTCAAGAAGCTTTCGTTTCCGCGAGATGTCCCCTCCGTAACATTTAGCCAATACGTTTTTACGCATTGCTTTTATGGTAGAGCGGGCCACGATTTTCTGGCCGATCGCCGCTTGAATCGGTACTTCAAAGTGCTGGCGCGGAATGAGCTCTTTCAGTTTTTCTACAATTACTTTTCCGCGTTCGTATGCGTAGTCGCGATGCACGATAAAGGAAAGGGCGTCGATTTTTTCTCCGTTCAGCATAATGTCCATTTTCACAAGCTTGGACGGTTTGTAGCCGATCAGTTCATAATCAAAGGACGCATAGCCTTTTGTGCTTGATTTCAGCTGGTCAAAAAACTCATATACGATTTCCGCTAATGGCATATCATAAATGATGCTGACACGGTTTGCGTCTAAATACTGCATATCAATGAAATTGCCGCGTTTTCCTTGGCAAAGCTCCATTACAGCGCCGACATAGTCATTCGGCACCATCATCGTCGCTTTTACGTATGGCTCCTCAACCCGTTCGATCTTTTGAGGGTCCGGCATGTTGGAAGGGTTGTCGACAACGACCTTTTCGCCGTCTGTCATATACACGTCATAGATAACACTTGGCGCTGTCGTAATCAGGTCGATATTGAACTCACGCTCAATACGCTCCTGAATGATCTCCATGTGGAGCATGCCTAAAAATCCGCAGCGGAACCCGAATCCAAGCGCTTGCGAAGTTTCCGCTTCATATTGAAGGGAGGAATCATTCAGCTCAAGCTTTTCAAGGGCCTCCCTTAAGTCATTGTACTTCGCTGTATCAATCGGATACAAACCACAGTACACCATCGGGTTTAGCTTGCGGTATCCCGGCAGCGCTTCTTCTGCAGGATTGGCAGCGCTCGTTATCGTATCACCGACACGTGTGTCACCGACATTTTTAATTGAGGCAGTCAGGAAGCCTACATCACCGACAGTCAGTTCATTTGTCGGAGTCGCTTTCGGCGTGAACACGCCAACCTCTGTTACTTCGAATTCTTTGCCGGTTGCCATCATTTTGATTTTTTGACCCGGCTTTACCGTTCCTTCTACAACTCTGATATACGCCACGACACCACGGTAGGCGTCATAAAGCGAGTCGAAAATCAGCGCTTTTAGCGGTGCCTCTGGATCTCCGGTCGGAGCGGGCACCTTTTCTACGATTTGCTCTAAAATCTCCTCGATCCCGATTCCTGCTTTTGCGGAAGCAAGCACGGCTTCTGACGCATCAAGGCCGATAACGTCTTCTACCTCTTGGCGTACGCGTTCCGGTTCGGCGCTCGGAAGGTCGATTTTATTGATGACCGGAAGGATTTCAAGATCGTTGTCAAGCGCTAAGTAGACATTGGCGAGCGTCTGCGCTTCAATCCCCTGGGCTGCATCCACGACTAGAATCGCTCCCTCGCAGGCAGCAAGGCTTCGGGATACTTCATACGTGAAGTCGACGTGTCCCGGCGTGTCGATCAGATGAAAAATATATTCCTCTCCGTCTTTTGCTTTATATTTAAGCTGAACAGAGTTTAACTTAATGGTTATGCCCCGCTCACGTTCAAGATCCATAGAATCGAGCAATTGTTCTTTCATTTCTCGTTGAGTGATTGCCGACGTTTTTTCTAAAATACGATCCGCTAAGGTCGATTTTCCGTGGTCAATATGGGCAATGATAGAGAAATTCCGTATTCTCGACTGCCTCTCTAAACGCTTTTCTTTATCTGTCACAATCTATCACTCCTACTATTAAACGCAAAATACACTAGCTTAGATTATATCAATAGGATTGTAAAGATTCAATGTAAAACAAGAAAGAGAAAAGGGCCCCTTCATATCTGGGCTGCTTTTCTCTTCCACATACCTATTGATTCATATCCCGTATCCATTCATACATTGACTGGGCAGTATTGGTTACGGTATCCGAAAGCGCTTTTCCGGCTTTTGAGAACATATTGAATGTTTCCACCTGTTCAAGCTCTTTTTGTTTTTCTTCTAAATCTTTTGCTGTGACTGTTTCTCCTAGAATCGAGGCTTCTTTTTCATTCCCTTTTCCGTCGGTGAGCGTAAACGCCCCCTTCAGTGAAGGGTCATGATAGCCTTTCATACTCAGCATTCCGTTGTTTGCCTGCTGCATGCCAAACAGAACGCCTAAAAACATGATCGTAACAAGCAGTAAGCACTTTCCAAAGTATGCAATCAAATCAACCACCTATTTCTTATTGTTTTTTCGTCTCACCGCTCTTCGCGTTGACCTTTTCAGCATCCCAATACATTTCACTGAATACATCCGCTGCCGCGTTAGCCGCACGCTGCAGCTCTTCGAGATTATTATCTACTCCGCCAAATTCGAGCAAAAGCGCTCTGTCGGTTAAATCTTGATTGTAAACACCGTTATCGCCTGGCGAACCTTTGGAAAAGACACCTGTACTTAGTCCAGGGTATTTTTTCTCCATCAGTTTATGAAGCTTGCTCGCAATTTTATAGTTTTCTTCGAAGTTTTTGCTTTTTTTCCCGACGACAAAGGATACTCTGGCATAGCTTTTCCCTTTAATCGTTGCGGTCGTGTCTTTTTTGCGTCGTGAGTCTCTGTGGATATCAATGATATATTGCAGATTTTTATTTGTAGTGAGAGCGTCTTTCACGACCGGTCTTGATTCATCATAGGACCTTGCATAGTTTAAGCCTTTTTTATTCAATTTCGACTGTATATCGGTTTTATTCACTGTGGCTCCGATACCTTGGGATGCAAGCGCTTTTCCGAACATATCTCCTACAAGCGTGACGTTGGCTTTAGAATGGCGCGCCATATCAGGATTAGTCTCGCCTTTTAATAGAGGGAGATATGATTCCGTATTGTGCGTATGATAGATAAACACGACCTTTTTGTCACCTGTTGTTTGTTTCGGCGGATCTTTTTGCCCATTGTCTGATTGCGTCTGCTGTTTTTCAATCTCTGCCAAATTCGCTTCTCTTTCTTCTTCCATCACCTTAGACGGCGGCGGCGATTCCGCAGGCATATTCGTATAATCCGTACCTTGTCCAGCTAACAGAATCTCGGTATCAAATTGTGCAAACCCCGGCAGCTCCCGGCCGAGAAAGCTCCGCGGATCTTCGAGGTTAATGCTCGTCGCCAGCTTTAAAGATAGACGCGAAAGATGAAATGAGCTGTCGGTTTCAGAAAGGTCAGAAGCAAAATAATGGTTTTCCATCCGCAGCAAGTGTGCAAACACGTCACCCGGCAATTCTTCAGCAATCCCATAAAAAGAGTCGGACGACGGCCTGAGTTCCGGCCGGAGAGACGTCAGCACACCGGATAGAACAAAAATCACGATAAGGCTTACGATAAATAGAAAGATGGCTTTTACCGCTTTCCCGCCATTTACCGCAACAACAATTTGTCTGTTTCTGCGTTTATTTCTCATTGAATCCCTCCAGCGCTTGTCTAGTAATTACTCTATGAACAAGCTAGAGGAAGTAGAACTGTTTAGTGATTGTAGGAGCCTTTGTTTTCTTGTGATACTTTTTCATGAAGCGCTGTGTTTAATCCGTTCGCCAAAACATTTGCCATGTCATCGATAAATGAATCGACTTCCTTCGGCGTAACCATTAAGTTGTGCCCTAAAGGCGAAAGCACCTCGTGAATAAGCTGCCGTTTTTCATCTTCATGAAGGGTTCCGACAATACCCAGAAACGATTGGCGCTGCTTTTCATCTGGAAGATCTTCTTCAGTGAGCACTTTCTTTTTCCCAAACGTCATGCCAGCTGGAACAAGTGATCTTGACGGACTGTTATCCTTCATTTCTCTGCCAAAATGTTTTAATATGTAGTCCACCGTGTCGCTGGCAATTGTCACGGCATCAACTACTGTCGGAACACCGATAGCAATAACCGGAACACCAAGTGTGTCTTTGCTTAAATCTTTTCGTTTATTCCCCACCCCAGATCCTGGGTGAATGCCTGTATCCGATATCTGAATGGTTGTGTTGACCCTTTCCACCGCCCGTGCCGCCAATGCGTCAATAGCAATGACAAAATCAGGCTTCGATTGCTCAATCACACCTTTAATAATGTCGCTTGTCTCGATTCCTGTAATCCCCATGACACCCGGTGCAAATGCACTGACAGGCCTATACCCCTCCTGTACGTTTTCCGGCTGAAGCTTAAATAAGTGCCTTGTTACCAACAGATTTTCTACAGCCATCGGTCCAAGTGCGTCAGGTGTCACGTTCCAGTTGCCGAGCCCAACGATCAAACAGCTCGCATCTTTTGAGATATTAAGGTTTTCAAGAAAAGCCGCGAATTCCTCTGCAAAGACAGCAGAGACCTTTTCCTGCATTTCCGAATCATTCTCCCTGATTCCCTGTGCCTCAAGCGTTAAATAGCGCCCTTCTTTTTTTCCCGAAAGCTCCGCGCCTTCCTTTGTAACATCAACTGTGCGGATTTTAATGCCGCCGTGATCACGCTCTTTTTCAACAAATCCTTTAATTTCTTTTGTCGGCACAGCCTGCTGATTGGCCATTGCTTCCTTCGTTTCCACTGCCAAATCGGTACGTATCAAATACTGATTCACATCCAGCTCACTCTTTTTCATACAGGGGCCTCCTTCACATTAAGTACCTATATTGTTGCCATTTGCTGAATGAATCATGCTAAAAAGAGAGCCTTCAATGAAAAATACTTTACATTTATATTGCAATCTAAAGATGTGTTTGATAGAATACAATTTGTTCTATTGTGAAGAAGATTTAACCTTAAGACACTGTGCTACAGGTTGTATCTTAGGAGGTGAAACACATGCCAAACATTAAATCAGCGATTAAACGTACAAAAACAAACAACGAACGCCGCGTTCATAACGCGACAATCAAATCTGCTATGCGTACTGCAATCAAACAAGTTGAAGCTTCTGTTGCCAACAACGAAGCTGACAAAGCGAAAACTGCTCTTACTGAAGCAGCTAAACGTATTGATAAAGCAGTGAAAACAGGTCTTGTACACAAAAATACCGCAGCTCGATACAAATCAAGACTAGCGAAAAAAGTGAACGGACTTTCTGCATAATATAAAAACGATCCTCAATAATGGGGATCGTTTTTTTCATTTCTTTTTAACAGCTGTAAAAGGAACAGTTCGAGCAGGAGCTGCTTGTCCTTTTTACCGGTTTTCATCTCATAGTCCATGACGGCAAGCTGCTCAATGATAGAACGGAGCTCCTCCTCTGAAAAAAGCCTCGCTTGATCCATCGCCAGCTTTACCCGAAATGGGTGAACTTTTAGATTAGAAGCGATTTGTTTTTGTCCGTACCCCTGTTCCGCAAAGTACTTTGTCTGCAGAATCAGCCGGAACTGGTTCGAAATAAGCGCCATGATCTTGATCGGTTCTTCATTTTGTCTAAGCAAATCATAAAAAATTTGCAGACTCTCAGTTCGTTTTCGGTTGACGATTTTATTGATCAGCTCAAAAATATTTTGTTCAAGGCTTCTAGCAACAAGCATTTTCACATCATCCAGCGTAATTTCTTCACGGTCTCCAATAAACGTGCAGAGCTTTTGAATCTCCTGAAAAATCGATGACAGATGTCCATTCACAAGCAGAACCAAATGCTCCGCCGCTTCAGTGCCAATTGTTTTTTGCTCTGTTTTTGCAAGGTTGACAGTAAAGTCTGTTGTCTCCTTTGCGTTTAATTCCTTCGCCTCCATCATAAACGCGTGCTTCTTTAACGCTTTCGTCAGCTTTTTCCGCTCATCAAGCTTTTCATACGGAGCAAGCAGGACAAAAACTGTATAAGGCGCAGGCGATTGTATATACGATTCAAGCGCACTTATGTTGTGCTCCAGTTTTTCTTTTTTCTTTTCACCTGTTAAAAAATATGGATTTTTCACAATGACAAGACGCCGCTCCCCCATAAACGGAAACGTTTCAGCATCTGCAATCGCTTGATCCAGCGGGTCCTCTTCCAGATCAAAAACAGATAGATTGAAATCCTTTGTCTCCTGATCAACGACCGTCTGTCTGATCCTGCTGACGGTTTCCTGCAGCAGATATGTCTCTTTTCCGTATAAGCAATAAACCGGATGGACATCTCCTTTTTTCAGGCTTTTCCACACATCAAATACCATTGTTGTACGACTTCCTCTCTTTCATCATCCCCTTCTATCCTAAATTGAGTTTACAAAATAGTAAAGAGGAAGCCTGACTGCTGCTTCCCCATTTATATTAAACGCCTGTTCGCAAGCCCCCGGGACAGCTTGTAAAAAGGCGATAATCACCAGAACAGAAAACGTTACCTAAGCTTCTAGATTTTTCAAAACGATTCGATTATACTTAAATCAGTCAGGAGGGATAAAGTTGAATGATTTTGAAAAAAACGTTCAAAGCAAACGAAATGATGCTGTAGACTCAGCTGTTGGTTTTGTTGTGTCCTTCGGATTTTTCGCCTTCTTGTTTGTCATGGCAACGGTTATTCACCTGGTTGGTTCATAACAGCGACTGCCCGGGCTGCTGATTTCTCGGCAGTCTTTTTTTAGTTCGTCTCTGTTATATCTGATGTATCATATGGAGGATAGACAGAAAAGGTTCCAACTCTGTTTTGATATCTATATTGGATCGTTCCGTTTTGATCTGTACGCAGCACACGGATAGAATGTCTTTGTAATATCTGCAGAACTTCTTGATGAGGATGGTGATACCGATTGTTTTTCCCGGCTGAGATAATGGCCGTTTTCGGCTGAAGCTGTTTGATGAATTCTTCACCGGTAGAGCCTTTGCTCCCATGGTGCCCCACCTTTAACACATCTGCTTTTATATTCGGAAACACCTTCATCACCTCTTGTTCCCCTTCTTTCTCCAGATCACCCGTCAAGATCCAGCTCATACCGCCCATTTCCATCCACAGAACGAGAGATGAATTATTTTTGCTTGCCGGATCAGGTGCTCTCGGTGACAGTATATGGAACTGCAAATCCTTTATTTGCAATACATCGCCTCGCTTCACCTCTTCAATTACCACTCCCTCTTCTCTGGCTGCCTGCAGCACTTTTTCATCTTTAGGTTCAGAAACGAACCCTTTCGGAATCACGAGGCGCTTTACTTTATGATGCTTCAGTAAAGTCTCCGCCTCTCCGATATGATCTTGGTCAGCGTGCGTCAGAATTAAAGCATCAAGCTGTTTGATTCCTTTAGCAGTTAAAAACGGAATCAGCACCTTTTCTCCCAGTGAAAACGGATGTTGTTTTTCGCGCCAAGGCTCTGACGAGTAAGACAAAGTGCCGCCAGTATCGATTAAGACATGTCCCCGCTGATGCGGAGCACCTACATACATGCTGTCCCCCTGCCCAATATCAATCATATCCACTTCTCCTTCGGGACTAAGACGCGGAGATGCAAAGAGAAGAAACAGCACCGAGCAGCAAATGCCGCTGGTTACCATCAACTGAGAAAAGGAGCGTTTTTCAATCGACATCAGCAATAGGATGATCGTCACTGTGAATAAAAAGAGAAGAACAGGCGCGGGACGTGCGATGATAAGCGTGAACACATCAATATCTGCGATTTTTGTGATCAGCTTATTGGTCCAGCTCATCAAGAAATCAAACCAACTGAAAAACAATCTGCCAAATGAAGCGGAAAGACTTAATAGAAGAACACCTGCTACAGCCCCCGGCAAAATACAGAACGTATAAAATGGAACCAACAACATATTCATCGGTATGCTGATGATTGAAAACTGATGAAAATGATACAGGAGAATCGGAAGCGATCCGAGCTGGGCGATGAGTGATACAATTGCCAGCTGACCCAAGGAGGTTTTTACCTGCTGAAAAATAGAAGAGGAAAAAATTAATGAAAAACTGACGGCGAACGATAGCTGAAAACCGGCTTCAAAGAGATGATAAGGATTGAAGAGCAGAAGGGCGATATATGAGAGACAGATTGCCGTTGCCGAGCGGACACGCCATTTGACGAGACTTCCAGCTAAGTAAACACCTGACATTAAAACGGCGCGAAGCACTGAAGGAGCAGCGCCGGTCAACATCACATAGAGCGGCAGAAATAATAGCAACAGAATTGACGCCTTTTCTCTTGTTATACCGACACGGATCATGATAAAAAACAATCCCGCTGTCAAAATCCCAACGTGGAGCCCTGAAATCGCCAAGAGATGGACAACACCAAGCTTTTGATACGCGGTAAGCACTTCGTCCTCCACATAAAATCTGTCACCAACTGTAAGTGCCTGTACAATTCCTGCCGAATCAGGAGGCAGCAGGCTGTTTGTGAATGATATGATATGTTTTCTCAAGCTGAGCACCTTATACTTGAAATTTTCAGGTTCGCTGCAGTTTTGGATAGACGTGACAGAGTAGTTCCAATGAATATGCTGCCGATAAAGATACTCGTTATAATCAAATGCACCCGGCACAGTTGCGTGATTCGGTTCTTCCAATGTACCAGTCAACTCACATGACATTCCTGATTCTATGTATAACAGCTTTTCTTTTTCATCAGCAGACTGAATGCGATACGCAGCAGCCCATTTTTCCTTATCAGGTGTCTTAACGATCATAGACATACGGTCGCCGTCAATTTTGGGAATAGTGTCAATCACTGCCTTGAAATGATAGGTTCCCTGCCGATAGGAAGAGACATTCTGAGAATCTGTGACTGCATACAGTACAAAAAACAATATAAAAGAGAAGAAACAAACAATAATGAGAAAAGCGTGCCTCGTTTTGATTAAAATGATGAGGAGAAAGAGGATGAATAGAAAAGTAGCGGGGAAATAAGCGGCGGCAGTAATTCCAGCCGTTGCCGAAGCTGCCGCCAAAGGCAATAACAAACGCGAATTACGCATTCATCACACGTAGCTCGTGAAAAGTGTATTCGCCTGTTCATGTATCTTTTTCAATTCTTCCTCCGCTAAACCGGCATCGGCCAATTTCCCTATAAGACCCGCTACAAATGAAAGCTTTTCCCTGTTTTTCAAATCAACGATCATTTCATCGAGTTCAACCTGTTCAACAGTTACACCCGCCTGTTCAAATAATTCCTGCGCATACGGATTTGTTTTGTAATCCTCAGCATAATAAACCGTTTTGATACCCGCTTGAATAATAGATTTGCAGCATTGAATGCACGGATAATGCGTCACATAAATCTCCGCTCCATCAGTCGGTACCCCAAACTTAGAGCATTGTAGAATCGCATTCATTTCAGCGTGAATCGTTCTTGCACAATGATCATCTATCATTAAGCATCCTTCGTCGGCACAATGCACGCCGCCGGCGATTGACCCGTTATAGCCTCCTGCAATCATGCGTTTGTCTCTGACTATAGTAGCGCCGACAGATAATCTCGGACAGGTGCTGCGCAGCGCCAATAAATGGCTTTGAGCCATAAAGTATTGATTCCATGATATTCGTTCCACGTTGTTCCCTCCAAATGTTGTGTTGCCTGACCTTTAGTTTACCTATCATAATGCATGACCGTCAAATCACTTTACTGAAATGGAAGACTTTATTTTCTCAAATGACTTTTCGCCTATTCCTGAAACCTTCGTGATATCTTCAATAGTCTGGAAACGCCCATTTTCTTCCCGGTATGCAATAATAGCTTCAGCTTTGGATGGCCCAACCCCTGAGATACCTTGTAACTCCTCTACGGTGGCTGTATTGATATTTACCAGCTCCCCCTTCCCTCCACCGCTTTGGACAGCTCCTCCGGCACCCTGTTGCCCTGCTGTTTCCTCCCCTTTTTTCGGGATGTACACCACTGTCCCGTCCTGCAGAATCTCCGCCAAATTCACTTGCACTTCATCTGCTTGCTCATTGGTTCCGCCTGCTTTCTCAATTGCCTGAGATACTCTGTCCCCTGTTCGCATTTCATAAACGCCAGGATGCTGAACAGCACCTTTGATGTCTATCACAATTGCTTCGCTTGACTCATCTTTGACTGCTTCCTGCTTTACCTCCGTATTTACCGTCTCAGTTGGTACAGCCTGCTTCACCGGCTCTTTGTTTCTCCCGCTGGCCAGAAAGATCATAATTGCTGTGAAAACAGCTGCAGAAGCCGCTAAAATCATTGCTTTCTTATGCTGATTCAACCAATTCATCGTGCATGTTCCCCGCTTTCGTCATATTTTATTTTCATAACACATATGGTTTAGAGGATAATAGCTCAAAGGAGGGGAAACCATTGAAGGTAGGCTTTATCGGCACAGGAAATATGGGTACGATCCTTATAGAATCATTTATTGAATCAAAAGCAGCCGATCCCTCAAACATGACAATCACAAACCGCACAATTGAAAAAGCGTTGCACATAAAAAATCGCTACAACAGCATCAACGTTACCGAAAGTCTCGAAAAGCTCGTTTCTGAAAACGAAATGATTTTTATTTGTGTTAAGCCGCTTGATATATATCCTTTATTGGCAAGAGCGTTACCTTATTTAAGAAAAGATCATATTCTCATTTCAATTACAAGCCCCGTTCAAACCGAACAGCTCGAACAATATGTGCCGTGTCAAGTGGCACGAGTGATCCCAAGTATTACGAACAGGGCGCTGGCAGGTGTTTCTCTCGTCACTTTCGGCACAAGCTGCGGCGAATCTGCAAAAGCGAAAATCAATGGGCTGATGCAGCATATTTCTCATCCGCTGCAAATTGAAAGTGACATTACGAGAGTTGCATCAGACATCGTAAGCTGCGGCCCCGCTTTTATGAGCTATCTGATTCAACGGTTTATAGATGCAGCTGTTTCGGAAACGTCAGTGTCTAAACAGGACGCGATTTTGATGTGTAAGGAAATGCTTGTCGGAATGGGAAAACTGTTAGAAACCGAATTGTATACCCTGCCTGCATTACAGGAAAAGGTTTGCGTTAAAGGCGGCGTAACGGGAGAAGGCATTAAAGCGCTGGAAAGCGGTGTGCAGGATATGTTTCATCGGGTATTTCAAAATACTCATATGAAGTACGAGGAGGATATTTCCGCAGTGAAAAAGCAGTTTCATGTGTAGGCGAGTATGTCATACTTTTGTCTGTACTGCAAAAGCATAAAAAAGCATTTTAAAAAACCATCGTTTTAGGAAACGATGGTTTTTGGTTTCTGCGCCTTGAAAAATAGGCGTTCTGATTGTGCTGATGGCTCGGAATCCGTAAAATCAGCTGTCACGTGATGGAGCTGAAAGCCGCAGTTCTTCAGCATTTCTTCGTATTCATCCACTGGGAACGTTCTTTGCTCGTGTGTCTCATCAAAGCGGTCATATGCTTCTCCGTTCCAAACAAAAAACGACATATCATGAATGACAGAAAGCTCTTCACTTCCAGCAAAGCTCTGCCAAATATAGCTGATATCTTCGTCCTGGTCAGCAAATGTGCTATCCGGAAAAACTTCCGCAATTTTATAAGATGAATGAACATCAAACAGCAAAATGCCTCCGGACTTTAACACCCGAAACACACTTTTAAAGGTTTGGATTACATCATTTTTTGTTTTTAAATAATTTAATGAGTCACAGCATATCGCAACAGCATCAAACTGACCGTCAAAGCCGGAAATCTCTCTCATATCCTGCTGAAGAAATAGAATAGGCTGGCTACTAGATACCTTTTGCTGGGCGAAGGAAAGCATCTCCTCGCTGAGATCGATGCCTGTAACCTCGAAGCCTTTTTCGGCAAGCCGGATGGAGATTTCTCCCGTGCCGCATGCAAGATCAAGAACACGGCCTTTTTCCGGGAGAGATGCATCAATCCATTTTGTCCATTGATCATAAGGCGCGTGTGACATCAACTCGTCATACACGCTTGCAAAGCCTTGATAAATCATTGGTTCATTCCAAGGTCAAGATCTGCGAGCGGAGCGTCTCCCCACAGCTTTTCAAGGTTATAGTAGCTTCTTTCGTCCTTGTGGAAGACATGAACAATCACATCGCCAAGGTCAACGAGCACCCATCTTGCTTCATCAAAGCCTTCCATCTTTTTGACTTGAATGCCGTTTTCATCAGCCTGATCCTTGATTTCACGGGCAATCGCCTGCACTTGTTTATCTGAATTTCCGTGGCAGATCAAAAAATAATCAGCAACTAGAGAAATGCCTTCCATATCCAGTGCTAAAATATCCTCTGCCCGTTTATCATCGCATGCCGCAGCTGCGAGCTTTAAAATGGCCTTTTGGTTCATTCACAAATTCCTCCTGTTCAGTTGCCAGACACAAGCCAGTTATATGTTAAAAATGTGTCTGGAAAAACCGGTTGATTTTTTTTCATAAGAAAAACCATTGTATTTTTAATGGACTGAATCAGCGCTTGATTCAAATCAGTCTCAGCAAGCTTACGCACCTCATCGACACCGGGAAATGCCCGATTAGGCTCAATGTAATCGGCAACGTAAATGACTTTTTCTAAAAGTGTCATGCCAGGGCGCCCTGAGGTATGATACCTGATGGCGTGAAGAATGTCTTCATCTTGGACACCCGCTTCTCTTTGGACCAAATACGCGCCGACCGGAGCGTGCCAGAGCTCCGGATTATGATCCAATAAATGCGCAGGCATTTTTTCTCGCGCAATAATTTGTTTCATTTCTTCTTTTGGGCGGAATTTGGCATAATCATGAAAGATCGCCGCTGTTTCCGCTTTTTTAGAATCGGCTCCAAAACGCTCCGCAAGTTCGATCGCCGTGTTCATCACGCCAATCGTGTGGATATATCGGTGTTCGGTCAATTGCTGCTTCACGCATGCAAGTGCCTCCTCACGATTCATATAAACCATTCTCCTCTACATACTTCTTCACTTTATCAGGGATTAAGTAGTCAGTGGGCTTCTTGCTTTTAAACCGTTCCCTTATCATAGTTGATGATACCTCAAATTCCGGAACGTCTGCAAAGAGAAGCGGATAAGGGGTTTCAACATGAAAACCGGGGCGCTTTACTCCAATAAATTGAATGAGGTTCAGCAGCTCGTCCAGCTTATACCATTTCGGCAAATATTCAATCATATCAGCACCGATAATAAAGAACAGCTGATCATTTGGATAACGCTGCTTCAATAAAGAAACGGTATCAAAGGTATATGATGGCCCTTCTCTTTCCATTTCAACAAGCTCCAGCTTAAAGGACGGATTGGATTGAATCGCAAGCTTCAGCATTTCCACGCGATGAAAGCTGTCGGTATAGTCTTCGTCCTGTTTATGCGGCGGAATTTGATTGGGCATAAACCAAATTTCATCAAGCCCCGCCTGGTACAGCACCTCATTCGCCATTAAGAGGTGACCATTATGCGGAGGATCAAACGTGCCTCCGAAAATTCCGATTTTCTTCATTTCAACCACCTTTAAGGAAGCTCGATTTGTTTATTTTCCTTTGATTCCTTATATAACACAATTGTATTGCCGATTGTCTGCACCAATTGAGAGCGGCTTCCTTTTACAAGAGCGTCCGCCACATCATTTTTATCCTCTTCGCAATTCTGGAGAACACTGACTTTAATCAGCTCTCTCGCTTCAAGTGCCTCAGCAATTTGTTTAATCATGTTGTCGTTTACTCCGCCTTTACCTACTTGAAAAATCGGCGTTAAATGATGCGCTTTTGAACGCAAAAAACGTTTTTGTTTACCTGTTAACATTCTGTTCCTCCTAATTTTCCTATTACAATTGATCTCATTTTTTCAATATCAGGCTCTTGTCCAGTCCATAATTGAAAGGATAATGCCGCCTGTTCAACAAACATGCCCACACCATCGAGTGTTTTTAAGCCTTTTTGGCTTGCTTCTTTTAAAAGGGCCGTCTGAATTGGATTATACACGATATCACATACGACAGCACTGCTTGCGGCACGCTGTAATGAAAGCGGCACTTCGTCCACGTTCGGATACATGCCCACTGACGTTGTATGGATAATCACATCATACTGCTCAAGACGTTCTTCTGCTTCTTTTAAGCTTAACACTTCTTTATTGTGAAACGAGGGAGTGGATTCTGTAAGCCGCTTTGCTTTTTCCAGCGTCCGGTTGCAAATGTCAAATTTTTTCGGACTATTACGGACAATTGTTGTAAAGATGGCTCTCGCCGCTCCGCCCGCGCCGATCATTAAAAATGACAGTTCAGAGATGGGCTTGTCTAATACCTTCATTAATGACTTCACAAAGCCTTCCCCGTCGGTATTGTATCCGACAAGATTGTCTCCCTCTCTTCTGACCGTGTTTACGGCACCAAGCACTTTTGCACTCTCATCAATATGATCCAAATAATCCATAATAGAAACCTTGTGCGGGACAGTCACATTGATTCCTTGTACGCCTAGAGCTTTTATTCCCTTTACCGCATCCTCCAGATCATTCTCTTCCACCTTGAAGGCATGATAATGCCCGTCAAGCCCAAGATCTTTCAATGATGCGTTATGAATATCAGGTGACATGGAATGGCCAATCGGATTTCCGATAACCCCGTACAGCTTTTTCATACTCCTCTCCCCTTTTCTTAAATTAATGAGCGCCGAACAAATACATGAACGCCTTTTGGAGCGTATGCAGTTACCTTTTTATCGGCGTCATGGACAGTAACCCAGCCTAACCCAGAGAAAACGATATCTGTCTTTTTGTCTTTTATCGTAAACGTATGGGCGACCAATTCCGGAAACTCATCCATTTCATCTTTACCCGGAGGCGTGAGCAATTCCCCTGCATGCTTTTCATAAAGCGCATCTGCATTTTCAAGTTTTGTTCTATGAATCATCAGCTCATTTGGCATATAGCAAATAAAAGGAGATCTTTCCCCAGACACATAATCGAACCTTGCAAGTCCGCCAAAATACAGTGTTTGCTGATCATTAAGCTGGAAAGTGCGAGGCTTCAGCTCTTTTTTAGGGGATAGTATTTTCAGATCCTTCTTATTGACAAAATGCGCCATTTGATGGTTGTTGATAATTCCCGGAGTATCATAAAGCGCTGAGCCGTCATCCAGCGGAATTTCAATCGCATCAAGGGTTGTGCCAGGAAATTGGGATGTTGTAATAATATCTTCTTCACCTGACACTTCTTTAATAATCCGGTTAATAAAGGTGGACTTCCCTACATTTGTACATCCGACAACATAGACATCTTTGCCGTTGCGGTAATGCTCAATCGCATCAATGACTTCTTTGATTCCCTGGCCGCGTCCCGCACTGACCAAAAATACGTCAACAGGTTTTAAGCCAAGCTCTTTCGCTTCACGTTTCATCCATTGGATCAGACGCTCTCTTTTCAGTGACTTAGGCAAAATATCCGCTTTATTGCCAACTAATAAGATAGGGTTCCCCCCCACCAAGCGCTGCAGCCCATTAATCCAGCTGCCGTTAAAATCAAAAATATCAACTATTTTTACGACAAGAGAGTCCGTTTCCCCAATACCGTGAAGGATGTTCAAAAAATCATCATCCGTTAAGGAAACGTCTTGTATTTCATTGTAGTTTTTCAGTCTGAAGCAACGCTGGCAAATCACATTTTCTTTCGTAAGCGATGCAGGCGGAGCGTACCCCAGACCTGTTTTGTCCTCGGTTTGGATTGCAACTCCGCATCCGATACAAACAACCTTTTCCATTTCTTACTCCTCCCACTGAATGTGCCCTTTTCGTTTGAGAGCACTCAGTATTCTGCGTTCAACCTGGCGATTAAAGCGCGTAATGAATCCGTCAGAGGAAGCGACAGGCACGACCAAAATCGTATGGTAGCCGTTTCGGTTTCCCCCAAGTACGTCGGTCAGCAGCTGGTCTCCGATGACAACGCAGTCCTCTTTTTTCAGCTCCATATTGCGCACCGCTCTATTAAAGGCTTTACCCATCGGTTTTCTTGCTTTATAAATGAATGGGATTCCAAGCGGTTCAGAGAAAAGTTTCACTCTTCTTTCATTATTATTAGAGACGATTGTCACTTTAATGCCGTGTTCCTTCATTTCTTCAAACCACTCGATCAAGCGCGGCGTCGCGTTCGGCCTGTCCCATTCAACAAGCGTATTATCCAGATCAGTAATAATCCCTTTTACATTTCGTTCCTTTAATTTTTCAGGTGTAATATGAAAAATATTTTTTACAAACTCGTCAGGTAAAAAAAACTTTTTTAACAAAACCCGCACCCTTCCCTTTTCTTTCTCCTTAATATGATTGTCGAAAAAAATCGAACTTGCGCCTAAAGAAGAACTGAGCAAAAAAATTTCGACAAAAATTGGGTTTCTTCACCAGGTGTGGATAAATTTACACACACTATCCACTCTTATTACATCACTCTTTAGACAAATTATAAACACGATACTCACAAGTTATCCACTTTTTGGTGTGGATAACAGAACGATTGTTCTTATATTCATTTCATGGTAGATTAAAGATAACTTCAACCTCAGATAAACGCAACTTATCATTATATGCGTTAAGATCATGAATGATTCCAACTTTTAAGGAGGTGCCTCTCCCATTAATTGGGTTCCTAGCATGAGAAAACTGTCTGATGAATTACTAATAGAATCTTATTTCAAAGCCACCGAGATGAATTTAAACCGTGACTTTATCGAGTTAATTGAAAACGAAATAAAAAGAAGATCGCTCGGACATATTATTTCCGTATCTTCTTAATAAGAATTTGTCTATTTTTTCCGGGCGTATTTCCTTTTTTTACTCAGATGACTGATATTATATCACTTCGGCTGCGCGCTTTACTACTATTTTCAGCAAAAAACACCCCTAAAAAGAGGTGTTTTAAAGGGCTGGTTATTATGCTAACCAGTATATGCCGCCCACAACCAGGAGAACAACAACTAAAACAACAATAAAAGCGTATCCATATGCTCTGCCTGCGCCATACATGTGAAGCGCCTCCTTAATAAGGTTTTATAACAGCCTATGTAGGAGAAATAAATCGGACTAGGCGGTTGTCCGGCTCAACGCTGCAGAATCTGCCCATCTTGTATTCCTTCATATACGATCCTTGCCCCTTTAGGTGTCATATGATTGCCTGAAGGATCTATAAGACCGGATTGGATAAGCGCTTCATCAGTTGCTTTTCCGCCGTCTGCTTCTATAAAATGCTTCCAGTTATCTACAAGAGGGACATTCAGGCGCTTCGACACATCTCTTGTAATATCGTTGTATGAGTCGTGCCATTTCCTTGCTCCGCCTTTTGGTTCAAAAGCAGCTGCTTTATATCTGGAATAATAAAACAGATGATGCTTCCCATTACCTTCTATAATTGGGATACACGTCATTAAGATTGGCTTGATCCCGTGTTTTCTGCTTTCTTCAATAAAATAAACCAGATTTTCTCTAAAACGCTGCTTCGACACTCTCGGTTTTCCCTCAGTCAGTATGGCGGCGTCATTTGTGCCGAACATAATAAACAAATACTTCGGTTTTTGATCCAGCACATCTGTCTGAAACCGAAGACGGGCATCCTCTGTCGTCTGTCCTCCGATTCCCGCATTGAGTATATCAAGGTTACCGCGTTCAGCTGTTTTAAGTATATTGACCCACTGCTGTGCTTTTGGATAATCGCGATAATCCCAATTAGAGCCACGCGTATTGCTGTCACCAAATGCTACAACGTCTTCGTATCCCATTCCCTCGCACCCTGCTGTAACGAACAACAGAAGGAAAAGGATGATAAAATGTTTCATCTTTACACCCCCAAAAGCCTCACCTTAATGTTATACCTCTGTTTCTCTTCGTTCAACGAAGAGTTTTTTCGCTAACACTGTTTTTTCCTATAGTTAACGTGTCCCCCTCAGTGAATATCATTCTGCTTTCATTGCGGCGCAGCAGATGACTTTTTATTTTTAAATTCCCTTCTCTCTAATCTGAAAAACACACAAACCAAAGGAAATAAATACGCTAAGATACAGCTTATCCCTTAAGGTTATGGTTACCCTTTCTATCTCCCCTATGTTAAGAAAACAGAGAGATAGACGGACAGCCTTTTTTATGAACTAAAAAGAATTGTGTTCTCAACCTGGTTTTCAGTTGAACCGCTGAAATGGCACCAGTTATACTAATTTAGATGACGGAGGTTTTGGCTCCTGACATCACCTAAGTTGGGAGTGACCATAGACATGTTAAAAAAAGTAATAGGTATACTTGTGATTATCGCTATCATTGCAGTCGGTTTTTTTCAGAAAGAAGCTTGGCTTGATGCAATCAAAGCAGGAGGGATGTTTTCCGTTTTATTTAGTATGCTGCTGATTGCTGCCGATGTTTTTTTCCCAATAGTGCCGTTTGCTTTGGTTGCTGCTTTAAATGGCGCAGTGTTCGGGACTGCAAATGGAATTTGGATTACACTGACCGGCTCAATGCTTGGTACTATATTGCTGTTTTTTCTCGCCAGGTACAGTTTTAGAGATTGGGCCAGAAAAAAAGTTCAGGCCTATCCTGCCATACAGAGCTACGAGGCTTCCTTCAACAAAAACGCTTTTACCGCTGTTTTATTAGGAAGGCTGATACCGATCATACCTTCCCTTATAATGAACGTGATCTGCGGACTGAGTCAGGTTCGCTGGCATGTTTTTTTCTTTGCATCTTTCATAGGGAAAATCCCCAATATTGTTGTTGTCACCATTGCAGGTGCCAACTTCACCAGCAATAAATTATTGTCTATCAGCATTTACGGTGCGTATATTCTGATCATCATGCTGGTCATATATAAAAAGTTCCCTCATCTTCTGAAGGTGCCAAAAAAATAAGGAGGCTTGTTCGCCCCCCTTACTTTTTTTCCGTCGCATGGCCTCCAAATTCATTTCGAAGAGCAGCGACATGCGACCACAGGAGTTGCGGTCTGCAGATCAAGCGCGGCTCCCGACGGCGGTGTCCCGAAAAAACAGTTCTACAATCTCCCATGCTTTATGATCACACCCCACCATAAAACAGGCTCCATGCCATGCGCCTTCATTCCGCCCGCCGTACCGGCATCGAGATAATGGATACCGCTTCTTTCATTTAATTGTAGCGGTGATCGATTCTTTTTAATGAGAGTTTCCAGCTTCGATAATCATATCGACTTTTCTTAATAAAGGTCAAACATCACGCAAAACTGCCCCACCAACCTTGATTTATATCATATCCAACCGCTTGATGATTGCGGCCTATGAATTGCTTTCCTATATTTATGCCCATTTTCCCTAAGCCGATTAATCCGATTTCATGCCTATTCCTCCTGATTGTCAAAAGCCTTTACTTTTTATGTTCCCTTTGTATTTGATACGCAGGAAAATAAATGAAACTACATCTTCTGCCCATTTTAATATGTTTTTCATGACCGGCTGTACCTGCCAGTTCCATTTCGGAACCCTCTTAAATCCATAATTTTTACTTTATCCTTGATTTACCATCTCGTTGAGTTAAAATATGGGAAGAGAATTTTCAGTAAAAGAAGGTGTCATGTTGCAGAATCAATCTCATACTCTTATTGGTGTTACGAAAACCGCTATATTCTTTTTATACGCTGCATTTGCAATGATCGGTCTTACCATCGGGTATTTTATCCCGCAGATTGCGGAATGGGCATTATCCCTTCCGTGGATTCCTTTTGAAGGACCGCTTCGGCTCATCACCTCTTTTCAGGGATCAACAGCTGCATTTATCACTGCTCTTCTCGGTATGTGTGCGGGGATTTGGTTCGCTCATTCTGTTAGTGCAATGCTGCTGTCTGTCAAGATTACAGATCACACAGTGGAATTCATGAAAGGAAAAAAAGTGCAAACAATTCATTCCGGTGACATCGCTCTCGTATTTATGGATCACAAACGGCTTGTCCTCCTAGGAACAGCCGGATATGAATTGGTACGGGAAGAAATTGATGAAAAACCAGTAAACGTTGAGAAGGCCTTTAGACAGCATCATTACGAATGGGCAGCAGATGGTGATCCGTTTACAGATCAATTTCGCCGATGGATTCCTGATGCACCTGACCTATCGCAAGGCGCCCATGCCTTATTAAAAGCTCGTCACAAAGCGCTGGAGGACGAACAAAAAGACGATATTGAAGAATTCCGTCTCGAACTGGCACAGCTGGGCATTGTTGTACGGGACGAAGGCACACGCCAATATTGGCGAAAAGCAGAAACCTATCCCCCGAACATTCAGCACGGCGAAGGGTTGTAACAACAGAGGCTCAAGAAAGAGCCTCTTCTTTACTACTGCACAATAAACAGCACTCTGGTGCCGTCAGGATAGCTGCTCATTTGATTCCCTACCCATGAGCCGGCCCCGCGATTATCAGAAGGCGTCACATATCGGACATCAGCTCCTGCACCGCCTTCCTCGCAAACCGCCATCGGCCATTCATCCCGGTCATAGCCCGGCTTCGTCGGGATACCCTTTAATGATTCCTCCCGCCTTTTGTCTGCTCCATCTCTATCAATGGTGCAAATCTCAGAATGTCCCTCTGCAATCGCATCTCTAATATGATCGCCTGTTTCCGGATAACGAGACAGCGGAAAATATAACACTTTGTCATACAAAGAAGCGCCTTGGATCTGCTGCGGAACCATTACACAAAGAAGAACTGCTGCAGCAAGAAACAGGCCTGCCATCCATTTTTTCATTCCCATCCCCCCATACATTTGTTCATTTCAATGTATGGGCGCATGATAAAAATTATTGTTAACATTTGAAGTTAATATGCTGTTTACAAAAGCCCAGGCTCCCCTGCGAGAAATTTCCCGGTACAGACACAGACAGCCTCCCGCCCACATACATTTACATATAGGCTTTTGCCTACATACTTTTGTGGAGGTGACGATGGTGACAGGTGTTTTCGCAGCGCTCGGCTTTGTTGTTAAAGAGCTTGTCTTTTTAGTATCTTACGTGAAAAACAATGCCTTTCCACAACCGCTCTCAAGCAGCGAGGAAAAAAAATACTTAGAGCTCATGGCTAAAGGGGATGAACATGCCAGAAACATGCTGATTGAGCATAATCTTCGCTTGGTCGCCCATATTGTGAAAAAATTTGAAAATACAGGTGAGGATGCAGAGGACTTAATCTCCATCGGAACGATCGGGCTGATTAAAGGAATTGAAAGCTATTCCGCTGGTAAAGGGACAAAGCTGGCGACGTATGCTGCGAGGTGTATTGAAAATGAGATTGTAATTACAAAAGGGGGGTGCATACACCCCTCTTTAATACGTTTCAATATATATGGTGTCAGAATCCACAATGGTAACTTCTTTCACGATAAAGTTAACAATTGTTTTTTTATCTTCAAGAGTTAAGTTATCTGCACCGATTGATTGAAAGTAGTCGATGGCTCTCTTTAGAGCATTTTCACTTGAGCTTGTATCATCTAGGACTTTCATTTTTGATTGAATTTCGTTACACTTTTCAGTAAGCTGGTTTTGCTTTTTTTGCAGTTCAATAATTTGTGCTTTGATTTCATCAATATCTAAATCATCGTCATCGCTTAGGCTGATTAGCGTTAAAAGACGCTTACGGCCTTTTTTTGTTTTCTCTATCTCTTTTTGAATAAGTTCTAATTCGTCAGATAGGTGATTTGATTGTTCAATCTCTTTAAAAGACGCATACTTTTGAGGATTTGTGATGAATTTAAAAATCTCACCCCATACATGCCGGTTTAATTTATTCTCAGACATTTCTTTTCCGCAACCGCGGTCCTTTGCTCCAGAATAATTTTTCCGGCAAGTATACACATAGTAGTCTTTACCGTGTGATTTTCTTTTCTTCCCTGTCATGGTATTTCCGCATTTCCCGCATCTAACCAAACCCGATAACAAGTAATTGTGAGGGCTAATACTCAAGTGTTTTCTTTTACTTTGACCTAAGAGTTCTTGAGCATAATCCCATTGTTCAGCTGGAACAATTGCTGGAATTGCCACAGTGATTTGCTCTTCTTCAGGCCTTATTTTAATTATAGATTTGTTTCCTGCCTGTTTTGAAACATAAGAACCCTCAGTGTCATATTTATACTGCTTATGTTCACCCTTATAAGAAGAGTTCATTAATATCTGTCGAACAACCTGCCTGTGCCATACTTTGGCGCCTTTTTTTGTTTTAACTCCCATTTGGGTTAAATGTAGAGCGATACCATTTACTCTGCCAAAAAAAGGGCTCTTATGATCAGTGAAGTAGTTGAAAATCATCCGAATAATTTTTGCTTCCTCTTCTAATATCTCAAGAGTTCTTTTCTCTTTAACAAATTTATAGCCATATAGTTTGGAATCTTTAATAATCATGCCTTTTTTCATTTTTTGAAGTCGGCCGCTTGATGTCCGTTCTTTGATTTTGGCTTTTTCAAATTCTGAGATTGCTCCACGCATTGCGAAAAATAATTGACCTTCTGGAGAATTGGCGTATTCACCATTTACAAAAATCAAGGGTATATTTCGCTTTCGCAGTTCATCATCAATGATAAGCTGATTCATTAATTTCCGAGAAAGACGGTCAGGATCGTAGCAGATGACTTGACTTATAAGTCCCTTGCTTGCATCCTCCCTCAAGCGATTCAAAGCCGGCCGTTCTAAAAGTTCTCCAGAAAATCCTTCATCGGCATACTTCAGCACATCCTTAGTCCCTGCTTTCTTTATGCAGGCCTCGATCTGGCTGTCGATGCTCGATCCCTTGATCGCTTGTTCCTCGGTCGATACCCTTACATATATTGCTATCACCCTGGATCTCCTTCCTATAAAGTTTTATTAAATAATGATAGCAATCGTTAATGCATTTGT
>NZ_CP026521.1:2886080-2893054 GCF_002953915.1 Bacillus sp. MBGLi79
GCAACACATACTTTAATTTTCTCCACGTTTCTTACTCCCCAATGTGTATGTTGATAAATTTCATCATTCTTTTTCTAATATGTTTAATTCGACAGCACCACTTTATTCCCTTTTTTTAAAAAGGATTTTTCCAATAATAGTGGTATCTCTCGCTTTTTCTCTGTTTTTTTCTGATTTTCTCGATTTTTCGACTCGAAATGCGACTTGACAAACCGGGGAACGTGAATTTGTCGAAAAATCTTTTCTTCTTTCATTTTAACGCACAACGCGCAAGAAAAAAAGACGAAATCAAAAACTGCCGGAGGAATCCGGCAGTCAGCTTGCTTTTTCTTTTTTATAAATATCGATTCCCGCTTCAGACAGCATCCATTCAATATGCACGCCGTATCCGCTCGTCGGATCATTGACGAAAACGTGAGTTACGGCGCCAATGATCTTTCCGTTTTGGATGATCGGGCTTCCGCTCATCCCTTGAACGATGCCTCCTGTTTTGCTCAACAGCCTCGGGTCGGTAATTTTCAGCACCATCCCTTTTGTAGCCGGAAACTTCTGAGGTGTCGTACTGACGACCTGAATATCGAATTTCTCGACTTTGTCGTTTTCGATAACCGTTAAAATTTGGGCCGGGCCTTCTTTTACTTCATCTGAAAATGCAATCGGAATGGCTTTGTCAGCGATGCGGTTTTTGATTGACTCGTGAAGCGTCCCGAAGATCCCGAATGGACTGTTTCTGTTGATATCACCAATCACTTTTCGTTCTGATGCGAAACGGGCCAGTTTCTCTCCGGGATTTCCGCCTGTTCCTTTTTCAATCGAAGTGACGGTCGATTTCACGATTTGCCCTTTTTCAACAACGATCGGTTTTTTCGTATCCATGTCTGAAATGACGTGACCAAGCGCTCCGTATTTTTTCGATTTCGGCTCGAAAAAAGTCATTGTGCCGATTCCTGCGGCAGAGTCCCTGATATATAAGCCGATTCTGTATTTATCTTCAGCCTGGTCTTTTTTCGGAATGAGCTTCGTTTTGATTTCTTGTTTATCTCTTTTAATCGACAGATGTAAGGTTTCTCCTGTTTTCCCGGCCTTTTGAATAAAAGGGGTAATGTCATTCATTTTTTCGATTTTCGTGCCGTTGATTTCGGTGATAATGTCGCCTACCGCGATTCCGGCTGCTTCACCGGGCGATTTTTTGCCTTCAGAGGTATTGATTTGATGAAAACCTACGACCAATACGCCAACGGAGTGAAGCTTTACACCAATAGACTGCCCGCCGGGGACCACTTTCAAATCAGGCAGGACATTTACTTTCGTTTTTTTAACTGGGAATCCGGCAAAATCATAGACGAGTTCTGCCTTTCCATTCTTTTCACCTTTTATTTCTACTTCACTTTGATTTTCTTTCAGTGTGAATGCTTCCGATGATCCATCTTTCGAAGCACTGACGGATAAGCTCGTTTCAACCGCACGGGTACCCGTCTCAAAAATGTTCAAGTTTTTTGGGATTACAATGTATTCTTTCACCGGTTTGTAAAACCCTACACTTATTAAAGAAACAAGGAGAATCATACCCACAACTTTTCTGATTTTTTCAACATCCACCTTTTCACTCTCCTCGCACCTAACCCACACCATATAAAATTTCTTTCGCTACATTCATTACTTTTGCCTTTCGGACAGCGATTTATAACTGCGGACGGAAGAAAATCATTGGATAAAATGATAAGAATGAGTTTGTATAAGAAAATGCCGACAAAAAAATAAGCTGTTCAGGATGAACAGCTTATCCGGTAGTTTTAACAAGCTTAGCTTGGTTCAAAAGTTCTTTCGCATGGCGCTTCGTCAGATCCGTTACTTCGACTCCGGCGATCATCCGGCCGATTTCCGCTATTTTTTCCTGTTTTGTCAACGGCGTGACGCTTGTCGTCGTTCTCCCGTCTTTCGACTGTTTCGTAATCAAAAGATGGGTGTCAGCCATCGCGGCCACCTGCGGCAAGTGGGTAATGCATAAAACTTGAGAGCCGATCGAGACGCGGTGTATTTTTTCGGCGATCGCCTGCGCGACTCTGCCGCTTACACCCGTATCCACTTCATCGAAAATGATCGATGTAACATCCTGCTGAGCAGAGAAAATGCTTTTCATGGCCAGCATGATTCTTGACAGCTCTCCTCCAGATGCAACCTTTGACAAAGATTTGAGCGGTTCTCCCGTGTTTGTTGAGATTAGGAAATGGACGGTATCAATGCCGTGCTTTGTGAGCTGAACCGGCATACCGTTGACGACGGGTGCATCATCATCCCGTTCCGCTTTTTTCACCTGGAATTCCGTATCGAATGTCGATTTTTCCATATACAGATCTTTCAGTTCCTGCTGAATCTGTTTGGCCAGTTTTTTCGCCCATTTTTTTCTGATTTCGGACACATTGGCGGCTTCAATCGCCACATCCTTGCCGATTGATTCGAGGCGGGATTTTAATGCCTGCAAGTGGCTGTCCCGGTTTTCGATCCGGTCGATCTCTTCCTCTATCTTAGCCGAATAAGCTTGGATATCTTCGACAGTAGCGCCGTATTTGCGTTTCAGCTGTTTGATTTCGTTTAATCGCGATTCGATATAATCGAGGCGCTCGGGGTCGTATTCGAGTTCATCCAGCATATTTCTGATCTGAAAAGTTGAATCTTCGAGAATGTAGTATGCGTTGGCTACGGATTCAGATACTTTATTGAGCCCTTCATTGATGCCTGAGACGTTTTCAAGCTCGCTTGAAGCCATGCCGACCCAGTCAAGCCCAGCCTGCTCGTTGCGTAGCGCATTATAGGCATTTTGCAGAGCTTCGTATATTTTTTCGAAATTAGCGATTTGACGGCGCTCTTCCTGAAGAAGTTCGTCCTCTTTCGGCTCAAGGTTTGCAGATTCGATTTCATCAAGCTGAAACTGTATTAAATCGAGTCTGTGAGCCATTTCCTGTTCGCTTTCAGAAAGCTCTTTCACCTTTCTCATGACGTCCATGTAGCGGCTGTAAACTTCCTGATACGCTTTTAGAGCATGCTCGATTTCTTCTCCTGCAAACCTTTCCAGAAGCTGAAGATGGTGCTCATCCTCCATCAGCAGCTGATTGTCGTGCTGCCCGTGTATGTCAAGCAGCAGTCTGCCGACTTCCCGCAAAGCGGCAATGGTGACAAGTTTTCCATTGACGCGGCAGATGCTCTTGCCGTTTGCGTTAATATCTCTCCTCATGACGATCATGTCATCCGAGGCTTCAATCCCGAGTTCTGTGCACAAATCAAAAACCGGATGGCCGCTGTCAAGGAGGAAAAGCCCTTCCAATTCGGCTCTTTTTTCGCCATACCTGACATATTCGGACGAGCCGCGGCCTCCGACAAGCAAAGAGACGGCGTCGATGATGATCGATTTTCCGGCCCCGGTTTCACCGGTCAGAACCGTCAGCCCTTTTTCAAAAGAAACGGTTAATTCTTCGATAATGGCAAAGTTTTTGATCGATAATTCAGCTAACAAGCTTTCATGACACCTCTTTTCAGGCCTTCGTTTATAAAAGCTCCAATATTTTCTTCTGTACGATTTTGGTATCATCATGCGTCCGGCAGATGATCAAAATGGTATCATCTCCGCAGATCGTTCCCATGATTTCTTCCCAATCCAAATTGTCCATCAGCGCCCCGATCGCCTGCGCGTTGCCCGGCATTGTTTTTAAAACGATCAGATGGCTGGCTGAGTCGATTTTGACAAATGCGTACATCAATGATCTTTTTAATTTGGAAAGGGGATTAAAGCGCTGATCAGCAGGCAGGCTGTATTTGTAGGAACCGTTGTTTGTCGGCACCTTGACCAAATGAAGCTCTTTAATGTCCCGCGAGACGGTGGCCTGCGTCACATTATAGCCGTCTTTCTTTAAAATATCGACAAGCTCATCCTGCGTTTCAATTTCATTAGCGGTGATAATCTCCCTGATTTTAATATGCCTTTGACCTTTGTTCATTTCACACCTCGTTTTATACACAAATTGTGTATGTTTATACATTTATGTTAAATGATTTTGTCGGAAAAGTACATGTTTGCAGTAAAAAAGGAATAATAGCCCACTATTATTCCTTTTTGCGTGCCGGCCACCCTCGCATTCGCCGTACGACTCTCAAGGGTTTTTAATCACGCGGATCCGTTTTTTTCGCTTTTAATGTCTTGTGAGCTTCTTCGACAATTTGATTGATCGTTTCTTCTGCTATCGGCGTGCCAGGTTGCTCTTCTCCGTCCCAATGCAAATGGAGAAGGAATTCGATGTTGCCGTCGCCGCCGGTAATCGGCGAAAACGAGACGTTTCTGCAGTCATATCCTTCCCGAGCCGCAAACCGGCTGATGTCATCAAGCACAGCTTGATGGACGAGGGGATCGCGGACGATCCCTTTTTTCCCGACGGATTCCCGCCCTGCTTCAAACTGCGGTTTGACGAGAGCGATGCAGTCGCTTCCCGGAACTAAAATGCTCTTAAGCACAGGCAGGATGATTTTCAGTGAGATAAAAGAGACATCGATCGTCGCGAACTCCGGCAGTCCTTCCGTAAAATCGGCTGGTGTGCAATACCGGAAATTCGTGCGTTCCATCACTACAACCCGCTCATCCTGTCTCAGCTTCCAGGCGAGCTGATTATACCCGACATCAACGGCATATGAGCGGAGAGCGCCGTTTTGCAGCGCGCAGTCAGTGAAGCCGCCGGTGGAAGAGCCGATGTCAATCATCAGCTTGCCTTGAACGGAAAGCTGAAACTCTTTTAATGCTTTTTCAAGTTTTAATCCGCCTCTTGAGACGTATTTTAACGGGTTTCCTTTAACGGTCAGCGGAATCGTGCGGTCGACCTTTTCGCCCGGCTTGTCCAGTCTGTTTTCATTCGTATAGACGATGCCGGCCATGATGGCTCTTTTCGCTTTTTCCCGCGTTTCCATTAACCCTCTTTCTACTAATAAAACGTCGAGCCGTTCTTTTTTTCCTGTCATGATCCAATTCCTTTATGAGTCTTTACGGGCGTCAATAGTCTTATTCGTCTGATGACGTCTTCTTTTGTCATTCCGATCTCTTCCAGAAGCTTGGCGACACTGCCGTGTTCAATAAATTGATCAGGTATCCCCATTCTATCAATGATCGGGCTGTAAGACTGATGTTCATGGGCATACTCAAGGATCGAGCTGCCGAATCCGCCTTGGAGCACAGCCTCTTCGATCGTTAAAATCGGAAGCCCTTCGTTCAGGATTTCCATCAGCATGTTTTCGTCAAGCGGCTTGATAAAACGGGCGTTAACCACTCTGACCGAACGTCCTTCTTTCTGCAGCTCCTCCGCGGCAGCAAGCGCCATCGGAATGGTGGTGCCGAATGTTAAAATGACCGCGTCTGTCCCGGGTCTCAGCACTTCCCACGTTCCGATCGGGATCGTTTTCAATTCTTTATCCATTTTGACGCCGAGTCCGTTTCCGCGCGGAAAGCGCATGGCAATCGGGCCGTCATCGTATTTGACAGCCGTGTTGACCATGTGCTGGCCTTCGTTTTCGTCTTTCGGCATCATGAGAACCAAATTCGGAATATGCCGTAAAAAAGCAATGTCAAACACGCCCTGGTGTGTTTCCCCATCAGCGCCGACTAGGCCCGCTCTGTCAATGCCGATAAATACATTTAGGTTTTGCCGGCAAATATCATGGACAACCTGGTCATAAGCGCGCTGAAGAAATGTCGAATAGATCGCCAGAAACGGCTTCATATTCTGAGTCGCGAGACCAGCCGCCATCGTTGCCGCATGCTGTTCCGCAATGCCGACATCAAACATGCGCTCCGGAAACTCGCTCGCAAACCCTTCAAGTTTTGAACCGACAGGCATGGCCGGAGTAATGGCTACAATCCTTTCATCCTCGCGGGCAAGCTTCCTGACCGTTTCGCTTACGAGCGCGCTCCATGATGGCGCAGCGGCTTTCGGCTTAACAAAATCACCGGTATCGATTTTATATGGGCCGGTTCCGTGCCATGTGCCGGTTTTATCGGTTTCCGCAGGCTTATAGCCTTTTCCTTTTTTCGTAATAACGTGGAGGAGTACCGGGCCTTTCGTCTTTTTCGCATACTGCATGTTTTCAAACAGTTCATCATAGGAATGACCGTCTACAGGCCCTAAATACGTAAATCCGAGCTCTTCAAAGAACATCCCGGATACCAGCAGGTATTTCAGGCTGTCTTTGATCCGCTCGGCTGTAGCGGCAAGCTTCCCGCCAACAGCAGGAATCCGCTTGAACAAATACTCAAGCTCATCTTTGACCCATTGATATTTTCCGGCTGTGCGCAGCCTTCCGAGCATGGAATGAATCGCTCCGACGTTTGGAGCGATGCTCATTTCGTTGTCATTCAAAATGACAATCATATCTTTTTGCTCATGGCCGATATGGTTAAGCGCTTCAAGAGCCATGCCGCCGGTCAGTGCACCGTCTCCGATGATCGGGATGATATATTCGTTTGTCCCTTTCAAGTCTCTCGCAGCTGCCATCCCCATCGCACCGGAGAGAGAAGTCGAACTGTGGCCCGTTTCCCAGACATCATGTTCGCTTTCATTCCGCTTTGGAAAACCGCACAGTCCTTTATGCTGACGCAGGGTGGCGAAGTCCTTTCCGCGGCCGGTCAGCAGTTTATGGACATACGATTGATGCCCCACATCCCACAAAAACTTATCTTTCGGGCTGTTAAATTCTTTATGCAATGCAATGGTAAGCTCGACAACGCCGAGATTCGGACCAATGTGCCCTCCGGATTCAGAAAGCGTTTCAATTAAAAAACGGCGAATTTCAGCGCTCAAGCTTTCCAGTTCTTGATTTGAAAGGTTCTTCAAAAATGCAGGGTCCTTTATCGATAACAGATCCAATCGGATCAACTCACTTTCAGCATGATTTCTGCAAGTATGCGCCTTGCTTCATTTTAAGTTTCAGCTTGAATTATT
>NZ_CP026521.1:2893064-2896911 GCF_002953915.1 Bacillus sp. MBGLi79
TGAATTATTATATGACGAATTCATCCCCATGCGCAAACTTGCATATGCGGACGCTTCGTTTGAAAAAACAGCCGCTAACACAACGTGATAACGGCGCGGCGTTTTAGAGTTCAACTCTTTATATTTTAGCATAATAAGCCTTTGATGCTCAAATGGAAGCCCTGTATCAATGATCCCTTGCGGCAATCATATCGCAAAACTCGTACATAAGCTCTTTTTCAAGCGGAAGCTCTGAAATCAGCCGTTTTGCTTTTTCAATATGTTCATCAAGCTTTTGGCTGGCGCCCTCAAGCGAAAGGAGCGACGGATAGGTCGATTTTCCGTTTGTCTCGTCAGATCCGATCCGTTTGCCGATTTTATCCTCTGATCCTTCAAGGTCGAGAATGTCATCTCTGATCTGGAAGCCGATGCCGATATGATGGCTGAATTCGCGGAGCTTTTCGATCTCTTTTTCAGATGCATCTGCTAGAATCGCCCCCGCGATGACGCTGAAGCTGAGGAGTTTAGCCGTTTTTCCTTCGTGAATCCGCTGCAGTTCATCAAGAGAGACAGACTTTGATTCCGCTTCCATATCTAAAATTTGACCGCCGACCATGCCTTCAGCCCCCGCTGCCGATATCAGCTCATTCACCAGTCTGATGCGTTTTTCAGCAGATACATCAGAAGGCATATTGGAAGTGATCATTTTGAAGCTTTCGGTTAATAAGGCGTCTCCGGCGAGAATGGCCGTCGCTTCCCCGTATATTTTATGGTTTGTCGGCTTTCCCCTTCTGAGGTCATCGTCATCCATACAAGGGAGATCGTCATGGATTAATGAATACGTATGGATCATTTCAACCGCGCACCCTACCGGAATTCCGGCTTCTTCGTCTTTTCCGTACGCATGAAGAAGCGCAAGTACCAAAATCGGTCTCAGCCGTTTCCCTCCGGCTTCCAATGAGTACAGCATGGATTCCTTAAGGATGGACGGCGCTCGCAGGTCTTTAATATACATCGGAAGGCGTTCTTGAATTACTGTTTTTCTCGATTTTAAATCTCCGTCAAGTTTACCGGTCAAATTCCCCATTTTCCCGCAAAATGTAGTCCATCTGCTTTTCGACATTTTGCAGTTTTTCGTGGCACATTTTCGAAAGAGCCATCCCTTCCTGGAAGTAGTCGATCGCCTTTTCCAAAGGCACATCCCCTTCTTCAAGCTTTGATACGATCTGTTCCAGACCTTTCATCGCCTCTTCAAATGTCAGGTCTTCCCGGTTTGTTTTGTTTTCTTCAGCCATTTGTTTCGCCTCTCTTTTGCAGTACCTCACAGGTCAGCGTCCCATCGTTTAATGTGACGCGGATCTCGTCTTTTTCATGAACCTGTTCAATACTTTTAATCAATTCGTTTTCTTTATATGTCAAACTGTACCCTCTTTCCATCACTTGGAGAGGGCTTAATGCATTCAGTTTACCAAGAACCGTTTGAAACTGCGAGTGAATCTGCTTAAGCTGCACATCCATATTCCGCTTCAGCCGGACTGTCTGCTCTTCATGCCTCTTTCTCGCTTGTTTAAGCTGCTCCTCGGGATGAAGCATCTCCAGCTTGTATGTCTGTTCGTTCAGTTTTTGTTTTTTGCGTTCAACGGTCATCGCCAGCTGTTTTTGGAAACGGTCGAATATCAGGTCGAATTCCTGTTCCTTTTGGGCATACAGCCGTTTCGGGTAGCGGAAGGCATAAGAGGACTGGAGGGTTTTCACGCGCTCCTGCCGCTTTCTTAAATCCTGCTTCATCGATTTTGCAATTCTCGCTTCGAGCGTTTTCAGACGCTCCAGCAAATCAAGCATATTAGGTACGGCCTGTTCGGCCGCTCCCGTCGGGGTCGCCGCGCGCAAATCCGCAACAAAATCGCTGATTGTAAAATCCGTTTCATGCCCGACGGCGGAAATGATCGGAATGTCGGAAGAAAAAATGGCCCTGGCGACAGCCTCTTCATTAAATGCCCACAGCTCTTCGATCGATCCCCCTCCGCGTCCGACGATTAATACATCGCATAACTCTCTGCGGTTAGCCTCTTTGATGCTGCTGACGATGGACTCGCCCGCGTTTACTCCTTGAACGAGCGTTGGAAAGACGATCACTTTTACAAGGGGGTATCTTCTTTTAATGGTGGTGATCACATCGCGTACAGCCGCTCCGGTTGGAGATGTGACAACACCGACGACGGATGGGAACGCGGGGATGGGTTTCTTATGTTTTTCATCAAACAAACCTTCTTGCGACAGCTTTTTCTTAAGTTCTTCATACGCGAGATGAAGCGCACCTATGCCGTCAGGCTGTATTTCTTTCGCATAGAGCTGATAATTGCCGCTCGGTTCATATACCGAAATGCCGCCTCTCACCAATACCTTCATCCCGTTTTCAGGGGTAAAGGCGAGATTTCTGTTTTGTCTGGCGAACATGACGGATTGAATGCGGGCGTTATCATCTTTCAGTGTAAAATAAATATGGCCTCTGCTATGTATTTTAACATTTGACAGCTCGCCCTTGATCCAAATATCTTCAAGATGGGGGTCCACGTCAAATTTGCGCTTAATATATTTTGTCAAAGCCGTGACCGTGACAAATGAAATTTCACTCATGGCACAGTCTCCTTTCTAAGAAGGCACAAGCACGTTCATCCGCCGGCGCGAGACCAGGCGGATGAACGGCTGTACATTAAAGTTAAATTGTACGCTTCGCTGATTTAACCGTGTTATGGGCCAGCATTGTAATCGTCATCGGACCGACACCGCCCGGTACGGGTGTAATATAGGAAGCTTTTTCCTTCGCTTCTTCAAAATCGACATCACCGACGAGCTTTCCGTTGTCAAGGCGGTTAACGCCGACATCAATGACAACGGCTCCCTCTTTCATTTGATCCGCTTTGATGAAATTCGCCTTTCCGACAGCGACAATCAGAATGTCGGCTTTTTTTGTGTGCGCCGTAATGTCGGCCGTTCTTGAATGGCAGTACGTAACGGTTGCGTTTTCGTTCAAGAGCAGCTGCCCTACCGGCTTTCCGACGATATTGCTTCGCCCGACGACAACAACCTCTTTTCCCGACAGATCAATCTCGGTTTTCTTTAAAAGCTCCACGATGCCCGCAGGCGTGCAAGGTAGAAATGTATCTTCGCCAAGCAGCATCTTTCCTACGTTTAATGGATGAAAACCGTCAACATCTTTGTCAGGGGATATTCTTTCAATCACCGCTTGTTCGGAAATATGATCCGGAAGAGGCAGCTGGACAAGAATTCCGTGAAAGTCGTTATTTTGGTTGTACTGGTCAATTACTTCAAGAAGTTCCTGTTCAGAGAAACTTGCATCGAAATGATCCAGCTGAAAACGAATCCCCATGGCTTCAGCTGCTTTTTTCTTTCCCCGTACATATGAAAGAGACGCCGGATCATCACCAATTAAAATAACGGCCAGTCCCGGGGTCACTCCTTGTTTTTTCAGCTCTTCAACTTCCTTGGCCAGCTGCCCGCGCTTTTCCTTTGCTGTTTCTTTCCCGTCGATGATGGTTGCTGTCATTTGCTCTCCTCCTAGATTATTCAAGATCGGATTTAATGTTAGAAAGAACACCGTTTACAAACTTCGCCGACTTGTCATCTCCAAATTGCTTGGCCAGTTCAATCGCTTCATTCATAGAGACGTTGACAGGTATGTCTTCTAAAAAAATCATTTCGTAGGCGGACAAACGCAAAATCGCGCGGTCGACATTCGCCAGCCTGTCAAGCTTCCAATTGACGAGATGCCGTTTGATCATCTCATCGATTTTCTCTTTGTTCTCTAAGACCCCGTAAACAAGCTGCTCGAAAAAAGCGTCGCTTT
>NZ_CP026521.1:2897011-2901916 GCF_002953915.1 Bacillus sp. MBGLi79
GGAATAGATCATCGACAACAGTAGCCACCATGAACAATATATAAATGAATCCTAAAAGCGTGACCCATTGGGCATATTCCTTCTTCCCCATTTGATCCAGTATGGTGTGAAGAAAAGCGACGACGATCCCGACGCCGGCAATTTGAAAAATAATATTTACGTCTACTCCCATTTCGTGTATGCTCCCCTCTTCATTACATCAATAGAAGAATCAGCAGCAGTCCCGACAAGAACCCAAGGCTCTTCACCATTTTTTCATTTTTCGCCTGGGCGAGATTTGCTTCAGCTTCCTCTGTCTCTAAATGGGTTAACGCCAGTTTGATATGTTTTTGCTGAGAAATCAGATCATGACGGCCAAGCGTTTCGCCGAATTGCCGTAAAATCTCGTATTCTTTCTTTTTGAGAGCCGTTTCGGGCCATACTTTCTCCAAGCTGTCTTCCCATGCCGTCCCCGCTGAAGCGCTGCCTTTTTCCAGCTGTTCTGCAAATGTCTGAAACAAAGAAGCTATCGGCCCGGAAAGCTGGTGTGCGATCTGCTTTGACGCCTGAAGGAGCGGTGTGTGCCCGTACATGATTTCAGCCTCTAAAGACTGCAAAGCGGCCAACAGCTGGCGGATTTGCTTCGGTCTATCCCTGAAAGGCTTCGCCATTTCAAATCCTGTCCATGTGGCTGCTGCCAAAATAAGCACGGCACCTAAAAGCTTCAGCATAATAACATCCTCTTCGCCGCACCGAGCGGCTCTCCATTCCCGTTCAAGATGCGGCTCAGGCTGCCGGGACCGTTCTTTCTGGATAGTTCCACGATTCTCTCAAAAACCCGGTGCTCCTGAAGCATTTTCAATGATGGACGCCTGGCGATATCGGCATATGAGGAGCCGTGAGCCGAAACGATGACAGACACCCCCGCATGGACCGCTTCCAAGAGCGCTTCTGCGTCTTCCATTCTTCCGATCTCATCGGCGATCATAACCTCCGGACTCATCGATCTGATCATCATCATCAGGCCTTCCGCTTTTGGACAGGCGTCAAGGATGTCTGCCCGGTCGCCGAGCCGATATTGCGGGATACCGTTTACACAACCTGCGATTTCAGACCTTTCGTCGACGATTCCCACCTTTTTGGCAGACACGTTGCCGCTCCCTGAGCTGATCAGCCTGGCGAGATCTCTGAGCAGTGTTGTTTTTCCGGTTTGCGGCGGACCGATGATCAGCGTGTTCAGCCACGAGTTTTGAAATAAATGAGGGACATACGGTTCGGAAATGCCGATTTTTTCTTTGGCAATGCGGATATTAAATGATGATATTTCTCTGATTCCTTTGACTGCTCCGTTTTCGACGACAACCCGGCCGGCAAGCCCCACGCGGTGTCCGCCTCTGATCGTGACATATCCTTTTTTCAATTCCTCTTCCAGTGTATACATGCTGTAATTTCCCAGCCTGTTTAAAAGAAGCGCCGAGTCTTCAGGCGTCGCCGCATAAGGGAGAAAGCGTGGCTTTCCTTTGTTCACCAGTTCGAGCGGACGACTTGTCCGAATCCGAATTTCTTCTATCTGATTGATTTCATGGTCGCCAAAACCGTTGAGCGCGCGTTTGATCGTATCGGGGAGAATCTCTGTGATGTGATGCAAAAACACTCCCTCCTCTTTTTGCTTGTCTTCTATAAAAATGTATGATCAACGGAAGACATTATGACAAGTCGGTCTCTCTTATCATGTGTCACTATTTATAGATCCCCGCGATGATCAACACCACTCCCATAAAGATCAAAATCAGCTTTGCGTAAGAAAGCTGCCCTGCAATCTGATAGATGCCGATTGTCATTGTAATAATAAAGATGAGCGGTCCGACCATCGCAAGCACACTGTTGACCGCCACGGCTTTTCTGACGTCGTTTGTCAAAAGCATTACGACAGCCGCCGTCAGTTCGATCAAAGATGATACCACTCTTAACGCAGCCATTGTCAAAACCGTCGGATTGACTTGTCCAAAGAAAAGCTTCATGATCTTAAACCTCCAGTAACACATCCTCTTTTTTTACAATCTATGCTCCTCATTGAAAAAGTAGTCTTCCGATTTTTCTATTTGGCCTGTGAGAGGTAAAAGATTTCAGACAGCAAAAAAAGAGCCGGCTTCAATGAAGCCGGCTCTTTCCCGCTGTTACTCTTATGCTCTTGATACGTAAGATCCGTCAGAAGTATTGACAACAAGCGTATCTCCTTCGTTTACGAAGAACGGCACGTTGACAACAAGGCCTGTTTCTGTTTTTGCCGGTTTTGTTCCGCCTGAGGCTGTGTCGCCTTTAATGCCCGGTTCTGTTTCCACAACTTTCAGTTCAACTGTATTCGGAAGTTCGATTCCGATCGTCTCTGTCTGATACATCATGATGTGGACAGACATATTTTCAAGCAGGAATTTGAGCTCGTGTTCGATTTGCTTCTCGTTCAGCTCAAGCTGCTCGTAAGATGTCGTATCCATAAAAACGTGCTGGTCGCCGTTGGCATACAAGTACTGCATCGTTTTTGTTTCAATTTGGGCGCGTGCCACTTTTTCACCTGCGCGGAATGTTTTTTCCTGAATCGCGCCTGTGCGAAGATTTCTCAGTTTGGAGCGGACAAATGCCGCACCTTTTCCCGGCTTAACGTGCTGGAAGTCAACAACGCGCCAGATGCCTCCATCTACTTCAATCGTTAATCCTGTACGAAAATCGTTTACTGAAATCATGATTATCCTCCTATTGCTCCAATCAAACGGATTATAAAATAATTAATTCTTTCGCGGAATGGGTAAGGGATTCGTTTCCTTCCTCTGTCAGGACAATATCATCTTCTATCCTGACCCCGCCTTTTCCCGGTATGTAAATTCCCGGTTCAACCGTTACAACCATGCCTTTTTCAAGCATCTGGTCCGAACGTGCTGAAAGCGCCGGACTTTCATGAACTTCCATGCCGAGGCCGTGGCCTGTTGAATGACCGAAATACTCGCCGTAGCCTTGTGAAGATATGTAGTCCCTTGTATAAGCGTCAGCCTGTTTCCCGGTGATTCCTGGCTTGATGCTCCGCATGCCGATAGCCTGCGCCTCAAACACGGTTTGATAAATGCGTTTCAGCTCATCATCCGGCTCTCCTACCGCGACCGTACGCGTTATGTCCGAGCAGTAACCTTTATAGTAAGCCCCGAAGTCCAATGTCACAAGGTCGCCTTTCTCAATCGCTTTGCCGCTTGCCACTCCGTGCGGCAGACTTGAGCGTACGCCTGATGCCACGATCATATCGAAGGACGAATGATCCGCTCCCTGGCTCCGCATGTAAAACTCGAGCTCATTGGCGACTTCAATTTCGGTGATGCCGGGCTTTATGACCGTCAGAATATGGCTGAATGCATCATCTGCAATCTTTGCAGCTTCCTTTAATATCTTAATCTCTTCACTAGACTTAATCAAGCGCAACTTTTCCACAGATTGAGAAACAGGAACGAGTTCAGCTGCGCCAAGCTGCTCTTTGTAGGCGGCATACGTTCCGTATGTCATTTTATCCTGTTCAAAACCGATTTTGTTTATCCCCATCTCTTTGATCACTTCGGCGGCCTTTTGAACGATTCCGCCGGCATGCTGAACAATGTCAAAGCCTTTGACTTGATCTTTCGCCTGTTCTGTATAGCGGAAATCTGTAATAAAGACCGCTTGGTCGCCGGAGATGACCGCCAGTCCTGAAGATCCGGTAAATCCGGTGATGTACCGCAGATTAACGCTGCTCGTCACCAAAATCCCGTCAATACCCAAACCGCCGAAAAGCTCTCTCAATTTGTTTAGTTTCATTGTCCACTAGTCCCCCTATTTGTTATTTGCGTTCATAAAATAACAGATGGCCAGCTTATAACCTTCAAAGCCGAGTCCCGTGATCTGGCCTCTTGCAACCGGAGCGATGACCGAGCGGTGCCGGAACTCTTCCCTCGCATGAGGGTTTGAAAGATGGACCTCAATCACCGGTATGCTGATTGCTGCCACCGCATCGCGGATGGCATAGCTGTAATGGGAGAAAGCCCCCGGGTTCAGGACAATTCCATCGTATTGTTCCTCTGCCTCATGAAGAGCATCAATCAGGTCCCCTTCGTGGTTTGATTGAAAAAAAGTCAATTCAATCTGAATGCCTTCGGCAAATTGAAAAAGTTTTTGTTCCAAATCAGTTAATGTGTCTGTACCGTATACATCGGGTTCGCGTTTTCCAAGCCGGTTTAAATTCGGTCCGTTCAATATTAAAATATGCGGCAACTCTGCCTCCCCCTTCTCATCACGCAAAAAAATGTCCACTTACAGTGAACATTTTATCATATTGCTTCCTGATCAGGCACTATTCTCTTGTTTCTCCAAGGGCCCGCGTCAACTTTTCAGAATTGAGCTCATTGTATTCAAACGAAATGGAATAGCCGACGAATAAACCGTAAAGTAGGTAAATGCAAAGCGTCGTCACAACCGTTTCCCTCTTTAATTCAGCCACAGTCTGAACATCTGGGAACATCGGATTGAACAGGTAAAACACGACAGCCCACAAAACGGCTCCATATACAATGCCTGCCCACATGCCTTTGACCTGCTTCAAAGTGCCGTAGTAAAGCAGGGCAGCTCCGATGGAAATAACACCGATCAGCAGGATGCTGATAAACGTCCCGAGAAATCCGTTTTTCCAATCGCCGATGACAAAAGGCTGGAGAATCATGTTTGCATTGACTTCGGAGAACTTAAAAAGGTACGCAAGCTCACCGAGTGCACTCCAAAGCACTCCGCCGACAAAGCCAGTCGTGATCACCCTTCCGATGAAAGTCATCGGAGTTTCACGCTTATTTTGCTCAAGCTCTTCCGGCTGTTTTTGATTGTCTTCATTACCCATACAGTCCAGATCACCTCCATTTC
>NZ_CP026521.1:2902016-2905413 GCF_002953915.1 Bacillus sp. MBGLi79
CACTAATTCATGGCTGTATACTAACCGTGTGCCTATTTGCTTCCCTTTAGGCGTCAGCACGAGGCCGCGATACTTTTCATAAATCAAATATTCGTCTTTATCGAGTTTTTGAACCATTTTTGTAACCGAGGAGGGATGGACGGCCAGAGCTTCGGCTATATCTGAGACCCTTGCATATCCTTTTTCTTCAATCAGCATATAAATTTGTTCTATGTAATCTTCCATACTCGGTGTTGTCATCAAATCCCTCCAAATCACACCTATTCAAATCATAACAAGTTTACACTATGTGCATGTAAAAAACAAGCAACGGGATAACGTTTTCACCCGATTACCTTCTATAATTCCATTCATCTGCCGCATACTTCGTTCTGGCGAGATCGGCGACAAATTCCGTTTCCTCTTCTGTCAGTTCATAAGGCTCCAAATGAATGTTAAGCCCCTTTTCGAACCCTTTTTTAAAAGCTTTGCTCGCTTCTTCAATCGTGATTTTTTCTTTTGCGAGCTCATTGATGGCGACCGCTTTTTGTTTGAAGTTTCTCTGCATGCGCTCTCTGAGGCGATCATTTTTGTAAATAAACAAATCAAAGAGCTTGTCCTCATCCAGATCAAGAAGGATCGAACCGTGCTGGAGAATGACTCCTTTCTGCCTCGTCTGGGCGCTTCCTGCGACCTTTCTGCCTTCGACAACGAGCTCATACCACGACGGCGCGTCAAAACAGACGGAAGATCTCGGGTTTTTCAGGCTCTGTTTCTCTTTTTCCGTTCTTGGTATGGCGAAATACGCATCAAGTCCCAGCTCTCTGAAGCCTTCAAGAATACCTTCTGAGATGACGCGGTACGCTTCCGTCACCGTCTTGGGCATTTCCGGGTGTTCTTCAGACACAATAACACTGTAGGTCAGCTCTTGATCATGGAGCACGCCTCTTCCGCCGGTCGGCCTTCTCACAAAGCCTAAACCGTGTTTTTTGACGGCATCCAGATTGATTTCCTTTTCGATATTTTGGAAATAGCCGACTGAAAGCGTTGGCGGATTCCAGCCGTAAAAGCGGATGGTCGGCGGAATCTTATTTTCGCTGTGCCAATAAAGGAGCGCCTCGTCGAGCGCCATATTAAAAGCGGGATCCTGTCGTCCCGAATCGATAAAACGCCATATTTCTTTTTCCATAACCTGCCCTCTTTTTCTTTGGTATAAAATAAGTCTACCAATCCCTCTTAAAATTGAAAATAAATTCGGCGAATCAGATGACAGATTTCTGAGGCTTTACTATAATAGTATTTGTCTTAACATATCGTTAAAAATCTCCCGATTATCAGACGGGATGAATTCAAAAAGGAGTCGGATCAGATTGTCTACCAGCAGCATTATCATTCTCTTGATTTGCGCCGCGCTCATCATCTACGCGGTCGTTTCATACATCTATCAGCAGCGCATTATGAAAACCTTGACAGAAGAAGAATTCCGGGCCGGCTATCGCAAAGCACAGCTCATCGATGTGCGCGAGCCGAACGAGTATGAAGGCGGCCACATTTTGGGTGCGAGAAACATTCCGCTTTCACAGCTTAAGCAAAGAAAAAGCGAAATCCGTCCTGACAAACCGGTTTACCTGTACTGCCAAAACAACGTCAGAAGCGGAAGAGCCGCCCAAACGCTCCGCAAACACGGCTGTAAGGAGATTTACAACCTGAAAGGCGGGTTCAAAAAATGGGGCGGAAAAATTAAAACGAAAAATTAATAACCGCAGCTGTCTCCAGTTGCGGCCAACATCCTAAAGCGTCTTTGCGTTTTAGGATTTTTTTTAGCATATCCTGCAGACAATCAAAACAGGCGGAGCAGATGATCCTTCAAATAAAAATAAGCCGGCGAAATGGGTTCGCCGGCTTTGTTCGTTATTTTTTCAAGTCTTCGATTGAATTGACATCTTTCATGTAGGTCGGAACGACAAGGCCAATTTTTACGCCTGTCATGCTTGTACCGATATCTTCGTATTTGCCTTTGTATTTTTCAGCATATGTTTTATGCGTTTGCGGCAGCCATGCAGCAAGTGAAGCATCGACGCTTCCATTTGCAATTCCAGTCCACATCGGGCCTGCTTCTACTTGGCTGAGCGTCACGTTGTAGCCTAAGTCTTCAAGAACTTTTGCGATGACATTTGTGCTCGCAATTTCACTGTCCCATGCCACATAGCCGAGCTTAATTTTTTCGCCGTCCGCTTTATCGACGCCTTTTGTCCATTTCTTAACAAGGTCTTGATGTTTTTTAACGAAATCTGCTGCAGCTTCTTCCGCTTTTTTGCCTTCCTGAACGGCAAGCATGACTTCTCCCATATCATCCTCTGTCCAGCTGAATTGGCTGAGCAGCTTGTGTGCGCCCGGATGATCGTCCTTGAATCCTTTGCGCGTAACAGTATGGATTTCTTCGGCATCGCCGTAAGAACCTTTTGGATCTTTCAAATATTTGAGATCGTATTTTGCAAACATCCAATGCGGTGTCCAACCCGTAATAATGATCGGATCTTTTTTATCGTAAGCTTTTTTCAATGCGGCTGTCATCGCTGAGCTTGAGCCTGATGTTACAGCCCACTTGCTGAGATCGTAATCCTTGAGCGCCTTGTCCGTTGCATTCATAATGCCCGCTCCAGGATCAATGCCGGTAATTTTATAACTGACTTGATCGCCTACAGACGCGTTTTCATTATTATTGCTGCTTCCGCAGGCAGCCAGACCCAATGTCAGTACTGCTGCAGTGCCGATTCCCGCTATCTTTTTCCACATTATGCATTCCCCCTGCTTTTTTTCAATTTTATATTTTGTGTAACCCGGTCAAGTACGATCGCAATAATAACAATCGCAAGCCCGGTTTCTACACCAGTACCCGTTTGCAGCTGGGTAACAGCCCGGTAAACTTCTTCTCCAAGTCCAGGCGCACCTACCATGGATGCAATAACGACCATTGACAACGCAAGCATGATGCTTTGATTGATACCGGCCAGAATGGTTTTCGTCGCAAGCGGCAGCTGCACTTTAAAGAGCCGCTGGCTTGTCGTTGAACCAAATGCTTCTGTAGCTTCAATCAGATCTTCCGGCACCTGCTGAATTCCTAAGATTGTCATCCGGATTGTCGGAGGCATCGCAAAGATAACGGAAGCGACAACACCCGGCACAACCCCAATATTGAAAAAGAAGATGGCCGGAAGCAAATAAACGAATGCCGGCATCGTCTGCATTAAGTCAAGAATGGGCGTAACGATTCTCCGAACCGTTTTCTTTTGGGAGCCCCAGATTCCGACCGGAATGCCGATAATGACAGAAATCAGAACGGATGTGACGACAAGCGCCAATGTCTGGAGCATGGCGTCCCAATATCCTAAATAATCAATGATAAAAAATCCGATTA
>NZ_CP026521.1:2905513-2912160 GCF_002953915.1 Bacillus sp. MBGLi79
AGGCAAATTAAACCATTATATTTGATAAAAACATTGAAACTATCACGTTTTACAATGTAATTTTTATTTTTAATTTTAAATTTGATGAATTTACTATTTAATACGAGAGAAATCCTTATCATTCAGTACATAAACCGTTTACATAAAGATGTTTTTTTTACAAAAAAACCGGCGAAATCGATCCGCCGGCTTCTTATCATTTTTCATAACGCAGCACGGGCTTCCGCGCAGCTTTTGTTTCATCCATGCGTTTCACAACGGTTGAATGCGGTGCTTCCTGAACGACTTCAGGCGTTTCCTCCGCTTCTTTTGCAATCTGGATCATCGTATCGATAAACGCATCGAGCGTTTCTTTAGACTCTGTTTCTGTCGGTTCAATCATGATGCATTCCTCGACATTGAGCGGGAAATAGATAGTCGGCGGATGGAAGCCGAAGTCCAAAAGCCGCTTTGCGATGTCAAGCGTCCTGACTCCCAGCTTTTTCTGGCGCCTTCCCGACAGCACAAATTCGTGCTTACAGTGCCGGTCAAACGGCAGATCGTAGTATGGAGCAAGCTTTCTCATCATATAATTCGCATTTAAAACGGCGTTTTCCGTTACTTCTTTGAGCCCGTCCGGCCCCATTGAACGAATGTACGTATAAGCTCTCACATTGATGCCGAAGTTTCCGTAGTAAGGTTTCACCCTGCCGATCGAATGCGGACGGTCATGGTCAAAGGTATAACGGCCATCTTTTTTCACCAGCACCGGCTTCGGCAAATACGGAATCAATTCCTTCTTGACGCCGACAGGGCCTGATCCAGGTCCTCCGCCTCCATGCGGTCCTGTAAAGGTTTTGTGAAGGTTCAAATGGACGACGTCAAATCCCATGTCACCCGGCCTTGCTTTGCTGAGAACGGCGTTCAGGTTCGCTCCGTCATAGTACAGCTTTCCTCCGGCTTTATGGACGATTTCAGCCATTTCTAAAATATTTTCTTCAAAAAGGCCGAGCGTATTTGGATTAGTCAGCATTAACGCGGCTGTTTCTTCATCTACGACACGCTTTAAATCTTCAAGATCAACAAGACCGTCGTCATTCGATTTGACGGTGACCGTTTCAAATCCGGCAACAGTCGCAGACGCCGGGTTTGTACCGTGGGCCGAATCAGGTACAATGACCTTCGTCCTTTTATGATCGCCGTTTGCCTCATGGAACGCGCGGATCATCATCAGCCCGGTCCACTCGCCGTGCGCACCCGCAGCCGGCTGAAGGGTGACCTCATCCATCCCCGTGATCTCTTCCAAATGCTCGCTCAAGTCGTACAAGAGCTCTAGCGCACCCTGCACGGTCCGTTCATCCTGGAGCGGATGGATCGCAGAAAGTCCTGGGATTCTCGCGATTTTTTCGTTAATCTTCGGATTGTACTTCATCGTGCATGAACCGAGCGGATAAAAGCCCGAATCCACTCCGTGGTTGCGCCTTGATAAAGCCGTATAATGGCGCATAATATCAAGCTCAGACACTTCGGGGAGATCTGCCGGTTCATCTCTGAGATACGCTTCGTCAAGGACGTCTGTCACATCTGTTTTAGGGACGTCAAGCTCAGGAAGGCTGTAGCCGACCCGCCCTTCTTTTGATACTTCAAAAATAAGCGATTGATCCTGATTATTCATGGCGATCCCCCAATTCATTCATGAGTGTATCGATTTCCTCTCTTGTTCTGAGCTCTGTCACGGCGATCAGCATGTGCTGTTTTAAATCCCGATATGAAGCGCCGAGATCGTAGCCTCCGATAATATTTTTCTCAAGCAGGCGTTCATTCGCTTTTTCGACAGGTTCATTGAGCCTGACGACAAACTCATTGAACATCGGTCCGTCAAACACGACTTCAAGACCGGCCCGTTTAGCTGCTTCTTTTGCGTAAGCCGCTTTTTGCAGGTTCTGCCATGCGATTTCCTTGACGCCTTTTTTGCCGAGCGCCGTCATGGCGACTGATGCGGCAAGCGCATTGAGCGCCTGGTTGGAGCATATATTTGATGTTGCTTTATCCCGTCTGATATGCTGCTCGCGCGCCTGCAAGGTGAGAACGAATCCCCTTTTCCCGTTTTCATCTTCCGTCTGACCGACGAGACGGCCAGGCACTTTTCTCATCAATTTTTTCGTGACGGCAAAGAATCCACAGTGCGGCCCGCCGAAAGCGGCCGGTATTCCGAACGGCTGGGCATCCCCGACAACGATGTCAGCTCCCAGTGCCCCGGGCGGTGTTAAAAGCCCGAGAGCCAGCGGATTGGCGGACACGATGAACATGCTTTTCCCTTTATGGGCGATCGGTTCAATGTCTTTCAGCGGCTCAATTCGCCCGAAAAAGTTAGGGTATTGGACGATCACTGCTGCTGTATCTTCGCAGACGGCTTCATCAAGAGCCGCAAGATCTGTTGTTCCGTTTTTGGCAGGGACTTCTACCACGTCGATGTACTGTCCTTTCGCATACGTTACTAAAACCTCGCGCGATTCGGGATGGACGGTTTCCGAAACGACGATTTTTTTCTTTTTTGTATGTCCTGAAGCAAGCATTGCCGCTTCGGCTAATGCCGTTCCCCCGTCATACATCGACGAGTTGCTGATATCCATGCCCGTCAGCTCGCAAATCATCGTTTGAAATTCAAAGATCGCCTGGAGCTCCCCTTGAGAAATTTCAGGCTGATACGGTGTATAAGCCGTGTAAAATTCCGACCGCGAAATCACGTGGTCCACGATGACGGGCTGGTAATGATCGTATACGCCCGCTCCCAAAAAAGAGGCGTGCATCACTGTATCTTTATTTTTAGCCGCGAGTTTCGTCAGCTCTTTTGTGAGCTCAGTCTCGGACTTTGCCTTTTTAATTTGGTATTCCCCTTTAAATTTAACGCTTTCGGGTATATCGGAGAATAGCTCGTCGATCTTCTCGACTCCAATTGCCTCAAGCATTTCTTTTTTATCCTGATCTGTAGCTGGCAGGTAACGGTGCTTCATCTTCAGTCTCCTTTCACGGCCTTGGCAAACTTACGGCTGCCGTTTGTAAAATGGGGTTTTCACGATTTTGGCTTTCAAGCGCTTATTTCTGATTTCCACTTCAACGACGGTGTCGAGGGCGCAGGCTTCTTTTTTCAACAATGCGAGGCCGACGTTTTTCTTTAAGGTCGGCGACTGTGTGCCGGTTGTCACCTCGCCTGCTTGTTCGCCTTGATAATAGACGGCGTAGCCGTGCCTTGGAATGCCTTTATCGATCATTTCAAGGCCGACGAGCTTTCTGTCCGCTCCATGTTCCTTTTGGCTTGCCAGGACGGCTTTTCCGAAGAAGTCCGAGGCTTTGTTTGTTTTGACGGCGAATCCGATGCCGGCTTCGATCGGTGTAATATCTTTTGAGAGCTCCTGTCCGTACAGCGGCAGCTTCGCTTCAAACCTCAGCGTATCCCTGGCCCCGAGGCCGCACGGCACTAATCCCGAATCCTTGCCCGTTTCAAGAAGCAGCTTCCAAATGTAGGCTGCATCTTCACTCCGGCAGTAAATCTCAAAGCCGTCCTCTCCCGTGTATCCCGTTCTGGACACAAGCGCCTGCACGCTGCCGATCGCCGCATCATCCCTGAACGTAAACGGCTTTAACCCGGCAAGATCGCTATCTGCGACCTGTTTTAAAATCGATTCGGCCTTCGGTCCTTGAAGGGCAAGCAGCGCAATCGCGTCAGACACGTTTCGAACCGAAACGTCTCCTTCTTGGTGCTTGTTCATCCAATCGACGTCTTTGTCGATATTGGCTGCGTTAATGACGAGCATGTAAACATTGGCCGCTTTTTTATAGACGAGGAGATCGTCGATCGTTCCGCCGTTTTCATAGCACATGGCCGTATACTGGGCACCGCCTTCTTTCAGTATCGAAACATCGTTTGTCAACAGTTTTTGCAAAAACGGAAGGCTGTCTGTTCCTGTGATTTCGACCTCCCCCATGTGTGAGACATCAAAAAGCCCCGCTTTCGTCCTGACGGCTTCATGCTCCTCTTTAATTGAAGAAAATTGAACAGGCAGTTCCCAGCCGCCAAAATCAATCGTTTTTCCGCCATATTCCTTATAAAGGTCAAATAAAGGCGTTCGTTTAAGCATTCTGCTTCCCCCTTCGCTTTTCAAACTAAAAACAAGTTTGCCAATCATCAGAAAACAAGAAAGATTCCAACATCACCTGGATGGTTCCGCCGCTTTGGACGGCACAAAAAAGGACAGAGAAGCCCCTTTGTCAGTTCTGAGGCTCTCTGTCCTGGCACCTGAAAGTTTACTTTGCATCAAAAGCAAAGATGTCCCCTTTGGTGGTTTGTTAAAACATCATATGATACAAACTCTCTCCAGAGTTGCGTCAAGCAAGAGTTCTTTTGCCTGAGAGATTCACTGTTTCCCCAGCTTGCTCCTTCGGCGCCGCTTTAAGGTTTCCCGCTATCGGTCTCTCCCCTTGCTGTCATTCGCTCATATTCATTTCTTTTCATGGACATACTATATAAAGCTTATGATTTTTTTACTGATGATCTACAAATATCCTACCATCATCACAACAATTGGGCAACAGGAAAAATCATTAACAATTTATTATTTTAAAATAAGAATGTTCGTGTTTTGTTTATTTGTTAGTAAAATCCGTTTTTTTCACGCAATATTTTCTTTTAAAAAAGAACATTTGAATCTCAGAAGAGAAAGGCGGCATTAGTGATGAGACCAGACATTCATTTCGACAACGAGTGGCCGGAACAATTCAAAAAGCACCTTGATGAAGACGGACCATGGGCGAATTGGGAGCTTTACAAGCTTTCCTGTGAAGTGCAGAAAAGGCTTGCGATTCCGACGTTTGAAGGCTTGCAGGCCCCTTATCACCTCCCAGGATTCACCCCGCTTCCCCATCAGCTCGAAGTCGCCCGGAAGGTAGTCGAGCAGATGAACGGAAAAGCCATCTTGGCGGATGAAGTGGGCCTCGGCAAAACGGTCGAGGCTGGGCTGATATTAAAAGAATACATGATTCGCGGGCTGGCCAAGAAAATCTTAATCCTCGTCCCCGCCTCGCTCGTCTCGCAATGGGTGAAGGAACTGCGGGAAAAGTTTTTAATTCCGGCCGTGGAACAGAAAAAAAGCTATGTCTGGGAGCAGTGCGATGTTGTCGTCTCCTCCCTTGACACGGCAAAGCGGTCACCGCACAGGGAGACGGTTTTGTCGATCCAGTATGATGTGGTGATTATTGATGAAGCTCACAAACTGAAAAACAATAAAACAAAAAATTACGAGTTTGTCCGCAGCTTAAAGAAAAAATATTGCCTGATGCTGACGGCGACGCCCATCCAAAACAAGATCGACGAAATATTTAATCTCGTTTCCCTGCTAAAACCCGGACACTTGGGAAATGAAAGCAACTTCAACAAAGATTATACAAAACAGATCAATTCAGCTGAAGCGCATGAACGCTTAAAGTCCCTTATCAATAAAGTCATGATCAGAAACAGACGGCATGATACCGGCATCACCTGGACGAAGCGCCATGTCGAAACCGTACCCATTTCCTTTTCTCCTACAGAACAGGCTTTGTATGACGAGATTAAAAAGCTGAAGACAAGTCATCAGCATTCATCAAGCATGTTCTCAATCATGACATTGGAGCGCGAATGCTGTTCAAGCAGAGAAGCTGTCTATATGACGCTGAAAAACATGCTTGACCGAAAGGATCGCGAAGCGCCGGTGATCTCCGAACCTGTCATCCACCATTTGATCGAAAAGGTCAACGAGGTCGCGCAAAATTCAAAAGCGCTGAAAGTTGTTGAGCTCATTCAAGAACTCGATGACAAAGTCATCATCTTTACTGAATACAGGGCGACGCAGATTTATCTGCAATGGTTCCTCCAGCAGAACGGCATCAGTTCTGTACCGTTCAGAGGCGGATTTAAAAGAGGAAAGAAAGACTGGATGAAAGATTTGTTCAGGGGCAAAGTTCAAGTTCTGATCGCGACTGAAGCAGGCGGTGAAGGGATCAACCTTCAATTTTGCAATAAAATCATCAACTATGACCTTCCGTGGAACCCGATGCGTCTCGAACAAAGGATCGGCCGGATTCACCGGCTCGGCCAGGAACGCGATGTTTACATTTACAACATGGCAACAAAGCATACCGTAGAAGAGCATATTTTAAAACTTCTCTATGAAACGATCCATTTGTTCGAAAAAGTCGTCGGAGACTTGGATGATATTTTAACAAAAATTGAGGTCGGCAATTTTGAAGACCACCTTCATGACATTCTCTTTTACTCCGCAACAGACGAGGAAATGAAGATTAAAATGGAAAACTTAACCTCTTTCATTTCATACGGAAATGAAGCCGTTTCAAACCAAGAACAGATCGGAGGCTAAAATCAAATGCGTCAGGAAGAAATATACCTGTTTTTAGAACGCTTTTTCATCGCAAACGGCTGCACGATCACCGACAAAAGTTCAGGCCACATGACTGTGCAGCTGACGGTTGAAGTCGATAAACAGATTATGAACAGGCCGTTTTACTGGCACTGGCTCGAAAAGACGGGCGGAGAACCTAATCCGATGAAAATCACGCTGATCACGAATGAAGACGAGGCCCCTTCCGATATCGAAGGTGAGTTTATTCATTTT
>NZ_CP026521.1:2912260-2917639 GCF_002953915.1 Bacillus sp. MBGLi79
CAACTTCATCCCAGTTCACGACGTTCCAGAATGCTTTAATGAAATCTGGACGGCGGTTTTGGTAATTCAGGTAGTATGCGTGCTCCCATACGTCAAGACCTAAGATAGGGGTCTTGCCTTCTGAAAGAGGAGAATCTTGGTTTGGCGTGCTTGTGATTTCAAGCTCTCCGTTATTGACAACAAGCCATGCCCAGCCGGAGCCGAAACGGCCAGCTGCTGCAGCGGCAAAGTCTTCTTTGAATTGATCGAAGCTGCCGAATTTGCTGTTGATCGCTTCTGCCAATTCACCAGTCGGAGCGCCTCCTCCGTTTGGAGAAAGAAGTTTCCAGAACAATGAGTGGTTGGCATGTCCACCGCCATTGTTGCGGACAGCTGTGCGGATGTTTTCCGGTACAGCATCAAGGTTTGCAACAAGCTCTTCAACAGATTTGCTTTCAAGATCCTGTTTGCCTGCCACCGCTTCGTTCAATTTTGTAACATATGTGTTATGGTGCTTCGTATGGTGAATATTCATCGTCTCTTTGTCGATGTGAGGTTCTAACGCATCGTAAGCATAAGGTAATTCTGGAAGTTTGTAAGCCATATCAATTCCTCCTTAATTTGTATGTATTGAAATGCCGCCTTTAGCAAGCCTTTCCTCTTTCAATGTATCAAAAGAAAAGGCTTGTTTCAATGGAAATGCTCACAAAATGATCACAGTTGCATTTCAAGCGCTCACTAAACTTTATCCTTTTCCCCTTCTTTTTAAACATGGACGGGAAAATTTTAGAGCACGGTATATAAAAAGTAGCCGATCATTATCAGCTGAATCACACTTTTCGCAAAAACGCCTGAAATAAATCCGATCAATGAACCGATCCCGATTCTGGCCGCTGTTTTCAAATCCTTCTGATGGACAATCATCTCACCCGCCAAGGCCCCGACAAACGGCCCCAAAATAATGCCCGCCACAGGTATCACAAAAGGGCCGATCAAAAGGCCGATTGTGCTGCCCCATATCGCCGCCCTGCTGCCGCCGAAGCGCTTAATACCGAGGAGATTTGCAATATAGTCAGCAGCAAACAATACGGCTGTAAAAATGCCTTCAATGATCCAAAACAGGTAGGAGTAATGCCCGAATGTAAATAAAAAACCGTATAGCACAAAGCCGGCTACGATGAAAACGACGCTCGGAATGATGGGATAAACAAGGCCGATGAACGCAATGACGAACATCGCCGCAATGATGATCCAATATAAAACATCCATCCGAATCTCCTCCAATCGATTGTGATGCTTCATATTATACCCATTTTTCCAAAAGGAAACTTCCAGAACCCCTGTTGATCGATAAGTTTTCTTGTATTCGTCCTTTTGTGACGATACAATAATGCAGATACATTATAGAAATAGGAAGTGAAAAACGAATGAATTTATTTCAGCGATTTTTTAAAAGTACATATTCCCCTCACGCGATTGGCAAAATGCGTTTCCAAGGCATAGGGAAAACGATTTTATACGTATTTTTGCTCAGCATCATCGCCGCTCTCCCGAACCTTTACCATATCAGCAGCGGAGTGGTGAATACAATGAACAGCTTTCAGTCAGCTGTAAAAGAATTCCCCGCTTTCTCCATAAAAGACGGCTCACTGCAAACAGATGCAAAGAAAGCGATTGAATCACAGTCATTCGGATTTGTCATCGTTTTTGATCCGAGCGGCTCTTATAAAACAAAACAGATCGAAGACAAACGGAATTCCGTCGGCATTCTGAAAGATAAGTTCGTCATCGCCATTGACGGCCAAGTTCAGGAAATGCCGTACACCATGCTTCCCGAAGACATGTCCAAGGACGATATCCTTTCTTTAGTTGATCAAAATAAATCGGTGATTGTTCCCGTCTTATGCGTTCTGCTGTTTTTGGCGACGGCAGCCGGAAAATTCATTGATGTCTCGGTTCTTGCCGTCATCGGGCTGATTATACGCAATGGACAGAAGAAAATGCTCTCCTATAAGCACCTTTGGGTGATGTCTGCTTATTCGATCACGCTCGCGACCGTGTTTTTTGCAATTATGGACGCGCTGGAGGCGGTGGTTCCAAGTCAGTTCCTCCTGAACTGGTTTGTGAACTTTATCATCCTGTTTCTCGCCATTAAAGAGACGCCGTCTTCTAAAGCAGCAAAGTAAAACGGGCAGGAGCAAATTTATTGTCATGTTGAAAGAGGGACAAGCGTAACATAATAAAAAATGCATGAAATGGGGACAAATCAGATGAAACGTGTGATTGTGCTGTTTTCGATTTTGCTCGCCCTGTTCATTGTTTATTATGACTTGAAATCAGGCACCATCCCTCAAAACGCCTTGCCGGCTTCAACCATCGCAGCAGAAGCTCCGGCTGCAAGCCTGCAATATAAGACCGTTACCGTCAAACCCGGACAGACCGTATTTTCAATCATCGGGAACAGCGCCGTTCCGGCCGACAAAATAGCCGAAGATTTTGAAGCGCTGAATCCGAATGTGAAGGCGAGCCGCATTCAAGCAGGCATCACCTACAAGTTTCCCGTTTATCCTGAATAAGCGTTAATTTCTTGTCAGTTTCATGAACGGGCTGTTACAATAAGACTTGTAAACGATTTGGTATAAGAAAAGGAGCAACCGCCTCCGAATTATACTTAAGGAGCGAATTCAAGTGAGTGAAATCACACATCGTACAAAAACGCGTCCCGTTAAAGTGGGACCTTTAACAATAGGCGGCAATAACGAAGTCGTCATTCAAAGCATGACAACAACAAAAACACATGACGTTGAAGCAACCGTCGCCGAAATCAACAGACTCGCGGAAGCGGGATGTCAAATCGTCCGTGTCGCCTGTCCTGATGAACGGGCTGCAGACGCGATTCCTGAGATCAAAAAGCGGATATCCATCCCTCTTGTCGTGGATATTCATTTCAACTATAAATTGGCTTTAAAAGCGATCGAAGGCGGAGCCGATAAAATCCGCATCAATCCGGGAAACATCGGCCGCCGCGAAAAGGTTGAAGCGGTGGTCAATGCAGCGAAGGAAAAGGGCATTCCAATCCGGATCGGTGTCAATGCAGGCTCTCTGGAAAAACGAATCCTTGAGAAATACGGCTATCCGACAGCAGACGGCATGGTCGAAAGTGCACTGCACCACATTAAAATTCTTGAAGATCTCGATTTCCACGATATCATCGTCAGCATGAAGGCGTCTGATGTCAATCTGGCGATTGAAGCGTACGAAAAAGCGGCAAAAGCATTCGATTATCCGCTTCATTTAGGCATCACCGAATCGGGTACGCTGTTTGCCGGTACGGTGAAAAGCGCCGCCGGTCTCGGCGCGATCCTTTCAAAAGGAATCGGCAATACATTGCGGATTTCTTTAAGCGCGGACCCGGTCGAAGAAGTAAAAGTCGCCAGGGAGCTCCTGAAATCTTTCGGGCTCGCTTCCAATGCAGCGACATTGATTTCCTGCCCGACTTGCGGCCGGATCGAAATCGATTTGATCAGCATCGCCAATGAAGTCGAAGATTATATCGCTAAAATCAAGGCGCCGATCAAAGTTGCCGTTCTCGGCTGTGCCGTCAACGGTCCCGGAGAAGCGCGCGAAGCCGATATCGGGATTGCCGGCGCACGCGGCGAAGGCCTCCTGTTCCGCAAAGGCGAAATCGTCCGGAAAGTGCCTGAGGAAACGATGGTCGAGGAATTGAAAAAAGAAATCGACAAGCTCGCCGAAGAGCATTATGCCAAACAAGCGGCCGAAAAAGAAAAATTAAACACATAATCAAAAAGCTTGACGGATATCCGTCAAGCTTTTTCCGTTAGAAAAACGGGGTGATGAATATGCCAAGCACCAAGGAAACTGCACCGATACCCATTGCCCATGCTCCTAAGCCAGCTGCTCCTTGTCTTCTGGCTATATAACCGACAATGATCCCTGCAATTCCTAACAGCACTGGAAGCATAAACAAGGAAATAATCGAAAGCGCAAGCGCGATATACCCGGTTACGCGTCCGCCGGCAGCATCGGCATCGTTACGCGCGTCACCGTTGTCCCTGTTATCCGTACGATAAGTCGGGGCAACTTCTGCTGCTGTTTCTTCTAAAAAGTCATCATTATCTAAAGTCGCATCGACTAGGTCAGCATCATAACCGGCCCGGTTACGACCGCGAACATTTTGATCTCTTTCCATTCGATATCCCCCCTCTTTAATCCATAAAGGAGCATTTATAGTTTAAGCATTTTAGCCCGATTCATGTTTGCTAAACTTTACTGTAAATGTTAAAAGATTATGATACACTGGAGGAATGGATGATAAGGAGTGTGGACATGTTACATTTAGGAATCGATATTGATGGAACGATCACTGCCCAGGATACTTTTGTTCCCTATTTGAACGAGTCGTTCAGCCTCTCCATTACATTGGAAGATATTAAGGAATATGACTTAACAAAGCTGCTGAATATATCCCAGGAAGATTTTTGGAAATGGATGAACGAAAACGAGCCCCGCATCTATCAGGAAGCATTGCTGGCTCAATATGCCAAACAGACGCTGGATGAGCTGAAAAAGCAGCATAAGCTGATATACATTACGGCAAGAAGACACCATCTGGAGGATATCACCTTTGATTGGTTCGAGAAACGCGACATTCATTATGACCATATAGAACTTGTCGGCGGTCACGATAAACTGGAAGCCGTCTTCAGGCATAAGATCGATGTTTTCTTTGAGGACCACCACGGGAATGCAACCATGATTGCAAAAGAAGCAGGCATTCCGGTTCTGTTGTTTAATACGCCGTATAATCAGCTTCCGATCGATTCAAACATCGTCAGAGTCGACAGCTGGCTTGAAGCCGCCCAATGGCTGAAAAAGAACGAGAAAATGATTAAAGGCGCAAAAAGCATGTAAGATAAAGTCTCTTACATGCTTTTTGCGTTAAAAAGGCATATGGCTTTTTAACGCCATATGCCGCTTTTCTTTACTGCGCTTCTGCGCTTTTTTCTTCGCATCGCGGGCACGTTCCGTAAATTTCAAACTTGTGGCCGCTGATCTGGTAGCCGTCAAGATCGTCTGTCAGCTTTTCCATCGGGCATAGCTCGATTTCCTTCGTTTTGCCGCACATCATGCAAATAAAATGATGGTGGTGATGAGCAGAAGAACATTTAAAGCGAAACAGCTTTTCACCGGAAAGCTCAGTCGTTTCCAAAATGCCGAGTTCTTCAAACAGCGACAAATTCCTGTAGATCGTATCAAAGCTTAACCCCGGATAATCATCGTTTAAAGCGGAAAGGACGTTTTTCGCCGTTAAATATTTATCAGATTCCCTAAACAGCTGAAGCATCTCCTCCCGTTTGCTTGTATATTTATATCCTTGTT
>NZ_CP026521.1:2917739-2921632 GCF_002953915.1 Bacillus sp. MBGLi79
GGTCTATAGAGACTGCAAAAATAAGCCGTTTTTTACGGCTTTTTATCATGCCCGGCTCTTACTTCTTTATAGGAGGACTAAGAATGAACGTAATTAAAATATCGCCGCGCGGCTATTGCTACGGTGTCGTCGACGCCATGGTCATCGCAAAAAACGCGGCTCTCGATAAAAGTCTGCCGAGACCTATATATATTTTAGGAATGATCGTTCACAATAAACATGTCACCGACGCATTTGAAAAAGAGGGCATTTATACGCTTGACGGTCCGAACCGGCTTGAGATTTTGAATCAGGTCGACAAAGGAACGGTGATCTTCACCGCTCACGGCGTTTCGCCCGAAGTCCGTAAAATAGCTGAGGATAAAGGTCTTGTCGCGATTGACGCCACCTGCCCTGATGTGACAAAAACACACGATTTAATCCGAAAAATGAAAGCGGAAGGCTATCACGTCATCTACATTGGAAAAAAAGGACACCCGGAGCCTGAAGGAGCGGTCGGTGTCGCCCCGGATATCGTTCATCTTGTCGAAACCGAAGAAGACGTGGAAAGGCTGGACATTGAAGCGGAGAAACTGATTGTCACGAACCAAACGACGATGTCCCAATGGGATGTCCATGATATTATGGAAAAAGTAAAAGAAAAATATCCGGATGTTGAATTCCACCAGGAGATTTGTCTGGCCACCCAGGTGCGTCAGGAAGCGGTGTCCGAACAGGCGAAAAAAGCCGACTTGACAATCGTTGTCGGCGATCCGAAAAGCAATAACTCGAATCGCCTCGCCCAGGTCTCCGAGGAAATCGCAGGCACGAAAGCATACCGGATCGGCGATTTAAGCGAATTAAAGCTGGAATGGCTCGACGGCGTGGAAACCGTCGCTGTAACGGCCGGCGCATCGACCCCGACTCCGATTACAAAAGAAGTCATCCGCTTTTTAGAACAATTCGATCGTGAAGATCCTTCCACATGGAAGATCAGTCACGAAGTACCTCTTCAAAAAATCTTGCCTAAAGTAAAAGCAAAAACCTGAAGCATCCATCGCTTCAGGTTTTGTTTTTATAAAAATGTAAACGGGTTCGTATTTGTATCTGATGGAAAGACGGCGACATTGTATTTTTTCTTTCGGCACATCGCCGTCAGCTTTTTCGCAACTCCGTTTTTCATGATTTGTTCGGCATAATGTCCAGGGTCGACCACATTCAGCCCGATCATCATGGCATCGTGCGCTGTATGGAAATAAAGATCTCCTGTTACATATACATCGGCGCCCATACGTTTTGCATGATGGATGTATTTATTGCCGTCGCCGCCTAATACAGCGACCTTCTTCACTTTCGCATCAGACTTGCCCACCATCCGCGCTCCGTTTGCCTCCAGCTTTTCTTTCACATAACGGGCAAATGCTTCGAGTGTCATCTCTTCATTCAATTCACCGATACGACCCAGCCCTTTTCGAAGCGGACTCTGCTCGACGGGATAAATATCAAAGGCCACTTCTTCATACGGATGAGCCTCATTCATCGCTTTGATCACGGATTTTTCAATACCTGACGGATAAACGGTCTCGATTCTTACCTCTTCGACCCGTTCAAGCTCGCCCCGCTCGCCGATAAAAGGATCGGCTTCAGACAGCGGCTTGAAGCTGCCGACTCCTTCTGAAGAAAACGCACAGTGGCTGTAGGCGCCGATATGACCGGCTCCGGCGTCTCCAAGCGCTGCGCGCACCTGTTCTTCATAATCTTTCGGGACATAGACGGCGAGTTTTTTCAGTGGCTCTTCGTAGGTTGGAACGAGCACTTTTGTGTTCTTTAATTCCAGCGCTTCCGCAAGCATGTCGTTGACACCGCCGTCAGCAACATCGAGATTTGTATGAGCCGCATAAACGGCGATATCATGCTTGATGCACTTTTCGATCAGCCTTCCGCCGGGCTGGTCTGTGATGACATGTTTCAGCGGCCTGAAAACAGGCGGATGGTGCGCAATGATTAAGTCAACGTTCTTTGCAATCGCTTCATCAACCGTTTCTTCGAGAACATCTAGCGTGACCATGACATTGGACACCGTTTTGTTCAGCGTGCCGATTTGCAGGCCGATTTTATCGCCTTCAACGGCGTATGACTTTGGTGAAAATTGTTCAAACAATTGGATGATTTCATGCCCGTTTATCGTTTTTGTCATCTTCTAAGTACCTCCTTTAAGACCTCTATCCGTTTTGACAGTTCAAGCAATTTTTGTTGATTTTCTGCACTCGGAAGAGCCGCTTCAATTTGTTGATAGATGTTTTCCGTATGTTTCAGTTCTTGCGACCATTTTTTGATAAAAACAGCATTTTTTTGTTTGGCCAAAAATGGGCCGACAAGCATGCCTGCCGCAAAGGAAATCCCATCGTAAGCCGCATCCCGATCGCCCGCTTCCGCGACGAGAACCTCATAGTACTTGCCGTCTTCCTCAAGGATTTCTTCATTGATCAGTGCATAGCCTTCCTGATAGAGCCATTCTCTAATATGGTGAGCGTGGATATTCGGCTGTAAAACCAAACGTTCCTTACCTGAGAGCTTATCCTTGCCCGCTTTTAGAATGTGAGCAATGAGCGAGCCTCCCATTCCGGCAATCGTGATCACATCAGCTTCGCCCTTTTCAATCACTTCAAGCCCGTCGCCTTTCCTTACGGATATGAGCGGACTTAATTGCAATTTCTCAACCTGCTGCTTCGCAGAAAGAAAAGGACCATCTGTGATTTCTCCGGCGATCGCGGCGCTTGCCAGTCGATTCAGCACACAATAGCAAGGCAAATACGCATGATCAGACCCGATATCAGCGACAACCGCCCCTTTTGTTATGTATTTCGCCACAGTCTGCAGCCTTTTCGATAACTTCAATTCATTCACAATTATCACAACTTTTCTAGATTCATTTTTCCTTTACTATCATATAAAAAATCGCTTTAGTTTCCAAGCTGGAACAGCAAATCAACTTCTACTCGATCAATTTTTGATTTTCTCTGTAGTACGCACGTAAAGCATGAGTCTCAAGATCCGCGAGCCGAACCGGAATCGGCAGCCTGCTTTCTCGATTGACCAAGCTCATCGCGATGTCATAACTGCTGTCTAAATCAATCAAATGTCCGCATGATAGAAATATCGGTTTGACATCTTGCCTTGTCCGCACCGCACGTCCGTAGACTTCGCCATCAATTACAATATCAGTATAAGCACCGAAATTATTATCAGGCATCACAAAATCAGTTTGTTTTATTTTCAAGTAAGTTTTCGCAATGCCGATCGTTGGCTTTTCGAGAAAAAACGCCGCATGTGTCGCAATCCCCATATGGTTAAAATGGAGATAGCCATTCCCGTCAAATAAAAAAACATCCGGTTCAATCGTCAGCTTCTTAGCCGCCTTAATAATAAGCGGCAGCTCCCTAAAAGCAAGAAACCCCGCGATATAAGGCACAGCGATTTTTCCTGCACTATGTACTTTTTCAATGACACGCTTCGTATGAAAATCCAGCACGTTGATACTGCAGACACCAAACGCTTCACCATCTTCCTACCAATAAGCTAAATCAACCCCCGCACAGGTTTGCAGAGCGTCTTTACTGATAGATTTTACTAGATTGATATGTTTTTTTAGTTTTGTTTGTATCGTTAAAAAGTCATTTTCTTGGTTTAAATTAAAATCGTGTATGTTGTTGATGTTCATCTTTAAAAACCAACTTTCTATCATCCCATTTTTCAAAGCACTTTTATCCAGATCATATCTAAATTGTTCAGTTCATTCAAAGTTATTGATTCATACCGGGATAAGCCGGGACAGCAAGATGTCTTATAGAATGAGCAGCATATAAAAAAGAACCCCTCAACAAGCAAAAAATTGGGAGCTCTGTTTGTCTTTT
>NZ_CP026521.1:2921732-2930042 GCF_002953915.1 Bacillus sp. MBGLi79
ACATAATCAGATAATTCCGCTTCACTTAATTCTTCGTTCACCTGAAGCATTAAGATATCTGTCAGAAGCTGACCGAGTTCCTGATCCTCAACTCTCTTAAAGAGCTCCTGGATGGAAATGTCCGCTCCTTCTTCATACATGGCGTACAAATAAGCGGCAATCGCGCGGTGCTGATCAAGGTTGAATTCAAAGCCCACCCGGTCTAAAACCTTTCGAATGACGTCCCGGTCATGAATCATGTGAGCCAGGAGCATCCGCTCCGCGTTCTCATGAGCCGGCCGAAGACCTGTCTTTCTCCGCGGGGCGCGCGAAACGGCCGCCTGCCGCTCTTTTGAGTCCTGACGGCTGCTTTCCCTGCTGCGGCTTACAGCCTGCTTTTCAAATACGGAAAGCTGATCCTTCAAGGATTCAAATGAGATTGAAAATTCATTTGCCAGCTGTTTGACGTATATTTCCTGTTCCAAAGGTCCGCTGAGAAGGCTGACTTCCTTCAGTACATCGTTGATATAGGCTAAACGGTCTCCTTCATCAGACAGGTTTCTGCCCTTGCGGAAATAGTTCATTTTAAACGTCATCATCGTAACGCTGGCCCCTATTACATCATTCTTAAATTTCTCGCTTCCGAATTTTTTGATGTAGTCATCGGGATCCAGCCCGTCAGGTATCATGGCCACCTTGACGTCGCAGCCTTTTTTCTGAAGAATCTCCGCCGCTTTCAGCGTGGCTTCATAACCGGCATGATCCGAGTCATAGCACAGTATGACCTCTCCGACATTTCGCCTGATGATTTTCGCATGCTCTTCTGTCAGCGATGTGCCCATCGTGGCGATCGATTCTTTCACACCGGAACTGACGGCTGAGATGACGTCGGCAAATCCTTCAAAAAGGACGGCCCTCTCTTCTTTTCGAATGTGAAGGCGGGCCTGATGGAAATGATAGAGAAGCTTGCTTTTTCGAAAAAGCGGCGTTTCCGGGCTGTTCATATATTTTGGCTGCTCCCCGGTGAACGTCCTTCCGGAAAAAGCGACCGTTGCGCCGTGATGATCATGAATCGGAAACATAATCCTGTTTCTGAAACGGTCAAAATAGCCGTCACCGTTCTCGCGTCTGATGATGAGTCCAGCTCTTTCCATCAGCGCAAGATCAAAACCTCTCCGTTCCAAAAACTTTGTGATGAAATCCCATGAATCAAGGGCGCATCCGATTTCAAACTGCTCGATCTGCTCCATCTCAAAGCCTCTTTCGAGCAAATAATCGAGCGCTTCCTGGCCTTCCTTTGTATTGACCAGCAAATGATGATAAAATTTCTTTAACAGATCATGAGCTTCCGCCATTTTCTGTTCATCCGAACTGCCTGTGCTGTATGCTGATACAGCCGCTACCTGCTCCGGCAGATCTATTTGATATTTGTCCGCCAGGTGAGAGACGGCCTCCGTAAATGAATAACCTTCCATTTGTCTTAAAAATGAAAAAACATTCCCTCCCGCTCCGCAGCCAAAACAATGAAAAATCTGTTTTTCTCCGGAAACGGAAAAAGATGGCGTATTCTCACCATGAAAAGGACAAAGCCCAAAATAATTACGCCCCTGTTTTCTCAACTGGACGTACTCTCCGATAACTTCTACGATATCAGCTGATTTTTGCACCTGTTCTACAATTTCGTCTGGTATACGATTGCCCATGTTCCAACACTCCGTCGTACATAATTCGCTGCTTAGTACGTAAATCCTTCAATTTTCGACAAGATTTTTTGCAGCTCTTTGACAAATCGCTCTCGGTCTTCCTTGACCAGTTTTTTCGGGCCTTTCGTGTAACGTCCGCTTCTTCTCAATTTTTGTGCGACGTGACGGCGGAAAAGAGCATGATCGATGGAGTCCTCTTCGAAAAGATAGCCTCTCTCCGACATCACATAGACCTTTTTGCCAAGCAAAAGTGATGCCAGCCCGATATCTTGTGTGACGACGACATCACCTGGTCGAACATGGTTGGCAATGTACAGATCGGCTGCTTCTTTATGCGGATCGACATATGTCCAATTCTCTTCTTCTTTCCTTGTGACTTGAAAATGCTCGAATGAAGCCACGAATATGACCTTTACGTCGAAATCCGCCGCTGTTTTGAGCACTTCATCTTTCACCGGGCATGCGTCTGCATCGACAAAAATCGTCCTTTCTTTTTCAAGAAGACTAATTCTCCATCCCTCCATCAATCTCCTGCTATAAATACAGGCAAAATCACACAGGTTTCAAAAATAATCGATCTATAAGAATTTGTCGAAAGTTTTTTTCGGGAAATTCTTGACACGATACCCATAATAGTTTATTCGTTCTGTACTAAGCTTAAACCTAAAAGTTAATTATTTTATCACAATTTTTTATTATAATACAAATGGGTTAAAGATGCTAACATTTTCACTTTTCCCAAAACCATCAAAGCAAAAACCCAGGATGGGGTGTCCTGAGTTTTATTCTTAGACCCTTTTTGTCATCATGTTGTGAATAATGTTGGCCGTTTCCTCTACCGCTTTATTTGATACGTCTACGACATTGCAGCCGATGCGGCCGACGATCTTTTCAAAGAACTCCAGCTCTTCTTTGATGCGGTTGATATTAGCGTAAATCGCTTTGTCGTTGAGGCCGAGCGATTTCAGGCGCTCTTTGCGAATATGGTTCAGCTTATCCGGGCTGATTTTTAACCCGATGCATTTAGCCGGATCAACGGTAAAGAGCTCTTCGGGAGGATCCACCTCGGGAACGATCGGAACGTTTGCCACTTTTAACCGTTTGTGCGCCAAGTATTGGGATAACGGAGTTTTGGACGTTCTCGACACGCCGATCAGCACGATATCCGCTTTTAAGATGCCCCTTGGGTCTCTGCCGTCGTCATATTTTACGGCAAATTCGATGGCCTCTACCTTCTTAAAATAATCTTCGTCCAGCTGCCGGACTCTGCCCGGCTCGTATTTCGCGCTGAAGCCGTAGACCGTCTCCATTTTCTCGATCAGCGGGCCGATGATATCGTAATACACGACATTCGCCTTTTCCGCTTCGGCGATTAAAAAATCACGAATCTCCGGGACAACAAGCGTAAAACAGATGATGCCTCCGTCCGCTTCTGCCAGCGAGATCACTTCTTTTATTGTTCCGCGGTCTTCGACATAAGGAATCCGCCTGATGTTTGTCTGCTCGGATGAACCGTTAAACTGGCTGATAGCCGCCTTGACTACGAGCTCAGCGGTCTCGCCGACAGAGTCTGATACAACATAAATCGTCCGATTACTCATGATATCCCTCCATTTGAAGTTCACTCTACATGATTTCATTTTCAGATAAGCCGACTAAAATTTTTGTCATGTTCGTTTTCGTAATTCTTCCCACAACTTCATAGCCTTTTTCTGTATCTTTTACAACAGGCAGTGCGTCAATTTGTTTTTCGATAAGCATCTTGGCAATGTCCAAAATGAAATCGTCGCGCCTGCAAAGCGTAATGTTCGGCATTCTCGTCATAATGATATGGACGGGTATTGAAGGGAGCTCCTGTTTGCCGATGCTGGCTCTGAGCAAGTCTTTTCGTGAAAGTACACCGACTAAGATGGCATTATCATCAACGACAAAAAGCGTTCCTACGTCCTCTAAAAACATCGTGCAAATCGCATCATAAACGGAGACATTTTCATGAATGACCACCGGAATGGACTGGAAGTCTTTCACCTGCAGCTTTTTCAGCTTATCAGCCAAGAGCTGCGTGCCCGTCTTTCCCGTGTAGAAATAACCGACCCGCGGCCTTGCTTCCAAAAATCCTGACATCGTCAATATCGCCAAGTCCGGACGAAGCGTAGCCCTTGTCAGATTCAGCTTTTCCGCGATATGTTCTCCGGTAATCGGTCCGTTCTCTTTGACAATCTGCAAAATATGCTCCTGACGTTTATTTAGTTCGATCGTACTCACCACCTTTAAGCCGAAGCTCACAATTCGTTCGTTATGTATAAAAGTCGATAACATATTATAACGCATATGAAGACTAAAATAACAGCAATTACAATTGAATTCTATGAAAAAGACAGGCACAATTTGACAAGGATGTGAAAAATCAATTTGAGCAAAAAGACGATTGCCAGCTTATCAGCAACCGTCTTCTGCGGTGTTTATTTTACAATGATGGCATTGATGTTTGCAAAAGATCGGATCAGCTCCGCCAGGCTTGCCATTTGCGCCAGGCGGTTCGCTTTTAATCTTTCATCTTCGGCATGGACCATCGTGTGATCAAAATAACCTTCGATCGGCTCTTTTAGCTTGGACAGCTCACTGAAGGCTCCCTCATAATCTTTTGCTTGGTAAAGGGTCTCTAATTGCTGTCTGCACGCCTCATAAGCTTTGAAAAGCTCCTCTTCTTGAGGGTTTTCAAACAGTGACGCATCAATGGCGTTCGTTTCGCTCTTTTTGCTGATCGAAATAACCCTTGCCAGCGCTTCAGCCGTTTCTTTAAATTCCGGTTTTGCTGCAGCCGATTCAAGAACAGCGGCTTTTTTGACAGCCGAATACGGCTCAAGGTTCGAGCTTTCGAGCACGGCATCCACCACATCGTAGCGGATGTTTTCCGCTGTTAATACGTATTTGAGGCGCTGTTTAAAGAATTCGAGCAGTTCGCTGTTTGCTTCCTGTCCGGCAAACGCAGCCAGTTCTTTGAATGAAATGCCCCAGTTCCGGTCAAGCAGGATTTGGACGATGCCGCTCGCCTGTCTTCTTAGTCCATACGGATCCTGAGATCCTGTCGGAATAACGCCGATTTTAAAGAATGAAGCGACCGTATCAAGTTTATCCGCTAATGCGACGACGGCGCCGACGATTGATGAAGGTGTTTCCCCTCCGGCTTGTCTCGGCATATAATGCTCATTGACAGCGAGCGCCACTTCTTCTTTCTCCCCGAGCATCCGCGCATATTTTTCACCCATGATGCCCTGCAGCTCAGGAAATTCGTAAACCATGTGTGTCACAAGGTCGAATTTTGAAATGTGCGAAGCGCGCTTGATCAGCTGCACCGTCTCTTGATCCGCACCGATGATTTCAGCGATTCTTTCAGCAACCGCCTCAGTGCGTCTTACTTTGTCTCCAAGCGATCCCAGTTCTTCGTGGAAAACGATCTTTTCGAGTTTTTTCACATTCTCGTCAATGTTTAATTTTTGATCTTCTTTATAGAAGAAGGCGGCGTCTGAAAGCCTTGCTCTCAGTACTTTTTCGTTCCCTCTCGCCACGTTTTCAAGGGCGCGGCTGTCTCCGTTGCGGACGGTCACAAAGTAAGGAAGCAAATCGCCGTTTTTATCTTTGACAGGGAAATAGCGCTGATGCTCTTTCATCGTTGTCACGAGCACCTCTTCAGGAATTGCGAGAAATTCCTTTTCGTAAGAACCGAACAGAACCGTTGGATATTCAACCAGATGGGTAACCTCATCCAGCAGATCCTCGTCTCTCGGAATGTCCCAGGACTTTTCAGCCGCCAGTTCGTCAAGCTGCTTAACGATCAGCTGCTTCCGTTTGTCCGGATCGGCAATCACAAACTGGCTTTCCAGTGCCGCTTCGTATTCAGAAGGTGCGCTCAAGCTGGCTGCTTTTCCGAGGAAGCGGTGTCCCTGTGTTGTGCGGCCGGTTTCGACATGAGCGACTGAAAACGGAACGACTTCACTGCCGAACAGCGCGACGATCCATTTAATCGGCCTGATGTATTTCAAATCTTCGCTGCCCCAGCGCATGTTTTTTGGAAAGTGGAGGCTTGTCACCAAGTCGCCGAGCTCAGGAAGTAATGAAAACGTATCCTGACCTTTTTGGAATTTTTGCACAAAAACATATTCCGTTCCTTTGATGTCTTTAAAATACAAATCTTCCGGACTTGCTCCTTGCCCCCGTGAAAAGCCGATGGCCGCCTTTGTCCATTCGCCGTTTTCGTCAAGGGCGATTTTCTTTGCCGGTCCTTTCGCTTCTTCTGTCACATCGTCCTGCTTCTCCGCCACGTTCTCGACAAGAACGGCCAGTCTTCTAGGGGAGTTATACAGCTTGACGGAACCGAAGGCAATATTTTTTTCCTTGAGCCAGCTTTCCAGTTTTTCACCAAGCTGAGTCATGCTGTCATGCATGAAGCGCGCCGGCATTTCTTCTAATCCGATTTCTAAAAGCAAATATTTATTACTCATGTGAAGCCTCTTCCTCCTTCAGCATTGGGAAACCCAACTTTTCGCGTTCATCATAATACGTTTTCGCCACTTTTCTGGCCAGATTTCTCACCCTTGCAATATATCCTGTGCGCTCCGTGACGGAAATCGCTCCTTTTGCGTCAAGCAAGTTGAACGTATGCGAGCATTTCAGTACATAATCATAAGCAGGATGGACAAGTCCCTGATCCATCTGACGGTTCGCTTCTTTTTCGTACGTGGCAAACAATTCGAACAGCATGTCGACGTCAGATGTCTCGAACGTATAGACGGAATGCTCGTATTCAGCCATCTTGAACAGGTCTTTTATCGTATAGCCTTTCGTCCATTCGAGGTCAAAGACGTTTTCTTTGTCTTGAATATAAGAAGCAAGGCGTTCAATACCGTATGTGATTTCCACAGAAACCGGTTTGCACTCAAGCCCGCCGACCTGCTGAAAATAGGTAAACTGGGTGATTTCCATGCCGTCAAGCCACACTTCCCAGCCAAGCCCGGCGCAGCCGAGCGACGGATTTTCCCAGTTATCCTCGACAAAACGGATATCATGCTCCAGAGGGTCGATTCCAAGAGCTTTTAATGAATCTAAATAAAGCTCTTGAATATTGTCGGGAGACGGCTTAATGATCACCTGGAATTGATGGTGCTGATAAAGCCTGTTCGGGTTGTCCCCGTATCTTCCGTCCGCAGGGCGTCTTGACGGCTCCACATAAGCGACTTTCCAAGGTTCAGGTCCAAGGCTCCGCAAAAATGTATATGGACTCATCGTTCCTGCACCCTTCTCTACATCATACGACTGCAAAAGTACGCATCCTTCATTGGACCAGTGCTTTTGCAGTGTCAGAATCATTTCTTGAATATTCAAATGAAGCACCTCCATAAAACGTGTTTTCAAGTTTAATTTTTGGCATAGGGCTGGTTTGGGCAGAAAAAAACTCCCGTCCCTATGCTTGTTTGCCCACAAACATAGGGACGAGAGTTCTCCCGCGGTTCCACCCTAATTGCTGAGAGGAAATGTCTCAGCCTCTTTTTTAAAAGTTGCTCAGGGAATGCCTTTCATTACGCTCTCATCCCCGGCTTTCACCGCCCCGGAGTCGCTTCAATGAGGCCGTGCGCAATTACTTCTTTCCGTCAACGCAACGTCATTATTGAATCCAATCTTCATGACATGATCTTATAAAAAGATGAAGAGGTTGTCAACTTTTGTTTTCATCGCCCAGCATCTTTTTCATATTGTCCATTTGTTCCATGAAGCGCCGCGATTTCAGGTAGATCCCTGAGTACTCGTCATAGTACGTCTGTATGACCCTTTTCAGCTCATCCTTCGTCTCCTGTTTAACCGAGACATTTCCGAGCCTTGACAGGTCAAAATAAAAAAACAGCCTCAACAGCCTGGCGGATGCGGGAGACAGCGGTATCCTGTATGGATCTTTCGCAAAACAGCGGTGGCAGATAAAGCCGTTGTCGCGGATCGAAAAATGAAATGTGCCGTCTTTGCTTTTGCAATGTACACATTCATCCAGCTCCGGATACAGTCCCATCACGCTGAGCATTTTAACTTCGATAAGGTTGGCGATAATGTCGGGATCTGTACCGTCATCGAGCCTCCTCATCGACTGAAGAAGCAGCTCAAATAAAAACGGATTCGGTTTCTTTTCCTCCGTTCCCTTGTCGATTAATTCAGTGATGTAGGCCGCGTATGCTGTTAAAAACAGATCCTCGCGTATATGCCTCATGCTTTCGATCATCTCGCCCTGCTCCAATGTGCCGAGACCGGATGATTTGCGGAATAAAAAAGAAGCATAAAGGAACGGCTGGGAAATCGCTGACAAGCGGCTGTTCGGCTTTTTGGCGCCCCTTGCCAGCACACCGATTTTCCCGTGTTCTCTCGTCAATAGCGTAATGATTTTATTTGTTTCACCATAGTCGTTTGTACGAAGGACGATACCTTCACATTTCGTCAGCATATGTGCACCATCCAAAAATTGGAGGGGTCAAGCATGATCACAAAATTGGAAAGTCAATTTGCGCTAGCTCTTCTTCAAGTACTTCGGGTCTTTCCAGGTTCTCCTTTTCCAATTCTTTAAAAAGGAGGTACGTGTCTACGCTTC
>NZ_CP026521.1:2930142-2932675 GCF_002953915.1 Bacillus sp. MBGLi79
ACCCACAGCTCTAAAAACACCGATGATCCGAGCAGCGCCTCGATATCGGTTCTTGCCCGCTTGCCGATTTCTTTAAGCAGGCTGCCTCTTTTTCCGATGACGATCCCTTTTTGTGAATCGCGTTCGACGACGATGGTCGCGCTCACATACACAGAACCGTTTTCCCGTTCTTGAATGGACTCGATCGAGACCGCAATGCTGTGAGGGATCTCTTCCCTTGTCAGATGCAGCACTTTTTCCCGAATCAGCTCAGAAATGATAAATCGCTCCGGATGATCGGTCACCTGGTCACTCGGGTAAAACTGCGGACCTTCCGGCAAATAATCTTCAATTTGCTTTAAAAGCGTATCGATATTATTTCCCTCAAGGGCGGAGATCGGAACGATTTCCTGAAACGGATACCTGGTTCTGTACTCATCGATCAGCACAAGAAGCTCATCCGGATGAATCCGGTCGATTTTGTTGACGATCAAAAATACCGGCGTCTTGACTCCTTTTAAGCGCTCGATGATAAATTCGTCGCCTTTTCCGTAGCCTTCCTCCGCATTGATCATAAACAAGATCAAGTCGACTTCCTTTAAAGTGTTCTGCGCCACCTTCATCATAAAATCGCCCAATTTATGCTTCGGTTTATGAATGCCCGGCGTATCGATAAAAATCGTCTGGGATGTATCGGTTGTCAGCACACCTTGCACTTTGTTTCTTGTTGTTTGCGGTTTGTCGCTCATGATGGCAATTTTTTGGCCGATCACGCGATTCAAAAATGTAGATTTTCCTACGTTTGGTCGTCCGATAATGGAGACAAATCCTGATTTAAAGCTTTCCTGTGTCATGTAAGTCCTCCGATGAAAATGCTCCTGGCAGTAATTCTTGAACCGTCATTTCTTTGATTTGGCCATTCAGATTGGTTAAGATGACAGGCATGTTTGGTGAACAAAGTTCAGAAATCACCTGTCTGCACGCTCCGCACGGCGACACCGGACCCGGCGTATCCGCAGCGACGGCAAGCATCTTAAACGATTTTTCCCCTTCCGAGTAAGCCTTGAACAACGCTGTCCGCTCGGCGCAGTTGCACAGGCTGTATGCAGCATTTTCAATGTTGCAGCCTTTGTACACCTTGCCGTCCTCAGTCAAAAGGGCAGCGCCGACTTTGAATTTCGAATACGGAACATATGCAAATTCCCTTGCTTTTAAAGCTTCTGCAATCAATTCTTGTTTAGTCAATGTGTGTATTCCTTCCTATAGCGGTTATGGTACCGCTAACACTTTTATTTTACATAAAAATGGCTTCTTTTTCACGCCCAAATCACAAATGTAAAATTTTTGTAAGAATTGCGCACAATGAAAGGCACGGCATCAAAACAATTTTGACAAAAAGATGAGTAACCCAATCATACACGAAACGGCCGCAAACACGCAAACCGCCCCGGCCGCCGCGTCCTTTGCCGCCTTTGCAAGCGGGTGGTTCTCTTTTGTGAAAAGATCGATCGTATGCTCCACAGCCGTATTCATCAGCTCCAAGGCAAGCATTCCGCCGATCAGGATCAAGATGATGGACCATTCGATCAGAGTCAGCCTGAAGAAAAAGCCGCAGACGATCACAAGGATGGCGGCCCCGGAATGAATTCTAAAATTGCGCTCCGACATGAACGTCTTGACTATTCCTGTTAAGGCGTTTGAAAAACTCCATTTCAGACGGCGCCATTCATTTTGTTTATGAGGATCTTGAGAGCCCATATCGATTCAAAATGTCCTTTTGCTTAGTGAACATCTCTTTTTCCTCTTCTTCTGTCATATGGTCATAGCCGAGGAGGTGCAAAAAGCCGTGAACCGTCAGAAAACCCAGCTCCCTCATCAGTGAATGCCCGTATTCTTCGGCCTGTTCCCGTGCTTTATCAGCGCTGATGATGATATCTCCGAGAACGGGCGGCATGTCAGCGCCGATAATTTCAATCTCTCCTTCCCCGTCTTCTTCAAGGGCAAATGAAATGACATCAGTCGGATAATCTTTGCCTCTGTACTCTTTGTTGATTTTTTGGATCTCTTCATTGTTGACGATCGTAACCGAAACTTCGGCGCCGTCTGCGACGCCTTCCTCTGCCGCTGCGAATTGAAGAATTTTCTCAATTTCAGCAAGCTGGTCTTCAGGGACCCGTCCGATCTCGTCTGTGATATCTAGAATTAAACTCATGTGTGTTTCACCTTCTGTTTAGGATTAGCTTCCGGATATTCGATCCGGGAATGAAAAATGCCTTTCAGCGTTTCACAGAGCGTCTTCGCGATAATATTGAGCTCTTTTAAAGTTAAATCGCATTCGTCAAACTGCCCGTCCTGCAGCTTATCTGATATGATCCCGCGCACCAGCTTTTCAATCCTTTCGGGATTCGGGTTATGCATTGAGCGGACGGCTGCTTCGACACTGTCGGCCACCGAGATGATCGCCGCCTCTTTTGTCTGGGGCTTAGGGCCAGGAAAGCGGAACTCTTCTTCAATCGTCTGATCGCCTTTTAATTTCGCCTTAGAGTAAAAAAAC
>NZ_CP026521.1:2932775-2935448 GCF_002953915.1 Bacillus sp. MBGLi79
AATGGAGACGGCCATGACCTTAAAGCTTCCCGATGCTAATAAGAGGCTCGCAACAATCGCGATCAGGCCGGCAATCCCTGCTATTCCGCCCGGCAAAAAAATCTCTAAAATGATTAAAATAATGCCTGCTGCAAACAGAAGGATCGTTTCCATTCCGGCAAGCCCGGCGACGAGATGACCGTAGAAAAAGAGCAGCAGCGCAGAGAGTCCCATAAAGCCGGGGATCCCAAAACCAGGCGAATAAAGCTCGACAATCAGCCCGAGACTTCCGATTGAAAGGAGAATCGGAATCACGACCGGATGCGTGATGCACCGGGCCACCTTTTCGGCGAAGCTCACCTCGGAACGCTCGATTTTGGCATCCTTCAAGTTCAGCTTTTTCAAAAGATCATCAAGGCTCGAAACTGTGCCTTCGGAATAGCCGACTTCCAGCGCTTTGTCAGGGCTTAATGTGAGCAGCTCGCCCTTCGGCGCCCCAACTTCTTTAGCATCGACATCCGCATCGGCCATCGCGAGAGCGTATTTCGGATCACGTCCGTTTTTTTTGGCTGCGTCTTCCATTTCAGCGAGCCACAGAGATTCCGACTTTTTATCAGCGGCATTTCCCTGCGTGTCAATGATCGCGGCAGCTCCCATTTTCCCGCCGGGCGCCATATAAATATCGTCTGCATTCAAGGCGAGGTAAGCGCCTGCGGACAGAGCCCTTCTATTCACATAAGCGGTCACCGGAATGTCGGAGTTATGTATCGTATCAGCCATGTCAAGGACTGCGTCGACCGCTCCGCCGGGGGTATTGATATCGAGTATGATATGTTTGGCATTCATATCTTCCGCTTCTTGAAAAGAACGCTCAAGAAATTTTGAAAGCCCTTTTTCAACCGTTTCTTCGATCGGAATGACATACACTGTATCTCCATCCGCTTTCACGGTCAAATGAACGCCTAGTAATAAGAATAAAACAAAACCGCTGGCCAGAGCAACAAAAATTCTAAATTTTTTCAGCAGCAACGATGTCTGAGACCTCCTTCCCCTATTATCATTAACATTACATACGTTATAAATGTAGCAAAGGTTTCATCTTTCTACTACTTTTCTATTGTATGAACACGCACAAAAAAAGACGCCTTTAATTGCTTAAAGGCGTCTTTTTCTTAAGACAGTTGTTTGCTGACAAGCTTATTGACGAGACCGCCGTCCGCCTTGCCTTTGACTTTCGGCATGATAGCGCTCATCACTTTGCCCATATCCGCTTTTGAAGAGGCGCCGACTTCGGCGATCGTCTCATTGACGATGCCGAGCAGCTCTTCTTCCGTCAGCTGTTCAGGCATATAAGCTTCCAGAATGTCTAACTCTTTTTGAACTTTATCTACTAAATCTGAACGATTAGCGTTTGAAAATTCATGGAGGGAGTCTTTACGCTGTTTTAATTCACGAGAAAGAACAGTCAGTTCTTCATCATCGGTCAGCCTGTCTTTCTTAAGCTTGATTGCTTCGTTTTGAAGCGAAGCTTTGACCATGCGAATGACAGTCAGTTTGTCTTTCTCACGGTTTTTCATATAGAGCTTCATATCTTGATTCAGCCGCTCAAGAAGACTCATAAATCCACCCTCTTTTAGTATTTGCGCTTTCTTGCAGCTTCAGACTTTTTCTTGCGTCTTACGCTAGGTTTTTCATAAAATTCACGCTTTCTTGCTTCCTGCAAAGTACCTGTCTTTGATACACTGCGTTTGAAGCGACGAAGAGCATCTTCAAGCGATTCGTTTTTTCTAACGACCGTTTTTGACATTCTCTTTCCCTCCCTCCGAATACACCAATCGACTGCTTTAAAAAAAGACATACATATAAACATGTACTTTGACATTATAATATAAGCCTCCGGTAAGGTCAACCAAGGAGAATCGTTTTATTGTTCAGTCATGATTTCGGCAGCTTGTCTGTATATATTTATAAAGGAGGCTGTTCGAAAAACTGATGATAATCTTGATCTTATTCATATTATTGATCGTTCTTTTTCTCAAAGGCATGAGCATGCTGAGAAAAGGTTTGATTTCACTGACATTTGAAAAAATCGAAAAGCGGCTGCTGTTTTTCACGGATCATCCGGTGAAAGCCTTTTTGGTCAGCATTGTATTTACGGGGGTTTTGCAAAGCAGCTCGGCATTTATGGTGATCGTCATTGGCTTTGTCTCGGTAGGCGCCCTTTCATTTAAACGTTCGATTCCGCTCATTTTGGGAACAAACATCGGGTCCACCTTCACAACGGAATTTTTGGCGGTGAAGCTGGAATTTTTGATTTTTGCCCTCTTTGCCGCAGGTGCGGTTCTTTTCATGGCCGGAAAATCCCCTTTTCGGCAAGTGGGCGTAAGCATGATCGGCTTGGGTGTTATTTTTTTCTGTATCAGCGGCTTTAGCCGGCTTGCCGTGCCGTTGTCACAGCTAGACTCGGGCGCTTATATTGTGCAGCTTGCTGAAAATTCAACGCTTTACGCCTTAATCATCGGCACGGTGTTGACCGCGATGATTCATTCCAGTTCGGCGTGTGTCGGCATCCTGATGAGCTTTATGGATCAAGGTGTCGTCGGTTTGACCGAAGCGATGAGCGTTGTTCTCGGCTCCAATATCGGGACATGCATCACAGCCGTGATGGCGGCCTTCAACGGCGGAGCTGCGGCC
>NZ_CP026521.1:2935548-2940975 GCF_002953915.1 Bacillus sp. MBGLi79
CTTTGACTTCCTGTTTTTTCTGCTGAATGATTCCCGAAGTAATGAAATAACCGCCGTCTTTCAACAGGCTGTATGCCTGATCCGTAAAGCGCAAGATGACCTCGGCCAGGATGTTGGCGACGATGACGTCTTTTTCCCCTTCGACGCCGTCAAGCAGATTATTTTGCTTGATCTCGATATGATCGCTGACTTTATTGAGCTTGGAGTTCAAGCGGGCGCTTTCCACGGCTACAGGATCGAGATCATATCCTTCAACCTGTTTGGCGCGAAGCATGGCTGATGCAATGCTCAAAATGCCTGTTCCCGTTCCGACATCCACGACCGAATCCCCTTCTTTCACATACCTTTCGAGCGCCTGTATGCAAAGTACGGTTGTCGGGTGTGTGCCTGTTCCGAACGCCATTCCCGGGTCCATCTCGATGATGAGCTCATCCGTATGAACCGGTGTGTACTCTTCCCATGTCGGAACAATCGTAAACTTCTCGGAAATTTTTACGGGATGATAATATTTTTTCCATGCTGTCGCCCATTCTTCTTCGTTAACCTCGCTGATGGTGATTTTGTTCCGTCCGAGGTCAATATCATACAGCAGCAGATTATTGATGGTTTCCTTGATTCCTTCTACGGTCTCTCCCAAAAAGCTGTTGATCGGGAGATACGCTTTAATGATGACTCCTTCATCAGGGTAATCATTGGGGTCGAGCTGGTAGATTTCTCCGTATACATTCTCACGCTCTTTAATTAAATCAAGCGGATCTTCAATTACGACTCCACTCGCACCAGCTTCATGCAAAATATTCGAGATGGGCTCAACCGCTTCATGTGTCGTGTGAATGCAGATTTCGGACCATTTCATACTACCAACTCCTCATCCAATCATTAATCGCCTTTAAAGGCGCGCTTTACTTTATCGAAAAAACTCATTTCCTGTTCATCCGGCATATTTCCGCTCACTTCTGCAAATTCGCGGAGAATATTTTTCTGGTTTTCTGTTAAATTCGTCGGTGTCACGACGCGGACGACGATGTGCTGATCGCCTTGACCGTACCCGCGTACGTTGGCAACGCCTTTTCCTTTTAAACGGAACTTGGTGCCTGTCTGCGTGCCCGCCGGCACTTTTAATTTTACTTTACCGTGAAGAGTAGGCACTTCGATTTCGTCCCCGAGCGCAGCCTGTGCAAATGTCAGCGGCATTTCGCAGTAAATATCGTCGCCATCGCGCTCGAAAAATTCGTGTTCTTGGACGCGGAAAACGACGAATAAGTCACCTGACGGACCGCCGTTGATCCCCGGTTCACCCTGTCCGGATACTCGAAGCTGCTGGCCGTCATCCACACCCGCCGGGATGGTGACATTGATTTTCTTGCGTTTTTTCACTTTTCCTGTACCGCCGCAAGTTGAACATTTGTGCTTAATTTGCTTACCCGTTCCATTACAGTAATGACATACTCTTCTGTTGACAACTTTTCCGAACGGAGTCGACTGCTCCATGTTCAGCTGGCCAGAGCCGCCGCAGTGTGAACAGGTTTCCGGCTTTGTTCCCGGTTTCGCGCCTGAGCCGCTGCATGTTTCACATGTTTCTTCACGCGGAATTTCGATCGTCGTCTCTTTTCCGAAGGCCGCTTCTTCAAATGACAGTGTCATCGTATACTGCAGATCGGCGCCCTGCCTCGGGGCATTCGGGTCTCTCCGCCTTGCGCCGCCTCCGAAAATGCTTGAGAAAATATCGTCAAACCCAAAGCCGCCGAAGTCGCCGCCGCCGAAACCTCCGCCGCCGAATCCCTGATTTGGATCGGTGTGGCCAAACTGGTCGTAATGGGCCCGTTTTTGGTCATCAGAAAGTGTTTCATAGGCTTCTTTGACTTCTTTGAATTTTTCATCCGCTCCGGCTTCTTTGTTGATGTCCGGGTGATATTTTTTAGAAAGCTTGCGGTAAGCTTTTTTAATCTCATCTTTAGAAGCGCTCTTACCTACCCCAAGCACCTCATAGTAATCACGCTTACTCATCTCTTCACACTCCCGATTTTCTCACATAAATTAGATTGTATCATTTCAAATTATGTTTTTTCAATTCCTTTTGTCCTTTAGGAAGAAAAAAGTCAAAGTCAAGAGATCCTGACTTTGACTTTCATCGCCTGTAAGGTCATGTGCTGTGCAAACCGGGGTAAGCACAGCACATTTTATTTCAATTATTTTTGTTCTTTGTCGTCGTTTACTTCTTCATATTCAGCGTCAACGACATTGTCGTCGGCTTTTTTAGCGCCGGCGCCTCCGTCTTGCTGAGCCTGAGCCTGTTTTGCAGCTTCTTCGTAAAGCTTCATTGAAAGCTCTTGGACGATCGCTTGCAGCTCATCTTTTTTCGCCTTGATTTCATCAAGGTCATTTTTCTCGATCGCAGCTTTTAACGCGTCTTTTGCATCATTCGCTTTTTTCACTTGCGCTTCATCGGCTTTGCCTTCAAGATCTTTCAGCGTTTTTTCAGTTGTGAAGACAAGCTGATCCGCTTCGTTGCGAAGCTCGATTTCTTCTTTTTTCTTCTCATCCGCTTCGGCGTTTTCTTCAGCTTCTTTCACCATGCGTTCGATCTCCTCGTCAGAAAGACCTGAAGAAGATTTGATCGTGATGTTTTGCTCTTTGCCGGTACCCAGATCTTTCGCGCTGACGTTGACGATACCGTTCTTATCGATGTCAAATGACACTTCGATTTGCGGTACGCCGCGAGGAGCCGGCGGAATATCTGTAAGCTGGAAGCGTCCGAGCGTTTTGTTGTCGGCAGCCATCGGGCGCTCACCTTGGAGCACGTGGATGTCAACCGCTGTTTGGTTGTCAGCCGCTGTTGAGAACACTTGGGACTTGCTTGTCGGGATTGTCGTGTTGCGGTCAATCAGCTTCGTGAACACGCCGCCCATTGTTTCGATACCAAGTGACAGCGGAGTTACGTCCAGAAGGACAACATCTTTGACATCGCCTGTGATGACGCCGCCTTGAATGGCTGCACCAAGGGCTACGACTTCGTCAGGGTTGACGCCTTTATGCGCTTCTTTTCCAGTTTCTTTTTTGATCGCTTCCTGAACGGCAGGAATACGTGTTGATCCGCCGACAAGAATTACTTTGTCGATTTCGCTTGCAGAAAGCCCCGCATCTTGAAGAGCCTGGCGGACTGGACCCATTGTGCGCTCTACCAAGTGTGAAGACAGCTCTTCAAACTTCGCGCGGGTCAGTGTCAATTCAAGGTGCAGCGGACCTGCGTCACCGGCTGTGATAAACGGCAGCGAAATTTGTGTAGAAGATACGCCGGAAAGGTCTTTTTTCGCTTTCTCAGCCGCATCTTTTAAGCGCTGAAGCGCCATTTTATCTTTAGAAAGATCAATGCCGTTTTCTTTCTTGAATTCTGAGACGAGATGATCGATGATCACTTGGTCAAAGTCGTCTCCTCCAAGGCGGTTGTCACCCGCTGTAGAACGAACTTCGAATACGCCGTCTCCCAATTCAAGGATGGAAACGTCGAATGTACCGCCGCCAAGGTCGTAGACGAGGATCGTCTGATCTTCTTCCGTCTTATCCAGACCGTATGCAAGCGCAGCTGCAGTCGGCTCGTTGATGATCCGCTCAACTTCAAGTCCGGCGATTTTACCGGCATCCTTTGTCGCTTGACGTTCTGCATCATTGAAGTATGCAGGAACTGTAATTACGGCTTTAGATACAGTTTCGCCTAAATAGCTTTCAGCATATGATTTCAAATGCTGAAGGATGATGGCAGACACTTCTTGCGGCGTGTACTTTTTGCCTTCGATTTCAACTGTATAGTCCGTGCCCATGTGGCGCTTGACCGACATGATCGTGTTCGGATTCGTGATGGACTGGCGTTTCGCCACTTCACCCACCTGGCGCTCTCCGTTTTTAAATGCAACAACCGAAGGAGTCGTGCGGGCTCCTTCTGGATTTGGGATGACTTTCGGCTCTCCGCCTTCAAGCACTGCAACGCATGAGTTCGTTGTTCCCAAGTCGATTCCGATTACTTTGCTCATGATTTTTACCTCCTGCTATGTAGTTATTGGTTGACTTTTACCATAGAAGGACGGATCACCCGGTCCTTAAGTTTATAGCCTTTTTGCAGTTCCTCAACGACTGCGTTTGATTCGTACGCTTCATCCTCGACCTGCATAACAGCCTGGTGCATGTTCGGGTCAAATTGCTCTCCGACTGAAGGAATCTGTTCAACTCCTTCATTTTTAAGAGCCTCCAAAATTTGACGGTGCACCATTTCCATCCCTTGAAGCAGGCTTTTCGTCTGCTCGTTGTCAGGATCGATCTGTAGCGCACGTTCAAAGTTGTCAAGCGCCGGCAGCAAATCGCTGATGATGCGCTGGGAACGGTACTTTTCAGCAGCCTCAAGGTCAAGGCGTGCGCGTCGTTTGTAGTTTTCAAAGTCCGCCTGAACACGTAAAAGTTTATTTTCTTTTTCTTCAAGACGTTCTTGAAGTTCTTTGAGTTGTTTTTCAAGCATTTCTGTTTGCGTGTCTTCTGCCGGGGCATCAGCTTCAGCAGCCGTTTGTTCGGCTTCGGCTGTCTCCGCTTCTGTCTCGTTCAGTTCCTCTTGTTCGTTTAGCTCTTCAGTTTGTTTTTCTTCTGCCATCTGTGTTCACCTCCCTTAAAGGATGAGTTTCATGATAAAGAAGGGATTTCTCCCTTCTGTTTTGTTTTCGGGTACTGCCTTACCCATCATACAAACTTGTCAACGCTTTTGACAAGTCAGATGATACGTGCTGAAGCAAACCGACGACGCGGGAGTAGTCCATGCGCGTCGGCCCGATGACCGCGATGGAGCCGATCTGTTTTGAACCGACCGTGTATGTCGCGGTAATCAGGCTGCAGTTTTCCATTTCTTCATAGTCGTTTTCCTTGCCGATTTTAATGGTAATTCCGGACTCAGTCGACTGAAAGAGCCGGAGAAGCTCCTGTTCTTTCTCAATGAGCGACAATAGCGATTTCACTCTGTCAATATCGTGAAATTCGGGCTGATTCAGCATATTAATCTTGCCGCCGAAAAACAGCCGGTCGGTTTGAACAGATGAATCCAGCGTTGCGCCGAGCCCGTGTAAAATCGTATCGTAATTTTGGATATGCGACTTTAAGAAGATGACGACCTCTTTGAAAATCCTGTCTTTCAGCTCTGAGATCGGCACGCCTCTAAGGCGTTCATTTAATATATTCACCAGCTTTTCGAGATCGGAAAGATTGACCTCCGCCGGAAAGTTGATCGTTTTATTCTCGACATGGCCGGTATTCGTTACTAGAATGGCAACGGCCTTCTTAGGCTGAATCGGCACAATCTGGATCTGTTTGAGATGATTTTCGCTCAGTCTCGGACCGAGGACAATCGATGTATAATTTGTCAGATCAGACAGCACTTGAGCCGACTTCTGC
>NZ_CP026521.1:2941075-2944370 GCF_002953915.1 Bacillus sp. MBGLi79
CCAATATGTGAGGTTATGTTTGCTCTCATATCCTTTTTTGGCGTAGTTGCTGATTTCGTATTGGCCGATGCCCGCTTCTTCCATTTTCCGCATCACAAGTTCGTACATTTCTGCTTCCTGATCCTGCGGAGGCAGGTGAAGCCGGCCCTTTTTCATCAAGTTATAAAAAACGGTTTTCGGCTCGACGATCAGCGAGTAGACCGAATAATGTTCAGCCCCGAGGGCAAGCGCCGTATCGAGCGATGAAGCGAAGTGGCCGATGGTTTGTCCTGGCAGACCGAACATCAGGTCAAGGCTGATATTATCGAACCCCGCGTTTCGCGCTCTTTCAAAGGAAACGAGTACGTCTTTTTGCTCGTGGACTCTGCCGATTTTTTTTAGCAGCTCGTCTTCAAACGTCTGTACGCCAAAGCTCAGCCTGTCTACACCGGCGGCTTTTAAAACCTCCAGCTTTTCAGCCGATAAATCGTCGGGATTGGCTTCCACTGCAAATTCGGCAAGGCTTTCGGACGGTTTCAAAACGCGATGAATGGAATCAAGAAGCCGCTCAAGCTGCGCTTCCGACAGCGATGTCGGCGTTCCTCCCCCGATAAAGATCGTTTTCAGCTCCGGATGTCCGGCCGCTTCCATTGAATTGGCCATTTCCTTCTCTAAAGCACGCAAATATTCATCAACAGGCTGAGATTGAATAAAAAACTTGTTGAAGTCGCAATAATGGCAAATGTGCTCGCAAAACGGAATATGGATATATGCTGCTTTCATTGTTTTCACCTTCTTTTACAGGAAGAAGCCGCAGTGTGTTACGCTGCGGCAGCTCATGATTATGATTTCGGGCTGCTGTCGTCCATTTTCAGGACTGCCATAAAGGCTTCCTGCGGAACTTCGACAGAGCCGACCTGTTTCATTCTTCGCTTTCCTTCCTTTTGCTTTTCGAGCAGTTTGCGTTTTCTGGAAATATCCCCGCCGTAGCACTTCGCCAAAACGTTTTTGCGCATGGCTTTGATGGTTGAACGGGCGACAATTTTTGTGCCGATGGCTGCCTGGACAGGCACTTCAAACTGCTGGCGCGGAATGAGTTCCTTCAGCTTTTCGACAATAACTTTTCCCCGTTCATACGCATAATCGCGGTGAACGATAAAGGAAAGGGCATCGATTTTTTCGCCGTTCAGCATAATATCCATTTTCACGAGCTTGGACGGTTTATATCCGATGAGTTCGTAATCAAATGACGCATAGCCTTTCGTATTTGATTTAAGCTGATCGAAAAACTCGTAGACGATTTCCGCAAGCGGAATTTCGTAGACAATGCTGACGCGGTTCGCATCAAGGTACTGCATATCGATAAACTGGCCGCGCTTGCCCTGGCACAGTTCCATGACCGCTCCGACAAAGTCGTTCGGCACCATCATCGTCGCTTTGACGAACGGTTCTTCCACCCGGTCGATCTTCTGCGGATCAGGCATATTTGACGGGTTATCGACAACGATTTTTTCTCCGTCTGTCATGTACACGTCATAGATAACACTCGGAGCCGTCGTAATCAAATCGATGTTGAATTCGCGTTCAATCCGCTCCTGAATAATTTCCATGTGGAGCATCCCCAGGAAACCGCAGCGGAAGCCGAATCCGAGAGCCTGGGACGTTTCCGCCTCATACTGAAGGGCTGAATCGTTCAGCTCAAGTTTTTCAAGCGCTTCCCGCAAGTCGTTGTATTTCGCTGTATCAATCGGATACAGACCGCAATAGACCATCGGATTCAGTTTTCTGTAGCCTGGCAGGGCTTCGGGCGCTGGGTTTTCCGCACTTGTAATCGTATCCCCTACACGGGTGTCTCCGACGTTTTTGATTGCGGCCGTCAGGAATCCGACGTCACCGACAGTCAGTTCGTCAACCGGAACGGCCTTCGGTGTGAAAACGCCGACTTCAGTGACTTCAAATTCTTTTCCGGTCGCCATCATCTTGATTTTTTGACCGGCTTTTACGGTACCTTGGACGACTCTGATATAGGCGACGACCCCGCGGTATGCATCATACAGAGAGTCAAAGATCAACGCTTGAAGCGGCGCTTCCGGATCTCCGCTTGGTGCGGGAACCTTTTCAACGATCTGCTCCAATATTTCTTCAATTCCGATGCCTGCTTTTGCTGAAGCAAGGACGGCTTCTGAAGCGTCAAGACCGATGACATCCTCGACTTCCTGGCGGACGCGTTCGGGTTCTGCGCTCGGAAGGTCGATTTTGTTAATGACCGGCAGGATTTCAAGGTCGTTGTCAAGCGCAAGGTAAACGTTTGCCAGCGTTTGCGCCTCGATTCCCTGTGCGGCGTCGACGACGAGAATCGCGCCTTCGCATGCGGCAAGGCTTCTCGAAACCTCATACGTAAAATCGACGTGTCCCGGGGTATCGATCAGATGAAAAATATATTCCTCTCCGTCCTTTGCCTGATATTTCAGCTGTACGGAGTTCAGTTTAATGGTGATTCCTCTTTCACGTTCCAAATCCATCGAGTCGAGGAGCTGTTCTTTCATTTCCCTTTGAGTGATTGCCGCCGTCTTTTCCAGGATTCGATCCGCAAGCGTTGACTTGCCGTGATCGATATGGGCGATAATAGAGAAATTTCGGATTCTCGACTGCCTTTGTAATCGTTTTTCTTTATCTGTCACACTAATCACTCCTACTATGAAACGCAATATGCGCTAGCTTAGATTATATCAATAGGGTTGTGAAGATTCAATGCTAAGTCACATATGCTTTCTAAACCCGAAAAAGAAAAAACGAGTCCTGCATCCGACTCGTTTTTTCTTTTACTTATTCCGTTTTTTCCTTTATCCAGTCATACAATGAACGGGCTGTGTTTGTGACCGAATCGGCCAGGGCGCGGCCGGCCGAGGAAAAGAGGTTGAAAGCTTCCAGCTGTTCCAGCTCTTTTTGTTTTTCCTCCAAATCGATTTGATGGCCGAGGACTGACGCCTCCTTCGCATCCCCTTCAGATATGCTGAGCGCCGCTTTTAAATCAGGGTCCTGATACCCTTTCATTTCAATCATTCCGTTGTTCGCCTGCTGCATGCCGAGAAGGACGCCGAAAAACATGACACAGCAAGCCAATATGCATTTCCCCATAAAAGAAGCCACTTCCATCACCTGTCCTATTGTTTTTTCTTATCGTCTTCACCGGTGTCTGCATCAACTTTTTCAGCATTACAGTACATATCGATGAATACATCCGCCATAGCTTCTGCAGCAAGATCCACCTCTTCGCGCTTATGATCTACGCCGAAAAATTCGATTAAGACGGATC
>NZ_CP026521.1:2944470-2949440 GCF_002953915.1 Bacillus sp. MBGLi79
TCTTTAACAATTACTAACCGAACGATCGACAAAGCGTTAAACATAAAAAAACGATTCCCAGACATTCAGGTTGCAGAACGGCCGGAAGAAGTGATCACGGAAAGTGATGCCGTGTTTATCTGTGTAAAGCCGCTGGATATTTATCCTTTGCTAAAGCGGCTCTCACCCGTCTTCACCCGCGATCAGATTGTGGTCACCATTACGAGTCCGGTGCAGGTCGAACAGCTGGAAGCCATCGTCTCCTGCCAGGCGGCAAGGGTGATCCCGAGCATTACGAACAGAGCGTTGTCTGGCGTGTCATTATTGACTTTCGGAGAAAGCTGCACAGCTGAGGCAAAAGAAAAATTGACGGCTTTAGTGAGCAAGATCTCAATCCCTCTTGAAATCGAAAGCGGGATTACGAGGGTCGCCTCAGACATTGTCAGCTGCGGCCCCGCCTTTGTCAGTTATTTGGTTCAGGAGTTTATTCAGGCCGCTGTAGAAGAAACCTCCGTCTCAAAAGAAGACGCGATTTTAATGACGACAGAAATGCTGGTTGGTTTGGGAAGGCTGCTCGAAACAGGGCATTACACATTGCCCGCCCTGCAGGAAAAGGTGTGCGTTAAAGGCGGTGTAACCGGTGAGGGAATTAAGGCGCTGGAAAGCGGCGTTCAGGATATGTTCCGCCAGATGTTCCGGAACACCCATTTGAAGTATGAAGAAGATATCGCTCTAGTCAAGAAGCAATTTTCCGTTTGATTCATTGTTTCACGAACGCGCTGAGATTTTCAACAAAGGAAAAATACATTATGAAAAACCATCGTTACGATTAAACGATGGTTTTTGTTTTTTTCGCTGTATAAAAATGACGTTCCGACTCTGCGCCAGGCTCCAATTTTGAAAAATCGGCAGTCACGCACTGCACCTCAAATCCGGCTTGCCGCAATAAGCTGATATACTTTTCCGTCTGGAAAGTCCGCTGTTCATGCGATTCATCAAACCTTTCGTATACGCCTCCGCTTTCTACGAAGAAGGTCAAATCGTGAACAGCTGAATGAGGCTCATCCCCCGCATAGCTTTGCCAAATGACGCTGACTTCTTCATCCTGATCGGCATACGTACTTCCCGGAAAAATGACATCCATTTTGTAAATGGAATGAACATCAAACAGAAGAAGCCCGCCTTCTTTTAATAGAGAAAAAACGTTTTTAAAAGTATTGAAAACGTCTTTTTCGCTCTTTAGATAATTCAGCGAGTCACAGCAGATCACAACCGCGTCAAACTCTTGCCCATGCCCGGCAAGCTCGCGCATATCCTGCTGAAAGAACTGAATATCGAGCTGCCGAACGGCTGCTTTGTACTGAGCCTGTGCAAGCATATCTTCGCTAATATCGATTCCTGTGACATCGTAGCCTTTTTCAGCCAAGCGGACCGATATTTCACCCGTTCCGCACGCCAGATCAAGTATCCGTATACGTTCTTTCTGCTGTGCACCGATCGTTTTTTCAATCCAGCTGACCCACTCATCGTAAGGAGCGTGAGACATCAGCTTGTCATAAATACCGGAAAATCCTTTATAAATCATTCATTAACTCCGAATGAAAGGTCTTCAGTCGGCGCGTCTCCCCACAGCTTTTCAAGGTTGTAATAGCCTCGTTCCTCTTTGTGGAAAACGTGGACAACGACATCGCCCAAATCGATCAAAACCCATCTGGCTTCGTCAAAGCCCTCCATTTTCTTCACATTGATTCCATTTTCTTCAGCTTGATCCTTAATTTCCCGGGCAATGGCCTGAACCTGTTTGTCAGAATTCCCGTGGCAAATCAGAAAATAATCAGCCACAAGGGAAATCCCCTGCATATTCAAGGCGATCATATCTTCCGCCCGTTTATCATCGCAGGCCTCTGCGGCAATTTTTAAAATTGAAGCTTGATCCATTCAGTAATTCCTCCTAGTGTCTATCGTTTACTAAAGCATTATATGTGGCGACCGTTTCCGGATAAACGGCCTGATTTTTTGAAATTAAAAATGTCATCGTATTTTTCAACGCCTCGATAAGCGCCAAATCCAAATCTTCTTCAGCGAGAGTCCGAACCTCTTCAACCCCTGGAAAACGGCGGCCCGGCTCGATATAATCCGCTACATAAATCACTTTCTCAAGAAGCGTCATATTCGGCCTCCCAGATGTATGGAATCGAATGGCTGACAGGATGTCTTCATCCGTAATTCCAACCTCTGTTTTGACAAGCGCGGCTCCTGCCGGCGCATGCCAAAGTTCATGATGAAAATCGAGCACTTCAAGCGGCCCGCCCCCGTTGAGGATGATTTGTTTCATTTCCTCTTTCGGGCGAAATTTGGCATAGTCATGAAATATCGCGGCGATTTCGGCTTTTTTCACATCTGCGCCAAACCGTTCGGCAAGTTTGACAGCCGTCTCCATTACGCCGACCGTATGGATGTAGCGCTGTTCTGTCAGCTGTTCTTGCACGCAGGCTAAGGCTTCCTCACGTTTCATATAGATGATTCTCCTTCACATAGACCTTCACTTCGTCAGGGATTAAATAATCTGTCGGCTGCTGATTTTTAATGCGGTCCCTAAGTAAAGATGATGATACTTCAAAAATAGGCACATCGACAAAAACGAGCGGATACGGCGTCTCAATTTGAAAGCCGGGCCGTTTCACCCCGACAAATTGAATCATGTTGACAAGCTTGTCAATGTTTGACCATTTCGGGAGGTATTCCACCATATCCGCGCCGATAATAAAGTAAAACTTATCGTTTGGATATCGGTCTTTCAGCAGGCGAACGGTATCAAATGTATAAGAAGGGCCTTCCCTTTCGAGTTCGATCGTCTCCAATTTAAATTGCTCTTTCCCCGATATGGCGAGCTTCAGCATTTCCGCCCTGTGCATACTTAGCGAAAACGAGTTTTTTTGTTTATGCGGCGGAATTTGGTTGGGCATGAACCAAATTTCATCAAGATCCAGTTTATACAGGACTTCATTTGCCATTAATAAATGCCCGTTGTGCGGAGGATCAAATGTCCCTCCAAAAATCCCGATTTTCCTCATGATTACCACCTTTAAGCGTTAAGGAAGCTCAATTTTTTTATTTTCTTTCGACTCCTTATACAGCACGATAATGTTTCCGATCGTCTGCACCAGTTCGGCGCGTGCTCCGCCCGCCAGCGCTTCGGCTACTTCCTCTTTAGGCTGCTCGCAGTTTTGCAGCACGCTCACCTTGATTAATTCCCTGGCTTCAAGCGCTTCACTGATTTGTTTGACCATGTTTTCGTTGACTCCGCCTTTACCGACTTGAAAAATCGGTGACAGATGATGCGCTTCCCGGCGCAAATAGCGTTTTTGTTTTCCTGTTAGCATGATTTTCCTCCTAGTTGCTGCAACACAATTGATTTCATTTTTTCCATATTAGGCTCATGTCCGGTCCACAGCTCAAAAGCAAGGGCTGCCTGGCCGATGAACATGCCGACTCCGTCCAATGTTTTCAAGCCTTTTGCTTCAGCCTCCTGCAGCAGGGCCGTTTTCAGCGGATTGTAGATAATATCGCATACAAGGCACGTTTCTTTCGCATTCGCCAATGAAAGCGGGGCAGCTTCGATGTTCGGGTGCATCCCGACCGACGTCGTTTGAATCACGATATCATATGCTGACAAGTCTGCTTCTGCTTCCTGCAACGACAAAGCACGTGCCTCTCCTTCAAAACGCTTAGTGAATGCTAGTGCCTTTTCAGGTGTACGATTCGCCACGTCCAGCTGCTTCGGCATCTCAGCTGCCAGAGTGGTAAATATCGCCCTCGCCGCACCGCCTGCCCCAATCAACAGTATCGAGAGCTCAGAAAGCGGACGATCAAGGGATGGCTTCAGCGATTTAAGAAATCCTGCTCCATCTGTATTATATCCGACCAGCCCTTCTTTTTCTCTTCTGACAGTGTTGACCGCCCCGAGAGCTTCGGCGCTTTCATCAATGCGGTCGAGATGCTTCATGATCGATACTTTATGGGGGACCGTCACATTAAACCCTTGAATACCAAGGGCCCGCATACCTTTCACAGCATCTTCAAGATCTTCGTTTTCCACGCGAAAAGCGTGATAATGTCCTTCTAAAGAAAGATCCTCCAAAGCCGCATTATGGATGTCCGGAGACATGGAATGAGCCACCGGATTGCCAATCAGTCCGTACATCGGTTTCATAACTCTCTCCCCTTAGCACTTATATTAGAGATCTGCGTAAAAACACGTGAACGCCTTTAGGCGCGTGGGCAACAATTTTTTGGTTCGCCTCTTGGACAGTTACCCAGCCGAGGCCCGAGAACACAACGTCCGTTTTCGGCTCTTTAATCGTAAACGTATGTTTAACAAGCTCCGGAAACGAGTCAAGATCTTCTTTTGCAGGGGGAGCAAGCATTTCCCCAGCGTGCTTTTCATACAGCTGATCCGCGTTTTCAAGCTTTGTTCTGTGGATGTTGAGTTCATTCGGCATATAGCATACAAACGAAGATCTGCCTCCGCTTGCATAATCAAACCGCGACAATCCGCCGAAAAACAGCGTCTGTTCTTCGTTCAGCTGAAAGGTGCGGGGCTTTAGCTCCTTCTTCGGCGTTAATATTTTCAGATCGCGTTTCGCGACATAGTGCGCCATTTGATGATGGTTGATGATTCCCGGCGTATCATACATCGCCGATCCGTCATCCAGAGGAATTTCAATCGCGTCAAGCGTTGTCCCCGGATATTGAGATGTCGTAATAATGTCGCCCTCTCCGGAAACCTCTTTAATAATCCGATTGATAAACGTTGATTTTCCTACGTTCGTACACCCGACGACATATACGTCTTTGCCCTGTCTGTAATATTCGATCGCGTCGATCGCATCTTTCATCCCCTGCCCTCGCCCGGCGCTGACGAGCAGCACATCAACAGGCCTTAAGCCGAGCTCTTTCGCTTCGCGCTTCATCCAGTTTACAAGGCGCTC
>NZ_CP026521.1:2949540-2950659 GCF_002953915.1 Bacillus sp. MBGLi79
ATAAGAAGAAGCTAGACAATATGCGAGCGTATTATTATAACTTCTTCCGCGGGATGTATGAGTTTAGAAACGGTGAATACACAAAGGCCATTACATATTACAAAAAAGCTGAACGCAAAATTCCAACGATCTCCGACAAGATTGAAAAAGCTGAGTTTTATTTTAAGTTATCCGAAGTCTATTATCATATGAAAATGACTCATATCTCAATGCACTACGCCGAGCTTTCATACAATATCTATAAAAAACATGAACTTTATTCTGTTCGGCGTATACAGTGCCATTTTGTCATTGCCGGTAACTATGATGACCTTGAAAATCATGAAAAGGCTCTCCCCCACCTTCAAGAAGCTTTAAAAGGTGCCGAGCTACTTAAAAGTAAAAATACTCACATCTATGCCACTGCATTTTTCAATCTCGGTAACTGCTATCACAAAATGGACAACTTAAATAAGGCTGCACGTTACATCGAACAAGCTTTGGTTCAATATAGAAAAATAAACTCTGACGTACTTCCGCAAGCTTATCATGACCTAGCTTTGATTTATTTTAAACAAGGTAAAAAAGAACAAGCAATGGATTGCTTCCGCAAAGGAATCAGAAGCGCTGTAGACTTTAAAGACGAACTTTTTATGAACTTATTTGAAGCATTAGACGTTCTTTATATAAGAAATGGCGATACACCTAAACTCCTCAACATTTTTTCTCGTTTAGAGAACGGCAAAGGATACCCTTATCTGGAAGAGCTGGCATTGTTAGGAGGCAACCTTTTCGATTATAATGGAAAAATAGAGGATAGTATCATCTGTTTCAAGAAGATGGTATATGCTCAAAAGCAAATATCGAAAGGGGAATGCATGTATGAAATCTAAATTGTTTATCAGTTTATCCGCCGTTTTAATTGGACTTGCCTTTTTCGGATCTATGTCTAATGGCGAAATGAAGGAAGCATCCCGGAATGTAACTCTAGCACCTACTCATGAATTCCTTGTTTGATTCGATAAACAACATTAGTTCTAATTCCCTTTAGCCGTTTAATAACGGCTTTTTCTTATTTCTAATACTGAACATACATAAAGCTTTTGAGGTGGAAATTTTGGACTTATTTGATGAATGCTT
>NZ_CP026521.1:2950701-2952696 GCF_002953915.1 Bacillus sp. MBGLi79
CCTTAAACAAACGTTTGGTGAAAGCTGTCTGGGAAACAAAGATGAAAATATTTAGAAGAATTAACGGCAAAATATTATGAACTACTTTCAAACAGTTTTCCCTTTACATCTTGGGGACGAATCAAGTGGGAAGAAGTTTGTTGTCACCAATCTATAGATTACGAGGAAGAGATTTACGATTGGATAGCTAAACACCATTTTAAAGATAGAAACATTATCATTCTATGGGGTTACGGAGAACAGCCAGCATTAAAAACTAGTCTTGAACATGCATTAAACGTAATTGATGATGTAACTGCCGTTGGTTCAGATACTTTTATGTTAAGTGAATCCGGCTACGTTATCGAATTTTTCCATGATGGCGATGTTACAATTGGAAAGTGCCCTTTCTTGGAAACGATTAGCGAATAGGTAAAATGACACAGATCGAATGATTCATTTCCACCATTTGATCCACATAACAGTTAGTTTCATCATTCTTCCATGGTAATATTTTGTTATGACGATTAAATGAAAGGATATGATCATGAAAGTATTTGAAGCCAAAACCTTGCTCTCCGAGGCTGAAAAGCGAGCAAAGGAATACAAAGAATTAAAAAGTAAAATGGTCAAATTAAAGAAAGCGTTCAAAGCTGTTGCAGATTTAGATGATAGCGAGTTTTCAGGCAAAGGTGCTAATAACATCAAATCATTTTATGAAGACCAAGCTGGCATTGCTGACCAATGGATTGATTTAATTGAGATGAAAATTTCTTTCTTAACGAGTATTCCTGGTTTCTTAGAAGACGCCAACTTATCAGATGCCTACATAGAAGAAACCTTTTTAGCGCATGAGCTTGCTAACGCCTCCACCAAATCAAAATCCATCATGTCTGAACAGAAAAAAGCCATGCAAGATATATTAAATGATATCAACGATATACTGCCTTTGGATCTGTTCTCGACAGAAACTTTTAAAAATGAACTTTCGTCTGCCGAAAAGAAACGAAAAGAAGCCATTGAGAAAATGGATGAAGTTGACGAAAACTTAACATCAGAATACGGACTATCAGAAGCAAATGAACAAATGATTCAAGCTGATTATCAAGCTTTAATGAATGCGACAGCAAAAGGCAAAAGCGCCTCTCCTATTCACTATAATGCGAAGGCTTATAGAGACAGTGAGATTCACAAGATGACTGAGGAAGTAAAGAAACAATCAACAGACTACATCTCTTTTAAGGACCAACAGGCGGAACAAAGAAGAATTGCAAAAGAACAAGAAGAACTGGCGAACAGACCATGGTATGAAAAGTCTTGGGATGCTGTTTGTAATTTTACAGGAGAGGTCTCTGGATATTATGATTATAAAAGAGCCGCTGATGGGGTTGATCCTGTTACCGGCGAAAAGCTAACTGCTGGACAACGGGTCGCTGCCGGTGCAATGGCTGCGGCAGGATACATCCCTATCGTAGGATGGGCAGGTAAATTAGCTAAAGGTGGAAAAGCTGTTTATTCAACAAGTAAGGCATTGTATAGAGCAGACAAAGCTCTCGATGTATACAAAACACCTAAGACATTCCATGCTCTTCAAAACTCCAGCAAAGGACTTTATGGACTTGCTTCTGCAAATGGTTTTAGCGAGGCCATAACAGGACGCGATATGTTCGGGAATAAAGTCTCTAAAGAGAGGCAAGAACAGAGCCTTAGTGGAGCAATGGCAATGTTGGTTCCTTTCGGAGCTCGCGGAATTAACAAAAAACTTAATGCAAAATCGAGTTCCCGAGTTAGCGAAACATCTACTAACACCAGCAAAAAACCTAAAGTTCCTAAAACTTACAAAAGACCAACTTATTTCCGTAAAGGCGTTAGAGATAAGGTTTGGGAAAATGCTAAGGATTCAACCGGATCTGTTAAAGACCCGTTAACAAAACAGGTAATGAAAAAAGATGAACCATGGGATATGGGTCATAAACCAGGTTATGAATTTAGAAAACATCAACAAAGTGCAATGGA
>NZ_CP026521.1:2952796-2955986 GCF_002953915.1 Bacillus sp. MBGLi79
TTCGTCACCCTTAATACCGGTAATTTCAACTGGTACTGGGCCTTGATCTGTATCAGCTAAGAAGCGCATACCCACTTATCTTTAATTTCTGTCCAACAAAAATCTTATTCACATCTTTAATGTTATTTAGACTCTGAAGAGCTTTGACAGTTGTTTTATATATCACTGCAATACCTGAAAGTGTATCCCCTTTTTTGACAGTATAAGTTGTATCAGCTTTTTCTGGCTTTTTATTTGAAACAGTTTTTATACCGGCTTTTTCTGTGGATACAGCCTTTGAATCTAGCTCTGCTCTATAACAAATGTTCATATCAACATTACCGGAAATACCGGCTACCTTTCCACTGTCAGAATATTGCCAGATATCCGCATCTCGCCCAAGTTTGCTGCTATAGCGGGCAATCCATAATGCAAATGGTTTCAGTTTGGATTCATCAAGACAAATTTCAAAGAAAGATTTGCTGCTGTAAATCATAGCGAAATAACCTGCACTCTCAATTTCACGTAAAAATGCAACCGCTGCATTAGTCAAAACCGATTTATCGACATTCCTCTGGTTCACTTCAAGATCAAGAACTAGCGGATAGGAGAGACTGACCTTTTTGACAAGTGACAAAAAGAATCTCGCTTCTGCCAGCGCTTCTGACTTAGACCCGAATCGTGCAAAATGATAAGCTCCTGTTTTAATTCCTGCAGCATTAGCACCTAATACATTCCTTTTGAATTTCTTATCTATAAGAGTTGTTCCTTCCGTCGCTTTAATAAAGGCAAACTTAATCCCATCCTTCGCGACTTTCTTCCAATCAATATTTCCTTGCCAGTGTGATACGTCAATACCTTTAATTCTCATAAAGATCCTCCTTTTTTAAAATTAAGGGGCTTTTCACCGTTAACCTCATTTCGTTAGATTGTTTTGTTTTAAAACAGCTTTTTGCTTATGTCCCTTTGCTGTCACATAGTTGTTTTTGAACCATGCTACAGCCGTGGCTCCGATCGTAAAGATCAGAGACGCGGCAGTATAAAGAGCATCAGCAAGCTGATTTACCTGAACCTCTGTAATATCCAATGGAGATTTGCCAAACATGAGCATAGTTTGATTGATAAGTGCAATTAAAAGAAGCACCGTCCGGATGACTGTTCCTTTGTCATACCCTTTCATCTTTGAATTTCCTCCTCATCTTTGTAGAAGACTATAAAAAATAGCTATCGCTCCCCCTATAATTCCAGTGCAAATAGCTGTTATAATAGCACCTGTAATGGTGCGCTTGATCCATGTTGTATTCTCTTCAATTTTATTTAATTTTTCATTTAGCGTCATGATCTGCTGATCTTGTCTGTCAGAGACTCGCTCTAATGCGGAAACCCTCTGCTCGAGCGCTTTTTGTTCACCTTTCATGACTGCTAAATCTTGCTGAATACCATTCATGTCCGGTACCTCTGTCGTTTGTGACATTAGTACCCCCTCCTTTATTAACTCATCATTCCACCTCCTAAGAGGCAATAAAAAAAGGACAGCCGAATCTTATGAGACGGCCGTCCCTCTAACTGAAAAGTTTCCATTTGTTAAAGCTGTAAGCTCCATAACAATTTCTTTAAAACCAGTAATGTTAAAAGACCAAGCTTCTGATTTCCCTTTTGTGCTAGTGGCAAATGTTCCGTCATCCACTTTCTGTCCTCTAAGGGCTCTTTTTGTTCCCGATAATGATTTACCCCAGAATTTCAATTCACTTGTCTCAGCCGTCCCATAAACCTCAATGAGTAACGTTTTGAATGATCCAACGGTAAATGGGTTACCCTCACCTATGGTTTCTGTTTTATCGTGAAAGACAATATCCATTGTTTTTGCTTGAGTGTCTAATGAGCTAAGGTTCAAGCCTTCAGTTTGAACTTTTAAACGACCATCATTAGTTAACCCGCTTTTATCTAACTGGACTGAGAACGGAGCAACTGCTGTAATAGGAACCGCTTGGTTTATGTTTATATCCTCTTCACCTGCGCCCAGTGACTGGTACAGTAAAAATTCAGATTGCTGCAGGTTACCATTTGCGTACCTGAAACGGAAATAGCGTTTAGTTAAATGAATCCATTCAGTCTCGCCTAGCGTATTTGCTTTAACGACCAATGAAGAGACTGTGGTCCATGAATTCATATCGTTACTTTCTTCAATGAATAAGGTGCCTTCACGATCAGAATAAGCATGACCTTTCACTTTTGAAATTAAAACCTGACCTAATCGATCTTGACCATATTGCGTGTATACTTCAGTGGCTTTTAAAACTGCGTTCGTTAGCAGCTCCGCATTACCTGAAATAGCAGCCACGGGTACTACAAAATCCCTGTTCCCTTCTCGATAAGGTTTAGCCGCTCCTGGCTTACCGGTTGCATCTGTTGGAAATTGAAAACTATATGATGCCATAATAATCCTCCTTGCTATAGTAGATCATTAGTGGTGAGCATGGGTTTACAACGGAACCACCCCCTTTAAGGCAAAATAAAAAAGCCCTAAATGGCTTCTCCTGTGATCTCTTTATACTGCTCAGCTGTAATGAGTTTTTTCTCTACCCCTTTTTGTAAATCCTCAGGCGAGCAATCTTTATAATGAATTGCCTGTTTCACCATTTCAAAAGAAGCCCAGTTATAATGCAAAGCCAGCACCCAATAATTCATGAATCTTTCCCTCCTTGTAGAGTAAGCAGTTGCAACTTTATTTTTGAGAGCTCGCTTACCAAAGTTTGGTTTAATTCTTCAAGCTGTTTACGAGCTAGCTTCTCCTGAGATAACTCTTTCGCGAGTAGATCCACTTGAACTGGTGGTTCATATGCAGATGTATTCTGAAGCTCTTCCCACCAAGATTTTAACTCTGCTTCCGTGGGTATAGGTGCCCTAATATTCCACTCTGCTATATATGAGGGAGTTCCATCACCATTATTCTGGACAATAAAATCCTTTGTGGGATCAGCTGTTGGGTATTTAAAAAGAATAGCTTCACCTATATTCATCGTTACCTCCTAAAATCTTGGATAGTTTCGGCCTCCAAGTTCTTGTATATCAAAAAAATTAAATACACCATTTTTATCATCTACTGCCCTTTTCAGTGTTTCGTCTCCTCCATAACAACGTTTGATCAACCCTTCATTTTCGAGGTATTTCAAATCACTGCGGATCGTTTCTAATGTGACGTTGAATCTTT
>NZ_CP026521.1:2956086-2973262 GCF_002953915.1 Bacillus sp. MBGLi79
TTAAGGTATATATACTTGCCCCGATTAAGTACATTCCATCGTTCGGAGCAATAAATCGATTGTTTTTAGTATCAAAAGCATTATGGCTATCCTTGATGACCCTGTTAAATGCAATTTTAGTGTGATCAATCTTTTTCAAATACTGAACACCTGTAGTTCCAATATTCGCATGAGCAAAACCTGATATCTTTTGCCACGGAGTCCAGCCTGAACCACTCCACCAGTGTCTAATCCAAACTCCTGTACTGTCATAGTAAGTCCCAGACTCATTCCCTGTTCCGTAAAAGTATTGAGTGAAACGGTAATTATTATATTTTTCATTTTTGACAATGCCATAACCCAAAGGGTAGCCTGTAGTATTTCCCTGCCCAATGTCCATTAAGGTCAGTCCTAAAGGATATTCTTCCCCTCCTGTTCTTGCATCTTGAATAGCATTGTCTCCAGTAATTAACGTCAGATTGTTATTTTTATAGTTGGTATCCACGTAATATTTTGCATCCGATAAAGCCTTATCCGCTTTTTCCTGAGCTCCGACAATTGTTTCTTTTGCATTCCAATTCTCCCGTTCCACTGGTGTAATGTGCCGTTGTAAATCATTACGATGCTCTTCAAATTCTTTTTTCGAAGCTTGCTGTACATTATCAACGTTCCCTAGCCCGATTTGCGCCTTTGTTGTATTGTGAGGGTTGTTCATGTCATTTTTATGTACAGCTAAATCTTTATGCGCATCTTGAATGCCTTTCTCCCAACGGTTCACATCATCTTCATTAATCGGATCGTCCGGGAGCCAATCTGTTTTTGCATCATAAGCCATTGTTACACCACCTCAAAAGTAATCCTAAAATCTAGCGTTCTATTATTACTAACGTCTAAATCTGTTGTTCTTTCCGTAATCACGTTGTTTTGATCATCAAGTATCTGAACACTCTTAATATGTTTGATGTCTTCCTCTCGTTGAGTAAGCACCGTGACAACGGCACCCTGAATGGTGAGTTCCACAATTTCTGTTTCATTTCCATTCAGCAGCACTTTCGATATTCTATTTTTCAAATCTGCAGCTGTACGCTCTCTATAAAGCTGTGTAATCATACAAGGACCACCTCGTTATTATTGAGCGTGACGGAATAACCTACCTTTAGCTCACTTGCTTTTCGATACCTTCTGTTATTCAAAATGACAGTATCTTTTATTTGGAGTGGCTCATTCAAAGCAGCTCGCAAGGTATATGCCAAATGAGCTGGCTTCATATTCTCCAATGTTTCTATGAGCTCGCTCATATGCTGCATATCATCTATATCAATATCAACATTAAAACGGTACTCTCCGGGAAGCAGCCGAACCTGAGCTGACGGATTTTTCAGGAACCGGTTCAACGCGTGTTCAATGGCCCTATATGTTGCGGGGGGTATGTTGGACATTTTAGAGATTAGACGCAATCGGCGGATCTCATCGGTGTCACCTGATTCCCGCATTACGTTCAAAATCTTTTCCCATCGTTCAAGCCCCCAGGTTGCCGTAGTAACAAACAGCTGATCTGTCAGATCAAAGATACTGTTATTTTGCTTCTCAAATTCCGGAGCTTCCGCTTTAAGAAGTTCAGCCATTTCCTTTAATTTGGTAAGAAACGGCGGCAGGTAAGAAGTCATTTCATCGAGTTTGCTCAATGATGTTCACCTGCCCCAATTTAGGGATTTCGACATCACTCAGAACCAAATTTTCGGCCACGCCGTTGATTTTAATATCTGCGTAATCACTTACTGAAGGTGAATTGTAGACGATATTATTAATCTGCGATAAACGGATAACGTTATCTTCAAAAGCAATCTTTTTAAAGAGATTTAAAACACCTGATTCGATTTCTTGCTTTACCTGTTCGATAGAGCTATTGACCTCGGGAAGTACCTCGGCTGAAATCTCAACCTCTTTCCATACCGCACTCTCCACTGTGACAAAGGCACCTATTGGCGCTTGTCCCTCACCTTGTCTGGGTTCAGGATCAATATAGTTTTTAACCTTAGAAATCAAAATATCGGAAGCAGGTTCCAAGTTAGCATTAGTCACGACAATTTTGACTGTGCCGTCCCCGTTCCAAAGCGGAAAGATCTTTGCCTTCCCCACTCCGTCTACTTCTTCAGCCCATTGTTTATAGTGTGCTTTATTGGCACTGACAGCTTCTCGACGCACGCGGGTAAAATATCTAGCTCTTAAACTGTCATCATCCTCTTCTTCACGTCCAGGAATCAGAATCTCTTTCACAATCGCTTTTTGAAGCCCAGGTATAGTGTCTAATGACAATAGATTCTGACCGGATATGTTTGCGTTCCCTGCTTCCCCCGCTGTTTCACACTCCAACGTCCCGTCAGCTGTGTATTGAAAATAAAGATTATCAACATAAAAGCGAGACCCTACAGGAATGGTCACGCCTTCAGTAAACTCCCCTGCCCTGACTGCTTTTGTGGCAGCAGTCCGCTCAATGCCTGCTTCAGTAGCCCGTCGATCTAAAAATTCCCCTTGCGCTGTGTCTGAGAAGACAAGTTCCAGCACAGTATCGAGCCAAATATAAGACTTGGCCAATTCTGCGGCTGCAGGAGCTAACGCGTTATAAATCACGCTGCCTTCCCTTGTATCAATGTCCGCTGAAATGCTGTTCAACATTCGATCCATAATCGCTTCATAGGTTTGATCTTCAAACATCCTCGCCAAGCACCTCCTCGATCTCCAATGTTCCTTCGTCAGTCTCGACTGTAAAGGAGGCACGGAACGATTCGCCTTGTTTTTCTATTTCAAAATCTGTAACAGCAGAAATTCGGTCGTCATAGATCAGTGCTTCCTCTATCAGCCGAGGGATCTCCATTTTCTTATATGCGTCTGTTGTTTCGTTATCTGCCAGCACGTCTTGAAGCTCATTTCCAATGTCATGACTGTAAACAGAATATGCATATCGCTCAGTATGGAGAGACAGATATACAAACTGCTTAATCGCTTCAAGGCCTGTGATAATTTCATTTGTGATACAGCCATTTTCAAAATCTATTTTGTAGGTTTGCGAGGTCTCTATGACCTCGCTGTCATCCTCTATATCCTCAAACTCGATTTCCGGAGACAAAGCCATTCCAAACACCTCCTATATTTTGTCGAGAATAAAAAATGATTGCCCGCCTTTTAAGGAGACAATCATCACACGCTCACCTGTATTCAATGCTTCTTCTTCACCGGCCCGCAGCCGCTTTGGAACAATAATCAAATCGGCAGGTATTATTAATTTGTCACTTTCATTAAGCTTTATTTCAATAGGTGAAACGGAAACCACTTCAGCCGGCATAATATCCACTGGTGACTCAGAATCAACTGCACCGACAGCCAAATGTTTGATTGCTTCACTTAATCTCATGAGGAAACACCATCAGGGATAGAATTTTTCTCAACCACATCAATGGTCATCGTGTGTGTCGATCCTTTAAATTCGTGTTTATCTGTATCAATCCAGTATGTTTTCTTAACCCCGACTTCCGGAATTGAAATATAGACGGGCAAACCGCTCTGAAGATCTGGAATCCCAATTGCTTGAATACTTTTGAGTTCTTTTTTGACGCCTTTCTTCTGTGCCTGTTTAACTTTCGCACGCTGCTGAAGCTGTGCTTGGTTAATGTTATCTGATATTGTTTCAACATACTGAAGCACGCCGTATTTGCTGATACCCGTGTTGTCACTTATGGTAGCCGTATAAGTTTTATTGTCTTTCTGACGCCGCAGCTTTACTCTTGTGGCTGTGTCATTAATGGAAGTGCTGTATTGATAACCAGTAATGTTCACACCCGATTCTAGCACCCATACTTCTGACGGATCAGGCCAAGCGCGAAGGCCGAGCTTCCCCTTCGCCGAATATAATTGATAATTCCTTCCGGTTTGGCTCTTCGTTTGTTTCAAGGCTTTCAGAATCATGTCATAAAGGCTCGTATCATCTTTAAACACTAATGATTTAATGGTGTAACCTGTATTTGCAATGGATGTCGTTGGAATTTGAAAATCTCTTGCCAGGCGCTTAATAATCTCGTCTGCACGCTTATTGGAGAACACATAAACATCTTTGTTCTTAACCAGATATTGCAGCATGTCATAAGCCGTAAAGGTCAGCCCATGTTCTTCCGGATTGCGAGAAAACACAATACCTCGAAACAGCTCTTTCCCTTTCCACTTAAACAGAACCGTATCCCCTTCTGATACGCTGTAATATGAATGGGTTCCTTGTTTCGTTATGATCTTTGCTGTGATTGATCGCGGCGCCTGATAGCGTTGTCCCTCAAGAGAAACACTTTCTGTTACCAGCTCAAGCCATTCCGTTTCTTTAATGACGAAAAGTTCTATCATGTCATCACCTGCTTACTGCGGTATCTTTAATTTTTGCCCAGGAAAGATCCAGTGTCCTGGCTGTCTGATATTCCGTTTGCTTCGTTTGATCATAGCCTTTTTATTGACGTTCCAGATCTTGCGCCATTTTGTGCTGTCTCCATAAAATTTGGCGGCAAGGTCCCACAGTGTATCGCCTTTCTTAATGGTGTATGTTTTAGGAGCTGATTTAGATGGCCGTTTCTTCTTCGTCTTTTTCTTCTGCTTGATCTTCCGCGGCGAAGCAGTTTTGTATTCCTTCAGCTTTATTTCATAATCACGATCACCTATATCTTTTTGGCCCTCGCTATAAGAAAAAAAATCGATACTGCAAGTAAAATTAATTTTCGTTCCAGTAATCAAGAATTGAACCGGCTTTTTAGATTTCACCCATTTCTCGATCTTTGCAATAGCATTTTCAGGAGAAGGAAATCCCTTATACTCAGCAAGTGGACTGTGTTTCTTTGGAAAAAAAGAAGAGAACGAAATCTCTTTCGCTCCCAGTTTATCTATAAAAGTGATTTCCCCAAAACTGGCCACTTTTACTGATTCATTTTGAATTGTGTTGGATATATCAATTTGTTCAGGAAGAACAGGAAGCCGCAGCTTGTCCTTCCCTTGTGAAAACCAGAATTCATATACGGATTTAGTCAAAAGCAACGACTCCCTTCGTTCCAATGTTGATATCCTGTTCAAGCTCATCGACAAGGGCCTGCTTAAACTTAGCTACAAGACTGTTCATGTCTTGGTCATTGTGAAAATGCTGATCGCCATTAAACTGAATAATAACCTCTTTACCTCCCGATGCTGTAACAGTTGTTTGCTGACTGCCTGTTGTGGCTGCTGTTACCTGACCGGAAGATAGTTCAGTTTGACGTTTTTGAGATGGGTCTGTGACTTCCATTCCGAGTGCCTTAGCTGCTTGGGCTAATAGATAACGTCCACGGATGCCTCTCTCCTCTGGAATGATCCATTCCCGCTTGTTTCCTTCACCGACACGGGCAATTTGTTCTTTTGTAATCAGTCCGCCGTTAGCGTAGCCAACATATGGACCTCCGTGTCTCATGCTTCTAATGCCTGGTACATTATTAATTGATCCATATCTGCTTTTGATATAGCCAATCGCAGCAGCAGCGTTGTGAATCGGGTTAAGAATGTTATTCATGCCCGGCAATTTGTGTGCGTTGAAGGTACTTGGGATTGTCTGCATGAGCCCCTGAGATGGATGTCCTGCTTTCGCATTACTATCCCATAAGTTGATTGCCTTCGGATTACCCCCTGACTCATGCTGAGCAATTGTCATTAGCCCTGGAAGCCAGCTCATTGGTGTCTTTGTGGCCATGATAGCGGCCATAAGCCATTGCTTCACATTTCCGCTTACTGCCCCCATTCCGGAATAAGCAGCAGCTAGTGCACCTGCTTGTTTTTCAGCAAACTTTTTCACATCAACTGAATCCAGACCTTTTACAATACCAATAGAGGCAAAACGACCGAGACTCATCATGACACGGGAAGGTGAATGAATATCAAGCTCTTCACGAAATGCCTTCTCAACTTTTTTCGCCAGTTCCTTGGCAGCTTCATGGACTTCACTTGCCTTAGAAGTCATACCAGAAACAAAATTACCGACCATACCGCTTCCCCAGCCGTTTGATGATTCTTTAGAGCGGATAAACGGCTTGTTAATATGAGTGCTGACGTATTGATCAGTACCAGTTTGTGAGCTATTTTGTCCGGAAGCAAAACCTTTGATCGTTCCACTTCCCCATGAAGAGGATTTATTTACGGTGTTCTGGAATGGTGTTTTAACCTTCGTCTGCAAGAAGCCATCTGTACCGGTAGAGGTACTGTTCTGACCTTTAGCATAGCCATTAACCACTTGCTTTCCATAATTCGGAGAATAAGAGATTAAATTGTTCATTGGCTGGCCAACGTTTTTCTGTTTCCAAGCGTCCATAGAAACAACATTATCTCCAATTCCTTGATCAAAACCTTTCGTGAACTGTTGACCAAATGATGTTGCTTGTTCATCAAGACTGGATGTGTCAATAATAGGAGATACAGAAGCAGTCACCGCCGCACTACGGACTAGCGGGGAAGTTGCTGGTTCACCTCCTGCAGATGAAGCAGATGCTATATCATCAACAACACTCATCCCTAATTTCGAAGCAGCTTGAGAAAGGAGCATTTTGCCGCGACCTTTATTATTCTCAACAGGAATAACAAACTCTTTACCTGCTTCACCAATCCAAGATATTGTTGGCTTCGTAATGTAACCACCAGTAGCATGTTTCTTTGGCTTTTCATTTCCCGTACCAAATAAATAATTTACGCCACTCTTCACATATCCCCACGCTTTACCAGCAGTTTTTTTCGCACTTGAAGCTACTTTCCCACCGACTTCTTTTACTCCGCCCAAAATACTGCTTCCCAATTCCTTTACACTTTGCCACTTTTCAGACCACCACTTCTTACTAAAAAGGGTTTCTGAGATGGAACTCTTAACACTTTTCCATATTGATTTAGCATTGTCCCATTTATTTTTGGACCAGCTTTTTACACTTTCCCATTTTCCTGACCACCACTTCTCGCTAAATAAAGTGGATTTCAGTTTTCCTTTAACAGATTGCCAAACAGAAGACGCGCTGTCCCATTTACTTTGAGCCCAACCTTTTACGCCTTCCCACTTTCCTGACCACCACTTCTCACTAAATAAAGTGGATTTTATTTTTCCCTTTACGGACTCCCAAACAGATGATGCACTATTCCATTTGTCTTGTGCCCAGCTTTTAACACCAGACCACTTCTCGGACCACCATTCACTATTAAATAAAGTAGACTTCACCTTTTCTTTTACATGAGACCATGTATCACTTAACCCATTGAGAGAAGTCTTCGTATTACTCTTAATGCCGGACCATTTTTCAGACCACCATTTTTGATCAAATAATGTACTGTTTAGTTTCTTCTTTACTTCTGAACCATCAAACGCCTTACCTAAACTTGAGCCGCCCATGGTGCCTGCTATACCGCCAACTAATCCACCAATAGCTGTTCCCACTCCTGGAACAACACTGCCAATAGCTGCTCCTGTAGCCGCTCCAGCAAGGCCACCGCCAGCTGATCCAATTTTTTCACCAACATTGTCTTTATTCATCCCAATTAAATCGGTTACCGCTAACGCTGTTCCTAATAGAGGAACTCCCTTTGTAAACTTACCAACACTTTTCAGAGGACTTAAAACTTTCCCGAACTTCGATGTACCGCCTGCAGCTCTACCTGCTGAGTATAGTTCCGATCTCGTAGTGGTTATTGCTGATCTTGAATCTCTGGTTGGATTAGTACCTACAGTTCTACCGGAACGCCTTCTCTCCAACCGTTCAGATGACACAGCAATTGAACTGTCAGAAGGGTTCATTCGGTTTGGATTACCGCGTCGACCTAAAACTCTTTTCCCTCGTCTTCTACGAATGCGATCATTTTTACCCCCATCGCTACAACAGCAACATGTTAAGCTGCCGCTACGAGGTAAACTCGTTGGACCTGTGGCGGTTTTGGATTCTCTGCTCCTTGTGCTGGCATTACGATTACTGTTTCTGTTCCTCCTTTCACTTTGCGTATTAGTGACAGCTTTAGGAGTACGTTTTGGAATTAACTTTCGGATTACGCCTGCTGCATCACTTCCGACAGTACCTATCCCTTTTAACAGCGGACGTAGTATTTTCAAATAACCAATCAACCCAATTAAAGAAGGGATCACAACTTTAATCGCTGTTTTCAAATCATCCCAATGGTTGACGCTCCACTCAATGGCTACGTTTAACTTATCACCTATCTCCTCACCAAGATCGGCAATATCTTTTTTGATCTCTTTAAGCTTTTCCTGACCTTCTTTACTGTTAATGAACGAGCTGATTTTATCAAAGGCCGGCCCTAATCCAGTTAGCAGAGAGGTTCCCATATCCTTAGATATGCTTTCAAAATCTCTCATGGCATCATTAACCGGTGTCATCGGGTTATTATCCCGAAGTTTCGTAAAGCTTCGTTCCAATTCACCGCTTGTTTTGGCACTTGTACCAATACCCTCAGCCATATCTAAAATCGGCTGCTTAAGGTCTTCATATTGTGTACCGATAAGCTCAGTCGCAATGGCAGCCCGCTTTGTTTTGTCTTTCACTTTAGAAAGGGCTTTTGCCACCCTAAATAAACTTTCCTCACCGCTTATTGAACCATCTTTGAAGCCCTTGAACATTTTCTTAGTTTCCTTGGCTCCGAACAGCATTTTAAATGCGTCCACTTGGCTATCAGACATTTCGGTTCGGCGGATGTTAAACTCACGCATACTATCGGCTAGGTTATCGAAGTTTCTGGCGCCACCCTTTGTTCCTTTTATCATGGCGTTTGCAATTTGGCCGCCTGTGAGCTTCAAGTCTTTAAAGGTGGAACTGTATTCATTCATCGTGTCCAATAAATCGTCAGCTTGGTCACCTGCATTCCGATATACATAAGCAATTAAGTCTCCGCTTTGTTTCCCAGACAATTTCAAGTTGTTATACATCGAACTAAAAGCACGATCTACCTCTGCCTGATCAGCATTCATAAGCTGGGCAATCTTACTTGACGACTCAGTCAAATCAGCCAGAGCTTTTTTAGACGCCCCTGTCTGTTGTGATAAGTTTCTCAAAGATAAACTGACTTCTTCACGAGAACTGCCCGCTTTATTGTTGAAATAGATCTGATCCGTCATTCTTGCAACATCTTTCTTATTAACGTTTGAAGTTGCTGACACGTAAGCATCCTGAGACATTGTACTCTTACCAGAACCCATAATTGAACCTGCAGAAAAACCGCCTGCAACTGCCAGAGTAATGGTAGCATCCTTCAAGCTGTCTATTTTCGCTTCAATTGCATCCAGAGCCGCTGAAGCTCTATCCTTAATAGAAACAGTTGGCTCAGCATGTTCGCCGTCTACATCGGACACATGACGACGGATCTCATCTAATTGGTTTGAAGCATGATCACGAACTGAAACAGTTGGCTCAGCGTGCGAGCGATTCAAATCAGAGAGACCTCCACGGATCAAACGAAAACGTGGTGTAGCTTGATCATTTACGGAAACTGTCACCTCATGGCTGCCCTCGGTAAGATCCTCAGCTTGCTGACGTATAGAATGTAAGCCATTCGAAACTCGATCATCTAAATCCACTTCAAGCGATCGAGCCCGTCCGGTCAAACGGTTGGCCGATCGGTCAATCCGCCGCATAACTCTCTCAGTCCGGTCTTCAGCCTCAAAAATAAGAGGGCCATTAGCGGCCCTCTTAAGTCTTTCAGCATTGCCTTGTATCATTCGAAGCTTGCGGGAAATCTTATCATGTAATTCAAACGTGGCTGTTAGTTTAGCCATAGTTAATTACCTCCCTTCTTCGCTTCTTTTTCTAACAGCTCAAGCTTATAACCGATTAACCCATATAAGAGCGCCTTGAATTCTTTCGGAGCCTCATATAGTTCTCTTAATTCTGACGGGGCGTATTTGAGCTCATGCATCGCGTAATAAAGATATACAGCCTCTTTGTCCCCGTCCTTTACTAGTTTTTTGCCGCTTCTTCAAGGTCTTCGAGATCATCATCAAATCCATTGATTTCAATTGCTTTGTTTAGCCAGTTGGCATACTCACCGCCGACTGAAAGAACACGTTTGGCGACTTCCACTGGATCTTCTGTTTTGTAAGCCTCACGTAGTTCCTTAGCTTTAAAGTTCGGGTAAACAGTCGTTTCAACCGCAATACGAGCATAAAAGCGTTGGCTGTCCAATTCCTTCACACGGCCGCGGCCTTTTACATTCTTGTAAGTCGTATTCTCTTTCTCAAGTTCGTCAATTCGTTCAGTCGTGATCGCTTTGAAAATGAATGGAACAACATTGCCTTCTTTGTCTACAAACCGTTTAGAAATCGGTACTTTCACTTCCTCAGCTTCAATTGTTTGTCCCGGCATAAAGAATGAAAGATCATACACTTTTTCGTTTTGTTTTTCACTCATGTTTCATTAGCTCCTTTGAATTTTTTTATAGAAAACAAAAAAAGACAACCACAATATGGTTGTCTAGTGTATAATTATACCTGTACATTTGTCTGACTAAATCCCCTAAGAAAGGGGGTGCGCTAATGACAACATATGAAACTTTAAGTTTAATGATTCAGATGGTTACCGTAATGATCATGATCAAAAATGATAACAATCAGAATCAGAACTAAAACCCTGAGGCCTGAGAAACTTCTAGGGTAAGTCTAACGCACATCACAGTTATGGAAACCAGGATTTGTACAGGCCGGAGTGTTGGCGCACTCCGGTATTTTTATTTTAAGCAAAAATCTGGTGTGTTAATCTCAAATATGTCTTTTTACGTTAGTAATAACATAGTTTACTCACGTAAAGTATATATTCAGTATACATTGGCCATGGTTACGTTGTAAACCGAAAACTGATAAAAAAAGTAACGAATTCGATATGTTTAAAATGTTGATTTCAACTGCTCAGGAACATCAAAGTCCTCAAAGGTAAACGGTACTTCTTCCTCTAATGCTTCTGAATCAACATCAAGCCCAGCGATTTTCGCAGAGTCAAAGTTCACATCATACAAAGTGACACGTTCAGTGCCGCGGCCTGAAGAGGCGTCATCCAGAACAGCTTGTAAGGTGAAGTAAGGATCACTTCCCTTTTTGACATAATCCATCATAATAAGAACAAATTGAGAAGTCACTTTATAAAAGGTGGCTGTTCCCGTTCCATTTGCTCCAGTCGTTTTGTGCCCCGTCATCCGACGGCCCATGATATTGACCTCGGATTTATTTTTCTCCACATTGGCTTCAAATGTTTTGATATGGGCCATTTCTTCTCCATCAAGAAACAGCCTGCCCTCTTTACCGGAAATAGTGTTTTGCGCTTTTAATGCCATTCTTATTTCACCTCAACATTAAAATAGAATTTTTCAGCTGCATCTACCGGTTGCACAGCAAGGTCAATTAGGAAACCGTCACGATCGCTATTCAGAGCAATTGTAATGTCATTCTCTGAATCAAAATCAGTAATGCCCCCGTTATCTTGAAGAACACTCAAGTATTGAGTAATTAGCGTTTTTACAAACTGCAGTCCGTCATTTGTAGCGGGAACATCACTGCCACTCGCTTTTCGAGACTTGATCAATGCTTTCAGTTGAGTTGTCAGATCGTTATTGATTGCATCAAGTACACGGACAATTTTGTTTTTCTGGAACATCTTATTTTTCTCTGCTGTTAGGCTTGTGAGTGAATTAATGTCCTTTTCAACCGATACTGATTTATCACGAGAATCATAAGTAAACAAGAATTCCCCATTTGACAATCGTTCAACGATTTCGTCGTTGTCAATTCGGTTAAGGACATCTACAGCTCCCTCGTATTCTACAAATGTAAGTGATTGATTAAATGTAGCCCCAGCACTTGCGCCTGCAACCCAAGCAGTAGCTTTTTCAGGAGTGATTTCCGTTCCATCTTCAAGTAGGACACCACCAGTTACATTGATAATACCCTCATGGTCTCCCTTATAATTTGATAGAACACCTTGAACCTTTTGCCCTTGGTTGTCTCTCAGCCGTTTGATAAACGCAACAAACGTTGCTTTTAATTGCTCGTTATCCTCTACAGGTAAAGCGATTGTGTCAAAGTATTCCGTTTCAGCCGCTTCCAAGAAAGCTGTATAATCAGCATTGGTCGGTGTTTTGTCTGTTCCGCCTAACAAGCGGATTCCGGAAGATGCCGGAAGAGCCCCGCTAACGTCTTCAGGGGCCGTACCGGTTAACGGAATAGTGACTGTTAAATCCCCTTTCCCTGTAAACGTGACATAGTTATTTGGTTTAAGCTCTTCAGCTTTAGAAACTGTTTGTTTATCAACTTCTGACTGATCAAGGTAGGTAGTGACATCAACTTTCGAAGAGTCAATAACGTTCTCCGTGATGCTGATAATGATGTCATTTCCTTTAGTGCCGCCATAAAGAGCAGTAGCTTTTACACCTTCACTAATGTCTGCTGAAGCACGAAGACCTTCCGTCAGACGATAAAGCAAGACTGTACTTGCCTTTTTCATCGCCTCACGTAAAAGCAAAAGAGACGGATCATCGATATTTAATCCTACTTTTTTATTCAAGTCCTCGATTGAAGAGATAGAAATGAATTTCTTAACTTCACCCCAGCTGGATGCTATCGGCAGCGCAACTGTCCCTCGTTCTCCGGCAGAAACTCGGTTTTCCGCGGTCGTTTTAAAGTTAAAGTAAATACCGGCACGCTCTTTTTCCTTGCCGGGTGTGAATGTTCCGCCATTCATCTATTTGACCTCCTTTTGAAGAAACTGAGTAATCAACTTCTTCGCTTCCGATTTTGTAATACTTGTTTTATGAACATGAAAAAGAGCACCGTCAAACACCTCGGGTTTTACCCCAAAGAGCTCTCGACTGTGCTCTCGCAAATCCTTAATATAAAAAGCATTTTCTGCTTTCTCTTTTTTAGTGGCCATCATTTCACCCCACTTTTAAATTTAAAACCATCCATTGAACGCTGTTCTTCCCGCTCATACCAATAGCGGCTCGTCCAGTTTAAGACAATGGTCGCGTAATCATCTGATACCCGCGTTTCTATTCGAGATAGGCGAATAAAATCCCCCGTATCCTCGCCAGATTCTTGTATAAGCGGAATTATGCCCCTTCTGCTTCTAAGTGTATCCGCAATTCGTTCCGCTTCGTTATGAGCCTTCTGTGCGTTCTCGTGAAATAGTTTCACGTTTAAAACATAGGCTTTCTGAAACGTAGATACTGTGTCCGTCCCATCGACCGTGGAAGCCGGTGGAAAGTAAAGAGACGGAACAGCAAAGTCCTGCGGTATTTCTTCTTCATACACTTGAACAGGATACAGTTTGTATAGATAGCCCATAATTGAACCTACCTCTTGATTCATGGCAACACCGCCTTAAAATTCTTCATCAATCCATTGCTGCAGCTTCCGCTCTAGGCTTCTCTCAAACATCAACTGAAATATAGCCATGGCGTTATCCCAAAAGCCAGAACCGTCGATCCATTGGAACTTCAGTAGCATACCGGAATTTCTTTCGGCAGGGTCATATTCGAAACGGTCGCCTTTCCAACGCCCCGGGACCCACCGTCTATCCTGATTTTTAGACGGATCGATAGTAAAGTGCCCGTCATTGACGTATGAGGCGTATTCCAGATTTGTTCCAACATCCAACTTTAAGCTGCCTTTTGTCATTGAAAAGATATTATCCTGGTCACCTCTCTGAAAGGAATTAAGCAAGCGGCGTGTGTCTACGGTCTTTGTCCTGATAATTTCATCTTGGATAATGTCTAGGAACTCAAAACCCATAGCTTCAAGCCACTCCTCGTATTTCCCTTTCAATCCTCCACGAGAAGCACGGTTTAATGATTGAATGAACTGATCAAGACCTTTAATCTTCACAGATATTCAACCTCCCGTACTGCCGTAACTTCCCAATGATGATTCTTTATTTTGCGGGGCTTCTGTAATTTATAAGCAGTACCATCCCAAACCACCCTGTCATTTACTCGAATATCAGCATTAGCAGGGAAATGCACAAGGAACGATTGATAAACAGCTACATTTGGCTCCTGTTGGATAATGGACTGACTCTTTTCTGTAAAATAACACGGCTGATTTTCTATGTCTGGCTCATCAGGGTACGAAAAAACCGGTTGAACATCTTCAACCGGCATCCCGAATTTTTGCTTTCTATTTTCTTTTTTCTCCTGTAGATGGTAAATGTCGCATCTGTGAGTCAGTAAAGACCGATAACTCATATTGATCTCATCCGCACTTTCGCTTCAATCCCTTCTAAATCAGGGTCAGCCGGTTTCACATAATCTTTTATTAATGCATACACATCAGGTTTTTGAAGAGAACTGCCATCCCCTAGAGTATAAGAATAGTCACCAATTTTTTCAGTTGTATACCCTTTAATAATTGACTCGTCGCCATTTATAAGAGCATAAAACTGAGACAACTTTAATAGGGCCAGTCGAACCGTTTCAGGCAAAGGAATATACTCTGCATCTGAAAAATTATGTCCAACTTTAAGAATGATATCGGCAGTTGCCTCAAGGATATCCTGTTTTAACAACTCGTCAGGTCTGGTCTTTACAGACTCAAAAACTGAATAACTCTTTAATTCATCGGGAGTGATTAACAGCATAGGTCACTCCCCTTTGTTATCTATTTCGTTAAGGATGTAGGCAATTCTTTCATCTGCGTTTTTGAAGTCAGACGGATTGCCACCAAGATTAGAAATAATGGATTCATGCTCTACTTTATTCATACCTTTCAATTCCGATTCAGTATAATTTATCGGATCATCTTTTTGATTCTTAAGATCTTTAACCAGCACAAAATATGGATTTTCATTTAAATACTCATAGAGCTTTTTCGATACTGTTTGACTGACACCTGCTCGAAAGGTTATTCCCATAACATTGTACGTTTTGCCTTTAATAAGCTTTGCAGTATACACGCCAGACCACCTACTCCTTCACTTTCACGATCTTGGCTACGGCGTCCTCTTCTTCAAAAACACTATCCAATTTCGCTGTCAGAACAATGATAAACATACGGCGACGAATGTCCTTATCTACTTCAATTCGAATGTTACGAGAGAATCCGAGAATAATATTCTTCGGATGAGTTAGGATGATATCAGAAACATCGGCTGCAGTATCTCCCTCTCCAATCGTATAAGGCTGTAAATTTGCAATACCTTTGATCGGAACACCAAAAGCAGATGAAAGGCCACCTTGAACAGCTGCATCCCCTAAATTTGTTTGACGGTCAGCTACACGATCTTTCCATTCAACCTCAATACCAGGCGATGTATAGAAGCGGAACTCCTGTGGAATTCGCAAATATTTAGAAGGTACAGCTTTGTATCCTCGCTTGAACGTTTGGCGTGTCAGTTCCTCACCTGCAGCATCGACAATATGAGATGTAGCTTGTTTACGGATACCGTCAAGCTGAGCTAAGTATGAATCTGACGAACTGGTATCTCCGTTTACTAGCAACTCTTCAATATCAACCGCAGCACGCTCAGCTATCATTTGCATGATTGTATTTTGAAGTCCATCTTTTTCGATGTTGTTTTCAAGTGTGTCATAAGTGATGTTAACTTCAGCAATTACTTCTTTTGTGCTTAAGTTAACTGTACTAGTTGATGGAACTGACTTTTGATCCTTAGTTAGCGCCACTCCCTCTTGGGCTGCCCTTAAAATTCGCTGACCAAAACCGATCTTCTCGATTTTCTGTGTGTCATGATCCATTTGAATAACTCGCGCATCTCTTAAAATGGTTGGCGTATCTTGTACCATTCGAATAAAAGTTGAAGCCTGAGTAGGATTCATAATCCCGCCGCTCTCTAAAGTAGAAAGCGTCATTTCTGCTTTATTAATAACCTCTTGATTTCTCATTCTTATCCTCCTTATACATTAAAACAACCCTGACCAGATCGATTTTTGAACATGTTCAGAACCCAATTCTTCAGTTTGCTTAGATGTTCCGCGGCTTTTTTCGATAGCTTCAATACGATCAGCGAGCGGTTGAACAGCATCTGAAATTGCTTTTTTCAACTTCTCGCCCTCTTTTTCAATCTCTTCTTCTGTTTTTTCTTTATCTTTGTTTTTAGTATCTTCTTTTTCTAATTCTGCGAGCCGCTTTTCAATCGGCTGCAATGCTTCTTGAATTGATTTCGTTACTTCCTCCGAAGTCATTTCTTTTTCCTCCTCTTCTGTCTCAACCTGACTCAGCAAGTTACCGAGAGCAGTATGAGCATTTTTAATTTCTTGTAGGTTTGAAGCGGAAAACTTTCTGCCCGCCTTTTCAACTGGCTCTTCATATGATTGCTGTTGTTTACCTATTAAAAAGTTTTTGAGCAAATTAAAAAGCCCTTTCTCATCTGTTTTATCTTGAGAAACGGGCTTTTCTTCTTGTTTTTCAATTGTCTCAGCAGTCCCTGCCATTGAATAACCTGTAATTTCGCCTTTTTTGATTTGCTCCCATACTTCATCAGAAGCCTTTGTGACAAGTACCCATGAACCCTTTTTAATGGTTTCCCCATTCATTTCAAAGTCAGCAGGTGCAACATAGGATTCTACCACCTCGCCAACACCACCTTGAAAATCATGTTGCTTATCAATTTCACGGGCATCTTTCAGGAAGCCATGAGCGGCCTTTTCTATTTCTACCGCTGTCATGAAATCTCCGTGAGCGTCCACTGTATCAGGTTCATACACGATACCGTAAACAAGTTTTTGCTCATCTGCCTCTTTTGCAAGGACTTTGACTTCCTTCTGAAAGTCCGGCTGTTTTTCCGATTTCATAAAAAAGAACTGCTTTTGATTAGCAGCCTTGTCTACATAAGAAACATGTGTGATTTTTGCGTTTACCAATTCTCTTGGCATGTTGTTCACCTCCTTTCAAATATTAAAACGCCACTAAAAATTTAATGGCGTTACAAGTGCTAAATAGGACGTCCCTTTATCAGCCCTCAGCTCAACCTAGAGCTCCTAAGCAGGTGTAGAGTTAAATGAAACACACATTTACACTTTTTCCACTTCTTTAAATTTCATTGTTTTTATAAACTGTATCGTGGCTAAAGTATTTAGAAGTCTCAAGACGTCCGCTTTTCCCCAGTGTTGAGGATTATCCCGACCATGAAGTATCCAGTTTCTGTTAATCATAGGTTGTCTTTCT
>NZ_CP026521.1:2973362-2978719 GCF_002953915.1 Bacillus sp. MBGLi79
CCATCTATCACCTAGACCCTCCAATAAGACTTCTTTTAGCCCATCAAGTTGCTTATAGTTATCTTTTTCATAATATGACACAAAGGTATTATCTAATTCCTCTTGATTGTATTCTAGGAAATCATCATCAAGATAAAAATGTATTGGAATTTCTTCGGTTAAAGTCCATCCATGACGAGAGTTGTGATATGTAATTTTTTCAATTCTTGAATAATCAATTATAATCTTTGGCAATCGCAAGTTGATTTTAGGAAATGTCGGAAACCTCATTGCTCTAACAGAAGATGCAGCAGATGCAGCCTTCATAACTCGTTGAATTCTGGCGGCGGGGTTAGTATGAACCATCTTTGTTAAAGCTTTTTGTTGCGCCATTAGCGACTCAAATCTTTGTCTTGGTAAATTTAATGTTCGGTGAAGAGAATGAATCTGTGAAGACATACTGGTAGCCTTAAGAAGTTCTCTATTTCTCTTCTCCATTTCTTCAAAAACCTTTGCGATCTGACTATAATAATTCAACTGCTTCACCTCCCGTTTTTTAGTAACGAGGTAATTATACTACTTTATTCCATATTTGCTAAGACTTCTCTTCGAATCTCTTCTTTTTCATCTGCTGACAACCCCAAAATCTCGTTATCTATCACAGGCGATAGAACACAATGGCAATTTACCCGCTCCCCTGCCGATAGTTTAGGATCTCGCGGAAACATGCAGGTCTCGCCACTACCTGGTATCTGAAATTCTTCATCTACTCCAATGACTGTGCCGTCTAGGTCGATATGATTCTCGCGTGGGTTGTTTTTCTTTCCTCCGCTGTGCCGCCATTTCTTTTTCTTTACTGCCGGCGATTGCGCATATGATTCATGCTGAGCAGCAGAGGAAGCTGCAAGCACTTCAGTGATGGCTGTTTTGCGAGCCCGTTCCCTATCAAATTGCGGCATGTCTTTGAGCGTCAACTCAATGTCCTGAATAGATGAACCGTTCTCGATGGCATCAGTCAGAATGTTCTCCACCGCTTCATGAGTGTTTAACTTCATGATCTGAGCCAGTTTCTCAGACCAATCCCTAATCCAATTAACTGTACGGGTAGATAAAACTTTAAAAGGAACTTCTGGATCTATAGAATCCATGATTACTTCAGCCAGCTCTTCAATAGTCTGTTGCAGGAATCCCTCAGTCAGTTCCTGAAATTCTTCCTCAAAGTCATCTCCAGCAAATAAATTCTGCGTAAAAAACACTAGAAGAGCTTCCAGTGTCACTTTTGAATCTTTGCTTACAAAACCTTTCAGACCATCTAAAAAATTTTTACGTTGGCGTCTGAGCAATCGAGCGATGCCTTTTTCATATACCTCCACATACTTGGGTATATTAGATTTGCCAGGAAAGTCAGGTACCATCTCCCCCAATTGCTTATACTGATTTTCCTCGGCTTTTTGAATGAATGCGTTCAGACTGTCCAATAGCTTATCTGTTTTGTTCATCTCTTCAGATCCTCCAGAACATCCCGCATATCTTTTAATAACCCAATCATATCAGGAGTACCGGTCTTAGATTTAAACAGCGCAGTCAAAGGATCGGAAGCGGACGACTCGTTAGTCTTACCAAGCGGCCTGTTGTATTCTTCTTCTGGCCATTCTTCAAGCGTCTTACCAAGTACTCGTCCAGCCAGATCACGTAGATCATTCGGAGAAACTGCACCAGCTGTTATAAACGGTGTTAGAACCTTAGCAATCTCAAGCGGATCTCTAAAGTCTGGTCCTTTTAGCTGAAGACGAACCTTATGAATCTCAAGATCATTTAGAAATAAAGCGTTCAGTTTACCTGTGATTAACTTTCGTTCAGGCTGAAAGACTTGTTCCTCAGTAATCTTTCTTGCTGTGTCAGCTGTAGCTCTGTTGTAATCTTGAGCTTCACCTGTATAAAGTGGAGGCAAACGAAAAGCCGATCTAATTTTGTCTCGGCTCTTTTGGTCATATTCAAGAAACAAGGCATCTTCTTGAAGGATCTCAGCAAGTGATTTAATATCGACTTTCACGGGAGCAATCTCTTCATCACCATGAATGTTTTTCCCCTTCGCTATACCTTCCGCTTCAAGTAAAAGAAACTTATGTGCGTTCTCCACTCCTTCAAGCCCATTCATGTAATCCTGCAATTGTGTGTATGAATCCTCTGACAACATTCCGTTTTCAATTGTAATGGCAGCGGGAATATGTCTTCCTTGTTTGAAATACATGAAGTTCAGCTCTTCTGCTTTACGAGCTCCATACAGATTAACAATATGGCCAATCCATCGTGGTTTTCCATAAGTACCGCTTCCTATTTTGAAATGCACCACTTCATTAGCTCGTTTCTCGAATGGAGTCTGCTCATCATATTGACCTGTCTCCAGATTTAAAGTACGAGGGTCACCATACTCCTTAAAGTAAACCATACGGCCGTCAATCATCTGAACATACTTACGAAATCGTTTTTCTCTTTTGATTGATTTCATTTGTCCTTGTTCGAAGTATGTAAAATCAACTTCGATTGGTTCAGACAGTTTGCAAACTCGTACATTTTGAACATCCATGTATTCAATGCCAGCTGGCTTATTTTCACCGTTTCGGATAACCTCAATAAATCCATTACCGGTCTTTTCTCGGTCTTCAATAACAAAGCCGAGTAAAGTCTCAGCTGACTCATCAAAGTGAAGATATTTAACGAACTCTTCAAGCTTTGTCCATTCACTTTCAGCTTCTGTTTTTTCATTGTTTGTCACATCTGGCGAATTTACATCAAACGAATACTCAAAATCAAATCCAAAGCCCACAATATTTGTCCTGTAGGCATCAACACATTGCTGTAAGATTGTTGAATACTCAGCAATCATCTTTAATTCTTTGAGATTATACGGAGGCGGTAAAATATTGCTGTCATAACTGTCCGCAAATTCATCCTCATAAATTTGTTTAGTCGATTCAGTAGGTGGAGAGGCTTTGATCACTCGTGCTTTAACAGATTGTTTTGACATGCTTTACCTCCTTCCTGGTCTTGATCTTTGTGGTCTTCCTTTAGATTCTTCTTTCAAATCGGTTACCTCATAATCATCGAGAGCGTACCAGATAGCTGATAGTGTATGCGGGTCTATAGTAAACTCGTCTTCTATGATGTTCCCCAGCTTATCGGTAGCATAAGTGAGCGGTTTAAGTTCATAAATCGTGTTCTTGCAACTGTCAGAGCAAATGATCTTCTTGAACCGTTTGATCTTCTTTGTGTATTGGAGGCGTGATCCTTGGTACTTACGGGCCCCCACCATATTGAAACCGTGTTGTTGAAAATAACGGATTGTCTTTGGCTCTGCTGAATCTGCCTTGATTAATTCCTTAGTCTCTGCAAATTCCTTGAGTTCTTCGGCTGTCTTATCGTCAGTTAATCCATTTTTGTAATACTCCCAGTAGATATAGAGGTATTTCTTTTCTGGATCAACAGCAACCCTAACGACGGCGTTATACGACTCAACAAAACCAAAGTCCATTCCAATTCGTTTAAGTGGACGGTTAATATTAGAGATTGCAGTCATAACCTCTTCATGAGGCCATTCTTCAAACTGCGGCAGAACCCGAATTCCATTCACACCAAAATGACCTTTCCGTGCAATTCGGTAAAGGTCTGGATCGTATTCCTTCAATTCTTCAAGTTGCTGGACATAGCTTTCTGGCAGGAAAAGATTATCATCTGCCGTTGAGTGATGATAATAGGTGTCGTTAATTACGACAGTACGCTTTTCGTATAGCTCTTTATCATCCAGTACAAACCGCTTCTCTCGATCATCTTTAAAGAAATGTTTAAAAGTCCAATTGTCCTCTCCGACTGGATTTGTTGAGAGTATCATGTGGAGCGGCAAAGTCGGGTGACGAAGACGTCCTAACAGCTCCTTGAATCCTTCATACTTCACTTCTGAACATTCCTCAATCCAAATGAGTGAAATATTATTGATTGATTTCAGTTTGGCTGGCTTATCCATCCCTTTAAAGATGATGCGGCTGCCATTTGAAAATCGAATCTGCATGGGCGAAGATACACACCTAACGATATGATCTAATTTCAGATCACTTACAAGTTCATCAAAAAGTGAAAATGTTGAGTCCCTATGTGTGTCATACACTTCTCTGATAACGAGTGCAGTCCGTTTTTCTTTAAGCAATTTCAGAACAATCTTCAAAGCAACATGATAACTTTTGGATGACCCATAACCACCAACAAGAAACTGAAACTTTTGATTCCAGTCAAAAAGAAATTCTTTAAAATGAGGATTTACTTGTTTAATCACTGTCATCACCTTTGTTCACAATGGTGATCTCAAAAGGTTTATCTTCTTCTGTAAGTTCTTCAATCTCTAATTTTTTCTTGTCTATACTTAAACGCATATGCTCCAATTTAAGGCGTCGTTCGTCTTCTGCATGAGCTAACTCATCAAACTGTTTAATTAGGTTCCTGAGTTCTGCCATTGCCCGAGATTGAGCATTTAAGAACGTTGCATGACGATCCCAAGAAAATTGGAATTCGTATTCTTCCTCTTCGACTTCGTTAGTCTCAGATAGGACAGACTTTTTCTTTTTTAGTTCCTTAATCATTTCTCCCTTATCAGAAACGAACATGATTTTTTGTGCCCTTATAATTGCGGCATATTGGATCTGTATCTGATCCCATATCATATCGACAGGTGAACGTTCTTGAATCCCTTCCATGATGGATAGTGTTTCTTCTGGCAGGAACTTTGAGAAGAATCCATGAGTCACAGCGTTTTGATTTCTTAGTGGTGGGCCCCCTTTATTACCTAACGCATTCTTGTTACCGAGTGGTGCACCTACTTTTTTTGTGTGCACACTTTTCTTGAAAGGTGCACCCTTTTTTCTTTGCCAACCATGCCGCTGTTTCCACGATTTGATTGTGTTAACAGACACCCCGTATTTCTCAGCAAGGTCCTTGTATTTCAAACCTTTGAGGTAATCTTTATACGCCTGTATGTGCTTTTCAATCATCTACATCCACCGCCGCCTCCTTTTGAATTGAGTTGTTTTGAAAAAGCTTTCCTGAAAAGGAAAGCCTAAAATATAGTTACAAATAATAAGATTTTATTCTTTTTATATAATCAAATAATAAACTTCCTGCAGATGTTATAACGTAGTAATCATCTAACGCTGTATCTACGTCTACCGATTCAAATTCTACATCAATTGAAGAGTCTGTTCTTGTCTCGTATTCCCTGCTAACAATTTGGAACGAAACACATTTATCTAAAGTTAAATACAAACTACTTGCCTCTTCTTTTTCATTGTCACAACAACAACAAGTTAATCAATTAAATAACGACTTAACAC
>NZ_CP026521.1:2978819-2984598 GCF_002953915.1 Bacillus sp. MBGLi79
ACGGTTAAAGGAGCCATAAGACACGAAATCTATAAAATGGGATACCCTTATCAAAGCTATTTCACAATCCTTCAAAAACGGGAAAGTGATAAATCATCAGGAAGTCTTTATTCTTTGATGTTATTTAATGCTTGGAAAAGTGAAACTGGTCAAACTCCTTATCTCTGTTATTCAAAGAAAGTAACAGAGGACGAATACAAAGTCGATTGCGGAACAGCACCTTAATTAGTTAAGGCCCTCTCATAGAGAGGGCTCTTTTTTTACTTTCGTTTATTTTACAGTTGCGCGTGTGGACTTCGCAGCATAGATATTTACCTTTCCGAACTGAGCCGTCTTGATTCCGTATTCATTTCCTTTAACCGTTGCTTTGTTAGTCGGATAGATACGCTATGAATCAGCAGATGCCGGAAGGTAAACGTATTTCTTGCCGTTGGATGCACAGCTTAGAAGGGCTGGATGATCCTGTAAGCTTCAGCACTTGGCCAACTATAATTTTATTCGGGTCTTTAATGTTATTCCATTTCTGTAGGTTTGCCACACTAACCCTTCAGCCAATGCAATTTCGAAAAGAGTATCGCCTTTTTTGACTGTGTAAGTTGATCCTGAAGAGCTATTTGAAGAACAATTAGTCTTCCCCCCAGGGTTTTTAGTTCTTTTTCAATGGTAGCCTTAACTTGATTCCATCTTCCCTCTGACAAAATACGGTGCGGCAATACTTGCCGTTCCAGTCTTGATGCTTGCGGACACGATCTCCCCACTCTCGTCCCAATCACCTAACCTATGATTTAATTGCATTCGATCGCCTTTAATAATCACTATGTAATCACGACACATCTGGTGAATTCGTGAACCAAGAGCCTCGTCAATGTCCAAAATCTCATCGATTGTTAACTCCGAAGAAATCAGCAAAGGCATATGATTCAAGTATCGATAATTTAAGACTGATTGGATTTGTTCAACCTGCCAATCGGTTGCCCTTGGCTGACCGTTTATTGGTTTGAATAAATCATCAATGAATAGAACTTCGACCTTTCTCATGGCATCGAGTTTTGCTTCTAAGTTGTCAAAGTTAGCTTTTAAATCACCCATGCCCTCCACGTAAGGAAAGTACATGCAATGAATGGATTTTTTCTTGATCAGATTATTCATAATCGCCGTGAGCAAATGAGTTTTGCCACTGCCTGGCTGTCCAAGTAATGCGATACTGTTTTGCCTTTCTCCTTTGATTTTTTGAAAATCTTTATAGTATTCCACTGCACACTCATAAGCGTCCTTGATCATGCCTGGCTTACCGTCCGTGATGAAGTTACCAAAGAGAAGCTTTTCAAACTCTTCTGTAATGCCACTAGCTGACATGAGTCTGGCTATTTTCTTTCGTCTCACACATTCACACTGTTTTGAATAAGTATCTTTCCATTCACTAGCTTTGTCCGGCATGCAAACCTTACCTAACAGAAAATCATCTTCCGACACCATATCGTCTGGAACCATAAGGTCTAACTGTTCATTTAAATGCCAAGAAGTGTCCTTATGGACCCGATAAACGACAATTCCACGATCCTTACAATAAGGACAATCAAATTCAGCCTTTTCTTCTGATACGGCCTGTTTTGTTCCCAAAAAGCGGGCTGACCTTTCCCGAAGTTCCTGCATGATCGTTTGAAATGCGGTGTCTATACTGACTGCTTTGTTTATAGCCATATTGATTCTCCTTTCTCTTTTGAGTGAATGGATTTGATAAGATGGCTTGAACATATGACAAACTTGCAGCTTTCCCCTTTAACTGAAATGCTGTCTTGATAGCCTCCATCACTTTTTCTTCACCATAGTCATCGACCATGTAGCCGATCCGCTGTGCCTCAATCGGGCCGACTGACCGAGCAACTTTGTTTTCATATAGCTCAAAGGCATTTTTCATTTTGTCATCGACCTCCTGATGTTCAATCTCAGCTGGTTCCAAAGCTTTTTTCTTCATGTAATTTCCTAGTTGTATGTAGTCTGCATAATGAAGTATGGTGACGATGAACCCTCTTTTTTGTGGAAGACGGTGCAATTTGATATATTCCTGTTTCTCCATTCGGTCTAGTGAGTATTTGATCTGTGCAGCTGACCAGTTAAAATCTTTTGCAAGTTCCACAACTTTGATAATGGTCTGCCCAAGTTCTAGCTCTTGATTTGGCCTGTATTCAGCTCTTTTGAACAAGTGATCATAAATTTTTTCATCCCTAAACTCTTTGAATGGTAGTCGGGGTATGACCACATACCCCATTGCTTTTATGTCCAAGTCTCTCACCTACTTCCTTTCCCAGAGTGCAGTTATGTCACGGATACCGATCTCAATCAAATGGAAGTTCATCTTCTTTTATGTCTACAGGCTTGCCGTCAAAAGGATCAGCTTCTTGTTCGCTTGTTTTTTCCGGTTCGTCTTTGTTTGAAGGCTCGGAATCAATAATTTCTGAACTGTCTGCTTCATTGGTAATGTCAATCCGTTCTCTTGTTTCATCTTCCTCAATAACTGCTTTTTGCATTTCCACAGAGAGAATCCCCCACTTGCTCAAAACTGCTTTTAATACAGTCTTAAGAGCCATCGCATCCCAATCATTTTTCCATCCAAAATCAGATTTACTGAATTTCTTTTTATGCTTCTCTACTTGTGCCTTTGTCCAGTACACTGTTTTTCGGAAGCCATTTATCAACTCAAAATAAGCTGCATAACCAATCACTGCATCTGATTCTCGTTTTTCAAAATCAATCTCGATCTCCTCAGTCAACGGATTCCACTTCTGCAATTCGCCTTCATGAATCGGTATGCAATTGATGGATTTATATTGGCCTGTTCGCAAGGCAAGCTGTATGTACCCTTTGTATCCAAGCTGGAATTGAGCCTTTCCTCCATAAGGAACTATCCAGGCATACCCTAAGTTTTTATCAATAGGTAAATCGAGTGTAGCTGCCACCATTGCTGAGGAAATGACGCTCATAGGATCTGTTTTCTGTAACATCTGCTCGCTGTTATAAAGGCTTAAAATAGAAGCTGTAAACTGTGTTGCCCTCTTCCCTAACACTTCCTCAAATCGCTTAATAACGGATGGTGAGGAAAGTAAGCCTTTCATGGTTGCTCCTTGCTGTTGCACAGGTGCGCTTTTTTGTTTCTTTTGGATGTTGTTTTTAATTGATTGATTGGTAGCCATAATCAACTAACCTCCTTGATTCCAAAACGTCTGAAATGAGTTTCCTTTTTGACCTTCTCGTAAATATCCGGAAACTGCTCTTTGAGCTTTTTCGTGTCAACTCGATTTGAGACAACAGGCTTCCAACAAGCTTGATAGTTTCCGATAAACCCATACTCTGCATCCTTCATTTCATGCTTGATTTGGTTCTCTAATTCTTTTGCCTGACTTTGAAGCTCTGAGATCTGTTCTTTAAGTAGCAAGTATTGTTGAATACGTTCTCGATTAGCCCCAGTTAAATCAATAGCTTTTTTATTTTCCGTTTCGGCATATCGTTTTTTGAGGTATTCCTCCGCAGCACTTGAACCATCTAAAGCAGGAGCTTGTCCGCCTAATACCTTGTCATTCCAGAACTCAATCTCTGCTTTAAAGATCATGTCAATTAACTCATCGTCTCTCTCAATCTCTTTCCAAACAAATTTGTTCCCGCCGATCAGCACAGCAAAGTAAGCTTTCTGATATTCAGGTCCAAGTACACCCAGATAATGCTGGACCTGAACGATATAGCTCTCGGGGATTTCTTCGTCTTTCCATTCTTTTAAGTTGTAGGCTGATGTTGTTTTACATTCAAGGATCGCTTTTTCACCAACAATCATTCGGTCAACATTAGCCAAAATGAAATCATGTTCTGGATGTCTGAGTATTGCTTTTTTACGTCTAACCTTCTTGCCACTACGTATCTCAAATTCTTTTGCAACAATATCTTCAAGCAACGATCCAAAGTAAGCAGCTTCACTTTGCGATTCACTTACAGGGACCTGTCCTGTTTTGTCTAACCATAATTCGAAAGGGGTCTTCCACTTGTTTAATCCCAAGATAACGGATGCATCTGAGCCGCCAATTCCTTTTCTCCTTTCAATAAGCCATTCATCACGGCTCATTTCCGAAGTCTTAGCAAGAACCTCAGCCCGTTTGCTTGTCATACCACCTAACCCCCATTGTTTTTATTGAGGCTATCTGATAAAATATTTGCACATGAGTTTTTTTAGATAGCCTTTAAAGAAGTCCACTTTGCCGAGTGGGCTTTTTTATTGCTCATTTTTAAATTCAAAACCAAGTTGCTCCCTTAGATATCTTTCCAAGTTCTCTCTGAGAATGATTTCTCCGCCATCAATTACATAATCATCAACTGGTGTTACTTCATCACCGTAAAAATCTATTTGCACATCCTTTTCAGTCAGCTTATCGTGCCAGTTGTTTATGACCATTGGGTTTTCGACCATTCATATTCTCCTCTCTGAATTTGTCTGCACGTCTATCCCATAACAGATAGAATTCACTATTGTTACGAATCATCGCACACCATTTACGAACTTCTAGAGCAGTTGCCGGCTTATGAACAAAATGAACCATCATCCTATACACCTGCTCACTACTGTTAAGTTGATGCCTCGCTGTTGCATTTTCAATGCTGTTTCATAAAGCTGTCCTTTGTTTGCCAGCCGGCTAATATCCTCAGTAAGAACCTTGATGCTTCCAGCGAGACTAATCGCTTCTTCATAATCACCATCACGTAATGCCTCTGACAACATGATTGATAGCTCTTCTGCTGATTCGATTTTTCTTTTTGCGATAGGAACATCTGCCTTCAAGAAATGATTAGTATTCATACTGAAACCGCCTGCCTTCCTTCTTGTTTTGCCATAGCAACTTGATCAACTAGAGCTTTCCGCGTCCATCTATCTGCAAGTTCCTGCATTTTCAACCCGTGAGTACGAACAAGTGAATAAATCAATGTTTTGTTAGCCGCAATCAAATCAAAAATCTGTTTAATATCAGCCATAGGCAGTTCCTCTGTTTTACCTGGTCGGTTATCCGTTAGCCAACGGGCTAAATGCTTGGTTGCTTGCAGTGCTTCCTCCAATTGGTGAACCATATTAATCACCGCATTACTTGCACATTCATTAAGTGCCGGATCAATAGGAGCAGCGGCTGTGGGATGAAGTTTAAATAAGTAATGGACAAGATCAATATGTTCATAGGCATCGCACTTCTCAAACCACTTAATACATAACTCTGGAGTGAGCTTGGCAAGTCCATTTTCAACGTCTGAAACATACCTTTGATCCTTACCTCCGATTAACTTGCCGATTTGGTATTGGGAAAGACCTGCAGCCTTTCGGGCACTACGCATAATCTGCGGTAAATTCCGCATGTTGTATGGGTTGTTCTCCATATGTTTGCCTCCTGATATATTGAGTTTTCAGTTTTAAAATTGAAGTTAAAAGACCATGCTGTTTATATGACTTAGGCTGATTCCTTTTTATTTTGTTGTGCAAGCTTCTCTTGGTGTTCATTCATGCGCTGAACAAGTATGCCTCTGAGGTATTTGTAAGCTTTGGCCTCTGCCTGTTCAAACAGCGGTCCTTTTTTTAAGATGACTTTCATAATTAAAAGGCCTCCTTTGTAAATTCCAATCATGCTGAATCCTTAGAATTATGTTTCGTTTCGTTACATACATCATCAAAAAAAATAGTCCAATCAAAGCCTAAAAAAATCATTTCTGCTTTCTTTAATTATTTTAACAGGGTGGAATTGTTTATTCAACT
>NZ_CP026521.1:2984698-2986719 GCF_002953915.1 Bacillus sp. MBGLi79
CGGATCTGCGTATTTAAATAAGTTTGACATCACATTATCAAATACACGACCAAGCTCCTCCAAATTCACGTTAATATAGGTTTCCGGCAGCTCGCCTGAAATATGGACCCGGAAATGCTTCTGATGAAGGATAGCAATCTGATCTGATATTAGATCGTAGATCACTTCTTTTACTGCAACGGTCTCCAGATCGGCCTCATATTCCTTGTCCAGCAGGAAATACGCAAACAGATTGTCAGACAAGCTTTTTAATTGCAGTGCTTTACTATAAGCATTGGCTACATACCGATCTTTGCTGGTACCCGCTTCGCCTCCCGCTTTTTTGGCAAACTCCAGATTCATGATCAGCGACGTCAGCGGTGTGCGCATATCGTGCGACATTTCGGTAACCAGGCTGCGGCTCTCAGCTTGCAATTCCTCGATAGCTTTAAGTTTGTCCAGGAAAGCTTTCCGCAGATCCTCAATGCTCTTTGCAATCATCGCTAATTCATCATGCCCTTTTATCGTCATCTCGTAGTCCAGTTCGCCCCCTTCAAGAATATGAATCTCTTGGTGAATCGTTTTAAGGTAGCGAAGACTTTGGCGAATGCCAAAGAGAACAATGATTAAAAAGATGAGGGTTGCCCCGAGCAAATCCAATGTAAAGGCCAGACTATAATATCGGGAAGAGTAGAAACCGTCGATAATGACTCTTCCTTCGCCATCGCTAAACTTGACAGGATGTGAATGATTTTGAGCGTACTGAGTCAGCTTTTCCTTTCCATAATCCGATTCGGAATAAATGGAATCATATTGCAGCTCCTGATCCTTGAATATGGTGAGGTTAATGTAATTTTCTTTTTTGACCCACTCACCAAACGCTTTTCTATCTGATGTAGACAACTCATTTTCTGAAACGTACTTGCGGAATTTTTGAATGTATCTTGCTGACTCCTCGTGATAATACTCATCCGAACTCAGATATCCCTCGATCAGATCATCTGTGATTTTTTGCAACGTCAGAAAGATCACACCACTCACAAACGCAGCAACCATGATCAGCAAAGCCAGTTTTTTGGTTAGCGTAAATTTACGATGCGCCAAATCGATATCCTCTTCCCCATTCAGTTCTTATATAAACCGGACGTGCCGGATCATCCTCAATTTTGGAGCGCAGCTTCCGAATATGCACCATCACCGTATTGTTGGAACAGTAAAAGTAAGGCTGTCCCCACACACTCTCATATATATTTTGGGCAGAAAATATTTTGTTGCGTTTGCTCATCAGAAGTTTCAGGATACGATATTCCAGATCTGACAACTTGATTTGCTGCTCCTCTTTCCAGACCTCATTAAATTCTTCGCTCACTCTTAGTTTGCCCCCGATAAGAAATGTTTCTTCCTGTTCCTTCTTTTCCTGATAGATAGTATATCTGCGTAATTGAGCAATCACTCTAGCATGAAGTTCCTCTTCCGAGAATGGTTTAGTCATATAATCATCGCCGCCGGCGAGTAACCCCTCAGTTTTATCGAGTGTACTCGATCTGGCCGTCAGAAACAGAATCGGGACGTTAGAGGATTTCCTGATGTGCTGACATGTTTCAATCATAATATCCAAAATAACCAAATCAAGCGAGTCATCCACAAGTTGCAATGCTCGCTTTCCATCCTTGGCTCTTAGCACCTCGTAGCCTGCACGCGTAAGGGATTCCTCCAAAAGATCACCAATATCCTGATCATCCTCTACGACTAATATTCGATGGGTCATGTCTCTCTCACCTCATGATTCTTGATGTTATTTCTCGTGTGTCCTTAGTATATATCGTTCATAGTTAAGTACGTTATAAGATACTACGTAAATCTTAACAATTTATGAAAGCTGATGCCCGCCACAAATTTGTCACATTTTCTAAAAAAACGATGACTCTTCATAAATTGTTAAGATTCGGTCTTTATATTTATCCATTGTAAGGCTCAGGTTTTTCAGATCCGAACCACACATTGCGATGATAAATGGAAAAGGAGCATTGATATGACTGTAC
>NZ_CP026521.1:2986819-2990058 GCF_002953915.1 Bacillus sp. MBGLi79
TTTATTTCGTAATGTTTTTTTATTATGCAGTGTAATAGCAAAACAAAAAAACATTACGAAATAAACCATCTATCATTTCCTCCTCAGTGCCACGTCTCTTAAAGGAATCAACCAATATGGGTTGGCAACATTATATTACATATGAGGGTGATATGATATGGTGTTAAAAGACAGCAAAAGCTGCCTAAGTAGTTGCTTCTTTTTTATATGCTTAATAACGTGTTGTTGGTGCCATGTCATGATATTCAAATATAATAACTCTAAAGCAAACAAAGACAGACTTGTCCAAGTCACCATTATCAAAATGAATTTCATCAAATACTTGAAACATTTATTGAACATGGCCAAGTGTCATAACATTAATAAGAAACCAACGAGTGATGAATCTTTTAATCTTTCATTTTACCCGCTGACTCATATCAGCTCTAACCAAATTTTAATAGCTGTCGCACTTATTAATAACGCTAAAATCCATTGCAGGAATTTTGTATTTACTTTTTGCCCAACAGATGCGCCAATAGGAGAAGCAATTAAACTGGCAATCATAAGAACCAGAGCCGGTGCAAAAAGAACCTGGCCCGTGATTACTTTTCCAACTGTTGCGCCAATAGATGAAAGAAATGTAATCGCAAGAGATGAAGCGACTGTGATTCTAACAGGAATATTTAAAATTGATAACATAAAGGGGACCAGGATAAAGGCGCCGCCAGCTCCTAAAACACCCGATACACCACCAATGATAAACGCTAGGGACGAAGCCAACCATTTATTAAATATCACTTCTTTGTCTTCGCTTTGTTCTTGTCCTTTTTTAGGTATAAACATTAAAATAACTGCTAAAATAGCCAGAATACCGTATATAAAGTTAATTCCTTTTTCAGATATATAATGAGAAAAGTAACTCCCCAATACACTCCCTACAAGGATGCTGCTTCCCATGTAAATAATTAATGCTTTATTTAGAAGACCACTCTTACGATAAGCCCAAACACCGCCAAGTGTCGCAAAGAAAACTTGAATAGCCCCTATCCCTGACACTTCATGGGCAGTTAATGACATCACTCCCATTAAAGAAGGAATGTACAATAGCATTGGATAATTAATAACTGCTCCGCCAATACCAATCATTCCGGAAATAAAGGCACCAATAAACCCTATAATGAAAAGAGTTGTGATAAAGGCAATATCCACTTTGGTTTCCTCCTTTCAAAGGAAAAGGGTATCTTTTTATTCGATACCCTTTCCATTCATTAGCCTTTTTTAATCCAGAATTTCAATACATCGCCTTCATCAGTTTGCTCTAAAAGGTCATGCCCGCCTGATTTAGACCAAGCTGCAAGATCACTTTTAGCTCCCTTATCTGTTGCATGCACTTCTAATATTTGACCTGATTCCAGTTCATTCATCGCTTTTTTTGTCCTGACGATTGGCATTGGGCATGCCAGGCCTTTTGCGTCTAATACTTTATCTGATTTCATGTTCATCTCTCCTCTTTTTAACAGAAACTTGTGTTACCGTATTGCACAGCGGTTTGGACCAATCTCCATTTCACGCTGTTTTTCTTCATCCGGGCTGAATTTCCCCATGTTTGTTTCTCGAATCTCTTGGTATGCATTTGGCTGCGGAGGCAAATGATCTGTTACTAGGTGTCTAAATTCTGTTTCATCCGCAATGTTCAAACCATGGTTCTCGCTAAATAACGTGCTTAGTTTTTTACCAACACTTCCATTCTCATTTAGCTCGTCAATGATCATAAAGTGTGCCGGTAATACAATTAAATTCTTTGATAACGCTTTGTAACGGCTATAAAGCGTTTTTCTTAAATCTCCTACCCAATCTTCTGCCATACCGGCTAAGTCTGGTCTGCCAATTGAATCAATAAACAAAATATCACCTGAAAGAAGATACAGATCATCGACAATGAAAGAAGTGGAGCCAATCGTGTGCCCCGGAGAATAAATCGGGTGAATTTTAATCTTTGTATTTCCAATAATCATGTCTTTTCCTTCTTCCAACGGCTGATAATCGAATACCACTTCTTCAGCATCTTTAGGCGGTAACCAGTAGGTTGCTTTTGTTTTTTCAGCAATGACTCTGCCGCCTGAAATATGGTCCGCGTGAAGATGTGTATCAAATACGTGAGTAATCTCCGCACCCTTCTCTTTCACAAAGTCTATAAAAATATCCGCCATACGTGTCGCATCAATAATCGCCGCTTCACCATCGGAAATGACCATGTATGACAGGCAGCCTTTACCGATTCGAACAAACTGATACATCTCACCGCCATCTTTTAAATCCCCGACTTTTACCGGCTCTAAATGTTCGCTCCATGCTTTCATTCCACCCTTAAGATAGGATACAGAATGACCTGCTTCAGAAAGCATTTCGGATACCATGACGGATGAACCTTCTTTTGCACAAACGACCAGCACTTCTTTATCAGAAGGAATTTTCTCCAAGATATCTTCTACGCCATCTAAAAGATCGAAATACGGTACATTTAAATAGTCAAAACAATGTCCTTCAATCTTCCAATCGTTAAAATCATTTTCATTACGCACATCCAGGATAAATAAAGATTCTTTGTTAAAGATTTTTTGTGTGACTTCTTTTACGGTAAGTGCTTGAACGGTCATGTTTACATACCTCCTTTTTCTGTTTTACCTGTCCAATCCCGCATACCGGGGACAACATTAATAACCTTTTTAAAACCTTGTTTTTTCATGGTGTGGGCCGCCATTTCACTTCTTCTTCCCGAATGGCAGATAATATAAATTTCATCATTTTTGTTTAATTCGTTAGAGCGCTTTTCCACTTCACCAAGAGGGATATGCACAACTCCAGGAATATGAGCTTTTTCATACTCCTCTATCTCTCGTACATCTAAAATGTTAAGAGACTCGTCACTATCCACTTTCTGTTTGAAAGCTTCTAATGAAATCTCAGGAATTGAAGCTGCATTTTCTGCTGAAAGCTCTCCTCCTTTTCGAAGAAAATGACGAAGTATTTCCCCCTCTGCTTCAGTACCTAGATATTCATGGCCTGTACTATTTGCCCATGCTTCCAGATCTGCTGTAGAACCTTTATCTGTCGCTTGAATTTCCAATACTTCACCAGCTTTTAAATCCTTCATACTCTTCTTCGTTTTTACGATAGGAATTGGACACGCCAAACCTTTAGCGTCTAGTACAATATTTGCTTTCATCATTTTTTCCTCCTTTTCTCATATAGGGGTG
>NZ_CP026521.1:2990158-2997848 GCF_002953915.1 Bacillus sp. MBGLi79
CCAAGCTCTTTAAATAGTCTAATGACTTGAAAAATCTCAAATTGATGATAGGAATAATATCTATACCCATTTTCTTTTTTTATTTCCGGTGAGAATAGACCAATCTCATCATAATGAAATAAGGTTTGTTTTTTGACACGGCAGAGCTTTGAAAACTCCCCTGTTGTGAAATACTTCCTAACATCTTCGCCCATAAAAACCTCCTTGACTATACGGTAACCATATACCTTATGATTTGATTGTACTTGAAAAAAGCTTCAAGTGAAAAGGATAGGTAAAAGGGTTCAAGTAAAGGGGAATTCAAATGAAAAAATCAATAAGTGAGCAAAAAACGATTTTCATTATACTATTGAGCAACATCTTCGTAGCATTTCTTGGTATCGGTTTAATTATTCCGGTTATGCCTTCTTTTATGAAAATCATGCATTTATCCGGCAGCACTATGGGTTATCTTGTTGCGGCTTTTGCCATTTCTCAGTTAGTTGCGTCACCTTTTGCGGGAAGATGGGTTGACCGTTTCGGCAGAAAAAAAATGATTATTCTCGGGTTGCTTATATTCAGTTTATCTGAGTTGATTTTCGGATTAGGGACCCATGTTTCAATATTTTATTTCTCGAGGATATTGGGTGGTATAAGTGCGGCTTTTATCATGACCGCGGTAACAGCATATGTAGCTGATATGACAACCCTAAAGGAAAGGTCAAAGGCTATGGGGTATGTTTCTGCTGCAATTAGCACAGGCTTTATCATTGGGCCTGGTGCGGGAGGATTTATTGCCGGCTTTGGCATCCGCATGCCGTTTTTCTTCGCCTCCGCCATCGCATTAATAGCAGCTGTCACTTCCGTTTTTATACTAAAAGAGTCATTGTCGATAGAAGAACGCCATCAACTCTCATCTCATACAAAGGAATCAAATTTCATTAAAGACTTGAAGAAGTCCATTCATCCTGTCTATTTCATTGCATTTATTATCGTCTTTGTAATGGCTTTTGGTTTATCAGCTTATGAAACGGTATTCAGCTTGTTTTCTGATCATAAATTTGGCTTCACACCAAAAGATATTGCAACCATTATTACGATTAGTTCAATTGTGGCGGTAGTTATTCAAGTTTTACTTTTCGGGAAATTGGTCAACAAACTTGGAGAGAAAAGAATCATTCAGCTGTGCTTAATAACCGGAGCGATCTTGGCTTTCGTGTCTACTGTTATGTCAGGATTTTTAACTGTTTTGCTTGTAACTTGTTTTATTTTTCTGGCGTTCGATTTGCTACGTCCGGCCTTAACTGCTTTTTTATCCAATATGGCCGGTAACCAGCAGGGTTTCGTAGCAGGCATGAACTCCACATACACCAGCCTGGGAAATATATTTGGCCCCGCTCTAGGCGGTATCCTATTTGATCTTAACATTCATTTCCCTTTCCTATTTGCAGGTTTCGTTATGGTGATCGGCCTTGGTCTTACAATGGTTTGGAAAGAAAATAAGAATGATGCTGCAGCTTTGAATTAATTCATTCTCTATAAAGGCAAGTCATTTGGCTGCAGGGAATGCCCCTGGTTAGGCACAATAAGATAAGGTACTTAATTTGATAGGCTACATGTTGCTTGACGTGAATATAGTAATGCTGAGTTTTAGCAATATCAATTCCATCTGCCATCACCTTAAGCCGCAGCCTAACCGGGAGATAAGAAAAATAAGGAGAATGTGTATGAGTATAAAAATAAAAGCAGTAACTGATGATAATCGTGCTGCCATTCTTGATCTGCATGTCAGCCAGAATCAACTATCATATATTGAATCTGCAAAAGTGTGTTTAGAGGATGCAAACGATTGCCGCTATTATAAACCTGTCGGGCTTTACTATGAAGGAGATCTAGTCGGTTTTGCAATGTATGGATTGTTTCCCGAGTATGATGAAGGTAATAAAAATGGACGAGTTTGGCTTGACCGATTTTTTATCGACGAACACTATCAGGGAAAAGGATTAGGGAAGAAAATGCTTAAAGCTCTCATTCAGCACCTTGCTGATCTATATAAATGTAAGAGAATTTATTTAAGTATATTTGAAAATAATATTCATGCTCTTCGCCTTTATCAAAGGTTTGGTTTTCACTTTAATGGTGAACTCGATTTTAATGGCGAAAAAGTCATGGTGAAAGAGCTGTAGGTTTTCCAAGCACTTCTTCGTTTGCTAAGAAACGTTTCATCATTACAGGCAGCTGACTCATCATTGCCTATATACATTCCCCCTAGGATAAGCTATGTTATACCTAAAAAAAGCCTGGATGAAACATTCAGTTCATCTCAGGCTTTAAGGATCTCATTAGAAGAAAAAATCTTACGTGATATTTGGTAATCAGTTATGCCGGGCTAATGATTCCCTTTCTCTGTATGTAAAACAGATTTAACTGCTTCTTCAATCTCCCTATAACCAGTACATCTGCAAATATTGGACTGCAGCCAATCTTTTATCGTTTCATCGCCAGCGTTCGGCTCAGTATTCACTAAAGCATGACAATTCATTAGAAAACCTGGGGTACAATAGCCACATTGAAACGCAAATTTCTCAATAAAAGCCTTTTGGATTGGCGTATTTATAAGTCCTTCAATTGTAGTAATATCCTTACCTTCACCTTCTACTGCAAGCATCAAACAAGATTTCATCGGTACTCCATCTATTAATACCGTACAGGCACCACAATCGCCATTTAAGCAGCCTGGCTTTGAACCAGTTAATCCAAGACGAAGACGAAGGGCATATAACAAAGTATCGGCTGGTCTAACAGTAATCCGTCTTTCCTTGCCATTTATTTTTAATGTAATAGGGTTAGACATTTGGGCCTCCTTCTAATTCATGTAAGGCATCCAAGATTGCATGTTGCAAGACAAATATTCGATATTCACTTGAGCCTTCTACATCATCAAGAATGGGTTTGGGCAGATACTGTAAAGACCTGCGCACTCTGTCTTCTAATGAATAGCTTTTATCGTTGAACATTTTCTCCATTTCAATAGAACGAAAAGGAAATGGACATACGCCGCTAAAGGACATTCTAACCTCTTCATCTTTTTTTAGTGCACAAACTGTCACCAATGGATACCCAACATTCCACTGTTGTCTTCTTTTTATACTTACAAATGGCAATTCTATATACGTTCGATCTATAAGGATATGAAATAAAAAATCCCCTTTTTGTAATTGTATTTCCCTGTTAAATACTTTATTAATAGGATGGTAACGAAGCCCTGCTCTCCCTGCGACTCCTACCAAACTATCGGAAATTAACAACGGCAAGACTGCCTCACGATAATAGATGTTCCCGCAAATATTTCCACCCAGGCTGATTTTATTTCGAGCCGTCCGGTCCGCGATTTCACTTACTGTTTTACTCAATAACGGAAACGAATTTTCTTCCTCCACTTTCGTTAATGACACACCTGCTCCCATCACTAGATAATTTTCATGAAAACGGATGGTATGAAATTCCGGAAGTGCGTTAATATCTATAGCTGCATCCGTATAGATGAGATTCAACCTTCCTAAGGTTATGATTTCTGTGCCGCCGGAATAATACATTGGTGTTTTCTTTTCGGCCGCAAGAGAGTGAAACAGGCGGGTTGTTTCTTGAATGGTCTTCGGTTTAAAATAGTCGAAATCAAACGGTATCATCTTTCCACCCCTCTTGCGTCCTCCATAAATGTTCAGGAATCAGAGGAAGTTGATTCAATTGGACACCTAAAGCAGTGGAAAGGCAATTCCCCAATGCTGCCGGCATCCCCAACAGTCCGTGTTCTCCGCCGCCGCGCGCTCCATAAGGCGCAATCACATGCGGGGTTTCAACAAATTCAATGATATATTCAGGCTGCTCTCCATAGTGAAGGGGTCTGTATGTTCTAAGTTGAGGATTTAATACTCTTCCATATGGATCAAACACAAAGGTTTCTCTTCCTCCAAATGCGATTCCCATACTCATCGCCCCCATCACTTGACCCCTTGCCGCTTTTTCATTCAATACAGTTCCGATATCCACAACAGAATAGGCTTTTGTAATTCGATACGTATAATCCCGTTTATCTAATTCAACTTCAATTCCCTGAGCGCCTACAGCCCACTCGGGTCCCGGCTTTCCTTTTCCTGTTTCTTGGTCTAAATTCGTCATCCGGGTTAATGTGTAGTTGCCGCTCGCAATGATTTGGCCGCCAATGGTATTTCCATTTGGAAATGTATATCCGTAAGCAATGTCTTTTATTTCAACATTCACATTAGGATTATCTAAAAAATAAACCTTTCCATCAGCCACCTCTAATTCCTCAACAGGAACTCTTAACACACAAGATGCCACGTCCTTAAGCTTTCGAATGGCTTCCTCCGCTGCATTCAGTACAGCTCTTCCTCCCATTAAAGTCCCTCTGCTGCCTACGGTTTTCCAATGCTCAGGTGTTGTTTGGGTATCGATAAGCATTTTTACATGAATTTTGCTTATGTCCATTTTCATTCGTTCCGCTAAGATTTGGGCTAACACTGTTTTTGTCCCTGTTCCAATTTCCACTACCCCTGACATCAAATTAATGCTTCCGTCAGGATTAAAGGTTAAAATAACCCCGGATGTTGCATTTGTATCAAATGTTGACGTTTTCCAAATGCAGCTCATTCCCTTTGCCCGTATCTTCCGATCATCGATTTCAATTCTCTGTCCCTCGTCCCAATTCATTAATTCCTTCAATCTTTCAATACATTTTGGTACATTTCCGACCGTGCTTGAATTGAGAAGAACTTGAGTAGGTGTAGTATCACCAGGACGAATGGCATTTTTATAGCGAAGTTCTAATGGATCAATGTTTAGCTTTTCTGCCAATACATCCATCGTTCGTTCAAAAGCAAATAAAACTTCAGCATGACTATAGCCTCTAAATGCACTGGGATATGGATGATTCGTATACATACAATATGAATCACACCATATATGGTCGATTGCGTATGGACCCGTACAATCAACCACTCCAGCTCGACTGACGTCAACTCCTTTATCGGAGTATGCTCCGCCATCAAATAAAAACTGAATGTCTGCCGCCCTTAAGATTCCATCTTTTGTTGCTCCTAATTTTACGATGGCATCCAATCCGATATGAACAGGAGATGTGATCATATCCTCTTCTCTTGAATTAAATAATTTTACAGGCTGCCCACCAACTGCTTTTGATGCTAAAAATGCAATAACCTCTAACTGAACTGCTGCTTTTCCCCCGTACGCCCCTCCTACTAAAGGGGTTTTTACGATAACCTTTCCAGGTTCAATTCCAAAATACCACTCCATTAATTTTTTAATGGCAAAAGGAGCTTGAGAGGATGTGGTGATGATAATCTCTCCATCGGCTCGAATTTCAGCAATCGAGCATCTTGTTTCCATAGCAGCGTGATCAGAAGGATTAAAGGAAATTTGAAACTCCGCTACCACATCACTTTCCCTAAACCCGTCTTCTATATTTCCTTTTCTGATTTTATCTAGGTTTGCGATATTTGTCTTCGGAACCGGGTATACACCTTGCTTCTTCTCATAGCGGTCCAAATGTTCATGGACGAGAGGAGCATTCTTCTGGAAGGCCGCACGGGGGGAATTTACGACGGGAAGAGGTTCATAGGACACTTTGATAGCATCCGCCGCCTTTTGAGCTATGATTGGATTTTCCGCAACAACTACAGCAACTGGCTCACCATGATATCTAACTTTTTTATAAGCAATCGGCGACCTGTCTTTAATTTCTTCACCTACAAGCGGAAAAGGTTCATCACCCAATATCGCTTTCACTCCAGGAATCTTCCAAGCTTCTGAAAAGTCTATAGAAGCAATATTCGCATGAGCATACGGACTAACCAACATTTTTGCGTGTAATGTCCCTGTTTCTTGAAAATCATTTGTATATTTCGCCTTTCCTGTCACTTTTTCAAGGGCCTCTTTTCGTATAACACTTTTCCCGATATACTCCAACTCATTCACTCCCCGAAATTATTCAGTAGTAAAGTGTAATCTTCAACTGTATCTACGTCATAAAAAAGTAAAGGGTCTTGGAAGTTGATCATTTTTCCCGTATTTAAAATACGTTCACGGATGACATACCGAGCGCCTTGATCTTCCTTTAATTGATGTAACACTGGAAAACATTGCTTTGAAAATAAGATAGGGGGCATAGGCAGATGTTGATTTTCAGCAGCTATAAATGAATAGTGGTGCTCTCTTTGATAGGAATCAATTAACGTATTGATGATATCTGTGGTGACAAATGGCTGATCTGCAAGAAGAATGATAACGGCATCAGCCTCATACTCTACTGCTCTTTTTAAACCACATTGTATGGAGTGGCCCTGGCCCTTACCCGCTTGCTCACATTCCACCTGACTCCATTTATTTGACATAGGATATAAAAAGAAAAAAGCCGAAAGCCAATGCAGTGAATCTCCCTTTCTCGTGATAATGAAAATATGATCTAATTTAGATAATAAGGCATTTTTAAGAGCCATACTTCCTAGGGAGGCTCCATTAAGAAATAAACTTCGCTTATCTGTTCCCATACGTCTGCTTGTACCAGCTGCCAAGTATATGGCTGCTGTTTTCATGAGGTAGACCTTTGTTTTCGCATGTTTTTAATCATCTCGCCAATAATGCTTATAGCAATTTCCTCGGGGCCTTGTGCCCCAATGGGAAGTCCAATTGGGGAATGAATATCTTCTGGAATCTGAGCCCCGCCTAATAGTCGTTCCGTTCGCCTCCTAGGGCCTAATACACCTTTATAAAACACATCCATATTTTTGATTTTATGTAAAATGATCTGATCTTTTTGAAAGCTGTGTGTCATAATGACTATAAAATCCCTTTCTGTAATGCTCAGACCCTCCATTACTTCTTCCAGTACTCCTACAATCAAATTGTTGGCTCTAGGAAAATGGCCGTTATGACATAAAGAAGGACGCCAATCAATCACTGTGACATGAAAGCCTATACCAGCTGCCAAAGAAACTAATGGCTTAGCATCTTCCCCTGCTCCAAAGACATATAAACAAGGTTTTGGAACCATCTGATGGATAAAAAATAAATCAGACGTATGTTCATCCCTTTTGATTCCCTTTTCCGTATCATAAAGGGGATTCTGATTTCTCAGTTTTTGAATACAGCCTAGCTCCTTAACATCCCCAGTTCCAAACACGCTGCCATCTTCAACGATATACATATCTTCCCTTGGCTCTAACCTTTTAGTGAATCGTTTCATTCGAGTAACAGACTTTTTTACATCTAAGCATTTCCTTACTGTCCTAAGATTTTTTTCTAATTCCCCTTTTACAGGCTCGAGTAAAACCGTCAAAACACCATGACAGCCAACTCCCTGTCCCCACGATAAATCGTCCTCTGCACTCATATCAAAATGAACAATCAAGGGCTCTCCTGTAGCCCAAACTTGCTCTGCCCTTTCAATAAGATCTTCTTCCAAACAACCGGCAGATAACATTCCAACTCTTGTTTTGTCCCCTAAAATTAACATGGAGGCCCCTTCTTTTTTATAAGCGGACCCCTCTACTTTAATTATGGTAGCCAATACCATAGCATTCTTAGAATTGGCGACTGCATCCAAAATTCGGTGTATATCATCCATTTTACTCCCCCGCTTTTACCTCATTACATCTACATCTGTATATCCATA
>NZ_CP026521.1:2997948-2999275 GCF_002953915.1 Bacillus sp. MBGLi79
ATCGTAATTGGTTTTTATTAAAAAATGTTTCTTTGATTTTAGGACACTTATTACTTCTGTCCGTAATTGGATTGGGATTTCAAATTTATCAACATATTTCTTTAGATAAGCAACAATTTCATTTTTTGAAGGAAATCCATGTTTTTCTCCTTCAAGATGCATTCCAGGCAATGAGCTATACATTCGAGAAGTAAATAAAACCAATGAGTCATACCGATCTTTCCAGCTCTCCCCAACCTCATGGCTTTTATCCAAAATGAGAAACTTTTGGCCGGTCTGCTTAAGATAATACCCTATTGAGATTCCTGCTTGACCAGCCCCGATTACGATAGTGTCGTACATATTAAGCCCTCCATCAATTTTATATTGTCAGTAGACAAAATTTGAAAAATGCTATTGATCTCCTCACTATATAATGAGAGAAAAAATTTAATGGTGATGGTGGTCAAGAGGCTTCTCAATTTTGGCCTGACAAAGGATCGTATTATCGTGATGATTCGCTTCGGTTTCCATTTGTATGGTTACATGCGTAATGCCTTTATGCTCAAGCTTTTGTTCAATTTTGCGTAAAATATTTTCACTTTCTGAAATGGTTAATTGATCGGCAACAACAGCGTGGCAGGAAAGAGCATTTAATCCACTTGTGATAGACCATATGTGTAAATCATGAATGTCTTGAATTCCCTCTGTCTCTTCAATTGTGTGAATAATGTCAGTGACATCGATATTTTCTGGTGTTCCTTCCATTAATACGTGAATGGCATCTTTAGTCACATTGTAACCGCTTCTTAAAACAAGAATAGCCACAATGACGCTCGCCAATGGGTCTGCCCAGCCCCACCCAAAGAAGATGATAAGTACGACAGCTAAAATGGCGCCTACAGAGCCGAGCATATCGCTTATCACATGTAAATAAGCTCCTCTTATGTTCAGGTTACCCTCTGTGTCTCCGCCTCTCAGCATAATCCATGCAACCAATACATTCACTATTAAGCCGATAATACTAATTATAAGCATGCCGGTTGTTGCTACTTCTGGTGGATGAGAGAAACGTTCGATTGCTTCATAAATGATGTAAAGGGAAATAAGAATTAATGCAACCCCGTTTATCACCGCGGCGAGAATCTCAAATCGTTTATAACCGAATGTCTTATTGTGATTCGCCTTTTTTCCAGCTAAAGTAAAAGCAATCAGGGCAACCATTAATGAGATTGAATCACTCAGCATATGGCCTGCATCTGATAAAAGCGCCAGACTATTTGTTAAAAATCCGCCTATAGCTTCTATCATCATATAACCTGTAATGATGATAAAAGAGATCAATAAA
>NZ_CP026521.1:2999375-3004666 GCF_002953915.1 Bacillus sp. MBGLi79
TATGCCAAGCCATCATTCTCAATAGATTAGGACGGACGATTTCATTTAAATGATCAATGGCAAAAAGGATTTCATGTCTTGCTAATCCTTTGACTACGTAAGTCGAAACCATCCAGAACTCATTACAGCAATCATCAAATTCCCTTGCAGTCGGTTTTTTCGTCCAATCTTGGAGGTCATTTGGGGGCACTTCATAGCTGATGAACGTATCCTTATCGAGCAAGACCTTAACCAAACCATCGTTATTAGCAAAATAATCTTCTGCTTCACGAATTGGAATAAGGGTTAGATCTACTTTGTTGCCATCCTCAAAAAGAATAATGTATGAAAACCAATTACCTAATTCGGGAGGGAAAAGCTCCATATCTTCGGGTTTTTGCATCATAATACGCTTCCCAAAGATTTCAAGCCACTGATCATTTTCTTTAAAAGATTCTATATCAGTTACAAAATAAGAAATGTCATAATCTTGGAAGTTGTCGGGGCGAATATGTTTGTTTGTACGTGACCCTTCTAAAGTGACCAATCGGATTCTCTCATCGTTCAAAGCAAAGTCTAAAAACATGTCCATCATTTCCTGTTCATTTCGCATTGCATGTATTCCTCCGTTTCAGACTTTTCTTTATACAGCCTAACATCTAACTCTAAAACCGAATATTGATTTTATTATGAAATAAAGAATTTTCATTATCAATGGTTGTCAGTTCCACCTTCCAATTTTATGTCCGTGTTATTTTTGTGCACGTCATTTACAACCTTATGTATATGAGCCACTCACGAAATGATTTAGTCTTCTAAGCTTTAGTTTACATGAAGTTCTCTTATTATTCTTTCGTATCAACCATGTTTAGCAGGCGAAAAGACACTTCCATTACCCCTGCTTTAACTGCTTTTTTAAAGAATATGAGAGATCATTTTCAGAAAAACATTGGTTGACAAAAAGAAGGAAAACGATATATTTAAGCGAATACGAGTTTTTGAGGAAAATGAGAAATGACACTTTTTCAAAAGTCATGTCTTAACGGGGGGATTCGGTATGAATGAATTTATGAAGATGTTTTCCTTAACAAAACCGATTATTCAAGCTCCAATGGCTGGCGGCATTACAAAGCCGCAACTGGCATCTGCAGTTTCGAATCAAGGTGCTCTTGGTAGTTTAGCATCGGGGTACCTTAAGCCAGAACTGCTAGAACAACAAATAAAAGAAATGTTTGAGCTGACAGACGCTCCTTTTCAAATTAATGTGTTTGTTCCGCTCGGTCTAGAAATGCCGCCAGAAGACCAGGTTAAAAAGTGGAAAGAAAACATACCGTTAGCCAATCAAGTAAATCAATTCACATCTGTGCAAGAAGAGTGGGATGATTTCTATCAAAAAATTGATATGATTTTAAGATACAAGGTAAAGGCTTGCTCATTCACTTTTGATCTGCCGCCGGAAGCCGCGGTCAAGGAGCTAAAAACTGCTGGATGCTGTTTAATTGGAACCGCTTCAACAGTGGAAGAAGCATTGTTAATGGAGGAACGGGGAATGGATATCGTCGTCCTTCAAGGAAGTGAAGCCGGTGGACATCGCGGATCATTTTTACCTTCCAAAGGTGAATCTGCCATAGGTTTAATGGCTCTGATTCCACAAGCAGCAGATGCATTGAGTGTACCTGTCATAGCTGCTGGGGGAATTATAGACCACAGAGGAGTAAAAGCAGCTTTAACCCTTGGAGCCCAAGGCGTTCAAATTGGGTCTGCCTTTTTAATTTGTCACGAGAGCAGCGCACATCCAGTGCATAAACAGAAAATACGAGAGGCAAACGAAGCAGATACAAAGCTTACGAAACTATTTTCAGGTAAAGAGGCCAGAGGAATCGTAAATAAATGGATGGAAGAAAAAGAACAGTATGAGACACAAACCCTTCCGTATCCCTATCAAAATACACTAACAAAGGCAATGAGACAGCAGGCTTCACTTCAAAATAACCATGATCAGATGTCTTTATGGGCAGGTCAAGGGATACGATCATTAACTGAGGAAATGTCGGTTAAGCAGCTTTTACATAAGCTTTGCCCAGAGGATATAAAAATATAGGTGCTGCCTCTATATAGCTCTTTCTATATTAAATTTCTTTTAAGCACAAGCATCAATTAGCAATTTATAGTAATATTTACACTTCACAGGGCATTATTTAAGATTACGAATCAACCGTTTGCCAGATCTGAAAGTCATAAAGTGTAAATTCTGTGTCTATCTGCATGTTTATTACGGAATTTTTTTCATAATGTTTTATAATACAACATGATAGCGTTTTCTAATTATAATGATAGGGGGAAATAATGATGATGAAAAAAGGACTGCTCGCGGGTGCGCTTACGGCAACTGTGCTTTTTGGCACATGTGCAGTAGACGTGCCGGGTATTATTAGCCCAAAAACCGCAGAAGCTGCATCACAGCTAACTGATGGAATCGGCGGAAGGGCTTACTTGAACAGCACTGGTGCCATTTTTGTTACGAAAATCCAACTTCCTAGCTCCATTCAGGTTTCAAATGGGACAGCCTACATCTACTCTGGCTTTAGCGGGGGCACAGAATCCGATATCGGGCTTCAGTACAGTGATAAATATAATGTATGGAAACCATATATGAAAGTCGGTTCAAAAGGACAGGATCAGGTTCAGTACCTCGAAGGAGGAAGCCAATTCACGAATACGAAAGGTTTCCGTCCCGGCAGCACCGTACAACTTACCATCTACAAAAATCTTAACGGCAATACCCGCGCTACCTACTGGGGCACGAACAATGCGGGATACAACGGCCGTCTCATTTCAGAAATCAGCAAAACAAATGTCGGCTCCATCTCTAAATGGAAAGCACTCGCTACAGTTGCAACAACAGGGTCACGCCAATCTATCAAATCAAATTTTTCAACATCTTTTACAAACATCACCATCGACAACAAAGCCATAACACCTGTGATTGATACTCAAGACTTTGCTAAAGTAACAGTCTCAGGCAACAGTGTCAGTTTGTCCGTTGTGAAAAACTAAAACATGTCGAGCAACCAGTGCGGCAATTGGCTTAAAAGGGGCTTTAAAAGGCCCTTTTTTCATTTCAATTTAACAGTTAGCTTTGGTAAGCAGCCCGCCCGGTAGCCAAGACAGCTAACTGTTTGTACAGCAAAAACCGCTTCAACTTATTAAGGTCGAAGGCGGTTCTTTTTAAAACGAATCACTTGTCTGTATTCTCCTTCTTTTCAGCTACTTACTACGTGATAAGCGCGAAAAATTAAGGCTCCCCTTTACATTCTCTTCATCTGTTTTTTACAGTTGTCAACTATGCATACCGCTCTCTTAAAGGATAGGGCATCTCTTCTAATATATGTTCTTTAGCTTCCCCTCTGATTTCCGCTGTACTAGTAAGCACAGAGTTTTTTAGTTCCCGATTGATACAAGTATACAAATCCAATAATCACCAATTCTCATTTGCTTATTTAGCTTTTTTATGTGTGAGGAATAGACTTGGGATGAAGATTACAGCAAGGACAATGGTGGATACTAAGAACCCAGCATGGTAACCTTTTAAGCCATTCGCAATCGTTGGTTGTAATCCTTGCATGACAGTTGCGACCACAGTGGCGATAACAGCCGTACCAAAGCTCGAACCAAGATTTTCAATAATATGAATACCGACACCTGCTTCTGGAAGTTGTTTGCTGCCAAGTCCTGTATAAGCATCACTCGTCAATGGAAGCATAATTCCTCCAAAACTGGTCCCACGGATGAATAATATGATGGAAATCCAAATCATACTCGTTTTATCGGTGATAAAGATAAGTGGAATAGACCCGATAAGCGAAAGAACAAGACTGGCCATAACGACGTATTTCGCACCGATCCGATCAATCATTTTTCCAATCATTGGCCGAGTAACAAGCATCCCGACTCCTTGAGGGATTAATGCTAGCGCAGCTTCGATTGCCGTGAAATGACGGAAGTTTTGAAAGAACAATGGAAGTATTAACATGGGTCCCATGACGGCAATATTCGCTAATAATAACCCGACGCTGGATGCTAAGAAGTTTTTGTGTGCAAACAAATTTATGGGGAGTACGGTTTGATTTTTTCTGATTCGGTTATATACGATGTAAATTACAGCTAATGCGAGGCCGATGCCCGTCCATAGGATTGTTTCGCTATTGTTAAATGATGCATGGTCCGCTGCTTTCGTAATTCCGTATATCATTGCTGCACTCATTAAGGATAAATTGATAATTCCAAAAATATCAAGTTTGCTATTTTTGTTGAATGGCTCAAAGTCTGGAAGAGTTTTCATCATCAGTGGTGCAGCAATCAAAACGATGAACACGTTGATGAAGAAAATCCAATGCCATGATGTAGCTTGGACGATGAAGCCCCCGATTACAGGTCCTAAGATTGGGCCCAAAATCATTGGTGTGCTGACAATAGCCATCACTTTCCCTATATGTTCTCGGCCTGCTGTTTTAACCAATAGCGTTGACATAAGCGGGGTAATAATCCCAGCGCTAAATCCTTGAAGTAAACGGAATAAGATAAAGCTAGAAATTTTCCAACTAACCCCAGCAAAAACAGAAGTTACACCAAAGGCGATGACTGCACCGATTAAGATTTTCTTTCCGTTAAATTTGTTCATAAGCCATCCGGATACAGGAACTGCAATAGCAAGGGCTAAAACATAACCTGTAATGGACCATTGAATGGTATCCAACGTCGTGCTGAAATCTTTATTTAATTTGTCAATGGCGATGTTTACCATAGTTGAATCAAGCATTGGAGCAATTGCTCCAAGTGCAATTGCCCAGGCAGCCGAGAGAATTTCTTTCGATAAGCCTGATTTCTTTATTTGATCTTTTGACATATTATTCTCCTCTCAGAACCATTTTGTTTCCTCGTCAACAAAAAGATAGCACCATATTGTTTCCCTGTCAACAAAATTAAGAATAAAAAAGACAGCCCATTCACAATAGAGTTGGGCTGACTATGGTTTCTTTATTCTATTTATCCGATCTAATTAACAGCTATTCCCTGTTTCTTTATTTCAGTATCCAAATGCCTGCTGTACTTTTCCACGAAGCTAAGCATACTGTCAAATTGTTCTTCGGTAACTTGTTCAAAAACGACTTTGTCCCGTTCTCGAAACTCTTTATGGAGTTCCTCATGGATGTTATAAATTACTTTGCCTTGCGCAGTAAGCCTAAAATAAATTTCTTTTTTATTATCCGGCTTCTGGTAGCTTTCAATAAGGTCTTTTTTTATCAGTTTCT
>NZ_CP026521.1:3004766-3010927 GCF_002953915.1 Bacillus sp. MBGLi79
TTTTTCCTGTTTATTTTTTAGTCTTGTTTTTGAGGGGAGTCCGCAAGTTTTCTCACATTGCTATCAGCATTTTTCCCAATGGATTCAATACAATGTACTTCAGAAGGTTTGTACCCCTTCAAACTTTCTTCCATCTTAGACTTATTAAGCAACACCATCTTGTTAAATAAGTCTCTGAAATTCAATATGAGTTGTTCTTCTTTGTTCATGGCCTGCCCTCCCACCAGTTGGTGCACTAGCAATATTATATTCATTTTTTGTTTCTATTTCAACAAAATGAGAAAATGATAACTAGTAACATCAGGGCAGTCCCTTGACTTTTAATTGGATGCTGTCGGGCTTATAGACCACCTTAATTTAGAAATCACCGTCGGCGGAGAGAAAAAACGCCAAAAACTAAAGAGGACAAAAAGCTGCTGGCGAAGGGTCAGCAGCTAATACAGGGGCGTATAAACATTTCATTCCATACTTTATGATAAAAGAGCACCATACTTCATAGAATAATCATCATTTAATGAGCCATCATCTCATGGGCAATATCGTGCCCATCCATTTTTGACGGGTAGTAGGTAGGCCAGTTTTTGACTTCATCAAGTAAAGCTTCACGATCATCACCCCAATAGAGATGGTAATGACTAGCTTTAGTCGGATAAATACTATGATCGCTAAACTGGATATACTGAGGAAGCCCTTCCGCTTTTTTAGCTAGTTTGAATATGTACCTTACCCCCCTATTGCCCGCATCATATGTTAGAATTTCGTACCCGTCATACGTATACTTACCAGAATATTCTTTTCCATTTTTAAAGAAGGTTACAGTTTCTTTGTGGATTACAATACGGTCAACATCTGTTTGATAACCTTTTTTATAATACTCTTTATAATCTTTAGCTGTCTTGTCGCCTTCGTGTTCTGATTTATATGAAAACACTTCGTCAAGAGTACCATCTTGCAGGTATGGATATACAGATTGCCAATCTCCTTCCCAATCAGAAAGTGGGCGATCCTTTACTTGGCTGTTTTTAAAATAGCCTTCATATATTTTTTCTGTTTCTTTATCATGCGCATGACTATGATCGTGAGAATGTTCATGTGTGTGACTTTCAGATGTGTGCTCTTGCGCTTTGGAAGAGTTTTCTTCAGCTGCTGAGGATGATGTTGTTTGATTAGACTCACCTTTAGATGAATCGGAAGTCTGACATCCTGCCAATACGAGTAATGAACCTATAGCTAATATACCTAACCTCTTTGCAAATAAAATCTTCATTCCAACACTCCTTTTTATTAAATCGAAAACATTACGATTTATATTATACATCTATCTCTTGCCGACATCAACGGGAACATCATCTTCCTATTGCAGAATCGTATCTGGCAGCAGATGGCCAATTTACTTTAGAAAACTGACTTTGTTCATCAGTTATTCCTTTAAAAAACGAAAGTCTACGATATTTCCATATCGATCCGCTTCAATATGACAGCATCCCTCAAGCAGCTGTTTTCATTTTCCCCTTCCGCGTTGTACCCTTGATTTTGCTCCCGAGTAAGAAATGCCGAGCTTTTCACTCAGCTCTTTTTGTGATAACCTCTGATATTCAGTTAACTCGAGCGCCTCTCGATACTTTTCAGGCAACCGTTTGATGGTCGATTGAATATACAAAGTATCTTTCCCGGACCTGGAGGAGAGACACCTGAAGCACACGCCTGGTGATACATTCATTACTTGATACTGACATTTTTCTAAAATATTTATGCTGAACGATCATATATAGGAAAGACAAGAGCTTTTTTGTCTCTTGTCTTTTTCACATCATGCGGAGAATGCAGCGGCAAGAAACGATGCCGCTTTATTCAATGCTTATTTGATTACGAAATGACCGTATTCCTTTGAATGAACCTGAATTGGTCCGTTTAGATTGTAGTTGTTCTCCTTGGCGATAGAGCGGAGCACGTCCACACGGGCAACCGACTCTCTCCACTCGTCACGGGTATCATGATTTGCCGGATTCATCAGATCGTCATAGCGTACGTCCAAGAATTTATTTAACCACTTCTTCTCGTCTATTCCGTCTTTTGGTGACCCGCCCGCTTTTTTGTTCGTACGTTTAATTAAGGCATAAAAGGAGTCAGGATCATCACCATCGCCATGCTGAATAACCGTATCGTACATTACAGCTCTTGCCAATGCTGTTTTTAGTCCGGCATTATCCGATCTTTTCATGGCAGGCTGATAATACAAACGGTCATTTACTTTGTCTTGGGCAGCGCGAAATTCCTTATCATTTGCAAGCGACTTCCAGGCAGAAGCGAAGCCCTTAAGATTGCTTATGTCATCGCTTTCTTCCTTGGCCAGACGGCGCAATTCAGGCAGGTACTTCTTCAATTTGTTATTCGGAACTGCCTTTGTGTATTCTTCCACTACTTCCAATGCATCCCCTGTAGCCGTTGTAAAACCTGCCCGTCCGCATGTATAGCCTCGCCCGTCACCCAATGGCTCGACATATCCATATTGGATCTCCGTCGTGCCGTTTTCAAAGATACTTGTCAGCTGTTCCGCCCGGCGCTTTTGATCTTTATTCAGTCCCGCCGCAAAAACCGTTTCGCTCATCATCAAGGTAAAAAACATGGTGAAAACAAGTAATGAAATCGCTGCCTTTTTGCAGAAGCCCGCTTTTTTCTTCAAACTGATATTCATTTTATTGCCTCCTTCTAAATATTGTAAATCCAGACTTAGTATACATGAAGAGGCTATCCTATTGTTGAAAATACATTGTTTTGTCAATATTTTGAATCCAAAGTGATATAACTTGCATCTTACTATTTTTTGCCAATCAGCCTCAGTCCTTCTTACTTGGAAGTTCCCCCTTTGATTTTCATACTGCTTCAACTTTCATTAACAAGATGCCATAAAGCTTTACTCTAATTTATAATGGAAATGATCATCGAAAATAGGTATGGAGGTGATGTAAATGGCAAGCAAGATGAGAATGCCAGATTCCGCAACGTCCCATGCAAAGCCTATTATTGGGAAGGCGATACTTTGCATGGGGTAGACTTTCTAAAAGATCGCCCAAGTAAGCTTTTCTGATATAGTGGCTTTGCACCTTATTTAACATAAAAAATAAGGAGCTGGCAGAAATGGCATATGTAAAAGCAACCGCTATTTTACCTGAAAAGCTGATATCGGAAATTCAAAAGTATGTTCAAGGAGAAACAATATATATTCCTAAACCTGAAACCTCTCATCAAAAATGGGGCGCGTGTTCAGGAACAAGAAAGCTGATCGATGACAGAAACGCTTCTATTAAAAAAGCATTTAAAAACGGCAAAACCATTCATCAATTATCTGAGGAATATCACCTCTCTGATGAAACAATAAAAAAAATTGTCTACTCTAAATAAACCAAACGGAAGCACTGATGAAATATAATCAGTGCTTTTTATATGGCGAGTTTGTTTCTTAGTTATTTCCTGCATATGATCCCATTGGCTCATTGTGTAAAGTTAAGGGAGATGAGAAGAAAGGAAGGTTTTACAAATGACGATAAACAATGGAACGTTGCAAGTACCCGGCGCCAACATCCACTATCAGGTGCGGGGCACAGGTCCAATCATTCTTTTGGTCCACGGCGGAGGCGGTGATGCCGACAAGTTCCATCATGTTGCCAATCATCTGGCTAACTGGTACACGGTTGTTACTTACGATCGCCGCGGCCATTCCCGCAGCAATCTCGCCCATCAGGTTGAGAATTACCGTGTGGAAACACACAGCGACGATGCCCACCGTCTTCTAGCTAAAATCACCAATAAGCCGGCCTATGTATTTGGAAGCAGCTCCGGTGCTGTTATAGGGCTTGATCTGTGCATACGCCACCCTGAACAAGTACGTGTCATGATCCCGCACGAACCAATCCTATTGCAGCTTCTGCATGGAAATGAGCTGAAACAAGCCGAGCAATTCATGGAGGACCTTAAGATAAATCATCGAGGTGAAGTCACGAAGTTAATAGCAAGATTAGAGACTGACGAACAATCAAAGAATGTCCTGACAAAACGGCTCCTCGGCAATTCAACGTATTTCACTGATTATGAAATTCAAGGAATTCTCAACTATACATTAGATATCGAAGCATTAAAAACTGTGTTTACATCTGCATCGGTGAAGATAATCCCAGCTGGCGGAAGTGCTTCACGGGAGCTTTTTCCTTATCGCTGCGCGAACGCCCTAGCAGAACACTTGGAAACAGAATTGGTTGAATTCCCCGGAAATCATACGGGGTACACCATGCATCATAAAGAATTTTCTGAGAGGTTACACGACATGTTAGAAAAAAATAAACATACGGGTTAAGGATAGATTAAAATTTTCATAAAAGGACTAAGAGAACTTTTCAATAACGAGAACGGTAATGTGAGATGTTCCCTATCTTAATTTCGTATTTTAGAGCATTAAATACAACTCTAAAGCGGCTGGTTATTTTGTCCTCACCAACAACCAGTGTCTAACATCATGAAGCTACTTTGAAAATCACCACAAATGCAGGAATAGAAGACGCAAGCATAGCAAAAACCATACCAACTATTGTGATTGGTATGGTTTCTCTCTGATAGACCCTTAAGAGGGAGATCCGTATATCGCTAGTTGCATTTGTAACCGACTGGGCCATCTGAGCCTGTGTACACATACGTGTCAGACACATATCCAATATTCACGATCCCCCGGGAATCTTTCCATTGGATTTGGTCCCAAATATTACTCGTTCCATACTTCCCAGTCACTGTTGTTCCATAAGCATAACAATAATAAGGAACACGGGAGCCGCTCGGAATGGAAAGCATAATAGGATAATTTGTGCCTGGACCGCTGCGCATATTTACAGGCGCACCGCTGCTTGTTGAGACAGTAAAGTACTGAACGGCAAGCGCTTGACTGGAAAAAATGAATAATGATGCAATCATAACGGTTAACATACTGAGCATTCTCAGTTTAGCCAATGTCATCCCTCTTTCTTCAATTTCTTCATTTTGAGAATCGATAGAACAATGCTACCAGCTGCATTTAGGAACAACCGGACCGTCTGAGCCTGTATACATATAAGTATCAGAGACAAAACCAGGAACGATCTCGCCGCTTGCAAGCGTCCGCTCTGTGTAATTCCAAATATTACTCGTCCCATACTTTCCAGTTACAGTTGTACCGGTTTTGTAGCAATAGATCGGGATGCGGGTTCCGCTCGGAATGGTCGTTACAATTCCCCAACTTGTACCTGGGCCGCTGCGCATATTTACAGGCGCACCGCTGCTTGTTGAAACCGTATAATACTGAGCCGCAAGTGCATGACTAGAAAAAACGAACAATGATGCGATGATTACCATTAGCATACCTAGTCTCTTTAGCTTATTCATCTTATACCCTCCCCTTTAAATGCCGTACGTTTAACTTACTTCCATCCAGTTACAAGATCTACTTTCAGAAACCATGCCCCCTCCCCTCCCATATATGTATCAATGTACCATAAACTAGATCTTTCAAAAGTGGAATTATTCCTATGTTTTCGACAATTAAAAATACAAAATAAATAGCAGGCAGGCTTGATATTAAGGACTTGGATCATGCGATTCATTTCCACCAATTAACTCTATCCATGTACTGCTGCCTTGTATCCGCGCTTCTCCTCGATTCGTGGATACTTCTCCTTTTTCATCTAATCAAAAACGAACACCAAACAAACCAGCGTAAATACTGTAAGTTCAGTGTCCAAAGGGTGTGATGGCTTTGTTTTCTTTTCTAGAACGTATATAAAAAGGACAAGGTACGTTATCAAAGGCTGATTCTATCATTTTGCAAGTCGAAAAATCATAGCATTTTATATATTTCAATCAGGTTATGATCTGGATCTCTGAAGTGAGCAACTCGGGCACCCCATTCCTTGCGATCATGCGGTTTATTCACACATTTCACTCCTTTTTTGTGTAAATCGTCATACGTTTTATCAACCTCAGCCACCTTAAACTGAAGCAAAAATTTAGATTGAGCATCTCCTTCTAAAGATTGTTTTTCCTCTCCAATGATTTCAGCCATCGTTTCTCGGGATAATAGCTCTATTTTCGTTTCTCCATTATCAAAGAGTGCATATTCCATTTCATTCTCTAACCAACTT
>NZ_CP026521.1:3011027-3023871 GCF_002953915.1 Bacillus sp. MBGLi79
TCCTAATGAATCTTTATAAAACTCGACGCTTTTCTTAAAATCGTTCACCAAAAGTCTAATTTGCGGCAGCTTCATATTATGTGCCTCCTATAAAAAATACTTTTTACTGGTCATACATTTTAATGATACAAAAAGAAACTTGACAGCATGATGTCAAGTTTCCATAAAAAACTTCACTCGTCTTTCAGGTTCAAAATATACTCACCATTTAAAGTGCAGTTTATTCCATGTCGAGAAATGTACGCTAACGAGCAAAAACAGCGTTCCTACATAAACAAAAAATAATACCGAGTGTTCTTTCTGTATGCTTCAACTTCATTTTGGGAAATGTAACGTTGATAAAAGGAGGTTGCATCAATATGGATCATCAAACATTAGCAGCTCACGAAGCTGTAGACTTACATGAAATCGTGAACTTTAAAACACTTTGTATAGCGAAATCAAAGTTAATGCAAGGACTTGTGTTTGACCAAGAACTGAAGGACTTGATGCAAAAAGATGTGCAGCAATCCATTCAAGACCTTACTGAATTACAAGCGGTTTATGAGCGTGCCTCATTTCAGGCCCCTGTCCCTCAAAGCCGCCCAACGCCAATCATCAATTGAAAGGGAGGTAAGCCTCTTTGAATAATGATCATTTAGACCCCATTAATTCGCTGAATGTGCCTGAACTAGCAGACACTACATTCGCGATGGATTTTCTTATACGAGCTAAGGAAGGCGTACGGAATACTGCTGTAGCTTTGACAGAAACCGCTTCACCAGATGTAAGAGCCCTGCTGCGAAAACAGCTGATGCAAGGAATTGCGATGCACCAAGAGATTACAGAACTGATGATCAGCAAAAAATGGTTCCATCCATATGAGCTGAGCGAACAGTATAAGCTGGATCAGCTCTCTGCAAAAAACACGATCATGGTCGGCAATATGAACCTCTTTCCTGATGAAACAAATCGAAAAGGGATGTTTGACCGGACACCTGATGAACACTAACACTGGAGGTTTTACAGCATGAAGGCAGTAACGTATCAAGGCATTAAAAATGTTGTTGTCAAAGATGTCCCCGATCCAAAGATTGAAAAATCCGATGACATGATTATCAAAGTCACTAGTACAGCCATTTGCGGATCAGATTTACATTTAATCCATGGATTCATTCCGAATATGCAAGAAGACTACGTCATCGGCCATGAACCGATGGGAATCGTCGAAGAAGTTGGTTCTGATGTGACTAAACTAAAAAAGGGAGATCGGGTAATTATTCCCTTTAATATAGCATGCGGGGAATGTTTTTTTTGTAAAAACCAGCTGGAAAGCCAATGTGATCAGTCTAATGACAATGGGGAAATGGGTGCTTATTTCGGCTATTCAGGGCAAACTGGCGGTTATCCAGGCGGCCAAGCTGAATATTTAAGAGTGCCCTTTGCGAATTTTACCCATTTTAAAATTCCTGAATCTTGTGAGGAGCCCGATGAGAAATTAAGCGTGATTGCCGATGCCATGACTACCGGCTTTTGGAGTGTTGACAATGCCGGCGTAAAAAAAGGCGATACTGTAATCGTTCTCGGCTGCGGACCAGTCGGCCTGTTTGCTCAAAAGTTTTGTTGGCTAAAAGGCGCAAAACGCGTCATAGCAGTTGACTATGTAAACTATCGCTTACAGCATGCGAAACGCACAAACAAAGTAGAAATCGTTAATTTTGAAGACCATGAGAATACAGGGAATTATTTAAAGGAAATTACGAAAGGCGGAGCGGATGTAGTCATTGACGCTGTTGGGATGGATGGGAAAATGAGCGACCTCGAGTTCCTAGCCAGCGGGTTAAAGCTTCATGGGGGAACGATGAGTGCATTGGTCATTGCTTCCCAGGCTGTTCGCAAAGGAGGAACCATACAAATTACAGGTGTGTATGGAGGCAGATATAACGGTTTTCCGTTAGGAGATATCATGCAGCGTAACATCAATATACGCTCTGGACAGGCTCCTGTAATCCACTATATGCCGTACATGTTTGAACTCGTATCAACGGGCAAAATTGATCCGGGAGATGTTGTCAGCCATGTTCTGCCGCTTAGTGAAGCCAAGCATGGCTATGACATTTTTGATGCAAAAATGGATGATTGTATCAAAGTTGTGTTAAAGCCTTAAAAAACGGAGGTGACAGAAATGGAATACGCCTTACATGAACTGCTTGAGGTCCAGGAAATGACTGCTTTCAAGACCCTCTGTTTGACGAAATCTAAAACAATGAAAGCATTGGTATCTGATCCGAAGCTTAAAGAAATCATGCAGCAAGACGTTGACATCACCACCCGGCAGCTGCAGGAATTTGCCGCTATTTTATCTAATGCAAAGCAAGAATGAGGAGATGAGTGAATAATGAATCCAATCATTGAATATCTAACAGGCATGAATGTTCTGACAGACCAAATCATTGCTATGGACTTATTAATTTCAGCAAAAAACGGAGTCAGAAATTATGCGATGGCAGCCACTGAAGCCGGAACGCCTGAAGTAAAAGAGGTCCTTATCCGCCATTTGGAAGAAGCACTCGATATGCATGAACAACTCTCAAGCTATATGATAGAAAAAGGCTGGTACCATCCTTGGAATACAGACGAGCAAGTCAAGCTGAATTTACAAAATATTGATACGGCGATCCAATTGCCAACCCTTTAATAGACAATGATTGATTTGCTGAGGAACAGTATTGATAGACCAAAACTGCTCCTCAGCTTTTTTTAGTCGCTATGAGCACTGTTTTTCATCTTTCGGTCCTCATGAGTGTAAACAGATTAACATTGATACGGATTTTCTAAGATGATTTGGAAGCATGTAACCGCGAATCATTAATTTGTTGAAATAACGAGAAGGCACAGATTATTCAGATCTATGCCTTCTTAAAAATTAAGACTCCTTGTTTACATTCTGAAAGACAGCAGTCGCGTCCCACACATTCAAACCAAATTGGCCTTCTGAAAATGTGGAATCATTGGTATCAATCACAAGACGATCATCTAAATAAATTGTAAAACGATTACCGTTGGCCTTTGTTTTCAGATGATACTTTTTATTAACATCGATCGGCGTTTTGTATTCAGCAATGACAGAAGCAACGCCGTTCTCAAATTTAAAGAATTTCACCAAGTCATGTTTCGCATCCACGTTGGCAAGATAACCGTTTTGGGCATCTTTGTCAGAGCGAAACATGAGTGCTCCTGCCCCTCTCCCTTTTCCATCTTTAATGGTGATATCAGATTCATAAGTGAAGTCTGACCCGGATGCTGAAGACAAGATAAAGGAATCGCCATCCGACCGCCCTTGTTTTCCCTCAATTGTGTCGGCCCACGTGCCATTTACCGTCGTCCAGCCGGTTACATTGGACATAAAAGGCGACGTTCCCCATACCTTTTTTAAAGGGTGTATCCTTAAAGATTTTACCTTTACACCACCATTTGCAGCATATAATTCAAGCCCTTTGCTTGATCGATCTGGGAGAATGACATCTGTTATAACCTGCTGTCCGTCATTCCCAAATACTTCAACCGAGGAGCGGTCAACAAAAATGCGCATCTTAACCTTTCCATTTACCGGCTTCAGCGGTGCTGTTTCTTTTCCGGTGTCAAAGGCCGGATTAAAGGTGACGTTGCCTGACTTGCTCCGGTCAACGAACAGTTTGGCGTTCCTTCGGTCATAGCCGACTTTCGTAAATTGCTTTTCTCCTGTTCGGACCTTAAAACCAAATTCAGCAGCTGAATCAGGGCTTACTTTAAATTCTGCATTTATTTCATAGGCATCTCCAGATAGCCCCGCTAACACATTATGACTTGCAGGTGATATGCTCAGATTCTTCCACTTCTTAGAGGTCCCGCGAATGGCTTCCAGCTCTTTTACTGGTGTTTGGATAACTCTAACCCCTTTGGTAAGCGCTTTCAATTTTAACTCTCTTGGAATAGACGTTGCACTTCTCCATGGAGATGTCGGAACATCATTCGCATATTGCCAATTGCTCATCCAACCTAACCAAAGCCGCCGGCCGTCTCTGGATGGAATATCGGACCAGGATACAGCTGCGTAAAAGTCTCTGCCGTAATCCGTCCAGAGAACTTTGTCTGACGGGTTTTCATTTTTAAAATGAGCTCCATCAAAGTCCCCTACGAAATATTGCATGCCTGATCCTCCCGAAACCGCTCCGTTTCCGACACTGACTTGCAAGACCCATTTTTTTTGATTCGGTTTGCCATCTACCGGTAGCTCAAATAAATCCGGACATTCCCATACTCCCCCATGACTTCCTTGTCCCTGTCCAAATTCACTTGCATACGCCCACTGTTTCAGATTTTTTGATGTATACATGAGAATTCGGTCACCAGCTGCCAGTACCATCACCCACTTTTTCTCTTTCTCATACCAAAAGACTTTTGGATCGCGAAAATCTTTTTTACCCGGGTTTGGAATGGCAGGGTTGCCTGCGTATTTCGTCCATGTTCTGCCTTTGTCATTGCTATAGGCAATACTTTGCACTTGATGGCCTTCCCGATCCTGTGTATAAATGGCCACAAGCGGCTTCTCTTTGCCTGTTTGAAAACCGCTTGTGTTATTTTTATCTACAACTGCGCTTCCAGAAAAAATCGTGCCTTTTTCATCCGGATACAGCGCAACAGGAAGGTGCTCCCATGTAACCAAATCTTTGCTGACGGCATGCCCCCAATGCATGGGCCCCCACTGAAGCCCGTATGGATGGTATTGATAGAACAAGTGATATTCCCCCGCATAATATACCATTCCGTTTGGGTCATTCATCCAGTTTGCCTCCGGTGTGAAGTGATATTGAGGACGGTAATCCTCATCATAGTAGCTTGAATCGGCTGCATCCGCCGAAAATGCCATAGTCAACAGCAGGGTGAACATGATTATGACTTGAATCAGTCTCTTTTTCATTTGTTCCTTCGCTCCTCTCTTCATGTTTGAACACTTTCAAGAGAGACTGCTGCATAAGCTGGTCCGTTTTTGGAAATTCTCTTCTGTTTCGCTGTTATCCGAATCATTTATATCTCAAAAGACTGCTGCAGTTTCTCTCTTTTTCCTTCACACAGCTTATGCTAAGAATCCAGCCCAATACCCGAGAATCCCGATGATAAAGATGCCGCAAATAATGAGAAGAGGGTTCACCCCTTTGCGCAGCATCCAAGCCACCAATAACGTTAATCCGAGCGGCAGCGCACCCGGCATAATGCTGTCTAACACATTTTGTACCGTTTGAACATCTACTTTTCCGCTTTCATCCTTAATTCTGGATACAACGATTGGAATGTTGATGGTGGTCCATTTAGACACGAGGGCCCCCATAACAAATAACCCGAGAATCGAAGCGCCCTCTGTAAGCTTTTGAATACGATTCCCCGCTAAATCCTGAAGAATCTCCATTCCTTTCACATAGCCATACTTTAATCCGTAATATTTTGTGCTTAACCTTATGGCATTCAGCAAGAAAAAGAATAGCAAAGGGCCGGCAATGTTTCCTCCTAAAGCAAGAGAGGCTCCTAAGGCAGCTAAGACCGGGCGAATCGTTCCCCAGAAAATGGGGTCGCCTACACCCGCTATTGGCCCCATTAAACCGATTTTCATTCCGCTTATCGCTTTTCCATCAATTCCTTTATTGTTCGCCATTTCTTCTTCCATGGCTGCCGTCACGCCAAATATAGGCGCTGTCAGCCACGGATGTGTATTAAACCATTCCAAATGGCGCTGCAAGGCTTCGTTTCTTTTCGCTCCGGGAGCGTACAATTTTTTGATCGCCGGTATCATGACGTAACAATATCCCATTGCCTGCACACGTTCGAAGTTAAAGGAACCGAGCAAAAAATTTGAACGAATAAACATGCTGAAAATTTCTTTTTTCGTTAATCGTTTTTCTTTCTCCATTTTTTTCTTCCCCCCTCATCGTTTAGGCATCAAGATCATCATCATCGTCATCATAAACAGCAACACTGCCACTGTCTGATGCGGCCGCGACTGCTCCGTGAGCGCTTTGTTTTTGCATCATCTGCTGGTATAAAAGCGCCAGACAGAGACCAAGGGCTCCGAATCCCACTAAGTTAAAATCGGTAAACGCCGCTAATAAGAAACCGATATAGAAAAATGGCTTTAAGTAAGGAATATTCATCATGTTGATCACCATGGCATACCCGACAACCACAATAATGCCTCCGCCTATTTGCAGTCCTTTTGTAATGACATCAGGAATATTTCCTAGGAATGCCTGAACAGCGCTGACACTAATTAAAGCAACAATCAATGTAGGAATCATGACGCGCAAAGCTTGAAACACCATCGCGGTAATATGCATAATTTCAATTCCTTTTATATTTCCTTCTTTTGCATATTTGTCAGCGCGGTGAATGAAAAAGACAGTGATCGTCCGAACAAAAATCGTCAGCGCCTGACCCGCAGCTGCCAAAGCAACAGCGACAGCAATCCCTTCGCCAATTCCCTGATCAGCGGTAATAACTAAAATGGTTGAGATGACAGAGGCGATCGCCGTATCAGGCGCCATGGCAAGCCCGACGTTCATCCAGCCGAGCGCCATCAGCTCCAGTGTGCCTCCAAGGATAATCCCCGTTTTTAAATCCCCGAGCACCAGGCCAACTAGCGTACAGGCCACAAGCGGCCGGTGTGTCTGCCCTTCATCCAATACACTTGCGATTCCGGTGATTGCTGCAATGACTAACAACAAAATAATTTGTAATGAAGACATATTCTCATCCCCTTGATTATTTTGTTACGTTCCGTAATATCTGTACAAAATCTTCACTGGCATCTGAAGGCAGCTGCCTTAATTCCAGTTTCACGCCCTTGTCACTTAATGTTTCAAATGCCTTTATATCTTGCTCTGTGACACTGACTGATTTTGTGATTTGCCTGCGTTGATTTTCAAAACGCATTCCCCCGACGTTTACGGTCTTGATCGGTACGCCTGCTTCTATGAGGGCTACGATATCGGACGGATTTTCAAACAAGAGCATGGCTGTTACTCCTTCATAGCGCGGACTATGAAAGGCTTTTGCCATTTTAGAAACAGAGACGGCACTCGCCTTAACATTTGAAGGCGCAACAGAAAGGATCAGCGTTTTTCTCATTTCGTCCTGAGCAATATCATCGGAGACAACGATGATTCGGTCGGCCGCATGTACTTTAATCCACCTAGTCAGGATTTGGCCGTGAATAAAGCGGTCATCAATTCTTGCTAACACAATGTTCATCATAATTCATCCTCTCTTGTATCTTGATTGGCTGTTTTTACTTTTTCTAAATGTTCACTGCACACTTGAAAGCTTTGCTGACTCATCGCTTTTAAGTTGTTCAGCAAAGCTTTGAGATCCAGATGTTCTCTCAAGCTTAATACCTCCAGCAGAATCGGCAGGTTTACGCCGGCTGCCATATCCATTCTTTGATCCTCAGCAATGATGGAAGCTGCCGCGTTATATGGCGTCCCTCCAAAAATATCGACTAAAAAAAGCACTTCATGTTCTTCCGGAATTTCCTTGAGCGCCTGATGATATTTTTCCTGCAGCGTTTGAATCCCTTCCCCTTTAAAAAACGGCACTGCAATCAGGTTGTTTTCTTCACCGAATATCATCCCTGAAGACTCTTTTAATGCTATGGGAAAATCTCCATGACCACTGATAATAACTGAAATCATATCTATTGCTCCTTTCCTGTTTTGTACATCCATATATAATGCAAGGATCGTGCCAACACATTTGTGTTAAGCGTTTTCATTGATATTTCAGCCAATTGCAGTTTGTTGTTGAAACACTTAAAACGAAAAAAATAAACCTGTATTAAAATGGTGTTCCATTTAATACAGGTTCATATGAAAAAACTGGTTTTAAAACAGATGGCCATGCACTTCTTCAGCAAATATGGCGGCTATAAATAATTTTTCATCATCACTTATGCGAAGTCCGAGCTTTTCTTCATAAGGGGCTAGTGTCCGCTCTGTGACGTTCACCATTTCCTTCAGCTGATCATTAATTTCTTCTTCCTCCGAGAAAGCGATCGGATTCTGCTTAATTACCCTTTCAAAGGCGAAAGCTGTATGCATAATGACTTTGATCAAAACGGCATTATTGAAAATGACACCCAGCTCATCTTGAACGGTTTGCAGCCACTCTACTAACATTTCGGTTACATGATGGGGATTTAAGAAGACAAGATACTTTTTCAAGCTATCCTCGCAAAGCTCCCTGACAATAATATTTGCTTCATTTAATCCATTGCTCAAGGGAATGCTTCCATTTGTAATCGCCTGTTGAATCAGCTTCTCTCCCTCCCCTTCAATTAACACTTCTAAGGATATATGCGGAGCATTCATTTTAGGGTCCTTCGTTCCGACTGTGGCAAGGATTTCATACTCTTTTTCGATTTCTTTTATGCTGTTGGCCAGTTTAATCGATGATACGGTCAATATGTGAATCGGGGTATCGGAGGCCTTGTTTACGATCGTGGTTAAAATGTCTTCCAGCTTTTTGGCCGTTCCGCTGCCTGTCGTGCAGATGGATACCAAAGCCTTCTTTTTGTCGGCTGCCGCTGGCTGTCGCTCCCATAACTCGATAAAATCCTTCGTAACCGATTGATAGATCGCATGCAAATTCAAATTCAAATAGTTGACCTTTCTGACAGCATCCAGCACCATTGAGGTCGTAACATTGCTGATCGTTTTGATTGAAATGCCAGTCTTTTCCTCCAGCCTGCTTTCCAGCATTGCAAGCGACCCCATATCTACCAGCATTAAAACACCTTCACCTTCATCAACCTGTTTCATTTTTTCCGCTACGCATTCAATAATGTCCGAAGGTGAAACAGAAAGCGGCATGTCAACTGCTGCAATCGGCGTGCTCCCTAGCAGTTCTGTCGCAACTTCAACCATTGAACTCGCCGTGCTGTTTCCATGAGCAGCAACGATAATACCGACTCTTTTGTTCTCCTTTAACGATTTGATGGAATGGATTAACATCGTTAAGTAGATGACTTCTATTTCAGGAATAGCCACTTTAAAATATTCCTGAATTTTATCTTTAAAAATCATCGCCACCCGATATTCTTTCACGTGCGTATCACGAATTTCATCCGTCTCCTGTGTATTTAAGACATCAATTTGCTTTCCGCGCTTTAAAAATGCGTCAATATGCATACTCAAGAAATAAATAAATTTACGGTCAAATGTGCAATCCAGCTCATGTTCAGCTATTTCTTTTAACTGTTTTGTCATTTGAATCACGTCATCTTCAACGAATGTCAGCAGGCTGTCCTTTTGAAAGGCTTGATGATGAAAAAAACTTCTGACATGCAAATGGACATCAGTCAAGATGTATTGGTTAATATCCTTTTTGGATAAACCTTCTTTCATAAGCGTTTTTACTTTTTCCTCGATCAAATGATATAAGTTAAAGGAGAGGTCTTCGTCAATTTTTGTTGTTTCATCTTCTACAATTGGAGAGATAATCGTTGTAATATTGACATATTCTGAAATGGCTTTGCTTCTTTGCATGTTTTTGCTGCTGGACATCCATTCTTGCTTGATTTCATCAGGCAGATCCCGAACCGTCAGTTCAATAACCTCATTTCTGTCAAGGTTATGCAAAAAACCGTGTGCGCAAACTAACTGGACATTTGATTTCAGCTGTCCGACATTCCCAAATTTCGCGGAATGAATAAGCGCATTATAGACATCGATGTGCACACTGAGATTCTTCTTAATCCGCTCTGCTTCTTTCCCTAATAAAAACGTTGTCAGCTCCACTCTTTCTTTAAGCGATCGCTCTTCAAGCGAAGGAATATGAATGGTCATTGGGATTCTTCGCAAAAATGTTTTCAATAGGGCAGAACTCGGATTTTCTGTAGTCGCACAAATAAACAATACGTTCGATGTTCGTTTATGTTCAGATTCTCCAAGCCTGTTATAAGAACCGCTGTCAATAAAATAAAACAGCATTTCCTGTCCCTCAGGAGGGAGACGGTGGATTTCATCCATAAACAGAATGCCCCCATTGGCCTGTTCGACTAAACCTGCCTTATCCTCGGCGGCACCTGTAAATGAACCTTTTTTGTGTCCGAATAATTGAGAAAGCAATAATTGAGGGTTGTTGTAGTAATCTGCACAGTTAAATGTAATAAATGGTGCGCCGGCCTTCAAAATGTCAGAGTAAATGGCAAACTGGTAAATTCGGTTCGCAAAAAGGGATTTACCGGAACCAGTCGGCCCTAGGAGGAGCATATGCAGACCGTTAGGCGGATAAAAGACAGCTGCTTTTGCCTGGGAGATCGCTTTTTTCAAACTCCCTTTTGCCCCAATCATAAGCTCTAGAGGATTCGTGGAAATGTGTTGATGATTCTGTTTTAAATCCCCAGAAAACACCTTAAGGTCTTTCACTTCCATCATCCCTGTATCCCATTTCTTGCTGAATACCTTTTCTGCTATCTCGACTGGGATGTAGCGCACAGGAAACGTTTTAATTTTGATGACCTTTTTGGTCCGGACAAGATTGTTCAGCTCAAAGCTGACATTGGACCGCTCCATTTTCAACTGCTCAGCAATTTCCTTTGCTGAATTCCCTTGTATTTTTAAAAGATGATCTAAGGTTGAATCATGAAAATTATGCATGAGCTGATGGTATATTTTATCTATTCTTTTCACGTCTATCATCCTTTGTCCTTATTAGATAAGCCTTTAACAAGAATATTCCGAATTTTATTGTCCGCCTTGAGATGATCTGCATCGTTCAAAAAGGTCTCTATAGCAGATTGACAAAGCTGACTTTTATGCGTATATATTTATATTTCGAACCATTTGCATCTCATCTTAGTATGATAGATTCGCAGTTCTTGAGGGCAAGTCCCCTTCAAAAGTAATAATCAGTAAACAGTTTATCATTCTTGAGGAATGTAATGATGTCAAAATCATCAATGATAAAAAATGAACCTTATAGCTCAGGACAAATTTCCTAAATACCTCCAGGAGATTTATTCACAATTAAAAAGGGCGGTCACTCTATGTGTTCGCCGCAGTAGCACGATATGCAAAAATTCTTCATTTTTACAATACATCTGGAAAGTTAATGATTCGGTAAACTTATCAGCAATGATGATGTCTTACAGCCATTCACCTAGGATAGAAAAATCTCCGATATCCCCTGCAGGCCACCATTATAGCGGGCATACAATGGTCCAAATCGATGCCTATTAAAAAATAGCCTATCAGATCGTCCAAATGACGTTCCTGTTTATTTTGTTATTCAATAGAACTGCAAGTTTTATTCATAAACTCAAAATAGTTTTAAAATTTAAAAATAAAAGCATCTCCTCTTTTAAATGTTATAATATCCGTTAAAACTTTACTCATCTTTTTATTATTGGAGGAAAATAAAATTGATAGGCAATTCTAGCAAAGACAATTTTGGCCAGCAACAGAAATTGTCTAGAGGCCTTAAAAACAGGCATATACAATTAATGGCGATTGGAGGTGCAATCGGTACAGGTTTATTTTTAGGGTCAGGTAAATCCATCCACTTTGCAGGGCCATCCATTTTATTTGCTTACTTGATCACCGGCGTATTTTGCTTTTTCATTATGCGTTCGCTCGGAGAACTGCTCTTATCAAATGCGGGATACCACTCTTTTGTGGATTTTGTAAGGGACTATTTAGGAAACATGGCAGCATTTATTACTGGGTGGACCTACTGGTTCTGCTGGATTTCCCTCGCGATGGCTGATTTAACGGCGGTCGGCATTTATACGCAATATTGGCTGCCCGATGTGCCTCAATGGCTGCCCGGCCTTCTTGCGCTTATTATCCTGCTGATCATGAACCTTGCCACCGTTAAACTTTTCGGAGAATTAGAATTTTGGTTTGCATTGATCAAAGTCATTGCCATACTGGCTCTGATCGTAACTGGTATTTTCCTGATTGCGAAAGGTTTTTCGGCAGCTTCCGGCCCTGCCAGCCTCACCAACCTTTGGAGCCACGGCGGCATGTTCCCAAATGGATGGCATGGGTTTATCCTATCTTTCCAAATGGTCGTCTTCGCTTTCGTGGGTATTGAACTGGTCGGCCTGACAGCAGGTGAAACAGAAAATCCCCAAAAAGTGATCCCTAAAGCCATCAATCAAATCCCTGTCCGGATTTTACTTTTTTATGTTGGCGCACTTTTCGTGATTATGTGTATCTATCCTTGGAATGTGTTGAATCCAAACGAAAGCCCATTTGTTCAGGTCTTCTCTGCAGTAGGCATCGTTGTGGCTGCCAGTTTGATCAATTTTGTTGTATTAACATCAGCCGCGTCAGCTGCAAATAGCGCTTTATTCAGCACCAGCCGAATGGTCTATTCACTTGCAAAGGATCATCACGCACCTGGACTATTAAAGAAATTAACTTCTTCTAACGTGCCAAGCAATGCGCTGTTCTTTTCATCCGTCGCCATTCTGATTGGCGTTAGTCTGAATTATTTAATGCCTGAGCAAGTCTTCACGCTGATTACAAGTGTTTCTACAATATGCTTCATTTTTATTTGGGGCATCACGGTGATTTGCCATTTGAAATATCGAAAAACAAGGCAGCATGAAGCGAAAGCAAACAAATTTAAAATGCCTTTTTACCCATTATCCAACTATTTAACACTTGCATTTCTCGCGTTCATTCTTGTCATATTGGCACTGGCGAATGATACACGTATTGCTTTGTTTGTCACCCCGGTCTGGTTTGTTTTATTGATTATTTTGTATAAGGTGCAAACCCGCAGAGGACATAAGGTGAAATAAAAAAAGACAAGGGATACTCACTCCCTT
>NZ_CP026521.1:3023881-3034295 GCF_002953915.1 Bacillus sp. MBGLi79
AAACACTAAATTAAACTTTGGTTTCAAATTTCATTCACTTCATTTAAGTGTTAACTCAAACCAGTTTTGATGCCGAAACCTACTAATATTATTCCGGTAATTTTTTGAAACACTTTCTGGAACTTCGAGTTTTTCATCCATTTTTTTGCGTAATCAATAATATAAACAAGAAACAGAAACCACAACACCGCTAATAAGGTTAGGATTGAAGCTAAAATGATAAGCTGCTGGTTTATATTTCCGTTCAAATTGATAAATTGGGGCATGATTGTAACATACACCAAAACAGTTTTAGGATTGAGAATGTTACTGAGTGATCCCTGCATAAAGGAAGTTTTATAATAACGTTTCGGAGAACTTGCCATATTTTTTGCTTGGGATTGCATGTCATCTAACGAAAACATACTTTTCGCAAAAAAACTTTTTACACCTAAATAAATTAAGTATGCCGCTCCCAAATATTTGATCGTTGTGAAAAGAATCACTGACTTTGCGATCACCACTGATAATCCTAAAATGGCAATCACCGTCCAAAAGGAAAGTCCTGTTGCCAATCCGAGAATGTTATAACGGCCGGCTTTCGGGCCATACCTAAGCGTATTTTTCATCACAAGCATCGTATCTGCCCCCGGCATGATAACCATCATGGCAGCGATCGGTATGTATGCGAGTAAGCTGTGCATTGTTCTCTCCCCCTTTAAAAATCCCCTCAATCATTTAGTGACTACAAAAGTAACTACTTATAAAAATTGTATCAATGCGTTTGGAATAAATCAATATGGTTTGTTAAAATAGCGATTACAAAGGCAGTAATTGCTCTTTATATTGGAGGGTATATGAAAGAAAATATGTTAGACATTTTAAAAAACCTCAATTTTACAGAATATGAATCGAAAGCGTATTTGGCATTATTGCAAGAATCACCTTTAACAGGCTATGCCGTTGCCAAAAAATCCGGAGTGCCCCGTTCTAAAATTTATGAAGTCTTGGAAAGCCTTGTCTTAAGGGGAGATGTTTTTGTCAGTCATGGAAATACGCCTCAGTATGTTCCAGTCCCCGCAAAAGAACTGATTAAAAACCGCCGACTCAAAGCGGAAGAGCATTTTGATCAGGCTGAAAAATATTTTGAAAAGTTCGAGCAGACCGCAAATGACCGGGAAAACATCTGGAATATCACCGGCCGCAGTGAAATTCTTGAAAAGGTGAAGGCCTGTATCTTATCCGCCAAAAAAAGAATCCTCTTAGAAATATGGAAAGAGGATTTTGAAGAGATAGAATCAGAGCTCAAACAGGCGGCAGATCAAGGCGTTATTGTCACCATTATTGCGTACGGAGACATCGTATCTGATTTCGCTAATATTTACCTGCATGATATGAGCAGTGAAATTACAGAAGAGTATGACGGACGGTGGCTTGTCTATAGCGGAGATGATTCAGAAGTAGTTGCGGGCATTGTCTCGCTTGGCAACGACAGCCGCGCCGCATGGACGATGCATGTAGGTTTAGTCATGCCTATTACTGAAGTGATCATTCATGATCTGTACCTTATGGAAATTCTGAAAAAGCATAGAGAGCTTTTGGAAGAAAGCTTTGGGAAAAACCTCATTCAATTGCGTCGTAAATTTTCTATCCACTCAGATTTCAAAAAACATTACTTGGAATAGCGTTTGGCATCGTTTACCCCAAAAACAAGGCTTGTACGAAATAAGCCTTGTTTTTTTATGCATAAAAACTTCCCCATGCTGATTTACTTCTTTAAAAAAATGTGATTCTGCGCAAACTATTTTTCAGCCTGCCGCGTCTATCCTAGGTAACAGCCTACGATATACGTATATTCAAAAAGGAGCCCTTTATTGCAATGAAGAAAAAACAAACAACAAAAGCGTTGCTTGTCGCATGCATAACTGATCATAAGCAAGATTTCTACAGGTTGGCTTTCAGTTATGTGAAAAATCAAGATGACGCATTAGATATTGTTCAGGAATCTATAAAAAAAGCGCTGAGCTCAGTTGAAACGGTCAAAAACCCCGAGACGATAAAAAGCTGGTTTTATAAAATTTTGGTGCGGACAGCTATTGATTTTTTGCGCAAACAAAAAAAGATAAGAGTGATGGACGACGAAACGATAGAATTTTTAAGCAAGGGAAAAGAAGACCATTACAAGGATACTGATCTCCATGAAGCGCTTGACGAATTGCCTTACCGCTATAAAACCATTATTATTTTACGTTTTTTTGAAGACCTCAAATTAGAAGAAATTGCGGAAATTACAGGAGAAAACACGAATACCGTCAAAACGCGCCTATACAGAGCATTGAAGCTGATGCGCATTCAGTTGACGAAGGAGGATCTTTCTTAATGGATAAGAGATTACAGCAATTAAAAGAAGAATATAAAAATGTTCCGATTCCTAAAGAATTGGATGTCATTGTTGAAAAAGCCCTTCAGCAAGAACCAAAAAAGAAAAGAATCGTCATGTGGCCGACATCAGCAGCAATCGCTGCAGCTATTTTATTCACTGCGCTTGTGAATATCAACCCTGACGCCGCTCACGCTATGTCTAAGATCCCTGTCATCGGCAAAATCGTCAAAGCGATCACCTTTATTGAAATCAAAGAGGAAAAAGACCAATCAAGCATTGATGTCAAAACACCTGCTTTGTCCGGACTTTCTAATAAAGAGCTTGAAAACAGCATTAACGAGAAATACTTGAAAGAAAGCCAGCAGCTGTATAAAGAGTTTATACAATCCACATCCAAAAACAAAAAAGGGCATCTCAGCATCTACAGTGATTACGAGACGGTCACAGACACGCCAGATTTGCTCTCGATCCGGCGCAATATTGAAACAACACAAGCATCTTCCTACACACAAAACCGTTATATTACGATTGACAAAAAGAATGATATTTTACTTACATTAAAAAGCTTATTCAAAGATGAGCGCTATATCAAAGTCATCAGTCAAAACATCAAAGAGCAAATGAAACAGCAAATGAAGGAAGATCCTAATAAAATATATTGGCTCACTGATGAAGATGCTGAACCGTTCAAAACGATTCTTCCTGATCAAACGTTTTACATTACTGAGGACCATAAACTTATGATCTCATTTGACGAATATGAAGTCGCCCCCGGCTATATGGGCGTTACCGAGTTTAAAATTCCAACCAGCGTCATTTCAAACTTGCTCGTGGGAGAACGTTATATTCGATAAAATAAAAAAACATCCATTTTAGATTATGGATGTTTTCTCTCTTTTCTATTTGAGGTCGTAACCTCGCTATCAAAAACAAACGAGAATATTTGCATACTATTGGAGGAATACCCATGTATCACAAGACACAGCATCATCGGTACATCTCTGGACTTGATGGCCTTCGGGCTTTTGCCGTCCTGTCCGTTATCGCTTATCACCTAAATTTCAATTGGGCTAACGGAGGCTTTATCGGAGTTGATATCTTTTTTGTTTTATCCGGATATTTGATTACCTCCATTCTATTGCCGGCATATGGAAATGATATCAATCTTGATTTTCGGGACTTTTGGGTGCGCCGCATTCGGCGGCTTCTGCCAGCGGCTTACCTTATGATCTTTTCCACTGTTGTTTGGGTCGTATTGTTTGACCGGGAACTATTGCACACCGTACGCGGGGATGCGATCTCTTCTCTCTTGTATATGAGCAATTGGTGGTTTATTTTTCACAAGCTATCATATTTTGATAGTTTCGGTTCCCCATCACCTCTAAAAAACCTTTGGTCGCTGGCGATTGAAGAACAATTTTATATCATATGGCCAATGTTTTTCGTTTTTGGAATGTACATATTGAAAAGCCGTGCCAGATTGGCTGCGGTAATATCGTTGCTTGCGCTTTGTTCAGCCATGATGATGAGCATACTGTATGAACCTGGCGGAGATCCGAGCCGCGTCTACTATGGCACAGACACTCGTTCGTTTGACCTTCTCATCGGATGCGCCTTGGCTTTGGTATGGCCGATGAAAAGGCTGTCTTCCAACAGGCTGCCAAGCAAACTGAAGCACACTTTGCACGCGACTGAATTTTCGGCATTTTGTATTTTAGTGTTATGTGTCTATTTCACAGATGAGTACGAACCTTTTCTTTACAGAGGCGGAATGCTATTCATTAGCATCACTGCCGCAATTCTTATCGCATGTGTTTGCCATCCGAGCAGCTTTTTAGGCAAGCTCCTTTCATGGAGGCCGCTTCGGTGGCTTGGAACAAGGTCTTACGGTATTTATCTTTGGCACTACCCTGTTATTGTGTTGGGCACACCAGTTCAAGAAATCGGAAACCCTGTGTTTTGGCATATCGTGCTAAAGATTATTGTGACATGTATACTTGCCGAGCTTTCCTATCATTTTATTGAGAAGCCGATACGGACACAGGGATTTAGAACATTTTTCAGCGGTGTTTTGATACATAGAATCAAGGAATGGAAAACGACATCTGTTATTAGCAAAATGTCAATTGGTTTCGTCATTTTCACTATACTTATTTTTGCAGGAGGGCTGTCTGGATTGGCCGGAGAGCAAAAGCACCCTACTAAATGGACCTATAGCTCACAAGAAACAAATGCTGACACCAGCCAAGCTTCTGGGGATAAAAAGGATGCTGCAGCAGATAAAAAACACAATCCTGAACAAAAAACACCAGGCTCCAAGCAAGGACACAAGGAAAATAAAAATAATGGGCAAGAGACTCATAAAAAGAAAGACACGCAATCTCAACAGTCGAAAGAACCCGCAGACACTGCGAAAGAAGTGCTAGCTATAGGCGATTCCGTCATGCTTGATATTTCTTCACACCTGCATCAGTCGCTTTCAAATGTGACGATTGATGGAAAGGTGGGAAGACAAATGTCTCAAGCTTTGGAACTCGCAAAGGAATACAAGTCTTTTAATCAGCCCAACAAGGCTGTCATCATTGAGCTTGGAACCAATGGCTACTTTACAAACAGCCAAATCGAACAACTGCTTCAATCTTTCTCAAAAGCCCATATCTATCTCGTCAATACACGGGTTCCCCGCCAATGGGAAAGCAAAGTTAATGAATCTTTACAGCACCAGGCAAGCGCACATCAAAATGTTACGTTAGTTGACTGGCATACAGTAGCCCTTCAGCATCCGGAATATTTTACCCCTGATGGTGTTCACTTGGTTCCTAAAGGGGCAAAAGCTTTGACTGCTCTTATTGTTCAGGCGATGAAATCGTAAAAAAGAGATCCTATACGAATCACTTTTTTACTTTAGTTTCTGATCGTTGATTATGTCTCCTTTCAGCAAGGCAGCCCTTATGTTTACATGCCGTTTACGTAAGGGTAAGCCAAAATTGAATGGAGGGATGATAATGAAAGGAAATGAAGAACATGACATCCAAAAAGAGCTGAAACGATATGAGCTTTTTTTCAAAAAACGATATAAGATTCTTTATACAGTAAACGATTTTATCATCGGTGCTTTGTTTCTCGTTGGAAGCTTTTTCTTTTTCTATGACCGTTTAAAGTCGGCAGGAATATGGCTGTTTGCGGTCGGAAGCTTGCTGCTGTTAATCAGGCCGACCATTCGGCTGATTCATGACCTTCATTACCGTAAACATGTGGAACGGCAATTCAAACATCAATCTTCAACAGATGACCGATCTTAAGGAATAAGAAAGAAAAAAATGCCGAAAGCCTGAGTCAAAAATCAAAAACAAGACTTTTAGACTATTTATTTTTAAAAATAAGGTAAAAAGAACTAAACTTTTGCCTCTCTATGACGATATGAATAATAAGGCCGGCGCGATACTCCCTATAACATCCTTTTCAGTAGATTTCATTATCGTGCCGGTTTTCTTACATGCAAAGCAATCCCGCCAATCTGATTGGCGGGATTTTATTTTTTATTAATTTCCTGTCCAAACGTCTTTTACATAACGTTTTTGGTCTTGCAGCTTTTGCAGCCAATCGGCGGATTCTTCCTGACTTGCCCCTTTTTCAGTTTCATATGCCCATCGCAAAGTTTTCTCTACGTCAGGAGCCATTTGCGATCCATCACCGCATACGTAAATATGAGCTCCTTTTTCAATGAGTGTCATCAATTTCTGTGAATCTTGCTTGAGCAAGTGCTGGACATATCCTTTTGATTCGTTTTCGACGCGTGAGTAGCATCGGCGGATTGTGACCAAACCTTCCTGTTCCGCTTGATCCAGCTCTTCTCTGTAAAGATCGTCATGATCCGGGCGCCGGCAGCCGAAGTATAAAAGTGCTTCACCAAGCGTGCTTCCTTCCTTATTCAAAACAGATCTTGCCTGAATAAAGCCCCTGAATGGCGCAATTCCTGTACCCGGACCAACCATAATCATAGGCGTGTCAGGGTCATCCGGCATCTGGAATCCGGACTGCGGCGTACGAATGAAGCAGGCTGCTGCATCACCTGTATTCAATTCTGCTAAATAAGTAGAGGCGACACCCCGGTATTCACCTCGGCCGCTCCAGGCTGAGGCTTTCACAACTCCTACCGTCATGCTCACGATATTTGCATGGGCTTTCGGTGAACTTGAAATGGAATAGTATCTCGGTTTTAGTGATGGCAAAAGTGCTAAAAACTGCTCAAACGGCATTTCGCAGGCAGGATAATCGTCTAAAAGATCAAGCATGGTAAGACGTTTTGCAAGCACCTGCTCTTTGTAAGTGCCATCATCTGAAACGAGCTGTTCCAGTTCTTTTTGATGCGGCGGGCAGACTGTATAAGATGCCAGCTCGCGAAGCTGAAGCCTTGATGCCGGTTCCTGCAGCTCTACATAGGACGACAGTAAATCCGCTACTTTAATCGGCCGGTCCATCGGCAGGTGAGCCATATGAGCACTTCCGCTTATTTGTATTACATGATTGGACTGCAAACCGAATCGGCTGAGAACCCGCTGAACAAGCTCCCTGCTGTTCTTCGGAAGGATTCCGATATGATCGCCTTCTTTATATGTTTTCCCCTCCGGAATTTCCAATTCAATATGGCGGGTCGAACGCGTACTGTCAACTGACTGGAGCTCTCGATTCTCTAATACAATCCCTTCAAACGCGCCATATGCTTTGGCAACCGGCGTTTCCGTCGCTTCACTGAGAAAAGTAATCGACAATGAAGGCCTGTCTTCTTTCTGGGCGATTTCGTTAATATCAAATGCGTCCAGCGTTTCCTTCCAGAAGCGGTTTTCCCAAGACTCGCGATGGCTTTCAAAATCATCGGCGGCATCACCTTCCCCAATCGCTGTTAAACGCGTTGCCCCCTTTGCTTTCATCATGTCATCAATCAGGCGGGGAATCCGCTGATACGTGCTGGCCCAGCTCCGGTTTCCGCAGCCGAATACCGCATAGGAAACGCCTTTCAATCGGCCTTCCTCAAGCTCTTTCAGCCACTCTACAAAGCCGGCGGCATTATCAGGCGGCGCCCCATTATAAGAAGCCGTAACAATGACGACTGCCCCTTCTTCAGGAAGCTTGCCGATGTAATCATCAAGCGGAGCCGTTTCAGCTGTAAAGCCCATCTGGCGGCCTTGAGCGGCCAGTTCACCGGCTATTCCCTCAGCTGTCCCAAGGTTTGAACCGTAAAGAACGAGTAAAGGTGTGCCGTGTTTAGGTTTGGTTTCTTTTGGCTTTGTTTCTGTTTTGATGTCTGCCTGTTCTCTTCGCTGTACATTGATTGCCGCTGTTTTCCGCGGTTTCACAGTAATTTTAAAATCATCCGGCTTGATTGTTAATGCTTCTTTGATTTTTAGTTTATAGCCAGTATGGTTGAGCAAATCAAAATGCTTTAATACAAGACCAAGAACCATTGTCGCTTCTTGAAGAGCAAACTGCATGCCGATACAAGCGCGCTGGCCGTTTCCAAACGGCTTATACGCATGATGAGGGATACTTGAAGGATCTTCAAACCGTTCCGGACGGAAATCTTCCGCATCCGCTCCCCAAGCGTTTTGGTCCCGGTGCAGCTTCGGAATTAAAATGGTGACAGGCTGCCCTTTGCTGATCGGATATTCCCCGCCTAGAACAGTGTCCTCCTTCGCATATAGAGAAAAAGCCGGAGCTGTTGGATATAGTCTCAGGGTTTCGTTTAACACCATCCGAATGTATTTGAGCTGCTGGATTTGTTTATATTCAGGCGTGTCATCCGTTAACACGCGATCCGCTTCCTCCTGAGCTTTTTTCAGTTTTTCCGGATGTGTAAGCAGACAATAAATCGCAAAGGAAAGCAACCCGCTTGTTGTCTCATGTCCAGCAATTAAAAATGTGATGATTTGATACCTTATGTTTTCGTCATCCAGCGTTTCACCCGTTACTGGATCTTTGGCATAAAGCATGAGAGACAAGAGATCCTTAATGTTTTCATCCGGATTCGCCTTTCGCTCCGCTATCATTCTATCGACAAGGGAGTTCATGACTTCTATATCTTTTTGGAACTGCAGTTTCGTTTTCACCATCATTTTATCTTGCAGGCCCAGTCTTTTTGATTGATTCATCGCCTCTTTTAAGGCACGGAGCATGCTGGTGATAAACGGATGCTGCGAATCACGGTAAAAGCTGTTGAATCGATAGTTAAACCCGCATAACCCAATCGTATCAAGCGTCAGACGCGTCATATCGTCCGCTACGTCAATTTCTTCATTGGGGTTAAGGCGGCTCCATTTTTGTATAAGCTGGGTTGCGATATCCAGCATCATAGAATGATAGCCTTTCATCGCTTTTTGGCTAAAACTCGGCAGCAAAATGCGGTGGGCTTTTTGCCAGTTCGGTTCATGCGTCCAGCTTGTAAATAAGCCATCTCCGCCGAACTCGCGCACCTTTAGCAAACCTTTGCCAAGGTTCTTGTCAAAGCGGCTTTCATCACACACTTCAGTCACAAGATTGTGGCCTGAAACAAAAACACTGGATACTCCCGGAAAATCAAAACGGAAAATCGGTCCCAATTCATCAGCTAACCGCCATAAGGATTGAGAAAGCTGTTCTTTTTCCAGATGCGGAAGATTTTTTAAAGGTCCGTATGTTTTGGGCTGAGGTATTGCGCTTGCCTGTTTCATTGACATCTCCCTTTCCTATTTTTGTGATGATTGAAGCTTAATGGCATCCCAGCAGCACTGTTCCAATTCAGTAATTAAACCAGTGTCCATCTCTATATCACCTGTTTGGACGAGCTGATATAACTTGAGAAACGCCCCTAATACAATCGCAATTAACACATTAGAGGGCAGGCTGCGAATCACGCCTTCCGCTTTTCCCTTATTAAAATAGTCATCAAGCATTTGAGTCAGATTTTCTATCATTTTTTTGCTTGTATGATTTAAGTAATGAGCGTCTTTTTTGGTTTCAAGAAAAAAAAGCGCATAGTCACTCTCTTTCGTAAACTGAACGAGACAGCTAAATACGTGATGGAAGCCTTCTCTGACAGGCAGTTCCGAAATGTCTTGCTTCAGCTTTTCTGTAAATCGCTGAATGCTTTCTTGAAACAGTACGTTGACGAGTGTTTCTTTGCTGTCAAAATAACGATAGATCGTCCCTGTCCCCACATGAGCACGTTCAGCTATCATAGGAATAGTGGTAGCGTCAAAACCCCTTTCTGTAAAAAGCGAGACCGACGCTTTCATAATCATGTCGTATTTACTGCTGGATGCGGATAACATGTAATGCAACCTCCGATTCGTTTTGCGGAATGAATATTCATTCCTTTTGTTCATAAATAATATCTGCCCTATCTGATATCACCTCTTTGTTCTTTCTTCTGTTATAAGTTTATATGAAAAAAACTTTTTTTAATATAAAGTATATGCAAAAAATAAAAAATTAAGAAAATATACCCAATCCCTAATGTAAGGACCTTGGATATATTTCCCGAGAAATTTTTTATTTAATAGCCACAATACATAGACAGGAATCACGCCTGATGACAGAAAGTTCCCTGAAATGCTGGTCTTTCAACAGTTGAATATACGTTTTTTCTTTTTCACCGGTATTTGCATCAATACTGATGTAACACCGGCCGTCAATTTGAAGCACCCTGTAAATTTCTCTTAATGCAAGCCTAATATCGGTGCAGCTCTGAACCGTATGTAAAGAAAACACTTTATTAAAGATACGGTCATCAAAGGGAAGGTTCTCTGGAAAGCCATGAAAAACCTCCCCTTTCCCCATGTTTTTTCGATTCGCACGGGATATCTGCCTTACCTTTCGCTTTGAAGGATCAATGCTTTTTAAGCTCCCCTTGTCTAGTTTCTTGGCTATGCTTTTAAAAACAGTGCCATTTCCGATTCCAATTTCTAAAATTCTGTCATTTCCTTGTATATCTATAGAGTCAATCATCATATGCTCAATGGTTTTAATTTGCTTATATTTCCGAGAAAATAATTTCCAAAGATTAGATCGTTTATA
>NZ_CP026521.1:3034395-3042215 GCF_002953915.1 Bacillus sp. MBGLi79
TATAGATTAAAATTCGGTCGCCGCCCGCAAGCACCATCACCCACTTTTTCGTCTGTTTGTGCCAAACGACTTTCGGATCTCGGAAATCTCTTTTTCCCGGATTTGGAATGACGGGGTTGCCTGAGTACTTCGTCCATGTCCTGCCTTTGTCATTGCTGTACGCAATGCTTTGTACTTGTTCCCCGTCCCGGTCCTGCGTATAAATGGCAACGAGCGGCTTCTCCGTCCCTGTTTGAAACCCTGTTGTATTATGCCGATCGACGACAGCGCTTCCCGAAAAAATTGTCCCTTTTTCATCCGGATACAGCGCGACCGGCAAATGCTCCCACTTGACCAAATCTTTGCTTACTGCGTGCCCCCAATGCATCGGCCCCCAGCGCAAGCCATACGGATGATATTGATAAAACAGATGATATTCCCCCGCGTAATACACCATCCCGTTCGGGTCATTCATCCAGTTTGCTTCCGGCGTGAAATGATACTTGGGCCGATGATCCTCGTTATAGTAGTCCGGGTCGGCCGCAGCTGCGGAAAAGGCTTCCGGAAACATCATAGCCCCTATGATCCCCATCTGAATCATTCTCTTTTTCATCCCTTTTCTCCCCTCTTCTTCACACGGTTTTTACGGTTAAGGCAGGAAAGTCCAAACAGCCTCCCCCTTTTTGCGGCCGAATGGACCTGCCTCTCCAAAAGCTAAGAAAAGAACAACTAAATCATTTTATGCCAAAAAGCCAGCCCAATAGCCGACAATCCCGATGATAAAAATACCGAAAATCATGAGAAGAGGATTCACCCCTTTGCGAAGCATCCAGGCAGCGAGCAATGTCAATCCTAGAGGCAGTACCCCCGGCATGATGCTGTCTAAAATGTTTTGCACGGTCTGTACATCGACTTTGCCTGCATCATCTTTAATTCTCGACACGACGATCGGGATATTGATCGTCGTCCACTTGGAAACGAGCGCTCCCATCACAAACAGCCCGAGTATTGAAGCGCCTTCCGTCAGTTTCTGAATGCGGTTCCCGACCAAGTCCTGCAAAATTTCCATGCCTTTCACATAGCCGTACTTTAACCCGTAGTATTTTGTACTTAACCTGATCGCGTTGATTAAAAAGAAAAACAAAAGCGGGCCGGCGATGTTTCCGCTTAAAGCAAGCGACGCTCCCAAGGCTGCCAGAACGGGACGCAGCGTCCCCCAGAAAATCGGGTCGCCCACACCTGCCAACGGTCCCATTAAGCCGATTTTCATTCCATTAATCGCTTTGGCATCAATCTTTTTATTGTTGGCCATTTCTTCTTCCATCGCAGCGGTCACGCCGAATATCGGCGCTGTCAGCCACGGATGCGTATTAAACCATTCCAAGTGGCGCTGGAGCGCTTCGCTCCGTTTCGCTCCCGGACCGTACAATTTTTTGATCGCCGGAATCATGACGTAGCAGTAGCCGAGCGCCTGTACACGCTCAAAGTTAAATGATCCGAGCAAAAAGTTTGAGCGGATAAACATACTGAAAATCTCTTTCTTCGTTAACCTTTTTTCTGTGCTCATTATTCGTCCCTCCTTCAATAGTTAAGCATCCAGATCATCGTCATCATCATATGCAGCCACGCTGCTGTCACTGGCGGCGGCAACCGCCCCCTGCGCATGATTTTTTTGCATCACTTGCTGATATAAAAATGCCAGACAAAGCCCGAGGGCACCGAAGCCGACTAAATTGAAATCGGTAAACGCGGCCAGCAAAAAACCGATATAGAAAAACGGCTTCAAATACGGAATGTTCATCATGTTGATGACCATCGCATATCCGACAACAACGATAATGCCCCCGCCTATTTGCAAACCTTTTGTGATGACGTCCGGAATATTTCCCAAAAACGCCTGAACAGCGCTGACACTGATCAGAGCCACAATCAATGTCGGAATCATAACGCGCAGCGCCTGAAACGCCATGGCGGTAATATGCATGATTTCAATTCCTTTAAAATTGCCATCCTTTGCGTATTTGTCGGCGCGGTGAATTAAAAATACGGTGATCGTCCTGACGAAAATCGTCAGCGCCTGACCCGCAGCAGCCAAAGCCACCGCGACGGCAATCCCTTCACCGACTCCCTGATCGGCGGTAATCACTAAAATGGTCGAAATCACGGAAGCGATAGCCGTATCGGGGGCCATTGCAAGACCGACGTTCATCCAGCCAAGCGCCATCAGCTCCAGCGTTCCGCCGAGAATGATGCCTGTTTTCAGATCCCCGAGAACCAGGCCGACCAACGTGCAGGCAATCAGCGGACGGTGTGTCTGCCCTTCGTCCAATACACTACCGATACCTGTTATAGCTGCAATGACGAGCAGCAAAATAATTTGAATCGTTGACATGGCTTTAGAACCCTCCTTCTAGGATTTTATTGCGTTTCTTAAAATCTGCATAAAGTCTTCGCTCGAATCTGACGGCAGCTGCCTCAGTTCCAGCTTCACGCCCAATCCGTGCAATTGTTCAAACGATTTGATGTCCTTTTCAGTCACGCTTACCGATTTCGTGATTTGCCTGCGGTTATTCTCGAAGCGCATCCCGCCGACATTGACTGTTTCGATCGGAACACCTGCTTCGATTAAAGAAACAATGTCGCCCGGATTTTCGAATAACAGCATTGCCGTCGTATCTTCGTACCGCGGACTGTGAAACGCTTTGGCCATTTTGGAGATCGAAACGGCGCTGGCTTTCACATTTGAAGGTGCGACAGAAAGGATCAGCGTTTTTCTCATTTCGTCCTGCGCCACCTCATCAGAGACGACGATAATGCGGTCAGCAGCGTGGATTTTAATCCATCTTGTTAATACTTGGCCGTGAATAAAGCGGTCATCAATTCTTGCTAAAACGATTTTCATTACAATTCATCCTCTCTTCCCTGATTAGACTGACTGAATTTTTCCAATTGTTCGCTGCAGATTTGGAAGCATTCCCGGCTCATCTTTTTCAACTGGTTCAGCAGTTGTTTGAGCGGCATATGCTCCCTCAAGCTCAATGCCTCTAACAAAATCGGCAGGTTCACGCCGGCTGCCATATCGAATCTCCGCTCCTTCGCGATGTAAGGAGTCGCTGCGTTGTATGGCGTCCCGCCGAAAATATCCACTAAAAAAAGCACCTCGTGTTCCTCCGGAATGTCCTTCAGCGTCTGATGATATTTTTCTTGCAGTGTCTGAATGCCTTCCCCTTTCAGAAACGGCACCGCGATCAGGCTGTCTTCTTCTCCGAATATCATCCCTGAAGATTCTTTTAATGCTGTGGGAAAGTTTCCGTGGCCGCTGATAATGACTGTAATCATGTACATTGCTCCTTTCTTTTTTCGTTCGCTTATTTATAATGCAAGGATCGTGCCAACAAAGTTGTATTAAGCGCTTTCACTGCATCTCAAGACGAATGATTTTCAAGTTTGATACACATTCAAGCATAAAAATAAACCTGTATTAAAATGGGATTCCACTTAATACAGGTTTACCTGAAAAAATCGCTCATGGAAAACAGCTATAACTCTTCAGAAAAGATGGTCGCGATAAATATTTTTTCATCTTCGCTGATCGCGAGTCCAAGCTTTTCTTCGTAAGGCTTTAATGTTTTCTCTGTGATGTGAAGAACGTTTTGAAGCTGATCATTCATTTCTTCTTCCTCAGGAAAAGCGATCGGATTCTGTTTGATCACCCTTTCAAAAGCAAAAGCGGTATGCATGATGACTTTGATCAGCACCGCGTTGCTGAATGTGATGCGCAGTTCGTCTTGAACCGTCTGAAGCCACTCCAACAGCATGTCTATCATATGATAGGGATTCAAAAAGACAAGATATTTTTTCAGGCTGTCTTCGCACAGCTCCTTCACCACCACATTTTTACCGGATAATCCGCCGCTCGCAGGGATATTGCCGTTTCCAATCACTTGCTGAATCACTTTTTCTCCTTCGCCTTCAATCAATACTTCTAAAGGCACGTGCGGAGCATCGATTTTAGGATTCTTCGTGCCCACCGTGGCAAGGATCTCATACGTTTTTTCAATTTCTTTCATGCGGCTTGCTAATTTGATCGATGACACCGACAAAATGCTGATTTGTTCATCGGATGTCCTGCTCACGATTGCTGTTAAGATCTCTTCGAGCTTTTTCGCCGTTCCGCCGCCTGTCGTGCAAATGGAGACGATCGCCTTCTTTTTGCCTGAGACCCGCGGTTTATCGGCCCATAAATCGATGAAATCCTTTGTAACCGAATCATAGATGGCGTGCAAATTCAAATTCAAATAATTCACCTTGCGGACAGCATCAAGCACCATCGATGTCGTAACATTGCTGATCGTTTTTATTTTTACGCCCGTTTGTTGTTCGAGCCTTGTTTCCAGCATCGCAAGCGATCCCATGTCGACAAGCATTAATACGCCTTCTCCTTCATCAACCTGCTTCACTTTCTCCGCCAGACTGCTTACGATTTCCGCAGGTGAAACGGTCAAAGGCATATCAACCGCAGCAATCGGGGTGCTCCCCAGCAGTTCAGTGGCTACTTCAACCATAGAGCTCGCCGTGCTGTTTCCATGGGCCGCCACGACAATGCCCGTCCTTTTGTTTTCTTTCCATGATTTAATCGACTGAATCAGCATCGTCAAGTAGATGACTTCGATTTCCGGAACGGTTACTTTAAAATACGCTTGAATTTTATCTTTGAAAATCAGTGCGACCTCATATTCTTTCACATGGGTTTCCCTGATTTCATCTGTTTCCTGCGGGTTTAAAACATCAATCTGTTTTCCGCGCTTTAAAAATGCGGCGATGTGCATGCTCAGGAAATAGATGAATTTACGGTCGAATTTGCAGTCTAACTCATGTTCAGCGACTTCCTTTAATTCTTTCGTCATCTGAATCACGTCGTCTTCAACGAATTTGAGCAAGCTGTGGTTTTGAAGCATTTTCTGATTAAAAAAGCTTCTGACGTGGATATGAATATCCGTTAAAATATATTGATTGATTTGTTTTTTTGTTAAGCCTTCTTTATTCAGGATTTTCGCTTTTTCTTCTATGACATGGTATAAGTTAAATGAGTCATCGATTTTCGTTGTATCATCTTCCACAATCGGAGAGATGATCGTTGTAATGTTGACGTATTCAGAAATCATTTTGCTCCGTTCGATATTTTTGCTGCTGGACATCCAGTCCTGTTTGATCTCATCGGGAAGATCCCGGACGGTCAGTTCAACAACCTCGTCTTTGTCAAGGTTATTTAAAAATCCGTGCGCACAGACCAGCTGCACATTTGATTTCAGCTGCCCGACATTTCCGAATTTTGCAGAATGAATCAATGCATTATAGACGTCGATATGAACATTTAAGTTTTTCTTGATCCGCTCTGCTTCTTTCCCCAATAAAAAAGTTGTCAGCTCCACTCTTTCTCCAAGGGACCGTTCATCGAGCGACGGAATATGTACGGTCATCGGAATTCTCCGTAAAAATGTCTTCAGCAATGCAGAACTCGGGTTTTCTGTTGTTGCGCAGATAAACAGGACTTTTGCCGTTCGCTTATGCTCTGTTTCACCAAGCCTGTTGTATGTGCCGCTGTCAATGAAATAAAACAGCATTTCCTGCCCCTCCGGCGGGAGACGATGAATTTCATCCATAAACAGAATGCCCCCGTCCGCCTGTTCGACTAATCCTGCTTTGTCTTCGCCGGCACCTGTAAACGACCCTTTTTTATGTCCGAACAATTGCGAGAGCAATAATTGAGGATTGTTATAATAATCGGCACAGTTGAATGTGATGAACGGGGAATCGGGCTTCAATATGTCCGAATAAACGGCGAACTGGTAGATCCGGTTCGCAAACAGCGATTTACCTGAACCCGTCGGACCGAGCAGCAGCATGTGCAAGCCGTGCGGAGGATAAAAGACAGCCGCTTTCGCCTGAGAGATTGCCTTTTTCAAGCTCCCTTTAGCCCCGATCATGAGCTCGAGGGGATCGGCGGACATGTTACGCGCCGGCTTTTTTTGGCCGTCAGCCAGCCGCTTCAGTTCTTCAACCTCCATCAACTCTGAGTTCCATTTGATGTTCAAGATGTTTTCAACGATTTCCACCGGGACATAGCGCACAGGGAACGTTTTAATCTTGATCACCTTTTTGGCACGAACGAGATTGTTTAATTCAAAGCTGACATTTGAACGCTCCATTTGCAGCTGACCGGCGATTTCCTGAGCCGAATTCCCTTGTATCTTTAAAAGCTGATGGATATTCGTTTCGCGAAAATTATCCAGCAGCTGATGGTAGATTTTATCTATTCTTTTCATATGTATCATCCTTTGTTCTCGATTGATCAGCAAAAAGGCGGCAAACTTCTTGAAGATTCAGAACTTTAAAGCCGAATCACGGGATAAAAAAAAGATCTTTTACAGATTGACAATCCTGACTCTCCTACTTTTATATCGATTTGTTCGTGCTCTCATGACACAGTCTGGTGTTTTTGCTTCATCAGCATCCACAGAAACACCCCACCCAAAGTAGCAGCTTGTCAATAGTGTATCATTATTGAGAAAATATTGGTGAAAACATCCTGTATTTTTCTCTAAATGTAAATGTTTTGTGAAAGCTCTGCTGATCAATGTTCACTTCGATACCATGTTGGCCGAACGACCGGCTGCCTTAACTTTCACAAAAAAGGCCGTTGACGGTTCAACGGCCTCTATCTTTATGATTCATCTCCCTTTGAAAATAAACGATTCCTTTAAAAGTCTGCCTTCGCTCCCTTTTTCCGTCCAAATCAAGTCCACTTCCAATTCGGTCGCATTCTCTGCCAATAGCAAATTCCGGTGCTTGACAGGGCTTCCGTCATTTAAGCTTTTGGCTAAAGAGACCGCATTGTCGTGAGGAATATTCCAAAGCGAAAATTTCGTTGAAGAATTGGGTTCATTCCGATAGAGATAAATTTCCGCCGAAGCTACATCGTGTCCAATGTTTTTGATTTCGACAGCATAAGTATGAAACCTACCTTTTTCCGGCTTCGCCATTCAGTTTTACCGATTTGAACTTCCCATTGTTTTGAAGCCTGTTTAACCGGCAATTCTTCAAACGTCAGCGCTTTCGTTTCAAATGTCGGGACAATCATGCCGAACAGGCACAATGCACATATGAATAGCCGCATATTTTTCACTCCTCGATGGTCGATGTCCCCATATGTTTTTCCTTATTCATAAATCCTATGCATACCGACGTTTCACTCCTGCTTCCGGCAGGGTAATAAAAGGACTGGAGGGATCAAGCAATGCCGCAAAACCACAATGATCGATACGAACTCTTTTTCAAAAAAAGATACAAAGTTCTTCATACATTAAACGATTTTCTTATCGGTCTTTTATTCCTTGTCGGGAGCTTCTGTTTTTTCTTCGAGGAACTGAAGCCGGCGGGAATATGGATGTTTGTGATCGGCAGCTTTCAGCTGTTAATCAGGCCGACGATCCGTTTGGTTCATGATTTTCATTACCGGAAGTTTGTTGAGAGCCGGCGTTCCAAATCCCGTGAGTAAATTTAAACAGCAGGGAGAGATGGTAGGAGACCCGCTAAGAAGTGCATATAAAAAAGGCCGAATCCTATCGGCCTTTCCTCTGTCACATAAGCCACTCCTCACAATCGGCGGCAAGCCGTTCCAACTCGTTCATAAAAGCGCCGGCATGATAGCCGTCACACACTGCATGGTGTACTTGCAGGGAAACCGGCAAAAATGTTTCACCGCCTTCTGAAAAGTATTTCCCGTTTGTAATAATCGGCAGCAAGTGTTCGCTGTTATCTAGGTTTAAATTAAAGTTTGT
>NZ_CP026521.1:3042315-3425803 GCF_002953915.1 Bacillus sp. MBGLi79
GAAATACTTTCTTCTCTCAGAAAACAACTCAGGCAACAGCGAACTTGTTTCCTGGATTAAGAAAAACGGAAAATAAACATCATCTTCTTTTCTAAAAGGGAAGGAAGGTACCAACTAGACGGCAATGTGTCTAAAAACGTTTCGATAGAACTAAACTTTTTCATTTTTCCCGCAAAAAAAGCAGAAAACAAAATGTTTTCTGCCCTCTTTCTAATGCCAATGATAAGGGAATACATACAGCCTTTGCTGCTGCATTGCCATCAGCCTCTGCTGTCGGAACGGATTTCCATAGCCATGTTTGAAGGAATGCGGCATGGACGCATAACCATGGCCAATCGACGGCAGCCTTTTTTGATCATCGTTCATGATGCCATCACCTGCCTCACAATAACGTTGATTTACTATATGCAGGCGCGCATTTTCTTGACAGCTGTTTCGCTAAACTTGGTCCTTCTCCATTGTATAATGCATCAATAATTCCATTCTAAGCATATGCCATTCCCCCTTCAGTTTTTTTATTGCTTTTAGCGCCAGTTTGTTAAATAAAGATGCTTTAACTGAGACTCCTTCATTTCATCATAAATCTGCTCAATCTGCTGTTCTCGTTCGAATTCTTCCAGGCTCTTAAACCGTTTTTTTATCGTTAACGTTAAAAAGAATAGGTTAATCGTCATATGCTCACCCCCTTTCAAAGTCCGCACCAAGCGAAATAGCCCGCAGCATCAATCCTTCTGCCGCGGGCAAATAAAAACCGCAGACAAAAGAAGACACCAATGCCTCTACTGCCTGCGGGGAGTTGCGTATGTCCGACTATTCCGAATTTAATGCGTGCGATAAGCATCGGTTAAGGAAGGACACGAACTCTTCCACAGGCTGAATAAACCATGAACTTTTCCTTGTGTATCACGTACAGGTTGACGTCGTTGTCTCATTGTCATTTTGGTTCAGCCTCCTTTGCTCTTTTTTCTTACTTTGTAAGTATATCCACCAAATTCCATTTTGTAAACATCTTTTTCTAAAAATGGACTGAAATTGTGCAAATCATCGAATGGTTTTGCCCGTTGCTCATGATACCTGCTTCATTTCTTTTCTGGAGCGGTCTTTCTTATGATATGCAATAAAATAAATGAGTCCGACAAATACAGCTCCGCCGATGACATTGCCGATAAAAGCAGGAATGATGTTTCCGATAAACTGCCCCCACGTGAACGAGCCTGCAAAAATGGCAGCAGGGATCACAAACATGTTGGCGACAACGTGCTGAAATCCGATAGCCACAAAAGCCATAATTGGGAACCAGATGCCAAGGATTTTACCTGCTGCGTCTTGGGCGCCGAAAGAAAGCCACACTGCAAGACATACAAGCCAGTTACAGCCGATGCCGGAAATGAGAACCTTTCCAAAGCTCATATCGAGTTTTCCTTGGGCAACGGCAACCGTTTTTTCTAAATAAGGACCTGTTTCAGTCAATCCAACCAAATGCCCAAAAAAGTACGCAACAAACAATGCGCCGATTAAGTTCATAACTGTGACGATTCCCCAGTTAATCGCCAACTCTTTTACTGATATTTTTCTCGAAAATAACGCCATCGCAACTGACATCATATTTCCTGTGATCAGTTCAGCGCCAGCGAGAACAACAAGGATTAGACCAACTGGAAATACTGCTGCACCGATCAAGCTGGACAGGCTTCCCCATTCTTTCGGAAGATCACCGATCACCCTGATATCAAGCAAATACCCAAGTGCGATAAATGCACCGCCTAAAAACCCCAGCACAAGCAGTGACGGCAGCGGGAGCTTTATTTTTTTCATCCCTGCTTCTATTGCTGCTTCCGCTATTTCATCCGGTTTTCGAAAAGCCATAATAAAACGCCTCCATACTTCTTCTTTTCTAACAGTTATGCAAGAAAGGCAATAAAAAAGGCAGCACTCAAATAACCTGTGTCAAACCAGGCGTTTGAATGCTGCCTAACTTGTATGCATACCCATACAACAATATCAAGCAGTATGTAAGATATTGAAAGAGAATATATACAGTTCGTGCATACATTCCATTGCTTTAGCCTTCTATAACTGTAGCAATATCATATCAAATGTGACAAATTTGTGTCAATGGCAAATATGCTAGCTTTGCACAGCTTCTTTTTGATCATCTATTTTTCGGTCAAAAACAAATACAGATACAGCGATGTTTTCCTCAATTTTAATATCAGAAAACAAATGGACTAGCTTAGCTCCCATAAGTTCCTCCATTCCTTCCGGCGTTTGTTTGGAATAAAGGTCTTGAATCAGGCTTGTCCGGGCCGCATGTACCATCTCTCTTCCTTCAGGCGTACGGGCGATAAACTGCTCGCTTGCACTCAGATTTCCGTATAGCGTTGAAACTGCCATGTTTTCTACAAATACAGTATGAATTCGCTCAGGCCCTTTTCCGAACAATTCTTTGCGAAGCTTTCGAATGATATCATTGAATTCGTGAATTTTTTTAGACATGCTGATTACCCCTTCCGATATTGCCTTATAAAGGCTTTTCCCGGTTCCCCTTAGGACATTTCACTTGGTTAAAATTTTCCTGCCATATTGTATTATAATAAATATCACTTTATAATAAAAGCAGTGTTGATGGATTTGTAATAGGATCTTGTTATGAGTCTATCGTTTTATAAAAATCAAGGATTGGTCTGTTAGTAAGACTTGCTAGTGAACTATTCCGCCATGTGTGTTTACACCTTCTTAGAATTAAGGACAGGTGTATCTATACATGGCTTTTTTTGACTTCGTGAAAGAAAGATGGAGGGGAATATGAATATGATGGACGGTAAGTCGATCAGTATCCGTGTAGACGGAACAGAAATTCAAGCACGAGCAGGGGCCACAATTTTAGATATTTTAAATGAAAACGGAATTGAATACCCGCAGATTTGCCACGTACCAGAGGTTGATCCGATTCAAACTTGTGATACTTGCATTGTAGAAGCAAATGGCAAGCTGGTTCGTTCATGCGCGACGGTCGCAGAAAACGGAATGTCAATTGATCTTTCGGGAAATCGAGTGAAAGAAGCGCAAACCGAGGCGATGGACCGCCTTCTTGAAAACCATTTGCTGTATTGTACGGTTTGCGATAACAACAATGGGAACTGTACGCTGCACAATACAGCGGAAATGATGGGGATTGAGCATCAAAAATACCCATATACGCCAAAAGAAGATCCTTCTTGCGCGGTTGATATGTCTCATCCTTTCTACCGCTATGATCCAAACCAATGTATTGCCTGCGGCCAGTGTGTTGAAGTCTGTCAAAACCTTCAGGTAAATGAAACACTCTCAATCGATTGGGAACGCGAACGCCCTCGCGTTATTTGGGATGAGGGAGTTCCAATCAATGAATCTTCTTGTGTCAGCTGCGGTCAGTGTGTCACAGTATGTCCATGTAATGCACTGATGGAAAAATCAATGCTCGGGCAGGCTGGCTTTATGACAGGCATTAAAGAGGACGTTATGGAGCCGATGATTGACCTCGTGAAAAACGTTGAACCGGGATATGGCAGCATTTTTGCCATTTCGGAAGTTGAAGCGGCAATGCGAGAAACGAGAACGAAAAAAACAAAAACTGTATGTACGTTCTGCGGTGTCGGATGTTCTTTTGAAGTATGGACAAAAGGCCGGGATATTCTAAAGATCCAGCCTGTTTCTGATGCTCCGGTTAACGCGATTTCCACATGTGTCAAAGGGAAATTCGGCTGGGATTTCGTCAATTCTGAAGAGCGGATCACAAAGCCATTAATCCGTAAAAACGGAGCTTTTGTGGAATCTTCTTGGGAAGAGGCCCTCGATCTTGTCGCAAGCAGACTAGGATCAATTAAAGAGCAGTACGGTAAAGGCTCTGTCGGGTTTATCTCTTCTTCTAAAATTACGAATGAAGAAAACTACGTCATCCAAAAGCTAGCGCGTCAGGTATTTGAAACAAACAACGTCGATAACTGTTCACGCTACTGCCAGTCTCCTGCTACAGACGGATTGTTCCGCACTGTCGGCATGGGCGGTGACGCCGGCACGATTAAAGATATCGCCAAAGCCGGTCTCGTCATCATCGTCGGCGCCAATCCGGCAGAAGGACATCCAGTGCTCGCAACACGCGTCAAACGGGCACACAAGCTCCACGGTCAAAAACTGATTGTTGCCGACCTGCGTAAAAATGAGATGGCTGAGCGATCTGATCTGTTCATCAGCCCTAAACAAGGCACAGACCAAGTTTGGCTGATGGCTGTTACGAAATATATGATCGACCAAGGCTGGCACGATCAGGCGTTTATTGATGAGAACGTCAATTACTTTGAAGATTATAAAGAAACCCTTAAAACGTATACGCTTGATTATGCAGAACGCATCACAGGCCTCTCAAAAGAAAACATCATTCAAATCGCTGAAATGATCCGTGATGCTGACGGCACTTGTGTCCTTTGGGGAATGGGTGTCACACAAAATACAGGCGGTTCTGATACATCAGCAGCCATATCAAACCTGCTTCTCGCTACGGGCAACTATCGCCGTCCGGGTGCAGGCGCTTATCCTCTGCGCGGACACAATAACGTGCAAGGCGCTTGTGATATGGGAACATTGCCTGGCTGGCTGCCGGGATATCAGCATATTACAGATGACAAAGCCCGCGCTAAATTTGAAGAGGCATATGGTGTTGAGATTGATGGAAAGCCTGGTTTAGATAATATTCAAATGCTTCATGCCATTGAAGAAGGCAAAATGAAGGCCATGTATCTTGTCGGTGAGGATATGGCATTGGTCGATTCAAACGCGAACCATGTGCATGATATTTTATCTAGCCTTGATTTCTTCGTGGTACAGGACATCTTCCTGTCAAGAACAGCTCAATATGCGGATGTCGTCTTGCCGGCCACTCCTTCACTTGAAAAAGACGGAACATTCACCAACACAGAACGCCGTGTGCAGCGATTGTATCAGGCGCTTCCGACGCTTGGTGACGCAAAGCCGGACTGGTGGATTATTCAAGAGGTGGCAAACCGTTTAGGAGCGAATTGGAATTACAGCCATCCAAGTGACATTTTCTCTGAAATGGCAAGCCTTTCTCCTCTGTTTGCCAAAGCAAGCTATGAGGTGCTAGAAGGCTGGAACAGCTTCCTATGGGGCAGCTTCACAGGTGAAAGCACACCGCTTCTGTATGAAGACGGATTTAATTTCCCTGACAAAAAAGCCCGCTTTGCCCTTTCTGATTGGACTGAGCCAGCGGCATTTCCAGAGGAATATGATCTTCATATCAATAATGGCCGTATGCTGGAGCATTTCCACGAAGGAAACATGACAAATAAATCGAAAGGCATCCAAGCTAAAGTGCCGAATGTATTCGTTGAAATCTCACCTGAGCTTGCACAAGAGCGAGGTGTTTGTGACGGTTCGCTTGTACGCCTCGTTTCTCCGTTCGGAGCAGTCAAATTGAACGCGCTGATCACAGATCGGGTACGGAAAAATGAACTCTATCTGCCAATGAACTCAACTGATAAGGAGTCAGCGATTAACTTCTTGACGGGACCTGCAGCTGATAAACGGACGAACACGCCTGCTTATAAACAGACAAAGGTCCGCATGGAAGTGCTTGGCGGCTGTGAAACAGCGCCGCTTCCGAAAACAAATCCGCGCAACAAAAAACGGCACCCGCAAAACGGAGTCGAAGCAGAAAGAAAATGGAACCGCCCGGGCTATGTCCATCTGACTGACTGATTAACCGATAGGAGGAAAACGAATGGCCACTCCCATTACGACGATCAAAAAAGAAACAAAAACAGCCGAGCAAATGAAGCTTGAAAAAATAGAAGAACTGAAAGAGCTGCTGGCGGAAAACGAGGACGCCGTCTCTAAAACGATGACGATTATGAATGAACTCAATGATCTTGGAATTTTTGACGCGGCAACAAGCATGCTCAGAGCGAAGGAAGACATTGCCAAGATTGCGCTTGGCCAGGTTTCCCGTGAGCCTGTCACCAACCTCATCAACACGATGATGGCCGCCGGAGGCGCATTGACAAAAGCCGACCCTGAGTTTACAGCAAAGCTTTTAGAAAGCGTAATGGCTGGGACTGAACAGGCACAAAGCTTTTTAAAAGAAGACAAGAAAGTCGGGATTCTCGACCTGTTAAAAGCAATGAACGATCCTGACATCAACAGAGCCGTCGGCTTCGGCCTTCAGTTTTTAAAAGGCATGGGAAAAGAACTTCGAGAAAAATAACAAAAAAACAGCCATCGCGATGATGGCTGTTTTTTATTCGTCGGCTTCTTCCAAACGCTTCTTGTAAATAAGTGAACGGTCAGCGCAAAAGAAGGCACCGGCTAAAAATACGCAATCCGCTAAAAACATAGTCGATTTCTGGCCTAATGTTAAGCCTTGATCAGGGAGAACTGCGCCTATATATAAAAAAGTACTGACTGCAAGCAATGTAAAAGCAAAATGCTTGTAGTCTTCTTTTAAAGATTTTATTCTATTTTTATTCAAAAGAATCACCTGCCAGATTCATAGTATACGACTATTATAATATAATCCGGCGGCTTACAGAGAAAGTAATTCTATCCATTTGTTATATATTTTCAAGCGCTCGGCCGATATCTTCCACCAAATCTTCCGCATCTTCAATTCCCACAGAAATTCTGATCAACCCGTCCGTAATGCCGAGCTCAAGCCGGCGTTCTCTCGGAATAGAGGCATGTGTCATTCTAGCCGGAACAGAAATTAAGCTTTCAACCGCCCCCAAGCTTTCAGCAATGGTAAACAGTTTCAGATTTCCTAAAAACGCATCTACCCGTTCTTCACTGCCGATATCAAAGGAGATCATGCCGCCGAAGCCAGATCCTTGCGTTTTTGCAAGCTCATGTCCGGGATGATTTGAAGAACCGGGATAATATAACGTTTGGACAGCAGGGTGATTCTCAAGAAAGCTTGCGATTTTCCGCGCATTTTGATCAATCGCTTCCATTCTGAGACCCAACGTTTTGATTCCTCTCATCAAAAGCCAGGAATCTTGAGGGCCGAGCACACCGCCTGTGGAGTTTTGCACAAAATGCAGCTCTTCTCCAAGCTCTTTCGAGGCTGTTACAACTAAACCTCCGACGACATCACTGTGTCCGCCAAGATATTTTGTCGCACTATGAAGCACGATATCAGCGCCTAAAGTAAGCGGCTGCTGAAAATAAGGCGTGTTAAAGGTATTGTCTACGATAAGCAGAACTCCTGATTTTTTTGCGATATCCGCCATGAGCGTCAAGTCGGTGATTTTGAGCAACGGGTTTGTCGGTGTCTCAATATAAATGGCTCTTGTGTTAGGACGAATTGCTTTTTCAACTTCTTCTCTGCTGCTCGTATCGACAAATGTTGATTCAATGCCAAGACGGTTAAGCACCTTTGTCATCACGCGGTATGTTCCGCCGTACACATCATCAGTCAACACGACATGATCTCCGCTGTTAAACAGCATCATAACTGCTGTAATGGCAGCCATTCCTGAGCTGAAGGCATAACCTGCTTCCCCGCCTTCCAGTTCTGTCACAAGTGCTTCGAGAGCGGTTCGAGTCGGATTGGCCGTTCTTGAATACTCGTAGCCTGTATGCTGCCCTGCTTTCGGCTGCTTGTACGTGCTTACTTGATAAATGGGCACGGAAACTGCGCCTGTTTTCTCATCACCTGTGATTCCGCCATGTATCATCATTGTTTTTTTCTTCATATCAGATGCCTCCTTCGTATATTTGTTTGCTGATATATCGATCGCTGCTGTCAGGAAGTACAGTAACAATGTTAGTTCCCGCGGATGCTTTTTTCGCTTCCTCCAATGCTGCATAAAGCGCTGCACCTGAAGAGCTTCCGATCAGCAGGCCTTCTTTTTCTGCCGCTTCTTTCACAAGTCTAAACGCATTCTCATCTGTTACGGTGTAGATCTCGTCAAAGTGATTCTTATTCATATAATCGGGGATGAACTCCATGCCGATGCCCTCAGTTTTATGAGCATGAGGCTCTCCTCCGTTTAAAATCGAACCCTCCGGTTCAACAATCACCGTTTTGACTGCTGGATTTTTTTCTTTCAAGTAGGAAGCTGTTCCTGCAAACGTGCCCCCTGATCCTGCCCCGGCGACAAACGTATGAATATTCCCGTCAAGCGCTTCCCATATTTCAGGTCCAAGCGTCTTATAGTAAGTCGATGGATTTACTCGGTTTTTAAATTGCAAAACACAATAAGAATTTTCAATCTCAGTCTCCAGCTGCATGGCTTTTTGAATGGCGCCCTGCATTCCGTCCTCACGCGGGGTATAAATGATTGATGCTCCAAGCGCCTGCATAATTTGCTGTTTCTCTGTGCTGAAATGTTCCGGGACACAGAAAATCGCTTTCAACCCATATTTTCTGGCACTTAGCGCAAGGCCGATCCCTGTATTGCCTGCCGTCGCTTCTATAATCACTCCGCCGGGCTTCACCTTGCCTGAATCGAGCGCGTCACGAATCAGCATATCTCCCAGTCTGTCTTTGATGCTTCCGCCGGGATTCATCATTTCAAGCTTGGCATACACCGCGACTCCTTCTGGAACATCAAAGTTCTTTAAGCGGAGAAGCGGTGTATTCCCAATCAGCTCGGTAATGTCCGTAATCACTGTCATGTATGTCCTCCTCCTTATTAGAGGTTGTTTTTAGAAAAACGGAGGAGAACATGCCTCCGTTTTAATGAATTCGTTTGATCACCTTTAACACAAGCTCTGTTGAATTGACAGCCGCCTGCTCTAAAAATTGGTCAAATGAAACATGTGATTCTTTTCCTGCGATATCTGATAACGCTCTGATGACGACAAACGGCGTTTTAAATTGATGGCACACCTGAGCCACTGCCGCAGCCTCCATTTCAACCGCGTATAGATCAGAAAATCTCGCACGCACCTCTTCAACCCGCTTCGGATCGTTCATAAAAGAATCGCCTGTTGCAATCGTTCCTTTTGCAACCTGAATGCCGTCGAGTTCGGAAACCGCTTCTTCCGTGATGCTGATCAGCTTTTCATCCGCCGAATAAGCAGCCGGAAGACCTGGCACTTGCCCGTATTCATAGTCAAAAGCCGTTACGTCTACATCATGGTGGCGAACGTCAGTGGAAATGACGACATCTCCTACATTCAATGTATGATGAAATCCGCCCGCTGAGCCTGTGTTAATCACATAATCAGGCTTGTAACGGTCAAGCAAAAGCGTCGTGCTGATAGCAGCATTCACTTTTCCAATTCCTGATTTTAGAAGAATTACTTCAGTTCCTTCATATTTGCCAGTTGTAAATTCACAGTGTGCGATTGTTTCTGTTTTTGCATTTTCAAGTTTGTTTCTTAGGATGGTAACTTCCTCTTCCATTGCTCCGATGACTGCTAGTTTCATCTATTCACATTCCCTTCATTTTACCGTTTGATCGCCTCCATTATCCACACGAAGTCGTTTTGCTGAGAGAATCGGACTGCAAAACTTTCAGCTGTAAACATCTCTTTCAACGCATCCAATGTAGGATAATGTTCTGTCTCTAAATCATTTGCAAGCTGATAGAAGCCTTGAGAACGGGCTTTATCGATAGCCTGTTGATACGCTTGCGCATCTTCAAAGACGGTATCGGCAAACACTATTTTATCATGCAAATGAAGGTATTTGCCATATTGCTTTATGGCGGCCCGCTTTTCTTCGTCGGTTAAATGATGAAAAGCGTATGAACTGACAATGGTATCAGCCTGAAATGGCGGCTTAGGGAATGTCAAGAAGTCTCCGTCTACGATTTCCGTTCTGCCTGAAAGCTTGTCAGAAGCCAGTTTACGCATTGCTGGAGAAGGTTCGATTCCAAATACAGTTTTGCCCGCATCAAGCAGCTTTGCTGTCAAATTCCCGGTCCCCGGGCCAAATTCTAACACGTGCATTCCAGATTTGCTGACGATGGCATCAAGGATATGATCGTAGCCTCTGAACGCTTCTTTATACTGAATATCAAAACCTTGTACTGTTTGATCATAAGTTGCTGCCCAATCTTCAAAGAGAGGGATAAATTCACGTCCCATATTTGTCACACTCCATATTTAATAATTCCTATAAGTATACTATGAATTAACGATGGAACAGTTCCTATCATACCACATCTTCTGAAAAGCAGGTACTAAAACACTTTGTGTATTTTATGCCATCTCATATTGCGCAACGACTGCAAAAAAGCTTATACTTCATATGACTTGTGAAAGCTGGAGGGTCAAGACATGAATTTTCAATTAGATCTGATTAAAGACAAAGTGGAATTTTTTGAAGCGGCTTCATTGCAGGAGCTTGAAAAGAAAATCAATACACAAATTGAAAACAATAAAGCCATCATGCTCCGGGTGAAATCTGTTTCACACCAAACTGCTGTGGCAGAAGGAAGAATATTGTATAGCGCGGTGGTTCATTTCGCAGCAGAAGCCTAAAACAAAAGCAGCCGGTTGTAACCCGGCTGCTTTTGTTTATTTTAGCTTTTCTACTTTTGTCGGCTTCCAGCCTTTTTTATCAACCCATGTAATCGTGACTTGATATTTATTCCCAGTCGCCTTGTCTAAAATCTTGCCTTTGGCATCCTGAGGGCTGCCGTTATTTCCAAGCCAGAGCACCGTCATGTTATCTGTTGAGACACCGGTTGCATATGAAATGGCTTTTAGCATCTCAGCCCAGTCTTGTGAGCTTGAATCATAAGTAGCGGCATGCTCGCCTGTCTGCTCAGTTCCGACTGCTTTCCAGTCAGAATTTTCATACGTTTTTTCCACATCGCTTGATGAGCCGCCTTCTGTAACTTTTGCATCTTTAAGCCCGTCACCTGCTGAATCTGAGTCAGAGTCATCTTTTTTAGAAGAAGAATCATCTTTTTTGGAATCTGAATCAGAATCTGAAGACTTCTCAGAATCCTTTTCGCTGTCAGAAATATCTTTCTTGCTGTCTTTTATATCCTCATCCGATTTCTTTTCCGTCTTTCCTGAAGCCGGAGATTCTTGTTTTTGTGTCGTTTCAGAATCCTTGCTGACATCTTTGCTAGAAGGACTGTTAATGAAGAGATTCGCTGCTACTACGACAATTAGTATGGATACGATTGCGATTAAAATGTTAAGCACTAAATTGGCTTTTCTGCGCTTATCACGGTTTTCATAACGAGATTGATTATTGCTCAATAATTCTGCACTCCTTTATCCCTCTTGGCTCAGCATATATTTTAACATGTGCTGAGAAGTTGTTCTATTTCTGATTGATTTCAATTTCGTGTACTTTTTTAACAATATCATAAAACACTGAATTTGTCAGAGCCTTATCTCCCGGTGTATCCATGTGTAAAACAACAAGAGCGTATTTCGGCTTATCCGCGGGAAAGTATCCGGCAAACCATTTTTCATAAAGCGTTTCTTTCTCTTTTGAAAGCTTGCCTGTCTGGGCTGTGCCCGACTTCCCTGCTACAGTATACGGAAGGTCTTGAAACCTTCTGCCCGTTCCGGAAGGAGATTCTACCACCCGCCGCAGCATTTTTTGAAGCTGCTGTGACGTATATTTGTCTATCGTTTCTCCTTTAAGCTTCTGATCTTTAAACGTAACGAGCGTTGTGCCATTCTTATACTCAATTTGTTCGGCAATTTTCACCTGCCGTTTTTCTCCGCCGCGGGCGATTGTCGCCATCATATTGGCTACCTCGAGCGGCGTTACCTTTACATTTTTCTGTCCAATCGCTGTTTGCGCAATGGCTTTTTTGACTAATTTGTCTTTTTCATCCCCCCATATCACGCCGCTTTTTTCGTTATAGAACTGGCGGAAATCGGATTCGTGGTACAGTTTTCCCTCCCAGCCTGCCCGATCAGTGAGAGCGAGCTTCTCAGACATATCTTCAATAACCGAGCTGTCTTTTTTCATTAATTGTTCTGCAAGACTCGTAAATGTGTAATTGCAGCTTTGGGCAAAACTTTCATCAAAAGACAAGGTTCCTTTGTCGTCCCCCGGTTCCCCGTACAGGTTTAAATTGCAATTAAAGGTTTGGCTCGGCTTCACCGTATTATTTTCGATTGCTGCCGCTGCAATAACTGTTTTAAAAACTGATCCGGGATAGATTGGCATCAGCATATAATTTTGAAGTGTGTTTTGCCGGGACACATCCGCATTAGGTTTGCTTACAATACCCAAAACGCTGCTATTTTCGATGTCCAGCAGCACAGCTCCTCCTTTTTTCAGCCCCTGTTCATCCAATACCTCCTCCATCGCTTTTTGAATGCTTTGATCGATCGTTGTTTTGACCTGGAGCGGATAAAATGTATTGGCTTCAGCTGTATATTTGACGTCCATGCCAAACAAAGGGTTTCCCTTTCCGTCCACATGATATAAAAGCTTTGTGTCTTGTTCCGGAAGCAAAAATTCATCAAATGTCCGTTCTAAACCGGTTGTTCCAATTTCTGTCGTAATCGGTAGGTTCTCCTTGTCAGGATATTTCTTTCGGAGCAGTGCCGGATCTTGATTCGTGCTCCCTATCGTATGTGAAGCAAGGCTTGGCTTGTCTTCATTCTCCATATATACGCCGTAAATGCCGGGATATTTCAAAGAATTGATTTTTGTGATAGATTGTTTTGAAAGTGTTTTGATTTTCTTTTGCTGCAAAATGACCGGTTTTTTTGCCTTACCTAGTGTCTGGCGCAAATCGTCTTCAGACATGCCGAGGATGTCCGCAACTTTTTTGATCGGCCAATCCTGTGTCAGCAGAAAAGGGAACAAAACAACCGCAGGCTCGCTTTGGCCTGTGAGCGCCCGCCCGTTCCGATCTAAAAAAGAGCCTCTTCCATCTGAAATAAGCACTTCCTCCGTCCGCTGTTTCACACTTTCTTGAATCAAATTGATTTTCTTTTTAGAAAATGATTCTGTGAAGAACAGCTGGATTTCTGCAAGCCTCAGCAGAAGCAGAAAAAATACAATCAAAAAAGCGATGACTGCCAGCTTCATTCGTTTCGATATCTTCATAAAAAAACACCTCACCCACATTGTGGACGAGGTGTTTCGCTGCTAAACAGATATTATGAAATTTTCACAATTTTCACGAGCATTTCTCCGCCCGGTGTTTGAACTGTGACTTCTTCGTCTACTTTTTTGCCTAAAAGGCTTTTTGCGATCGGTGAATCGTTTGAGATTTTCCCTTCAAACGGATCAGCTTCAGCGCTTCCGACGATCGTATATGATTCTTCATCACCGTCAGGCAGTTCGACGAAAGTGACGGTTTTACCCAAGCCGACTACGTTAGAGCCGCCGTCATCTTCAATGATTTTCGCATTGCGAATCATATTTTCAAGAGTCGTCACGCGGCCTTCTACAAATGCCTGCTCTTCTTTCGCTGAATCGTATTCAGAGTTCTCGGAAAGGTCTCCGAAGCTTCTCGCAATTTTGATGCGCTCTACTACTTCTTTTCGTTTAACCGTTTTCAAATATTCTAATTCTTGTTCAAGTTTCTGTTTTCCTTCTGCAGTCATAGGAAAAACTTTCTCTTGTGCCATGTCCCTTCACTCCTTCTGGTTGTCCCTCAACATCTTCGATTATGTATGAGAGCATAAACTAAAAAATACAAGAATGAGAACACAGGGCAGTCCTCGTTCTTCTCTCCCATATAGGTACTGTTTATCTTAAACTGAATCTTGTCGTTCTGCAAATATTTCGCGTTTATAAACAGGGAAAGAAGGGAATTCGCACATTCCCTTCCTGCCTATACATAATATGGTCAGAGTTATTTATGTCTATGCTATGGTATTACAAAATCGCGTTTTGTTCAAGAATGGTTTGAATTTTTGTGACCATCAGATCAATTGCGACGTGATTCTGTCCGCCTTCCGGGATAATAATATCAGCGTATCGTTTTGTCGGCTCGACGAATTGGTTATGCATCGGGCGGACCACTGACACATATTGTTCAATGACAGAATCAATAGAGCGTCCGCGCTCATTAATATCTCTCATAATCCGTCTGATGATACGCAAGTCAGCGTCCGTATCAACGTAAAGCTTGATATCCATCAGATCACGAAGCCTTTTGTCTTCAAGCACAAGAATGCCTTCAAGGATAATAACATCCTTTGGCTCTACGTGAACCGTTTCTTCTGAACGTGTGTGCAGCTTATAATCATAGATCGGCTTTTCAATCGGGCGATAATTCAATAGATCCTGAATATGCTCGATTAAATAGTCATTATCAAACGCAAGCGGATGATCATAGTTTGTGTTCAGCCTTTCTTCAAACGGAAGATGGCTTTGGTCTTTATAATAAAGGTCCTGCTGGATCATTAAAATCGAGTGTCCTTTAAATTGTTCATAAATGGACCGTGTGACACTCGTTTTTCCTGAACCGGAACCTCCTGCGATTCCAATGACTACTGGATTCTTACCCATGGGCTGTTACTTCCCCTTTCTCATCATGTTGCTCGGATAAATCTTTTTGTCTAGTTTGAATTTGACAATTTGCAGGGGATGGCGGGCAGCATCTAGCTCATTTCCGTCTTCGTCCCAAATGGTTTCAATCGTATGTGTAAAGTTTTCGATTTCCGGACCGAAAAATTCCACTTCGTCGCCTTTTTTGAAGAAATTGCGCTGCTGAAGCGTGACCATTTGTGTGTCTTCATCATAATTCAGCACTAAGCCGACAAAATCATATGTCGTTTTTTTGGCGTGCTCGCCGAACATTTGCTCTTCATAGCCTGGCGTTCCTTCAAAGAAAGCTGTCGCAGTGTCCCGGTTGGCGCACTTATCGAGCTCTTCAAGCCATTCTTTTTGAATCACAAAGTTTTCTGGATCAGCGCAATAAGCATCGATTACTTTGCGGTATACGCTGACAACAGTTGCTACATAGTGAATAGATTTCATGCGGCCTTCAATCTTTAAGCTGTCTATTCCCATTTCAATCATTTTCGGAATGGATTCAATCAGTTTCAAATCTTTCGGGCTCATCGCAAATGGTGCATCTTCTTCACCATACAAAGCAACGGCGTTAGCACCGTCTGTTTGGTAGAGATCATAATCCCAGCGGCATGACTGGCAGCAGCCTCCACGGTTGGAATCCCGCGCTGTCATGTGATTGCTCAGCACACAGCGGCCGGAATATGCAATACACATTGCGCCGTGAATGAAGGATTCGATTTCGATATCTACCTTTTCTTTCATTTCTCTGATTTCAAGAGCGCTTGTTTCACGTGCCAGCACGACGCGGTCAAGACCTTCTTCCTTCCAGAACTGGACAGCCTTCCAGTTTGAAAGAGACTGCTGTGTGCTCAAGTGAACCTCAACATTCGGCGCCACTCTGCGGCATGTTTCGATAATAAGCGGATCCGCCACAATGATGCCGGCAACGTTGGCATCTCCAAGCGCTTTTAGATAGTCTTCAAGCCCGTCCATGTTTTCATTATGAGCGAAAATATTCGTTGTTACATAGATCTTCGCGCCATATTTCTTTGCGAATTCAACGCCTTCTGCAATTTCTTCGATCGTAAAGTTATCGGCATTCGAGCGCAGCCCGTATTCCTGTCCTCCGATAAAGACCGCGTCCGCTCCGTAATGAACAGCGATTTTCAGCTTTTCAAGATTACCCGCAGGTGCGAGAAGCTCCGGCTTTTTCGTAATCACACGCTTACCATTGACGATTGTGGATATTTTATCATTTACGGCAGTCATAGCTTAACCTCCTTTTGATTAATAAACCGTTTCCTTGAAGAAGAATCCGGTATCGATTTTTCTGTTCACTGGCTGGATGCTTTCAATGCGTTCAATCCAGTCTTCTTTTTTCGCTTCGTATTCGTCACGGTCTTCCACGCACAAATCAATTGCTTCTCTGTACATTTTGGTGACTTCTATTAAGTATTCAGGCGTTTTCAGGACACCGTCAATTTTGAAGGAATCAATTCCGGCATCTATCAATTCCTCGAGCTCATCAATGATGCACACATCGTTCGGGCTCATAATATGAGTGCCGTTTTCATCTTCGAAAATCGGATATTTATTATCACGCTCTTTATCGTGCAAAAACATACCAGATTCTTTTTTCTTTCTTTCAATGTCCATGACTTTGCCTTGATATTCAAAATAGTTTCCAATCAAAGAACGCTTCGATTGGAACATGCACGTCATTCCATGCACCTGGATTTCAATTTCGACTTCAGCATTTTCTTTCATTTCGACAATGCTATCCATGTTTAATTCTCTGGCAAGCACAGAACGCGCCGCGCCCTTGCGTCCCCAGTAGTTGCATGTATAGTAGTTGGTGCCTGTTGTTTCTGTACTCCAATGAAGCTTCAGATCAGGCGCAGATTCACGGGCAGCCATCAGCACGGCAGGATCGCCGAATACCGCTGCATCGACACCGGCTTCCGCTAAGAAAGCCAGATATTCGCCAAGCTCACCCACTTTATCGTTATGGAAAATTGCATTTACAGCAACGTATACTTTTGCCCCTTCTTTGTGGGCAATCTCTACGGCTTTCGTTACATCTTCACGAGAAAACTCTCCGGCCAATCTCAAGCCGTATCTCTGTTCCCCAACTAAAAACGCAGTTGCTCCCGCCTGTATGAGCGGCAAAATGTCAGCCGTACTTGTCGGCGTCACTAAGAGCTCTGGTTTTTTCATGACGTTCACCTCTTCTTTTTACTAATCGCAAGTCCGTCCCCGACAGGAATAATCGCAGTTTGGTAATCCGGATGATTCATCAGCCAATGATTATATTCATCAATTTTTGTTATAAGCCTGCGCCTTCTCTTCGGTTCTATTTTGCTGTAATCCTCTGCCACCAGACCTTTAAACAGCACGTTGTCCGTTAAAATCACCCCGTCCGGTGAAAGCATCGGTTCATATAAATGAAAAAAGTTTTGATACTGACCTTTTGCAGCGTCAATAAAAATGACATCGTAAGGCGCAGTTACATGAACGGCGTCAGCTAATTCAAGCGCATCTCCGTAAAAAACATGAATCCGGTCATCAAGCTGAAATTCCTTGATATTGTTTACCGCTTCTTCGTGCCGTTTCTCATTGCGTTCAATTGTATATATTTCAGCAGACGGCAGCTCCAGCGCCATTCGAATGGCAGAATAACCAATGGCCGTTCCGATTTCTAGTATTTTTTTCGGCTGTTTCAGAGACAAAATTTGAAGCAGCACCTCCATGCCCGCTTTTTCCATGATCGGGACATGATGTTCTTCTGCATATGCTTCAAGCTTCTTCACGTTATCCGGCCGAGGCTTTAATAATGCTTCTATATAGTCATTTATTTGTTCATACCGGTCAGTCACTACAAACAGCCTCCCGTTCTAAAAAGGAGTGCCCCAGTCTTATGCACAGGACACTCTCTGAATACATCATGATACATCGGTAAACAACCCGATATATTTTATCATAAAACCTTGCGGAAAGCGAACAAAAGGAGAGCTTTTTGCTCTCCTTTTATTTCTCATTTTTTGAGGAAATGTATTTTTCTTTTGCTTTATTATGCTCTTTTAGTGTTTTTGTAAATACGACCTCACCATTTGATTTGGCCAAGAAGTACAGATAGTCCGTTTTATCCGGATGCAGCGCCGCTTCCCATGACGACATGCCGGCATTGGCGATCGGTCCTGGCGTCAGTCCTGTGTTTTTATACGTATTGTATGGTGAATCGATTTCCAGATCCTTATAAAGAACCCGATCTTTATGCTTGCCTGCCGCGTACAGGACGGTCGGATCTGTTTGGAGCGGCATTTTCTTTTTCAGGCGGTTATAAAAGACGCTCGCAATTTTATGGCGGTCGGCTTTTTCTGTCGCTTCTTCTTCAATTAAAGAAGCCATCGTCAGCAGCTTATGCACAGAAAGTTTGTTTTTCTTTATTTCTGATTTATATGTTTCCACATAAGAATTTGTCTGCTTGATCATTGCCTTGATAATGTCTTCAAGTGATGTGTCCGGATCGTTAAAAGGGTATGTAGCCGGGAATAGGTACCCTTCAAGCGGGTGCTTAATGTTTTGATTGAAAACATCGTTTGTCACAGTGTCCGGGAATTCTTTCTTCAGCTGATTGATAAATGTTTCATCGTCCAGCTTCGCTATGACTTGTTTTTTCGAGTATTTCGTTTCATCAGCAATAGCAGCCGCGATTTGGGTCAGCTGTGCTCCCTCAGTCACTGTGATTTGAAAAGCGTAGCCTGTAGCCCCGCTTGTCAGCTTCTGAATAATGGCATCTAAATCCATTCCTTTATTCAGATGATAGAATCCGGCCTGAAACCCGGAAGCACCTTTATATTTCACATAGTACTGAAATGCCTTCTCGCTTTTTATGACATCATTTTTCTTTAATATCGATGCGATGGCTGAAACAGACGAACCGCTCGGAATGTTAATATTCACTGTCGTTTTACTGTCTTTTTCAACAGGTTCAAGCAATGATTTCCCATATAAAAATGCCCCGCCAATGATGAGAAACAGCACAACAATGGAAGACAGTATGATTCTTTTTTTATTAAAAAACGATTTTTTTTGCTGATTGATATACATTAGGTCTCCTCCCATCAGCTCTTATACTACATGATTCATTGTATTTCGGCAATTTATTACAAAATAAGGGCGAAAGAGGCCTGCAACAAGCAGAAAAAAACCGGAGCAGTATAGCTCCGGCTTTGGTTTGGCACGATGACTTATTCTTCGTCTTCGTCCGCTAGGAATGTGTTTAGTGTTTCTTCGATCATATCCCATTCTTCGTCAGTTTCAATCGGGAATAGCTCACCGTTTTCACCGTCTTCGTTTGGCGTGAAGCTGGAAGCAAGAATTTCTACTTCTTCGTCATCTTTTGATTCGATTGGGTAGTACAATACATAAGACTTGCCAAACTCTTCGTTTTCAAATGTAAACAGCACTTCACAAAGCTGTTCATTTCCTTGCTCGTCAACAATTGTAATATTTTTTTCGCCGTGTTCCATTTTTTTCACCTCTGGCTTTAATTTAAGCTGTCGAGATATCCTTGTAAAATCATGACAGCCGCCATCTTATCAATGACTTTTTTTCGTTTTTGCCTGCTTACGTCAGCTGCAATCAGCATTTTTTCAGCCGCCATTGTGGTAAGACGCTCGTCCCACAGCACAACAGGAACATTGTACGTTGTTTCAAGCACTTTAGCAAATGTTTGGCTGGCTTCGCCTCTCGGGCCGACTGTTCCGTTCATGTTCTTAGGAAAGCCGAGCACGATTTTATCTATAGTATAGTCCTTTATCAGTTCAGATAAACGGGATAAACCATAATCGCCTTCTGCTTCATTTATCTTTATGGTCTCAATGCCTTGAGCAGTCCAGCCCATTTCATCGCTCAGAGCTACACCGAGTGTTTTGGTTCCTAAATCGAGTCCTAATATTCTCATTCTTTATTTACGCCTCTTTATGCTGTTCTAAATAAGACTTTACCAATTCCTCGATTAATTCGTCTCTTTCAAGTTTGCGAATTAAATTGCGAGCGTCACGATGCCTAGGAATATAAGCGGGATCACCTGACAGCAAGTATCCGACAATCTGGTTGATTGGATTGTAGCCCTTTTCCTGAAGCGCGTCATACACTGTAATCAGCACCTCATTTACGTTAGTCTCAGCAGAATCATCGGAGAAATTAAATTTCATCGTTTTATCAAACGAGCTCACCGTTTTGCACCTCTTTCCCAAATTCGCAGGCAAAGTTCAGCCTGGGGTCCTAATCTTACCATCATTCTACACTACATGGGCGAATTATAAAACGGATTTCACCCAATCTTCTACAGAAGCCAAAGCTTCTTCTAGTTTTTCCGGCTGTTTGCCGCCTGCCTGCGCCATGTCCGGACGGCCTCCGCCGCCTCCGCCGCAAACTTCCGCAGCTTGTTTAACCAGCTTGCCGGCATGAAGGCCTTTCTCAATAAGGTCCTTTGTGACTCCGGCAGAAATATTTACTTTATCGTTTTGTACCGCACCAAGCACAATCACCGCAGAGCCAATCTTTGCTTTGAGTTCATCAACCATTGTGCGGAGATGGTTCATGTCTTTAGCATTAACTTTTTCTGCAAGCACGTTTACGCCGCCAACTTCTTTTACTTTCGACAGGATCGCTCCTGCTTCCACGTTGCCTAGTTTCGCAAGAAGAGATTCATTTTCTCTTTGTGCTTCCTTCAGTTCTGCCTGCAAAGCCGCGACCCGTTTCGGCACCTCTTTGATATTTGTTTTCAGCTCGTCAGCAGTCTGCTTCAATACAGAAATCTGGCTGTTCATTTCGACGTAAGCGCCTTGCCCCGTTACAGCTTCAATCCGTCTTGTGCCTGCCCCGATTCCAGATTCAGAAACGATTTTAAACAAGCCGATTTCTGCTGTATTTCTGACATGGCAGCCGCCGCACAGCTCTAAGCTGTAATCCCCAACTTGAACGACACGGACAATATCGCCATATTTTTCGCCGAACAGAGCCATCGCACCCATTTCTTTTGCCTCAGCGATCGGTTTCAAATCAATATTGACCGGGATGCTCGCCCAAATTTTTTCGTTTACGATTCTTTCAATTTGGTCAAGCTCTTCTTTTGTCACTTGGCCAAAGTGTGAGAAGTCAAAACGAAGACGGTTTTCAGTTACAAGAGAGCCCGCCTGATTGACATGAGTTCCAAGAACGTCTTTTAGAGCCTGATGCAATAAATGCGTTGCCGTGTGGTTTTTAATGACGCCGCTTCTCATATGGTCTTCAACTTCAGCAGTAACATGCAAGCCTTTTTGAACAGTACCGCTCTCCACAACACCTTCATGCACATGCTGGCCGTTCGGCGCTTTTTGGACATCTTTAATTCTCACAACTGCCTGCTCGCTGCGGAGATAGCCTTTGTCGCCGATTTGACCGCCGCTTTCTGCATAGAACGGTGTTTCATCAAGAATGAATTGAATGCTTTCGCCTTCATGAGCCTCTTCGATTAATTGGCCGTCCTGAAGAAGCACAATGACATTGGCATCAGCTTTGGTTTGAGAGTAGCCGACAAATGTGCTTTCATCGGTCACATCGCGCAATGCGCCGCCCTGCACCTGCATGCTGCCGACATCCTGGCGGGCGTTTCTTGCCCGTTCTCGCTGCTGGTTCATTTCTTCCTCAAAGCCCTCATGGTCAACCGTCATGTTCTCGTCTTCTGCGTATTCTTCAGTCAATTCAACCGGGAATCCATACGTATCATACAGTTTAAACACATCAGCACCTGAGATGACGCTGCTGCCCTTGTCTTTTTCTTTATTGATCATTTCTGACAGGATCGCAAGCCCTTCATTAAGGGTCTCATGGAACCGTTCTTCCTCGGTTTTAATGACTTTTGCGATGAAATCCGCTTTTTCTTTCACTTCAGGATAGAAATCAGCCATGATTTCTGCGACAACCGGCACTAAATCAAACATGAACGGACGGTGGATGTTGATCGTTTTGGCATAACGGACGGCACGGCGCAATAAGCGTCTTAATACATAGCCGCGGCCTTCATTTGACGGCAGCGCCCCGTCACTGACAGCAAAGGCAACTGTTCTGATATGGTCGGCAATCACTTTAAACGCAGTGTCCTTCACATTGTCTTTGCCGTATGTTTCACCAGAAATCGATTCTGTTGCTTTTATGATCGGAACAAACAAATCGGTATCAAAGTTTGTCGGAACATTCTGGATGACAGATACCATTCTTTCAAGTCCCATGCCTGTATCAATGTTCTTCTTCGGAAGCGGTGTGTACGTGCCGTCAGGGTTATGGTTGAACTCTGAGAACACAAGGTTCCATACTTCTAAGTAACGGTCGTTTTCTCCGCCTGGGTAAAGCTCCGGATCTTCTGGATCATTACCATATGCTTCACCGCGGTCGTAGAAAATCTCCGTGTTCGGTCCGCTCGGCCCTTCACCGATATCCCAGAAGTTCCCTTCCAGACGGATGATTCTTTCTTCAGGAATACCGATTTTTTTCGCCCAAAACTCATACGCCTCTTCATCCTCAGGATGAACCGTAACTGAGAGAAGTTCTTTGTCGAAGCCGATCCACTTATCGCTCGTTAAAAACTCCCAAGCCCATGTAATGGCTTCTTCTTTAAAATAATCGCCGATGGAAAAGTTTCCGAGCATTTCAAAGAAAGTGTGATGGCGCGCAGTTTTACCTACATTTTCTATATCGTTTGTTCTGATCGCTTTTTGAGCGTTTACGATTCTTGGATTTTCCGGCACGACACGGCCGTCAAAATATTTTTTCAGCGTCGCAACACCGCTGTTGATCCAGAGCAGTGAAGGATCCTCATGAGGCACTAATGACGCGCTTGGCTCTACCGCATGCCCTTTTTCTTTAAAGAAATCCAAAAACATTTGACGCACTTCCGCAGAAGTTAAGTGTTTCATTGTATTTCCTCCTCTATAAAAATCGAAATTCTCTTCAGTGACAGCAAAAAAGCCCTCCCCCTATGCAAACCAACGTTTACACAGGGACGAGAGCTGTCTCGCGGTACCACCCTGATTACGGGCTTCATTCGCCCGTCACCTTAAACCCTGTAACGCAGGATGTGCGGCAGTGATTAACTGCACTCAGGATTAGCTTCCTCCGATCTTCTGCTAAAGCTCCTTTCAGCTTATGGAGCTTCTCTCTTTAACAGGGCTTCGGCGTACTCAGATCCGTCACTCGAGATTCGTATGTATTCTACGAGAAATTATAGACAAGCGGCACGCCAATGTCAATGCTCTGTCCTCATCCGCAAAAAATGGATCATCATCACTTTTAAAACAGCCGTCGCAGGAACAGCCAGAATCATCCCGACGATTCCCGCAAGCTCCCCTCCGGCGAGGAGCGCAAGCATGATTACAACCGGATGCATTTTAAGGCTTCTGCCGACAATGAACGGACTAAGGATATTGCCTTCCATAAACTGCAGAATAAACACCGTAATCACCACAACAAGAACCGCCTTCACTGAGATTGTCATCGCAATTAACAATGCAGGAACAGCTCCAATGAAAGGGCCAAAATACGGAATGACATTCGTGATCCCAGAGATAAGGCCGAGTATCAGCGGATACGGAAGCCCAAATACCCAGAACGTAAAGCCGGCAATCACGCCGAGAATCAGGCAGACCAAAAGCTGCCCGCGGATGTAATCTCCAAGAGAGTCATCCACATCGCGCAAAAAGGCGCTGCCACGCTTTCTCCACGACTTCGGAGTCAGGTACCATACCGTCTTTTTCATTAGCTCAATGTCCTTTACCATATAAAATACAAGAAAAGGGATCGTTGCCGCAATTAAGAAATAATCAAGCACGTTTCGGATTCCGCTGATCGCACCCTCGATCGTTCCAGCAAAAAACGCCTCCGTCTGGCTGATCATTTTATCTATACGGTGATGCATACCATCAGGCCAATCATCCGTATGATTATGCACATGAAGAAGGAGCCCGTTATACGTTTCGGCAAACATCGGTATATTTTCTGACAACTCCGTCAGCTGCACGATGAGAACAGGCACTCCCTTATACAGCGCCCAGCCAATCCCGCCAAAAAAAAGAACATAAATCACCAAGATGCTCAAAGTCCTAGGCAATCCTTTGCCATGCAGCCATTCTGTGACCGGAAGCAATAAATAAGATATAAAAATGGAAATAATCAAGGGAATAAAGATCGTTTTTATGACGTACCAAAAGGGTGTCCATAACATATCAAGCATAAAAAAGACGTAGACTGTTAACAGAACCAGCAAACAAATGGCCACCCATAACAAAAGCTGCACCGGTTTTTGAAGCATCTGCTTTCACCTCACCTATATCTTTTGAGGTTTACACAGAATTATTCTTTTATGTTTTCAGCCAGTCCTAAGTCGTGGACATTTTTTCAGATCGTTTAGTGTGTTTTTAAATCCGCTATGCTATCTGAAATTACCCGAAGCGACTGATAGAAGCGTCGTGCTCCACCGGGCTGAGCTACACTGACTTTGTTCTTTTCATGCCGCAAGCGCTTCGCTGCATGGTTCCGCCCATTAGATACATCGCTTGCTGTTGTGATTGCTCTGCCCGAACTGATCAGACGGCGATTATTTTTTTCGATCTTTTTACTTACGGCACCTTATGTATGTGGCAGTCAATTACTTCCTTTCACTCGCAGCAAGCGCCTTGAGGCACGGCAAATATAGAAAAGGATACTCTTTAGAGAGTATCCTTTTTGCATTAAAACATTTTCATCATTCTTCTTCTCATCCGCTTCATGCTTCGATTATTCAGCATGTCAGATTGAGTCGCCATTCGGTACACGAGAGCTCCGGCTCCCATTGCCAAAAGAGAAGTCATCGTCCGATTCATCCTGCGCATCTCCTTTCATGATTAAAAATTGATGCTGCGTTCATCCTCAGAAAACAAATCATCCAAGCTGCTTAACGTTCCGTCTTCTTCCACCTGATGAGTTGCAATCTTCCCTTTCGCCACTGTCAGTTCAATAAAACAGCCCCAGCAATAATATTGGTTCACGCCGATTTTCCCGATATCCTTACTTTTGCAATTCGGGCATATAAGCATATCTCACACCTCTATCCGTTCAGAACGATCTCGTCTTTCCGCACCTCGACAAGCGAATCCGCTCTTTGGATCTGGCGCTTGCTTCCCGCCAGGTCAGAAAAGAAACCGTCCGAGAGTTCATATGCTACGATTATGCCCCTGTCCAAACAAAAGTATACATCTTCCAGCATCCCCAATATATCCCCCTCTTGCGATTTCACAAGCTTCATTTTCATCTGTTCGTATGTGAAGCATGATTTCGGAAGAGGCAGAAGCTGTTCTGAACTGACCGAAGCCAATATGCGGTCATCAAGAACGGAAGAGATATCACACGCCCGTAATAGCGCATGATGATGATGCAAAAACCGTTTTTGTGCAAGAATAAACCCGAGACAATCTCCCTGCAGAGAAAAACAAATATCAGAAATTGCCCCGAGATAACAAGAAGTTCGTTCTGAGTATACTGGGAATCCTTCTACTTCATGGCATGTTCTCAAAGTGTGATCAACCACCTTTTGTTGAACAGGCTTAGGTTTTGCTTTGCGCCTTAGACTCATACGATGAAATCAATTCCACTGCAAATGAAAAAAACTCCCGCTTACACGGGAGCATGTTTACAGCTGTTCTTCTTTCATAAAATCAAATGGTGTAATGCCTTCCATGCCAATGTTGGCGTCGTGTACGCTGAATGGGAGCTCTTTTTGGAGAGCCTCAAGCTCGGCATCCATTTCCTCAACCTGTACGGACAGCCTGTTTTTTAAGGAGGTCTGTCTGACAGTTGCATCATTATTTTTCACGCCCCACTCCAGCGCCTCCTCTTCCCCGCATAAAATGAGAAATTTCTTCGCTCTTGTAATCGCGGTATAAAGAAGGTTTCTTCTGAGCATTCTATAGTAGCCTTTCACAACAGGCAAAACCACAATCGGAAATTCACTTCCCTGCGATTTATGAATAGAACAGCAATACGCATGGGTAAATTGATTAAAATCTTTTTTCGTAAACGTCATTTCATTGCCATCAAAAGAAACGACGGCCATGTCTTCTTTTTCTGTATTTTCCTTTGCATAAAATATCGACGTAATTTCGCCAATATCTCCGTTGAATACATTGTTTTCCGGTTGATTGACAAGCTGCAAAATTTTATCTCCGGTTCTGTAGACAACATCCCCGAACTTCAATTCTCTCCGTTTTTCTTTAGGAGGATTTAAAATATCCTGCAGCATCACATTCAACTCATTGATGCCGGCTTTTCCTCTGTACATCGGAGCGAGGACCTGAATGTCCTTTGCCGTATAGCCTTTTTTCAATGCATTGGCGACAACTTTTTCAACAACTTCTTTAATTTGCGAGCCTCCGCAGCGAATAAAGGATCGGTCCTTTGTGGGGGCAGTCAAATTGTTCGGCAGCAATCCATTTTTCATCTGGTGGGCAAGCTCGACGATTGATGACCCCTCAGCCTGGCGGTAGATGTCTGTCAGTCTCACCGTGGGAATCACCTGGGATGCCAGTAGGTCTCTCAGCACTTGGCCCGGACCTACAGAAGGCAGCTGGTCTTCGTCTCCGACAATGATGATTTGGATATGATCAGGGATCGCCTTGAACAGATGGTTCGCCAGCCATATATCAAGCATGCTGGCTTCATCGATTATTAACAGCTTCCCTTCAATCGGCTCATCCTCTGTATGGGAAAAGCCTTCAGCGCCGTTCCAGCCAAGCAGCCTGTGTATCGTGACTGCAGGAAGTCCCGTTGATTCACTCATTCGTTTTGCTGCTCTCCCTGTCGGAGCGGCCAAAACAATCGGAAAAGCTTCATCCTTTTTATAAGCTGACGGGTCTAGTGACACACCGTGAAGCTCTCCGTAGAGCTCGACAATCCCTCTGATAACCGTCGTTTTCCCTGTTCCTGGGCCGCCTGTTAAAAGAAGCATCGGCGAGGAAAGGGCTTTTTGAATCGCTTCCTTCTGGCTGGGGGCATACTGAACGTTCATCCGTTCTTCCAATTCCCCCAAAGCGAGCAGAAATTCTGATTCGGGAAACTGGTCATCATATTCAGTTTGGCTTGCGATATGTTTCACTCGCTTAGCAACATTTTGTTCAGCGTAAAACAGCGATGGGAAATAACAGCGTCCATCTTCTATGACAATGTCTTTATTTTCTCCAAGAGCAATAATCGCGTTAGCGGCATCCATTTCTGTGATGCGCTGATCTTCCTTTGCTGACTGGTTTAACAGTGATTGGGTGTCGATGATCAGCTGCTCCGTTTCTATGTACGTGTGCCCCTCTGACAGACAAGTCGTTTCAAGCGTGTACAGAATCGCAGCTTTTACCCGCTCAGGATGATTACCCGAAAGACCCATTCTGCCGCCCAGCTCATCCGCTTTTCCAAACCCGATGCCTTCTACGTCCTTCACAAGCTGATAAGGATTTTCTTGAATCTTTTCAAGCGTCTCGGATTCATAGGCTTGATAGATTTTCATGGACAGCTGCGGGCCAAAGCCAAACTGGTTCAGGGAAATCATGATTTGCTCCAGCCCCTGATGCCGCTGCAAGGCACCGGCCAGCGTGTCTGCTTTCTTTTTTGAGAGCCTCGGAACATCATAAAGCACTGAAGCGTCAGCCAATATTTTGTTAATGGCGCTGTCGCCCAGCTTTTTCACAATTTCTTCAGCTGTTTTTTTGCCGATTCCCTCGAATAAGTCACTCGATAAATATTGTATGATGCCTTCCTTAGTCGTCGGTATCTCTTTTTTAAAATGCTCCGCTTGAAATTGGAGCCCGAATTTCGGGTGTGTTACGATCTTTCCGTAAAACGTGTAGGTCTCTTCTTCTTGAAGCGCAGGGAAGTAGCCCGTCACGGATACGGCTTTATCTTCTATGGCTTCGGAGGTCTCTGTTACTTTCACTTTCAGAACCGTATATAAATTGGTGTCATTATGATAGATGACTGTGTTAACTGTCCCTTTTAAATAGGGCTCTTCCTCCAGTTTAAGCTGATCCGGATGCTGCTGCACGAGCTGTCCCTCCTCCTGTGCCTGTTATGATGGGTCGATCAGTTTTTTAGCATGAAGCGCAAGCATATGGTCTGGCTGGATATCGATCGCCTTGTCCAGCATTTCCAGCGCTTTTTCTCGATTTTCTTTATAAGCATAAGCGACACCGGCATTATAAAATGCATCTGCATGCCCGGGATCTTGCTCTGTTACAGCTGCGAACTGGCTGAGCGCTTCGTCCAGCATGCCCTCATTGGCTAAGCACATCCCGAATTGAAAGCGTGCTTCCGTATCGTTTTCATTCAGCTCAACCGCTCTTTGTAAATATGGCAGTGCAAGCTTAGGCTGTTCGAGCTTGACAAGAACCGTTCCGAGCATGTAAAACAGGTCGCCGTTTTCCATCCCCGCACGAAGCGCTTTTTCAAACATGTCTTTCGCTTCTTTGTACATTTCTTTTACAACATAGACATTTCCTGCTCCATAATAAGCAGTGGCTGCGCTATTGTCTAATTCAAGCGCTTTATCATAAAACGCAAGCGCACGTTCCAGCTCGTTTACGGATGAAAGCAGGTTGGCAAAATTGATATACGGCATCGCGTCTTCTTTATTTTCTTCAATCGCTTTTGTAAATGCCTCTGCCGCTTTCTCGTAATCGCCTTCCTGCATCGCCTCTATACCGAGTTGATTATAATCCACCGATCATCTTCCTTTCACTAAAAAACCCCAACTCAGTGTTGAGGTTTTTCATCTTTTATACGTACCACAATTTTGTTCCGTCTTTGTACACATCATCAATTGTCCCGCCGCCAAGGCATTCTTCACCGTCATAGAAGACAACGGCTTGTCCCGGCGTTACAGCTCTGACTTGTTCATCAAAGATGACTTCCGCTTCACCTTCGCCAGTCATGCGCACCGTCACTTTATGATCTTCTTGGCGGTAACGGAATTTAGCCGTGCAGGAAATCTCTTCACCCTTCATGATATCCGAACGTACCCAGCTGATATTTGTTGCTGTGATTTTGTCGGAATATAAAAGCGGGTTATGGAACCCTTGATCTACGTAGAGGATGTTCTTTTCAAGATCTTTCCCTACCGCAAACCACGGCTCGCCGCTTCCGCCGATGCCAAGGCCGTGACGCTGTCCGATCGTGTAGTACATCAACCCGTCGTGGCGGCCTTTAACTTCGCCGTCCATCGTCATCATATCGCCCGGCTGTGCAGGGAGATATTGGCTGAGAAACGTTTTAAAGTTACGCTCGCCGATAAAGCAGATGCCTGTACTGTCTTTTTTCGTCGCCGTTGCAAGTTCTGCTTCTTTGGCGATTTCACGCACACGGCTTTTTTGAAGCTCGCCAATCGGGAACATGACTTTGCTCAGCGTATCTTCTGTCAGCTGATTCAAAAAGTACGTTTGATCCTTGTTTTCATCAATGCCGCGCAGCATTCTGACTTTTCCGCCGCTTCTGTCTACTCTTGCATAGTGGCCAGTCGCTAAATAGTCGGCGCCAAGTGACAATGCATGCTCCAAAAAGGCCTTGAATTTAATTTCTTTGTTGCACAGTACATCCGGGTTTGGTGTTCTGCCTGCTTTATATTCATCAAGGAAGTATTGGAATACCTTCTCATAATATTGCTTTTCAAAGTTTACGGCATAATACGGGATTCCGATTTGGTTGCAGACGCGGATCACATCTTCATAATCCTCTGTCGCCGTGCAAAAACCGTTTTCGTCCGTGTCATCCCAGTTTTTCATAAAGATTCCGATTACATCATAGCCCTGTTCTTTTAACAGCAGGGCCGCCACAGATGAGTCTACTCCGCCGGACATGCCGACGACGACTCTTGTATCCTCCGGCCGTTTTTCCATTTCATTCACTCCAATAACTAAGCCGCCTTATTGTGTCAGTCGTTTGACAACGTCGGCCACATGTTTGGCAGCAGTTTTCACTTGCTCAGCCGTATTGCCGAGGCCGAAGCTGATTCGAATAGAGGACGTCAGCCTGTCACTCTCTTCTCCGAACATAGCAGTCAGAACATGTGACGGCAGGACTGAACCGGCCGTGCACGCTGAACCGCTTGAGACAGCGACACCCGCCATATCAAGATTGACCAGCAGCGCTTCCACTGACACACCGGGGAAATAAAGATTCAAAACATGGGGCAGACTATGCTCTTTGTCCCCGTTGATCTCGAATGCCACACCTGCATTTTTAATCGTGTCGGCAAAGATTGCTTTAAACGATTGATACTTCTCGTTTTTTTCGTCCCGTTCTTCACTTGACAGCTTAATCGCTTCTTTCAGCCCGACAATGCCCGGAACATTTTCTGTTCCGGCACGGCGTTTTCTTTCTTGCTCTCCTCCGAATAATAGCGGTGAAAGCTTCACATCTTTACTCGCATATAAAAAGCCTGTCCCTTTTGGCCCGTTGAGCTTGTGCCCGGAAACAGACAGAAGATCAATATGGCTGTTTTTCACATCAATTGGCAGCAACCCGAACGCCTGAACAGCATCGGTATGAAAATACGCTTTGTGTTCCTTCAGCAGCTCACCGATTTCATCGATCGGCTGCACTGTTCCGACTTCATTATTTCCATACATCACTGTCACAAGGATTGTATCATCACGCAGTGCTTCTTTCACCTGTTTTGCACTGACTCTTCCATTTTGGTCAACGTCCAGATACGTTATGTCAAATCCGTCTTCCTCAAGTTTTTCACATGTGTGAAGCACAGCATGATGTTCAATTTTTGTCGTGATGATATGTCTGCCCAGATCTTTTCTTGCAAGCGCGGTTCCCATAATCGCCAAGTTATCAGCTTCCGTGCCCCCGCTTGTAAAAATGATCTCCTGCTCTGCCGCTCCGATTTCTGCTGCAATCTGCGCTCTTGCTTCATCCACCCATTTTCGAGATTCTCTGCCAAATGAGTGAATACTGGATGGATTACCGAAACTTCCTGAAAAATGCGGTATCATTTTTTCCAGCACGCGCTCATCCATCGGAGATGTTGCGGCATGATCTAAATAAATCCGTTCCATAATGTTTACACCTCTGATCTAAATATAGAACATATAAGCTTCTTGCTCTCCGTCTGTATAGCTGGCAAGATCCTCTAATGTTGTACTGTCTAAAACCTCTTTTACAGCGTCTCGGATGCGAATCCAAAGTTCACGCTTGGCAGGCTCCTCATCTTCCAGCACTTCAACAGGGCTGATCGGCCCCTCTAGCACACGGATAATATCTCCCGCCGTAATGGCATCCGGCTCACTGCCTAATACATATCCGCCATATGCGCCTCTGATGCTTTTCACTAAACCGGCATTACGGAGCGGCGATACCAGCTGCTCCAAATAATGCTCGGACAAATTATTCGTCTGTGCGATGCTTTTTAATGAAGTCGGGCCCTCACCATGCTTTTTTGCAAGCTCGATCATAATGGTGAGCCCGTATCTTCCCTTAGTTGATATTTTCAACATGAACACCTCTGTTATTTCATGATTTTCCACATTTATAATGGTAATTACTATATGTTTCGTCCGTTTATTATCTAATAGACCAACTGTTATTATAACATACCTTCAGCGAATTTTCATTGAGGCAAAAGGAAACGGGCCTTTCCCCTTTTCTAATGTACGGTTTTCCGTTACCCTGTAATTAAGTAAGGAGAGATGATAGATGAAGCCATTGGCATATCGGATGCGTCCGACAAAAATAGAGGATATTATCGGCCAGCAGCATCTGGTGGCTGAAGATAAAATTATCGGCAGAATGGTCCAGGCAAAACATTTGTCATCCATGATTTTGTACGGGCCGCCCGGAATTGGAAAAACATCAATCGCCACAGCAATCGCCGGTTCGACAAGTATAGCTTTTCGAAAGCTGAATGCTGTCATTAACAATAAAAAAGATATGGAAATCGTCGCCCAGGAAGCCAAAATGTCAGGCCAGGTGATTTTGATTCTGGATGAAGTCCACAGGCTGGATAAAGGAAAACAAGATTTTCTATTGCCCTATTTAGAAAATGGGATGATCATTTTGATCGGAGCAACCACGGCTAACCCGTATCATGCCATTAATCCGGCGATCAGAAGCCGGACCCAGATTTTTGAGCTTGAGCCGTTAACACCTGAACTGATCAAACAAGCGCTGGAAAGGGCCCTTCATGATGAACATCGAGGCCTCGGCACATATTCTGTATCCATTGATGATCAGGCGATGGAGCATTTTGCTCACGGATGCGGAGGAGATGTCCGCTCCGCTTTAAATGCACTTGAGCTGGCCGTGTTGTCAACGAAGGAGTCAGCAGACGGTGTGATTCATATTACATTAGAAACCGCGGAAGAATGTCTGCAGAAAAAGAGCTTTTCTCACGATAAAGATGGTGATGCGCATTATGATGTGCTATCCGCTTTTCAAAAATCGATCCGCGGCTCTGATGCCAACGCTGCTCTTCACTATTTGGCAAGATTAATTGAAGCCGGTGATCTGGAGAGCATCGCAAGACGCCTGCTCGTCATCGCCTATGAAGATATCGGCTTAGCAAGCCCGCAAGCCGGTCCGAGAGTGCTGCACGCTATTCAGACCGCTGAGCGAGTCGGTTTTCCCGAAGCGCGAATCCCGCTGGCCAACGCAGTCATTGAGCTTTGCCTCTCACCGAAATCAAACTCAGCCATTCTGGCAATTGATGAGGCTCTGGCTGATATCAGAGCCGGAAAAATCGGTGATGTACCGAAGCATTTAAAGGACGCGCATTATAAAGGAGCTCAGGAATTAGGAAGAGGAATCGACTATAAATACCCGCACAATTACGACAATGGATGGGTCGAACAGCAATATCTCCCTGATCCTTTAAAGAATAAGCAATACTACAAGCCGAAACAGACAGGAAAGTTCGAATCCGCCTTAAAGCAGGTGTACGACAAATTAATGAAAAGAAAATAAAACAAAAACAGCCTTGCTCTTCAAGGCTGTTTTTATGCGTTATTTATCCTTTACGCGTTTGATTTCAATGTCTTTCAAAAGATCCATGACAACATGTCCGCCCATAATCAAGCCTGCGACTGACGGCACAAACGCATTAGAGGATGGCGGCATTTTCGCTTTACGGATTTTCGCTTCGTCATTTCCCACTTCTTTTCTGACATCTTCCCGAATGACAATCGGGCTTTCGTCAGAAAAAATCACTTGAACGCCTTTTTTGATGCCCTCTTTGCGTAATCTCGTACGGACGACCTTCGCAATTGGATCAGTGTGCGTCTTTGAAATATCTGCAATTTGGAAGCGTGTCGGGTCCGTTTTGTTCGCGGCACCCATGCTGGAAATGAGCGGAATATCCCGTTTCAGACATTCTTTCATTAAATGGATTTTATAATGAATCGTGTCTGACGCGTCAATGACATAGTCGAGATTATAGTCAAAAAATTGCTCATACGTTTCTTCCGTATAGAACATTTTTAACGCGATCACTTCGCACTCCGGGTTAATGTCAGCGATCCGCTCCTTCATTAAATCAACTTTCGGCTGTCCGACAGTTGAAAGCAGTGCGTGAAGCTGACGGTTTACATTTGTAATGTCCACATCATCTTTGTCGACAAGCAGAATGCGGCCGACGCCTGACCGCGCGAGCGCTTCCGCCGCGAACGACCCGACTCCGCCAACCCCAAGCACAGCCACCGTGCTGTTTTTCAGCGTTTCAAGGCCTTCTTTTCCGATAGCTAATTCATTGCGTGAAAACTGGTGTAACAAGAACCTCACTCCACATTCGTATTCTGGTTTCATCTATAAAATGGCTGATCCATGAGCAGCCGTTTTTCTGCGCACAAAAAATAAAGTCCCAATAGTGCCGTTGCAGCTTTCCTTTGTTTTGAACCCGCTCTCAGCAGGTGGGTGCCCTCTTTTAAATCTTGTAAGTCCTCTTTACCGAATGAAAAGAGGCATGTACGCCATTTAAAAATGCGGGCTCCCAAATCAAAAAAATGTTCGGTCAAAACTAGGTGTACAACTAACACATCAGGACTTTATTTAACTTGTCAAAATCATATCACAGACGATTTTGATTTTCAAGAATCGAACTGCACATTCAGTTCTTAACTTTTTTCTTGATAGAAAGATGAAGCTCATCAAGCTGAGCATCGCTTACTTCGCCTGGCGCTTCTGTCATCAAGCAGCTTGCGCTTGCCGTTTTCGGAAATGCAATCGTATCTCTCAGGTTCGTACGTCCAGCTAGAAGCATAACGAGACGGTCTAAGCCGAGTGCGATTCCGCCGTGCGGAGGAGCGCCGTATTCAAATGCTTCCAGCAGGAATCCGAACTGTTCAGCCGCTTCTTCTGGTGAGAAGCCGAGAAGCGCAAACATTTTTTCCTGAATATCCTTTTCGAAAATACGGATTGAACCGCCGCCAAGCTCATAGCCGTTTAAAACGAGGTCATAGGCTTGTGCTTTCATGTCTTCAGGCGCTGTTTCAATCAGCTCAAGGTCTTCGCGGACAGGCATTGTGAACGGATGGTGCGCTGCGTAAAAACGGCCTTCTTCCGGATCATGCTCTAATAGCGGCCAGTCGATGACCCATAAGAAATTGAACAATTTTTCATCAATCAATCCGCGTTCTTTCCCAAGCTTTAAGCGCAGGGCGCCGAGTGATGCGGCCACAACTTCAAATTGATCCGCTCCGAACAGCAGCAAATCACCTTCAGCAGCATCAAGTGCTTCAATCAGCTTAGACTGCTTTTCTTCATCAAAGAATTTAGCGATCGGGCCTTTCACTCCGTCTGCCTCAACTTTCACCCAGGCAAGCCCTTTTGCCCCGTAGTTTGCAGCAAAAGCGCCAAGAGCGTCGATGTCTTTTCGTGAGTAGTCGCCGGCACCGTCTTTTACGTTGATGGCTTTGACCACGCCGCCGTTTGCTACAGCTGATGAGAACACTTTAAATTCCGTATCCTTTACAATGTCAGACACATCCGTCAATAGCATGTTAAAACGCGTATCCGGTTTATCAGAACCGTACTTGTTCATTGCTTCGTCATACGTCATTCGAGGAAGAGGAAGCTTAAGTTCCACACCTTTTGTTTCACGCATAACCTTTGCCATCATCTCCTCAGCCAATGACATAATGTCTTCCTGGCTCATAAAGGACATTTCAATATCAATTTGCGTAAACTCAGGCTGGCGGTCCGCACGCAAGTCTTCATCGCGGAAACAGCGGGCAATTTGATAATATCGCTCAATGCCTGATACCATCAGAAGCTGTTTAAATAGCTGCGGGGACTGCGGCAGCGCGTAGAACTCACCTTCGTGCACACGGCTCGGCACCAAGTAGTCACGTGCGCCTTCAGGCGTGCTTCCTGTTAAAATCGGCGTTTCAATATCAAGAAACCCGTTTTCATCTAAAAAGCTGCGAACAGCTTTCGTCACGTTATGGCGCAGCTGCATCGTCTGGAACATAGCCGGTCTGCGTAAATCTAAGTAACGGTGTTTTAAACGAACGTCCTCTGATACCTCTTCTGCTTGATCAGAAATCGCAAATGGAGGTGTCTTTGCAGCATTTAAAACGTTCACTCCATCAGCATGAATTTCGATCGCGCCTGTTTTCAAATTCGGATTAACTGTTCCCTCTTCACGCGCCACCACTTTCCCTTGAATATCAAGCACGTATTCATTTCTGATGCCTTCCGCAATAGCAAGCGCTTCTTTTGACACATCAGGGTTAAAAACGACTTGAACAATTCCCGTACGGTCACGCAAGTCAATAAAAATCAATCCGCCGAGGTCCCGTCTTTTTTGGACCCAGCCTTTCAGCGTTACAGATTCACCGATTGCTTGTTCAGTTATTTCACCGCAATAATATGTTCTACCAAACAATGTGTTCCACTCCTTATCCCTTTTGGTTTGCCTTCATTACATGTATAAATTCATCAAGTGCCACTTCAATCTGTTCGCCCGTCTGTGCATCCTTTACATTGATTTTGTTTTGGGCCAGCTCATCTTCACCCAAAATCGCAATAAATCTCGCATTCAAGCGGTCAGCTGTTTTAAACTGGCCTTTCAATTTCTTATTTTCATAATCGATTTCACTGGAAATGCCTGCTTCTCTCAGTTTGTACACCAATGAAACAGAATAATCCTTGGCTTTTTCGCCGAGTGTGACGATATAGCAGTCGATCCCCTTATCAACAGGCAGCTCTCTTTTTTCAGCATCAATTGCGGCAAGCAGGCGTTCGATGCTCATCGCAAATCCGATGCCCGGAGCTTCAGGTCCGCCGATCTGTTCGACAAGTCCGTCGTAGCGTCCGCCGCCGGCAAGTGTCGTAATCGCGCCGAAGCCCTCCGCATTGCTCATAATTTCAAATGCGGTGTGGTTGTAATAATCCAGCCCCCTCACAAGGTTCGGATCAATTTCATACGAAATGCCAAGATCGTTTAAGTATTGTTTCACTTTCTCAAAATAAACGGCTGATTCTTCATTTAAATATGTCAAAATCGAAGGTGCCGATTTCATCAGCTCATGATCACGGTCTTTTTTGCAGTCCAAAATTCTAAGCGGATTTGTGTGCAGCCGTGACTGGCAGTCTGAACAAAATTCTTCGATGCGAGGCTCGAAGTGTTTCACGAGCGCTTCTCTGTAGCTTTTGCGGCTAGCTTGATCGCCGAGGCTGTTTATGACAAGCTTAACGTTTTCTAAACCTGCTTTTTCATAAATACTCATCGCAAGCGCCATCACTTCAGCGTCTATTGCTGGGTCTTTCGAGCCAATCGCTTCAATTCCAAACTGATAAAACTGGCGGTAACGGCCCGTCTGAGGACGTTCATAACGGAACATCGGCCCTACATAATAAAGCTTTGTCGGCTGTACAGGATTTGCGAACAGCTTGTTTTCATTAAAAGCGCGAACCGCAGCAGCTGTTCCCTCCGGACGAAGCGTCAGGCTTCTGCCTTTGCGGTCCTCGAAGGTATACATTTCTTTTTGTACGATATCTGTTGATTCTCCGACGCCTCTGGCAAACAGTTCTGTATGCTCAAAAATCGGTGTGCGGATTTCTTTATATTGATAAGTGCGGCAAGTGTCTCTCATAATTTGTTCAACAAACTGCCAGCGATCTGATTCTCCAGGCAGAATATCCTGTGTTCCTCTTGGAATGTTATATCCCATAAGTAGACCTCCTTATGTATTCCTTTTAAAATATACAATTTTCGTTCATGATGAAAATGAAAAAAACTCCCGCCCCTACTATACATGATAGTAGGGACGAGAGTTATACCCGTGGTGCCACCCTAGTTGGAATATGTTCATATTCCCGCTCGATCCTTTAACGCAGGTTCACGTTCACTGCCTAATGGCGTTATTCACGCGTTCAGCAGGAAACCTCCGGAGTGTTGTTTCGAGAAAGACGCAATGGGATCCGCTTTCAGCCTGGGGCGGGTTCCTCTCTAGCCATGCAATCTGACCTACTCTTCTCCATTATTGGTTCAAATCTTTCATCATTTGCTATGTACTCAATTTCTATTATAATAATGGGATTGGGGTTCTCTGTCAAGCTTTATTCCGGTTGTTTTTCCTAAGTGCTGCTTCTTTGGACATAAGACCAAATTCAGATGCTGTTTCCGTTAGATAACCAGTTGTATCGGGATCTGCGTGATCGCTGTAATGCAGATTTGCTTCACCGTCTTGAAATGCCCGTCCCATTTTTGGATGATATTTCATGATTTGCACACCTTTTTGATTGTATTTACGCCTAGTATAAACAAATCATTTTATTTTTATTTAAAAATCAGAAAGGACTTTACGATATTAAACAAGAATGCTTTTTTAATGATCATCTGAAAGGAGGACACAATGAGCAAGAAATACTTTGTCCTTATTGTATGTATTATTTTCACCGGAGCGCTTTTCCCGACATTTTCATCCGTTACAGCCGCTCAAGGAGAAGCAGTCATCGCAACAGATGAAATGAATGTCAGAAGCGGCCCGGGGCTTAGCTACGGCATTACAGCGGAAGTAAAAAAGGGAGAACGCTATCCCATTTTAAAGGAAGATGGAGACTGGGTGCAGATCCAGCTTGGTTCCGGAGAAAAAGGCTGGGTAGTCTCCTGGCTTATTACAAAGGAAGATCAGGCCAGCACAAGCTCTTCAGGAAGCAGTGACACTGTGACATCAACAGACCCCGATCTGCGGATGAGAACCGGCCCGGGTACTTCATACGAAGTCATCGGCAAATTCCCGCGAGGCAGCCAAGCATCTGTCATTGATAAAGATTCTGGCTGGATCAAGATTTCCTATCAAAATGCCACCGGATGGGTGTCATCTGAGTATGTCACGTCAGGAGGCAGCAGTTCAGCATCTAATGAGAGTGACCAAACCGAGGATTCCGGTGCGTCAACGACGGGCACAGTCGGTGTTTCTTCACTAAATGTAAGAGCCTCCGCCTCACATGACGCGGCAATTATAACAAAACTTGACCGCGGAACGAAACTGACGGTTCTCAACGAGAAAAATGGCTGGGCTCACATTGAGGTGAACGGGCTGAAAGGCTGGGTTGCAAGCCATTACCTTTTGACTAATTCTGATCCAGCTGAGAATTCGGCAAATGCAAGCAGTTCGTCCTCCGCTAAAAAAGCCTATATTATGTACGGAGGAACGAATCTAAGAAGCAATGCGTCAACATCAGCTTCGATCGTTGAGCGTGCTGCCAAAGGAGATTCATACACCATTACCGGTTCAAAGGGAAACTGGTATGAAATCAAGCTTGATAACGGGCAGACTGCTTATGTAGCCAATTGGGTAGTCCAAACATCTAAAAGCGCAGAAGAAGCAGGTGAACCGCCAGTCTCTGATTCTCCGTCTGGAAACGGCTCTCTCAACAATAAAACGATTATTGTTGACCCGGGACACGGAGGAAAAGACAGCGGAACAATCGGGTATTCGGGGAAATTCGAGAAAAACCTGACGATCAAAACGGCAAAACTGCTCGCCAGCAAACTTAGATCGGCTGGGGCAGATGTGTATGTGACACGCCAGGATGATACCTTTGTCAGCCTGCAGTCACGGGTCTCCACGTCTCACTATCGCAACGCTGACGCCTTTATCAGCATTCACTATGATAGCTATGCGGATACCTCTACAAGAGGCAGTACTGCATACTACTACAGCCCTGCCAAAGATCAGGAACTCGCATCAGATGTACACTCTGAAGTGGTAAAGCGGTCTTCCATTCCAGACCGCGGCGTGTTATTCGGGGATTATTATGTGCTCCGGGAAAACAGACAGCCCGCTATGCTGTATGAGCTGGGATATGTAAGCCATCCGCAGGAAGAAGCCATTGTACATAGCAATTCATACCAAGAAAAAGTAACAGATGGGATCGAAAGCGGATTAGAGAAGTACTTCCAATAAAAAAAGCTGCCTCTTGGCAGCTTTTTTTATTTTGAATCCATTATAAGCGTGACCGGTCCGGAGTTTGTAAGCTGAACATCCATCATGGCTCCAAACGTTCCGGTCTCTACTTTGATTCCTTTTTCACGAAGCAGGTCATTCCATTTTTCATAAAGGCCTAAAGCTTTATCAGGTTTGGCCGCATTCATGTAGTTCGGCCGGCGCCCTTTTTTCGTATCTCCATAAAGCGTAAACTGTGAGACAGATAAAATTTCTCCTCCTATATCTAAAAGAGACAGATTCATTTTTCCTTCACTGTCATCGAAAATACGGAGATTGACAACTTTATCGGCTAAATAAGCTGCATCCTCTTCTGTGTCATCGTGAGTGATGCCGACCAGCACCATGAGGCCTTGTCCAATTTTGCCGACGACCTCTTCGTCCACTGTAACGCTTGCTTCTGTTACTCGCTGAACAACTAATCTCATTTTCTAACCCCTTTAGTTCATGACGCGGCGCACAGAGTAGATATCTCTAATCTGTTTAATACGCTCGACGACTTTGTGCAAGTGATTGATGTTCTGAATAAAAATCGCCATATGAATGGTTGCCACTTTATTGCGATCCGATTTGCCAGAGACAGATGAAATATTTGTTTTTGTTTCGTTCACTGCCTGAAGCACCTCGTTCAGCAATCCGCGACGGTCGTACCCAAGAATCTCTATCTCAACATTGTATTCCTTGCGCTTTTGAACCTGTGACTCATGTTCCCACTCTACCGGGATCAGCCGCTCTTGGGCTTCATTCGTTTTGACATTCGGACAATCTTCACGATGGACCGAAACCCCTCTGCCTTTTGTGATAAAGCCGACAATATCATCACCCGGCACAGGATTGCAGCATTTTGATAAACGGACAAGGAGGTTGTCGATGCCCTTGACGCGAACACCAGCTTCCCGTTTTCTTCCTTGAGGGTATGGCTTAGGTTCCCCAGTGACTTCCTGAACGATCTTTTCCTGTTCTTCCTGATCGCGCTGTTTTCTCTCTTTTTCTGTTAGGCGGTTTGCCACCTGGAGAGCTGTAATGCCGTTGTAGCCGACCGCTGCGTACATATCTTCTTCATTTGAGAAATTAAATTTGTCAGCAACCTTTTGAATATTCTCCGGTGTTAAGACATCCTTCAATTCAAAATCCAGGTTTTTTATTTCTTTTTCGACCAGTTCACGGCCTTTTTCGACATTTTCTTCACGTCGCTGTTTCTTAAAGAATTGACGGATCTTATGCTTCGCTTGGGATGTTTGGGCAAGCTTCACCCAATCCTGGCTCGGACCATAGGAATGCTTAGAAGTGAGAATTTCAACGATATCACCTGTCCGAAGCTTATGGTCAAGCGTAACCATTTTTCCGTTCACTTTGGCACCGATTGTTTTATTGCCGATTTCAGAGTGAATCCGGTAAGAAAAATCAATCGGAACAGAACCGGACGGAAGCTCGATTACATCTCCTTTTGGCGTAAAGACATACACCATGTCAGAAAACAAATCAATTTTGAGCGATTCCATAAATTCTTCTGCATCTGTCGATTCATTTTGAAATTCTAAAATTTCACGGAACCAAGAAAGCTTTTTCTCAAAGGTTGCGCCTTCATTGGCTGCTTTCCCTTCTTTATAAGCCCAGTGAGCCGCAACCCCGTATTCAGCGATTTCATGCATTTCGAAGGTGCGGATCTGCACTTCCAGCGGATCGCCTTTAGGCCCAATAACCGTTGTATGAAGCGATTGATACATATTCGGCTTCGGCATTGCGATATAATCTTTGAATCTGCCGGGCATCGGTTTCCAGCATGTGTGAATGATGCCGAGCACCGCGTAGCAGTCCTTTATGCTATTCACAAGAATACGGACAGCCAGCAAATCGTAAATTTCATTAAATTGCTTATTTTGCAGCACCATTTTTCGATAAATGCTGTAAATATGTTTCGGACGTCCCGAGAAGTCAGCCTTGATATTCACTTCTTCGACACGTTTCTTCACTTCATTGACAACCTCATCGACATAAAGCTCACGTTCTGCGCGTTTCTTCTTCATGAGGTTGACAATTCTGTAATATTGCTGAGGATTCAAATAACGGAGCGCCGTATCTTCCAATTCCCATTTAATTTTTGAAATCCCGAGACGATGCGCCAAAGGAGCAAAAATTTCCAGTGTTTCATTGGAGATTCTTCGCTGTTTTTCTTGAGGCAGATGTTTCAATGTCCGCATATTGTGAAGACGATCCGCCAGCTTGATCAATATGACCCTGATATCTTGAGCCATAGCGACAAACATTTTGCGATGATTTTCCGCCTGCTGTTCCTCTTGAGATTTATATTTAATTTTGCCGAGTTTTGTTACGCCGTCTACAAGCATTGCCACTTCTTCGGAAAATGCTTCTTTCAGGTCATCGAGCGTCACATCTGTATCTTCCACGACATCGTGCAAAAATCCGCCCGCAATTGTGGAAGGGTCCATTTCAAGATCGACGAGAATCCCCGCAACCTGAATCGGATGAATAATATATGGCTCGCCCGATTTGCGGTATTGCTCGCGGTGAGCATCTTCAGCGTACAGATATGCTTTTTCGACAAATGCGATATGCTCATCAGATAGATAGCTTCGCGCTTTATCAATAACTTGCTCGGCAGTCAATACTTGTTCGTTCGCCATGGAATCACCTTTTTTAAAATGTAAACTGTATTGTAGTTTATTATCAAGAAAAAAACGAAAGATGTAAAGAGCAGAAGTTCAAATAGCCAAATATTATATAAAATAAATGCAAAACAATAGGAAAAAAGCACCCTGACATGGAGTGCTTTTTTCGTTATGCGATTATCCTTAGTATTTCATTAATGTTAAGATGTCATAATCTTCCAACTTATCTCTGCCGTCAAGGTAAGAAAGCTCGATTAAGAAAGCGATACCAGCAACAACGCCGCCAAGTTCTTCAACAAGTTTGATTGTCGCTTCAATTGTGCCGCCTGTCGCAAGCAGGTCATCTGTAATAAGCACACGCTGACCAGGCTTAATCGCATCTTTGTGGATCGTTAATACGTCTTTTCCGTATTCCAAGCCATAATCCACTTTAATTACTTCACGAGGCAATTTGCCTTCTTTGCGGACCGGCGCAAAACCTACGCCAAGCGCGTAAGCAACGGGACAGCCGATAATAAAGCCGCGCGCTTCAGGGCCAACGACCAAATCGATTTGCTTTTCTTTCGCATATTCAACAATTTGATCTGTGGCATAGCGGTATACATCGCCTTTATCCATCAGTGTTGTAATATCTTTAAATTGCACGCCCTCTTTCGGGTAATCCGGTACAATTGTTACGTATTGTTTTAAATCCATCTGTTTTATGTCCTCCTCGTACTTTCATAAGCCTCTGAATCTTGTTTCATCAGCTTATTCAGCCATTCCTTCAGCTCTTCAGCAGAAGAATAATTCAGCTTTTGATCCAGTTCCATCAGCTGCTGTTTCGCCTGATATGTTTGTGAGTCTGTTAAGTCACGTTTCTTTGCTCCGCTCACAACAGACAGCACACCATTCTCTATTTTAACAAAACCGAGATCAAAAAACACCTTTGTCATGAAATTGATTGTTTCAACGGACCAGCCTTTATGTTTTGCAAGCTCTGAACCGTGTTTTTTCACATCAAAAGCGCCTCTTTTCAGCAAGAACGCATAATACCATTTAAAGTGGTCTCTTGCGGGAAAAGTCGATAAAAAGTGGTCCTCATGATTGAGAAAAATAAAATATATCCGCTCAGGCGCCTTTCCTTCCAGCAAACGTGCGAGCATGTCCAACGAAGGCGGCGGATCCAGCAATACAATATATGCACCATCGAGGTCAAACGCCTTTGCTTGATCTTCTGAGCTGATGACCTGCACTTCTTGACGAAGGCCTTCAGTTTGAAGAAGTGTTGTTGAGTCTTCTTTGAAAGAGACAATGGCCCGTTTAGCAGATGGAAGGGCGGAAACTGTATCTTCCCACGTCCGTTTTCCCCTTAAATCAAATAGCTGCCATTCAGAAACAGCGGCGTCCTTTATCATAAGCTGCGGTTTTTTCCGATTGTTCCATTCGTTGATTGACATCTCACCGACAATGGAAATTCTTGATCCCGGTACGATGCCTTCTTCGAGCTCACCTTTATTAAAACCGACGCAATCAAGCTGAGACGACTCATTTTTGATCGTCATTTTGACATGAGTTTTATTTGCCCCTATCTTGCGGACATCTTCCAGTACTGCGTTTTCTACGAGAACGTGCGGTTTCGGGTTCAGCATGCCAAAAGGAGAAAGCATGTTCATTTCTGTGATGCTTTCAACTGTAATGTCCTCGACGCTGCAGACAAGGTCTACTTCCTGTACAGGAACAAAATCCTCTTCCGTAAGCGTATTGTCCGCTATTTCATTCAGCCTGCTTCGCAAATTCGGCACATCCTCGGCTTTGAGCGTCATCCCCGCTGCCATTGGATGGCCGCCGAAATGAGGAAGAATATCTCTGCATTCAGAAAGGCTCTCAAATAAATTAAACCCCCTGATGCTTCGGGCCGAACCTTTAGCGATCCCCTTTTCTTCATCAATGCCAAGCACAATAGCAGGGCGATAGAAACGGTCCACAAGCTTTGAGGCCACAATCCCGACGACTCCCGGGTTCCATCCGGCTTTTGCCACGACAATTGCAGTTTGATCGAGCCCTTGCCGTTCAACCATTTCAATCGCTTCATCCGTCATTTTGCTGACCATTTTTTGGCGCTCTTTGTTCAGCTGGTCAATTTCTGCGGCAAGCTCTTCCGCTTCAAACGAATCCTCTGACATGAGCAAATGAACAGCTGGGTCCGCCTGTTCGATTCTTCCGACGGCATTCAGCCTTGGAGCGAGCTGAAATCCGACAGTTTCTTCGTTCGCTTCTCCGATGTCTCCGCCTGACAGCTTAATCAGTTCTTTTAAGCCGAGCCGGTTTGTCCGCCGGAGCCTTTCAAGTCCTAGTGTTGCAATTAATCTGTTTTCGTCATGCAGCGGGACAAGGTCAGCAATGGTGCCGATTGCCGCCAGGTCAAGCAGTTCATCCGGAAGTTCACCCAATAAAGCATGGGCCAGCTTAAACGCGACTCCGACCCCTGCAAGCTCTTTAAACGGGTAAGTGCAGCCCGGCTGCTTCGGGTGGACGATCGCATGGACATCCGGAAGCTCCGGTCCCGGTTCATGATGATCTGTAATGATGACATCCAGTCCGAGTTCTTTTGCCACCTTCGCTTCATGCACAGCGGCAATTCCTGTATCAACCGTAATGATCAAAGAGAAGCCCCGTTCTTTAATCGAACGAAACGCCTGTTCATTAGGTCCATATCCTTCTTTAAAACGGTCAGGTATATAAAAATCAACTTGAGCCGATAGTTTTTGCAGCGTGTGAAGCATCACTGACGTACTGGTAACCCCATCGGCGTCATAATCGCCATATATCATAATCTGTTCTTGTTGTGAAATCGCCTGTTTTATTCGATCTGCCGCTTCTTTCATGCCTTTCATTTCAAAAGGATCATAAAAATCGGCATCCTTTGTATGTAAAAACAGCCTAGCGCTTTCTGCCGTATCAAAGCCTCTTTTTACAAGCAGGGACGCAACAAGAGGTGTTATATGCAATTGTTCTGTGAGTGATTTGACCTTATCCTGATCTGGTCGCTGGATTTCCCATCGCATTTTTGACGCTAACATAAATTCACCCCTCAACCACCCTATTATACTAGAGCAGGCTGAAGGGTTTCAAATAATATTCGAAAACTAGTCTTTTTTCTCAATCATGGCTGAAGCATCCTGTGTGTCGGTCTGATCAGCAAGCTGGGTATCCTCTTGTTTATGGATTGCAGTTCTATTTTCTTTCCGCAGCGTTTTGATTTCCCGCTTTAATTTCATCACCTGAAAAACGCCGACAGAAAATACAATGAGCGCTCCCATTAAAACCGAGCCTAAAATAACAAGAATAAGCGGCCATTCTGACCTGCCAAACAGGTAATCAACTTCTACGGATCGAACATTAATAACTGCAAAAATAGCGACAATTAAGGTGAAAATAAGTGCGAAAATAATGGTCCATTGTTTATTCATTCTCTTTCCCCCAAACTTCTTATTGAGGTAACTTTCCCTATCAAGACTGGTTTTAAACATGGCTTAATACTATGTTAAGCCATGTTTGCGGTCAATTTTTCCCGGATCAGCCTCTTCAGTCCGCTTCCCTCACCGGACATGACAAGTGTATCGCCTTCATCAATGACTGTTTCAGAACTCGGATTTAGTTGTTTATCCTGATTCTTCTTAATCATTGCAATGACCGTCACATGATATTCCTGCCCCACATCCAAATCACCAATCGTCTGATGAATGGCAGGCGCTCCCGCTTCTGCTTTACACCACTCTATCATGAAATCATCAAGGGCTGACTCGACCTGTTCTATTGCTTTCGGTTTATATGCCATTCCGCCAAGAATTGCAGAAATCTGCCTTGCTTCAGCGTCATCAAGCTGCATGGAGGCAACACATTCTTCATGGTCGTTTTCGTCAAAATAGTAAAGCTCTTTCCGTCCGTCATGATGAATGATAATTGAAATTTTATCACGGTTTCTAGTAACCATTTCAACTTTTTGTCCTATGCCCGGCAGCTCTGATTCGCGAACCCTCATATATAAACCCTCCTACATATCTGAAAACCAGTCACAAACACGTTTAACACCATATATATGTTTAAATGTAAGCGTATGTCATTATAGCAAATGCCTGTTTTAAGTTCAATGAAACTTCAAAAAACAGGCTGTCCTGCAGAGGACAGCCTGATATGTTTTATTGACCCGAGTCTTTTTTCAATTCTTTCCCTTTCCATGCAAGCCAAATTTGTGCGGCAATGTATAGAGAGGAATAAACGCCTGTTAACAGCCCGATCAATAAAGCAATTGAGAAGTTTGTAATAGAAGATGCTCCAAAGATCAGCAAAGTGATAACAACGATCACGACAGTTAATACAGTGTTAATAGATCGTGTAAAGGTTTGCTGCAGGCTCAGGTTTACAATATGGTTCAGGTCGGCAAATGTTTTCGGCTTGCGCTTTTTCATATGCTCGCGAATCCTGTCAAATGTAACAATTGTATCGTTAATCGAATACCCGATAATCGTCAGGACGGCCGCGATGAACGTAACATCAATCTCCAGCCTTGTAATACTGAAGAACGTGACGATAAAGAATGCGTCATAAAGCAGTGAAGCGATTGCGGCAATCGCCATTTTGTATTCGAATCGGATTGAAACGTAAATAATGATGCCAATAGAAGCTATTGCAACTGCGTACAGCGCATTTCTTGCCAGCTCTTTTCCGACTGTCGGTGAAACTGTGCTGACATTCGGCTCTGTTCCGTATTTGTCTTTAAAGTGCGTTTTTACTTTGGCAATCGTTTCTTTATCAGGCACTCCAACAAAACGGGCAACACCGATATTGCTCTTTTCACCCGACAGAACAACAGTATCAGGGTCCATACCCAGAGATTCAAAATCCTTCTCAACTTGCTCTGTCGTCAGCTTATGGTCACTTTGCACTTCAATCCGTGCGCCGCTTGCGAAGTCAATGCCAAGATTCAGCTTGAACACAAGCAGGATAATAATCCCGGCAATCGTGACCGCAGTGGAGAAAATAAAGAAATATTTGCGTTTGCTCGTGAAATCCCATTTTTGGAACGGCGTATGCGGCTCTGTATTTTCGTCCGTATCCTGAATATCCATAATATGCTTCTTATTAACGCCGAACCAGCCTTTTTTCCGGTCAAGCCATCTGCTTTCCACAAGGAGAGAAAGGAGAAATCTTGATAGGAAAACGGCAGTGATAAAGCTTGTCAAAATCGACAGAATCAGCATTGTTGCAAACCCTTTAACAGAGCTTGTTCCAAAGATAAAGAGCACAACCGCTGCAATAATGGTTGTAATATTCGCGTCAAAAATCGTCGCAAATGATCGTCTGTTTCCTGAACGGAAGGCAGAACGGACTGACTTGCCTAGCTTAAGCTCTTCTTTAATCCGCTCATAGGTGATGATGTTGGCGTCAACCGCCATCCCTACCCCTAAAATGAGCGCGGCAATCCCCGGAAGCGTAAGTACAGCATTCATCCAGTCAAAGACCTGGAGTGTAATGTAGATATAAACGGATAGCGTAATCACCGCGATAAATCCCGGCAGACGGTAATAGAAAAGCATAAATAAGAAAATAATTGCGATACCGATAGTACCGGCAAACACCGTATCATGGAGAGCTTGCTGTCCAAATTGTGCGCCTACTGATGTTGAATATTTTTCAGTCAGTTTTACAGGAAGCGCGCCGGCGTTTAAAATGTTTGCTAAATCTTTCGCTTTTTGAACGGTAAATTGTCCTTCAATCGTAACGTCTTTTGTGTTCAATTCCTTACTTACATTTGGAGCTGATACATATTTAGGATGCTCTTTTTGAACTTCTTTTTTAAAGGAGTCCCCTTTTTCGTAATCCAGCCAAATGACAAGCTGGTTGTTTGGCGCCATCTTCATGACCTTTTTGGTCACTTCACCAAATTTATCAGCATCTTTTAATTTAATACTAACAATAGGTTCGTTTGTTCTAGCATCATATGTTTGTTTAGCCCCATTTTCGACGAGGTCAGAGCCATTCAGCAATTCTTTGTCATTCGTATCTCTGAAAGAAAGCTGCGCTTCAGTAGCCAGAATTTCACGCGCTCTGTTTTGGTTTGTCACCCCAGCGAGCTGAACGCGAATCCGGTTATTTCCTTCAATTTGGATGTTCGGTTCGCTGACACCGAGAACATTGGCCCGGCGGTTCAACGCCTCTACTGTGCTGACCAGAACGTCTTTTGTGATTTTGTCACCTTTTTTTACAGGCTGTACATCATACAGCACCTCAAATCCGCCTTGCAAATCCAATCCTAACGTAATATTGTTCGCAGCAGGCTTCGTAAAGTAGCCCAAGCCCGTGCCGATCAATAGAACGAAAAGGAAAAACGCAATCAAGCGTCCTTTTTTCATTATGTATATCCTCCCTTAAACCTGTGCGAATCAATCTGCTATCTAAGCAGTTCTTCCAATGCTTCCTGTCCTTCTTCACTGCCCAGCCAATTAGACGTTTTGAATGACTCAACGGTTGCATAATTCATAAATTCGCCAATTTTCACTGATAAGATATCACTCGCCAGTTCATAAATGTTCAGTTCCATTTTCTTTTTCCACTTCTTATTTGTTAAGTATGACCACAAACTTTCAAGTTCAACATCATCATACCCGAGAATCTTAAACTCTTCCAGTTTGCTGTAAAGAAACGGCCTGATGTGGTCTTTATATAGATCGGCGGGATGCTTCTCCATGAATTCCACGCTCCTTTTTTATTGTTTTTCATGAAGACTTGTCATGCTTGGACGATATATACGCATATCTTTATTGTATATGATTCCAGGTAGTTTGAGAAGGCAGGGGGTAAAAATGGCGAAACAGACGTTTTTAAAGGGCACTCTTATTCTTATCGCAGCAGGAATGGTTACAAGAATGCTCGGGTTTGTCAACCGGGTGGTTATCGCCCGGTTTATCGGTGAAGAAGGGGTCGGGCTTTACATGATGGCGGCGCCTACCTTTTTCTTGGCCACTACATTAACTCAATTCGGTCTGCCGGTCGCGATCAGCAAGCTTGTCGCTGAAGCCAGTGCGCGCGGAGATCATCAAAAAACGAAAAACATTTTAGTCATGTCTCTGACCATCACGGGAGTGCTCAGCCTCATCTTTACACCGCTGTTTCTGTTTTTCGCCCCGGTTATGGCTGAAACGATGCTGACAGATAAGCGAACACTGTACCCGCTTCTGGCCATTACGCCGGTCGTGCCGATTATTGCTATATCGAGTGTGCTGAGGGGGTACTTTCAAGGAAAACAGAATATGAATCCGCTCGCTATGTCACAAGTCCTTGAACAGGTCGTCCGTATTTCACTCGTGGCTGTCTGCACAACGATTTTTCTCCCTTACGGAATTGAATATGCTGCAGCGGGGGCCATGCTATCCTCAGTGGCAGGTGAGCTGGCATCCCTTCTTTATTTATTCGTTTGCTTTAAGTATAAAAAAACAATTAAAATCAGAAAGCATTTTTTCCAGTCAATTAAAAACGGAAAACAAACCTTTACCCAATTAATGAGCGTGTCCCTTCCAACTACGGGGAGCCGCTTTATCGGAAACCTCTCTTGGTTTTTCGAGCCAATTTTCGTCGCTCAAAGCCTTGCCATTGCAGGTGTGGCGACAATTTCCGCAACAAAGCAATACGGTGAACTGACCGGCTTTGCCATGACCCTGCTGACTCTGCCCAGCTTTATTACATATTCTTTGTCGACCGCGCTTGTTCCTGCGATCAGTGAAGGAATGGAACAGAAAAAATTGCAGGTGGTGGAATACCGCTTGGAACAGGCGATGCGTCTCTGTCTACTTAGCGGAGGCATTTCAGTTGTTATTTTATTTGTATATGCGGATGAGCTGATGAGAGTGATGTACGGTTCCTCAAGCGCAGCTGTATTTATAAAAGTGATGGCCCCGTTTTTTCTGCTTTATTATTTCCAAGGCCCACTTCAAGCTGTGCTGCAGGCGCTTAATTTGGCAGGAGCTGCGATGATGAACAGCTTAATCGGAGCGCTTGTCAAAACAGGTCTTATTTTTGTCCTAGCCACAAGGCCGTCTCTTGGCATTATGGGGGCGGCATTGGCCATTGTTACAGGCATGGTGCTCGTCACGCTATTGCATGCAGCAACCGTAAGCAAAGTGCTGCCGATCAGCATTAAAATTAAGGAATACGCACTCAGCTTCGCTGTTATTGTGATTAGCGGATTCATCAGCTCCGCCATCAAACAATATATTCGTTTTGGAGCATCCGAGGCTGTGAATCTCGCCGGATGGATTGCGGTGAGCGCCGCTATTTACATTGCCCTCCTGCTCGTTTTCCGTTTAATTAAAAAAGATGAGCTTCGCCGCATTCCTATTATCGGACGTTTGATCATCCGATAATGGTCACGTACGGTGCCCATCTTTTTCATCAATAAATAATTCTCCGTCTGTAAACGAGCAAAATGAAATATCTGAAGGGTCTGTGTACCCGTGTTTTTGCAAATTTCCAAGCAGCCATTGTTTATCTTTACCGATTCTGGACAGGTTTTCGGTTTGAATGGAGCCGTCAAGGATGAGCGGCAAGTCGAGCTGCCGATGCTCTCCGCTATTTTCTTTCTTTACAATAGTCAGTTTGCCCGACGGTTCTAAAATCGCAAATGATACATCAGCTACTCTGTCGATACTATTTTCTCTGAGCTGAACCATTAAATCATCAAAATTATACCGCTGTGATCTCATCGCGTCTTCGTCAATTTTCCCATATTTAATAATTATGGTCGGCTTACCGTCAAGAAGCTGGCGGACTTTTCGGTTTTTTAAAGATAAGTATGCGAATGTCACTTGAATAACCATTAATACAAGCATTGGCAAAATGGTGTGAAACAAATGATCTTCTACGTTTTCTATGGCCAAAACGGCAATTTCAGCCATCATGACAAAGACAACGAGGTCTAAAATGCTAAGCTCCCCGATCTCCCGTTTGCCCATGAAACGAAAAATGATCAGTATCACAAAATACAATACGATTGTGCGAAACGTAATAGTGAGAAGCTCTTCCATCATGCACCTCCGACTCATCATAGGATGCAACAAAACGAACAATTTATGTAAGAAAAACCGATTGTATTTCATAAAGCTTTTACGTCTAATTCAAGGGTTAAGGGAATACATTTTTACAAAGACGAGCCATCAGCATGTCTGACGGTTTTGCACAAAAAGAACAGAAGCCTTTTAATACAGGCAGAGAGGAGACAATCATGGAGGAAACGAAACAAATTGGAAAAGGCATTCTTTACGGCTTAATCGCCATATTTTCAGCCATGCTCCTGACAAGTTTAGCGGTTTCACTTTTATTGACCGCAACCTCGCTGGAAGAGTCATCATTTAACTGGCTGATCACCGCTATCTCATTTCTCTCTTTATTTATTGGCGGATTCATTTCAGGCGGGAAAGGCAAGGAAAGAGGCTGGATGATTGGCGCATTGACTGCTTTAAGTTTTTCACTGATTATTTTATTGTTTCAGTATTTAGGATTTGGAAAGACATTTACGGCAGAACAGCTGCTCTTCCATCTGGGGTTTTTAGGGGTGTGCATGCTGGGCGGGATTTTCGGTGTAAACATAAGGGGAAACAGGTCTTCCACATAAAAAAGAGCGGGCTCACCCGCTCTTTTTTTGTTTGCTATGTATAGCTCCTGCTGTTATTCAGCAGCAGAAACTTCTCTGATCGCACGGCGGTCGAACGTAAGACGTGTGTTTTCACCAGTCTTAATTACGACTTTGCTCTCATCGATAGAGTCAACAGTACCGTGCAATCCCCCGATTGTCACTACTGAATCGCCTTTTTTCAGTTCCTCCTGCATTTGGCGTACAGCCTTTTGCTGCTTTTGCTGAGGACGAATCAGCAAGAAGTAAAGGACCGCAAACATTAAAATAATAGGAACCAATGTGCCTAAAGTGCCAGTCATCATTTTCACCCCTTTCTGTAAGCCTGTTATTGTTTATTTAGAAGCTTTTCGCATTTGGCTTGTTGTAGCCGTAACGCTCAAAGAACTCTTCTCTGAAATCACCCAGACGATCCTCGCGAATAGCCTGTCTTACCTGCTCCATTAAGTGTAACAGAAAATGAAGGTTATGGTAAGTTGTTAATCGAAGGCCAAATGTTTCATTGCAGCGAATCAAGTGCCTAATATACGCGCGAGTGTAGTTTTTACATGTATGGCAATCACACTCTTCATCAATCGGACGGAAGTCTCTTTCGAATTTCGCATTTTTCATATTGAGTCGTCCTTCAGCTGTAAACACTGTGCCATTTCTTGCAATCCGAGTAGGCAGCACACAGTCAAACATGTCGACCCCGCGGATTGCTCCGTCGATCAGCGCGTCCGGAGAACCGACTCCCATCAAATATCTCGGTTTATCCTTCGGCAAGAGCGGTGTTGTAAACTCGAGTACACGGTTCATCACATCCTTCGGTTCACCGACAGACAATCCGCCTATAGCATATCCCGGAAAATCAAGGGAAATCAAGTCCTTCGCACTTTGTGTGCGCAGATCTTCATATTCTCCGCCTTGAACAATACCAAACAGTCCTTGTTCATCCTGACGGTTGTGAGCATTCAGACAGCGTTCCGCCCAGCGGCTTGTCCGCTCAACTGACCGTTTCATGTAATCGTACTCTGCCGGGTATGGCGGGCATTCGTCAAACGCCATCATAATATCGGAGCCGAGTGCGTTTTGGATCTCCATCGCTTTTTCCGGAGATAAAAACAGCTTGTCCCCATTTAGGTGGTTGCGAAAATGGACGCCCTCTTCCTCTATATTACGAAACTTGCTTAAAGAAAAGACCTGAAAACCGCCTGAATCTGTTAAAATGGCGCGGTCCCAGTTCATAAACTTATGAAGCCCGCCCGCTTCTTTGACAATATCGTGACCCGGTCGCAGCCATAGGTGATAGGTATTGCTTAAAATGATGCCCGCATCCATTGCTTTCAGCTCTTCAGGCGCCATTGTTTTGACTGTCGCCAGTGTGCCGACCGGCATAAAAACCGGCGTTTCAAAGGAGCCGTGAGGCGTATGCACTTTGCCCAGCCGCGCTCCTGTTTGTTTGCATTCTTTTATAAATTCATAGCGTATTGGTTGTTCAGCCACTTTTAATGAGGCCTCCTGTTCTCAAATTAGATAATCAGCATCGCGTCTCCGAAGCTGAAGAAACGGTATTCCTCTTCCACCGCATGGTTATAGGCACGCAGAATGTTTTCTCTTCCAGCAAGCGCGCTGACCAGCATAATCAATGACGATTTCGGCAAATGGAAGTTTGTAATCATTCCGTCAATGGCTTTAAATTCATAGCCTGGATAAATAAAAATAGATGTCCAGCCGCTCGATGCTTTAAATTGCCCGTCATGTTCCCCGGCAATCGTTTCAAGCGTGCGTGTCGAGGTCGTGCCGACAGAAATGATCCTGCCGCCATTTTCTCTTACTTTGTTTAAAGCCGCAGCCGTTTCTTCCGACATTTGATAAAACTCTGCATGCATATTATGCTCTTCCACTTCATCGGCACTCACAGGGCGAAATGTTCCAAGGCCAACGTGGAGTGTGATGAACTCAATTTGCACACCTTTATCTTTCAGCTGCTGTAAAATTTCTTCCGTGAAGTGAAGGCCTGCTGTAGGCGCAGCGGCAGAGCCGATTTCTTTTGAATACACGGTCTGGTAGCGCTCTTTGTCATCAAGCTGTTCTTTGATATATGGCGGAAGCGGCATCTCTCCAAGGGATTCCAGCACCTCGTAGAAAATACCGTCATATTGAAATTCCATTTTTCTGCCGCCGTGCTCCAGCTCTTCCGTGCAAACTGCCTTCAATCTTCCGTCTCCAAATGTGACAACGGTTCCTTTTTTCACCCGTTTCGCCGGTTTGGCAAGCGTTTCCCATTTATCGCCAGTTTCTTGTTTCAGCAAAAGAAGCTCCACTTTCGCACCGGTATCCTCTTTTGTGCCGAATAACCGCGCAGGCAGCACACGGGTATTGTTCAGCACAAGACAATCACCTTCGTTAAAAAAGCTGATAATGTGTTTAAACGAGCTGTCAGTCAGCTCTCCTGTATGTTTATCAAGCACCATCAGCCTTGAAGCATCGCGCTGCTCCAACGGTACTTGTGCAATTAAACGTTCCGGTAGTTCAAAATCAAATAAATCGACTTTCATGATAACTTCACCTTTATTCTAGTCTTTTGTTATTTCATTCTGCCGAAAAGATTAAGCAAAATTGATAATACCACACTTATGATAATACAAGTGACAACCGGGAAGAAAAACGTGACATTTCCTTTTTTCACAAAAATATCTCCCGGCAGCTTGCCGACAAAATGTAAAACTGCTCCGATGATAAGCAAAACAGCACCAAGAATCATCATGATCTTAGGAAACTCAGTCATATCGGGGAGCCTCCATTTGGAAATGTTGATAAACGGCCGGTGTCACGATCCTTCCACGCGGCGTTCTTTGGATAAATCCAATTTGCAGCAGATATGGTTCATATACGTCTTCAATCGTATGCGATTCCTCGCCGATCGTAGCGGAAATCGTATCAAGGCCCACTGGCCCGCCGTTAAATTTTTCGATCATGCCCATCAACAGCTTATGATCAATATGATCCAAACCGAGACGGTCAACCTGAAGCCGCTCCAGCGCATCCTGAGAAATGTCTTCCGTAATCCGGCTGTCACCCAGGACTTGGGCGAAATCGCGCACCCTTCTCAGCAGGCGGTTCGCCACGCGCGGCGTACCTCTAGATCTCCTTGCAATTTCAAGAGCAGACGGTTTATCAATCTCAACCTCAAATACATCCGCAGTTCTCGTGACAATATCGGCCAGTTCTTCTTGTGTATAGTACTCAAGGCGTGACATGACGCCGAATCTGTCTCTTAAAGGAGCCGTCAATAGCCCTACCCTCGTCGTAGCTCCCACCAGCGTAAACGGCGGCAGGTCAAGCCGCACTGAGCGGGCAGAAGGGCCTTTGCCGATCACAATATCCAGGCAAAAGTCTTCCATTGCAGGATAAAGCACCTCTTCAATCGATCTGTGCAGCCTATGTATTTCATCAATAAATAATACATCTCCCGGTTCAAGCGCCGTTAATATAGCAGCCAAATCACCAGGCCTTTCAATCGCAGGCCCTGATGTCGTCCGCAATTCCACTCCCATTTCATTTGCAACAATGGAAGCCAGCGTTGTTTTTCCAAGTCCGGGCGGCCCGTACAGAAGAACATGATCCAGCGTCTCCTGTCTCATTTTCGCCGCATCTATAAACACGCGTAAATTTTCTTTCACCTTATGCTGTCCGATATACTGTGCCAGATTTTGCGGCCTCAGGCTTTGCTCTATCACTGATTCATGGTTGTCTGCTTCACTTGAGACGAGCCGTTCATCCATGAACATCACCTTACTTTAATAGTTTTTGTAATGCTTTTTTCACATATTGGTCTGTTGTCAGCCCAATTTCTTCTTTAAGGTGAGGAAGCACCTTTTTGATTTCTTTTTCAGCATATCCGAGAACCCTGAGGGCTTCAAGTGCTTCTTCGAGAGCCGTTTCCGCTGTTTGCTTTTCAAGCCTTTCTTCATGATTAAACAGATTTTCAATCATTTCAGGCACAACATCTGCCAGCTTTCCTTTTAAATCTAGAATAATCTGGCGTGCGGTTTTCTTTCCTACTCCAGGAAACTTGACCAAAAAAGCTTCATCCTCATTTTCAATTGCTTGGATGACCGCTCCCGGATCACCCGATCCCAAGATGGCAAGTGCTCCTTTCGGCCCAATTCCGGTCACGTTTAACAGCTTTGTAAAGAGCGCCTTCTCCTCTCTCGTTGAAAAACCGTAAAGCGAAAAAGCATCCTCTCTGATATGATGATATGTAAAAATCGTTTCTTGGTTTCTCTCCTTATATATAAACGGATTCGGCGTAAAAATCTGATAGCCGATGCCTCCGTTCTCTATGACGATATATTGGGGAGATACATAATCAATCGTCCCTTTAACAAATTCAATCACGCACATTCACCTCTTTGACTGTTCTTCATTGTACCATAAAAACAGCCAAAGTCTTATAGAAAAGTTAACATACGTTCGCTTCTCTCTCATTCTTTCACGAAAAAAAAGACATGAATACATGTCTTCAATCAGATGACGTTACCCGCTGTATGTCTTAATATGTTCGATGACATCCTCGAACTCCGCTTTTGTCCGAAAAGGAATGCCTTTCAACAGATTTTTTTGCATGTGGCTTTCCAGCCTTTCTAAATCAATTTGAAAAAAAGACTGAATGGGTTCGGAAGCTGGCTCAGGCCGCCCATGAAAAGTGGAAATCACTCCATTATCCGATACACCGATATACCCGTTCACTTTGCTGAGCGGAGAAATATCGTCCATTTGCTTCCGGAAGAGCACATATCCCTTTTTTTGTTCCACAAGCGTCCATCCGGCATAAGCCGCCCAAAAATCATCCATGGAAAGCACTTTTTCACGCTTATGCTCAATGCTGACATCGCCGTCCAAATACACCTTTTCAAGCTGCACATGCACCTGCAGCGGTTCATAGTGCTCCACTTCCGCGCCAAGCGCGCGGGAAGGAGCGCCTATTTGAAATACTGCGGCTGAGCAAAGAATGCCCAGCAAAAGATACGCCGTGCTGAATCGTTTCACCCTCTACACCTCTTTGCACACGTTTATGATTAGTTTGACCAAAGAGGCTACTGCTTAACCGTTTTATCAAAATTTGTCTGCACATTTTCCCTGATAAACCGTTCCTCCGTATACACATCTGTTCTTTGCTCAGGAATTGTCAAGAATTGCGTCAGAAAAGCACTGAAAAAATACAATGCCGCAAAGATCCAAATTACGCCGCCTGCACCGAGCGGTCCAATGAAAAGGCTCACGATACCCGGCGCGATAAACGCACACAAACCAGATCCCAAATTCAACACTGACATGGCAGCGCCTTTATTATCAGGCGCAAGCGTCGGCAAAAGAGCGCTTAATGGAACGTAGCCGGCTAATGCCGCGCCGTAGCAGCAGGCGATCATCATCATCACCCAATACTGATGCCCGATCAGCTGAGGCGTGTAATAAAGCGCCAGCGTAAAAATGCCGCATCCGACACCGCCAAACCACATGACGGTATTGCGCCAGCCAAGTTTATCTCCAACTGCGCCAAAAATAAGATTAAACACAATATTCACAAAAAACAGCGTCCCCCAAATTTGCAGCCATTCCGAAACCGAATACCCGTAATGTGCTAAATAAGTCGGAAGAAAGATGGCAAATCCAAATTGTCCTATTGCATTAATCGTTTTGACCACTCCGCCGATGCCGACCTTAGGGTTTTCAAACATAATTGTAAATGCCTTCGACAGTTCTTTCCATTTCGGCTGATCTTGTTTTTTTGCTGGGGTAAATTTATCTTTATTAAAAAATAAGGCCAGAAATCCGCCTGCCGCCACAAACAGCAATGCACTCCAAAGCGTATTGATTTCTCCAAAGGCAGGAACCGCATAGCTGGAATAGAACGGGCCGAGTACGTTAAGGCCGCACGTAAACATAAACCAAAACCAGCCGACAGCTTTTCCGAGAATTTTTTGAGAGGTGCTGTATGATACCCACACGAGAAAAGAGTATGCAAACAGCGGATATCCCAAGCCTCTAAGGGCATAGCTACCTAAGAGAGCCGGATAATACATATGTGGAATCGCCCAGCCGATAAAAGCGGCCGAACCGAGGATAAACGCAAGCAATCCGATCGTCATCGTTTTTCTCGGCCCCCACGTTTGCACAAACGTTCCTGAAAGCCAAGCCGAGATGGTGACAGCAATGCCGTACATGGTAAATAACGATGCGGATTGCTGCATACTGAGACCATGATCCACGAGAAAAGGCGACAGCCAGCCTTGTTCGAGGCCGTCTCCAACCATAAAGATGACAACGCCAATATAACCCCAAACCATGTGAGAAGGAATTCCGATTTTGTTCAAAACATTTCCTTTAGCATGTACTGTATTCATTTTCTCCACCGCCTACTTAAAGTATCAATGGAGTATATACCCAAGCTTGCGGAATTGTAATCCTTTTTGATTAAAAAGCGATTTTTTCAGTGTGCTCAATACTGACAGGCATGCCAAAAGCAAGCGATTGCTGTGCTGCTCTTGCAATCCGTTCGGCCTGTAAACCGTCATTGCCGGTGCAGGCAGTCTCCTGATTTGTGCCGATCGCTTCTGCAAAACGGAGAATCTCCTCCTCATACGCATCCTTATAGCGTTCAAGGAAAAAGAAATGCGGTTTATCCTTCATCACAAAATCAGCGGTTGACACTTCAACCGTCGTCGGCCTGCTATTGTCCGCCGCTGCAGAGCCTTTCGTCCCGAAAACCTCTACCCGCTGGTCATATCCGTACACTGCTTGGCGGCTGTTATCAATCACGGCCATGGCACCGTTTTCAAAAGTCAGTGTAATAACAGCTGTATCAATATCGCCCAGCTCCGCAAAAGAAGGATTCACCAGAGCCGCCCCTTTTGCATACACTTCTGTCACTTCGCTTCCCATAATATATCTGGCCATATCAAAATCATGGATTGACATATCCATAAACAAGCCGCCTGACATGCGGACATAATCTATATTCGGGGGTTCTGGATCCCGAGACGTGATTTTTAATAAGTGAGGTGTACCGATTTCACCATTTTCAACAACTGTTTTGATTTTCTTAAAATGAGGATCAAAGCGGCGGTTAAAACCGACTTGAAGTGTTACTCCATGTTTCCGGACGGCCGCAAGCGCTTCTCTTGTTTCATCTAGAGAGAAACTAACTGGCTTCTCACAAAAAATATGCTTTTTCGCTTCGGCTGCTTCTCTGATCATCTGAGCATGTACGGCTGTAGGTGAGCAAATAAAAACAGCATCAATTTCAGGATCATGTAATAAATCACGATAATCAGAAGTTATGTATTCAATCTGATGACTGTCGGCCCAGCTTTTTATACGGCTCGCCTGAATATCAGAGATTGCTTTTAATTTCATGTGAGGAATCCGGCTTATATTTTGAACATGAAGTTTGCCGATGCGGCCTGCACCGATAATCCCTGTCACAATCTGTTTTGTCATCGCATGTTCCCCCTTGAATATTCACGAAAGCGCTTTATTTAAAATTAATACTATCCCATTTGTAAGCGCTTTTCAAGAATGGAAATAAACGCTCTATGTCTCTTTTATCACAATTTATGCTTATAAGTAGCCTTCTTCTCCAAGACCAGATACACTAGAATTAGGCTCTTTTTCCTGAACAGTTTATGATTTTCCTATAAACGACTGCATAAAATAGAGCAAAGAAGGTGAATGAAATGCTGACAAAAGCAGAGGAACTGGCCCATTCAGTCATATACCGCAAAAACAGCAGATTTGATAAAGTCAAAGAGAAATCCGAGGAATTAACACTAATCGGCAAGGGTAGAAGCGCCTATGTATTTGCCTTAACAGAAGGCGGCCGGAAAATGGCGCTGAAAGTATTTTTTCCGGAGTATCAAGCGACAGCAGTCAAAGAAGCCGCGATCTATGAAAAATTAGCCGGGTCCGCATTCTATCCTGACATTTACGAAACTGGCGATTCATTTATTCTCATGGAATATATTAAAGGTGAAACCTTTTATAACTGTCTGAAGAAAGGCATTGCAATCAGTGATGACATGATTCAGCAGGTTGAAGAAGCGCTTTCTGACGCCCGGGCAGCCGGACTGAATCCGTCAGACATTCATTTGCGGAATCTGATATTGACAGAAACCGGAGCGGTGCGGGTGATTGATGTTGCAAGATTTGAGCAGACAAAAACATGCACGCAGTGGGACGACTTAAAATCAGCATATCATTCACTCTACAAAAAACCGATATTCCCCAAAAAGATTCCGGTTTTTTGGCTGGAGATCATCGCATTTTTATATAAGAAAGATTGGTTTCAAAGGCATTTCGCACAGCGGAAAAGAAAGTATTCTTAAATCAAAAAGGCAGCCGCTTGTGTGGCTGCCTTTGTTCTGTATGTTTACTATCTTACGGTAGAAATCAGTTTCATTTGTTCAGGCGACAGCTTAATTCGATAGCCTCTCACAGTTAAGTAGACCGCTTCTGAGTCCTTCTCTCCGGAATGACAATACGTTTTCTTCATTTCTGTCTCCCCTCACCCTGATTGGTTTTATTTCATCATATCATTCCTTTATTAAGTTAATTTTAAAGAAATGTAAAGATCATATGAATCCGATATATGGTAAAATGAGAGAAAAAAAGGGAGAGAGTCACATCAAGACACGCAGTAAAGTCCCGTTGATGTTTGTGCTGCTGGTATTCTTCGGCGGCGCCGTTTATTGGATGTTATTTTCACTAAAAAACGTTCCGAAAGGAAACCTCGTCCAATCGGTTGAATCGCCTGACGGCAGCTATACGTTAAACACTTACATATCCCAAAACACCTTAAGCTTAGATGCGGCCAGAGGTGAACTTGTAAATGAAAAAACACTTGTTAAGAGAACAATCTATTGGAATTATCCGGACAGCCGTCCAGCAGTGACGTGGATCAATCACAACACAGTGAAAATCGGCAATCAGACATTACACCTCGATACAGATGAAACGTATGATTGGCGAAAAGATGATCATTGGATCCGTGAAGAACCGCCTCAGGCACAAGTGAGGTGACGATACATGAATAAGAAGAACAAGCAATTGTGCTCGCTTGTTCTTTTATATACGGATTGACTGAACTAGGCTAATTGTTGCAAGAATTTTATAACAAATGCCCTAAGTCGGCCTCTGCAGAAAAACGCAGCGTAATCGATACGCCGCGTTTTTTCTTTTTTCCTTCCTCTTCTTATTGATAATTATCAGTCATATAATGTGACAAATCGATTGTAGAAATAGTTCGATTAGCCCAAAATCCTTTTTATACATGTATTCGAATGGAAGTGAGGAGGAAGCTTGATGGCAGATATTGTTGCTAGTTTAAACGCGGTCTTATGGAGTACCCCCGTCATTTATATTTTATTGGGAATTGGATTGATCTTTTCAATTATGACCCGTTTTTTACAAGTCAGACATTTGAAAGAAATGATTGTTCAGATGTTTAAAGGAAAGAGCTCTGAAGCTGGCGTTTCTTCTTTTCAAGCATTATCAATTGCGCTGTCCGGCCGAGTGGGTACAGGAAACATCGCAGGAGTGGCGACAGCAATTGCATTCGGCGGACCCGGCGCTGTGTTCTGGATGTGGGCGATTGCCTTTATCGGGGCGGCGAGTGCCTTTGTTGAATCAACGCTTGCCCAAATTTATAAAGTGAAACAAGACGGTCAATATCGGGGCGGCCCTGCTTATTATATAGAAAAAGGCTTAGGCATTAAGTGGTTTGCCGTCTTATTTGCCGCTGCTGCCCTGATTGCAATGGCCCTTCTGATGCCGGGCGTACAGTCCAACTCCATTGCGGCCGGGGTCAAAAATGCATTCGGCATCTCTCCTTTCATTACAGGGTGTGCTCTCGTTTTATTATTAGGGTTTATTATTTTTGGCGGCGTCAAACGAATTGCTAATGCGGCGCAAATGATTGTTCCTTTTATGGCCCTTGGATATATCCTGCTGTCTTTGATTATTATTGTCATGAACGTGTCTGAATTGCCTGCTGTGATCTCGCTGATATTCAAAAGCGCTTTTGCATTGGATTCCGCTTTTGGCGGCTTAATTGGCATGGCGATTTCCTGGGGTGTTAAACGTGGGATTTACTCAAACGAAGCCGGCCAGGGAACAGGACCGCATCCCGCAGCCGCTGCAGAAGTTTCTCATCCGGTCAAGCAGGGGCTGGTTCAGGCATTTTCTGTTTATATCGACACCTTATTTGTATGTTCCGCTACAGCTTTCATGATCTTGTTTACCGGTATGTACAATACCCAGGCTGCAGATGGTTCCTTTATCGTCCATCACCTTAAAGGCGTAGAAGCAGGACCTGGTTTCACACAAGCGGCAATTGACAGTGTTCTCCCCGGATTTGGTGCAGGCTTTGTTGCCATCGCTTTATTCTTCTTCGCATTTACAACAATTATGGCGTATTACTACATCGCAGAAACAAATATTGCTTATTTAGCACGGGGCAGAGAAAGCAAATGGGCAATGCTCGGCTTAAAACTGATTATTTTAGCCGCCACGTTCTATGGGACTGTGAAAACAGCTTCACTTGCTTGGGCATTGGGCGATGCAGGGCTTGGCATTATGGTATGGCTGAATGTCATTGCCATTGTGCTGCTTGCCAAACCGGCGCTTCTCGCTTTAAAGGATTATGAACGCCAAAAGAAGCAGGGCTTAGACCCGGTCTTTGATCCGAAAGCGCTGGGTATCAAAAACGCTGATTTCTGGGAGAAAGAATACACTAACGAAAATGAACGTGTCTCTTAAACAAACTAAAAACCGGCCCGATATGACATCGTGCCGGTTTTTTATGAGCGATAATTGGTATACACTTCTTGAACATCATCATCTTCTTCAAGGATGTCTATTAATGTTTCCAGTTTCTCAACAGCCTGGTCATCGGCATCTGCATAGGTTTTGGGGAGCATGGTCACCTCCGCTGAAGAAATTGGATATTTCGATTCGAGCGCTGTTTTTACCTCTTCAAAAGAATCAGGCTCTGTTAAAACCTCATACAAGTCTTCTTCAGCCCGCAGCTCTTCTCCTCCTGCTTCCAGCACATCAAGCATGAGTTCATCTTCTTCTATTTGCTGTTTAGTCCGGTCTATCGTAATGAATCCCTTCCGTTCAAATAAAAAGGCTACACATCCGCTCTCTCCCAGACTTCCGCCATTTTTATTAAAGGCAGTTCGCACATTTGACGCCGTTCGGTTTTTATTATCTGTTACGCATTCAACCATAACGGCAATCCCTGAAGGACCGTAGCCTTCATAGGTGATTTCTTCATAGCTGCTTCCATCTTGGCCTCCCGCAGCTTTTTTAATGGCCCGGTCTATATTATCATTCGGCATATTGGCGCCTTTTGCTTTTTCGATAACTAGACGCAATGCTGAATTTGCTTCCGGATCCGCTCCGCCTTCTTTCGTTGCCACATAGATTTCTTTCGCAAGCTTCATAAATATTTTCCCGCGCTTTGCATCCTGTGCATTTTTTCTCTTTTGTATGTTTTTCCACTTAGAATGGCCTGCCATGTTTTCACCTGCTTTTCCTTTTTCTATGTACACTTTAATGGGTATTGTTCGCTGATGCAAAGAAAAAGGCTGCCGAATATCACTATCTTCCGGCAGCCTTTCATCCTTAGCGGGTGTTCATTTTATGAAGTCTTCTGAACAGCCCTTTATCTGTCGATACTTGGACGTCACGGCCATTCGCATAGTTGCGAGCAGCTTTTGCGACATTATCTCTGTCAGACTTTGTGAAATCCCTGTGGCTTCTGACTGCGACAACTACTCGGTCATCCGATACCATCACTTGTGTGTCATTGACGTTTTTCACTTGTTTCACACGGTTGGCAATTTTGGCCGCCAGTCTTCTGTTTTCTTGGTTGTCATACCCATTGTACGCCACATTCCGATTCATGTTTCGGTTATTCGTGTTGTTATATGTTCCGTCAGTAGCCAGAGGAACGCGATCGTCAGCAGTAACACGGTCACGGTTATTTACATTCGTGGTGTTTCGGTTACCGTCGTTCTGATCCTCCATTAATTCAGAAACAGGACCATCGTGGTCGATTCCGTCTCCCTGTCTGTCAGCATCGTTTTCATTTGTATAATATCCGATTGGACGGGTATTGCCGTTATTGCGCGTATCATTCATGGCATTATTATCGTTTGCTCCGCATGCTGTTAAGCCGGCTGTCATAAGAATCAAGCTAGCGATCGTCATTTTTTTACCCAATGGAAAAACCCCCCGTGGACGAATTGAGCATGTTTGCTCGTTTTTATCATGTGCGTCCGAGGGGCATGTTAAGCGTGTCAGTTCTGTCCATTTGGCAGTGATCTGCTTGAAAACAAAAAAAGGAACGATTTACATCGTTCCGAACGATCACTCATTTTCCTCTTCCGGCCGGCCAAACATTTGGTTTACAGAAGGCTGATTCGTCATTGGCATAGAAACTCCTGCCGAATATGGGTTTGGATTTGGGTTAGCGGTGCCATATGGCATATTAGGACTTCCATAAGATCCCAGTCCCGAGTGGCCAGGCGCAGTGAAATATGGCTGATGATCACCGTCACAGCCGCAGTCGTCATGATCTTTGTACGGCATGTAACCAGGAGCCGCAGCAGGCTGGTACGCTCCCATTACTTGGGGAGTGCCATAATAAGGGCCATAAGGCATATGTCCATACGGAGATCCATAAGCCGGAGATGCGTAATGCGGATCACCGTATGAACCGTAATGTCCGTGGTGGCTGTTTTCATGATGCTGGTTTTCATAACCCGGGTCATACTGAGGTGAGACAAAGCCTGGCTGGTATCCATGCATCGGGTACATTGGATAAGCATGTGCAGGATGTAACGGATAGCACAATCCGGATCCTGGAAGAATTGGCGAAATAGGCACCGGACACGGTACGAAATGAGCCGGATAATGAAAATAAGGCTGAACAGCCGGCATATTCGGAACTGTGTGATGAACGTTTTCTTCTTCTACACCGCCTACTTCTGGCGCCTTTGGCATATTAGGCATATTCGGATAATTTGCATTTTCCATATTACTCATAGCCTCCTGTTGTGGAAATTGATCTTGCATATGATACATATGATCTATATTTCCGTCATGATGTTTTTTCGTCTCCTCCGGTTTAGGAGGCGACCAAGGCTGGAAAAGCTGTTTCATGTCATAATACTCGTTCACATCAGCTTCAGGATACACATTTTCCTGCAAATTAGGCATCGGCGGGACATACGGCACGGACTTCTTTTCTTTCGGCTTTGTGTCTTCTACGTCGACAACGGATTTAGGCTTCTCTTTCGCATATGGATGTTCTTGCTTCCCGCTCCCGGCCGCAGGACTTTTGCCCGCTTTTGGCTCTTTTCTGACCGGGACTCCTTCTGACGGCACTTTTATTTTCATTCCAGGCATGATTAAGTCTGGATTACTAAGCTGTGTATTGAGTTTTTTCACTTCCTCAACATCGACTCCGTACTTTTCAGCTATTTTCCAGAGCGAATCGCCTTTTTGAACGATATGGATTTTCAACGTTTTCCCCTCCTATGCAAAACGTGAACAGTTCAGCTGTGATTACAATATGTTTCTTCACAACATATGCCTGAACAAAAGAAGTTATGAGTACAGGAAGGGAAATATTTCTGATCTACGTGATCGAAAGCATTCGATTCAGGGCAAGGAGTGCATCCTCCTGAATGGCTTTTGGCACCTTAATGACGCCTGAAGGCTCTCCTTTTTCAATTTGTTCCAACGACCACAACAAATGCGGCAAATCGATTCGGTTCATTGTCAGGCAAGGACACATGTCAGGGTTGAGTGATTCGATTTGTTTATCAGGGTGCTCGTGAATGATCCGCTGGACAAGATTCATTTCTGTCCCGATTGCCCACTTGCTTCCCGCCGGAGCCTGGTTGATTGTGTCGATAATATATTTAGTTGATCCGCTATCATCGCTTAGTGTCACGACTTCGTGGGAGCATTCCGGGTGCACAATGATCTGAATGTCGGGGTCACGCTCTCTCATATCATGGATATTTTTAGTGGTGAATTTCTCGTGAACAGAACAATGCCCTTTCCACAAAATCACTTTCACATTCGTATGCTCGGATTCAGTCACTAATTCATCTGTCATCGGGTCCCACACCGCCATATCTTCAAGCGCTATGCCCAGATCATAAGCCGTATTTCTCCCTAAATGCTGATCAGGCAAAAATAAAATTCTTTTTTTCTGTGTAAACGCCCATTCAAGCACTTTTTTCGCATTCGAAGAAGTCACAGTTGCTCCGCCATGCTTTCCGACGAATGCCTTGATCTCCGCAGTGGAGTTCACATAAGTTAAAGGTATGATCGTATCTCCAAATATATGCTGAAGCTTCTCCCATGCCCTATTGGTTTGCTGCATGTCAGCCATGTCAGCCATAGAACATCCAGCTCTCATATCTGGCAGGACAACCGTTTGCTGCTCGCCTGTCAGCATATCAGCGGTCTCTGCCATAAAGTGAACGCCGCAAAATACAATGTAATCCGCTTCTTTGTTTTTTTCCGCTACTTGGGCCAATTGCAGGGAGTCGCCGGTTTGGTCAGCAAATTGTATCACTTCATCCTTTTGATAATGATGGCCTGGTATAAAGAGCCTGCTGCCGAACTTTTCCTTAATGGCGGCAACACGCATTTCCATATCCTTTCTTGACAGTCCTTTATAACTTTCCGGCATCATATCATTCGATTGTTTGATCACATCAAGAATTGACATAACGGCATTCCTCCACAGATTCATTTGATAACGTAACATCCATGCTGATATCTAAACTTTTGACGGAATGAGTCAGAAATCCTAAGGAAATATAATTCACACCCGTCCCTTTAAAAGCAGGCAAAGATTCTAACGTAATCCCGCCAGAGGCTTCAGTTTTTATATGATTCGGTGTGAGATTTGAAAAATGACGGACCGTATCTGGCGGACAGTTGTCAAACATAATAACATCTGCGCCTGCTTCAATTGCTTCCCGCAGCTGGTCCTCCGTTTCAATTTCCACTTCGATATTTACCATATGCCCCACGGCCTGACGAGCTTTCTGGCATGCCTCTAAAATAGAGCCGCATGCAGCAATATGATTGTCTTTAATCATGACACCGTCATACAAGCCGAATCGATGATTATACCCGCCACCCGCTCTGACAGCGTATTTTTCCAGCATTCTCAGCCCCGGTGTTGTTTTTCTCGTGTCACAAATTTTAATCTGTTCATCATCCAGCCTGCGGACAGCCTCTCTTGTCATCGTCGCAATTCCTGACAGTCTTTGAATAAGATTTAATACGACCCGCTCTCCTGAAAGAAGCGTTGCGGCCGGACCTCGTAATACTGCAATCACTTCACCTTTTCGCAAAATGTCCCCATCTTTTTTGTGTAAAATGATTTGAACATTTTTATCTAATAAAGCAAAGCCTTCTTTTATCACCGCAGCCCCTGCAAAGATCCCCTCTGACTTTGCAACAATCTCCGCTTCACAGCTCTGCTCTCCAAAAATAGACTGCGATGTAAGATCCCCTGACCCAATATCCTCAAGAAAAAAGTGATTCAGTAATTTTTTCAGCTGTAAATGATTCATTGTTCCAAATCCCTTCGTTTATTCTGATCTTGGTTCCTTTTTTTGTATGGACAATTTGTCTTCCCTGCCAGCTCACCTCAGCATGAGGAAAATCGGTGCGGAAGTGTGCCCCCCTGCTTTCCTCCCGTAAAAGCGCAGAAAACGTCATCAGCTTTGCAGTTTGCCATAAATGAGAAAGCTCCAGCTGCCGAATTGTGATATCCTTCACATTCTTTTTTTGAAAAGGCAGCGTATGAAGCCAGATGCTAAGCTCAATCAAACTGCTTTGTTCCCGCAGAATAGACATGTGGCTTGTCATTTTGCTTTGCAGTTCATGCACCTCTATATCCGGCACCTCGTAGAATACGTTTTTGGGAGTCGCTTGATATTGCCTGTTATAAACCGGTTTTTGCATAATATGCTCTGCTGCCCTTTTTCCAAACACCAGCGCCTCCAATAAGGAATTGCTCGCAAGCCGGTTTGCTCCATGTAAACCAGAGCATGCAGTCTCGCCAATCGCATAAAGCCCCGGTACTGTCGTTTCTCCCCAGCGATTAACTGAAACACCTCCCATTAAGAAGTGCATTCCCGGAGCAACAGGGATTTTTCCACTATGGATATCAACCCCTGCTTTTTCACAAATGGCGGTGATGGTAGGGAAACGCGCTTCAAAATCAGAAATCGCACTGAAGTCAATATAAACGTGATTTCCTTTTGCCATTTCCTCATGAATAACCCGTGAGACAACGTCCCTTGGAGCCAGGTCACCTAAAGGGTGCCGGTCAGCCATAACCCGGCGGCCGTTTTCGTCTACTAAACATCCGCCTTCCCCTCTGACAGCTTCTGAAACAAGCCCATAGGAAACACCATTTTTCACAAGCAGTGTCGGGTGAAACTGTGTAAACTCTAAATCCGTTACTTCCGCTCCGGCCCTGTAAGCCAGAGAAAGACCGTCACCTGTGACAGAGGGATCATTCGTATGGTGAAGAAACAGGTTCCCGCAGCCGCCGGCAGCCAGCACAACTTCGTCTGCATGCCTTACCTTGAGCCGCCCCTTGCAGTCTTTTGTCATAACGCCGATACAGCGGCCATCCTCTATAAGCAACTCTGCTGCCGTTTCATGCTCGATTAACTTAATTTTGCTGTCGATCCGTTTGAGCAAATAATCGACAAGCAGCCTGCCTGTTGCGTCTCCGCCCGCATGAAATATACGGTTGTATGAGTGGGCTCCTTCTCTTCCGAGACAAACATCGCCTCGTTCATTGCGGTCAAATGGAAATTCACGCTCCAATAGGCTTTGAATCATCATTTTTCCATCATGTAACACATCTGCTGCAATAGCTAGATTATTATGGCCGCACCCTGCGTATAACGTATCCTCCAGATGGGCTTCAATCGAGTCACCTTTTGTATAGGCCGCAGCAATCCCGCCTTGTGCATAGACAGAATTGCTGTTTTTGACGCTTTTTTTTGTGATAACAGTCACTTCGTATGACGGCGGGAAAGCTGCCGCTAAAGAAAGTGCCGCCGCCCCTGAACCGATGACTGTAATCGTCTTTTTAGACATATGTCACCCTCCTGTTGTTTACACCTGTCTTGACACCTATATTTACACAAGGATAAAATAAACTCAAGAGTTTTTTATGGAGAACGGATGGAGGAAGACCGGATGATTTATTTAGATTATGCAGCGACAACACCGATTTGTGAGGAGGCTCTTAACGTATATCAGAAGCTCAGCATGGATATGTACGGAAATGCAAGCAGCCTGCACGATGCAGGAGGAAAAGCAAATCACATACTGGAGTACTGCCGTGAAAAAATCGCCAACATCATTGGCGGTGAAGCAAGCGGCATCTATTTTACAAGCGGCGGCACTGAATCTAATTTTCTGGCCATTCAATCATTGCTAAACGGCCTGCCAAAAACGAAAAGACATTTTATTACGACCGCCATGGAGCATCAGTCTATTCAAAACTGTGCTGCATATCTGGAACAGCATGGATTTGATGTCACCATCATTCAACCGAATGAATACGGGCTTATTACCGAGGAAATATTAGCAGCTCATATCCGTCCGGAGACAGGCTTGATATCTATTCAGCATGCCAATTCTGAAACCGGGATCATTCAGCCCATTCAACATCTGTCTTCATACCTGCATAACAGGGATATTCTTCTTCATTGCGACGCTGTTCAAACGTTTGGGAAAATTCCTATCAATACAGAAGATTTGGGAGTAGATGCACTCTCAATATCGAGCCATAAAATCCATGGACCTAAAGGAGTGGGTGCGGTCTATATCCGGCCGGATGTCTCTTGGAAACCCGTTTATCCTCTCACTACTCACGAACGAGGATTCAGGGCCGGCACCGTAAATGTTCCTGGGATCGGAGCCTTCACTGCTGCTGCGGAATGGATCGTAAGCGAAATGGAAAAACAGATATCCCGCAATGAGGCATTAAGAACATACTTTCTAGACCAAATCCGTATGCGGTCTCTCCCTGTAACCCTTGCGGCAGACACTTCACAAACAGAATGTCTTCCGCATATTGTAGGGTGTTTTTTTCACTCATTTGAAGGACAATATGTTATGTTAGAATGTAATCGGAGCAATATTTGCATTTCAACGGGCAGCGCTTGTTCTGCCGGTTACCACGGTCCGTCAGCAACGATGAAAGCATTAAGAAAAACGGAACAAGAGGCTCTGCAATTTATCCGCATCTCTTTTGGCAGGCATACAACAGCTGACCAGCTAGATCAGTTATTACATACGTTTACAATGCTTTGGGAACAAAAGAAAGGAGAATTTGATATTGACCGAGGAATTAAAGCTTATGGGCGCCAACAGGCGTGACCAGCTTCTTCTGTGGCTGAAGGAATCTACATCACCGCTGACAGGAGGAGAACTCGCAAAAAAAGCAAACGTTTCAAGACAGGTTATTGTACAGGATATATCGCTCTTGAAAGCGAAAAATGAACCGATTATCGCCACAAGCCAAGGATATGTATACATGGATGCGGCCGCTCAGCAGCACCAGCAGGCGGAAAGGATCATAGCATGTCTGCACAGTCCTGAACGGACAGAAGAGGAACTGCAGCTCATCGTGGACGAAGGCGTTACAGTGAAAGACGTAAAAATTGAGCATCCCGTTTACGGAGATTTAACTGCAGCCATCCGAGTAGGCACCCGGAAGGAAGTTAGCCATTTCATTAAAAAAATCAATTCTACGAATGCTGCCTACTTGTCACAGCTGACCGACGGCGTGCATCTGCACACACTGACAGCATCTGATGAACACCGCATTGATCAAGCCTGCCAAGCACTCGAAGAAGCCGGCATTTTAATTAAAGACTAAAAAAAGCCCTCTAGAGGGCTTTTTTTATAATTGGTAGGACTGGTATGCACCCAAAAGCTTCACTTTGCAGCCAAGCGCTTCAAGTTCCTGCATGGCTCCTGGAATCAAGACATCATCAAACGCTTTCTCAATATCAATAATAAAGAAATAATGGCCTAATCCCGTTTTAGTCGGACGTGACTCAATTTTTGACAAGTTTAAATTTCTCCAAGAAAATGCAGACAGCACTCTATGCAGCGCCCCCGACTGATCATCCTGCGGAAGCATGACCATTAAGGTCGTTTTCGGCCTGGAACTCAATTTTGAATTCACTTCAAAAGATATGTTTTCATCCGGGGACAGGATAACAAATCTTGTATGATTGTCCCTATAATCCTGTATATCCCGTTTCACGATTTTTAATTCGTATGTAGAAGCTGCCATATCATTGGCAATGACCCCGATATTCAGCTCGGGATGGTCACTGACAAACTTTGCTGCCGCCCCGGTAGAATTGGCGTATTCATATGGAACGGAAGGAAATTGACGATGGAGAAATTTATGGCATTGCGCAATCGCGTGCGAATGTGAGTAAATTTTGTCGAGCTCTTTCCACGCATTCTCTCTAGAGGGATGGACGAGCAAATGCTGATGAATCGGCAACGTCATTTCACCCACGATAGGCAAGGGCTGTTCATGTATTAAATAGTCTATTGTCAGATTTACTGATCCTTCTAATGCATTTTCCAAAGGAACAAAAGCGAAATCAACTTCGCCTGCAACTGCCGCATCTATACACTCCGGAATGGTGCGGTAAGCCACATGTTCGGCGCCGTTTTGAAAACAAGAACTGACTGCTAGATGTGTAAATGTAGCTGCTGGACCTAAATAACCGACTTTCATGACGATTTTCTCTCCCTTATGCACCTGAACCTAATATTTCAACCTTTTCTACAAAATCAAACTTCCTGAGCTTATTCATTAATGTATGAATGTCTTCTTCCATTGCAGACGTACTGATAGACAGTGTCACATTTGCTCTTCCTTGAAGCGGAATGGTCTGGTGAATGGAAAGAACGTTGCTTCCAGAATCAGCTACCGCCTGAAGGAGCTGAGATAACGCACCTGACCTGTCCTCTAAATGAAAGAAAAGTGTGATAATTTGTTCTTTAACCATAGTATAGAATGGAAAAACAGCATCTCTGTATTTATAAAATGCACTTCGGCTTAGATCAACCTTTTGAACGGCATCTGCTACTGAGTCTGCTTTTTTTCGATCAAGCAGCTTTTTGACTTCCAACGTTTTTCTCATTGCATCGGGCAATACATCTTCACGGACAAGATAAAATGTCTCCTCTTTCATTTGCATCTCCCCTTTAAAATAGAGAGCCTGACACCAGGCTCTCTTTTCAGCCAACATTCATTAATCAATAAATTCAAATTCAAATTCCAGAAGCCTGATTATATCTCCATCCTTGGCTCCGCGTTCTCTGAGTGCTTCATCAACACCCATTCCGCGCATCTGTCTTGCAAACCGTTTAACCGATTCATCACGTGAGAAATCAGTCATCTTGAATAACCGCTCAAGGCTGTCTCCTGAAAGCACAAATACACCGTCTGGATCGCGTGTAATGTTAAATGGCACTTCTTCATTTTCCATCGTGTACATGACACGGTTTTGTGTAAGCTCTTCCTCGTCATACAGCGGGAATTCCGGTGTGTTCTCAAGCTGATTGGCAACCTCAAACAGAAGCTCACGCAGACCTTCTCTTGTCACCGCACTGATCGGGAATACCGGATAATCATCCGTCAGCTTTTCTTTAAAGGCTTCGAGATTTTCCGCAGCCTCCGGCATGTCCATTTTATTTGCAACGATAATTTGCGGACGCTCAGTGAGTCGCAGATTGTACTCGCTCAGTTCCTGATTAATCGTGACATAATCATCATACGGATCGCGGCCTTCTAAGCCGGACATATCAATGACATGAACAATAACTCGTGTCCGTTCAATATGGCGCAAAAACTGGTGGCCCAGTCCGACGCCTTGGTGTGCGCCTTCAATCAGCCCCGGCAAATCGGCCATGACAAAGCTGCGTCCGTCATCCGTTTCAACCATGCCGAGATTCGGGACAAGCGTTGTAAAGTGATAGTCCGCAATTTTCGGTTTTGCAGATGAGACAACAGACAGCAAAGTAGATTTTCCCACACTCGGGAACCCGACAAGTCCGACATCTGCAAGCACTTTTAATTCAAGAACAATGTAGCGTTCTTTTCCCGGCTCGCCGTTTTCTGAAAGCTGAGGCGCGGGATTAGCCGGTGTAGCAAAGCGGCTATTCCCTCTTCCGCCTCTTCCGCCTCTTGCAATGACAGCCCGCTGTCCGTGCTCTGTTAAATCAGCGATGACCTGTTTTGTATCATCGTCTGTCACAACGGTGCCCGGCGGAACTTTAATGACCATATCATCAGCATTTCGTCCGTGCTGGTTTTTGGACATGCCATGCTCGCCGCGAATCGCTTTAAAGTGTTTTTTGTATCTAAAATCCATCAGGGTGCGGAGACCTTCATCCACTTCAAAAACGACGTCTCCTCCCTTTCCTCCGTCGCCGCCGGCAGGGCCGCCTTTTGGCACATACTTTTCACGGCGAAACGCAACCATCCCGTTGCCGCCGTCGCCGCCTTTTACATATACTTTGACCTGATCTACAAACATAATGTCCTCCGTTCTAACCGTTAAAAACTCCGCTAGTCCAATCCAATTTCAATCAGACATTCGTGACTTGTGATTTCAAAACGCATGATATCAACTTCCTCATATCCATTCTGCCGAATATCATCAAAAGCAGATGGATCGGCAAAGGCGCCGTGGAAATCAAGGTACAGAATCAGCTGTCTATCAGGATGATCCGTTTGAAGCGAAACCGTTAAATGATTTTCACTCTCTCTGCTGACTGCTTGATCAAACAGATGAAACAGCTTTCTCATCAGTTTCGCCAGCTTTTGGTCATATGCCGACAAATCCTTAATTTCTCCAAGAACTTCATATTCAAGCGTCATATAATGGGTTTTCCAATTAAATGTAAGAAAATCAAACGCCAAATGCGGTGTTTTCAGGTTTGAGAGCTTTGATTCGTGCTTTGCGTCTATAACCATTTCTTCAATCATTTCAAAGACGCGGTCATACTTCTGTAAGCTTAAGTTTCCTTTAATCAGCTGCAGCTTATTCATCCAATCATGCCGGGAATGGCTAAGCAGATGAATCAGTTCGTTTGTTAATGCCGTGTCGCTTATATTTTCTTCTTGATTTTTTGAAACATCCTTCATTTTCGCACTCCCAATCATTTAATTTCTTATTTAGGAGTCTGTATAAGTGTGTATTATGAATTATAACAGAGAAGGCTTTGTTAGAAAAACAATTGTTTTTCCCAGAAATATCATGTTCCTTTTTTCTGGCGCTTTGGTTGATTTGCAGCCAGGCAGAACATTTTATGTATTACTGCTTGGGGAACATATCCAGTGGGTTTGAGATATTTATTCTCATTCTTGGCGGGGTCTGCTCGCACATACTCTGCATTTCATTCTAGGTGTTTACTCCGCGTATTGCAAAAAAAACTCCAGTCATCAACGACCGGAGTTTTTTGAATCATTATTGAGCTACAGGATATACGCTCACTTTTTTGCGGTCACGGCCGAAACGTTCGAATTTAACAGTTCCGTCGATTTTCGCAAATAGAGTGTCATCTCCGCCGCGGCCCACGTTTTCACCTGGGTAAATTTTTGTTCCGCGTTGACGGTAAAGGATAGAACCGCCTGTTACGAATTGACCGTCAGCACGTTTAGCACCTAAACGTTTAGCCTCAGAGTCACGTCCGTTCTTTGTAGAACCTACTCCTTTTTTAGAAGCGAAAAACTGAAGATCTAATCTAAGCATGTAGCTCACCTCCTATATTATGTTTGTGGTCACACGCAAGTTGTCTTTGTAATCTCGTTCGATTGTCTCTAGCGAAACAATCATGCCTTCAATCAGCAGCTGAGCTTTTTGGCGCGCATCCGGATCAAGAGATTCAGGAAATTCAAAATAAAAATAACCCCCGTCCTCTCCTATATCAAGAAGCGGCTCGAAGCCTGCGAGCACAATGACCGCGTTAACGGCTCCAAACACAACGGCTGTCACTCCGGCACAAACAAGATCTTGTCCATGTTCAGCAAAATTCGCATGGCCCGTCATTTCAAAAGACAATATGCCTTTATCATGAGACCTTCTGATTGTTGCCTGAATCATGCTTACGCGTTGATTTTTTCGATCGTCAATTTAGTGTAAGGCTGACGATGACCTTGTTTTTTATGAACGTTTTTCTTTGCTTTGTATCTGAAAACAGTGATTTTTTTCGCGCGGCCTTGTTTTTCAACTTTAGCCGTTACTGTCGCGCCTTCAACTGTAGGGTTGCCGACTTTCACGTTGTCTCCGCCAACAAACAAAACGTCTTCAAAAGTAACTGTTTCACCTGCTTCAGCAGCAAGTTTTTCGATGTAAACAGTTTGGCCTTCTTCAACTTTGATTTGTTTACCGCCTGTTTTAATGATTGCGTACATTCTCTGCACCTCCTATTAGACTAAGACTCGCCAGATACCAGGGGGCTGTAAAAGCTCTTAACACCTGTACTGAGCGGTTGTAGCAATGGTGCTACATCCATAACATTAAAAAATATACCAAAATACAAGACGTTTGTCAATCGATTTTAGTAAGGCAGCAGCAGTTCCTCCATGGAGGAATTCGTCCGCTTATCGGCAAAGTAAGCGTGCAGCACTTCATTCTCGTCAAGCTGGCTGAGCTTCTCGCCTGATTTCTCAATAATAATTGGATGTTTGCAGCCGCGTTTGAACTCGGCCATCACGTGATAGACTTTATCCTCCGCCTTTACTGTCAGCGGCAGAAGTTTCTCAAGATCCCGATTTTTTCCGTAATACCTTTCAAGAAGAAATCTCACATGGATATAGTGCCTTTGCCTATATTCCTCAAACAAAGAAACAGCCAGAAAGACAAACAAAACCCATGCGCTGATTTGCAGAGGAATCACAAATAAAACCCAGCACCCAAGCAACAGGCAGAAGCAGAGCGACGTTTTTAGATTGAGCCGGTGAGCCTTTTGAAAGGGCAGCTGTTTGGAAAACAACAAAAATAACAGTTTTCCGCCATCCAGCGGCCAAATCGGCAGTAGATTGACAAATAAAATAGAAAGATTATAAAAGGTGAAGAGTTCAAAGGTATGCTGATGAATCACTGAGGCTTCTGCAAGCATCCAGGCAGCAACCTGAAGCCAGATGTGCTGAAGAGGGCCGGCAATAATGACCGCAAATTCTTCCTTTAACGGCCGATTCCCGTGCTCTTCCACTTCAACCGTTCCGCCAAACGGCAGCAAAAATACACGCTTGATTCTCCAAGAAAAAAACACAGCCAGAGCAGCATGCCCCAGCTCATGAATCAATACAATCAGGAGCAGACATAATAATGCTTTCATATGACCTGTAAGCAGCCCCAGCGCCGCGATAATCCAAAGAAAAGGATGCACATGGATCTTTAAGATAAGGTCGAGCCATTTATTCAAATGAAATCACCTGAATCGGATCAATAAATTTATCGCCGTCTTTCATGGCAAAATAATAGACCCCTTTATTATGATCATCAAGCTTAATTGAACCAAGCTTTTTGCCTTTATCCACAAAATCATATAAAGCAACATCCACATCTTTGAGCTCGCCATAAATACTGTAGGTGTTGTCAGCATGCTGCACCTTAACCGTCAATCCCGTCTGGCTGTCTTTGCTGACTTCAACCACATAGCCTTCCTTTACGCTATCAATCGTATCGCTGCTTGTTTCAACTTTAATTCCTTCCCCATTGTTCTGAAAATCCTGCTGTACTTTCCCGGATGCAGGCGCGACCAGATCTTTGCTTACTTCAACCTGCTGTTCCTTATCTTTGTGTTCAGGAGCCAGAAAAGCAAGCGGATTTCCAAATTTCGTTTTAAACCAATGGCTTGCCGAAGCAAATTGAAATTCAGTTTCGAAAGTTTTGGCAACTGCGGGTTTAATCTGGCTGGCAGGTCCAATGTTTGTTTTATAGGCTATAGCCGAAACGAGAACAAGGCAGGCCGAAAGAAGACATTTCAGGATAATTGAATCTGTTTTCACCAATGGGTGTTTTCCGTTGAATGTTGGCATGTTATCTTCGTAGACCGGAAGTGTTCCATGCTTTTCCTGATCCGTTACCATCACCCAGGACGGGGGTTTCTGCTTTTCAGAAACTGTCTGAGTAGAGAAACGTTTTGAGCCGGAAAGCTGTTTTCTTCTTTTCTCTAATCGTTTTCTGATTTCATCTGCTCTGTGACTCATTGCCATCATCCTTTGCATTCGTTGGGTTTGTACATCATATGTCTTGTCCATGGCAAATATTCGGTTTAGTCAGGAACAAAGCAGACAAAAACAAAAAAACCTGACACAGCATTTGCTTTGTCAGATTCTTCTCTTTGATTCTATCACATTAAGATCTTACGCCGAAAAATGACTTAATCTTAGCCATCATTCCTTTGTTTTGCTCTTCAAGCACTTGTAAAGGAACAGATTCACCTAAAATACGGCGGGCAATATTTCGATATGCAATGGAAGCGCGGTTTTTCGGGTCCATCGCAATCGGTTCGCCATGATTGGAAGCTTTAATGACTTCATCATCATCAGCCACGATTCCGAGCAAATCAATCGACAGATGCTGTACGATTTCGTCGATATCCATCGTGTCACCGTTTTTCATCAGGTGATTTCTGATTCTGTTTACAACAAGCCGCGGCGATTCAACATTTTCTTCTTGCTCCAGCAGCCCTATAATACGGTCAGCATCACGAACGGCTGAGATTTCAGGCGTAGTGACCACAATCGCTTTATCAGCTCCGGAAACGGCATTTTTGTACCCTTGCTCGATTCCCGCAGGACAGTCTATGATGACATAGTCAAATTCCTGTTTGAGCTCTTGGACCATGTTTTTAATTTGTTCAGGAGCAACAGCTGTCTTATCGCTCGTTTGAGCAGCAGGCATTAAATAGAGCAGATCATCAAAACGTTTGTCTTTTACGAGCGCCTGATGCATTTTGCATCTGCCCTCTACAACGTCTACAAGATCGTAAATAATTCTATTTTCAAGACCCATTACAACATCAAGGTTGCGCAGTCCTATATCAGTATCCACTAAGCATACGCGCTTCCCTAAAATGGCTAAGGCGGTACCGAGGTTCGCAGATGTTGTTGTTTTACCTACTCCGCCTTTTCCCGAAGTTATTACGATAGCCTCACCCAATTCACATTCCTCCCTCAAGCCTTGTTAGATCAGGTCTTAAATGAGCCAAATGTTGAAGGCGTTCAATGACCATATTTCCGTCTGTATCTAAATAAGCACATTCCATTTCGTTCCCTTTTTGAATGTGGTCTGGGGAGCGATTTAACACATGATTGATTCTTAATTGTGTCGGCAGCATTTCAGAGGCGGCGATGACCGCTTGATTATTTCCGTTAAACCCGGCGTGCGCGATTCCTTTCAGGGAGCCCAGAACAAAAATGTTCCCTCCGGCCCTGACTGTTCCGCCGGGATTAACGTCACCGATCAGGAGCAAGTCGCCTTTTACCTGCAGCACCTGGCCTGAACGGACAATTTTTGATACAGAAATAATTTCGGCTTCCTCTTTTATCCGCTGTGCTTCTTTTTTAGTAATGACTTCACTGTCAATAGAATGAACAAACAAATCTTTCTTTGACGCAATCAATTCGGTTAGCTGTTCCTCTTGCTCCTTATATAAAAAGCGATTTCCCAGCTTAACATGGACGCTGATTTTCTGGCCTTTTCCATCGGTATATTGTTCAATTGACAGCATATTCTGAAGACCATCGAGAAGCTCATCAAAAGAACACGCATCATCCAGATGCAATGTTAACCCATTCTTTGTTCCTTTTATCGTTACATATTGCTGCTTTTTGGTCTTCACAATATTCACCTCAACAACATACTCATTTCGTCAAAAAAAGATAAAATCCTTTTTACTCATCTCTCAATTCTTTCTTTAGACTCATAAAAAATAATCTAAACGGCAGAACAAGAATAAGAGCTGCTACAATATTCAATAAAATTGTCGGTATAAACCGGTCAAGCACAAATCCGTTAAACGTCATAATATCTTTATGAATCAAAGACTGAATGCCGAATACGTAAAATTCGAGCAGACAGACAGCCAGAACTGCTATCAATATCACTACAAATGCGTTTGTATGCAGCACTTTAAACGCTTTTGAAGCCAAATAGCATAGCCCTGCAAAACCAAACATGTAAACGCCTAATAGACTTGTATAGTTCATGTCATATAGAAAACCAAATATAAATCCGTAAATCATCGCGTGTTTTTGGTTGATAAAAGCCGACATAAATATCAATACAAGCATCAAAAAACGCGGAGCGAGCACTTGGTCGTCTGTAACGAAAGGAAAATGCACCAAATCTGTAAAAATGCTTTCCGCAGAAAAAACAAGCATCATAACGAAAGGGAGAAGGAAACGTTTCACGATCCTTCCTCCTCTGTATCGACAGTCGGCACGTCACGGTTAACAACGATCACATTATTTAAATCGGTAAGGTCAGCCGCAGGTTTTACATAAGCAACCTTCGTTAATCCATAGGAATCTGACTCGATATCAGTCACCTCACCGATTGTCAGCCCTTCTGGGAAAACACCGCCTGTGCCTGATGTTTCAATAAGATCGCCTTTTTTCACGTCTTGTTTATCCTTACGCTCAATAATTGTCATCTTAAGACGTTTTTTCTCTTTGTCATATCCTTCGATCAAGCCGTAGCCTTTGCTGCCTTTTTTTCCGGAAATTTTCGTCGCGACTCTGTTATTGCGGTCAGTATCGCTTAAAAGCTGAACAGTTGAAGTGAAATTGTTCAGTCCGGAACTTTTGATCTTGCCGATTAATGCGCCTTTTTCGTTCGTAACGGCCATATCTTTCGCTACGTTTTGCTGAGTCCCCTTGTTAATGGTGACCTGTTTCGCCCAATTATCAGGGCTTCTGGCGATGACCGTTGCCAAAATCGGCTTGTAATCCTTAATCGATTTGACATGGCCAAGCTCGGCACGCAAGGATTTGTTTTCTTCTTCAAGCTCTTGAAGCTTGGCTTCATATTGTGTCTGTCCGTCAAGCTTTTCTCTCAGACGCTCGTTTTCTTTGTATGTGTTTTTTAAATCATTGATGTTCTCAAATATTCCTGCAAAAAATTCGGCAGGCGTATGAAAAATATTTTGAAATACTCCCGTCGTATCGCCGATCACTTTCTCAGGCCAGGTGGTATTGCGGCCGCCCTTCAGCGAAAATCCAATCATAGCCACCAATATGATAATACACAGAAGTAATAGCATTAACCGCTTATTCGGCATCGTGTTACACCTCTTCTATTGAACTCCCGATTATCTAGTTTTCCCTTTGAAAAGATGGATGTGCTCCAGTGCTTTCCCTGTTCCGATCGCTACACAATCAAGCGGATCTTCGGCGATAAGGACCGGCATTTTCGTTTCTTCGCTAATGACTTTGTCCAAATTGCGAAGAAGCGCTCCGCCGCCGGTTAACACTATACCTCTGTCCATGATATCTGCTGCAAGCTCAGGCGGTGTTTTTTCGAGTGTGCTCTTCACGGCTTCAACAATTGTAGATACAGTGTCGCGTAGAGCGTTAGAAATCTCTTTTCCTGTAATTTCGATTGTTTTCGGCAGACCTGTCAGCAGATCGCGTCCGCGGATTTCCATGTTATCGGACTCTTCAGGAGCTTCTGCAGATCCGATTTCCATTTTAATCGCTTCAGCCGTACGGTCACCGATCATCAGGTTGTATGTTTTTCTGATGTAGTTGATAATCGCGTCATCCATCTCATCACCGGCTACGCGGATTGATTGAGACGTTACGATGCCTCCGAGGGAAATAATCGCAACTTCTGTCGTACCGCCTCCGATATCAACAACCATGCTTCCAGTCGGTTCCCAAACTGGCAGATTGGCTCCGATTGCTGCCGCAAATGGCTCTTCAATCGGATACGCGTCACGCGCTCCCGCCTGTCTTGTCGCATCGATAACAGCGCGTTCTTCAACAGCTGTAATACCTGATGGAACACATACCATTACATATGGTTTTCTGGCAAACATGCCTTTATTTTTTATGGCCTGATTGATGTAATATTTCATCATCGTCGCCGTAGTTTCATAATCAGCGATAACGCCGTCTTTCATCGGGCGCAGAGCCACCACGTTGCCCGGTGTCCTTCCAATCATATTTTTCGCATCATTTCCGACAGCAACAATCGATTTCGTATCCGTCTGCAAAGCGACAACAGACGGCTCTCTCACAACAATTCCTTTTCCTTTTACAAAAACAAGCGTATTCGCAGTTCCAAGATCTATACCAAGGTCTCTTGCACCAATTCCAAACATATGTATGTATCTTCCTTTCTTAAAGCAAAAATACCCTAAAGGGAAAAACTCATAAACTCTATTATAGCTTAATTCGACGAAAAAAAAAGTGTTACAAATATCCTTTTTCCTTTAAACTCACAAATTTTTTGTCCCCGATCACCAAATGGTCGAGCAGCTCGATGCCAATCAGGTTTCCGCATTCAAACAGCCGTCTTGTCACTTCAATATCTTCCCTGCTCGGCGTTGGATCTCCAGATGGATGATTATGAACACAGATAAAGGAAGCGGCAGATCGTTTAAACGCTTCTTTAAACACCTCTCGCGGGTGGACAATAGATGAATTCAGGCTTCCGATAAATACGGTGCGTTTATGGATGACTTGATTTTTTGTATTTAAGTATAAACAGACAAAATGCTCCTGGGTTAAAAAGCGCATATCCTCCATGACAAGATTAGCGCCGTCTTCCGGGGAGCGAATGACGAAATGTTCTTCGTTGGCTAATTTATGAATCCGGCTTCCGAGCTCAACTGCTGCCAGTATTTGAATCGCTTTTACCATACCGATTCCCGGGATGCTTGACAGCTCTTCAACCGATGCTTCCTTCAGCAGACGCAGCCCGTCAAAAGAGCGCAGCAGCCGGTTTGACAGCTCCAAAACAGATTCGTGTTTAGTCCCTGTCCGCAATAATATAGCCAAAAGTTCATGATTCGCTAAGTTCTCGGCTCCGACTTTCAGGAGCCGTTCTCTTGGCTTTTCTTTCGTTGGGAAATCTCTGAGTTTTAATGGCAGATCGTGTATGACCAAGCACTCCTTTTCTTTCCCTTCCCGTTTATAAAATCATCATGCCTTTATATCAAAATGACGTAGAGCTCTCATTGTTTTTGATATAGGAAGGCCCATGACTGAATAATAATCTCCGTCTATTTTCTTTACAAAAAGCGCGCCTCTTCCTTGGATGCCGTATGCACCTGCTTTATCCATCGGCTCTTTTGTTTCAATATACGTCCAAATCTCTTCTTCACTGAGGGGCCAAAACGCAACTTCTGTCTTATCATAAAAAGTCTCGCTGTGATTTTCAGCTTGAATGCTGACCGCGGTTATTACTGAGTGACTTCGGCCTGAAAGCCTCCGCAGCATGGAAGCAGCTTCTTCTTGATCCTGCGGTTTTCCGAGGCATTCGCTGTCAAGGCATACCATTGTATCAGCACCGATAACAATTGCATGCGGGTGGAGATCAGCAACAGCCTTAGCTTTTTGTTTTGCCAACCATTGGACGTTTTCTTCTGGTGAAAGGTTTCGATTTAATTTTTCTTCTACTTCACTGACAATAATGGAATAGGGCAGCTGGAGAAGATCGAGGAGTTCTTTCCTGCGCGGAGATTGTGATGCAAGTATTAGCGGTTTTGTCATGTTCGTCATCCTTTCAGGGTTTGTTTAAGAAAAAAAGATACTCGTTTATCCTACCAAATCACGGGGCTTGTCACAATTTCAGAAAAATAACTTTTTCATGACAAAATAAAAAAAGCCTGTCACTAAAGGACGAAGGCTCACGCATTTTCTCTTATTTAACGACGGCTAACAGCTGCTGCTGAGCCTTCCATCCGGCTGCAGCACTTGGCTCCTCTAACTCCTTTAATGCCTGCAGAATCGCTTTTTTCTCTCCTGTTTCTGACGCTTTTGTTTCACCAAGCGACTTTTCTATTTTTTCTACACTCGCTTTTGTAAAGTCTTCTCCGAGAATCGCCTTTGTCGCAAGCTCCGCTGTTTCCTTAAAAGAATCGGTCATATCCGACTCTATTGATAAAGAAAGCTCCTTACCTCCCCAAGCTTCAAAATCACTGTCGATTAAAAGCTGTCCTAACTGCTGTGAGACATCCTTTTCACTTGCTAAGCCTGCAATAACATACGTATACCCGTCATCCTTTGACAGTGACACGGCGGAATAACCTTTTTCGGTCAATTGTTTTGTTAACGTTTCGGCACCCTTTTCATTTGAAAATTTCCCGGCTTGCACAGCGTATGTTTTGTATGTACCTTCAGTTTGTGCCGCTTGTTTTTCTGTGCCTGAGGTTTGTTTATCAGCAGAAGCATCTCCGGCTTTTGCCGTTTGGCTGCCTAGAGAATCCTCTAAAGAGGCCGGTGCTGACGCTTCTTTATTCCCCGACATGCTTAACGCGAATAGCCCTAACCCAGTGCCAATGACAGCCGCGAAGGCAATCGTCGCAGCCACTCTTTTTACTGGTTTGGCAGTCCCGGTCTTTCCTTTTGCATAAGACTTTGATTTTTTCTTTTGATAAGGAGGAACAACTTTAGGGTCCTCTTTAAACACCTTGTCCTCCTCGGAATCCCAATTAAATTCATCTTCATCAGGATGTTCCTGGGATGCCGCAACCTCTTGTTCTGCCTTTCTTTTTTCCTCCCAATTTGAAAATGTCATGCTTTTATCCGCCTCTGTATCTTGCGTCTCTTGTTCGTAAACTGTCTCTTCTTTTCCATTAATCGTCACCTTGAGGGCTTTTTCTGCGGCTTTACTGTTTTTTTTATTCTTTCTTTTTTTCAATTCCGCTTCCTCCCTTCATTTGCTTGACCGTTCTTGTCGGCTTTTCATGCTACACACTTTAGCACAGGCGAAAAAAAAAAGAACAAGACTTTTGTCGTCTTGTCCAAAAAACGTTCGTCAAATTTTTCAGCAGTCATCCCGATGCCATTTTGATATAAAACGAAATGATAGAGTTCCCATATAAATAGGTTAAAATACTCCCTGCCGCTATTGCAGGGGCAAAGGGAAGCGGCTGCTTTTTGGCGAGTCTACCAGTCAGAACAGCTGCCGACCCGTACAATGCGCCTATCAAAACAGAAAAGAAAAAGGCAGCCGCCAGCATCTTCACACCAAGCACAAAGCCAATCACCGCAAATAATTTAATATCTCCTCCCCCTACTCCCCCATGAGTGATTGCGGCAATTAAAGCCAGAAATAGAAATCCGGCTGCAGCACCTAACAGGCCTGCATACCAGGAATCAAGCGGAGAAATCAATCTCACGGCCGCCAAAAAGGGAAGAAAGAAAATCAATATTCGATTTGGAATCAGCATATAATGAAGATCTGTCACTGCAACAATAATGAGAAGAGAGAGAAACACGACAGCGGTTAACAATTCCAGCGACATGCCAAAGCGTATTCCTGCGGCGGCAAATAAACACGCTGTCACAAGCTCTGCCGCGGGATACATAAAAGAAATCCTATGCCCGCAGCTTTTACATTTACCTTTTTGAAATAGGAATGACAGGATGGGAATTAATTCTGCAGGGGTCAAAGCCCGCCGGCAAAACGAGCATGATGAACGGGGCGCGATAATAGATAGATGTAAGGGGATACGGCGCCCGGCCGTATAGTAAAAAGAACCAAGGATAAGCCCGAAGATAAAAAGAATGAATAGCATAGACAACACACCTTTACTCACTGAGTTATGGTATGGATTGTAGCAAAATGAGAAACCTGAACTCCAATCGGGATTATGCAATTTTACACATAAAAAAGCCGGCAGAATCTTTTTTCGATTCTGCCGGAGCCGGACGCGTTTATTTCAACCGTTTGCGAATGTCAGAAATAAAATAAAGAGATCCGGTAATCAGCACGATTTCATGTGAGCCCTTTTTGCTTTCTATGAAATTGATCACATCGTCTGGATCTTCACTCCAGCTTTTATGGCTGATTTCACTTGCATCATAGAGATCTTTTGCAAGAGAAGCACGGGGAAAATCAAAAGAAGCAAAATGAATCTCATCAGCTATGGTTTCCAGTCTTTTAATCATGTTCTGATACGGTTTGTCCTTTAATGCGCTAAACACCACAGAAATGCGTGAATTGGCGAAACGCTGCTTCATCGTTTCCGCCAGCTTTTCAACACCTTCTTCGTTATGCGCACCGTCTAAGTAAACCGGAGGATCTTCTTGAACAAGCTCTAACCGTCCGGGCCAAGCAGCCTTCACAAGCCCGCTTCTTAATGCTTCATCACTGATATGGGCAATATTCTCCTTATTGAGCCACTCCGCAGCCAAAATGGATAAAGCAGCATTTTGTCTTTGGTGGGTGCCAATCAAGGATGTCCGAATATCTTCATAGCATTTTTCGCCCGTTTTGAATGAAAACTGTTCTCCTGCAGGCAGAGCCTTTTCATTGAAAATAGCACAGGTATCAAGTAATGACTGGAATGGCGCAGCATGCTGTTCAGCTTCATGGCGGATGACCTGTAAAGCTTCCGCCTGGGTAACTGCTGTAACGATTGGAATACCTTCTTTAATAATACCGGCCTTTTCTCCTGCAATTTCTTCAATGGTGTTTCCCAAAATATTCATATGATCGTGTCCGATGCTTGTGATCACAGTTAAAAGCGGCTCTACTACATTCGTAGAATCGAATCTGCCGCCCAAACCTGTTTCAAAAATAACAAAATCTACCTTATGAAATTCTGCAAAATATAAAAATGCACAGGCCGTCATAATTTCAAATTCTGTCAGCTGTCCGTGTTCCGTTTGATCAAGGGCTTCAACGTACGGTTTCATTTGATTAACGAGTGCTGTCCATTCCTCATCTGTAATCGGTGTCCCGTTTACGCTGATCCGTTCATTAAACGTAATGATATAAGGCGATGTAAACGTTCCTACCGTATATCCGGCTTCCTGCAGCATAGAACGGATAAAAGCGACAGTTGATCCTTTACCGTTTGTTCCTGCGACGTGGAGCGCGCGGATTTTTTTTTCAGGATGTCCTAAACGCGCCATCAGCTGCTCCATTCGGCCAAGCCCGGGTTTCACCCCGAATTTCAGCCGCCCGTGAATCCAGCTGCGCGCTTCTTGATATGCAGTAAACAATGATAATCCCCTCTTTTATAAGACAAGGCGGTTTCTCTAGAAACCGCCCCGGCTTTTCATTAGCCCTTCAGCTCAGCCATTCGTTTTTGAACAGCGTCACGCTTTGCCACATAATCTTTTTCTTTTTCACGTTCTTCATCAATTACGTGTGCAGGCGCTTTTTTCATAAATCCTTCATTTCCAAGTTTCTTTTGGACGCGCTCGACTTCTTTCGTCAGCTTATCGAATTCTTTTTGCAGACGGGCAATTTCTTCATCAATATTAATTAAGCCTTCAAGCGGAAGAATAACCTCTGCTCCTGAGACAACGGCCGTCATCGCTTTATCAACAGCCTCGATATCCGTGCCGATTTTAAGAACGCTCGGATTCGTAAAGCGTTCAACATATGAACGGTTCGCTTCGAGGCGGGCTGCTATTTCGTCTGTGCTTGTTTTAATATACAGTTCAACCTGCTTGCTCATTGGCGTATTGACTTCACTGCGGATATTACGCACAGAACGGATCAGCTCAACAAGAAGCTTCATGTCAGCTGCCGCTTCCGTATCAGTATGCTCCGGCACGACAACAGGCCATTGACTTACTGTAATCGATTCCCCTTGGTGAGGAAGGTGCTGCCAAATTTCCTCCGTTAAGAATGGCATAAACGGATGGAGCAGACGCATCGTTTGATCAAGCACGTAAGCAAGGATGGAGCGGGTAGTTTTCTTAGCCGCTTCGTCTTCTCCATAAAGCGGAAGCTTCGCCATTTCAATATACCAGTCACAGAAATCATCCCAAATAAAGTTATATAAATGGCGTCCGACTTCACCAAATTCATATCGGTCAGCAAGCTGGGTCACGTGCTCGATCGTTTCATTTAATCGCGTTAAAATCCACTTGTCAGCGACTGATTTTTCGCCTGACAGATCAAGCTCATCGTACGTTATGCCATCCATGTTCATTAATGCAAAACGAGAGGCGTTCCAAATTTTATTGGCAAAATTCCATGTCGATTCCACTTTTTCATAGCTGAAGCGCAGATCCTGGCCAGGAGAGCTTCCAGTCGCAAGGAAATAACGCAGAGAATCAGCTCCGTACTTGTCAATGACATCCATCGGATCGACACCGTTGCCAAGAGATTTACTCATTTTCCGGCCTTGCTCGTCACGGATTAAGCCATGAATTAAAACATCCTTGAACGGGCGCTCGTTTGTAAATTCAATGCCTTGGAAAATCATGCGTGACACCCAGAAGAAAATGATGTCATATCCTGTCACGAGAACGTCTGTCGGATAGTAGCGTTTAAAGTCTTCAGCTGTTACATCAGGCCAGCCCATTGTGGAGAAAGGCCATAGCGCAGAACTGAACCATGTATCCAGCACGTCTGTATCCTGTTCCCAATTTTCGCTATCCTCCGGCGCCTCAAGCCCGACATATAGCTCTCCTGTTTCTTTATGATACCAGGCAGGAATACGATGCCCCCACCATAACTGACGGGAGATACACCAGTCGCGAATGTTTTCCATCCAGTGTAAATACGTTTTTTCAAAACGGTCAGGCACAAAATTGACTTTTTCTTCTTTCTTTTGCAGCTCAATCGCTGCATCAGCAAGCGGCTGCATGCGCACGAACCATTGTGTAGAAAGATAAGGCTCCACAACAGCCCCGCTTCGTTCACTATGGCCGACAGAATGCATATGATCCTCGATTTTAAAGAGAACTCCCGCTTCCTGTAAATCTTTCACGAGCTTTTTGCGGCATTCAAAACGATCCATACCTTGATATTGCAATGCATTTTCATTCATCGTGCCGTCTTCATTCATGACAAGAATGCGTTCTAAATTGTGGCGGTTGCCAAGCTCGAAGTCGTTCGGATCATGAGCAGGCGTAATTTTCACCGCACCTGAACCAAATTCCATATCAACATAGTCATCACCGACAATCGGAATTTCACGATTTACAATCGGCAGTATCACCGTTTTTCCGATAAGGTGTTTATAGCGCTCGTCTTCAGGGTGAACAGCAACTGCTGTATCACCGAGCATCGTTTCAGGACGTGTCGTCGCAATTTCAATTGAACCTGTCCCATCAGCAAGTGGATAGCTCATATGATAGAACGCGCCTTGAACATCCTTGTAAATCACCTCAATGTCGGATAGGGCTGTCTTTGTCGCTGGGTCCCAGTTAATAATATATTCGCCTCTGTAGATCAGGCCTTTTTCATAAAGCTTAACGAATACTTCCCGTACCGCTTTGCTTAAACCCTCATCCAGCGTAAAACGTTCCCGGGAATAATCAAGGCCAAGACCTAATTTCGCCCACTGGCTGCGAATAAAGTCAGCATACTCTTCCTTCCACTTCCACGTTTCTTCGAGGAATTTTTCACGGCCTAAATCGTAGCGGGATTTGCCTTCTTCACGAAGTTTCGCCTCCACTTTAGCCTGTGTCGCGATGCCGGCGTGGTCCATGCCAGGCAGCCACAGCACATCATAGCCTTGCATGCGCTTCATTCTTGTTACAATGTCTTGCAGCGTTGTATCCCATGCGTGGCCAAGGTGTAGTCTTCCAGTTACGTTTGGCGGCGGGATGACAACAGAGTATGGCTCTTTTGCCTGGTCACTGCCCGCTTCAAAAAATTTTCCTTTTAGCCAAAAATCATATCGGTCTTTTTCGACCGCTGCCGGATCATATTTCGTCGGCATTGTTTGTTCATTCGTTTCCATCATAACCCTCCAGCATGTTTAAAAATGGCTGAGAACGAAAAAAGAGCTCTTCATCCCTGTAAAAGGACGAAAAACTCTTTCGCGGTACCACCTTTTTTCATGAACTCTATCAGTTCATGCACTTATAACGGATAACGGGTGTTTCCCGAATTTCTCTACTCTTCCTTCAAGAAATTATGCTCCCGGGCGACCTTCCAATCAGACAGCATAAGAAGCCTTTCAGCAAACGGCTTCTCTCTCTGCATGCGCCTTTTTTGTACTCTTCCCGTTCTAAGCAGGTGTATTTATCAGCTCATTGTATACATTATTTATGTTCTTTATTATAGTAAAAGTGTTTTTGATTCGTCAATCATCTTTTCCAAAAACACCGCTTTCTATACAGATAGGCAGGCACCTATTGCCCAAGTTTACATATGATGCTTGTAAATGCGTAGAGGAGGATGCACTGTGAAGAAACGTTTCAGCTCTTATTCGCTGCCGCCATGGGTCAGGCAAATTCGGCTTGTATCCGCACAAGTGATTATTCCCATTACGATTTTTCAAGGAATCAGAACCATTTTCTTTCCGACAACCTTTGATGTTTTGCTGCTCGCAATCCTAATCTTTTTAGCTTGCGCCCTTCATTTAGAATGGATATAAACAAACAAGTCCGCGCCATTAAGACGTGGACTCGTTTTCAGCCTGAAATTTTTTCTCTTGTTCAATCTGATGAATTTTCATTACAAACGGCTCTATATTTTTCATTTGCCAATACGCCTTTAATAATTGTGTACATTCCTCTTTTTCATGCTGTCTTTTCCCGGCTTGATAACCGTTCAGCACCTTGTACATGGCTTGCGGATAAGCCATATAGCTGAGAAATAGACTGACTTCCGCTTCACGTAAAGGAAATGATTTCGTGTATCCATAAAACCATTCGACGCATTCCGGACAAGCTTTCGGAAAGCCTCTGAACATTTTTGTAAAAAAGCCGAGCAGGTCGTTTTGCGGCGGGCCGACAGAAGCTCTTTCGAAGTTTGTAAAATATCCCGTCCCGGTATCATTATATAGAAAATGGTGTATAGACAGGCTGCCGTGGTTCATTACAACCCTTGAAACATCCTTTTCTTTTGCCGACTCATACCAGTCCTCCAGCCGCTCCAGCGCAAAGTTCACCGCGGAAATGGTTTCTGAAAAATAGGTGATGGCCTGAAGTTCAAAAGGAGAAAGGTACCACTCCTTCTCTGCTCTATCCACAAACTGTTCATAGAAGATCTTATCATGTTCCCACTTTTTTTTCGTTTGATCGTAATACCGTTCAATCTCATCACGCCTAACCTTTAGTTCCTGCATGGTTCTTTCGTGAAGGCGGGCTGTCTCTCTAAATAAATAAGCATGTTTCTGATCACGTTCTTCTTCTTGGTCAAATTGGAGCCAAGGCATTAAATAGTAGGTATCTCCGTATTGCCTGCCTGCTGAGAAAAACTCACCGCTATTTGTTCTGTATACAGGAACAAAAGAACGAAAACCTTTTTCCTCAATCGCCACCATATGATCTGTAAATTGCCTGCCGCGACCCTCTTTCAACTTTTTCAGGGCGAATACGCCGTAGTCTGTATACACCTTCCAAACAAGAGGACTGACAGGCTCAATAAATTGAGCAGTCAGTCCGTATTCCTGAAGAACCGATTGGGTATCTTCCATTTCATTCACCACATTTTCCGATCGCTTACGGTTTATGCATGGCTATTTTTATATTGAGGAATATAGAGAATCTGCCCTGCTTTTAATTCATCATCCAAGGCTAAAGAATTCATCCTGATCAGCTGCTGGGATGTAATTTCATACCGTTCGCATAAACGTTCGATCGTATCTTCCTGCTGCACAATGCAGATTTTCATTCTCGAAAACTCATCCTCTTCTCTTGTAAAAAGTTTCGTTAGATAAAGAGAATTATCACTTTCCTTTGTTTGAGGTTCCTTCGTTTCAGCAGCAGGGGAAACCCTAGGAACAGCATTCGTTTCCTTCCTTTCAGTCTCAGAGGATTCAGGCAGCTGGAAGGATTGAAAAGGTGTTTCTTCCATAGGCTCTTCAGCCGGTGGTGTTTTTCTCACTTCAATTTCGAAGCTTTCTTCCTCTTGTTCTTCCTCCTCCAGCAGCTTAGGCGCTGAATAAAAAGAATCCTCCTCTTCTTGTTCGGGCAGGAAGGTACGATAGGCCGGTTCAGGCGATTCTTCTTGATCCTCCTCTGAGCCTGTTTTTTGATTGAAATGGAAATGCAAATCGGCTTTGTCACTCTCCGCATATACTGCTGAAGCTGTTTTTTTCTCTCTGTTTTCTTCTATGGAGAGAGCGGCCTCTGGTACATTCTCCAAAGCTCCATCCGGTTCCGGCTCTTCTTGACAAAGCGCCGTACCAGCCTGATCCGATTGAGGCTCTTCTTCATTTTGAGCCTCTTGACGCAATGCGTATTCATGAATAGATGTTTCTGCTTTTTCCTCTTTGACCACAGTCTCTGAATGAAGTTCAGCTTCCAATGCAGGCGATTCTTCTGCGCCAGCGTGTTCACGAAGCTCATCCTCCGCTGGAGAGTCTGCTTTTTCACGAACATCTGCTGCAGCTGCCGGCTCTGCCGTTTCTTTTTTTGCTTTAACGATCTCTTGAATCTCTATTTCTGAAGCAGCAGGTTCTGGCTCCGATTCTGTACGAACCTCTGCTTCCATCACTGCAGGCTCTTCAGCCTCGTCTTCCTCTTTTCCATCTTCTCTGGCCTCTGGTTCTGAAGCAACCGATTCAGGCGGCTCAGATTCTGCTTTTTCTGTCTCCAGTTCTTCACGGAGCCCTGCTTTTGAGACAAAAAGTTCTGGCGGTTCATCCTGAAGAACTGCTTTCTCTGCCGATGATGCACCTGGTTCTTCTACATTATGTGCCGGCGGCTCTGAAAGCTCTTCCTCCCTGAACGCCTCAGGAGCTTCATATAAAGGTATCTCCGGTTCTTTGTCTTGCGTATCATCCAAAAGACCTTCGATCGCTAAATCAGCTTGAATTGTTAAAATGCGCGAATTCGTTAATTGATAGTCAAATGCGTCAATAAAAACAAAGACATCCTGTAAATGGCTCACTTTATTTTTTGGAATGGTAATATCCACAGGAAAACAGTGAGCCAGTTCCGCACTTCCATCCTCTCTCTTTCTGACTTGCTCAACAAACCGCTTATCTGTATACATCTCTTCGGTATGTTTGTTTTGATCTATGTTGTACTCACCTGTAAGTTCAAGCGATCCTCTGATTGATACATAATCATTTACTTCCTGAACCCTGATATCAGGATCTAATGAAATTGAAAGCAGTTCAGAAACTTCCTGTCCTTTTTGGAAACAGATCGATTCTTCTACAGAAAATTGCAATCGATGATTTTGCGGCAAGTTCATATCCTCCTTTCATCTAATCCTTAAAATTAGATGTCACTAAAGGTGTATGTATGAACTGGAGAAAATATGAGTGGGAGCACACGAAAAAACCGGCACAAGGAGTCCTTGATGCCGGTTTTTACTCTTATCTGCGGCTGATTTCAGCAAATACGTTCTCAGCTGCCTGGATTGTGTTTTCAATATCTTCATCAGTATGGGCCGTTGAGAGAAACAGTCCTTCGAATTGTGATGGCGGAAGGAATATCCCTTCATTTGCCATCCCTTTATAATAGCTTGCAAACAGCTTCAAATCTGATGATTTCGCTGTTTCATAATTGATGACAGGTTCGTTTGTAAAGAAGAAACCAATCATGGAACCTGCACGGTTAAAGGTATGCGGAATGCCATGTGCCTCGGCGGCTTTTGAAATTCCTTCTTCCAGCCTGTCGCCTTTTTTGATGAAATTCTTGTAGGATTCAGGTGTCAACTGCTTCAATGTCTCTAATCCAGCCGTCATCGCAAGCGGGTTGCCTGACAATGTACCCGCTTGATAGATCGGACCGCTCGGAGCGATCTGCTCCATGATTTCTGCCTTTCCGCCATAAGCGCCAACAGGAAGTCCGCCCCCGATTACTTTTCCTAAACAAGTCAGGTCAGGCGCTACGCCGAAGTAGCCTTGAGCGCAGTTATAGTCGACCCGGAAGCCTGTCATCACTTCATCAAAAATCAGCAGGGAGCCATATTGCTCAGTGATATCACGCAGACCCTGCAGGAAGCCTTCTTGCGGCGGAACAACGCCCATATTTCCGGCAACCGGCTCTACGATGACTCCCGCAATGTCTTCACCGAATTGCTGGAAAGCAAGCTTTACACTTTCTAAATCATTGTACGGAACGGTGATGGTATTTTTTGCAATGCCTTCAGGCACACCAGGGCTGTCAGGCAGACCGAGAGTGGCTACACCTGAACCTGCTTTAATCAAGAGGGAATCGCCGTGTCCGTGGTAGCAGCCCTCAAATTTTAGAATCTTGTTGCGGCCCGTATAGCCCCTTGCCAAACGGAGGGCGCTCATTGTAGCCTCCGTTCCGGAGCTGACCATACGTACAATTTCTACAGATGGCACACGATCAATAACGAGCTTTGCCAGTTCATTTTCCACTTCTGTCGGAGCACCGAAGCTTGTCCCGTATTCAGCCACTTTTTTAAGGCTTTCAACAACGCGGTCATTCGTATGTCCTAAAATTAAAGGCCCCCATGACAAGACGTAGTCAATATATTCATTCCCGTCAATATCAAAGATTTTCGAACCTTTTCCGCGCTCCATAAAAATCGGGTCCATGTCTACTGATTTAAATGCGCGAACGGGACTGTTCACACCACCCGGCATGAGTTTTTGCGCTTCTTTAAAAGCCGATTTTGATTTTTCATAGCTTCTCATCTGCCTCAACTCCTGTCAACTGAATAAAATTACTCCGCAAGCCATTTCGCTGCGTCTTTCGCATGATACGTAATAATCAGGTCCGCACCCGCGCGCTTCATGCTTGTCAAAATTTCCAACACAATTTCTTTTTCCTTGATCCAGCCGTTCTGCGCTGCAGCCTTCACCATTGAATACTCTCCGCTTACATTATAAGCGACGAGCGGCAAAGTAAACTCATTTTTCACGTCACGCATGATATCCATATATGAAAGCGAAGGTTTGACAATCAAAAAGTCCGCGCCTTCCTCGACATCTGATTGTGCTTCGCGGAGTGCCTCCATACGGTTGGCAGGATCCATCTGATATGTTTTGCGGTCACCAAATTGCGGTGTGCTGTTTGCTGCGTCACGGAACGGACCGTAAAACTCACTTGAATATTTTACAGCGTAAGACATGATTGGAATATTGACGAATCCTTCTTTATCGAGCGCTTCTCTGATCACTGTAACAAATCCGTCCATCATGTTTGATGGCGCAATGATATCCGCACCTGCCTTCGCTTGGCTGACAGCTGTCTGCGCTAAAAGCTCAAGCGATTCATCATTGAGGATGACCCCGTCTTTGACAAGTCCGCAATGGCCGTGGTCTGTATATTCGCATAAGCACGTGTCAGCGACAACCACCATTTCAGGGAAGTGTTTTTTAATTTCCGTGATGGCTTTTTGAACGATACCATGATCATGGTACGCTTGAGTTCCGCAATCATCCTTTTCTTCCGGGATGCCGAACACGATAACAGATTGAATTCCCAGTTTGACCAGCTCAGCTACTTCATCCTTCAATAGATCTAATGATACATGATAAACATCAGGCATTGACGGAACAGCTTTTTTGCCTTCAAGCCCTTCAACGACAAAAATCGGATAGATAAAATCGGATGGATGCAAACGTGTTTCCTTTACCATCTCTCTCATTGCATTTGATGTCCGCAGGCGGCGGTGTCTATTAAATGATTGACTCATATTCTCTCTTCCTCTCTAGACATGCTGCACATTAACTCAAGCATGCCATCTATTGTAAATGTATCTGGTGTATACGATGTAATGCCATACGTCAGAAGGGCGTCCCTTGTTAAAGGTCCGATGGTGATACAGGCAGTCTCATTCGCCTTCCACTTTTTTAATTCTTCTCCCAAGACATGCATAAACGTATGTACGGTTGATGAACTCGTAAATGTTACATAGTCAAAGGAATATTGACCCGCAGCCTTCTTCAGTGCCTTGATGCCTTCTTCGTCCGGAATCGTTTCGTAGAGAACCCATTCCTTCACTTCAAAACCGAGCGGAACAAGCTCTTGTTTTATCACATCACGTGACAAATTCCCCTTCATCACGGTAATCCGCTCTCCCGGTTCAGCATGCTGCTTAAGAGCGGCAGCCAATTGTTCAGCAATATAGTCCTGCGGCATCACATCAACCGATACGTTATGCGTTTTTAAACGGCGGGCGGTTTTTTCACCGACGGCCGCAATTTTTTTATGTGCAGGGAGAATAAGCTGATTTTCCTTCAGATAAGAAAAAAAGAAGTCTGCCCCATTCACGCTTGTAAAAACAAGCCAGCCTGGCGCGGCAAGATCCTCTCTCACCTGTTCCGCAACATCATTCGGCAAAGCGGGGCGAAACGTAATCAAAGAGGTCAAAACCGCTTTTCCGCCAAGCGCCTCCACTTTGTGCTGAAATGATGTTGCCTGTGCTTTATTCCGGGTGACAAGCACTGTTTTTCCTTTCAGGGGAAAATCATTTTCCATCCTCATCAAGCTCCCGTTTTACACGATCAATTAAATCTTTTGCTCCTTTGTCAGCCATAAGAGCGGCACAACGCTTTCCTACTTCCTCCGGATCGTTTCCGATGACGGTTTCTTTAAAAATGATTTTGCCGTCAGGAGAAGCGACAAGCCCTGTCATTTCAATTTCATCCTGCCCGTTTAACACAGAGTAGCCTGCGATCGGAACCTGGCAGCCGCCCTCCATCGCATTTAAAAAAGCACGTTCTGCCAAAACAGTCCGTTTTGTATATTCATCTGTAAACTGAGAAAACAACGCTAACAGCTCTTCATCCGATTCTCGGCACTCAATCGCCAGTGCTCCTTGCCCCACTGCAGGCAAACAACGCTCAGGCTCAAGGAATTCGGTTACGACATCCTGCTTCCACCCCATTCTGGAAAGGCCGGCAGCGGCTAAAATAATCGCGTCATAATCCTCTGTTTCAAGCTTTTGAAGTCTCGTATCTATATTCCCTCTAATCCATTTAATTGTAAGGTCAGGCCGCTCAATCAAAAGCTGTGCGCTTCTTCTTAAACTGCTTGTGCCAATGACAGCGCCTTCCTTCATTTCTGAAAGCTTTACGCGATTCTTTGAAATAAGGGCATCACGAGGATCTTCCCGTTCAGGAATACAGCCGATCACAAGGCCTTCAGGCAAAACAGCAGGCATGTCCTTCATGCTGTGCACTGCCATATCAATTTCTTCGTTTAAAAGCGCTTGTTCAATTTCTTTGACAAACAGCCCTTTTCCACCCACTTTTGAGAGTGTGACATCAACAATCCGGTCACCCTTTGTCACGATCTCTTTAATTTCAAAAGCAAACGAAGGGCTGATTTCCTTCAGTTTTTGGATAACCCATTTTGTTTGAGTCATAGCGAGTTTGCTTCGTCTGGAACCTACTTTAATCGTTCTCATCATTTCTTTCCTCCCGAATCTGCTTGGGACATCATTTAACTGAACCAATGGAATTGCGACAGGCTTCCAAGCAGGAAATAATTGATCATCAGCACGAGAAAACAAGCCGTATTCCACAGTGCAGCGACCTTTCCTTGCAGCTCTTTAATCAGCCTGATATAAAGATAATAGCTGTACAGCAGCAGGACGACAAACGAACCAAGCACTTTGGCGTCAAACCAATACAGCGTTTCTAGAGAGACATATGCCCAAATAACGCCGAGAATCAAACTCAGCAGCAGCATCGGAACGCCGATCACATTTAAAACATACGCCATATAATCAAGCTTTGATAAATCTTCTATTCTCAACAGCCATTTTCCCCACTTTTTCTTTTTCAGCAGATGATATTGAAACATGTACAACACAGAAAAAACGAAAGAAAGGGAAAAAGCGCCGTATGAAAGAATCGCCATTGTAATATGAATCACCAAAAGCTCGGATACAAGCTGCCCGGAAAAAGCCGCTGACTGCTGCTCTGACGGTGAAAATGTGTGAATGGCGATCATAGAAAATCCTATAACATTTGTAAAAAACACAATAAAGTCAACACGTAAAAGCTTTGTCAATACAAGTGACAGCGTGACAAGCACCCAGGCATAAAAATAAAGCGCCTCCGTCACATTTAATACCGGAAACCGCCCCGTCACCCACATAAAATAGGCCAAATACACGGTTTGCAGAGTCCAGACAATAGAAAGCAACCAGAAGGCCATTTTTCCAGCCTTCCGGTTGTGTTGAAGAAAATCTATAAAATAAAAGAGTACACTTAACGCGTAAATGACGATTGTCCCCTCATTAAGTCTTGCCATTGCAGTATCAATCATTCAGCTTTCACTCACTTACAAGTGGGCTAAAGCCCGCTTTTGATTCAGCCTTTTTAAAAGAGTGGACCTTCTGGCTGCTTTCAAGGGTTTTCATCATTTGACGTCCCGCAGCTTCTTCAATATCAAAAATCTGCATAAACAACGAGAGCTTTTCTTCAGAATCAGCATCTGCTGCAAGCTCTTTCACCTTTAAAATCGGATCGCGCAGCATTTGGTTAATGATACTTTTGGTGTGTTTGTTCAACAGTTTTTTCTCTCTTGTGCTTAAGTGAGGCAGCTTACGCTCGATGCTGTCCATCGTTTCTGACTGGATGGCAAGCGCCTTTTCGCGCAATGCAGAAATAACCGGCACAACACCAAGTGTATTCATCCATTGTTTAAATTCGACAATGGTTTCTTCAATTAACAGTTCAACTTTTTCAGCGGTTTCTCTCCGCTCTTTCATGTTCGCTTCTACAATGCCTTCCAGATCGTCGATATCATAAAGAAAAACACCTTCAAGATCATTCAGCGCCGGATCAAGATCTCTAGGCACAGCAATGTCCACCATAAACAGCGGACGTCCCTTGCGAAGCTTATTCGCGTTTTCCATCATCTCTTTGGACACGACAAATTCACTTGCACCGGTTGAACTGATTAAAATATCAGCCTCCGCAAGCGCGCTTTCAAGCTGATTCAAGCTTCTCGCTTCACCGGAGAAACGGTCAGCAAGCTCTTTCGCTTTCAAGTATGTTCGGTTAATGACAGTGACCTTGCCGATTCCTTGTCCGTGCAGGTTTTCTGCAGCAAGCTCGCCCATTTTTCCCGCACCGAGAATCAATATGTGCTTGCTTGAGAGATTTCCGAAGATTTTTTTAGCAAGTTCAACTGCAGCATAGCTTACAGACACCGCATTTGAGCCAATGTCTGTTTCGGCGTGAGTCCGTTTGCCCACTGTAACAGCCTGCTTAAACAGCTCATTAAAAATAGTCCCGATCGTTTTTTCTTGCTGAGCTGTTTTAAAGCTGTCGCGTACCTGTCCGAGAATCTGCGTTTCACCAATCACCATCGAATCCAGTCCGCAGGCTACACGAAATAAATGCTCAACAGCTGCATCGCTCTCATAAAATGTTAAGAACGGTGACAGCTCTTCTTTGCTTAATTGAAACCAATCAGCTAAGAACTTTTTTATATAATAACGGCCGGTATGGAGCTGGTCGACTACCGCATAAATTTCAGTGCGGTTGCAGGTGGAGACAATGATGTTTTCCAGAATGCTTTTCTCTTCTTTCAGCTGCACCATTGCGTCTGCCAGCTCATTCGGCTGAAAACTTACTTTTTCACGTATCTCAATAGGGGCGGATTTATAATCTACTCCCACAACAAGTATATGCATCGCTTTAATTACACCCCCAACACCCAATCTTAATTTATAATTATTCTAACATAGAACTCATTATTTATAATAATTATAACATAGATTCTTTCACAAAATGTGAACAGATTTTAAAATTCTTATGCTATATTAGAAAAAGCTTCATGGAAAAGAAGCATTCCTATTGACAATACCAAAAACAGCAGAAATTTACTACACATCAGCTCTAAAAAACAAGAAGGTGATATGCATGAAACAAAAATCAATTTTATTCCCTTGTCTGCTGCTTGCCGCTTCTTTATATGCTTGGCTTGAAAGCGGCCAAGCGGAACTGTTTTCAGGACAGGATCAATGGCCTGTTCTCCTCATGCTGTTAGGCGCAGCCTTTGTATATCAAGGAAAAAAAGAAGCCGTTGCACCCCATTTCTTTATCGGTTTGCTTCTCTTCGGGATCGGTTTACACTTTTTTGCCAAGCCGAAATGGGTATGGTGGCCGGATGATTTTGAAATGCTTCTCTTTATGATCGGCTTCTCACTACTCGTTTCAACCGTTCAAAAAAAAGAATATGTATATGAGGCTGTGTCGATGATTTGTTTTTCCCTGTTTTTGTACTTTTTCAAACAAATTATGGCGTGGCTTGAGTCTGCGCATATTCCAACAGCACTTCTGAAGGAGTATTGGCCGTTTGTCTTTATTGGAATCAGTTTATTGTTATTATTGATAAAACGGAAAAAATCTATACGATAAATAAAACCGGTAGAGGATTCTCTACCGGTTTATCATTTTTTTGATCGCTCCCCAAGCTTCGTCTTTCCCCTTTTTCGTTTCTGAGGAAAAGAGAATCAGCTCGTCTTCCGGATCAATATTTAATGTTTGTCGGACAACCTTCGCGTGTTTGTCCCATTTTCCTTTCGGGATCTTATCCGCCTTTGTAGCGATAATAATAACAGGAATGCCGTAATACTTTAAGAATTCATACATCTGTACATCATCATTGGACGGCGCATGCCGCAAATCAACGATCTGTACCACTGCTTTTAATTCCTCGCGTGTCGTGATATAGGTTTCAATCATTCTGCCCCAAGCTTCACGCTCAGACTTTGACACTTTGGCAAAACCGTACCCCGGCACATCCACAAAATGCAGCTCATCATTGATAATATAGAAATTAAGCGTTTGTGTTTTTCCAGGCTTTGACGATGTTCTCGCAAGATTTTTGCGATTGATTAATGAATTGATAAAAGACGATTTTCCTACGTTTGATCTTCCGGCCAATGCAATTTCCGGTAGCCCTCCTTCAGGGTACTGTTCCGGTTTTACTGCACTGATCACGATTTCTGACTTTGTGACTTTCATTTCTTCTCTCCTACTAAGGCATGTTCCAAAACTTCGTCTAGGTGGGATGCCAATATAAATGTCAGCCCCTCTCTGACGCTTTCAGGAATATCCTCTATATCTTTTTCATTCTCTTTAGGCGCAATAATGGTCTTCAATCCCGCTCTATGTGCGCCAAGCGCTTTTTCCTTCAGTCCGCCGATTGGCAGCACGCGCCCGCGAAGCGTAATTTCCCCAGTCATGCCGACTTCACGAGAAACTGCCCGCCCCGTTAAAGCAGAAACAAGTGCTGTTGCCATCGTAATGCCGGCTGACGGACCATCTTTAGGCACCGCACCCTCTGGTACATGTATATGAATATCATACTTCTCATGAAAGTCAGGTTCAATGCCAAGTTCTTCTGTTTTGGATCGCACATAGCTGAATGCTGCCTGAGCTGACTCTCTCATTACATCACCGAGCTTTCCAGTCAGGATTAATTTCCCTTTTCCCGGTGAAAGCGATACTTCAATCGAAAGCGTATCTCCGCCAACGGTTGTATAGGCAAGCCCTGTCACTACACCAACTTGATCCTCTGTTTCAGCTTGTCCATATCTGAAAATGCGTTTTCCGATAAAATCTTGAAGGTTCTTCTCAGTAACCGTAATCCGTTTTCGCTCTTCAGCAACAATGGCTTTTGCAGCTTTTCGGCAAATTGCGGCAAGCTGGCGTTCAAGGCTTCTTACACCCGCTTCCCTCGTATAGTAACGAATAATATCAAGAATCGCCTGATCACGCAGCTGCAAGTTGCTTTTCTTCAGCCCGTGTTCTTTGATCTGCTTTGGAAGCAAGTGATCCTTTACGATTTCGAGTTTTTCTATTTCTGTGTAGCCTGCGATATTAATAATTTCCATTCTATCTCTGAGCGGCCCTGGAATTGTAGCCAAATTGTTCGCCGTTGCGATAAACAGCACTTTTGATAAATCAAAGGTTTCTTCAATATAGTGATCACTGAAGCTGCTGTTTTGCTCTGGATCAAGCACTTCAAGCATAGCAGATGACGGATCTCCTCTAAAATCAGATGACATTTTGTCAATTTCATCTAATAAGAAAACTGGGTTCAGCTTGCCGGCTTTTTTCATCCCCTGAATAATCCGTCCTGGCATTGCTCCGACATAGGTTCGTCTGTGTCCGCGGATCTCTGATTCATCCCGTACTCCTCCGAGTGAGATTCTGACGAATTTCCGTCCCAAGCTTTTTGCAATTGATTTGGCTAAAGACGTCTTTCCGACACCTGGAGGTCCTGCCAAACAGAGGATCGGGCCTTTCAGGGATTTTGTCAGCTTCTGGACAGCCAAATATTCTAAAATACGTTCTTTTACTTTTTCAAGTCCGTGATGCTCTTCGTCCAAGAGACGTCCTGCTTCTTTCAAATCAAGCTTATCATCTGTTTCATCCGTCCACGGGAGAGCAATCAGCCAGTCGATATAGCTGCGGATGACGGAGCTTTCCGCAGAACTTGACGGAATTTTTTCATATCGGTTCAATTCCTTAAGGGCTGTTTCCTTCACATGATCAGGCATGCCTGCTTCTTCAATTTTTTCAGTCAGCGTCTGAACTTCGCCAGTTTTGCCTTCTTTATCGCCAAGCTCTTTTTGGATCGCCTTCATCTGTTCACGCAAATAGTATTCCTTCTGCGTACGTTCCATTGAACGTTTGACACGCTGGCCGATTTTTTTCTCAATCTCCAGCACTTCTTTTTCATTATTAATAAAATCAATGACCTTGTTCAGCCTGTCTTTGACATCTGCCGTTTCTAAAATATCCTGCTTATCCTTTAGTTTAAGGGGCAGATGAGAAGCAACGATGTCTGCCATTCTCCCCGGCTCTTCGATATCAGTAACCGCGGCGTACGTTTCGGCCGAGATTTTTTTAGAAATTTTTATGTACTGATCAAAGTGGTCTAGCAAAGTCCGCATCAACGCTTCGTCTTCTGTATCTTTTGAATCATCTTCATGAATGAGTTGAATGTCAACCGACGTGTATTCCTCGTGTTCATTATAATTAACGATTTGGGCGCGCTTGAGACCCTCCACCAACACACGAATCGTACCGTTCGGAAGCTTCAGCATTTGCTTAATTTTTGTATAGGTGCCGACAGTGAAAATCTCGTCTTCACCAGGTTCGTCTATCGAAATATCCTGCTGAGTGGCTAAAAATATCATATGATCATGCATCATTGCCTGTTCAAGAGCCTGAACCGACTTGTCACGTCCTACATCTAAATGCAAAACCATCGTCGGGTACACTAATAAACCTCTTAAAGGGAGGAGCGGGATGCTGCGTTTTAATTCTTCTGCCATGTGACTGACACCTCCGTGACTTTAGTATGAACCATTATAATACAACTTTTTCATCCTTGTACAATAAACGGCATGGTTCCATTTTCTATAAAGCAGTCTCCTCGTAGTATACCCTTTCTTTCTGATATGAAAAAGGAAAAGATGTCCTTCATGAAAAAAACCCTATTATAAAAATAGGGTTTAAACGGATTCTTTATTAATTTCAATATGGAACGGTTTTTGTTCCGTTGGCGGATTCACTAAAATTTCATCAAGCACTTCTTGGAACGTCTTCACTGCAACAATCTCGATTTCGTCAATCTGCTTTAAGATCGCCTGCTGATTTTCATATGGAATAATCACCTTTTTCGCACCGGACTGCTTGGCCGCTTTTATTTTCGGTATAACGCCTCCGATAGGTTTCACAAGGCCGTTCAAGCTGATTTCGCCTGTCATCGCAACGGTATTGTCAATAGGAATTTTGTGTATCGCCGAGAAAATCCCCGCCGCCATCGCGATGCCTGCTGACGGCCCATCAATCGGAACCCCTCCTGGGAAATTGATGTGAATATCATAATCAGACGGCTTCATTCCCATTGTCCGGAGCACGGTTAACACATTTTCAACCGAACCCTTCGCCATGCTTTTTCGCCTGATTGATTTTGATTGGCTGCCGATGCTTTCTTCTTCAGCAATTCCTGTGATATTAATTGATCCTTTATCTTGAGCCGCGGTTACACTTACTTCGATTTCCAGAAGCGACCCGCTGTTAGGCCCATAGACTGCAAGTCCATTTACAATGCCGACCTGCGGTTCAACACCGATTTTTTGCTCATGCTTCGGTGTAAGCTGACTAGAGTGGATGACCCATTCAATATCCTCAATGGTAATGTCTTTCCGATTCTCCGTAACAGCCATCCCCGCTGCGATTTGAATCATATTGACAGCTTCCCGTCCGTTCCTCGTATAGCTGGTCAGCAGATCGAGGCCTTCTTCAGAGATATTTTTTTCAATTTTATCCGCTGCTGTTTTGGCAACAGTTTTCAGTTCGTCCTTTTCAAGCTCGCGGAAAAAAACCTCCAAACAGCGGGACCGGATAGCTGGCGGAATTTCGTTTGGCATTCTCGTGGTCGCGCCAATCAAGCGGAAATCAGCCGGCAGCCCATTTTGAAAAATATCATGAATGTGATTCGGAATTTGTGTATTTTCCTCACTGTAATACGCACTGTCTAAAAAGACTTTTCTGTCCTCAAGCACCTTCAGCATTTTATTCATTTGAATAGGATGCAGCTCCCCTATTTCATCAATAAACAGCACACCGCCATGGGCATGAGTGACAGCTCCCTGCTTCGGCTGCGGTATCCCAGCCTGCCCCATTGCACCGGCCCCTTGGTATATCGGGTCATGGACAGAGCCGATGAGCGGATCGGCAATTCCTCTTTCATCAAAACGGGCTGTTGTCGCATCGAGTTCCACAAAAACAGCTTGCTCTTTAAACGGTGATTGTTTATGTTTTTTTGCTTCTTCCAACACAAGCCGCGCAGCAGCCGTTTTTCCAACTCCCGGCGGTCCATAGACAATGACATGCTGAGGATTCGGTCCGCACAAAGCCGCCTTTAATGCTTTAATACCGTCTTCCTGTCCGACAATATCTTGAAAGCTTTTGGGGCGGACCTTCTCAGATAATGGCTCGGACAAGCTAATAGCGCGCATTTTCCGAAGCTGCTCCATTTCCTTCTTTGATTCTTTATCTATCGTGACCTTTTGTGTCCTTTGATTTTTAAGCAAATTCCAAAAATACAAACCAATGATGATCCCAAAAAACAGCTGAATAAATAACGCGATCCCTGTCCAACTCATGGTGGTCCCTCCTGAAAAACAATTTATGTATCCAATTCATTCCTCTGATTGCTAGTATCTCCCATAGGAGGCGGGAATAAACGTTTTTCCGGAAGAGTTTACATGCAAAAAACCTCCTGAATGATTCATTCAGGAGGTTTGTGTTTATCTTTATGCAGATGTTTTATCTTGGCTAACCTCAGTGCCGTCTTTTAATAAGAGGCGAGGAGGCTCTCCGTGTGTCACAGTTGCCCCGGTAATCACACATTTTTCAATGTCATCACGAGAAGGCAGCTCAAACATCACATCAAGCATGATGCCTTCAATGATAGAACGGAGTCCGCGTGCGCCAGTCTTGCGTTCAATCGCTTTTTTAGCGATTTCAGAAAGCGCTTCTTCTTCAAACTCAAGCTCAACGTTGTCAAGCTCAAGCATTTTCTTGAATTGCTTAACAAGAGCGTTTTTCGGTTTTGTTAAGATCGCAACCAATGCTTCTTCGTCAAGCTTTTCAAGGCTTGCAATAACCGGAAGACGTCCGATAAACTCAGGAATTAACCCGAAGCGGAGCAAATCTTCAGGAAGCACTTTTGAAAGAAGATCTTCTTTCTCAAGATCAGCAGCTTTGTTGTCAGCACCGAATCCAATCACTTTTTGGCCTAAACGGCGTTTGATGATTTGTTCGATACCATCGAAAGCTCCGCCGCAAATGAACAAAATATTTGTTGTGTCAATTTGAATGAATTCTTGATGAGGATGCTTACGTCCTCCTTGAGGCGGCACGCTCGCCACTGTACCCTCAAGAATTTTAAGCAATGCCTGCTGTACGCCCTCACCTGACACGTCACGTGTGATAGACGGGTTTTCAGATTTTCTAGCCACTTTATCGATTTCATCAATATAGATAATGCCTTTTTCAGCTTTTTCCACATCATAATCAGCAGCTTGGATGAGTTTCAAGAGAATATTCTCTACATCTTCACCCACGTATCCAGCTTCAGTCAAAGATGTAGCGTCTGCAATCGCAAACGGCACATTTAAAATGCGAGCCAACGTTTGCGCCAGAAGGGTTTTACCGCTTCCTGTAGGCCCGATTAATGAAATATTACTTTTGGAAAGCTCAACATCATCGACTTTGCTGTTGGAGTTAATGCGCTTATAGTGGTTATACACAGCAACAGCAAGTGATTTCTTCGCTTGATCTTGGCCGATGACATATTCATTCAAGATTTCACGAATTTCCTGAGGCTTTGGTACGTCTTTAAATTCTACTTCTTCTTCTGTTCCGAGTTCTTCCTCTACAATTTCAGTGCAGAGTTCGATACATTCGTCACATATATATACACCAGGCCCAGCTACAAGCTTACGAACCTGATCTTGTGTTTTTCCACAGAACGAGCATTTCAATTGTCCTTTTTCCTCGTTAAATTTAAACATTCTTTCACCCCTTAATCTTGTCTCACTTTTTCTTTTACCGGCAGAGCAAAAGAAAATGATTCTTGAAACGAAACGAGTATGTATTGCATTTTACCATACTTTCCAAAAAGACGGTAACAATGTGTTTCTGACTTGCACATTCTATATGTATGACAAAAAACTGCCCTGCATTAACTATCTTGCCCCAAGAAAAAGAGATAACTCATAATTGTACAAAACAAGGCACGAATGATTCGCGCCCTGTTTTATTATTACTATTATTATGCACCATATTAACGGTTTTCTACAAGAAAATCAATTGCTTTGCGAACTTTTAAATCTTCTTTCATCGCGTCAGTAGAACCGATGGCTTGTTTAATATTTTCAACAGGCATGTTGTATGCTTCAGCCATTTTAGTAAGCTCAGCTTCAACTTCCTCATCTGATACTTCAAGGTTTTCCGCTTTCGCAATCGCCTCAAGAGTCAGGTTAGATTTTACGCGTTTTTCAGCATCTTCTTTCATTTGCTCTTTTAACGCAGCTTCATCTTGGCCTGAGAATTGAGTGTAAAGCTCAAGGTTCATGCCTTGCATTTGCAGACGCTGCTCGAATTCTTTCAGCATGCGGTCAAGCTCAGTGTCGACCATTGCTTGCGGCACATCGATTTCAGCATTTTCAGAAGCTTTCAGAACAAGCTCTTCACGCAATTTAGCGTCAGCTTCATTTTCTTTCGCTTCTTCTAAACGTTTCTTAGTTTTTTCAGTTAATTCAGCGAGTGTTTCCACTTCTTCATCGATATCTTTAGCGAATTCATCGTCAAGCTCAGGAAGCTCTTTCGCTTTGATTTCGTGAATTTTCACTTTGAACACAGCTGGTTTGCCTGCAAGATCTTCAGCGTGGTACTCTTCAGGGAATGTCACTTCAACATCCTTCTCAGCACCTGCTTCAAGGCCAACTAATTGATCTTCGAAGCCAGGGATGAATGAACCAGAACCTACTTCTAAAGAGTAGTTTTCAGCTTTTCCGCCTTCGAATGCTTCGCCGTCAACGAATCCTTCGAAATCAAGAACAACTGTGTTTCCTTCTTCAACAGCGCCTTCTTCTTTTACAACAAGCTCAGCTTGACGCTCTTGAAGCGCTTTTAGTTCGTTTTGAACATCTTCGTCAGTTACAGTTGTGTCGTCTTTTTCAACGCCTAAGCCTTTGTAGTCGCCAAGCTTCACTTCAGGTTTTACTGTTACTTTCGCAGTGAAGATTAAGCTTTCGCCTTTTTCGATTTTTTCAACATCGATTTCAGGACGGTCTACAGGCTCGATGCCAGCTTCTTCAACCGCTTTAGGGTATTCTACAGGAAGAAGAATATCCAAAGCATCTTGGTAAAGAGCTTCTACGCCAAAGCGCTGTTCGAATAATCCGCGAGGAATTTTACCTTTACGGAATCCAGGAATTGAAACTTGTTTTACTACTTTTTTAAATGCATCATCAAGTGCTGTTTTAAACGTTTCAGCATCAACTTCAACCGTTAAAACGCCTTCGTTGCCTTCTTGTTTTTCCCATTTTACAGACATGTGTTTCCCTCCAAAAATCTATTCAGGTTGTGTCGGTCTTCCATTCTAAAGCAATCATTCGGCTTCGTCCAACAAAAACAAAGCTGCCAAAGATCAGAATCATTATGTATAGATGTTAATAATGAACTGCAAAGCCTGTCCAACCGTATTTCTTATAACCCGTTATACACAAATACAACCACTATATTATAACATAACACATAGCGCTTTCAACTATATGGCGTGATTTACAAATAAGAAATTTCTTCAATATCTTTTATCATTGTGCAAGCTTCATCGAGTTCTCTGTCGGTAAATTCATACATCATATGAAGTTCTTCTCTTTCAATTTCAATCCCGTGCATCTCGTAGCCGACTTTATGCAGGGCAGCCGCCCAAAGATCAGCCGACAGCAATTTCGGCTGGAACGGATATAAAACGTATAAATGTCTTCTCCACAATTCTTCTACTGCCGCATATAAGGTTGGATTTTCATTTCCAAGTGTCTCATCCAGCACCCTGAGAACACGGTGCAGAATCGGAGCGGCATCAGGCGGGACAATCTCAGACGGTTCAATTGTCAACGACTCGCCAAATTTACTAATGTGCACAGGTTTACTGTACTCATGCTCGGACAACAGCATAACAATCATCGTTTTGATAATCGGGTGGGCTGAGGGGTCTTGAAGGATTGTTTTGAGCAACCCTGTATACTTTGCTACGTTACGGTCTTTTAAGGAATGAATGAGATTCATTTGCTCCTCAGGGCTTGCCAGCACTTTCTCGGTGTCAATTGTATCCTCGTATTCTTCGTCCCAAGCCTCGTCCTCTCGATCCGGATCGGTCATTTTCCGGCTGAAATCAAGCAGCTTGTAAAATTGCTCAGCGCTTTCTGCCGGCAGCTGATTTTCTTCCAAAACGGCTTCAATAGTGCTTTTGACTTCTTCGTATTTTTTGAGCTGAATTAAGATGGTCATGTACACCTGCAAAACCGTAAAATAATGGCCATAACCTTCTTTGAGCATCTTCTCGCACACACTTTTTGCCTCTTCCAGCTCGCCCAGCTCTAAAAAGCAGATAGCCATCCCTAAGTGAAGATCAGACTCAGTATCATCATATTTCATTGCTTCAGAAAACAGCTCAAGCGCTTCTTGATACTTTTTTTCCTTGAGTGATGACATCCCTTTTTCCACGAGGCGGTCTTTCAGATGAGGAAAAGGAATAATTTTTGCGTTTTTCTTGTCATGCGTCATACCTATATTCCTTTCAGGCATTTATTTTGTTCAAGTGTATCAACACCTGTGAACAAACACAAGAAATGAAAGGTTTCACCAGGCAAAAAAAGCCGCCGGACAAAGACCGGCCGCTTCTTCAGGCTTGAAGCCAAGAGCTTCTTTTCGATTCAAATAGCTTGATTTCATCTTCAAGCAGCAGCGTTAATGAAATTTCATCATAGCCGTTGATGAGCATCTCTTTCCAATGCGGATCGACTTCAAATGAAATTTGATTGCCTTCACTGTCATGAATCAGCTGATTTTCAAGGTCAACAGTCATTTGCAATGACTGGTTTTCATACTGGCTGACTAGCTGTTTCCAATTGTCATATGGCATGCGGATCGGAAGCATCCCGTTTTTAAAGCAGTTCTGATGGAAAATATCAGCAAATGACGGCGCAATGATAATTTTAAACCCATAATCATCGAGCGCCCACGGAGCGTGTTCGCGCGATGATCCACAGCCGAAGTTTTCTCCTGCTATTAAAATGGAAGCTCCTTGATAAACAGGCTGGTTTAATTCAAATTCAGGGTTCGGTTCACCATTCGCATCATATCTCCAGTCAAAAAATGCAAAACGCCCGTAGCCTGTTCTTTCAATCCGCTTCAAAAATTGTTTAGGAATAATCTGGTCTGTATCAACATTGATCCGATTTAATACGGCCGCTTTCCCCGTATGTGATTTCAAAGGTTCCATCTCGCGCACTCCTTACACAACTGTTTTTTCCTGATAAAACTTTCTGACATCAACGAAGTGTCCGTGAATGGCAGCCATCGCAGCCATTGCCGGGCTGACGAGATGTGTTCTTGCACCTTTTCCTTGTCTGCCCTCAAAGTTGCGGTTAGAGGTTGACGCACAGCGCTCTCCCTCAGGAACAACATCATTATTCATACTCAAACACATGCTGCAGCCTGACTCTCTCCACTCAAATCCAGCTTCCAAGAAAATCTGGTCAAGCCCTTCTTGTTCAGCCTGAAGCTTCACACTTTGGGATCCTGGCACGACGATGGCTCTAACGCTGTCAGCTACCTTCTTCCCTTTGATCATATCAGCAGCCTGACGAAGGTCAGTCATGCGGGAATTTGTGCAGGAACCGATAAATACGTGCTCCACTTTAATGTCTTCGATTTTCTGATGGGGAGTCAGCCCCATATATTCATAAGCTCTAATCGCTTCTTTTTTGTCATCTTCTGCAGAAAAGCTTTCCGGCGCAGGAACTTCAGAATCAACAGGAAGAACCATTCCCGGGTTAATGCCCCATGTCACCATAGGAGAAATGTCGTTGCCGTCAAGGACGATAGATTTATCGTAAACAGCGCCCGGGTCTGTGCGCAGCGCTTTCCATTCCTCTACAGCCTTGTCAAATTCTTCGCCTTTTGGCGTGTACTTGCGGTTTTTGCAATATTCAAATGTTACCTCGTCAGGTGCAATCAAACCTGCTCTTGCTCCTGCTTCAATTGACATGTTGCAAACGGTCATTCGTTCATCCATCGTCATATTTCTGAATACTTCCCCAGTGTATTCAATGACGTAGCCAGTGCCGAATTTCACACCGTATTTGCCGATGACAGCTAGAATGACATCCTTTGCCGTTACCCCTTTTTGAAGCGTTCCATCTACGCGCACTTCAAGTGTTTTCGGACGCTGCTGCCAAAGAGTCTGTGTGGAAAGGACATGTTCAACTTCACTCGTCCCGATTCCGAATGCAAGAGCGCCGAAAGCGCCATGTGTTGATGTATGACTGTCGCCGCACACGATCGTTTTCCCTGGAAGCGTTAAGCCCAGTTCAGGGCCGACGACATGGACAATCCCTTGATCCACACTGTGAAGATCGGCAAGGCGCACGCCAAATTCTTCACAGTTTCTTTCAAGCGCCGTTACTTGGCGTTTCGCAACTTCATCCTTTATCTCAAAACGATTGACGGTCGGGATGTTATGGTCCATTGTCGCAAATGTGTTTTGGGGTCTTCTGACCTTTCTTCCCTTTTGTCTCAAACCTTCAAATGCCTGAGGTGACGTCACCTCATGAATGAGATGCAAATCAATATAGAGAAGATCGGGTTTTCCCTCACCATGTTTTACAATATGCTGATCCCAAATCTTTTCGATGATTGTTCGAGGCATCATCTTTATTTCCTCCCTCTACCTATGAACTAAGACCGCTTATCGTAAGCTGTCACACATTAGAAATTGTATTTTCACTCATGATTGCTGCCTTAACTTCCTCCGTAATGGCCTGAGTGCTGCTGAACTCTTCACCCCGTGCCAAGTCTCTTGTTCTTTTTCCGGAAGCCAAGACTTTGTTTACCGCATCTTCTACAGCTTTCGCTTCCTCTTCAAGCCCGAAAGATGTTCTCAAAAGCATTGCCGCTGACAATATGGCCGCGAATGGATTTGCCATCCCTTTGCCGGCAATATCAGGCGCGGAGCCATGAACAGGCTCAAACAGATGAAGACCTGAGCTTGATAGGCTGGCTGACGGGAGCATTCCGAGTGAGCCTGTAAGCATCGACGCTTCATCGCTTAAAATGTCACCAAACATATTTTCAGTCACCACGACATCAAATTGATTCGGTGCATAAATCAGCTGCATGGCTGCATTATCCACAAGCATGTGCTCCAGCTTTACATCAGGAAAATCTTTTGCAACGTCCTCAGCCACTTCACGCCACAGTCTGCTTGATTCTAGAACGTTTGCTTTATCAACAGAGGTTACTTTTCCTTTTCTGGCTGCTGCCATTTTAAAGCCCTCTCTGATCACGCGTTCAATTTCCGTCCGCTTATAAAACAGGGTGTCTACTGCTTCCTGCTCTCCTTCAGTGTTTACATAGCGTTTGCTCGGCTGGCCGAAATACAAGCCGCCTGTCAGCTCTCGGACGATAACAAAATCAACATGATCGATGTATTCTTTTTTCAAAGGCGAAGCGTCAGAAAGGCTTTCAAACACCTTCACTGGCCGTAAATTCGCAAACAAATCAAGCTGTTTTCTGATGCTGAGCAGCCCTTTTTCCGGTCTCAGCTCCGAAGGGTTTTGATCCCATTTCGGTCCGCCGACAGCGCCAAGCAATATTGCGTCTGCATTTTTACAAGCGGCAACGGTTTCCTCTGGGAGGGGGTTGTTATGTTTGTCAATCGCCGCCCCTCCAATCAGGCCATATTCAAATTCAAATTCATGGTTAAAGCGTTCGGCAACACTTTTCAGTACGTCTGTCGCTGATTCTAATACTTCAGGGCCGATCCCGTCTCCGGGCAATAGAGCAATACGTTTCTTCAAATTAACCGTTCTCCTTTCTTTTATGATCCGACAGCTGTGTGGTTTTTCAGTCCGCTCATATTCGACTCGAAAACCAATTGACGGTTTACTGCGTTCAAATAGGCTTTCGCTGATGCTTCTAATACGTCTTGCGCTATGCCCCGCCCTGCTGATTCTTTTCCGTTCACCAAAACTCTTACATACACCTGGGCAAATGCATCTTCGCCTTTTCTGTTAGACTGAATGCGGTAGTCTAAGAGCTCCACGTCTTTATCGATGCAGCGCTCAAGCGTGTTGTAGATTGCTTCCACACTTCCGGCCCCAGTTGCAGCTTCCTGAATAAGCTCTGCGTTTTCTTGATTTTTCAAAGAAAGAGTAGCCGTAGGGACCTGACTAGTTCCGTAATGTACTTGCAGAGAAAGAAATTCATACCCAATCTTGCGATCTGTTACTTTTTCTTCTAAAATAAGAGAAACAAGATCCTCATCAGTGATTTCTTTTTTCTTCTCAGTCAACTCTTTAAACATCGTAAAGAATTTATTAATCTCTTCACTGTCAAATTGGAATCCTAAAGCAGTCAACCGGTCTTTAAATGCGTGGCGTCCAGAATGTTTACCTAGGACAAGCGCATCTGCGGTTACACCGACAAGCTCCGGCGAAATAATTTCATAAGTTGATTTCTCTTTTAAAAAGCCGTCCTGATGGATGCCTGATTCATGAGCAAATGCATTATCGCCCACAACTGCTTTATTGCGCGGGACAGCCATGCCGGTCAGCTTGCTTACTAAATCGCTTGTTCTCTTAATCTCGTTCAATGTAATTCCTGTTTCAACTTGGTAGAAATCTTTTCTGATATGAAGGGCAACGGCAATTTCCTCTAATGCCGCGTTTCCGGCTCTTTCACCGATCCCGTTCACAGCGCATTCAATTTGATCAGCGCCATTTTCAATCGCAGCAAGAGAGTTAGCAACTGCCATTCCCAAATCATCATGACAATGAGCTGAAAGCTTTGCTTTGTGAATGTTCGGAACGTTTTCCTTCATATATTTAAAGATATTTCCGTATTCCGCTGGAGCCAGGTAGCCGACAGTGTCTGGAAGATTGATAACACTGGCGCCTGCGTCAATCACTTTCTCGACGATTTCTGCCAGAAACGGCAGCTCAGTGCGGCAGGCATCTTCAGCTGACCACTGCACAACCGGAAAACGTTCTTTTGCGTATGTCACCATTTCAACTGCTCTTTCAATGACTTGCTCACGTGTCATTTTCAGCTTGTGTTTCAAATGAATGTCCGATGTGGCGATAAAAACATGAATTCTCGGGTAAGCACCATCCTTCAACGCTTCCCAAGCAGCATCAATATCACCTTTTACACAACGGGCCAGACCAGTCACTGAACAATTTTTAATGGTTCTAGCGATTTCCTGAACAGCTAAAAAGTCACCTCGGGACGAAGCGGGAAATCCCGCTTCAATGATATCTGCCCCGAGTCTTTCGAGCTGCTTAGCTATGGCAAGTTTCTCCTGTGTATTCAAGTTCACTCCAGGGGACTGTTCACCATCACGAAGCGTCGTATCGAAAAAATTAATTTTGCGCAACGGAGACCACCGCTTCCTTTTTCTTGCCTTGTTTCACAAACGGCATCATTTCACGAAGCTTTCTTCCCACTACTTCGATTTGATGCTCGTTCTCGCTCGCATTGATAGCATTGAAACGAGGACGGTTTACTTGGTTTTCGACGATCCATTCTTTTGCGAATGTACCGTTTTGGATATCTTTTAATACTTCTTTCATCGATTCTTTTACTTTAGCATCCACAACGCGAGGTCCTGATACGAAATCTCCCCACTGTGCTGTGTCAGAAATTGAATATCTCATTCCTGCAAGTCCTTCTTCGTACATAAGGTCTACGATTAATTTCAGCTCATGAAGACACTCGAAGTATGCAAGTTCAGGCTGATAACCTGCTTCAGTTAATGTTTCAAATCCTGCTTTGACAAGCGCGCTTAATCCGCCGCAAAGAACCGCCTGCTCACCGAACAAATCTGTTTCTGTTTCTTCCTTAAATGTCGTTTCTAATACGCCCGCTCTTGCGCCGCCGATTCCTTTTGCATATGCGAGGGCTTTGTCTCTAGCTTCTCCTGTCACATCTTGATAGATTGCGAACAATGCAGGTACGCCGGCTCCTTGCTCATATGTTCTTCTGACCAAGTGTCCCGGACCTTTAGGCGCTACCAAGAATACATCTACATCCGCCGGAGGAACAATTTGATGGAAATGCACGTTAAATCCGTGAGCAAATACTAATGATTTTCCTGCTGTCAATTCATCTTTGATTTCAGCTTCGTATACTTTTTGCTGCTGTTCATCAGGAAGCAGAACCATGATGATTTCAGCTTGGGCTGCCGCTTCTTTTACTGAAAATACTTTATGTCCGTCTTCTTGGGCCTGCGTGAAAGATTTTCCTTGTCTAACACCGACGATCACGTCTACTCCGCTTTCTTTAAGGTTCAAGGCATGTGCGTGGCCTTGCGAACCGTATCCGATAACCGCTACTGTTTTGCCTGCCAATACGTTCTCTTTGATATCACCGTTATAATATACTTTTACCATTTCAATCTCTCCCTTGTTATGTTTTATACAATAGATATTGTTTTATTGGATGACGCCTTTTGCTGGGTACCCCTCGCAAAAGCCGTTGTACCTGTTCTCGCGATTTCTTTAATGCCATAAGGTTTCAACAATTCAATAAGCGCTTCAACTTTGTTAGATTCGCCTGTCACCTGAACAACGATGCTGTCTCTGCTGACATCGACGACAGAGGCTCTGAACGGTTCTATGATTCCATTAATCTCTGTTCTCGTTGAAGGTGCGGAGACGACCTTGATTAAGGCCAGCTCCCTCTGGACAATCGATTGATTTGTGATGTCTGTGACTTTCAGCACATCAATCTGTTTGTTGAGCTGTTTTGTTAACTGTTCAACATCATTTTCACCTTCAACGTGAACGACAAAGGTGATTCTGGAAACGCCTGCTGTTTCTGTGTGTCCGACTGTAATGCTTTCAATGTTGTAATGCCTTTTTGTAAATAGACCGGTGATCCGGTTTAACACGCCTGAGCGGTTCACCACAGTCAATGTGATAATTCTTTTCAAGGTTTCACCCCCACCATTTCATGCAGCCCTTTTCCCGGAGCCACCATCGGGAATACTTTTTCTTCGCTGGCAACCCGCACATCAATGACAACAGGTTCTCTAGACGTTAATGCCTCTTCCAGCTTTTCCTTCGCTTCCGCTTCTGATGAAATTCTGATGCCTTTAATGCCGTATGCTTCGGACAATTTGACGAAGTCAGGCTGAGAAGCGAATTTAGATTCTGAATAGCGTTCTTCATAGAAAATTTCCTGCCACTGTCTGACCATTCCGAGACAAGCGTTATTTAAAATCACTACCTTGACCGGAAGATTTAATTCGCGAATGACATCGAGTTCTTGAAGCGTCATTTGGAAACCGCCGTCTCCGACAACCGCGACGACAGTGGCATCTTTATCAGCCAGCTGTGCACCGATCGCCGCCGGAAGGCCGAATCCCATCGTTCCAAGTCCGCCTGACGTAACCCATTTATCTGCTTTTTGGAACGGATAAAATTGCGCTGACCACATTTGATGCTGGCCTACATCCGTGGCGACAATGGCTTCTCCTTTTGTAAATTGATGAATATATTCAATCAATTTCTGAGGTTTAAAACCCTCTTCTTCATTATCTTCATACCAGAGCGGATACTCTTCTTTCCATTCGGCGAGCTGTTTTTTCCATTCGCTTGAATCACTTGGTTTGCCATCTTGTTTGATCAGCTCCTGCAGGACAATTTTGCTGTCTCCGACTACAGGAATCTGTGTTTTCATGATTTTTCCGATTTCAGCTGGATCAATATCGATGTGGGCAATCTTTGCGTTTCTGGCAAAGTGTTTCAGGTTTCCTGTGACACGGTCATCAAAACGGGCGCCGATGCTGATTAACAGATCACAATCATGAAGAGCCATATTGGCTGTATACGTGCCGTGCATTCCCGCCATCCCCAAGAAAAGCGGATGGTCAGCCGGGAAGCCTCCAAGCCCCAAAAGGGTGTGCGCCACAGGGATTTGCTGCTGTTCGACATAATTTTTTAATTCTTCTGACGCTTTTCCGTGCAGTACGCCCGCACCCGCCAGGATCACCGGTTTCTTCGCACTGCTCACGGCTTCTACTAGCTTGCGGATCTGCAAGTAATTCGGCTCTGTTGTCGGCTGGTATCCCGGGAGATTCATCTCATGATCGTAGCTGAATTCTCCTTCAATTGTTGCTACATCTTTCGGAATATCAATCAATACAGGTCCGGGTCTTCCAGTTGTTGCAATATGGAACGCTTCTTTAATGATTCGCGGCAGATCTTCCGGCTGGCGAACCTGGTAGCTGTGTTTTGTCACCGGCATCGTAATCCCTAGAATGTCTGCTTCCTGAAATGCATCACTCCCGATAACAGAGGTTGCCACCTGCCCTGTAAAGACAACTAACGGCAATGAATCAATCATGGCATCAGCAAGGCCTGTAACAAGGTTTGTCGCTCCCGGTCCTGATGTGGCGATAACGACACCCGGTTTTCCAGTGACTCTTGCGTATCCTTCCGCTGCATGAATCGCGCCTTGTTCGTGACGGGGAAGGATATGTACCAACCCTGAATTGTATAGCTTATCGTAAATCGGAAGCACAGCCCCGCCCGGATAACCGAAAATCATTTCTACTTTCTCTTTTTTTAATGATTCAATCAGCATTAATGCTCCGCTCATCGTCTGTGTACATTTGGCAGATGCTGAATCCACCTGTACATTAGTCCTCATTTTAGTTCCTCCTTTTGGATTTTCATCCTTTAAAGATCATCTTTTCATTAGCTAGATAGCTGATTATTCAATAAAAAAAGCCCTTCCACCCACAATCAGCCGCGCAGTAACTGCGATAGCTAAAAGGGGCGAAAAGGCTTTTCTTTCCGCGGTACCACCCTTGTTTACGGCCTTAGTCGGCCGTCTCATGGATATTTCTATCCGCTTTAGTAACGAGTGAATCAAGTTCACCCGGCCAAGTCCTACTGTCATTTCAGACTGGCACTCTGAGGCGAGTTCACCTTGTAAAGTTTCACCGGTTCTCAGCTAACCCGGTTCTCTGTGGAAAGCTTTATCAAGGCTACTTATCCTCATCTGCGCTTTTCATATTCACCCTTCAGAACGGCTTGCAAGCAGTTCAATGAAGGTCGATTGTTTTCAATTTTTCAGAATCATATTGCGATCATTTTCGCTTGTGAAGCTTGCGTTATCTTTTGTTGAACTCATATTACGCCGCTTTGGACGCAGTGTCAACAGCATTTTTTAAAATTATTAGACAATTTTGATTAATCAATCTATATTGTATACGCTTTCATTATTGGTACAAAAGGAATTGTAAATGTTAAAAGTTTTTATAATTTTTTTATTAATCTATCAAGGATACACCAGAATAATTCAATTTTACATAAACGTGTAAGATTTTATAACACGCTATGATTCGTATCGGAATTGAATCTGACAGATCCTCTTGCAAACCATTTCAATTCGGATAGGCACTCCCCTTGTTCCCTCGGCATACATTAATGGTATCTTGCACAGAAAAGGTGATACGATGAATAAATCATTTGCAGACATGCAAGGATTTCCTGCGGGCTTTCCAAGCTTCCCCAGCTTCCCACAACAGCATTATCCTGCTACCCCTGCCTTTTACCAGCAAAGCCAGCAGCCATTTGGAGGCTACGGATACGGACAGCCGTTCAGCCAGGCATACAGCCCGTTGACCACTCCCTCTACTATGTACTCCTCTTATCCATACACTTCAGATTTTTTCGGGCAGCAATTTTCAGGCACTGGCTTCAGCGGCCATAGCGGCGGGTTCAGTATTCCGGCGACACATGTCGGCGGTTTTAGCGGAACAGCCGGTGTGCATGGAGGCTTTAGATATTAAAGAAGACTGCAAGGGCCGAACAACGATTTCGGCCTCTTTTTTTGCTTTCAAACATCTTTTGCAACTCATATATTGGCTTCAATACTGTCAGGTTTTCTGTCTTTATAGTTGGAAACAGGATGAAATATGATTAAGATCAATGTTTGAGGAGGAATAAAATTGCATATAAAAATAGACGATTTAACTGGACGTCAGGTGGTCTCACTTGTGAATGAGCATTTACATAGCATGACGCTTATGTCCCCGCCAGAAAGCACTCATGCCTTAGGTTTAGAGAAACTAAGAGAGCCTGAAATAACATTTTGGAGCGCATGGGAGGGCGATGAACTAGCCGGCTGCGGAGCGCTAAAAGAACTGGACAGCCGGCATGGAGAAATCAAATCAATGCGAACATCTGCATCACATTTAAGAAAAGGCGTTGCCAAACAAGTTCTCCAGCACATCATTGAAGAAGCCGAGAAGCGAGGTTATGAGCGACTAAGCTTAGAAACGGGTTCAATGGCTTCATTTGAGCCGGCAAGAAAATTGTATGAAAGCTTTGGTTTTCAGTATTGCGAACCGTTTGCAGACTATGTTGAAGATCCGAACAGTGTGTTTATGACAAAGGAGCTGCAACTATGAAGATAGATAAGACAGAGGAAAGTCTGTCTTATCTATCTTTTTTGATATTCACACACATTTCACCCTTTTGATACCCGCCAATGTTTTCAATTTTGTTTAATTCAAAGAGCATCGGGAATTACAAACGACATGAACGATATCATGCAAATTCATAAAGGAGGAGATTGATATGAAAAGCATAGTTGGTGTATTCGAAACTCCGCAGGAAACCATCGCAGCGATTGAAGGCTTACTCACAAAAGGCTATGATTCTGACGACATCTCTGTTGTAACAAGCCGGCGAGATACAGATTATTTGGAGTCACGTACAGGAACAGAGGTCAATCAAGCCATCGATGCACATCAGGGCGAATCTGAATCTTTTTTCGATAAACTGAAAGATTATTTCACAATGGATGATACTGCTGCACACAGCAAAGCATTATCCGATTTGGATATTAAAACGGATGAAATAGACAAGTATCAAGAAGATTTGGATGACGGAAAACTCCTGGTAGCCGTCGATACAGATGCAGATGTAAATGCTCCTCTTGATAACGGCAGTGCCCTTTCAGGCGGCTTTTCAAGCACAAATGAAATGGCGGATTATACAACGAAGGAAGAAAAAACGATGCCGCTCCGGGAAGAACAGCTGAAAGTCGATAAAGAAGACGTTCAAACCGGTGAAGTAGAGATAGGAAAAGAAGTAAAAACAGAAAAAAGAGATATGGATATCCCGGTGAGACATGATGAAATTTATGTGGAACGCCGTCCAGTAGATGAAAATAAAACGGACGCTGCTCCCGTCAACGATTCGGAAGAGATCAGAGTTCCAATCGTTGAGGAAAAGCTGGAAGTGACTAAAAAACCGGTTGTCACTGATGAAGTGGTTGTCGGTAAACGCACTGTTGAAGAAAATGAACATATTTCTGAAACTGTGAAAAAAGAAGAACCTCGTCTGAATAAAGAAGGAAAAGTTGACGGCTTGGATGATGATCCGTTAAATAATAAATAAAAATCATAGACCGACAACAAAAAACCTCAAATCCTAAATGGATTTGAGGTTTTTCTTTTTGGTACGTCCCAGGAGAGATTCGAACTCCCGACCGACGGCTTAGAAGGCCGTTGCTCTATCCAGCTGAGCTACTGGGACACGTTTTGTTTTTTGTTTTTCGCTTTAACTATCAGCGACAAGATTTATTATATATGGGATGCAACAATAAGTCAACGGTTTTTTAGAATTTTTTTCATGAGGAAGAAAATTTTCTTCCTCATGACATTTTCATAGTGTGACTCGGTTTTGCAGATCCTCAATTTCATTGCCTGCTTGGTCGTAAAAACGGACTGTCGCAGCATCATTTTCTAATGTCAGTATAGCATAGCTTTCTGTCCTGCGCACCCTTGGAAGCCGGATGCTGCCTGGGTTAATCATCAGTTTTCCGCGCAGCACTTCGCTTCCCGCGATGTGCGAATGCCCGAAGCAGATAATATCCGCTCCGAGCTCTTCTGCACGATAGTATACGTTTAACAAGGTCTGTTTTATACCGTGAAGGTGGCCGTGTGTGACCAGTATTTTTCTTGAACCGGCAGTTAGAAGAAGCTCGTCCTTAAAATCGCCGATAAAATCGCAATTGCCTTTTACAACCGCATAAGGCTCCAATGCAGGATGCCCTGTTTCAAGCTCAGAGTCTCCGCAATGAATCATAAGGTCAACTTCTGCTTCATGCCGTTTCGCAATGGTCTGGAGTTCTTCTTCAAGCCCATGGCTGTCACTGATAATCAGCACGTTCATGTACAAGCTTCCTCCTTATGCCTCCAAAAGCTTAGACAGCTTTTTAAGCGCGTCAGCCCTATGGCTGATTTTATTTTTTTCATCACTGGTCAGTTCAGCCATTGTCTTATCTTTATCTTTCACGATAAAGATTGGGTCATAGCCAAAGCCATATTCTCCTCTCGGTTCCTCAGCAATATACCCTTCAACATGGCCTTCGACTGTTTTTGTTTCCTCTCCCGGAATACTCACGGCCAATGCGCAGCGGAAACGGGCGGTGCGCTGTTCTTTTTCGATTCCTTTCAGCTCGCTGAGCACTTTATCGATATTTGCCTGGTCGTCTTTCTGTTCCCCTGCATAGCGGGCTGAATAAACCCCGGGTCTGCCGCCAAGATTATCGATGGATAGACCGGAGTCGTCCGCAATCACCATTTTGTTCACTGCTTTGGCAACAGCTTCTGCTTTCAGAATGGCATTCTCTTCAAATGTATGGCCTGTTTCTTCAATTTCTTCTGTGAATCCAATTTCAGCTAACGATTTGACATCATAGCCTTTTGGCTCAAGAATTTCTTTAAATTCCTTCACCTTTCCCGGATTATGTGTCGCAATAATTGCTTCTTTCATGATGATCAAGCCTTTCTATCTTTATTTCAGTTCTGGCAGAGAATCCCCCAGCACTTCTTTTTGCTTGTCAATCAGCTCTTGAATTCCTTTTTCCGCAAGACCGAGAAGACCATTCAGATCCTCCCTTGAAAAAGTCGCCTCTTCGCCGGTTCCCTGCAGTTCCACGAAACGGCCGCTGCCTGTCATGATGACATTCATGTCAACTTCAGCAGAGGAATCTTCTTCATAATTTAAATCTAACAAAATTCCCTGTTCCTTATCAATTCCAACAGAGATCGCAGCGAGAAAATCAGTGATCGGATTTGTCTTGATTGTTCCTGCTTTGATCAGCTTGCCAATGGCAATCGCCATCGCAAGAAATGCACCTGTAATGGAAGCTGTTCTTGTTCCGCCATCAGCCTGAATGACATCACAGTCAATCCAAATCGTCCGTTCACCGAGCTTTTCCAGATCTACAACAGCCCGAAGCGCGCGGCCGATCAGGCGTTGGATCTCCATTGTTCTGCCGGAAATTTTCCCTTTAGAAGATTCTCTAATTGTTCTTTGATTAGTTGCCCGCGGCAGCATGCTGTACTCTGCTGTAATCCAGCCTTTTCCTCCGCCCCGCAAAAACGGCGGTACGCGGTCCTCAACAGACGCGTTGCAGATTACCTTTGTATTTCCCGCTGTTATTAGAACAGAACCTTCCGGATGGCTGATAAAATCCAAATCGAATGTGATTGGACGCAGCTCATCGTGTTGTCTTCCGTCATGTCTCATGTTTTACCTCCGATTGTATGTACATAAACCATTTTTGTCCCGGAATTGAATAAAGAAAGAGGCAGCCGGAACGCTAACCTCTTTCTTTCTAGTATATCAAAAATCCCAATTTAAAAACTACCCGTATTCACTTGAGAAGGTCTGGAGACCGGTTCTGTGAGCTTTTCGCCTTTTTCGTTTACAAGCTCTGATTTTCCATTCACTTTAACAGAGACGCCTTTTACATCCGGCTGTTCCGTTAACGTCAGCACAATGCTGTTCAGCACTTCTGAAGAAATCATTTTCGTCTTCTCATCGGCGCTGCCGAATATAGATTGGTTGAAATCCAACGTCACGCGACCGTCTTTCATTTTCGGTTTGCTGACCAGCTTTACATCTTCATTGAAGTCTGTTAACAGCCCGCTCACCTTGCTTGGGCCTTTAGCCAATTCATTGATGGCTGCTGTAATGTCGTCTTTTTCCGAATTGTCGATTCGTTTCGTCACAGGCACGTAGTACTCACTGTCTTCGTTTTCCGCCAAATAGTAGACTGTCAGCGGGTGGGTAGCAGTGAGATCATTTACACCGGCTGTTTCCAAATTAATGCCGTCTTTGCGGCTTAAATCATCTGAGATCGGCGTACCTCCTACAGGCATCTCCTTCAGTTCATGCCCGTTTATTCTCAGCTTCACTTTATCTATCGAACTGAATTGCGTCAGCGTCCACGTCACAGATTGAACGATTTTCTGTTCGTCCTCTTTTTTATAATTTTTGAACTCATTAGAGAAATCAGCTATCGCGGTTCCATCTTTTTTGATGTCAACGTTAACGGTTGTGTCAGCCGGCAATACTGCTCTGAAGCCATTCGGAAGAATTTCAGACACAGGCCCGCCCTGTACGAGGTATTCAAGCGCCTGCTTAGCCGTGCTCTCACTTTTAGGAAGAGGCAGCGTTTGCGCGACGACATACCCGTTTTTATCAATAAGATATAGCTCCCTCATAACAGCAGATGAGGCTTGATCCGTTTTTGCGGTATCACTCTTTTTATTCTCTGTTTTTTCGGCTGCTGTAGTATTTGACTTAGCCCCCGCTTCATCGTTCACGTATGTAACGTCTTGAGGCGGATCAATTTCCTTGGCTGCCTTATCAGATTGAAACAAACCGCATCCGGATAAAAGCAAGGCAGAGGTGAGACAAGTCGCACCAATGACTGCAGGTCCTTTTTTCAGCATACTTTTCCCTCCTAAGGATGTTTGTACTATTATGTATACGAGCCTCTTTAGGAAATAGACCGAAGAATTCCGGCAAAACAGAAAAAACCCGCAACATTCCGTTGCGGGAAAAACTATCTTTTAATCGGTTCTTGCAGTGAGATACATTCCACATGCCCCACTTCATGGCCAAACCAATCGTCTGCGATTTTTGCAAACTGATCACGCGCCCCTGTTGTCAGGAACTGATGATTCGGGGCAATCGGAGACTGGTTCAGCAGCCCTTTATAAGAGAGAATTGTGCTGACTTCCCGGGCTGTTTCATCGCCGGACGAAATAATGTTTACGTGCTCTCCCATATATCTTTGAATGGCTTCTTTTAAAATAGGGTAATGGGTGCAGCCTAAAATCAACGAATCAATCGATGTGTCTTTTAACGGATACAGCGAGGTTTTGACAATCTCGTCTGCTGTTTTGTCGAGAAACTTCCCGCTTTCCACAAAAGGCACAAGCAGCGGGCAGGCAAGGTTTTCAACCTTCAAATCAGGATTTAATGCCAAAAGCGCTTCTTCGTATGCATTGCTCTTAATCGTATTCTCTGTGCCGATGACACCGATATGCTGATTATCCGTCACTTTTATCGCTGCTCTCGCACCAGGCTGGATGACTCCGACCACCGGTATACCGACGCTGCGCTGGATGTCATCCAAAGCGATCGCTGTTGCTGTGTTACAGGCGATCACGAGCATTTTGATGTGGTGGTTTTCGAGTAAATAATTCGTCAGCTCCCATGTATATTGAAGCACCTCTTCTTCAGGGCGCGGCCCGTAAGGACACCGTTTCGTATCCCCGACGTAGATAATATTTTCTTTAGGTAGCTGTCTCATGATTTCCTTCGCAACGGTTAAACCGCCAACCCCGGAATCAATGACCCCTATTGGTTGTTCCAACAAAATCGCCTCATTTTCTCTTCATTTCATGCTGCAGTTTCATCAAAGACTTTTCGAAGATGGCTATTTCTTCATCTGTAAACGATTCGAACATATCACGCAAATATTCCTGCCTTTTTGTAATGACCTCTTGGATAATCCGTTCTCCTTCAGGCAGCAGATGTATCCGGACAACACGTCTGTCCGCCGGGTCCTTGACCCGCTCAACAAGCTCATTTTTTTGCATGCGGTCGATTAAGTCCGTTGTCGTGCTGCATGCCAGATACATTTTGCCCGATAGTTCGCCGATTGTCATATCTCCCAGTTCATAAAGCCATTGCAGGCCGACAAATTGCGGCGGCGTAATTGCATATTGGTTAAGGATTTCTCGTCCTTTTTGCTTAATGATCGCGGCAATGTGGCGGAGAGACTTTTCAATATCCGCAACATGCTCCAAAGGTTTTGATGTCATTTGTCCATCCCTCACTCAAGGATCTCTTACGCACAAAAGCGTTCCGTGTCTATTTTCCTTCTTTTTTGAAGAAAATGCAAGACTCACAGGAGAGAAATAGAGGACTTTAGTCAAACAACATCAAGCAAAAAAATTCATTTTATGACTTGCCTACGTTTTGCACAGCATTCAAAAATATGGTTTCGAATGTTCCAAACAAACAGCAATAACCGGCTCCTTCCTGAAAAGAAGGAATACCGGCAAGAATTAAAGCTCTAGCTCACCCATTCTAAGAAGCTCAACAACGGCTTGCGAACGCCCTTTCACACCCAATTTCTGCATGGCATTTGAAATATGGTTTCGAACGGTTTTCTCACTGATAAATAGCTCGCTTGCAATCTCCTTTGTTGTCTTATCTTGAACGAGCAATTCGAACACTTCTCTTTCTCTTTTCGTTAGCAGCGGCTTCGATTGAAATTCTTTCTCCTTCAAGTATTGTAACCCTCCTTGCTAAGGTGAGAGCGAATCAGAAACGAATGGGTTTTGATATAGTCGAGATATCATATGTAAGAAGGGCGCAGGAGGTGACGTTTACAAGAGAATTAGTTTAACGTGTATGGAGAAGCGTTTCTTTCTCATCATCCGTCCAGCTGACAGCCTTGCCGCTTTCCTTCGAGACTTGAACCATCACGACTGCTCCGGTGAAGCAAGGTTCGCCTTTGTGGTTCTCTCCGAGATAATGCAAGGTAAGAGATGAACTGCCGACAGCGCTTGTTTTCACATAGATACGCAGCTCTTCATAAGGCATGACTTGGCGCAAATAATCGCACTGCTGGCTTGCCACAACTGTCATGGTCTGTTTGTTTTCACTCATCATATTCAGCTTTTTAAAATAAGAAATTCGCGCCTCCTCAAAATATATAAAAGGGGTTACATTATTCATATGCCCAAACATGTCCGTCTCGGAAAATCTTACGGATACCTCATTAAAAAAAGAAAAGGATCTTTTCCATTCTGGAAATGGCATATCAATATAAGCGGGAAGCTTCATTTTTTTCATCTCCTTATTGTTTAAAAAAACCTCTCCCATGCGGAAGAGGTTTTTTCTTCTTATACTCTGTCGCTTCCAAAGAAATTGCGGAACGCTTGTAAGTTTGTGTCTCTATTTAAGGCTGCAATCGAAGTGGTAAGCGGAATGCCCTTCGGACAGGATTGGACACAGTTTTGCGAGTTGCCGCAATCTGCAAGGCCGCCTTCATCCATTAGTGCTTCTAATCGGTCAGATTTATTCATGGCGCCTGTCGGATGTGCGTTAAACAGGCGGACTTGAGACATCGGTGCAGGCCCCATGAACTTCGATTTGCTGTTCACATTCGGGCAGGCCTCGAGGCAGACGCCGCACGTCATGCATTTCGATAATTCATATGCCCATTGACGGCGTTTTTCCGGCATTCTCGGTCCCGGTCCTAGATCGTACGTGCCGTCAATCGGTATCCACGCTTTTACCTTTTTCAATGAATCAAACATTCTGCTGCGGTCAACCTGCAAATCACGAACGACTGGGAATGTTTTCATTGGTTTTAAACGAATCGGCTGCTCAAGCTGGTCGATAAGAGCCGTACAAGACTGGCGGGGTTTTCCGTTTATGACCATTGAACATGCGCCGCATACTTCCTCAAGACAGTTCATATCCCATGTGACAGGGGTTGTCTTTTCACCTTTGACATTAACCGGATTCCGACGGATTTCCATCAGAGCGGAAATGACGTTCAGATTCGGGCGGTATGGAATCTCAAATTCTTCATCGTAAGGCGTGCTGTCGGCTGTATCTTGACGTGTGATAATAAATCGTATGGTTTTTTGTTCACTCATGATTATTTCGCCACCTTCTTCTTCGAGTAATCCCGTTTCCGAGGCGTTATCAGTGATACATCGACATCCTGATACTCAAATTCCGGCGCTTCATACGGGCTTACATGTTTAGCCATTGTTGTTTTGAGCCATTCATCATCATTACGTTCAGGATAATCCGGTTTATAATGGGCGCCCCGGCTTTCATTACGGTTGTAAGCGCCAAGGGTAATCACCCTTGCAAGCTGGAGCATGTTCGAGAACTGGCGTGTGAACATCGCCCCCTGGTTGCTCCATTTTGTCGTGTCATTGATGTTGATCTTTTTAAAGCGCTCCATTAATTCCTGAATTTTGTCGTCCGTTTTCAAAAGCTTGTCATTATGGCGGACAACCGTTACGTTCGCCGTCATCCACTCACCGAGCTCTCTGTGAAGAACATAGGCATTTTCGGTTCCGTCCATGCTCATAATATCAGCCCATTTTTCTTCTTCTTTTTTAACGTGAGCGTCGAATAAAGAAGAAGACATGTCTTCCGCTGAAGATTCTAAGCCGTTTACATATTTCACCGCGTTCGGTCCGGCCACCATGCCTCCATAAATCGCAGACAGCAGGGAGTTCGCTCCCAAGCGGTTGCCTCCATGCATAGAGTAATCACATTCCCCAGCCGCAAACAGTCCAGGGATGTTTGTCATTTGATCGTAATCCACCCATAAACCGCCCATAGAATAATGGACCGCCGGGAAGATTTTCATTGGAAGCTTGCGCGGGTCGTCTCCCATGAATTTCTCATAAATTTCAATGATGCCGCCAAGCTTAATATCCAGCTCTTTCGGATCTTTATGAGACAGATCGAGATAGACCATGTTTTCACCGTTAATGCCAAGCTTCTGATTCACACACACATCAAATATTTCACGTGTCGCAATATCACGCGGCACCAGGTTTCCGTATGCCGGATATTTTTCCTCCAGGAAATACCACGGTTTGCCGTCTTTATATGTCCACACGCGGCCGCCTTCACCACGCGCTGATTCACTCATCAGTCTTAGTTTGTCATCGCCCGGGATGGCTGTCGGGTGGATTTGAATGAATTCTCCGTTTGCATAGTACGCTCCCTGCTGATAAACGATTGAAGCAGCAGATCCTGTATTAATCATGGAGTTCGTTGATTTTCCAAAAATGATCCCCGGTCCGCCCGTCGCCATAATGACCGCGTCAGAACGGAAGGATTCAATTTGCATGTTTGTCAGGTTTTGCGCAACAATTCCGCGGCAGGTTCTGTCATCATCTAATACAGCGCCAAGGAATTCCCAGCCTTCGTATTTTGTGACCAGACCCGCAACTTCGTATCTGCGCACTTGCTCGTCCAGTGCATAAAGCAGCTGCTGTCCCGTCGTCGCACCCGCATAAGCCGTTCTGTGATGCTGTGTACCCCCGAATCGACGGAAATCAAGCAGACCTTCAGGCGTCCGGTTAAACATAACACCCATCCGGTCTAATAAGTGGATGATCGAAGGCGCCGCTTCACACATTGCCTTAACCGGCGGCTGGTTGGCAAGAAAGTCTCCCCCGTATACCGTGTCATCAAAATGTTCCCACGGAGAGTCACCTTCCCCTTTTGTATTGACCGCTCCGTTTATGCCGCCTTGCGCACAAACTGAATGAGAACGTTTGACAGGAACGATGGAAAACAGCTTAACCGCCATTCCTGATTCCGCTGCTTTAATTGTCGCCATGAGGCCGGCAAGACCTCCGCCGACTACGATAATGCTTGATTGACTCATGATAGCCCCTCTCCCTCTAGTAATCTAGTACTCTTAAACAAATGCAAAAATCGCTTTTAAGCCTACGTATGACAGTGCAACAAAAATAATCAGCGTAACGTATGTCGAAATTCTTTGAGAACGAGGCGTGACCGTGATGCCCCATGTAACAGCGAAAGACCATAAACCGTTCGAGAAGTGGAAAATTGTTGATAAAACACCGACAATGTAAAAGCCAAGCATAGCCGGAGAGCTCAAAATATTCGCCATCATGTCGAAATTGACCTCAGCGCCCATTTGTGCGGCAATGCGGGTCTCCCACACGTGCCAGCTGACGAAAATAAGAGTGATGATACCGGTTACACGCTGCAGGACAAATAGCCAGTTTCTCATATAGCTGTATTGGCCTGCGTTATTTTTCGCAGTAAACGCTATGTACACACCATAAACTGCATGATAAATTAATGGTAAGAAGATAATAAAAATTTCCAAGGCATACCTGAAAGGCAGGCTATCCATAAAATGAGCAGCGCTATTGAATGCTTCAGCGCCCCTTGCGGCAAACTGGTTGACGACTAAATGCTGAATGAGAAAGATGCCGACCGGTATGACGCCAAGCAAGGAATGCAATCTTCGAAAATAAAACTCTCTGTTCCCAGACATTACTTTACCCCCTGTTTGATAAGTGCGAAATGTGCTAAATCTCTTCCTCCACTTCTTTCAATTGTAAGCACTTTATTAAGATTTATTGACAATTTCATTTTACTCCTCCCTCAAAAGGGCGTCAAGAAAACGCGTACATAAATTATAATTTTCCGAATTGATTAGTTGATTGAAAAATTTTATTTTATCAATATATATTTCTCGCTTAATTTTTCATAAGAATTACAGGATCATTCTGTAATCCTCCCCCCTGTTTGAGCTATAATATACGCAGGAGAGAGGGGAGACAGATATGAAGTCTAAATTTGAAGCATCTATTGACAACCTAAAAGAAATTGAAATGAACGCCTATGCCTACGAACTAATACGAGAGATCGTTCTCCCAGATATGCTTGGCCAAGATTACTCTTCCATGATGTATTGGGCAGGAAAACATCTCGCCCGTAAGTTTCCTCTTGAATCATGGGAGGAATTTCCGGCCTTCTTTGAAGAAGCGGGCTGGGGAACCCTCACCAACGTAAGCGCTAAAAAACAGGAGCTTGAATTTGAACTTGAAGGGCCGATCATTTCCAACCGGCTTAAACATCAGAAAGAACCTTGCTTTCAGCTGGAAGCTGGTTTTATCGCTGAACAAATTCAATTGATGAATGATCAGATTGCCGAATCATATGAACAAGTGAAAAAGAGAGCCGATAAAGTGGTTCTGACTGTGAAATGGGATATGAAAGACCCAGTGTAATCAAAAAGGCGGTGACTGCATAGTCCCGCCTTTTTGATTATCATTACACAGCTGAAGGGTGTTTTGAAAGCTCAAATGCATCGTGAAGCGATTCGACTGCTTTCACCATATCGTTTTCGCTTACGACGGTTGACACTTTGATTTCAGATGTGCTGACCATTTTAATTAAAATGTTTTTTTGCGCCAGTACAGCAAACATTTCAGCCGCTACACCGGGATTTGAGACCATGCCTGATCCGACAATGGATACTTTGGCCAATTTACTTTCTGTCTCGATTTTCTCGAATTCCAGCGCGTCTTTATACTCTTCAAGCACCGCAACAGTTTGGTCTGCATCCTCTGTTTTGACAGAGAAGGAAATTCCAGTCTTGTCCTCGGCCTGCGTTTGGATAATGATATCCACGTTTATGTTTCTTTTGGCAAGTGTCGTAAAAATAGTAGACAACGTTGTCAGGCCGCTAGTCAGCCCGTAAATGGTTACCCTTGTGATTTGATCTTCAAATGCAATGCCTCTGACAATTAAATTCTGTTCCATGGATGATTCCTCCTCAATTAATGTCCCCGCTTCGGTTTCTGTACTTGAACGCACTTCTAACGGCACTTGGTAATTTTTCGCGAACTCAACAGCTCTCGGATGAAGAACGCCGGCGCCTAAATTGGCAAGCTCAAGCATTTCATCGTATGAGATGCCGGCAAGTTTTCTCGCTGATTTCACATAGCGCGGATCGGTTGTAAACACGCCGGGCACGTCTGTATATATGTCACATTTATCAGCTTTTAAAGCGGCAGCCAAAGCTACTGCTGTTGTATCTGAACCGCCACGGCCCAATGTCGTAATTTCACAATCCTCTGTCATGCCTTGAAATCCTGCAACAATGACGATTTTTCCTTCTTCAAGCCGGTCTGCTAAAACCGATGTGTCGATATCTGTAATTCTGGCGTTTCCGTGAACGGCCTCCGTACGGATTCCCGCCTGCCAGCCAGTATAAGACACGGCGTCATATCCTTTTTCCTGCAATGCCATTGAGAGGAGTGAAATCGTGACCTGTTCGCCTGTCGCCAGCAGCATGTCCATTTCGCGTTTGCTCGGCTGGTCAGAAATGGCTTTTGCAAGGCTGACCAATTCGTCAGTGGATTTTCCCATAGCTGACACGACGACAACGACTTGATGGCCTTTCTGTTTTTCTGCAATCGCGCGGTTTGCCGCATTTTGAATTTTTTCGACTGAGCCGACGGAAGTACCTCCGAATTTTTGTACAATAAGACCCATGTATTACCACCCTTTACATTTTGGTTCGTGCGGGTGAGGAGAAAGAGCGCTTTGTCCACAATAAAAAAAGCAATGAGAGGAATACTCTCATTGCTTATCAATTAATCATCATGAATGATTATGAACAACGAGATAGCCCTCCAAGAAAATGATTTCTTGACAGCCTTACATTTATTCAATGCACGGCCAGCAAATAATACCGATGGGGTTTTATTTGCTTCGGCGACGCTCCCCTTTCAGCCTTTTTCACAGAATCCATCTTTCTCCAAAGGCATACTCTTGAAGTTCGCACCTCTATCTTCACCATATAACACGATCTAACTATGAAATTAGTTCACATTTTATCAGATCTTATTGAAAAGGACAACATTATTTTTGCAATTTATCGTAAAGGAGCTGAGCCGCCGCAGCGGGAACACCCGCTTTTTTGATGTCCTCAAGGCTTGCTTCCTTCATTTTTTTAACGGAACCGAAATGCTTTAACAGCATTTTCTTTCTTTTCTCTCCGATACCCGGGATATCATCCAATACGGATTGAAACGCGCTTTTTCCGCGGATTTGCCTGTGAAAACTGATTGCAAAACGGTGCACCTCGTCCTGAATGCGCTGTAGGAGATAAAATTCCTGGCTGTTTCGCTCCAGATACACCACCTCCAGCGGCTCCCCGATCAGTAAGTTTGAGGTTCTGTGCTTTTCGTCTTTCGCTAAACCGGCGATCGGGATATCCAAGCCGAGTTCATTTTCAATGACATCCCTTGCAGCGTTGATCTGCCCTTTTCCTCCGTCAATGATGATCAGATCAGGCAGCGGCAGATTTTCACGAAGCACTCTCGTGTAGCGTCTTCTGACGACCTCTCTCATAGAACCGTAATCATCCGGTCCTGTAACGGTTTTGATTTTATATTTGCGGTATTCCTTTTTGTACGGTTTGCCGTCGATAAACACGATCATCGCGGAAACCGGGTTTGTCCCCTGTATGTTTGAGTTATCAAACGCTTCAATTCTGTGCGGCGTATAAATATTCAATGCCTCACCGAGTTTCTGTACAGCCCCAATTGAACGCTCCTCGTCCCGTTCGATTAAGGAGAATTTTTCTTTCAGTGCGATTTTCGCATTTTTATGGGCCAGCATGAGCAGTTCTTTTTTCTGGCCCTTCTTCGGCTGGTGAACGTTTGTTTCCAGCAGCTGCTCGATCATGGATTGATCTACGCTGTCCGGAACTAAAATCTCCTTCGGAAGGAAGTGGTTGTTTTTTGAATAGAACTGTCCGATGAATGTAAGGAACTCTTCATCCGCTTCCTGATAAAGCGGGAACATGCTGACATCGCGCTCAATGAGCTTTCCTTGGCGGATGAAAAAGACCTGCACGCACATCCAGCCCTTGTCATATGCGTACGCAAATACATCCCGGTCGACTAGATCGTTCATCGTCATTTTTTGTTTTTCCATCGTTGATTCAATATGGGCGATCTGGTCACGAAGCTCTTTTGCCCGTTCAAACTCAAGATTCTCAGCGGCTTCGTGCATTTTTTCTTCGAGCTCTTTTTTGACCTCATTATAGCCGCCCCTTAAGAAACGGGTAATGCTTTCAACCAGCTCTCTGTTCGTCTCTTCGGAAATGTCCTTTACGCACGGAGCAAGACATTGGCCCAGATGATAGTAAAGGCACACTCTGTCCGGCAGCTTGGAGCATTTTCTGAGAGGGTACAGACGGTCGAGCAATTTTTTTGTTTCCCTTGCTGCCTGTACATTCGGGTACGGCCCAAAATATCGCCCTTTGTCTTTTTTGACATTGCGGGTGACAATCAGCCTTGGGTGGCGTTCATGGGTGAGTTTTATGAAAGGATAGGTTTTGTCGTCTTTGAGCATGACGTTGTATTTCGGATCATACTTTTTGATCAGATTCATTTCTAAAATAAGCGCTTCAAGATTGGAGGACGTCACGATATATTCAAAATCCTCGATTTCCGTCACAAGCCTTTGGGTTTTCGCGTCGTGAGAACCGGTGAAGTAGGAGCGCACTCTGTTTTTCAGCACCTTTGCTTTTCCTACGTAGATCACAGTCTGCTGCCGGTCCTTCATGAGATAACAACCCGGTTGATCGGGAAGGAGGGCGAGTTTTTCTTTCAGTTGTTTGTTCATATGGTACCCTTCCTTATATTTAATCCTTTGTTTCCAGTTTAACACGAACGTTTGTTTTTCTCTATGATTCACAATTGGCGAATAAAAAAAGCGATCCCTCAATCGGAATCGCTCTGGCATGTAAGCAGCCGAAAATTAAAGATGTTTGTTTACAAGCTCTTGAAGCGCTTCTTTCGGTTTGAAACCGACTGAAGTTTCAACTACTTCTCCGTCTTTTAAGATAAGAAGTGTCGGGATGCTCATAACGCCGTATTTTCCAGCTGTTTCTTGGTTTTCGTCTACATCGATTTTTACGATTTTCAGTTTGTCGCCCATTTCTTGATCCAGTTCTTCAAGAACAGGTGCAATCATTTTACAAGGTCCGCACCAAGGAGCCCAGAAGTCTGCCAGTACGACGCCTTCGCTTGTTTCAGCTGAGAAAGATTGATCAGTTGCTTTTACGATAGCCATTATTGAATTCCTCCAATGTGAAATGATGATTTTTAGTATAGCATCTCCCATTCGTTCACGCTATCTTAATGCTTACAAATATTTTTTCCTGATCATAACCGGTTTACTCATTTTTATCCGGGTTGAATGGGATGTGTCACTTTTATTAAAACACGAATCTGATAATGGCCCCGATTACTACAATAGCCCCGATAATCATTAGAATAGTACGAAGCATGGGATAACATCTCCTCTTCACTGTCATGTACTTTACCATGCCCTTTTGATGCTGTTTTAAAACATGAAAAAGCGCCGGCGTCTCGCGATTACGAATCAGCACGCACCGTAAGCAAGACGACTGACATTGGCGGGAGTTTTACTTTCAGTTTGTTTTTGCTGAGCGTGTATTGTCTGAACGCTTCCGGTTTGACGTGATGAGGATCGTCAAACGTGTTATGTGCATTCATTTTTTCTGCCGTAAGAATGATTCCGGAATGATCCGCTTGCTTTTGCAGGCCTCTCAGCTCGATCTCAGCCTCTGCTTGGTTTTGGTGATCGATGTTGCAAATCGTGATATTGATATCGCCTCCAGCTTGTTTTGACGCTGACATGCTGATTTGCGGGAGCGTTTCACCCTTCCATTCATAGTCGGCACACAATACCTCTGTATCTAAAAGAGAAGCATCCTGGTGCACCTTAAACATATCAAACACATGGTACGTCGGTGTCAAAAGCATCCGCTCTCTCTCAGTCAAAATCATCGCTTGAAGAACGTTTACTGTTTGAGCGATGTTGGCCATTTGCACCCGGCGGCAATGCTGATGGAAAATGTGAAAATGGGAAGCCGCCACCAGTGCATCACGTATGGTGTTTTGCTGATAAAGGAAACCTGGATTCGTGCCTGACTCAGGATCAAACCACGTGCCCCATTCATCAATAATCAGCCCGACCCGCTGCTCCGGATCGTACCGGTCCATAATCGTGCCGTGTTTTTGAATCAATTCATCGATGTATTTGGCTTTTTTCATTGTAATGAACCATTCATCCTCCGTGAATTCTGTGGCTGATCCTTTGCCCTTCCAGAAATCACCCGGAATCGTGTAATAATGAAGACTCAACCCGTCCATCAGGCCAGCGGCTTTTTTCATAAGCACGTCCGTCCAGTTAAAATCATCGACATTTGCGCCGCCTGCAATTTTATAAATTTCATTCCCGCTGTAATTGCGGACATAAGTCTGAAAACGGCGGTACAAATCTGCGTAGTATTCGGGATGCATGTTGCCGCCGCAGCCCCAGTTTTCATTGCCTACGCCAAAATATTTCAGCTTCCAAGGCTCTTCTCTTCCATTTTGTTTTCTCCAGTCTGACATGGGCGTGCCTTCTTCAAATGTCATGTACTCAATCCATTCCGCCATTTCCTGAACGGTTCCGCTTCCGACATTGCCGCAAATATATGGCTCGCATTCAAGCAGCTCGCAAAGCATCATAAATTCATGCGTTCCGAATTCATTTGATTCAATTGTACCGCCCCAGTGAGTGTTAAGCATTGTTTTACGGTCACCGACACCGTTTGCCCAATGGTATTCGTCCGCAAAACACCCGCCCGGCCACCTGAGAACAGGAATATGCAGCTGTTTGAGCGCTTCCAGCACGTCCTTTCGTATTCCGTTGATATTGGGAATGTCTGAGTCCGTCCCGACCCATATCCCCTCATAAATCCCTCTTCCTAAATGCTCAGCAAAATGACCGTATATATTTTTGTTAATGGTTCCTTTTACGATATCTGTTTGAATCACTGCTTGATGTTCAGACATGCCTCTGATCATTCCTTTCATACGAATATGAAAAGCACCACAGTCAAATATGTGATCTGTCGTTTGCCTGAGGAGTCAGCATGAATGTAAGCGCTTTTAAAGTAACCATATTATATATGTTCGTACATGTCAACGATATTTTCTATCGTATTTATATTTGTACGTATGTATTTATAAATGTAAAAAACCCGGACTTTAAAAGTCCGGGTTTTCTTTATGAGTGTATATTCAACTGTTTGAATTCCTCAGTTAATAACGGGACGACTTCAAATAAATCTCCGACAATGCCGTAATCGGCTATTTTAAAGATGTCGGCTTCAGGGTCTTTATTGATGGCGACGATCACCTTGCTGTTTGACATGCCGGCCAAATGCTGAATGGCGCCGGAAATGCCGCATGCAATGTACAAATCCGGGGTGACGACTTTCCCGGTCTGCCCGATTTGGAGAGCGTAATCGCAATAATCAGCGTCACATGCACCGCGAGAAGCCCCGACTGCGGCTCCTAGGACCTCAGCAAGCTCCTCCAGCGGCTGAAATCCTTCCTTGCTTTTGACTCCGCGGCCGCCCGCAACGATAATTTTCGCTTCAGAAAGATCAACACCGTCGGCTGTTTTTTTCACGACCTCTTGGATCACGGTACGGAGATCAGTTAGAGAAACATCAACGCTTTCGATGTTTCCCGACCTGCTTGTGTCTTTTTCTAAGGCTTGAATGTTATTAGGGCGAATCGTTGCAACAATCATCGGATCGGTGGAAATGACCCTTTCAAAAGCTTTCCCCGAGTAAATCGGGCGTGTGAACACAACATTCCCTCCGGTAACGCTTACATCTGTAGCATCAGAAATTAAGCCTGTTTGCAGCCGGGCAGCAAGCTTCGGCGAAAGGTCCTTCCCCATTGCCGTATGCCCGAATATGACTGAATCAGGCTTTTCTTGCTCAATCACACCTCTCATGACCTGGCTGTATCCGTCTGCCGTGTATGATTTCAGCTTCGGATCCTCGGCTGTGAGAACTTTATCTGCTCCGTAGTGGATAAGTTCTTGTGCAATGCTTTGTACATTTTCGCCGATCAGAACACCGATAACTTCTCCATCGCCTGAAATGGTCCTTCCTGCAGCTATTGCTTCAAAGGTGACATTCCGCAATTCTCCGTCGCGTATTTCTCCGAGTACGATCACTTTTTTTCCCATTCTAACATCCCCCTGTTTCTTTGAATGTCCAAGCTTTAAATGACTTTAGCTTCGCTGCGGAGCAATGAGACAAGCTCTTTTGCCTGTTCGGCAGGCTCTCCCTGCAGAAGCTTCCCGGCTTCTTTTTTCGGCGGCAGAAAACGTTCAATGGTTTTCAGCTTTGGTTCGGCGTCCTCCTCGTCCAGGTCAAGATCATCAAGCTCAAGCTCTTCAAGCGGCTTTTTCTTAGCCTTCATAATTCCCGGAAGTGATGGATAGCGCGGCTCGTTTAAGCCCTGCTGAGCTGTGACAAGCAATGGAAGCGTCGTTTTGATTTTTTCAACATCTCCTTCGACATCCCTTTCTGCTTCTGCATCAGTTCCGTTGATGTCGAGTTTGGTGATCGTAGTGATACACGGAATGTCCAGGAGCTCGGCAAGCCTAGGCGCCACTTGTCCTGAGCCTCCGTCAATGGCAACATTTCCGCCGAGAATCAAGTCAAACTCCTGATCCTTCATATAATGGTATAAAACTTGAGAAATGGAGTATTGGTCGGGTTCTTCGAGATCATCTTCTATGTTGATTAAAACGGCTTGGTCACATCCCATGGCAAGCGCAGTACGCAACTCTTTCTCCGCTTCTTCACCGCCGACCGTGACGGCGGTGATCGAACCGCCGTGCTTTTCCTTCAGTTGGATGGCTTCCTCTATTGCATACTCGTCGTATGGATTAATGATCCATTCCGCTCCGTCATCCTGAATCTTTCCTGCTTCAATGACGATTTTTTCCTCTGTATCAAACGTCCGTTTCATCAGTACAAATAGATTCATGATCATATCCCCTTTTATTCGCCTTTGAACTGAGGCTTTCTTTTTTCGAGAAATGCCTGGATGCCTTCCTTGGCGTCATCTGACTCAAATGCTTCCCCAAATCGTTTTGCTTCAAGCTTTAAGCTTCCTTCGTAGGAATACACCTTGTTGGAATAAAGAAGCTCAAGCAAAGACGCAAGCGTTTGCGGGCTTTTCTCTGCAAACTTAGCGGCAAGTGCTTTTGCTTTTTCAAGCACTTCTGCCTCATCTTTTGCTCCAATTGAGACAAGTCCGAGATCAAGCGCTTCTTTTCCGGATATCGGTTCTCCTGAGCCGATGAGCTCTAGTGCCTTGGCTGTACCGACATATTTCGGAAGACGCTGTGTTCCTGCAAAACCCGGGATGATACCAAGGTTAAGCTCGGGGAGCCCCAGCTTAGCATCTTCTGCCGCGATTCTGATGTGACAGGCCATTGCAAGCTCCAGCCCGCCTCCGAGAGCAGCGCCGTGAATCGCTGCGATAATCGGTTTTGGAAAGCTTTCGATTCTCTCCATTAACTGCTGGCCGCGCTCAGCAAGCAATGAGGAATCCTCATTGCCTTTAAACGATGTGAATTCTTTAATATCAGCGCCGGCTGAGAAAAATCTTCCCTCGCCGTGAATGATAATGCTTCGTACGCCTGCATCTGTCTCACATTGATCAAGACAGGAAGACAGCTCTTCTAATATCTGGCTGGAAAGCGCGTTTGCCGGCGGATTGTGAATCGTCAAGACTGCCACAAATTGATCCACCGCAAGTGAAATTGCATTCATAGGACAGAACTCCTTTACTTATTGTGAATTCCGGATACCAATAATTCTAAAACGCTGTTTGAAAGCGCAACAAGATCGTACTTTTGGTCATTCATCACCCAAGTTGTCACGGTTTCGTCAATCGTTCCAAAAATCATCTGCCGGGCGAGGCGGACATCGAGGCCTTCTTTTATTTCGCCTGATTGTATGCCTTCCGTCAAAATGCCATCTAAAATATTCAAGTAGCCTTTTAATATTTCGTTGATTTTCTGGCGCAGCTCCAAGTTGGATTGGCGTAGTTCAAGCTGAGTGACAATCGCGAGATCATGGTCACCAGCTAAAAGGGAAAAATGCTTTGAAATCACAAGCGCCAATTTCTCCTTCGCTGTTGTTTTTTCTTTAATGTCCTCTTCCATCCGCTCAATAAATTGGCCCATTTTTTCTTTGAAAAGAGAAATTAAAATATCTTCTTTGTTTTTAAAATAGAGATAGATGGTGCCGTCCGCTACTCCGGCTTGTTTGGCAATTTTGGATACCTGTGACTGGTGGTAGCCGTTTTCCGCAATGACTTCTACTGCTGCATCAATAATCTGCATATACTTTGGCCGTTTTTGCTTCAATGTTCATCGTTCCTTCCTATAGAAATGAATGACTATTCATTCATAATTTCATGATAAGAAGGATTTTCGGGTTTGTCAAGTTTATTCATAGGCGTTCTTTTTTATTTGATATGATGATTTTCCGCTTCTTCTTCAAGTAAACGCCTTCTTAAAATTTTTCCGACCGCCGTTTTCGGCAGCTCTTTTCTGAACTCATAGGCTTTGGGCACCTTGTATGGCGCCAGTCGGGATCTCGCAAAGGCGTCCAGTTCTTCTGCATCGGCATTTGCGCCTTTCTTTAATACGACAAATGCTTTTACTGTTTCTCCCCTGTAGGAGTCGGGCACACCTGCGACGACAATTTCCTGGACGGCTTCATGTTCATAAAGCGCTTCTTCTACTTCACGCGGGTAAATATTGTAACCTCCGGCAATGATGATATCCTTTTTCCTGTCAGCAATATAGAAAAAACCTTCTTCATCCATATAGCCCATGTCCCCGGTGAACAGCCAGCCATCTCTCAGAACAGCGGCGGTTTCCTCTGGTTTGTTCCAATATCCTTTCATGACCTGCGGACCTTTTACAATGATTTCTCCATGCTCATACGGAGCGGCAAGCTCACCCGTCTCTTCAGAATAGATCGCGGCGTCCGTACTCGGCCAAGGACAGCCGATACTGCCCGGCTTGTTTTTCCCCCAGATAAAGTTGGCGTGCGTCACTGGGGATGCCTCTGACAAACCATAGCCTTCCACAAGTTTTCCGCCAGTCACCTTTTCAAATTTCTGCTTTACCTCCACAGGGAGCGCGGCTGATCCGCTAAGACAGCTTTTAATGGATGATAGATCATAATGCTGCAATTCGGGGTGATGCAAAAGGCCAATGTAAATTGTCGGTGCCCCTGGAAAGAGCGTCGGTCTGTGTTTGTCGATGATTTTAAGTGTTTCAAGCGGATCAAACTTAGGAAGAAGAATCATTTCGAAGCCTAGTTTAATCGAATAGTTCATGACTGCCGTCAGTCCGTAGACATGAAAAAACGGGACAATGCCCAGCACTTTTTCAGCGCCTTCCTTCACATCGAACATCCAAGCGGCGCACATTTCAGTATTGGCCAAAATATTTTGGTGCGTAAGCATGACCCCTTTGGGATCTCCGGTTGTTCCCCCGGTATACTGGAGGACAGCGATATCATGCTCAGGATCGATCTTCGGAATTGTCAGGAGTTCAGTTTTTTCCTGCTTCAAACTGGAAGCGAACGTGTGAATGTTAGCTGTTTTGTCAAAGTCGATATGCACTTTTTGTTTTTGCGTGAGCGGGTAAAGAACATTTTTCGGAAAAGGCAAATAGTCTTTTACGCTGGTGATCAAAATCTGTTCGACTATTGATAACGTTTTCATTTTTAATGCCTTCGGGAAAAGCAAATCTAAGGTGATGATCACACTTACTTCAGCGTCTCTGAGCTGATATTCAAGCTCATGCTCGGTATAAAGCGGGTTCGTCTGCACCACGATGCCGCCAGCAAACAAGACACCATAATAAGAAATCACTGTTTGTGGGCAATTGGGCAGCATAACAGCCACTCTGTCTCCTTTTTGCAGGCCATTGTACTGCAAAAAAGCTGCGAGTTTAAGAGCATCCGTCAGAATGTCATGAAAGGTGAGTTTTTTTCCATAAAAAGATATTGCGGTTTTGTCAGGGAATCGTGCGGCGGAGTCTGTCAGGATGGATTGCAGGGTTTTATTCGGCAACGGAAGCTCATGCGGGATATCGTCGGGATACTCGGCAAGCCACGGCTTTTGAGACTGCATAAAACCTCCCCCTTTCGATTTTAGAGTTCCACCCTATCATTATAGCAGATGGACGGCAAAAAAAAGAAAAAGAAAGGTAAATCTTTCTTTTTCTCATCATACGAACAGATATATAAGACCAATTAATAAAAAGATTCCCGCCGCGGCGAGCAGTACTTTTGCAAGCTTTTCCATCTATTCTCCGTCCCCTTATATTCCGGCTGCCACCACAAATGAAAGCCCGACAGAAATGACAAATGAAATAAAGCCGACAGCCCGGTTATCATTTTCGATTTCCTTATCAATTTTAAACCGTGGAGTCAAAAACTCAAAAATAAAGTAGCTTAAAAGAAGCATAACAAATCCGTAAACGCCCCAGCCGATCATTTGCAGCAGCGAATTGTGCTGGGAGATGGAATGCTGGAATACGTTTGCGATTCCTAAAATTTTTCCGCCGGTTGCCATTGCCACCGCAAGATTTCCTTTTTGAATCTCTTCCCAGTTTTTATAAGCCGTCACCAGCTCAAACACAGTCAAAAAGAGGACGAGGCAGAGAACCGCGACACTGTAATACGCCGCGATTTCCACAAGCTCGTTTTCCCAAAAATCACTCATGGCCATACTCCCTTTTATTTTAGTTCAACAACCGTAACGCCTGATCCTCCCTCGCCTGCTTCACCGAAACGGGAGCTTTTGACGCTGCGGTGGTTCTTCAGAAGATCCTGCACGCCTTTTCTTAAAGCGCCGGTTCCTTTTCCGTGAATGATTGACACTCTAGGATATCCGGCTAACACTGCATCGTCCAAATATTTTTCAACACGGCTGAGGGCATTTTCATAGCGTTCGCCGCGTAGATCAAGCTCAAGCGATACGTGATAATCCTTTCCCTTGACCGCCGTAATGATTTTTTCTTTTTTTGGCTCCGGAGCTGATTTGATAAACTCCAGATCTTTTTCCTTTACTTTCATTTTTAATATGCCGATTTGTACATTCCATTCATTGCCGCCGGTTTTTTCAAGCAATGTTCCTTTTTGCCCGAAGGTGAGGACTTTTACCTCATCACCTGGCTTGAAGTCACGTTTTTGCGTTTTCGTTTTTTCCGGTTTTTTGGACTTTTCAAAGGTAGGAACTGCGCCTTCTAACCGTTTCTTCGCGTTGATCAGCTCGTGATCCTTGAAGGATTTGTGTTCTTCTTTTATGGAGCGCAATTCATGAATAATATCTTCGGCTTCTTTCATTGCCGCTTTTACTTTATCAGCCGCTTGCTGTTCAGCCTCCTCGAGCATTTTGTCTTTTTTGCTGTTAAGCTCGATGATTTGCTGCTGCAGCTCTTTGTGCAGTTTTTCCGCTTCTTTTCTGATCGATTCTGTCTCAGAAAGCTCTTCTTCCGCACGTTTTTTGCTTTGTTCCAGCGACGCAATCATTGTATCAACTTCGTTATGCTCAGCCGTCATTTCTGACTTCGCCTGCCCGATGATATGGTCTGGAAGTCCAAGGCGTTTTGAAATTTCGAAAGCGTTGCTTCGTCCCGGCACACCAATTAAAAGTTTATAGGTTGGTGACAGCGTTTCGATGTCAAATTCAACGCTCGCATTCATGACGCCTTCTCTGTTATAGCCGTACGCCTTCAATTCCGGATAATGCGTCGTAGCTAACACTCGTGCATTGGTGCGATGCACGTCATCCAGGATGCTCATGGCGAGGGCCGCCCCCTCCTGCGGATCTGTCCCTGCACCAAGTTCATCGAAAAGCACAAGGCTGTTTTCATTGACCTGTTCTAAAATGCCGACAATGTTCACCATATGGGATGAGAACGTACTTAAGCTTTGCTCAATCGACTGTTCATCACCGATATCAGCGAATACGTGCTCAAATACCGCCGCTTCTGACCCTTCATCTGCCGGGATATGAAGACCTGATTGTGCCATTAAGGTTAACAGGCCTAACGTTTTAAGGGTGACTGTTTTCCCCCCGGTGTTTGGACCTGTAATGACAAGGGTTGAAAAATCGCCGCCAAGCTCAATGTCATTGGCAACAACCTGATCAGGCGGAAGCAATGGATGGCGAGCTTTTTTTAAACGGATAAAGCCAGTGTCGTTCATCATCGGTTTTGTCGCTTTGACCGCTTTTGCATATCTTGCTTTTGCAAAAATAAAGTCAAGCGTCTGCAACACTTGCAAATCTAGAAATAGCTCTTCTGTATGCTCTGCCGTTTTCTCTGTCAGCACACGCAAAATCCGTTCGATTTCTTGCTTTTCTTTCACTTTCGCCTGCTGAAGGGAATTGTTCATATCTACAATTGCCTGCGGTTCAATGAATAGTGTTGCGCCGGAGGACGAAGTATCGTGCACAATTCCGCCGTAGCTTGATCTGTACTCCTGTTTGACCGGGATTACAAAGCGGTCATTCCGAATCGTAACAATCGTATCAGACAGCATTTTTGAAGCGGAAGAGGAACGCAGCATTGACTCTAACCGGTCCCTGATTCTCGATTCGAGTGTTCTGAGCTGCGTGCGGATTCCTCTCAATTTTTCCGATGCATGATCAAGCACTTCTCCGTGATCATCGATGCAGGAATTAATGTCCCGTTCTAAATCGGACAGCGTGATAAGCTGTTCAGCGTGCTGATGGATCAGCGGAATGTCAACACCGTCTTCAGCCATTTGGGTGATAAAATGTTTCATCTGTTTAACTGCATAAAGCAGGCCTGAGATTTCAGTGAATTCTGAAGGACTGAGAACGCTGCCGATTTCCGCTCGTCTTAATGCTCCTCTGATATCAACAAGACCGCCAAACGGCGCTCGGCCTCTCAGCCGGATAATGGCAGAAGCTTCGTCTACTTCATCCAGCTGTTTTTTGATTTCGTCTATAGAAGCAGAAGGCTTAAGCTGGAGAAGCATTTCTTTTCCGAGCGATGAAGCGGCATGCTCAATAACCTGTTCTTTCACTTTATGAAATTCAAGAGCTGATAATACTTTTTGCTGCACGATTGTGTGAGCCTCCTTACTTAATCGTTGCGCTTCAGGAATGCCTCTACGTCTTCAAGCGACCGGGCATTCAGAACGTTTTTCGTTTCCGTCCATCCTTTGCGCGCGGCAGTAACGCCAGTTTTCATATCGTCTAACATCTCAATATTATGGGCATCAGTATTAATCACCAATGTAACCCCTTGTTCGTTTGCTTTCAGTAAATGCTCTGTGCGCAGATCGAGGCGCGCAGGGTTAGCGTTGAGTTCAAGCGCCGTATTTGTTTTTTTCGCAAGATCAATCAGCTTATCAATATCGATTTCATAACCGGCCCGTCTGCCGATCAGGCGTCCGGTCGGGTGTGCGATAATGTCAACATGTTTGTTTGTCAGTGCCGTCTCAAGCCGTTTCATAATCACGTGTTCCGGCTGATTAAAACTTGAGTGAATCGATGCAATAACGATATCCATTTCCGCCAGCACATCGTCATCATAATCGAGCGTACCGTCAGGCAGGATATCCATCTCGACACCTTTTAAGATACGGAAGTTTTCGAACTCAGCATTCAGCGCGTCAATTTCTTTTGCCTGCTGTTTAAGTCTTTCTGCAGTAAGCCCGTTGGCGACCTTTAAATATTGTGAGTGATCGGTGATCGCCATGTATTGATAGCCTTTTTTGATGCATGCTTCAGCCATCTCTCTGATCGAAAACGCACCATCGCTCCACGTTGAGTGCATGTGGAGATCTCCCTTGATTTGCCCGAGCTCTATCAGCTCAATGCTATCGCTGTAGGTTTCCACTTCCTGTCCGCTTTCACGAATTTCCGGCGGAATCAGCGGCAGGCCGAAGTGCGCATAAAATTCACGTTCGCTCGGAAATGTTTTGATCTCACCGGTTTCAACTGTCTCAACGCCGTATTCACTGATCCGCTCGCCGCGTTCTTTTGCGATTTGGCGCATCTTAATGTTGTGATCCTTTGATCCCGTAAAATGATGGAGTGTTGTCGGAAACTGCTCTTCCGTCACAAGACGGAAATCGACGCTCGTTTCATATTCAAAGGAAAGGATGACGGACACCTTCGTATCTCCGCTCGCGATCACGCTTTTGATGTTTGGCAGTGCAAGAAGCTGTTCCCTTACTTCAGCCGGCTGATCTGTAGCAATGATATAGTCCAAATCCTTCACCGTTTCCCGCGCTCTGCGAAGACTTCCGGCACGAGAAAATTTGATGATATGCGTAAATTGAGAAAGATGCTCCTCAATATCTCGCGCGATCCGGAGGGCGTACCCGATCGGGAACCGCTCAGGCTGTTTTCCGGCTTCCCCGAGCGCCTGTAATATTTTTTCTTCTGATTTTTTGCCAAAGCCCGCAAGGCCTTGCACTTTTTGCTGTTCACAGGCTTCCTTCAGAGATTCTGCATCATGTACGCCGAGCTCTTTATACAGCTTTGCGATTTTTTTGCCGCCGAGCCCCGGCAGCTTCAATAAAGGGACGAGTCCTTCCGGCACTTCTTTCTGCAACGATTCAAGCGTGCTTGACTTTCCTTCATCTATATACTCCTTAATGACGCTGTACGTTCCTTTTCCAATGCCGGACAGCGACATCATATCGTCCATTTCTGATAAGCTTCGGTCGTCCTGTTCCAGGGCTGCCGCTGCTTTTCGGAATGCGGATACTTTAAACGGGTTGTCCCCCTTTAGTTCCATATAGACTGCGATGGTTTCAAGCAGCCGGATAATATCTTTTTTATGCATACAATAACCCCCAGACGTTCACATATGTTTCCATCATACTCGAAAAAAACTTCTCCGGACAAGAGAAGTTTTTTATGCCCCGTACTGTGTCCACAGCTCTTCTAAAAGCCCTGACAAGTACGGTGTATGGTTAATGATCACATTTGCGAGAGACGATTGCCCCATCATTTGCTGCAACGCATCTACCGGCAGAACGGATGCGACATACAACAGCACAAATGTAAATAAATAGACTTCTAGAAAACCGAGAACGGCGCCCAGCAACTGGTTGATTTGTTTGATCACCGGAATGCCGGCGACAATACTCAAGAACGAGCCGATGATTCTCAGTAAGATTTTAGCGATGATAAATAAAACGATGAACGCAATCGCATTATAATAGGCCGCTTCTAAATTTCCCGTAAAAAAAGAAAGAGCCGGCTGTCCCGCTGAAAAGTCGGGTGCGGGAATCCACTTTAAATGCGGCGCCACATTTTTATAGAATAAAGCCGCAAAGGCGATCGATAAAATAAAGCTCGTCAAGCGGATAAACTGCAGGATAAAACCGCGTTTTAACCCCAGTAAAGTCCCCATCAGGAGCAAGATTAAGATGATGATATCCAGCATAGTTGTTCAATCCTTTTCTTTAAGCTGACGCTCCAGTTTTTCACATTTCTCTTGTAACTTAACATAATCGTGCACCACATTTACCGCTGTCAGCACTGCAAGTTTATTTATATCAAGGTATGGATTTTTTTCATTGATTTCTCTCATTTTATCATCAACAATTCCGGCGACATACCTCATATGGGCTCTGCTTTCTTCACCGACAATCGTGAAGTGCTGGCCGTAAATGTCAACGGTTGTTTTTGTTTTTTTGCCGTCAGACAACGTTTCTCCTCCATTCCGCGAGAATCCTAGTTCTTATCATAACACGTTTATTAAATGAATGGAAAGACGAGCCTCCCGCTGTTATGATACACTGGTATATACAGTGAAAAGTGTAAAAAAAGGAGATTATTACGTGTCCCATTCAGTGATAAAAGTATCGTTGTCTGCTATTGACCAAATGAAAATGACGTACAGCGGTTCGCTTACCGCCTCTGTTCCACAGGGAGCCGTTTTTCAGGCGAAACCGCCCGGCTGTACCATTACAGCATATCAATCAGGCAAGGTCCTGTTTCAAGGTAAAAACGCAGCGGCAGAATCCGCGCGCTGGGGAACAGCTGAGCCTCAGGAAAAGAAGAAACCGGCCAAAAAGCCGGCTGATCCCCGCTATGCCCCTCCGGCAGATATCGCCGGAATGTCTGTTATCGGTTCTGACGAAGTCGGAACCGGAGATTACTTTGGCCCAATGACGGTTGTATGCGCGTACGTCGACAAAACCATGCTTCCTTTAATGAAGGAACTCGGTGTTAAGGATTCTAAAGATTTAAAAGATCCGCAAATCATCGAGATTGCCCGAAACCTGATCAAAACTATTCCATATAGCCTGCTGGTTTTAAAAAATGAAAAGTATAACAGCATGCAGGAAAAAGGCATGAGCCAAGGGAAAATGAAAGCTTTGCTGCACAATCAGGCGATCACCCATTTATTAAGGAAAATGGATGGAATAAAGCCTGAGGCCATTTTGATTGACCAATTCGCTGAGCCAGGCGTCTACTTCAATCATTTAAAGGGCAGAGACATTGTGAAGGAGCGGACCTATTTTAGCACAAAAGCTGAAGGTATTCACCTGGCTGTCGCCGCTGCTTCAATCATTGCAAGATATTCATTTTTAATGGAAATGGATAAACTATCACGCGCGGCAGGAATGACGCTTCCAAAAGGGGCCGGTCCGCACGTCGATGAAGCGGCCGCCAAGCTGATCCTCAAAAAAGGGGCATCTGCACTCAGAACCTTTACAAAACTCCATTTCGCCAATACGCAAAAAGCGCAGCGCCTTGCTGATAAAAAACGTTCATAGAAAAAAGCTTGCAGATTTCTCTGCAAGCTTTTTTCACCTTTCAGCGTGATTGAAAATCCTTGAAGTCTAGGAAAGACGAGCATTGGAGCACAGCGAATGTTCTAATTCGTGAGCACCAACGCGCAGACTTGACAACGAATGCAAGGATTTGCCAAGACGCTGAGCTTGCAGATTTCTCTGCACGCTTTTTTATCAGCCTCTTAAAACAGCTTGATATGTGTCTTCTAACGCCTTCAGCACTTTACTGTGCGCTTTTGTCACTTCTTCTTCAGTCAGTGTTTGTTCAGGGTTAACATACTGGAGTGAGAAAGCGACAGACTTCTTGCCTTCCTCCATATGCTCTCCTTCGTATACGTCAAATACGGTTACCTCTTTCAGAAGCTTGCCGCCGGCCTCTTTAATGACGCTCTCGAGCTGGCCGCTTGTGACGGTTTTATCTGTTACAAGAGCGATATCACGTGTAACAGACGGATATTTCGGAATCGCCGTGTAAACAAGCGGTGCTGTTTCTGCTGCAAGTAACGCATGAAGATCAATCTCAAATACGTATGTTTCCTTTATATCCAGTTCTTTTTCCAATGAAGGGTGGACTTGGCCGATGAAGCCGATCAGAGAGCCATTCAGTAAAATGTTCGCTGTTCTGCCCGGGTGCAGCTGTTTGCGTTCAGACTGTACAAATTCAATGCTGTCTAGGACGTTGAGTTTGTCTAACAGCCCTTCGACAATACCTTTGACAACAAAGAAATCAACTGGTTTCTTCTCACCCTGCCATAGCTGCTTGCGCCATAATCCGGTAACAGCTCCTGCCACGCGTTCTGTTTCAACAGGTTTTGTGTCCTCTTCCTTCGTCAGGAAAACGGAGCCGACTTCGTACAGTGCAACTGAATCAGTCTGTCTCGCGAGGTTGTAAGAAACAGAATCAAGCAGATTCGGAACAAGACTGTGTCTGAGAATGCTTCTTTCTTCACTCATAGGAAGCGCAAGCACAGTGTTCAGTGATTTTTCAATCGCAAACGCTGCCGCTTTCTTCTCATTTGTCAATGAGTAAGTGATGGCTTGGGATAAGCCTGCGCCTTCAAGGAAACGTCTGACTTTACGGCGTTTTGCTTGATATGGCGTTAATCCGCCTGTTGTTCCCGCTGTCTCAGGAAGCGTAGACGGAATGTTATCGTAGCCGTACAGCCTTGCCGCTTCTTCGATTAAATCCTCTTCTATTGTAATGTCGCCGCGGCGTGATGGGACGGTCACAACGAGAAGATCATCCGCTTCACCAACCGTAAAACCAAGACGTTTATAAATGCTGATCAGTTCTTCCTTGCTGATCGTCATGCCTAGAACGCTGCTCACTCTGTCAGCAGACACGTGAATGTTATTTGCTTCGATTGTCAGGTGATCTTCCTCAACCGTTCCAGCAAGCACCTCACCGCCGGCATACAGATGAATCAGCTGTGCAGCCCGTTCTGCTGCAAGTCGTACGCGTGCGGGATCAATTCCTTTTTCAAACCTTACGCTTGATTCACTTCTCAAACCAAGGTCCTTGGAAGCCTTGCGAACCGTCTGCCCGTTGAAATAAGCAGCCTCAAGCAAAATCGTTTTCGTCTCTTCCTGAACCTCTGACTCTGCTCCTCCCATGACACCGGCAACGGCCTGCGCTTTCGTTCCGTTTGTAATGACAAGGTGATCGGCAGACAGCTTACGTTCTTGATCATCAAGAGTGACGATCATTTCATTCTCAGCTGCTTTTCTTACTACGACTTCCTTAGAGCCAAATCTGTCATAATCAAACGCGTGAAGCGGCTGTCCGTATTCCAACAGGACAAAATTTGTGATGTCAACGACGTTGTTGTGCGGACGAATGCCTGCATTCATCAGCTTTGTCTGCATCCAAAGCGGTGACGGAGCAATCGTGACATTTTTAATGATTTTTGCAGTGTACAGCGGGTTTGCTTCTTGATCTTCAATTTTGACTGAAATGTAATCAGACGCTTGTTCTGAAGCAGCCGGGTAATCCGTTTGCGGAAGCTTTACTTCAGTATCTAAAATCGCGGCAACCTCGTAAGCAACACCAAGCATGTTCATGGCATCCGCGCGGTTTGGCGTTAAACCCAGCTCAAGAATCGCATCGTCAAGCTGTAAAGCCGCTAAGGCATCGCTTCCTGTTTCAGCGTCATTCGGGAATACGAAAATGCCTTCTGCATACTCCTTCGCCACAAGTTTGCTTTCAATACCAAGCTCCTGTAAGGAACAGATCATGCCGTTTGATTCTTCACCGCGAAGCTTAGCTTTTTTGATTTTGAAATTGCCCGGCAGCACCGCTCCGACTGTTGCAACCGCGACTTTTTGTCCTTTATCCACATTCGGCGCGCCGCAAATGATTTGTACAGGGGCTTCAGCTCCAATATCCACAAGGCACTTATTCAGTTTATCAGCATTCGGATGCTGCTCGCGCTCCAGCACATGGCCGATGACAACGCCTTTGATGCCTTCTCCTTTGTATTCAATTCCTTCAACCTCAATACCGGCTCTTGTAATTTTTTCAGCAAGAACAGCCGGGTCCATGCCTTTTAAATCAACATAATCCTCTAACCATTTATAAGAAACAAACATCCTTGCATCCTCCTCTTACGCCTGTTTAAACTGCGAAATAAATCTGACATCGTTTGTATAGAAGTGGCGGATATCATCAATGCCGTATTTCAGCATCGCGATGCGCTCAACACCCATTCCGAATGCGAAGCCCTGATATTCCTTCGGGTCAAAGCCAGCCATTTTAAGCACATTCGGGTGAACCATGCCGGCGCCGAGGATTTCGATCCAGCCTGTTCCTTTACATACTGAGCAGCCGTTCCCACCGCATTTAAAGCATGTCACATCCACTTCTACTGAAGGCTCAGTAAACGGGAAGAAGCTTGGGCGGAGTCTGATTTCGCGGTCTTGCCCGAACATTTTTTTCGCAACGAGTTCAAGCGTTCCTTTTAAATCACTCATGCTGATGTTTTTGTCAACGACAAGCCCTTCAATTTGCATAAATTGATGAGAGTGCGTCGCGTCATCGTTATCACGGCGATAAACTTTACCCGGGCAAATGATTTTAACAGGCCCTTTGCCTTCATGCTTTTCCATCGTCCGTGTTTGGACAGGAGAAGTTTGCGTTCTCATCAAAGTTTCCTCTGTGATGTAAAAGCTGTCCTGCATATCGCGCGCAGGGTGTTCTTTTGGCAGGTTAAGCGATTCGAAATTGTAGTAATCCGTTTCAACCTCTGGCCCTTCCTCGACTGTGTAGCCCATCCCGATAAATAAATCTTCAATTTCTTCAATGACAACAGTGAGCGGATGGCGGCCGCCGACTGCAACAGGATTCCCAGGCAGCGTGACGTCAATTGTCTGTCCCGCAAGCTTCTGCTTCATTTCCTCTTCTTCAAGCTTCTCGTTTTTGTCAGCAATCGCATTAGCGATACGCTCTCTTACTTCGTTCGCGAGCGCCCCCATTTTTGGACGTTCCTCAGCAGAAAGCTTGCCCATTCCGCGCAGCACTTCTGTAATCGGCCCTTTTTTTCCGAGATATTGCACCCGAATATCATTGACAACCTTTAATGAGCTTGCTGCTTCTACTTGTTCTATGGCTTCTTGTTCCAGCTGTTTTAGCTTTTCTTCCATTTTGCATCCTCCTTTTATGTAAACAAACCGTCATATGTCTTTGGAAAACAAAAAAACCCGTCCCTTGTACAAGGGACGAGTTGTGGCCGCGGTACCACCCTTATTTCAGACAGACTGATGCTGTCGTCAGCTTCATTGACATAACGGAATCAGATTCCGGTTCACCTTTACGCGCAGTGTGCGCGGTCCCGGCGACAACTCAAGAGGTGAAGCCAATTTCCGGCTGCGTTAAAAATGCTCTCAGTCAGCGGCATTTTCTCCCTGGAAAGCAGTTGATCAGAAATTGAGGTCCTCTGTCACGGTTTTTGAAATATTATGTTCTATTATAGAGAAATCCACCGCTTGGCGCAACACTATCCTCGCAAGTGATACACGAGGATGGCAGCCGCAACTGCGACGTTTAGTGATTCAGCCTGTCCGTAAAGCGGCACGTACAGGTTCAAATCCGTTTTTTCCAGCAATGCAGCATCCACCCCTGCGCCTTCATTTCCTACAATGAGCGCAAAGGATTCAGACTGAGGGATCTCCCGGTAAGGCGCTCCGTTTTGCAGCGCCGTGCCGTACACTTTTACGCCCTCTGCCTTCAATTCGTCCACATATGACTGCAGGTTTTTTCTCACAACAGGAATATGAAAGTGAGATCCTTGCGCAGATCGCAGTGTTTTTCCGTTAAAGGCGTCAGCCGTGCCGTCACCGAGTACAACTGCATCCAAACCGGCCGCATCAGCCGTTCGAATCATTGTGCCTAGGTTTCCCGGATCTTGAACGGCATCAATCAGCAGCATCTTACGTGCCGTTGCCAGCTGTTCTTCAGGCATATGGCATACGGCGGCAATCTGCTGCGGCGTTTCGGTTTCAGTCACAGCTGAGAACGCATCTTCGCTCAGCACATAGCATTGGATACCCGCCTCAAGATCTGAAGGAATCTTTGTTTCATCCTTTACAAGAATTTCTTTCACCGTACCCGGGCTTTTCAGCGCCTCTTCAACGAGGTGTTCTCCCTCTATCAGAAATGTATTTGTTTTTGTTCGTTCTTTTTTTGTGTGAAGCTTTTTCCAATCCTTCACTTTTTGGTTTTTTGCTGATTCTATATGTTTCACTGTCTGTGTGGCGCTCCTTTTTTTAACATGATGTTATTATATCGCAAGAACAGCACATAATAAACCAGATGCAGGGTTAGAATATACGTATTACATTTTAGGAAAAGGAGCGTTTTACATGGATCTTAATTTACGTCATGCCGTCATTGCCAACGTAACCGGCAATAATCAGGAACAGCTTGAGCATACAATTGTAGATGCGATTCAAAGCGGTGAAGAAAAAATGCTTCCAGGGCTCGGCGTTTTATTTGAAGTCATTTGGCAGCACGCATCCGAAAGTGAGAAAAACGAAATGCTGAAAACGCTTGAAGGCGGATTAAAACCCGCCCAATAAGACATGAAACCGGGTGACTGCGCCCGGTTTTTTTCTTATATAATAAAAGCATGATGAGGGGGAACGCCATGTTTTTACAGCCATTATTAGCGAAAAAAATTATTGCTGAAGTCAAAAAAATGTACGAACGTGAGGTCATTATCGTAAACACGGATGGCCTTATTATGGCGAGCACAAACGATGAGCGGGTCGGACAATTTCATGAGGGAGCGCTTCTCTGTGCAAAAGAAAAACGCAGCGTCATTATTACAAAGGAAGATGAAAAAAGGTTAAAAGGAGTAAAGGCGGGCATCAACCTCCCAGTATTTTCTGATCATGATGTGATCGCTGTCTTCGGGCTGACAGGTGAGCCCGCTGAGATTCAGCCTTACGGGGAGCTGCTTCGAAAAATGACAGAGCTGTTCATTAAGGAATCATGGCATTTAGAGCAGTCCCAGTGGCGTGAAAGAATGCTGGAATCTTTTATGATCGATTGGCTGCAATTAAAAGAGTGGTCTTCGGGTTTTCTTGAGAAAGCTCAGCTTCTTGGTGTGGACCTTGCCTCCCGGCGTCAAATGATTCTGATTCAGGGGTATGAGTGGTCACCTCATGATATTGAGCAAATGGCACGTATTTGGAAATCCTCGTACCCTGCGGATTTGTTCATCAGGTGGGGAAATGAACGGATTTTGATTAATCACGAAGTGCCACAGCATGAACAAAGAGATCGGCTTTTACGGCAGATCCTTCACATTTGTTCGTTTGCCAATACCGCAAACAGCCAATTGGCAGCAGCTGGCGCTGGAAGGACTGTCGCAAGCTCCAGCCTGACAGAATCATACGGGCAAGCGGAAAAAGCGCTGGCTGTCAGCCTTAAGCGAAAAACGCCCATATTCGAAGAGGATCTGAAGCTTGATATGTGTCTGACGGAAATCAGTCCGGGGACCAGAAACGAATTTCCGCAAAGAGTATTCGGAGAGACGCTTCGGCATCAGGAATTAATGAGAACGATACGGACCTTCTTTCTACATGATTTGTCTTTAAAACAAACCGCAGAAGATATGCATATTCATATCAATACATTGCGTTATCGTCTGGCTAAGGCTGAACAGCTGACCGGTTTGCATTTTGACCGCACCGAGGACATCGTCACGATGTACGTCGCACTCTATTTTTTAGATCAAGATACAAAATAGAAAGAGTTTTAGTTTCATTTTTTGTATGTTTCTCCATGGAAAGCTTTTCTTTTTTTCTTTTACAATAGATTGAAAGCGTTTTTCAACAGGGGGATTGGTGAAATGATCACAAAGGATGTAAAAGGACAGCTGATTCAAATCGTCGGACCCGAAAACTTTGATGACTCAAAAGCCGGCCGGCTCGTTTATTCTTATGATGCGACGCCGCAGTTTCAATCTATGCCTGATGCCGTGATTGCGCCTAGGAATACAGATGAAGTTTCACAAATTTTAACGATTTGCAGAGAACATCGCGTGCCGATCGTTCCGAGAGGATCAGGGACAAACCTTTGCGGCGGCACGTGCCCGACTGAAGGCGGCCTTGTGCTTCTCTTTAAGCACATGAACAAGATTCTTGAGATTGATGAAGAAAATTTAACTGCCACAGTTCAGCCGGGCGTCATTACGTTGGATATGATCCGCGCGGTTGAAAGCAAAGGTTTGTTTTATCCGCCCGATCCGAGTTCTATGAAAATATCAACCATCGGCGGAAACATCAATGAAAATTCCGGCGGGCTCCGCGGATTAAAATACGGCGTCACCCGCGACTATGTGATTGGTCTGGAGGTTGTGCTCGCAAATGGAGACATCATCCGCACCGGAGGAAAACTCGCGAAGGATGTGGCCGGATACGATCTGACGCGTCTTTTTGTCGGTTCAGAAGGAACACTCGGCATTGTGACAGAAGCCATCGTCAAACTTGTTCCAAAACCGGAAACCAAGAAGACGCTGCTTGCCCTTTATGAAAGCATCGATGCCGCTGCTCAAACGGTATCGAATATTATTGCCGCGAAAATGATACCCGCAACGCTTGAATTTCTCGACCAGCCTACACTATTGGTAATTGAGGATTATGCCAAAATCGGACTTCCGACAAGCGCAAAAGCAGTTCTGTTAATTGAACAAGACGGGCCGCTTGAAACCGTTGAACGGGATATGAAAAAGATTGAGGCGATCTGCAAAAAAGGCGACGCCGTTTCCGTTCAGACCGCACAAACGGAGGAGGAGGCATTCGCCCTGACTGAAGCACGGCGCTCCGCCCTTTCTGCCCTTGCACGCCTCAAGCCGACGACGATTTTAGAGGATGCGACTGTTCCTCGCTCAGAAATCGCCAATATGGTCAAAGCGATTAATCATATTGCTGCTAAATACGATATTTCCATTTGCACCTTCGGCCATGCAGGAGACGGGAACCTCCATCCGACATGCACGACAGATATACGCAATGAAGATGAGATGGAGCGTGTTGAACAGGCTTTTGCCGAGATTTTTGAGAAAGCGATTGAACTTGGCGGCACGATAACCGGAGAGCACGGAGTCGGGGCCATGAAAGCGCCTTACTTGGAAATGAAGCTGAAAAAAGAAGGCATTGATGCGATGAAAGCGTTGAAAGCGGCATTTGATCCCCAGAACATATTAAATCCGGGCAAGGTGTTTGCAAAAGATGCCAGAAAACGTGTGGTGGCACAAAGATGACAACAGAAAAAGAAATGAAACAGATCCAAAATGAATTTAAAGAGCGTATGGATGAAGGTGAGTTATTAAATTGTATGCGCTGCGGATTTTGTCTCCCTTCCTGTCCGACCTATATCGAATCAGGATTTCAGGAAACACACTCCCCGCGCGGGCGTATCGCCTTAATGAAAGCCGTGGCGGACGGTATGATTGAACCGGATGATGATGTCGAACGTTCGCTGTCACTTTGCCTCGGCTGCCGAGCCTGTGAACCCGTATGCCCATCCGGCGTGAAATACGGTCAACTGCTGGAGGAAGCCAGAGATATTATCCACCAAAATAAAAAACACTCGCTTGGCGCACGTGTCATGCGAAAGACGGCTTTTCACGAGCTGTTTCCGCACCAAAACCGCATGCGCTCAGCTGTAAGCCTTATCGGTTTGTATCAGCGGTCAGGACTGCAAACCGCTGTGCGAAAAACCGGTATGCTTCGCGTCCTGCCTGAGCATTTGCGGACGATGGAGGCTGTTCTTCCTGATGTTCCAAAAAGCAAAGAAATGAACAATCGGCCGCGTTTCCTGCCGTCCATTAGCCCCATGAAAAAACGGGTCGCCTTTTTTTCGGGCTGCTTAATGGATACGATGTTTTTACCGACTAACAATGCCACATTGAAGCTGCTGCAGCTAGCAGGCTGCGACATTGTCATCCCGCCTGAACAGGCTTGCTGCGGGGCACTGCATGGGCATAGCGGTGAAAAAAACGCAGGGAAACAGCTCGCGAAACAAAATATCGCTGCTTTCGAAGCGTTAGACGTGGATGCTGTCATCACAAACGCAGGAGGATGCGGAGCCTTTCTTACTGAATATGATCATTTGCTGAAGGATGAACCGGAGTGGTCGGAGCGTGCCGCCGCTTTTGTTCAAAAGCTGAAGGATTTTTCTTCTGTTTTGGTTGAACTCGATTTCCATCAAATGGACTTAGCGCTCAGGACGCCTCAGGTCGTTACCTATCAAGATTCATGCCACCTAAGAAATGTAATGCATACGTCGCTTGAGCCCCGCCAGCTGCTCCAGAGCATCAAAGGAGCTGAATTCAGAGAAATGGAGAAAGCAGACAGCTGTTGCGGATCAGCGGGAATTTACAACATCGTCGAAGCTGAAATGTCTATGAAAATACTGGACAGTAAAATGGCTGCCGTCAAAGCAACCGAAGCGATCCTCATTGTAACAGCAAACCCCGGCTGCCTGCTGCAGATGAAGCTCGGGATTGAACGTGAAGGACTAAGCGGTAAAGTCAGAGCCGTTCATCTGGCTGATTTGCTATTAGAAGCAACCGGGCAGAAAACAACATGAGAAAGCCCAAAACAGAAATTGTTTTGGGCTTTTGTTCGTTATTCCATCGGACTGCAAATTTCGATATAATGTCCATCTGGATCTGCGATATAGGCGACCGTCTGCCCCCATGGTTTCACTTTCGGCTCCCCGATAATCGAGACGCCTTGTTCTCTCATCCTTTTGATGACAGTTTCTACATTTTCAGTAACAAACCCGATTTCAAATGTGTTTGAAGCAGATGTTTCCGGAATATCCAGCGCTGTGATGTCTCTGGCGCTTTCCCTCGTATTAAGGGCCAATATCGTCGATCCTGTTTCAAATTCGACATATGTGCCGTGTTCAGCACGAATCGGCAGTCCTAAAATATCCCGATAAAAATGAATAGCCCGCTTGCTGTCCGATACGTATAGAATAAGATATTTCATTGATAGGTTCATTGCCACGCCCCCTCAGCATTTCAATAGTCCTCCTAGCCCGGTATAGATGCTTCCATCCTTAAACTCGGATCTCTCCACATCTGCGCCCACTTTTTCACGGCCGCCACAATAATGATGAAGCCTAACACCAGCATGATGATAGATAATACGCCATTCAATACACTATATCCTGCTGCTTCAGGATTAAGATATACATGGCGCACCATCCAATAGCCCGCATAGTTGACAGTGACATATAAATAGGCAAGCGGGATAAGACATGTCAAAATGTATCGGCGTTTATCGGCGATTTTCAACACGATGGTCGCTCCGATAATCAGCCCTACTGACGCCATCAGCTGATTGGAAACGCCGAACAGCGCCCAAATGGAACCGATATCTCCTGAATACAGCAAGTACCCCCACATCAAACAGGCAAGCGCGCTGGCAAATACAGAGCCCGGAATCCAGTCTGTTTTCTTCAGCGGTTTATACACCTCTCCGAAGAAATCCTGGATCAAATAACGGGCAACACGTGTACCGGCGTCAATAGCTGTTAAAATAAATACCACTTCAAACATAATGACAAATTGGAAAAAGTATGAGGCCAAATGGCTGAAAAATGGCATTCCGGTAAAAATATAAGTCATACCCACCGCAAGCGTGACGGCTCCCCCAGTTCTCCCTTCTAAGTCCAAGCCGATTTCCCTGCTCAATTCAGGCAGATGGACGACATTCATGCCAAGCGTACGGAAAACCTCCGGCGTGCTGTTAATCGCAAAGTAATCAGCAGGCTGTAAGGCGGTTGCCGCAATCAGTGCCATGATGCCGACAAGACACTCAACAAGCATTGCGCCAAACGCCACCGGCTTCATATCACTCCATTTATTCAGCATTTTCGGTGTCGTTCCTGAGCCGACAAAGGCATGGAACCCAGAGATCGCCCCGCAGGCAATGGTTATTGAGATGAACGGCCAGACAGGTCCTGCCAGCACAGGCCCGCCGCCTTTTACGAATTCTGTAAACGCAGGAAACGGAATGGACGGATTGACGACAAACACACCAACAATCAAAGCGATAAAAACACCGATTTTCATAAAGCTGCTTAAATAATCACGCGGTGCGAGAAGCAGCCAAACAGGAAGCGCAGCGGCAAAAAACGCATAAACAGGAAGCGCGATTGCAAGCGTTTTCGTATCTAGTGTTAAAAAGTCACCGAGCGTGGTAGTCTGTACCCATGGGCCGATAAAGACTCCTGTCATTAAAAAGAGAAAACCGACCGTTGACGCGAGCTTTAAATTTCCCGTTTTCTTATAAAATAAGCCCACGCCCATCGCAATCGGAATCGTAATCCCTACCGCAAATGTCCCCCACGGATTGCGTTCAAGCGCGTGCAGCACGACCATCGAGAGACCTGCCATCGTAATCGTGATAATAAACAGCATGGACAGTCCCGTACAAAAGCCGGCAACAGGGCCAAGCTCATCCTTCGCCACTTCCGACAGCGATTTTCCGTTTTTGCGCATTGATGCAAACAGCACAACAATATCATGGACGGCTCCCCCTATTACCGCCCCGATTAACAGCCACAATAGCCCCGGCAAATAGCCAAACTGCGCCGCCAGAATTGGTCCGACCAGCGGCCCGGCCGCTGCGATCGCGGCAAAATGGTGGCCGAACGAAACCCATTTATTTGTAGGCACATAGTCTTTCCCATCCTCAAGCGTGTGAGCGGGTGTCGGCTTGTCATCATTCACTTTGAGAACCTTCACCATCATAAATGTTCCGTATAAACGATAGGCAATAGCCAAAATACACATTGACGCTATCACAATTGTAACCGCATTCATTTTCTCCCATCCCCTTTGCTGTTTTTCATAAATATATCATAATTTCATGGGGAAAAGCGGTCATTTTTTCCTATACAAAAAAGCCGGCTGGGATGGGCCGGCTCGTGGCAGTTAGTTTAGTTCAATGTCTCCAGATGTTGTACGAACTTTTAAATGGTTAGAGGGGCTATCACCTACATAACCTACAATACGGTGCTCTGATTTTTCTTTATACAAGATGTGATCGAGATTGGCCGCGGCATCACCTGAGTCAGCCTGAAAATCCACTGCCAAAGATGCAGGTTCTTTCTGATACTCTACTGACACACTTCCGCTCGTAGTGACGATGTCGATCTCTTCGTTCTGATGATCCTGAAGAAGATCAATATCCCCGGAAGTTGTCTTATAGTTCACCTTTTCAGCTGTTGTGCGGCTGCTTTTTATTGATCCGCTTGTTGTCTTTACTTCACCTTGGCCGAATGAATTTTGGTCAGTTTGAATTTCTCCACTCGTTGTTTTTAGCGTCAGCTCGTTTTCGATGCGTGTATGCTTCAGCTCAATATTTCCTGATGTAGAGTCAGCAGCTGATTGATCTGTTTGCGTATTTTCTATCAGAATATCGCCAGAGGTTGTCGTTACGGTTATCTCATCATACTTCTTTTCCGGAATCGTGATTGTGATTTTCATATCCTTTTCGCTGCCCCACGGTATAAAAGAGATGATATTCTCGCGTGCTATTTGATTGATTGTTAATGAATTGCCATCTTGGCTCACATCGAACAGCTTTTTGCTTTTATCACTGACTTGCCCTTCAGCAGCTACCTGAATATCATCCGTTTGCCCGCTTTTGACCTCTGCATGCATCGAGCTCGTTGTTACCTCAATTTTTTTAATATCTGCAGGATCATATGTTTCGGCAGCTTTCACCTCTTCTTTTGTAAAATCCGAGGTAGCAGCAGAGATGACAGCCCCGATTACCCCGACTGCAAATACTGCGATCAATCCTATTATGATTTTTTTCATGTCTGCGCCCCCGTCACCAGCTTTAAATTATATCTGATATATCGCAAACTCATGCCATACAGCAGCTTGCCTAAATGCCACAGCCCTATACACAAGAGCAGCCCCAGACTGCCAAACACGAGTGATAAAAAGAACTCCAGCATCATGTGCGTATTCATTTGAAACATCACCATGCCGACAAACATAATTGGTGATACAGAAAGTGCAAGCGCCACCCCGCATAAACCCACGTACACTCCAAAAATGCCAATAGCTGGTCCCAGCACAAAAATCAAATTTAAGATGCTTATCGCTGCTGCTGAACATGCCATCTGAAAGAGGTTCTTCTTAGGGCGCTGCACTGCTGGAGCAGTTCCCGTGACATCTGGCACCAATTCCTTTGCTATTTGTTTTGGGGAGCCGAGTTCCCTGATGATGTCCGCTTCCGGCCTGCCTTCTTTCATCCCTTCTGTAATATGTTCTTCAAAATCAAATAAGACCTCATTCCGCTCTTCTTTAGAAAGCGGCTGTAACGCTTTACTTAACTCCTGTAAAAACTGTTCTTGATTCATCGTTCTCCTCCCCTTGCCTCATCAATGATTTGATTGACAGATGCTGTGAACTGATTCCATTCTGCCAGCAGCAGTTTCATTCGCATGAAACCAAGCTTTGACATCGTGTAATATTTTCTGGCAGGCCCTTCGGAAGACGGCGCCATATATGTTTCTAAATACTCTTCTTTCGTCAGTCTCCTGAGAAGAGGATATAAGGTGCCTTCAGCTATCGCCATGTGTCTGGAAATGTTTTGAGAAAGCTCATATCCGTATTGGTCTTTTTCGGATATTAATACAAGCACACATAGCTCTAATGCTCCCTTTTTGAATTGAGCATTCATCATAAGATCCTCCCTGCGGCTGGTCATTTTTGTTTATTTTTCCCATCACTTATCCATATGGTAACATCCACTACTGAACATTACAAGGTACTGAATGATATCTACTGAGAAAAAAAGAAAAACCGGAGAGAGATCTCCGGCTTTGCTTCTCTTATGACTGTTTTTCCAGGCGGATCACATTCCAGGAAAGCGGCGTGAAATGAGCAGTTAAGCCGTTTTCGCTGACAGACGATGTTCCGTTGGAATGCGGGACGACATTTTTTCTGTTATGCTGGTTTGTCGCTTTGATATCCTGATGCTCAAGCACGATGTGCTCTGCGATTTGGTAGGATTCAAAGCCTCTGAGCGAAATCTCCGTCTCCATCTGATCCTCAGCCTTGTTTACCGCAAAAATAGTGAGGGTTTCTTCCTCTTCAGAGTACACAGCAGCAGCATCAACATATGGCACATCAGTAAAATCAGAACAGTCGTACTTCGGAGAAGAAATAAGCGGTTTCAGTGACTCGCCCCTTCCGTAAACAGAAGCATGCATGTATGGATAGAAAATCGGCTGTCTCCATGCTTCTCCGCCTTTTTCCGTCATGATCGGCGCGATGACATTGACAAGCTGCGCAAGACACGCGATTTTCACGCGATCTGCGTGCTGCAGCATCGTAATGAGGAGAGAGCCGACTAATAAGGCATCTTCAAAATTGTAAATATCCTCTAAAATCGGACGCGCAGTGATCCACGGCTCGACTTTTTTATCAGCCTCATTTGAGTGATACCATACGTTCCATTCATCCAGAGAGAGATTGATTGTTTTCTTGCTGCGTGTTTTTGCTTTTACATAGTCACAGGTTGCGGCGACAGATTTAATGAAATGATCCAGATCCATGGAACGGGCCAAGTAGTTTGGCAGATTGTTATCCCGGTTTCCGTAGTAGGTGTGAAGAGAGATATAGTCAACATGCTCGTACGTATGCTCAAGCACCTTCGCTTCCCAATCGATAAAGGTCGGCATACCGCTGTTTGAGCTGCCGCAGGCAACAAGTTCAATTGATGGGTCAACCCATTTCATGACCTTTGCTGTCTCTGCGGCTAGCCGTCCGTATTCATCAGCTGTTTTGTGGCCGATCTGCCACGGTCCATCCATTTCGTTTCCTAAGCACCATGTTTTGATGCCGTACGGCTGTTCATAGCCATGTGATCTTCTTAAATCACTCCAATAAGAGCCTTTCGGATGGTTGCAATATTCAACGAGATTACGGGCGGCATCTATGCCTCTTGTGCCGAGATTGACGGCCATATTGACCTCGGTGTTCACCTTTTTTGCCCAAGTTAAAAATTCATTTGTTCCCACTTCATTGGTTTCTGTCGTTTGCCATGCCAAGTCAAGCCGTCTCGGGCGATTTTCAACTGGTCCGACACCGTCCTCCCAGTTGTATCCGGATAAAAAGTTTCCGCCCGGATAGCGGATGATCGGAACCTGTAATTCTTTGATCAGCGACTGGACATCTTTTCTAAACCCATCTTCATCCGCTTCAGGGTGATCAGGCTCATATATGCCTTCGTATACCGCACGCCCCATATGTTCGATAAACGATCCGTAAATCCGTTTATCTACTTCACCGATTTTATATTCTTTGTCTACAATCATTCGTGCTTTTTTCATCACACGTTTCCTCCTTCATTAACCTTTGACTCCCCCTACCGTCAGGCCGGAGATAAAGTATTTTTGGAAAAACAAGAAAATGATAATGACAGGCAAAATCGCAAATACCGAGCCAGATATAAGCATGTCATAGTTGTTGCCATAAGGGCTCAGCAAGCTGGACAGACCAATTGGAAGCGTAAACATTTCTTTCGACCGAAGCACAATCAGCGGCCACAAGAAATTGTTCCAGCTGTTTAAGGACTGAAGGATGATCATCGCGCCGAAAGCCGGTTTCATCAGCGGTGCCATAATCCTGAAAAAGATGCCAAATTCCGTACAGCCGTCCATTCTTGCAGAATCCAACAGATCCCTTGGAAGACCAAGCGCATATTGCCTAAAAAAGAATACGGCAACAGGTGAAACGATAAACGGCAATATGACACCCGTATACGAATCGATCAAGTGCAGTCCGACGGTAAGCTTAAACAGAGGAAGCATCATGACCTCCAGCGGAACCATCATGATAATCAGCACAAGAACAAAGATGATACTTCTGCCCTTAAAATCATAAACCGCAAGCCCGTACCCGATCATCGAAGAAAAAAACAGGGTGAGCACGGTTGTGAAAAGCCCAAGCACAAGGCTGTTAAAGAACCATTTGAAATAAATGCTGCCGCCGTTAAACAGAAATGTATAATTATCAAGACTCATTACTTTAGGATCAATGTCAAGATTCAGCCCCACACGCAAAAGCTCAGATGACGGCTTTAAGGATCCTAAAAGCAAACAGAAAATCGGAAAAATATACAATAGGCTCAGCATCATAAAAAACAGAGTCAGCGCAATTCTGTAAACGCTAAACTGAGGACTGTTCCGCAACATTTATCCCTCCCCCTTAAACGAGCCTGACAGCTTTAATGAAATCAGGCTGACAACAAGTATCACAATCAAAAGCACAATGCCGATGGCCGCTCCGTACCCCATTTCGTTGTAGGCAAGCCCCTGCTGATACAAATATCCGACAAGAGTCAGACCAATATTACCCGGGGAATTATTCTGCCAAAGCACGTAGCTTTCCTCAAACATTCTGAAGCCGCCGATAATGCTGATGGTCAGCACATATACGGTAACAGGCTTGAGAAACGGCAGCGTAATGTGTCGGAATTTTTTCGTCGTATTCGCCCCGTCTATATCAGCAGCTTCGTACAGCTCTTTCGGCACATTTTGCAGGCCTGCTAAAAAGTAAAGGATGTTGATTCCCATCCATCTCCACGAAGCAAGCAGCACCATCAAAAACATGCCGGTATGTTCATTGTTCATCCAGTTCTGAGGTGATAAGCCGAGTTTGAGTAGGATGGAGTTAGCCAGAGACGTTTCCATTTCTCCGAAGATCAGCCGAAAAATGATCCCCGCGACAATGGTGGAGGTCAATGCCGGTATGAATAGCGCTGATTTAAATATATTTCGAAATTTGACCAGCTTTGAATTCAGGAATATGGCCAGAAGCAATGGGACAGGAATCAGCACGATCAGCGTCCAAAAGGTGTATTCCAGCGTATTCCAAAGGGCGGTATAGAACGTCGGGTTGTTTAGCGCTGTATAATTAGAAAATCCGACAAACGACACCTCTCCCGGCAAAATTCTTTGAAAGCTCATGATGAAGACACTAATGATGGGGTATAGAAAAAATACGAGAAAGGATAAAACGAATGGCGCTGTAAACAGATAGGGCGCCGCTTTTTTCGAATAAAATAGATCTCGCCAGCCTGATTGTTTCGCAACTGAAGGAACGGGATGAACCGTTCCCGTTTTCACAGGTTTCATGAGAACCTCCCCGCTTTCACTTTTTGAATGGGATTCTATTTCTGTTTCAGTTCACCTGCTGCTCTGTCCAAGGCTTGTTTAGGCGTTTTTTGCTGAGATTTAAGCGCGTCGAACAATACGCTTCTGTTGACAAGGTCTGAAGCCTTGGCAAAATCCTCATGTAAATAAATTGGATTGATTTCATCCTTGATATCGAGCAGCACAGAAAAAATGCCTGTTCCGTTTTGGAAGTAATCCGTGTATTTGTTTTTCTCTTTCAATTCCTTGGAGCTCCAAACATCCCAGCGAAGCGGGTCAAACCCGAGTACGCTCCAGAGTTTTTTATTTCCTTCTTTAGAGCCCTTCGCAAAGGCCAAAAACTCTTTTGCTAACTCAACATGCTTGGATTGCTTCGGTACAACGGTTGCCGTACCGCCCAAGCCTGCCGAGCGGTCGCCCCCCTCTTTCCATGCCGGGAGCGGTCTGATGGCAATCTTCCCTTTCAGATCAGGCATATAATCGATAAATCTTCCCATATACCAAATCGGCATGAGGACTGAAGCAGCTCCTCCTTGGTTCATAAAACCGTAGTATTCTTCACTGTGATGCCCCCCGCCTGGAGCAGGAATCATCGTTTTATCATTGATCATGTCTTTTAAATATTGAAGTGTTTTTACGTTGGTGTCATTATTGAGGATCAGCTTGCCGTTTTTATCAAAATAGCCTGAGTTTTGCTGTGAAATCATAGATAAGAAGGTTCCGGAATCATTTGTTTCCACCGTTCCCATCGGCTTCCCGGTCACTTTGCGCACTTTCTGTCCGGCTTTATGGTAATCATCCCATGTTTTAATATCGTCAGGATTGACGCCGGCTTTTTTCATCACATCCATGTTATAAAACATGACTGTTGTCCCTACATGCGTATCGAGTCCGTAAAGCTTTCCGTTTTTGCTGTACAAGGTCAGCCGCGCCTCTACGAATTTATCGCGGTCCTTTTCAATCAGTGGAGTCAAGTCGGCAAGCGGTATGTCAGAGCCCTTCAAAAAGTTTGAAAAACGGGCCAATTCGACATCGGCAATATCAGGGACGCCTTCTCCCGCTATTAAGGAGATAGATAAGTTATCGTGCATTTGCCCATACGGATAAACGACCGTATTCAGCTTAATTTTGCGGTCAGGATATTTTTTGTTCCATTCCTTCACCATTTCCACATAGAACTGCTCATGAAGCCCGTTAAATGTCCAAAAGGTCAGCTCAGTTTCACCCGATTTGCCGGATGATTTTTCTGCTGAACACCCGGCAATGAGTAATGTCAGCAGCATCATGAGCACAAGAAAACAGACAGTCATTTTTTTCATCTGCGTTACCCCTTCCATTCGAGGTGCGGGCTATTCATATAGACCATGATTGATCAGCGTTTTGTTTTCATTGATCATTCTTAATCCGGTGCAGCGGTCTCTTAAGGTGTGCGCGTGTCTGAAGGCATTTTTGACGGAATCCTGCCCGACACCGATTTCGTCAAAATACGCAGGGCCTCCGGCTGATCTCAGCCAATCAGCGAGCACTTTTCCTTCCGGGAGTGTTTGATAAGCCGATTGAATGGCTTGCCGCCGGCTTGGTGAAAATTCGTTCAATCCCTCATCCTTTGCGAGCTTTCTGTATGTGTCAGTTAATAAAACAGCGGCACAGCCCACCTTTGCCCCATGAAGAATCTGAGGCCGTTTTTTCTCCATTAATTCCATCTCAATCCAATGTGAAATATGATGCTCGCCGCCTGATGCCGGACGGGAATGATCTAAGGCCAGCATGACAAGCCCAGATACGATTAAAGACTCCATCAAAACCCGTATGCCAGTTTCCGTTTTCAGCGCGATGTCTTCTGTGTGTGCGATACAGGCGTCAAGCGCCTCCTGAACGATCTTAGCTCCTGCTGGCGAATAAGGCTCGCCGGCAAGATGCCGGGATATTTCCCAATCTGCTAAAGATGTTATTTTACCGAGCATGTCACCAAAGCCAGCCGCCACCATTGATTGCGGTGCCGCTTTTAATAGATCCAGATCAGCGAACAGCGCAGATGGGGCCTTCGTTTGAATGGTTGTTTTCGTGCCGTATAAAATAATCGGCGCCCCGGCTGACGTAAAACCGTCTACAGATGGAGCAGTCGGATAAGAAATAAACGGCAACTCTCTCTGAAACGCCGCAAAGCGGACGATATCATGAATCGTGCCCGAACCGACTGCAATCATGACATCCATTGTTTGTTTCGTATGGATCAGCGCATGAATGAGTGATCGTTCATCAGCTGTCACATCTCCGGCTTCATTTTTTGGAATGATCAGGCACTCGGCCTGAAATCCTGCTTGATTCAGTCGGTTTTCCAAATCAATTCCTGCAATGCGGTGTGTATTCGCGTCGCAAAGAAGGACAATATGTTTGTAGTTTTTTCGTTTTACATAATCCAAAAGCGAATCAGCTGCTTGTTTACCGAGGACAATTTCTTCAACTTCTATAGGAGACGTCTCTTCTCCGGCGTGTTCAAAAGCACGCTGAACGTCAGCTGCGATACGATTCATATCAGAATCCCCTCCTCAGCCAATTTGGTTACATCCTCTATGGACTCCAGCACATAATCCGGCGTATACAAACGCTGTTCTCCCGGTTTCGCAGAACCAGTAAGCACTAAGGCGCTTTTCATGCCATAAAGCTTTCCCATTGCAATGTCAGATTCAATGCTGTCTCCTATAATCATGCATTCATGTGCGGACAGCCCCATTGCTGTATAGGCAGCCTCAGCCATCAGCCAAGACGGCTTTCCGACAACAAGTTCAGTCTTCGCTTGAGCGGAAGCCTCTATCGCCCCAATCATTCCGGCCACATCAATAGCATTTCCATCTTCGTTCGGAAAAGAGCGGTCTTTGTTTGTAGCAATGATACGAGCGCCGCCGGCAGCCGCTTGAAAGGCTTGATTTAAATCTTTGTACGTAAGTGTTTCGTGAAGGGAGATGACGAGCCAATCCGCTTCCTTCGGTTCGTTCGCACGCTGCACACCGGCCAGTTTCAGCTCGTCAACCAAACCTTGTTCTCCAAGCACCCATACCTTTGAAAAACGATAATGTTTATTCAGAAAGGCCGCCGTTACACTCGACGACAGAACAATGTCGTTTACATCCGCTTCAATCCCCGCTCCAAGAAGTTTTTTTCTGCACATGGCACGGGAGATATTCCCCCGATTGCTTAAAAAGACGATTTTCTTCCCCATTCCCCGAAGTGTATGGATCGCTTCTCTTGCCCCTTCAATCAATTCATTTCCTCTGAATACAGTACCGTCCAAGTCAATCAGAATGCCAGCCGGTGACACAGGCGTATCATGACTGGCCATAATACGCATTTGCTCCGTGTTTTCGATAAAAATGCTTTTCATGCAGGACTGTATTAATTGGGGTTACATCCTTGTTCAGCATAATGGAGTGATAGGCCATTTCGGCAACCGTTTCTAATACAACTGCGTTATGAATGGCATTTAAGGCATCCGTTCCCCAGCAGAACGGTCCGTGATTATTCACGAGCACACCCGGAATCTGTTCGTAGTTATGATGCTGAAAGGTTTCCGCTATGACTTTTCCTGTATTCAATTCGTACTCATGAATGATTTCTTCATCGTACATTTCTCTAGTACACGGAATCGCACTGTCAAAATAATCAGCATGAGTCGTGCCTAAAGGCGGAATGTCTCTGCCTGATTGCGCCCAGCTTGTCGCCCATTGAGAATGGGTATGAACTATTCCCCCGATATTCGGAAAAGCTTTATATAAATAAACATGGGTAGGTGTATCTGAAGAAGGCTTAAGCGAGCCTTCGACGACTTCTCCTTCAAGGTTCAAAACAACCAAGTCCTCTGCTGTCAGGTCGCTGTATTCGACTCCGCTAGGTTTGATGACAATTCTTTCTTTTTCACGGTCAATGCCGCTGACATTTCCCCACGTAAAGGTTACCAGCTGATGCTCCTGAAGCTTCAGGTTGGCAGCCAGCACTTCTTTTTTTAATGTTTCAAGCATGCTCCATCACCCTTTATCAATTCTTTTTGGCGGCAGATGAAAATTGAAGATTTTTGATCGTTTTCAGACGCTTCATGACATGGTTTTCTTTTCCGAAATAATGAACCAGCTCTTTATATTCAGCGTACAATTTTTCATAGACGGCGGCATTTTCGGCATTTGGCGTATAAGATATATCTTTCAGTTTTCCCATGTTCGCCGCTGCGTCTTTGATGTCGTCGTATCCGCCTTTTTCTTTGCCTGCGGCTAGCGCGCCGAAAATGGCAGATCCTAAGGCTGGGGCTTGCGGTGAACCAGAGATTTTAATGTCCATGTTTGTCACATCCGCATAAATCTGCATGACAAACGGGTTTTTCTCAGCAATTCCGCCGGCTGCGAACAGCTCCTCAATCGGAACCCCGCTTTCTTTGAACGTTTCGATAATCATCCGTGTTCCGTAGGCTGTCGCTTCAACTAACGCTCTATAAATCTCTTCAGGCTTCGTCAGCAGGGTCATGCCAAGCAGCATCCCTGTTAAATCCGCATCAACAAGAGTTGAACGGTTGCCATTCCACCAATCTAAAGCAAGCAGGCCGCTTTCACCCGGCGCTTGATGGTTTGCTTTCTCACTCAGCAGCTCATGAATGCCAATGTTTTTTTCCTTTGCTTCCTCTTGATACGCTTGCGGAACACACGTTTTCACAAACCAGTCAAAATGATCGCCAACACAGGACTGTCCGGCTTCATATCCCGCATAGCCCGGGAGAATTCCGTTGTCCACAACGCCGCACATTCCTGGAACGATATGCACCTCTTCACCAAGAAGAACATGGCACGTTGAGGTTCCCATAATCATCAGCATTTTCCCTGGCTCTGTGATACCGACCGCCGGCACGGAAACATGAGCGTCCACATTGGCAACCGCAACAGCCGTTCCCGGAAGAAGCCCTGTCAGCTTTGCCATTTTGTCAGTCAGGCCGCCGGCTTTTTCCCCTACTGAATGAATCGGCCCTGCCAATTTATCTCTTGTAATCGTTTTCATTGAAGGGTTCAATTTCTCAAAGAAACCATCTGTTGGATATCCCGCTTTTTCACTCCAAATCGCTTTATACCCTGCAGTACAGTTGCTTCGCTTGAGCGAGCCGCACAGCTGGTACACGATCCAGTCCGCAGCCTCGATGATCCGGTCAGCCGCTTCATAAATGTGAGGCGCTTCCTCAGCTATTTGCATGACCTTTGGAATCATCCATTCTGATGAAATTTTTCCTCCGTACCGCTGTAAAAAAGCCTCTCCTTCTTCTTCCGCGATTTGATTGAGCCGATCAGCATGTTTTTGTGCCGCATGATGCTTCCAGAGCTTCACATAGCTGTGCGGCTCCTCTTCATATTCAGGCAGCATGCACAACGGCTGTCCGCTGCTGTCAATAGGAAGGATTGTACATGCCGTGAAATCAATCCCAATTCCGATAATGTCTTTTGGTTCAACGCCCGTCTGTTCAAGTAAAGACGGAATGGTTGTTTCCAAGACTTCGAGATAATCAGCAGGGTGCTGCAGCGCCCAGTCGCGCGGCAGCTTTTGGCCCGTTTTGGGCAGGACGGTATCAATGACAGCATGCCTGTATTCTTTTACAGCAGACGCAAGTTCCTCCCCTGTTTGGACATGAACCAACACCGCTCTTCCAGATAAAGTTCCAAAATCAACCCCTATAGTGTAAGCCATGTGACATCCCCCTCTACTTTTGAAGCCGGTAAAGCGCCTCGTTCCATTTTAACTCGTGTTTCAGTTTATGAATTGTCGTATCACGGGAAATGAGAACACTTTCGATCCCCGCCATTTCCGCCCAATCAAGCATTTGCTCCGCTGTCAGTTCATAAGACAGGCAGGTATGGTGTGCGCCGCCGGCTAAAATCCATGCCTCCGCTGCTGTTTTCAATGACGGCTCCGGCTTCCAGAGAACTCGGGCCACCGGCAGATTCGGCATGTCTTTTTCAATTTCCTGGCCGTTGACTTCATTCAGCACAAGGCGGAAACGCCCGCCAATATCAACAATGCTGGCTTGAATGGCCGAACCGCTGATGCCGTTAAATACAAAACGCGCAGGGTCCTCCTTGCCGCCGATCGAAAGCGGGTGAACCTCGATTTTCGGCTGATCCAAAGCGACAGTCGGACACACTTCAAGCATGTGAGAGCCCAGAATCATTTCATTTCCCGGTTCAAAATGGTACGTGTAATCTTCCATGAAGGAAGTTCTTTTTCCTTTGGCCATGATTTTCATCATCCGTACAAGGGCCGCTGTCTTCCAATCCCCTTCACCGGCGAAACCGTAACCTTTCTCCATCAGGCGCTGAACGGCAAGTCCCGGCAGCTGTTTCATTCCGTGCAGCACTTCAAACGATGTCGTAAACGCTGTGTATCCGCCTTGTTCAAGAAAAGCGGTTAAGCCTAGTTCAATTTTCGCCTGCTCTTTAATGGACGCTACCTTTGCTTCGTCACGTTTTGTTTCCTCGCTGATCACATATAATCTGTCATATTCCGCATAAAGCGTGTCAACTTCGTCGTCCGTAATGCGATTCATCACTTCAACAAGATCTCCGATGCCATATCCGTCAACCTGCCAGCCAAATTGAATATGCGCTCCGACCTTGTCTCCGTCGGTTACCGCGACATGACGCATGTTATCTCCAAATCTGGCAACCTTAATATGTCTGCTTTCATTTAATGCAGCCGCCGTATCCATCCACTGGGACATTTCTTTTTTCACTTCTTCATCATCCCAATAGCCGGCAATGACTTTTCGGCTAAGCCCCATTCGCGAGTTGATGTAACCGTACTCTCGATCGCCATGCGCGGATTGGTTGCTGTTCATAAAATCCATGTCAATCGTACCCCACGGAATATCGCGATTATATTGGGTATGCAAATGCAAAAGCGGTTTTTGATAAGAGGAAAGGCCTTCTATCCACATTTTTGCAGGGGAAAATGTGTGCATCCATGTAATGATGCCAGCGCACGTCTCACTGTACTCCGCTTCTCTTAACAGCTCTCTAATCGTTTCCGGTGAAGTGACGACGGGCTTATGAACCATTTTATATCTGGAAGAAACCCCGCTGAGCCCCTCACAAATGCTTTTCGCATGCTGATCCACCAGTTCCAGCGTTTCTTCCCCGTATAGGTGCTGGCTTCCTGTCACAAACCAGAATTCATAATCCTTTGTCTGAAGCATGTAAACTGCCCCTTTCCCATAAAATAAAACGCTTTCAAACACAAGAAAAAGATACGTACTAATGATAAAAAACAAACCTGTAAATAACAATTTGTACGAACAACTTTATTATAGTAATTGACTATTACACTGTCAATCTTTTCTTTTAAAAAAAGCCGGGCTCTGCCCCCGGCTTTTTGATTCAATAGGACGGCCAGCCCGAGCTCCAATTCAAATCATTGATAAGAAGCTTCGGAATGCCGTTGTTATTGGCATCATAGGCATGGCGAACAAGAATGTTTCCATTTACAATATCCTGGCCTCCAGGTCCTTTCCATTGATCATTGCCCGAATCCAAAATGGTGCCTCCGCCTTCGAGCATGCTTTTTCCGCTTTTATCAAGATAAGGGCCTGTAATGTTTTTAGATCTTCCGTAAGCAATTTTGTACGTACTGTTTACGCCGGCACAGCATTTATCAAATGAAACCATTAAATAGTAGTAACCATTTTGATACGTAAGAGCAGGGGCTTCCAGCGCACCTCCATTATTCGGTCTGGCTGCAATCGAATAGAGCGAGCCTGTAGGCTTCATCGTATTCTTATCAAGCTTGGTCAGCTTAATGCCGGTCCAAAACGAGCCGAACGCGAGCCACGGGTTGCCATCCTTGTCGAATGTCAGCTCCGGATCAATGGCGTTATAATTATTTGAGCTTGTCGAACGAATCACCAAGCCCTCGTCCTTCCAACTCCCCGAACTGATGCTTGTGGAAGATGCCAGGCCAATGGCAGATGTATTGCTTCCAAAAGAAGAAACAGAATAATACAGCCAGTACTTTCCGTTATAGTATTGGATGTCCGGCGCCCATTGGTTTGGCTCGTAATTCGGCACATAATTGGACCACCACGATAGCGGTGTGCTGAAAATAGATTTTTGTACGGTCCAATTTTTAGCGTCTGAAGACTTCAACACCCGCAGTCCCCGTTCTTCCGTAAGCCCTGTGCCGAGCGCATACCATGAGCTCCCCTCTTTAATCATAGTCGGGTCATGAAGCAGTTCATTGGATGCACCCCAAAACGCGGCCTCTGCGGGAGCAGCGGAAGTGAATATCAAACCTGCAGCCAGAGCGGCACTCGAAAAGTGAAAGAAACGTTTCCATGTTTTTTTTGTTTTCAATTTTGTTCATCCTCCCTTATATTAGAAAGCGCTTACAAAATAGATTGTTTACCCTCCCTTCCTTTCAAATGAGCTGCGTATCGTAGATCTTCATGTACAGGACAATTTCGGTATCCTCTTTATTGTAGTTACTCCACGGTAATTTGTACAGACAAAAAAATAGAATCCGCCTAAACAGGCGGATTCCTCCGTATCTTTATTGGTACGTAATTTCATCAACCGTTTTACGATCTAGCTTCTTAATGACTTCTGTAATTAACTTAACTGCGTTTTCATAATCATCACGGTGGAGCATGGCTGCGTGCGTATGAATGTAGCGCGTTGCGATGGTAATGGACAGCGCAGGAACGCCATTTGCCGTCAAATGGATGGCTCCCGAATCAGTTCCGCCGCCGGCAATCGAATCAAATTGGTACGGAATGCCTGCTTCTTCCGCGGTAGCGACAACTGCATCGCGCAAACCTTTGTGAGAGACCATAGATGCATCGTAAACGATAATCTGCGGGCCTTTACCCATTTTGCTTTGCGCTTCCTTCTCGGAAATGCCAGGCGTGTCTCCTGCGATTCCTACATCAACCCCAAACGCAATATCAGGCTGAATGGTGTGTGCAGCCGTTTTCGCTCCCCTCAGGCCGACTTCCTCCTGCACGGTTCCGACGCCATACACAATGTTTGGATGATCAGTGTTTTGTAAGTTTCTTAACACATCAATTGCAATCGCACAGCCGATGCGATTGTCCCAAGCCTTTGCGAGCAGGAATTTTTCATTGTTCATGATCGTAAATTCAAAATGCGGAACAATCATATCTCCCGGAAGCACGCCCCACTCCAAGGCTTCTTCCCGGCTTGAAGCTCCGATATCAATAAACATGTCTTTTATTTCCACTGATTTTTTTCTTGCTTCAGGAGACAAAATATGAGGCGGCTTAGATCCGATAACCCCTGTGATTTCTCCTTTTTTCGTGACGATGGTGACGCGCTGGGCAAGCATAACCTGAGCCCACCAGCCGCCAACGGTTTGAAAACGGATAAAGCCTTTATCTGTGATTTGTGTCACCATAAAGCCCACTTCATCCAAATGTCCGGCGATCATAATTTTCGGGCCGTTTTCTGCACCAGTTTTTTTAGCAATTAAACTGCCCAGGCGATCTGTTGTCACCTCATCAGCAAATGGTTCTATGTATGATTTCATCACTTGCCTTACTTCTCTTTCATTGCCCGGTATGCCTTTTGCATCTGTTAAATCTTTCAGCATGGTCAATGTTTTATCTAATTTTTCCATGTTCCAAACCCTCCTTCATCAGTCCTGCATTCTTATTATACAAAACATGGCGCTAACCATACGACTATTTCACTTGAAAATCGGGTATATGTTTTTAGAACTTTCTTTTAGAAAAAGTGAAACTTTTTTCTATGCTCTTCGTATTACATCAGATCATCACAATAAGGGAGGTGCCTTCACACAATGTTTGTCATGGTTCTAAGGATTATTTTGCTTGCACTTTTTGCTTATTGTATTTATGCCGTGGTCAAATATGTCGCGAATCCAAAGAGAAGGCTTAAGCTGGCCCAATCAAAAGAACATTTTTATATTATCGATGAACAGAACAATACCCGAAAGAACTTTCAGCTGACGTATAAAGGCGTGCTTTTTGAAGGAGAAAAGCATATTCCTTCCAAGGATCATCCACTGTTTATCCACACCATCTTTGTCTGGACAGAATCTCCTGAGAAGCTGAAGCATTTCTCTGCAAAAGATTTTGAGAACATTGAAGAAAAAGTGCTGGAACGATATCCAAATTGTAAAATTGACTGGGACCAGCCCATTAAACTTGCAAAAAAAGCAGAAGAGCGTTAAAACGCTTTTCTGCTTTTTATAAATCAAACGGACTGTAGTAAATACCGATGAGAATCGCTTCTATTACCAGAAGGAGCGGTACTCCGTACTTAAAAGAAGCGTGTTTCGTTTTATGTCTGAAGGTTTGCATGCCAAGCCAGATACCGAGCGCTCCAAACACGGTGGCTATCAGCCACAGCCGGTCTTCAGAAATTCTCCATTTGTGCTGCTGCGCTTTGCGTTTGTCAACGCCCATCACCCAAAAACCGCACAGATTCATCAACACCAAATAGACTGCAATAACCATGTTGCCTCATCCTTTATATAAAAAAGCCGCTCTGCTGGAGAGCGGCTCTATATGATTACTTGTTTAATTGAGCTTTAGCAGCATCAGCAAGCTGATTGAATGCAGTAAGATCGTTTACAGCAAGATCAGCAAGCATTTTACGGTTTACTTCGATACCAGAAAGCTTAAGACCGTGCATTAAACGGCTGTAAGAAAGGCCGTTCATGCGAGCAGCTGCGTTGATACGAGTGATCCAAAGTTTACGGAAATCACGTTTTTTCTGACGACGGTCACGGAAAGCATAGTTTCCAGATTTCATGACCTGCTGGTTAGCTACTTTGTATAATGTATGTTTTGAACCGAAATAACCTTTTGCTAATTTAAGAACCTTTTTACGACGCTTACGCGCAACAGTTCCGCCTTTTACTCTTGGCATTAAATTTCCCTCCTAATTGTTCCTTATCCGATTACTTGATGTTAGCAAGCATTTGTTTGATACGTTTGAAGTCTCCTGCACTTACAACAGCACTCTTGCGAAGCTTACGCTTTTGCTTTTGAGATTTGTTAGCGAATAAGTGACTTGTATACGCGTGAGAACGTTTTAACTTCCCAGAACCTGTCTTTTTAAAACGTTTAGCAGATCCGCGGTGAGTTTTCATTTTTGGCATGGGATTTCCTCCTTATTGCTTTTCGTTTTTCGGCGCGAGCATTAAGAACATGCTGCGGCCGTCCATTTTTGGTTTTGTTTCGACAGTCGCAACCTCAGCACATGCTTCAGAAAAACGGTCTAACACACGCTGACCGATTTCTTTATGAGTGATTGCGCGTCCTTTAAAGCGGATAGAAGCTTTCACTTTATCGCCTTTTTCAAGGAATTTAATCGCATTGCGCAATTTCGTGTTAAAGTCATGCTCATCGATTGTCGGACTTAACCGAACTTCTTTTAAGTTAATGATTTTTTGATTCTTGCGTGCTTCTTTTTCCTTTTTCTGTTGCTCAAATCGGAACTTACCGTAGTCCATGATTCGGCAGACAGGCGGTTTTGCATTCGCTGCAACTAACACAAGGTCAAGATTTGCGCGGGCGGCGATTTCAAGTGCTTCCTGACGGGACTTGATGCCAAGCTGGTCGCCATTTTGTCCGATTAAACGGACCTCACGTGCACGGATACCCTCATTAACCAATTGATCTTTGCTAATAATGAGCCACCTCCATAGTTTCTTCGAATTGATTCACAACTCATTTTGACTGCATTCTGCAGGCAAACAAAAAGTGTGGGCATTATAAAACACCCACACTACGAACATCTGTATCAATAAAAATGTACGGTCAACCTGCCAACTACATGCATGTGTCAATCAGGTGAGAAGCGGGTGCTTCTGCTTGTGATTTATATTCAATTCAATAACTATTCTACACAATACCGGATCTTTAGTCAAGGACGACTTATCCGGAACAACTTTTACATTGTAACATGGGTTTTCTATGAGCGCAAGAGAGAAAAAGAAAATCTTTCATCCTCAACCAGAATGTGAAGTTTCTGAACCGCTTACCCACGCACCATAAAAGAAAAAAGCCAAGGCATTCAGCCTTGGCTTAACCTCCGATCAACTGCACGAACACAGGAATGACCAGAACCGTTACCACTCCTACTACGACAACCGCAATACTCGCCATCGCAGCTTCAACTTCTCCCATCTCAATCCCGACCGCTACACCAAGTGCATGTCCGGATGTTCCGAGAGCCAATCCTTTAGAAATCGGATTCTTTACTTTAAACACCTTCAAGAACAATGCTCCGAGCGCATATACGATGACAGCGTTAAAGATGACCGCAAAGGCTGTGATGTCGCTGATGCCCCCGATGCCTTTTGATAAAGGAAGCGCAATTGCCGTTGTAGCCGCCTGCGGAAGCATACTTTTCATTACGGCCGAATCGAGATGAATGCCTTTAGCGAGCAAATAAACAATCGTGACAGAGCAGATAGAGCCGGCAATAATGGAGGCCATGATTTGCCACCAGTATTTTTTAAGCTTATCTCTTTGTTTGTACAAAGGAATGGCAAAAGCAATCGTCGCCGGTTCTAGAAAAAACTTAATGATTTCTCCTCCGTTATTATAGTCTGCGTAGGAAAAACCGCCGATTTTTAAAAATGCGATCCCAAGCACCATGGCAACAAACAAAGGAGTGAAAAGGAAGAAGCCTTTTGTTTTCTTAAATAAAAAGGTGCCGATGCCGAATGCAGCAAGTGATACGACAATCCCAAAATAAGGACTCATTGTGCTTTCCATGTGATGAACCTCCTGTTTCTTTAATGGTGAACAAGTTCGTTATTGTTCTGCGGGCTTTGCACTGTTTTTGTTTTCATGTCCGCTGCGGTTTTGCGTTTTCCGCCCAGCGAAAGAATCAGCTGAGAAAACAATCCCGTAGCCCCCAGCAAAATAATCGTTGCGAGCAGAATGACAAGAACAATTTGCAGGCCGTATTGCTGCATCACACCAAGCGAATTCATAACAGATATACCTGACGGAACAAATAAAAATCCGATCAGAGAGGTTAAAGACGTTCCGAGCGTTTCCACTTGTTCCAGTTTAATGACTTTCAAACATAATAGGAGAAATAATAAGACCAACCCTACAACCGATGCGGGGATAGGTATTGGGACAATAGCGGCAATCATATTCGAAACCAGCATAATGACGGCAAAAATAAATGCTTGTGTTAAAAACCCATACACTTTTTTAGCACTCATTTTCTTCACCTCTTTCTCTTTGGTACCCTCATTATAAATAAGAATCTCCCATTATGAAGCGCTTACAAGATAACATGCCGAATAGCGGGCCTGAGTTGCAGAATCAAATGGCTGAAATGCAAAAAGCCGCCCATCAAATATGGAGCAGCTTTTTCAATTCCTTCGCATATGTCCGGCTGACCGGTATTTTCGATCCGTCTTTCATGATCAGATTATACGTTGAATTAAACCATGGCTGAATTTCTTTAATATATTCGGTATTGACGACAAAGCTCCGATGGACGCGGATAAAATCAGAATCCGGAAGCTTTTTCTCTATCACAACAAGCGTCTCGCTGACCGTATAAGAATGATCGAAGGTTTTTACATTAACATGGCCATCCTCTGTTCCAGCATAGATAATGTCCTTCGTATCCACGATCACAATCGATTCCCCCACAGATAGCGCGAGCTTATGCTGCCCGGCATGGCTGTTTTGATCTGTTTCGACAATATCCCGATTGACTTTTTTATATTTTTTCAGCGTTTGCTGAATTCTTTCCTCATCGAAAGGTTTGGTTAAATAATCAAGAGCATCTACCTCAAACGCTTTGAGCGCATACTGGTCATACGCTGTCGCGAACACAACAGCAGGAGGATGCTTCATTTTCTTCAATCGCTTTGCGATATCAAAACCGTTCTCTCCGGATAAATCAACGTCTAAAAACAGCAAATCAGGTTTTTGATCCATCATTTGGTCAAAAGCGGATTCGATATTTTCCGCTTCATTGATTTCCATTTCCTCATTGGTCCGCTTAAGCAAGTAAGCCAGTTCATCCCTTGCCAGCATCTCATCATCAACTATTAACACCCTGAGCATGTTCTTCTCCCTCTTTCATCTGTTGCATTGGCACTTGAAAGGAAACCTCTGTCCCTTTATGAACCTCACTGCTGATATGCAGTGCAGCCTGCTGTCCGAATAAACCGATCAGCCGCTGATTTAGGTTATAAAGCGCTGTCCCGGTTCCCTCCTTAGACGGAAATGGCTTCTTCCCCAGTTCCTGCAGGACGTCCGCCGGTATTCCGCGTCCGTTATCCGTCACCTTCATATAGACGGACACATCATCAGATATGACACAGACTGTAACCTTGCACATGTCTTGTTTTTTCGGAAACGCGTGCCGAAGCGCGTTCTCGACTAGCACCTGCAAAACAAACGGAGGGATTTCAATCTGCTCCAGTCTGCTGTCGATATTGAGCTCAATTTTATACTTCCCGGGAAAACGCGCCTGTTCTAATGACAAATAGGCGTTAAGATGGTTCAGCTCCTTTGAGAGCGGGATCAGCAGCTGTCTCGCTCCTTGAAGGTTTGAACGAAAATAAACACTGAGCTGCAATAGGAGCTTGCGGGTTTTTTCAACATCTGTGCGGCAGAGCGCAGAAATCGTGTTGATCGCATTAAATAAAAAATGCGGATTCACCTGTGCTTGAAGCGCCTTGATTTCAGCATCCTTGAGAAGCTTGCTTTGCAGCTCTGCTTCCCCAAGCTCAAGCTGTGTCGAAAACAGCATGGCCAGTCCCTCAGCAAGCTCCTCCTCTACCTGGCTAAGGCCTGCCGGGCTTTTAAAATACATTTTTAAGGTGCCTATTGTGTTGCCGTTCGATGTCAGCGGCAGGACAATTGCGGCGTGCAAAGGGCATTCAGCATGCGTGCATTCAATCTCTTCCTTCGAAATCGCCTTCATGATATGCCCTGTTTTAATTACCTTTTTAGACAGGCCGGTGATCAAGCTTTTTGATGGAACGTGGTGATCCATGCCCGCGCCGACATGCGCAAGGATCTTTTCTTTATCAGTGAGAGACACCGCATCTGTTCCAGTCAGCTTATGGATAATAGCCGCCACACTTTTACAGGAGTTTTCATTTAATCCTTGGCGAAAAAATGGAAGTGTCTGATCAGCAATCGTCAGCACTCGATGCGTTTCGAGAGCCCTCGCCTGCTCTTCCTTGCGAATGATTGCTTGAATAATCGACAGAAAAATAAAACTGCCTGTACCATTGATTAGGATCATCGGAATCCCGATCATGCTGACAAGCTCCCAAGCGTCACTGAACGGCTTTGCCATCAGCAAAATAATGAGCATTTGCAGGGACTCCATGCCAATTCCCACAAGAGCGGCGATACGCGGTGTCGGCATTCGATATCGCTTCGTAAAATACCTGCCGATCAAGCCTGCAAGAACACCCGCTAAAATGGATGACACGGCACAGCTTAAGGCCGTGCTGCCACCGAGTGAAAGACGATGCAGGCCCGCCAGTATGCCAATTCCAGTCCCTACAAACGGACCTCCGAGAAGGCCTCCGATTTCCACACCTAAAATACGGGTATTCGCGATAGAGCCCGATGGATCTATCGTAAGCACCCAGTCATTGTTTACGATCATATTTCTTTGAATTTCGATACCTGTATAATTACTGATGATGCTGAAAAGAGAAAAAATAGAAATCAAAACCGCTTTTCCTTTATAGCCGTCCGGATTCTGAAGAGCTTGTCTGAAAAGTTTCGTATGGGCGAGAATGAACCCTAATATAACAATAATCCCTACCCTCTCAAGCATCATAATCATCAAATGAATCATTCATGTCACCTGTTCTTTCCGTTTTCATTCTAGCATGTTTTCGTTTTGCGGCTGACTGTTTTTTTAAAATCATCTGAAAACATATTTCACAAGGCTTTTATCTATTGTAAAATAAAACATGAGCCTTTTGGCCTTTTGGCAGAAAGATTTGAATCTGAAGCAGAGGAGAAGATCATGAAAGCCGTATTTTTTGATTTAGATGATACACTACTTTGGGACGAAAAAAGCGTCAGAACAACATTTGCAGAAACTTGCTTACAGGCGGAGAAAAAATATGGCCTTGACCCTGAGGAATTCGAAGCAGCTGTTCGCGAAGCAGCGAGAGAATTGTACATGTCATATGAGACGTATCCATATACAGTGATGATCGGCATTAACCCGTTTGAAGGACTGTGGTCCAATTTCTCAGAGCCTATCAGCGAGGGCTTTCAAAAGCTGAACAAGATTGTGCCGGAGTACAGAAGAAATGCATGGACAAACGGACTGAAAGCGCTTGGGATCGATGATCCTGCATATGGCGAATACTTGGGAGAGTTTTTTGCAGCAGAGCGCAGAAAACGCCCGTTTGTATATGATGAAACATTTGCTGTACTCGATCAATTAAAAGGCAAGTATGAATTATTGCTTTTGACAAATGGCGATCCGAGTCTGCAAAAGGAGAAACTTGCCGGCGTACCTGAGCTCGCCCCTTACTTCAATGAAATTGTCATCTCTGGCGCATTCGGCAAGGGCAAGCCGGATGTTTCCATTTTTGAACATTGCCTTAAGCTGATGAATATTGAAAAAGACGATGCCATCATGGTCGGCGATAATTTGAATACTGATATTTTAGGCGCTTCAAGAGCCGGAATCAAAACCGTTTGGATCAACCGGACGGATAAGAAAAACGAAACTGACGTATCGCCTGATTACATCATCAGCAGCCTTCATGATTTGTTTCCTATATTAGAGAAATAAAAAAGCATGATCTCTTCAATGAGATCATGCTTTTTTATTTTATTTTTTCGCTTCAGCTACTGCCTTTTTCACAAACTCATCAAGAGAAATCGTTTCAGAGTTCTGTTCTCCGTATTTACGCACGTTCACCGCGCCGTTTTCTGCTTCTTGGTCACCGACCACCAGCATGTACGGGATTTTTTGCATTTGTGCTTCACGGATTTTGTAGCCGATTTTTTCATCGCGGCTGTCGACTTCAACACGCAGGCCTTCACGCTGCAGGCGTTCCTGCACTTTTTTCGCGTAGTCTAAATGCACAGCCGGAGAAACCGGGATAACTTGGAACTGAACCGGTGCAAGCCATGTCGGCAGCGCGCCTTTGTGTTCTTCGATTAAGAAGGCGACAAAGCGTTCCATTGTGGAGACGACGCCTCTGTGAATGACAACCGGACGGTGCTGCTTGCCGTCTTCACCGATGTATGTCAGATCGAAACGTTCCGGCAATAAGAAATCAAGCTGAACCGTAGACAATGTTTCTTCTTTGCCGATTGCAGTTTTTACTTGAACATCAAGTTTAGGGCCGTAGAATGCCGCTTCACCTTCTGCTTCGTAATAGTCATGGCCGATTTCGTCCATTGCCTCTTTCAGCATGGATTGCGCTTTGTTCCACATTTCATCGTCATCAAAATATTTCTCTGTATCTTCCGGATCGCGGTAAGACAGACGGAATGTGTAATCACTTAAACCGAAATCCTCATATACATCCTGGATTAAACGAACTGTACGGATAAACTCATCCTTAATTTGATCCGGGCGCACAAAGATGTGTGCATCGTTTAACGTCATTCCGCGTACGCGTTGAAGCCCTGACAGCGCACCTGACATTTCATAGCGGTGCATCGTTCCCAGCTCCGCAATCCGAATCGGAAGCTCGCGGTAGCTGTGAATGTCTTGTTTGTAAATCATCATATGGTGCGGGCAGTTCATCGGACGCAATACAAGTGTTTCATTGTCCATTTCCATCGGAGGGAACATGCCTTCCTGATAATGGTCCCAATGTCCTGATGTTTCATACAGCTCTTTGCTGCCGAGCACAGGTGTGTATACATGCTCATAGCCGAGGCTGATTTCTTTATCGACAATGTAGCGCTCGATGACGCGGCGGATTGTTGCGCCCTTTGGCAGCCAAAGCGGCAGGCCTTGTCCGACTTTTTGAGAGTTCGCAAACAGCTTTAATTCTTTGCCGAGTTTTCTGTGATCGCGTTCTTTCGCTTCTTCTAGCATACGAAGATGCTCTTCAAGATCAGCCTTTTTGAAGAAAGCTGTACCATATACGCGCTGAAGCATTTGGTTTTTGCTGTCGCCGCGCCAGTATGCGCCTGCAAGGCTTAACAGCTTAAATTCTTTGATTTTTCCGGTTGAAGGAACGTGGACGCCGCGGCACAGGTCAAAGAATTCGCCTTGCTCATAGATCGAAACGGTTTCTCCTTCAGGAATCGCATCCAATAGTTCAAGCTTCAGGTCGTCGCCGATTTCCGCAAAACGGGCTTTCGCTTCTTCACGGCTGACTTCTTTTCGAACGATCGGAAGGTTCGCATTAACGATTTTTTTCATTTCTTTCTCGATTTTCGGCAGATCCTCCGGTGTAATCGCTTCGTCCATTTCTACATCGTAGTAAAACCCGTTTTCGATAACCGGACCGACGCCGAATTTAACATCCTTGTAGATGCGTTTAATCGCTTGAGCCAGCAAGTGAGCCGTACTGTGGCGCATAATTTGAAGACCTTCTTCTGAGCCTTCTGTAATGATTTCCACTGTACCGTCTTCATTGATCGGCGTTCTCAAATCGATTTCTTTTCCGTTCAGTTTTCCGGCTAATGATTTTTTCTTTAATCCCGGACTGATGGATGCCGCGATATCTTCTGTTGTTGTTCCTTTCGCAAACTCCTTGACTGCTCCATCAGGAAATGTGATTTTTACCATATCTGACATCTTTGTCACTCCTTTTTTTGCATATAAAAACCCCGCCCCCTATGAAAGGGACGAGGTTGAATAAACGGAATCGTGGTTCCACCCTTTTTTCCGCAAAGCCAATACGGCACCTGCGGCTCTAAGCTCTGTAACGGGAGTTCCCGTCAGCCATTACTGTTCCTTTTCAAGGGGTTCACAGCTGAAGTTCAAAGGCGGTAAAGCGAATGGTCCTTAGCTGGGAAGCTTGCAGCCGGGGCTTCCCTCTCTTTGAGCCGGTATCATTCCTTCGTGTCCTTATCAATACGTGTGTCTTTCTTAATCTCCTATGTATTATAAATTGTTCAATCCAAAAAATCAACACGGCCACGTTTCCTTTTTTTAAACCGACAGCCTTATATATACAGGCTGCCGGCCCTTATCCTTCCGATTGCTTCACCGTTGTTTCTGCATCTGAAAAAGCGTGCAGCGGAAGCATTTCCACTCTTTCTTGAAACACGTTTTGAATGGTCCTTGCCATCATGTGCTCGGGCTGGTCGGTATAAAGCACGACTTCATCAGGCGCAATGGAAATCAGAGGCGCGAGCAAATGAGAATCAATATACATAGGATGATCCCGGACAAACCGCCTGTCTATGTATTTCATTTTTTCCCGTTCCGGCACATAGCGCAGCTCCCATAATGTAAAGGAACCATCATGGACAATATGCACTTTTTTGATACGCGGCTGTTTGGCGTTTACATAGTCTCTGAGTGTTTGAATAAAGTTTTGATATTCCTGTTCCATCTTATATTCATCAATCGCTGCTTCTGTAATATCTCTCAGCTGCTTATAGTATGATCCAAGCCGGAAGGTCTGAAAGGAGCGAATGTAAAATACGCCTTCCTCTAAACAGATCGTTTGGAGTTCATCCAAAATAGATTGTTTCCGTGAAAGCTTCAGCGGCTCAAACTGAAGATCGTCTGCTTCACCTTCAATAATACTGTGTGCGAGCTGAAGAATTTGCTGCTGTTCATCCTGGTCAGTGAAACAATATGTTTCCTCAATCAATGACAGCATATGATCGTCTTCTTTGCATTCCAAAAAAAATTTGACCAGAATCGGCTCCATAAAACGTTGAATAGAGAAAGCCCGCTTCGCTTTTTTAATCCCGATTTTTCGTATGCCTTCACGGACAATGATATTGTTCCGATCGTCCGAATGCTGAATGAGATGTAAAAAAGCGGCTGCATCATGGTCATCTTCAAAGATTATTTCAAGCATGTTTGTCCCCCCTTACGGCATCTGTTACAAGTATATGGGGGATGTTTTTAAAATAGACGTAAAGGTCACTGGCAAATCTTAATTTGATTCCTGGAACAAGTTTTGCATTTTCTTTCTGAAGATGAATGGCAGCGAAATAAACACGATATACAGAGCGAGAACAAGAAAGAAAGCTGGCAGATTACCAGACAAAAAGCTCGCTCCCAGAACATTCAGCGCAATGGTCCCAGGGATGATTCCCACAGCCGTCGCCGCAAAATACGGCATCGCTTTGACATTGGAAAGGCCTGCAGCATAGCTGACGAAATCAAAATTGATCGGCAGGATTCTTAAAAGGAAGATATAGAAAAATCCGTTATCCTCCATTTGCTTCTGGATGGCTTCAAGCTTTTCATAATAGCCGTTCTTTTTCGCCGCAAACAAACCGGCCGCAAAAAACGAAACAGCTGAAGCGCACATTGAACCGACTAACGTATAAAACGTGCCGAGAAGCGGACCAAACGCAAGTCCGCCCGCTATTGAAATAACAGACACCGGAAATAAAACGAGCGGCCTGACGATGGATATCCCGATAAACATCAGCGGAGCAAAAACACCGAACGACAATACCCATACTCTGATCTCTTTCGGCGATACATTCAAATATCTTTTATTTCCCCAAAAGATTAAACCTGCACCTGCCAGCACTGCCAGCCATTTAAAAGCGGTTTTTCGTTTCATACCCTCAGTTCCTTCCCCTTTGAACCGCAGCAGTTACGGATGGCGGCGGTTTTCTCCGTCAAGGCGGATCGGAGCAGCCAAATATAATATCCGCTCCATTAATCTTGCCGCTTTTACTTCTTCCTTTTCTCCTCTTTGCGAATACGTAAAATGATGCTTCAGCTCGTCAGGTGAGAAATTAGAAGAAAAGAAAGTGGGCAGCTGCTGGGACATTCTGTGTTGAAGCACCGTTCCGATGACTTCATCCCTTACCCAGCTTGTCATTGATTCAGCTCCGATGTCATCTAGCATCAATACGGGTGTGGTCTTTACCATATTGAGCTTCTCTTCTAATGTTTGGTCTTGCAGCGAATTTTTAAGCTCTCTCACAAATTCGGGCACATAGACAATCATGGATGAATACTCTTTTTCAGCCAGCTCATTGGCAATCGCAGCGAGCATAAACGTTTTTCCCACCCCGAATTTCCCGTATAAATATAGTCCTTTGCCTTTTCCCGTCTCGTTATAGCTTTTCAGAAAATCTGTAACATGCTGGAACATCGCGAGCCTGCTCGGGTCACTGATATCGACCTGCTGGAACGTCGCACCGAGAAGATCCTGCTGGATATACATGCTTTTCATAAGAGACTTTTGTTTTTTCTGCTGGTCGAGCTTCCGTTTAACTGGGCATTCATAATATTCGATATCAATAGACCGCCCATTGACAACAAGCTTCGGATGGTAGCCCTCCAACAAATTGTTGCAATTTTCGTCTTCCGAACAATAGGAGCAATTCTTGCTTTGTTCGATATATTCATAAAGCTTATTTAAGCTCTTTTCGATCATTTTTTGGTCAATCACTTCTTCGTTTTCCTTCAAAAACGCTTGAACATCTTGATCTTTCATGACCTTTTCCTTCATTTGTTCAAGACGTTTTTGAAAATCCGGCCTGCCGGTTACGCCCTGCAGGGAACGGCCGATTGGTTCCATCTATTCCTCACCCCGCATCTCTGTCTTTAATAGGCAGAGTATTTTTTCAGTTTTTGCATTTCTTCCATCATCTTTTTCTTCTGTTCTTCCAAATCTTGCGGATGCAGCTTCTGCTGTCCGGATTCTGAATCGGACGCTGTTTCTTTTTCTTTCATCCAGTCAGGAAGCTTTTCTTCGCGAATCACTTTTTGGTTTCGTTTCGAAGACTTTGTTTTTCCCTCAGCCCATTCAAGGTATTGGCGGTTCTCTTCTATCGCGAGTTTCATCGCTTCCCTGACCGTTTTCACCTTTTTTCGTGCCCAATGCGACGCGATTTTTTGAATATAGTTTTTCGACAGCTTCATGTCGGTTTTCAGCATGACATAATAAATTAACACATTTGTGACGCCTGGCTCGAGTTTCTGTTCGAACATAATTTCTTCTATGATTTTCAGATCCGCTTTTGACGGCTCTGTTCCGTCAGCAATGTCCTGCAGAAGCTTCTTCGGAGAAATCGTCTCCAGCAATGCGATCAGCTTCCCGTCCAGAGAATCCTCTTCTGCCGGTTTTTCGCCTTCACGCAGATGCACCGGCTGTGTTTTTTCCACTAAATCGGGCAGCTGTCCGTTTCTTTCGATTTGATACCAGTCGCTGGCCGCTTTTCTTAATGCCTCCGTCGTAATGACATCATGCTCATCAATTGCGCTCATCACGACATTTTGCATCTGCAATGGGTCAATTCCGTACAGATAAGAAAGCTTTTTGATTGTGTCCCGCACCTGCTGGGTCATCGCTTTTCTCGGAATCATCGTCTCAGAAAGTCCCGCTAAAAACAAATCAAAATCAAACACATCCTCCGTTATGGTGTAGGACGGAGCCTGTCCGACAGAAGTATACTCGTTCCCCTCGGCAAGTCTTACCGTTTCCTCCATATCAGATGTGAGCTTCCATTCACTCGGCTGCAGCGATTCAAACGCGTGATTAAACGGCCGCGTAATGTCCTTCGCATCTTCTGAAATGGCCGGGTGCGTAAAAAATTGTTTTAATTGCTGATATTTCGTTTTTCCGACCCTATTGTACAGAAAAACATTCAGCATTCCGTCTTCAAAAAATTCATTTGGCCTGAGCGGCGGAAGAAGTTCATATATAAAGAGGCGCTCCTGCCGCTCGGATTCTTTCATATATACTTTCAGTAATCCGATGCCCTCGAGCTTCCCCTGTTCCTGATGGATCGTTTTTAAGTTGGACTGTGTCATCCCCATCAGCTGTCTATGTGTGGACTCTCCGCCCCACAGACGGTTTTGTTCAAGCTCTCCCCACAATGTCATATAAAGAGAGAATGCAACAGGGCCGATTAAGGGCTGGTACAGTTGTGTAATAATTTGTCTGTCAATATCCTGCAGCATCGATCTGCTTTTAACCACATACGGGTCTACAGGCAGTACATCTTTCCAATAGTCAGCCATACATTCTCAAACCTTCCGAATTTGTTTCTACCTTTCATTTTACACCGTTTCTTATATCTATCAAATGCCAATTTTGCACATGAGAAAAGAGCTAGAAGAATCCTCTTAGCTCTTTTAACGCTCTTTCTTTATTAAGTCTTTTAATTCGTCGATAAAGACGTTTATATCTTTAAACTGTCGATAGACGGACGCGAACCGCACATATGCGACTTCATCAATCTTAGCCAGCCGGTCCATGACCATTTCTCCGACGAACTCGCTCTTCACCTCAGAGCAGCCTTGATTGCGAAGTTCTTTTTCAATATCAAAGCACATGTCTTCAAGCGTTTTGAGTGAAACAGGCCTTTTTTCGCATGCTTTTATGAGGCCGCGCAGCATTTTTTCTCTGCTGAACTCCTCACGCACACCTTCTTTTTTCACAACGATGAGCGGGGTTTCCTCCACTTTCTCAAAGGTCGTAAATCGGTAGTGGCAGGATTCACACTCGCGTCTTCGGCGAATCGATTTCCCGTCATCCACAGGCCGTGAATCAAGGACTCGCGTTCCGTTATGCTGGCATGAAGGACATTTCAATAAAATCAGCTCCCAACTATATCGTTCCCTGCAATGTATTTTCGGCAGCCTCCGCCTTTTGTGACAGCATCTGTCGGGAGAGCCGTTGTTAAATTTGTTTCTATGGCATTAGGTGGTTTGTGAAAATCTCCTTCTTATTTTACAAAAAAAATGAAAAAAGAAAAAGCTGACACTCTCGTTTCTTTATAAAAAATAAAAGGAGCATAAGCTAAAAAGCGCATAATGGCCTTCTAGCTTCAGCTCCCTTTGTGTTCGCATTTACTTTATAGTACTTTTGCTTGCGCCTGTTTAATTTGCACAGGCCCCATTCCTCTCGGTATTTCAATGTTTTCTCTTGTATCAGCATGTAATGCTTCTGCGATGTAATCAGCAGCAACATTAGGATCTAAGTCTCCACAAGTATAAACATCAATGCTCGCATATCCGTGCTCAGGAAAACTGTGAATCGTTAAGTGTGATTCAGAAATAATCACAACTCCGCTTACGCCTTGCGGTGCAAATTTGTGAAATGCAACCTCGCGCACCTCAGCACCTGATTTTAGAGCAGCATTTACAAACGTTTTTTCAATAAAATCCATGTCATTCAGCTTATCAAAATCGCATCCCCATAGCTCGGAGATAACGTGACGCCCCATTGTTTCCATAGTCATGGACCCCCCTTAACAAGAATTAAAAAGTGAAATTCCAACAACTGGGTCGGCCATTTACCACGGGGGAAAGTTAGTCCGGAGAGGTCCTAACCCTTTAAGTAATTCCGAAACAGTCTCAAGCAAGAAGTTCACGAAAAATAGTATACTGTGTTTAAGTCTAATTTGCAAGGTGCGTTTTTTTAGAAATATGCTGTTAAGGGTTTTTTCTTTAAAATGTGTCCATGACCTTATTTTATACAGCAGACGGATGTTTCATTCGTGCCGCTACATGGCGGATCAAATCAACAACTCTGCAGGAGTAGCCCCATTCGTTGTCATACCACGCCAGCACCTTAACTTTTCTGTCTTCCATTACCATTGTTGTAAGCCCGTCAATGACCGCTGAATGCGGATTTGTATTATAATCAGTCGATACAAGCGGTTCATCTGAATAATCAAGTACACCGTACATCGACGTTTTGGCAGCGCGTTTAAATGCCTCGTTTACGTCTTCAGCCGTAACATCTGTTTTCAGATCAACTACGAGATCAACCAATGAGACATTCGGAACAGGGACACGCAAGGCGAGGCCGTGAAGCTTTCCTTTCAGATGCGGCAGCACAAGCGAAAGCGCCTTTGCCGCTCCTGTTGTCGTCGGAATGATGGATTCACCGCAAGCCCGCGCCCGGCGCAAATCTTTGTGCGGGTTATCAATATTTTTTTGGTCATTCGTATACGCATGAACTGTAGTCATCAGCCCGCTCTCAATGCCAAACTCTTCATCCAGCACTTTTACAACAGGTGCAAGACAGTTTGTCGTGCATGACGCATTTGAAATAATCACATGGCGCTCAGCGTCGAATTGGTCTTCATTTACCCCCATCACAATGGTAACGTCTTCATTTTTTCCCGGAGCAGTCAAAATGACTTTTTTTGCGCCCGCTTCTATATGGCCCATCGCTTTATCTTTTGAATTAAACTTCCCTGTTGCTTCGACGACTATGTCAATATCATATTCCCGCCAAGGCAGCTGTTTTGGGTCACGGCTGTTTAACAAAAGCACTTTCTTTCCATTTACGATCAGGCTGTCTTCACCAGCCACAACCTCTTTATCGTATCTGCCGTGAATTGTGTCATACTTTATTAAATGAGCCAGCGTTTCTGCGGAATAGCTGGCGTTAATGGCCACTATTTGAATTTGATCGTCTAACATCGCTTTTCTGAAAACCATTCTTCCGATTCTTCCAAACCCGTTGATCGCTACTTTTACCTTCATGTTGGACACCCCTTATCAATTATGCCATCCTAATATGTTACTATCTAAAATTAGTATAACACATTAAAACGAATTCGCCAGTACATATTGATAAAAATCAACGATTATAACGCTAATTTATGATACATCATATGTTTTCTTGCACAAAATATCAGGCGTAACAGCCAAAAAGCAGCCAGCGCTCTGCACTGACTGCCTTCATGCTTATGATTCCTGTTTCAACTTATCATTGAGCACACTTTCTTCTAACACAGAAAATGTATCTCCGTACACTCTGTTAATATGATTCGCTCCCCAAGCACACAGCATATCTAAAATTCCTTCTAAGCTGCGCCCGTATTCGCTGAGCTCATATTCCACTTTGGGAGGAACCTGATTATAAACGATCCGGTTAATGACACCGTCCGCTTCCAGCTCACGCAGCTGCTGGGTCAGCATCTTTTGCGTGATGTTGGGCATCAGGCGCTTTAATTCACTCGTGCGTTTTTTTCCGTGCGTCAGATGGCATAAAATCACGCATTTCCACTTCCCGCCAATCACTTCGAGAGTCGCTTCAACAGAAATGTTATATTTTTTCTTCTCCATACAATCCATTCTCCTTACAGGCACCAAAAAGTGACTATAGCACTTAAAAGTACGTACTTTTCTTTCCTTACGATATGTTTCATAATCACATTTGCCGGCTGATTTGAATCTGCTCTTTTTTATTTATATAGCTTACTCAGCAGAATTTCAATCATACAACACACATACAAAGGAGGAACATCATGACTTCAGCCAATAAAAGCAGTATTCCTGCACTCCTGGCTTTGGCCGTAAGTGCATTCGCGATAGGGACAACCGAATTTATCAGTGTCGGCCTTTTGCCGCTCATTGCTGATGACCTGCATATTCCAGTCACAACAGCGGGATTGACTGTTTCCCTTTATGCACTCGGCGTTACATTTGGAGCACCTATATTAACTTCATTGACCTCAAGCATGTCTCGTAAGACACTATTGCTTTGGATCATGTTTATTTTTATTGCCGGTAATACGATGGCGGCAACCGCTTCAAGCATCGGGATTTTATTAGCAGCCCGTGTGATATCGGCATTTTCACACGGTGTGTTTATGTCAATCGGTTCGACAATCGCAGCGGATATTGTCCCGGAGAATAAAAGGGCCAGCGCGATTTCGATTATGTTTACCGGTCTTACTGTGGCAACTGTAACCGGAGTTCCTTTCGGCACGTTTATCGGCCAGCAGTTCGGCTGGCGTTTTGCCTTTATGGTCATTATCGCCGTCGGAATCATTGCTTTTATTACCAATGGCATTCTTGTACCGTCCAAATTACGAAAAGGGACAAAAACAACGATGCGGGATCAATTGAAGCTTGTGACAAACGGCCGGTTATTGCTTTTATTTGTCATTACAGCTCTTGGGTACGGAGGAACATTCGTTGTATTCACATATCTGTCTCCCCTGCTTCAGGAAGTAACAGGCTTCAAAGCCGGAACTGTTGCAGTGATTCTGCTCGGATATGGAATCGCTATCGCTATCGGAAATATGATTGGTGGAAAGCTGTCTAACCGAAATCCGATTGCCGCTTTATTCTATATGTTTATCGTACAGGCAATCGTTCTATTTGTACTGACATTTACGGCCTCATATCAAGCAGCAGGACTCATCACCATTCTCTGTATGGGATTGCTGGCCTTTATGAACGTGCCCGGCCTTCAGGTGTATGTCGTCATGCTGGCTGAGCGTTTTGTCCCGAGTGCAGTTGACGTCGCATCCGCGATGAATATCGCTGCCTTTAATGCAGGGATCGCGCTTGGCTCATACCTTGGTGGTGTGATCACCGATTCAATCGGATTGATTCATACCGCTTGGATAGGCGGATTAATGGTGGCCGGAGCAGTCATTTTAACAGGCTGGAGCCGCTTGATGGAAAAACGGGATCGGCAGGAAGCCTGACAATTTTAAAGGAGGAAATAAACATGACAACACATTTACAAGCAACAGCAACACTTCATAATGGGGTAAAAATGCCTTGGTTCGGCCTCGGCGTCTTCCAAGTGGAGGAAGGATCTGAACTGGTAAACGCAGTTAAAACTGCCATTGCCCACGGGTACCGCAGTATTGATACTGCAGCTATCTATGGAAATGAAGCTGGAGTCGGAGAAGGGATTCGGCAGGGCATTGAAGAAGCAGGCATTTCAAGAGAGGATCTATTTATTACATCGAAAGTATGGAATGCTGATTTAGGCTACGAGGAAACACTCGCAGCATTTGAAACAAGCCTGTCAAAACTCGGTCTGGATTATTTAGATCTATACCTCATCCACTGGCCTGTAGAAGGAAAGTATAAAGATGCTTGGAGAGCGCTTGAAACGTTGTATAAAGAAGGACGTATCAAAGCAATCGGCGTAAGCAACTTCCAAATTCACCATCTTGAAGATCTGATGACGGCAGCTGAAATTAAGCCTATGATTAACCAAGTGGAATTTCACCCGCGCCTCACACAAAAAGAATTGATAAGTTACTGCCAAAATCAAGGCATCCAGATGGAGGCTTGGTCACCTTTGATGCAGGGGCAGCTGCTGGATCACCCTGTATTGGCTGACATCGCTCAAACATATAACAAATCTGTCGCACAAATTATTTTGCGCTGGGATCTGCAGCATGGCATCATCACGATTCCAAAATCAACGAAGGAACACCGCATTAAAGAAAATGCAAGTGTCTTTGACTTTGAATTAACACAGGATGACATGAACCGAATCGATGCCCTGAATGAAGATTTGCGCGTCGGCCCTGATCCGGACAACTTTGATTTTTAATGGCAAAAAACACCGTTCATATTGAACGGTGTTTTTTGTATTATGCCCAGCTGTTGATGATGTCATCAAGCTGCCTTTTGGTCTCTTCGAGCGTTCCGCTGTTATCGATGACTTGATCTGCTCTTGCTGCCTTTTCCTCTAAGGGCATTTGCGAGCGAATACGGCTGACTGCTTCTTCTTCCGTCAGCTGATTGCGCTTCATCAGACGTTCCAGTTGGAGCTCTTTTGTCACACTGACCACAATAATTTTATCAACCAATGATTCCAGTTTGCTTTCGAACAAAAGCGGGATATCCAATACAACAAATGCCTCCCGATTTGCAATGGCCTCATCACGGCGCTTGAGCATTTCCTGCCTGACTGCGGGATGAACAATTGCATTTAAGGCGAGACGCTTTTGTTCATTTGTAAATACCAGCGCCCCAAGCTTTTTTCGATCTATATCGCCATTTGAGAGCAGGATGTCTTCACCGAATTCGTCAATGATTTGCCGGTAGGCCGGCATCCCTTTTTCTACCGCTTGTTTTGCAATGATATCTGCATCTATAACTGTTATTCCTTTTTCAATCAGCATATTGGCTACCGTGCTTTTGCCGCTAGCTATTCCTCCCGTTAAACCAATGACTAAGGTCAAGAGATCCACTCCTTTTTACAATTTCCAGAGCCCAATCGTGATCAGCAGAAGCCCTGGCAAAAACGCCATTTTATCGATCCATTTCCACTTAGACAAAAAATGGCCAGCATTGATTCCGATTGATACAAACAGTGAGCTCATGATTGCCACGGCGATGCTCATCACAATCGGTGAAAAACCGAGAATGGCTGCGCCTATACCTGCCCCAAAGGCATCAATCGATAAGGCAAATCCCAATAGGACCGCCTCAATTCCATTGATCACACCCGATTTGTCGATATCCGCACTCATCGGTTTTCTCAAAATATGAATCACAATCCCTAATGACCGAACCTCTAAATTAAGCAGCGTTTTTTCATGCAAGAGGTATTCTTTATCTTTTGCCGGTTTGAAGAATTGGTACAGAACCCACGCACCGATTCCAACCAATATCAAACCGCCAAGCTTCTCCGTCACATATACAGGAAAAAACTTTGTGAGAAAGCTTCCGATCAGCATGGATATAAACATGACAGCACCGGAACAGCAGGCGATAACCAAAATCGCTTTAAACGGTATTTTCATTTTTCTCAATCCGTACGTAAATCCGACTGAAAAACTGTCCAAGCTGACAGCCAACGCCAGCAGCAGTATAGAAACCATTTGCATATCCGTTTCTTCCTTTCTGTTGGTGCTCTTGTATCAGATGTGAAATGCCCGGGATTCATCACAATCATATATATGGGAAAGTGAAAAATCCGTGTTTCGAAAATGGCATCCTCCATTACAGAGTTACTGATATATGCACCGACAGCTTGGACGATGAAGCATTATGCTACTTTTTTTTCTGGCACTTTGCGCAAAAATGCGTGCCTCTTCCTCCAACGACAATTTTCGAAATCATCGTTCCGCAATTTTTGCATGGCTCGTCTTTTTTTCCGTACACAAAATGCTGCAGCTGGAACATTCCGATTTCCCCTTGGGAGTTGATATAAGAACGGACTGTACTTCCGCCCGCATCAATCGCCTCCTGCAGGGTATTTTTGATTTCAGCGTGAAGGGTTTTGATTGTTTTATCTGATAATTGATTTGCTTTTGTCTCGGGATGGACACCCGCTCTGAAAAGAGCCTCATCCACATAAATGTTCCCGAGTCCAACTACCGTTTTTTGATCCAGCAGGGCAGTTTTGACAGCGCGGTTTGTTTTGGCAAGCCGTTCTTTTAAATATGCACTCGTAAATTCTTCTGCATCCGGCTCCGGACCTAACTGAGAAAGCGGGAGCTCGCCCGCCTCTTCTCCCGGTTTAAATAAGTGCATGGTTCCAAACTTCCGAACATCTCTGTAACGGAGCTGGGTTCCATCCGTCATCGTAAATATGACATGCACATGTTTATCGTCTGGCTCCTTCGCTTGATGAAGCCCGTATTTCCCTTCCATTCGCAGGTGGGAAACCATGACATAATGATCTAAATGAAACAGCAAAAACTTTCCCCGTCTTCCGATAGACTGTATCGTTTCTCCTGCTAGATTTCGCGCAAATTCCTCCGGTTCGGCAGGCCGTTTGATGATATTCGGCCATCTGATCTCTACCGATTTGATTGTTTTTCCCTTTACAAGCCCGGTCAGAGTGCGCCGGACCGTCTCAACCTCTGGTAATTCCGGCACATCCATCACTTCCTATCTCTGTTTATTTCGCATCGTACCAAGATGGGCCTGATGCAAAGTCCACCTTTAACGGCACATCTAATGCAAGCGCATGCTCCATTACTTCAGGAACAAGCTTTTCAAGAATTTCAATTTCTTCCTGCGGCGCTTCAAAAATCAATTCATCGTGTACTTGAAGCAGCAGCCTTGCTTTCAGCTGTTTTTCTTTCAGCTTGGCAGCCATGTCAATCATAGCTTTTTTGATGATATCAGCGGCGCTTCCTTGAATCGGTGTATTCATGGCCGTCCGCTCCGCAAAACTGCGGATATTAAAGTTTCGGCTCGTCAGCTCAGGAATGTAGCGGCGTCGATGCATAAGTGTTGTTACGTATCCTTTTTGCTTCGCGTCCTGAACTGAATCTTCCATGTACGCTTTTACGCCTTGGAAGCTTTCCAGATAGCGGTCGATAAATGCACCGGCTTCCTTTCTGGTGATGCCGAGGTTCTGTGACAGACCGTAATCACTGATGCCGTAAACAATGCCAAAGTTGACCGCTTTCGCCTGGCGCCTCATCGCAGATGTCACTTCATTCTCAGCAACATGGAACACATCCATTGCCGTTTTCGTATGAATATCCATATCGTTTGTAAAAGCTTCGATCAGATTTTCATCCTTTGAAATATGGGCAAGCACCCGCAGCTCGATTTGTGAATAATCGGCTGCAAAAATGAGCCAGTCTTTTTCAGACGGCACAAAAGCTTGGCGAATTTTTCGTCCTTCCTCAAGCCTGATCGGAATGTTTTGCAGATTCGGATCAGTCGAGCTGAGACGGCCAGTTTGCGTTAAGGCCTGATTAAAGCGCGTGTGCACTTTATGCGAATCAGGTCTCGTCACCTTTAAAAGCCCTTCGATATATGTTGATTGGAGCTTGCCAATTTGTCTGTACTGCAAAATATAGTCGACAATATCATGCTTGTCAGCCAGCTTTTCAAGCACATCGGCAGACGTAGAATAACCTGTTTTCGTTTTCTTTACGACAGGAAGGCCAATTTTTTCAAACAAGATGACGCCGAGCTGTTTCGGAGAATTGATGTTAAACGGCTCTCCCGCGATCTCATGGATTTTTTCTTCATATTCCTTCAGCTTCGCACCCAGTTCTTCACCCATCCGTTTTAAACGGTCAACATCGACCTTGACGCCAGTTGATTCCATTTCTCCGAGAATAAGCGCAAGAGGCATTTCAAGCTCTTCAAACAGCTCAAGCTGATCATTATTTTCCAGCTCCTGAACAAGCTTTTCCCGAAGGCTTTGAATCGCTAACGCTTTTCGGCCAAGGTGCTCAGACAGTACGTCTTCTGACGGCACTGCCCGTTTTGCCCCTTTGCCGTAAACTGATTCATCGCTCGAAACGATATGCAGGCCATAATCCTTGGCCACACTCGCCACGTCGTCATATGAATTGCCCGGGTTGATGATATAGGCCGCAAGGAGCGTATCAAACTCGGCACCCTTTAGCTCAATGCCCTGCCAGCGCAAGGCAACAACAGCCCGCTTGCTGTCGAAGACCCATTTCTTCTGCTCGTTATTTTCCACCCATTCTTTAAACACCTCAGACTCAACGGCAATGTCTTTCGGAATGAAATAAGCTCCCGTTTCATTTACGATCGAAAATCCGAGAATCGGCTCTTCATGATAATTATCGCCAATCTGTTCAACGACAAATGCAGATGGAGAAACCAATATGCCGCTGGTTACGTCTGTAACGATTTCGACATTAATGTCTTCTAACGACTGATCCTGCTCCGCTTCTGCACTGTCTTCCCCAAGCCGTTCAAGAAGCGTGTTGAAGCCAAGATCTTTAAAGATGGCAATGACCTGTTCACGGTTAAAGCCTTGATATTCCAGGCCGGAAACAGATACCTCAATCGGAGCATCCGTCATAATCGTCGCAAGCTCCTTGCTCATCAATGCCTGATCCTTAAATTCCTCAAGCTTTTCCTTCAATTTCTTTCCGCTCACCTCGTCAATGGACTCCAGCAGCTTTTCAACGGAATCAAATTGTTTTAAAAGCTTAATCGCAGTCTTTTCTCCGACGCCGGGCACGCCCGGGATATTATCTGAGGAATCGCCCATCAGACCCTTCATGTCAATGATTTGTTCAGGCGTAAGCCCGTATTTCTCTTTGACATGCTCCGGTGTGTAAAATTCAACATCGGTAATTCCCTTTCTCGTAATGGCAACTGTCGTGTTGTCCGTTGCCAGCTGAGTTAAATCCTTATCTCCTGAAAAAACCTTTACTTCAAATCCGTCTTTTTCAGCCGATTTGGCCAGTGTACCGATAATATCATCCGCTTCGTATTGAACCAGTTCATAGCGGCTGATCTGGTAGGCATCAAGCAGCTCGCGGATAAACGGCATTTGTTCGGAAAGCTCAGGCGGGGTTTTCTGTCTGCCGCCTTTATATTCTTTAAATGTGCCGTGACGAAATGTTGTTTTCCCGGCATCGAACGCAACCAGCATATGCGTCGGTTTTTCATCCTCAAGCATTTTCATCAAAATCATCGCAAAGCCGTATACGGCATTTGTATGAACACCTTTGTCATTGCTTAACAGCGGCAATGCAAAAAACGCCCGGTAAGCCAGACTGTTTCCGTCTACAAGCACTAATTTTTTTCGTTCTGTCATTCAATTTCCTCCTAAGAAGCCTCACGCTTCCATTCATCTCTTACATAGTCATTAGCTCCTCTTATTTTAACAAAGTTCAATTTGAAAGGAAAATACGTGAACTATAAGAGAACACACAAAAAAGGACGGGAACACAAATAGGTTCCCGCCGTCAAAATTGGCTCCTTGGATGAAGGGGTTCTACTACATCCTACCAGCATAGGTTTAACAGTGCATGAAGATATTGTTAAACCTTTGTAAACATTAGGCGGACTTTTCAGCGGCCCGTTTCAGCGTCACGGTAAAGACAGTTCCCCGTCCAGGCTCGCTTGTGACATCAATTTTCCCTTCATGAGCCTCTATTAAATGCTTCACAATCGCAAGGCCCAGCCCGGTTCCCCCCGAATTCCTGCTTCTGTCTTTATCTACGCGGTAAAAGCGTTCAAAGATGCGCGGAATTTCTTCTTTCTGAATTCCGATTCCGGAATCGGCGACCTCAATCTGAATGTCTTTTTCTCTGGGCTTTACATTGATAGCCACTGAGCCTCCCTCAGGCGTGTAGGTTAACGCATTGTTTACGAGATTAAGAAATACCTGTTTCAGCCTGTACGGATCACCTGACACATATTGAGGGTCTTTCGGAATATTCAGTTGCAAGGAGATGCCTTTCTCATCCGCCTTATGCTTCAGAAGCGTTTCAATCTCATCAAGCATTTTGGCCGGCTCAAACGTATCGATACTAAGCGTGAAATTTTGCTGCTCGATTTTTGAGAGATCGAGCAAATCCTGAACCAAAGACTGAAGTCTTTCGCTTTCCTTAAGAATAATAGAGAGAAATTCAGAAAGCGCCTCTTTGTCCTCCATCGCCCCATCCAATAACGTCTCCGTAAACCCTTTTATGGACGTAATCGGCGTTTTCAGCTCATGAGAAACATTGGCCACAAAATCCTTCCTCATCTGCTCTAATTTCTTCGTTTCTGTCATGTCATGGAAAACGAGCACAATTCCTTTCCATTCATCGTCCGGCCCCATAATCGGAACGCCGTCCACTTCAAAATAACGCCGTTCTATTTTGATCGGAAGTCTTAACAGCTTGCATTTCTTTGTCTCCGTCATAAAAATATCTTCGACTAGCTGGATCACTTCTTCATGTTCAAATGCATCGTGATAAAGACGGCGCAGCATCTGATTCGGATTGATATGAAACTGCTTGGCGTAAGACCTGTTTACAAGATTAATAAAGCCTCTTCCGTCGATCATAATCAGTCCGGAGCCAATGTTTTCAATGACTGTCAGCAGCCGATCCCGCTGCATTTCCTGCGTTCGGGTCATTTCCATCAGATCAATGGCAAGGCTGTTCATCGCACGTCCAAGCTTATCAGAGCGTCTGATATAGCCGCCGTACGTCCGTGCATCATAGTTCCCCTTGGAAAGTTCTGTGGCTACATTTGTCGCTGCTTCTATTGACTTTTTATAACGTGAGGTCATGCTGGAATAAAAATAAACAATGACGATAAATGCGGTACAAAGACTGGCCGTCAGCATCCCCCACAATTCGCCTTTCAAGCCGTCGCTTTTTTCAGAGGCGGAAAGCAGCACATATCCTGTTTTTTCACCTTCGCTTCTAAGTGAAAGTCCGTAATAAAGCTTGTTATCTGCTGTTGAAAGAATCCCCTCATGGCCAGAAACAAGCGCCTGCACCTTTTGGGAATCTGCCGCTCTCCCGTTTGACCCATACAGCACCTTACCGTCTGTATCAATAACGGCTGCACTCACATCAAGCGCCTCGCCTGCATCTTTAATGATTTTCTCGTTTGCTCGATCATTTAGATTGCCGGCATCAAGTAGCGAAGCCATGTATTTTGCTTCTTTTTCAATGTGTTCCTCTGCTTTCCTTTGACCAGATGTTTCAAAGAGCTGCTGTAAAAACAGCCCGAGGACACAAAACACCAGAATCAAACAGACAACGAATACAGAAAAAAGGCGCACACGGTTTTTATTCATTCATTTTTGGCTCCTCCAGTTTATACCCCAATCCCCTAATCGTTTTAATATAGATCGGTTTTTTGGTATTATATTCAATTTTGTCGCGAAGATGGCTGATATGCACATCAACTATTCTCGTATCTCCGGCAAAATCATAATTCCAGACTGCGCTCAGCAGCAGATCTCTTGTCAGAACTCTGCCTTTATGTCTGCCTAAATAAAGCAGCAGTTCGAATTCTTTCGGTGTCAGTTCAAGCTGATTTTCTTTAAAGTACGCTTCATAATGATCAGGCAGGATTTTCAGATCGCCAATTACGATCTGGCCTTCCATGTCATCGTTCTTCATTTCACTAGAGGGCGCAGCCATTTCCGAACGCCTTAAAATCGCTTTGACTCTCGCATTTACTTCCCTTGGACTGAACGGCTTGGTCATATAATCGTCAGCACCAAGCTCAAGCCCTAATACTTTATCGAATTCCTCATCCTTCGCTGTCAGCATTAAAATGGGAAACATCAGTTTTTGCTGTCTCAGCTGCTTGCATACTTCGATTCCGTCCAATTTTGGAAGCATTACATCAAGCACAATCAAATCAGGTTTCTCTGTTTCCGCTTTTTTGAGTGCTTCTTCCCCATCCGAGGCGGTAATAACATCATAGCCTGACCGTTCCAAATTGTACTGTAAAAGAGTAACAATAGATTCTTCATCATCCACAACTAAAATTTTCTTGTTCATGCTGTGCCTCCAGTATTATAATTCCCCGACATCCTATTTCTCTATTTTATGTCATCTTAACATGTTTCATGATTTTATTTTAGCGAAAGCAGGACATTCCGACAATTCGCCTTTTACATCATTTTTAAAAGAAATACAAACAATAATGGTAGCGCTTTCATATATAGTAAAAAGAGAAAGGCTGTATCAAGCAAGCCTTTCTCTCTTTTTATTAGGATAATACTTTCATGACATTTTTGACAGATTCAACTGATTTATTCAGCTGCGCTCTTTCATAGTCTGTCAGTTCAAGTTCAATGATTTGTTCAAGTCCGTTGCCGCCTACAATTGTTGGCACGCCAAGGTAGATGCCTTCATAGCCGTATTCCCCTTCAAGATAAGCAATTGTAGGAAGGACGCGGCGCTGATCTTTCAAGATCGCTTCGACCATTTCTGTCAGAGAAGCCGCAGGCGCATAATACGCGCTTCCGTTTCCAAGAAGATTCACGATTTCGCCTCCGCCTTTTCTAGTGCGCTCCACAATTGCGTCAATCCGTTCTTTCGGAATGAGAGTTTCTAGCGGGATACCGCCGGCATAAGAATAACGCACAAGCGGCACCATATCGTCACCGTGTCCGCCGAGTACGAAACCAGTCACATCTTTCACTGACAGGTTTAATTCCTCTGCCACAAATGTTCTGAATCTCGCCGTATCAAGCACACCGGACTGGCCGATTACACGCTCTTTAGGGAAGCCGGATTCTTTGTACACCGCGTATGTCATTGCATCAACAGGATTTGTCAGCACCACAATAATAGAGTCAGGAGAATATTTCACGATTTCCCGTGTAACGCTTCTCATAATCTTTTCGTTTGTAGAGACCAGATCATCCCTGCTCATACCAGGTTTTCTTGCGATACCGGCTGTAATGACAACAATGTCAGAGCCAGCTGTATCCTCGTAATTGGATGTTCCCGTAATTTTTGCGTCAAAGCCTTGAACCGGGCTTGCTTCAAGCATATCAAGCGCTTTTCCCTTTGTCGGGTTCTCCAATTGCGGAATGTCAACAAGAACAACGTCTGCCAGCTCTTTTTGAGCGATTAAAAATGCAGTTGTAGCTCCGGTAAAACCTGCTCCGATAACAGAAACTTTTTTACGAGTATTTCCCATGTCTCTCTTCTCCTTTATGGCTAGTTTTAGGCTTTTTCCTTGCTTAGTCCATGTTTTTGATCAGTTCTTCTCCGAACTCTGAACATTTCACTTCAGTCGCGCCATCCATTAATCTGGCAAAATCGTAAGTTACGACTTTAGAAGCGATTGTTTTTTCCATAGATTTGATAACCAAATCAGCCGCTTCGTTCCATCCTAAATGCTCAAGAAGCAGAACGCCTGAAAGAATAACTGAAGATGGATTTACTTTATCAAGGCCTGCATATTTAGGAGCCGTTCCGTGCGTCGCCTCGAAAATCGCATGTCCTGTTTCATAGTTGATGTTCGCTCCAGGAGCAATGCCGATTCCGCCGACTTGCGCAGCAAGGGCATCAGAAATGTAATCTCCGTTCAAGTTCATTGTCGCAACGACATCAAACTCGTTTGGACGCGTTAAGATCTGTTGAAGGAAAATGTCAGCAATGCTGTCTTTGATAATGATTTTTCCTGCTGCTTCCGCTTCGCTTTGCGCTTTGTTGGCAGCGTCTTTTCCTTGTTCTTCAGCAATGCGGTCATATTGAGCCCATGTGAAGACTTTATCTCCGTACTCTTTTTCAGCAAGTTCATAGCCCCAGTTTTTGAAGGCGCCTTCAGTGAACTTCATGATGTTTCCTTTATGAACAAGCGTTACGGATTTGCGGCCATGCTCGATTGCATAATCAATGGCAGCTCTGACTAAACGGCTTGTTCCTTCCTCGGAAACAGGCTTAATGCCAATACCTGATGTCTCAGGGAAACGGATCTTGTTGACGTTTAACTCATTTTGAAGGAAGCTGATAAGCTTTTGTACTTCTTCTGAGCCTTTTGCATACTCGATGCCTGCGTAAATATCTTCTGTATTTTCACGGAAGATGACCATATCAGTATCTTCAGGGCGTTTTACCGGTGACGGCACTCCAGTAAAGTATCTTACAGGTCTTAAGCAGACGAACAGGTCAAGCTCTTGTCTGAGTGCTACGTTCAAAGAACGGATACCGCCGCCGACAGGTGTCGTTAACGGGCCTTTAATCGCGATAAAATATTCGCGGATCACATCTAATGTTTCAGCAGGGAGCCACTCACCTGTTTTATTATAAGCCTTTTCTCCGGCATAAACTTCTTTCCATGTAATTTTCTTTTCGCCTTTGTATGCTTTTTCTACTGCTGCTTCCAAAACCTTCGAAGCCGCGTTCCAAATATCAGAACCGGTTCCGTCTCCTTCGATAAACGGGATAATCGGGTTGTTTGGTACGTTTAATACTCCGTTAGAGACTGTAATTTTTTCACCTTGTGCCACAATAAAAACCTCCCAGTATGTAATTCATATTTAGAAAACATTTTATTTTTCTTATATAGAAAACAAAATGATTTTTCTCAACATTCAATTTAAAGTGTAACTCAAATTTGATGTTCTGAACAAGAGGCTAACCTCATTGACGCAAGCCAGCCTCCAATGGTTCTTTAGGCTCTTTCTTCAATCGGAACGAATTTTTGTTTGTCAGGGCCTGTGTAATCTGCCCGCGGGCGGATTAGACGGTTGTTGTCATACTGCTCAAGAATATGGGCGAGCCACCCGGACATTCTGCTTATAGCAAAAATCGGTGTAAACAAATCATGGTCAATGCCGAGACTGTGATATACAGAAGCCGAATAGAAATCAACGTTAGGCGGAAGCTTTTTCTCTGATGTGACGATGTCTTCTATACGAATCGACATCTCATACCATTTGCTTTCGCCCGTCAGGTTAGTCAGGCGCTTGCTCATTTCTTTCAGATGCTTCGCGCGCGGATCACCATGCTTATACACACGGTGGCCGAATCCCATGATTTTTTCTTTCTTTTCAAGTTTAGCGCGGATGTACGGCTCAGCGTTTTCCACTTCACCGATTTCTGTCAGCATTTTCATAACGCCTTCATTCGCCCCGCCGTGCAGAGGCCCTTTAAGCGCACCGATTGCTGCAGTAATGCCTGAATAGATATCGGAAAGTGTCGCGACGCAGACCCTCGCTGTGAACGTTGACGCGTTCAGCTCGTGGTCAGCATGTAAAATCAATGCTTTGTTGAAGGCTTCAACCTCAATTGGTGAAGGCTCTTCACCGTTTAATGTGTAAAGAAAATTCTCCGCAATACCGTAATCTTCTCTCGGTTCTACAGGCTCAAGACCCTTGCGAATTCTGGAAAACGCTGCAACCAGGCCAGGCACCTTTGCCTGAAGGCGGATCGCCTTTCTGTAGTTGGCTTCCGGGTTCATGGTATCAGCCTCGCTGTCAAGCAGGCCTAATAATGAAATTGCTGTCCTAAGAGCAGCCATGGGATGAACATTTTCGAGGGAATAAGATTTGAAGTGCTCAATAATTTCTTGCGGAACGGCAGCTTCCTTTGCAAGCTGCTGCTTTAACTCTTCAAGCTCTTTTTTGTTTGGCAGCCTTAGATGCCAAAGCAAGTAGATGATTTCTTCAAAACTTGCATTCTCTGTCAAATCATCGATATCATACCCCACATATGTAAGGGTATCGTCAATAATAGAACTAACAGATGATGTTGTTGCTACAACCCCTTCAAGACCGCGTGTCGCTGTCATATATAACATCTCCTTTTCAATAAATTTCCCCTTTAAGAGTGTTGTAAAAACATGAGGCTTACTTAAAAAGCACGATGCAAGTATTTCTCTCCCCCAAAAAGAAAATGCTTACATTTTACTGGCTGCTAGTACTAAAACCCTTTGCTTATGAAAGAACATAACAAATTCTTATAAGCTTATTTAAGTTTAAGCCTATTCTCATTATAAACAATAATCAGACATTTGTTAAATGTTTACCTATAATTTTTTTTTTCATTCTGTGATTTCCCCGAAAAAACGCCTTTATTTGCGGGTTTTTGCATACGAAAAAAAGCGGCTTTAAGGCCGCTTTTTTCATGAAGTGAACAGTTTTACGATCTGCATAGCTAAATAAGCAATCCCCGCTCCGATCAGCGGGCCCACTGCTACTCCGCCAAAAAGCGCGACTGCGAGAATGGTCCCGATCACAAGGGCAGTTGTAATATGCGGGTCATTTTCCAGCAGAGTCAGGCCGTTTTTGGCAATCAGCGCCACTGCGATTCCCGCTCCCAAGGCGATCCATGCGTAGGAAGACCGCATTGCCTCTCCAAGCTGCTTAAATCCGATTTCTCCCGTGGCAATTGGGACAAGAACGGCGATGGTAATAATGGTCACACCCCAGTTAATGCCTTTTGACTGGATAGTCGGAAATAATTTCTGATCAAGTCCAACGATTTTGATGATCAAAAGGACGGATACAGCAAAAAGCAATGATTGGTTTTTTGCGATAAGTGCGATGGCCAAGAGTAAAATTAAAAATAAATTCGCTTGTGTAAACACATGCCATCCCTCCTTTAAGGTGAATGTATTCATATTCAGCCGCAGCGTGAATACATATAAAAAATAGGACTTGCTGACGAGAGGAGGACCGTTTTCGTGAATCAATCTTATATTACTATTTTTTTCAGAACCCTCTTTGTCATATCAATTACCGCAGGGTCGATAGCTGCGGCCTATTATTCGTTTCCGTTAACTTATCCGTTCCTGATCGCACTTATTCTTTCATCAGTGATTCATCCTGTTGTCGATTATTTGGACAAAGTGACAGGATTCCCCCGAACGATAAATGTTCTGGGCGTGCTTGCTTTTTTTCTACTCGCAGCCTTCGGCGTTCTCACCATTCTGGTAGCCGAAATCGTAACGGGTACAGCCTATCTAGCAAAAACGCTGCCTCCGCATATCAGCACGTTTATTTCCTATTGCGAAAAATTGTTTACAACTCATATTCAGCCGCTCTATAACGAGTTAACTCTTTTGTTTCAAGAATTGGAAACGAACCAGCAAGCTTCCATCGTCACCCACATCCAGACACTCGGTGATTCAGCCGCTAAAAATGCCGGGCTGCTGCTGTCCCACATTCTAGAAATGATCCCGAGGTTTTTCGCGCTTCTTCCCAATACGGCGGCGGTTCTGATTTTTTCTCTTCTGGCAACATTTTTTATGACAAAGGATTGGCATAAGCTGAAAGCCATGCTTGTTTTGCTTCTGCCGGATCGTGTGACAGCTAACAGTAAAGCGATCAGCAGCGAATTAAAAAAAGCAATGACTGGTTTTATCAAAGCACAAGCCGTCCTCGTTTTCATCACGATGGTGATTGTGTTTATCGGCCTTTCTCTCTTACAGGTTGAACATGCCGCAACAATCGCTTTTTTAATCGGGCTTGTTGATCTTCTCCCTTACTTGGGTGCGGGCTCCGTATTTGTGCCGTGGATTTTGTATTTATCGATTACAGGCCAGCTGCCCCAAGCGATCGGAATCGGCATACTGTATCTCGTCGTTCTTGTTCAGCGGCAGCTGACAGAACCTAAAATACTCAGTAAATCTATCGGGATCGATCCGCTGGCAACGCTCATCGCCCTGTTTGCCGGCTTTAAATTATTCGGGTTTTTAGGACTGATTGCCGGGCCGGCTGTTCTCGTCATCATTCAAGCTTTCATTACGACAGGCGCATTAAAGGAAGTATGGTCCTATATCACCGTTCAGCAAAAATAAAACAGCAGCCCATGTTACATGGCTGCCGTTTTTATTTGATGATGATCCGCTTATTCTTTGACATTCCTCTCAGCCATTTGAACAGAATTGGCTTACACCAGCCGCGGGTAAACGGGATAAGAAGACAGGCGCCGGCCAAATCTGATAAAAAGCCCGGAAGCATCAACAATAGGCCGCCAATGAAAATGCATAGGCCGTCAGCAATCGCTTCTCCCGGCATTTTGCCATATTGAAGATCACGCTGAACCTTATAATACACTTCGGTTCCTTGTTTTTTTGCAGCTGCTGCTCCGATAATGCCTGTCAGAATCATTAAAAGAACTGTCGGCAAAATGCCAATCAGCTTGCCTGAAAAGAGGAATATGCCGATTTCTATTGCCGGAAACACAATAAAAAGCAAAAATAAAAATCTCATATCCAAGCCCCCCACACGTGTAACACGCCTCTGTTCAACATAAGGCAAGATAAAGAGAAAAGGAAGGGATTCCCCTTCCGTTTTCACCTGTGATTAAAGAACGCTCGCACGGCCTTGGTAGACTGCGCCTCTGGAAGCGTCAACGGTAATATCCTGTCCTTCTGTCAAAATAGATGTCGCATTTTCAAGACCAACGATAACCGGAATGCCGAGGCTCAATCCGACTACCGCAGCATGGCTTGTCAAGCCGCCTTCTTCTGTAATAAGAGCAGACGCTTTTTCAAGAGATGCAATCATATCACGGTCAGTGCTTTTGGTAACAAGTACCGCACCGTCAGTCATTTTTTGCTCAGCTTCTTTTGCATTTTGGGCAACGACAACCGTACCGTAAGCTGATTTACGTCCAATGCCTTGGCCTTTAGCGATGATATCCCCGACAGTATAAACTTTCATTAAGTTCGTAGTGCCAGACTCACCGACAGAACCTGCCGTAATGACGATAAGGTCACCATGTTTTACAATTCCGCTGTTCAATGATTTTTGGACAGCATCCTCAAGCATCTCATCTGTTGAGCTTGCATTTTGACCGCTTTCCGCGAATACGCCAGATACGAGGGCAAGCTTTCTGGAAATAGAGTCATTTACAGTAACCGCAACAATCGGTGCCTGCGGACGGTATTTTGCAATCATGCGTGCTGTATGGCCGCTTTCTGTCGGCGTTACGATCGCAGCAGCGCTCAGGTTAATCGCCGTATGCGCGACAGATTGTCCAATTGCGTCTGTAATTGTCATGCCTACTTGGTCTCTGCGTTTTGAGAGAATTTCTTTATAATTCAAAGCTTCTTCAGAACGGGACGCGATGTTATGCATGGTTTGAACGGCTTCAACCGGATAGCTTCCGGCAGCTGTTTCACCAGAAAGCATGATCGCATCTGTGCCGTCGAAGATCGCGTTTGCAACGTCACTTGCTTCCGCACGAGTCGGACGCGGGTTGCGCTGCATGCTGTCAAGCATTTGTGTCGCTGTGATAACAGGTTTGCCCAACGCGTTGCATTTTTTGATCAGTTCTTTTTGCACAAGCGGCACTTCTTCAGCTGGAATTTCCACGCCTAAGTCTCCGCGCGCAACCATTAAGCCGTCAGACACTTCGAGAATCGCATCGATGTTGTCAACGCCCTCTTGGTTTTCGATTTTAGGGATGATTTGAATATCCTGAGCGTTGTGCTCTTCAAGAAGCTCACGGATTTCAAGCACGTCCGTGGAACGTCGAATGAAAGATGGCGCGATGAAGTCTACTCCTTGCTCAATACCGAAAACGATGTCTCGCGCATCCTTCTCAGTAATACCCGGAAGATTGACACTTACGCCCGGTACGTTAACACCTTTTTTATTTTTCAGTGTTCCGTTGTTTAATACTTTTGTTTTGATTTCGCGTTTAGCGGCATCTACATCAAGTACCTCAAGACCGATAAGGCCGTCATCTAACAGAATCGTTGAACCTTGTGCAACGTCATCGACTAAACCTTCATATGTCACTGAAATTTTATCTGTTGTTCCTACAACCTCGTCCATTGAAATGATAAGCTCTTTGCCTGTTTCAAGCTCAATGCCGCCATTTTCCATTGTATGTGTGCGGATCTCAGGACCTTTTGTATCAAGCAGAATTCCAACGTTCTTGCCAAGTTTTTTGCTTGCTTCACGGATATTTTTAATTCTTGCACCGTGCTCCTCAAAATCTCCGTGAGAAAAGTTTAATCGAGCCACGTTCATTCCTGACTCCATTAATTTCGTAAGCATTTCAATACTTTCACTTGCTGGACCGATGGTACAAACAATTTTCGTTTTTCTCATTTGGTTCACTTCCTTCTGAAATCTTCAGCCTTCAGCTGCACATTAAATAGACAGTTCTTTTGAAAGCTGATACATGTTTTGCTCAACTGTGTGTTTTGTCTCCAATATTTCTATAATATCATGGTCTACAAGCTTATTGTTTTGTATACCTACACAGCGTCCGCCTTTTCCTTCAAGCAGCAGTTCAACTGCATATGCGCCGAGACGGCTTGCCAACACACGGTCAGCAGCACTCGGAGAACCTCCGCGCTGGATATGGCCCAATACAGATACCCTAGTTTCAAGATTTGTTTCTTCTTCAATGCGTTTCCCGAATTCAACCCCGCTGCCTACACCTTCGGCAACAATGATAATGCTGTGCTTCTTGCCGCGTTCGTGGCCGCGTTTTAAGCGGGCAATGATTTCGTGCATGTCATAGTCTGCCTCAGGGATTAAGATCGATTCCGCGCCCCCTGCAAGACCGGCCCACAATGCGATATCGCCGGCATGACGGCCCATTACTTCGATCACATATGTACGTTCATGAGAAGTCGCTGTATCTCGAATCTTATCAATTGCGTCAATTACTGTATTTAAAGCTGTATCGAAACCGATGGTAAAATCCGTGCCCGGAATGTCATTATCAATTGTACCCGGTACACCTACACATGGAAACCCGTGTTCCGTTAATTTTTTCGCACCCATATAGGAACCGTCTCCGCCGATAACAACAAGACCTTCAATACCAAGCTTCTTCAAGTTTTCTATCCCTTTTTCACGGCCTTCAACTGTTTTGAATTCTGGACATCTTGCCGTATAAAGCTTTGTGCCTCCGCGATGTATAATATCGCCTACTGATCCGAGTTCAAGCTTTTCAATCTTTCCGCTGATTAATCCCGCGTATCCGTTGTAAATACCGTAAACTTCAACGTCATGATAAATCGCTTTTCTGACTACTGCGCGAACTGCTGCGTTCATTCCCGGGGAATCCCCGCCGCTCGTTAATACCCCTATACGTTTCATTCTCCATTCACCTCAGCAACATATATGATTAAACATAACATGATCATTGCCCTAAAAACAATGAAAAGGGATCTCCATCCTCCCTATGAAACCTTACCTATTATACAATTAAATAAATCGTTTTTAAATAAAATTTAAGGAATGTCACAAAAAATAAACGTGAGCCAAAGGCTTCACGTTTATTTAGTTTACCCCGATATATTGATCTTCAACCGAGACTTTGCCAATCGCTTTATATTTTTCATAGCGCTGCTGAATTAATTCTTCTTCGCTCAGCTTCAACAAAGTTTTTAACGATTGTTTAAGGGTTTCGTCCATATAACTTGCCTGCAGCTTTACATCGTGATGCGCTCCGCCTTTTACTTCTTTAATCATATGATCTATAATACCTAATTCTTTTAAATCCGGCGCAGTGATTTTCATGGTTTCTGCTGCTTTTTTAGCAAGACTGGAGTCCTTCCATAAAAGTGCCGCGGCACCTTCTGGAGAAATAACAGAATAAGTAGAGTTTTCCAGCATATGCAAGTGGTTGCCTACCCCCAGACCAAGGGCTCCGCCGCTTCCGCCTTCACCAATGACGATGCAGATAACAGGTACTCGGAGGCCGGCCATCTCAAACAGGTTTTTGGCAATGGCTTCGCTTTGTCCTCTTTCTTCCGCTGCTCGTCCAGGGTATGCCCCCTTCGTATCAATAAAACAGATAATCGGTCTATTAAATTTGTCAGCCTGTTTCATCAGACGCAGCGCTTTTCTGTAGCCTTCAGGATGCGGCATCCCAAAATTGCGGACAAGGTTCTCCTTCGTATCTTTCCCGCGCTGATGCCCGATTACCGTTACAGGAAGGCCGTGGAACTTCGCAATCCCGCCGACAATGGCTTCATCGTCACCGTATGCTCTGTCTCCATGACATTCAAAAAAGTCAGTAAACAGGTGTTCGATATAATCTAGCGTTGTCGGACGGTCAGCCAGACGTGCGATTTGGACCCGGTCCCATGGTTTCAGATTTTTGTAAATATCATCCTGAAGCTTAGCGAGACGGTCTTCCAGCCGTTCAATTTCCGCACTTAGATCCATATCGGAATCTTGGGTGAATTTTTTTAGTTCGGCGATTTTGTTTTGCAGTTCGATCACCGGTTTTTCAAATTCTAATCTTGGAGCCACTCAATGTCACCTCCTGTTTGATGCATATCCAGCAGATTTTCTAACGTTTTTTTCATATCGTCACGATGAATAACCGAATCAAGCTGTCCATGTTTTAATAAAAATTCAGCCGTTTGAAAGTCCTCAGGCAGTTTTTCTCCTATTGTCTGTTCAATAATCCGTCTTCCGGCAAAACCGATCAGCGCGCCAGGCTCAGCGAAATTGTAATCGCCAAGAGATGCAAAGCTTGCTGATACGCCTCCAGTAGTCGGATGCGTCATCACAGAAATGATAAGACCCTGTTCATCGCTGAACAGTTTTAACGCAGAGCTTGTCTTAGCCATCTGCATCAAACTTAATATGCCTTCCTGCATTCTAGCGCCGCCTGAAGCCGTAAAAATAATAAACGGAACTTTATCAGCTTTTGCTTTTTCAATCGCAAGCGTGATTTTTTCACCGACGACTGAACCCATGCTGCCCATTCTGAATGAAGAATCCATGACGGCGACAACAGCCGGGTGTCCTCCGATGGTGCCCTTACCTGTCACAACAGCCTCGTTTAAGGATGTTTTCTCGCGATCTTTTTCAAGCTTTTCCAGATATCCCGGGAAACCAAGCGGATTTTCCGACAGCATTCCCTGATTGAATTCCTCAAAGGATTGTTCATCCATCAAGCTTTCGATACGCTGTTTTGCGTTCATTGGGAAATGATAATCGCAGTTCATGCATACCCGCATATTTTTATCCAACTCTTTAGTGAGCATGATTTTTTTACACTTAGGACATTTTGTCATAATGCCTTCCGGAACATCGTGCTTCGCTTGATCAGATGGTACGGAAGCATACTTTTTCTTTTTCGTGAATATATCCTTTAACAAATGATTACCTCCCTTTTGTGAAGGGTTCTCTTCACCGCATGTCATCAAACAGATAGACTTGCTAATAACTTTACCGAAACTATTGTACTTTTTTTGTCAAACGCTGTCATCCTCAATTCGACAACTTTTTATTCAATGACGTGCTCGGAAAGGCTGGGATGAAATCAGATAAGGTGTTGAAACGACAAGGTTGACAGCGTATTCAAAAATAATGTTAAACGCGGCTGAAATTTTTTTAAGGCCAACCCCCTAAAAAAATTTCAGCCGACAGTTTAACTTGAGAACAGCGCGCTGGTCTCCGCCAACGCGCTGCCATTTTTGGAACGAATTAAAATTATTCGCCAATAATCGTAAGTTTTCTTGTTTTTTCTGCGACTTCCTCAGGGTCAACAGTGATTCTTGCTACACCTGTTTCCATCGCGGCTTTTGCCACAGCCTTCGCAACAGCAGGCGCAACACGTTTATCAAACGGTGCAGGGATGACATAGTCTGCGCTAAGCTCATCTTCTGAAACCAGTGAAGCAATGGCTTCAACCGCTGCGATTTTCATTTCTTCGTTAATATGAGTGGCACGCACGTCAAGCGCTCCGCGGAAAATACCAGGGAATGCAAGGACATTGTTTACTTGGTTCGGGAAGTCAGAACGCCCTGTTCCGATAACGCTTGCGCCGGCTTCACGCGCATCTTCCGGCATGATTTCCGGATTTGGATTTGCCATTGCAAAGATAATCGGATCTTTTGCCATGCTTTGAACCATTTCTTTTGTTAACGCACCCGCTACAGAAACACCGATAAATACGTCAGCATCAACGATGACATCTTTCAGAGAACCGTCTTTGCGGTCTTGGTTCGTGAATTTCGCCACTTCGTTTTTGACATCGTTCATGCCGTTCGGGCGCCCTTCATAAATGGCCCCTTTAGAATCGCACATCACAATGTCACGAACGCCGTAATGGTGAAGAAGCTTGATAATCGCTATGCCAGCCGCACCCGCGCCGTTTGCGACAACCTTAATGGATGACATTGATTTTCCAGACAGTTTCAGTGCGTTTACAAGACCTGCTACCGTTACAATAGCTGTACCGTGCTGATCATCATGGAAAACAGGGATGTTTGTTTCTTTTTTGAGGCGCTCTTCAATGATAAAGCAGTTTGGCGCTGCAATGTCTTCAAGGTTGACGCCGCCAAATGTCGGCTCAAGCAATTTAACAGTTTCTACGATTTTATCAACATCGTTTGTGTTTAAAGCAATCGGAAACGCATCTACGCCCGCAAAGCTTTTGAATAGAACGGCTTTTCCTTCCATAACAGGAAGCGCGGCTTCAGGGCCGATGTTTCCAAGGCCAAGCACAGCTGTACCGTCAGTTACAACTGCTACCATGTTCCCCTTCATTGTATAATCATATACTTTGTTAATGTCTTCATGAATATCCTTACACGGTTCTGCAACACCCGGAGAATACGCGAGGCTTAAATCTTTCGCGTTTCTGACCTCTACTTTTGATTTAGACTCCAGTTTCCCCTGGTTGACTTTATGCAGGTGTAATGCTTCTTCTCTTAATGACATTCTCTTAAACACTCCTTATGGATATTTTTTGATTCGTATACTGCTGCTTTGTTTGCTGCATTCTGCGGAGTAAAATCTATCTGAATATTTAAACAGGATCACATAATTGCTCCAATTGTATAACAAAAAGTGACTCGTTACCACTGTTTTAAAACGACGTTTTTTTGACCCAACAGCTCTTTTAAGCGATATAACACCTGGTGATCCGCATTGATATGAAACGACTCAGGAAGCTTAATCGTCTGTTTCTGCCTTTCATAATAGAGATAAACGCCTGTTTCCCCTTTATGCTCCAGCAAAATGCGCTTAATCTTCGCCAGGATCTCCTGGCTGTGCTGACTGCTTTCTATTTTTATATAAACCGATGGCGCTTTTTCTGCATCCATATTTTCTAATAATTCTGCCCGGGACATGATGAATTGGATCTTATCTTGTCTTACTTCGCATTTCCCCGCTGTGAACAAAAGAGCGCCTTCTCTTAAAACGGGTGAAAGCTGTCTGAATTGTTCAGGGAAGACTACGGCTTCCATCTCGCCGGTTTCATCACTGAGCGTTAAAAACGCCATGTTTTGACCTGTTTTCGTCCGAATCGTTTTGATTTTCGACAGCAAAACGCCTAGCGAAAGCTGCCTTTTGACTGTCCGCTGAGCCTGCAGAATGGAGACTGCTCCGTGCGCAGCGAGCTGTTTTCGGAAGGCGGAGAGCGGATGATTTGAAAAATAAATGCCGAGCGTTTCCTTTTCAAATGCAAGTAAATCCACTAGCGGAAGCTCTTCCGTTTCCACATACTTCGGCTTAATTGAAAACGATTCCTCTAAAAACAATCCCATTTGGTCATCGTCCGCGGCGAATAGCTCAGCATGTTCCAAAGCAACATCAATGGATGCGAGCAGCGTGGCCCGGTTTTGGCCAAATTCGTCCATCGCACCAGAAAAAATAAGTGCTTCAAGCACTTTGCGATTTACGCTTTTTGACGGCACGCGAAAGCAGAAATCAAAAAGATCTTCAAATGGTTTCTCTTTCCTTGCTTTATATATATCTTTGACTGCTGAGACGCCTACACTTTTTATGGCGCGGAGGCTGTACCTGACAGATCCGTCTTCAACTGTAAACGGAAAACTGCTTTTATTCACTGACGGAGGAAGGATACGAATCCCGCTCCCCTTTGCTTCGTAAAGATATTGAGAAATTTTATCCTCATTGCCAATGACGCTTGTCAGCAATCCGCACATAAAATATAACGGATAATGAGCTTTCAAATACGCAAGCTGGCACCCGATCATGCTGTATGCCACCGCATGGCTTCGGTTAAAGCCATAGTTTGCGAATTTGACGATTAAATCGTAGACTTCATTTGCAGTGTCTACAGAATACTCCTTTTTTAAGCACCCTTCAACAAAATGGCTTCGCTCTCTGTCTAAGATTTCTTTTTTCTTTTTGCTGACAGCCCTTCTCAATAGGTCTGCTTCGCCTAAAGAAAACCCCGCCATGCGGGAAGCAATCATCATAATTTGTTCCTGATACACTATAACGCCATATGTATCTTCCAAAATGCTCCTTAAATCCTCATGAGGATAATGGACAGGCGCCCGTCCGTGTTTACGGTCAATAAATAACGGAATATTTTCCATCGGGCCGGGCCGGTACAGCGCATTGACCGCCACAATATCCTCGAGGCCTGAAGGTTTTAGCCGCTTCAGGACGCTTCTCATCCCTGCAGATTCGAGCTGGAAAATCCCTGTCGTATCCCCTTTGGACAGCAAGGCGAACGTTTTGTCATCACTGTAGGAAATACTTGAAAGATCTATTTTGATGTTTTCTTCTTTTTCAATCATTGAAGTGATGGATTCAATCAGCGTCAGATTCCTCAAGCCTAAGAAATCCATTTTTAAAAGGCCCAAGTCTTCAAGATGATCCATCGCATATTGCGTTAAATAGATCCCTTCATGCCCTTCCTGAAGCGGAACAACATCTGTTAACGGTTCTTCACTCAGGACAACGCCTGCTGCGTGGGTGGATGCATGCCTTGGCAGCCCTTCTATTTTTCGGGCAATTGTATAGACTTGCTGAAGCAGGCTTGACTCCCGAAGCCGCTTATCCAGCTGCGGTGACTGCTGTCTCGCTTCATCCAGCGTCATGCCCGGTCTTGAAGGAATAAGTTTTGCAAGCTGATCTGCCTCCTTCGGGCTGACGCCAAATACTCTGCCGACGTCCCGAAGCGCCGCCTTTGCCGCAAGTGTTCCAAAGGTGATAATCTGTGCGACGTGCATCGCACCGTATTTCTGCTGAACATATTGAATGACTTCATCCCTTCTTGTATCGGGAAAATCAATATCAATATCCGGCATGCTGATGCGTTCGGGATTTAAAAATCTCTCAAACAGAAGGTGATGCTTAATCGGGTCAACATCTGTGATATACAGCACATATGCCACAAGAGAGCCAGCCGCAGAACCCCGTCCCGGCCCTGTAACAATCCCTTTTTCATGGGCGTGCTTCATAAAATCCCACACGATCAGAAAGTAATCGCTGAACTTCATCCGCTTGATGACATCAAGCTCATATTGAAGTCGGCGAAGGTATCGTTCATCAGGCGTGCCGAAACGGCTGCGGAGTCCCTCCATACAGATACCCGTTAGATAATCATCAGCGGGCGTTCCGTCTGGGGTGGGAAAAGACGGCAGACGGGTCTGCCCCAGGCTGACGTCAACTCGGCATTGTTCCGCGATCTCCACAGAAGCTTGCAATGCCTCTGGGTGCTCTCGATAAATGTTTTGCATTTCTTCAATTGGTTTCAAATCGAGATCAGGCAGAACTTCAGCAGGTGCATCCGTCAGTTTTTCCCCCGCTTTAATCGCTTTCAGACAACGGTAGGCAGCCTTATCTTCCTTCCTTATGTAGTGCACGTCGCCTGTGGCCGTAACAGGGATACCCGCTTCTTCTGACAGCTTTAGAATCTGTTCAGACAGAACTTGATTCCCTTTAAAAGGCTGATAGGAGAAATAAAAGGCTCCCTCTCCGAATATAGACTGAAACTCCAGCGAAGCTTGAGCGGCCTGTTCGAACAGGCCTCCTTCAAGAAGCGTCTCAATATATCCTTTTTCGCCGGGCGTTATTGCGATAATGCCTTCTCGATAACTGTGAAGCCATTTCGGCTTCAGCCCGCCTTTTGATTTAGATTGCAGAACGCTGCTGATTTTCAGCAGGTTTTGATAGCCTGTATTTGATTTTGCAAGCAGGACGAGCGGGTAGGCTTCGAGCTCGCTGTCATCTGTAAAAACAGAAGCCGTCAAACCGATTATCGGGTTAATCCCTCTCGCCTTGCAAGCTTTATAAAATTGAATAGCTCCGTACATGACATGATCATCTGTCAGCGCCAAAGACGCATATCCGAGCCTGTCAGCTTCACTGACGAGCTCTTCCACAGCCGCGGCGCTGTTTAGCAGGCTGTACCCGCTATGTACTTGCAGGTGAACAAAAGACATGCTATCACCTCTTTCTCATTACGATCCATTTCTTTCTTCATTATAAGGCCGGTTTCCAAAAGAAACAAATGTTCTTTTTTGACTCATCATCATACTTGTCCTGAAAGCTCAATATGATATAAAAGGTGAGGTGATAAAGATGGATCAGGAAGCAGGATTTATGGTGAATTTTATCAATAGCTACTTCATTGCGTTAGGGGTGCTGATCGGGGGCGCACTCATCGGAGGGCTCGGAGCATATTTGGCGGGCGAACCCCCGCTTACAGCCATTACAAAGCTTGCGAACCGGTTAAAAATTTGGGCGCTTGTCGCAGCTATCGGAGGCACCTTTGATGCGGTATACAGCTTTGAACGCGGCATACTCGAAGGCAATACGAGAGATATCTTTAAGCAGCTTCTTTTGATTATTTCAGCCATGGGAGGCGCGCAAAGCGGCTGGCTCATTATATCATGGCTGACCCAGGAGCATCTTTCTTCATGAGGGTCCCACAGCATTACAAAAAACCGGGATGGCAGCGCTTTTTCGCGGGAATGATGTGCGGAGCCATAATCAGCTGGTTCTTTTTCCTGTTTACTTACGGAACATTTCAAGAGGAGCAGGTCAGCCTCATCGAAAAACAAAAAGAGCATGTAAAAGACTTGAACAATCAAATTTCGATCTATCAGGAAGACCTCCATAAACTGAATGAAGATAATAAAAGAAAACTGCTGATTCAAAGCGTCAGCGTTAAGTTGCTGAATGGGGATAAATATAAAATATCGCAGCCGGATAAAACGAAATTCGAGGAGCATGTAAAGGATGATATTTCAGAGGTCATTACCAAAGACATAGAAAGCGTCTATCAAACAAAGGATCTTTTGAAACGGACAATTGAAAATAAAGTCTATATGATCAATGAAAAAAAATACGAGGCAACCGTCAGAGAATTGATTATTTATACGAGGCTGACAGTAGAACTTGAAATATCATTCGCCACATAATTATGGATTTTTTTTAAATTCTCCAAACTTCTGTCGCTTTTTCCCATTCTTTTTTATAAACTATATGTGAGGCTTAATGGCGAAAGGAAGGAGGAAAGGGAAATGGAGGTTTACAGTGACCGTCAGTTAGCAAAAGATCAAGCAGCCCGTCTCAGACAAGGTTTTTCTGCATATGCCGAAACAAACTCACTCGCTTCCCTCATTAAAAAAGAACTTCAATCTCACAATCTCCAAGTCTACGAGGACCTTACTGATTTCGGCTGCTGGTTCATCCCCGTCACAGATGAACACTAAGAGAGAGGGTCTCCCCTCTACTCGTGTTCTTTACATAATGTTTCCAGATCAGCTAAAATCCGATCGGCTTCATCCCAGCTGTAAATAGAGGCGCCGGCAGCAAACGGATGCCCTCCGCCGTTATATTTGCGGGCAAGTCCGTTAATGACAGGCCCCTTCGAACGGAATCTGACTCTGATTTGATCGTCTTCTTCTACGAAAAACACCCAAGCGCGGATACCTGAGATATTGCCAAGCGTCCCGACAAGCTGCGACGCTTCAGAAGCTGTTGTGCCGAATTTTTCAAGCGTATCCTTTTTGATGAAAACAGAAGCGGCGCCGTTTTCGGACAAAGACACATTTTGAAAGATAAAGCCGTTAAGCTTCACCACATTCAGTTTTGTTTCATACAATTGATTAAACAACTCTGAGGAAGAGAATGGATACTGAATGAGCTCGCCTGCATATTTTAATGTTTTTTCCGTGGTATTCGGAAATAAAAAGCGTCCGGTATCTCCGACAATGCCGGCATAGATCAGCTCTGCCGCTTTCGTATTCAGCTTCCAGCCGTGCTCTTTTCCTTCTAAATACAGCTCGTAAATCATTTCACTTACTGAGCTGGCGCTTGTATCGACCCAAAGAAGGTCACCGTATGGATCTTCGTTCGGATGGTGGTCGATTTTCATCAGTTTGGCGCCTGAAGGATAACGCTGATCGTCGATTCTTTCCTGATTTGCCGTATCGCAGACAATGACAAGTGCGCCTTCATATGTTTCATTGTCCACCTCATCAAGGGAATATAAGAAGGAAAGGGACGGTTCAGGCGTGCCAACCGCAAAAATATTTTTTTCAGGATATGTTTCACGCAAGATTTCCGTAAGCCCGCACTGTGATCCGTAGGCATCTGGATCAGGACGCACATGTCTATGTAAGATAATCGTGTCATATAATGATATGGTTCTGATTAGTTCTGTTTTCATTTGATTCTCCTTTATTGTTTTTATTCATTAAATCACATTCTCTGCCGACGGAAAAGAAAAATAACGTCAAAACCAAGCCCGTTTTTGTATAGAATGGGTTTGTAAACTTTTACGATGGAGGATTTCATTTATGCTGGTTCTTGTTTTTTTGATTGGGCTTTCAGCCTGCTTTTATGTGTACTATAAAGTAAAAGGCGTACGGGCAAAGCCATCTTTGGCAAAGGAAATCTATTCAGCAAAATCAAGCGTGGCCTTAGGGTCACTAGTCCTGTTCTACGGGCTCAACCAAATGATATTATTCCATTCAGTATTAACGTTAGTAATCGGCGGTATCTTTATCGTCATAGGAGCAGGAAGCGCTTGGGCAGGTTATAAAGCCTACAGGCATTACAATCCCCTTCACGCCAAAGAAGCTGAAAGAGATCACGCGTAAGGGGCGCCTGAACGTCCCTTAGCTTCTTTCCATCAGCTGAACCATCAGCATCGCTTTCGACACGATATGGCCTTGGCTGTGCACTTCCACTTCCATTTTCCCGAACTTTCTGCCGGCCTCCAAGATACGCGGTTTGACTTCGATGACCGATTCCATCTGCACAGGCTTCAAAAAGAAAATGGTGATGCTCTCGATTACGAGTTCGCCGCGTTTTTTCGAGCGCAAAAATCGGTTTGCCGCCTGCGTCAATATGGTTGTAAATACACCATATGAAATGGTTCCAAGCTGATTTGTCATTTGCGGCGTGACTTCATACTCGTAAACCGTTTGATCCTCTTTATCATCACCCTCGTCTTTAAACCCTCTTGAAACAATATCATCAAGCTTCTCCCCGACCTGCGGCTGCTTTTGAATCATTTGAAGGGCTTTCAACACATCTTGGCGGCTGATCATCCCGATCAGTTTTTGGTGGCCGTCAGTGACGGGAAGCACTTCGATTCCTTCCCATACCATCATTTGCGCCGCTGAGGCGACAGATGTTTTCCCAATCACCGTAACGGGATTTTTGGTCATGACTTTTTCTATGGATGCATTTCGGTCATGGCCGGCAATATCTTTTGATGTCAGAATGCCGTGGATTTTCATTTGATCGTCGACAACCGGGAAGCGGCCGTGGCCCGTTTCAAAATTTTTCTCATACCATTTTTCAAGTTTATCCTTGGGCGAAAGATATACCGTGCGGTCAGCGGGTGTTAGGATGTCCTCCACCAAAACAATTTCTTTTTTGATCAGCTGGTCATAAATTGCCCTGTTAATCATCGCAGCGACTGTAAAGGTGTCATAGCTCGTGGATAAAATCGGCAGTTCAAGCTCATCTGCCAGCTGTACAATGCTTTCATCCGTGTTAAAGCCCCCAGTCACCAATACGGCCGCGCCCGCTTCAAGCGCCTGCCTGTGTGCATTGATTCTGTTTCCGACAATCAAAAGATTCCCCGCTGCGGTATAACGCATCATCGCGTCCAGTTCCATCGCGCCGATGACGAATTTATTCAATGTCTTATGGAGCCCCGCCCGGCCTCCGAGCACTTGTCCGTCTATAACATTTACAACCTCTGCATATGTAAGCTTTTCAATGTTCTCTTTTTTCTTTTGTTCAATTCTGATTGTGCCCACACGTTCAATCGTGCTGACAAACCCTTTATTTTCTGCTTCCTTGATCGCTCTGTACGCGGTTCCTTCGCTTACTTTCATTTCCTTTGCAATTCTTCGCACAGAAATTTTTTCGCCGACAGGCAGTGAATCGATATACGTTAAAATTTGTTCATGCTTCGTTGCCAAGCCTTTCACCTCTAAGGACAGTCTTCTTGTTTTTATTATAAGGTTTCAAAGGATTTATACGCAATGAGGCTGGAAAATAAAAAACCATCTCCTGATAAATCAGGAGATGGTTTCATCGTTTAAAGCTCGATCGTCTCACCGACCGCCATGACTTTGCCGACTCCGCCCGGAAGGCTGTCAGCGAATGCTTCAGGGTCTTGCTCGATGACCGGGAATGTATTGTAATGCACCGGCACGACCTGTTTTGCGCGCAGCCATTCAGCTGCAAGCTTGGCGTCCTCAGGCCCCATTGTAAAGTTATCGCCAATCGGCAGGAAAGCAAGATCAATATGATTCAACTCGCCAATGAGCTTCATATCAGAGAATAGAGCCGTATCACCCGCATGGAAAATCGTTTTACCTTCTACAGTCAGCAAAATACCGGCTGGCATGCCTGTGTAAGTGATCGTTTTGTTTTCTTCATCTGTGATGGCTGATCCATGAAAGGCCTGTGTGAGCTTCACTTTTCCAAAATCGAACTGGCGGGAGCCCCCGATGTGCATCGGATGAACATTCAAGCCTTTCCAGCCTAAGTACACAGCGAGCTCGTTCGGTGCTATAACCAGCGCGTTATTTTGCTTGGCGATTTGTTCAGTATCACCGACATGGTCATTGTGGCCGTGCGTTAATAAGATGACATCCGCCTTTACATCCTCCGGCTTGATATCCGTTAACGAATTCCCTGTTAAAAACGGATCAAATATAATATGGTGGTCCTTCGTTTCCACTGTAATTACAGAATGTCCGTGATATGTCACTTTCATTTCTTTCACCTCGTCACGTGATTTTGATTTTTTTATTTTCCCTTTTTCAAAAGCTGAAAAACTTAGGTTGTTTGATTCTTGTTAATAACATTGAGGCCTCCGGTGGCTTCAATGACAGTCCCAGTCACAAGGTCTGAGTTCTCCTCACACAAGAAAGCGATAATCCGGGCGATATCCTCGCCTGTTCCGGACCTTCCTATCGGCGTTTTTTCTTTGCCGATTCTCATTCTGGCTTCCTCTATCGATGCTTCTTTCATGTCGCCGACAATGTCTCCCGGGCAAACCATGTTGGCGGTTATGCCGAATTCGGCTTCTTCAATGGCGATTGTCTTTGTCAAAGAAGCCAAGCCCACTTTCGCAGCGCCAAATGCCGAGCGATGAAGCCAGCCTGGCGCGTGAGCCGCACCTTGGAATCCGTACGTAATGATGCGCCCAAATTGTTGTTTTCTCATAATAGGAATAACCGCTTTGAATAAATGAAAAACGGCGCTTAAATTTCCTTCCAGCATGCCGTACCATTCATCATCAGTATAATCGGCTAACTTTTTACGTTCAAATATGTATGGTCCCGCGTTGTTAATCAAAAAGTCGATCCTTCCGAAGCGGTTTAAGGCAGTGTCTGCAATACGCAGCAGATCTTCTTTTTTGGTGACATCACCTTTTACAAATTGCAGCCGGTCAAGACAATCGGGACAGGCTTTCTTCAGGCGGCTGACTGCCTCCTCATCCTGTCTGTAATTGACTGTTACTGAATACCCCTTTGCAAGCAACGTTTCAGTCACTTTGCGGCCTAAACCCTTCGAACCGGCAGTAATTAAAGCATGTCGCACATGAATACCTCCCAAAGCAACGTCGCCGCTTTCAATAAAGTGTTTCTTCTTCTACTTTACTATAAAAGGCTTGCAATATCACTTTTTACACTTTAGCATACAAAAAAAGCTGCCTGTATAGACAGCTTATTCTGCAGAAGATGAAGACTCCTGATCAGGCATATCGACATAACCGCTTTGATATGCTTCTGAAATGAGCCTTGTTGTCTCCTGGCTTTCTTGTTCATCATAAATATAGCGTTCCGTTTCTTTTTTCATCATTCTGCCTCCCATCATTATAGAGGTAGGTTGGCTATAATGACGGGATTTTATGAAGGAAATTTTAACAAACTCCTGCTGCGACGCAAGCTTTCGCTTTCTCAAGCGCTTGCTCCACCTGTTTGAATCCGGTGCCCCCGGCGCTCATTCTTTTTTCAACTGCGTAGTAAGGGTCTAACACAGTGTAAATATCTTCTTCGAATAGTGTGCTCGCCTGCTGAAACTCGCCAAACGGCATATCGCTTAAATAGATTCCTCTTTCGATGCAGGTGTACACAAGTTTTCCGACCACTTCATGCGCTTCTCTGAACGGCATTCCTTTCTTGGCTAAATAATCGGCCAGTTCCGTCGCATTTGAAAAGTCTTGTTTTGTCGCTTGCTTCATGACGTCTTTGTTTACAATCATTGTTTGGATCATGCCTGTGAAGATTTGCAGGCTGCCCTCCACCGTTTTCACTGTGTCAAACATGCCCTCTTTGTCTTCCTGCAGATCTTTGTTGTAAGCAAGCGGAAGTCCTTTCATAATCGTAAACAGCCCCATCATATCGCCGTATACGCGCCCTGTTTTGCCACGGATCAGCTCCGCCATATCAGGGTTTTTCTTTTGCGGCATCATGCTGCTTCCTGTTGCGTACGTATCGTCAAGCTCGATGAATTTAAACTCCTGCGAGCACCATAAAATGATTTCTTCAGAGAAACGGGATAGGTGCATCATCAGCATACTGCTGTTGCTTAAAAACTCCAAAATGAAGTCTCTGTCGCTGACGCCATCCAAGCTGTTTTCATAAATAGAATCAAAGCCGAGCAGTTCCGCTGAATAATCACGGTCGATTGGGAAGGTTGTTCCCGCGAGCGCCCCGCAGCCGAGCGGAGATTTGTTAATCCGTTTCATTGAATCCTGAAAACGCTCCTTGTCGCGCTCTAGCATCCAGAAATACGCAAGCAGATGGTGAGCGAATGAAATCGGCTGGGCGCGCTGCAGATGTGTGTAGCCCGGCAGAATCGTTTCAACGTTCGCTTCTGCCTTTTCAATCAGCGCACTTTGGAATGCCTCAATCAGCTCGATGATGTGGCCGACATGATTCTTCAAGTATAAATGCATGTCAGTCGCCACCTGGTCATTCCGGCTTCTGCCGGTATGCAGCTTGCCGCCGAGCGGGCCGATTTCGTCAATCAGCATTTTCTCTATGTTCAAATGAATATCTTCATAATCGACTGAGAATTCCAATGCTCCCTCCTCTGCTTTTTGCAAAAGGGTATTCAGTCCTTCGCGGATTTTCAGCTCTTCTTCCGCTGTCAGGATACCGCATTTTTTCAGCATGGCAGCATGTGCGAGAGACCCTGTTATGTCTTCAGTGACTAAATTTTGGTCAAATGATATGGATGCGCCGAACTCGTCGACCCATTTTTCCGGTGTTTTTTGAAACCGGCCTCCCCAAAGCTTCTTCATGCTTTAATCTGCTCCTTCTTTTTCACGATGCTGTTCACTTTTGTCGGAAGGCCCCAAAGCTCAATAAAGCCAATTGCCGCATGGTGATCAAACGCATCGTCTTTTGTATATGTTGCAAGTTTTTCATCATATAGAGAATATTCTGATTTACGCCCTTCTACGATTGCATGGCCTTTAAACAGCTTCACGCGGACGATGCCTGTGACATGCTTTTGCGTTTCTTTTAGGAAAGCGTGCAGCGCGTCTTTTAACGGTGAAAACCATAAGCCGTTGTAAATGATTTCTGACATTTTTTGCTCGATGATCGGTTTAAAGTGTGCAACCTCTTTCACCAGGGTCAAATCTTCTAATTCTTTATGCGCTTTGATCAGTGTGATCGCACCAGGGCATTCATATACTTCCCGGGATTTAATGCCGACAAGGCGGTTTTCCACGTGGTCGATACGTCCGACACCGTGTGCGCCTGCCATTTCATTCAGTTTCAAAATCAGTTCAGAAAGCGTGTAAGATACGCCGTCAATGGAGACAGGCACACCTTGCTCAAATGCAATTTCAATCACTTCCGGCGTGTCCGGCGTTTTTTCCAGCGGAGCTGTTAAATCGTATGCACCTTCTGGCGGCGCCGCCCATGGATCTTCTAAAATGCCGCACTCATTCGCGCGTCCCCAGAGGTTTTGGTCGATAGAATACGGGCTGTCAAGATTGATCGGAATCGGAATGCCGCGGCTTGCCGCATATTCAATTTCTTCTTCACGTGACCACTGCCATTCGCGAACCGGCGCGATGACTTCAAGGTCAGGGTTTAATGATTTAATGGAGACTTCGAAACGAACCTGGTCATTTCCTTTCCCCGTGCATCCGTGAGCAATCGCCTGTGCATCTTCTTTTTCCGCAATTTCAACCAGCTTTTTCGCAATCAGCGGCCGAGATAATGCCGACACGAGCGGGTATTTTCCTTCATACATCGTGTGGGCCTGCAAAGAGATAAGCGCGTAGTCCTGTGCAAATTCCTCTTTTGCATCGATCACGTAGGAGTTTGTCGCGCCGACTTCAAGCGCTTTCTGCTGAACAAAGGCCAAATCTTTGCCTTCACCGACATCCAGACAGCAGGCGATGACATTGTATCCTTGCTCCTGAAGCCATTTTATTGCGACGGAAGTATCAAGGCCCCCTGAGTATGCTAATACGACTTTTTTCTGTTCTGACATGATAAAAATCCCCTCTCAACTGTGTTTCTATTTTGTATAAAAATAAATTATTTTTAATAAAAATGCATTTTGTATGTATACACTTTAACAAGTACGTTTCGTTTTTTCAAGCCTTTTATCAAAAAAACTTCACCTAAATTTCAGGTGAAGTTTCGTAGTATTTATTCATTTACTTGTCTTTTCTGATTTCTCTGACCACATGTGCAAGTTCGGGAATAATCAGCTTATTCATTGCCAGCTTAACCGCACCACTTGAGCCTGGCGTTGAGAAAACAGCGGTATGCTGAATGACACCGGCTGTTGCTCTCGACATGATTGCGGCAGAGCCGATATCCTCTGTATAACTCAGCATCCTGAATATTTCTCCAAAACCGGGCAGCTCTTTCGAAAACAGCGGCGTTAGGGCTTCAATTGTGACATCCCGATCTGCTATGCCTGTCCCTCCGTTTAAGAGTACCGCGTCTGTCTGTTCATCCATGCAGCCCGCAAGCACTGACCGCTGCAAAGCATCCTTTTCGTCTTTTACGATTTCATATGCAGCAATATGATGACCGGCTTCTTCTAAAAATGAGATCATCAGCTTGCCGCTTTTATCGGTTTCCTCTGTCCTCGTGTCACTGACAGTAATCACTTTACACCGAACGATATCGGGAGCTTCTTGTTTATGCTCTTGAACGCTCATTGGCCCACCTCTTTTATGTTTTCTGTCTGTCACTATCATGCATCAACAAAAAAGCACATTCAAGAGAATGTGCTTTCATGCGATTTATTTTGCTAAACGAACAACGTCGCGCGCAATCATGACTTCTTCATCAGTCGGAATGATCATGACTTTTACTGGAGAATGCGGATAGCTGATGAAAGCTTCCTCGCCGCGCACGTTATTAAGCGCAGGATCCCAGTATACGCCCATGAATTCTAAACCGCGAAGCACGCGTTCTCTGACTTCCACACTGTTTTCACCGATACCGGCAGTAAAGATGATCGCATCTACACCGCTCATTCTAGCAGCATAAGAACCGATGTATTTGTGGATTCTGCTTGCGAATACTTCAAGAGCCGTTTCCGCGCGCTCATTTCCTTCTTTCGTTGCTTCAACGATGTCACGAAGATCGCTAGAGAAGCCGGAAATGCCGAGCAGTCCGCTTTTTTTGTTTAATGTATTCAGTACTTCGTCAGCCGTTTGGCCTGTTTTCTCCATGATGTATGGGATCAGGGCAGGGTCGATGTTTCCAGAGCGCGTACCCATTGCAACACCGGCAAGCGGCGTAAAGCCCATTGAAGTATCAATTGATTTTCCGCCTTCAACAGCAGCAATACTTGCTCCGTTTCCAAGGTGGCAGGAAATCAGGCGCAGGTCTTTTAACGGACGGCCAAGAAGCTCTGCCGCACGCTCAGTTACATATTTATGTGAAGTGCCGTGGAAGCCGTATTTACGGATGCCGAATTTTTCATAGTATTCATACGGCAGGCTGTAAAGGTAAGACTGCTCAGGCATTGTTTGGTGGAATGCCGTATCAAAAACAGCTACCGCAGGAACATTTGGAAGCACTTCTTTGAACGCTTTAATTCCAACGATATTTGCCGGGTTGTGAAGCGGTGCCAATTCAGAAATATCTTCGATTTCCTTAATGGTTTCATCCGTTAATAAAACAGAATCGCTGAATTTTTCTCCGCCGTGAACGACACGGTGGCCAATTCCGTCAATTTCATTCAAGTCTTTAATAATGCCAAATTCCGTTAACTTATTCAGCAGCATTTTAACAGCTACCGCATGATCCGGAATATCAGTTACTTCTGTATTTTTTTCGCCGTTCACAGAAATTGTGAATACGCTGTCGGCGATACCGATTCGTTCAACTAAACCCTTCGTTAAAACGGTTTCTGAAGGCATTTCGAAAAGCTGAAATTTCAAAGACGAGCTTCCTGCGTTAATTGCAATAATTTTGGACATGATTGACGCTCCTTTATACTCTGTATCAACAACTTCGTTTTTCGTACTTTTTTCCCGGAAAATATCAACATCTTCTCCGAAAAATATCTGACTTTTCCATTTAAACATTGTCATGTCGGCTTTTCAAGTCAACTTGCGTATTGATAACGCTTTCAAAAAGAAGTCGTTATTTTCAGACACATTCCCTATAGGTTTTGTATTGATGAACGCTTACAATTTGCGGTTTTTTCCTCTGTATTTTGTGTTTCAAAGCTGGATTCAATTCGTCAAGTCCGTCTTCAAAAGCATAAATAAAAGCAGCTTAGGCATCGACCACATACGGCTGCCTAAGCTGCTTTTAAAACACTTACTTTTCTTTTTTAAACCATTCATCAAATTGAGCCATCATATCAAGCATCGCCTTTTGATTGGAGAAAGACGGAAGATTCGCAAGGAGAATTTGCCCAGGCGCATTCGTCTTCTCTCCTTGTTTCTGAAGCACAAGGATGCTTTTGGCATGAGCTTCGTCTTTAAAAATAGATTTTGGCAGCTGCAACAGCGCGTTGATATGAACCTTATCTTTTAAAAACTGTTTCAGCTTGCCGCTTTGGGAGCTCTCAAACAAATGATTCGGAATCATAAAAAATAAGTAGCCGCCAGGTTTGGTATGCTTGACGCTCTGTTCAATAAACAGATGATGCGCGAAGGAATGGCCTTCGTCAGCTTTGAGCTCAAACGCTTCTGCTCCTTCGTCATTTGGATAATAGCCGACTGGCAAATCACAAATGACCGTGTCCACTGGATCGATAAACAACGGCTCAAGGCTGTCCTGATGGAAAAGCTCAAGCTCTTTTTTCAGAAGGTTCGCTTGGGCATACGCGATCTTCAAAAGCACATCATCAATTTCAATGCCAAAGCTGGTTGCCGTTTTTTCAGACAGCTGGTTCAGCACGGTAAACAGAAGGTTTCCGGTTCCCAAGGCTGGATCAAGAACGGTCAGTTCCTTTTTATCCGCCATAAACTTATTCACCAAATAGCTGATGAAAAGCCCGATCGTATCCGGCGTCATTTGTCTGTTCGGATGAGAGATATCCTTCATTCCTTTAAGGACGGCAAGCTGAAAAGCTTTGCGCACCCACTCATGCTCATATGTGCCGAATTCCGCTTTTTCAAGCAGAGCCTGAAGCTGTTTGGTTTTCTGATCAGCAGGCAGTTTCAGCTGATCTGTTTTTTCAAGAAAATACATTTCTCCTGCTTCGGCCAGGGCCTCTATATATGAAATCTGCAATTCATTCTTTATCATAATCGCGGCTTCGTCTAACAGCTCATACACCGCACCTACATGGTCTTTTTGCATATGTGTTCCTCCTTGCCATGAAAAAAGCTCCGGCGGCAGCCTGGAGCTTTTTTCCCTGCTTACTTCACTAATGCCTTAGCAGCCTCAATTGGCTTTTCATAGTTCGGGTGGTTTGTTGCTTCGCTTACATATTCAGCGTAAACGACTTTTCCGTTCTCATCAAGGACAAATACGGAACGCGCAAGCAGACGAAGTTCTTTAATATACACACCGAACGCTTCGCCAAATGACATATCTCTGTGGTCAGACAGTGTTTCCACTTTGTCGATTCCGTTAGCACCGCACCAGCGCGCTTGTGCAAATGGAAGGTCTGCACTGATTGTGTAGACGTTGACATCTCCAAGCTTTGCAGCTTCTTCGTTAAAACGGCGTGTTTGTGCATCACAAACACCTGTATCAATTGAAGGGATAACAGAAATAATCGTTACCTTTCCTTTCATGTCAGCTAACGATTTTTCTTCAAGGCTGTTAGTCAGCACTGTGAAATCAGGAGCTTGATCTCCTACCTTCACTTCTTGTCCGACAAGTGTAACCGGACCGCCTTTGAATGTAATTTCAGCCATTATAATTCCTCCCTTTTGTATGTATGTCTCTATCATAGTAAAGTTTCCTGCAAACTGCAAAGTTTATGCCAAAAAAAAGTTAACTGCGGCCGGCGCAGTTAACCTTTTTTAATAATTCATATTGTTCATTTGGTTTTGATTTTGGCCCTGGCCTTGGTTCTTGTTATTTTTCTTGAACATTTGCTGAATGCGTTCAAGTGTTTGAGGGGCTGCGTCTAAAATTTTCTCTATTAAATGAGTATTTTCATCTAAATGAAGCATTCTGATCCCTGTCGATCCGACAATTAAAAACGCGATCGGCGTAATGGACACACCGCCCCCGCTTCCGCCTCCGAAAGGAAGTTTCTGTTCTCTTGTCTCATCGTCTTCCGATTTCTTTTCTGCTGGCTTTCCGCCAAACTCGCTTCCGCCTGCGGCGAACCCGAATCCGACTTTAGAAACAGTTAAAATCACACTTCCATCAGGCGTTTCTACTGGATCTCCGATGATGGTGTTAACATCAATCATTTCCTTCAAGTTTTCCATTGCGGTTTTCATTAAACCTTGGATGGGATGGTCTGCCATATACGCTTCCTCCTTAAACTGATGAATCATTCTTTGAAGTCATTCGAGCCGACGGATTCTTCTTTAATACGGATAGCTCCCGTCCGTATTTGACGAATTTGAAAGCTGCAAGCATAGCATGTCCAAAGCGAAAAAAGAATATACACTGAAAATGGGTCTTGGAAACCGGGACTTGAAACGAAGGGATCACCTCATAAACAGGTTTATTTACAAAGTCCAGATGGTCGTAGAGCATCGCTGTGATACCGCCTTTCACACCCCATACAGCACCTGTTATCACACCTGTCACTGCCGCGTCCTGAATTCCGATAACTGTAATCCATTCCAGCTTTGTGATATGTAAATGCGCGAGAAAAGAGGCACTTATTTTCCGTAATCTGGTGACCTGATGCAAAAGCATTTCAATCTTACTAATGCTTTGCTGCACATCGTTTTGTGTGATTTTCTTCTTTCCGCTGCTTTTTTTCATTTTAGATTCAGTTTTTTGTTTGATATCCACTGTTCCGTCTTCTTTGTTCAGCTTAATCGCCGGGATTGTTTTTTTGATCCTTATCAGGCCAAACAGCGCCGTAATCTTCAATGTCAATTTGTCATTATCATCGGCATGAAGATACTCCAGCGCAACATGGATTTTCATTCTGAGAAGCAGTACGACCCCTATGAGAATAAGAATGGCTGTCAGTGCATACACCATATTCTTCACTTCCTCTAGGAGCATTATCGCCAAATCCTAAAAAAATAAACCCGGACAGAGGTCCGGGTTATCAGTTATTTGCGGTATAATTTTTCATGCACCACGGTGGTATCCGCGATGTAATCATGAATCCCTTGTTTTGTAGGTGAAAAAGCAACAACGATATATAAAATCCAAATCTTATCAATATACCGTCCAACCACTTCGCGAAAAATCACTGTACTCCATGTCAGCTTGCAATCTTGCTTTACAGAAACCACTTTGAGGCCGAACACCATTTTACCCAGCGTCTGCCTAAAGTATTTTGTCATTAGTGCGAAATAGGCAAGATAAACAATAAGCGTTGTCACACTGTAGGCCGAGAAGGTAAACATGCCGGATGATTTCGGCAGATCCATTACGGTAAAGAGGGGAGAAACGAGTAAATGGTTTAATCCCCATACCACGAGCCAATCAAGCAGGAAAGCCCAGAAACGAACCCAAAAGCCAGCATAGGCATGTGTCAGCTGCTCCGCTTCTTGCGGGCCTTTGATGTCATTGCGCTCTAACTCTTCATATGTCGCGTCCATTATTGTTCCCTCCTACTTCGCATAGAGATACATCATTCTCGGCGAACCGGATTGCGAAAGCATTTCTCTCATATTTAAAAAATCAATTTCACTTTTAAACATTTTGTTTGCGCCCATGGAAAACAATGAGCCTAATCCGAAGCTTTCCTCATAAGAAATGACAGAGGCGTTTTTCAAATCCTTGTGATCCTTTTTCATCGCCGAAATAGTGTCATCATAAAAACCAAGCTCATCAACGAGATTCAGTTTTTTCGCCTGACGCCCGTCATACACGCGGCCGTCCGCAATTTTCTTTACCTCTGCTTTCGACATGCCGCGGCCTTTTGAAATCACATCAACAAAGCCCTCATACGAATTATCAACCATCGATTGCATGATGTTTTTTTCTTCTTTCGTCATCTCACGGGAAGGAGACATAATGTCCTTATGAGCCCCGCTCTTAATTGTTTCAAAAGAAATGCCGAGCTTATCGGCAAGCTTTGAATAATTGACGCTTTCCATAATGACGCCGAGTGACCCGGTCAGGGTTTCCGGTGTCGCAAAAATCTTATCAGCCGCCGTTGAGATGTAATAGCCGCCGGATGCCGTCATCGATCCCATCGACACATAAATCGGTTTTTTTGTTTCTTTCTTGATTTCTTCCAGCTTCTTATGTATTTCAGCACTTTCATATACTCCGCCGCCCGGAGAATTCACCTTCAGAACAATGCCTTTGACCGTCTTGTCATCTTTTGCGCGCTCAAGGTTTTTTAAGAACGTTCTGTGGTTATATCCGTCTGCACCAAGCAGACTGCTTGAGTCCCCATTATCCTGGATGGTGCCGCTGACCTCTAATACGGCAATTTTACTTGAGAGACTGCCGTTTTCCAGCGTCTTTTCCTGCGATTCATCCGTCAATGATGTAAGATCCGTTTGAGCGCCTTTGACGCTTTCAAAGAAACTCATAGAGATGCTGACGATAATAGACACGCCGAAAATCCCCAGAGCTATCACTAATGCGATCCATCTTTTTGCATTCATTTTTTCTCCTCCTTTTTCCCAAACTCTCTCATTATACGATTCAATATGAAAAATGTTTCACTTCATGAGAAAGCTCCGGCTTAACGGGCTGCCGGCAAACGTGGTACACTTATGGCCAAAGGTATTTTATCACAAATACTGGATGGCAGAAAAACTTAAATATGACAGCAAAGGGGAAATGGGATATGACCGAACAACGCCGTAATGTTTATTTTTTTCACAAACAGGACCAGGAAACAAACGAACAAGCCCGCTCGTTAACACAATTGGCTGAAGAGCATGGATTTACCGTTGTGAACCAGCACTCAGATGCCAATATTATTGCCAGCATTGGCGGGGACGGCACATTTTTGCAGGCAGTCAGAAAAACGAATTTTCGCGACGACTGCTTGTACGTCGGCATTACCAAAAAGGGGAAAGCTCATTTATATTGCGACTTTCATAGTGATGAGCGAGAAAAAATGGTCGATGCCATGACGTTTGAACAAATTGAAGTCAGAAAATATCCGCTGATTGAAGTGACAGTGGATCATGCCAGTCCTTTTCACTGCTTAAACGAGGTATCCATCCGTTCAAGCATCATTAAAACCTTTGTGATGGACGTGCTGATTGACGATCTGCACTTTGAAACGTTTAGAGGTGACGGGATGATTATCTCAACGCCTACAGGCAGCACCGCCTATAACAAGTCTGTTGCAGGAGCGGTTGTTGATCCGCTGCTTCCATGCATGCAGGTATCAGAGCTTGCATCCCTTAACAATAACACCTACCGGACACTCGGCTCGCCATTTGTCCTCAGCTCTGACCGAAAGCTGACCCTTCGTGTGGTGCAAGACGGCAACGAACACCCAATCATCGGCTTGGACAATGAAGCACTCAGCACGAGAAATGTGAAAACGATCGAAATCAAACTGTCTAATAAAAAAATAAAAACAGTCAAACTAAAGGACAATTCATTTTGGGAAAAAGTGAAGCGTACTTTTTTATAGAAAATAAAAGGACAGGCTGCTGCCTGTCCTTTTATGATTTCTCATATACAATCTGGCCGTTAATCACGGTTTTTTTAATATCTAAAAGATGAAGCTGTGCGGGGTCAATGGCAAACGGATCACCACTGAGAACGGTAAAATCCGCGTCATAGCCTTCCGCAATTTTTCCGCGTGACTTCTCTTTATAAATGATTCCGGCGCTTCCTTCTGTATAAAGCTTTATCGCTTGATATACAGATAAACATTCACTTTCATTATAGCTTGGCCCGTTATGCTCATGACTGCTCTTGCGAAGCACCGCCGACTGGATCCCAAGAAGCGGGTCAACAGGCTCAATCGGAGCGTCTGAACCGCCCGCGCATAAAATGCCTTTAGACATCAAGGTTTTCCAAGCAAATGATGTCTTCATCCGGTCTTTTCCGAGAAGGTCAATGACCCACGGAAAATCGCTTGCAACGAAATGCGGCTGAAGATCAAGCGCGATTGGCATGTTTGCTGCTCTCTCGATTAATTCCTTATCAAGCACTTGGGCATGGATAAGTCGATCATGCCGGCCGTTTTGGGGCGGATGCTTTTCTATTGCGTTGAGCACTTTTTCAAAAGCAAGATCGCCGATTGCATGAACAGCAACCTCCATCCCTTTTTCTCTTGCTTTTCGAATGAGGCGGCCAAGGGTTTCGTCATCATGAACCTGAACGCCATGAGTTGATGGATCATCCTGATATGGTTCTTTCAATAAAGCCGTTCTCCCGCCAAGCGCCCCATCCGCAAAGATTTTCATCGCTCCGAACTCTACATACGGGCCGAGCGGCTTCTCCAGCTGCTCCCATCGATCGACAGCCTCATGATGAACGAGCAGATGGCAGCGGAACGGATACTTTCCGCTAGCGGCAGCTTTCTCATAAGCTTTCATCGGCACCGAAACATCACCATAATAGGACAAGTCTTCCGAATGTCCGCCTGTCAGGCCTTTTGTCCAGCAGTCCTCTATTGCAGCCGTTAATGCCTCATCAACATAGTGCTGGGAGACCGGCGGGACAGCCTTTAGAATCAAATCCTGCGCCTTATCAAAAAGGAGGCCCGTCGGCTCTCCATTTGCATCTTTTACGATGACGCCGCCGTCAGGATCAGGAGTGTTTCTTGAAATTCCCGCCGCTAGAAGAGCCGCAGAATTAACGGCTATTGCATGCCTGCATACTCGCTTGAGCAAGACGGGCCTGTCTGGAAACAGGCGGTCTAGATCATGCTTATTTAAATAGTCCGGTGTCTCAAACTGATTTTCATTCCAGCCCTCTCCAATGAGCCACTCGTCTTCAGGAAGCTGCCGCTCTCTTTCCTTTGCAGCCTGTACAATCGCTTCTTTAGACGTCAGTGCGGACAGATCAAGCTGAAGCTGTTTTTCGCCGTGGCCGATCAAATGTAGATGGCTGTCAACAAAACCGGGGAACATCACTGCTCCATTCAGGCTGATTTCTTCTGTTTCCGGGGAGCCGTACTTTTCCTTCAGATGTTCATAGCTGCCGGTGCCTTTTATGACACCATCCTCAACATAAACTGCCTCTGTCCGATCGCCTTCTTCGAGCATCGTATAAATGAAACCGTCGTGCCATATCGCCTTCATTCACGTTCACTCTCTTTCTTTACGCCTTTTTATTGGCTTTGAGCTGTTCTTCACGTTTTCTTAATTCCACTCGTCTGATTTTTGCAGAAGCCGTTTTCGGCAGGCTTTCCACAAATTCAATTTCTCTTGGGTATTTGTATGGAGCGGTAATCGTCTTCACATGATTCTGCAGTATTTTGACAAGCTCATCACTTCGTTTTTCATGATTTTGCAGGACAACGTATGCCTTAACGATGGAGCCTCTGATTTCATCAGGGCTTGCGACAACAGCACACTCTTTTACTTCAGGGTGCTTAACAAGCGCGTCTTCCACCTCGAATGGCCCGATCGTGTAGCCGGAGCTGATAATGATATCGTCATTTCGGCTTTCAAACCAGAAGTAACCTTCCTCATCTTTTCTCGCTCTGTCTCCAGTTAGGAAATAATCGCCGCGAATTTGTGTTTTCATTCTTTCCGGATCTTTAAAATATTCCTTAAAGAGCGCAGGCGTGCTGAGGTGAACAGCGATATCGCCAACCTCACCAGGTTTGCAGACTTCACCGTCTTCATTAATGATTTCCACCTGATTTCCCGGTGTTGGTTTTCCCATGCTTCCCGGTTTAATAGCCGTATCTTTCAAAACACCGACTAAAAGCGTGCTTTCTGTTTGGCCGTATCCGTCCCGTACCTTAATGCCGAAATGCTTTTGGAAAACATCAATGACTTCACGGTTGAGCGGCTCGCCTGCTGAAACAGCGCTGTGAAGGGCAGAAAGATCAAAGCGGTCCAAGCCTTCGACCTTCGCCATTAAGCGGTATTCTGTCGGCGTACAGCAGAAAACATTGATTTTGTAGCGGTTTAAAAGCTCTAAATATTTTTCTGCTTTGAATCTGCCGTGGTACACAAAACCCGTTGCTCCGCTGCCTAGCACCGCTAAAAATGGACTCCACACCCACTTTTGCCAGCCAGGGGCAGCAGTCGCCCAGACGACATCCTTTTCAGAAATATCAAGCCAAGCGCCGGCAGAAGTTTTTAAATGAGCAAATGCCCATCCGTGTGTATGTACAACACCTTTCGGCTGACCTGTTGTCCCGGAAGTATAAGATAAGAAAGCCATATCATCTCTTGTTGTGTCAGCTGTTTTAAATTGGCTTCCGTCCGCTTCAATTGATAAGAGATTTTTCCAGCCGGCATCATTCTCACCAATAGACAGTGTAATCAGTTTGTCAGCCGTACTGACATCACGGAAAGCGCCGATAAATTCGGAATAGACGATGGCGCCTTTTACCTCTGCATGTTCAATTCGGTATTCAAGATCCTTCGCACGAAGCATTTCAGAGCACGGAATGACAACCATTCCAGATTTCAGGATAGCCAAATAAACTGCATAGGCTTCTAGCACCCGCGGAACCATTACAATCATCTTGTCTCCCTTTTTAAATCCAAGATCAGCTAAGACCGCTCCGATTTTATTTGTTTCTTCCATCAGCTTTTCATAAGACCATGATTCTTGCTTGCCCGACTCGTCCTCCCATAGAAGAGCGGTTTTTTGTCCAGCGGCACTGAACTTTTCCATTTCATTCACTAAATTATATTGCATAGGGGCAATTAAATCTTCACGTTTTAACACGAACAACTCCTCACTTTCTCCACCCATTATACATAAATACAGGCTCTTTCCGTAAGGATATGCCTAAAAACAACCTCTGTAAACATAGATTTTATAGGCCGCTGGTCCTTTTTTATATGTAAAAAATGAAAAGGAGTGGGGATTCCCCCACTCCAAAGCCATTATGTGAAATTGTAAATTAGAATTGTCCTCCGCCCATGTTTTGTTGAGCAAAAGATACAAGACGTTTTGTGATCTCTCCTCCAACAGAACCGTTAGCGCGAGAAGTTGTGTCTGCTCCAAGGTTTACACCGAATTCAGAAGCGATTTCTAATTTCATTTGGTCGATCGCTTGAGCAGCTCCTGGTACTAAAAGGTTGTTGCTGTTACCTGAGTTATTGTTAGCCATGTGTCTCACCTCCTTGTGAGTATAGAATGTGTTAAAACACATGGCTTCATTCACAAAAACTTTGGTAATTGTATACAGGAGCTAGAAATGGCTTTAAAAGAGTTCAGCGAATTTATCGTTAGCCTCTTGTTCGCTATACAGGGTCATTGTCTCAATGTTATCAACCGCTTCTTGAATATACGGCTCGAAATCAACAAAGCTTTCAAAGTGTTCAATTTTCTCTTTTTTAGGGCGTGTTTTCGGGCTTGGCGGCGTAAAGATCGTGCAGCAATCTTCAAACGGCTGAATACTTGTCTCATAAGTGCCGATTTCCCGTGATTTTTCGATGATTTCTGTTTTATCCATGGCGATTAACGGGCGCAAAATCGGTGTTGACGTCACCGCATTAATCGCATACATGCTTTCAAGCGTTTGGCTCGCTACCTGACCGAGGCTTTCTCCCGTAATGATGGCAAGCCCGTTTCTCTTTTCTCTGATTCTGTCGGCGATCTGGAGCATAAGGCGGCGGGTTGCCGTCATCGTGTAATTTTCAGGAATTTGTTTTTGGATGAGCTCTTGCGTTTTTGTAAATGGAACGATATGAAGCGTCATGCTTCCCCCAAAACGGGACAGGCATTTTGCCAGATCCATTACCTTTTGCTTTGCGCGCTCACTCGTGTATGGCGGGCTGAAGAAATGAACAGCTTCTACCGACAGCCCCCGTTTCATCGCATAAAAACCGGCTACAGGACTGTCAAAACCGCCTGAAAGCATGAGCATCGCTTTTCCTGCTGAACCAACCGGCAGCCCGCCTGCACCTTTTTCATCACGAATTGTCAAAAATGTTGCTTCTTCCCTGATTTCGATTCTGAGCGGGATGTCTGGGTTGCGGACATCGACCGTCAAGCCTTCTGTATTTCGCAAAATATGACCGCCGATTTCAGCGTTCATCTGGTTTGTATCTAATTCAAATTGTTTATACGCTCTCTTTGTCGCAACTTTAAACGTATCACCTGGTTTATACTGATCCTTGATAGCCTGCAAAGCAGTTGCCTTAATATCATCAAGGCGGCTGTCACACTTAATCGCCAGGCTGAAGCTTTGAATCCCAAACACCTGCTTTAAATGAGGAAAAAGAGCCTCAGGGTCCTCACCATTTAATGTAATCGTCATGCGATCCCTATTGGAAAAGTATTTCAAATTCGGATAGTCTTTCAAAACGAGTCTCACGTTTTGTTTTAAGCGCTCAATAAAGCTTTTTCTGTTTTTGCCTTTGGTCGAAATTTCCCCAAAACGAATTAATATATGATCGTAATTCATGTTCTACCTCATCATTTCCCTTAATTTTTTGATGCCAGGACGAAGCGCGTTTATAAACGGTTCTGCCACATCGCTTGTCTGGCTGTAATTTAAACTGATTCTGATGCTGCTTCCGGCAATCTGCTCTCCTTTGCCCATCTCTAAAAGAACTTTACTGGGCTTATGTTCTTTTGCTGAGCAAGCAGACGTTGTGGAGACGAATATATCTTGTTCTTCAAGCATGTGTAAAAGCACTTCTGCTTTCATCCCCGGAACAGAGAAATTAATAATGTGCGGTGCGCTATTCATTTGAGGCGTGTTGATAACGACGCCCTCAATTTCACTCAGCCTTTTCATAAACAATTCCTTTGCGGCAGTCATCGTATCAATCCGTGCAGCAAAATCAGCAGCGGCAAGATTAATGGCCTTGGCAAGCGAAACCGCACCCGCAGTATGTTCCGTTCCGGCCCGTATGCCTTTTTGCTGAGAACCTCCCGTTATGAGCGGAATAAGGCGTGTTCCTTCTTTTACAATAAGTGCGCCTGTCCCCTTTAGACCGTGAAATTTATGCCCTGATATTGAACATAGATCAATGCCGGCCTTTTCAATTGCCAAGGGCACTTTATAGATGCCCTGCACATAATCAACGTGAAACAAAATGTTCGAGTGCTCTTTCAGCACTTCTCCTGCCTCTTCAATCGGCTGCACGGAACCGACTTCATTGTTCACATGCATCATGCTGACTAGGACGGTATCGGGACGGATGGCTTTTTTTAGTTCTTCAATAGAAACAAATCCGTCTTCATTCACTGAAAGATAAGTAACATCAAACCCGAACAACTCTTTCAACTGTTCTAACGATTCCGTAACGGATGGATGTTCAATAGAAGTGGTAATGATATGTTTGCCTGTTTTTATTTTTGACAAAGCGGCTCCTTTTAAAGCTGCATTATTGGCTTCTGTGGCGCCTGACGTAAATACAATATCATATTTTTTTAGGCCTAAGGACCTTTTGATTTGATTTTTGGCTGCCTGAAGCAGCTGTTCCGTTTCGGCTCCATATCGGTGCAAAGATGAAGGATTGCCAAAATATCGGCTGCTTGTCTGTTCATACACGTTCAAGACTTCATCATAAGGCTTCGTTGTTGAACTATTGTCTAAATATAACATCATTTTACTCCTTTAATATGAAAGCGATACAAAACTAATTTTATATGTTACCATAACAAATTACTGCTGAAAAAGTAAATAAAATTACTATTGACTTCTTCATGCATTCACCTATAATTAGATTTGTTACTTTCGTCATATTATCTGACAATTAATTGACAGAATATTCTACCATAGTAAAATTAGGAGGACTTATACATTATGAAATCATCACTATCAGCCAAGGAAACGATCGCGATTGGGCTTATGCTCTTTGCACTGTTCTTTGGTGCAGGAAATATGATATTTCCGCCGGAACTTGGACAAGCAGCCGGGGAAAATGTTTGGAAAGCGATGGCTGGCTTTCTCGTGACGGGTGTCGGCCTGCCGCTTTTAGGTGTTGTAGCTGTCGCTTTAACAGGGACGGATGCCAAAGGCCTTGCTGATAAAGCACATCCGGTCTTCGGAACAATTTTTACTGTCGTTCTTTATTTAACAATCGGACCGCTGTTCGCGATTCCGCGGACAGGCACAGTCTCTTATGAGATTGCCGCTGTACCGTTTGTAAGCGGGATACCTTCTTGGGTCGCGCTGCTTGTTTTCACATTTATTTTTTTCGCTATTACGTACTATGTGGCTTTAAATCCTACAAAGCTTGTTGACCGTATTGGAAAAGTTTTAACACCTATTTTGCTTGCTGTTATTGCTATATTAGTCATCAAAAGCATCGTAACGCCGATGGGGGACATTCGGTCACCGCTTGAAGCGTATGCTTCCGGATCATTGTTTAAAGGATTTTTAGAAGGCTATAAAACAATGGATGCACTTGCTTCTATTGTGTTCGGAATTGTCGTTGTCAATGCTGTTAAGGACAGAGGCATCACCAGCCGTAAATCAGTTGCTTCTGTATGTATTAAAGCGGGACTTGTTGCAGCAGCGGGACTCGGTCTGGTTTACGTTTCACTCGCCTATTTAGGAGCAACAAGCACAGATTCTGTAGGACTCCTCGGTTCAGGAAGCAAAATTTTATCTGAATCTTCACAGCACCTGTTCGGATCATTAGGAAATATCATTTTAGGCGTCGCTATCCTATTCGCGTGCTTGACTACAAGCATTGGCCTTGTCTCTTCATGCGGAAATTATTTCTCAAAGCTGATTCCTTTTTTATCTTATAAAGCCGTTGTAACGATTGTCACTGTGTTCAGCTTTATTATTTCTAACTTTGGGCTGTCAAATATCATTTTGTTCTCAGTTCCTATTTTATCAGCTATTTATCCGTTAGCAATTGTTATCATTCTGCTTTCATTTATTGAAAAATCATTTAAAGGCAGACGTGAAGTATATATTCTTTGTTTGATCGCAACTGGTATTTTTAGCATTATCGATGGCCTGAATGCCGCAAGCATTCCGCTCGGTTCTTTAAATAAAGTTCTCAGTCAATCGCTGCCGCTTTACAGCTTAGGATTTGGTTGGGTCCTACCTGCAATCATTGGAGGCGTTGCCGGTTATCTGATTTCTCTTGTTACAGGTTCGAATAAAAAACCAGCTAATATCAACTAGCGAAAACCAAAAAGCCTTATTGGATACACATCCAATAAGGCTTTTTTATATTCTGAATACATATAAAAGGCCGAGCATGTATGCGCCGGCCTTTTATATACTCTTTATTGGTATTGATGCTCTTTTGTCTTTTGCGATTCTATTTTTCGGACAGCACCCGGTGCGGCTTTTTCAACTGCGGCTGCTGCTATTTCATACGCTTCACTGTAATCATATTCATAAAAACGTCTTTCCGCTTCTTTCAGCTGTTCAGATAAAATATGATTCTGGCTTCTGAACCGGTTTCCGAACTGAATGATTTTTTCAATGAGGATGACCTGCTCGACAAGTTCTTCTGATTCCCGGCTTGCCCTGTTGACGATATCTTCTGCTTGCTTCAAATGGGCTCCGGCTTCTTCCATATTTAATGGAAGTTCGTTTAGTTGATTGACTGTCTCTTGAATGTGATGATGCGCGTTCTCCAGCATCTCTTGAATATGGCCCGGAATGCCTGGAATGTTGCTAGTCTTCAGCAGTCTTGCTGTCTCAGAAATTGTTTTTTTCAAATTGCTGAGCGTCTCCCTCGCCTGAAGCTCTTCTTTTCTGAGCGCTTGCAGATTTTCACGATACTCGGCATGCTCTTTTTTCACTTCTTCAAGCTGCTTCTCTATTGAAGTAACTTCATCTACTAAAAGTGAGTAGGCGACATGCTCTGCATCGAGCTTATCTTTAACAGATGACAGCAGCTTGCCAATTTCATCAAGGCGCTTTTCAAAAGCCTGCTGTTTGCCGAGCTCGCCGGCTGTCAGCCTGTAGCTTTCCTTCACCAGCTCAGTTTCCGCCCTCGTATGCTCTTTCTCTTCTTTAAGCTTGTCATAAGCAATAATCAATTCAGGCATTTTGCTTAGTACAGATTGACCGGCTTCAACTTCGCCCTCCAGCTGCTGATAAACAGATTGAATATTTTCGTCAATAAGCTGCAGAATTGCGGACGCTTCATCAATATCCAGCTCAGTCATCAGGACATGCTCCGCCCGTTTTAACTGATTTGACAGATTTTCTAATTCCTTATCAAGCTGGATATGTTCAAGCTTGTACCCTTTTTCTTTCATCTCGGCATAGCCGTCCTTGAGCTTTGCAATCTGGCCTGGCACCGTCTGCTTACAATCAGCTAACAGCTTCGGCACGTCATCTATGTATGACTGAAGCCGGTCAAGATTCCGGTCCTGCTCAAGCAATACTTTTCGTGCAGTAATATAGTTTCCGCCTTCTGTTTCTTCTTCAAATTGTTTGATGCCGCTCCAAATTTCGTCCAGATCCTTTTCAAGACTGTCATAAAGGTCCCCGTAAAGGTGGCTGTATGCCAGCAGGTTTTTTCGAGATTTCGAATAGCGCTCCCTCACCTGTTCAATCTCTTCACGGCTCTTTTCCTCACTTGTGACAAGGTCGCTGATTTCCCGAAGAATCTTTTCAATGCTTGATTCCGCCGCTGTCAGCAAGTCGTCGATATGAACGAGCACTTGATTGGCCTTTTTAAACCGGTATTTGTCTGCATTTTCCTCGGCATCATAAAGGAGCTCTTCAACTTTCGGCATGTGGGCTGTGACAATCTCATCCCATTCTTCACGCCACTTCTCAAAGAACTCTTCTGTCTGACCCGTCATTTTTAAATGTTTAATTTTGGACATTTCTTCCACAATCGACCGATTCAGAATTTCAATCTTCCACGATTCCAGCCGGTCGATTTCGGCGTAGATTTTTTTCCTGAAAAAGTAGCCTGCCGCAAACAGCGCAAGCAGTACAATTAATAATCCAATGACAAACTCCATAATGAGCCCCCTTGCTGTTTACCTTAATCTGTCAGGGTGTTTTATTTATTCAGAAAGATTTCAGGATATGTATTGAGAAAAACTGTCGTTTTCATTGTTATTATGATACCATGTAACAAACATTTTTTGACCAGAAATCAAAAACTTTTTGTGCAAAATCGGCAGGATTTGACTATTTTTTCATGGGGTGACATCAATGCAAAAGCGAGACGGACATATTCACACACCATTTTGCCCTCACGGCTCCAATGACACACTCAGACAATATGCAGAAGAAGCCTTAAAAAAAGGGTTCGAATCGATTACTTTTACCGAACACGCCCCATTGCCGCCCTCTTTCACCGATCCCACCCCGCTGAAGGACAGCGCGATGGCGCAAGCTTCTTTGGAACGCTATATTCATGAAATTTCCGGATTAAAAAAAGAATACGGCGGACAGCTTTCTATCCGGACGGGGCTTGAAGTCGATTATATTGCTGGATTTGAAGATGAAATTACATTATTCCTGGATACATACGGGCCATATTTAGATGACAGCATCTTATCCGTTCATTTTTTGCGCACAGGCTCTTCCTATCTGTGCCTTGATTATGACGAGCATACCTTTAAAGAGCTGATTTCAGCCTGCGGGAGCATTGAAGCTGTATATGAACAATATTACCGGAGTATCTATTCTTCCATTGTAGCATCTCTCGGCGTCTATAAGCCAAAAAGAGTCGGTCACATCACACTCGTCCAAAAATTCATCAAGCTGTTTCCGTACAGCATGTCAGAGCATATTCGCGGTCTCGTTTCTGAGTGTCTGGATGCCATAAAAAAAAATGGAATGGAGCTCGACTTTAATACTTCCGGCTTAAGAAAAATGTACGCTGGCGGTATTTATATCGAGGATTGGATGCTGAATGAAGCGAAGCAAAAGAAGATCCCGCTTGTGTTTGGGTCTGATGCCCATCAAGCGAGAGATGTCGGATATGCGTATGAGGCGTTTTTGGAACGATGCTAATTGGTGAGCGCCACGTCTCCTGTCCGGAAGACGCTTTTGATCCAAATCTTGATCTCTTCAAAATACATTTTATAAAAATACGGCTCGTGCGGCTGCATGTAGAGCACTTCTGAAATATATTGAGGCTGGAGATAGGGCATCATCAAGAGAGATTTTAATTGGAGAATAAAATGAGGCAGCGGCAGTGTTAAATGTTCACGCTGTTTTTCTCCTTTCTCAATGATCAGCTGGAAGATATACTTTTCCTTCATTAAATATGTCGACATAATTTCCCTGATTAACGTGGAGTCAATTGTGACTTCCCGGTAGACAAAACGAGTTAATTGACGATGGTTATGCTGATAGGATAAAATATCGAAAACCAATTGGAGAAGCTGTTCCTGCGTGCTTTGAGAAGAGATATTGCTTGCCGCTGTTTCAAGCGTTTTGCTGTAGCCTTCGTAAAACTCTGAAACTAAGTGTTCCATCAAGCCTCCTTTGCCTTTAAAATAGTAGGAGATGTGCGCAACATTTACATCAGCTGACTTTGCGATTTCACGGACAGATGTGCCAGAAAATCCTTTTTGGTTAAAAAGCATGACAGCAGATTCAATAATTTTGTCTTTGGTGCTTACTTTCATACGGCTCACTCCTTCCTCTTGATATTATTCAAGCAGGAAGCTGCTGTTCCTGTAAGAACTTATCGACAAATGCCGGCAGAAAAGCCGGAACTTTGTTTTATATTATAGAATAAGTGAGGGTTTTCCATGTTCCATGTCGAAAAACAATCTGGAGATAAAGAAAAAGACTATCAGCTTCTGCTAAAACAGCTCGAAGCCATGACCGAAGACGAAACAGATCCAATAGCTAACTATGCAAATGCCTCAGCATTGCTGTATCATTCGCTCCCTGAAGTCAACTGGGCGGGTTTCTATTTTGCCAAAGAAGAGGATGGACAGCTTGTATTAGGTCCGTTCCAAGGCCTGCCGGCATGTGTTCGGATTCCTTTCGGCAGAGGGGTTTGCGGCACAGCGTACACAAACGGAAAAGTGGAGCGTGTGGAGGATGTAAACGCGTTTCCGGGACATATCGCCTGCGATGCAGCGTCTCAATCAGAAATTGTGCTTCCGATTCGTGTAGACGGCAAAATTGTCGGCGTCTTGGATATCGACAGCCCCGTGAAAAACCGTTTCGACGAAATTGATGAAAAATACTTAACTCAATTTGCCGAAAAGCTAGAAAAAGCATTAGAGCAGTAATATTAAAGCCCAAAACTGATATCGTTTTGGGCTTTTTTCATTTTATTGAGTCATGAATCATCAAGCGGTTTTTCCCGTTCCGTTTCGCGCTATAGAGCGCTTCATCAGCCTCATGCACAAGCTCTTTCAGCGACTTTCTTGTTTCTGTCGTCCAGCAGGAGATACCGCAGGAAATGGTTACCTTGGGTTTCGTATTTTTTCTGACCGCATAAACCAGCCGCTCGGTAATCCGTTTCCCCACCGCAACCGGCACATTTGGCAAATAAACCGCCAGCTCCTCGCCTCCCCAGCGGGCACCGACATCATGCTTTCGAATGTTGCTTTTAATCACTGAAGCAACTTGAATTAAAATCTCGTCCCCAGTCTGATGGCCGTACGTATCATTTACATTCTTGAAATTATCAATATCAACAAGAATAAAAACACCCTTTTGGTGGATTTTCATGCTGTATTGAATTTTTTCGTCTAAATACGCCCGTGAATACAGTTCAGTCAGCTGATCTGTTTTTACGAGATGCTCCAAACGGTCGCGAAGCATTGAATTGGTTACAGCGAGTGTCGCGTGATGAATCAGTGCCTGAAACAGCTTGTACATTTCAAATGTAAAAGCGTACAGCTCTTGTTTCAATAAAACCGCAAAGCCTAAAAGACGGTCGTTTTGAATCATCGGGGCAGCCATCAGCGAGCCGTACCCCGCCTGCCCAAAAACAGACTGGCCATTCCCGATGAAAACCCCTTTTTCACCTTCATACAGCTTTTCTTTCAGCTCATTATAAAAGTCTGATGGCTTCTGTTCTTTAAAAAATGCTGTGCTTCCTGGGAGCAATGCTAGATTTTCAAAATGGTCGATATGAAAAAATCCCACTTCTTCTGCCTGAAACGATTCTGCCATTCTCACAGCCAGATCATTCATTGTATCAGTCAGTGTCAGCCGCTGATTCAAGCGGCGTGATGTTTCATTGATCAATTCCAAATTTGCGATGCTTGCTTTGGATTGTTCGTAGAGCTGGGCATTTTCAAACGCTTTTCCCGCCGCGTTTGCTAACAGCGACATTTCATCAAGGCAGGCATCAGTAAGAAAGCTGTCACCCGTTCCCTCAGCCTTCAACACCCCGTATGTGCCCTGCTGTCCTTTGATCGGAATATAGGCGACAGATTCATTTTTCCGCAAAATGTCTCCGGACAAATACACTTTGAGCGCAAAGGAATCGGATTTTTCCCCTTCCATATACAGCTCTTTTGCAGGAACCCCTAAACATTGGTCTTGATCGTGCGATATAAATAAAGAAAACTCAAAAAGAGAAAATGTGCTTGTCAAGCTTTCTAAAAGCTGCTTCAGCACATCTGTCTGATCAAGCAGTGAATGGAACAGCTCTGTCATTTTGTATATTTTTTTTTGGTAGATCGTTTTGTTATAGAGTGTTTCTTGTTTCATCGACTGGTTTAAAAATGAAGCAACTACATCCGGAAGCCCTTCAGGAATCTCTTCATCCTGCCTGCATGCAAGATGGAAACGCCTGCCGGAGCCGTCCTCAATCAGATAAGATGAAGCGTTTATTTTTGAAACGGAAAAACGGACTTCACCATCTGCCAGTTTTGTCACAAAGTCTGATGATGACGGTGTAAGCGAAACACAAAAGGTTGAAAAATAGGTTTGAATAGCCGAAGTCAGCCATATGAAAGAGTCGGTGAATGTGACTTTTTCCGATTTGGTTAATAAAAAATCGAGCATATGATAATGAAAGGCGGATAATTGATCTTTAGTTTGTTCTACCATGTTTTTATCACCTAAAAGTTTACCACTAATTTTTGTTTATTATATCATAAACGGTGAAGCAATAATGGAGGAATGGTTGACTTCAAAACAAATAAATTATATAATGACCTTTGTGTGAAATATTGCAGCCTTTTTGTTCAGCTTCTATGTTTTCATTTTGTTCCTTATCCATAAGGTGTATCGTGTAACTCTCTGCTGCTGGAGCGAGGATACATGAAAACAAAATGTGCATGGTCGAATAGAGCAGACGGTTTTTATTTTCCACAAAAATAAAACCAAAGGAGGAGTCACATTATGGCTCGCTATACAGGTCCATCTTGGAAACTGTCCCGCCGTCTAGGAATCTCTCTTAGCGGTACAGGAAAAGAATTAGAAAAACGCCCTTACGCTCCAGGTCCACACGGCCCAGGACAACGTAAAAAATTATCAGAATACGGTTTGCAATTGCAAGAAAAGCAAAAGCTTCGTCACATGTACGGTGTAAACGAACGCCAATTCCGCACTTTGTTTGACAAAGCTGGCAAACTAGCTGGTAAACACGGTGAAAACTTCATGGTTCTTTTAGATTCTCGTCTTGATAACGTTGTGTACAAGCTAGGTTTAGCACGTACTCGCCGTCAAGCTCGCCAATTGGTTAACCACGGTCACATTCTTGTAGACGGAAGCCGCGTTGACATCCCGTCTTACCAAGTAAAGCCTGGTCAAACAATCGGTGTTCGCGAAAAATCAAGAAACCTTTCTATCATCAAAGAATCTGTTGAAGTGAACAACTTCGTTCCTGAATACCTTACTTTCGACGCTGAAAAGCTTGAAGGTACTTTCACTCGTCTTCCTGAGCGTTCTGAACTTGCTCCGGAAATTAACGAAGCGCTTATCGTTGAGTTCTACTCTCGTTAATCGTTTTAAAAACCCCTGCCGCTATGCGGTTGGGGTTTTTTTATCGTCTGTTTCGTCTTTCGCCTCTTGCTGGCCAACACTATCTTGCGCCTGCCGCTCCCAATAATCCCGCTGTATCCGTTCTTTAGCAATCGTGCACATGAGATTCACGCTTTAGCGCTCCTTTCTTTTAAAAGGTGATGTGGTTGATCGTGTTTGCCCTATCTAATATACTCTTTTCCTTTCATTCCTATGCGGTAAACAAAAAGATCCTTTGCCTTCAGTGGCAAAGGATCTTTTTCTTATTTATATGTCACAAGGAAGTATTTTTTCTTCCCGCGGCGCAGAACAGTAAATTGATTTTCGATGCGGTCTTCAGCCGATAGGGTATAATTTATTTCTGTCTGGCGTTCGCCGTTAATGTAAACAGCTCCGTTTTGGATGTCTTCACGCGCTTGACGTTTAGAAGGAGATAATTTAGATTGCACCAACACATCTACAAGTGAAAGCTCTTGGCTGCTGTCAACTTCCATAGAAGGAACATCTTTAAAGCCTACCTTTACGTCTTGAGCGGAAAGCTCTTTAATATTGCCGCTGAACAGCGCTTGGGAGATGTTGATGGCTTGCTCCAGCGCCTCGCGTCCGTGAACAAGCGATGTCACTTCTTCTGCCAGGCGTTTTTGCGCTTCACGTTTTTCCGGCGCTGTTTCTGTTTTTTCAGCGTATGCTTCAATTTCCTCTTTTGATAGGAACGTAAAGTATTTCAAGTATTTGATAACATCACGGTCATCTGTGTTGATCCAGAATTGATAGAATTCATATGGTGATGTTTTTTCCTTATCAAGCCAGATCGCGCCGCCTTCCGTTTTTCCGAACTTCGTGCCGTCTGCTTTTGTGACAAGCGGAATCGTAAGGCCGAACGCTTTTGCTCCTTCTTCTTCTGATTTTCTGATCAGTTCAAGACCCGCTGTGATGTTGCCCCACTGATCGCTACCGCCGATTTGCAGTTTACAGTTTTTGTCTCTGTAAAGATTTAAGAAATCATAAGATTGAAGAATCATGTAGCTGAATTCCGTATACGAGATGCCGGATTCGATTCTTGAGCTGACCGTGTCTTTTGCCAGCATGTAATTGATGCCGAAATTTTTACCGACATCACGAAGGAAATCGATCACATTCATTTTGCCGATCCAGTCAAAGTTGTTTGCGATGACAGCTGGGTTTTCTGCTGCGTCAAAATCTAGAAATCTGGACAGCTGGTTTTTGATTTTTTGGGACCATTCGGAAACGATGTCAGCAGTGTTTAAAGTACGCTCTGCTTTTTTTCCGCTTGGATCACCTATGAGGCCCGTAGCGCCGCCCACAAGTGCAATCGGATGATGCCCTGCAAGCTGAAAACGGCGAAGTGTTAAAATAGGCAGCAAGTGTCCGATATGCAAGCTGTCTGCTGTCGGATCAAAACCTGAGTACAAGCGGATCTTTTCTTCATTCAGCTGTTTATTTAATCCCTCTTCATCTGTCATTTGCTGAATCAATCCGCGGAAGGATAAATCTTCAAGTAAGTTTGTCATAAGATAAAGCTCCTTTTTTGATTAAAATAAAAAACGCCCCTTCGTTTACACGAAGGGACGATTGATTATCGCGGTACCACCCTACTAATAAGAGAATGCAAAACATTCGTCTTATCACTTTGCCTGATAACGGATCAGGTCCGTTCTTTCACTACTGAAAGCCTGGCCGGCTTTGTTTGCAAAAGCGGTTCATGAGTGTATTCGATATATCCGTCTGTGCTGATTTTCACCGGCCATCAGCTCTCTGGAACGTAAGGATATTCTACTTGTCTCAATCTTTACCTTTTCATATGAAGCTATATCATTTTTAACATAAATAAAATCCCGTGTCAACGCCGCCTTTTAATCCTCCATCGTTGACAGATCACCGGCTGGGAGATTAAGCTCCCATGCCTTCAGCACGCGTCTCATGATCTTTCCGCTTCGGGTTTTCGGAAGCTTATCTTTAAATTCAATCTCACGCGGAGCCGCATGGGCTGCAAGACCCTGCTTTACAAATAGGCGGATCTCTTCTTTCAGTTTGTCAGACGGCTCAAATCCTTCCCTGAGTGCAATAAAGGCTTTAATGATTTCTCCCCGTACCGGATCAGGCTTTCCGATTACACCTGCTTCTGCAATAGCCGGGTGTTCGACAAGCTTGCTCTCCACTTCAAATGGGCCTACGCGCTCACCGGAGGTCATGATGACGTCATCTACTCTGCCTTGGAACCAGAAGTATCCTTCTTCATCCATGTAAGCAGAATCACCAGACACATACCAGCCGCCCGGCATGAAATACGATTCATACTTTTCAGGGTTATTCCAAATGGTATGCATCATGGAAGGCCAGCCCTTTTTGATAGCGAGATTGCCCATTCGGTATGGCGGAAGCTCATTTCCTTGATTGTCAACGATCGCAGCCTCCACTCCCGGAATCGGCTTACCCATCGAACCGGGTTTAATATCCATGCAAGGATAATTGCAGATGAGCTGACTGCCCGTTTCGGTCATCCACCATGTATCATGGATTCGTTTGTTAAAAACTTTGTGTCCCCATCTGATGACCTCCGGATTTAGCGGCTCACCAACACTGAGTACATGCCGGAGTGAGGTTAGATCATATTTCGCAGCCATTTCATCTCCCGCTCCCATCAGCATCCGAAAAGCGGTCGGCGCGCTGTACCAGACATTGACGCCAAGCTGTTCAATCGTTCCATACCAGCTTTCCGGGCTGAAACGTCCGCCGACGATGACATTTGTCACCCCGTTCAGCCACGGTGCAAAAATGCCGTATACCGTACCTGTCACCCAGCCTGGATCAGCTGTGCACCAATAAATGTCTTCTTCCTTTAAATCAAGGACCCACTTTCCTGTTTGGTATTGCTGAATCATCGCTTCATGGACATGCAGTACGCCCTTTGGCGTTCCAGTGGAACCTGATGTATAGTGAAGCAGAAAACCATCTTTTTTATCCATCCATTCGATATCCAGTCTTGTGCTCTCCTGTTTCGCTGCTTCATCATAATTGATGAGGTTTGTGCCGTTCTCAGCCTCTCCGCCGACTACGAATATATGCTGCAAGTGAGGCAGTTTGTCTGCCGGTATCCTCTCCAGCAGCTCAGGCGTTGTGACAACAACCTTTGCCTCACTGTTTTCAAGCCGGTCCTTCACCGCTCCCTCCATAAATGCTTCGAACAGCGGCCCGGCGATGGCGCCAATTTTGATAGCGCCAAGCATAATAAAATAAAGCTCGGGTGATCTCGGCATAAAAATAAAAACGCGGTCCCCTTTTTCCACATTTCCATACCGTCTCAGCACATTCCCGGCTCTGTTTGATTCTTCCTTCATTTCTTTAAATGTGTATTTTTCATCCCGTTTTGCGTCTTTATAATAAAGTGCTACTTTGTTTTTTCGAAACGATTCGGCATGGCGGTCAATCGCTTCATACGCCGCATTCAGTTTCCCTGTCTCATGCCAAGAGAAATGTTTCTCTGCCTCGGCCCAATCAAAATGCCGGTACGTTTCTTCATAGTTTTTTAAGTTATGATCCCCCTCTATTGCTGGTAACGCTTTCAAATTCATGCCCAAACATCCCCCTTTGCTGAAGTTGTCACAATTATTATAGTATAAATTCATATTCTTCTCAATTTTTAAAATATAAACCATGTTGAAAACGCTTTATATTTTGGTATTCTTAAAGAAGGCATGTATTTTTATAAGAATTGATGGGACGGTGAATTAGTGGAACATCATAAAACATACCATTCAGCAAACATCAAAACAGCAACCGGCTCTTTACAGATAGAAGGGCCTGTCTCTCCAGAGGATTTGGCAGGTTATGAGTTTCATAAAGATTTAACCGCATTTCGCCCGCCTCGCGAGCAGCATGAAGCGCTAGTCGATATTGCAGGCCTTCCAGAAGGGCGCATTATTATTGCCAGAGACGGCCGAACCATTGTCGGCTATGTCACGTATTTATATCCTGACCCGCTCGAAAGATGGTCTGAAGGAAATATGGAGGATTTGCTTGAGCTCGGAGCCATCGAAGTAGCGCCGGACTATCGGGGATGCGCTGTCGGAAAGACCCTTCTGGCCGTCAGCATGATGGATGAACAAATGGAAAACTATATTGTGATGACAACAGAATATTACTGGCATTGGGATTTGAAAGGGATGAAAAAAGATGTGTGGGAATACAGAAAGATCATGGAAAAGATGATGAATGCAGGCGGATTGGTCTGGTTTGCAACGGATGAGCCGGAGATCAGCTCCCACCCTGCAAACTGTCTGATGGCCCGCATCGGAAAAAACGTCAGCCAAGAATCAATTGAACAATTTGACAGGCTCCGTTTTTATCATCGTTATATGTATTAACTGACACTGACAAAGGGGAAAAAATAATGATTGTTGAGCAAATCATGAAAAGAGATGTCATTACATTAACGAAGACGGATACGCTTGAAACAGCAATATGCAAACTGAAGGAATTCCATATCAGGCATCTGCCTGTTGTAGATGAAGAACGACACGTGATCGGCATGATTACAGACAGAGACATGAAACAGGCGAGCCCCAGTATTTTTGAAGAAAACAAACGAAGCCTATTTCTCACACGAAGCGTAGATTCAATTATGAAAAAAGAGGTCGTCTGCGCCCACCCGTTAGATTTTGTCGAAGAAATATCTGCGGTGTTCTACGAGCATGGCATCGGCTGCCTTCCAGTCGTACAGCATCAAAAATTAGTAGGCATTTTGACAAAAACCGATTTGCTGCGGACGTTTGTCAAATTGACAGGCGCTGACCAGCCGGGCTCGCAAATTGAAATAAAAGTAAACGACATCACCAAAAGCCTCGCTGAGATCAGCAGCCTTTGCCAAGACCTTCAAGTGAAAATATTAAGCGTGCTTGTTTATCCGCATGACGATCCCGGTGTAAAAGTGCTCGTCTTCCGTGTAAAAACGATGAATCCGCTGCCGTTTTTGCAGGAACTGCAAAGAAATGGGCACCACGTCGTATGGCCGTCAGAGCAAAGGGATCTGCTATGAGAGACAGTGTATTTATCTATTCTCCATCCTATCAAACCTACATGTTTCATCAAGAGCATCCCTTTAATCAGCAGCGGGTTCTGTTAACATATGATTTGCTTCAGACGATCAATGCCTTTGATGATGGAGACATTGTCAGTCCCAGACTCGCCTCAGAAGAGGAGCTAGCCCTTGTCCACACGGATGATTACATTCAGGCCGTAAAGCTTGCGGGCGCCGGAAAGCTTCCCGCTGAAGAAGGAGAAAGCTACGGGCTCGGCACTGAAGATACACCCGTCTTTGCCGGCATGCACGAAGCGGCATCACTCTTGGTCGGCGGCACTTTAACGGCCGCAGACTGGGTCATGTCAGGACAAGCCCTGCATGCGGCAAACCTTGGTGGAGGGCTTCATCATGGCTTTCGCGGGAGAGCCTCAGGGTTTTGCATATACAACGACAGCGCTGTGGCGATTCAATATATCCAGAAAAAATACAGCGCCAGAGTGCTTTATATTGATACAGACGCCCACCACGGGGACGGTGTGCAATTTACATTTTACGATAATCCTGACGTATGCACGCTGTCCATTCATGAAACAGGAAGGTATTTATTCCCCGGAACCGGCCAGATCCAGGAAAAAGGCAGCGGAAAAGGATATGGCTATTCCTTTAATATCCCGCTTGACGCTTTTACAGAGGATGATTCTTTTCTTGAAGCTTACCGGACAGCAGTTTCAGAAGTCGCCGCGTATTTCGAGCCCGATGTCATTATCAGCCAAAACGGCGCCGATGCCCATTACTACGACCCGCTGACGCATTTATCAGCAACAATCAATATATACGAAGAAATTCCCCGGCTTGCACATACTTTGGCTCACCAATATTGCGGAGGGAAATGGATTGCAGTCGGAGGCGGCGGATATGATATTTGGCGAGTTGTCCCCCGCGCCTGGGCCAGAATATGGCTTGAAATGAAGGGGATTGATCCGGGACACGAGATCCCGCCGGAATGGATCGCTAAATGGCAAAAACAATGCCCCGTCGCCCTGCCGTCCAGCTGGAGCGATCCGGCTGATTTATATCCTCCGATTCCCCGCAAACCTGAAATTACAGAAAAAAATGCCCAAACCGTCAGCAAAGCATTATATGCGATACGGTCCGAGCAACAACGAACAAAGTAAAAAACGACCTTCACGAAGAGGTCGTTTTTGATTTTTTGATGACGATTTCCACACGTCGGTTTTCTTTCATGTGTTCGTTTGTCTTATTGTCCTTTACAGGCTTTGTATCCGCATAACCGACAGCAATAAAGCGCTTCGAAGGAAGTTTTTCTTTTGATGTGAAGTATTGAATCACTCCGCTTGCCCGTGCTGCTGATAGCTCCCAGTTCGACGGATATCGGTATGTCGAAATGTTTCGGCTGTCTGTATGGCCTTCGACTTGAATGTCATTTGGAATGGTTTGAAGAAGTACGGCGATTTGGTGAAGAAGTGTTTCAGCATTTTTCAGCACCTTTGCCTCACCTGTATCAAACAGCACCGCCTCCTGCAGAACGAGCACGACACCGCGTTCATCCCGTTTGGCTGTCATTTGGGCCTTCAAGTGATTGTCTTTTATATATGTATTTACTTTCTTGAGAAGCTGATCCTGCTGATCCGCTTGCTTCTTCGCATCGGATGGAGGTGTTTTCTTTTTTTCTATGGACGTTTGGTCCGGCTGAAGCCCGCCGCCATCCTTCTGAATCGAATCGACTGCCGCTTTAAATTTTTGAAGATCGATTTGGGACATTGAAAAAAGCAAAATAAAGAACACAAGGACCAGGGTGATCAAATCTGTAAAGGTAACCATCCAGCTGGATGAAGATTGACTGTTTTTCCCGTTTCCATTCCTTCTTTCAAAACGTTCTCTTCTAAGCTTCATGTATAGATCCCTTTTTTGTTTTTACTTGATTCGGCTGTTTCTGCCATTCTTCCCGTGAACTGAAAACGACCAGCTGGCTTTCAAGGTTGCGCGGGTTTTTTCCGGATTGAACACCGATAATCCCTTCCACCATTACCTGTTTGATGAAAATTTCACTTTCTGTTTTCTCTTCAAGCTTTGCCGCGATTGGGTTGAAGACCATATTGGCCAGTAATGAACCATATAAAGTCGTCAGAAGCGCAACTGCCATATTCGGTCCGAGCATATGCGGATCATTTAAGTTTTTGAGCATCAGCACGAGCCCGACGAGTGTTCCGATCATTCCCCACGCCGGAGCAAATTCTCCCGCTTTTTCAAAAACACGCCGTCCTTTGCGGTGCCGTTCCTCCATTGCTGCGATTTCTGAATCCATGACAAGCCGAATCGTTTCTTCATCCCAGCCGTCAATTGCTAAAAGCAGCCCTTTTTTCAAGAATGGATCTTTGATTCCCCGAGCCTGATCATCCAATGATAAAAGCCCATGTTTACGCGCGTGATCGGAAAGGGAGACAAAGGTTTTCACAAGATCTTTCACATTGTCTTCCTGGCGGATGAATGCCTGCTTTAATACAGAGGGCGCTTTTTTCAGCTCTCTTGGCGGAAAACTGATAAAAACAGCGGCGCATAGTCCCCCTGTTACGATGAAGAAAGAGGTTAGATCAAGAAAAGAGCGGAAACCGCTTACTCCCGATCCCGAAATAATCCCGATAACAATAATAATCGTTCCTAACACAAATCCAACAGGTGTAAGATAATCAAAACGTTTCATCATTTCTCCCCATGAAAAAAGCAAGAATTCACCATGAAGGTGAAGCTTGCTCTTTGTTTTTCTTATGACTTGGTTGACTTTCTTAGTTCGATACGGTGCGGCAGTTCGACGATATGCTCTTCAACCGGCTCTTTATTCATGAGCTTCGTCAGCAGTCTCATCGCAACGGCGCCAATATCATATGTCGGCTGAACAACTGTTGAAAGCTGCGGACGAACCATGAGGCTTAATCTTGTATTATCAAAGCCGATAATGTCAAGATCCTCCGGAATGGATAAGCCCTGATCCTGAGCGGCATGGATAATGCCGAGTGCCATTTCATCAGTTGCAGAAAGAATGGCTGTCGGTTTTTTATCCAGGCTCATCAGATGCTGCAGTGCTTCGAGTCCGGAATCATATGTGTAATCCCCTTCAGCTACAAATTGTTCATTAAACGGGAGGTTCGCTTCTTCAAGCGCACGTTTGTAGCCTTGGAGTTTTTTCGAACGGTTGATCGGTTCTGTCATTGGTCCGGAAACGAACGCGATGTCTGTATGTCCTTTATCAACCAAAAGCTTCACGGCATCATAAATCGCCTGTTCGTAATCGATAGCGACTGACGGTGTTTCCTCCTGCTCTTCTACAGAAGCGGCAAGTACAATCGGCACTGGGGAACGCTTAAATTCCGCCACATGCTCGTCCGTAATGTTTCCGCCCATAAACACGATGCCGTCCACTTGTTTGCCGAGCATTGTGTTTAACAAGTGCAGCTCTTTCTCCATGTTTTGGTCAGAGTTGCTCAAAATAATATTGTATTTATACATTGTCGCGATATCTTCAATTCCGCGCGCAAGCTCTGAATAGAAAATGCTTGAGATATCGGGAATGATGACACCTACAGTTGTTGTCTTTTTGCTTGCCAGCCCTCTTGCCACCGCGTTTGGACGGTAACCGAGACGGTCAATGGCTTCCAATACTTTTTTCCGTGTTGTCGGTTTTACATTTGGGTTGCCGTTCACGACACGGGAAACGGTTGCCATGCTTACATTAGCTTCTCTCGCTACGTCGTAGATCGTAATATTGCTCATCCTAAAACCACTCCTTTTACTGGATACACTTATCCTTATCTATAGCATAAACACTTTATGTAGAGAAATGTCATAATGTCCGAATTTATGTCGTTTATGATTTGTAAGCGTAAGTCAGTAGTGTACATTATTTTTCATTATTCATCAAATTTAATTACTTCTCATGAAATTATACACGTTTTTATAGATGATGAAAACGTATACTTGGATTTTATAACTAAATAAACGAGAAAGCATAAAAAAAGGCCGCAGGCGCGGCCTTTTGGATTGTTCAATTAAGCGTTGACTTTCACCATTGGCTTCAGTTCATTCAGCCATTTTTCGAATTCAGGAATCGCCATTTGCTGAGCAGAGTCAGAAAGCGCGACTGACGGATCAGGGTGAACCTCAGCCATGACACCGTCTGCACCGATCGCTAAAGCAGCTTTAGCTGTCGGAAGCAAGAGGTCACGGCGGCCTGTTGAATGCGTAACATCAACAAAGACCGGCAAATGCGTTTCTTGTTTCAAAATCGGCACAGCTGAAATATCAAGCGTGTTTCTCGTTGCTGTTTCGTATGTTCTGATTCCTCGCTCACAAAGGATAATTTGGTCATTTCCTTGTGACATGATGTATTCAGCAGCATTGATGAATTCAGAGATCGTTGCTGCAAGGCCGCGCTTCAGAAGCACTGGTTTTTTCACTGCACCGGCAGCTTTCAGCAATTCGAAGTTTTGCATGTTGCGCGCTCCGATTTGAATGACATCAATGTAGTCAAGCGCTTCTTCGATATGAGCCGGCGTTACGATTTCACTGATAACCGCCAGATCATATTCATCCGCTACACGTTTTAAAATTTGAAGGCCTTCTACGCCAAGCCCTTGGAAATCGTATGGGCTCGTACGAGGCTTAAAGGCTCCACCGCGCAAAATTTTAATGCCTTGTTTTTTCGCAGCTGCAGCCACTTCAGCTACTTGCTCATAGCTCTCTACCGCACATGGGCCGACAATGAATCTTTGCTGGCCGTCTCCGATTTTTTCGCCTTTGATATCAACAATTGTATCTTCAGGTTTTTTCTTGCGGGAGACAAGCAGCGCTTTGCTGTGATCTTCTTCTTGAAGCTCTAAACCGGCTTTGAATATCTCTTTAAAAATGTGCTGGATGGTTGAATTTTCGAACGGACCGTCATTGTTTTCAATGATATTGTTTAACATAGTGCGTTCTCTGACAGGGTCAAATCGGTTGACACCCTGTGCTTCCTTCGCTTTACCGATCTCTTTTACAACATTTCCGCGTTCGTTGATTAATTTTAAAATTTGTAGGTTTAATTCGTCTGCTTTCTGCCTTAAAAGCTCTAACTCTGTGTTGCTCATTTTTTTCATCCTTTCCCTGCACATTCATTTTTTATTTTGTAGTTATCATGCATCTTACTATAAGTAATTCCAAATGGAAATACTGAAATACAAAAAATTTTATAAAAACTCTACTTTATTACCCAAACGCTTTTAAGTGATAAAGTAATCTATGAAGCTATCCTACATGATGTGAGGGCAATGTTCAAGGGTTTTTTACAAAAAAAAAAGCGCCAGATAATATCTGGACGCTTTTTGCTATGACAAATGCTGCTCAATGGCAGCCTCTGTAATTTGTGAATGTGAGGTATGCCATTTCACTTCACCGTTCTGAATGATGAATACTTGAGGGCTTTCATGCTTTACCCCATATGTTTCTGCGATGAAATTTGACAGCGGCCGGGCTTCTTGTACTTGAAGATAGTAAGCCGGCACATCCTCATGCTGCTTTGCAAAGGCATCAAACTCATGAAATGCTGCCTGGCTGATCGGGCATGTGGTGCTGTGTTTAAAGAAGACAAAAGCGCCTTCCTGTTCTGCAATCCGTTTAAATTCTTCTTCAGATTGAATAAGCTGTTTAGCCATGATTCAAGCTCTTCCTTCCCTGCTCAGCGATTCATATGCTCAGCCTGTTTTTGTGCATCTTTCAGTTCGTCTTTTACATCTTCTTTCGCCTGGAGGACTTGATCTTTTGTTTCGCCGGCTGCCTGCATCGCTTCTTCCTTCATATCTTGCATTGTTGATGAATCCGTTTTGTCAGATTTGGAACGGTCTCTTAAATCCTTTACCTTGTTCATGATCTGCCCAGACTGATCCGCTACAAGCTGTGTGATGTTGGAAGTTTTGTCTTTTGCGATGCTGACATATTGCGTGCCTTTTTCCTTCGCATCAGCCGTCATTTTATCTGTTTTGTCCCGTAATGCAACCGCTTGGCTGCCGAGATCGTCGCGAAGTTCTTTGCCTGATTTAGGCGCTAGAAAAAGAGCTGTAGTGGCACCGATGATTCCCCCGATTAAAGTTCCGATTAAAAAATCTTTACTATTAATTCCATCTTTGCTCATCATTATTCCTCCTCTAGGTATTTTTTCTCTTACAGAGCTGATTTTTTCTTTTGCTTCCATTTCTCCCAAATTTCCATTGCTGCTTGGCTCCATGTGACAACTTGATTGATCTTGTCTTGATTTTCTCTAACTGATGCCGATACAGACCCTGCCGCCTGTTTCATGGATGTATTGAACTGCTGTACAGAAGTTCCCACCCCTTGAACAGCATGAACGACCGTGTTCAGCTTTTCTGATTTTTCCTGAATATCTTCAGCCAGGCGGTTAGTCTTATGTAAAAGCTCGGCTGTTTCAGTTGTGATGCCCTTCATTTGTCCCTCCAGCCCTTCAAGAGTGGATGCGACGTGTTTTAGTGTCAGCTGCAGTGACTTCAATGTTTTAGACAAGTAGATCACTAATACGAGAAATGCAATTGCAATGAGTGCAACGCTCAAATAAAGAATAATAATCATCTCAAACCTCCTTGCTGCAGGATATACTGCTGTTTACCCGTTTTCTTCAATCATAAACATGTGTACTGGGCTGTATACATACTATTCTCCGTTATGTAAGAAAATCCTTTAATAAGCTTTCTCATCAGATAAATAAAAAGCAGTGAGATCACTGCTTTTTATTATGCCATGACGTTTTCGTAGGCTCTCATATACTTTTGGATATCTCCTGCCCCCATGAAGATGAGAACGGCTTTATCATGAGCTTTTAAAACAGAAGTGTCATCTTCTTCAATCAGCTTGGCATTATGAATTTTCCCCTGCAGATCGCCGATCGTCAGCTTTCCAGCATTCTCACGGGCTGAGCCGAAAATATCGCATAAATACACACAGTCAGCGCCGCTCAGGCTTTCTGCAAATTCGTCAAGGAATTGCTGCGTTCGCGTAAATGTATGAGGCTGAAATACCGCAACAATTTCACGATCAGGATATTTCTGTCTTGCCGCCTCAATTGTCACTTTTATTTCTGTCGGGTGATGAGCATAGTCATCAATCAGCACTTGATCCCCTAGCTGCTTCTCATTGAATCTGCGTTTGACGCCCCCAAAGGATTTGAGAGCATGCTTAATGATGCTGGAATCAATTTCTTCGTAATGACATAACGCAATGACCGCCAATGAGTTTAATACATTGTGGTGGCCGTACGCAGGAATATAAAACGTATCATAGAACGTATTGCGGACAAAGACATCGAAAGTTGTCCCTTCCGTGCTTTTTACGATGTTTCTGGCTTGAAAATCATTTTCTTCCCCTGTGCCGTAATACACAACCGGGACGTTCGCATGGATTTTCGGCAGATGCTCATCGTCTCCGCAGGCGATAATGCCTTTGTTGACTTGAAGAGCCATCTCTTGAAAAGCGTCAAATACATCGTCAATGCTTGAGAAGTAATCAGGGTGATCAAAATCAATATTCGTCATGATCGCGTAGTCTGGCTGATAGCTTAAGAAATGGCGGCGGTATTCACACGCTTCAAACACAAAGTATTCGCTGTTTTCATTTCCCTGGCCTGTTCCGTCTCCAATTAAGAAAGACGTCGGTTTTGCATTTTGGATCACGTGAGCCAGCAAACCCGTAGTCGACGTTTTGCCATGTGCACCTGTAACGGCAACACTTGTGAACTTTTTCATGTAGTCGCCTAAAAACTTATGATAACGTATCACCGGAATTCCGTCAGACATCGCTTTTTCTATTTCTGGATGCGTGTCTGGGAATGCATTTCCGGCGATAACTGTCATGCCGGGCTTAATATTTTCCGCGCTAAAAGGAAGAATCGTAATATTTCTTTTTTCAAGCGCTGTTTGCGTAAAAATAAATTTTTCGATATCCGATCCTTGGACAGTATATCCATTATCATGAAGTATTTGGGCAAGCGGACTCATACCTGTCCCTTTTATTCCAACAAAATGATAAACAGTCATAATTGTACCTCCAACAAACGTCTATCTGTTCCCCAGTATATGACGCTCATTTCAATTTGCGACCGCGGCGGGTGAAAAGCCTCCCTTAGCGGCGTATTTTATATGTTTTGTTATGTTCAGTATCCGGTTATTTCTTTCCGATTAAACCTAGATATCAAGATTTGTCTATGCGCAGCTGCTGTAAAGCGACATAGCTGTTAAATGCTCTAAACACTATCATACCATGTTTGGTGTGAAAATGAACCCATATTATTCGTTTATTAAATCACTTGCCGTGATCAGCACCTCGCGGGGTTTGCTTCCTTTTGCCTCTGAGATCATGCCTTCCGCTTCCATCATATCGATCAGCCTTGCCGCCCGGTTGTAACCGATTCTGAATCTTCTCTGCAGGCTTGAAGTGCTTGCACTGTTTTGCTCTACAACAAACTCACACGCTTCGTAAAACAGTTCATCCTCTTCTTTCAGGGCTGATCCTTGTCTTACGAGCTCTTCTTGTTCAAATAAATAGGTTGGCGGCATTTGGTTTCTGACGTGAGAAACAACGCGGTCGATTTCACGATCCGACACAAAGTTACCTTGCAGACGGACCGGTTTTCCCGAGCCGTTTTCCAAAAAGAGCATATCCCCTTTTCCGAGAAGCTTTTCTGCACCGGCGATGTCAATAATTGTTCGGGAATCAACCTGGCTAGAAACAGAAAAGGCGATTCTCGTCGGGATATTCGCCTTAATCAGGCCTGTAATGACATCTACTGACGGACGCTGAGTGGCGACGAGAAGATGGATACCGCATGCTCTTGCTTTTTGGGCGATCCGCGCTATGCTTTCTTCCACATCGTTTGGCGCCACCATCATCAGATCTGCAAGCTCATCAATAATGACAACTAAATACGGCAGTTTCTCACCCATTTGGTGTTCTCCGGTTAATTGATTAAAGCGGTCAATGTCACGGACACCTGAATGGGCGAACAGCTCATAGCGGCGCTCCATTTCCTCAACGACCCATTTCAAAGCAGCTGTAGCCGCTTTAGCATCAGTAATGACAGGGCTGACGAGGTGAGGAATTTTATTGTAAGGAGCCAGCTCGACCATTTTTGGATCAATCAGCAGCACCTTTACCTCACTCGGATCAGCTTTATAAAGCAGGCTGACTAATATTGTATTGATGCATACGCTTTTTCCCGAGCCTGTGGCGCCGGCAATCAAGCCATGCGGCATTTTCTTCAAGTCGATAACGACAGGATTTCCCGAAATATCTAATCCCAGCGCAGCCGTAAGCGGTGACTTGCTTGTCCTGAAAGCTGAGCTGCGAATCATTTGGCGCAAATCAACCACCTTGCTCGTGCGGTTCGGCACTTCAATCCCGATCGTGTTTTTCCCCGGAATCGGCGCTTCAATCCGAATATCTCTTGCTGAGAGACTGAGTTTAATATCATCAGACAAGTTGGTGATTTTATTCACCTTTACACCTGGTTCAGGATGCACTTCGAATCTCGTGACAGACGGACCCTGGGTTACATGGACGACATTGGCGCGGACATTGAAATTTTTCAAGGTCAAATCAAGAAGCTGACGCTGTTCTTCGATCCACGCAGTATCATCTTGGACCTGCGCTGGCGGGACATCTAGCAGTGCAACATTCGGAAATACATAGCTGCCGCGGCGTTCCTCTGCTTTTTGCTGTTTATGCGTATCTCTTTTCAGCATCATGACATTAAAAGGAACGGATGGCCCTTTTTGAGAAGGTGCGTTTTGTTCGGACCTGTTCTCTTGCACACCAGGCCTTGGTTTCGGCTCTTTTGAAGCTTCGTGAGGTTTGTCTGCCCGGATTTCCTGCCGGTTTTCATGGGTTGCAGAAAACGGTTTGGAAGCTTGGTCCATCCGATCAGTTTCCTCAAGCTCTGTATGGCTGTCTGGCTGAACATCTATCTTCGTTTCCTTAGATTCTGCCGGAATGTCATACTGATTATTTATTATGCTTTCTGATGGCTCTTCTGATTCTTCCGCCTCAGTTTCTGTTTGATCCAGAGCTCCAGATGAATGCTCGTGATCAGTAAATAATGAAGGTTCTTCCTGATAAAATTCCATTTGTTCTTCTTGAACGAACGGAGACTCAGCACCTTCTGCCGCGTTTTCGTGATGATTGTATACTGTGCTGTCTGACGGCTCTTCTGATTTTTCCTCCTCAGATGTTGCCTCTGCCAGAGATTCAGGAGCTGTTGGCTGTTCATCAAGTTCAGCGGAGAAAACAGGCTCTTCAAATTGCTCTGCCTGCTCTTCCCTTTGTTCTTCCTCAGCCGATGCAGGCATGATGTCTTCGCGGCTTACTTCACTGCCTGAAAGGCCTTCATTCGCCGTATCTGTGAGTATCTCAGGCATTGGCCCTTCGGCATGTTCAGCTGGGAAGAAAGACTCCTCTTTTTGCGGCTGTTGAAGGCCTGATTCAAATGGCACTTCATTACCTGGCGCCTCATCATGCTCTGTATCCTTTCTGTTTAAAACGCCAGAAGGCTGTTTTTCAAATTGGATATCCGGAAAGAAAGGATTTTCTTTTTTGGAGTGCGCCTGTGTGTCTGAAGCAGGATAGCCGCGTTCACGTTCGATCTCTTCTGACAGCAATGTTACCTTCTCTTTTACCGGTTTATCCGGTTCGTTCAATGTTTCAGAAGGCTTTTTCGGCACATCCTTTTTAACGGATGGTTTTTGATTGAATCCATAGATTGGCGAAGGGATATTTGTCGGTTTAAACGGTTTCTTCGCCGGCTCTGATGCTTGATATGTATGCTGCTCTTTTTCATTGCTGGGACGCTCTCTGTAAGGTGCAGCGCTTGGACGAGGCGCGGATTTCGGTTCGACCGATGGTTCGCGGCGCCTTCTCAGGTCATGATTTTTGTATCCATCAGGCACGACTGGAAAACGGAACTTGCCTTTTGGATATTCATAATATATTTTAGGATCTTCCAATCTTTTTAATTGTCCTTCAGGATGATGCACCTCTTGTTGCTGCGGAATTTGAGCGGGTTTTGTCTCCCGTTCAGCATCCTCTTCGCTCTCGCCTAAAAACAAATCAAAAAATTTATGAAGCCAACTCATAATTTATCTCTAACTCCCTTATAGTTTTCTGGGACGGTTTTTAGTATACCACTGCTGGTCGGCCCAGAAAAGATTAAGCTATCAGCAGAAACAAAGCCGCTAAACAGGGGCTTAGCGGCTTTTCACATGATTCGTTTTTTTGGGCGGATTTATGGGAGTCTAAAACTGAAATGCCTCTCCCGCCTCATAATCTCCTTCTAACACAAGGATGCCTTTTTCAGCAGGGGCGTCAGGCAAATCAAGCTCTTTCGCTGAGCAGATCATTCCGCTTGACGGAACGCCGCGAAGCTCTGCATCCTTAATGACAAGTCCGCTAGGCATCACAGCGCCGACTTTGGCAACGACAACGTTTTGTCCTTGGTCAACGTTAGGCGCGCCGCAGACGATTTGAAGCGTTTCTTCTCCTACATTGACTTTACATACGCTTAATTTATCGGCATTCGGATGTTTTTCTTTTGATTCTACATAACCCACAACAAACTTCGGAGATAAATCAACGACTAATGTTTCTTCAACGCCGTTTCTGTTTAAAATCTCATTCACATCTTGCACGAATGTTTCTGAGAGCGCAACAGGGCCGTTTTCATCAATGGTCAAGTAAGTAGACGCATTGAAAATGTTGAAGCCCGTTGTTTCTTTTGTTTCGTTATTGAAAATTTTGACGACGTCGCCGTGTTTTTCATAGCCTAATTGTTCACGTGTCACATCTTGAAGAGAGATCAGGAGCGTGTCTCCCACACCTTCTTTATTATAAAAAGCGTTCATAAGTAAAAATCCTTTCTAATCCTTTTTCGGACGGCTTTTCGCCAGGATAAACACCGGTTCCAGCTTTCCTTCATTGTACAAAAATGAAAGAGCGGTAATCGGAACGGTGCCGCCTGCAAAGAAGCTCATCGACATTTGTCCTAGAATATCATACCCTGATTCATTCCGGATGTCAGCAAGAATCAGAACGTCCTGATGCGGAACAGAGATCGCCAGCTCCCCTTCTGCACGCTGCTTGTACTCATTTAAAATCGCTTCGTTCAGAATCCGGCTGGCGTCGTATCCATCGTTTGCCCTGAAGAAATAGAAGTAATTGCCGGCAACCGTATCCTCTTTGACAACCGTCGGCAGAGAACGGAGATTAAATGCGGCCGTCTCTCTGATCCGCTCTTTTGTCCAGTTTTCTTTCTCAAGCATGCGCTGGTCAATTAAACGGTATGTTTTCCCGAGATCGAGCGCGTAATAAATTCTTGTCTCTGCAGTATGATCATCATAAATGAGCGGGATATCTTCGCTTGACTTGTCCGGGAAGGAAGTCGAGCGGATGACCGGATAAATGCGAGTTTCTTTCCCGGTCATTTCCTGAGCCTTCCCTTCCATTGCCGTCATTGCTTCGGAAACATAGTACACGATCTCATCAATGGCTTCGTCTTTTTTCAGTTCCCATTTCGCAATAATCGGCGGCAAATCGAGCGTAATCCCTTTTTTTGTCGTTTGATCCTCAACACGGAGAGTGTCTTTTTCTCTGTCAAACAGAAAGGAGCGATTCTCGTGCTGAAGGCGCTGTTTCAGTATATCTGACAGCTTCCTTGAGGTCATTTTCAAACCGATGTCCTCCTTTACGCTTTAGCGAGAGAATCTGTTAAAAACTGTTCGATTTCTTCTTTTGTTTTGCGGTCTTTGCTTACAAAACGATTTACTTCTTTTCCTTCATTAAAAACAACAAAGCTTGGGATTCCGTAAATTTCCCACTCTGCACATGTATCAATGAATTTGTCACGGTCTACGTAGTAGTAAGTGAATTCAGGAAAATCCGCTTCCAGTTCAGGCAGGAAAGGCTCTACAAAACGGCAATCCGGGCACCAGTCGGCAGAAAACATAAATACAGCCCAGTCATCCTGTACCGCTTTTTCCAGCTCTTGAGTTGATTCAATTTTTTTCATTTCATATCCCTCCAGTTGTTTATGTTCTTACATGTTTGTTTATCGATACTCGTCCATTTGGATCATACCAAACTGCTTGAGGCAAAACCACTTATATGCAACGAATGAATATGTAAGATTGGCTTTCCCATTATCATTATCATATTTTATTTGCATTATCAAGCTCGTTTCGTTTAACATCGTGTACATGAGGGTAAAATTTACAGCTGGACATACATAAGGAGGGATTTTAGTATGGAGTTTATCGTCTATTTAGCAGGAGAAATCCACAGCAATTGGCGCGAGGAAATCAAAGAGAAAACAAAATCGCTGAAGCTGCCGATTACGTTTGTCGGCCCGATGGAGAATCATGACCGCTCAGACAATATTGGTGAAGACATTATGGGCGTACAGCCAAATGCCGTTTTGAAGGATGACAAAGCCTCTGACATCAACAACTTCAGAACCGCCGTCCTGATGAATAAAGCAGACTTTGTGATCGCCCTGTTTGGCGAAAAATACAAACAGTGGAACACGGCAATGGATGCATCATATGCGATCGCAAAAGGAAAACCCCTGATTATCATTCGGCCGGAATCACTCCACCATCCATTAAAAGAGCTTTCCAATAAAGCGAATATTACGGTGGAAACCGTCAACCAAGCCATCAAGGCCCTTTCCTATCTATTTGAAACAGAATAAGAAAAAAGCTTGTCGAATCGGGCTCACTGCTCGTTCAACAAGCTTTTATATAACTTCTACATATTCTTCTTAATTGCATCTACCGTCTGTCTATCGCAGGCTGTTACAAGTTTGATGAGCATTTCCTTAGCAGCAGCATAATCATCAATATGAATGATAGAAGCGTTTGTATGAATGTAGCGGGAACAAATTCCGATAACCGCTGACGGAACGCCGCTGTTCGAAATATGAACCTTGCCTGCATCTGTTCCCCCGCCGGATACAAAATATTGATATGGAATATCATGCGTTTCAGCCATATCAAGAACAAATTCCCTCATTCCGCGATGCATGACTGTCGTTCTGTCAAGAATACGCAGCAAAAAGCCTTTTCCAAGCTGGCCAAATTCATTTTTGTCTCCGCTCATATCGTTTGCCGGGCTGGCATCAAGGGCGAAAAATAAGTCCGGTTTAATCATGTGAGAAGCCGTCTGTGCCCCCCTTAGCCCGACTTCTTCCTGAACCGTTGCACCCGCATAGAGCGTGTTCGGAAGCTCTTTACCTTGTAATTCCTTCAAAAGTTCAATGCTCAAACCGCATCCGTACCGGTTATCCCAAGCTTTTGACAAAATTTTCTTTTCATTCGCCATCGTCGTAAACGGACAGACAGGCACGATCTGCTGTCCCGGTTTTATGCCGATTTTGATGGCGTCTTCCTTATCGTCCGCTCCAATATCGATCATCATGTTTTTGATATCCATCGGGCGGTTTCGCTGCGCATCTGTCAATAAATGCGGCGGTATGCTTGAAATCACACCCGGAACCGGCCCGTTATCTGTTTGAACTTCAACCCGCTGCGCAAGCAAAACCTGACTCCACCAGCCTCCGAGCGTCTGGAATCTGAGCAGCCCGTTGTCTGTAATGGATGTCACCATGAAGCCGACTTCGTCCATGTGCCCGGCTACCATAATTCTCGGTGCGCCCTCTGCTCCTTGTCTGACTCCGAAAACACTTCCCAGTCTGTCCTGAACGATGTCATCGGCATATTTGGCTAGCTCCTGCTTCATAAAAGCACGAACCTGATGCTCGTTGCCCGGCGCGCCGGGAAGCTGCGTCAGTGTTTGGAAAAGCGCTTTCGTTTCTTGATTCATGTTTTCCCCTCATTTCTATGTAGTCCTTTTATTTTATTAGAAACAATCAAGTTTTCCAAGCACCCTGACCGAATCTGCTCAATCAGCCGCGTATTGCTTAACAGGTTTTGGCTGTTTCTGTATAATGAAAAGTACGATCAACCAGGAGGTGCTTTATTTTGAAATTGCGTCATCTTCTTTTAGGAGCAGGACTTGGAATTTGTACGGCTGTCGTTGTGAAACAATATGTGATGAAGCCTTATATTTCTTCAGAAAAAGCGCTTCGAATTGTAAAATCCGCTTTTAAGCAGCGGGGCCCGATTGACGGATCATGGATTTACACCCAGCCGGAGCCTTACAATATTAACGGAGAAACGGTACAGGTATACAAAACCGGCATTACACGATCAGCTTTCGGAGAATTAGAACAGTATGAAGTCATGGTGGATGCGAAAACGGGGGAAATTGTAGATGTCATTGATACAATCGCTTCTTAACACCGGACAAGCATAAAATAGAAGCCGCTGCCTACGCAGCGGCTCTTTTTTATTATATCGCGCGAATCGGTTTGTATACCGGATACCACATCGCATCCTGCACAGCCTGTATAATGTCTTCAGGCTCTTCTGTCGCGATGCCTTCCTTCATTGCGGTTTTTGCAACTTCAACCGCAACGGTTGCCGATACAGTCCGCAAATCCTCTACTTTCGGAAGCATCGGCGCGCCAGGCACCCCAACATTGACCATACTTGCGATCGCCCGGGCGCATGCTTCAAACATGCTGTCTGTAATTAATTTTGATTTGGTGACAATCGTTCCAAGACCAAGCCCCGGGAAGACAAGCGCGTTGTTCGCTTGGCCGATATGATACGTTATGCCATTATACTCCACTGGCGGGAACGGGCTTCCTGTCGTGATCAGCGCACGGCCTTCTGTCCATTCGATTAAATCCTCCGGCTTTGCTTCAGAAAGAGTTGTCGGATTTGACATTGGCAAAATCGCCGGCCGTTTCACATGTGACGCCATTTCTTTGACAATTTCTTCAGTAAAAGCACCCGAAACTGTTGACGTCCCGATCAGGATTGTCGGTTTCGCCTGACGGACCACTTCAAGGAGATCAATGCCTCCGCCATCTCCATTCCGCTGATAATCCTTCACTTCATCAGCCGAACGGGCATACGGCTTTTGGAAATCAAGAAGCTGATCCATATCATCTGTCAACAGTCCGTTTCTGTCTATGCACCAGAAGCGCTGATATGATTCTTCCTCACTCAGCCCCTCACGCACCAATGCTTCCCGCAGCTGTTCGGCAATTCCGATTCCAGCCGTTCCTGCTCCGAATATAACAACTCTGTGATCCCTCAGCGGAACTTTAGACGCTTTTGCACAGGATAAGACTGCCGCCAAAGAAACAGCGCCTGTCCCTTGGATATCATCATTAAACGTACAAACTTTATCTTTATAGCGTTTCAAAATGCTTCGCGCGTTTTTCGCTCCGAAATCCTCCCAATGCAGCAATGCATTCGGAAATGTTTCTCTCGCCAGCGCAACGTAGTCGTCAATAAATTGGTCATAGCGTTCCCCGCGCACTCTGGAATGCTGGTTGCCGACATAAAGCGGATCGTTCAGGAGGCTCTCCTGATTTGTCCCCGCATCTAAAACAACAGCAAGCACTCTGCTCGGATCAATGCCCGCAGCCGCCGTATAAACCGCCAGCTTGCCGATAGAAATCGCGATTCCTCCGACGCCCCAGTCACCGATTCCTAAAATTCCTTCCGCATCAGTTGCAACTATTAAATCGATCGTATCGCTTTGATCTTTATACTGTTTAAAGGCTTCTCTCATACCGTCCGGGTCATCGATTGACAGATAGAGCCCTCGTGGTTTTCTATATTCATGGCTGTATCTCTGGATGGCCGTTCCGACTGTCGGTGTGTAGACAATCGGAAGCATTTCCCCTAAATGGTCATTTAACAGGCGGTAAAACAGCGTTTCATTCCGATCGTGCAGCGCCGTTAAATAAACATTTTTGCTCAAATCGTCTGGCTGTGCGGAATATTGCTCATACGCTCTTTTCGCCTGATCATCAATTGTTAATACCTTAGGCGGCAGAAAGCCTTTTAAACCAAGTTCTTTTCTTTCTTCCTCAGTAAAAGCGACACCTTTGTTCAAAAAAGGAACAGAGAGCACTTCAAGGCCTCTTAATGTTGTTTGAATGTCTCCTTCGTTTGTTACTTTGAATTGTTTCACCCTGCCTCTTCCTTTCTGAGCATAATTAGTACTAGGTTTGCATTATTAGCCGGAAAACATGCAGGGTAAACATAAAAATATGCTATTGCTTCATTCGCTTGACTGACTCTTTGATCCTTCCGTCCTCCTCCCATTGAAGGGCGCGATACTCGGCATCATGATAAAAGATAAACCAAGCGTCTTTTTCTGCTGCGAACGCCTGCCATTTCTGCTTTTGCGGAATAGAGGTCATCGGGTAATCATCATAAGCCAGAACCCAAAGCGGATTGCGGTGGGCATGCGTTGGCATTAGATCTGCCATATGTACAGCAGTTTCACCCGCATCCTCGCATATCAGGACACTGTGCCCGTCGCTATGGCCTCCGGTGTGATGCATGGTAATCCCCTCTGTGATGGTTAAAGAATCCTCAAAGGTTTTGACTTGGCCGGCTACAGCCTCCCAATTTTCCTTCCAATACGTATTTTTCGACCGGATATTCGGATGGCGCATTTCATCCCATTCGACAGCTGATGTATAAATCACCGCATTCGGAAAGACAGAGACGAGCCGTTCACCTTCATATTCCGTTAAACCGCATGCATGATCAAAATGAAGGTGTGTCATTGCGATCACATCTATATCGGCAACCGTTAACCCGAGTGCAGCTAATGATGGTTTCACATTCGACTCTTGTGTCACGCCATAGTTCCGTTTTTGTTTATCAGTCAGCTTGCCTGATCCAATTCCGGCGTCAACGATGATATTAAGCCCATCTTTTTGAATCAAAATGGGGTCTGTCCTTAGTTCAATCTGGTTTTTTTCATTGACTGGGTATTTTTTAGACCAAAGCGGCTTTGGAACGACGCCGAACATCGCCCCTCCATCCATATGCGTCACGCCTCCGTCAAGCCAGGTCAACGTGATGTTTCCAATTTTCATTGTTTCCATTTTCATCCCCCCTGTCATCATGGTAGCAAACGGGCCATAAAAAAAACAGACTCCTGCCAGAGTCTGTCTTTACGTTCTCCATTCAACCTCAGCCCGATAGATCGGCTGGCCGAGTGCAGAGAATTTTTCTTCATATTCTGTCATAATATTGCCTTCCAGGTTGCTGTTATGCAAATCGAGACTGACGTATGTCAGCAGCAGGCCGTACTCAGAGAAGCTCTTCAAAGAGTACTCAAACAAACCGCGGTTGTCGGTTTTAAAATGAATCGCTCCGCCTTTTCCCATTACTTCTTCATATTTTTTGAGAAAGTGGGAGTATGTCAGACGGCGTTTTTCATGCCGTTTCTTCGGCCAAGGATCAGAAAAGTTCAAGTAGACCCGTTTCACTTCACCCGGCTCAAACACATCCGTCAGCGTGTCCGCATCTATATTCAGAAGCCTTACATTCTGCGCTTCGCTGTCTTTTACTTTTTGGACGGCTGTCACGATGACGCTTTTAAATAACTCAATACCAATATAATTGATGTCGGGATTTTGTTTGGCCATCCCACAAATAAATTGACCTTTTCCTGTACCAACCTCGATATGGATCGGATTGTCGTTGCCAAACACTGTGTTCCATTTCCCTTTATAATCAGCAGGGTTGCTGATGGCAATATCTGCGTTTTCAGCCAAAAAGTCATCAGCCCAAGGCTTGTGGCGCATTCTCATATGATTGACACCTCTATCTATTATTTCGACTAACAACATACCATGAATTAAAAAGACCCGCAAGCTCGTTTTTCCAGTGTATCTCTCTTAAGGCCGAGTGCATAAAAAAAGAGGGTCCCGTCTGCTGGAACACTCCTTTCACATGTATAAAAACGCTCTGTTTTGAACAATTTAACCCGTATGATACTGAAGGGATGTGTACCGATATGGGTTTACATTATGAGCATCAAGTTCATTTATTGAAGGATATCTTGACTGACCATCAATTGGACTGCTGCGGAACAGTCGCAGAGTACGAGCAGCTTGAGCGTGTGATTAAATCACTGATGGCAAACACCGAGCTTGATTCAAATTTTAAAAACGTGCTTGAGGATGTTTACCGCTACAGCCAATCAGGAATATCGTCCAAATCCATCGACTCACACATACAAGAGCATCAGAACAGCCTGTCTCAATGGGTAGAGCAAATGGATTCGTATTCCTGATTAGTCAACAATTCGTTTCATGAGGATATGCAGTTCTTCCATTGCATCATGAAATTCCTTGTCATTGCCTTTTGCTTTATGCCAGGCAATGAAAGTGATTGTTTCAGATAACACATACCAAGCCATTCGCAATCGAAGGCTTTCTGTCAACTCTATGCCGTACATGCTCAGCCAGCTCTCCCAAGCTGGCTTTTCGACGTAGTGGTACAGCAAAGGTCCGAGGTCCATCGCCGGATCAGCGATCATGGCGCCGTCCCAGTCAATTAAATACAGCTGGTTGTCTTCAGACAATAGCCAGTTATTATGATTGACATCACAATGGCAAACGACTTTCTCACCGAAATGCACTTCATGCAGGTGTTCTTCCAAATACTTGATCCCTTCTTGAATCAGCGGCGAAGATTGCTGCACAGCAAATACAGCCTGCTTCAGCTGAGACAAAAGAGCCCCCGGGTTCAGCGGTTCTTTACCAAGTCTCTTCAGCATGTCCAGCAAGGCTTTTGATGTGTGTATTTTACGAAGCAATTCAGCAACGGGCCGTCCGCTCATGTCTTTAGGCTTCAGCTCTCTGCCGGTCATCCAGTGCTGGGCCGTAATGACGTCCCCATTTTCCATCCGTTTTGTCCAAACCAGCTTCGGAACAATGCCTTCGGCGGATAAAACAGCTAAAAAAGGTGAGCTATTACGTTTTAAAAAAAGCTGCTGCCCGTTATGTTTCGCATAATATGCATCTCCTGTAGCTCCTCCGGCGGGGAAGATCTCCCAATCGCTACCTAGTAATTGTCCCAACCAGTTCATATCAATGTTCAACCCATCATTTCTTAAAATATTTTAGAATAAAGGCGAATCGTCTCTAGTCTATCCAGCGAGCGCCTTTTTCGTACGAATCGTATGAAAATAAAAAAGACAGCTATTGAGAGTCTCATATGCTAATCAATAGCCGTCCTTTAAATTTTAGCGCTATAGCACAAACTTCGTCAAGCAAAACTCTTAAGATCTGATGCTAAATATAAGATAACTGTTCCGATGCCGTTTACTGCAACCGTTTTCTTAATTTCTGCGGGGTCTTGCTGAAATCCTGATGGATCACATAAAAGCCGATATGGTTTATCGTTTGGCAGCCTCCACTCGACAAAGTCCGGACTCGCATGATGGATAACAATGATATCTTTCCATTCGTCAACCTTGTCGAGATCATAAAGCCTGTATGCGATAAAGTGTTCTTTTAGCGTCAAACATTCAAGATGGCGCCGGATGTCTGCAGCGGACCTGAGACGGAATGCGGGATGCGCTTTTCTCAGCGAGATCAGCCTGCGGATATAGTCAACATCTTCTTTGAACGTTTCACGCCGATCCCAGTCCAACTCGTTGATGCTGTCACTGGATTGATAGCTGTTTTCCACTCCCTGCTTCGTCCGGAAAAATTCCTGGCCGCTGTGAATAAACGGCACCCCTTGGGCTAGCAAAATAATTGCGGCTGCAAGCCTTTGCCTGCTTCGCTTTCGGCTGTCATTTTCTTGAGGAAGCGCGAAGCTCATTTTATCCCAAAAGGTGTGATTGTCATGTGATTCAACATAATTGATGGACTGGCTTGGTTCCGGAACAATCGGTGCCAATGCCTTCCATCCGGAAGAGCCGGCAATCCCGTGCATAACAGCTTGCGTTGATTCACCGCTGCCGAGTGCAAACCCTGCTGCCATGAGGTGAAAGGTGTTCCCTTTTACAGCGTCACGAAACATATCATTAAAAAAACCGATACCGGGCATTCTTGGTGCGTTCGCCAAAGCAGCTTTCTGTTCATGCGGCAGCGGTGTAGCCAGATCCCATCCTTCTCCAAAAAGCAGGATTCCGGGCTTTGCCTTAATTGCTTTCTCTTTCATATAAAGCACGGTGTCAATATCTAAAATGCCGAGCAGATCAAAACGGAAGCCGTCGGCATTGTATTCTTCAAGCCAATAGACCACGCAATCCGCAATGAACTTTCTCGCCATCCTTCTTTCTGATGCAATATCATTGCCAACGCCAGTGCCGTTTGACGGCATCCCAAATTCGTCGTGCCGGAAAAAATAACCTGGCACTGTTTTTTCAAAGGGTGAATTCTCGCGATGATACACATGGTTAAAAACAACATCCAGAATGACTCGCAGACCGTGCTGATGCAGGGTATTGATCATTTGTTTCAGCTCTGTTTTTCTCGTTTGAGGATCATGAGGGTTTGAGGCATAGCTTCCCTCCGGGGCAAAGAAATGAAGCGGGTTATATCCCCAATTATAAGCATCAAGCGGCTTCTCTTCATCAACTCCGGCAAAATCGTTCACCGGCAGTAGCTCGACGTGTGTAACACCAAGCTCTTTTATATACGCCAGTCCAGAAGAACTGCCAATTGCGGTTTGTGTATCAGTTTCCGTTAATGCTAAGTATTTTCCCTTGTTGATCATGCCGCTGTTTTCATGGATGGAGAAGTCGCGAAGGTGCGTCTCATAGATGACGGCATCCACAGGGTTTGAGAATGGCTTAAGCGGAGCAGTCCATTTCATTTGATCCGGGCGCAAGACGACGCCCTTCTCTCCATTTACTGTCACGGCCTTTGCATACGGGTCAACGGTTTCCGCCCACTCTGAATTGTTGCAGATGCAGAACACATACTCGTACCCGTGGAGGTCACCCATGACCGTAACAGCATAGACGCCCTTTTCCAAGCGAGTCATTTGGAATGTGCGCCCGCCTTTATTGGGGTGTGAAAGCTTGACAGCAGCTGAGGTTGCAGCAGGCGCCCATACTTTAAATACGGTATGATCCGCAGTATAAACGGCGCCGAGCTCTCCGTCATAATAAAATTCGTCATCAAATGCAGCCGTCCGGATGACCGCGCCAATTTGGAGATCGGTTTTGTGGCCGCTGGATGCACTGACGAAATGGATTTTTCCAAATGTCACAGGATGGTCGGATACGCAGATGTACTTGTATTTCGCTTCAAGGGAGTATTCCTCCCTGACAGCCAGAGGAAAATCTGTTGTTTCTGTCTCAAGCCGAAACGGCGGTGTCATGATTTCTTTTTGTTCAGCAGGAATCAGGACGGTAATGATATTCATGTCATCGACATACGCTTCGAAGCTGCGGCGGATGCTGACCATCGGAAGCTCTCTCCTCCAAACACGTTTATGTTTTGATCCTGAGGGGTGCAGGACTAGATGCCAGACGAAACGGGGTAGTGCCCATGATTTCTCCGTCAGCATGAAACGGGATTTTGTCCTTCGTGTAAAACGTAATGTCTTTTGCTTTAAACATCGTAACGCCATCCATCTTTGTATGTTTTCCAAATGCCATCAGACATAAAAGCCAATATTTTTTCAAAAACGGCTGGTTTTCAACGATTACGATGTCAAATGTCTTCTCGCGGGGATTTGCTAGCGGCGCCGCCTTCATGCCTCCCCCGTAAAACGGATGGTTGGATACAACCGCAAACCAGACATCATGAAATTCATGCGTCTCGCCTTCCGTTGTACAAGCTAACGTAAACGGCTTAAAGGTTGCTGAGGCGTGCAAATGAGAAAGCGGATACACTAGAAATCGAAGGCGGAGAAAAAGAAAAACCCGTCTCAACGGAAATTCCATCACCTTTTTATTGACATATGCGTCAAAACCAATCCCGATATGATTCATAAAATAGAGAATTTGTGATTTATCCTGAAGGAAATTGACGCTCCCTAAATGAAAGGTTCTTGTTAGCGGACGCTTTACCTTCTTAATTTCCTGTATCAGGTCGATTTTTTTAATAGAAAATCCCCGTGAGAAATCATTATACGCGCCCGCTGGCACAAAGCTCAATTCAATATCGTCTACATCCTTCAGGCCGTTGACAACTTCATGCATGGTTCCGTCTCCGCCAATGACGATCAGGCGCTTCAGCTTATATTCCTGTATCGTTGAAATCTGTCTGGCGAGCACCTCGGCGTGTCCCGGATGTTCAGTTAAAAACGAACGGTGCTCAACCTTTCGTTTGATTAATTCCTTTTGAATGGACTTCCAAACACGCAGGCCGTTTCGATGTCCTGCTGTCGGATTAATAATAAAAAACCAATGGCTCATCTTTCTCACCTGCTTATGTTATGAGAAAACCGCTCAAATCGTTCTCTTTTACTCCAGCCACTCTTGTCTGCGATAGGAGTCAGACATGCAGTAAGACAATAGAGCCTTCGCAGCCTTTACCTGATGGTGTTTGATCGGAGCAGTGTTTTTCTTCTGCCGCTCAATCCATTCTTCCGCGCTCCGCTTATCCGCAATTTCTAAGCCGTATGGCGGCTCAGGGTAATCGATGTACGACGTTCTGCTCAGAAGCAATTTCCGAACCGGAATCTCGGCCTGTTTTTCCTTTACGATCTTTGACACAACAGAGTCCGTGCGAAACAGGCTCAGCCCTGGATTTAACACTGATGCAGTCTGAGAGGCTGTTTTCTTGTCCCAAAAACGATTTTTAGACCCTATGTAGACACTGTCTTCCTCGCCCTCTAAAATAGAAACGCAATAAATTTCCAGAGGAGAAATAATCACAATGCTTAATTCAACCGCCGCCTGCTGAATTCTCAGCACAGGCTTATACATAATGAAATAAGAATCGGGCAGCTGTTGGGTCAGATAACGCAAAATGCGGTCCTGCTTCACCTGGTTTGAGAGTTGAGATATTTCTGAAAGAGTAGAGCTTGCCCATTTGAGCTGAAAATCATATAAATGTCTTTTATAAAAAGAAGCAAGCGCCATCCTGCTCTTTGGGAGCCTTACATGAATATCTTCTTCATCCTCAAACCATTGGTGTCTCTCTTCTTGTATATCGGCTTTTATCTCTTCTTTTCTTCTTTTCAATGAAAATTTTTTTCGTTTTTGCACCGGTTCCGGTTCTTCAGCGCTGGCTTGCCTTTCTTCTTGCTGGCGTTCCGCCGCTTCTACCAGTGAAAGCCAGCGCTCTTTTTTCAGCCGTACAAACTGGTTGATATAATGGTACGGATCAAGCTCATATCTCGATATATAATCATGAATTTTGATGATTTGTGCCATGTTTGTTTCTCCACTCCGCAATGAATTAAGATAAATGAAATTTGAATATTTCCTCGTATTTTGGTGATTGGTTCAAGTGTATTTGAAAGAGCGAAAACCGCTCAGCCCTCATCGAAACCTCGCCGCTTTCAAACGGAACATGAGCCGGAAATCCTTCTTCGCCTGTCCATTTTCTCGCCAGCGTCATATGAGGATGATACGGTCTTTTTTCCACTTGAAAACCAGCCTGAAGCACAGCCTGCTTTGTATGTTCCCTCAGTCTTTCTAGCGTTTTGTTTTTCTTTGGCTCCAGGTGTAAAACGCGCGGCCTTTTGCGGTCGCCGAATACATCTATCTTGCCAAACTCAATTGAAAATGGATCGGTTTCTGAAGCAATCTCGGCTAGCGAACCTTCAAGCTTCTTTATTTGTGTCTCATCCGCCGCTCCGAGAAAAATTAACGTGATATGATAGTCAAGCGGGTGCACCCATTTTTGAAACGTCAATACCGGCTCGTTTTTCGCAGCCTGGTAAATCGGGTTTGCAATTCCCTCAGGTATGGGAACGCCGATGAAATAATGAGGCCGTATATCTGGCATCCGTCTGACACTCCCTTCTTTAACAGCTATTATTTTATCAATAAAGAGGCTGTGCGGATAGAGGAACAGTGTATGAAAACACTCTCGCACAAACGTTTATTATGTTAGGATATTATATGACACTTGTTTTATTCAGAAAGGAATGACAATGTTGAAAATCGTTGAAAACACAGCTGATCTGATAGGAGATACACCGCTAGTGAGATTGAACCGGCTTCAGCCGGAAAATGCGGCACAAGTCTATTTAAAGCTTGAATTTTTCAATCCGAGCGGCAGTGTGAAAGACAGAGCAGCTTATCAAATGATCATAGAAGCTGAACAAAACGGTTTGCTCAAGCCGGGATCAGTTATTATAGAGCCGACAAGCGGAAATACCGGAATCGGGCTCGCTATGAATGCGGCAGCACGCGGATATAAAGCAATCTTAGTCATGCCTGATACGATGACGAAGGAACGGATCAACCTGCTTAAAGCTTACGGCGCAGAGGTTGTATTAACTCCCGGAGAGGAAAGAATGCCGGGCAGCATTAAAAAAGCGAAGGAGCTTGCCGAACAAATTCCGAACAGCTATATTCCAATGCAGTTCGATAACACTGCCAATCCTGATGCGCACCGGAAAACAACGGCGCCTGAAATTGCCCGGGCAATAGAGGAAATCGGAAAACCGCTCGGCGCTTTTGTAGCCTCCTCTGGAACGGGCGGAACCATTACCGGAACAGGTGAGGCGCTCAAAGAGCTTTTTCCGGATATCACGGTTCATGTTGTTGAGCCAGCGGGTTCGCCTGTATTATCCGGCGGAAAACCCGGCGCGCATAAACTTGTAGGAACAAGCCCAGGCTTTATACCGCCGATTTTAAATGAAAACGTTTATGATGAAATTATCAAAATCTCAGATGAAGACGCATATACAACGACAAGACGGCTTGCTGCTGAAGAAGGAATTCTTGTCGGCCCTTCATCAGGAGCAGCCTGCTTCGCGGCAATCGAAACAGCGAAACGCCTCTCTCCTGACAAAGTTGTCGTCTGCATGACAGCCGATACAGGAGAACGGTACTTATCAACTGATTTATGGTCATTTATTTAAAAAAAGGACTGGCTTCAGCAGAAGCCGGTCCTTTTATTTTGCAAGCTCGTAAATGGCCTGCGCATACAATGCTGTCGATCTAAGAAGGTCATCAATTTCAATATATTCATCCTTTTGATGTGCGCTGTCAGGGCGTCCAGGAAACAGCGGGCCGAAGGCGACACCGGCTTTTAGCGATCTGGCATACGTCCCTCCGCCGATTGAGATTAAGTCAGCTTTTTTACCCAGCTGGCCTTCATAAACCTTTTGCAGGGTTTTGACTAGCGGATGATCTGCTGACACATGATGCGGCTTGCTGTCTTTGAATTCGCCCAGCTCAAATTCAGTTGCGCTTTCGAATGCATCCCGGATCGCTTTGCTTTCTGCTGTCACAGGATAGCGGATATTGATCCCGAGCTCGCCTCCTTGCCCTTCTTTATAGCGCAGTGTTCCGACGTTTAATGTCAGCTCACCGCTGATTTCATCCTCACAGTCGATGTTCAGTTTCTTTCCTCTTGTATCACCTGAGAATTTGTCTGTCACCACTTGCACAAACCGCAGTCCTGCATCGTCAAGCTCAGTCTGCTGCAGAAATTCGCACAATAAAATGCCGGCATTGATCCCATTGTTCGGTTCCATCGCATGGCAGGAAAGCCCGTACATACGCAAAATGAGCTGTCCGTTCTCTATTTCAGCTTCTCCTTTTTGATCCGTCGTGCGGAGCATGTCTTTAAATGAAGACAGAATCTCTTCTTTTTTCGGCCCTTCAATGACGGCTTCAGCAGCGTCAGGCACCATGTTCAAACGAAGGCCTGACTGAAACGAGACAAGCACTGCCTTTGGCTCGGCTTGGTTTGAGACATGCGGGATAAGTAAAGAAGCATCGATAATCCCTTTTTCCGCGTTAATAATCGGAAAATCGGCGTCAGGCGCAAAGCCAAGTGTTGGCATTTCTTCATGCTTGAAGTAATGCTCTACGCATCTCCAATCGCTTTCTTCATCTGTTCCGATAATCATTCTGACTCGCTTGGACAGCGGCAAATTCATGTCTTTTACGATTTTCAGCGCGTAGAATGCTGCCATTGTCGGGCCTTTATCATCAATGGCCCCTCTTGCATAAATCCGCCCATTACGGATTTCAGCTGAAAACGGATCACTCGTCCATCCGTCTCCCGGCGGCACGACGTCAACATGGCAAAGTACGCCGACAATGTCATCGCCCTCGCCCCATTCAATATGACCTGCGAAGCCATCAAGATTTTTTGTTGTAAAGCCTTCTTTTTCTCCAAGCTCCAGCAGTGAAGTCAGGCTGGCGTTTACCCCTTCTCCAAACGGTTTGCCCGGTCCGGCGGTTGTTTCGTCCATGACACTGTTGATTCTCAAAAATTCCTGCGTATCACGAATTAAATCCTCTTTTCTTCTGATCACTTCAACTTCCCAGTTCATAATGATCCCCTTTCCGCAAGAAATGACTTGCAAAAACCAAATAAAACGAATAATATTAATGGTGTTTTGTTAAAATGTTCGTAATTGGAGGATACTATGTTTCATCTAAAAGAGCAGCAAACATCCATTAAGCAAGAAATCATAGCAGGGCTGACGACCTTTTTCACAATGGTCTATATCGTCGTGGTCAATCCGGTCATTTTGGCTAACGCCGGTGTTCCTTTCGACCAGGTTTTCACCGCAACGATCATTGCCTCCATTGTCGGAACGCTGTGGATGGCCCTGGCAGCAAATTATCCGATTGCTATTGCGCCCGGCATGGGCTTGAACGCATATTTAGCCTTTCATGTCGTAAGCGCAAGCGATGGCGGCATCACATACGCAACAGCTTTCAGTGCAGTATTTACAGCAGGGGTTCTCTTCATTATTTTATCGTTAACGCCTTTAAGAAAACAACTTATAGAAGCGATTCCAAACAATTTAAAATACGGGATCACAACAGGGATCGGGCTGTTTATTGCTTTTATCGGTTTGCGTCAAGCGGGAATTGTGGCAGCTGATGAATCAAACCTGGTTACTCTCGGCAATCTGCATTCACCGGGTGTCATTTTAACACTCGTCGGCCTTTTGATCAGCGTGGTCCTGATGGTGCTGAATGTAAGAGGCGCTTTATTTATTGGAATGGCAGCTACCGCTTTGATCGCCTTTTTTACCGGACAGCTTCATTTTTCAAAGGGATTTATGTCGTTTCCTCATTTGCCGGAAGGATTGATGATCTCAAATCCATTTACCGCTTTTGGCGACGTCATTCATCACGGCCTGTACGCTGTCGTCTTTTCTTTTCTATTGGTCACCATTTTTGATACGACAGGCACAATGATCGGAGTAGCAGAGCAAGCAGGGCTCATGAAAAACAATAAGCTGCCGAACGTGCGAAAAGCGCTGCTTGCTGATTCAACCGCGACAACAGTAGGAGCTGTGTTCGGCACAAGCCCGACGACGGCATTTATCGAATCTTCCGCAGGCGTCGCAGCCGGGGGAAGAACGGGGCTTACAGCTTTGACTGTGGCGGTGATGTTTGCGGCTTCAATGTTTTTCAGTCCGCTTGTCAGCGCCTTGTCCGGCATAGCTGCCATCACCTCGCCTGCTTTGATTATTGTAGGCAGTCTGATGATGGGCTCAGTTTCCAATATGAACTGGAAAGAGATGGATGAAGCATTCCCAGCGTTTCTCGTCATTTTGGCTATGCCTTTGACATCGAGCATTTCTACAGGAATCGCGCTTGGCTTTATTTCGTATCCGATTGTAAAAGCGGCACGGGGAAAATGGAGAGAGATTCATCCGCTCGTTATCGTTTTCGCCATACTGTTTTTCATCCAGCTGTTTATTTTATAACACATAAAGAAAACCCAAACGCTCAGTCGTTTGGGTTTTTTATGTGAATAATAAAGAGACGGCGGCCGCAAAAAAACAGCAGGCGGCAAACGCATAGTGCAGAGTGTTGATACAGCTTTTTCTGGCCCGGTAATATTCATCACTTTCCATATCAGTTCCAATTAAAAAAGGGGCATCCATGACCTTGTCAAAAATAAGCGTCAGGATATAACGGCAAACACCTGTATAAACCAGAAGCGCTATCACCTTCAGCCAAATCGGGGAGACAAAAATCAAAATCGTAAAGGCCGACAAAAGCATGTACATTTCCCTCATATACTCGCCATTCCTCAGCATGACTTTAAAAAACAATTCCTTATAGCCAGTGCAGATCGTTCGCCTTTTAAATATCCTTTTTGAATTGCGGTATAATAACGGTTTTCTTCTCATCCTGTCTTTTACTTTTGGCATTCCCGCCTCCTGGCTCATCATCATCACAAGTCCTGCAAGGGCAAGCCTTCTTTTTTTCTCTTCAGTCACCTCAGCTTCAAAACTGTCTTTTTCAAACTGCGGACGGCTGAGAAAAGCAAAAATAAAATGCCAAAAAGCGCAAGCAAGTGCCACTCAGTCAAAACAATCAAGATAGCAGAACCAGCAAAAAGAATAGCTCTTGCAGAGATATCGCCAATCCATCTCGAAATGGAGCGCGGCTTTCTGATCCTGTCTTGCTTTAAGGATAAAAAGAACATATGAAGGCCAAATAAGTAACATATTAGAAGCGCGCTTTCTGCGAATGTGATGTGAACAGAATGACGGATTAAAGGAAAAACAACGAAAAAGAGCAGCAGCCATTTGGCCAGCGTGACCAAAAAAGAATACAAAAGCGCATACCGTTTTAACTGATAGATTATTTCTTTCTTTTGCAGCAAAAACACTTTGTCCGCTTTCATTAAAAATGTGCGAATCGAGCCTGTAAACATGATCAGCACACACACAGCATACAGCCATCTCCATTCCGCCACTTCAGACCACTCATAAAGAAGGCCTCTTCCGTCCATCAAATCAATATACTGATAGACGACAAAAGCAAGCGCCGGCAAAACGATATAGAGAGCGACTGTCCAGTCAATGACCGCATGCAATACCTTAAACTGATACCTGTAATAGTCAAACAGCCTCCGAAAAAAGAGCGTACGCCCGTTCATGGCCGATCACCTTGAACTGCCTTATAAAAACAGTCAAGCAATGACTGCCCCTCTAATCCGGTCTTGTCCTGAATATCTTTTAACGTGCCTTGGAGAAATAAAGAACCTTTCTCAATCATGTAAAACCGGTCACAGATCTTTTCCGCGGTATCGAGCACGTGTGTACACATGAGAATGCCGGCTCCCCGTTCTTTTTCAGCTTTAAGCATGTCCACAAAACGTTTCGTCGATATCGGATCAAGCCCGATAAACGGTTCATCAATCACATAGATATCAGGCTTAGAGAGAAAAGCCTGGATAAGCATCAGTTTTTGCTGCATGCCTTTTGAAAAGGTGACAGGCAGCTCATGCCTGACATGATCAAGCGAAAACGTCTGCAGCAGGCTTTGGGCCCGTTGTGCAAATTCACTCTCTTCAATGCCGTGGAGTGTGCTGATCAGATCCAAATGCTCCCACAGCGTCAGTTCTTCGTAGAAGGACGGATGCTCCGGAATATATGCAAATGAACAGCCGTTCCAGGCAATTTGCCCTTTAAAATCTTCTGAGAGGCCGAGTATCGCCTTCATTGCGGTGCTTTTTCCGGCGCCGTTAGCTCCGATCAGCCCGACCAGCTCCCCTTTTCCGACTTCCAGAAAAACATCGGTGAGCACTTTTTTACGGCTTGTATACCCCGCCTGTTCTATTGAAGCTTCAAGTAAATTTGTCAAACTCACCCACCTCCAAAATTTACTACGAAACAGAATAAAAAAAGTTTCTTTAAGCATAATAATATTGAGCCGGAATACATAGTAATCCAACAAGGATGGCTGCCCAACGAGAATTGGAAAAAATTAATAGGAGTTATCCCTAGATTCATTACTGCAATATCGTGTATAATGAGGGCGAATTATTTTAACAATTACAGATGTCTGCCTTTGTTGCTATTTCGTACGCAGTTGATAGTCGTGAGTTGTGGTTAGTCAAGTCCATCCGATCTTATGATAGGGAGTGGTTTTTTGAAACCTTCAACAAACCGTATGCTAACTCGAATCAAATCAGTTTACATGTTTATCCAAGAAAAAGGTCTTGTGACAACGCAGGAACTGGTTGACGAATTCGGCATTACACCTAGAACGATTCAAAGAGACTTAAATGTGTTGGCATATAATGATCTTGTTCATAGTCCAAGCCGTGGCAAGTGGGAGACAACGAGAAAGAAAGTAAAGATTACCTCATAAATTGAAAAATTACATAGGGCCGCCTGTGAGCGGCCTGATAGATACAGGGCGAAGAAACTTCCGAGCCTTGTTTTTGTGCGCTTATAAATAAAACCCCGCATTCGTATGCGGGGTTTTTTCATGCTTGCGGTTCATTGAGCCAATGAAGTTCTTCCTCCGTAAGCTCCCGGTATTCTCCGGGTGCCAGAGCGGGATCCAGGGAAACGCGCCCCATCGAAAGCCGCTTCAGATAAGCCACTTCATTGCCTACAGCCTTTGCCATCTGCTTGACCTGATGGTATTTTCCTTCGGTAATTGTCAGATATATCACAGTATTGCCATTGTCGTTTGTTTTGATTTCCGCTTTTGCCGGCTTTGTTTTATAGCCGCCTTCTATGTAGACACCCGTTTCCAAATCGGAAATGTCTTCCGGTGAAATCTGTGATTTTAAATGGACTTCATACGTTTTTGGAACATGCTTTTTAGGAGAAAGGAGCCGATGTGCGAGCTGGCCATCATTTGTGAGCAGCAAAAAGCCCTCTGTATCTTTATCAAGCCTGCCGGCGGGAAATGGCTCAAATCTCATCTCCTCCGGCGTCAGCAGATCGATCACCGTTTGCTGCCGGCTGTCCTCGGTCGCCGACAGCACGCCTTGCGGTTTATTCATCATAAGATAAATGAACTCGCGGTAATCAACCGGTTCCCCGTATACGGTAACCTCCTGTGTATCAGGATCAACGTGCGCCTTTACATCTTTGGCCGGTTTGCCGTCGATCATAACGGCTCCCGCCTTCACAACGGCTTTGACTTCTTTTCTGGAACCATACCCGCTGTTGGCAAGCAGCTTATCAAGTCTCATTCCTCATCTCTCCTTTATAAAAGAAAGCCCGCAGCATGCGAGCCCTCTGTTTCATCATATCTTGTTCATCAGCCCGCATGTCTGCCTTTCTTTAAGAAACCCGGCAAACGGCGACCTAAAATTTTCTGCAAAAATCCTAACCGGTAGCCGCAATACAGGTAAACAGCACCGCCAACAGCGGCCGCAATTACCACAACAATCGCAGCTTGCAGCTGGCCATCCTGATAGGAAATAAAGAAGCTTAATACCCACTGTACGATTTTCACGGCAATACCCATAATAGCTGATAAGACCAGCATCAAAACAGTTCGTTTAACCAGTATCTTATACGAATAGCCTGCATGGCGCTTAATCATGATAAATCCATATAAAAGGGAAGCGATATATCCAAGAGCCGTCGCTAAAATCGCACCGTCAGCCTGCATCAGCTTGATTAGCGGAACATTCAGCACAAGCTTGATCACGACACCGATCACAAGGCTGACAACCGCAAATTTTTGTTTATTGATGCCCTGTAGAATGGCTGCATTGACCGTAAACAAAGAGAACAAAATCGCGACTGGGGAGTACCAAAGCAGAATGTTTGCTCCCAGTTCAGGATGAAGGCTCTCTGACCCGTAAAAGAACGTATACGTCGGTCCTGACAATAGAGAGATCCCGACAACAGCCGGAATAATTAAAAACAGGATCGTCTGCATCGTTTGGTTAATCTGCTGATTTAACAGCTTATAGTTTGCGCTTGTAAACGATTCAGTAATCGTTGGAATTAATGTCAGTCCGAAAGCTGTTGCAAGGGAAACCGGGATCATCACGAGCTTCTGCACATACAGCGTTAGAATCGCCAGCATGTCCTGGCTGATGGCTTGATGCCCGGCTTCAATCATCGCTTTGTTAAACGTATTTGTATCAATATAGTTATACAAAGGGATGGCTAGTCCGACAAAAACGTACGGAGCAGCATAGCTGAACAGCTCGAAAAACATTTTCTTGTAGCTTAAGTTTGCTGTCGGTCCCGTATTCGGCATCATCGCCAGCAGGCTGCCCTTCCGTTTGTTCCAATAAATATACAGCACGACCAGCCCTCCGAAGGCACCGATCAGCGCTGCGAAGGTCGCATAGCCGACAGCGATGACAAGGCCGCCGTTGAAAACCTTCAAAATCAGGTATGTCGCACTCAATAGAAAGATGATGCGGACAATCTGTTCAACGACTTGGGATACAGCTGTAGGACCCATCATTTGGTGCCCTTGGAAGAATCCGCGGACAAGACTCATAATCGGTACGACCAAAAGCGCTAAGCTGACCATGCGAATGACATAAACAACATGATCAATTGTCAGGCCGTTATTATCCTTGCCTCCCAGCGATATTTCCGCAAACATCGGAGCGGATAGATACAGAATGAAAAAGGCAATCATTCCAGTGACGAGCATAACCGACATGCCCGCCTTGAGCATTTTTCTGCTTGTCTCATAATCCCCTTTGGAATTATATTTGGACACAAATTTAGAAACAGCCGCCGGAAAACCCATCGTAGCAATATTCAAAAATAAAGTGTATTGGTTGTATCCGTATTGAAATAATGCACCGCCTGTCGCCCCGACCATAATGCTGAAGGGAATTAAATAGACCATTCCCAGAATTCGCGATATATATGTACCGAGCGTTAACACAAACGTTCCTCTTAACAGTTTGCTTGACATGTTTCTTCATCACCATTTTCTACGAAGATTCAACTTTTCTATTTTACCACAACTGGGCATTTAGACGGTAATAAATACAAAAGCAATCCTGTGAACATTCTTATCCGCTGCAAAAGACGTTTAAGGAGCGGCTTTCTTTCGCTATAATAGTACTGCGGACGGGATGTCCGCATACGAAACGAAAAGAAAGTTGATGATAAAGATGAAACAATATGACGTAATCGTAATCGGCGGTGGCCCTTCAGGCTTGATGGCTGCGATTGCAGCAGGGGAGCAGGGCGCTGGCGTTTTGCTGATAGATAAAGGAAATAAATTAGGGCGGAAACTCGCGATTTCCGGGGGCGGCCGCTGCAATGTGACAAACCGCCTTCCTGTGGAAGAAATTATTAAGCACATCCCCGGAAACGGGCGTTTTTTATACAGCGCGTTTTCTGAATTTAATAATGAAGATATTATCAAGTTTTTTGAAAACCTTGGCATTCAATTAAAGGAAGAGGATCACGGCAGAATGTTTCCTGTGACCGACAAAGCCCAAAGTGTTGTTGACGCGCTGTTAAACAGGCTGAAGCAGCTCCGTGTAACAATCAGAACGAACGAGAAAATTAAATCTGTTATATATAAAGATGGACAGGCGGCAGGGATTGTGACGAATAATGGCGAAATGATCCATAGCCAGGCTGTCATTATCGCTGTCGGCGGCAAAAGTGTGCCTCATACCGGAAGCACGGGAGACGGCTATGAATGGGCTGAAGCCGCAGGCCATACCATAACAGAGCTGTTTCCGACAGAGGTACCCGTCACTTCTGGCGAACCGTTCATTAAGCAAAAAACACTTCAGGGCTTATCACTAAGAGATGTAGCCGTCAGTGTGTTAAATAAAAAAGGCAAACCAATCATCACACATAAAATGGACATGCTGTTTACCCATTTCGGCCTCTCAGGTCCTGCCATTCTCAGATGCAGCCAATTTGTCGTGAAAGAGCTGAAAAAACAGCCCCAAGTTCCAATCAGAATTGACTTATATCCGGATATCAATGAAGAAACGCTTTTCCAAAAGATGTTTAAAGAATTGAAGGAAGCACCGAAAAAAGCCATTAAAAACGTGCTGAAGCCCTGGATGCAGGAGCGCTACCTCCTATTCCTGCTTGAAAAAAACGGCATCTCTCCGAACGTATCGTTTTCTGAACTGCCAAGGGACCCTTTCAGACAATTTGTAAAGGACTGCAAGCAGTTTACTGTTCTCGCAAATGGCACACTGTCGCTTGATAAGGCATTTGTCACGGGAGGCGGGGTATCTGTAAAAGAAATCGACCCGAAAAAGATGGCCTCTAAAAAAATGGAGGGGCTTTACTTTTGCGGAGAAATTCTGGATATCCACGGCTACACAGGAGGATACAATATCACCTCCGCCCTAGTAACAGGAAGGCTTGCGGGGCTCAATGCCGGTCGCTTTGCCCGCTCCTGACCAGCCTTTTCAATTTTTTACAAAACGCTGAACATTTGAAAATTCTCCGCATTCATGGTAGGGTGAGACTTGTTTTGTTTCACCTGATTGCGGGGTAATTTTAAGAGAGGAATGATCTGCCAGCGTACGACCATACTAAGCCTGCGAGCAGATATAGGCGTACACAAAAAATTTAGAGGGTGAGAATATTTGAAAAATATATCTAGTGTATTTTGGATTGTGATTGTGATCACAGCTGCTGCTGTATTATGGGGCGTTGTTTCTCCAGACAGCCTGCAAAACGTATCCCAATCCGCACAAGCATTTATCACCAATACGTTTGGTTGGTATTATCTTTTAGTTGTCTCATTGTTTGTCGGGTTCTGTCTCTTTTTAATTTTCAGCCCGATCGGCAAAATTAAACTCGGAAGACCCGATGAAAAACCGGAATTCGGGTTATTATCATGGTTCGCCATGCTGTTCAGCGCAGGCATGGGAATCGGCTTGGTATTCTACGGTGCGGCTGAACCGATCAGCCATTACGCAATTAGCTCTCCATCAGGTGAAACAGAAACCCCCCAAGCCTTTAGAGATGCACTCCGCTATACATTTTTCCACTGGGGTCTGCACGCTTGGGCCATTTATGCCGTCGTGGCATTATGCATTGCCTATTTCCAATTCCGAAAAGGCGCTCCAGGATTAATCAGCAGCACGCTGTCACCGATTCTAGGCGATAAAGTTAACGGTCCGATCGGCAAATTAATTGACTGTATTGCTGTTTTTGCCACAGTCGTCGGAGTAGCCACAAGCCTTGGTATCGGGGCGACTCAAATTAACGGCGGATTGAGTTACTTATTTGGCATCCCAAATAACTTTCTCGTTCAATTTATTTTGATTGCCATTGTTACTGTGCTTTTCTTGATTTCTGCGTGGAGCGGACTCGGAAAAGGCATTAAGTATTTGAGCAACACCAATATGGTATTAGCTGGACTGTTAATGCTGTTTGTGCTGTTTGTCGGGCCTACCGTACTGATTATGAACTCATTTACAGATTCTATCGGACAGTATATTCAAAACATCGTGCAAATGAGCTTCAGACTGACACCGTACGATCCTGAAAAACGCGAATGGATTAACGGCTGGACGATTTTCTATTGGGCATGGTGGATTTCCTGGTCTCCATTTGTCGGCATTTTCATCGCCCGGGTATCCAGGGGACGGACGATCCGTGAATTTTTGATCGGTGTCTTGGTAACACCATGTATTCTCGCGTTCCTATGGTTCTCTATCTTTGGCGTATCGGCTATGGATCTTCAGCAGAACGGCACATTCAATGTAGCGAAGCTGTCAACGGAAACAATGCTGTTTGGAACACTTGACCATTATCCGCTGGCGATGGTGACATCTATTTTGTCACTGATCCTGATCGCTGTATTCTTTATTACGTCTGCTGACTCTGCAACTTTTGTGCTAGGCATGCAGACGACCTACGGCTCATTGAACCCAGCCAATTCAGTAAAATTCAGCTGGGGCATCATTCAATCTGCCATGGCTGCTGTCCTCTTGTATTCCGGCGGTCTTTCCGCTTTGCAAAACACAGCCATTCTGGCAGCGCTGCCGTTTTCTATCGTCATCCTGCTGATGATTGCCGCTCTCTATAAATCGCTCTCAAAAGAACGAAGAGAGATCAAAAGAGCGGAGAAAATCGACAAACCGAGAAGTCCAAGAGTGAAAAAGGCATATTAACAAAAAAGATCTTTCCGCACACGCGGGAAGATCTTTTTTTATTTGCGGTATAGAATAAGGGCGGAAAAACAGTAAAGCTGCTCACCGTCCGGGTCGCACGCCGCCGAAACCGTATATTTGATATCAATCAACTGCTCCTCTGATATCCCTTTTAAAAATGAATTGATTTCCGTCTGTAAGTCTTTTTCATGTTCTTCATCAAATACTGCCACCTTCAGCATCTTATCCGCTCTCCTTTCTCTATCAATCTATTCCGTTTGGAACAGCGTTATGATAGAGAAATAATGATCACCTCATCTCCGGATAAAAAGCTTCCTTTGTATGGTGTTTCTTCTGCGGCACACTGTCTTGGTTCTCCACTTTCAACAGTACGGCATAAGCCATTCGCATATGGCAGTAGCTGATCAGGCTGACGCTGAAAAAAGGGACAATGCCGGGCAGGTACGCAAGCAAGAAAAAGAGAGCCACAGTCAACGCAAGCATCGCAAGCGTATATTGCAAATACGCTACACTGAGCAAGAGCGAAAACTTCACATACAGACGTTTTTTCCAGTCAAAATGGACAAGCAGCGGAAACACATAAAAAAGCATGGATACGAACAAAAAGCCAAATATCATAATGGCGAAGCGCAGAACATGCAGAAGGAAATGGCTCGGATAAATAAAGGCCAAATCGATATAAATGATCATTCCGATGATCGCCAATACTGCGCCAATCAGATTTGAACGAAAAAACTCAGCCTTGTATTCCCGCCAAAACGTTTTGAGCACCGAAACGTTGTCCTGCCCTTGAACCCACTTCCGCATGACAGCGAATAAAGCCGCGGTCGCGGGCATGATGCCAAACACACCGAGACCGAGCAATACAAACAACAGCCACAGCAAGTTTGTATACGCGAATCTCATGATCCATTCGCAAAAGCGCAGCATCCGCCCCAGTGAACGATCATGTTCCATGGCGTCCCCCCCTTTTTGCACTATACATTCTGCATCTGAAAAAGCTCTTTAATCCCGATCGGCCTCTTTTCGGCAACCGAGCGCCACATTCCCTCACCAACCGCGATGGAGTAGGCTCCGGCTTCAGCCCCGGCTAAAATATCATAGCGGCGAAGCGGGTCTTTCCCTAAAAAAAGATCCTCAAGCAAAAGCGGATCGCCTCCGCCATGCCCTCCCTCATTTTTGACCACTTGTATCGTCTGCTTTGATTCAAAAAGCGGATAGTATTCGATTGTCTGCTCAGGAAAAGCAAACGGAATTCTGGAAGGTTCGTGAAATTCATTTGATTCGATCCGCCCTTTTGTGCCGTTGATCGTCAGCCGGTAGCCTTCATACGGGGCCGAAAATAAAATCGAATAGCTTAATAGTGCACCGCCATCATATTTGACTGTCGCCACGTACGTATCCTCGATGTCAATTTCTTCGTCAAAAATACACGCGTCAGGCCTGTATGCAGTATATAAGCTGGACTGGTCTCCTGCTTGGAGATGATCATCCTTTACAGAAGCTTTGGAGGAACGGGGATGCCACCTAGAATAGTAATGGCACTTTTCTTTGACCCGGCACGTCCCGCAAAAACGCCCGTCTTCTTCCGGCAAGGGGTTCCACTCACTGTCCGGCCCATAGTAATTCAAGGCGCCGTAAGCAAACACCTCCTCCGGATTTTGCCCGAGCCACCAATTGACGAGATCGAAATGATGCGTTGATTTATGGACCGAAAGACCTCCGGAAAGCGGTCTCGACCGGTTCCAGCGTTTAAAATAGCTGGCGCCATGATACGTATCAATATACCAATTTAAATCAACGGAGGTGACCCTGCCTATTTTTCCTTCCAGAATCATTTCTTTGATTTTCCGATGAAACGGGCTGTAGCGATAGTTAAACGCGACGATGACTTTTCCTTCGCTTTTGGCCTCCGCTTCAAGCACCCGATTCGCATCCTGCACTGTCGTCACCATTGGTTTTTCAGTAATCACATCTTTATTCCACTGAAGGCTTTTTACAATATATGTGACATGCGTATCGTCCCTGCCTGCTACAATGACGATATCAGGCTTTGACACGCGCATCATCTCGTCAAAAGCATCTTCGTTAAACACGGGCACGTGGGCCAGCTCGGAAAATTTCTCCTTGCAAACGGCAAAACGTTTCGGATCGGCATCCAGCAATCCGGTAATCTCATAATGAGTTGAAAACCGCTCCATCAGCGGCTTGATAAACATACTGAGAGCTCTGCTGCTCACTCCGCAAATGACGATATTCTTCAATGTTCTCACCTCTATCGGGCTTCAGTTAGTTGGGAAATCAGCTGCAGCGCTTCCTCTGTTTTTTCAGCATACACAGGGATAAACGCTGCCATATCGCGATTCAATCGAAAAGAATAGCCGTTCAGCTGTTTTTCCCCTTTTTCGATCTGAACGGCATAGATTGTTTTCTCTCCTGTTTTTTTATTAACCGTTGTATAAGGAGATGTTTTTTCAGGAGACAATCCGTTTAACGGCTGAAAATTTTCCGGATCATCGAAAGCTTGAAACATGTCTTCAGGCACGATGAAAACATCTCCCTCATGGGCTGTAATTTCCGTCAGCAGTTTTTCTGGAAAAGCTGGAAGGATATCGACCTTCCCGGCATTCTGCCCAGCGGCCATTTTTATGTTTTCCTGTACGCCAGCCTTCATATCAGAAAAGAGAATGACATGCATTCCGTCCGGCCTGCTTGAGCATGATGCCAAAAAGAGTACTAAGACGATTACCCACAAAGCCGTACGTATCCTTTTTGTCATTTTCCCGCTGACCTAAATAGAGGCTCCAGTTCTGTCATGGCCAAAATAAACGCGCCGGCTCCGTGCAGATCGTTTGTGCTTCTTTCGCGGCTGACATAATAGTCATAGAAACCGGCTGATGTTCCGACACATATGTCTTTGACGAGAAACGCTCCGTCTTCTGTTGTTTCGGTTTTATGCTGAATCAAGCCTTGATACGCTTTTAGTAGTGTTGTTTCGTAAGCTCTGTCTAGATAGCCTTTATTGATTCCTTTCGCAAGTGCGTACATGTACAGGCAGGACCCTGAGCTTTCCAGCCAGTTATCAGACCTGTCTCCCTTATCAACGATCTGATACCATAGCCCTGTCTCCTTGTCTTGATAGCGGGAGATGCTTTCCATCATGTCCTGCAGCGTGTTTTTCCACACATGACGGTTCGGATGCTTCTTCGGCAGCTCTTCAATCATGTCAGCAAGAGACATGACGTACCAGCCGATGGAACGTGCCCAAAATTCCGGTGAACAGCCTGTCTCTTCATTGGCCCAAGGCATTTTTTTCGCTTCATCCCAGGCGTGATAAAAGAGTCCGGTTTTTGAATCCTTCGTATGCTTTCTCATCAATGACTCCTGCAGCACGACCTGATCAAACAGCTCCGGCTCCTGCTTCAGATTCGCGTATTTCAGTGCGAACGGCCCCCCCATGTATAAGCCGTCAAGCCACATTTGGTAAGGATAACCGTCTTTGTGCCAAAAACCATCCTCAGACGTCCGGTTCAATGTTCCATATAAGCCGCGGAGCCTTTTTGCCGCTTTGACATACCGCTCATCCTTCGTCTGTTCGTATAATGGAAAAAGAATGAGACCCGCTTGAATAGCGTCCAGCTCATCTCTCCTAAATAATAGATTGCCATAATCATCGATTAAGAGATCTGCATAAGCCTTCGCATACTCAAAATACCGCTTTTCCCCGGTTGCTTCCCATAACCGCAATACACCGCATAAGAAAACGCCTTGATGGTAATGCCAGCGGTTTGCAGGCGGCAGCTCCTCGACAGTGTACGTGTTCATAATCGTATTTGCCAATGCCTCCGCGTACGTAAGAGGCGATTTTACAGCGATTGATTGATCCATTGATCCCATCCCTTTCCTAATAAATTCCTTCCTCGCCAAATTTCTTCGCCAAACGATTCGCAAGCATGACCAAAATCAGCCCGACTGCCGCTTTAAATACGCCGACTGCTGTACTGTAGCTGAATTGGCCCTGTTTCAGCCCGGCAGTATAAACGTACGTATCAAAAATTTCCGCTACTTCCCTATTCGTTGCATTTAACAGCAAATACACATGCTCGAAGCCAAGCTCCAGCGTGTCTCCGATTTTCAAAATCAGCAAAACGACGATAACGCTTTTAATGGCGGGCAGCGTAATATGCCACATTTGCCGCAGCCGTCCCGCTCCGTCCATTTTCGCCGCTTCATACAGCTGAGGGTCAACCGCTGTAATGGCCGCCAGATAAATGATCGTCGACCATCCAGCTTCCCTCCAGATAACCTGAAGAATATACAGGGGCCTGAACCATTCTTCGTTCAGCAGAAAATTGATTTTTTCACCGCCAAAAAACACAATCAGTTCATTAATCAAGCCTCCGTCTACCGTTAAAAGCACAAACGATAGCGATACCACAATGACCCAAGACATAAAATGCGGGATATAAATCAGCGTCTGAACAAATTTTTTAAAGAGAGCAATCCGCACTTCGTTCAATAGAAGCGCCAGCAAAATCGGCACCGGAAAAAATATGGCCAGGTTCAACGCAAATAACACGAGCGTGTTTTTTAACAAGAGAAAAAATGTAGGCTCAGTAAACAGCCTGATAAAATGCTTCAGCCCGACCCACTCACTGCCCAAAATGCCGAGGAATGGCTGATAATCCTGAAATGCAATCACAATCCCCCACATCGGGACATACTTAAAAAGCAAAAAATAAATACACCCAGGCAAAATCATCAAGTACAAATATTTTTGCTGGATCAGCTTACTTAGTAAGCGCTTTCTTTTTTCTTTTTTAAAAATGACTGCATCAACAGCCGGCGCTTGCGCTTCTGCTGTTTTCATTTTTTTCAAGCCTCCTTTCACAGGTTCTTGCATTCACTGTAGCTCAGCAGGCAAAAGTCCGTCTACAATCATATGATCACATCCTGTTTTATCCCTTTATGATCAATGGTTCAGCAGTTCCACCTGAAATAAAGACACCGATATTAGAAAATGATTATTGACAATATATATCAATCTTTGGATTAATTGTATTAAGGTGAAGTGGATTTAGGAAATGGGGGGTTTTATGAAAAGAAGCCAATACAAGTTTTACTACAAGCTGATCACGTTTTTCTGCCTGCTCAGCACCATTCCGGTTATTTTGGTTGGATTGTTTTCGTACGAGCACTCTCAGAAAACGGCTATTTCCAACGTTTCGGAGGAAAAATTCGACACACTCCAGCAGACCCAGCAAAGCATCGAGCATATCTTGAAAACCGTTGATCACTCTTTGACCCACTATGTGAGTTCGCCGCCTCTCCTTCGCACTCTGTCCGAGTCTTTGCACTCTGACCAATTTCAAATCTATAACCAAGTGAACCAAGAGCTCAATTATCTGCAAAGCTTTGATACCGACCTGTCCAATCTGACGTTAGTCAGTTATACGAAAAAATGGCACATGAACAATTCCGGTTTGTACCGCTTAAACACAGACACTCTTCATGAAGCAGCATCAGCATACACGAAACACAAAGCGAGCCGCTCATATTGGACACTTGAGGAAAACAATCATTTGATTTCCACAAAAGAAGGCACATCAGAAAACTGCCGTTACAATATCAATTTAATTAAGCAGCTTCCTTTGAACAGCACAAATACAAAAGGATTAGCAGCCGCAAGCATCCCGAGCTGTTCGCTTGTCAAAAATATGCCTGACTATTCTAACGCCAAAAACCTGTTTATCATGGATGAAAAAGGCCGCATCATCCTGCATAACAATATGTCTGACGTCGGAGAATCTCTTCATAACGACGGTTTTGTCCAAAAAATGCTGGCGCAAACCGCTAATAGCGGTCAGTTTGAAACAGTTATTGACCGGATTCATTATAAAGTCACCTATCAAAAATCCGATTATAACACGTGGACTTATTTTTCTCTCGTTTCCCTGCCTGAGCTAAAAAAAGAAGCCAAGTCAATCGGCTGGATCACTTTTACAGTATGCCTTATTTTGTTAACGCTTTCATTATTGTTTTCTTGGCTGGGTTCCCGCCATTTTTACAAGCCGATCAGGGTGCTTTACGAATCATTCGCAAGGCATGGTGCCATACAAGAAAAACAGCCGCCTCAAAATGAATTTGAGTTAATTGAACAGAGCTTTAAGCAGCTGAAGGACAGAAATGATGACCTTGAAGAAACGATGAAGCAGCAAGCCACTCACCTGCAGCAATATTTTATGGTCAGGCTTATGCTCGGAAAACTGACGGATGAGGAGGTTAATAACCGCTTTGAAAGCCTCGGCTTAAAGCAAAATTGGCGGCACCTTGCCCTGCTTGTGCTCCAAATTGACACACTGAATCATACACCTTATGAGAAAAAAGATATGGATTTGCTTTTGTTTGCCGTCAACAGCCTGATTGAGCGCAGCATCCCGACAGACAAACATCTTGCCCCCGCCGTGGTGGACAAACAGCAGGCAACGATTTTGATCAATCAAAGCGGGACAAAGGAGGAATTCATGGCTGAGCTGAATGAGACTGCAAGGATGATTCAGGAAAAAGCGGAAGCTGAGCTGCAGCTGTCTGTCAGCATCGGCATCAGCCAGCCGTTTGATGCGCTGACAAAGGCGAAAACAGCCTACGCTGAAGGTTCGGAGGCGTTGAAATACCGGCTCAAAGCAGAAAACAAATCGATTATCTTTTATGAAGACCTGGACCAGAAAAAAACCTTCAAAACCCATTTTCCCAAGCAGCTTCAGCATGAGCTGTTCGATGCCGTCAAAGCAGGAGACAAGGAGAAAGCGGACAAATGCCTGCACGCGATTTTGCAAGCCATTTTCACCCAGAACACTAACCTGTACCAATTTCAGATCGCCATCGCGCGCTTTTTGAACCATGTGATTGAGCTGATGCATGTGCTCGGAATCGAATTGTTTGAGCTTGAAGAAAACAAAATGCTGTATGACCAGATTTTCGAGCTGAAAACGTTCGAGGATACCGAAAACTGGCTCAAAAATGAGTTTATTGATCCGATGACAGACAAAGTGAACGCCCGCGCGGATGCCCAGTACAAAAATATTTCCGACAACATCATTCATATCATCCACCATGAGTTTGAATCTGAGTTGACACTGGATGAAATCGCACGCAGGCTCCATTACAACCCAAACTATTTAAGCAGCATTTTCAAAAAAGAAATGGGTATTTCATTCAGCGAGTATGTCTCAAGCTACCGACATCATATGGCGAAAAGCTGGCTTGCCGAAACCGACATGGCGGTCAAGGACATTGCGGAAAAACTAAAATATAAAAACTCGCAAAATTTTATCAGGTCATTTAAAAAGCTGGAGGGAATTACACCGGGAAACTATCGCCAGCAAAAAAGAAGTATGTAAAAAACCCAAAACACGCAAGCGGTTTTGGGTTTTTCCAATGTTATTTTGATTGTTTAAACGCTTCTTCGTATTCCTGAATAATTTGTTTTCCTCCGCTTGACTCCCATTTTTCCACTTCTTTATCGAACTGGCTTTCTGTGATGTCGCCAATCATATATTTATAGGTCGCATCATCAATGATTTTCTTCAGTTCATCCCCCCGTTCCGACTCCGCCGCGGAATACAGGCTTTCAGCAGGATTAGAGACGATGATCTTTTCATTGTCCTCAGTCAGCTCCTCATATGCCGTCCGAAGCGGATCTCCCGTGTTTTTTAAGTAGGCTTTATCAATGGCTATTAAGGCGGACAGCGGCTGAATATCAGTCTGCCAGTCTTTTACCTGGCTTTCTTTGCGTGTGAACGTTTTGTCCTCTCCTTTGTTGTAGTGCACGCCGTCGATGCCATAAGTCATCAGGCTATAGACGTCTTCTTCGGCAATTCGGTCAAAAAATGCCAAGATCCGTTTAAGCTCAGCTTCCGTTTTCACGCTCGTTTTCGGGAAAGCAAACACGCCGTTATGGCCTCCTGATGCCCATACCCGCTCTTTCCCATCTGGGCCTTTTATGCGGTTGATGATCTCAAGCTTCATCGATTTATCAGAAGCATGGTCGCGCAGATTGACGGCATCTACCATATTGCCAATATAAATGCCGGCTTTTCCTTGAGAAAAAAGCTCCTGCTGCTGGGTTTTGCTTGTGACGGGAAAATCCTTATTCATATACCCGTTATCACGCAGCTTTTTCATATAATTCATCGTGTCTTTATATTCCTGTGTCATGAAATCAGGGGTGAATTTGCCGCCTGATTCCTTCCAATCTGTCGGCATGCCTTCATACGAGCCAATCGTTTTAAACGCGCCGTAAATCAAGTCATTACGGTCTGCCAGCCCGAACGTATTATCTTTCCCATCCTTGTCCGGGTCGTCCTCCGTAAATGCTTTGGCCACTTCATAAAGCTCATCTAGCGTTTCCGGCGTTTTCAAATTCAAATTGTCCAGCCAGTCCTTCCGAATGACGATCCCCTGTCTTGAAAGCGGACGCTCTCTGTATATCCCGTAGAGCTTGCCATCGATGGTTACGTTTTTATTAATGAGTTTGTTCATTTTGTTTAAGTTAGGATAATCCTTGATATAATCGCCGATTTCCCAGAACATTCCTGACCGGAAGGCATTCATGACTGACGAATTTTTAATATCCTGGATGGTCACGATTTGCGGAAGATTGCCGGCTGCAAGCGCCGCATTCAGCCTGTCTTCTTTCACCGCGTCTGGAACCCAGGTAATGTCGAGTTCTGTATTTGTCAGCTTTTCAATTTCTTTAATCGCCCTGTCTTTCGGCGGCTGCTGGTGATACAAAATCGCCATCCAAGACAGCTTGACCTTTGAATCCGATTCAGCTTTGCCTTCAGCCGCAGACTGATCAGCCCCTTTACAACCCGCCAGCACTCCGCCGAGTGCCAGTACAAGCAACATGAAAAGCACCCTCCATTTGTTTCCCATCGTACCCCTCCGTTTCATATTTTTTATCCTTTAACAGATCCCAGTAAAGCTCCTTTTGCAAAATGCTTTTGTATAAACGGATAGACAAGCAGAACCGGGATGGTCGCCACCACTATGACCGCCATTTTAATCGTTTGCTCAGGCGGCGGGCTGCCCGAACCCATCTCTGACATATCCCCCTGCATGCCGCTTGATACAATGACGATTTGGCGCAGAAGCACCTGAATCGGCCATTTTGCTGAATCATTTAAGTACAAAATCGCTGTCATATACGTGTTCCAATACGTGACCGCATAAAACAATGAAATCGTTGCGATCGCAGGCAGAGACAGCGGCAGCACGATTTTAAAGAAAATGCCCAGGTCATTGCACCCATCGATTTTCGCGGACTCTTCCAGGCTTGCCGGGATATTTTGAAAGAAGTTTTTCAGAATGATCAGGTTAAAAGCATTAATGGCTGTCGGCAAAATGAGCGCCCAGTAAGAATCGAGCAATCCAAGCGATTTGACCACAAGAAAAGTCGGAATCATGCCGCCGCTGAACAGCATCGTAAATACAACGAGAAACATGAGCGGCTGCCGTCCGATTAATTCACGGCGGGATAACCCGTAAGCCATCAATGATGATAAAAACATGCTGACTGCAGTACCTATCACTGTCACAAACACAGAAACAAGCAAACTCTTATAAATAATATCTGTTGAAAAAATGTAGCGATAAGCATCTAGCGAAAAAGTGGTCGGTATTAAAATAAATGTTTTCGACACAACTTCTTCTACTGTGGCGAAGGATGCTGCGATGACATGAATGAACGGAAGTACGCATATTAAAGCGAACATCAGCAAAAACCCGTAAATCAACATATCAAACAAGCGACTTTTCAGTGAATGTACGATAGCTCCCACCTCTCTTTTGTAAGCGTTATCATTCTTTCCTAAACAAGCTGCAGCATGTGACGATATCGTGTCTAAAATGTAGCAAATCTGTGATTGCCATGTCTATAATCATTTGAACAGAGCCCCAGGCCGGGCGGGGAACCCCGCACATGAAAGCCAATGACAAAAGAAAAAGAGCATAATCTTAGAAAATGATTATGCTCCGTTCTCCTTCTCGCTCAGAAGCTCGGCCGTATTGATTTGCGGCGAAAATCCAAGTTCATTGACAGCAGATTCAATAGACCATGGCCGGCCCGGATTATCAGAGACGGCGTAATAAGTGCCGTACCGGATATTGGTTTCAATGGCGGCTTTAAAAATTGACAGCAGATCGGCGTGAGAAAGCAGTGTCTTTTTCGTCCGTTCTTTTTCATGCAGCGTATCCATTTCATCTGTGACGACTGTTCCGATTCGAAGGTTGATCACTGAAAGCTTATTTTCCAAATAAAACAAATGGCCGATCTGTTCAGACGTCAGCTTTAATACACCGTACAAGTTTTTTGACAGCGGATAATCGCTTGTTGTGATTTCCCGTCCTAAGAGCGAGTGCCCGTCTTTTTCGTATACATCTGTGACATGATTGCTGCTGGCGAACACGAGCTTATGAATGCCGAGCTCTGCTGCTGCGCGGCACAGATAATAGCTTGCCCTATAGAAAACATCCGTCATTTTTTCAAACTCAGCGATGTCCATGACATCGTATTTGATTTTGACAGCCAGTAAATTTAAGATCACATCGGTATCTTTCGGAATCTTCTTCAAGAGATCCTCGTAATTTGCGGCGTCAGCCTGAATGAAGGAGGCTGTGCCATCGAAATGATCTTTATCAAGCACTGTCACTTCATAATCTGAAATAAGCCCTTCAGCAAGCAGTCTCCCTATCACACCATTTCCGCCGGCAATCAGCACTTTTTTCACTGTGTTCACTCCCCTTTTTTATAGATTGCCCATTTTCGGCGGGGCTGACACTTTTTTGGCACTCACATTCTTAGGCTTATTCAAAAGTCACCGGCAGCTCTTCAAGCTGCCGAAATCCAAATAGCGGCCGATATCGCCATTCAGAATCTGCGAGCTTCAGGCTGGGCATTCGCTGCAGAAGGGTGTTGATCGCAATTTGCGCTTCTAATCGTGCCAGCGAGGATCCTAAGCAAACATGATGGCCATGTCCGAATGAAAGATGCGGATTAGGGCTTCTCGTAATATCGAAGACATCGGGGCGTGTGAATATGCTTGGATCTCGATTAGCCGCCCCTAACAAAAGATAGACTTGTTCTCCTTGACGGATTGTCACCCCGCTGATGTCAATATCCTCTACCGCAACTCTGGCTGTCATTTGCGTGGGGCTTTCATATCGCAGAGATTCCTCGACTGCTGTACCAATAAGATCTGGATTTTCTCTCAGTTTCAAAAGCTGTTCTGGGTGCTGCAGCAGACAAAGGACTGAATTGCTGATGAGATTGACCGTTGTCTCATGTCCGGCGATCGCCAGCAATATGCACGTAGATGCTGCTTCCTCTTCCGTCAGCTTATCCTTTTCTTTCCCCTTCAAGAGCATGCTGATCATATCCTGTTGAGGATGGTGTTTTCGCTTTTGAATCAGCTCTCTGAAATATGCCATAGCCTGTACAGCAATATGATTGCCCTCTGTTAATCCCTTTCTTGACCGGGTAAAATCAATCGTTTGAATGAGACTCGCAGCCCATTCCTTTAATTGCTCCCGATCTTCCTCCGGCACACCTATAATGTTAGCGATGACGAAGCTTGCTAACGGAAAAGCAAAGTCCGAAATGATCTCCATCTTTTTTTCACCTTGCACCTGATCGAGCAACTGGTGAACAGCTTCAATGATGTACGGCCGATAACACTCTGTTGTTCGCGGCGTAAATGCTCCGCTAGCAAGCGTCCGCAATCGTCGATGATCAGGCTGATTCTGAAACAGCATCATTTGATTTTGCACATGTGTAAGGTCCTGATATTTGGCTGATCTTTCAGGCAGCGGTGTGCGGACTTTGAATCTCGCATCTTTCAAAATAGCTGCCGTTTCTTCATATCCCGTGACATACCAGCCCGGATATTTAAAGAAACTCCCTTTATATATAGGATGAACAGCTCGCAATGTGTCGTAAAAAGGATATGGATTTTTCAAAAACTCAGAGGATGCATGTAAAGATGCAATTGTCATGTGATCTTCTCCTTTCTGTTCAAAAATAAAAGCAATCGACATCACACCGATTGCTTTTATTGATTCTTTCAGCTTTTCGCGCTTAAACTGGCCTTCATTTCTTCGACTGATTCAACTTCAAAGCCTAAATCACTCAGCATTTTATGATCCTCCGTCTCCTCTTGCCCGGCAGTTGTTAAGTAGTCTCCGACAAAAATGGAGTTTGCGGCGTAAAGCCCTAATGGCTGCAATGAGCGGAGGTTGACCTCTCTTCCTCCGGAAATGCGAATTTCTTTTGATGGATTGATAAAACGGAACAGCGCCAGCACTTTTAAACAATACAGCGGGTTTAATTCGTTTACGCCTTCTAACGGCGTGCCATCAATCGCATGCAAAAAATTCACCGGAATGGAATCCGCGTCAAGAGCCTTTAAGCTTTTGGCGATGTCAATGACATCCTGTTTTGTCTCCTTCATTCCGATAATGGCGCCTGAACACGGAGACAGTCCCGATTCTTTGGCGATTTCAACCGTATTGACCCTGTCATCGTATGTATGTGAGGTCGTGATGTTTGAATGGTTTCTCTGCGAGGTATTCAAATTATGATTATAACGGTCTACTCCTGCCTCTTTGAGCCGCTTCGCCTGCTCTGGCTTTAACAGTCCGAGGCACGCACAAACCTTCAATCCATATGTCTCTTTAATTTCCTGTACCGCATCTACGACCTGATCTACTTCTCTGTTGGACGGCCCTCTGCCGCTTGCCACGATACAATATGTGCCGATATTCAGATCGTGCGCCCGCTTTGCGCCTTCAAGCAGCGTTTCCTTATTCACCATCCTGTAAGACTCAATTGGCGCTTTCGAAATGGCAGACTGTGAACAATAGCCGCAGTTTTCCGGGCAGAGCCCTGATTTCGCATTCATAATCATATTGAGCTTTACTTTTTTTCCATAAAAGTGCTTTCTGATGTGAAAAGCCCCGTGCATTAATAGCAAAATATCTTCATCCGGACAATTTAATATTGAAAGCGCCTCTTCGTCTGTCACTTCTGCTCCAGCCAGCACCCGGTCTGCGAGTTCCATCCATTGATTCATTCTCATACCCCCACTTGATTCATCAGTAATGATAGATTGATATGGTCTTTTACCATATGTAGAACCGTTTCTTTCGTCACGTTGGCAAGCTTTGGCGTAATCCCTAAAACCGGCACACCGCATAAGCGTTCAATCATCTCAGGATTGGTTTTTTCATCTTGATCGGGAGAATCACTGATTCCATTGATGATAATTCCGGCGATTGGAAGTCCCATGCTTTCTGCATATTTGACAGTTAAAAAGGTATGATTAATGGTTCCAAGGTGCGGACGCGCCACAATAATCATGGGAAGCTGTAACGCTTTTATGACATGACTGACCAAATAATCCTCTCCCAATGGCACAGAAATACCGCCCGCACCTTCTACGATGAAGCATTCATGTTTTTCTTTAATCCGCTCCCAATGGCTTAAAACCTCTTCCATGCTGACAGTCTTTCCCTCGAGTTTCCCTGCAACGTATGGTGCAAGGGGCGCTTTGAAGGCAAAAGGCGTAATGTCTTCATGAGAGAGACCGGTCTGCGACATGTCTTTCAGCAGACTTGTATCACTATCTGGATGATGGCGCGATATACCGCTTAGAAATGGTTTATACACCCCAACATCTTTGTTATGTTCTCGCAATAATGCGGCGATTCCGCTGGATATAACCGTTTTCCCCACTTCTGTATCTGTTCCTGTCACAAAAAAACCCCTCAAATGATGTGCAGCTCCTTTCCGATTGAATGAAATGTTTGCAGCAAATGATCAATATCACCCGTACTGTGATCCGACGTGATTGTGATTCGAATCCGGCTTTCACCTGGCGCAACGGTCGGCGGCCGAATGGCAGGAGCATAAATTCCCTTGCCCTGCAGCTTTTCAGAAAATATGACCGTTTTATGGGCATCGCCGATGACCACGGGAATAATCGGCGTATGATCTCCTTTCACGGCATAACCCATATTCTTCAGACTGGTTCTGATCATGCTGATATAAGAAAATAAAAGCTGCCGTTTTTCCCTGCTGGCTTCAATCATGTTGAAAGCCTCGTGAGCAGCCGCACAGCTGGCTGGCGGAATAGCGGTTTGAAAGATAAATGTTCTGGCATGGTTCAGCAAAAAGTCGATGGAGACCGCTGATCCTGCCGCAAAACCTCCTTCCGCGCCAACAGCCTTGCTCAAGGTGCCGATCACAATGTCGGGACAAACACCAAAATATTCACTCGTTCCTCGCCCTGAATCACCCAAAACTCCTGTTGCGTGGGCATCATCAACGACCACGAAGGCATGATAGCGTTTCGCAAGCGAGATGATCTGGTCAAGAGGAGCAATCGTGCCATCCATGCTGAATACTCCGTCTGTTACGATAAAACGGCGCTGATAACGCTGCGTTTCATTCAGCTTGTTTTCAAGATCATTCATATCAATATGCCGATAAACAACTGTATCAGCCTTAGAAAGTCGGCAGCCATCGATCAGACTTGCATGATTGAGCTGGTCACTTAAAATGACATCTTCCTTTTCTGGCAAAGATGAAAGGACACCGACATTGGCCAAATAACCGCTCGAAAACAATAGCGCCGCTTCTGTCCGTTTAAAGCAGGCAATCTTCTTTTCTAGCTTTTCATGCCAGATCGAATTGCCCGTCGTTAAACGTGAGCCGCTACTTCCTGTCCCAAATTGCTGCAATGCTGTTTGGGCTGCATCGATCAAACGTCTATCGCTTGCGAGTCCTAAATAATTGTTTGAGGACCAGACCGTTTGATTCTTGCCATCAATGTTCCTCTCCGGAACCGGCGCTCCATCCATTGACCGCAGGTTACGATGTACGCCGGCTTCCTTCATTCTGTCTAACCGCTCGTTCAGCCATGAATCAATCTTCAAGACTCGTAACCTCATGGATCGCTTGTTTCATAATGGCAACCATTTCCTCGAGCTCCTCAGCTGTACTGGCGAGAGGAGGCAGAAATGCAATCACGTCCCCAAGCGGCCTTGTCAGCATTCCCAGCTCTCGCATTTTTAAGGAAACTTTGTATCCAACCCGCCGATCAGCCGGATAAGGCTCTTTGGTATCCTTCGACTGAACAAGCTCTGCACCGCACATAAAGCCAAGCTGCCGAATATCTCCCACGTGAGGAAGAGCATGCAGATCTTGAAGAAGGAAACGAAGCTGTTCACTTTTTTTCGCTACTTGTTCCACAATGTTTTCAGATTCAAATAATGCCAGATTTTCAAGCGCAACTGCACACCCAAGCTGATTGCCTGTATAGGAATGGCCATGGAAAAAGGTTTTTAGGTTTTCATAATCATCATAGAATGCCTTATAGATGTCTTCCGTGGCAAACGTAACAGCAATTGGCAAATAGCCTCCTGTAATGCCTTTACCTGCAGCCATCAGATCAGGCTGGACATTCTCGTGCTCGCACGCAAACATTTTTCCTGTACGGCCAAAGCCTGTAGCAACTTCATCAACAATCATTAAGACATCGTATGTTGTACACAGCTCTCGCACCCCTGCCAAATATCCTTCCGGCATCACGATCATACCGGAAGCCCCTTGTACCATTGATTCTATGGAAAGCGCGGCAATTTCCTCGTGATGTTCCTTAAGCAGCTGTTCGAGCTCTTTCAGGCACTGATCACGGCACTCATCAGGATCACCGCTTTCAGAGCGATACACATAAGGAATCGGAGCCTTGTAACTCTCGAACATCAACGGGCCGTATACGTGGTGGAACAGTTCAATTGAACCAACACTGACGGCGCCAATCGTATCACCGTGATACCCGTTTTTCATGGCGATAAATTTTTGTTTTTGGGGCTTCCCGATGTTCTTCCAATACTGAAACGCCATTTTTAAGGCTATTTCCATCGCTTCTGCACCGCTGTCTGAATAAAAGACCCGCGTAAGCTTTTTTGGGCTGATGTTGATTAATGCTTCAGCAAGCTGGGTTGCAGGAACGTTGGTCATGCCTAATAACGTGGAGTGCGCGATTTTTCCGAGCTGCTTTTTTATGGCGTCATCTAATTCCTTTTTACGATGCCCGTGGACATTTAGCCAAACTGAAGAAAAACCGTCATAGTATTCCTTGCCGTTTATGTCTTTGACTTTGATTCCCTTGCCGCTTTCGATGATTAAGGGGTTTTCATCATAATCTTTCATTTGGGTAAATGGCAGCCAGAGATGTTTTTTACTTTTTTCTATCAAATCATGAGTCATAATCTTCCTCCCACTCTATTAAAATAGGCTGTTTCTCCAGATCATGTATGTACGTGGTTACATCTTTGACGCCATCAATAAAAAAGACTCGGCAGCCCGCTTCAGCTCCATATTCTTTCATTGCTGTAATACGCTGATAGCCCAGTTTTTTACCCGCAACATAGCCTGTTATGTAATCTGGATCATCCGACCAGCATAATTCTGCAATGGCTGCCGGGTGCCAGCTTACCTTTGAAGCAAGCGCAAGGGCCTCTTTTATTCTTGAATGTGCCGGCACGTGACTGCGAAGCGCCCATTTTTCAAAATTAACGTCCGGCCAGTCCATTCTGGAGACCCGCACGCCTTTTTCTTTTGTTTGATCCATTCGCCTGCCTGTGTGAATATCAAACAGCACCGCTCCCCTGACATCGGACCATTCAGGGATTTGTTCATATGCTTTGTCAATCACGTCTCGTGAAACGCCTTCTTTTTCCAATAACAATCGGGCGAGCTTTTGTCCTTCTTCCGGGGAGCTCACTTCATTCGTATGAACAGGCAATGGCTGAATGGTTTTTATCGGTTCATGAACCTCTTCAAATTGAATTTGCATAAAATCAGGTTTTCCTCTTGAATGGGATAACCCTTTTTCTAATAAGGCATTGACTGTACGCTTCATCTCATGGAAAGGAATAAGCCGTTCTCCGCCGGATATATGCTTTCCGCCGTCTTCATGAGATCCATTCACAGAAGCTCTCATTCTGACACTATAAAGTGTTTCTTCTTGCATGTTTCCTCGCCCTTTCACTGATAACTGAAGAACGTATATCACATCCTATTCTAATTGTTAACCATTTATAAATAAAAGTTAACAATTAGAATATTATTATTCACATACGATTCTGTCAATATAGGAATTGTAGGGCCGGTCCCTGAAACGAGCAAAAAAAGACCGTTTTACAGTAAAACGGTCCTAGCCTTAGATGTCTATTCCTCTGCGTTTTTTTTGATTTCGATACTTGATGAACAGGCCGATTCCATTGACCATCATCAGCCCAAAAATCGTATTGCCTAACGGTGCCCAGCCATTCTCACCTGTGAATAATAAGGACAGGGCCACCTTCCCAACAAGTGTCACATTCAATAGGATTAAACCAAATACAAGTGACCGCTTCCAGAAAGCAGCCAAAATAAAACCGAGAAAAACCAGCATGAAAGCAATTGTTAAAACAGCCGAGACCGGACTGCTTAAAAGCATTTGCTCGAATTCCAGCACTTTTTTCATTTGCAGATCAATCTTCTTAGGTTCCGGAAACCAGACCATACTGCTCATCATCAATACAAAAGTGACGAGGACACCTTTCCAGCTGCGCTTATACGCAGCATAAACCAATACTAATAAAAAAAGGGGTCGAATATACCAGCTGAATGGATTGAGATGCCGCCGGAAAGCCCAATCCATTATGTCTTGTCATTCCATTGGTTCCACTTCCCTCGCTTCAATTCTGCGCCTTTCCGCCTGTTTCCTGTAACCGTCACAGCCATGTTTGCAAAAAACGGACTGCTTTATGCCTCATGACTGCTGTTTCGAAATGTCCTGAAGCAGAACGGACCACCCGGTAGCAATCAGAAGCTCCCTGTCCAGCATATACATCTGCCAGTTCTTTTTCGATTTTGTCCACGCCCTCGGCCGGCGTTAACCGATCGTGTATTCCAACAAGACTAAGGTGCGGGCGCGGCGCGATCAGGCTTTGGATCTCCGATGCGGAAAAATGCTTTGCAAGCGATGGAACGTAATAATAAAAGCCGTGCCTGTCAAGATTCTGTGTTTTGATCAGCACGTGATGATCTACCTGGCTGCACAAATCAACACACACCTTAATCCGGTCATCGAGCGCAGCTGTCCACCACGCCATCAACCCTCCCATAGACATGCCGATGGTACCGATCCTGTCAGGCTGAATATCAGAGCGTGACTGCATATAATCTAACGCTCTTAAACTGTCATAAATCATCATCCCCCACATCACTTTTCCGGTCAGGAGCATTTCTTTAAAAATCTCGCTTTCCGCTTTTCCCCGCCGATCTCCAAATCCCCAATGATCAATCGCAAGCACGCCGTATCCGAGAGAAGTAAGCTCATCAGAAAAAGAAGGCGTTTTCAAATAATCCGCTCCCTCAATCAGTTCACTTTTCCCCCTGTCATACCGTCCCCCATGTGAATGCTGAAACAATACGGCTGGGCAAGCTCCTTCTGTTATCCTCGGCTTCACAAAATAAGCGGGCACCTTTTCAAGTCCATTTAAATCGAGCAGGAGCGTTTCAACGATATTTTCTCCTCTTTCTTCAATACGTAATGTCTCAACACTTATTGGCCTCCGGTCAGGCAAATCACCAAGCAATCGAAACAGTTGCTCTCTTCTTTCAGCTCTCATCCCATCACCCTTCCTTATTCGCTTACTTCACATTTACGAGACAGATCTGGGTTCCCCTTTATTTTTCCAAAACAATTCACATATTTTACTAAATATTTAGTAAATATAGCGAAATATTCTGAAATTAATTATTGTAACCGCTTACTTTCATATGATAGTATCAATTTATCAAAAACAGGTGAGTTAATATTTTACTAAATAGATGAGAGGGATTCCCATGGTTCGTATTAAAGATATCGCTTTGAAAGCTAATGTTTCCAGTGCAACTGTTTCCAGAATTTTAAATGAAGATGAGTCGCTTTCTGTTGCGGGCGAAACGAGACAAAGAGTCATCAATATCGCTGAAGAGCTTGGTTATCAAACCGTTGCCAAACGCCGAAAAGCCCGTGGGCAAAAACCGCGGGCCCAGCCGCTGATCGGCGTGCTGAGCTGTCTGTCCCCTGATCAGGAAAGGCAGGACCCTTATTTTTCTTCCATTCGCAAAGGCATTGAAAAGGAATGCTTTGAACAGGAAATTTTTATTACAAACTCAATTCATCTCGGCTCCTTTCAGGAACATATCTTTCGGGAATTGAATGGTGTCATTGTCATCGGCCGTGTTCATGATGAAGCGGTTAAGCATATTAGCGGAAAGCTGGAGCATGCCGTATTCATCAATCATTCTCCTGATCCGCAAGCATACGATTCGATTAGCATCGATTTTGAATCGGCTTCACGCCAGGCGATTGATCACCTTTTCGACTTAGGCTACAAACGGTTAGGCTACATTGGCGGACAGGAAAAAGAGCATACGCTGAAGGACGGCCAAAGCATTCGCAGAACCATTGAAGATAAACGCCTCACCGCTTTTTTGGAGTCAGCCGCCCCCCAGCCTGAGCATGTGCTGATTGGAGAATACAGCATGCGTGAGGGCTATCGCCTGATGAAAAAAGCAATCGCTCAAGGCCATCTGCCTGAAGCATTCTTTATTGCCAGCGATTCCATGGCGATCGGTGCATTAAAAGCGCTCCAAGAAGCCGGGCTGCAAGTGCCGCGGGATACTGCAATCGTAAGCTTTAACGGGATTGAGGAAGCTGAATTTGCCAGCACGCCTTTAACGACGGTGAAGGTATACACAGAAGAAATGGGCCGGACAGGCGTAAAACTGCTGCTTGACCGTCTTAAGGGACGAACCCTTCCCCACCATGTCACCCTGCCCACAACATTAATCGTAAGACAAAGCTGCGGATGTACAGCTAAGGAGGTGACATAAGCAAATATTCATCACGATGATAAGGAGGAAAAGATGAAACACACTTTTGTTTTATTTCTCTCTCTTATTCTGCTTATTCTGCCCGGATGCTCAGCAGAGAAAAGCTCAGAAGATACCGCAAAAAAGACGTTAACCATTTATTCCACAATGTCAACCGACAGTGAAAGAGATACGTTCAGAAAACTGGCGGCAGCATTCGAAAAGGAACACAGTGACATTCATGTCAGCCTTCATTTCCCAGGCAATGACTATGAAAATATGATGCGTGTCAGAATGGCGGCCAATGATTTGCCTGATTTATTCGATACACATGGCTGGGGGAAAATCAGGTACGGAGAATATACAGCGGATCTCCGGAAGATGGAATGGACTCAAGATCTCGATCCCAATTTAAACAGCATCCTCAAAAATAAAAGCGGAAAGGTGTATGCCTATCCGATCAATCAGGCAAAAGACGGCCTGGCGTATAACCGTAATATTTTAGACCGTTATGGCATTGCCCCGCCGGAAACCATGGATGACTTTATCAAAGCGCTGAGAACGATTAAAGAAAAGAGTAAGGGAAAGATTGTGCCCTTCTGGTTTGCCGGCTATGACAAAAGCTCATTCGCTCAATATTACGACCAATTCGCTACACCTCTTCTCATCACAGACCCTGCCCATAATGAAAAAAAACAGCTCATCAACGGCACTTTTCAATGGAGTAAATTCACTTATTTATCAGAAACCCTCAAACAAATGCAGAAGGAAAAATTGATGAATATCGACGCCGTCACGGCAAAAAAATCACAGCTTATTGAATTAATGGCCCAAAACAAAATCGCCTTTACAATGCAAGGCGGCACACTCGGCCAAGACGTTGCCCAGATCAATCCGAACGTCAAGGTCGGCATTATCCCGACACCTGCCATACATCCCGGTGATGACCCAATATGGATTGGCGGTGAACGCTACACGCTTGCAGCATGGAAAGATTCGCCTCACTTAGAAGAGGCAAAAGAATTTATCGCATTTATGGCCCGCCCGGCCAATGCCAAACAAATGGCTGAGGCCACATCGCTTCCTTCAGGGCTGACCAATGTGAAGGCTGATATTTTCTACGCAAATGATTATGAGCATTATCAAAATGTCAAAGTTGAGCCTTACTTCGACCGTTTATACTTGCCAAACGGAATGTGGGATGTCCTGGGCACGGTCGGACAGGAGCTTACGGCTGACATTTTGGCGCCTCAAGATATTTCGAAGAAGCTGGGAAGAGAATATAAACGACTTCGGGAGCAATCGGAAACACAGGGGGCTGAAAACAATGAGTGAGATCGCAAGGGACGTTCATGTGAAACAGGTTAAGCCAAAAAAGCAGTCCTCACTTTGGTGGATGTACATTCCTGCTTTGCTTTCCGTTCTGGTCTTTATGATTTACCCGTTTGTGAAAGGCACATTGATTACCTTTACAAACTGGAACGGCTTTTCACAAGTCTACCAATGGGTAGGATTCGCGCAATATGAAAGGCTGTTTTCTGACCCTGACACGTGGCACATCTTAAAAAACACCCTGCTTTATGGGCTTGGCAGCACTTTTTTTCAAAATGTGGTCGGGCTTCTGTACGCTCTCCTCTTGAATCAAAGCATTAAAACGAAAGCGCTAACAAGAACAATTGTCTATTTGCCGGTGATGATCAGTCCGCTCATTATGGGCTACATTTGGTACTTTTTCTTCTCCTATGACGGAGGCGCGCTCAACGATTTGCTCGGTGTCTTCGGCATCAGCCCTATTAATGCGCTCGCCAGCCCATCGCTCAATCCATGGATTATTGTCATGATTAACACCTATCAATATGTCGGGATCGCTATGGTTGTCTACTTAGCCGGGCTGCAAAGCATTCCGAAAGATTACTATGAAGCAGCACAAATGGATGGCGCGAAAAAAGGCCAGCAGTTTTTCACCATCACGCTGCCGCTGTTAATGCCCTCCATTACCATTAATATGGTCATTAACATTATCGGAGGCTTAAAGCTGTTTGACGTCATCATTGCGCTCACCGCGGGCGGTCCCGGAAATGCATCACAATCCATGTCCACGTTTATGTATGATTTGTATTTCAAGCGACAGGATGCCGGCTATGCTGCAACACAAGGCATATTTATGGCATTTGTCATTTTGATCATCAGCTTTTGCGCGCTTGCGTACTTTAAAAGAAAGGAGGCGGAAATGTCATGAGAGCCGCCCGTTCAAAAAACACGCGGATCATTACGCTTCTTGCCGCCATTGTAGCCTGTGCGCATTTTATTCCCTTTTATATTCTGCTGACTACTTCATTGAAAGCAAAAGGAGACTACAGTTCGAAATGGATATTTCCAGCCGACATCTCCTTTCACAATTTTTCAGAGGCGTGGGAGCGTGCTTCGCTAGGAAACTCTTTTATGAACACCATGATCATCACAGGTTTTTCTGCCTTGTTATTAATTATATTCGGCTCACTTGCCGCCTACCCGCTTGCCCGGAGGGAAACAAAACTGAATAAAGCCGTTTTTGCCTTGCTGATTTCCATTATGATCATCCCTCCGTTAACATCCATGGTCCCTTTGTACCGAATGGTCGTGGACGCCGGAATGGTCAATACACACGCCATCGCCATTTTGATCAATACAGCGGCTTACATGCCGTTAACCGTATTCTTGTATTCGGGCTTTATCCGATCGACCATTCCAAAAGAGCTTGAAGAAGCCGCAAGAATTGACGGCGCAGGGATGCTGAAAATCTTTTTTACGATTGTGTTTCCTCTGCTGAAGCCGATCACTGCAACCATCTGTATTATTTCTTGTGTTTTTATATGGAACGACTATCAATTTGCCATTTTCTTTTTACAAGATCAAAAGGTTCAGACATTAACAGTAGCCATGGCAGGTTTTTTCGGAGAAAACGCCAACAACCTGCATTTAGTTGCCGCAGCGGCGCTTATGGCAATGCTGCCAATGGTTGTTCTGTTTTTGGCGCTGCAAAAATACTTTATTGCCGGCCTGTCTTCCGGAGCAGTAAAGGGTTAACACTAAAGGAGGAAGCATTATGAAAAAGATTACATTTATCGGCGCAGGAAGCACGATTTTCGCCAAAAATGTGTTGGGTGACTGCCTGTTAACAGAGGCACTGAATGGGTTTGAGTTCGCGCTTTACGACATTGATCCCAAACGCCTGCAGGAATCCCAGCTCATGCTCGAAAATCTAAGAGACCGCTATAACCCGAGTGTGGCGATCAACAGCTATGATGACAGAAAACTTGCCTTGCAAAACGCAGGCTATGTCATCAATGCGATTCAGGTTGGAGGTTACAAACCAAGCACAGTCATCGATTTCGAGATTCCTAAACGGTATGGGCTGCGCCAGACGATCGCCGATACAGTCGGCATCGGCGGGATATTCAGATCTCTCAGAACAATCCCGGTTTTATTTGACATCGCAAGAGATATGGAGGAAATGTGCCCGGATGCGTGGTTTTTAAACTATACAAATCCTATGGCTTCTCTTACAGGCGCCATGCTCCGCTATACCAATATCAAAACAATCGGGCTCTGCCACAGTGTCCAAGTGTGCACGAAGGATTTATGTAAAGCTCTCGGGATGGAGCATGACGGAATTGAGGAACGCATTGCGGGCATCAATCATATGGCTTGGCTTTTGGAAGTCAAAAAAGACGGCGCGGATTTGTATCCAGAAATCAAAAGGAGAGCGAAAGAAAAACAAAAAACAAAGCATCATGATATGGTGCGGTTTGAATTAATGGATAAGTTCGGCTATTATGTCACAGAATCATCCGAACACAACGCAGAGTATCACCCGTACTTTATTAAACGGAATTACCCTGAACTGATCAGCGAGCTGCAAATCCCGCTCGACGAATATCCGAGAAGGTGCGTCAAGCAGATTGAAAGTTGGGAGAAAATGCGGGATGACATTGTCAACAATAAAAACCTTACGCACGAACGCTCAAAGGAATATGGTTCTAGAATTATAGAAGCAATGGAAACAAACGAGCCATTCACCTTCGGAGGAAACGTCTTAAACACAGGACTGATCACCAACCTTCCTTCAAAAGCGGTTGTGGAAGTGACATGCGTCGCCGACAGAAAAAAAATTACACCGTGCTTCGCCGGAGAACTGCCTGAGCAGCTTGCAGCCTTAAACCGGACGAATATTAATACACAGCTGATGACAATCGAAGCGGCTGTCACACGGAAAAAAGAAGCGGTTTACCAAGCTGCAATGCTTGATCCGCATACAAGTGCGGAGCTTTCCATGAAGGACATCATTTCCATGTGTGACGATTTATTTGCAGCACACGGCGATTGGCTTCCGGAATACAAATAAAAACTAGGGGACCGCTCTCCCCTAGTTTTTTGGTTTTGTTTCGCCTTCCCAGGCCATCATGCCGCCTTCAACATTGACTGTTTTAAAGCCTTGCTCATCCAGGTACTTGCAGACGTTCATGCTGCGCATTCCTGAGCGGCAGATAAATACGTATTCTTTGTCTTTATCAAGGGTGTCCATTTTTTCAGGAATATCCCCCATGCGAATATGAACGGCTTGCGGGATCATGCCTTCCGCTACCTCTTCATCTTCTCTGACATCAATTAAATATAATTCTTCGTCCGCCTCAATTTTTTCTTTCAAAGCGGCTGTGCTGATTTCTTTTATTTCCAAAGAAAACACTCCTATTCACAGTGATCATGTTCAGTATATCAAAGTCAGCTGAACGATTGCTATTCTGAGACTGATGAAAAAAATCCCCTTTTGGCAAAGGGGATTTTTTCTAGGCTTAGTTTGCCACAATATTGACAAGCTTGCCAGGCACCGCGATGATTTTCCGAATCGTTTTGCCTTCAAGCTGCTCTTTGACCTTTTCATCAGCTTGAGCAAGCTGTTCCAGTTGTTCTCTCGTTGCATCGGCAGGAACCTGTAATTTCGCTTTTACTTTTCCGTTCAGCTGAACAACGATTTCAACTTCATCATCCACAAGTTTTGTTTCATCATATTCAGGCCAAGCTTCGTAGGCAATTGTGCCGGAATGGCCAAGCTTCTCCCAAAGCTCTTCCGCTAAGTGTGGCGCGACAGGAGAAAGAAGCTTCACGAAGCCTTCCATATATTCTTTCGGCAGTTCTGTTGCTTTATACGCTTCATTAATAAAGACCATCAGCTGGGAAATACCCGTGTTGAAACGAAGGCCTTCATAATGGTCTGTGACTTTCATGACTGTTTCATGATACACGCGCTCCAATGTTTCACCAACGCCTTCAACGATTTTGCCATTAAGCTCACCGCTGTCTTCAACGAATAGGCGCCATACACGGTCAAGGAAACGGCGCGCGCCGTCTAATCCTGATTCAGACCAGGCGATTGAAGCATCAAGAGGTCCCATGAACATTTCGTACAATCTCAGTGTATCAGCACCGTGAGAGGCCACGATTTCGTCAGGATTGACAACGTTCCCTTTAGATTTACTCATTTTTTCGTTGTTTTCGCCGAGAATCATTCCTTGGTTGTACAGCTTTTGGAACGGTTCTTTCGTCGGCACTACGCCGATATCATAAAGGAACTTATGCCAGAAGCGGGCATACAGAAGGTGAAGCACGGCATGTTCTGCACCACCGATATACATATCGACCGGAAGCCATTTTTCCAATTTTTCTGGTGATGCCAGCTGATCCGGATTGTGCGGATCAATATAGCGCAAGAAATACCAGCAGCTTCCCGCCCATTGCGGCATTGTATTCGTTTCTCTTCTTCCTTTTTTCCCTGTCTCAGGGTCTGTGACTTCCACCCACTCTTTAATGATCGCAAGCGGTGATTCGCCCGTTCCGCTCGGTTTGATTTCATCCGTTTTCGGCAAAATCAGCGGCAGCTCCTCTTCCGGGACAGCTGTTGACGTTCCGTCTTCCCAGTGAATGACCGGAATCGGCTCGCCCCAATAACGCTGGCGGCTGAAGAGCCAGTCACGAAGGCGGTACGTCACTTTCTTCTCGCCGTTTTTCGTTTCTTCCAGCCAAGCGATCACTTTCTCAATCGCTTCCTGTTTGTTAAGGCCGTTCAGGAAATCAGAGTTCACATGCTCGCCGTCGCCTGTGTAGGCTGCTTCCTCAACGTTCCCGCCTTTTACGACTTCCTTCACCGGAAGGCCGAATGTTTTGGCGAATTCAAAATCACGCTCATCGTGGCCAGGAACAGCCATGACAGCACCTGTTCCGTATGATGCAAGCACATAATCAGCAATCCAAATCGGCAGTTTTTCTCCGTTTACAGGATTGATCGCATACGCTCCTGTGAATACGCCTGTCTTTGTTTTTGCAAGATCCGTACGCTCAAGGTCACTCTTTGATTGAATTTCTTTGATATAAGCTTCAACAGCTTCTTTTTGCTCAGCCGTTGTGATGTTTTCCACCAATGCGTGTTCCGGAGCAAGGACAGTGTATGTAGCGCCAAACAGCGTATCTGGTCTTGTTGTAAACACCGTAAAGGATTCATCATGCCCATCTATAGCAAAATGAACGTGAGCGCCTTCCGAACGGCCGATCCAGTTGCGCTGCATATCTTTAATGCTTTCCGGCCAATCAAGCTCTTCCAAGTCTTCAAGGAGCCTGTCCGCATAGGCTGTGATTTTCAGCATCCACTGCTTCATTGGGCGTCTCTCTACCGGATGGCCGCCGCGTTCGCTCTTGCCGTCAATGACTTCTTCGTTAGCAAGAACCGTACCGAGTGCAGGGCACCAGTTTACAGGCACTTCGTCAACGTAAGCAAGGCCTTTTTCATAAAGCTTTAAGAAAATCCATTGCGTCCATTTGTAATATTCAGGGTCAGTCGTATTGATTTCACGATCCCAATCATATGAGAAGCCAAGCGCTTGAATTTGGCGGCGGAAATTATCAATATTCTGCTTCGTAAACACAGCGGGGTCGTTCCCTGTGTCAAGCGCGTATTGTTCAGCCGGCAGGCCGAATGCGTCCCAGCCCATTGGATGAAGGACATCGTATCCCTGCATACGCTTCATGCGGGACAGAATATCCGTTGCTGTGTATCCTTCAGGATGGCCGACGTGCAACCCAGCTCCAGACGGATAAGGGAACATGTCCAGCGCATAAAATTTTTGTTTTTCATTATTATCAAGAGTGGCAAATGTTTTGTTTTCAAGCCAATATGTTTGCCATTTCTTTTCTATCTCTTTGTGCTGAAAACTCAAAGTAAAAACCTCCTTCTGATTGAATACGGCGTGTATGGTTCAAGTATTGACGGGAAGGAGAGGACTATATTCAGAATATTCCCAAACTAAAAAAAACTCCCTCATCCCTAAAAGGGACGAGAGACTTTCGTTTTCCCGCGGTACCACCCTCGTTAGCGCGGCATACACCGCACTCACTTGATACTTTTAACGCAGTTATGCGTCAGCGGCTTTTCACCGCTGCAACTCTGAGGTGAGTTCGGAAACAAACTTGATTGACTTTCACCAGCCGTCAACTCTCTGCAACAATATCTGTTTCTTACTGCTCCTCTTCATTGTTCTTATCGCAACCGTAATCTAACTGTATTTTATAGAATTCTGTTCATAAGTGCAAGCAGGTTTGTATACAATGGGAATGTACCCTGAACGGGCGAAGATTGAGGACAATTATTCGGGTGGAGTTTTGGTTTGACGTTTGGACTCGGCCGGTTCGCCGCCGCTGTTCATTTCTCTCACAAAGTCAAAACTTCTGAGAACAGCTTCACCGCCGTAGCCTGAGATAATGGATAAGATGACAAGTTGAATTCCTGAATCGGGGTCAGCGGATAGTACAAGTAAAATGGAAGCTGTCATTCCGATAAACCAATCTTCCAAAAATCCAAGGTAGATAAACCGCTTCGTCATTCTGGGCTTCTCCAGCCTGCCTCTCTTTTTAACGTGACCGAGAATCCCCATGATTCCTCCAATTACACAAGCAATAAGTACCTGATGCAGCATCTTCATCATCACCTTCCTAAAGCCCTTATTTCGTAAAGCGACTTCAGGCCATCCAGCCCCCTTAAACGATTCCGATGATTTTCGATATCTACATACTGGCAAATCTGAAAAAAGCTTGTTTCTTCCATTATATGTGAACACATGATCGGTAAGCTTGATGCATTAGATTCATTTTTCACCCAGTGACATTGACCTAGTCACCTATTTAGCATGTCGAAACCTTTCCGTTCATATGTTCAAATTCTGTTCTTATTTTTAGTGTATACGAGGACAAGCCCTAATGACAAACAACAAACTGCGCTTGCTTGAATCAGAACATGTGTTGTGCTAGGGTTACTGTAGAATTCATTTTAAAAAAGGGGAATATCAGGCTTTCGCATAGCAAGCTGACGGCCTAAGGGGGATTTATATGGCTAGTTTTCAATCATTTGGGATACCAGAACAGCTGGAAATCATCAAAAAAGCGCTTGATCACGCGCGAGTCGGTGTGGTAATTACAGATCCCGCACTTGAAGATAATCCTATTGTCTACGTCAATCAAGGCTTTGTTCAAATTACCGGCTATGAGGCCGAGGAAATTTTAGGAAAGAACTGCCGCTTCTTACAGGGGAAACACACAAACCCCGCTGAAGTAGACAACATCAGATCCGCTTTACAAAATAAAGAGCCAGTCACCGTTCAGATCCAAAACTATAAAAAAGACGGAACGATGTTCTGGAATGAATTAAATATTGATCCAATGGAAATAGAGGACAAAACGTATTTTGTCGGAATTCAGAAAGATATCACCGAGCAAAAAGAGTATGAAAAACTTCTCGAGGATTCCCTCACAGAAATTACTGCACTTTCAACTCCTATTGTCCCGATTCGCAATGGCATTTCGGCTCTTCCGCTAGTCGGAAACCTGACAGAGGAGCGATTTAATTCCATCGTTTGCACATTGACGAATATCTTATCAACATCCAAAGATGATTATTTGATCATTGATTTATCTGGATTGGCCCAAGTGAACGAACAAACGGCCGACCAAATTTTCAAGCTGAGCCATCTGCTGAAATTGACCGGAACCGAATTAATCATTACCGGCATTAAGCCTGAATTGGCCATGAAAATGAATAAACTGGATGCCAATTTTTCGTCGCTGAAAACATATTCAAATGTAAAGGATGCCGTTAAAGTGCTTCCGATTATGTAAAAAGATCCCGCTCATCCGGCGGGATCTTTTATTTATGAAGAGATTGATGCATGCTTTTTTGTTTCTTTAGCTGATTTTAGCCGTTTGTCATATAAAAGCGTAGTGGCAATACTGATCAGCAGCAATACCAATAAAGATAAAACAAGAGCCTTAATGCCGTAATGGTCGACAAGCACTCCTCCGAACAGAGGGCCAATCATTCTGCCGCCTGTCGCCGCACTATTGACAAAGCCTTGATAAAAGCCTTCTTTCCCTTTAGGGGCAAGCTGATTGGCAATCGTCGGCACTGCAGGCCAAACAAGCATTTCTCCGATCGTCAGGATCACCATCGCAGCCAGAAACATTGGAAATTGCTTTGCTGTTAACAGCATGCTGAAAGACACAATAAAAATGATAAAGCCGATGACCATTTGCGCTTTTAGCGACTCGGCCCATTTTTTCACCACAAAACCGACAAGCGGCTGGCCAAGCACAATGAGAATTCCGTTAACCGTCCAGAGCACGCTGTATAAGGAAAGAGAGATTCCAATGCTTTGCGTGTACGAAGCAATTGTGGTGGACCACTGAGAATAAGCCAGCCACCCGAGTACATAGCCCCCGCTTAAAATGATGAGCGCGGCAAATTTTGCTTTGCTGTTCACAGCATCATAATCAAGCACAGATGTTTGGGACGCATCTCCCGTCTGAATATTTCGAAATCCGAAATATACGATAAAGAAAAAGACCAGATACAATACGGCATTCGCCAAAAATACATATGAAAACGAGAAAGATGCAACGACACCGCCAAGCGCTGAACCGACGGCCACACCTGCGTTTTGCGCGACATATATCGCATTAAATGCCTTCCTTCCCCCTTCAGGCCATACCGATCCTGCCATTGCGTAGCTGGCCGGAAAAACAACACCGGAGCCAAAGCCCACAATCGTCAGCAGCACAATATAGGCTGGCCAATCATGAAAAAAGACAAGGCCCATCAGGCTTGCTAACGTAATCGCAATTCCAAGCATAATCGATTTAAAGCCGCCAATTTTATCAAACAAAAAACCGCCGCATAAATTTCCAGCTACACTGGCGCCGGAATTCAGCATCAGGACAAGTCCGGCTACTGTTAACGATTTTCCCAAATGGTTATGGATATAAATCGTATTCAGCGGCCATAAAAAAGAAGCACCCGTCACATTGATAAACATTCCAATAACTAATATTTTAAGAGCACGCGGCATACTCATCCCCCTTTCTTCCCTAAAAAAGCTCATGAAAAAAACGAAACCTAAAACGGCTCCGTATGAATCCAGTTATCATAGCACATTCATTCTATCTGTCTATCTCACATTTTTCAACTGATGAGCGTGAAAAAATCTAACAAATATGGTTCAAAAAATGTAAAATAAATAGAAAAAGGGGTAATAATATGGAAATGGTATTAGCATTCTTAGGTTTTCTTGCATGTCTCATTTCGTTTGGATACGGATTGTATCACCTCGCCAGATATGTTTTAAAAAAAGAAAAACGTTTCTCTAAAAAACTTTTTTGGCCGCTTTTGATAGGGGGCCTGGTGCTGCTCTTCACCGGGGCAGGCTTGTCAGAACCTGATGCTGCCGCAGCAAATGCTGAGAAAAAATATTCAGCGCTAAACGCCGAATATAAAAGTCTCACAAAAGAGCATGAGGAACTTGAAAAAGAATATAAATCTGTCAGCTCTGAAGCAAAGAAATTAAAAGACAATACAGAAGATCAAGACAAGCTTGAGAAGCTTGAAAAAGAAAATCGCGAACTAAAAAAGACTCAGAAATCATTAAAAACTGAGTTGAAAGAGCTTCAAGAAAATCAAAAGCAGCTCAAAGAAGATACAAAAACAATAAAAACTGAAAATGAAACACTCCGACAAGATAAAACAAAGCTTGAAAAGCAATTAAAAGAGGCAAATAGCCAAACTGCCAGTTCTCATGAAGACGCTGGAAGTTCTTCAAGCAATACGAATAAAAGTGATGAAACCAAGACAGCTGACAAAGCAGAAGGCTGTCATATCAAAGGAAGCAAAAACGGCATCTACCACACGCCAGGCAGTACATACTATGACCGGACAACCGATCCGGCGGAAATGTTTTGCTCAGTTGAAGAAGCTGAAGCCGCCGGTTACCGGGCGCCAAAACGATAAACAAAAAGCTCCAGAATGTCTGGAGCTTTTTCTGTTTCACAACGACGATTTAATGACCTTCTTATAATAAAGAACTGACAGAAAACCAAAAATGGAATAGAGCGCAGTATATAATACCATCACCATAATCATAGGCGTCCACACCTCTGATCCAAATAAGAACCAGCCGGATTGGACGGCAAAGTAACTGTGGAAGAGGCCGACAACCAGCGGAATGCCGAAGTTGTACATTTGTTTAATGCGTATCCCCTTTATCAGGTCGCCTTGCGTAAAGCCGAGTTTTCTTAAAATTGTATAGCTCGGTTTTTCATCTTCACTTTCTCCCATTTGTTTAAAATAAAGGATACATCCTGATGTGATCAGGAACGTTAACCCTAAGAAGCCAACGATGAACATCACGATACCAAACAGTGATTTTTGCGCAATGCTTGTATCCAGTCTTGATAAATGCTCGTTTTTCTTGTTTACCTGTTGAAAAAGTTCATTTGCTTTTTCCATTTGATCTTTATGTTTCACATTGATGCCAATAAATCTAGATTGCGCCAGCTGAATGCGGGGGTCTTTATCCTTGTCCAGCTGTTGAAACAGGCTGTCATCCACAATGACGGCAGGCATGCCCCCGCTTGTAAACGTATAGGACACAAGAAACTCTTCTCTTAATCCTTTATATTTTAATGGTTCCGTCTCATGCTTGCTTTTCACTTTAATAACACCAGAGTCCTTGAAGACCATTATTTTTTTCAGCAAGTCGGTGTATCCTGAGAAAACGGCTTCTCCAGACGCCACATCGACACCTTTTACATCTTTGTCGCTAACAACAGCAAGCTGCATGTTGCTAGGATCACCCTGCATCTCTTTCGGAGTTCCATCCATGATATTTGCAATGTCAACATTTGCTTGCAGGACAGGGGTTACTTTTGTAACAAACGAGATGTTGCTTTCACTCAAACTGTTTTCAAATAACTTGGCATCTTTCTCGTTCATGAATGAAAAATCAGCCGCTACATTTTGTTCAGCGGTCTTTTCTGACGAGTAATACGAGATGTAAGCAAGAGATAACAGCCCGATCGCGAGCGCTGAAACGGTTGTAATAATCGTCAGCAGCAACGCGTTCGATTTCATTCTGAACATGATCGATGACAGTGACAGGACCTCAGAAATATTTAAGTAGCCGCCCTTGCTTTTTCGAATGATGTTCGAGATAAATGTAACCGAACCTTTATAAAACAAAAACGTCCCGATAATGACGCTCCCCAGAATAAAGCTCATCGCACCAAACAGTTCATTAATGCTCTTGAATTTTCCGCCAAACAGCTCAGAAGACACATAGTATCCTGTCAAAATCAGCACGATGCCTAAAGCGCCGATTATCATTTGGAAAAATGATATTTTCTTCACTTTGTCTTCAGTGGAGGACGTTACTTTAAACAAAGATAAAATACTCTGTTTTTTGATAAACGTATAATTCATGATCATAATCAAAAGGTAAATGCCGCAGAACACAATGACCGTTTGGACCAAGGCCTGCTCAGAAAAATGCAGCTTCGCATCCGCTTTGACATCGACAATTTTGAACAGAATCATCAAGACCAGCTTCGATATCGAAAACCCGGCCGCGACCCCGATCGCTAATGAACCGAAATACAGCATGACATTTTCTGCGCTTAAGATGCGAAAAATTTTATGCTTTGTCATTCCAATTAATTGAAACAGCCCGATTTCTTTGCTCCGTCTCTTAATAAAAATCGTATTGGCATATAAAATGAAGATCGCCACTACAGCCACAAGCAAAATCGAAGCGGTTTTAATAGCCGCGGCTCCCTTGATTGAACCCTTCACTTCGTTAATTGCTGGATCATACTGCAGCGTGACAAAGGCGAAATAAAGCGCCACGCTAAAGATGAGCGCAAACACATACAGATAGTAATTCCGAAGATTCTTTTTCAAATTTCGCAGGATGAGCTGATTAATGTTCATGCTGCACCCCGCCTAACACGCCTTGCGTTTTCATAATATCCTGGAAAAACGTTTGCCTGTCCTGGCCCCCTTTATTCAGCTGTGTATACATTTGCCCGTCCTTAATGAAAATGACTCTGCCGCAGTAGCTGGCCGCGACAGGATCATGGGTGACCATAATAATCGTGGCGTTGCGTTTTTGGTTGAGCTGACTCAGCTTGTTTAATAAATCGGAGGCCGATTTCGAATCGAGCGCACCCGTCGGTTCATCAGCAAAAATAATACTCGGGTCATGAATAAACGCTCTTCCGGCGGATGTTCTCTGCTTCTGGCCGCCGGAAATTTCATTCGGGTACTTATCCCGCAATTCATATATTCCCAGTTCCTTTGCAACTTCCTCAAACTTACGATTGGCTTCCTTTTTTGACAGTTTCGTGATTGATAATGGCAGAAGGATATTTTCTTTCACTGTCAATGTATCCAACAAATTGTAATCCTGGAAGATAAAGCCTAAATGCTGTTTTCTGAATTCAGCCAGCTGCTTTTCCTTCATAGCCGTCATGTCATTTCCATTAATATGAATGGTTCCGTGACTGACCTGATCGATTGAGGACAGTACATTAAGCAAAGTGGTTTTTCCTGACCCGGAAGCACCCATAATACTGACGAATTCGCCCTTTTCAATGTGAAGATCAATGCCCTTCAGCACTTCCTGTTTATTCAGCTTGTTTCCATAACTTTTTCGAATTTTATTCGCTTCTAAAATCATCATTTATGCAGTCTCCTTTATATTGGATAATCTCATTATAAAAAGGAATGCCGGGCTTTTCCTTCGATACGGCGAACAAAAAAGAAAAGCATGTGACATTTTCGTCACACGCTTATGACCCGTTCAAAATGATTCCGTTTCGGAAAGGTTAATGTAAAAACTGTCCCCGCACCGAACTCCGACTCAACATCAACATGAATCAATAACGGCGCCGCTGCTTTTTTCACCAAGTACAGCCCCATGCCAGTGGACGCTTGATTATGGTGATCTGTTGTGGATGTAAACCCTTTATCAAAAATACGAGGTACATCCTTTGGATCAATGCCCCTGCCACAGTCTTTCACTTGGAGCTGCGTCTGTTCCCCTTTTTGAAAGCTTTTGATTTCAATTTCAGAGGCTTCGCTGTATTTCACCGCATTTGTCAGCAGCTGCCTGATGATAAACGCCAGCCATTTTGCATCGCTCAGCACTTCTTCAGCCTCAAGCTGTATGTCAAAACCGACCCCTTTTTGGATACACCACGATTGTAAATCTTTGATTTCCTTGAAAATCAAAGGCTGAAGCTGAATAAATTCTACAGACAGATCGTTTTCAATAAATGAAATGCGTTTTTGATGAAGCTGTTGATCAAGAAGCAGGTGAATACGCAGCCATTCATATGACAGCTGGGATTTCAAAGCTTTTTCTTCCATTCTGTCAATGATTAAATGCATTGCTGTTAATGGGGTTTTGACCTCATGAATCCATGCCATCAGCTCATCTTTTTCATTTTCCAATGCTAAGCGATGCTGTGTTGCAGTCTGCTTCAAGTGTTCCGTTTGCCCGGTAATGCTTCTTTCAACGATTGCTTCAAATGGCGTTTCCGGTTCATTTATGGCAGTCACATCGAGATTGTTTTCCCATGTTTTCAGGCTTTTATAAAACGCGGTTTCTTTCCGATAGCGAAACCATAGGAATATAACAAAAAACAAGATGCACAAATACACCATATAAAAGACATTTTCAAATGATATGGAAGGATCAACAAAAGCTACGACCAGCATTAAAGCCTGCTGAAACAAAAACGCGGCAATCCAGCTTCGCCTTTCGGTAAGGAATGCTTTAATCATAGAACTGATCCTCTTCCTTCGCGATGTAGCCCTGGCCCACCTTTGTCTCGATATATACGCCAAGCTGCAGGGCGTCCAGTTTTTTTCGCAGGCGATTGACATTGACGGTCAGCGTATTATCACTTACAAAACGCTCATCGTTCCACAAGTTTCTGATCAGTTCTTCCCGGCTGACGATCTTGTTTTTTTGCTCTATTAATTGTTTAAGAATGAACATCTCGTTTTTGGTCAGCTCAACAGATCCTTTGTCGTTGCTGACGAGGTTTTGCTCCGCATCTATAGCAGCGCCACACCATGTTTTAATTGCGCTCGGTTCCGTATTATAATGGTGTACACGCCGGAACATCGCTTGGATTTTCGCTATCAGCACATCAAAATGAAACGGCTTTTGAATAAAGTCATCTGCCCCGAGCTGCATGGACATCACCATATCAGCAGGATGATCCCGAGAGGATAAAAAGAGAATCGGAACATTTGACCGGGAGCGGATCAGCCGGCACCAATGAAAACCGTCAAATTTAGGCAGCTGTACATCAATAATGACACAATCAGGATTAACTGCCGCAAATTCCTGCAGCACTTGACTGAAATCCTGAATGCCGTATACATCATAGGACCATCCCGTTAAACGATCCTTGATTTCCTGAAACAGCGATTCATCATCTTCAATCAGCAAAAGTTTAAACAATCGACTCACCGCACTTTTTCCTTTTTTATCAAGTGTATAGCAAAACGCCATCATGCGCTATAGAGAAAGCCGGCTGTCTCAGCCGGCTCGTTTGCATTATAATTCTCTTCTCAACGCTGTCAGCACGTTGGTTTTGGTTGCTTTTCTCGCCGGATTCATTCCGGAAATAACTGCGACCCCTCCGCAAATTACAACGGCAATGATCACTAGGCTCGCCGGGATGTAGGAGAATGTGTAATTCAAATCGCCCGCATCGCTTCCGCTTGTGGCCGCAAGAATCATCGGAACGGCCAGGTTGACAAGGTAGCTCACGCCGTAGGAAATGATAATTCCAATCACACAGCCTAAAATCCCGATATATGCGCTTTCCATCAGGAACATTCGGCGAATGATAGACGGACTTGCCCCAATCGCTTTCATAATGCCGATCTCTTGCGTTCTCTCTGTCACCGCCATCGTCATCGTGTTAAAAATGCCGATCGCTGAAATGATAACCGCGATACATCCGACAAAGATCAGTCCGATTTTGAAGACCATGAAGAAGGTGTTGGCTCCCTCAAGTTCGGTAGTCACTGATGTGACATAGTATCCGTCATCTGTTAGATCCTTTGTCAGCTGTTCCACGTTCTCAAATTTATCAGCAAAAACGCCAATGTTAGTTTCAACGTTCCCGCCTTTAAAATCTAAGAATTCCGAAAAATCCTTTTTGAATTGATCACTGATGAAAATGTTTGAGTCCTCCATCCAGTCTTGAGATGGTTTTTTTGTAATACCGACAATTTTAAAGTCATATGTTTTTGTTTTTGTAACATCGCCTGTTTTAGGATCTGTCTTCGATACACTTAGTTCAATTGTTTTGTTCAGAATGTCTTTCGTATAGCCCTTTGGTTCTTTTATATCTTCTGGATTGCCTTTTGCCTCTTCGATTTTTTTGTTATATTCTTCCGATTCTTTTTTCGTCAATAATCTCTTTGCGAAGTCGTATCCTACTACGATTTCATTTTCCGACTTTGCGACTCTTCCCTTTTCCAATTCCATATTGGCCTTTAATTCATCATTCATATTAGTAAAAATGAGATTTGAGCTTTCATTTGTGCGATTGCCTAAAGTAGCTTTGTTTGGTTCATATACTTGCGTTCTTTCGACAACTGACCTTACGTGATCGTACTTCTCTAAATCAGCTTTTTTAATCGGCTTGTCTCCTTCCTTGCCCATTACACTGACTTTCGTTACAATCTGCTGGCTCATTGTCATATCTGTAATCGTCTTTTGAATCCCAAATCCAACCGACGACAGCACAACCAAAAACGCACACGCCATTGTTGTCGCAAGAATCGTCATAAAGACGCGAAGCCTGTTTTTCTTCATATTTCTTCTGATAAAATGAACCTGATCCTTAAACCTCAACGGTAATTCCCCCTTTTAGCACACCATCATGGAGCTGAAATTTTGAATGCCCGATAGAAGCGACTTCATCATCGTGAGTAATGATCACAAATGTAATGCCGCGCTCGCGATTCAGCTGCTGGATCAATTCCAGCACTTCATGTTCCGTTTCCGAATCAAGGCTTCCCGTCGGCTCATCCGCTAAGATAATCGAAGGATTTAAAATCAACGCTCGAGCAATACTGACACGCTGCTGCTGGCCGCCTGACAGTTCATTCGGATAATGAGCGGCGTGGTTTTCCAGACCGACGCGTTTCAGCATGTCCTGCACCTTTTGCTTCCGCTCAGAAGGCTTGATTCCTTTTAACGCCAACGGCATTTCAACATTCTCATACGTCGTTAAACCCGGAATGAGCTGAAAGCTTTGGAAAATAAACCCGAAATGGTCAAGCCGAAATTGCGCCCATTCCTTTTCATTAAACCCCGTAACATCAGTGCCATTAATGACAATCCGCCCTTTTGTCGGCGATATGTAGCCGGAAATCAAATTCAAAAGCGTTGATTTCCCTGATCCGCTTCGCCCGACAATACAGGCGATTTCCCCTTTCGCCACGCTTAATGAAACATCCTTCAATACTGGAACTTCATTCTCACGGCCCTTTTTTCCGATCGTGAAAGAATGGTCGATATGCTGAACATCTATCATATGTTCTCTCTCCCTTACAAAAGTTTTGTTTTTTTATAAATCGCAAAATAACTAATCAAGAAACCGATTACCGCACCGGCAGCCATGCCAATGAGATAGCCTGTAAAGCTCTCGCTGGCGGAAAATCCAAAGTACCCAAAGCCCATGATTCCTATGATAATAACGATGATCTGCACCGGACGGTCAAGCGGCTTCCATAAGAAGAAGTACCCGTTTCTTTCATTAGATAGTTTGACAAAACTAATATAGCCGATGATGTAGAAGATGATAGTCATGATAGCCGGAATCACTAAATAATATGGTGAATTCTCAACCCATTTCGCGTCTACATAGATTATCGGAATGAAATACTGCACCCATTTGGGTACTGGACCATGGATAAAATCTATTGATCCGCCAAAAAGGATCTCAAGGTTGATCGCAGGCAGGCTGATGAGCAAAAATGGCGAAATGGCCACGGTAAATGAGACCAAAAGCTGGGCAAAAATATTGCCTGTCAGAGCTCCACCCGCCATAACAAGCGAATAAGCCAGCATGCTGACAATGATCATCCCAAGGCTGTAATTGTGAAAATAAACGGCCTGATCTGGCTTCAAAAGCATGATCAGCAAAACAGACAAAACGTAACCTATGAGCTGCGGCACCACAATCACCATTCCGCCGGTAAAGAACTTCGCATGAAATATCTGCCCTCGTGTATATGGAAGGCTTAATGTAAAATCAAAGAAGCTCTTGCTACGTTCAATCCCAAGCTGGCTAACTGCCAAAACGACTCCCCAAATCCAAAAAAATGAGATAAATGTGCCGTTTAAATAATCAACACTGAATACGCAGGGACCAACCCAATTTTCTTTTGAGGTGACACAGCCTTGATAGATGAGATACATATTTATAATTGATAAGGGATTACCTAGTATAAAAACCAAAATGGTGATAACTAAGGCGACTTTATTTTGTTTCCACTCTTTATAAAACAGTCCGGAATCCGGCAACTCACTTCCCTCCAAACCTAAGGCATTTCTTACACTTTTGTTTTCTTAAATATAGAGAAGTAGCTCACAAAGAATCCAACTACAGCTCCAATAATCATCCCAAAAATATAACCAATAATGGAATGTCCGGCAGAATATCCAAACAAACCAAATCCAAGAATGCCAAAAATGATAACCAAAATTTGTACCGGACGGTCTAATCTCTTCCAAAGAAAAAAGTATCCGTTTCGCTCACTTGGATGCTTTTTAAAGCTTATATAGCCAATCAAGTAAAACAGAATGCTCATGGCAGCCGGAATGAATAAAATATATTTACTGTTGGTAAGCCAGTCATTCGAAACATAAACAAGGGGAAATAAATACATGAGAGCATTTTCCAATCCATAATAAGATTCCATCGAAGAGAAAATCTCATATATATGAAAATCAAAAACAATTTCCAAATTGGTAAGCGGCAATGCAAGGATTAAATACGGCAATATCCCGGCAGAAAGTGCAGTTAATAGCTGGGCAAAAGCATTTCCAGTTAACGCTCCGGCGGCCATTACCAGTGAGTAAGCCATAAAGCTAATCACGATTACTCCAACGCTGCTGTGCTCAAAAAAGTAGACGTGTTCAGGGTTATAGACAAGAATCAGCAGCCACGCAAATAAAAAGCCAATTAATTGCGACACCACAATGACAAAACCGCCTAACCAAAATTTCGTCTGAAAAATTTGGCTTCTGTTATATGGAAGGCTTAAAATAAAATCCATCGTGCCTTTTGAACGTTCCATTCCCAGGAGACAGACCGCCAATATGACACCCGGCATCCAGTTGATATCCATCAGATTACTTTTATAATTCACAATAAAATTACAATATTGCGTGTATTGGTGATCAAGACATCCTTGATAAGACAAATACGTATTCACAATAGAGAGCGGATTTGCCAACACTAAAAACACGATACTTAACAAAATCACCACTTGATTCTGCTTCCACTCTCGATAGAGGAGACCTCGGTCTACCATCTCCGCTTCCCTCCAAACTTCGCAATGAACACTTCTTCTAAGTTGACAGGAAGCTCATTCCATACTTTTGGCTTCAGCTCTCTCAAAAAGCTCTTTTTCTCCTCGTCGCTTTTCGGAATCAGCACCGTATAGAACACGCCGGCCTGATCGAGCATCGGAATGTTTTGCTCCCTGATCGCCAGATTGACATCTGTGTCAAACGCCATTTGAATTTTGATGTATTCTTCTTTTAATTCATCAAGATCCATTACATTTGTCAGCCTGTTATCTTCGAGAAAACCAATTCGGTTGCACATCCGCTCTATGTCCTCAAGCCGGTGGGAAGTGATCAGGATGCTCGTATCACGCTCTGCCACTTCATCGACCATAAGCTGCAGCACATCATGCCTTGTCACTGCATCTATTCCGTCCGTCGGCTCATCCAGAAGAATCAGCGCCGGTCTCGCCGCAAACGACAGAACGAGCGATAGCTGTTTTTTTAAGCCCGTCGACAGTTCGCGATATTTTTTCGTTTCCGGAATTTCGTACCTGTTCATCAGCTCATTCGCGTACGTGACATCAAATTTCGGATAGATTCTTCTCAAAATATCGACTAACTGCTTGTATGTATACTTATCGTAAAACGGATTTTGAACAGGCATGTAGATGATATTTTGTTTGACCTTCGGATGCTTTTTGATTTCTACGCCGTCAAATAAAATTGTCCCGCTGTCTGCGAAAATGATTTGCTGGATTAAGCGGAGCATCGTTGTTTTTCCTGATCCATTGCGTCCAAGCAATCCGAAGATTTCTCCTTTTTCGATTGTTAATGAAACATCTTTTAATACTTGATTGCCGTCAATCGTTTTTGACAGCTGCCGCAGTTCAATCATTTTCTTTGCCTCCCTTCACATCAGCACTGATTTCCTTTATCCATTCTTGCAGTTTTTCCAGCTCAACCCCTGCATAGTGTGCATCGATGATGAGCTGTTTGAGTTGCTCTTTAATCATCGCCATCTTCCCTTCAACCAGTGTCGTTTTTGCATTCTCCGATATATAGGTTCCTCTGCCCCGCAGCGTCTCAATAATTCCCTCTCGCTCAAGCTCTTTGTACGCTTTGCTGACAGTGTTCGGATTCGCAATAATGATCGTCGCCAATTCTCTGACAGAAGGAAGCTTATCACCAGGCTTCATGATCCCTTTCAAACAAAGCTCTTTCATTTGCTGAATAATTTGTTCGTAAATGGGTGTTGAGCTTCTTGGATCGATTTGAATCATTTACTTCCCTACTTTCTATACGATCTGAACCTTTTACAGATAAAAATGATCAATGATACTTTTTTGCCATTCAAAACCGATCATCACGAGAACAAGAAAAAAAGAACAAGCGATCACAGATGCCGCAATCAGCATTGGCACGTTACGTTTGTTTCGTTTTTTATGTTTCATAACTGCCTCCCTTAATTTCAATATATAATGGTGTTACATCAGTGTCTATAGTGTATTACTTCAATTAGTACACTTAATACAATAAATACTTTGGCACTTAAAGTCAATCCTTTTTTTACAAAAAAACGGACCCTTATGAAAAGGGTCCGTTTCCTACACATCAAGAGGGTGCTGCAGGATCATATTATTTTGCAAAGCTTGAAGCTGAAGCCTCATTCTGTACAGCTGTTCTCTCTGCTGATCATTTGACGACAGCCATAACTTATTCAAGGCATTTACCGCATCTTCAAGCTGCATTTGCGCATCACTATATTCTTGATCATTATAATGCTCTTGTTTAGAAGCGATTTTCAGCTGTTCTTCAGCATAATCATACGCCTGCATACATTGCTGGAGATGTTCATCTACTGATTGTCTTGTTGCCACAGTAACCCCTCCTCTTGGTAATGGAAGTCATCCATCATTCTTATTGTAGCCTCATCTGACTTTGTTCAATAAAGTAATTTATGGTCGATATTCATTTGTTCTCTTGTGAAATGCGTGCTACAATTTTAGGATGCAATCGTACGCAAGGAGGCACATGAATTGTAATGCAGAACAATCCTTTTCCTTATTCAAATACGGAAAAACGCTATCATACATTGAATTATCATCTTAGAGATCATTTCGGCCATAAGGTGTTTAAAGTGGCGCTTGACGGCGGCTTTGACTGTCCAAACCGAGACGGCACCGTTGCCCACGGAGGCTGTACTTTTTGCAGCGCAGCAGGCTCCGGTGATTTCGCCGGGAACCGGGCCGATGATTTAATAACGCAATTCCATGACATCAAAAACCGCATGCACGAAAAATGGAAGGACGGCAAATACATCGCTTATTTTCAGGCTTTCACAAACACTCACGCCCCGGTTGAGGTGCTTCGTGAGAAATTCGAATCTGTCCTCGCCTTAGATGATGTGGTCGGCATTTCGATCGCCACACGCCCGGACTGTCTGCCTGATGATGTCGTGGACTACTTGGCAGAGCTGAATGAACGCACGTATTTGTGGGTGGAGCTTGGGCTTCAAACGGTTCATGAACGGACTGCACTTCTGATCAACCGCGCACATGATTTTAATTGCTATGTGGAAGGCGTCAATAAATTAAGAAAACACGGCATACGTGTCTGCTCGCATATTATCAACGGACTGCCTTTGGAAGACCGGGACATGATGATGGAAACGGCAAAGGCCGTCGCAGATTTGGACGTCCAGGGCATTAAAATCCATCTGCTTCACCTACTGAAAGGCACGCCGATGGTCAAGCAATATGAAAAGGGAAAACTGGAATTCCTTTCTCAAGATGATTATGTGCAGCTCGTCTGCGATCAGCTTGAGATCATTCCGCCGGAAATGATCGTCCACCGCATTACAGGTGATGGACCGATTGAGTTGATGATCGGGCCAATGTGGAGCGTCAACAAATGGGAAGTGCTTGGCGCCATTAATAAAGAGCTGGAAAATCGAGGCAGCTATCAAGGAAAGTTCTTTCAGCGGCTTGAGGAGGAATCAGCGCTATGATATTGAAGAAAATTCTTCCTTACAGCAAAGAACTGCTGAAAATGGCCGCAGGAGAAGGAGATATCGTTGTAGATGCAACGATGGGCAACGGACATGATACACAGTTTTTAGCGGAGCTTGTCGGTCAAAACGGCCACGTGTACGCTTTTGACATTCAAGAATCAGCCGTGGCCAATACACAGGAACGGCTCGGTGAGACTTATCAAGCGCGAACAACATTATTTCACAAAAGCCATGACAAAATCGCTGAATCCCTTCCGCCTGAAACACATGGCAAAGTGGCGGCCGCGGTATTTAACCTCGGTTATTTGCCGGGCGGGGACAAATCAATTACAACAAACGGCAGTTCTACGATCAAAGCAATTGAACAGCTTCTCAGCATCATGAAAGACGAAGGCCTGATCGTTCTCGTCGTCTATCACGGCCACCCGGAAGGCAAAGCGGAAAAAAATGATGTGCTTGAGTTTTGCCGGGACTTGGACCAGCAAACAGCCCGTGTATTAACATACGGATTTATCAATCAGCAAAATGACCCGCCATTTATTGTCGCCATCGAAAAAAAAGCTCAGATCAGCAAATGATTTGAGCTTTTTTCTTTGAGTTTTTCATCCAGGACATTTTTTGAAATTTCCGGTAGGCTCTGCCGTTGATATAAAAGAAAAAGGAAGTTTTTCCGCTGGCTTTGATCAGCTTCCTTGCGAGCCGGCCCATTTCCTTTTGGCCCGCCACTTTATCATCCGACAAATAAACGCCAAGCAAGCCTCGATTGATTAAACGATGGAAGTTTTCATGCGGAATGCCTTGTAAATGCTCGTCGGCTTTATGGATAAAGTGTTCAAGCCGATTCATCATCTCTTCATGAGACTGATAATACGAGCAGAAATTCAAGTCTCCTTCCAGCAAGTCCTCCTCTTGATCAATCAAATAATCAAGCAGAATATGAAGGCCCTGTATGTAAGGAAAATAACTGTCGCGGATTTTTTTAGCGGTGCTTTCTGTGAAATCAGGCTGGAACGAATACGCAACTAGACAGAAAATGCCTAATGTTGAACCTGCACAGGCTGAAAATTCATACCATTCCATCTCAGGGAGCTCTGATTCATATTGAGTAAACCACTTTTCAAGCCGCGGAACACGTTCATGCTCAATGACATGCTTATGCACCTGCAAATCGCAATAATAGCCGCACAGTTCAAGCAGATAAGGTTTAATCATGTCATAGTGCTCAATGGAGCCGAGAACACGCTGGCACGTTTTGACCAGTTCATGCAAATATCCGCTGTCATCCTGTTCTTCTCTGAATTGATAATAGTTTTGGAGTTCAGCCCCCACTGTCAGTGCGTCCTGCATTGAGGCATGAAGCATCCGAAAGTCCTGCGGGTCAAGTGAGGTGCTGCGGTCACACAGATTGTCCAAATAATCACTAATCGTTTGATACGCGATGATAAACTCGACACATTTCTGTTTTTGGCTGCCTGACAATAAAGCCAGTATTCCGCCGCCTTCACAGTGAAACGTTTTGTCTCGAATACTTGCGGTTGCCTGCGCTTTTAACTCACTGTTATGAATCGATTCTGATTTTTGCTTCCATATGTCCAGCTCTTGATGAACGAGCGGAAAAATATCTCGATATACCTTTGCCATCAATCCAAAAGGATGTTCCGGTACTGTCAACACATGCACCCCCAACTAGTTCAAATATATTGATCAGTAAACGCTCTCGCTGCTTTAAAGACTTCTTCTCTTTCGGGTTCATTAAAGATCTCATGGTAAAGCCCTTCCCACTCTCTGTACGCTTTATTATGAGAAGCAACTCCATTAAACCACTTGATGACCATCGTTTTATCAACAAGCTTGTCATCACCGGCCTGCATCACAAGAAGCGGCACTTTCAAAAATGCATCTGTCGGCACCATCGCTGACTCAATTGTCTTTAAAAGCTCTCTGTACCATCTGACAGAAACTTTCCTGACGTATAACGAATCATTTTGGTCAGCCTCGATGACATCCTCATTGCGCGTCGCCATATCAATTGATAATCCCGAATCAACCTTAAGCGACGGAGCGATGACATTCAGGCCTCTTGATGCAAGGTCAAGCGCTTTATTGACTTTAATTTGCAGTCCGAGACACGGTGATGATAAAATAATTCCCGTAATGCGGGGATTTCTTTGTTGTTTAAACCATTCAATCGCGACCAGACCGCCCATGCTGTGACCTAAAAGAAAAACCGGCAGATCAAAGGTTCGCGCTTTATCTATCCAAGCATCTACTTCATCAATGTATTCTTGAAAAGAGCGAATATGCCCTCTTGCCCTTGTCGTTGTTCCCTGTCCAGGCAAATCGCCCATGACAACGTGATAACCCGAAGATCGCCACATTTCAATCAGCCATTTATATCGTCCGTGATATTCACTTGCCCCGTGAATGATTACAATCACTGCAACAGGTCTGTCTGCTTTCCAGGTCCACATGCTCTTCACCTCATACGAAATTTAAATAGAGAAAGAAGGATGAATCTTATGATCTACCCTTATAAGGAACACATGCCAGATATCCACCCAACAGCCTTTATAGCTGACAATGCAACAATTATCGGTGATGTCGTGATCGGAGAACAGTCCAGCGTTTGGTTTTCTGTTGTCATAAGGGGAGATGTTGCGCCGACCAGAATCGGAAACAGAGTCAATATCCAAGATTTGAGCTGCCTCCACCAAAGCCCGAACAAGACGCTGCTCATTGAAGATGACGCCACGATAGGCCATCAGGTTACACTTCACAGTGCTGTCATCCGCAAGAACGCCTTAATCGGCATGGGCTCAATCATTTTAGACGGAGCCGAAATTGGCGAAGGCGCCTTTATTGGTGCCGGCAGTCTGGTCCCGCCCGGAAAAATTATTCCGCCTGGCCATCTCGCCTTCGGCCGCCCTGCAAAAGTCATCCGCCCTTTGACGGAAGAAGACCGAAAAGATATGCAAAGAATACGGTCAGAATATGTAGAAAAGGGCCAATATTATAAATCACTTCAACAAACATAAGACCTGCTTCGTCTTACTTTACCATTTTTCAAATTATATTTGAAAGCAATAACCATCGTTAACCCGGACGTCATGACGGTTCGGGTTTCAATTTTTCCATAAAACGTTCACATGTCGCATTAAACATATAAACGTATGACTTTTATCTTATCACAAAACTGTAAAAAGCCTCTGCAAAAACACATACCTATTCTTTCCTGTTCTCTATTTTCTATGAGCACACAAAAAGAGCCCACTGGGAGCTCTTTTTGTCAGCTGATATTTCGTTCACTGTCATTAGCCGCATTTTTTTTATGAAAACCTTTTCCATAGTACACGGCAAGCAAGATGAGAAACCATATCGGCCCGATAATCACGGCTACTCTTGTATCAGGGCTGTAAGCCATAAGAATGACGACGAATGCCAGAAATGCCAATGACACATAAGACGTAAACGGAAAGAAAGGCATTTTATACTTTAAGTGTTTCTTTTCTTCGGGCTTCAAACTTTTCCTGTATTTGATTTGAGAAAGCAAAATGATTGCCCACGTCCAAATCGCTCCGAACGTCGCAATACTTGTAACCCAAGTAAATACCTTCGCAGGGACAACGTAGTTTAACAGCACTCCGACTAATAAAGCGCCCGCTGAAGCCAGAACAGCTTTACCCGGGATGCCGCCTTTTGTCAGCTGACCGTATGCTTGTGGCGCCTCTCTCTGTTCCGCTAAGTTAAACAGCATCCGCCCTGTGCTGAAAATACCGCTGTTGCATGAAGACAGCGCGGCCGTCAACACGACAAAGTTAATGATGCCTGCAGCTGATGGAATACCCACTTTTTGGAATGTGAGAACAAATGGGCTTCCCTGGGAGCCAATTTCCTGCCACGGATAAATAGACATAATGACAAATAAAGCGCCTACATAAAAAATCAAAATCCGCCAAAATACTGTATCGATTGCTTTGGCTAACGATTTTTGCGGGTTTTTTACTTCGCCAGCCGTCACCCCGATCATTTCAATCCCTAAATAGGCGAACATCACCATTTGAAGCGACAATAAAACCCCTTTTATTCCATGAGGGAAAAATCCTCCGTTATTCCATAAATTGCTGATTCCGGTTGCAATGCCCCCATTGCCGACTCCTGCAATAATCATCAATAAACCGACAGCAATCATAGATAGGATCGCGACAATTTTAATCAATGCGAACCAAAATTCCAGCTCGCCGTAAGCTTTGACAGCCAGGAAATTAACACCCGTCATAATGATCAGCGCCGATAATGCCCAAATCCAGTTTGGCACATCAGGAAACCAGAACCCCATATAGATGCCGACAGCAGTAATTTCAGCCATACAGGTGACAACCCATAAAAACCAGTAGTTCCACCCTGTTAAATAGCCTGCAAGCGGTCCCAAATAATCACGCGCATACCTGCTGAAGGAACCGGCAACCGGTTTTTGAATGGCCATTTCCCCAAGCGCTCTCATAATAAAAAACATGACCAGGCCGCTTGCGGCATATGCTACCAAAATACCTGGCCCTGCTAACTGAATAGCTGATGCGGAGCCGAGGAACAACCCCACTCCTATGGCAGCTCCTAAAGACATTAAAGAAATATGCCTTTCTTCGAGTCCGCGGTGCAGCTCTTGTTTTTGTTTTTGCATGCTTTCTTCTCCCCTAGAAAAAAATATCATTAAATCATTTTTCTGAATATTGCGTGTGGATTGGGTAAATCAATGATGATGGAGAAATAAAAGGATAATAACAAGGCTTTCGACTAATCGAAAGCCTTGTTGTCTGTTACACAAAGATGACTTCTTTAGGCTGATGGCTCAGCTCTTCAGGCATATACCGTTTTTCAATATTAATGCTGTGCCAGATCATAAAGATCAGTACAGTCCAGATTTTACGGCTGTTATCAGCCTTGTCCGCACAATGGTCTTCAAGAAGCTGAAGGACATAATCCTTATGGATATATGCATCCGTTTGGCTTTCTTGAATAATATTTCGCACCCATTCGTTCATTTCGTTTTTCAGCCAATGACGGATCGGTACAGGGAAACCAAGCTTTTTGCGGTTTAATACGTGCTCAGGCACAATTCCTTCAGCGGCTTTGCGAAGAAGATACTTCGTCGTGCCGTTTTTCGTTTTCAGCTCATCAGGAATTTTTGAAGCGACGTCAAATACGACTTTATCTAAGAACGGCACACGCAGTTCCAAAGAATTTGCCATCGTCATTTTATCCGCTTTTAACAAAATGTCGCCGCGCATCCAAGTGTGGATATCGACATACTGCATTTTGTTGATATCGCTGTACGAGCTGCTTTCTGTAAAGTAAGTCTTCGTCACATCGCGATATGAAAGGTTCGGATTATAATGCTTCAACAGCTGCTTTTTGACAGACTCTTCAAAGATTTTCGCGTTACCGATATAACGATCTTGAAGCGGAGTACAGCCGCGCTCAAGAAGGCTCTTTCCTCTCATCCCTTCAGGCATAACGGCAGCAACGTGCAGAAGCATTTTTTTCAGGCCGGACGGAATGCGTTCAAATGGTTTGAGCGAAAGCGGTTCACGGTAAATGTTATATCCGCCGAAGAGCTCATCCGCTCCTTCACCTGATAAAGCAACCGTTACATGTTTTTTCGCTTCTTTTGCAACAAAGTACAACGGAATCGCTGCCGGATCAGCAAGCGGGTCATCAAAATGCCATACGATCTTCGGAAGCTCATTCATGTATTCCTCAGGCGAAATGACTTTGCTGATATTTTCAATGCCCAGCGCCGCTGCAGTTTCTTTCGCTACATCGACTTCACTGAAGCCCTGCTGTTCAAAGCCGACTGAGAATGTTTTTAAGCTTGGATGAAATTCCTTCGCAACAGACACAATAAAGGAAGAATCAATTCCGCCAGACAGGAATGAACCGACAGGAACGTCACTTCTCATATGAACGTTTACAGAGTCATAGATCGCGTCTCTGACTTCTTTTACAAGCTTGTCTTCTTCAGTCTGAACCGGCTTGAAGTTCGCTTTGAAATACGTCTTGAATGTGATATCGCCGTCCGGGCGGATTGTGAACTGTGAACCCGGCTCTACTTTTTTCACATGGGCATCAAGCGTGTTTGGTTCAGGAACAAATTGGAAAGACATGTACTGCTGCAATGCCTCTTTGTCTATTTCAATATCATTCTGAGCAACCATTAAACTTTTTCTCTCTGAGGCAAAATAAACCTGATCATTGATCGTTGTGTAGTACAACGGTTTAATGCCGAATGGATCTCTTGCTCCATAAAGCACATGATCGTTTTTATTCCAAATCAGAAAGGCAAACATACCGCGCAATTTGGACGCCGCTTCTTCTTTATAATGACGGTAAGTCGCAAGAAGAACCTCTGTGTCCGAATCCGTGTTGAATGTGTACCCCTTTGCTTCAAGCTCTTCTCTCAGTTCAATATAGTTATAGATTTCCCCGTTAAAGATAATCCAATATGTTTCATCTTCATATGATAAAGGCTGTCCGCCATTTTCTACATCAATAATGCTGAGACGTCTGAATCCGAATCCGACGTGCTCATCATGGAAATATCCATCACTGTCAGGACCGCGGTGAACGATCATTTGGTTCATTTGTTTGATTAGTTCTTCTTGATCAGCGGTTTGAGCTAACGGATGCTTGTTAAAAACCCCGACAAATCCACACATAGTATTGCCTCCATAATTAAAATTGTCATCATTGAACCCCTATTTATAGACGCTGTGAATAGTATTTGGTTTCACAGTTATGTAAAAAAATAAACATGAATACAACGATAAAAAAGGAAAGCCGCTTAACCAGTAAGCGGCTATAAAATTATTCTCCTAACGCTTCTTTACGCAGCTGCTCCGCTTTGTCTGTACGCTCCCATGGAAGGTCAACATCGTGACGTCCAAAGTGGCCGTACGCAGCAGTTTGTTTGTAGATCGGACGGCGTAAATCAAGCATTTTGATAATGCCGGCAGGTCGTAAATCAAAGTTATTGCGGACAACTTCAATCAGTTTTTCCTCAGAAGCTTTTCCGGAACCGAACGTGTTGATTGAGATTGACACAGGCTGTGCAACACCAATCGCGTAAGCAAGCTGTACTTCGCAAGAATCAGCAAGCTCAGCCGCAACGATGTTTTTCGCAACGTATCTTGCTGCATAAGCCGCAGAACGGTCTACCTTCGTCGCATCCTTTCCTGAGAACGCGCCTCCGCCGTGGCGTGCATAGCCGCCGTACGTATCAACGATGATTTTGCGTCCTGTAAGTCCCGCATCCCCTTGAGGGCCTCCGATTACGAAACGTCCTGTTGGGTTGATGAAATATTTTGTTTCTTCATCAATCAGCTCTTTAGGAACAACCGGATTGATGACATGTTCTTTAATGTTACGCTGAATTTGCTCAAGTGTAATTTCAGGGTGATGCTGAGTTGAAATAACAATCGCGTCAATGCGGACAGGCTTGTTATTTTCATCGTACTCAACCGTTACCTGTGTTTTGCCGTCAGGGCGAAGGTACGGAAGAATATCTTCTTTACGGACTTCACTTAGGCGGCGGGCTAATTTATGAGCAAGTGAAATTGGAAGAGGCATAAGCTCTTTCGTTTCGTTGCACGCATAACCGAACATTAAACCTTGGTCACCAGCACCGATCGCTTCAATTTCTTCTTCGCTCATTGTGCCTTCACGGGCTTCAAGCGCTTGGTCTACACCCATTGCGATATCAGCAGACTGCTCATCAATTGATGTTAAAACCGCACAAGTTTCCGCATCAAATCCGTATTTCGCACGTGTGTATCCGATTTCTTTAATGGTTTGGCGCACTGTTTTTGGAATGTCAACATACGTAGATGTTGTGATCTCTCCGCTGACAAGAACCAAACCAGTTGTCACAGATGTTTCACAAGCAACACGCGCGTTAGGGTCTTTCTTTAAAATTTCATCTAAAATGCTGTCAGAAATCTGGTCACAGATTTTATCTGGATGCCCCTCCGTAACAGATTCTGATGTAAATAAACGACGATTTTTACTCATGATTTGCTTCCTCCTGCACAAGGTCTCCCGATAGACCTTGCATATATGATACGGAACTCGCTCCCTCTTATACAATGTAACGTTATATTAGAGAATGTTAATTGGCATATTTATGAAATAAAAAAACCTTTTCCATCGAGGAAAGGGTTTGGTCTTTGTGCCTTTCACTCTTATCGCTCAAGGAATCATACAACCTTGCAACAGGTTAGCACCTTGGTTGTCTCACTCAGTTCAACATAATAAATAACAGAGAAACCGGTTGCTGGGCTTCATAGGGCCTGTCCCTCCGCCAGCTCGGGATAAGAGTATCCGCTCAATGAAATATCTTATCGTAAAAGGGTTTGCAATGTCAATATGATTCAGAAGAAATAGGCACCTATATTGAGGGAAAACAATGGAAATGCACACACAAAAAATGATAAATAGTATAGACTATTTGAAAATATATGTTATACTAATTCACAATTAGCAAAACACAAAAAACGATAAAGGAAGGTTTCATATGAACTCAGTTGATTTGACCGCTGATTTACAAGCCTTATTAACAAGTCCAAATGTGCGTCATAATTTATCAGCAGCACAGCTAACAGAAAAAGTACTCTCCCGAAACGAAGGCATTTTAACATCCACGGGTGCTGTTCGCGCGACAACAGGCGCTTACACAGGACGTTCACCTAAAGATAAATTCATCGTGGAGGAAGAAAGCACGAAAAATAAGATCGATTGGGGCCCGGTGAATCAGCCGATTTCAGAAGAAGCGTTTGATCGACTTTATACGAAAGTTGTCAGCTACCTGAAACAGCGAGATGAGCTGTTTGTTTTCGAAGGATTTGCGGGAGCAGACGAGAAATACAGGCTGCCGATCACTGTCGTAAATGAGTTCGCATGGCACAATTTATTTGCGCGGCAGCTGTTCATCCGTCCGGAAGGCAATGATAAGAAAACAGTTGAGCAGCCGTTCACCATTCTTTCTGCTCCGCATTTCAAAGCGGACCCAAAAACAGACGGCACTCATTCCGAAACGTTTATTATTGTCTCTTTCGAAAAACGGACGATTTTAATCGGGGGAACAGAGTATGCCGGAGAAATGAAGAAGTCCATTTTCTCCATTATGAATTTCCTGCTGCCTGAAAGAGATATTTTATCCATGCACTGCTCCGCCAATGTCGGTGAAAAAGGTGATGTCGCCCTTTTCTTCGGACTGTCAGGAACAGGAAAGACCACTCTTTCAGCCGATGCTGACCGCAAGCTGATCGGTGACGATGAACATGGCTGGTCTGATACAGGCGTCTTTAATATCGAAGGCGGATGCTACGCTAAGTGCATTCACTTAAGCGAGGAGAAGGAACCTCAGATCTTTAACGCAATCCGTTTCGGATCAGTTCTCGAGAATGTCGTTGTTGATGAAGACACACGTGAAGCCAATTATGATGATTCCTTCTATACTGAAAACACGCGGGCAGCTTACCCGATCCATATGATTGATAACATCGTGACTCCAAGCATGGCAGGCCATCCGTCTGCAATTGTATTTTTGACGGCTGATGCCTTCGGAGTCCTGCCGCCGATCAGCAAACTGACGAAGGAACAGGCGATGTATCATTTCTTGAGCGGTTACACGAGCAAGCTTGCCGGAACTGAACGAGGTGTGACGTCACCTGAAACGACGTTCTCCACTTGCTTCGGCTCACCGTTCCTGCCGCTTCCTGCTCACGTCTATGCTGAAATGCTCGGCAAAAAGATCGATGAACACGGCGCAGACGTTTTCTTGGTCAATACCGGCTGGACCGGGGGCGGCTATGGCACTGGCGAACGAATGAAGCTTTCTTACACAAGAGCAATGGTCAAAGCAGCGATTGAAGGTAAATTAGAGGATGCAGAAATCATAACTGACGATATTTTTGGCCTGCACATCCCGGCTCATGTTCCTGGCGTTCCTGATCACATCCTTCAGCCTGAAAACACGTGGGCCAACAAGGAAGAATACAGAGAAAAGGCATTCTACCTTGCAAATGAATTCAAAGAGAATTTTAAAAAGTTCGCACATACAGATGCCATTGCACAGGCAGGCGGCCCTCTCGTTTAAAAAGCAAAAGCCAAGAGCAATTAGCTCTTGGCTTGTTTTAATTGACAGAATGCAAAGAAGTCAGCTTGTACGTAATGAGCGTCCGGCCGTCTTCCCATTGAAGCTTCTGCACTTCAGCTGTGCCCGACTTTTCGCCAAGCTTTGTTTTGCGCACATCCATCGGAATCTCCATCGGATATACACGGTATCCGTCCTTCTCTAACGTGAATATATTTTCATCTATGCGAACTTCTTTTCCTTTTGTCACAATCAGTGTATTAAATTCAACAGGCATTCCCAAAGTGAGATCCCCTTTCGTTCTCTTTTTTCTTTATCATACCATATTTCATTGTCAGCGGTTTTTCATCCATTGTGTAAGCTGCCGAACGATACGCCGGTTTTCTTTTGGCGGGAAATAATGTGTGAATGTACTGTAATACCACGTCTCAACCGGCTTATGCAATTGTTTTAGCCTCTCTTCAAATAAATAGGAATGCTGAATCGAAACATTTTGGTCTTTTTCTCCATGGATTAACAGCACGGGAGCCTGAATTTTGTTTACTTGATCAAACGGTGTTCGCCACTGATATTCCTCAGGCACCTTTTTCGGTGTTCCGCCGATGACTCTTTTCATCATTCGCCGCAAATCCTGCCGCTCCTCGTATGTAAGGATCATATCACTGACGCCTCCCCAGGAAACAAATGAAGCCGCATGCCTTCCCATTTCGATTGCCGTGAGCATTCCCATAATCCCGCCGCGGGAAAACCCGAAGATATGAATTCTGTCCTTCTTGACATTTGGGTGCTGCTGAAGAAGGTGAAAAGCAGAAAATGCATCCTCCCTGTCTTCTCCGGCAAAATCCTCATTGCCTTCTCCTCCTTGATTTCCTCTGTAAAAAGGAGCAAACACCACAAACCCTTGGGATGCAAACTGGATAATCCGGCCCGGCCGAACCATGCCCACGCTTTTAATCCCGCCGCGCAAATATAAAAATCCGTCATATTGTCCCGGTTCCGCCGGCTCAGCCAGAAGCCCCTTTACCCGTAATCCATTTGACAGATAGCAGACCGTATACAAACGCACATGCTGGCTTGGCGACGGAAATCTTCTTTTCTCTACAATCAAAACAGCCGCCTCCTTTTTTCTATATGCTTTCCTTACTCCAAAATTACATCCGGTGAAACTGATTAGGCATTCACACATTTTTATACCCATCATACGATATGTAAAGCAAAAAAGGATATTAACTTGATGCTAAATAAGGAGGTTGTCTATGTGAACAAATCGTTAAGGCTGGGCTTCGCCTGTGTCGGCAGTATCTTTCTGATGATCGCCCTGGCAGCTTGCAAGCAAGAAGAAACGCTGACCAAAGTTAAAGTGGCTGAAGTGACCCATTCTATTTTTTACGCACCTTTATATGTTGCCGAGTCTAAAGGATTTTTCAAGGAAGAAGGGCTTGATGTCGATGTGAATACGACCTGGGGCGGAGACAAAACGATGACATCACTTCTTTCAAACGGCTCCGACATCGCGCTTGTCGGGTCAGAAACATCTATTTATGTCGAGGCGCAAGGGGCTAAGGACCCCGTTATTAACTTCGCCCAGCTGACTCAGACAGACGGGACGTTCCTTGTCGCGAGAGAAGATGTTGAACACTTCAACTGGGATCAGCTGAACGGAAAAACGTTTCTCGGCCAGCGAAAAGGCGGCATGCCTCAAATGGTCGGCGAGTATGTGCTGAACAAACATAAGATTGACCCGCATAAGGATATAGACCTCGTCCAGAACATAGATTTCGCCAATATTGCCAATGCGTTTGCTTCTGGAACCGGTGAGTATGTACAGCTCTTTGAACCGCAGGCTTCTCTCTTTGAGAAAAAAGGCATCGGCCATATCGTGGCTTCATTCGGAGAAGAATCAGGCGAGGTTCCTTACACGACCTTTATGGCGAAACAAAGCTACCTGAAGAAAAATGAAGACACAGCCGTCAAGTTTACAAAAGCCATTTACAAGGCGCAGCAGTGGGTTGAAAATCATTCTGCGAAGGACATCACAGATGCCATTAAAGATGAATTTGATGATACCGACCCAGACGTCATCGAAACATCCATTGAACGCTATAAAAAGCAGCATTCATATTCGCCAGATCCTCTGCTTAACGAAAAAGAATGGGAGCTGCTCCAAGACATTATGGATCAAGCGGGAGAACTGCCGAAGCACATTCCATACAATCAGCTTGTAAATAAAGAAATTGCTGAAAAAGTCACCTCGGAGAAATAGGAGGCGCCATCTATGTCTTTCTTACATGTCGACCATGTAACCCATACTTACTTTTCTATCAAAGAAAAAACAACGGCTGTGCGGGATATTCATTTCGATGCCGAAAAAGGTGATTTCATCTCATTTCTCGGCCCAAGCGGCTGCGGAAAAACAACACTGCTTTCCATTATTGCCGGTTTGATTGAGCCATCGGAAGGCAGAGTTCTGATTGAAGGCCGTGAGCCGAATCAAAAAGAACATAACATTGGCTATATGCTTCAGCAGGATTACTTATTTCCCTGGAAATCTATCGAGGAAAATGTGCTTCTCGGTTTAAAAATCGCCGACACGCTGACAGAAGAAAGCAAGGCCGCTGCACTCGGCCTATTGCCTGAGTTCGGCCTCATAGATGTGGAGAAAAAATATCCGAAAGAGCTGTCAGGCGGGATGCGCCAGCGGGCCGCGCTTGCAAGAACTCTTGCGCCAGATCCAAGTCTGCTTTTGCTGGATGAGCCATTTTCCGCGCTTGATTTTCAGACAAAGCTGTCATTGGAAAACCTGGTATTCCGCACATTAAAGGAATATCAAAAAACAGCAGTGCTTGTCACTCATGATATAGGGGAAGCGATAGCGATGAGCGATACGATCTTTTTATTTTCGAATCAGCCGGGCACCATCCATCAGATTTTTACCATTCCTAAGGAATTGGCCTCGATGATGCCTTTTGACGCCCGCCAGGAGCCATCCTTCCAGACGCTGTTTCAAACGATATGGAAGGAGCTGAATTCTCTTGAGAAACAGCAAAGAAACCATTGATCTGCTTCATGAGCAGTATCAATTCAAACAAAAAAAGGAAAAGTGGAATGTCCATTCCTTTCAGCTTGCCATATTTATTCTCTTTTTCTCAGGCTGGGAAATCTCCAGCAGGCAAGGCTGGATCGATCCGCTGATCTTCAGCTCTCCATCAGCTGTATGGCGTTTATTGCTGGAGAAACTCGGTGACGGTTCATTACTGTCACACATCGGCGTCACTTTATTCGAAACGGTGCTAGGCTTTTTGCTTGGAACGTTTATGGGCACGTGCCTCGCCGCTTTGTTATGGTGGTCCAATCGGCTTGCCAGGATTTTAGATCCGTATCTTGTAATTTTGAATGCAATGCCGAAAGTGGCCCTGGGCCCGATCCTGATTGTCGCACTCGGTCCCAGTTTTATCAGCATTATTGCGATGGGAGCCATCATCAGCGTCATTATCACAACCATCGTTGTGTACACCGCCTTTCAGGAGGTCGACGAAAATTATATGAAAGTCATGAAAACATTCGGCGCAAAAAAATGGGTTATTTTTAAAGAAGTCATACTGCCCGCATCCTCTCCCGCGATTATTTCAACATTAAAAGTAAACGTCGGTTTATCATGGGTTGGCGTCATTGTAGGGGAATTCCTCGTTTCGAAGGTTGGATTGGGATATATGATTATTTACGGATTCCAAGTCTTCAATTTTACACTCGTCTTCTTAAGCCTGCTGATCATCGCCATCTTTGCCACTCTGATGTATCAGGGTGTCGAGCTGCTGGAAAAGAAATGGACGAAGGGCAGGACATAATAAAAAATCCGGCATATGTGCCGGATTTTTTATTCGATCCATCCAGATTCTTTCAGTTTTTTCAAACTGATCGGAAGAACGGAATCCTTCATAATAAAGCTGAACTTTTTATTGCGGGAAAGGTTCTCCGGAAGCTCGTGAAACAAAACCGGGCCTTTCGTTTCAAAGTAATCAGCTTGCTCTTCAAGCTTTTCTATATCTGCAAAATATATATTTTTCACAATCACTTTTTCTTTACCGAGAACCTTATACTGTCCGAGATACTTGAGGCTTTTGACTCTCGCGCCCGTCTCTTCCTTTACTTCCCGGAGCGCAGCCTCTTCCGCGCACTCCATCGGCTCTACTTTCCCGCCTGGAAACTCATAGCCTCTGTCCTCATGTTCTGTTAAAAGCCATTTGCCGCCAAAACGGCAAATCACCCAGACATGCTTCGGGCTGTCCGAGAAAGGCTGATTGTCAAAGGAAAGCTGAACAGTATTCTGATAATAATCTTTAAACTCGTACATGTTTATCCCTCAAATCCGTTCCTAGCTATCTTCCATACATCATACCACAGTTACGTTTCTGCGGAAGCCTTTTATCAAAAAATAAGGGAAACCCAGCACGCCGTCAGGTTGTGCATACTAGCTCGTACAGTTTTTTGCGATACCTATTGCCGAAAAGTGCGACTGACGCTCTGGGCTTTATTATGACCCGCGAACAGGGAAAAGTTACGGTTTGCGTTTAAATTTATTTTTTAACGTTTCTAAAAGATCGACAAGCACCTGGGGAACCGGTATGCCGAGAGAACTGGCTGTCACAACAATTTGCACAGATTCATAAAGAATATAAAACATAATAGCCAAGTCACGAATGGACCCCTGTGTATTCAGCAGCTGATCAAAAAAGTGGCATACAGAGATCAGAGCCAGCGTGACTAATTTTTTGACAAGCCGGGCAAATATCTTCTTAAACGACAGTTTGTGAATAATTGTTTCCTTCAAAGTCGTACTGATAAATTCAATTGCCATAAGAGAGAGCAAAATCAGAAATGAATACTGAAAACCTCCGAAGAAAAAACCCGCTGCTGAAACGCTGACTGCTATTAACGAAAAGATGCCAAAGTCTCTATCCATTTATCCCAACATCCTTTCACAGAAACGGCCTTACGATATTCTATGGAAAACAAGCCGACCGGATTGGATTTTTCAGAAAAATGGACTGGTTGTCGCCTATTTTTCAGATACAAAAAGAAAAGCCGGACATCTGTTTTTAGACGTCCGGCCGTTCTTTTACCCCAGGTAAGCTTTTAGCATCCAGTTATGTTTTTCAATATTTTGATGGATCGCAAGAAGCATGTCCCCTGTTGTTTCGTCACCGACTTCATCAGCTAAATCCATGCCGTTTTTCAGCTCTTCCGCGATGACCGTAAAATCATCGTATACGCTTTGAACCATTTGTTCAGCTGTTTCATTTCCAGCCGCTTCTTTGACAGAAGCCGTTTCTAAGGATTCCTTCATTGTTGCAATCGGTTTTCCGTTCAGCGCCAAAAGACGTTCTGCTAAGTCATCAATATAAGTTGCTGTTTCGTTGTACAGCTCCTCAAACTTTTCATGAAGAGTGAAGAAATCTTTCCCTTTCACATACCAGTGATAATTATGTAGTTTCACATACATGACCGTCCAGTTGGCTACTTGTTTGTTCACTGCTTGAATCAATTGTTCTGACATGGTATCTCCTCCTTGTTATATAACTATGTATACCCTTAATATCGTACGCTAAAACCTCTTTTTTACCCTTATCTGTCACGATTTCTTCTATTATGCTACAATTGTTAAAAAACGGGAGGTGGAATGTCATGACGCTTCTCATTACGATAAGTATTTTGATTGTGCTGGCTGTGTTGCTTGTAACCATTTGGACGACTGTAAAAGCCTATAATGTAAAGCATACCATTGATCCACCGCAAGAAAATCACTCTGATTCACACAATCAATGATGATGTGATTGCTTCTCTTCTGACTGATTGCTCGCAGCATCGGCGTCTCCGACTTGGACTTTTAAGGTCGGCATGCTATGCTGTTTTTTTGCTGTGACATGGGATTGGACAGTGTATACACCATCTTCCTTAAACGTTGTTTCCAGCCGGTATACGCCTTTTTCTTGTTTCGCCTTAAACATTCGGCTGGCGTCTTTTTCCCCTTCTTTCCATACTTCAAACTCTACTTCATCAGCATCCGTCACAGCTTCATCACCGTATGATACGGCTGCTTCATAAGCAGCGCTGTCTCCGGGTTTTACTTTTTCAGGACCGGTCAGCTTGACATCCAAAACCTTGGGCGCCTCATCTGTATTTGCTTTGCTTTCGCCAGATCCGCATCCGTTAAGCAAAAAAGCAGAAAAAAGCAGAACAACCAACATCTTTTTCATGCCATCACCCTTTCATCGTTTACCTAAATAGTAGCAAACGCTTACAGCAAATGGTACACAAAATATGAGACGTCACAAAAAAGACCTTTTTGCGCTTGAGCAAAAAGGTCTTTTCTATTTTAGCCAAATACTTTTAGCAATTCTTCTTTATCCTGTGAAAGCCAGAAACGCATTAAACGTTTAGCGCCTTCCAGATCATGAAGCTTCGCTTGGCCGCACTGCTTTTCATTCGCAGCCGGTATTTCAGTAATCTCTACCGCTTCCTTCATTGTGTCTTCAAGCAGATCAACGATTTCCGCTGGTGTCGGCTCTCCGCTCACAACAAGATAATAGCCGGTTTGGCAGCCCATTGGAGAGATATCAATGATATCAAAATGATCGTATTTCTCTGCATGAGAACGAATCGTAAACGCGAGCAAATGCTCAAGTGTGTGAATGGTGTCAGGCTTCATTGCCTGTTTATTTGGCTGGCAAAAACGAATATCAAATTTATTTACAACGCCGTCTGTTCCTACTTTATGCACGCCGCAATGTCTTACATATGGAGCAACAACCGCATTATGATCAAGCTCAAAACTTTCTACTGAAGGCATAATGGCACTCTCCCTTTTCTAAAAATGTACATTCATTATAACATACCTTTCCGATAAGAATAATCGAATAGCTTTTCAATCTGCGTTTTTTTTCTTATACTTGCATCAGAAAGGTTGCTGAATACATATGAAAACCCTATTTATCGCTCTGATCAGAGGATATCAAAAATTCATCTCGCCGCTGACGCCGCCAACATGCCGCTTTTATCCGACTTGCTCTCAATATGGAATCGAAGCGATTAAAACACATGGGGCTTTAAAAGGCGGCTGGCTGACAATCAAACGGATTTTGAAATGCCATCCGTTCCATCCGGGAGGGGTCGATCCCGTTCCTGAAAAGAAACACAAACATTAAGCGTTATAGCCGTTTACGACAAGATCCAGTTTTCCTGTGTCAGGATCAATAACTAAGCCATGGACTGGAACGTTTTCCGGGAACAGCGGATGATGTTTAATGACTTCTACGCTGTCTTTCACACTTGCTTCTACTGAATCAAAGCTTTTAAACCATTGATCAAAATCAACACCGGAGTACTTTAATGTTTCGATGCGTTCTTCCGGAATTCCTCTTTCTTTGATTCTATCAAGCATGCTTTCGCTGCTGATTTTGCTCATGCCGCAATCGTGATGTCCGATCACACATACCTCATCGGCGTTCAGCTCGTACACTGCGACGAGTAAACTTCTCATGATGCTTCCGAATGGGTGTGTCACAAGCGCACCGGCACTTTTAATGATTTTCACATCGCCGTTTCGCATATTCATCGAATGCGGCAGCAGTTCAACCAGACGAGTGTCCATGCAAGAAAGAATCGCCATTTTTTTATCGGGGAATTTTGACGTTTTATACTTTTCATACTCTCTTTGTTCAGTAAATGTCTTGTTAAATTCGAGAATATCATTTAGAAGACTCATGTTCGTTGTCCCTTTCTATTCTTTTTACTCTTCAATATATCACAACACTTGTTTATTCGTCATAATAAAAAAAGACAAACCCTCAGGTCTGCCTTATTTCCCCATGTTATAGCGTTTTTTGAACTGCTCAACTCGTCCGCCTTTTTCATTGAATTTCTGGCGGCCAGTATAAAACGGATGCGTGTCAGAGCTTACTTCTACTTTAATGACGGGATATGTGTTGCCGTCTTCCCACTCTGCTGTTTCATTAGATGTTTTAGTAGAGGTGCTTAGAAAACGGTAGCCGCTGTTGACATCCTGAAATATCACTTTGTGGTTCTTTGGATGAATTCCTTCTTTCATGAGTGTCTCCTTTCATCAAATCGTAATAATTACGTTTTATTTTATAACGTCACAAACGTTTTGTCAATCTTCTTACATCCTTCCCTCTGTTCTCTCATCGTAAACCTCATGGCATTTAAGAATAGGAAGAATAATCTAACCGAGGAAGCAAATAATAAACCCAAAATACATACAGAACGTCTTTTGAGAAAGGTGGTTTACGATTGTGGATGATTTAGTTTTGGCCAGAAGCCTTTTTGGCACGACAATGGGCTTTCATATCATTTTCGCAACGCTTGGAGTCGGTCTGCCGCTCATGATTTTAGTGGCGGAATTGATTTATCAAAAAACGAAAGATGACCATTATGCGATCATGGCGAAAAGGTGGACGAAAGCACAAGCTGTTTTACTGGGAGTCGCCATACCGACCGGAACGATCGCGGGCACTCAGCTCGCGCTTTTATGGCCGGGATTTATGGAAGTCATCGGCCGGGTCATGTCCCTGCCGTTTCAAATTGAAATCTATGCTTTTTTTGTTGAAGCCCTTTTCATGTCGATTTATGTATACGCAGCAGACCGCTTATCACCTGCAATGAGGATTGTTGCTGTTTTCTTTGTGTTAGTCGGGGCCGCAGCATCCGCTGTTCTGATCACGAATGTCCATGCCTTTGAAGGAACTCCGGCAGGTTTTAAAATTTTAAACGGAAAAATCACAGATGTTGATCCGTGGGCCGCGTTCTTCAACCCAAGCTTTTTTATCACTGCGGGCCATGTCGTTTTATCCGCATTTATGACGGGAGCGTTTATCGTAGCTTCTGTGGCCGCATATAAAATGATCCGGACGAGAAAAAAGGAAAAGGTCTATCGCTTTCACCGGAAAGCCCTTTTGCTCGCACTCACGATCGGCGGTATTTTTTCATTGCTGACCGCTTTGAACGGACACGAATCAGCACAAATGCTGTACGAATACCAGCCCGAAAAATTAGCCGGTGCGGAAGGCCTGTTCGAAACAAGATCCCACGCTCCGCTCGCGATCGGCGGTTTTACCGACCCGAAAGAAGAAAAAGTAAAATGGGCTATCGAGATTCCATGGGCTTTAAGCTTTTTGGCAGCGAACCGTTTTGACACTGTTGTAAAGGGATTGAATGCATTTCCTAGAGATGAATGGCCGCCGCTTTTTATTCACACGCTGTTTAATGCGATGGTCGGAGTAGGCATGCTGTTGATTCTTTATTCCATTATCGGTGTGGTCTGGAGAAAGGTGCTCAAGAAAGACCGATTCCCGACGTGGCTTTTGGTCATTTTCATGACAGCAGGCCCTTTTAGTCTTATCGGCATTGAATTCGGCTGGATTTTCGCCTGTACGGGGAGGCAGCCTTGGGTCATCTATCATCTGCTGAAAACATCGGATGTCGTGACAACGACTGGTTCGATCGGAGTGCTCTTCTTGTTTTTCACATTTGTTTATGCCGTGTTAGGCGCAGCTGTCGTCTACGTGCTCTTGTACTATTTCCGCAAGCACCCGGTTGACGAAGATTTAAATACAGCGGAGTCGTAATGGCTCCGCAAACAGGAAACCAAATGGAAGGAAGATCGACAAATGGACATTTCAACTGACGCTCTGATCGCCATCTCAATTATCTGGGGCTTTGTGTTTATTTACGCCGTCATGGCGACAATGGATTTTGGAGCTGGATTTTGGTCTATGATCTATTTAAACAAGGAACACATGAAGGCCACCGATATTGCAAATCGCTTTTTGTCTCCGACTTGGGAGGTCACAAACGTCTTTATTGTGGCCATCGTCGTGGCGCTTTTCAGTTTTTTTCCCGGTGCGACATTTGTGCTCGGCACCGTGTTATTAATTCCCGGCAGCATAATTTTGCTGCTTTTAGCGATCCGAAGCGGATTTCTCGTTTTTTCAAACACAGCAAAAGAGCGGAAAACGCTAAGATATATTTCCGGCATCTCCGGCTTTATCATTCCTGCTGTTTTAATTTTGGTGCTTCCTGTGACTCATGGAGGATTTATCGAAAAAACGGACGGGATCTACAACTTGAATATGTCTAAAATCTTTTCAAGCCCCAACGCCTATTCATTTATCGGATTTGCGATTTTAAGCACCTTATTTTTATCCTCGCTATTGCTTGCAGATGTTTCAAATGTGGCAGAGGAACAGGATGCGTACCGGGCCTACAGAAAAAGCGCCCTGATCACCGGCCCGATTTCACTGCTGTTTGCTGTATGCATTATGGTGACAATGCGGAATGAAGCAAACTGGCTTTACAGCGGAATGCTGAATGATTTTACTTGGATTATTGCATCGTTCATTACATTTGTCATTGCTGGAATCGCTCTGTTTCTCCCTAACAAGAGTTTTGGAGAAAACATCGGAAAACCGCGGCTTGCACTTGTCGCGATTGGGATACAGTATTTTCTCGCAAGCTACGCGTACGGGCGGGCGCATCTTCCGTATATGATTTATCCCGATGTGACAGTCATGTCAGGCTTCACAGAGCCAGCAACGTTCAGGGCACTGTTTGCGACGTATATCGTCGCATTTATCATTCTATTTCCGGGCTTTTATTTCTTCTGGAAAATGTTTATGCGAGATAAACGCTATATCCGCCAGGAGGAATAGAGGTGAAGCCTGCCGGCTATACTAACCCAGAACCTTTATAAGGAGGGGATGGCATGGAGCAGAAAATTCTATGCGAAGTCAACAACTGTTCTTATTGGGGCAAAGGAAACAAATGCACCGCTGATGCCATTTATGTTGTCAGCCATACTGGTGAAACGGCTGAAAACAGCCGGGAAACAGACTGCAAAACGTTTAAGCCGCATGAATTGTAATTAAAAGAAAGAGCTGCCTCAGCCAGCTCTTTCTTTTTGTATGTTGAGTGTTCTCAGCTTTTTAGTCATGACCCCGTTTGCAGGTGAAAACAAAAAGGCACTTGCATACCATACACCTGTCATGGCCGCCATCGCTCCTGAAATCGAAACATTAAGCCACGTTGCGAAGAAATAGCCCATAATCGCCGACAGCCCGCCAATCAACGCGCTGAGAATCAGCATATAAAGAAGCCGGTCTGTCAGCAAATGTGCCGCAGCAGGCGGAACAATCAACATGGCCACAACCAATACAGCACCCACTGAATCAAAGGAAGCAACAGTCGTCAAAGACAGCATGCCCATTTGCACGTAATGAATCAGCAAAACCGGTATTCCTAAGGCTAAAGCCATTTGAGGATCAAACGAAGCGATTTTAAACTCCTTATAGCATACACTGATCAACACTACGTTTAAAACCAGAACAGATGCCAGCATCCAAAACGCTTTCGGCCCGATATCAACTCCGAATGCCGTCATCGTATTCCACGGCACAAAAGCGATTTCTCCCATTAACGAGTGCTCAATATCGAGATGGACATTCGCTCCATAAACAGAAAGCAAAATGACGCCGATTGCAAATAAGGATGTAAACACAACGCCTATGGCAGCATCTGATTGAACCCCCTTGCTATGAAGAAGCTGAACCAAAAATGCCGTTAACAATCCGGCTACAGCTGCACCGATAAACATAGAAATCCCGTCGAGACTCCCGGTCACTAGAAAAGCGCCGACAATGCCAAGCAACACGGTATGGCTGATTGCGTCGGCCAGCATTGCCATGCTTCTCAGCACAAGAAATGTGCCGATCAATGCGCAGCTTACACCGACTAATACACCGGTAGCTATAATCCATGCTTCAAAACTCATTTGCGATCTGTCCCTTCTCGGCTTCATGAGACGCTTTTCGCAGCTCAGGCATCCGGCCATACAGCTTTAATAATGAAAAAAGCCGTTCTCTCGTTTCCCCTGGCAAACGATCCGGATCAAAACAGTCCTGGTCGAATTCTATATTGGCAAGCTCCATTTCATGCATGAGATACACTTCATACATCCGCTGCTTCAAAGCTGTGTGATAGCCTTTTTCTATCCCTTTGCTTGTGATTTGCCAAATCCCATTTTCGATACGCTCAATGCACCTCTCTTGTTCCAAGTCATTTAATGCCTTAAGGCATAATGAAGGGGATAGGCGTCTTTTCTTTCTTACACTTTCAACAGTTACACAAAGATTATTCTTTTCATAATGTTCATAAATCGTCAGCAGCACCTGCTCCCTGCTTGTTCTGCGCCGAAGCCTCATCAGCCTTATGGCTTTAGCCGCCAACCCCCGCTTAGGCGCGCAAATCATTGAAAAAAGAAAGATCAGCGTTGCAGATATGATTATTAATGGCCCTGTCGCCATTCCCTTCATGGTCGTGCTCAGCAGGGTTCCGGCCACTCCGCTGACCCCGCCAGTGATCCCGGCAATGATGATCATCCCTGTCAATCGTTCGGTCCAATATCTTGCAGCTATGGCAGGTGTAATCAGCATAGCCGCCATTAATATCACACCAACCGTCTGAAGCCCAATAACAACAGCACCGACAATCAGACTAGCCAAAAGTCCGTTCAAAAAACGCACCGGGATTCCCAATCCCTTTGCAAACACGAGATCAAAAGTAATCAATGTAAATTCCTTAAAGAAAACAATACATAGGAGCAGCAGAACAGCAGATATTCCTGCAATAAGGATGATATCCTGTCTGACCAATGAAGCAGCCTGGCCGAACAAAAAAGAATCAAGCCCGCTTTGGCTTCCCGCCCCCTGCTGCTGAATATATGTCAAAAGAATAATCCCAACGCCAAAAAACACAGAAAGAACTATCCCGATCGCCGAGTCCTCCTTTGTTTTTGAAAGCCGCGAAATCACCTGAATACAAAACGTTCCGAGCAGTCCGGCAAGCGCCGCACCCAGCAAAAAGAAAGGCAGTGATTTTTGCCCGGTGAGCAGAAAAGCGAAACACACGCCCGGCAGAGCTGAATGGGCCATCGCATCGCCGATTAAACTTTGCTTTCTCAGCAGCACAAAGCTACCCAAAACACCGCTTGCCGCCCCGAGCAAAAGCGTACCCGCCAGCACCCACTGTGTGTTCGGATGCTGGAGCTGCAGCCACAAACTTTCAAACATTGCGCTCACTCCTTATGCCCTTCTGCTATGACTTTATCTTTTAAAAACGTAAGCCTTCCTCCATATGTTTTTTGCAGGTTATCGATTGTAAAAACGTTTTCCGCCGGTCCGAAAGCGATTTTTCTTAAATGAAGCAGTAAAATCCAATCAAAATAATCCTCGGCGGTCTGCAAGTCATGATGGACGACAAGCACGGTTTTTCCTTTTTCTTTGAGTTCTGCCAGAAGCGTCATAATCGCGCGCTCCGTCGCTGCATCGACACCTGCAAACGGTTCATCCATAAAATAAATGTCAGCGTTCTGGCAGAGTGCCCGGGCAAGAAACACCCGCTGCTGCTGGCCGCCTGACAGCTGGCTGATCTGCCTATTCGCATAATCAAGCATCCCGACTTTTGCTAAAGCGGCCTTCGCCATTTCCACATCTGCTTTCTTTGGCCTCTTTAATAAACCGATTCTTCCGTATCTTCCCATTAGGACGACATCGAGCGCGCTTGTAGGGAAATCCCAGTCAACCGAGCCGCGCTGCGGAACATATCCGATTCTGGTCCGCTGATCCTTATAGTCTTTGCCGTAAATAGAAATGTCTCCTGAAGCCCGAGGCACAAGACCGAGAATGGTTTTGATCAAAGTTGATTTTCCCGCGCCGTTTGGGCCGATAATGCCAATCAGTTTTCCTTCCGGCACCTGCAGCGAAATGTCCTGCAGCACAGGCCTTTTATGATAAGCAACTGTCACATTATCAAGCTCAATAGGGAACATATCCTTCACCTCTTTTCTTTATTTAAGCGCTTTAGTAATCGTGTTGATATTGTGGCGGAACATTCCTTCGTATGTGCCTTCTTTGGTGCCCTTTTCACCCATGGCATCCGAATAAAGCTGGCCGCCGATTGTGACGGTATGGCCTTTTTCTTTAGCGCCTTCCACCACTGCATTGATTGATTTTTCAGATACGCTGCTTTCTACGAACACAGCTTTGATTTGTTTTTCTGTCAGAAGATCAACCAGCTCCTGAACATCCCTTAATCCGTAATCCGAATCTGTGCTTAGTCCCTGCAGGCCTTTTACCTTAAATCCATATTCATTCCCAAAGTACGCAAACGCATCATGAGCAGTCACAAGCACTCGGCTTTTCTCAGGAATATGTGCGATCTCCTGACGCGACCATTTATCTAAATTTTGCAAATCTTCTTTGTATGCTTTGGCATTTTTCTGAAAGTCATCTGCGTGCTGAGGCATTGCTTTGCTGAATTGCGCTTCAATTTCATCCACTGCATAGATCCATAGCGGAATGCTGAACCACACGTGGGGATCAAACGTCTTGCCTTCCCCCGCTGAAATAAGCTTGTTTTTCGGAATGGCCTCAGCAACTGCCGCTGCTTGTTTTTGTTCACCGATTTTTTGGAGGACGTCCTCCATTTTCCCTTCCAAATGCAACCCGCTGTACAGAACAACATCGGCTGACATTAATTTTTTCGTGTCACCTTGCGAAGCTTTGTAAAGGTGCGGATCAACCCCCGGCCCCATTAACGAGGTGACTTTTACATGCTTTCCTCCGATGTTTTCTGCTGCATCGGCAATTTGAGATGTTGTCGCTGTCACTTGTAATTGTTGATCAGCGCTCTTTCCGGCTGAATCTGTTCCGCATCCTGTTAAAGCAAAGGCCGCAAAAAGCACTGCCGCCATCAGCCCTCGTTTCATGTTTCTCCTCCTCTTTGCCATCAATGTCCGATTTTTTTATCTTATGATATCAGTTCTTAGACATGTGACATTTAATTAGACAAAAGCATATTTTATTTACTTAGGACAAAAAGTTTCTCTAGTGCAAAATTATCGCGTTTGGCCATTTTTGTCAAGCTCCATTTACATAAAAAAACCGGCTGGGTCAGCAGCCGGTCCAAACGAGAAGGGATGTATTCAATGAACACTTTTACTGTAACAGCATAGTGTCATTCATTCAAAATAGCAAAATGCTTTTTTCTTACCCATGCTGTGTGAAAACATCCATTTTGGTCACATATTTTCGCATAATATCCTGGTTCACCTCAACCCCTAAACCAGGCTGTTTTGACACAGAAATAAATCCATTATCAATACGAATATCAGGGGTCACAATATCTTCATCCCAATAGCGTGAGGATGATGAAATATCGCCGGGTATTGTGAATTGAGGCAGTGAAGCAAGCGCAACGTTCTGCGCTCTCGATATGCCGGTTTCCAGCATTCCTCCGCACCACACCTGCATGTGATGCTCTTGGCATAAATCATGAATTTTTAAAGCTTCTGTTAAGCCGCCGACACGCGAAGGCTTTATATTAATAATTTTGCAGCTTCCCAGCTCAATCGCCCGTCTCGCATCATCAACTGAACAAATGCTTTCATCAAGGCAAATGGCCGTTTTCAAATGTTTCTGCAAGTGGCGGTGGTCAACGATGTCGTCAGCTTGAAGAGGCTGCTCAATCATCATTAACTGGAATTCATCAAGCTCCTTTAAGCGGCTGATATCCTTCAGCTCATAGGAGGAATTGGCATCAGCCATGAGCGGGATGTTTGGGAACCGGCTGCGGATGGCCTTGACCAATTCCACATCCTGCCCAGGCTGAATTTTAATTTTTATTCTTTGATAACCTTCTTTTTGATAGCTTTCAATTTCCTTCAGCATATCGTCAAGGGGTGCCAGGCCGACAACCACTCCGGCAGGGACTTTATCTCTTGTTCCGCCCAATGCCTCAGCAAGAGATATGCCCTTCTTTTTCGCATAGATATCCCAGACAGCCGATTCAAGTCCCGCTTTTGCCATCCGGTTTCCTTTATACCGCGCCAGGCTGTCCGGCACTTCTGAAGGGTGATTAAATTCACGGCCGACGACATTTGGAATAAAAAAATCTTTTAGCATATGCAAACATGTTCCAATGGTTTCCTCGGTGTACCAAGGAGAAGAGAAAGCAGAAACTTCTCCCCAGCCTGTAACACCTGATGTATCAATGGCTTCCACGATCAGAAATTTACGCTCTTGAAGCGTTTCGATACTGTTTTTAAACGGTTTCTTTAAATTCATGCTCAAATGGTAAAGCGTAATTTTTTCTATTTCGATCATAGCAGTTCTCCTTTACGCGCATCTTTCAGCCGATTTCGCAAGAGCTTATTAGACGCATTGCGCGGCAGGCGGTCAAGCACAAAGAATTTTGCCGGAATTTTATACTTTGCCAAGCGTTCTTTGCAGTATGCCCTCAATTCTTCTGCGCTCACAGGCTTGTGAAGGACAAGATAGGCGTGAGGCACTTTCCCCCATTTTCTGTCCTCAGCCCCTGAAACTCCGGCTTCGGCCACAGCGGGGTGTGAAAGCAGCACTGACTCCACTTCGGCCGGATAAATGTTTTCTCCGCCAGAAATGATCAGATCTGAACGTCTGTCTAATACATATAAAAAGCCTTCATTGTCCAAATACCCAAGATCACCTGTTTTCAGCCAGCCATTTTGAAAGGAGGCTTCGTTTGCGCTCTCTCGGTTAAAATAGCTTTTCATGACATTCGGGCCTTTGACCATAATTTCACCGTGTTCGAACGGTTCACATGCCTGTCCGTCCCGCTCGATTTTGATTTCACATGAAAACAGCGGTTTCCCCGCAGATCCGAGCTTCTCCATGCTGAATTCCGGCGACAGGGTAACAATTTGTGAGCAAGTTTCTGTCATTCCATATGACTGAAAGACAGGGAATCCTTTCTCACGGCATTCCTCAAGCAATGGCAGCGGTGCAGGACCGCCGCCGAGAAGAATGCATCTGATGGATTCAGGGCAGCGGCTTGTTTCTTGTAAAAGACTGGCCAGCATAGTCTGAACCGCAGATACCATTGTCACTTCATGCCTGTTGATAGAATCCAGCACATCGCTTACGGAAAAACGCTGATGAAGCACGACAGTCATTCCATAGATCACAGATTTAAATAATGCGGACAAGCCGCTGATGTGAAAGAGCGGCAATGCGATAAGCCAGCGGTCTTGTTCTGTTATACCCAAATTAAGCGCGGACGACACCGCACTGAAATAATGGTTGCCGAACGTTTGCTGAACTCCCTTTGGCTTTCCTGTCGTACCCGATGTATACATCAGCGTCGCCGTTGCATCCATTTGCATATAAGCCTGGATCTCCATTTCCCCCGCGGCTTCTTTCATCAATTCATCCACATCAATCGTTTGAACGATATGTTCATACTCTTTTCTGTCAAAGCTTGAGTCTGTCAGTAAAAAGCCGGAGCCGGAATCCTCCAGCTGAAACAGCCTTTCATGTGTTGACAGCTTTGTATTCAAAAGCACCGCTTTAACACCTAGCAAAAAACAAGCGTGAACAGCGTATACCATTTCTGCACGGTTTTGGAGCAAAATAGCCGCAGTATCCCCTTTCCGAACCGAATGAGCGGCAAGCTGTTCCGCCATTCGTTTAGACGCGGCAAACAATTCTGCAAATGTAACGGTTTGGTCTTTATAGATGAGAGCGATTCTCTCAGGTGTCAGCTGCGCCCGCTGCATGAGCCAGTTGGGCTGTTCTGTCAGCATGTCATCATCTCCGAGGTAAAATGTCTGTATTGAAAAGAAAACAGCTTGGACCGCAAAGTCTCAAGCTGTTGGTTGACTAAGTATTGCTGATCACGGGAAACGGGGGAACTGTCCGAAATCAGGTTTGCGTTTTTCCTTGAAGGAATCACGGCCTTCTTTTGCTTCATCTGTTGTGTAGTAAAGAAGGGTAGCATCCCCTGCAAACTGCTGAATTCCAGCAAGTCCGTCTGTGTCCGCGTTAAACGCAGCTTTAAGAAAGCGCAGTGCGGTCGGGCTTTTTTCAAGCATTTCTTCACACCATTTAATCGTTTCTTCTTCAAGCTGTTCCAAAGGAACGACTGTGTTGACAAGACCCATGTCCAGTGCTTCTTGTGCGTTGTACTGACGGCATAGGTACCAGATTTCACGTGCTTTTTTGTGCCCTACAATTCGAGCCAGGTAGCCAGAACCGTAACCTGCATCGAAGCTTCCCACTTTAGGGCCTGTTTGTCCGAAAATTGCGTTGTCTGCAGCAATTGTCAAGTCACATACGATGTGAAGCACATGGCCTCCGCCGATCGCATATCCAGACACCATCGCAACAACAGGTTTCGGAATGACACGGATTAAACGCTGAAGATCCAATACGTTTAGACGCGGGATCTGGTCGTCTCCTACATATCCACCGTGACCGCGCACTTTTTGGTCTCCGCCAGAACAAAATGCTTTGTCCCCTGCGCCGGCAAGCACGATAACCCCAACGTTTTGGTCGTCTCTTGCGTCAGCAAACGCATCAATCATTTCAGCAACCGTTTTAGGGGTAAACGCATTATGTACCTCAGGTCGGTTGATTGTTATTTTTGCAATGCCATTATACGTTTCATACAATATCTCATCGTATGTCCGTTTTGTTTTCCATTCAGCCATATGATGACCTCCTTTTATTCTCTATGTGAATGAGTCAGATGCTTGTCAAAAACTCACTCACTATTTTACCAAACAATCGCGGCTGTTCCACATGGACCGTATGTCCTGCCTTTGGAACAATCTCTATTCTACTAGAAGGAAGCATCTTATGCACCTCTTGATTGATGGCACAAAATTTTTCGTCCCACTCGCCGCAGATAAGGAGCACAGGAACGGCTATTTCTTCTACACGGCTCCACAAGGAAGGCTGTGAACCGGTGCCCATGCCGGTTAAACTGTTCGCAAGCCCAATCTTATTGTTCCGCAGACGGCCCGATCGTATCCTGTGCCGAATATCTTCTGCCAGCCGCTGCTGGGATGAAAACAAAGGGATGTTCTCCCAATACTCAACAAACGCTTTGATCCCGTCACGCAAAATAAAATCAGCAAGCTTCCGGTCCCGCATGATCCGCTCCCGCCGTTCCCCAAGCGTTTTGAGTCCCGGCGTTGTGCTTTCAAGCACAAGTGCTGATACCCGCTTTGGATATGTCATCGCAAAAGAGTAAGCAAGCCTTCCTCCCATAGAATACCCAATCAATTTCACTTTGTGAAGTTTTAATTGATTAAAAATCTCGGCAAGGTCAGAAACCTGCCGGCTAGTGCTGTATCTTTTCCCATTCAGCGGGGCATCGGTTTCACCATGCCCTAAACAATCAATTTTGATCAAGCGAGAATCAGGCAGCATCTCATCAAGAAAAGTCCATGATTGTTTGCTGCCAGTAAACCCGTGCAGACAGACGACGGCTTCGGAAGCATCCGGCCCGACGTCTGTCACAGCATATCGGACACCATCTGACACCGTTATGTTTACAGATCCCATTGCTTTTTCACTTCCCGCACAGCCTCGTTCAGCATATCGCGATGAAGCTGGACTCTCGATTGGCGATCTGTTTTGATTTCGATCAAATGGAGTCCGGGCTTGTCTGCCTGCGGCGCGTAATCTGTTTTGAATTCATCCCATGAAGCCGGGCATGAATACGTTCCGCCGTAAAGTGCAGCCGCATGCTTGAAATCGAGCCCAATCGGTGTGCCGAACAAATCTTCAAAGTGTGTCTTCTCAGAAGCCTGCGGCAAAAAGGAGAAAATCCCTCCGCCGTCATTATTGACAAGAATCACAGTAAGAGGAATGCCCAGTTTTTTGGCCGCGAGCAGGCCGTTTAAATCATGATAAAAAGATAAATCTCCAATCACAAGGGTAACAGGCGCTTTTGTTCCTTCACATACCCCCATCGCAGAGGAGACGACACCGTCTATTCCATTTGCGCCCCGGTTTGAATAAATCCGGAAAGGGCGTTCCTGCTTTTCAAAAAACGTATCAACATCCCTGATCGGCATGCTGTTGCCGACAAACAGCGAGCTGTTTTCAGGCACAAGATGCTGAAGGATTCGATAGAGATTGCCTTCAAACGAAACATCTTCACTGCTGATGGTTTGCAGATGCGCACGGAACCGCTCATTGACATACTGCCACTTCTCAAGCCACTCTGATGATCTGGTGGCAGCAGTAAGGCCTGCCATGATCTCCTCAGCAAAAACAGACGCATTACAATGGATCATATGCGCGCTTGCCTGTGTCGGGTCTCTCCACCCTCCATCCTCGTCAATCACGATTTGCTGAATCGCCGGATCATCCTTAAGCCATAAGAAAACCGGTTTTGAAACAGGCATCGGCCCAAACCGGATGACAACATCAGGACGAAGTTTCAGCTTCAGCTCATCATCTTTTAAAAATGAATCATACGCATCAATGACAGTGCTTTTATCATGAACACCATTCCGCAAATTAGATAGCGGATCCGCTAAAATCGGATACTGAAGCGCTTTTGACAACGCAATAATGTTTTCCTTATCCGCTTCACTATGGAGCTCTCCGCAGACGATCATTCCTTTTTCAGCCTCTGTGAGCATTTCAGCCACATCAGACAGGGATTCGCGGTCAACAGACTGCGTACCCGTTTTTACAGACACATGACGGCCTGTTCTCATTCTTCCAAACGGCTCATCCGAAAGATCCGGCATCAGCGGTTCGCGCAGCGGCACATTCACATGGACAGGCCCCATTGGTCGTTTTTGTGCTTCACCGGCAGCGCGGCTTGCCAGCGTTCGGATGTATCTCAGCATTTGCGGAGACTCTTCAGGAAGAGCAGAGTCTGTGAAAAACTTAACAAAGTTACCGAATAAGAAGTGCTGATTAATAGCCTGCGGTGCGCCTACTTCGCGCAGCTCATGAGGCCGATCAGCAGTTAACACAATAATTGGCACCCTTGAATAATGGGCTTCAACCACAGCCGGATAAAAATTGGCCGCGGCTGTTCCTGATGTGCAGATCAATAGTACGGGACGCTGCTTCGCTTTTGCCAATCCTAGTGCAAAAAACCCGGCCGATCTTTCATCAATTTGGACATGGACGCTAATATCGGGGTGCGCGGCAGCAAGAATAGCCAGCGGCGTGGATCTTGAGCCCGGACAAACGACGGCGTCCGTAATTCCGGAAAGGGCGAATTCATCAATAAAACTTCCGATGTAATGAGTAATCGGGTTGACAGTCAACGCCTCTCACCTCCTAATGCAGAGATCATCGGCTTCAATTTAATCTGCGTTTCTTCATATTCCGAGATTGGTTCCGAGTCTTCCACAATACCGCACCCGGCAAACAGCCTTGCTGTTCTGCCTTCGATCAGTCCGGAACGAATGGCTACTGCGAATTCCCCGTTATCTTGGCTGTCAATCCAGCCGATAGGGGCTGCATACCAGCCGCGATTCATCGGTTCAATCTCTCGGATCACTTCAACAGCTTTTTCCTTAGGTGCTCCCCCAAGCGCCGGAGTGGGATGCAGCTTCTCAATTAAGTCAAAAATCGAAGCAGAGTCACGCAGCTGTCCGACAATCGGCGTAAATAGGTGCTGAACGCTTTTTGTTTTATACAATACAGGTCCATCAGGCTTTTCAACCTCCGAACAGGCTGATTCAAAAGCGTTATGAATCATGCCTACGACAATATCATGCTCAATCAGGTTTTTCTCATCGTTTAATAATTCAAGCCCGATCCGGCGGTCTTCTTCTTCATTCACGCCTCGTTTAATGGAGCCTGCCAGACAAGTAGACATGACAGTGCTGCCGTCCCTTTTGATCAGTCTTTCTGGAGATGCGCCGACAAAGGTTTTGCCTCCCTGTTCAATTGCAAAAACATAACTTGTCTGCTGATCGTTCAGAAGCGTTTTAAGCACCGGTTCAATTTGGATTGGACCGTCAAACGTGAGCAGCAGCTCTCGGGCAAGAACCACTTTATCATATTGTTTCTCTCTAATTTGGTTTGTTGCCGTTTTGATTGCTTTCAGCCAATCATCCTTATCCAGCTCTTGAACTTCTGCAATCACAGCTTGATCTTCTTGCTTGAAACCGGGAATCATAAATTCCGCTGCAAAAGCTTGTAAGCCTTCCAAAACAGCCTCTGCATCTTCTTGTCCTTTTACCCATCTGTTGACTGTTAAGAACGGGCCTTCAGCAGTCATTGTCAGCATAAGCGAAGGCACAAAGAAATCCCCTTCCGAGAAATGGTCCCATTGTGTACCTCTTTCTTCGCAAGGGTCAAAAGAAAATCCTCCGAATAACACAGGTCCCACTGCAGAATGCTGCAGCTTTTCTTCTTCATAAATATGAAAAGCCGTCTTTTTAAAGCGCTCCCATTGTTCAAAAACCTCACGATACCGCTCGCTGCTTTTTTGATTTGTCTGGAAAACCGCTTCTTTGCCAAGACCGACTATTGTCAATTCACTTTCAGGATCTGACCAAAAAAATCGATTGCCTGTATATTTTTTTGCTCTGTAATTGAAAAATGATAGAGGGTCAAGAGACTCGATTTGTCTCGAATAGCTTATTAAGACAGCATGGTTGACTTCTTTGGCTTTATGTAATGCATGTAGAACTTCCTTTCGGAACGTACGCTGCACCGTTGTCACCATGAGACATTCCTCCATAATCCTTAAAATGCTTTTAATACCATACACCTGTGTCTTCTTTGTGTCAAACACAGATCGTGCAGTCCAAATGGCCTGCCTTACCTATTATAAACCTAATTTCAGAAATGAAAAAGAAACAAAGCTTAAATTTCTTTCTCCACTGGTAGCAAAGCTTGTATCCGCTTACCATAAAAGGAAAATCCCCTATATTCCTCCATCCGGCATTTATGAAAGTTCTCCGGCGATCTGTTCATACTAAAGGTATGCATCAAAGAGAAACGAGGCGATCACATTGCTTACAAAAGACAAGCTGCAGCATTTAAAAAATGAACTGGAGCAAACGAAAAAAGATATCTTAAACCGTTTCAAAGACAATGACCATTTTCAGCTCAATTCAGCCTTTCCGTATGATTCAATGGGTGAACTTTCAGCTTATGATAACCACCCCGGAGACCAAGCAACCGAACTTTACGAGCGTGAAAAAGACATCGCTCTCGATTTACATGAGCGAGAGCACCTTCGGGACATTGAGCATTCATTAAAAGCGATAGAAAACGGTACGTACGGTATTTGTGAAGTCAGCGGAAAGGAAATCCCTTACGAAAGACTTGAGGCGCTTCCGACTGCCACAACACTCGCGGAGTATTCGTCACAGGACGTGGTGTCCAAAGACCGTCCGATTGAAGAAGAAACACCTTTCGGGCAATTTGAATTTGACGATGATGAAGAAATCAGAGCGCCATATGACAGTGAAGATTCCTATCAGGATGTCGAAAAATACGGTAACTCGCAAACGCCGCAGGATATGGAAAATCCGCCGCTCAGCTACGATGATATGACGATGAACGCCGAAGAGAATATCGGCAATACGGAGTCTTACGAAAATTTCATTGCTACTGATATCACCGGCAAAGAAATTACAGTTTATCAAAGCAGGGCCCATGAGCGTTATGAGGAAGAGCTTGACGAAGAGGGAATCATGACAACATTCGGCGATCTCCACGCTGATTGAACCCCCGATTATCGGGGGTTCTTTTCCGTTTTCAGCATATCGGAAATCAGCCTCAAATAATCCTTTTGCAGGCCGATGTCATACCGCTCGCCCTCTAGCAATTTCCCGTAAACATTGCATGCCCCGAGTGAAGCTTTAATCGCATCCGTTACCTGCACTTCTCCTCCGTTATCAGCTTCTAATTCGTCCAGCTTATCAAAGATATCCGGTGTAAAAATATAACGTCCTGCTGCAGCAAAATGAGATGGCGGGTTTTGTTTAGGCTTTTCCACAATATCCTGGATGCGATAAACCCCTTTTTCAACAGGCTCCCCCTTTATCACCCCGTAATGATGTAAATCCTCCGTTTTTGTTTCTTTTAAGCCGATCACACTGGACTGATATTTCGTATACGCTTCAATCAGCTGCCCTAAAGCCGGCTGATTGGCGGAAAAAATCAGATCATCGGGCAAAACGACGGCAAAAGGTTCTCCGCCTGCAAATGGCCTTCCGTAAGAAATGGCATCACCCAAACCCTTTGCATAAGGCTGGCGCACATAGTGAATCCGTATATCTGGAATTGGATGCTCACTGAGTAAATGAAGTTTATCCCGGGAGGCCAGAAAAGCTTCGAGTGCCAAAGAGGAATCGAAGTAGTCGACAATCAGGTTTTTATGGCTCGATACAACCATCAAAATGTCCTCAATGCCTGATTCCTTTAGTTCTTCAACAATATAATGAATTACAGGCTTAGACCCTACCGGAAACATTTCTTTCGGAATCACCTTCGTCACCGGCAGATTTCTCGTGCCGAATCCTCCGGCAGGAATGATCGCTTTTTTTATCATGGTATTTTCCCCTCAGCTTATGTTTATTACATGATATTCCAAGAGCGCATCCCGATGTTTGTCCATGTGAAATTAGGCGGACGCAACTGGGCAGAAAGCGGAATCACGAACCAGCCCTTTTTTAATAGGATATTGATATATGACCAGTAATCTTGAAAAGGAGCTCAGGTGATGAAAATTTGTGTGGTTGGCGCCGGATATGTCGGTTTAACTTTATCAGCGGCACTGGCATCCATCGGGCATGACATGATATGCACAGACAAAGACGTCAAAAAAATCGAGCAGCTGAAAAATGGAGACATTCCCTTTTACGAGCCTGGGCTTTCTGATGCAGTAAACCATTGCGGCAATCTCTCGTTTTCTTCTGAAGTGAAATCGAGCATGGAGAAATGTCCCGTCATCTTTATCGCAGTCGGAACTCCACCGCGTTTGGACGGGTCAGCTGATACGAAAGCCCTGCAGTCCGTCATCAGCGATTTGAGCGAGGCGATTCGATCGTATAAAACCATTATTACGAAAAGCACTGTTCCGCCCGGGACAAATGAAAACATAGCAAAACAGCTGGTTGCCTCCGGTGTGTCTGAAAGTTTGTTTAACATCGTATCCAATCCCGAGTTTCTGCGGGAAGGTAACGCCTTATATGACATGCTGCATCCTGACAAAACGGTCATCGGTATTCAGGAAGGAGATCACGTATCGGCAGCAATCGTCAAATCTATTTACAAACACATTGACACCCCTTATATCATTACAAGCTTAGCAGGAGCAGAGCTGATCAAATATGCCAACAACTTCTTTTTAGCAGCCAAAATCTCACTCATTAACGAAATGGCCCGCTTATGTGAAGCCTATCATTCAGATATCTCGGATATTTCCCGCGCTATCGGACTAGATCCGAGAATCGGGAGGCACTTTTTGCAGGCTGGCATCGGATACGGCGGCTCTTGTTTTCCAAAGGATCTGCAGGCGCTGCAATTTGCTGCCAAGGAAAAAAACACGGAGACCTTCCTGCTTCAAGCCGTGCAGCACATTAACGACACCCAGCTCGGCCTGTATATCAAAAAAATACAGTCATTCTTCGATACACTTCAAGGCAAGAAAGCAGCTGTACTCGGCATTTCCTTCAAACCCCATACCGATGACACCAGAAATTCTCAGGCCGTCAGACTGATCGAAAAGCTGGCAGAGCTGGGATGTGATGTTCATGCATATGATCCTGAAGCTGTCCTTCCAGAACATTTGCGGCAACATGCAACTCAGCATTCTCAAGCTTTCGATGCGATAGAAGAGAGTGACTTTTTATTTTTGGCGACAGAATGGCCTGAGTTTTTAGCGTTTGATTGGAAAAAGGCTGCAGATATCATGAAAGGGCGTCTTGTGATTGACGGACGCAACGTACTGAAAAAAGAACCGATCGAGGCTTGCGGCCTGATCTGTACGGGGGTTGGGCGCCCATGAGAATACTCGTCACAGGAGCAGCGGGATTTATCGGCTCCCACCTCTGCGAAGAATTACTGAAGGATAAGAGACATCACGTTATCGGAATCGATGACTTTATCGGTCCTACTCCATTTTCCTTAAAATTAAAAAACCTTAAAACCCTGCTGCAAGAAAAACGATTTACGTTTATAAAGGAAAATCTGCTGACAGCGGATCTTTCTCCCTTACTGGAAGGAGTAGACGTCATCTTTCATCTGGCGGCCATTCCGGGTGTCCGCTCAAGCTGGGGCAATCATTTTCACCCATATGCCGCACATAATATCCAGGCGCTCCAAAGACTTCTCGAGGCATGCCGGGAACATCCTATTCAAACGTTCGTCTTTGCATCCACCTCTTCCGTCTATGGCGAAAAACAAGGAAAAGTCAGCGAGAACACATCGCTTTCTCCTTTATCTCCGTACGGGGTAACAAAGCTTACCGGCGAAAAGCTTTGCCATGTGTATCAACAAAGCTTTGGCATTCCAATTGTGATTCTCCGTTTTTTTACCGTTTACGGACCAAGACAGCGGCCGGACATGGCTTTTCACCGGCTCATCAAGCAGCACCTTCAGCAACAGCCGCTCACGATCTTCGGTGACGGGCAGCAGTCAAGAGATTTTACTTACATCGGCGACTGTGTCAAAGGCATCACCGCTGTTCTTGGGAAACCCCACCTTATTGGTGAAACGGTAAATATCGGCGGTGCTGAACGTGCCTCAGTCTTAAAGGTTGTCTCCCTCATTGAAGAGATTTCCGGCAAAAAAGCAACACTGCACTTTTCGGACAAAATAGCAGGGGAACCGAGCAACACGTGGGCGGATATTTCAAAAGCAAAGCAGCTCTTGCATTATGATCCTGCCACATCCTTAAAGGATGGCTTGACTAACGAAATTGCCTATTTATCGTCGCTGTATCAGGGGGAATGAAAATGAAGCTTGCCTTTATCTGTACAGAAAAGCTGCCGGCGCCCGCGGTACGCGGCGGCGCTATTCAAATGATGATTGACGGTGTCACGCCCTATTTCAGCAGCCGCTACGACCTGACCATTTTTTCAATAGAAGATCCATCGCTTCCAAAAAGAGAAACGAAAAACGGCGTACATTATATCCATCTGCCAAAAGAGCATTACCGAGAGGCGGTAGCCGAAGAGCTGCGAGCCTCTTCCTTTGACCTCATTCATGTGTTTAACAGGCCTTTAAATGTCTCTTTATATAAAAAGGCTTCACCAAACAGCAAGATCATTCTGAGCCTGCATAACGAAATGTTTTCTGAAAAAAAGATGACCTTCGCGCAAGGAAAAGAAGTACTCGACAATGTCTCCATGATCACAACTGTCAGCGAATTTATTAAACAAACCGTCATCGATCGTTTCCCTGAAGCCGAGGACATCACAAGAGTCGTGTACTCGGGCGTTGATTTACACGCTTATCCGCCCGTCTGGACGACGAAAGGCGCGGCTGTCAGAGAAACATACCGAAAAAAATACGACATTGAGGATAAAAAAGTTATTTTATTCGCCGGCCGCTTAAGCCCGACAAAAGGGCCTCACCTTCTCATCCACAGCATGAGACGGATTTTGCAGCAGCATCCTGATGCTGTACTTGTCATAGCGGGCGGGAAGTGGTTCAGCGATGACAGCGAAAATCAATATGTCACCTATCTTCGCAAGCTGGCGCTGCCGTACAGAGACCACGTGATCTTTACAAAATTCATTCCCGCAGACGACATACCAAACCTTTTTCTGATGGCAGATGTATTTGTGTGCAGCTCTCAGTGGAATGAACCGCTCGCCCGTGTGAATTATGAAGCAATGGCAGCCGGCACGCCCTTAATTACCACAAACCGGGGCGGAAACGGAGAGGTCGTAAAACACGAAGTCACCGGCCTTGTCATTGACAGCTACAACAAACCTTCTTCATTTGCAAAAGCAATTGACAGAGCCTTTACAGATCAAGAATTAATGAACAAAATGACAAAAAACGGCCGTAAGCATGTAGAAGCTTTATTTACCTTTACACATGCTGCCAAACGGCTCAATGAAGTTTACCAATCCGTTTTGACCCCGAAAAACAAACAATTCCCGCCGCCTTTTCTGACGCAAAACCTTGATTTATCATCAATCAATCAGCTTTTTGTGAAAGCAAAATCATAAACCTACAGCTCGCGTTGCAAAACGGGCTGTTTTTTGTTGCAGAGAGCTCAAAAAAAGGCATAAAAGTGACTTTATGCCTTTCGCTTTACAGCTGAAGAAAACCATGGAGCTGGTTTAGAATCACTTGGAAGAATGATGATTTCCACTCTGGCTTCCTCCGCTAAGTCTGGTTCTTCATCATCATGCTCTTCTTCCTCAAAGAGCGGCATTGAGCGTTCCGAATCACGCTCCTTCTCAGGCTCTCGAGCAGTTTCAAATTTCGTTTTTTCTTCATCATTGATGATATTGTGTTCAGTTTCCTTTTCCTTCTTTTCTTCTTGATATTCTTTCGGTGCATTGATGTGAGGAAGCTCTCGGATGCTGCCCACAGCTAAATGCTTCTCCTCTTCCTCCTTCTCAGCTGAGATTGAGTCATGAGCCTGCCACCCCATTGATCCAGGCGGTGTAAATACGAATTGGTCAAGATCCAATTTAGAAATAGAGGCTTTTTGTCTCGAAGACCTCATGTCAATTCGCCTCCCGATACGCTTTTATCTTTTTATAGAGTTCCGGCAGTTTATCCAAAAACGAATCTTTAGATTCTTCAACGGAAATCATATTTTGCAGCGCCCAGTTATACTTCTCATCTGACCACGTTTTCTTTTGCTTCAAATAATATTTATGGCCGATTGCACAGAACAAATGCGGAAACGCGAGATCAATCCAAAGTACCTCGTACTGTTTTTCTGTGAGCGGATACACTTTGTCATAGGCCGCAAGCAGTGCAACCATGAAATCAGTATCCCACACCGAAAGCTTAACCATCACTTTATTCAGCAGAATACGAAGGTCTCTTGAAGGCAAATCGTAGGTAATCGAGTGAAGCTCCTTTAAAAAGGGCTCCCCGTCGATCTCAGTCAAACGTGCCAATGTAAAATCCTGAAAACAGAATCCGCCATGCTCGAGCGTTTCTTTTGTCCAGGTTTCGTATTCTGAGTCATCAAGCGCTTGAAGTGCTTCTTTTCCTCTTGCCAGCATTTTATCAGCATGTTTTAAGAAAGTTTGCGAAAATACGTCATCAGGATAAGATGCTGCGATCTGCATATTCCCTTCAAGTTCCTGCAGCTTCCATCGGTACAATTTATGCCATTTTCCCAGCCTGCTTCTCTTCTTGCTTTCATCTGTGCAAACATATCCTTTTGACGCATGATGAAAATGGCCTGCAAACGACATGACTTTTTTCATTTGCTCTGCATCATAGTAAATCATTTCTTTTCCTGTCACTTTGTCATATAAGCTGTAAGAAACCTGATCCGTGCCCAAGCAGCTACCGCTATTTTTTGTTTGGTGAATCGGCGCTATCGGCAGCCCTTTCTCTTGTAAATGGGCATGTGCCTGAGTAATAAAAAGCATCCGCTCCGGCTTCATTTGCGCTTCTTTTAGCAGCTTTGGGCCATGATCAGTTTGAACTTCCCAGATTTTGCGCCCGCTTTTGTTCGATTTCAGCGCCACATTGTCAATATGAAAAGGATAATAGCTGAGAATTTCAGACACAATCTGTTCTTCATGCTCTTTTTGGTACACTCTGTTCACCCCTTCTATCTGTTCTTTTCATAGACGCTGAGCAGATTTTCAGCCACCCTCTGCCAGCCGAAATTGCTTTCTGCCTCACGGCGGCTGTATTTCCCAAGCCGTTCCCGCTTTTCCGAGCTTCTCAGCAAATCATTGATATGTTCGGCATATTGTTTAGGATTTTCAAAGTCATGAATGATGTAGCCGTTTTTCCCTTCCTCTATGACCTCTGGATTGCCTCCCCGATTGCTTGTAATGATAGGCAATCCCGCAGCCATCGCTTCATAATGCACCCTTGCTAAAGGTTCCTGCCATTGCGAAGAGCACACAAATACATCTGACATGGTATAAAGGCGCGGAATGTCCTTTGGCTTCACAAATTGAATAAATGTGACATGATCCTTTTGCATCGCGCCAAGGGTATGAAGATGTTTGACATAGTTATTTAACTCATTATCTCCGAACCATTTGGACCCGATAAACACCATCATGACATCGGGATGCTCCTCAATGATGTCCGGCAAAGCCTGCAATAAAATGTGCGGGCCTTTGACTTTGCTAAGACGGCCGACAAATAGGACGATTTTTTTGCCGTGAAGCCCCAGCTCGCTTCGCATCTCTTCGCGAGCCCGCTGTCCTTCATTCGTCCAGCGGGGGTGATACGCTTTTAAATCCACACCGGAATAAACTGTTTTTGTTTTTGATCGGGCTGACGGAAAACGGCTTGTGATCGTCTGTCCGATATAATCGCTGACCGTAACAATCTGCGCTACGGAATCGATGCAAATCTCGCCTTCTGCCTGGCTGATTTTATCGTAAGCAAACATTTCATTGTGAACGCTTAATATAAAAACAGCGTCCGGCGCCTGTTTCTTCAATTTTGGAACCCAGCTTGGGCGATTACAAACATGCACAAGGTCAAAGCGGCTCCTTCTCAGCTCTTCTCCAACAGCTTCTTCATAACGGTCTTCATCCAAATGCACATAATGGACACCGTCTGCCGTCTCTCTATCAGCGAGATTCGGATCTTTAATAGAAAACACAGTCACCTCATGTTTTTTGGCAATTAAAGGGGCAACCGCTTCGAGGTAGATTTGAATGGCGCCTCCTCGAACCGATGGGACAGGAAGTTTCTCTGTGGCAATCAGTGCTATTTTCATACATAGCCTCCATTCCTGCATGATTTTTAACTAGTTAGAATCATGATACGGCTGATCAACCAACTTGTGCGGATTGGGACTGCCCCAAAAACAAAACGGGTAAACAACCATATTCTTCTATTAAATATAGTCAAATATCTCAATCATTTTTTCCTTTTGATTCATAAGGTAGGAGTAAAACAGGTAAGGATGTGTCCTTTAATGGCAGAAAACCACGAAGTCATTGAGGAGGGGAATTCATCAGAGCTTCCTTTATCAGCAGAAGATGAAAAAAAATTAACGGAGCTGGCTGAAAATGTGCTTCAAGGATGGGATGTGCAGGCTGAAAAAATAGACGTCATTCAGGGAAATCAGATGGCGCTGGTCTGGAAGGTCCACACAGGCTCCGGCGCGGTTTGTCTGAAACGAATACACAGACCGGAAAAGAAAGCGTTATTTTCCATTTTCGCGCAGGATTATTTAGCAAAAAAAGGCATGAATGTTCCTGGCATACTCCCAAACAAAAAAGGCAGCCTATATTCCAAGCACGGCTCCTTTCTATTTGTCGTATATGACTGGATTGAAGGAAGACCGTTTGAGCTGACTGTAAAGCAGGACTTGGAGTTTATCATGAAAGGCCTTGCTGATTTCCATACAGCGTCCGTCGGATATCAGCCGCCGAATGGCGTTCCCGTATTTACCAAATTAGGGCGCTGGCCGAACCACTACACGAAACGGTGCAAACAGATGGAAACGTGGAAGCTGATGGCGAGAGCGGAAAAAGAAGACCCTTTCTCACAGCTTTATCTTCAGGAGATAGACCGCTTCATTGAAGACGGCCTGCGCATCAAAGACCAGCTTTTGCAATCGGCCTATGTTCCATGGACTGAACAGCTGAAAAAAAGCCCTAACCTTTGCCACCAGGATTACGGAACCGGAAATACACTCTTAGGAGAAAATGAACAGATTTGGGTCATCGACTTAGATACCGTATCATTTGATCTGCCTATTCGCGATTTGCGCAAAATGATTATTCCGCTTTTGGATACGACGGGCGTTTGGGATGACGAGACATTTCATGTCATGCTGAACGCATACGAATCCAGAGCCCCATTAACTGAAGAACAAAAACAAGTCATGTTTATAGATATGCTGTTTCCTTATGAGCTTTACGATGTCATTCGCGAAAAATACGTCCGCAAGTCTGCTTTACCGAAGGAAGAATTAGAATCAGCTTTTGAATATGAACGCATTAAATCAAACGCATTGCAGCAGCTGATTTAAACCCATCATTTCCCCCGCATATCGGGGGTTTGATCTTTATAAGCTAAAGGGTAAGTATAAATGTAAAATAAATACATACGGAGGTTGCAAACATGAAAAAGATGATCGGCGCCATAGCGGTTTTTGTGATTACATACGTGCTGTTTTCAGCCGCAGGATACCTGTTTCCTGTTGACCAAGAATGGTACAATTCATTAAAAAAACCCGACTGGACGCCAAGCGGATCTGCGATCGGCATCATTTGGGCCATTCTGTTTGCCCTGATCTCCCTTTCAGCTGCCATTATATATGCTGCGTTTTCTTTTAAAGGTGCAAAAAGCTTTTGGTTTGCGCTTTTAATAAATTACGTGCTCAATCAGGCATTCAGCTATTTCCAGTTTACGCAAAAAAATCTGCTGGCTGCATCGATTGACTGCCTGCTTGTCGCCATTACAGCAATCGTATTACTGATCATTGCGAAAAAATACAGCAGAGCCGCAAGCTATCTTCTTTTGCCTTATTTTTTATGGAGTGCATTTGCGACGTTCTTATCCTTTACCATCGATTCAATGAATCTGTGAACAAAAAAAGCCGCTTATACAGCGGCTTTTTCATATCATCGGCTTGATGCCCCAAATGTCCTTCGCATATTCCCGGATCGTGCGGTCGCTGGAGAAATATCCAGAATGAGCAATGTTTACAATCGAACGCTCAGACCATTTCCTTCGTTCTCGATAATCAGCTTGAATTCGCTCTTGCGCATCTGCATATGAGCTGAAATCCTTCAGTACAAAATACTCATCATTATGCGGAAGCAGCGAGTCATAGATCGATTCAAACTCATCTGCTTCTCCTTCAAAAAAACCATTGATCAGCTGATCGACTACCTGCCTGATTCTCCGGTCATGCTGATAATATTCCCTCGATCTATAACCGCCGTTTTCCTGATACGATAGAACATCATCCGCTTTTAAGCCGAACGTGTAAATACAATCAGGGCCCACCCGCTCAAGGATTTCGATATTAGCGCCATCATGCGTGCCGATCGTCAAAGCGCCGTTCATCATAAACTTCATATTTCCTGTACCAGACGCTTCCTTGCTTGCGGTTGAAATTTGCTCACTTACATCTGATGCCGGAAAAATTCGCTCAGCCATAGAAACTCTATAATTTTCTAAAAAAACAACTTTGATCAGCTGTTTGACCGCCGGATCATAATTGACTTTATCTGCGACAGAATGGATCAGCTTGATGATTTTCTTGGCATAATAGTAGCTTGGTGAAGCCTTTGCCCCGAAAATAAAGGTTTGCGGGTAGATTGAAAACCCAGCGTCCTCCTTGAGGCGGTTATACAAATACATAATGTGAAGAACATTCAACAGCTGCCGTTTATATGCATGAAGCCGTTTCACCTGTACATCGAATATGCTGTCAGGGTTCACAACCACCCCTGCCGTGCAAAAAATCAAATCGGCAAGCTCTTGTTTTTTCTTGCTTTTGTTGTTTTGAAACTGTTCAATAAATGCAGGATCAGAGGCGTACGATTCTAAATGGATCAGTGATTCCGGCTGTTTCACCCATTCATCGCCGATGGCCTCTGTAATGATGGCAGACAAGCCTGGATTCGCTTTTAACAGCCAGCGCCTGTGGGCAATCCCATTCGTCTTATTGTTAAAACGATTCGGGAACAGCAAGTGAAAGTCACGCATCTCCCTTTCCTTTAATATATCGGAATGAATTTTTGCAACACCATTTACACTGTAACTGCCTACTATGGCCAGATGAGCCATTTTGACAACACCATGCGCTGTAATCGCCATGTTCTCTATCCTTTTCCAGTCTCTCGGATACTTTTCCCAAACTGCGCGGCAAAACCTTTCATTGATCTCTTCAATAATCATATACATGCGCGGGAGCAGCGGCCTAAACAAATGAATCGGCCATTTCTCAAGCGCTTCTGACAATGTTGTATGATTCGTATAAGAAATCGTATGTACAGTGATATGCCAAGCTTCTTCCCAGCTCATGTCCTCTTCATCGAGCAAAATCCGCATCAGCTCAGGCACCGCAAGCGCAGGATGAGTGTCATTAATATGAATGCTCACTTTTTTATGCAGGCCGGATAAAGATTTATGCGTTTTTCGGTAATTGTTTACAATGCTTTTTAAGCTTGCGCATACCAAAAAATACTGCTGCTTCAGACGTAAAATTTTCCCCTCGTCATGGGTGTCATCGGGATATAAAAATTCAGAAACCGCTTCTGTTTCCCGCTTATAAGACAAAATATTACCGCCGTGATAATGCGCATAGGGCTCGGCGTTCCAAAGTCTTAACGTGTTGACAGTGCCTGTTTCATAGCCGATGATCGGGATATCATAAGGAACAGCGGTAACAATTGTCGCTTGTTCGTGGCGAAAATGCAGGCGCCCGCTTTTTTCTGTCATATGGACTTCGCCCCAAAACGGAACGTCAACTGCCTGATCCGCATTCCTTACTTCCCATACATTCCCGTTTTTCAGCCATTGCTCAGGCAGCTCCACCTGATGCCCGTCTACAATTTTTTGCTCAAACAAGCCATGCTTGTAACGGATGCCCATCCCGTGCCCCGGCAGGTTCAACGAAGCAAGAGAATCTAAAAAGCAAGCGGCCAACCGGCCAAGCCCGCCGTTGCCGAGACCAGCATCGTTCTCTATCTGAAGGATCTCCTCTAAATTGATGCCGATATCCTTTAAACCAGCTTCTACAACATCACGAACACCGAGATTCATTAAGTTTTGTTCAAGGAGCTGACCGAGCAGAAATTCGATTGATAAATAATATGTCTGCTTCCCGGAATTGGATCTGCTTTTTTCATTCGTCTTGATCCAATCTGCACTGATATACTCTCTGACCATATTGCCCAACGTTTTATATTGATCCAGCTTGGCAGAATCTTTAAAGCTTTTTCCGCACGTCATTTCCAGGCGCTTTAAAAATAAATCTGCAAAGCGTTCTTTACTCGAGAACATCCCGTCCACTCCTTGTCACATGCTCGAAAATGCGCTGATACTCTTTAGCCGACTTCCCCCAGCTGTAATCTGCATTCATTGCGGTCTTCATGATGCTCTGCCATACATCCTGTTGGCGATAAAACGACAGCGCCCTTTCAATCGTAAATTTCAGGTCATGCGCATTGAAGGCGGAAAATGTAAAACCATTGCCCGTCCCCTCTTCCTCCTGATATGAACGGACAGTGTCGTAAAGTCCGCCCGTTTCTCTAACAATGGGAATGGCGCCATATTGAAGAGCAATGAGCTGTCCCAAGCCGCACGGCTCAAATTTCGACGGCATCAAAAACATATCAGATCCCGCATAAATTTGGTGGGCAAGCGGCTCATCAAACCCAATATAAGCTCGGCACTTCTCATGAAAAGCAAATTCTGCATACCGGAAATAATCTTCAAATTCACGTTCTCCTGTGCCCAGCACAACCAGCTGTATGTCTTGCTCCTCAAGAAGCTCGTGCATAATTCTGCGGACAAGATCAAGCCCCTTTTGTTTAGTGAGCCTTGTCACCATACTGATCAGCGGAATATCGTTTTTCTCTGGAAGCCCCATTCGCCGCTGAAGCTTTGTTTTGTTTTCCATCTTGCATGCAAGATGTTCCGAGTCGTATTGCGCCTCTATATAAGGATCGCTTTTCGGCTGATAGAACGTATCATCAATGCCATTTAATATGCCCGTTACATCATTTTCCCTATATTGCAAAACCTGTTCCAGCTGCTCACCATAATACGGTGTCAAGATTTCATTTCTGTAAGTAGGGCTCACAGTCGTCACATGGTCAGCCGCAATGATGCCCGCCTTCATAAAATTAACAAATCCGTTGCATTCTAACCTTTCATAGTGAAAATGATCCATCTTAAGACCCAGCAAGTCATGTGTGACATCAGGAGGGAATATGCCTTGAAACTGTAAGTTGTGAATCGTGAGCACGCTTTTCATGCGTTCATAAAAAGGATGTTTTCTGTATTCCTCTTTCAGCAAATAATTGACCATCGCTGTATGCCAGTCGTGAGTATGAACAATATCGGCTGGAACATTCACAACTTTGGCAGCCTCCAGCACAGCTCTTGAAAAAAAGGCAAACCGCTCACCGTCATCATAATGCCCATACAACGAATCCCTGTTGAAATAGTACTCATTGTCGATGAAGTAATAATTCACATCATCCTCTGCCATATGTTCAATTCCGCAATATTGCTGCCGCCAGCCGACAGCTACGGTACACTCAGCCTTTTTTTTCATACGCTTTTTCCACAGCTCAGGTATTTGGCTGTACTTCGGCAGCATCACAGCTACCTCATTGCCTAATCTCGCAAGCGCCTTCGGAAGCGCACCTGCTACATCGGCAAGACCTCCGGATTTAACAAATGGGGTGCATTCAGACACAGCAAATAATATCTTCAAGAATTCATCAGCTCTCCTTGCACCAAACCTTTTCTTAATACAAGCGGATGGTCAGCTGTTCCAGCAGCTTCCGTCGCCTTGCCGATTTTAACGTCCTTATCAGAAATGACCTGCTCAAGAAGACAATCCTCACCAATCTGCGTTTTTTGCATAATAATGCAGTTTTTCAGCTTCGTACCCTTTCCGACATGGACCGCCCTGAACAAAATGCAGTTTTCAACCTCTCCTTCAAGCACACAGCCGTTTGCCACCAAAGAATTTTTGACAGTGCTGTGTTTTCCGTATTTCGTCGGCGGCTCATCCTTCACTTTTGTGTAGATCGGCTGCTGCGGCAAAAACACCTGCTGCCAAAAACGAGGCTGAATGAGTTCCATACTGTGGGTATAATATTTTTCCACCGAATCAATAACAGCGGCATAACCTGAATATTCATAAGGGCAAATGGTCAAGGCGGAAGCTTCCTTTTCAACAGCCTCCTGAATGGTTTTATAGCCTTTTTCGCTATGTCCGTAGATGAGCTCCTTTAAAAGTGTTGTAGACATGATATAGATTTGCAGCGACTGGCCGTCCTGAAATACCTCGGTGACATCGCAGCCAACCTCCTGATGGCGTTTCAGCACATATTGAAATTGAATGTTGCATACGGTATGGCTGTTGGAGATAACAGCATATTGCTGCGTGCTTCTGTGGAAGTAATCTAGATGGTCCGAAAACTGGCGAAAGGAACCGAATTCATCGTATTCGTGATGAAGATGGGGAGACGGAAAAAAAAAGAGACCGTCCTTTTTCCGATGCAAATCCCATTCCTTACCTGCCCCAAGGTGATCCATGAGTGAACGGTAACGATACTTCGGAAAAATGGCAACACTCCTAATATCCGCATTCACCATGTTGGAAAGCATAAAATCAATCAGTCGGTATCTGCCGGCAAAAGGAATCGCTCCAAGCGACCGCTGTGCCGTTAAATCCTGAAGAGAATGCTTATATGTGGTTTCATCTATAACACCTAACATTTGATTATTGAACACTGATTCTGCCCCCTGTTCAGTAATTAAATCAATTCTTTTTCTACAAATTCCTCTGAAACGAGCAGCGCCTCTTCAATGTCTTTTTCGGAGCGAATCACTGCACCATCCGGGAGCACCATCCCCTTAGGAACGATGGCATTTTCAATCACTACATGCTCCCCAATCGTCACATCCGGCATGATAACGGATGATTTGACAGTCGCATGCTTACCGACAGTCACACCTTGAAAAAGAACGGAGTGAGACACATTTCCATACACAACACAGCCTTCGTTCACAAGCGAATCTTGAACCTGTGCATCAGATGAAATAAATTGCGGGGGCTGATTGGGATTGACGGAGTAAATTTTCCATTTGCGTTCAAACAGCTTCAGCTCCGAGTCCTCTTTTAACAAATCCATATTGGCTTCCCACAAGCTCTGCACTGTTCCGACATCCTTCCAATATCCTTTGAACGGATAAGCGGAAAGCTTCTTTTTCTCCTTCAAAAGCAGAGGAATAATGTCCTTGCCGAAGTCGTGGCTAGAATAAGGGTTCTGATCGTCCATCTCAAGATACTGTTTCAAAAGCGGCCAATTGAAGATATAAATTCCCATTGAGGCAAGATTGCTCTTAGGGAACTTGGGCTTTTCATCAAATTGTGTGATCGTCCCATCTGGATTGGCCTTCATAATCCCGAACCGGCTTGCTTCCTCCCAGCCCACTTCGATGACAGAGATGGTCACATCTGCTTTCTTTTCAATGTGAAAGTCAAGCATTTTGCCGTAGTCCATTTTGTATATGTGATCCCCTGATAAAATCAGTACATACTCAGGATCATACTGATTCAAATAATTGAGATTTTCATAAATGGCGCTTGCCGTCCCTTTATACCATTTGACTTCTGATGACTCAGCATAAGGAGGTAAAACCGTCACTCCGCCATTATATCTATCAAGATCCCATGCACTGCCGATTCCAATATAGGAATTTAGCTCAAGCGGCTGATATTGCGTTAAAATCCCGACTGTGTCTATGCCTGAATTAGAACAGTTGCTTAGGGTAAAATCAATAATCCTGTATTTTCCCCCGAAAGATACAGCCGGTTTGGCCATATTTTTTGTTAATCCGCTGAGACGGCTGCCCTTTCCGCCGGCAAGGAGCATGGCTACACATTGTTTTTTCATCTTTTTATCTCTCCTCTTTTTCTAACCGCCCGTAAAATCGAGATGCCGTAAGGGGGGATGGTCATCGTGATATAACAAGGTTTATGATGAAGAGCTCCCTTTTTGGCCGATAACGGCTTTTTATTGATTTGTCCTGAGCCTCCATATGTTTCACTGTCACTGTTCAGCACTTCGATGTATTGGGTAAAAAAAGGAACTCCAACATCATATTGATGATAGACCACGGGTGTAAAATTACAAATGATGACAAGCGCCTCACTATGCTTTTTGCCATAGCGAATAAAAGAAAAGATTGATTGTTCGTCATTATGGACATCAATCCATTCAAATGATTGTGCACGATGGTCATGTTCATAAAGGATTTTGCTTTTTTGATAAAAGCGGAGAAGATCTTGCGTAAAAACGCTGGCTTTCTGATGCATGGGGAAGGAGTCCAAAAACCAATCAAGCTGTTCTGTATCTTTCCATTCATCAAATTGGGCAAACTCTGATCCCATAAAGATCAATTTCTTTCCGGGATGCACTGTCATATAGCCCAGCAAAAGCCGATACTGGGCAAATTTCTGCCAGTAGTCGCCAGGCATTTTATTAAGAAGTGATTTTTTTCCGTATACGACTTCATCATGAGAAAACGGCAACACAAAATGTTCACTAAACGCATACAGTAATGAAAAAGAGATAAGCTGATGACAATGCCGCCTTTCTTCAGGAGGCGTCTCCATGTATTTCAGTACGTCATTCATCCATCCCATATTCCATTTATAATGAAAACCAAGCCCCCCTTCCTCAACGGCACCTGTCACTTGAGGCCATTCTGTAGAATCTTCCGCGATCATCATCACCTGTGGATATGCCTCTCTCATGGTTTGATTGAGTTTTTTTAAAAATTCAACAGCATATGGATTCGTGTGGCGTTCATCCTGATTTGGCCAATACAAGATATTAGCCACTGCATCAACCCTAAATCCATCTATATGATAGAATTCCGCCCAGTACAACGCATTCGAAATTAAAAAACTATGAACTTCTGGTTTTCCCAGGTCAAAATTTGCCGTACCCCATAACCAGTTCTCCCGATCACGTTCTTCTTTGTATTCATAAAGCGGTTCTCCATCAAACATATAAAGGCCATGTGCATCTTTACAAAAATGTCCAGGAACCCAATCTAAAATGACTCCGATATTTTGTTGATGACATTCATCAACAAACCTCATCAGATCGTGCGGTGTGCCAAACCTGCTTGTCGGGCTGTAATACCCCGTTCCTTGGTAGCCCCAGGAACGATCATATGGATGCTCATACACCGGAAGCAGTTCAATATGGGTAAACCCATGCTCTTTGATATACGGAATAAGTGTCTGACTTAACTCTTTATAGGAGTAATGCCTGCCATCAGAATGCTTCTTCCAAGACCCGAGATGCAGTTCATAAATGAAAACAGGTTTCTCATACAGCGTCTTAGTCTTCTGTTTCTTTTGCCATCTTTGATCTTGCCAGCTGTACCCTTCCAAATCGTAAGTAAGTGACGCTGTGTTTGGTCTGACTTCTGAATAAATGGCGTATGGATCTGCCTTCAGCCTAATCTCACCGCAATTCGTCACGATTTCATATTTATATCGTTCCTTTTCTCCTAAACCCGGAATAAATAACGTCCAAATGCCATTATCATTCACTCTGTGCATCACATGCTGTTCTCCCGACCAGCTGTTAAAATCCCCAGCCACTCGTACTTCCGACGCATGAGGCGCCCACACACAGAATTCATATCCGCTTGTGCCATTCAGCTCACGAAAATGCGAGCCAAACAGCTGATAGCTTTTAAACAGACTGCCTTCGTGAAAAAGATAAACATCATGTGCTGTAGGGCTGGCAGCGGCCATGTAATCATCCTTTCTGACATCATAGTTTTCATTTATAGTATTTATTCGAAGAAATAAAAAAAAGCCCTTTCCTGAAAGCGCTTATACTTATAGACAATTAACTTCATTTTCTGAAGAAAAACGAAATATATGGAGATTTTTGTTGCCTGTTTTAAAATAAAGAACGAAGCTTATGACATATCCATGATTTATAAAAATAAAAAAGCCTTGCAGGATATGCAAGGCTTCTGGATGACCCGTACGGGATTCGAACCCGTGTTACCGCCGTGAAAGGGCGGTGTCTTAACCGCTTGACCAACGGGCCGACAATTATAAATTTATATCTGTAATCATATGGCGGAGAAGGAGGGATTTGAACCCTCGCGCCGCTTACACGACCTACACCCTTAGCAGGGGCGCCTCTTCAGCCACTTGAGTACTTCTCCATATGGCTCCACAGGCAGGATTCGAACCTGCGACCGATCGGTTAACAGCCGATAGCTCTACCACTGAGCTACTGTGGAATATAAAAGTCATGGTGGGCCTGAATGGACTCGAACCATCGACCTCACGCTTATCAGGCGTGCGCTCTAACCAGCTGAGCTACAGGCCCATGACGATATAGAAATGGAGCGGGTGATGGGAATCGAACCCACGACATCAGCTTGGAAGGCTGAGGTTTTACCACTAAACTACACCCGCAATTTTTATTTGGGGCGATTGATGGGAATCGAACCCACGAATGCCAGAGCCACAATCTGGTGCGTTAACCACTTCGCCACAACCGCCAAAATATATATTGATAAAATGGTGGCTCGGGACGGAATCGAACCGCCGACACACGGATTTTCAGTCCGTTGCTCTACCAACTGAGCTACCGAGCCTAAGTATTTAAATGGCGGTCCGGACGGGACTCGAACCCGCGACCTCCTGCGTGACAGGCAGGCATTCTAACCAACTGAACTACCGGACCATTTTAAAATTTGGTTGCGGGGGCAGGATTTGAACCTGCGACCTTCGGGTTATGAGCCCGACGAGCTACCGAACTGCTCCACCCCGCGATGATTGGGAATATGTATGGCGGAGGAAGAGGGATTCGAACCCCCGCGGGCTTTGACACCCCTGTCGGTTTTCAAGACCGATCCCTTCAGCCAGACTTGGGTATTCCTCCGTATAGTGGTGGACCTTGTAGGACTCGAACCTACGACCGGACGGTTATGAGCCGTCTGCTCTAACCAACTGAGCTAAAGGTCCATTGGTAGCGGCGGAGGGGATCGAACCCCCGACCTCACGGGTATGAACCGTACGCTCTAGCCAGCTGAGCTACACCGCCAAATATTTTTTAGAAACCAAGTGGAGCCTAGCGGGATCGAACCGCTGACCTCCTGCGTGCAAAGCAGGCGCTCTCCCAGCTGAGCTAAGGCCCCAGGAATGGTCGGGAAGACAGGATTCGAACCTGCGACCCCATGGTCCCAAACCATGTGCTCTACCAAGCTGAGCTACTTCCCGATTTCATATAGATCATGGCGCGCCCGAGAGGAGTCGAACCCCTAACCTTTTGATCCGTAGTCAAACGCTCTATCCAATTGAGCTACGGGCGCAAAACTTAATGCCGAGGGCCGGACTTGAACCGGCACGGTAGTCACCTACCGCAGGATTTTAAGTCCTGTGTGTCTGCCAATTCCACCACCCCGGCGTGGATGGTATAGTTGGAGCGGAAGACGGGATTCGAACCCGCGACCCCCACCTTGGCAAGGTGGTGTTCTACCACTGAACTACTTCCGCAGAAATGGTGCGGATGAAGGGACTTGAACCCCCACGTCTGTAAAGACACTAGAGCCTGATTCTAGCGCGTCTGCCAATTCCGCCACATCCGCAACATGTAAATGGTGAGCCATGAAGGACTCGAACCTTCGACCCTCTGATTAAAAGTCAGATGCTCTACCAACTGAGCTAATGGCTCTTCTTACAAGAGACTTAAGTATTATATCATATAAAAGTGGTGCCGGCAAGAGGACTTGAACCCCCAACCTACTGATTACAAGTCAGTTGCTCTACCAATTGAGCTACACCGGCAAAATGGTGGAGGATGACGGGCTCGAACCGCCGACCCTCTGCTTGTAAGGCAGATGCTCTCCCAGCTGAGCTAATCCTCCATAATTGCACTAACGTGCAATTGCTTGGCGGCGTCCTACTCTCACAGGGGGAACCCCCCGACTACCATCGGCGCTGAAGAGCTTAACTTCCGTGTTCGGTATGGGAACGGGTGTGACCTCTTCGCTATCGCCACCAAACAAATGCCTTCAGGATGAAGGTACTGGGCGTTTCTCACAGGATGTGAGAGCCCTTAGCGGAGTTTCCTTACCTTTTCCGCCTTTAGAGAGGTGTTCTCTCAAAACTAGATAACAGGTGTGACATCATTCAAAATGTGGTTAAGTCCTCGATCGATTAGTATCTGTCAGCTCCATGTGTCGCCACACTTCCACCTCAGACCTATCAACCTGATC
>NZ_CP026521.1:3425903-3427565 GCF_002953915.1 Bacillus sp. MBGLi79
TCTGAATATCAAAATGAAGCAGCTTTTGTCCGATGAACCCGATCGCAAATATCCCGAAAACCGGCAGTAAAACAAGCACAAACTCCATGATGCACCTTCTTTTTATGTATAACCGTTCTCATTAATACTATCAATCATATAGAAAATTCCGTTTGTTTTCAACGGTGTTTCCAGCCCGTTTGCCGTAAAAGAGATCCCGCATACCCGGCCCTGCTTGGCTAGGTATGCGGCAATCTTCTTCATGTACTGGGATGCGGCTGTAAGGAGAACTTGTTCACTCACATTCCGTTTCCCCTGAAACAGACAAACGATTTTGCGGGCCTCCCGTACATGTCGGATGATGACTTTCTGGCGGTTCTTTGATCTTGGCAGTGCTCAAGCAATGGGCATGTTTCAGGATTTTTATATGACCGGCAGCCTTTCGGTCTTGCTGGTTTAGGCGAATGCAACTGTCTTTTTCACTGTCCTTTCAAAGGGCATCATTTTTTCTGTCGCGGGCAAATAAAAACCGCAGACAAAAGAAGACATACATTGTCTCTACTGCCTGCGGGGAGTTGCGGATGTCCGTCTATTCCGATTTTAATAGGTGCGATAAGCATTGGTTAAGGAAGGACACGAATTCTTCCACAGGCTGAATGAGCCATGAGCTTTTCCTTGTGTATCACATTCTGCTGTCTCATTGTCATGCTGTTCAGCCTCCGTTGCTTTTTTCTTACTTTGAAGTACACCCGCCTAATCCCATTTCATCATCATCTTTTTCCAAAAACGGACGGCATTTGTATGTTTGCCCTTTGTTTATGATACCCGCTTCATTTCTTTTCTGGAGCGGTCTTTCTTGTAGTATCCAATAAAATAAATGAGACCGACGAACACGGATCCGCCAATGACATTGCCGATAAAAGCCGGAATGATGTTTCCGATAAACTGCCCCCATGTGAACGAGCCTGCAAAAATGGCTGCGGGAATCACAAACATGTTGGCGACAACGTGCTGAAATCCGATTGCGACAAAAGCCATAATTGGGAACCAGATGCCAAGGATCTTCCCTGCTCCGTCTTGTGCGCCGAAAGAAAGCCATACAGCAAGACATACAAGCCAGTTACAGCCGATGCCGGAAATGAGAACCTTGCCGAAGCTCATATCGAGTTTCCCTTGTGCAACGGCGATCGTTTTTTCTAAATAAGGACCTGTTTCAGTCAATCCAACCAAATGTCCGAAAAAGTAAGCAACAAACAGTGCCCCGATTAAGTTCATAATCGTAACGATTCCCCAGTTAACCGCCAATTGTTTCAGTGATATTTTTCTTGAAAATAAAGCCATCGCAACGGACATCATATTCCCTGTGATCAATTCAGCGCCAGCGAGCACCACAAGGATCAGACCGACAGGAAATACGGCAGCTCCGATCAGGCTGGACAGGCTTCCCCATTCTTTCGGCAGGTCGCCGATTACCCTGATATCAAGCAAGTACCCAAGCGCGATAAATGCGCCGCCTAAAAACCCCAATACAAGCAGAGACGGCAGCGGGAGCTGTATCTTTTTCATTCCTGCTTCAATTGCCGCCTCCGCTATTTCATCCGGTTTTCGAAAAGCCATACTAAAACCTCCATTATTTCTTCTTTTCTCACAGTTATGGCAGAAAGACAATAAAAAAAGGCAGCA
>NZ_CP026521.1:3427665-3441351 GCF_002953915.1 Bacillus sp. MBGLi79
ATTTTTACAATTCCTATAAGTATAGTATGATTTATTTGGTTGATTAGTTCTTATCCTACCACAAGTCATTCGTTTTGGGTACAAAAAAGGCTTGGTTATATTTCCCTTGTCACCCGGACGCTTCTTTGCTTTAATAAAAAATGACTTGAAACGAATGGAGGATTGGTTTATGAACTTCGGGCTCGATCTGATCAAAGATAAAATTGAGTTTTTTGAGGCGCTGAGCTTAGAGGAGCTTGAAAAAAAGATCAGTCAGCAGATTGAAAACAACCAGGCGCTTTTGCTGAGGGTCCATTCGGTTTCCCATCAGACGGCGGTCATTGACGGACGGATCCACTACAGCGCAGTCGTGCATTTTAAAGCCGAATCATAAAAAAAAGCGCCCGGTTGTTAAAACCGGACGCTTTTTTCTTTACTTCAACTGTTCAACTTTTGTCGGCTTCCAGCCTTTCCCGTCAACCCAAGTAATGGCTACCTGATATTTGACGCCGGTGTCCTTCGCCTGAATGGTTCCTTTCGCATCTTGCGGGCTGCCGTTGTTTCCGAGCCAGATCAACGTCATGTTATCCTGGGAAACCCCTGTCGCATATGAAATGGCTTCAAGCATTTCTTTCCAGTCTTGTGAAGACGAATCATATGTTGCGGTATGCTGTCCGCTCTGTTGTGTGCCGACAGGCTTCCAGTCAGGATTGATGATCGTTTTTTCAACATTGGCGCTTGAACCGCCTTCTTTCACTTCGGCTCCTTCAAACGGATCATCTGATGTTGATTTGTCCTCGTCTGAAGCAGAGTCTTTATCCTTGTCCGAGTCGGAATCGCTGTCTTCTTTGTCGGCAGAATCGCTTTTTCCTTTGTCCTCATCTTTTACATCTTCGTCAGACGTTTGTTTCTTATTGTCGGAAGCAGGTGCTTCTGTCGTCTGTTCAGAATCGTTTTTCGAAGCATCTTGCTGCGCCTGCTCCTTCGGGCTGTTCATCATCAGACTGCTGGCGACGACAACGATTAATACCAATACGATGCCTATTAAAATGTTAAGCACAAGATTCGCTTTCCTGCGCTTATCACGATTTTCAAAACGAGATTCCCTTGTTTCGCTCAAGTTCATTGCACTCCTTTTTCCCTCTTGCCTCGCTTTCTATTTTATCATCACCTGAGGCATTCTTCTATGTCTGGTTCTTTTCAATTTCATATACTTTTTTAACAATATCATAAAATACGGCATTTGTCGCAGCCCTGCTACCCGGCGTATCCATATGGACGACGACGAGCGCATATTTCGGTTTGTCCGCCGGAAAATAACCTGCGAACCATTTATGATAGAGCGATTTTTTGTCATCTGCCGTCCGGCCTGTCTGAGCTGTGCCCGATTTGCCCGCTACTTCGTACGGAAGATCTCTGAAGCGCCGGCCTGTCCCCTTTTCAGACGTGACGACTTTTCTGAGCAGTTTCTGCAGCTTTTGCGCGGTATACTGATCGATTTTCTCTCCGGGGAGCTTGTGATCTTTAAAAGCCGTCATCAATGTGCCGTTTTTATATTCGATCTGGTCTGCGATCTTGACTTGTTTTTTCTCTCCGCCTCTTGCAATGGTCGCCATCATGTTGGCGATTTCCAACGGGGTCAGCTTCACATTTTTTTGGCCGATGGCGGTCTGGGCTACAGCTTTTTTGACTTTTTTGTCCTTTTCATCCCCCCAGATTGATCCGGCAGTTTCATGATGAAACTGTCTGAACTCATCTTCATGATACAGCTTCCCTTCCCAGCCGACCCGTCCGGTCAGCCCAAGCTTTGCGGCGGTATCTTCGATCACGGAGCTGTTTTTTTCAACGAGCTGCCCAGCAAGATTTGTAAACGTGTAGTTGCAGCTTTCCGCAAAACTGTCTTCCAAGCTGAGCTTCCCTTTGTCTTCTCCGGCCTCACCGTACAGGTTCAAATTGCAGTTAAAGGTTTTTGACGGATGGTCCATGCCGTTTTCGATCGCTGCCGCGGCAATCACGGTTTTAAAAACCGAGCCGGGATATACCGGTGTCAGCATATAGTTTTGCCTTGTTTTTTGCGATGCCATGTTGAGATCGGGCTTGCTCGCAATCGCCGCCACGCCGTTCGTCTCGATGTCAATCAGAACCGCTCCGCCTTTATCAAGCTGATGGTCAGCCAATACATCTTCCATTGCCCGCTGAACCTTTTTGTCGATCGTTGTTTTGACTTGCAGCGGGTAAAACGGATTTGCATCTGCCGTATATTTGACGTCCATACCGAACAAAGGGTTTCCCAATCCGTCCACATGATACAACAGTTTTGTATCTTGTTCAGGCAGCAGGAATTCATCAAATGTCCGCTCCATGCCGAAGGTGCCGATTTTCGTGCTGATGGAGAGGCCCTCTTTATCGGGATATTTTCGTCGGAGAAGGTCCGGGTCTTGATTGGTCATACCGAGCGTATGCGAAGCCAGCCTGTTCTTTTCTGTTTCTTCTATGTATACGCCGTAAACGCCGGGATATTTCAGTTTATTGATTTTTTCGAGAGCCGTCTTTGAAATGGACGCTCCTTCATGTTTTGTAAGAATCACAGGTTTTTTCGCATGCTCAAGCTTATTCTCGAGCTCATCTTTTGTCATGTTTAAAATTTCGGCTGCTTCTTCGGCCGGCCATGGCTGATGTTTTAAAAAAGGAAATAAGACGATGGCCGGTTTTTGGCTGACGGACAAATGTTCGCCGTTCCGATCTAAAAAAGATCCTCTCCCGTCTGAAATCCGAACTTCCTCAGTGCGCTGTTTGACGCTTTCCTGGATTAAGTTCACATTCCGTTTAGAAAAGGATTCGGTAAAAAACAGTTGAATTTCAGCGAGCCTGATCAGCAGAAATAACAGGGCAGCCGAAATGATAATCGACACCCACTTCATGCGCTTTTGCCATTTCATAATAAAAACACCTCATCCACATTGTGGACGAGGTCATCGTTTGCTAAACAAATTTTATGAAATTTTCACAATCTTTACAAGCATTTCGCCGCCCGGTGTTTGAACGGTCACTTCGTCCCCGACCTGTTTGCCGAGAAGGCTTTTCGCGATTGGGGAATCGTTCGAGATTTTTCCTTCAAACGGGTCGGCTTCCGCGCTGCCCACAATGGTATAAGATTCTTCTTCACCGTCAGGAAGCTCCGTAAATGTAACGGTTTTTCCGAGGCCGACGATATCTGAGTTGGCACCATCGTCTTCGATGATCTTTGCGTTGCGGATCATATTGTCAAGGGTTGTGATGCGCCCTTCTACAAAAGCTTGTTCTTCTTTTGCTGAATCGTATTCGGAGTTTTCGGAGAGGTCTCCGAAGCTTCTTGCCACTTTAATACGTTCAACAACTTCTTTACGTTTAACCGTTTTCAAATACTCAAGTTCTTCTTCCAGTTTTTTCTTTCCCGTTTCTGTCATAGGAAATACTTTCTCTTGTGCCATGTTCCTTCACTCCTTCTAGTTGGTTCCTCATCACTTGTATGTGAGGTATAGACTTGAATATACAAGAATGAGGACAACCCTTGTCCCCTTCTTCTCTCCCATATTTGTAAAGTATCATATAAACCGGATGGAAGGCTCCGGTAAATGGTGCTTATACAGTTAAAGAAGGGCTCAGGATGAGAACCCTTCAATTTCTATACATAATATGGTCAGAGTTGTGTTTGTCTATGCTATGTTATTATAAAATCGCGTTTTGTTCAAGAATAGTTTGTATTTTTGTTACCATCAGGTCGATGGCGACGCGGTTTTGTCCGCCCTCCGGAATAATGATATCGGCATAGCGTTTCGTCGGTTCGACAAACTGGTTATGCATCGGTCTGACGACTGAGATGTACTGCTCGATGACAGAATCGATCGAACGTCCTCTTTCTTTTATGTCTCTGACCATCCTTCTGATGATCCGCAGGTCGGCATCCGTATCGACATACAGCTTGATGTCCATTAAGTCGCGGAGCCTTTCATCCTCGAGGACAAGGATTCCTTCCAAAATAATAACATCTTTCGGATCGACGTGCACGACTTCCTCTGAACGCGTATGCAGCTTGTAATCGTAAATCGGCTTTTTGATCGGCTTGTAGGCAAGCAATTCATTTAAATGCTCGATCAAATAGTCATTATCAAATGCAAGCGGATGGTCGTAGTTCGTGTTCAGCCGCTCTTCAAACGGCAGATGGCTCTGATCTTTATAATATAAATCCTGTTCCAGCATCAAGATCGAATGACCTTTAAACTGTTCATAAATGGATCTGGTGACGCTCGTTTTTCCAGATCCGGAGCCTCCCGCTATGCCGATAACTACCGGTTTTTTCCCCATGCCATTACTGCCCCTTTCTCATCATGTTGCTAGGATATATCTTGTTGTCCACTTTAAATTTGACGATCTGCAGGGGATGGCGGGCTGCATCAAGCACATTGCCTTTTTCGTCCCATATCGTGTCAATTTTGCATGTGAAATTTTCGATTTCCGGACCGAAAAATTCGACTTCATCTCCGGTTTTAAAGAAGTTCCGCTGCTGGAGCGTGACCATTTTTGTCTCTTCATCATAATCAAGGACAAGTCCGGCAAAGTCGTATGTTGTCTTTTTGCCGTGAACGCCGAACATCTGCTCTTCATATCCGGGGGTTCCTTCAAAGAAAGCAGGCGCCGTGTCTCTATTGGCGCATTTGTCCAGTTCTTTCAGCCATTCTTCTTTGATGACGAAATTTTCGGGGTCAGCGCAATAAGAATCGATCACTTTTCTGTACACACTGACGACTGTCGCAATGTAGTGGATCGATTTCATCCGGCCTTCGATTTTCAGGCTGTCAATACCCATTTCAATCATTTGCGGAATCGATTCGATCAGCTTCAGATCTTTCGGGCTCATCGCAAACGGTGCATCGCCTTCTTCATATAGCGGCAGTGCATTCGCCCCGTCTGTCTGATACAAATCATAGTCCCATCGGCATGACTGGCAGCAGCCTCCGCGGTTAGAGTCTCTGGCCGTCATATGGTTGCTGAGCACGCAGCGGCCGGAATAAGCGATGCACATCGCACCATGTATGAATGTTTCGATTTCAATATCCACTTTTTCTTTCATTTCTCTGATCTCAAGTGCGCTCGTTTCGCGCGCGAGCACGACCCGCTCAAGGCCTTCTTCCTTCCAGAACTGAACGGCTTTCCAGTTTGAAAGGGACTGCTGGGTGCTCAAATGCACTTCCAGCTTCGGCGCGACCCTGCGGCATGTTTCAATGATCAGGGGATCAGCGACGATAATGCCTGACACGCCTGCTCCCTCGAGGTCGCGCAAATAGTCTTCTAGCCCGTCGATATTTTCTTCATGCGCAAAAATGTTTGTCGTCACATAAATTCTGGCGCCGTATTTTTTCGCAAATTCGACACCTTCAGCCATTTCTTCAATTGAAAAGTTATCTGCGTTTGAGCGGAGTCCATATTCACGTCCGCCGATAAATACAGCGTCTGCGCCATAGTGGACAGCGATTTTCAGTTTTTCCAAATTTCCCGCCGGAGCAAGAAGTTCTGGCTTTTTCGTAATGACGCGTTTTCCATCAACGATTTTGGAAATTTTATCTTTTACTGCAGACATGGCTATCCCTCCTTTTAGTATACTGTTTCTTTGAAAAAGAATCCGGTATCGATGCTGCGGTTTGCAGGCTGCAGCTGTTCAATCCGCTCGATCCATTCTTCTTTCTTGTCTTCGTATGCTTCTCTGTCTGCGATGCAAAGGTCGATGGCTTCGCGGTACATGGCCGTTACCTCAGTCATGTATTCGACCGATTTTAAAATCCCTTCAATTTTAAATGAATCGACGCCGGCATCGATTAAATCCTCAAGCTCATCAATGATGCAGACGTCATTCGGACTCATGATGTGCGTGCCGTTTTCGTCTTCGAAAATCGGATATTTGTTACCGCGTTCTTTATCATGAAGATACATGCCTTTTTCTTTTTTCTTTCCTTCGATATCCATGACTTTTCCCTGGTATTCAAAATAGTTGCCGATCAGGGAGCGCTTTGACTGGAACATACATGTCATGCCGTGAACCTGAATTTCGATCTCGACTTCTGCTTTCTCTTTAATCTCAACGATGCTGTCCATGTTGAGCTCTCTTGCGAGCACCGCGCGCTTCGCGCCCTTTCGCCCCCAATAGTTGCAGGAATAATGGTTGGTTGCGGTCGTTTCCGTATTCCAGTGAAGTTTCATATTCGGCGCTGATTCCCGTGCAGCCATAAGTACAGCGGGATCGCCGAAGACAACCGCATCGGCGCCTGCCTCTGCCAAGAAAGAAAGGTAGTCATTCAGTTCTGGCACCCGGTCATTGTGAAAAATCGCATTCACGGCAACATATACTTTTGCGCCTTTTTGATGAGCCTGAATGATGGCTTCTTTTACTTCCTCTCTGGAAAACTCCCCGGCTAAACGCAGACCGAACCTTTGTTCACCGATGATAAACGCATCGGCGCCCGCCTCTGCCAAAGGCTTAATATCCGAAACAGCCGTCGGCGTCACAAGCAGTTCAGGCTTTTTCATATCCGTTCACCTCTTTTTTGACTGACGGCCAATCCGTCGCCCACAGGCAGGATCGCCGTGTGGTAGTCAGGATGCTCCATCAGCCAATGATTGTAATGATCTATTTTCGATACAAGCTTTTTGATGCGCTTGTTTTCGATCTGATTGTAATCTGATGCGACAAGGCCTTTGAAAAGGACATTGTCAGTAAAAATGATGCCGTCATCGGCGAGCATTTTTTCATATATACTGAAAAACTTCTGATACTGGCCTTTTGCGGCATCGATAAAAAGCGCATCATAAGGAGCCATCGATTGAACGGCGTCCGATTCGCTGAGCGCATCGCCGAAGAACACGTGAATTCTGTTTTCAAGCTGGAATGACCGGATGTTTTTCAACGCTTCCCGATACCTGTCTTCATCGCGCTCGATCGTAAAGATTTCAGCTTCGGGAAGGGCAAGTGCCATCCGAATCGCCGAATAACCGATGGCGGTACCGATTTCAAGAATTTTTTTCGGATTTTTGAGTGAAAGAAGCTGCAGGAGCACTTCGATTCCTGTCGGTTCCATAATGGGCACGCCATGCTTTTCGGCATAGGCCTCCAGTTTCATAATTTCAGCCGGCCTTTGCTTCAGCAGCTTTTCAAGATAGCCGGTCAATTCTTCGTGTCCAATCTTCACGGGCAGATGGCCTCCCTTTCATAAAAAAGAGCCTTAGGTCAGATGTGCAGCACTCTCCTAAAGCAGTCGACTGTCTTTTCTCAATAAACAACCCGATATATTTTATCATAAAACCTTTGTATTTGCGAATAAAAGGAGAGTAATTTTTACTCTCCTTTTTCCTCGTCCTGCGTGTTCGTAATGTATTTTGCTTTTGCTTTATTGTGTTCTTCAAGCGTTTTTGTAAAGACGACTTCCCCATTTTTCTTTGCAAGGAAATAAACATAGTCTGTTTGCTCCGGATTTAATGCCGCTTCCCAGGAGCTCTCTCCCGCGTTAGCAATCGGCCCAGGCGGTAGACCGGCATGTTTGTACGTATTATACGGGGAATCCGCTTCAAGGTCTTTGTACATGACACGGTTTTTATGCTCCCCAAGCGCGTATAAAACGGTCGGATCCGTTTGCAATGGCATGTTTTTGCTGATGCGGTTGTAAAAGACGCTTGAGATTTTGTGCCGGTCCGCTTTTTCGGTAGCTTCTTCTTCAATTAACGAAGCCATCGTCAAGGCTTTGTGGACGGACATCTTTTTGTCTTTCATCTGCTTTTCATACTTTTCAGCCAGCTGATCTGTTTGTTTGATCATCGCTTCGATGATTGCGTCCAGCTTCGTCTCAGGGTCGTAAAACGGATATGTCGCAGGATACAGGTATCCTTCAAGCGGATGCTTGATATTCTTGTTTAGCACGTCGTCGGTGATCAGTTTCGGATACTTCTGTTTTAATCGGCTGATGAATTCGCGGTCATCCAGCTTTTTCATAATGTCCGCTGCCGAGTAGTTGGTTTGTCCGGCGATGATAGCTGCGATTTCCTGGAGCTGTCTTCCTTCAGGAACGGTAATTTTAAATGCCGGTACATGCGAAGCGCTCGTCAGCTTTTTGACCATGCCGGCCGCATCCATCGACTGGCTGAGCTGAAAGTTCCCCGCTTGAAAGCCGGAGGCATTTTTAAATTTCACATAAGCGATAAATACTTTTTCGTTTTTAATTAGGTCCTCTTTTTTCAGTTTGGCGGCGATGGACGTAACGGTCGATCCTTCCGGAATATAGACGCTGCCCGTTTTTGCATTATTTTTATCGACCGGTTCGAGCGCCGATTTGACGTAGAGCGAAACAGCGCCTGCGGTTAAAATCAGCAGAACCGCGACCACAGTCAGCCAAAACTTTATTTTATGTTTAAGGAGTCTTTTTATAAACGGTTTCTTTGTCTGATCTTCAAACATTGGTGTCCTCCTCTCCTCCCATGGTATATACTACATGATTCGTTATCATTCGGCAATTTATTACAAAATGTTTTAATAAAAAAAGCCGCCTGTCGGCAGCAGGGCGCAAATGATTGCAGATGCCCATTTAAAAAATGACAAAATCCTAAAACGGTTTAAGTTTTAGGATTTTGTCAAGCGGTTCAGCCGCTGCTTTATTCTTCTTCGTCTTCATCCGCTAAAAACGTGTTCAGCGTCTCTTCGATCATATCCCACTCTTCTTCTGTTTCAATCGGCATCAGTTCGCCGTCTTCTCCGGCTTCATTCGGTACGAAGCTTGAAGCATGGATCTCGATCTCTTCCTCATCCTGTGCTTCAACCGGATAATAAAGCACGTATGACTTGTTAAACTGATCGCTGTCAAATGTGAAGAGCACTTCACACAGCTGTTCGTTTCCTTTGTCGTCTACAATCGTAATGTTTTTTTCTCCGTGTTCCATCTTATTCACCTCATGAGTTTAGGCTGTCGAGATATCCTTGAAGGATCATCACGGCCGCCATTTTATCTATTACTTTTTTTCTTTTCTGCCTGCTTACATCTGCTGAAATCAGCATTCTTTCGGCCGCCATTGTCGAGAGGCGCTCGTCCCAAAGCACGACGGGAACTTGAAACGTTTCTTCAAGCACTTCCGCGAACTTCTGGCTCGCCTCCCCCCTCGGGCCGACGGTTCCATTCATGTTTTTGGGAAAACCGAGTACAATCTTGTCAATGACATAGTCTTTCGTCAATTCGGCGAGGCGGTTCAAGCCGTAGTCACCGCCCGCCTCGTCGATTTTAATCGTTTCTATCCCTTGAGCCGTCCAGCCCATTTCATCGCTCAACGCTACGCCGAGCGTTTTCGAACCTAAATCCAGACCTAATATTCGCATGCTTGTTTACGCCTCTTTATGCTGTTCTAAGTACGATTTAACCAATTCTTCGATTATCTCGTCTCTTTCTATTTTCCGAATCAGGTTACGTGCATCTCGATGCCTTGGAATGTAAGCGGGATCTCCTGATAGCAGGTATCCGACAATTTGGTTGATCGGGTTGTAGCCTTTTTCCTGAAGCGCATCATGGACGGTTATCAGCACTTCATTTACATTGGTTTCCATCGAATCGTCGGAAAAGTTAAATTTCATCGTCTTATCAAATGAGCTCACCGTTTTGCACCTCTTTCCCAAATTCGCAGGCAAAGTTTCAGCCTGATTACCTTCTAATCACCATTCTACACCACAACGGCTATTTATAAAACGGATTTTACCCATTCTTCCGCAGATGCTAATGCTTCAGCAAGCCGCTCAGGCTGTTTTCCTCCCGCCTGCGCCATGTCTGGACGGCCGCCTCCGCCGCCTCCGCATGCTTCTGCGACTTGCTTGACAAGCTTGCCTGCGTGGAAACCCCGCTCTATTAAATCTTTTGTAACTCCGGCGGAAATATTCACTTTTTCGTTTTGAACCGCCCCGAGAACGATGACGGCTGAGCCCAGTTTCGCCTTCAGATCGTCAACCATTGTGCGCAGGTGATTCATATCTTTGGCATTCACTTTTTCTGCGAGCAGTTTGATTCCGTCAATTTCTTTTACTTTTTCTAAAATCTCTCCGGCTTCTTTATTTCCCAGTTTCGCCAATAAAGATTCGTTTTCTCTCTGAGCTTCTTTCAGATCAGACTGGAGCGCCTCGATCCGTTTCGGCACTTCCTTCACATTGGTTTTCAGGACTTCTGCCGCCTGCTCGAGAAGCTCCAGTTTGGCGTTCATCTCTTCATAAGCGCCCTGCCCAGTTACCGCTTCGATTCTGCGGGTGCCGGCCCCGATGCCTGATTCGGACACGATCTTAAAGAGACCGATTTCAGCCGTGTTTCTCACGTGGCAGCCTCCGCACAGCTCGATGCTGTAGTCGCCAACTTGAACGACGCGGACGATGTCTCCGTATTTTTCGCCAAACAGCGCCATGGCTCCCATCGCTTTCGCTTCATCAATCGGTTTTAAGTCGATTTGCACAGGAATCGATGCCCAAATTTTCTCGTTCACTTTTGTTTCTATTTGTTCGAGTTCTTCCTTAGTCACCTGTCCAAAGTGAGAGAAGTCAAAACGCAGACGGCTGTCAGTGACTAGCGAGCCGGCCTGGTTGACATGCGTACCGAGCACATCTTTCAGCGCCTGATGAAGCAAATGTGTCGCGGTATGGTTTTTGACGATGTCTTTTCTGAGCCGCTCCGTGACTTCTGCGGTCACGCTCATGCCTCTTTTAATTGCGCCGCTTTCCACGATCCCTTCATGCAGGTTCTGGCCGTTCGGCGCTTTTTTAACGTCTGTGACGCGAATCGCGGCATCCCCGCTTTTAACCCAGCCTCTATCACCGATTTGCCCGCCGCTTTCAGCATAGAACGGGGTTTTTTCCAGGATAAACTGAACTTTCTTGCCTTCTTGAACGAGGTCGGCAAGTTCCCCGTCTTGAAGAAGCTCGGCGATTTTCGTTTCCGTTTTGATATCGGAATAGCCGATGAATTCGCTTTTTGTCATGATATCGCGGAGAGCGCCGCCTTGAACCTGCATGCTGCCGACGTCCTGGCGCGCCTGCCGGGCCCGTTCGCGCTGCTTGTCCATCTCGCGCTCAAATCCGTCATGATCGACTTCCATGCCTTCATCTTCGGCGTATTCTTCGGTCAGTTCAACAGGGAATCCATACGTATCATACAGTTTAAAGACATCTTCCCCGGAAATGATGCGGTTTCCTTTTGCTTTTTCCTTTTGAATCACTTCTGAGAGAATCACCAAGCCCTCGTGCAATGTTTCATGGAAGCGTTCTTCCTCTGTTTTGATGACTTTCGCGATAAAGTCCGCTTTTTCTTTGACTTCGCCGTAGAATGCGGCCATGATGTCGGCAACTACCGGCACGAGCTCATACATAAACGGACTGTTAATATTGATGGACTTCGCATAGCGGACAGCGCGGCGAAGCAGCCTTCTGATGACATAGCCGCGCCCCTCGTTTGACGGAAGCGCTCCGTCGCCGACCGCAAACGCAGCCGTTCGAATATGGTCGGCCACAACCTTAAATGCCGTATCTTTTTCAGCAGATGTGCCGTACTTTTCTCCTGAAATGGCTTCTGTCGCCTTGATGATCGGCATAAACAAATCCGTATCATAGTTCGTCTTGGCATCTTGAATAACAGATACCATCCGTTCAAGGCCCATCCCCGTATCGATGTTTTTCTTCGGAAGCGGTGTGTATGTTCCGTCAGGATTGTGGTTGAACTCGGAGAACACAAGATTCCATACTTCAAGGTAACGCTCGTTCTCCCCACCCGGGTAAAGTTCCGGATCAGACGGGTCATTTCCATAATCTTCACCGCGGTCATAGAAAATTTCGGTATTCGGTCCGCTCGGGCCTTCGCCGATATCCCAGAAGTTTCCTTCCAGTCTGATAATCCGTTCCTCAGGAACGCCGATTTTTTTTGACCATAATTCATACGCTTCGTCATCTTCCGGATGGACCGTGACTGACAGCCGTTCGGGATCGAAGCCGATCCATTTTTGATCGGTTAAAAATTCCCATGCCCACTCGATCGCTTCTTCTTTGAAATAATCGCCGATCGAAAAGTTCCCGAGCATTTCAAAGAACGTATGGTGGCGGGCTGTTTTCCCGACATTTTCAATATCGTTCGTCCTGATTGATTTTTGAGCGTTGCAGATACGCGGATTCTCCGGCACAACCCGTCCGTCAAAATATTTTTTCAGCGTCGCAACTCCGCTGTTGATCCAAAGCAGGGAGGGATCTTCATGCGGAATAAGAGAGGCGCTCGGTTCAACGGCATGCCCTTTTTCTTTAAAAAAATCTAAAAACATTTGGCGCACTTGTGCGGATGTCAATGTCTTCATTATTTTTTCCTCCTTTAAATGATGCACATGCAAATTAAAAAGCCCCCGCCCTATGCAAACAACGTTTACACAGGGACGAGAGCTCCTCTCGCGGTACCACCCTGATTATGGGCGTAACAAAACGCCCATCACCTTGATATCCGAATAACGCCGGATGAAGACGGCAGGTTTTCGCCTGCACTCAGGATTAGCTTCTACTGATCTTCTGTTAAAGCTCTTTCACCGCAATGGAGCTTCTCTCTATAAAACAGGGCTTCAGTATACTCGGATCCGTCAATCGAGATACGTATGTATGTCTATTTCGAAATTATAGACAACGGAGGCCGTTATGTCAAACTTCTGCCGCTCACGCTTTTCTTGCCGCTAAAAAATGGACGAGCATCACTTTGATAACGGCCATGACAGGCACAGCCAGAATCATGCCGATGATACCGGCAAGCTCCCCGCCCGCCAGCAATCCAAGCATAATGACGACGGGATGCATATGCAGGCTTTTGCCGACGACAAGAGGGCCGAGAATATTGCCTTCGATAAACTGCAGCACCAAAATCGTAATGATCACCACGAAAACGAGCCTCGTCGATAAAGCGGCAGCTACAATAACGGCGGGAATCGCGCCGATGACGGGACCGAAATACGGGATGACATTTGTCGCGCCGATGACAAGGCCGAGGATCAGCGGATAGGGCAGGTCAAAAAACCAAAATGACAGGCTCGCTCCCAAGCCGATGACAAGACAGACAAAAAGCTGGCCTCTGATGTAGTCTCCAAGAGAATCATCGACATCGCGGATGAATTCGCTGCCTCTCGCCCTCCATGAAGAAGGCGTCAAATACCATACCGCCTTCTTCATCGTATCAATATCTTTCACCATATAGAATACTAAAAAAGGAATAATCGCCGCCACGAGCATATAATCAAAAACGAACCGGATGCTTCTGATCGTCCGTTCCACCCAGCTTGCTACGAATTCCTCCGTCTGATTGACGAACCTGTCGATCCTGTCGTGCATGCCGTCGGGCCAGCCGTCTGTATGATGATGCAGCTGATCCAGCATGCTTTCGTAAGATGCGGCAAGAAACGGAATTCCCTCTGATAGCTCTGTCAGCTGTTTAATGAGGATCGGCACCCCTTTGTAAAAGGCATAGCCGAGACCGGCAAAAAACAGAACATAAATCAGCAAAATACTCAATGTTCTCGGCACGCCGGCCCGGTGTATCTTTTCAACGACAGGCAAAAGCAGATAGGTGATAAAAACCGCAATTACAAGCGGAATCAGAAGCGACTTCAGCAGCACGCAGACAGGCTCCCAAATCATTCTCAGCT
>NZ_CP026521.1:3441451-3444629 GCF_002953915.1 Bacillus sp. MBGLi79
GTAAAGAGAAGAAATTCAAAAGGACTTTTGCCGGCCCCGGAATACTATATGAATAGGAAAAAAAGCACCCGCTTTTTATGAGTGCTTTTTATAGTATAAAATTTGTTTAGTATTGCATCAAGGTTAAAATATCATATCCGTCCAGTTTATTTCTTCCTTCAAGATATGTCAGTTCGATCAGGAAAGCGATTCCGGCTACGACGCCGCCAAGCTCTTCAACCAGCTTGATCGTTGCTTCGATCGTTCCGCCGGTTGCAAGCAGGTCGTCAGTGATCAAGACGCGCTGCCCCGGTTTAATGGCATCTTTATGGATGGTCAGGACATCTTTTCCATATTCCAATCCGTAGTCGACTTTGATGACTTCACGCGGCAGTTTGCCTTCTTTGCGGACAGGCGCAAATCCTACCCCGAGCGAATATGCGACAGGGCAGCCGATGATAAATCCTCTCGCTTCAGGTCCCACGACAAGATCGATCTCTTTTTCTTTCGCATACGTTACAATTTGATCTGTCGCGTAGCGATAGACGTCGCCTTTGTCCATCAATGTTGTAATATCTTTAAATTGTACGCCTTCCTTCGGGTAGTCCGGCACAATTGTCACATACTTCTTCAAATCCATCTGTCTTCATGTCCTCCTCATACTTTATAAGCGACGGCGTTTTCCGCCATCCGCTTATCCAGCCACTGTTTAAGCTCATCCGCCGAAGAATAAATGAGCTTTTGCTCCAATTCAATCAGGCGCTGTTTTTCCCGGTAGGTTTCAGAATCTGTCAGATCGCGCTTTTCGGCATGATAAACAACAGATAAAACACCATTCTCTATTGTAACAAAACCGAGCTCAAAAAACACCTTTGTCATAAAATCAATTGTGTCTTTTGTCCAGCCTTTATGTCTGGCAAGCTCCCCGCCGTATTTCGGCAAGTCAAAAGAACCTCTTTTCAGGAGGAAAGCATAGTACCATTTAAAATATTCCCTAGTTGGAAATGTTGAGAAAAAATGTTCGTCTGATTGATAAAAAATCAGATAAATGCGCTCCAGTTTTTTGCCTTTTATCACTTGGTCAAAGATGTCGAGCGACGGCGGAATATCTATAAATACCGCATAGCGGCTCTCAAGGACGAGACGCTCTGCATCTTCAGGACCGCTGATGACGGTCAGCTCTTCTTCAAGGCCTGTCCCCGCAAGCTTCGCTTTGGTTTCCTCACGGAAGCAGATGCACGCCCGTTTCGCAGGATCCAGCTGCAATATTTTTTCTTCCCATGACCGTTTTCCCCGCAGATCAAACAGCTGCCATTCATTGACGGCTGCATCTTTGATCATCAGCTGCGGTTTTTTTCTGTTATTCCACTCGTTAATCGACAGTTCCCCGACAATCGAGATCTTTGCTCCAGGAACGATCCCGTCTTCGATGGCGCCTTTATAAAATCCGATGCAATCAAGCTTGTTCTCGCCGTCTGCCAGCACAAGCTTCAAGTGATTCTTGTTGGCGCCGATTTTCCTGGAATCATCAATTTTAACGTCGCTGACAAGGACGAAGGGCTTCGGATTTCCCGTGCCGAACGGCGCCAGCATGTTCATTTCGGCAATGCTGTCAACCGTGATATCTTCGAGCCGGCAGCACAAATCGACGTCTTGGACGGGAATAAAATCTTCCTCGGTCAGAACCGCTTCAGCCTGACGGTTGATTCTCTCCCTTAGTGCCGAAACATCTTCCAGGTTGAGCGTCATTCCGGCTGCCATCGGGTGCCCGCCGAAGTGCGGGAGAATATCCCGGCACTCCGAGAGATTTTGAAATAAATCAAATCCTTTGATGCTGCGCGCAGATCCTTTGGCAATGCCTTTTTCTTCATCGATACCGAGAACGATGGCGGGCCTGTAATACCGCTCGACAAGCTTTGAAGCCACGATTCCGACGACGCCGGGATTCCAGCCCGGCCGCGCCGCGACGATCACCGGCTGATCAAGGCCTTCCTCCTCGATCATCTGAACGGCTTCCTCTGTCATCTGATTGACGATTTTTTGGCGCTCCTTGTTCAAGGCGTTGATATCTTCGGCCAGCTCTTCCGCTTCTGTTTCGTCTTTTGTGTTCAGGAGGTAAACGGCCGGGTCAGCCTGTTCAATTCTGCCGACCGCGTTTAAGCGGGGCGCAATTTGAAAACCGATGGTCTCTTCATCCGCACTATGTATCTCCGCTCCGGCAATTTTGGTCAGCGCCTTTAATCCGGGGCGCTTCGTTCTCCTGAACTGTTCCATGCCGCGCTTGGCAATCTGCCTGTTTTCATCATGAAGCGGCACAAGGTCGGCAATCGTGCCGATCGCACAAAGGTCGAGCAAATCTTCCGGGAGCTCTCCGTTCAAAGCGTGGGCTAGCTTAAATGCGACACCGACGCCGGCAAGCTCTTTAAATGGATAGCCGCAGCCCGGCTGCTTCGGATGAATGATCGCATAGGCATCCGGCAAAACGGGTCCCGGCTCATGGTGATCCGTAATGATCAAATCGACGCCAAGCTCTTTAGCGACTTCAGCTTCATGAACGGCGGCAATGCCTGTGTCAACTGTGATGATCAATGAATAGCCTGATTCTTTGATCCCGCGAAAGGCCGCTTCGTTCGGGCCGTACCCTTCTTTAAAGCGGTCAGGTATATAAAAATCGGCTTGTGCTGAACATTTTTTCAACATTTGCAAAAGGACAGTCGTGCTTGTCACACCGTCCGCATCATAATCGCCGTAAATCATAATCTTTTCTTGATCTGAAATTGCCTGTTTGATTCGCTGTACAGCTTTTTCCATATCTTTCAGCAGATAAGGATCGTGAAAAACTGCATCCTTGCCATTTAAAAATGAAGATGCTTTGTCGGCTGTATCGTAACCTCTCATGACAAGCAATGAGGCGGCAAGGGGAGTAATGCCTAATCTTCCGGCGAGCTGCTCCACCTTTTCTTTGTCGGGCGTTTGCACGTCCCAACGCATTTTTGACGCTAACATAAATTCACCCCTCAACCACACTATTATACTAGAGCAGCATGAGGGGATTCAATTTATTTCGTGCAATCTTTCTAGTCTTTCTGATTTTCAGGGGCCGCCGATTCGGCTTCAAGTTCAGGATACTTTACCCGTTCTTCTCTCTTGAGCGCCTTTAGCTCTTTTTTCAGCCGCATGATCTGGAAAGCGCCGGCCG
>NZ_CP026521.1:3444729-3449364 GCF_002953915.1 Bacillus sp. MBGLi79
GTAGATATAGACAGAAAGCGTAATGACCGCGACAAAACCAGGCAAGCGATAATAAAGAAGCATAAATAAGAAAATAATAGCAATACCGACGATTCCCGCAAACACGGTATCATTCAAAGCCTGCTCCCCAAACTGCGCGCCGACGGATGTCGAATACTTTTCAACGAGTTTGACAGGAAGAGCGCCCGCATTTAAAATGCTCGCCATATCTTTTGCTTCCTGAATCGTAAAGTTTCCTTCAATCATTACGTCTGACGTGTTCAGCACCTGGCTGACATTCGGAGCGGAGATGTATTTATGATCCGCTTTTTGCGATTCTTTTTTAAAGGAGTCGCCTTTTTTGTAATCAAGCCAGATGACGAGCTGGTTGTTCGGCTTCATATCGAGCACTTTCTTTGTCACTTCGCCGAATTTATCGGCATCCTTCAGCTTGATCGTCACGATCGGCTCATTTGTGTCCTGCTTGAACGACTGTTTAGCACCGTTTTCGACAAGATCTGAACCGTTCAAAAGCTCTTTGTCATTCGTATCCCTGAACGTAAGCTGAGCCTGTGTGGATAAGATTTCCCGCGCCCTGTTCTGGTTGTCGACGCCGGCAAGCTGAACCCTGATCCGGTTGTTTCCTTCGATTTGAATGTTCGGTTCGCTGACGCCCAACACATTCGCCCGGCGGTTCAGTGCTTCAACCGTACTGATGAGGGCGTCCCTGTCAATTTTGTCGCCCTGTTTGGCAGGCTGGACTTCATACAGAACCTCAAAACCGCCCTGAAGGTCAAGGCCGAGGCTGATGCTGTCTGCAGCCGGCTTCGTGAACATTCCCAGTCCCGTACCGATCAAGAGAACGGTAAGGAAAAACGCAATCAAGCGTCCTTTTTTCATTATGTATTTCCTCCTTAAATCAACCAAAATCTACGGCTACCTCAGCAGCTCATCGAGCATATTCTGCCCTTCTTTGCTGTCGAGTAAATTAGACGTTTTAAACGATTCTACGGTTGCATAGTTCATAAATTCGCCAATTTTCACAGATAAAATATCACCGGCGAGCTGATGAATTTGAACATCCTTCTTTTTCTTCCATTTCTTATTCAATAAGTATGACCACAATTCCTCTATTTCAATATCGTCATAACCGAGTATCCTGAACTCTTCCGTCTTGCTGTGAAGAAAGGGTTTTAAATGATCCTTGTACAGATCAGCCGGATGTTTGCCCATGCCAAAGCCACGCTCCTTTCACATTTTTTCAGAGAGACTTGTCATGCTTGGACGATGTATGCGCATATCTTATTGTATATGATTAAAGGTTGTTTGAGAAGGCAGGGGACTCTAGAAATGACGAAGCAGACGTTTTTAAAAGGAACGCTCATTTTAATAGCGGCAGGTTTGATTACGAGAATGCTCGGCTTTATCAACCGGATTGTCATCGCAAGGTTCATCGGAGGTGAAGGTGTCGGGCTTTATATGATGGCGGCTCCGACTTTTTTTCTGGCGGTCACCCTCACCCAGTTCGGCCTACCTGTCGCCATCAGCAAGTTGGTCGCTGAAGCGGAAGCGCGCGGAGACCACAGAAAGACAAAGCAGATTTTAGTGATGTCTCTTGCAATTACCGGGACGCTCAGCGCCGTCATTACTCCGGTGTTTCTCATCTACGCCCCGCTGATGGCCGACACGCTGCTCACAGACAAAAGAACGCTTTATCCGCTTTTGGCGGTTACACCGGTCGTTCCGATCATTGCTGTTTCCAGCGTGCTGAGGGGCTATTTTCAAGGAAAGCAAAATATGAGGCCGCTTGCCGTGTCCCAGGTTCTCGAACAAATTGTCCGGATATCGCTTGTCGCCGTATGCACGACGGCATTCCTTCCGCTCGGCATCGAATATGCGGCTGCGGGCGCGATGCTGTCATCCGTGTTTGGCGAGTTGGCTTCACTCCTTTATTTGTTCGTCGCCTTTAAATACAAAAAGAAAATCCGCATCAGAAAACGTTTTTTCCAATCGCTGAAATCTGGACGAACCACGTTTTTCGAGCTGATGAGCGTCTCGCTCCCAACAACGGGCAGCCGTTTTATCGGCAACCTGTCATGGTTTTTTGAACCGATTGTCGTAGCGCAAAGCCTTGCAATAGCAGGGGTCGCCGCTTCCGCCGCAACGAGCCAGTACGGAGAGTTGACCGGCTTTGCCCTGACGCTTCTCACCCTCCCGAGCTTTATCACATATTCTCTGTCTACGGCGCTCGTTCCAGCCATCAGCGAAGGAATCGAACAGAAAAAAATGCAAGTCGTGGAATACAGGCTTGAGCAGGCGATGAGGCTTTGCCTTTTAAGCGGCGGAATATCGGCGGTCATTTTGTTTTCGTACGCGGATGAGCTGGTCAGCGTGATGTACGGGTCGTCAAATGCTGCGATTTATGTGAAAATCATGGCTCCATTCTTTTTATTTTACTATTTCCAAGGTCCGCTGCAGGCCGTCCTGCAGGCTTTAAACCTGGCCGGCGCGGCAATGATGAACAGCCTGGTCGGCGCCGTTGTGAAAACAGGTCTCATTTTTGTTCTCGCTTCACGGCCTTCACTTGGCATTATGGGGGCTGCGCTGGCGATTTTGACGGGGATCATCCTCGTCACCCTGCTGCACGCCGCAACCGTCAGCAAAGTGCTTCCCATCAGCATTAACCTGAAAGAATATATCGTATCCTTCGGCGTCATTTTGATATCAGGGTGGGGAAGCCTTCTGATGAAAGAACACCTTTTTTTAGACCAGTCCGAGCCGATGCGCCTGCTTTTGTGTGTCGCGGTTACAAGCTTTCTTTACGTCTTCCTTCTGGTCGCCTTCAAGCTGGTCAAAAAAGAAGAAATCCAGCGGTTTCCGCTGTTCGGCCGCTGGATTTCGTAAGCTCTCGCTTTAAGGTTTAAATTCATCCTTTATGTCAATAAAAAAAGAACCTTTATTATATGTGCAATAAGAAATTTTGGAAAGATCGCGGTGTCCTCTTTTTTCAAGCTTTTGCTCAAGCCACTCCCGGTCTTTCCCGATCTTTTCTAATTGTTCTTTTTGAACCATTCCGTCAACAATCAACGGCAGTTCGATCATTTTGTTTGGCCCGTCTTTTGTAAACACTGAAAGCTTCCCGGTCGGCTCCAAAATCGCATATGAAACATCCCCGATTCGTTCCACATTCTTATCTCTCAGCTGTGTCATCAAATCATCGTAATTATAGCGCTGTGTCCTCATGGCGTGTTCATCAATTTTTCCGCGGTCTATGATAATCGTTGGTTTTCCATCGAGAAGCCGGCGGATTTTTTGATTTTTCAATGACAGATATGCAAATATAACCTGGATCAGCGTCAAAACGAGAATTGGAATGATCGTATGGAGAAGGTGGTCATCGAGATTTTCAATGGCCAAAACCGCGATTTCGGCCATCATAATAAAAACGACAAGATCCAATATGCTCAGCTCGCCTATTTCCCTCTTTCCCATCAAGCGAAACAAAATAAAGATGATGAAATACAAAACGACCGTCCGAAACGTAAGAGCTAAAATTTCATCCATTACCGCCCGCCTCCTTCCGCCTATCATGATCTTAAACATAGCCTTTGTAAAATTGAGGCTTTTATGTATAAAAGGTCGGGGGAGCTAGTCTATTTGCCAAACGTGCAGAATACATTTAAAAAGACGAGCCCGTCTATATTGAAAGGAGGATCGTGATGAACGAACCAAAACAAGTCGGCAAAGGGATTTTATACAGCTTGGCGGTTATTTTCGCTTTGATGTTTGCGGGAAGCCTGGTCATTTCGCTGCTCCTCACCTTCACATCATTAACCGAAAGTTCATTCAGCTGGTTTATTACCGCCATTTCTTTTATTACCTTGTTCATCGGCGGTTTTATTGCGGGAGGCAAATCGAAGGAAAAAGGGTGGCTGAGCGGAGGATTGACAGCGCTTTGCTTCTCTCTTACGGTGCTTTTGTTTCAATATCTCGGCTTTGGCGAAGCCTTCAATTTGAAGCAGCTGCTCTATCATTCCGGTTTTTTGGGAGTCAGCATGCTGGGCGGGATTTTCGGGGTCAATCTGCAGGGGAGCCGTGCATAAAGACAGCAAAAAGGGAGCGGATGACCGCTCCCTTTTCTCATGCCCATCAGGCTTCTTTTATGCCATGTCACATCAGGAACAACTGCGGCTTCATCAAGACATAAGGAACGGCGCTAGCGCCGTTTTCACGTCCTACGACAGTCTGATTTCCGATGCTTATGTATCAGCCTTTCGGCTATTCTGCTGACGCCTCTCTGATCGCGCGGCGGTCGAATGTCAGACGGGTATTGTCGCCTGTTTTGATGACAACCTTGCTTTCGTCAATTGAATCAACGATGCCGTGCAGGCCGCCGATCGTTACGACCTTATCTCCTTTTTTCAGCTCCTCCTGCTTCTGGCGGACTGCCTTCTGCTGCTTTTGCTGCGGACGGATCAAAAGGAAATAAAGAACCGCAAACATTAAAATAATCGGAAGTAATGTTCCAAGCATCTCCATTATTTTTTCACCCCTTTCAAATGGCTTTATCGCTTTCTTCGTTTATGTGTCAGAAACTTTTAGCATTTGGTTTATTAAAACCGTAGCGCTCAAAAAACTCTTCCCAGAAATCCCCTA
>NZ_CP026521.1:3449432-3454086 GCF_002953915.1 Bacillus sp. MBGLi79
AATTGCGGCACGTATAGCAGTCGCACTGCTCGTCGATCGGTCTGAAATCTCTTTCATATTTGGCATTTTTCACGACGAGACGCCCTTCGCTCGTCATGAGCGTACCGTTTCTCGCTATCCTTGTCGGCAGCACGCAATCGAACATATCCACTCCGCGGATGGCTCCGTCAATCAGAGAGTCCGGTGAGCCGACCCCCATTAAATAGCGCGGTTTATCCGCAGGAAGCAGCGGAGTTGTAAACTCCAGCACACGGTTCATCACGTCTTTCGGCTCTCCGACGGATAGTCCACCTATAGCATATCCCGGAAAATCCAGTGAAATCAAGTCTTTCGCACTTTGTTTTCTCAAGTTTTCGTACTCTCCGCCTTGAACGATTCCGAAAAGCCCTTGCTCGTCAGGGCGTTTGTGAGCTTTCAGGCACCTTTCCGCCCAGCGGCTCGTCCGTTCAACAGACCTCTTCATATAATCGTACTCTGCCGGGTACGGCGGGCATTCGTCAAACGCCATCATAATATCTGATCCGAGGGCGTTTTGGATGTCCATCGCTTTTTCAGGAGATAAAAACAGCTTGTCTCCGTTTAAATGATTGCGGAAATGAACGCCTTCCTCTTCGATTTTGCGGAACTCGCTCAGGGAAAACACCTGAAAGCCGCCTGAATCCGTCAAAATGGCGCGGTCCCAATTCATAAACTGATGAAGGCCCCCCGCCTCTTTGACGATGTCATGGCCCGGTCTCAGCCAAAGGTGGTACGTATTGCTTAAAATAATGCCTGCACCCATTTCTTTCAGCTCTTCCGGCGCCATCGTTTTAACGGTGGCGAGCGTTCCTACGGGCATAAACACCGGCGTTTCAAATGAGCCGTGCGGGGTGTGCACTCTCCCCAGTCTTGCTCCTGTTTGTTTACATGCTTTTATGAACTCATAGCGTATCGGTTGCTGCGACAAATTATGAGCCCTCCAATCTTTTTGAATTTTATTTGATCAACATGGCATCTCCGAAGCTGAAGAAGCGGTATTCGTGTTCCACTGCGGTGCGGTAGGCAGAAAGCACATGCTCTCTGCCTGCGAGCGCGCTGACAAGCATAATGAGGGACGATTTCGGAAGATGAAAATTGGTAATCATCCCGTCAATCGCCCGGAATGTGTAGCCTGGATAAATAAAAATCGATGTCCAGCCTCTCGCTTCCCGGAAGCGGCCGTCATGTTCGGAAGCGATGGTCTCAAGCGTCCTCGTCGATGTCGTGCCGACGGAAATGATTTTTCCGCCTTCCTGTCTGACGCGGTTTAACAATGCTGCCGTTTCTTCCGACATTTCATAAAACTCGGCATGCATATCGTGTTCCTCTACATTTTCCGCACTGACAGGCCGGAATGTCCCGAGCCCGACGTGAAGGGTAATAAACGCAATATGCACGCCTTTTTTCCTGAGCGCATCCAGAATCTCTTCCGTAAAATGCAGCCCGGCCGTCGGCGCAGCCGCCGATCCTTGTTTCTTTGAGTAAACCGTCTGATAGCGCTCTCTGTCATCGAGCTGTTCTTTAATATAAGGAGGCAGAGGCATTTCGCCGAGCGATTCGAGCACCTCGTAAAAAATTCCTTCATAGCGGAATTCAATTTTTCTTCCGCCGTGCTCGAGCTCTTCTGTGCAGACCGCCGTTAGACGGCCGTCTCCAAACGAAAGAACGGTTCCGCGCTTGACCCGCTTTGCGGGCTTGACAAGCGTTTCCCATACGTCCCCTTCCTCCTGTTTTAACAGAAGAACTTCAACCTTTGCGCCCGTCTCTTCCTTGACTCCGTACAAGCGGGCCGGTAGCACCCTCGTATCATTCAACACGATGCAATCGCCCGCGTTCAGAAAATCAATCACGTGCTTAAACGTGCTGTGAGTGATTTCTCCTGTTTTTTTATCCAGCACCATCAGCCTGGACGCATCCCGCTCTTTTAAAGGAACCTGTGCGATAAGGCGTTCAGGCAAGTCAAAATCGAATAATTCTACTTTCATCTTTTTTCACCTTACTCTATCTATAGACTTGAATGTCGCGTCATTTCATTCGTCCGAAAAACGAAAACACCACGGACAGAATGATGCTGATGACAATGCATGTAACAACCGGAAAGAAAAATGTCACGTTTCCCTTTTTTACAAAAATATCGCCGGGGAGCCTGCCGATGACTTGCATGAATAAACCGATGCCAAAAATGACGGCGCCCAGCACCATTAAAATCTTTGGAAATTCAGTCACGGTTCGGAACCTCCATTTTAAAGTGGCTGTATACATCAGGGGTTACGATGCGCCCCCGCGGCGTTCTTTGAATAAAACCGATTTGAAGAAGATACGGCTCATACACATCCTCGATCGTGTGAGACTCCTCACCGATGGTAGCCGAAATCGTATCGATGCCGACTGGACCGCCGCCAAATTTTTCGATCATGCCCATTAAAAGCTTGCGGTCGATATGATCAAGCCCGAGTTTATCAACCTGGAGGCGTTCCAGCGCATCCACCGCCACTTCCTCCGTGATGGAGCTGTTTCCAAGCACCTGGGCAAAATCTCTGACCCTCCTCAAAAGCCTGTTGGCAATCCGCGGCGTCCCTCTTGACCGTCTCGCGATTTCGAGAGCCGAGAGCGAATCGATGTCAACCTCAAACAGCTCCGCCGTTCTGATCACGATGTCTGAAAGCTCGTCACGCGTGTAATACTCAAGCCTTGACAGAACGCCGAACCTGTCCCTGAGAGGCGCGGTTAAAAGCCCGACCCTTGTGGTCGCGCCGACAAGGGTAAAAGGAGGAAGATCGAGCCTCACAGAACGCGCCGACGGCCCTTTGCCGATCACGATATCAAGGCAGAAATCTTCCATCGCAGGATACAGCACCTCTTCGATCGAACGGTGCAGACGGTGGATCTCGTCAATAAATAAAACGTCACCTGGCTCCAGAGCCGTTAATATCGCCGCCAAATCGCCGGGGCGCTCGATCGCCGGACCTGACGTCGTTCTGAGATTGACTCCCATTTCGTTGGCGATGATCGCAGCGAGCGTCGTTTTTCCCAATCCCGGCGGCCCGTACAACAAGACATGGTCAAGCGTTTCTTCCCGCATTTTCGCAGCTTCAATGAATACCTTGAGGTTGTCTTTCACTTTTTCCTGGCCGATATACTGAGCCAGTCTTTGCGGACGCAGACTTTGCTCGATCGCTGATTCATGGTTGTCTAGTTCACTTGATACAAGCCGCTCATCCATGATATCACCTTACTTTAACAATTTTTGCAATGCTTTTTTAACGTATTGATCCGTCGAAAGCGCCTCTTCCTTTTTCAAATGAGGCTGGACTTTTTTAATTTCCCGGTCGGAATAGCCGAGCGCTCTTAATGCTTCAAGCGCCTCCTCAAGAGCCGTTTCCGCTTCATGAATTTGCTCCCGCTCTTCATGGTTAAACAGATCGGCCGCGATTTCAGGAACGGCGTCCGCGAGCTTCCCTATCAGATCAAGAATGATCTGCCTTGCCGTTTTTTTGCCTACGCCGGGGAACTTGACGAGAAACGCTTCATCCTCATTCTCGATCGCTTCAATCACCGCTCCCGGATCGCCGGAAGCGAGGATCGCAAGCGCTCCTTTCGGGCCGATTCCCGTAACATTCAGCATTTTCGTAAACAGCATTTTTTCTTCCCTTGTCGAAAAGCCGTACAGCGCATTCGTATCTTCGCTTACATAATGGTATGTATAGATTGTTTCGTTGCTGTTTTTCTTATAAATAAACGGATTTGGCGTAAAGATCTGATAGCCGATCCCGCCGTTTTCAATGACAATATATTGGGGCGATACATAATCAATCGTCCCTTTTACGAATTCGATCAACGTTCATTCACCTCTTTGACTGCTCTTCATTGTAACACAAAACAGGCAAAGCTAGAATCAAAAAGTTAACATATGTTCGCTAAAAATGGCTTCTGTCTGCAGCTGAAAAAAGACATAACAGCGTCATGTCTTCATATCTTTTACATGATGTTGGCTTCCGGATGATTTTACGGCTTCAATGACATGTTCAAATTCCTTTTTCGTGCGGTATGGGATCCCTTTGCGCAAATCATCCGCCATCCGGCTTTCCAGGCGCTTTATATCAATCTGAAAAAACGATTGAATCGGCTCTGATAATATGCCCGGGCGGCCGTGAAAAGTCGAAATCACGCCGTCTTCCGTCACTCCGATATAACCGTTTGTTTTGCTGAGGGGAGAAATATCGTCCACCTGTTTGCGAAACAGAATAAACCCCTTTTTCTGATCGATGAGCTGCCACCCTTTATAAGCAGCTTTAAAGTCTTCCAGTGTTCGAGCGGCCTCTACTTTATTTTCGATTCCAACGTCCCCGTCCAGATAAACCTTTTCAAGCTGGATTTGAACTTTAGCCGGCTTTTCGGCCAGGGCCTCCAGGTGAAAGCTGAGCGCGGCCAGCAGACTTCCAATAAGCAATAAACCGATTTTGAACTTGCTTTGGCTGTTCATCAATATCACCTTCTTTTTTGCCTTAACGATCATATCCATAGTTTGACCAACGCTTTTAAAAATTAATCTAAAAAAGCAATTAGATGACAACCGGTTTACGAATGTTACATTTTTAAACCAATATGAAGAACTCAAAAGCATTTAAGGTGCAAA
>NZ_CP026521.1:3454186-3458330 GCF_002953915.1 Bacillus sp. MBGLi79
GCATATAGAGTGTCAGCTCCGCCGCGCCCAACGTTTTCACCTGGATAGATTTTTGCTCCGCGCTGACGATAAAGGATGGAACCGCCAGATACGAATTGACCGTCTGCACGTTTAGCACCTAGGCGCTTCGCCTCAGAGTCACGTCCGTTCTTCGTTGAACCTACTCCTTTTTTAGATGCAAAAAACTGAAGATCTAATCTTAGCATGTAGCTCACCTCCTATATTTTGTTCGTCGTTACTTTTAAGTAACCTTTGTAGTCTCGTTCGATCGTTTCAAGGGAGACGATCATGCCTTCGAGAAGGAGCTGCGCCTTTTCAAAAGCCTCCCGATCCGTACCGTCCGGGAATCCGAAAGATAAAAATCCGCCGTCTTCCCCGAGGTCAATGACCGGCTCAATGCCCGTCAGCTTCATGACTGCATTGACAGCTCCAAAGGCGACCGCCGATGCCCCTGCACAAACGAGATCCTGACCATGTTCAGCAAAATTCGCATGTCCCGACATTTCAAAGCCTAAGATGTCTTTGTTCGATCGGGCTCTGGTAACCTTTGCATGAATCATATCATACACGCCTTAAGCGTTGATTTTTTCGATTACAACTTTAGTGTAAGGTTGACGATGACCTTGTTTTTTATGTTGGTTTTTCTTCGGCTTGTACTTGAATACGGTAATTTTTTTCGCACGGCCTTGTTTTTCAACTTTGCCTGTTACCGTAGCGCCTTCAACCGTAGGGCTGCCAACTTTAACATTTTCACCGCCGACAAACAATACGTTGTCAAAAGTAACTGTTTCGCCGGCTTCAGCAGCAAGCTTTTCGACGTATACAGTTTGGCCTTCTTCAACTTTGATTTGTTTCCCGCCTGTTTGAATAATTGCGTACATCTCTGCACCTCCTAATAAACTAAGACTCGCCAATCACAGGGGGCTAAGAAAGCACTTAACACCTGTGCTGAGCGGTTGTAGCACGGGTGCTACATCCATAACATTAAAAAATATACCAGAAAAGAGCCCGAGTGTCAATGTCTTTTAGAAGGATGGACGGTCAATAAACCAAAAGCAGATCTTCCATTGAGGAAGTCGTGCGCTTGTCTGTAAAATAAGCGTGGAGAACTTCGTTTTCATCAAGCTGGCTCAGTTTTTGTCCGTCCTTCTCAATAATGATCGGGTGTTTGCAGCCTCGTTTAAACAGGAGCATGACCTCATAAATCTGCTGTTCAGCGCACACCGTGATCGGGGCGAGGCGTCGCACTTCCCTCTCCTTTCCGTAATAGCGCTCAAGCAAAAAACGGATATGGACGTAATGGCGATTGCGATATTCCTGGTAAAGAGATGCAGCCAAAAATACGAGGAGCACCCAAGCGCTCAGCTGTGACGGGGAAACCAACAGAATTGCCGCGATTAAAACAGTACAGCAAAAGCACGACACAGCCAGCATCACCCGCTGTGCTTTCTGATACGGAAGGTGTTTTGAAAACAGCAAAAACAGCAGCTTCCCGCCGTCAAGCGGCCAAACCGGAAACAGATTAATCAAGAGGATGGTCAGATTGTAAAAGGTAAACGTTTCAAATATATGAGGGCTGACGAGCGAATTGACCGCCAAAAGCCATGCAGCAAATTGAAGCCAGATATGCTGAACAGGCCCCGCGGCGATGACGGCCAGCTCTTCCTTTAACGGTCTGTTGCCATGTTCATCGACTTCAAGCGTTCCCCCAAAAGGCAGCAGGAAAATGCCTTTAATTCTCCATGAAAAATAAACGGCAGCAGCAGCGTGGCCAAGCTCGTGGATCAAAATAACGATCATTAAACAAAACAGCGCTTTAATATGTCCTGTCATGATACCGATCGCCATGACAAGCCACAGCAGCGGGTGAATGTGAAGCTTGGTGAAGAGCTCCGTCCATTTATTCAAATGTGATCACCTGTATCGGATCAACAAATTCCTCTCCTTGTTTGATCGCAAAGTAATAGACGCCTTTTTGATTTTTATCCTGCTTAATCGTTCCGAGCTTCGTTCCTTTATCTATAAAATCGTATAAAGCGACATCCGCTTTTTTCAGCTGGCCGTAGTAGGTATAGCTGTTGTCCGCATGCTGCAAAACCACCGTCAGGCCCGTTTCCGGATTTTTGTCCACTTCAATGACATAGCCTTCCTTCATGCTGCGGATCGCTTCGTCTTCTGTTTCTACCTTAATGCCCTGGCCTGAGAATTTCTCCTGAACCTTTCCCATGGCAGGAACAGCGAGATCTTGATTCACCTCGACCTGACCGGATGGTTTGTCACCTTTCGGTTGAAAGAATGCGAGGGGATCGCCAAACTTGGATTCATACCAATTCTGGAGAGCCGCAAATTGGAACTCTTCAGTAAACACCTGGCTGATGACCGGTTTGATTTGGTTTGCGGGTTCAAACTGGCCTTTGTAGGCAATAGCGGACACAAGGACAAGACATGCCGACAGAAGACATTTCATGATGAGCGCATCCGCTTTGACAAGAGGGTGCTTCCCATTTATCAGCAGGGAGCTTCCCTCAGGCGGAGGGAAGTCTCCGGCCTTTTCATCTTCCGAAAAGGCTGTCCATGCAGGCGGCTTGACCGGCAGCTTTTTGCCGCCTGACGAAAAGGGCTGTTTATCCGGCGCCTTCCGCTTTCTTTTCCTGGCCATTCTTTTTCGAATCTCATCTGCTCTATGACTCATAACCCTCATCCTTTACATTCAGGTTCGTTTGTTCAATGATATGTCTTGTCCCAGGCGTTTATGACGGTATATTGACATAAAACCAAAAGGTTTCATATAATAGATAGGAAACCTTTTGGTTTTACTTTTTTCTAGGAGGTCTATTATGAGCAATCAACAAGTGCCTGATATACATAAACAGGCTGTTTTTCACGCATCGATAGAAAAAGTGTGGGAGGCCGTCGCCACCAGTGAAGGCATCTCCGCCTGGTTTATGCCAAATGATTTCCGTCCGGAGATCGGCTGTGAATTCACCTTGCAGTCTCCGTTCGGCCCCTCCCCTTGCAGAGTGATCGAGCTTGAAGCGCCGCATCGACTCGCTTTCAGCTGGGATACGTCGGGATGGATCGTCACATTTGAATTGAAAGAGCTGTCTGCAGAAAAAACCGAATTTACCCTGATTCATTCAGGATGGGGCGCGCCGGAAGAAACGGTTGCAAAAGCGGGAGAAAAACAAGCGGATGTCCGCAATCGGATGAATGGCGGCTGGGAAGCGATCGTCAATCAAAAGCTGCGTCAGGCAGTTGAAGGCTAGTGACATCATCGGCCGTAAAACATGATGTGTTCCAAGCCGTTTCCGATCCCTCACGGCGAAAGATGCTGAAGCTCCTCGCCGGCAGGGAATTGCCTGTAACAGATATCAGCACTCATTTCCCGATGAGCCGAACGGCTGTTTCAAAGCATCTGAGAATTTTGTCAGAAGCCGGACTTGTCAGCGGAAGAAAAGCGGGCAGAGAAAAACTGTACAGGCTTCATCCCGAACCTCTCGCGGAGCTGCAGCAGTGGCTCGCCTACTTCGACATGTATTGGGACAATAAGCTTTCCTTGTTAAAGCACAAAGTCGAAAACGATCAATGAAACTGCAAAAAAGCAATCTCGTTTTGGAGATTGCTTTTTTGCAAGTTAAGCGCGTACGCCGAAAAATGATTTAATCTTTGCGAAAACGCCTTTATTTTCTTCTTCAAACGACTGTAAAGGCACAGATTCGCCCAGCACGCGGCGGGCGATGTTCCGGTATGCGATTGAAGCTTTATTGTTCGGATCCATGACGACAGGCTCCCCGTTATTGGAAGCTTTAATCACTTCGTCATCATCCGCAACAATACCGATCAGTTCGATCGACAAGTGCTGAATGACTTCATCAACATCCAGCGTATCGCCGTTTTTCATTAAGTGGTTGCGGATCCGGTTGACGACAAGTCTCGGCGGCTCAATATTTTCTTCTTTTTCAAGCAGGCCGATGATCCGGTCGGCGTCACGAACAGCGGAGATTTCCGGTGTCGTCACGACAATCGCTTTGTCAGCGCCCGAGACCGCATTTTTATAACCTTGCTCAATCCCTGCAGGGCAGTCGATGACAATGTAGTCGAAGTCTTGTTTGAGCTGCTGGACAAGCTTGACCATCTGCTCGGG
>NZ_CP026521.1:3458430-3463143 GCF_002953915.1 Bacillus sp. MBGLi79
GTTTCTCTTTTGATAAGGCGCCACCACTTTGGGATCGTCTTTGTACACGGTTTCTTCTTCGTCTGGAGGCGTCCATGGAAATTCCTCTGTTTCAGGTGCGCCGGCCGCTGTTGAAGCCGATATTTCCCGTTCCGCCTTTCTCTTTTCTTACCAGTTTGAAAAGGTGAACTTCTTTTCTTCATTTCTGTTGGAAAACTCTTTTTCATTTCCGTAGATGGTCTCTTCTCTGCCATTGATCATCACTTTAAGCGGGTCTTCCTGGGGCACTTTTTTAGCTGAGTTTTTCTTGCTTTTCCGTTTTTTCATGTGGCTTCCCTCGCTTTCCGTTTATTGTTTTATATTGAGATTAGGCGGCAGATTGGCCGCTCTCTATACGATCGGCAGAGGGAAGCCAGAAGGAAGGAGGAGTTCTCCCAAAGGCTGTCCCTCTTATTGTCCACACTTTAACACAGCCTCAAAAAAAAAGAACAAGACTTTTGTCGTCTTGCCCAAAAAGGTTTCGTCAAATTTTTTACCACCGTGCCATTTGAAGGTACCACTCGATCATTGGATTGCCATAGAAACAGCTTATCAGCGTCCCGATCAGAATCGCGGGAGCAAACGGCATAGGTTCATTTTTCTTTAGCTTTCCTGCCAGCAATGCAATCAGACCAAGCACCGTTCGTGCGGCTGCCGAAAGGAAAAAAGCGAGAATGAGGAGGCGGCTGCCGAGCGCCATGCCGAGCACCGCAAACAGCTTTACGTCCCCCCAGCCGATCCCACCTTTCGTCAAAAGCAGCGTCAAGAGCGGAAGCATGCCGCCGGCAAACGCACCGCTTAAACCGGAATGCCACGGCTCGAGGGGAACAAGAAACCGTCCGACAGCAAAGACAATCAGGAAAAAACAAAGCACAGCATCCGGAATGACCATATGTGTCACATCAGATACAAAGACGATCAAAAGCAGGGAAATAAGAGCAAGCACAATCACCAGCTCCCCCTGATGCCCAACCTGCATACCGGCAAACGCAAACAGGATGGCGGCGGAGAGCTCAACTGCCGGATACACGATCGATATCGGGGTTTGACACCCCTTGCACCTCCCCCGCTGCATCAAATAGGACAAAACAGGTATCAGCTCCGCGAGGCCCAGCTTTCTTTTGCAAGCCCGGCAGAGGGAACGCGGAGCAATCAATGATATCTTTTCAGGGATGCGTCGCCCGGCTGAACTAAAAAAGGAACCGAGCACTAACCCCGCCGTAAAAAGGTAAAAGATGAACATCACTATCAGCCTCGCACAATCAAATTTAACCGCTTCATGGGAAAAAACGGCTTCCTGAGGCTGTTATTTTAGCAAATATGAAGCGCCTCCGCTTTTCATAAAACATAAAAATGCGCCGTCAGCCGATGGCCAAAAGCGCATTTTTATGTTTTTTATTCAGTTAAAACTGCCCTGACAGCGGAAATAAAGTAAAGCGACCCGGTAACAATGACCACCGCTTTTTCATCTTCAGCTTGTTCTTCGATATAGCGGAAAACAGAGCCGATGTCTTCATCACATGTTTTATGAACAGCGGTACTTTGCTCAAACAGCTTTTGAGCGGATTCCGCTCTCGGAAAATCAAAAGATGTGAAGTGAATCGATGACGCAAACGACTCGATTTTGCGGATCATGTCTCTGTACGGCTTATCTTTGAGAGCACTGAAGCATACGTGAATATTCCGCCCGTCGAAGTGGGACGTGATCGTCTCGGCCAGCCGCTCTACCCCTTCTTTGTTATGAGCGCCGTCGATATAAACGAGAGGCCTGTTCAATACCTTCTCAAACCGGCCGGGCCATCCCGCCTTATGAATGCCGCGTTTCAGCTCTTCTTCGCTGATGGCCGCATGTTTTTCGGCTGTCAGCCATTCGGCCGCAAGTATGGCCAAAGACGCGTTTTGCCGCTGATGGGTGCCGATCAGGCTTGTTTCAATTCTTTCATAACGATGTAACGGTGTTTTCAGTGAAAACTGCTCTCCATCGGGCAGTGAACGCTCTCCGGACAGCTCGCAATCCTCATGAAGGGATATAAAAGCAGATTCTGTCTCCATCGCCTTTCGCTTTATCACTTCAGCTGCTTCACGCTGATGAACGGCTGTGATAACAGGAACGCCGTGTTTGATGATTCCCGCCTTTTCTGCGGCAATCTCTTTCAGCGTGCCGCCTAATATTGCCATATGGTCATGGCCGATCGAAGTGATGACCGTTAACATCGGCTTCACGACGTTTGTCGAATCCAAACGGCCGCCTAATCCCGTTTCAAAAATAACAAAATCGGTGCGCCGGTATTTAGCAAAATATAAAAATGCGCATGCCGTAATAATTTCAAATTCGGTGGCTGCTCCGAATTCGGTTTTTTCAAGCTCAAGGACGAGAGGCCCGACCTCATTAAAGAGCGCCGTCCATTCGTCGTCCGAGATCGGTGCGCCGTCAACGCTGATCCGTTCGTTAAAGGTAATGATATACGGTGATGTGAAGGTGCCTGCTGTATAACCGGCTTCATTTAATACCGTACGGAGAAAAGCGATCGTTGAACCTTTTCCGTTTGTTCCGGCGACATGAATCGCATTAAGCTTTTTCTCGGGGTGCCCGAGCTTTCTCAGCAGCCATTCCATTCGTTCCAAACCCGGCTTCACGCCGAATTTAAGCCTTCCGTTAATCCAGCTGAGTGCTTCATCAAACGTTTTGAACAAGCGAATTCCTTCCCTTCAATTGATGAAGGTGTTTTCCAGCATCTTTAGAAAGACCTGGAAAACACCTCCTTTTTTCGTTGATTAATTTTTCAATTCGGCAATCCTTTTTTCTACAGCTTCACGTTTTGCCGTATAATCGGCTTCTTTCGCCCGCTCTTCTTCAATGACATGTGCAGGCGCCTTTTTCATAAATCCTTCGTTGCTTAATTTCTTTTGAACCCGTTCAACTTCCTTCGTCAGCTTATCGAGTTCTTTTTGCAGGCGGCTGATTTCTTCCTCAATGTTAATCAGACCTTCGAGCGGCAAAATCAGCTCGGCGCCGGATACGACAGCGGTCATCGCTTTATCGACCGCCTGAATATCCGTTCCGATTTGAAGAAGGCTCGGATTCGTAAAGCGTTCCACGTACGAACGGTTTTCTTCAAGTCGTTCGGCGATTTCCGGCGTGCTTGTTTTAATATAAAGCTCAATCTGCTTGCTGAGCGGCGTGTTGACTTCGCTCCGGATGTTCCGTACAGCGCGGATGACTTCAACGAGAAGTTTCATATCCGCCGCTGCTTCGGTGTCCGTATATTCTTTAACAGCTGCAGGCCACTTGGCGACTGTAATGGATTCCCCTTCGTGAGGAAGATGCTGCCAGATCTCCTCCGTCAGGAAAGGCATAAACGGATGCAACAGGCGCATCGTTTGATCCAGCACATACGCTAAAATAGAGCGGGTCGTCTTTTTCGCCGCTTCATCTTCACCGTAAAGCGGAAGTTTAGCCATTTCGATGTACCAGTCGCAGAAATCATCCCAGATAAAATTGTAGAGATGGCGGCCAACCTCGCCGAATTCGTACTTGTCAGCCAGCTGTGTCACAGTTTCAATCGTTTCGTTCAACCTTGTTAAAATCCACTTATCGGCAACTGATTTTTCTCCTGACAGATCAAGCTCTTCGTATGTCATGCCGTCCATGTTCATCAGGGCGAACCTTGATGCGTTCCAAATCTTGTTCGCAAAATTCCATGTTGACTCCACTTTTTCAAAGCTGAAGCGTAAATCCTGCCCTGGAGAGCTTCCCGTCGCAAGGAAGTAGCGCAGCGAATCCGCTCCGTACTTATCGATCACATCCATCGGATCGACGCCGTTTCCGAGCGATTTGCTCATTTTGCGGCCCTGGTCATCGCGGATAAGCCCGTGGATCAAAACATCTTTAAACGGACGTTCTCCGGTAAATTCGATACCTTGGAAGATCATTCTGGATACCCAGAAGAAAATGATATCGTATCCTGTGACAAGGACGTTCGTCGGATAGTAACGCTTGAAATCTTCCTCATCGATATCCGGCCAGCCCATCGTTGAAAACGGCCAAAGAGCGGAACTGAACCATGTGTCAAGAACGTCTTTGTCCTGCTCCCAGTTTTCGGCATCTTCAGGAGCTTCAGCGCCCACATAGATTTCCCTCGTTTCTTTATGGTACCACGCAGGAATACGGTGGCCCCACCAAAGCTGGCGGGAAATGCACCAGTCGCGGATATTTTCCATCCAGTGCAGATACGTTTTTTCAAAACGGTCAGGGACGAAGTTGACTTTTCCTTCGCTTTTTTGCAATTCGATGGCGGCATCGGCAAGCGGCTGCATTTGCACGAACCACTGCGTTGACAAATACGGCTCAACGACTGCTCCGCTGCGTTCGCTGTGGCCGACCGAATGCGTATGTTCTTCAATCTTGAACAGCACGCCCTCTTCCTGAAGATCTTTCACGATCTGCTTGCGGCATTCAAAACGGTCCATGCCTTTATATTGAAGCGCCTTGTCATTCATTGTGCCGTCTTCATTCATAACGAGAATGCGTTCAAGGTTGTGGCGGTTTCCGATTTCAAAGTCGTTCGGATCATGGGCAGGTGTAATTTTGACGGCACCTGAGCCGAATTCCATATCGACGTAGTCGTCTCCGACAATCGGAATTTCTCTTCCTGTGATCGGCAGAATAACCGTTTTTCCGATTAGGTGTTTGTA
>NZ_CP026521.1:3463243-3469793 GCF_002953915.1 Bacillus sp. MBGLi79
TCTACAGAAAATTGCAAACGATTGTTTTGCGGCAAACTGATATCCTCCCTTCACCTAATTTTTAAAATTAGATGTCAGTAAAGATGTATGAGAAAAGCAGGGAGAATATGAACAGAAAAATCATAAGCCGTTACCGGCACCATGCAAAAAAGAGCCGCCGGCAATGTCCGGCAGCCCTTTTCTTTATCTGGAGCGGCTGATTCTTTCGAATACGCGTTCAGCAGCTTGAATCGTATGCTCAATGTCGTCATCCGTATGAGCGGTTGACAAGAACAGCCCTTCAAACTGTGAAGGAGGGAGAAACACGCCTTCATCGGCCATCCCTTTATAATATTCGGCAAACAGTCCGAGATCAGCCTGTTTCGCGGTATCATAATTGATGCCCGGGTCATTTGTGAAGAAAAAGCCGATCATAGACCCCGCTCGATTAAATGTACACGGAATGCCATTTTTCTCGGCAGCTTCAGAAATTCCTTTTTCCAAACGGTCTGCTTTGCGGGAGAATTCCTGGTAGGATTCAGGAGTCAGCTGTTTCAATGTTTCGAGTCCGGCTGTCATGGCAAGCGGGTTGCCGGACAGCGTGCCGGCCTGATAGATCGGACCGCTCGGCGCAATTTTCTCCATGATTTCCGCCTTTCCTCCATAAGCGCCGACAGGAAGACCGCCGCCGATCACTTTTCCGAGGCAAGTCAAATCAGGCGTCACTCCGAAATAGCCTTGCGCACAGTTGTAGCCCACCCTGAAGCCTGTCATTACTTCATCAAAAATCAGCAGAGCGCCATGCGTCTCAGTCAGCTCGCGAAGCCCTTCGAGGAACCCTTTAACCGGAGGTACAACACCCATATTGCCCGCGACAGGTTCAACGATAACGCCGGCAATGTCCTCTCCGAATTCCTGAAAGACAAGCTTCATGCTTTCCAGATCATTGTAAGGAACGGTAATCGTGTTTTTTGCAATGCTTTCCGGAACTCCGGGACTGTCAGGGAGGCCGAGCGTTGCTACTCCAGAGCCCGCTTTAATCAGCAGGGAATCACCGTGTCCATGGTAGCAGCCTTCAAATTTCACGATTTTGTTACGGCCTGTGTAACCGCGCGCCAGCCGCAAGGCGCTCATCGTCGCCTCCGTACCGGAGCTCACCATCCGAACGATTTCTATGGAAGGAACGCGGTCGATAACAAGCTCGGCAAGCTCGGTTTCCAGTTCTGTCGGTGCACCGAAGCTTGTCCCGTGTTCTGCCGTCTTTTGAATTTCTTTCACCACTTTTTCATTGCTGTGTCCTAAAATAAGCGGTCCCCATGACAAGACATAATCGATGTATTCGTTTCCGTCAATATCATAGATTTTTGATCCTTTTCCCCGTTCCATAAAAATCGGGTCCATGTTCACTGATTTAAAGGCTCTGACCGGGCTGTTCACCCCGCCAGGCATGACTCGTTGCGCGTCTTCGAATGCCGCTTTAGACTTCTCATAGCTCCGCATCCTCTAAAACCCCCAGTTCAAATTCTTATTCCGAAATCCATTTTGCCGCATCTTTTGCAAAGGACGTAATGATCAAATCAGCGCCCGCCCGCTTCATGCTTGTCAGCATTTCGAGAACAAGAGCTTTTTCTTCAATCCAGCCGTTTTGGGCCGCGGCTTTGACCATCGCATACTCCCCGCTTACATTGTATCCGACAACAGGCAGGTTAAATTCGTTTTTCACTTCTCTGACGATATCAAGATATGAAAGCGTCGGCTTGACGATCAGGAAATCGGCGCCTTCTTCCACATCGGATTTTGCCTCCCGGAGAGCCTCCCTGCGGTTGGCATAATCCATTTGGTACGTCTTGCGGTCGCCGAACTGCGGACTGCTTCCCGCGGCATCGCGGAACGGGCCGTAAAACGCGCTCGCATATTTTACAGCGTATGACATGATCGGCACATTTGTAAATCCTTCCTGATCAAGCGCATCCCTGATGGCGGCAACGAAACCGTCCATCATGTTTGAAGGCGCAATAATGTCAGCGCCTGCACGGGCTTGGCTGACAGCGGTTTTTGCCAAAAGAACGAGCGATTCGTCATTTAGTATTTCACCGTTTTCCACAAGGCCGCAGTGACCGTGGTCCGTGTACTCGCATAGGCATGTATCTGCGATAACGACAAGCTCAGGAAAGTCTTGTTTAATTTGTGCAATCGCTTTTTGAACGATGCCGTGGTTGTGATAGGCTCCGCTTCCCACATCATCTTTGTGTTCAGGCACGCCGAAGACGATCACAGATTGAATGCCGAGGCCTGCGACTTCCTCCATTTCCTCTTTCAGCCGGTCCAAAGACAGCTGGTATACGCCCGGCATGGACGGAACTTCGCTTTTAACGTTCTCTTCCTCGGTTACAAATATCGGATAAATGAAGTCAGATGCTCTTAACTCGGTTTCTCTTACCAATTTTCGCATACCTGCTGTCGTCCGCAGGCGGCGGTGTCTTTGAAATGATGCTTCCATTTGTCATTCTCCCTTTCTTGAAATGCGGCATATTTCACGCAGCATTCCGTCGATTGTATAGACGTCCGGCATATATGAAGGAATTCCGTAGTCCGACAGCGCCTTCTTTGTCATAGGCCCGATCGTAATAAAAGCCGTACCGTTCTTTTCGGCCCACGTTCTGCTCTCCTCTTTCAAAATGGACATGAATGTATGTACCGTCGAGGAGCTGGTAAATGTCACAAAATCAAAAGACGCGTGTTTTGCTGCTTCCTTAAGCTCCAGAATTCCCTTTTCATCGCGAACGGTTTCATACAAAATCCATTCCGAAACTTGAATTCCGAGCGGAGTGAGGGTTTTCTTGATGACGTCCCGGGATAAATTCCCTTTTAAAACGGCAACTTTATCATGACGGCCGGCATTTCGCTTCAGTGCCTCCGCCAAATGTTCAGCCACGTATAACTCAGGCATCAGATCGACAGAAAGACCCCTGTCGCGCAAATACCTGGCCGTTTTTTCACCGACAGCGGCAACCTTGGCCTTTGATGCGAAAGGAACGCTGAACCCGGCGTTCTTCAAATAAGAAAAAAAGAATTTTGCCCCGTTCACGCTTGTAAAAACAAGCCAGTCCGCGCTTTCAAGATCTGCTCGAAAGCGCTGGGCCTGTTCTCGCGGGAGGGCGGGCCGAAACGAAATCAATGACGTTAAAACAGCTTCTCCGCCTAAAGCCTCCACCTTTTCCCTGAAGGATTGGGCTTGGGCTTTATTGCGGGTGACGAGCACTTTCTTTCCCTGTAAAGGAAGATCATGCTTCATTGTCTTCCAGCTCCTGTTTCACACGGTCAATCAGTGCCTTTGCTCCTTTTTCCGACATGACCGCCGCGCATTCTCTGCCGACAGCCTCCGGATCTTTTCCTTTTACTGTTTCTCTGTATGCGGTTTTTCCGTCAGGCGATGCCACAAGACCGGTCAGTTCGATGACGCCGTCTTCGTCCATCGTCGCAAATCCGGCGATTGGCACTTGGCAGCCGCCTTCCATCGCATGAAGAAAAGCGCGCTCGGCCGTGACGGTCAGCTGTGTGTAGCGGTCGTTCAGGCGCGAAAAGAGGGACAGCAGCTCCTCATCCGAGCCTCTGCACTCGATCGCCAACGCGCCTTGCCCAACGGCGGGAAGGCAGCTCTCTGGATCAAGAAATTCGGTGACGACATCGTCCTTCCAGCCCATTCTTGACAGGCCTGCCGCTGCTAAAATAATCGCGTCGTAATCTTCGGTTTCAAGTTTTTTTAACCTTGTATCGATATTTCCCCTGATCCACTTGATCTCAAGGTCGGGACGCATTTGCAAAAGCTGCGCGCTTCTTCTGAGGCTGCTCGTGCCGATAACCGCACCTTGTTTCAGGTCGGCCAGCTTTTGACGGCTTTTTGAAATGAGAACGTCCCTGGCATCTTCCCGTTTTGGAATGCAGCCGACCACCAGCCCTTCGGGAAGCGCCGACGGCATGTCCTTCATGCTGTGAACGGCCATATCAATTTCCCCGGAAAGCATCGCCTGTTCGATTTCTTTGACGAACAGGCCTTTCCCGCCGACCTTTGACAGCGTAACATCCAAGATCCGGTCGCCTTTTGTAACGATTTCCTTTATTTCAAACGTGAAATCCGGATTTAATTCCTCCAGCTTTTTGATCACCCATTTTGTCTGGGTCATCGCCAATTTGCTTCTTCTTGAGCCTACAATGATGTTTCTCATGTTTTCTTCCTCCCAATCCGTCACGGGCAACCGTTTTAACTAACTAAACCAATGAAATTGCGAAAAGCTGCCGAGCAAAAAGAAATTGATTAAAAGAACAAGAAAAGACGCGGTATTCCACATAGCCGCGATCCTTCCCTGCAGCTCTTTGACAATCCTGATAAATAAATAGTATCCGTATAAAAAAAGCAGCACGATCGATCCGAGCACTTTCGGATCCGCCCAGTACAGGGTTTCAAGCGATACATACGACCAGATAATCCCCAGAATCAGACTCAGCAAAAGCATGGGAACGCCGATGAGATTAAGGACATAAGCCATATGATCAAGTTTTGGCAAATCTTCGATTCGTAAGAGCCATTTCCCCCACTTTTTCTTTTTCAATAAACGGTACTGAAAAAGATACAGCACGGAAAAGACAAACGACAATGAAAACGCTCCATACGAAAGAATCGCCATTGTAATGTGGATGATCAAGAGCTCGGACACGAGCCTTCCCGAAAGCTCCGCCGACTGCTGGGCCGTCGGTGTAAACGTGTGGATCGCCGCCATTGAAAAGCCGATGAGATTGGTGAAAAAAACGAGAAATTCCACTTTCAAAAGCTTCGTCAAAACGAGAGACAGCGTGACAAGCACCCACGCGTAAAAATAAAGCCCCTGTGCATTATTCAAAACAGGAAACTGATCTGTGTACTGCATGAAATAAAAAAGGTATACCGTCTGCAGAATCCAGACAATAGAAAGCAACCAGAAGGCCGCTTTTCCCGCCTTCCGGTTGTGCTGTAAAAAGTCTATAAAATAAAAGAGGACGGTGAGCGCGTACAACACGATTGTAACTTCGTTAAGCCTTGCTAACAATGTGTCTGTCATGTCTGTCACTCGCTCGCGATAGAAGTCAAACCCTGCTGGTTTTGCCGCTTAAACGCATGAACCGGCTGGCGTTCGTCTTGATTCTCTCCGTCAGGAAAAGCCGCTTCTTCAATATCAAAAATCTGCGTAAACAGTGCAAGCTTTTCTTCGGCATCAGCTTCTGACGCAAACTCCTTCACTTTTAAAATCGGGTCGCGCAAGAGCTGGTTGATAATGCTTTTCGTATGCTTATTTAAAAGTTTTTTCTCTCTTGTGCTCAAGTGAGGGAGCTTCCGTTCGATGCTCTGCATCGTTTCCGCCTGGATTGTCAAAGCTTTTTCCCTGAGAGCAGAGATGACCGGCACGACGCCGAGCGTATTCAGCCATTGTTTAAAAGCGACGATCTCAGCTTCAATAATCAGCTCCACTTCTTCAGCAACGGCCTGACGCTCCTTCAGATTTTCTTCCACGATCCCTTCAAGATCGTCAATATCGTACAGAAAGACGCCTTCCACATCGCTGAGAGCCGGGTCAAGATCCCGCGGCACGGCAATATCCACCATAAAAAGCGGACATCCTTTGCGAAGCTTATTGACATGTTCGATCATCTCTTTTGTGACGACATAGCCGCTTGCGCCCGTTGAACTGATGAGAATGTCGGCTTCCATTAAAGCGCATTGCAGCTCATTTAAGCTTTTCGCCGCGCCTGAAAAACGGCCGGCAAGCTCCTTCGCTTTTGAAAATGTTCTGTTGATCACGGTAACCTGTCCGATTCCGTGGCCGTGCAGGTTTTGAACCGCAAGCTCTCCCATTTTGCCCGCGCCGAGAATCAGCACGTGTTTATCGGAAAGGTCGCCGAAGATTTTCCTGGCAAGCTCGACGGCTGCATAGCTGACGGATACAGCATTTGAAGCAATGTCCGTTTCGGCATGGCAGCGCTTCGCGACGGTGACAGCCTGCTTAAACAAATAGTTGAAAACGGTACCAATTGTCTTCTCTTCCTGAGCCAGCTTAAAACTTGTACGCACTTGGCCTAAAATCTGCGTTTCTCCAATAACCATCGAATCCAATCCGCACGATACGCGGAACAAATGTTCAACGGCTCCGTCGTTTTCATAAAACTTCAAGTAAGGCGAAATGTCCTCTTTGCTTAGTCCGAACCAGTTCGCCAAAAACATTTTCATATAATAACGTCCGGTGTGCAGCTGATCAACGACTGCATACAGCTCTGTCCGGTTGCATGTCGACACGATGATATTCTCAAGTATGCTTTTTTCTTCTTTCAATTGCGACATCGCCTGCCCCAGCTCATCCGGCTGAAAGGTTAACTTTTCACGTATATCAACAGGGGCTGATTTGTAATCCAATCCCACGACAAGTATATGCATAACTCTTGCTTGCACCCCCAACATCTATCTAAATTAGAATGATTATAATATAGAATTTATTATTCAAAACGATTATAACATATATTCACTATTTTCTCTTCCCAAAAT
>NZ_CP026521.1:3469893-3471470 GCF_002953915.1 Bacillus sp. MBGLi79
AATAGCGAATAACATCAAGGACAGCCTGCTCCCGTATTTGCAGATTGGATTTTTTCAGACCGTGTTCTTTCAGCTGTTTTGGAAGCAGATGGTCTTTGACGATTTCGACCTTTTCCACTTCCGTATAGCCCGCGATCGTGATGATCTCCATTCGGTCTCTGAGCGGACCGGGGATTGTGGCCAGGTTGTTCGCGGTCGCAATAAACAAAACCTTTGATAAATCAAACGTCTCTTCAATATAATGGTCGCTGAACGTATGGTTTTGTTCAGGATCGAGCACTTCCAGCATCGCTGAAGCAGGATCTCCCCTGAAATCCGAAGCCATTTTGTCAATCTCGTCCAAAAGGAACACGGGATTGTTCTTGCCTGCTTTTTTCATCCCCTGAATAATGCGGCCCGGCATGGCGCCTACATATGTGCGGCGGTGGCCGCGGATTTCGGATTCATCCCTCACGCCGCCAAGGGAAATGCGGACAAATTTGCGTCCGAGCGATTTAGCGATCGATTTGGCCAGCGAGGTTTTTCCGACACCCGGAGGTCCGGCCAAGCATAAGATCGGTCCTTTTAACGAGCGGGTCAGCTTTTGGACTGCCAAATATTCGAGAACCCGTTCTTTCACTTTTTCAAGGCCGTGATGTTCTTCATCAAGAATTTGACTGGCGAGATTTAAATCAAGCCTGTCTTCTGTTGCATCATTCCATGGGAGGGAAATAAGCCATTCAATATAATTGCGGATGACAGAACTTTCAGCTGAGCTTGACGGAATTTTTTCGTACCGGTTTAGCTCTTTAAACGCGGTTTCTTTCACATTGTCAGGCATGCCGGCCTGTTCGATTTTCTCAGTCAGCTTTTGGACCTCGCCCGTTTTTCCTTCTTTATCGCCAAGCTCTTTTTGAATGGCTTTCATCTGCTCGCGCAGGTAATACTCCTTTTGCGTTCTTTCCATTGAACGCTTGACGCGCTGCCCGATCTTCTTTTCAATCTCAAGGACTTCTTTTTCGTTGTGAATCAGGTCGATCAGTTTGTTTAATCTGGCTTTGACATCGATCGTTTCCAGCACTTCCTGCTTGTCTTTCAGCTTAAGCGGCAGGTGGGAGGCGACGATATCGGCCATTCTTCCCGGCTCTTCAATATCTGTTACAGCGGCAAATGTTTCAGCCGATATTTTTTTCGAAATCTTTATGTATTGATCGAAGTGGTCAAGCAATGTGCGCATGAGTGCTTCATCTTCAACATCTTTTTCAGTCTCTTCATCGATTCGTTCGATTTTTACAGACGTATATTCATCTAAATCATGGTACTCAAGAATGCGGGCGCGCTGCAGCCCCTCCACCAAAACGCGGATCGTTCCGTTCGGCAGCTTGAGCATCTGCTTGATTTTTGTATAGGTTCCGAATGTAAAAATCTCGTCTTCATCCGGTTCGTCTATGGATATGTCCTTTTGTGTTGCCAAAAAGATCATATGGTCATTCATCATCGCCTGTTCAAGCGCCTGAACCGACTTTTCACGCCCGACGTCAAGGTGCAAAACCATCGTCGGATAGACGAGTAAACCTCTTAAAGGGAGGAGCGGGATG
>NZ_CP026521.1:3471570-3474031 GCF_002953915.1 Bacillus sp. MBGLi79
AACTTTAGTATGAACCATTATAATATACTTTTTTTATCCCTGTACAATTGTAAGCCCGGCGAAATAAAAAGGGTCTCCTGTAGTATACCCTTTCTTTCAGTTCTGAAAAAGGAAAAGATGTCCTCCGCTAAGAAAACATGCCGGCGCCTGTCGGAGAAAACCGGCCCGAAAAAAATCCCCATCTGAAATGATGGGGATTTATACGGATTCTCTTTTCATCTGAGCGCCGTCAGGCATTTCTGAAGGAGGGTTAACCAATGCAAGGTCCAGCACTTCCTGCAAGGTTTTGACGGGAATGATATGTACGCCTTCTATCCGCTTTAAAATCGACTGGACATTTTCGTGCGGAATAATAACCGTTTTTGCCCCCGCATGCTTGGCCGCTTTGATTTTCGGAATCACGCCGCCGATCGGCTTTACCCGGCCGTTCAGGCTGATTTCCCCCGTCATGGCGACAGTATGGTCTATCGGAACCTTATGAATGGCGGAGAAAATGCCCGCCGCCATGGCAATTCCTGCAGATGGTCCGTCAACCGGGATACCGCCGGGGAAATTCACGTGAATATCATAATCCGAAGCTTTTACTCCCATTGTCCGCAATACAGTCATGACATTTTCGACCGACCCTTTCGCCATGCTTTTCCGTCGGATCGATTTTGACTGGTTGCCGATATTCTCTTCTTCTGCGATGCCTGTGATATTAATCGATCCCTTATCAGCAGCCTTGTTGACTGTGACTTCAATTTCGAGCAGCGAACCGCTGTTAGGGCCGTGGACGGCAAGTCCGTTGACGATGCCGACCTGCGGTTTGGAGGCGATTTTTTGTTCGTATTTCGGTGTCAGCTGGCTCGAATGGATCACCCATTCGATATCTTCAACCGTCACCTCGTCGCGCTCTTCAGTCAAAGCCATTCCGGCGGCGATTTGCATCATATTGACGACTTCGCGGCCGTTTCTCGCATACCGCGTCAACAGGTCAAGTCCTTCCTCTGCGACTTTCTTCTCAATCTTATCAGCCGCTTTTTTGACGACCGTTTTTAATTCTTGCTTTTCAAGGTCGCGGAAGAACACTTCCAGACATCTCGACCGAATCGCTGGCGGGATTTCGTCAGGCATCCTCGTCGTCGCGCCGATCAGTCTGAAATCCGCCGGCAGCCCGTTTTGAAAAATGTCGTGGATGTGTTTGGGGATTTGCGTGTTTTCTTCACTGTAATAGGCGCTTTCCAAAAACACTTTCCGATCTTCAAGCACCTTCAGCATTTTATTCATTTGAATCGGATGAAGCTCTCCGATTTCGTCGATGAATAATACCCCGCCGTGCGCATGCGTAACGGCTCCCTGCTTTGGCTGAGGAATTCCGGCCTGCCCCATCGCTCCGGCACCCTGATAAATCGGATCGTGGACCGATCCGATCAACGGGTCGGCGATTCCCCGCTCGTCGAAGCGGGCCGTTGTCGCGTCAAGCTCGACAAAGACGGAATGTTCCTGGAACGGTGAGCGCTTGTTCTTTTTCGCTTCTTCGAGGACAAGCCTTGCAGCTGCGGTTTTCCCTACACCTGGAGGGCCGTAAATAATGACATGCTGCGGATTTGGTCCGCAAAGGGCGGCTTTCAGCGCTTTAATGCCGTCCTCTTGGCCGACGATGTCTTTAAAAGCTGTCGGCCTTACCTTTTCTGATAACGGTTCTGATAAATGGATTGATCTCATTTTCCGGAGCTGTTCCATCTCTTTTTTGGACTCTCTGTCTATCGTAACCTTTTGGGTTCTTTGATTCTTGAGCAGATTCCAAAAATATAATCCGATGATGATCCCGAAAAATAGTTGTACAAAAAGTGCAATGCTCGTCCAGCTCAACTGATGGTCCCTCCTGAAATGGTTTCGTATCTTTAAGTATGTCAGATAGTATTTCCTGATCACGGAGGGAATAAACGTACAGAAAGGGATAATTTTGCTTTTCGAACCGTCACTTTTTTCTGTATGGCGACGGTTTCCAAATGCAAAAAAGAACCTCCTTTGGCTAGGAGGTTCTCTGCATTATGCTGAAGTTTTTTTGTCTTTATTGACGACCGTGCCGTCTTTCATAATGAGACGCGGCGGTTCGCCGTCAGTGACGGTTTTGCCTGTAATCACGCATTTTTCAATATCCTCGCGTGACGGCAGATCGAACATCACGTCGAGCATGATTCCTTCGATAATGGAACGAAGTCCGCGTGCTCCTGTTTTACGTTCAATTGCTTTTTTAGCGATTTCTGTGAGCGCTTCGTCTTCAAATACAAGCTCCACATCATCCAGCTCAAGCATTTTTCTATATTGTTTAACAAGTGCGTTTTTCGGTTTTGTTAAAATTTCAACCAGCGCTTTTTCATCGAGTGGTTCAAGGCTTGCGATGATCGGGAGACGGCCGATGAATTCAGGGATCAGACCGAAGCGAAGCAAGTCTTCCGGAAGCACTTTGGAAAGA
>NZ_CP026521.1:3474131-3475973 GCF_002953915.1 Bacillus sp. MBGLi79
GCGACGGCGATTTCTTCAAGAGAGGCGTTCCCCGCTCTTTCGCCTATGCCGTTGATGACCGATTCGACTTGATCCGCTCCGTTTTCAATCGCAGCCAAAGAGTTGGCGACAGCCATGCCTAAATCATCGTGGCAATGGGCTGAAAGCGTGACTTTGTCAGCATTGCGGGCATTTTCTTTAATATAGCGGAAGATATTTCCGTACTCGGCGGGCGCTAAATAACCGACCGTATCCGGAAGATTGACGACGTCCGCTCCCGCGGCGATCACTTCGCTGACGATCTCGGCTAAAAACGAAAGGTCGGTTCGGCACGCATCTTCGGCAGACCACTGGACGATCGGGAAGCGTTCTTTGGCGTATTTCACCATTGCGACCGCCTGTTCCAGAACCTGTTCGCGCGTTTTTTTCAGCTTATATTTTAAATGGATGTCAGAAGTGGCGATAAAAATGTGAAGCCTTGGTTCAGCCCCGTCTTTGAGCGCTTCCCACGCCGAATCGATATCTCCTTTGACAGAGCGGGCAAGCCCCGTTACCGAACAGTTTTTAATCGTCCTTGCGATTTCTTTTACTGCGTTGAAATCCCCGGGGGATGAAGCGGGGAAACCCGCTTCCATAATGTTGACCCCGAGTTTTTCAAGCTGCTGGGCGATCGCCAGCTTCTCCTGCGTGTTTAAATTAACGCCCGGCGACTGTTCACCGTCACGGAGTGTCGTATCAAAAAAGTTAATTTTTCGCACCGGCTACCACCGCTTCCTTCTTCTTGCCCTGCTTGACAAACGGCATCATTTCGCGAAGCTTTCTTCCGACCACTTCGATTTCGTGTTCGTTTTCGCTTGTATTGATGGCGTTGAAACGCGGACGGTTGACTTGGTTTTCGACGATCCATTCTTTCGCGAATGTACCGTTTTGGATGTCTTTCAATACTTCTTTCATTGATGCTTTTACCTTCTCATCGACGACGCGCGGGCCTGATACGAAATCTCCCCACTGCGCTGTGTCTGAAATCGAATATCTCATGCCTGCCAAACCTTCTTCATACATCAAGTCGACGATGAGCTTCAGCTCGTGCAGACACTCGAAGTATGCGAGTTCAGGCTGATAGCCCGCTTCTGTCAGCGTTTCGAATCCTGCTTTGACAAGGGAAGTCAATCCTCCGCACAGCACCGCCTGTTCACCGAAAAGATCGGTTTCAGTTTCTTCTTTAAATGTTGTTTCAAGAACACCGGCTCTTGCTCCGCCGATCGCTTTAGCATAAGCAAGGGCTTTGTCTTTCGCTTCCCCTGTGACATCCTGATAGATCGCAAACAGCGCCGGAACCCCTGCACCTTGTTCAAACGTTCTTCTGACAAGATGTCCCGGTCCTTTAGGAGCGACAAGGAATACGTCAACATCTGCCGGAGGCACGATCTGATGGAAATGAACGTTGAATCCGTGGGCGAATACGAGTGAATTGCCCGCTTGAAGTCCGTCTTTAATTTCCGCTTCATACACTTTTTGCTGCTGTTCATCCGGAAGAAGCACCATAACGATGTCGGCCTGTTCTGCCGCTTCTCTTACCGTGAAAACTTGATGGCCGTCTTCCTCTGCTTTAGCAAAGGATTTCCCTTTTCTGACGCCGACAATGACGTCCACTCCGCTTTCTTTCAGGTTCAGTGCGTGCGCATGGCCTTGAGAGCCGTATCCGATTACCGCTACTTTTTTGCCTGCCAATACGTTTTCTTTGATATCACCGTTATAATATACTTTTACCATTTCAATCTCTCCCTTTTTATGTTTTATACAATTGATATTGTTTTAATAGAGGACGGCTTTTGCTGGGTTCCCCTCGCAAAGGCCGTGGTG
>NZ_CP026521.1:3476073-3479359 GCF_002953915.1 Bacillus sp. MBGLi79
AACCCTGTAATTCTGTTTAAGACGCCGCTTTGATTCAAAACCGTCAGCGTGATGATTCTTTTCAAGGTTTCACCCCCACCATTTCGTGCAGCCCTTTTCCAGGCGCAACCATTGGAAATACTTTTTCAGCTTGTGCAACCTGAACATCGATGACCACCGGTTCATTCGACGTTAGCGCCGCTTCCAGCTTTTCTTCCGCTTCTTTTTCAGATGTGATTCGGACACCTTTGATGCCGTATGCTTCAGACAGCTTGATAAAATCAGGCTGTGATGCGAACTTGGAGTGTGAATAGCGCTCATCGTAAAAGATCTCCTGCCATTGCCGGACCATTCCGAGGCAGCGGTTGTTTAAGACCACGACTTTGATCGGAAGGTTCAGATCGCGAATGACGGACAGCTCCTGCAGTGTCATCTGGAATCCTCCGTCGCCGAGTATCGATACAACTGTCGCATCCTTATCCGCAAGCTGTGCCCCGATTGCCGCCGGAAGTCCGAAGCCCATCGTGCCGAGCCCGCCGGAAGTGACCCACCTGTCGGCTTTTTGGAACTGATAAAATTGCGCGGCCCACATTTGATGCTGTCCGACGTCCGTCGTTAAAATAGCTTCGCCTTTTGTATAGCGGTGGATATATTCGATCAGCTTCTGCGGTTTGAATCCCTCTGCTTCATTCTCTTCATACCAGAGCGGATATTCGTTTTTCCAGTCCGCAAGCTGCTTTTTCCATTCATCGGAAGCGCTCGGTTTGCCGTTTTGCTTGATCAGCTCTGTCAGTACAAGCTTGCTGTCGCCGACAACCGGAATGTGCGTATGAACGATTTTGCCAATTTCAGCCGGATCGATGTCAATGTGAGCGACTTTCGCATATTTTGCAAAATGCTTCAAGTTCCCTGTGACCCGATCATCGAATCTCGCACCGATGCTGATTAACAGATCGCTTTCATACAGAGCCATGTTGGCCGCATACGTTCCGTGCATTCCGGCCATCCCGAGGAAAAGCGGATGGTCGGCTGGAAATCCTCCCAAGCCTAACAGCGTATGCGCCACCGGAATTTGCTGCTGTTCGACATAATTTTTTAATTCTTCTGACGCTTTCCCGTGCAATACGCCCGCGCCCGCTAAAATTACCGGCTTTTTCGCTGCACTGACCGCTTCCACAAGCTTTCTGATCTGCAGATAATTCGGTTCCTTCGTCGGCTGATAGCCAGGAAGGTGAATCTCATGGTCGTAGCGGAATGCTCCTTCTACAACGGCGATGTCTTTAGGAATATCGATTAAAACGGGGCCCGGTCTTCCTGTTGTTGCGATATGAAATGCTTCTTTAATAATTCTCGGCAGATCTTCTGCATGGCGAACCTGGTAGCTGTGCTTTGTAATCGGCATCGTAATTCCGATGACATCAGCTTCTTGAAATGCGTCAGATCCGATAACCGAGGTCGCAACCTGACCGGTGAATACGACGAGAGGCAATGAATCGATCATCGCGTCGGCCAGACCCGTTACAAGGTTGGTCGCTCCCGGACCGGATGTGGCGATGACGACACCCGGTTTCCCCGAAATCCTCGCATATCCTTCGGCTGCGTGGATAGCGCCTTGTTCATGGCGCGTTAGTACATGAAACATCCCCGATCCGTAGAGTTTGTCATAAATCGACAGGACCGCACCGCCGGGATACCCGTAGATCACTTCGACATTTTCCTTTTTTAAAGCCTCAATCAGCATTGACGCCCCTGCCATTGTTTGTGTACATTGGGCATTTTCAGCATCCAACTGTACATTCGTCCCCATTTTTCTTCCTCCTTATCAAGTGATCATCATCACTGTTCATTCACGTGGTTTTTTAAAAATAATTCATGTATATATGCCGCAAAGCATGTTTCCAATCTGCTTTTGCAGCTAAAAAAAGCCTTCCCGCCCACTGTTGACGCTGCACACCTTGCAGGCCAAAGGGGCGAAAAGGCTTTTCTTTCCGCGGTACCACCCTTGTTCGCGGCTTTCGAAAGCCGCCTTATGGATAATCGCTTATCCGGTTTAATAACGAGTGAACCTTCGTGACGTTCACCCGGCCAGCCTTACTAAACTTGGAAGTCGTTCAGGCTGACACTCAGAGGGGAGTTCACAAGCGGAGGCCGTCACCGGTTTCCAGCAATCCCGGCTCTCTGCAGGCGGCGTTTCCGCTGTTACTTATCCTCTTCAACGTTTGTCTTTATTCAACTGACACTTAAGCTTTGATCTTCGAGGCTGACTTTTATCCCTTCACGGACGACGCGCTCGCGGAACTTTTCAAGCATCCGGTTTGTGTGGACTCCCGGTTTGCCGTCCCCGATCTTGCGGCCGTCAACTTTAACGACCGCGATGACTTCTGCAGCCGTTCCGGTTAAAAACACTTCGTCGGCTGTGTATACGTCATGGCGGGTAAACGGCTCCTCCTTCACTTCATAGCCGAGCTCCTGCGCTATTTCGATAATGGCATTCCGAGTGATTCCTTCAAGCGCTCCGATATAGCCCGGAGGCGTCAAAAGCTTTCCGCTTTTATAAATAAATACGTTATCCGCAGAACCTTCGGCGACATAGCCTTGATCATTGAGCATGAGCGCTTCTGTCACGCCCGCCATGTGCGCCTCGATCCGGACAAGAATATTGTTTAAATAGTTCAGCGATTTCACTTTAGGGCTCAGCACATCAGGTCTGTTTCTTCTTGTCGGAACCGTAACGATGTCAATTCCCGTTTCATATAAGTGTTTCGGGAATATTGCCAATGGTTCGACAATTATAATGACACTCGGGTGTGAACAATTGTTTGGATCGAGTCCGAGGTCACCTGCTCCTCTTGAAACGACCAAGCGGATGTAAGCGTCTTTAAGCCCGTTTTTTTCGACTGTTTTGAGAACGTGCTGTGTCAGTTCTTCCTGCTGATATGGAATCTCCAGCATGATCGATCTCGCAGAATCGTAGAGGCGGTCCATGTGCTCTTTCATTCTGAAGATGTTGCCGTCGTATACCCTGATCCCTTCAAACACGCCGTCCCCGTATAAAAATCCGTGATCATAGACTGATATTTTAGCGTCTTCTTTTTTAACGAGTTTGTCGTTTAGGAAGATCCACTGGTCTTTCTGGTCCCCCATCCCTCTAGCACACCTTTCTGTTGTAAATGAACGCTTTAAACGGTTAAAAATCGATGATGCGGGAACCCGTTTTCCCGCTGTCATTCCCGGGAAAGATGAAAAGTTTTCAAGTGATTTGTTCTTTTGTTTGAACTCATATTACGCCCCTTTACATGCAGTGTCA
>NZ_CP026521.1:3479459-3482641 GCF_002953915.1 Bacillus sp. MBGLi79
CCCTGAAGTGCGACAAAGCGGCCTGCTCCTGTCATGACGCCGGTCATATCCACCTCTCCGCAGAATCTTCCTGGTAGTTCAAATCAAGGATTAATCCTTTTTCCTTATCGATTCCCACTGAAGTGGCAGCCAAAAAGTCAGTGATCGGCATCGCCTTCAGCGTGCCTTTTTCGACAAGTCTTCCGACGGCAAGCGCCATGGCCGTAAATGCTCCGGTGATCGACGCGGTTCTCGTGCCTCCGTCAGCCTGAATGACGTCGCAGTCGATCCAGATCGTCCGCTCACCGAGCTTTTCCAAATCAACGACCGCCCGCAAAGCTCGTCCGATCAGCCGCTGAATTTCCATCGTCCGCCCGGAGATTTTCCCTTTTGACGATTCCCTGATCGTCCTTTGGTTCGTGGCCCGCGGCAGCATGCTGTATTCCGCGGTGATCCAGCCCTTCCCTTCTCCTCTCAAAAAGGGCGGTACGCGGTCTTCCACAGACGCGTTGCATATCACCTTTGTCCCGCCGACTGTGATCAGGACCGATCCCTCGGGATGCGTAATGAAGTCGAGGTCCATTGTGACAGGGCGCAGTTCATTGTTTTCTCTTCCATCGTATCTCATTTTTTACCTCCGATTGTATGTACATAAACCTTTCACAATCATTCTGCTCTTCCAAAAAGCTGAATAAAGAAAGAGGCAGCTTTAATCGCTTACCTCTTTTTTTATAGTATATCAAAAATCTCTGCTTAAAAACTACCTGTGTTCACCTTGCTCGGTCTTGAAACCGGCTTGGAAAGCTTTTCTCCTTTTTCATTGACGAGCTCGGATTTTCCGTTCACAGTAACCGACACACTTTTCACATCAGGCAGTTCGGTTAATGTCAGCACAATACTATTTAACACTTCATCCGATATCACTTTCTTCTCGCCGTCGGCGCTCCCGTAGATCGCTTCGTTAAAGTCGAGAGTCACATGGCCGTCTTCAATCTTCGGCTCGTTTTCAAGCTTGACATCGCCCTGGAAATCGGAAAGCAGGCCGCTTTTATTGCCCGGTCCTTCCGTCAGCTCTTTAATCGCCGCCGTCACCTGGTCTTTTTCTTTTGCAGACGTCCGTTTCGTTACAGGAACATAGTATGTGCCTTTGTCCGATTCAGCCAAATAATAGACGGTGACCGGCTGTGTCGCTGTTATATCGGTCACACCCGCCGTATCGAGGTTGATGCCGTCCTCGCGGCTGAGATCTTCTGAAATCGGCGTGCCGTTAACAGGCATTTCTTTCAAATCATGGCCGTTCATGCGGATCTTCACTTTATCAATCGAGTTAAACTGTGTTAACGTCCATGTAATCGCCTGTACGATTTTTTGCTCGTCTTCTGCTTTATAGTTTTTAAATTCATTTGAAAAGTCAGCGATCGCTGTTCCGTCTTCTTTAATATCAACATTGACCGCTGTATCCGCCGGCAGCACGGCTCTGAATCCGTTTGGCATGATGTTTGAAACAGGGCCGCCTTCAACGAGGTATTCAAGCGCTTGTTTAGCCGTACCTTCCTGCTTTGGCAGCGGCAGCGTCTGCGCTGTCACATAGCCGTTCTTATCAATGAGATAAAGCTCTCTCATGACCGTATCGCTCGTTTGAGCCGCTTTATCGTCGCTTGTCGTTTTGCTGCCTTTGTCTTCTGTTTTATCTTTGGTTTTGTCTGTTTTGTCTTGCTCCTTCTCCTCTTTTACATATGTGATGTCCTGCGGCGGATCTATCTCCTCTGAGGCTTGATCTGACTGAAATATTCCGCACCCGGAAAGAAGCAGCGCGGAGGCCGTAACCGAAACCGCGATTCCTTTCATTCCTTTTTTCAGCATACTTTTCCCTCCTAAGGCAGTTTGTACTATTATGTATACGAGCCCGTTTTTGAATTAGACCGCTTTTTAAAAAAATCCCTCTGAATACAAAAAACCTTTTCTTTTAAAGAAAAGGCTCATGAAAAAAGCTGCCGTTTGCTTGTGCGGCAGCTTTATTTTATAGCGGTTTCCTGAAGAGAAATGCTTTCCACATTTTTCACTTCGTATCCAAACCAATCATTTGCAATTTTTGTGAAGCGGGCGCGCTCCCCGGTTGTTAAAAACAAGTGTTCCGGCGGTTCACCCGTTTTGCTTAATAAACTATTGTATGACAAGATCGTGCTGACTTCCCTGGCCGTTTCATCTCCGGAGGAAATGATGTTGACGCGCTCTCCCATATAGCGCTGAATCGGCTCTTTTAAAATCGGATAATGCGTGCATCCGAGAATCAGTGTATCGATTGATGAATCCCTGAGCGGGTGCAGTGACGACCTGACGATTTCATCAGCCGTCTCATCCAAAAATTTACCGCTTTCCACAAACGGGACAAACATCGGGCAAGCCAGATTTTCTACCGTTAAATCTCCGTTCAGCGAAAGAAGCGCTTCTTCATATGCGCCGCTTTTGATCGTGTTTTCTGTTCCGATCACGCCGATTCGCTGGTTCTCCGTCACTTTAATCGCGGTTCTGGCTCCGGGCTGCACAACGCCGATGACCGGGATCGCGACTTCTCTGCTGATTTCTTCAAGTGCGATGGCCGTCGCTGTATTGCAGGCGATCACGAGCATTTTAATATGGTGGCGGGATAACAAATAATTTGTCATTTCCCATGTATATGACAGGACTTCTTTTCTGTCCCGGGGTCCGTACGGACACCTTTTCGTATCTCCAAGATATATAATTTTTTCTTTCGGCAGCTGCCTCATGATTTCTTTTGCAACGGTTAAACCGCCGACTCCCGAATCGATGACTCCTATCGGTTGATCCAACAAAATCGCCTCATTTTCTGTTCATTTCCTGCTGAAGTTTAATTAATAATTTTTCAAATGCGGCTGTTTCTTCCTCGGAAAACGCCTCTAACATGTCTTCCAAATAGTCCTGCCTTTTTTGAATGACCTCCTGGATGATCCGCTCTCCTTCCGAGAGAAGATGAATGCGGACTACGCGCCTGTCGGACGGATCTTTCACCCGTTCAACGAGGTTGTTTTTCTCCATTCGGTCAATTAAATCCGTCGTGGTGCTGCACGCCAAGTACATCTTTTGTGATAACTCGCCGATCGTCATATCCCCGTATTCATACAGCCATTGAAGACCGACAAACTGGGGAGGGGTAATCGTATATTGGGTGAGAATTTCTCTTC
>NZ_CP026521.1:3482741-3486127 GCF_002953915.1 Bacillus sp. MBGLi79
TCCTAATTGCATGTCCCCGCTGTAATCTTTCACCCCATTTAAGCTATAATAAACGGAGAAAAGAGGGGAGACATTGGATATGAACAAATATGAAGCAAACTTAGCGCAATTAAAAGAGCTGGAAGTCTCCGCATATGGCTATGAGTTGATCAGGGAAGTGCTGCTTCCCGATATGCTGGGACAAGACTACGCAGATATGATGTACTGGGCGGGAAAAAAGCTCGCCCGCAAGTTCCCGCTTGAATCCAGGGAGGATCTTCCCGCTTTCTTTCTGGATGCAGGCTGGGGAACGCTTACGATCGCCCATTCAAAAAAACAGGAGCTTGAGTTTGAGCTCGAAGGCCCGCTGGTCTCAAACCGCCTCAAATATCAAAAGGAACCCTGCTTTCAGCTAGAAGCCGGATTTATCGCCGAGCAAATCCAGCTGATGAACGAACAAATTGCCGAATCGTATGAACAAGTGAAAAAAAGAGCCGGAAAAGTTGTTTTAACTGTAAAATGGGATTTGAAAGACCCGGCATAACCATGCAAAAAAGGCGGAGACTGCAAAAGTCCCGCCTTTTTCTTTTTAAATGACTGCTGTCTGCTTTGACAGTTCAAAAGCATCATGCAGCGCTACAACGGCTTTCACCATATCGCCTTCGTTGACGACAGTCGAAACTTTGATTTCGGATGTGCTGACCATTTTGACCTGGATGTTTTTTTCCGCCAGCACAGCGAACATTTCCGCTGCTACTCCCGGGTTGGAGATCATGCCTGAACCGACGATCGAGACTTTGGCCAGCCTGTTTTCCGTTTCAATCTGTTCATAGTCGAGCGCGTCTTTGTATTCTTCGAGAACTTCGACCGTCCGTTTTAAGTCTTCCGTTTTCACGGAGAAAGAAATCGACGTTTGGCTTGTGCTTGTCACTGATTGAATGATGATGTCAACGTTGATGTTCTGTTTAGCGAGCGTTGTAAAAATCGTTGACAGCGTCGTCAAGCCGCTCGCCAGGCCGCATACGGTCACGCGTGTGATCTGATCTTCAAATGCAATGCCTCTTACGATTAAATTCTGTTCCATTGATGATTCCTCCTCGATTAATGTGCCGGCTTCTTTTTCGGTGCTTGAACGGACTTCCAAAGGCACCTGATAGTTTTTCGCAAATTCAACAGCTCTCGGATGCAGGACGCCTGCTCCAAGATTGGCAAGCTCAAGCATTTCATCGTAGGAGATTCCGGCCAGCTTCCGCGCTGTTTTCACATAGCGGGGATCGGTTGTGAAAACCCCCGGTACATCGGTGTAAATGTCGCATTTATCGGCTTTCAGGGCAGCTGCGAGGGCAACGGCTGTCGTATCTGATCCGCCTCTGCCGAGCGTTGTGATTTCACCTTCCGCTGTCGTCCCCTGGAATCCGGCGACAACGGCGATTTTCCCTTCATTCAGACGCTCTTTCAGCTTGCCTGTATCAATGTTCGTAATTCTTGCGTTGCCGTGAATATTTTCGGTTTCGATGCCGGCCTGCCAGCCTGTATAGGAAACCGCATCATACCCCTTGTTCTGCAAAGCCATTGTCAACAGCGAAATTGTTACCTGTTCTCCTGTTGTCAGCAGCATATCCATTTCCCTGCTGCCCGGCTGTTCGGTAATTTCCTTAGCAAGCGCGACAAGGGAATCCGTCGATTTGCCCATCGCTGAAACGACGACGACAACATCATGACCGCGCTGTTTTTCTTCGATGACGCGGTTTGCGACATTCAATATTTTTTCCACTGATCCTACTGAAGTTCCGCCAAATTTTTGGACGATGAGACCCATCAAATACCACCCTTTTTGTTTTCGTTCGTGCTTGTTTATGTATGAAGAGGAAAACTTGACCGGCGGGCTGTACGTTTTTTCGTACAAAAAAAGCAATGAGAGAAATTCCCTCATTGCTTTAACCAACAAAAATGCCGATGATTTTAACAACGAGATAGCCCTCCAAGAAATGATTTCTTGACAGCCTTACATTTATTCAATGTAAAGCCAGCAGGAAAAACGAATGGATTTTTTCCCCGCTTCGGCGACGCTCCCCTTTCAGCTTTTTTCATCGGAATCCATCTTCCTCATCAAGCCTACTCTTGAAGTTCGCACCTCTATCTTCACCATATCACACGATCTTATTATGAAATTAGTACAAATTCTATCAGATTCTTTTTAAAAGTTCAACATTATTTTTTCAAAGCCTCTTCAATCAGCTGCGCCGTCTTCAGGGGGATGCCGAGCTTGCGGATATCTTCGGCGCTCGCTTCCTTCATTTTCTTAACGGAACCGAAATGTTTTAACAGCAGTTTTTTCCGCTGTTCGCCGACGCCCGGTATGCCGTCGAGCACCGATTGAAATGCGCTTTTTCCTCTGAGCTGCCTGTGGAAGCTGATCGCAAACCTGTGAACTTCATCCTGAATGCGCTGAAGCAGGTAAAATTCCTGGCTGTTCCGCTCAAGCTGGACGATCTCAAGGGGGTCGCCGATCAAAAGGTTGGAAGTTCTGTGTTTATCATCTTTCACCAGACCGGCAACAGGGACATCGAGCCGCAATTCATTTTCCAAAACGTCAAGGGAGGCAGACACCTGGCCTTTTCCGCCGTCGATCAATACTAAATCAGGCAGCGGCAGATTCTCTTTCAGCACCCTTGTATATCTTCTTCTGATGACTTCGCGCATTGACCCGTAGTCGTCAGGGCCTTCAACCGTCTTAATCTTATATTTGCGGTACTCTTTTTTATGCGGTTTTCCGTCGAGAAAGACGACCATCGCCGAAACGGGGTCCGTTCCTTGAATATTTGAATTATCAAACGCTTCAATTCGGTACGGCGTGTAGATGCCCAGTGCTTTGCCGAGCTTTTCAATCGCGCCGATCGTCCGCTCTTCGTCCCGTTCAATGAGCGAAAACTTCTCTTTCAAAGCGAGCTTTGCATTTTTATGGGCAAGGAGCAGCAGGTCTTTCTTCGCTCCCCTTTTCGGCTGGCGCACGTTCACGTCCAAAAGCTCCTCAATCATGTCCTTATCGACGCTGTCCGGAACCAAAATTTCCCTTGGGAGAAAATGGTTGTTTTTTGAGTAAAATTGCCCGATGAACGTCAAAAACTCCTCGTCTGCTTCCCTGTATAAAGGAAACATGCTGACATCTCTTTCAATCAATTTGCCCTGCCTGATAAAGAAGACCTGGACGCACATCCAGCCCTTGTCATACGAATAGGCAAATACATCGCGGTCAACCATGTCATTCAGCATCATTTTCTGTTTTTCCATCGTTGACTCGATATGGGCCATTTGATCGCGGAATTCTTTCGCCCGTTCGAACTGCAGGTTGTCCGAGGCTTCGAGCATTTTTGCTTCAAGTTCTTTCTTGACTTCATTGTATGCGC
>NZ_CP026521.1:3486227-3490432 GCF_002953915.1 Bacillus sp. MBGLi79
GATCATGAGTTGAATCATATACTTCCCCTTGCTTTCTTTCTGTATCGGAATTTGCTCTTATTCTATCATACCTCTTTTTATTCACACTTTGACGCGGCATGCTTTACAAAATAAAAAAGGCAGCAAATAATTGCTGCCTTTACCTTATTTGCTGCTACCCGTTTTCAAATTAACAATCAGCCACACAACTTGAATAATGAATGGAAATATAAATGCAATCAATAAAACGATAAACGCTATTAATTTAAGCTCAAGCGTTTGAGTAACACCGGCGACATCAACATCTCTCAGCCACACGAGAGCCGTCCCCATTACAAAAACGGCCATCCAAAATATGTTGCAAATCCACCAAAATATCCATCGTTTTTTCACAAAACCATTCCTTCCATTTCTACACTGTATCTACTTCTTCTGTCCGCATGTGAGCCCGTTATCACGAACATAAGATGCATCTTAAAAATCCCCTGCATTTCCAAACAATAGAAACCCGTTTCATTCTATCATATTCGAGAAGCTTTCACACTTTGACACTGCATTACATCACATTCTTAAATTCATTTCTTTCACATCCATTTAATCTATTGTAAAATAAATAAGAGAATTCTATAAATTAATGGCAGAGGAGAAGATCATGAAAGCCGTATTTTTTGATTTAGACGATACATTGCTCTGGGATGAAAAAAGCGTCAGCACAGCATTTTCCAAAACGTGTCTTAAAGCTGAAGAAAAATACGGAATCCATGCGGAAGAATTTGAAGCAGCGGTCCGCGAAGCAGCGCGAAAGCTTTACACGTCTTATGAAACATATCCATACACCGTCATGATCGGCATCAACCCATTTGAAGGCCTGTGGTCAAACTTCAGCGAGCCGATCAGCGAAGGCTTTCAAAAACTGAACAAAATTGTTCCTGAATACAGAAAAAACGCATGGACAAACGGATTGAAGGCGTTTGGCATCGACGATCCCGCCTTCGGGGAAGAACTCGGCGAATATTTCGCCGCAGTGCGCCGAAAGAGCCCTTTCGTGTATGAAGAAACATTTGCCGTTTTAGATGAACTGAAAGGAAAAGTAGAGCTTCTTTTGCTGACAAACGGCGATCCGAGCCTGCAGAAAGAAAAGTTGGCAGGCGTACCGGAACTTGCTCCTTATTTTAATGAAATCGTCATTTCCGGTGAATTCGGAAAAGGAAAGCCTGATCCAAGCATATTTGAACACTGCCTCAGCCTCCTCGGCATGACAAAGGATGATGCCGTGATGGTCGGAGACAACTTGAACACCGACATTCTCGGGGCTTCCAGAGCGGGCATTCAAACCGTCTGGGTCAACCGCAAAGGCAAAAAGAATGAAACTGACCTTACACCCGATCACGAAATCAGCCATTTGAGCGAACTGTTCGATATCCTCCGCGGAAAAACAGCCGACAAACTAAGCAAAAAAGCATGACTCCCGAGCGGGAATCATGCTTTTTTCTCGTTTATTTCTTTGCTTCTGCAACGGCTTTTTTAATGAAGTCTGCAAAGGCAACTGTTTCTGATTTTTGCTCTCCGTATTTGCGGACGTTGACGGCTTCGTTTTCAACTTCCTGGTCGCCGACGACAAGCATGTACGGGATTTTTTGCATCTGTGCTTCACGGATTTTATAGCCGATTTTCTCGTCACGGATATCGACTTCAACGCGAAGTCCTTCACGCTGCAGGCGCTCTTGAACTTTTTTGGCGTAGTCAAGATGCACGGACGGCGATACAGGGATGACCTGGAACTGAACAGGGGCAAGCCATGTCGGCAATGCGCCTTTATGCTCCTCAATTAAGAAAGCGACAAAACGTTCCATTGTGGAAACGACACCTCTGTGAATGACGACCGGACGATGAGGTTTTCCGTCTTCTCCGACATATGTCAGATCAAATTTTTCAGGAAGAAGGAAGTCCAGCTGTACAGTTGACAGTGTTTCCTCTTTTCCGATTGCTGTTTTGACCTGAACGTCAAGCTTCGGTCCGTAGAACGCCGCTTCCCCTTCGGCTTCGTAATAATCGTGTCCGATCTCGTCCATCGCTTCCTTCAGCATCGATTGCGCTCTGTTCCACATTTCATCGTCATCGTAATATTTCTCTGTATCTTCAGGGTCGCGGTAAGACAAGCGGAATGAGTACTGCTCAAGGCCAAAGTCTTCATACACTTCCTGAATCAGGCGGACAGTGCGGATGAACTCTTCCTTAATTTGATCGGGACGGACGAAAATGTGCGCGTCATTCAAAGTCATCCCGCGAACACGCTGCAGACCTGAGAGAGCGCCTGACATTTCGTAGCGGTGCATCGTTCCGAGCTCCGCGATCCGGATCGGCAGTTCACGGTAGCTGTGAATGTCGTTTTTATAAATCATCATATGATGCGGACAGTTCATCGGTCGAAGCGTCAATGTTTCATTGTCCATTTCAATCGGAGGGAACATTGTGTCTTGATAATGATCCCAATGCCCTGACGTTTCGTAAAGTTCTTTGCTGCCAAGGACAGGTGTATACACGTGCTCATAGCCGAGCGCAAGCTCTTTGTCAACGATATAGCGCTCGATGACGCGTCTGATGGTTGCACCCTTTGGCAGCCAAAGCGGCAGCCCTTGCCCTACCTTTTGCGAAATCGCAAACAGCTTCAGTTCTTTTCCGAGCTTTCTGTGGTCGCGTTCTTTTGCTTCCTCAAGGAGGCGAAGATGCTCATCAAGCTCCGCTTTTTTGAAGAAAGCCGTACCATAAATGCGCTGGAGCATCTTGTTGTTGCTGTCTCCGCGCCAGTATGCTCCCGCAAGGCTCAGCAGTTTGAACTCCTTGATTTTTCCTGTCGAAGGAACGTGAACACCGCGGCACAAATCGAAGAATTCGCCTTGTTCATAGATCGATACCGTTTCACCTTCCGGAATCGCATCAAGCAGTTCCAATTTCAAATCATCGCCGATTTCGGCAAACCGGGCTCTGGCTTCCTCACGGCTGACTTCTTTTCTTACGATCGGCAGATTTTCGCCAACGATTTTTTTCATTTCCTTCTCAATCTTCGGAAGGTCTTCCGGAGTCAGCGCTTCTTCCATATCCACATCGTAGTAGAAGCCGTTTTCAATGACCGGACCCACGCCAAGCTTCACGTTTTTATACAGGCGCTTGATCGCCTGGGCCATTAAGTGTGCAGTACTGTGGCGCATGATTTCAAGCGCTTCTTCGCTGCCTTCTGTAATGATTTCGATGGCGCCGTCCTCAAGGATCGGTGCGCGCAGATCGATTTCTTTGCCGTTTAATTTCCCCGCTATTGATTTTTTCTTTAAGCCGGGACTGATTGATGCCGCGATATCTTCTGTTGTCGTCGTTTTTGCAAACTCCTTAACCGCTCCGTCAGGAAATTTGATTTTTACCATATCTGACATCCTAGTCACTCCTTTTTTTTACAAAATAAAAAATCCCCGTCCCCCTATGAAAGGGACGAGGATTAATAAACGGAATTCGTGGTTCCACCCTTTTTCCCGAAAACGCAAAAAACCCGTCGCGCTCTCGGCTTTCGGTTCTGTAACGGGAAGTCCCGTCAGTCATTACTAGACACATTGCCGTTCACAACTGATGTTCAAAGGCGGTAAAAAAATGCTCCTTGGCTTAAGAGACTTTCAGCCGTGGTCTCCCTCTCTGTCAAACCGGTGTTCATCTTTTCATGTCCTTATCGATACATAATATCTTTAAGTTTACATCGTATTATAAATCGTTTTTCACACAAAATCAAGAATGCTCTTCCAAAATGTTTTCTCGCGGATGAAAGGCGTCAAGCGAAAGAATCCGTACGCGCTCCTGAAAAATATTTTGAATGGTCTGAACCATGGCGTGTTCCCGGTCTTCTGTATAGAGGTCTATTTTTTCCGGCGCAATCGATACGAGCGGAGCCAGGAGATGGGAATCAATATACATCGGGTGTTCTCTTACGAACCGCCTGTCTATGTATTTTTTTTGTTCCCGTTCAGAAATATACTTTAATTCCCACAATACAAAATAACCGTCGTGCACAATGCGGACATGGTCAAGCATCGGCTCTTTCGACATGACGTAGTCTCTCAGCGATTGAATGAATGTCTGATATTCCTGTTCCATTTTATACTCGTCAATTGCCGCCTCCACATAAGACCTGAGGCGTTCATAATACCTCCCGAGGCGAAATGTCATAAAAGACCGAATGGAAA
>NZ_CP026521.1:3490532-3496482 GCF_002953915.1 Bacillus sp. MBGLi79
ATAAAAGGTCGCCGTATTGGTCTTCATTCGGATGATGGTCGATTTTGATCAGCTTGTCGCCCATGTTGTAGCGCGAATCGGAAATTCTCGCTTGATTGGCCGTGTCACAGACGATGACAAGTGCATTTTCATACACCGGGTCTTCAATCACATCCGGGGTGTACAAAAAAGCGAGGGAAGGCTCGGGCGTTCCGACCGCGAAAATATTTTTTTCAGGATAGGTTGCCCTCAGGATTTCCGCAAGGCCGCATTGGGATCCGTAGGCATCGGGATCCGGTCTCACATGTCTATGTATAATGATCGTGTCATATAATGATATGGTTCTGATGATTTCTTTTTTCATGACGCGCCCCTTCTTTACTTTGTTTTTAACCATTAAATCATAATCTGTTGTTGGTGGAAAGTGAAAGTTATGACTTTTTATTGTAGAAAGCGAACCCGATTATGTATACAATGGGTTTGTAAAACTTACAATGGAGGATGTCGATTATGCCGTTTTTTGTTTTTTTCATTGTGGTTTCAGCGATAGCTTATGGGTACTTCAAAGTAAGGTATGTGCGCACCAAAAAAGCGATTGAACGGGAATACTATTCGGCCAAGTCAAGCATGAGTCTGGGCCTGTTTATCATGTTCTTCGGCGCCAATCAGCTGCTTTTAAACCGCGGCACGCTGGCTGTCGTCATCGGCGTTATTTTTATGCTGACCGGGCTCGGGAGCATGTGGGCCGGCTACAGAGCCTATAAGCACTATGTCCCTTTGCTTGCGAAAGAAAACGAACGGGAAAACGCATAAGCGAAAAGAGGGACACTGGCCGCGTCCCTTAGCTTCTTTCCATCAGCTGAACCATCATCATCGCTTTGCCGACGAGAGCACCCTGGTGAAAAACTTCTATATCCATTTTTCCGAACTTTCTCCCGGCTTCGAGAATGTTCGGTTTTATTTCAATGACAGACTCCATTTGCACAGGCTTTAAAAAATAAATCGTCATGCTCTCTATCACGAGTTCGCCTTTTTTGTGCGACCGCAAAAAACGGTTTGCAGCTTCGGTCAAAATCGTCGTAAACACGCCGTAGGAAATCGTTCCCAAGTGGTTTGTCATTTGCGGCGTTACTTCGTATTGATAAACCGGATCCGGCTTGTTTTTGTCATTGTCCGATTCTTTGAAACCGCCTGTCACAATGTCATCGAGTTTTTCGCCGACCTGAGGCTGCTTCTGAATCATTTGAAGCGCCTTTAATACGTCCTGCCTGCTGATCATGCCGATCAGCTTTTGCCGCTCGTCAACGACGGGAAGCACTTCGATTCCTTCCCAGACCATCATCTGCGCCGCTGAAGCGACTGACGTTTTGCCGATTACTGTAATCGGGTTTTTCGTCATGACTTTTTCAATCAATACAGAGCGGTCATATCCGGCAACATCTTTTGAAGTTAAAATGCCGTGGATTTTCATCTGCTCGTCAACGATGGGAAAACGTCCATGCCCCGTTTCAAAGTTTTTCTCATACCATCTTTCGAGCTTTTCATGAGGGGATAAGCAGACCGTTTTTTCCAAAGGGGTCAAAATATCCTCGACAAGCACGACCTCTTTTTTGATGAGCTGGTCATAAATCGCCCTGTTGATCATCGCGGCTACAGTAAACGTGTCATAGCTTGTAGAAATGACCGGGAGCTCGAGCCTGTCGGCAAGCTCAATAATCTCCGGCTCCGTATCAAAACCGCCGGTCACCAGCACGGCAGCACCCGCTTCCAAAGCCTGGCGGTGCGCATCGATTCGGTTGCCGACAATCAGCAGGTTGCCCGCCCCGGTATATCTCATCATCGCATCAAGCTTCATCGCTCCGATGACGAATTTGTTGAGCGTTTTATGAAGCCCTGCTTTTCCGCCAAGCACATGGCCGTCAATGACATTGACCACTTCAGCGTATGTCAGTTTTTCAATATTCTCTTTTTTCTTTTGCTCGATCCTGATCGTTCCGACCCTTTCGATCGTGCTGACAAACCCTTTATTCTCGGCTTCTTTTATCGCTCTGTAAGCAGTTCCTTCACTGACTTTCATTTCCTTCGCAATCCGCCTGACGGAGATTTTTTCGCCGACGGACAAAGAATCAATATATTTTAAAATCTGTTCGTGTTTTGTCGCCAATCGTTTCACCTTCATCCTCTGACTGCTAGATATATTTATTATAAATGGTTGTGCAATTGAACCGCAATCCGCCTTCGCAACATCATGTCCGTCTAAGAGCGATCATTCTCCATCAGAAGAAGCGCTTTTTCAAGCCATGAGCAATAGCCGTTTTCCCGCTCCAGCGCCCGGGTCAATACAAGGTAATGGCCGAAATGAGGCGAGCGGAAAGTTATCGATTCACCCGCTTCGCGCTTCAATTCTTCGAGCTTATTTTTTAAAAAAACGGCTTTCTCCTCCCGCTTTTGAAGCTGATCGGCAAAAAGCCTTTTCGCTTCATCACGTTCCATCGAAGAGATAAAATAAGCTTTCAGCATAAATTCATCTTTTACCGTATCGGGGACCGGTTTGAATTCCGTAAGCCATCCGTGAAGTTCACGCTTTCCGGCCTCTGTGATGGAATACATTTTCTTTTCTAATTTTGAGCCTTGGATCACCGTTTCATATTCGATAAATCCTTCATCCGTCAGCTTTTTCAGCTCGGGATAAATCTGACTGTGCTTGGCGCTCCAAAATTGGCCCAATTCGGCTTTAAAGCGGCTTGTCATATCGTAGCCGCTCAAACTCCCGTGATCAAGGAGCCCCAAAATCGCGTATTTCAATACCCTCATAATATCCTCCCAAGAACAATCCGATTCCTATATTATATCATCATTAACATGTTTTGATAGACATATAACCGGTTCAACCGAAAAAAGGACCCGGATTCGGGTCCTCTAAAAACAAGTTTATTTAAATTCGATTGACTCACCGACCTCAAGCACTTTTCCGACGCCGCCGGGAAGGCTGTCCGCAAATGCATGCGGGTCCTGTTCGATGACGGGGAACGTCGAGTAGTGAACCGGTACAACCTGTTTCGCCCTGAGCCATTCTGCGGCCAGTTTGGCATCCTCCGGGCCCATCGTAAAATTATCGCCGATCGGCAGGAAAGCGAGGTCGATATGATTTAATTCACCGATCAGCTTCATATCTGAGAAAAGCCCAGTGTCTCCTGCATGAAAAATCGTCCTTCCTTCCACAGTCAAGAGGATCCCCGCCGGCATGCCGGTATAGACGATCTTTTGGCTGTCTTCTTCCGTATAAGCCGATCCGTGGAAAGCCTGCGTCAGCTTGACTTGGCCAAAATCGAACTGATGGGAGCCGCCGATATGCATCGGATGGACATTCAGGCCTTTCCATCCCAGATAGACCGCGAGTTCATTCGGAGCTACAACGAGCGAATGATTTCGCTTGGCGATTTCGACGGTATCGCCGACATGATCGTTATGACCGTGGGTCAGCAAAATAACATCCGCTTTAACCTCTTCCGGCTTTAAATCGGTTAAAGAATTTCCTGTAATAAACGGATCGAAGATCAATTGATGATTTCCCGTTTCAACTGTTACCACTGAATGACCATGATATGTCACTTTCATCATATCCACCCATGTTTTTTAATTTCGCACGTCTAAAGAGAATGACGGTTAATCACATTCAAGCCGCCTGTCGCTTCAATGACTGTTCCCGTAATGTAGTCGGAATGTTCATCGCATAGAAAAGTGATGATCCTTGCGATATCTTCACCGGTTCCCGACCTGCCGATCGGCGTTTCCTCATCAAGTGACGCCCTCGCTTCTGAAATCGAAGCCTCTTTCATATCCCCGACGATGTTGCCTGGACAAACCATGTTGGCTGTGATGCCGGAGCCCGCTTCTTCAATGGCGATCGTTTTTGTTAAAGAAGCCAGCCCCACTTTCGCCGCTCCAAAAGCGGAACGATGCAGCCAGCCCGGCGCATGGTCTGCCCCCTGAAATCCGTATGTGATGATGCGGCCGAACCGCTGGCGCCTCATCACCGGAACAACCGCTTTAAACAGATGGAAGACAGAGCTTAAGTTGCCTTCAAGCATGTCATACCATTCATCATCAGTATAATCTGCAAGCTTTTTTCGTTCAAATATGTATGGGCCGGCATTATTGATCAGAAGATCAATTTTTCCAAATCGCTCAAGTGCGGCATTCACCATCCGGAGCAGGTCTTCTTTCTTGGTGACATCTCCCTTTACAAACTGTAAACGGTCAAGGGATGACCGCCATTTTTCTTTTAGGCGGCTGACAGCTTCTTCGTCCTGCCTGTAATTCACCGTCACTGAGTAGCCTTTTTCAAGCAGGGCTTCCGTCACTTTACGCCCCAAACCTTTTGAACCGGCAGTAATTAACGCATGGCGCACATCTTTCCCTCCCAGGCATTGGTTCTCGGTATTCGCAAATGATTGCATGTATCTACCTATACTTTACTACAAAAGCCAGAGTATATCACATGTGGAGCATCGGGAAATTTGCAATCGCCGCTGGACAGAAGAAAGCTGAAGCCCGCTGTTACGGGCTCCAGCTTTCTATTGTTTATCTGCATCAGCTAACGGCTGTGCGTCATCGTGCGCGACAAATCCGCTGAAATAGGCATCAGAGATTTGCTGAACGGTTTCTTTATCGCCGTCGGCATCATACATGTATGCGTGTTTTGACTGATCTTGTTTCATTGCCACACCCCTTTTCGATTCACAAATCTATTTTGCGTATGAAGCCGCACAGTTATGAATCGAATCGGGAAGTGTTAAAAATTGTTCAAACAATGCTTCGCCTTTTGAATGGCTTCTTCAACCTTTTTGAATCCCGTCCCGCCTTAACTAATCCTTTTTTCGACGGCATGGTGCGGGGCGAGCACGATGTAGACGTCTTCTTCAAACAGTTCGCTTGCCTTTTCGAACTCTTCAAACGGCAGGCCGCTGAGATAAATGCCTTTTTCGATACAAGTGTAGACAAGCTTTCCGACGACTTCGTGCGCCTCTCTGAACGGCATGCCCTTTTTCGCCAGATAGTCGGCAAGTTCGGTAGCATTTGAAAAATCCTGCTCCGTTGCTTTTTTCATCATATTTTTGTTCACTGTCATCGTTTTCGTCATGCCGGCAAAAATCTCAAGGCTTCCTTCGACCGTTTTCACAGTATCAAACATACCTTCTTTGTCTTCCTGCAAATCTTTATTGTACGCTAACGGGAGCCCTTTCATAATCGTCAGGAGGCCGATCAGATCACCGTATACGCGTCCGGTTTTCCCGCGAATGAGCTCTGCCATATCCGGGTTTTTCTTTTGCGGCATCATGCTGCTCCCCGTAGCATAAGTGTCATCAAGCTCAATGAATTTAAATTCCTGCGAACACCAAAGAATGATTTCTTCGGAGAATCTTGACAGATGCATCATCAAAATGCTGCTCGCGCTTAAAAATTCAAGGATGAAATCCCTGTCGCTGACGCCGTCCAAGCTGTTTTCATATATCGAGTCAAACCCGAGCAGACCTGCTGAATATTCACGGTCGATCGGAAATGTCGTTCCAGCGAGCGCCCCGCATCCAAGGGGGGACTTGTTAATCCGCTTGAATGAATCATGATAGCGTTCTTTATCGCGCTCAAGCATCCAGAAGTAAGCGAGCAAATGATGCGCGAACGAGATCGGCTGCGCCCGCTGCAGATGGGTGTATCCCGGCAGTATCGTCTCCACATGTTCTTCCGCTTTTTCGATAAGCACGTGTTGAAAAGCCGTAATCAGCTCGATGATATGCTCTGTGTGCCCTTTTAAATACAGGTGCATATCCGTCGCCACCTGGTCGTTTCGGCTTCTGGCCGTATGAAGCTTTCCGCCGAGCGGCCCGATTTCGTCAATGAGCATTTTTTCAAGGTTGAGGTGAATGTCTTCGTAATCGACTGAAAAATCGAGTTCGTTTTTTTCCGCTTT
>NZ_CP026521.1:3496582-3497928 GCF_002953915.1 Bacillus sp. MBGLi79
CCCCAGCTCGATACAGCCGACGGCAGCGTGATGATCGAACGCATCGTCTTTTGGATACGTCGCCAGTTTTTCATCATACAGGGAGTATTCGGATTTACGCCCTTCAACGATCGCATGGCCTTTGAACAGCTTGACGCGGACGACGCCCGTGACATGCTTCTGCGTTTCTTTCAGGAAACCGGAAAGCGCGTCTTTAAGCGGAGAAAACCACAGGCCGTTATAGATCACTTCAGCCATTTTTTGTTCGATCAGAGGTTTGAAATGCGCCACTTCTTTTACTAATGTCAAATCTTCAAGCTCTTTGTGCGCCTTCATCAAAGTCATCGCGCCCGGGCATTCGTACACTTCGCGTGATTTGATGCCGACAAGGCGGTTTTCAACATGGTCGATGCGCCCCACTCCATGCGCGCCCGCCAGTTCATTCAGCTTTAAAATCAAGTCTGACAGTGAGTAATGAGCGCCGTCAATGGAAACCGGAATGCCCTCTTCAAAAGCGATTTCGATCACATCGGGGGTATCCGGTGTTTTTTCAAGCGGCTTCGTCAAATCATAAGCCCCTTCAGGAGGCGCCGCCCATGGATCTTCCAGAACTCCGCATTCATTGCTTCTGCCCCACAGGTTCTGGTCAATTGAATACGGGCTGTCAAGATTGATCGGAATCGGAATGCCGTGCTTTTCTGCATACGCGATCTCTTCGTCGCGCGACCATTTCCATTCGCGCACAGGTGCCAGCACCTCTAAATCCGGATTGAGCGATTTAATGGACACCTCGAAGCGCACTTGGTCATTTCCTTTGCCTGTGCAGCCGTGAGCCACGGCTTGGGCGTTCTCTTTTTCAGCCACTTCGACCAGCTTTTTGGCGATCAGCGGTCTGGACAGAGCTGATACAAGCGGGTACTTTCCTTCATAAAGCGTATGGGCCTGGAGGGCGGTCAGTGCAAACTCTTTCGCAAATTCTTCTTTTGCATCGATAACATATGAATTAGAAGCCCCGACTTGAAGCGCTTTTTGCTGAACAAATGCGAGATCCTTTCCCTCCCCGACGTCAAGGCAGCAGGCCACTACATCATATCCCTGTTCCTGCAGCCATTTTATCGCGACAGAAGTATCAAGTCCTCCTGAATATGCTAAAACCACTTTTTTCTTTTGCGTCATTTTGAAAAACTCCTCTCATCTCGGTGCTCTTTTTTGTATAAAAATAAATTTTATTTAATAAAAATACATTTAATATGTATACACTTTAACAAGGAAGTCTGGTTTTTTCAACCTTTTTGTAAAAAAAACTTCATTCATTTTTTATGAATGAAGTTCAGTGCATATTCAGCGTTCAGCCGGAGGGCTTTCCG
>NZ_CP026521.1:3498028-3503070 GCF_002953915.1 Bacillus sp. MBGLi79
GATGAATCAAGTTAAACTCGAGTGTTTTATTCACGCTTTTTTTAATATCTATACAAAAGGCGCTTATCATAACGTCCTGTCATTCAAAACTAGAAAATCAGCGGGGACTCTCGAATGCAAGTTTCCTTCAAATCAACTGTTGGATCAATTTTTACAATTTTAAACCATCATGCAAATTATAAACTGTCGATCGTGACTCATCAAACGGACGTGTGAAGAATTTGCCGTCCGCTTTTTTATAAAAAAAGGGCCCTAAAGACCCTCTACTTCAGCCGCTTTGCTGCATTTTCCGTCTGATTCAATTGATTGTATCCGTCAGCCGACTGCTGCACCTCTTGTTTTCGTTCCGTTTCCAGCTGCATGTTGTAATCTTCCATAAACTTTTCTTTCGCCGCAATGAACAGGTTCATGCTACATTCCTCCCTCTTCAACGATGGAAATGCTCTACCTATTACATCTATATTTTTGACATTTCCTGAATGAACATACATGAAACATACGGACACAAAAAAACCCTTGCCGTTTGGCAAGAGCTTTTTGATTATTTATAAGTCAGCAGGAAGTATTTCTTTTTACCGCGGCGAATGACGGTAAACTGTCCTTCGATGCGGTCGTCGCCGGTGAGGACGTCCGCAACATCGGTGCGGCGCTCGCCGTTAACGTATACCGCGCCGTTTGTGATATCTTCGCGCGCCTGGCGTTTAGACGGAGACAGCTTGGATTGGACGAGCACCTCAACAAGAGGCAGTTCATCCGCTTTCTCAAGTTCCATGGAAGGAACCCCTTTAAAGCCGACCTTCACTTCTTCAGCAGTCAGCTGTTTAATATCTCCGCTGAAGAGTGCTTTTGAGATGTTGACAGCCTGCTCAAACGCTTCACGGCCGTGTACAAGAACGGTCACTTCTTCGGCGAGGCGCTTTTGCGCTTCGCGTTTTTCAGGCGCCGTCTCTGCTTTTTCAGCGAGATCTTCAATTTCTTCTTTGGACAAGAAAGTGAAGTATTTCAAGTATTTCACGACATCCCTGTCGTCGGTATTGATCCAGAACTGATAAAACTCATATGCCGACGTCTTCTCTTTATCAAGCCAGATCGCGCCGCCTTCCGTTTTTCCGAACTTCGTGCCGTCTGCTTTTGTCACAAGCGGAATCGTCAATCCGAAAGCTTTTGCATTCTCTTCAGATTTGCGGATAAGCTCGAGGCCTGACGTGATATTGCCCCACTGGTCGCTTCCGCCGATCTGCAGCTTGCATTCCTGGTTTCTGTACAAATTCAAGAAATCGAGAGACTGTAGGATCATGTAGCTGAATTCAGTATAAGATATGCCCGTCTCGATTCTGGAGCTTACCGTATCTTTGGCAAGCATGTAATTGATTCCAAAGTTTTTGCCGACATCGCGCAGGAAATCAATGACGTTCATTTTGCCGATCCAGTCATAGTTGTTCGCCATAATCGCCGGATTTTTTTCAGCTTCAAAATCCAGGAAACGCGAAAGCTGGTTTTTGATTTTCTGCGACCATTCGCGGACGATTTCTTCATTGTTCAGCGTGCGCTCCGCTTTCTTTCCGCTCGGATCGCCGATCAGGCCCGTCGCTCCGCCTACGAGCGCAATCGGACGATGTCCGGCCAGCTGAAAGCGGCGAAGCATTAATATCGGCAACAGGTGTCCGATATGCAGACTGTCAGCTGTCGGATCAAATCCGGAGTATAAGCTGATTTTTTCTTTATCCAGCAGTTCTCTCAAGCCTGCTTCATCGGTTTGCTGCTGAATCAGTCCCCTGAAGGACAAATCATCAAGTAAGTGTGTCATCATCATTTAGCTCCTTTTTTCCAAAAATAAAACGCCCCTTCGCAAAAACGAAGGGACGATAAAAATCGCGGTACCACCCTGCTTAAAAGAACGCATGGCCGCGCTCTTTTCACTCTCAATGATAACGGAAAAGCTTCCGTTCTTCTGCTACACAAAGCCCGGGAGGCTTTTTTCGCAAAAGCGGTTCGTGAGTGTAATTCAAACCATCCATATGTGCTGATTTTCACCGGCCATCAGCTCTCTAAGACAGGGAAGGATGCGTTTTACTAATCTCAGTCTTCACCTTTTGAATATTCGACTAAATCTTTTTTAACATAATATTTTTGCATTGTCAATGAGACATCAGTCTTCCATCGATGAGAGATCGCCTGCCGGAAGGTTCAGCTCCCAAGCTTTCAGGACGCGTCTCATGATCTTTCCGCTTCTTGTTTTCGGCAGTTTATCCTTGAATTCGATTTCCCTTGGCGCGGCGTGTGCGGCCAAGCCTTGTTTCACGAACTGCCTGATTTCTTCTTTTAACGAATCTGACGGTTCATAACCGTCCCTCAAGGCGATGAACGCTTTAATAATTTCACCGCGGACGGGATCCGGTTTGCCGATGACGCCTGCTTCAGCGACAGCTTGATGCTCAACAAGCTTGCTTTCGACTTCAAACGGGCCGACGCGCTCGCCCGATGTCATGATGACATCGTCGATCCTTCCCTGGAACCAGAAGTATCCGTCTTCATCCATGTAGGCGGAATCTCCTGACACATACCAATCCCCCGGCATAAAATAGGAGCTGTATTTTTCAGGATTGTTCCAGATCGAATGCATCATCGACGGCCAGCCTTTTTTAATGGCGAGATTCCCCATTCTGTAAGGAGGCAGTTCATTTCCCTGGTGATCGACGATTGCAGCCTCTACGCCTGGAATCGGCTTGCCCATCGATCCCGGTTTAATTTCCATGCACGGGTAATTGCAGATGAGCTGCGCTCCTGTTTCGGTCATCCACCATGTATCATGAATCCGCCCCCATCTGATGACTTCAGGATTTAACGGCTCCCCTACGCTTAAAATATGCCGTAATGAGCTCAGATTATATTTGTTCACGAGATCGTCGCCAGCACCCATCAGCATCCGAAAAGCCGTTGGCGCGCTGTACCATACCGTCACTTCCATTTTTTCAATCGTTTCGTACCATGCTTCGGGACTGAATCTGCCGCCTACGACAACATTCGTTGCTCCATTCAGCCACGGACCGAAGATCCCGTAGACCGTTCCGGTAACCCAGCCTGGATCAGCCGTGCACCAATAAATGTCATCGTCGTGCAGATCAAGAACCCATTTGGCTGTTTGATAATGCTGAATCATTGCTTTGTGGACGTGGAGAACCCCTTTTGGCGCGCCGGTCGAACCCGATGTATAGTGAAGCAGCATCCCGTCTTCCTGATCCATCCATTCAATCTCAAGATCAGTATCTGCTTCAGCCGCTTTCGCGTAATAATCGATGACAGACCCTTCTTCCTTTACGCCTTCTCCAACGACAATGATTGATTCAAGATCCGGAAGTTCGCCGGCCGGCACCCGTTCAAGCAATTCCGGCGTCGTCACGATAACCTTCGATCCGCTGTTTAAAAGCCTGTCTTTGACAGCGCCTTCCATAAATGCTTCAAACAACGGCCCGACGATCGCTCCCAATTTGACAGCGCCGAGAAGAATAAAATAAAGCTCGGGTGATCTCGGCATAAAAACAAACACACGGTCTCCCTTTCCCACATTGGCATGCTGCTTTAAGACATTCCCGGCTTTATTCGTTTCATTTTTCATCTCTCTGAAGGTGTACTTTTCTTCGCGGACCGGATCTTTGTAGTAAAATGCCACTTTATTTTTCAAATTTGACTCAGCGTGGCGGTCGATCGCTTCATAAGCTGCATTGATTTTTCCCGTTTTGTGCCATGAAAAATGTTTTTCGGCATCCTTCCAGTCAAATGTCCGGTATGCTTCATCATAGTCTTTCAAGTTGTAGTTTCCCTTTTCTGCTGGCAACGCTTTCAATTCCATGCCCATCCCCCTTTGTTCGCTCATCAAAATATATTATAGTATAGATTTTTTATTTTCTCAATTTTTAAAAAATACTCTTCCATCCTATGAAAACGCTTAATATTTTGGTATGTTATGTATAAAAGACTTCAACTAAGATGTAAGGCGGTGGATACGTGGACCATCACAAAACTTATCATGCCAAAGAATTGCAGACCGAGAAAGGCTCCGTGCTGATAGAGGGCCCTATCAGTCCCGAAAAACTCGCACAATATGAATTTCACAACGAGCTTACAGCCTTTCGCCCATCTCAAAAACAACATGAAGCATTAATCGAAATCGCAGGGCTTCCCGAAGGACGGATCATCATCGCCCGTTTCCGGCAAACCATTGTCGGCTATGTGACATATGTTTATCCAGACCCGCTTGAAAGATGGTCTGAAGGAAACATGGAAAATTTAATTGAGCTTGGAGCCATCGAAGTCATTCCGGCGTTCAGGGGTCACTCTGTCGGGAAGACGCTGCTTGCGGTCAGCATGATGGATCCACAGATGGAAAAATATATCATCATCACGACTGAATATTACTGGCATTGGGATCTAAAGGGGACTAATAAAGATGTTTGGGAATACAGAAAGATGATGGAGAAAATGATGAATGCCGGAGGGCTTGTCTGGTTTGCGACAGACGATCCGGAAATCAGCTCCCATCCCGCCAACTGTTTAATGGCCCGCATCGGAAAAGAGGTCAGTCAGGAGTCGATCGAGCGTTTTGACAGACTCAGATTCCACAATCGTTTTATGTATTAAGGGAGCAAAGGGGACCTGAATATGATTGTTGAAAAAATCATGAAACGGGATGTTGTGACACTTTCCAGAACGGATACGATTGAAGAAGCGATCAAACGCATGCGAACATTTCATATTAAACACCTTCCCGTCATCAATGAACGGGGAACGGTCATAGGCATCGTCACGGACAGGGACGTCAAAACAGCAAGTCCGAGTATTTTTGCCCAAAACAGATCTGACGAAGATTTAAAAAAGCCGGTGGAACTGATTATGTCAAAAGAAGTGATCACCGGTCACCCGCTTGATTTTGCCGAAGAAATATCAGCTATTTTTTTCGAACACGAAATCGGCTGCCTCCCGATCGTAAAAAACGGGAAGCTTGTCGGCATTGTGACAAAATCCGATTTGCTGCATACGTTCGT
>NZ_CP026521.1:3503170-3513365 GCF_002953915.1 Bacillus sp. MBGLi79
CCTGCGACTGGCCTTTCATGTCATTGAGTGCTTCCTCAGTATAATAGACGACTTCGTCAATCGCATCATCTTTTTTCTGCTCCCATTTGGCGATGATCCCCGGGAGTTCGAGTGTAATGCCTTTTCCTGTATTTTTATCCTCGATTCTCAAGGTGTCTTTTTCACTGTCGAAATGAAAGGACCAGTTGTCATTTTGCAAACGTTTTTTTAATATATCGGAAAGTTTCCTTGACGTCATTTTCATAGAGGAACTCTCCTTTCGGCTACTTATTCAGGGAATCTGTCAAAAATTGCTCGATTTCCTCTTTCGTTTTTCGGTCTTTGCTGACAAAGCGGCTGATTTCGTTTCCTTCTTTAAATACGAGGAAGCTCGGGATTCCGAAAATGTCCCACTCCGCGCACGTATCAATAAATTTGTCACGGTCAACATAATAGAATGTAAATTCCGGATAGTTCGCCTCAAGCTCGGGCAAAAACGGTTCTACAAAACGGCAGTCCGGGCACCAGTCAGCCGAAAACATCAACAAGGATAAATTGTCTTTCACAACTTTTTGCAGTTCTTCATTCGTCTCGATTGTTTTCATCACTCAACGCCTCCAATATATGTTCTTATCATCCATTCGGATCATACCAGACAACCGGCTCCATATCCAGCCTTTTGCTGTCCACCTGCTTTTTTAAAAGATGGACGATTCTTTATGTATCTTACCCGTTTTAAAAAGGGAAAATCTTAACGATCCGATCCTCTTTCATATCATAAGCATAATTTTTTTGCTTTATCAAGCCATTCTCGTTTAACATGGTAAGTAATAGGGTAAAAATATCCGTTAAGGCGCCTTGCGCCGTGATCCCATGACAGTCAGGAGGAGTATGTATGGAATTTATCGTTTATCTTGCCGGAGAAATACATAGCAATTGGCGTGAAGAAGTGAAGGAAAAAGCAAAATCGCTCAAGCTGCCGATCACGTTTGTCGGACCGATGGAAAATCACGACCGCTCCGACAACATCGGTGAAGAAATTATGGGCAAGCAGGCTGATTCGATCGCGAAAGATGATGCAGCCTCGGATTTGAATAATTTTCGAACTTCCGTTTTAATGAACAAAGCGGATGTGGTCATCGCTCTTTTCGGGGAAAAATACAAGCAATGGAACACGGCGATGGATGCTTCATACGCGATTGCCAAAGGCAAGCCGCTGATCATCATCCGTCCTGAGTCACTCCATCATCCGTTAAAAGAACTGTCAAACAAAGCGAACATTACCGTAGAAACTGTCAATCAGGCGATTAAATCGTTGTCGTACGTATTTGAAAGCCGGTAGCTGTATCATCAAAAAGAGACCCTGTGCGTAAAGCGGCACAGGGTCTCTTTGTTCAATCATTTCGCAAAATCGATTGTACGGCAGAACTGTCGCAAGCTTTGACAAGCTTGAGCAGCAATTCTTTTGCAGCAAGGTAGTCATCAACGTGGATAATGGAAGCAGATGTATGGATATATCTTGAACAAATGCCGATCACGGCCGAAGGAACGCCTTCATTTGAGATGTGAACACGACCGGCATCGGTTCCTCCAGGGGAAACAAAATATTGATACGGGATGTCATGAGTCTCTGCCGTATCCAGCACAAAATTTCTCATTTCGCTGTGCGTCACCATCGTCCGGTCGAAAATCCTTAACAACACCCCTTTGCCGAGCTGGCCAAATTGATTTTTGTCGCCGCTCGCATCGTTTGCCGGACTTGCGTCAAGCGCGAAAAACAAGTCAGGCTGTATCATATTGGCCGCAGTTTGCGCACCTCTTGTGCCGAGCTCTTCCTGAACGGTCGCGCCTGAGTAAAGCGTGTTCGGAAGTTCTGCTCCTTGCAGTTCTTTCAGCAACTCAATGCTGAGTCCGCAGCCGTAGCGGTTATCCCATGCTTTCGCCATGATCTTCTTTTCATTTGCCATCGGGGTAAACGGACAGATCGGCACGATTTGCTGGCCTGGTTTGACACCGATGCGTTCGGCATCTTCCCTGTCATCCGCACCAATATCAATCATCATGTTTTTGATATCCATTGGACGTCTCCTCTGCTCATCTGTTAAAAGATGAGGAGGCGTGCTCGCGATGACGCCGGGGATCGGCCCGTTGTCCGTATGGATTTCCACCCGCTGAGCCAATAAAACCTGGCTCCACCAGCCGCCCAGTGTTTGAAACCGAAGCAGTCCGTTGTCAGTGATTGATGTCACCATAAATCCCACTTCATCCATATGGCCGGCCACCATAATTTTCGGACTGTCTTCAGGTCCATGTTTAACGCCGAACACGCTTCCCAGTCTGTCCTGGAGGATCTCATCAGCATATTTTTCAAGCTCTTTTTTCATGAAACGGCGGACTAGATGTTCATTTCCCGGGGCGCCGGGGAGCTCCGTCAACGTTTGAAAAAGCGTTCTCATTTCCTGATTCATCTGTTTCCCTCTTTTCTTATGTATCTCTCTACATTTTACATAAGTGTGCGATGTGTTTCCAGAAGAGAGCCCATCCTTAACACGGACGGACATGTTCTGTATAATGAAAAAAACAAGCTTTGGAGGTGCTGAAAAGATGAAACTGCGCCATTTTCTTCTTGGGGCCGGCATCGGCATTGCCGCGGCCGTTGTTGTCAAACAATATGTCATGCAGCCTTACATTTCTTCTGAAAAAGCGCTGCGCATCGTCAAGTCCGCTTTTAAACAGAGAGGCCCGATCGACGGTTCATGGATATATACCGTTCCGGAAGCCTATACCGTAAACGGCGAAACCGTCATGGTGTACAAAACAGGCATTACACGTTCTGCTTTCGGAGAGCTTGAACAGTACGAAGTCATGGTTGATGCGAAGACAGGCATGATCGTAGATGTGATTGATACCGCAGCATAGCATCAAAAAAATGCGGCCTGAAATGGCCGCATTTTTTATATGGCGCGAATCGGCCGGTAGACCGGATGCCACATCGCATCCTGTACAGCTTGAATCACATCGCCCGGCTCATTTTCTGCAACTCCGTCTTTTATGGCTGCTTTAATGACAGCCGTTGCCACTGTTGCGGAAACCGTGCGCAAATCCTCAACCTCCGGAAGGAGCGCTGCGCCGGGCCGTCCGATGTCAACCATACCCGCGATCGCAGCTGCGCTGGCGTAAAACATGTTGTCCGTAATCAGCCTTGCTTTTGATACGAGCGTTCCGAGACCGAGACCGGGGAATACAAAGGCATTGTTCGCCTGGCCGATCGCATAACGGGTGCCGTTGTAATCGACAGGCGCAAACGGGCTTCCTGTGGCGACGAGCGCCCGCCCTTCCGTCCATTTGATCAAATCTTCTGGTCTTGCTTCAGATAACGGCGTCGGATTGGACATCGGAAATATAGCCGGCCGTTTCACATGCTTTGCCATTTCTTTTACGATTTCTTCTGTAAATGCGCCCGATACAGTAGAGGTTCCAATCAAAATGGTAGGCTGCACTTGTTTTACCACCTCAAGCAGATCGATTGTATCCCCCGGGCCGTTCCGGCTAAAGTCTTTGACCTCGTCGGCAGGCCGTGCATACGGCTTTTGAATGTCCTGCAAGTCGTTCATATCATCTGTCAGCAAACCGTTCCGGTCAACACACCAAAAACGGCGGTATGATTCCTCTTCCGACACCCCCTCTTGAACAAGAGCGGCGCGAATTTGCTCTGCGTTGCCGATCCCGGCCGTCCCCGCTCCGAATATGACCACTTTATGATCTTTTAGGGGCATTTTCGATATTTTGACGGCCGCAAGCACCGCTGCAAGGGTGACTGCTCCTGTGCCTTGAATGTCGTCGTTAAAGGTGCAAATTTTGTCTTTGTATTTTTTTAAAATCTGACGTGCATTTTGCGTTCCGAAATCTTCCCAATGCAGCAAAACGCCCGGAAACGTCTCGGTTGCGATTTGAACGTATTGATCAATAAACGATTCATAACGCTCGCCTCTGATTCTTGAATGCTGATTCCCGACATAAAGCGGATCATTGAGAAGCCTTTCCTGGTTCGTCCCCGCATCAATGACAACGGGAAGGACCTTGTTAGGATCGATGCCCGCAGCCGCAGTATAACCGGCAAGCTTTCCGATCGAAATGGCGATGCCTCCGACTCCCCAATCCCCGATTCCGAGAATCCCTTCAGCATCAGTGGCCACAATCAAATCGATCCGGCTTTTTTTAGCGGCCAGATTTTCAAATGCCGTTTTCATGCCTTCAGGGTCATTAACCGACAAAAACAGCCCCCGCGGCTTTCTGTATTCATGGCTGTATTGCTGGATTGCCGTTCCGACAGTCGGGGTATAAACAATCGGCAGCATTTCTGTCATATGGTCGTTCAGAAGCCTGTAGAACAGCACTTCATTTCGGTCATGAAGCGCCGTTAAATAGACGTTTTTGCTCAAGTCATCAGGTTGTGATTGGAACTGTTTATACGCCCGTTTTGCCTGTTCTTCAAGCGTCAGCACCTTGGGAGGAAGCAATCCTGTCAAGCCGAGAGCTTCCCTTTCCTCCGGAGGGAAGGCAACCCCTTTGTTCAGCAGGGGCGTTGCAAGGACTTCAAATCCTCTTAATTGCGTCTCGATCACTTGTTCATTCAGATTATTGTGGCTCACCCGTCGTCTTCCTTTCAAAAGTTAGTTATCCTTAGGATGGATAACTACAAAGCAAACCATTCACCAAAATAGCTTAGCGCCTTTCTCTCTTTACTGACTCTGCAATCTCGCCGTTTTCATCCCATTTTAATGCCCTATAAATGGCGTCATGGTAAAAAATGTACCAGGCGTTTTTCTCGGCGGCTTTCGCCTGCCATGCTTGCTTCGCCGCAATCGATGTCATCGGATAATCGTCGTACGCCAGCACCCAGAGAGGATTCTGATGGGCATGCGTCGGCATAATATCAGCCATATGAAGGGCCGTTTCGCCGGCATCCTCAAGAACGATCACGGAATGACCGTCGCTGTGGCCGCCTGTATGATGCATCGTAATTCCCGGCAAAACTTCGAGCTTCTCATCGAAGGTCCTCACTTGATGCTGAACTGCTTCCCAGTTTTCTTTCCAATATGTATTTTTGGAGCGGATATTCGGATTTCTCATCTCTTCCCATTCGATCGCAGACGTGTAAATCGCTGCATTCGGAAACACGGAAACAAGGCTTTCTCCCTCATATCGCGTCAATCCGCATGCATGGTCAAAATGGAGATGTGTCATCAGAACGGCGTTGATATCTTCCGTTGAGAGCCCGAGTGCTTTTAACGAGTCAGCAATTGACGATTCTTCGGTGACCCCGTAATTTCGTTTCTGCTTATCCGTCAGTTTGCCGCGTCCGATACCGGAATCGATCAGCAAATTTGTGCCGTCTTTCTGAACAAGTATAGGGTCTGTTCTCAGTTCGATCTGATTTTTCTCATTGACGTCATACTTTTTAGACCAAAGCGGCTTGGGCACAACGCCGAACATGGCGCCTCCGTCCATGTGTGTGACGCCTCCGTTCAGCCATGTCAGCTTGATTCGTCCGATTGTTAAAGTTTCCATGATCATCCCTCCTTCTCCTATCGTAGCAAAAAACGCAACCCGAAGCTTCATTTGAAAGCAAAAAAACAGACCGCCGGAAGCAGTCTGTTTTTTATGTTCGCCATTCAGCTTCTACTCTGTAGATCGGCTGGCCTTTAGCGGCGAACTTTTCTTCGTATTCGGTCATCACGTTTCCTTGAAAATCGCTTTGATGCAGGTCAAGGCTGACGAACGTCAAAACGAGTCCGTATTCGGAAAAACTGGTAAGGGAGTACTCAAATAACCCGCGGTTATCGGTTTTGAAATGAATCGCTCCCTTGCCTCCGAGCACCTGCTCATACTTTTTCAAGAACGCTTGATTGGTCAGACGGCGCTTTGCATGGCGTTTTTTCGGCCACGGGTCGGAAAAATTCAAATAGACCCGGTCGACCTCCCCATCTGCAAAAACGTCTGAAAGCATATTGGCATTAATGTTCAAAAGCTTTACATTCGGCGCCTCTGTCTGCTTTACTTTATCAACAGCGGTTACGATGACGCTTTTAAATAATTCGATTCCGATATAGTTTACATCCGGATTTTGCAGGGCCATTCCTGAAATAAATTGCCCTTTTCCGGTTCCTACTTCGATGTGGATCGGGTTGTCATTTCCAAAAATGGAATGCCATTTCCCTTTACATTGAGACGGCTCGCTGATCACAATATGAGAGTTTTCAGCCAGGTAGTCATCCGCCCAAGGCTTGTGACGCATTCGCATGTACTTACACCTCTATTTGTTATATCGTCTTACAACATACCATGAAATCCCGGAATCCCGCAAGGCCTCTTCCAAAGCAAAAAAGACCGAAGATCGGCCTCCGGGTCTTTCGCGTATAAATTACAGCTTTCTGAACATTTTAATCCATATACTCCGAGAATGAAGGGAAGTGCCAATATTATGGGCTTAAATCAGCAAAATCAGATTCATCTATTAAAAGATATTCTCTCAGACCATCAGGCAGACTGCACCGGAACCGTCGCTGAGTGCGAACAGATGGAGCGGATTATCAAGTCTTTAATGGCAAATACGAATCTTGACGCCGGCCTAAAAGGCGTCCTCGAAGACATTTATTTGTACAGCCAGAGGGGAAAATCGTCCGCTTCAATCAACAGCCACATTCAGGAACACCAGGATCATCTCACACAATGGGTGGAAGATATCGGCTCATTTTCATGAAGCTCCGGCGAGACGCTTCATTAATGCGTGAAGCTGTTCCAGCCCTTGGTGAAAGCCTTCCTGATTGCCTTTCGCTTCTTGCCAGAGTGTTGTCATTGCTTTTTCCGCCAATACGTACCAGGCCATTCTCAGCCTGAGATTGTCCGTTAACGAAGAGCCGTAGCGTTCGAGCCAGCTTCCCCATTCCCGCTCTTCAACGTAATGATAAAGAAGCGGCCCCAGATCGATCGCGGGGTCTGCAATCATCGCTCCATCCCAATCGATTAAATAAAGCTGGTTCTGATCTGTAAGAAGCCAATTGTTATGATTCACATCGCAGTGACAGACGACCTTTTCTCCGGACTGTACATCATCGAGATGGTGCTCCAGATACAAAAGGGCTTGGTCAAGCTGCGGTATCGGATATTGCCGGGCCTGGATAAACTGCTTCAATTGAGTGATTACAGAGCTTGGCTGAAAAGGCTGCTTGCCGAGTCTCTTCAGCATGTCTAAAAGCGCTTTGGAGCTGTGAATTTTCCGAAGCATCTCAGCCACCGCCTGGCTGTTCATATCCTTCGGCTTCAGTTCTCTTCCCTTGAGCCAGTGCTGTGCTGTAATCACATCCCCGTTTTCCATTCGTTTTGTCCAAACGAGCTTAGGAACAATTCCTTCCGCGGACAGGACAGCCAAAAAAGGAGAGCTGTTGCGCTTTAAAAAAAGCTGCTGTCCATTATGTTCTGCATAATATGCGTCTCCTGTAGCTCCTCCTGCGGGGGAAATCTCCCATTCGCTACCTAGTAATTGTCCCAACCAGTTCATATCGATTTTCAACCCATCATTTCATTAAAAGATTTTAAAAAGCATCTGCTCCCTAGAGCGGGCAGCAAACCGCTTGTATTGTCGTCTCTTTATATTCAAATAAAAAGACGGCTATTGAGAGTCATTTGTGCTAAACAATAGCCGTCTTTTAAATTTTAGCGCTAGACGCCAAACTTCGTCAAGCAAAACTAAAAAATCCCTTTTGGTTCGTATAGAACATAGGTTCCGATGCCGTTCAGCCGAAGCCTTTTTTCCGCTTGAACCTTCCCATTGAAGAACGTAAAAGGATCGCAGTGCAGCAAGTACTGTTTCTGGGCGGGCAGCTCAAGCGTTTCCTTTTTTGCAGACGGACAATGCACCACTATGATTTCGTTCCAGGGATCAAATGCTGCAATGTTCTTCAGCTTGTAGGCCGTCACTTCTCCTGTACCGCTCATAAAAGAAAGATGTTCCTTGACTTCCTCCTCTTTTTGCAGACGAAAAGCGGGATGGCTTCTCCGCAGCCTGATCAGCTGGCGCACATATTCGACGTCCTCGCAAAGCTCCGCCCGCTTTTCCCAATCGAGCCTGTTGATGCCATCTCCCGACCTGTAGCTGTTGCTGTCCCCATTCTTTGTTCGGCAAAATTCCTGCCCGGCATGAAGAAATGGAACGCCTTGCGAAAGCAGGACGATCGACAGCGCGAGCCTTTGTCTGAGCCGTTTTGTGCAGGCATCTTCTTCCGAACAGAAGGCCATCTTATCCCAAAACGTATGATTGTCATGGCACTCCGCATAATTGATTGACTGTGGCGGCAGCAAGAATCCCGGTGAGCCGGCAATTCCATGTTGAAGCTCAGCTTTTTTTCCAGTGTCCCCTAAAGCATATCCGCGGTCACCGAGCTCAAATGTACTCCCTTTGACTGCGTTTCTGAACCGATCATTAAAAAAGCCGACCGCCGGAACTTTCCCGGCATTTTGCAATGTTGCTTTTTGCCCGCTTTCAAGCGGGGTATTTAAATCCCAGCCTTCTCCGAACAGGAGCGCGTCCGGCTTCACATTCTCGGCAAGCTTACTAATTTGGCGGACGGTTTCAATATCAAGAATGCCCATTAAATCAAAACGAATTCCGTCGACATCATATTCTTCAAGCCAATAGCGGACAGAATCGAGAATATATTTTCGCACCATCAGCCGCTCAGATGCAATGTCATTTCCGACGCCTGTTCCGTCGGCTGGAAAACCGTATTCATTATGTCTGAAAAAATACCCGGGAACCGTTTTTTCAAAAGGGGATGTTTCCCTCTTGTACACATGATTATATACGGCATCCATGATCACGGAGAAGCCGTGTTTGTGCAGCGTCTGAATCATCGTTTTCAGCTCGGTGATTCTGCTTTTGGGGTTCTGCGGATCGAGCGAATAGCTTCCTTCAGGCGCATTAAAATGAAGGGGGTTATAGCCCCAATTATAGGATTGGTCCGGAGACAGCTCGTCAACTCCGGCAAAATCGTGAAAGGGCAGAACCTCGATATGGGTGACGCCGAGCTCTTTCAAATAGGCAATTCCCGTTGAGAAGCCGCCGGACGTTTCAGTTCCGTCCTCTGTGAAAGCAAGATATTTGCCTTTATGGCGCATACCGCTGTCTTCATGAATCGAAAAATCGCGGATGTGAACCTCATATATAACCGCATCACACGGACTGTGAAGGCTTGGCGCACGGTATTTTTCCACTTTGACTTCCTCAGGATCTATTACAACGCCCTTTTCCCCGTTTACCGTAACAGCTTTCGCATAAGGATCGACTGTCAATAACGGCGTCCCGTTTACATAAAGCTTATATAAATAGGACCAGCCGTTCAGATCGCCTTCGATCGTTACCTCAAAAACACCCTTTTCTCTGCGCATCATTTGAAAAGTATTTGTTTGAAGCGAATCAGGGCTCTCCAGCTTGATCGCTGCCGTACTCGCGGTCGGCGCCCATACCTTAAATAAAGTACGCTCTTTTGAATAAAAAGCACCGAGACGGCCGTCATAAAAAAAAGCCTTGTCAAACGCCGCACTTCGCGTAACAGAACCAATTTGCAGGTCTGTCCAGACGCTTTCTTCACAGCATACTTTATGAACTCTTCCGAATGGAACGGGGCGGCTGCTTTCGAGAACATACTTGAATTTCTCCTCAAGCTCCTCCGTCGCTTTTACCGAAAGCTCTATCTTCCCTCCTTGATCATCTTCAAGCAGAAAAGGGGGGCTGCAGCTTGAGGCGCGGCTCTTCGGAACTAAAACAGTGATCGTTCTCATTTCATCGAGATAAGCTTCAAAGGGGCGGCTGATACCCGGCATCTCAGTCTCTCCTTCATTCGAAAGATTTATGCTCTTAACCGAAGAGATTCGGTCCCTGTTTTGATGAAAACGGGCGCCCAGCCGATCACCTCTCCATCCGCTTGAAAGAGCACCCGCTCATTCGTATGAAAATAAATTTCTTTCGTCTTAAACGCCGTAACACCGTTTTTACCGATGTGTTTGCCGAATATCATTGCAAACAAGAGGCCGGCTTTTTTCAATACGGAGCGGTCTTCAATAATGATCACATCTAAAAACTCATCCCGCGGATTCGCGTTCGGTGCAATCTTCATGTCTCCGCCATAGTAGGGGTGTTTTGAAACCGACGCAAACC
>NZ_CP026521.1:3513465-3515527 GCF_002953915.1 Bacillus sp. MBGLi79
CAACGTGAACGGCACTCTTTCGCTTGACAAAGCCTTTGTGACCGGCGGAGGGGTTTCCGTAAAAGAAATCGATCCAAAAAAAATGGCGTCCAAAAAAAAGGAGGGGCTTTATTTCTGCGGGGAAATCCTCGATATTCACGGCTATACGGGCGGGTACAATATCACATCCGCGCTTGTCACAGGCAGACTTGCAGGCATGAATGCAGGCGAATTTTCACTTTGCCGAAGAAAAAAATAAAATTGCTCCAAACCCTTGACAAATGTGGAATGGCAGAGTTTCAGCGCAGTGCTGAGACTTGTGCCTTTTTTGAAAAGTATGTTACGGTTAAAGAGTTTTGTTTCACCTGATTGTGGGGTAATAGGGGAAGCTAGGTCAAACTTCCTGAGAGAGAATGAATTTTATATGTGCAACTCATACTAAACATAATGATGGGAGTAAGGACGAAAAATGATTAGAGGGTGAGGATGATTTTGAAAAATATTTCAAGCGTTTTTTGGATTGTGATTGTTATCACAGCAGCAGCTGTATTATGGGGAATCGTTGCTCCTGATAACCTTCAGGCGTTAACGACTTCGATTCAAGGTTATGTTACGAACACACTAGGATGGTATTATTTATTGGTGGTTTCTCTGTTTGTCGCATTCAGCATCTTTTTGATCTTCAGTCCGATCGGAAAGATCAAATTAGGGAAACCTGAAGAAAAACCTGAATTCTCTCGATTATCTTGGTTTGCCATGCTTTTTAGCGCAGGTATGGGCATTGGTCTCGTATTTTATGGCGCGGCTGAACCGATCAGCCATTTTGCCATTAGCTCTCCATCAGGTGAAACAGAAACAGCCCAGGCCTTCAGAGATTCTCTGAGGTATACATTTTTCCACTGGGGATTGCATGCATGGGCGATCTATGCGATCGTTGCTCTTTGCATCGCGTACTTTAAATTCAGAAAAGACGCGCCTGGCTTGATCAGCGCGACGCTGTTTCCGGTCTTCGGCGACAAAGTCAACGGACCGCTTGGAAAAGGGATTGACTGCATCGCTGTCTTCGCAACCGTCGTCGGTGTAGCGACTAGTCTCGGAATCGGCGCCACGCAGATCAACGGCGGACTCCATTATCTATTCGGAGTACCGAACAGCTTTCAAGTGCAGCTGGCAATTATTGCAGTCGTTACCGTGCTGTTCTTAATTTCCGCATGGAGCGGTATCGGAAAAGGCATCAAGTACTTGAGCAATACGAACATGGTGCTGGCCGGCATCCTGATGATCTTTATGCTGTTCGTGGGACCGACAGTGTTGATTATGAACTCGTTTACGGACACGATCGGAACGTATATCTCCAACGTGGTGCAAATGAGCTTCCGCCTTGCGCCTAATGATCCGGACAGCCGTGAATGGATCAATTCATGGACGATTTTCTACTGGGCTTGGTGGATCTCCTGGTCGCCGTTTGTCGGTATTTTCATCGCCCGCGTATCAAGGGGGCGCACAATCAGGGAATTTTTGATTGCCGTATTGTTTGCCCCTACTGTGCTGGCGTTTCTATGGTTTTCAATTTTCGGGGTTTCAGCGATGGATCTTCAGCAAAAAGGGACTTTTAACGTTGCAAAACTGTCTACAGACACGATGCTGTTTGGCATGTTTGACCACTATCCGCTGGCGATGATTACATCTATCATTGCCTTGGTGCTCATTGCCGTATTCTTTATCACTTCCGCAGACTCGGCAACATTTGTTCTCGGCATGCAAACGACTTACGGTTCACTGAATCCTGCGAATTCGGTCAAGATATCATGGGGAATCATCCAGTCAGCAATGGCTGCGGCGCTTCTGTATTCAGGCGGACTATCGGCCCTGCAAAACACCGCCATCCTGGCCGCACTGCCGTTCTCAGTCGTCGTGATTTTCATGCTTGTATCGTTGTATAAATCTCTGTCACAAGAGCGGAAAGAAATTAAACAGGCTGAGAAATTCCAGAAGCCAAGAAGCCCAAGGGTGAAAAAAGCATAATTAAGAGGAACAGTAAATAAATTTGACTTATGGTTATAAAAAGTGCTATCAGCAGTAT
>NZ_CP026521.1:3515627-3522616 GCF_002953915.1 Bacillus sp. MBGLi79
ACAAACCAATCCGAACCCTGTTAAAAATGAATAATTCAATATGTCAAACACGCGGCTTCCAGCAGAATGCCTGATCGTCATTTCCCCCTCCTTGTAAGCGCTGTCAAAATATTACGATATCGTGTCTAAAATGTAGCAAACAGAAAGGAGAGCGTCTATAATCATTTTTTAAGCAGGATCAGAAAAGCGGAGAAAAAGATCATCACCTTAGAAGATGATACGTCAGTCTTCATCAAGGATGTCTGAGGTGCTGACTTTCGGCTTGAACCCCAGTTCCCGAATGGCGGAATCGATCGACCACGGCCGCCCCTTATTGTCGCTGACAGCATAATATGTACCGTATGTTTTGCCGGATTCGATTGCGGCTTTAAATATTGGGACGAGGGCGGGGTGGGATAACAGCGTTTTTTTGCTCCTCGGTTTTGCACGCAGCGTTTCTTGCTCATTTTCAGCGGCTGTCCCGATCCGCAGATTGATCACGGAAACCTTGGCGTCTGATTGGTGCGAGAAAAGATAGCCGAGATTTTCGGACGCCAATTTTAGCAAGCCGTACAAGCTTTTGGACTGCGGGTAGTCATCCGTGTTGATCTTCCTCCCCAGCAGAGAATCACCGTTCTTTTCATACACATCTGTCACATGGTTGCTGCTTGCAAATACCACCTTCGGCACGCCGAGCTCCGCCGCCGCCCGCAAAATCGTATATGTCGCTTTAAAAAAGATATCCGTCATTTTCTCAAACTCCCGCCGGTCAAGCAAATCGCCTGTAGGCTTGACAGCCAAAAGGTTGATCACCGCATCCGTATTCAGAGGAATGCTTTTCACGACTTCATTGTAATCTGCCGCATCCACCCGGACAAAGCGGACAGCCGGCTTTTCATCCGGTTCTTTTAAATCCAGCACTGTCACCTCGTATCCTTCGCCTGCCAATCCGCCCGCTAACACGCGGCCGACCGTGCCGTTCCCTCCGATGATCGTCACCTTTTTCACAGTGATTCACCTCCTGTTTTACAGCCATGTTTTTAAGAAACCGATCGCTTTATGCCTCATTCCGGCTGTCTCGAAGTGCCCTGAATGAGAGCGAAACACTTCATAGCGTTCACCGGCGCCTTTTTCTTTATACACATCGGACAGCTTTTCTTCAATGAGGTCAATTCCTTGAACTGGCGTTAGTTTATCTGCGGTTCCGACCAGGCTTAAATGGGGCCTTGGAGCGATCAGGCTTTCGATTTGAGCGGTTGAAAAGTGCTTGACCAGCCCTGGAACATACGAATAGAGATTGTGACGGTCCAAATTCTGCGTCTTGATTAATGTTTCGCTGTCCACCTGCGCGCATATATCAACGCATACGCTGACCCGCTCATCCAATGCAGCGGTCCACCAGGCCATCAGACCTCCCATCGACATGCCGAGTGAAGCGATGCGGCTTTCGTCTGTGTCCTCACGCATGCTCAGGTAATCGATGGCTCTGATGCTGTCGAAGACCATCATTCCCCACATCACCCGTCCTGTCCAAAGCATTTCTTTAAATATCTCACTCTCCGTTTTGCCCCGCCTGTCTCCGAAAGCCCAATGGTCAATCGCAAGCACGGAAAATCCCAAGGCCGTCAATTCCTCGGCGAACGGCGGCGTTTGCAAGTAATCCGCTCCTTCAATCAGCTCCTCCTTCCCCCTTTCGTAACGTCCTCCGTGTGAATGACAGTAAAGCACGGCCGGCCGCTTGCCGTTCATCTGTTTCGGTTTTGCAAAATAGGCCGGTACCGCTTCAATTCCGTTTAAATCAAGCAAAAGCGTTTCAAGAATAAAAGATGACTTTTCTTCAATTTTAAGAGTGCTCACATCAATGCTTTTTTTCTCCGGCAAATCGCCGAGCAGTTTGAAAAGTTGACGGCGCATCGTGTTCCCCTTTCTTTTTTCCGTTTGATTCATTAATACGATTTGAAAGGGCGTTTTACCTTTTTCCAGATGATAAGTTGACGGAAGTTCACCACAAACAAGGCGCTGGTCAGCATGATAAACAGTAATATCCAGGGTGATGAAAACAAAAGAAGCAGCGAGAAGCACCCCATGAGAAAGAGGCAGCCTATTTTGTAAACGCGACTGGACAGCAGCTTGTAAGCAGCGGCAAGACCGCACAGCGAGTTGCAGATGAAAAAGGCGTTTGCGATCAGGACCAGTGTCTCAACATTAAGAAAGTGAAACATCAGGCAGACAAAAACGACGGTATGAATGAAAAACATAAGCCCCAGTGCTGCCATCGGCTGATTTCCCCTTGATCTGCGGGCAAACAGCCCGCCGGCCTGCGATGCCACCAGCCTGGCTGCTCCGCCTGTCACCTGAAAATAAGCGCACATGCAGAGAACAGCGGTGAGCACAGCGATCACCGGCAATGCAAAAGATCCGAACAACGGCGTCAGCATCATCGCCAGCTTCAATTGTCCGTTTGCGAAGAACCCCGGATCAATCCATTGAACAGCTGCCGCAGTCGCCACATATATGAGCGTTACCGTCAGGCTGCTGATCACGACGGCCCGGGGAATCGTTTTCCCGCGGTTTTTCACTTCCATGCTGTAGTTGCCGACGATTTCCCATCCGACTAATGCCCAGAACAGCAGCAGCAATCCGCGGCCAAAATCGGCAAACTGAAATGTTCCGTCTACGAGCGGCCCCTCACGAAAGTAAGGCACAGATGCTGCGCTGCTTCCAAACAGAATGAGGGCCGCGGCAGTGGAAAAAATGAGTGCAACCATGCCGACAAATGAAAGGTTAAAGCAAAGGACTACCATACAAAAGATAAAAAAAATGAAGCCGTACAGTTCAGCGGGAAATGCCGTGCCGGCCGCAAGAAAATGAATATATTCGCCGGCCGTCATTAATACGGCGGCGGGGCCGAAGCTCGCAGCCATGATAAAATAAAAGACTGCCAACTTTTTAACACGGGAACCGAACGCTTTTTCAGCCGCATAAGCAATCCCGGCATCATTCGGATACTCGACGCTCAATCTGGCAAAAATCCAGGCAAATAAAAAACCGATTCCCAACATCAACAGCCATGCCAAAATCGCATAGTCCCCCGCTGTCTGATGAATCATCGGCGGCAGCAGAATGATTCCCGACCCTAAAATAGGCCCCGTCATCAGCCCGCTTAATAATAAAGGGCCAAGCTTTTTTTCTCTCATACTGATACAATCCTTTCGCAAAGTTGTTTAAAATGATTGTAATCTTGTTTAATTCATCAGTAAAATAGATATTATCGATCAGCAACTTCGAATTTTTCGATATAATATAAAAAAGGGGGATGACGAGATGGAGATCCGACATTTGAAAACATTCAAAACCATCGTGGATATCGGCGGTTTTACCCGTGCTGCCGATTATTTGGGATATGCGCAGTCCACTGTGACTTCGCACGTTCAAGCAATCGAACAAGAATTAAGAAAGCCGCTGTTCTACAGGCTGGGGAAAAAAATGATGCTGACAGAAGCAGGAAAACACCTTCTCCCTTATGCCGCAGAAATGGTCGAACTGTATGAAAAAGCGAGGCACATTCCGGAAAACGACCAGGAGCCGTCGGGAAACTTGATCATCGGCGCCTCGGAATCTTTAACGGTTTACAGATTGCCTGCCATTCTTCACGAATTTACTAACAAATATCCGCAGGTCACGGTCACATTAAAGTCTTCCACGTGCTGGCAGTTGAGAGATGAATTGAAGCAGGGAAAAATCGATGTCGCTTTTCTCTTGGACAACGATCGGAAAGAAAACGACCTTCATGTTGAAAAGCTGGTCAATGAGCCGATGGTGTTCATCTTTCCCAAGGAACACCCGGCAGGACAAAAGGCCCTTGATGATTTGACTTTTACCGCAAATGAAACGTTTTTATATACGGAGCACGGCTGCAGCTACCGTGATTTTTTTGAGGAGTATTTACGTCAAAGGGGAGTCATTGCCGACCATACGATGGAGTTTTGGAGTGTCGAAGCGATTAAACAGTGCGTGATGTGCGGTTTGGGCGTATCCCTTCTTCCTTTGATCACAACGCGCACTGATATCGAAGAAGGAAAGCTTCAGGGCACGCTTGTCCGCGACGCCCTGTTTTCCACTCAAATGGCTTATCATAAAAACAAATGGCTTTCTCCTGCAATGGCGGCTTTTACAGATATCGTCCGCACGAAAGCAAGAGACTGGGCACAGGCATAACGTTCCTATATCTAAATGCCTTCGGTATTCATCAGCACGATCCGCCAGCCGTCCGGATCTTCCACTGTTGCCCCTTTGTCCTTCCAATACGGAATTTCAGGCGGCACTTCGTGATGGCCCATGTCAGCGAGCCTTTTTAAAATACTCTTGATTTCCTTCTGATCAGGAATATAAAAGACGAGCAGATTGTCTTTGGTCGGTGCCGGACAAGGGCTGCCTCCGATATGGGAGGTAAATTCAAGGTGATATTGGACATTCGGCAGGCCGAACATGACGCCATGATACCCTTGATGTCCGGAAAAACCGCCAAGCTTTTTCAGGCCGAGCCCCTTTTCGTAAAACGCAACGATTTCGTCAAAACGGTCTGTAGGCCGGGCGATTCTGACCTGTACGGCGGAAAAATCGGAAAAATGCATCATCATCATCTCCTTTTTTCCCATTTTAAGCGGTCATGGATCATTTGAAACGAAGCGAACGGCTGAAATATTTTCATCCTTTCGGCGGAATGACAGGGCTTTCAGATTATTAAAAAAAATCCCAAAACGGCTTTTAGTTTTGGGATTTTGTCATCCTTTGTCCCGCAATCCTTGCAGTCTGGGAAAGCCGAGCATCGGAGCGGTCTTCCACAGGATGTGGTGACGGCGGTGTTAGGCGGTTAGCCGCCTGATCTTTTCTCCTATCGTAAGCACCGGCTTAGCAGGCCTGCCAACGAATGCGCGGGTTTGTCGGCACGCTGAAAAGCCCCTTCGGATTGAAGGGGCTTTTCCATTAATTTGCGACAATATTTACAAGCTTTCCAGGTACAGCAATCACTTTTCTGATCGTTTTCCCTTCGAGCTGTTCTTTTACTTTTTCATTGTTTTTCGCCAGCTCTTCAAGCTGTTCTTTGTCGGCGTCGGCTGGAACGTTCAGCTTCGCTTTCACCTTTCCGTTCAGCTGAACGACGATTTCGACTTCGTCATCAACGAGCTTTGCTTCATCATAGACAGGCCATGCTTCATACGTGATCGTTTCCTCATGTCCAAGTCGGCTCCACAGCTCTTCAGCCAAGTGAGGCGCAACAGGAGACAGCAATTTCACGAAGCCTTCCATGTATTCTTTCGGAAGCTGATCAGCTTTATATGCTTCATTGATGAAGACCATCAGCTGAGAAATACCTGTATTGAAGCGCAGACCTTCGAAATGGTCTGTTACTTTCATGACCGTTTCGTGGTAGACGCGCTCAAGCGTTTCGCCGGCTCCTTCAACGATCTTCTCGTTTAACCCGCCATTGTCATCGATGAACAGACGCCATACGCGGTCAAGGAAGCGGCGGGCGCCGTCAAGTCCTGTCGTTGACCAGGCGATCGATGCATCCAAAGGCCCCATGAACATTTCGTACAGCCGGAGCGTGTCCGCACCATGAGTCTCCACTATTTCGTCCGGATTGACGACATTGCCTTTGGATTTGCTCATTTTTTCGTTGTTTTCACCAAGAATCATTCCTTGGTTATAAAGCTGTTTGAACGGCTCTTTCGTCGGAACGACCCCGATGTCATAAAGGAATTTATGCCAGAAGCGCGCATACAATAAGTGAAGAACGGCGTGTTCCGCCCCTCCGATATACATATCGACAGGAAGCCATTCCTGTAATTTTTCAGGAGAAGCCAGTTCGTTCGGGTTTTTCGGATCGATGTAGCGCAGGAAGTACCAGCAGCTTCCCGCCCATTGCGGCATCGTATTCGTTTCGCGTCTTCCCTTTTTGCCTGTTTCAGGGTCTGTCACTTCCACCCATTCTTTAATGTTCGCAAGAGGGGACTCACCCGTTCCGCTCGGTTTGATTTCCGACGTTTTCGGCAAGATCAGCGGCAGCTCTTCTTCAGGAACCGGAGTCGATGTGCCGTCTTCCCAATGGATGACCGGGATCGGCTCGCCCCAGTAGCGCTGACGGCTGAACAGCCAGTCGCGGAGGCGGTATGTTACCTTTTTCTCGCCCTTCCCGTTTTCCTCAAGCCACTGAATCATTTTTTCGATCGCAGCCGCTTTATCAAGGCCGTTCAGAAAATCTGAATGGATGTGTTCGCCGTCGCCTGTATAAGCTTCTTTCTCAACATCTCCGCCTTTGACGACTTCTTTGATCGGCAGCCCGAATGCTGATGCGAATTCGTGGTCCCGCTCATCATGGGCAGGGACGGCCATGACCGCTCCAGTTCCGTATGTAGCCAAGACATAGTCCGCGATCCATACCGGAATTTTTTCCCCGTTTGCCGGATTGACGGCATAAGCACCTGTGAAGACGCCTGTCTTTGTTTTGGCAAGGTCTGTCCGCTCCAAGTCGCTCTTTGATTGAACTTCTTCGATATAGGCGTCGACCGCGTCTTGCTGTTCAGGCGTCGTGATTTTTTGAACCAAATCGTGCTCCGGAGCCAAAACGGCATATGTGGCACCGAATAATGTATCTGGCCGCGTTGTGAAAACCGTAAACGTTTCGTCTGTGCCGTCGACCGCAAAATGAACATGCGCCCCTTCGGAACGGCCGATCCAGTTGCGCTGCATCTCTTTGATGCTTTCCGGCCAGTCGAGTTCTTCCAGATCTTCAAGCAGACGGTCGGCATAAGCGGTAATCTTCAGCATCCACTGCTTCATTGGACGGCGTTCTACAGGATGGCCGCCGCGTTCGCTTTTGCCGTCGATGACTTCTTCATTGGCAAGAACGGTTCCAAGCGCAGGAAACCTGTTTACAGGGAATTCATCTACATAAGCTAGAACTTTTTCGTAAAGCTTTAATAAAATCCACTGCGTCCATTTATTGT
>NZ_CP026521.1:3522716-3531267 GCF_002953915.1 Bacillus sp. MBGLi79
TGGTCTTGAATTTTCCGCTGAACAACTCAGTAGAAATGTAATATCCCGACAAAATAAACAAGATGCCCAATAAGCCAATGATCATTTGAAAAACGGATATTCTCTTTACCTTATCTTCCGTAGCTGATGTCGCTTTAAATAATGACAAAATGCTTTGCTTTTTGATAAACGTATAATTCATCACCATCACCAGCAGGTAGATTCCGCAGAATACAATGACAGTTTGCACAAGCGCTTCTCCGGAAAAATTCAATTCGGTTTCAGCTTGAACATCTACTATTTTAAATAAAGTCATAAGCACGAGCTTTGAGATCGAAAACCCGGCAAACACCCCAATGACCAAAGAGCCGAAATACAGCATGACATTTTCCAAACTTAAAATACGGAAGATTTTTTGCTTCCTCATGCCGATTAGCTGGAATAAACCGATTTCTTTACTGCGCCGCTTAATAAAAATCGTATTGGCATACAAAATAAAAACTGCTACTACTGCCACTAGAAGAATGGAAGCTGCTTTCAAAGCCGCTGCACCTTTTATCGATGCCTTCACTTCATCGATCGCCGGATCATACTGCAGCGTAACAAACGCAAAATAAAGCGCCACGCTGAAGATTAACGCAAACACATAAAGGTAATAGTTCCGTATATTCTTTTTCAGGTTGCGGAAGATCAGCTGATTAATACTCATGCTGAACCCCGCCTAACACGCCTTGCGTTTTCATGATGTCCTGAAAGAACATCTGCCTGTCTTGTCCGCCTTTATTCAGCTGCGTATAAATTTGTCCGTCTTTAATGAAAACCACTCTGCTGCAGAAGCTCGCGGCGACGGGATCATGGGTTACCATAATGATTGTGGCCCGGCGCTTTTGATTTAACTGGCTCAGCTTGTTTAACAAGTCTGATGCGGATTTCGAATCAAGCGCACCGGTCGGTTCGTCAGCGAAAATAATGCTCGGTTCATGAATAAACGCCCTGGCTGCTGATGTGCGCTGTTTTTGCCCGCCGGAAATTTCATTCGGATACTTATTCTTCAGCTCAAAGATGCCTAATTCTTTCGCGACTTCCTCAAATTTTTGACCGGCTTCTTTTTTTGATATTTTCGTAATCGACAGCGGCAGAAGGATATTTTCTTTCACTGTCAGCGTATCGAGCAAATTGTATTCTTGAAAGATAAATCCTAAATGCTGCTTCCTGAATTCAGCAAGCTGTTTTTCCTTCAGATTCGTCATCTCAGCTTGGTTGATGTTAATCGTTCCGCCGCTCACCTGGTCAATAGAGGACAGAACATTGAGCAATGTTGTTTTGCCTGAACCTGACGGGCCCATAATACTGACAAATTCACCCTTTTGGATCTGAATGTCAATTCCCTTTAACACTTCGTGTTTATTGTGCTTATTTCCATAGCTTTTTCGTATTTTTTTCGCTTCTAAAATCATCATTTTTAAAATCTCCTTTTGACTGGATATTTTTATTATAGAAAGGAGAACAGCCGTTTTCCTTCGATTCAGCGAACAAAAAAGAAAAGCGTGTGACACTTTTGTCACACGCCAAGCACACGGGAAAATTCGTTCCGCTTCGGAAAAATCAGCGTAAAGGTTGTCCCCGTTCCTGGTTTAGAATCAACCTCGATATGAATCAGGAGCGGCTTTGCCGCTTTTTTCGCCAAATACAGCCCCATTCCCGTGGCGGCCTGATCATGATGCTCCGTTGTTGATGTGAAACCTTTGTCAAACACACGCGGTATATCTTTTGGATCGATGCCCCGTCCAAAATCTTGAACTGCGAGATGCACCTGGCCATCTTGTTCATAGCTTTTAATCAAAATATCGGATGCTTCGCTGTATTTCACTGCGTTTGTCAGCAGCTGCCTCATGATAAAAGACAGCCATTTCGCATCGCTGAGCACTTCCCCGGCCTCAAGCTGTATATCAAACCCGATCCCTTTTGGAATGCACCATGATTGCAAATCTTTTAGTTCTTTAAAGATTAAAGGTTTGAGCTCTAGAGCTTCAAGAGACAAGTCATTTTCGATAAATGACATCCGCTTTTGATGAAGCTGGCGATCGAGCAGCAGGTGAACGCGCAGCCATTCATAGTCGAGTCTCGATTTTAATGATTGATCGTCAATCGTCTCCATGATCAAATGCATGGCGGTAAGCGGCGTTTTGACTTCGTGTATCCAGGCCATGAGCTCATCTTTTTCATTCTCCAATGCCAGGCGATGCTGCGCCGCCTCTTGCTTTAACTGTTTCGTTTGTTCGGCTATGCTTTTTTCAATCATCGTTTCGAAAGGCGTTTCCGCCTCTCGAATGTTTGTCACATCGAGATTGTGATCCCATTCTTCCAGGCTTTTATAAAACTTCGTTTCCCTCCGAAAGCGGACAAGTACAAAAACGATAAAAATAAATGAAGACAAATAGGTCATATATAAAATCGATGCAAAAGGAATGGATGAATCGACATAAGCGATAAACAGAAAGACGATCTGCTGCAAGACAAATATGGCGATCCAGCTTCGCCTCTCGGTCAAAAACGCTTTCAGCATTCTCATCATCCTTCTTCTTTCGCCATATAGCCCTGGCCGACCTTTGTCTCAATATATTGCCCCAAGTTCAAGGTATCCAGTTTTTTTCTCAAACGGTTTACGTTGACCGTCAGCGTGTTATCGCTGACAAAACGCTCATCGTTCCATAAGCTTCTCATCAATTCTTCCCTGCTGACAATTTTGTTTTTTTGGTCGATCAATTGTTTTAAAATGAACATTTCATTCCTCGTCAACTCGATCGACCCCGCCTTATTGCTGACGCGGTTTTGCTCGGGATCAACGGTTGCACCGCACCACGCTTTCTTCAGAATCTCAGGCTCCGTATTATAGTCGTAAACACGGCGGAAAATCGCCTGGATTTTGGCAATCAGCACGTCAAAATGAAACGGTTTCTGAATATAATCATCTGCTCCAAACTGCATGGACATGACCATATCAGCAGGATGGTCGCGCGAAGATAAAAAGAGAATCGGAACGTTGGAACGGGAACGGATCTGCCGGCACCAATGAAACCCGTCATATTTCGGCAGCTGAATATCGATAATGACGCAATCGGGCTTAATCGCCGCAAACTCCTGCATCACTTCGCTGAAATCGTCGATGCCGTACACCTCGTATGACCACCCGGTTAACCGTTCTTTTATTTCCTGAAACAGCGATTCATCGTCTTCGATCAACAGCAGTTTAAACATTTGCCTCACCGCACTTTTTGTCTTTTTTCTAAGTCAAGTGTATAGCAAATCGTTTTCATGCGCTACAGAGAAAAAAGCTGTCCTGTAAAGGACAGCCATTTTAAATATCACAAACTCTCGCCATTCGTTTCGATCACTTTTTTATACCAGTAAAAGCTTTTCTTTCTCGTTCTTGCAAACGTGCCGTTTCCTTCATTGTCACGGTCGACATAAATATAGCCGTAGCGTTTTTTCATTTCGGCGGTGGATGCGCTGACCAAGTCGATCGGGCCCCATGATGTGTAGCCGATTAAGTCGACGCCGTCTGCGATCGCTTCTCTTACTTCTTTTAAGTGATCACGCAAATAGTTGATTCTGTAGTCATCTTGTATCGAACCGTCTTCTTCGACAACATCGACGGCGCCGAGCCCGTTTTCAACAATGAAAAGCGGCTTTTGATAGCGGTCGTACAATGTATTCAGCGTAATGCGGATTCCTTTAGGGTCGATCTGCCAGCCCCATTCGGACGATTCAAGGTACGGGTTTTTAACCCCTCCGAGCAAGTTGCCTCCCGTTTTTGCCAAATCTTCCGGATTCGTGCTCGCAACCATTGACATGTAGTAGCTGAAACCGATATAGTCGACTGTGTTTTCCTTCAGAATGTCTTCATCACCTTCAGCCATCTCAATCGCAATTCCATTTTCCTTAAAGAAGCGCTTCATATAGCCCGGATAAGCTCCGCGTGCCTGTACGTCCGAGAAAAACAGCGTTCTTCTCTCATTTTCCATCGCGGCGAGCACGTCTTCCGGTTTTGGCGTCATCGGGTATGTCGTCGTTGCGGCAATCATACAGCCGATTTTAGCGTCCGGAATAATATCCTTGCCTGCTTTTACCGCAAGGGCGCTTGCAACAAATAGATGATGCGCCGCTTGGTACATCGCATTTAACTGGTTTTCGCCTTCTTCAAATACAAGGCCACCGCCTGTAAACGGCGCATGCAGGACCATGTTGATTTCGTTGAACGTCATCCAATATTTCACTTTGTCTTTATAGCGGGTGAAAACCGTTTTCGCATAATGTTCATAGCACTCGATCACTTTCCGGTTTTTCCAGCCTCCGTATTTTTTAATTAAACCGAGCGGCATTTCATAGTGGGATATCGTCACGACTGGCTCAATATTGTATTTTAATAGCTCATCAAAGAGGCGATCGTAAAATTCGAGTCCTTCTTCATTCGGTTCACTTTCATCACCGTTAGGAAAAATCCGCGTCCAGGCAATCGATGTTCGAAACGCTTTAAATCCCATTTCGGCGAAAAGAGCGATGTCTTCTTTGTAGCGGTGGTAAAAATCGATGCCTTTGTGATACAGGTTCAATGACTCCATCGACTCATCGAATGGATACATGACCCCGTTCGGCGACACATCAGCTGTCGAGAGCCCCTTTCCGCCGACATTATAGGCGCCTTCTACTTGGTTTGCGGCAACCGCTCCGCCCCATAAAAAACCATCAGGGAATTTTTTCGTTTGTTCAGTCATATCCTTTCACCTCATCCAAATTTGTCGAGCTTTCCTCTCTCTACGCCAGCGCGATCAGCGCTTCCTCAATGTCAACGCTTTCATCTGTTTTCAAAGGCTTGATCGACTGGTACCGGTCCGTATTTGTGATGATAACCGGCGTGATTAACTGATAGCCCGCATCCTTAATCGCATCCATATCAAATGAGACAAGCTGGTCTCCCGGCTTTACAGCGTCTCCTTTATTGACATGCACGGTAAAGTGCTCACCGTTCAATTTCACCGTATCGATTCCGATATGAATAATAATTTCTGCCCCATTGTCGCTAGTGATGCCGAGGGCGTGCTTCGTTTGAAAAACGGTCGTGATCGTGCCTGATACAGGCGACACCACTTTGCCTTCTTCTGGCTCAATGGCAACACCTTTTCCCATGACTTCTCCTGAAAATGTCGCATCATCCACTTCACTCAATGCTTTGACTTCGCCTTTCAGCGGGCTTTGAATAATTTCTTCGGCGGCCGCGTTGCCTTGAGGTTCGTCTTTAGCCTGAACTTCATCTTCCTGTGAAGGCACATCTTCAAACCCTAGCAGATAAGCGATAATCGTCGCTGCAAAAAACGCTATAACAAGGCCAATCATCGCCTGAACGAATGTAGGGACGATAAATGTCGGAATGCCAGGCAATCCGGCGTTGCCTCCAACAATGTAGGATGCAACGCCTGTGACACCGTAAAAAGCACCGCCGACGGCTGCACCGAGAAGCGCTGAGACAAACGGCTTTTTCAGCCTCATGTTGACACCGTACATCGCCGGCTCCGTGATTCCCATCAACGCCGTGATGCTTGTCGTCATCGACAACGATTTGAACGTCTTATTTCTTGAGCGTAAAAAGACTGCGAATGACGCGCCCGCCTGCCCCATATTGGCCAGAAACATGGCCGGCATCAAGTAGTCGTATCCGTTTTGAGTAATATTATTAAGCATAATTGGCACCAGCGCGTAGTGCATTCCCGTCATAATGATGAGAGAGAACGTTCCGGCCAACAGAACCATTGCAATGAGGCCAGCATGCTGGAATAAATAATTCACACCGACAGATAGATAGTTTCCGATAATCGCTCCGAGTGGACCGACCGTGATCAATGTAACGGGCACGACAATCAGCAGGGTGAAAGTCGGAACAAAGATGAGTTTCAAAGAAGTCGGGGTGATTCTATCAATCCATTTTTCTACATAAGATGAAATCCAGATGGCAAGCAAAATCGGAATCACCGTCGACGAATACGTGGCAGCGGTTACAGGCAATCCGATAAAGGAAATGCTTTCCCCTGAACCGAGGAGCGCTGTCAGATCGGGATGCAGAATCGCCGCTCCGATCGCCGCAGCAACATAAGGGTTGCTGCCGAATTTTTTCGCTGCACTGACCGCAAGCAATAAAGGCAGGAAGTAGAACGCACCGTCGCCGATAGCAGTCAGAATAGTGTGCGCCTGGCTATTCTCGCTCAGCCAGCCGAACGTCACGGCTAACGCTATAATCCCCTTGATCATACCCGCACCGGCGATCGCCGGCAGAATCGGTGTAAATACGCCGGAAATGACATCAAAGATGGCGCTCATCACATTTGTCTTTCCTTCTGCTTTCTGCATGCCAGCCTTTCCCTCGCTCAGTCCGCTGTTTTCGATAATCGCTTTGTAAACTTTAGGCACATCATTTCCAACGATAATCTGAAACTGGTCGCCGCTGATGTTGGTGCCCATTACAGCCGAAAGACTTTCCAGTTTCGCGCGGTCTGCCTTCGCATTGTCATAAAGGTTGAAACGCAGTCTTGTCATGCAGTGAATCACGCTCTGTACGTTCTCTTCACCGCCCACGAGTTGTAAAATGTCCTTCGATACTTTATTATAATCCATATGAGTACCTCCTCCTTTGGGGGAATCCGCCGGACTGAAGGTGGCCGCCTTCACCCGGCTTTTTTATTGGCTTGGAACCGCAATGAATCCTCGGAATCTCACATCACCTCCTCATTTTGGGTATAAAAAAAACCTAAATTACGCCGGCTTGAATGGGACGATGTCCCAAAAAGCTGTACGCAACTTAGGTTTTGCCTGCAAAAGCAGTAACAATCCTTAAGAAACTTGCTGATATTAGTTTGTAACTATACTGTAGCACCTGTTTTTGTTCATGTCAACGCTTTCATTACAATTGTCTCATAAAAAATAGAATACACGCAAACTAGAAACTAAGACTTTATACCTTTATTTCTATGTTTTCTAGCTTTCGCCGCCTTTTTCATAAGCAATGCGGGGCTTCGCCTTGCTTTCCTTCGGGCTGCCGGCTGTGCAACTGCGTCTTTCGGTTCCTGCTGCTTATGAAGAATGAATCCGGCGGCCATGAACGGAATCCCTGATAAGTTTGTGAAAATGTTTTTAATGCCCATCGCTAAAATAAAAGAGCCCCATGGAGAAAACGGATCTTTTTTGATTTTCACGTAAGCGGTGATTTCCAGGGCAATAAAAATGACCGACTGTACTAAAATTACAATCAACAAGCTCAAAATGAACAAGAGAGCCAAATTAAACAACGTGCCTGAGTAGATCATCAACTTCAGCGCGGCCACGAAAGTCCCAGCCTCCATATATCCGTCCGTGACATTCGGATTCCAAACGGCATAAACGTCAAATTGATGTTTGAAATGAAAAAACAAAAATAATATAAACAACCAATATATGCTATGTAAGCTAATGCCTAATAAAATGAGTCTGTTTGCTGTTTTGTTTTGCAATATTGTTCCTTCTTTCGTTTATGATTGAAGAGAATGAAACGTCTCTTCCTGCTTTGGCGGAAACGCCTTTATTTCGTTGCTGTCCAGGTCTTCCTGTAATATGCAAACCTTTTGAATCTGCCTGTTTTGATAATGGTGAAAATAGTAGCTGCACGTCTCGCTGCACATCACCGCCGTATATTGGGTGTAATCGTCTTCGCCATTGTCAGTCATGACAATCCCTTTGGGAATATTCATATTGGAGAGAATATGAAACGCGGCAGAAACGCCTTCTGTTTCGTTGGACACGGGCTTCATGTGCTCTTTCAAAACTGCCGCCCTGACAAAACGGGATGGCGGTGTAAAGTCTCCCGGCAATCCGGACAGCCCGGAACCTTGGCCAAAAGCCGACAGCGTCAGGTCTCCCATCTTTTTCGCGGCAAACTGTCCCGGCTGAAGACCGATATAATTGCGCAAATTGGTCAAATGCCAAGGAAAATCCGGACTGTTCGTCAGCACGCCGACCGGATTATCATGAATTTGAATGCCTCCGGCCGCCGGTTCAACAACGATGCTCGCACCGGAGCGGTCCGTTAATAGCCAATGAAGCGGCGTCACCGTACCGAGCAAGCTGACCTCTCTCTCAACAATGTTTACGGAAACAGCCGCTTTTTTCACTTCCTCCAAATCGCCGCATTCCGACAGCACCCATGTCACAAATTCGTGCGGCGCAAGATTGCGGCATTGCTCTTTCGTCTCGCTTTCATACACAGCATAATCCGGGAAATAAAGCGCCGCGCAAGACAATCCTTTTTCATTCACACCATCGGCAAACAGCGCATTATTGAGCCTTCTGCCCATCCCGATAAACGCATACCGGCCGGCATGCTCGCTGCCGTCTGCTTCACTTTTCCATTTGTAGCGACGCGGATGCAACAGCACTTCCCCGTTAAGCTCAAAATCAAAATCCATCGTCCTCGCCAATAAATGCTCCCGCCCCGCAGTCGTCAACGTGATACTTGTACACATGGCGCTCCATCCTTTTTGTTTGATAT
>NZ_CP026521.1:3531367-3538735 GCF_002953915.1 Bacillus sp. MBGLi79
AAAGGAAGGTTTTTTATGAATTCTGTAGATTTAACAACTGACTTACAAACGTTATTAATGGGCGAAAACGTTCAGCTGAACTTATCCGTTCCCCTTTTGGTTGAAAAAGTCCTTGAACGCAAAGAAGGAGTCTTAACATCTTCCGGAGCCGTGCGGGCTACAACCGGTACATACACCGGCCGCTCGCCAAAAGACAAATTCATTGTGGAAGAAGCGAGCACAAAGGACAAAATCGATTGGGGCGCAGTAAACCAGCCGATTTCAGAATCCGCCTTTGACCGGCTGTACACAAAAGTGCTCAGCTATTTAAAGGAACGCGATGAATTGTATGTATTTGAAGGGTTTGCAGGAGCAGACGAAAAATACCGGCTTCCGATTACAGTTGTCAACGAGTTCGCCTGGCACAACCTGTTTGCAAGACAGTTGTTCATCAGACCTGAAGAACATGATAAAAAACCTGAAGAACAGCCGTTTACGATTCTTTCCGCTCCGCATTTCAAAGCCGATCCGCTCATTGACGGGACCAGATCTGAAACATTTATCATCGTGTCGTTTGAAAAGCGTACGATTTTAATCGGAGGCACCGAATATGCCGGCGAGATGAAAAAATCGATTTTTTCTATTATGAATTATCTTCTTCCTGAACAAAACATTTTACCGATGCACTGTTCGGCAAACATTGGCGAGGAAGGCGGAACAGCTCTCTTCTTCGGATTGTCAGGCACAGGAAAAACGACGCTTTCCGCCGATCCGAAACGGAAGCTGATCGGTGACGACGAACACGGCTGGTCCAGCACAGGCGTTTTCAACATTGAAGGAGGCTGCTACGCCAAGTGCATTAACTTAAGCAAAGAAAAAGAACCGCAGATTTACAATGCGATCCGCTTCGGTTCCGTTCTTGAAAATGTCGTGGTTGACGGCAAAACCGGGGAGCCGGACTATTCCGACGCATTCTATACGGAAAACACGAGAGCGGCTTACCCGATTGATGCGATTGACAACATCGTCAAGCCGAGCATCGCAGCACACCCGCAGACCATTGTATTTCTGACGGCAGATGCTTTCGGCGTGCTTCCTCCGATCAGCAAGTTAACGAAAGAACAAGCCATGTATCATTTCCTGAGCGGATATACAAGCAAGCTCGCCGGCACCGAACGCGGGATCACCGCTCCTGAAGCCACATTCTCGACCTGCTTCGGTTCCCCGTTCCTTCCGCTCCCTGCACATGTGTACGCTGAAATGCTCGGAAGAAAAATCGATGAGCACGGCGTCAGCGTCTTTCTCGTCAATACAGGCTGGACCGGCGGCGGATACGGAACAGGGGAAAGAATGAGCCTCGCTTATACGAGAGCGATGGTTCAGGCTGCGATAGAAGGAGAACTGGATAACGCCGAAATGAAGACTGACCGCATTTTCGGACTTCATTCACCGGTCCATGTTCCGGGTGTGCCTGATCAAGTGCTTGACCCGGCTAAAACTTGGACAGATGAAAACGAATACGAGGAAAAAGCGATCCACTTGGCGAATGCATTCAAAAAGAATTTCAAAAAATTCTCTAATACCGAAAACATTGAAAAAGCCGGAGGACCGCTCGTATAACTCAACCCGCTTGCAGCAGCGCAGGTATTCTGCGCTGCTGCAGTTTATTAAAAATCCGCTTCGCCTGTCAGCGGCCGATGCCATTTTCTGGACAATGATTAAAACGACAATCAAGCACGGCCTGTGATAAAACGCTTCCAATTCGCGGCTGTTATTATTTGAAAATACAGACTTTTTTTATTTTTAACAAAAGAAATCTTTCATATGATAATATGATAAAAACATTTGTATATATCAGGAGGACACATCTATGAAATTTGGATTACTGCCGAGAATTATGACGGCAATTGTTCTTGGTGTTATCGTCGGAAGCTTTGCTCCGCTTTGGTTTGTCAAAACAGCCGCTACTTTCAATGATATTTTTGGAAACTTCATTAAATTCGTCATTCCTTTTATTATTATCGCTTTTATTATTCCCGGCATCGGACAAATCGGCCGCGGCGCCGGAAAAATCCTTGGCATTACAGCAGGTATCGCCTACACGTCAACCATTTTTGCCGGCCTCCTGGCGTACCTTGTCGGATCAAATCTTCTCCCCGCGATCATTTCCGGCCATCAGCTGCAGGAATTTAAAAATCCGGAAGAAGTTTTGCAAGCAGGATTTTTCACCATTGAAATGACGCCGTTTATGAGCGTGATGAGCGCACTGATTTTTGCTTTCATCATGGGAATCGGAATCGCTTATCTGCCCGGAAAAACATTAAAAAACGCATTCGATGAATTTCAAACGATCGTTGAAAAGCTGATATCATATATTATTATTCCGTTACTGCCTGTTCATATTTTCGGTATTTTCACCAATATGACGTTCGGCGGTCAGGTGCAGACAATCTTATCCGTATTTGCTAAAGTTTTCGTGATGATTATCGTGCTTCACCTCGTCATACTTTTGATTCAGTACTCCGTTGCGGGCGCTGCAAACGGCAGAAATCCGCTGTCGCTGTTGAAAATCGTGGCGCCGGCATACTTCACTGCGCTCGGCACACAATCGTCAGCGGCAACGATTCCCGTCACGTTGAGACAAGTCAGAAAAACGGGAGCAAGCCAAAAAGTGGCTGACTTCGCCGTTCCGCTCCTGGCCAATATTCATTTGTCAGGTAGCACGATTACACTGACGAGCTGTGCAATGGGCGTAATGATTCTAAACGGTCAAACACCGACTTTTTCGATCATGATGCCGTTCATTTTAATGCTTGGCGTCACAATGGTCGCAGCGCCCGGTGCCCCGGGGGGTGCCGTTATGGCCGCGGCCGGACTGCTGCAGTCGATGCTCGGCTTTAATGAAACCAGCGTATCATTGATGATCGCACTTTACCTTGCTCAGGACAGCTTGGGTACAGCAACGAACGTGACAGGAGACGGCGCTCTCACCATGCTGATTCACAGGCTGACTTCCAAAAAAGGAATCGGAAAAGAGGAAGATGTGCCTGCATAATACAGAAAAGCCAAGGACGCTATCCGCGCCTTGGCTTTTTTAATTCGTCGAATTTAATGATACGAGCCTGTATGTTAAATGAGTCCGTCCGTCTGACCATTCAAGGCGCTCCGCCTGCGCGGTGCCGGTAATGTCGCCCCGCTTAGTCTTTCTGACTTCAAGCGGCACATGAAGAGGGTAAACCCGATAACCTTCTTTTTCAAGTGTAAACACATTTTCCTCAACCCGTGTTTCTTTTCCTTTTGTCACAATCATTGTATTAAATTCAACTGGCATTCCCACCTAAAGTCCCCCTCCTTTTCTCTTTTCTTTTAGTTTACCATAACTTGTCCAAGGCCGGCTTTTCATCCATTGAGACAATTCTCTTACAATCCGCCTATTTTCCCGCGGAGGAAAATAGTGGGTATATCGACTGAAATACCACGTATCCACAGACTTGTTTCTTTGCAGAAGTTCGCGTTCTAGACGCCGCGCATGCTCGATGGAGACATTTTCATCGTTTGCTCCGTGGATCAAAAGCACGGGCGCTTCGATCTTCTCCAGCTCGTCAAAAGGCGTCCTCCATTCGTACGCTTCAGGAACCTTTTCAGGCGTCCCGCCGATGACCCGCTTCATCATCCGCCGCAAATCTTTGCGTTCGCGATAGGTCATAACCATATCGCTGACACCGCCCCAAGACACAAACGAAGCTGCAGCTTCTTTCATTTCGATTGCCGTTAAGATACCCATGATCCCGCCGCGGGAAAAGCCAAAAATGTGTACGCGTCCATCTTTTACCAGGTCATGCTTCTGCAGAAGACGAAAAGCGGCAAAAGCATCTTCCCGGTCATCACCCGCAAAGTCTTCATCGCCTTCTCCTCCTTGATTGCCTCTGTAAAACGGAGCAAGAACGACAAAGCCCTGTGAAGCGAACTGGACGATTCGGCCCGGTCTGACCATCCCGACGTTTTTAATTCCGCCGCGCAAATACAAAAATCCGTCATAATGTCCGGGAGCGGTCGGTTCCGCCAAGAGCCCCTTAACCTTGAGTCCTTGTGAAAGGTATGTGACGGAAAACAGACGCACCTTTTTGTTCGGCGATGGAAACCTTCTTTTTTCTAACCACATTCGTCACGTCACCTCTTTTTTAATCCGCAGCTGCCCCTCACACCTGTTTAGTATATAACATAAACTATTTTATGCCGAAAATAACCGAAATCAAAGGAGGGAAATCGGTTTGAAGCGTTTCTTTTTTACCATATTATCCTTCATTATGATGCTGTTTATCCTCGCTTCATGCGGCGGTCAAAAGCCCGAAAAGATCCGTCTCGCGGAAGTGACCCGTTCCGTTTTCTATACGCCTTTATATATCGCCTTGTCTGAAGGTTTGTTTAAAGAAGAAGGCCTTGATGTTGAACTGAAAACGACATGGGGTGGAGATAAAACGATGACTGCCCTTCTGTCAAACGGTGCCGATATTGCGCTTGTCGGCTCGGAAACGTCAATATACGTGAATGCCCAGGGCGCAAGCGATCCGGTGATTAATTTTGCACAGCTTACCCAGACGGACGGAACATTCCTCGTCGCCAGGAACGATGCGGGGCATTTCAGCTGGGATGATTTGAAAAACAAAACGTTCCTTGGCCAGCGCAAAGGCGGAATGCCGCAGATGGCGGGCGAATTTGTCCTGAAACAGAAAGGCATTGATCCCAAAAAGGATGTGGACCTGATCCAAACGATTGATTTCGCGAATATCGCAAACAGCTTTGCATCTGGTACAGGCGATTATGTTCAATTATTTGAACCCCAGGCCTCCATTTTTGAAAGAGAAGGCATCGGCCGCATTGTCGCCTCCTTCGGAAAAGAATCGGGCCGAATTCCATATACGACATTCATGGCTAAACAAAGCTACTTAACAAAAAACGAAGAAGCGGTCGAAAAGTTCACCCGCGCGGTTTACAAAGCCCAGCAGTGGGTAGAGACGCACTCTGCAAAAGAAGCTGCCGAAAGCATTCAAGATTATTTTAAAGATACCGAGCTTTCAATCATTGAATCTTCAATCGAACGGTATAAACAACAACGGTCTTTTGCCCTTGAGCCTGTTTTGGCTGAAAAAGAATGGAACCAGCTTCAAACCATCATGGATGAAGCCGGCGAGCTGCCGAAGCGCACCCCTCATCAAGAGCTGGTCAATACAAGGATCGCCGAAAAGGTCACAAAAAATCACTAGGAGGTGGCCGCAGTGTCTTTTTTGCAAGTTCAGGATGTCACACATACTTACTTTTCATTAAAGGAAAAAACAGCAGCGCTGGAAAACGTCAGCATTGAAGTCGAAAAGGGCGAATTTGTTTCGTTTCTCGGCCCAAGCGGATGCGGCAAAACAACACTTTTATCGATCATCGCCGGCATCGTTTCCCCCACGGAAGGACGCATCTTGGTGGAAGGGCGCACGCCTGACGAAGAGGATCGGCACATCGGTTATATGCTCCAGCAGGATTATTTATTTCCCTGGAAAACCATTGAGGAAAACGTCTTAATCGGTTTGCATATTTCCAAAAAATTCGGACCGGAAACAAAGGAGACCGCTCTCGGCCTGCTGAAAAAATTCGGGCTTTACGAGGTTGAAAAAAAGTATCCAAAAGAGCTCTCAGGCGGTATGAGACAAAGGGCGGCGCTTGCCCGCACACTCGCTGTCGACCCCGATATCCTCCTGCTTGATGAACCTTTTTCAGCCCTTGACTATCAGACAAAACTAAACCTCGAAGATTTGGTGTTCAACACGTTAAAGACGTATCAAAAAACAGCGGTGCTCGTGACTCATGATATCGGTGAAGCGATCGCGATGAGCGATCGGATATTGCTATTTTCAAAGCAGCCGGGCACCATCCATAAAACATTTGCCGTTCCTGAAGCGATCAGGAAGCTGACACCGTTTGAAGCGAGACAGGAACCGGAATTTCAGCCCCTCTTTCAGAACATATGGAAGGAGCTCAATGACCTTGAATAACAAACATCTGAAATCAAAAATTGACTTCCTTCATGAGGATTTTTTAAAGGAGCAGCAAGCCGAAAAAAGGCGGGTCCGCTTTTATCAAATCGTGATTTTCATCGTTTTCTTTTCACTGTGGGAAACCGCAAGCCGTCTGGCGTGGATCGATCCGCTGATCTTCAGCTCTCCTTCAGCCGTCTGGGCGCTTTTCCTCGAAAAGATGGGAGACGGATCATTGCCGGGGCATATCGGTGTCACCGTATTTGAAACCATCCTCGGCTTTCTGGCCGGAACATTGCTTGGAACTTTTCTGGCCGCCCTCCTATGGTGGTTCCCGAGGCTCTCCAAAATATTGGATCCGTATCTTGTCGTCTTAAATGCGATGCCGAAAGTGGCGCTAGGCCCCATTCTCATCGTGGCGATCGGCCCCAGCTTGACGAGTATTATTGCAATGGGCGCCATCATCAGCGTTATCATTACGACAATCGTCGTCTACACGTCCTTTCAAGAAATCGATGAAAATTATTTAAAAGTCATGAAAACATTCGGTGCAACGAAACGCGAGATTTTCAAAGAAGTCATTCTGCCCGCTTCCATTCCGACAATCATATCTACACTGAAGGTCAATGTCGGCTTAAGCTGGGTCGGCGTCATCGTAGGAGAATTTTTAGTGTCGGCTCAAGGCCTCGGCTATATGATCATCTACGGCTTTCAAGTCTTTAATTTCAACCTCGTCATGCTGAGCCTCCTGATCATCGCCGTCTTTGCAACATTGATGTATCAGGGTGTCGAGCTGTTGGAAAGAAAGTGGATGAAAGGCAGAGTATAACATGAAAAAACCCTGCAAATGCAGGGCTTTTTATTTGATGATGCCGGCCTTTTTCAGCTTTTCAAGACTGATCGTCAGGACGGAATCTTTCATTATAAAACTGTAATTTCTGTTTTTAGCGATATCTTTCGGGAGGCTCTTCAGCAAAACAGGGCCATTTGTCTCATAGTATGTCTGCTGTTTTTCGATCTTTTCGATATCGGCAAAATAAATATTTTTGACGATCACTTTCTCTCTGCCAAGAACTTTATATTGTCCGAGATAGGTCAGCTTTCTTACGACAGCTCCTGTTTCTTCCTTTACTTCCCGCAAAGCCGCTTCCTCAGCATTTTCGCTTCGTTCGACTTTGCCGCCTGGGAATTCACGGCCCCTGTCTTTATGATTTGTCAACAGCCATTGATCTTCGTAACGGCAGATCACCCATACATGCTTTGGTTCTTTTGAAAAAGGTTCCTTTTCAAAAGAAAGCTGAACCGTATTACGGTAAAAATCTTTAAATTCGTACATCCTAATCCCTCTTATCCGTTTCCTTGCTTC
>NZ_CP026521.1:3538835-3545392 GCF_002953915.1 Bacillus sp. MBGLi79
GACGATGAAAAACCTTGAATCTGTAACAAAAGAAGACATTGAAAGCGGCAAAGATTATACTACCATCATGAAAGAAAACCTGACCGTCTTGAAAAAAGCTTTATCAAACAAATAACAAAGATCAAGCGCATGAGACCTCATGCGCTTGTTTTTTTTATATGGACGAAAAAAGACCGGAAACATCCGGCCTTTTTCATTTAATCCATATTAAATCTTTTCTTGAACTGTTCGACCCTTCCGCCTCTTTCGTTGAATTTCTGTCTTCCGGTATAAAACGGATGGGTGTCTGAGCTTACTTCAACTTTTATAACGGGATACGTCTTGCCGTCTTCCCACTCGGCCGTCTCATCGGAAGTTTTAGTTGAGCGGCTTAAAAAACGGTACCCGCTGTTTACATCCTGAAAGATCACTTGATAAGTTTTCGGATGAATATTTGGTTTCATATGCCATTCCTCCTAACAAAACGTAATAATTACGTTTTATTATATACCTTTCATATGTTTGTGTCAAAAATGAATGTTCATTTGCCATGTTTTGATCACCTTATCCATTTTAACCGCTCACAGGAAGAATAATCTAAAAAAGGCGGTAAACAATAAAAAGCAAAATGGTGTAAATGAAAGGTGGTTTTCCGGATGAATGACTTGATTTTTGCAAGAAGCCTTTTCGGAACAACGATGGGGTTCCATATTATTTTCGCCTCGCTCGGTGTCGGAATTCCTTTAATGATTTTGCTGGCCGAGCTGATCTATCAAAGAACGAAAGATCCCCACTACGCCATTATGGCAAAAAGATGGACGAAGGCACAGGCCGTGTTGCTCGGGGTCGCCATACCGACCGGAACCATTGCCGGAACGCAGCTCGCCTTGCTTTGGCCGGGATTCATGGAAGTGATCGGGAAAGTCATGTCCCTCCCATTTCAAATTGAAATCTACGCTTTTTTTATTGAGGCTTTATTTATGTCCATTTATGTTTACGCAGCCGATCGGCTGACTCCTCTTATGAGAATTACAGCTGTCATTTTTATCGTTATCGGAGCAGCCGCATCAGCCATCTTAATTACAAATGTGCACGCTTTCCAGGGAACGCCTGAAGGCTTCAAAATCGTGAACGGCGAAATTACAGATGTTCAGCCGTGGACGGCGTTCTTCAACAAAAGCTTTGTGGCTACAGCAGGACACGTTGTCGTCTCCGCTTTTATGACGGGCGCGTTTATTATTGCGACGATAGCCGCTTACAAAATGCTCCGAAACCGCGGTGATGAAAAAGTCTACGCCCTTCATAGAAAAGCGCTGCTGCTCGGGCTGATTGTCGGAGGAGCGTTTTCTCTGGTCACGGCTCTGAGCGGTCACGAATCCGCACAGCTTCTTCACCGCTACCAGCCTGAAAAACTGGCGGGCGCAGAAGGGCTTTTTGAAACTCAGTCCCACGCTCCACTTGCGATCGGCGGATTTACTGATGAAAAGACGCAATCGGTCAAATGGGCGATTGAGATTCCTTGGGCTTTAAGCTTTTTGGCCGACAACCGCTTTGACACCGTTGTAAAAGGACTGAATGACTTTCCAAGGGATGAGTGGCCTCCTCTGTTCATTCATACTTTGTTCAACGGCATGGTTTTTATCGGCAGCCTTTTGATTGTTTATGCCGCTGTCGGTTTTATTTGGAGAAAAGTCATGAAAAAAGACCGCTTTCCCCGCTGGATGCTGGCCGTGTTTATAACCGGCGGCCCGCTCGCTTTGCTTGCAATCGAATTGGGCTGGGTGTTCGCTTGCACCGGAAGGCAGCCTTGGGTTATTTACCATATGCAGAAAACGTCCGAAGTAGTGACATCCTCCGGCTCGATCGGCATATTGTTTCTTTTGTTCTTTATCGTCTACATCATTTTAGGAGCAGCGGTGGTGTTCGTATTGCAATATTACTTTAAACGCCACCCTGTCGAAGAAGATTTAAAAAGCAGCTGAATGCACAAAAAAACAGAAGGGAAGTCATATGATGCAACTGGATGGAACAACAGATGCCCTGCTGGCTATTTCGATCGTCTGGGGATTTATATTTATCTACGCTGTGATGGCGTCAATGGATTTTGGAGCGGGATTTTGGTCGATGATCTATATGAACAAAAAACAGCTGAAAGCAACCAATATTGCAAACCGCTACCTTTCCCCGACCTGGGAAGTGACCAATGTTTTCATCGTCGGAATCGTCGTGGCCCTTTTCAGCTTTTTCCCGGGCGGCACTTTTGTGCTGGGAACGGTGCTTTTGCTTCCCGGCAGCATTATTTTATTGCTTTTGGCGATTCGAAGCGGATTTTTGGTCTTTTCGCACGCTGCAAAAGATTATGAAAGGGCGTTGACTTACGTTTCAGGGATCAGCGGCTTTATCATTCCGGCTGTTTTAATCCTTGTCTTGCCCGTGACACACGGCAACTTCGTATATCAGGTAGACGGAAACCACAAATTGGATTTTATTAATTTGTTTTTAAGCCCTCATGCCTATTCTTTTATGGGCTTTGCCATTTTCAGCACGCTGTTTCTGTCTTCATTGCTGCTGGCTGATTTTTCAAATGTAGCCGGAGAAAAAGACGCGTATCAGGTCTACCGCCGAAACGCTTTAATCACCGGCCCGCTCGCTTTGCTTATGTCATTCAGCATCATGATGACCATGAGGACGGAAGCCCGCTGGCTTTATACAAAAATGATGGACGGGCTTCCGTGGCTGATTTTATCGTTTTTGCTGTTTCTCGTCGCATTTGCGGCTTTGTTTCTGCCAAACAGACATAACAGCGACCGGCAGGGAAAGCCTCGCCTCGCCGTCATCGCCATTACGCTGCAGTATTTTACGGCGAGCTATGTGTACGGGAGAGCGCACCTTCCTTACATGGTCTATCCTGATGTCACGATTCAATCAGGCTTCACCGCGCCGGAGACATTCAGGGCGCTGTTCATCTCCTATATCGTCGGTTTTATTATTTTATTCCCCGGCTTTTATTATTTCTGGAAATTGTTCATGAAGGACAAGAGGTACATCAAACAGCATGAATAAGGTTAAGCTAAATGTGTACAACTTTTAAAGGGGGCCAAAATGATATGGAACAAAAAAATACTGTGTGAAGTCAGCAACTGCACCTATTGGGGCCAGGGAAACAAGTGTACAGCCGACGCCATTTATGTCGTCAGCCATGCTGAAGGTGAAAAAGCTTCTAATAGCAAAGAAACGGATTGTAAAACATTTAAACCTGAACATCATTAAAGCGGATGAATGAAGGAGGGGCAGTCATGAATAAAGAGTCGCTGCTACAGGCTTTTTATCAGGAAATCCACGGGGCGGACGAAACCGCATTTCAAAAAGCCGCCTGCTCCTTCATGAACTTATGGGATTATGAATACGGATGTCTGGACGGGCTGCCGGATCAAGCGGACCGGCTGATTGGACAGATCGTACACGAAGATTTGCTTTTGGGCGATTAAAGGAAAGGGCTGTCATAAAGGCAGCTCTTTTCATATTTTTAAAAAAACCGGCTTGAAAGCCGGTCCAAACGAGAAGGGAATAATGTACAGCTTTACTATACATGAGAGGCCGTCCATTTAACAAAGCTTGAAAATCTGGAAATCAGCGTTTAAAACAGCCTTTACTGTTTGAAAACATCTATTTTAGATGAATTCTTTCTTAAAACATGAGTATCCACTTCAAAGCCCATTCCCGGTTGGCTTGGAACCTGAATATAGCCGCCTTCGATGCGGATTTCCGGTTTTACGATATCCTCTTCCCAATACCTTGAGGATGAAGAAAGATCCCCGGGAATCAAAAACTGCGGAAGAGAACTCAGCGCAAGATTGTGTGCTCTTGAAATACCGGTTTCAAACATGCCGCCGCACCAGACAGGCATTTGATGTTCTTTGCAGATGTCATGGATTTTCAGAGCTTCTGTCAAACCGCCGACTCGGGACGGCTTAATATTGATAATTTTGCAGCTGCCGAGCTCGATTGCCTTTCGCGCATCATCAGCAGAACGGATGCTTTCGTCAAGACAAATTGAAGTTTTGATATGTTTTTGCAGATGGCGGTGGTCTACGATATCATCATCCGCCAAAGGCTGTTCGATCATCATTAATTTAAATGCGTCAAGCTCTTTAATCCGGCTGATGTCTTTTAATTCATAAGAAGAGTTGGCATCCGCCATCAGCGGCACCTTCGGAAAATGCCGGCGTATTTCCTTTAAAAGCTCTATATCCTGCCCCGGCTGAATTTTGATTTTTATTCTTTGATAACCTTCTTTTACATATTGTTCAATTTCCCCAAGCATATCATCCAATGGAGCAAGACCGACGACGACCCCGGCAGGAACTTCTGTTTTTACTCCGCCCAGCGCCTCTCTTAAAGAGATTCCTTTTTTCCTGGCGTAAATGTCCCAAAAGGCGGCTTCAAGGCCGGCCTTTGCCATTCTGTTGCCTTTGAATCCGCGAAGCGTCTCGGGCACTTCTGAAGGGTGTGTGAATGATTCGCGCAGCACAGCCGGAATCAAAAAATCTTTTAGCATGTGGTAACATGTCTCCGTTGTTTCTTCTGTGTACCACGGAGATGAAAAAGCGGATACTTCCCCCCAGCCTGTCACCCCTTCCCGGTCAGCAGCTTCTATGATGATAAACTTGCGATCCTGAAAGGTTTCCAAGCTTGATTTAAAAGGCTTTTTCAGCCGCATGCTGAGATGGTACAATGTCAGCTGTTTGATTTGAATCATGACGCTCTCCTTCTACAATTGATGTCTCATCAGTTTATTCGAAGCATTTCTCGGCAGCTTGCCGACAAAATGAAAGGCTTTAGGCACTTTATATGAAGCAAGCCGTTCTTTGCAAAATTCGCTCAGCTCCTCTTCATCAACAGGGCTGGCGGCGACAAGATAGGCGTGGGGAACCTTTCCCCAAGTTTTGTCATCGACCCCTTTTACCCCCGCTTCCGCAACTTTGGGGTGTGACAGAAGAACGGCCTCGACTTCAGCCGGATAGATGTTTTCTCCCCCTGATATGATTAAGTCTGAACGCCTGTCCAGCACGTATAAAAATCCGTCAACGTCAAGATACCCGATATCACCGGTTTTAAACCAGCCATCATTGAATGAGGCTTTGTCTGCCGCCTCATTTTTTAAGTAGCCCTTCATAACGGTCGGCCCTTTTACGGTTATTTCTCCATGTTCTCCGGGTTGGCATTCCGTGCCGTTCTTTTCGATTTTAATGCTTGATGCAAACAGCGGCTTGCCGGCTGAACCGAGCTTTTCAATCGAGTATTCTGGGGCGAGGGTGGCAATCTGTGAGCACGTTTCAGTCATTCCGTATGACTGTACGACAGGCAGCCTCTTTCTTTTGCATTCCTCAAGGAGAGAAAGCGGGGCAGGCCCTCCGCCCAGTAACAGGCACCTTAATGATTCGGGGCAGCTGTCGACTTTTGCCGCAAGCCTTGACAGCATCGTCTGAACGACCGATGCAATCGTTACTTGATTGTCTTTGATCGAACGGAGAACTTCTTCCGCGTCAAACCTTTGATGTAAAACAACTGTCATTCCGTAAATAACCGATTTAAAAAGAGCCGATAAGCCGCTGATGTGGAAAAGCGGCAAGGCGATCAACCAGCGATCGTGTTCTTGGAGCCCCAAATTCAAAGCGGATGAAACCGCGCTGAAATAATGGTTGGCAAATGTCTGCATAACCCCTTTCGGCCGTCCTGTCGTTCCGGACGTATACATAATTGTGGCTGCATCGTCCAAATGAATGCTCTCGATTTCCGTAACCGGAGGGCCGGCGGCGTTTTGAACGTCTTCAATGTCAACAGCGCGGGCCGGCTTGCCCTCTCTATGCTCTTCCAGGAAAGGCTGTTCTGTAAGCAATAGCTTTGCTTCCGAGTGTTCAATTTGATATGTTCGTTCGGCCATTGACAGCTTCGTATTCAGCAAAACGATGCGAACTCCGAGAATAAAACAGGCATGGACGGCGATAACCATCTCCAGCCGGTTGGTGAGAAGTACAGCTGTTGTATCCCCTTTCCTCAGACCAAAGCTCTTCAGCTGCCCGGCCGTTTTTTTTGCTTCATGAAACAATTGATTAAAAGTCAGCTTGTGATCCCCCTGAATCACAGCCATCCTGTCAGGAGTCAGCTCTGCTCGCTGTTTAAGCCAATTCGGATGGTCCATCAGCATATCATCATCTCCAAAAAATATCTTGAATGATAAAAGAAACAGCTCAGTCGCACTAAGCTGTTTCTCTCTTCCGTCTTTTAAGGAAAACGCGGGAACTGTCCGAAATCTGGACGGCGTTTTTCTTTAAACGCATCGCGGCCTTCTTTCGCTTCATCTGTTGTGTAATAAAGCAGTGTCGCATCTCCGGCAAACTGCTGGATGCCGGCAAGCCCGTCCGTGTCGGCATTAAAGGCCGCTTTAAGAAATCTGAGTGCTGTCGGGCTTTTCTCAAGCATTTCTTCACACCATTGAATCGTTTCTTCTTCAAGCTTTTCAAGCGGTACAACCGTATTGACAAGGCCCATTTCCTTAGCTTCCTGAGCGTTGTATT
>NZ_CP026521.1:3545492-3621707 GCF_002953915.1 Bacillus sp. MBGLi79
AGCTCCCATCTGTCCGCTCGACTTGCATGTATTAGGCACGCCGCCAGCGTTCGTCCTGAGCCAGGATCAAACTCTCCGATAAAGTAGTTTGACTGACTACGCACATCGCTGTGCGATTTATAAAAATGAATTAACAGGTACGTTTTGTCTTGTTTAGTTTTCAAAGATCATTTCGTCACTTCTTAATGAAGCAGCTTTACTAATATAACATTCAGCTTCTTTTTTGTCAACAACTTTTTTGCGTTATTGTTGAAGTTTTTTGTTTGTGTCCGCTGTGCATCAGCGACGTTTAATAATATAACACCTGTGTTTATTTATTGCAATAGTTTTTTAAAAAAAATCTATAAAACAAATAAACTATAATCCTCGCCATGATTTCTAAAGCGTGTGTATCATATAATTTTCTTAAAAGAACATATATATCAGTCATGCGATCTTGTTGTTTTTTTCGTTTTCTTGTATAGTAGAAACGAACTAAATACTGATGACCACAAGGGGAGCATTAAAGCTGAGAGTGAGCGGTTTCGTTCTGACCCTTTGAACCTGTTAGTTAACGCTGGCGTAGGGATGTGGCAAAGTCAAATGAATTGCAGATCGTAAAGCAGTGCGTGGAACTTTTCTCATCCTTCCGCGTGCTGCTTTTTTGTTGTCCTTTTGGTTGTCTGTCAATGGAAGGAGATATTTATGGATCAATCTAAGCAACTGGTTCGCCTTATTGAAATTGCCATTATGACAGCAGCAGCCGTTATTTTAGACATTGTCTCAGGAATGTTTCTTAGCATGCCTCAAGGAGGCTCGGTCTCCATCATGATGATTCCGATCTTTTTGATTTCGTTTCGCTGGGGTGTCAAAGCGGGCCTTACTACCGGTTTGTTGACAGGCCTCGTACAAATAGCGATCGGAAACCTGTTTGCACAACATCCTGTACAGCTATTATTGGATTACATTGTCGCGTTCGCAGCAATCGGCATAAGCGGCTGTTTCGCTTCTTCTGTCCGTAAAGCCGCTGTAGCAAAAACAAAAGGGAAATTGATTGTTTCAGTGGTCAGTGCAGTTTTTATCGGCAGTTTCCTGCGCTATGCCGCGCATGTCATTTCAGGAGCTGTGTTTTTCGGCAGCTTCGCTCCAAAAGGAACGCCGGTATGGATTTATTCTTTAACTTATAATGCGACTTATATGGTTCCTTCATTCATTATTTGCGCCATTGTCCTATGTTTATTATTTATGACAGCACCACGTTTACTCAAAGCTGACAAAGCTTAAAAGTGACAATCCCCCAGCGAATTCCGCTGGGGGATTTTTGTTATCTGTTAAGGAGTGTTTTTAAAGCAGAAAGATCCGGCCAGCCAAGGCCCGCTTCTTTCAGCCTTACTCCGGCAATTTCAAAGCTGTCCTCCGATACTCTTTCAGGAGAATAGGACTGATAAAATATAATCGAGGGGTTCTGCTCAATGACCCAAACAAACATGCTCGAAAAGCCATGTTGAAGCAAAAACTCTGCTCCTTTTGTTAAGAGCGCCCTCCCTGCACCTTGCCGCTGGTGCTCTTCCAGAAGGTAAATAGCATATAGCTCGCCGTCATAGCCTTCTTGTTCAGAGCGAATAGGTCCAAATGAAGCAAAGCCGAATACTGAACCCTTTTCATCCTGGGCAACAAATACTCCCTTTAACGAGCGGCTTTTCCATTTGTCTTCAAATTCCTTATAGTTCAGGCTGTTTAAATAATCAGCCGGGATAATTTCGTGGTATGTTGTCCTCCAACTGTCTACATGCACCTTTGCAATGTCCTTTATATCATCTAACCTCGCTTCACGTACAGTTACCATCCGGTTATGTCCTTTCCTTACTCTGATTTTTGGACCGTTTTGGCTTCTTTGATTTCATTTGTTAATTCATTAATGCTTTGTTTTACGTTTCCTTTTCCTGAAAAGTTCTCAATCATTTCTTTTACGTCAATTCCTGAGGATGCTTTTAAACTTTCTTGCAGACTTGACATTAGGTTCGTCGCATAGCTGGTTACTTTGTTTGCGCCGCTTGATTCACCGCTTCCTCCTGTATCTACAACGGTGATTTTATCAATATTTGAAAGAGGAGCCGCTGCTTGTTTCGCGTATTCCGGAAGCATTTTGACGATCATATCGAAAATCGCCGCCTGCCCGTACTGTTCAAAGGCAGCCGCAATTTTCTCTTTTGCTTCCGCTTCCGCAAGACCTTTCAGGCGGATAACCTCAGCCTCTGTTTCTCCTTTTGCCTTTTCAGCTTCTGCTTTGGCTAGCCCGTCAATTCTTACTTTTTCCGCCTCAGCCTTTGCCATTGCTTCTATACTGTACTTCTTGGCATCGGCTTCCGCTAGCTGTTTGGCTTTCTCAGCTGCTGCGGACTGCTCAACAGAATAACGGTCTGCATCGGCTTTTTTCTTCACCTCTGAGTCGTATTGACGTTCACGGCGAAGAATTTCTTTTTCTTCTAGTTCTATTTGCTTTTGGCGTTCGATAATTTTAACCTGCATTTCCTGTTCTGTGACTTGCTGGCGCGCTCTGGCTGTCTCTAAATCATATGCTTGGTCAGCATTCGCTTTTGCCGTATCTTGGTCTCTGCGGAATTCAGCCATTTTGAGCTGATTGATTTTTTCAGCTTCAGCGATTTCCGTCGCCCGTTCAAGTTCAGATTTCTTTGCATCTTTATCGGCTTCTGCCCGCTTAATCCGGGTTTCTTTATCAGCCTCTGCTGTTGCGATATCAGCATCGCGTTTTACTTGGGCAATTCTCGGTTTCCCTAATGATTCAAGATAACCGTTTTTATCACGTACATCTTTAATGGTAAACGAGACGATTACAAGCCCCATTTTCGCGAGATCCTGTGAAGCGACACGCTGCACCTCTTGAGAGAATTTTTCTCTGTTTTTATAGATTTCTTCTACTGTCATTGAGCCGAGAATGGAACGAAGGTGGCCTTCTAAAACCTCTCGCGCTTCCTGCTCACGATCGTCTTTTGATTTCCCTAAAAATTGTTCAGCTGCTGTAGCTATTTCGCCTATAGAACCGCCGATTTTAATAATCGCAGTTCCATCGGCCATTACAGGCACTCCTTGCTCTGTATAGACTTCAGGTGTCGAAACATCAAGTTTGCTTGATAGTAAGCTTAGCGGCTCTGCCTGCTGGAAGACGGGAAAGACAAAGGTTCCTCCGCCGCGGACGATTTTGAGACGGTTGCCGCCTTCGTCGACATGAACATTTTTATTGCCCAGATAACTCCCCGTTACGATTAACGCTTCATCAGGCCCTGCTGTACGATACTTTGTAATAAACACAGCTATTAGTGCAATTAATAAAAAGAATACAACTCCGATGATCATTATAATCGGCATTGTCATATCAAATTCCTCCTTGTGTTTTAAATGGATTCATGCGGAGTAACAGAAAGAACTCCACTGCTAATATCTACGACCAACACTGTTGTCCCGTAACTGATCTGCTGATTATCAAAACTGACCGCTGACTTTGAAATGGTGCCGCCTATTCCTTCAATGACCACTTCGCCAAACCCGTCAACTGGAACAGCTGTAATGACTTTACCGACTCTCCCTTTTAGATCATCTTCTCTATATGCCAATGATTCTTCCGCGGATGATAATGGAACCAGCACAAAGATATGAAGCAATATCACCAGCATGATTGAAAGGATGCAAGATAAAAGCGCAATCAGCAAGCTTGACAGCGGCAATACGAGCTCGCCTATATATCCTCCTGCTGAAAAACATGTGAAAAATGAGAGCACTAATGTCGGATTTAGAAACGGAATACCTTCCGACAGTCCTGCAAATACATCTCCGAAAAACAGAAATAACAGCGTAAGACTGCCGGCAATCATAAGCGTATAAAGATAAATCGTTTGTATAGGTACACCAAATAACTCCAATTCCCTCATCCTTTCTTCATCAATGCATTGATGAACGGCTGCCGTTACCATTTATACGAGACAACGCAGGAAAGGTTTCAAAATTTTAAGACAAATAACCCATTTTGAAGTGCTTTATAAATGATAATTGCTTATATATATGGTAATGTCATTTTAGGAGGAGATATGATGAGTATCTTTAATGAAGCCAGATTAGAAACGTGGAACGAATTGAAAGGACTTTCTGACGAAAAGCTGAACCAAAAGCCTTCTACTGATGAATGGAGTATACGGGAAGTTCTTGACCATTTGAAAAAAATCGATATAACAGCACAAAAAATGCTGAAGGAACGTGTAAAGGACGCTCCGATCAAAGAAATTGAAGAAAAACCGCTTGAGGTGGCACAGAACAGAAATAATAAACGGAAAGCTCCGAGTCATCTTGAGCCTGCGCATGATTTTATTTCAGGCAGCCAAATGAAACGCGAGCTTGATGTGGTAAGAGAGCAGCTGACAGCCACGATCGCCTCTCTGAAAGAAGAAGATTTTGAAAGAGTGCTTCCGCATCCTGTGTTTCAAGAGCTGACTGTCAGACAGTGGATCGATTTTATCGGCCATCATGAAAAACGGCACCTCAGCCAAATGAAAGAAATTAAAGAAAAGATAGAAAGGGCCTGATTTGATCAGACCCTTTCTGCTTTTCGTTTAACTTTTCGCTGATAGGAATGAACTTCTATTTCATCACCTGCGTAAACAGCTCCGGGTCTTTCAACAATGCACACAATCCCTCTTATGCCCAGTGCGTGACGGACAAAAGCCGGCGCCAGCTTCGGTTGCTCCGGATAATAAGACTGAATGACTTCTCCCGGCTGAATGCACGGATCATTTTCGCCCTCGCACAGCAGAGCGGCTCCGCTCGGAAAAATAATCCGGCTTCCTTCTTTTAATGTAGTAAGATCTGGCATACCGCTAACTGCCACATTCGCCCCGAGCCATTCCGGCAAAATCCTCGGCACTCCCATTTTTAAAGCGATTTCGTTGCATTCCTCTATAGAAACAATTGAAATTTGTCTTCGGTTGAAAATTTCAGTCCCTCTTGAAAACATTGGTTCTCTGGCTCCCGCTTTTTTGGTCAGGCCAAAATGCAAGTCTCCAGGGATGCCGCCATAATCAAAATCAAGCTTGTCCATTTGCTTTGTTACGAAGCTTTCTGTATCTGCGATATATAAGCCTTCCGCTTTTGCGGTCATACGCTTCCACATCAGCTGGCACCTTCCTTCTCATATAAAATTTCCACCTATGCTTCATTATCCCAAAAAATCCCGCTCTGTAAAGGAGCGGGATTTTGATTATACCGTTTTAGGCGTAAGGTTAAAGCAGCGCTTGTAGATCCAGTTGTATGCTTTTTCATTTAAATCTCTAGGATTTCCGAAGGTTTGCGGGTCTTTCATTGCTTCTTTAGACAAGCGTTCGATCATGTCAGGTGACACTCCCTGCTCTTCTAAAGTCGGCACTTCTAATTCTTTGACCAGATCATACATCCAATTGACAGATGCTTTCGCAGCTTCTTCTGTTGTCATCTTGCTTGTATCGATACCGAAGGCTTTCGCAATCCGTGCAAACTTCTCAGGATAGCCCTTCCAGTTGTATTCCATGACAGGACCCATCATCGCCGCCACGCATTGGCCGTGAGCGACTGGGATAATCCCGCCAAGCGTTTGGCTCATCGCGTGAGCCGCGCCAGCTGATTCACTGCCGTAAGAAAGACCGGCAAGCATTGCAGCCTGCGCCATTCCGTATCTTGCTTCCAGATCCTCTCCGTCAGCAAATGCCCTTTTAATGTAATGAGCGGCATATTCAATTGCCATTAAGGCAACTGCATCCGTAATTGGCTGCGCAAACTTCATTGTATAGCACTCAATGGCATGAGCAAGCGCATCAATTCCCGTCATGGCTGTTACATGCGGAGGCATTGAAACATGAAGCTCAGGATCAATGATGGTCAAGTGCGCTGCAATCAGCGGACCGCCCGTGTTGAATTTGAATTCTCTTTCTTCATCTGTGATCACCGCCCATTGCGTTACTTCTGATCCTGTTCCAGCCGTAGTGGGAATTGTCGTCAGTGGAGGAATGCGGTTTTCCAGCGGTTTTTTCCCATCTGCTGCTTCATAATCAAGCACGCTTCCTTCGTGAGTTGCTTCTACTCCGATTGCTTTTGCTGTATCCATGGAGCTTCCGCCTCCAACTGCCACCAAGCCATTACAGTTCTCTTTTTTGTAAAGCTCAGATCCTTCATTCACCAGACGGACAGGCGGGTTTGGCTCCACTTTATTAAAGAGCACCACTTCAATGCCTGCTTCTTTAAGTGATTCGATAACAGGATCAGCTACGCCCGCTTTATAAATCCCTGGGTCTGTGACAAGGAGCGCTTTTGAAACGCCTAGTGCCGCTACTTCCTCCCCCGTATGCTTGATGGCTCCGATTCCGTGCTTAATGACAGTCGGAATTTCAAATGTGTGGAATTTCTGCATACTTTCTACCTTCATATTTAATGTCATCATCAATCTCCCCCTCTTATGAATTGAACCAATTAACCGCTGCTGGTTTTGTATTGCGATATACGTGCTTGACTTCTGTGTATTCTTCAAGGCCTATTTTTCCAAGCTCGCGTCCGAACCCGGATTGCTTATAGCCGCCCCATGGCGCCTGTGCAAAGTACGGATGAAAATCGTTGATCCAAACGGTTCCCATTCTCAAACGGGCTGCTACCCGTTCACATTTTTCAATATCTTTTGACCATACCGCTCCGGCCAAGCCGTAGATGGTATCATTCGCAAGCTCAATTACCTCTTCTTCAGAGCTAAAGGTTTCGACTGTCAAAACAGGACCGAAAACCTCTTCCTGAACGATTCTCATGTCAGATTTACAGTTTGAAAAAATAGTAGGTTCATAGAAAAAGCCATTTTGAAGCGCTGGGTCTTCCGGGCGTTTGCCTCCTGTCTCCAGCTTCGCGCCTTCTTCTATTCCGATTTCTACATATTTTTCTACCTTTGCCCTGTGCTCCGCCGAAATAAGCGGACCGCTTTCTGTCTCTGCGTGAAAACCGTTTCCGAGTTTTATGCGTTTTGCCCGTTTGACCAGCTCCGCCAAAAATTGATCATGAATGGCGTCCTCAACAAGCAAGCGGGAGCCTGCAGAGCATACTTGGCCAGCGTGGAAAAATACAGCGTTTAATGCCTGATCAACCGCAACTTCTAAATCCGCGTCCTTGAAAACGATATTTGGGTTTTTCCCGCCAAGCTCAAGGGCGATTTTTTTGACATTTCCGCTTGCCGCCCGCATGATTTTTTTGCCTGTTTCGATTCCGCCTGTAAACGAAATCAAATCGACGTCTTTGTTTGCGGCAAGCTCATCGCCCACTGTAGCTCCCGGTCCAAGGACAAGGTTCGCGACACCTTTTGGTACGCCGGCTTCTTCCATCAGCTTAAAGACTTTGATTGTCGTCAGCGGCGTAATCTCACTCGGCTTCATGACGATTGTGTTTCCTGCAGCCAGTGCAGGTGCGATTTTCCAGCTCGCTTGAAGAAGCGGATAATTCCATGGAGTGATCTGGCCGCAAACCCCGATCGGCTCCCTAATGATTTTGCTTTCTGAATCAGGAATCGGAGATGAAATGATTTCTCCGCCATCTTTGTCAGCCAAGCCGGCGTAATATTGAAAAACATTGGCGATATCGTCCATATCGGCTTTGCTTTCTTCGAGTGTTTTTCCTGTATCAAGAGATTCAAGCTCTGCCAGCTCCTCGAGATCGCGTCTGATTAATTCCGCAATTTTCAGAACAATCTTCCCGCGTTCAAGCCCGGATAATGAAGACCATTCTCCTTTGTCAAATGCTCTGCGCGCGGCTGCGATTGCCTTGATGGCGTCCTCTCGCCCTCCCTCGCTTACAGTTGCAATTTCTTCTTGATTAAATGGATTGATAATGCTCCGGATCTGTCCTTTTTCGGCACTGATCCATTCTCCGTCAATGTAAAATGTTTGACTCATATAAGCCTCCTTGACGTAAATAAAGTTTGTTAAATAAAAATTTAATGTTTTTAACAACCTTAATCTAACATACGGTTTTTAAACTGTCAAAGCCCCTTTTCAATTTTTCTTTTTGACTTTTCCTTATGTTTCGTTAAGATAAAGAACATAAAGAAATAACTTAACGAATTTAACTTTCTAAAGGAAAAGAGGGTCAGTATGGATGAAAATCCAGAATTTGCAGCTATAGAACAGGCTCGGGATCTTGTTATTGACTCCATTGCTGAAACGATGGATCTTTACGGAATTACCCGCAGTGTCGGGATTTTATATGGGACGATGTATATGAGGGATGAGATGACGCTTGACGAAATGCGCGAGGAGTTGCAAATGAGCAAACCAAGCATGAGCACAGGTGTCAAAAAGCTTCAAGACTTAAACGTAGTGAAAAAAACATTTCACCGGGGCATCCGCAAGCATACATTTGTAGCTGAAAAAGATTTCTTTAAATTTTTCACAAATTTCTTTCCCCCTAAATGGGAGCGGGAGGTTCAAGTGAATGTAGCAGCGATCGAAGAAGCACAGGCTGATTTACAAAAGGTTTTAAGCAAGGAAGATCTCGATGAGGATATCAAAAATGAAGCGCAGCAGTTATATGATCAGCTGGAAAGCTCTAAAGCTTACTACGACTGGCTGAAGCGGCTTGCTGAAGCGGTGCAGAGCGGAGAAATTTTTAAATTTATACCGATCGAAACAAAGTAAAACAGCAAACGCCTGGGAAACCAGGCGTTTTTTTAGTGTAACTACTACAAATTTGAAAAATACGGGAAAAACACCCCATTTACTTCCAAAATATTTGATGGTAATTTTATGTAGGTAAAATTTGTATTTGGCCTTTCAGAGGAGGTGAAAAGCGGGCAGGCCTTTAATTTATTAATTTTTAGGGGGAATTTTATTATGAAACGCAAATTATTATCTTCTTTGGCAATTAGTGCACTAAGTCTCGGGTTACTCGTTTCTGCACCAACAGCTTCTTTCGCGGCTGAATCTACATCAACTAAAGCTCATACTGAATCTACTATGAGAACACAGTCTACTGCTTCATTGTTCGCAACAATCACTGGCGCCAGCAAAACGGAATGGTCTTTCTCAGATATCGAATTGACTTACCGTCCAAATACGCTTCTCAGCCTTGGCGTGATGGAATTTACGTTACCAAGCGGATTTACTGCAAATACGAAGGACACAATGAACGGTAATGCCTTGCGTGAAACACAGATCCTCAATAATGGGAAAACAGTGAGAATTCCTTTGGCACTTGATTTGTTAGGAGCTGGCGAATTCAAATTAAAACTGAATAACAAAACACTTCCTGCCGCTGGTACATATACTTTCCGCGCGGAGAATAAATCATTGAGCATCGGAAATAAATTTTACGCAGAAGCCAGCATTGACGTGGCTAAGCGCAGTACTCCTCCGACTCAGCCATGCGGCTGCAACTAATGTAAAAGACCGGTTAACACCGGTCTTTTTTTGCGTTTTCCCCTACCCTTTTTTCTCTCATTTCCGTTATCTTTTTTCTGGTTTAAAATTTAAATTGACAAACACTAGAAACAGGAGTAAATTCTTGAGTGTTCAATTTCATAAAGTCTCTTTTACCGCTTAATCAAACACGAACGGGGGAACCAACGATTGGCTGTTTTATTAACAGCCTTGGGGTGAATCTTACTAAGTAAGAGGGGGTACTCTGAATCCCTAATCCGACAGCTAACCTCGTAGGCGTATACAGAGAGGAGGTCTATTGCGACCATTCTTTGAAATGGTCTTTTTTGCTTAAAAAACGTTAATTTTACTAAGGGAGTTATGAACAGTGGGAAGAATAAAAAATAAGCAATTTGCCGTGATCGGGCTGGGCCGGTTTGGCGGCAGCATTTGCAAAGAACTGCACAGAATGGGACACGAGGTCCTTGCAGTTGATATCAACGAAGAAAAGGTCAATGCATATGCTTCTTACGCCACTCATGCGGTAATTGCCAACGCCACCGAAGAAAACGAATTGCTTTCATTAGGAATACGCAATTTTGAATATGTAATTGTTGCCATCGGAGCGAATATTCAAGCGAGTACACTGACCACCCTATTATTAAAGGAATTTGATATCCCTAATATTTGGGTGAAAGCTCAAAACTATTATCATCACAAGGTGCTTGAAAAAATCGGCGCGGATCGTATTATCCACCCTGAAAAAGACATGGGAGTCAAGATCGCACAAAGCCTTTCTGACGAAAACGTTTTGAATTACATTGATTTATCTGATGATTACAGTATTGTCGAGCTGCTGGCAACGCGAAAGCTTGATTCAAAATCAATTATTGACCTGAATGTGAGAGCAAAGTACGGCTGCACGATCCTGGCCATTAAACATCATGGAGATATCCGTCTTTCTCCCGCACCTGAAGACATCATTCACGAGCAGGATTGCCTGGTGATCATGGGGCACAAAAAGGATATTAAACGTTTTGAAAACGAAGGGATGTAGACAAAGGTGACACTTCAAAAGGATAAAGTGATCAAATGGGTTCGGTTTACACCGCCTCAAGTGCTTGCAATTGGTTTTTTCCTAACCATTATCATCGGGGCTGTGCTGTTAAAGCTTCCGTTTTCTACACTGAAGCCATTGTCATGGATCGATGCCCTTTTTACTGCAGCTTCCGCTACAACCGTTACAGGGCTTGCAGTTGTCGATACCGGTACAGAATTTACACTTTTCGGGCAAACTGTCATCATGGGGCTGATTCAGATCGGTGGGCTTGGATTTATGACGTTTGCTGTTTTGATCGTCATGATATTAGGGAAAAAAATCGGGTTGAAAGAACGAATGCTGGTTCAGGAAGCCTTAAATCAGCCGACAATCGGCGGCGTCATTGGCCTTGTCAAAGTCCTGTTTCTGTTCTCGATCAGTATTGAATTGATAGCAGCACTCATCCTATCCATCCGGCTTGTGCCTCAGTATGGCTGGTCATCTGGCTTGTTTGCCAGTCTGTTTCACGCGATTTCTGCTTTTAACAATGCCGGGTTTTCGCTGTGGCCTGATAATTTGATGAGCTACGTTGGGGACCCTACAGTGAACCTTGTGATTACTTTCTTATTTATTACAGGAGGGATCGGATTTACGGTTCTGTTTGACATTATGAAAAATCGGCGTTTCAAAGCTTTTTCCTTACATACAAAGCTTATGCTTACAGGAACGCTGATGTTGAATGCGATTGCTATGCTTGTGATCTTTATTCTAGAGTACAGCAACCCTGGCACGCTTGGCCACCTGCATATAGGGGATAAACTATGGGCTTCCTATTTTCAGGCAGTGACGCCGAGAACCGCAGGCTTCAACTCCCTTGATTTTGGAAGTATGAGAGAAGGAACGATTGTATTTACTTTATTATTGATGTTTATCGGAGCAGGCAGCGCTTCTACGGCGAGCGGCATTAAGCTGACTACGTTCATCGTGATTTTAACATCTGTTATTGCTTACTTGAGAGGTAAAAAAGAAACGGTGATTTTCCGCCGCTCCATCAAATATCCGATAATCATTAAAGCTTTAGCTGTAAGCGTCACCGGTTTGTTCATCGTGTTTTTAGGGATATTCGCCCTGACGATCACAGAACAAGCGCCGTTTATTCAAATTGTGTTTGAAACCTTTTCCGCTTTCGGAACTGTCGGTCTATCGATGGGGCTTACTCCTGAACTGACAACAGCTGGAAAGTGTATCATCATTGTCATCATGTTCATCGGAAGAATTGGTCCTTTAACGTTCGTGTTTTCATTCGCAAAAACAGAGCAATCAAATATTCGATACCCTGACGGCGAAGTGTTTACAGGGTGATATCAAAAAAATCCGGCGTGCAATCGCCGGATTTTTTTATGATTCGATATGAGATTGATTTTGTCTTTTTTCTTGTTCTGCGATGATCTCGTTGTCCTCTGCGTTATCACGGGTCACTTTTTGTGTAAGAATCGCGCCAACAGCTACGAGTATCATAACAGCGATGTAATAACCTTTTTCATTGAGTTCCAGGTTATCAGCATTATAGAGTCCGATACTAAACAAAAATACTCCCGCAAAAAAAGTGAAATAAGCCAATACGGTAAAGGCAACCGTATTTCTGCGTCTATATTTCTGCACCTTTGTTCCCTCCCAAAAGCATAGTTAATTAGTGATAACTGTCGTGGAATATTATACCTCAAATTCCCCTGAATGGAACAAAGAATTAAAAATACCAGTAAAAAGGACTTAGGTTGCTTCCTTTATTTCAATAGCTGAATCATCAATCCAGCCGATGAGTTTATTATTGATTTGGAATTGGTACCATACAGACTGGCCTTTCTGTTTTTTAGACACAACCTTTATATCTTTGCCGACGTAAGATTGGGCAGAGGTAAGCCTTATAGACCGATCATCAGTAGAAGGCTTGGACCATACGTCTTGGACGGCACTATCTTTAATGGAAGCATGTAAATCCACTGATTTGAGGGATGGGTTTACCTTATCGTACTCATCCAAATTGTATTTTTCCACAATAGCGCTGATTTTATGAGCGTAGTCAGGGTCTGTAGCATATCCTGCTGTTTGCAGTGCAGTCGCAGCTTCCTTATAATCTCCAGCCTCAAGCACAGGTTTATACTTCTTTTTATTCCACGATGTGCCGCGGATGAACAATTGGGCATGATCATCCATCGATTCAAAAAACGTACTGTATTTTCGAAACTTCGCACGAATGGTTTTTCTTTTCCCTTTTTCAACTTCGTCCGTTTCCATCGTAACGTGATGGCCTTTATAATTTCCTTTCACGCCAAAAAGGTTGTTGGCCTTAGCAGCCAGTTCGCTGTTCCCCCAGTCGGATTCGAGAATGGCCTGAGCGATTGTGATGCTGGGGAGGACATGATATTTTTCATACAAAATTTGGGCATGCCCGGACAGGCTGTCTATAAATACTTGCTGTTCATCAACTTCTTCGGTTTCTTTAGATGTTTCAATCGGTTTTGATAAAGTTGTCGCTAAAACAAACAGAGCTAGCGGAATCGATACAATGAAAAATAGTGTAATGAAGAGTTTACGTTTGTTCAATTTTTTACGGGCCATGAAAACCTTCCTTCGAATTAAGAGATTACGAATGTAAAAGAATCTACCTTTTAGAATTTTACTTGCACTTCTAATATTTTTCAATTCTTTAGGGATAAAGTTGGGAAAAGATTGCATAATAAAAACCTTTTCGTGAAAGGAAAAGGTTTTTATCACGTTTCTACTTTTGCAAATTTCTGAGTGCATTCCGATATTCTGTATCATTGATTACTTGATGTGATTTGACAGTTGCATTCGACAATCCCTGTCCTGAAACGGCCGGTTCCGGAACTGTTTTTGCTTGGTCATGTGGTTTATGTGCAAGCTTGTGCCCCATTCCTGTAGCATTCATACAAAATGACAGGCAGACGAGCAGAACGCTGAGGATAAAAGAAATGAAAAAGAGATCATGATAAGCAGTCATCATAGAATCCTGTACCGAACCGTTTTGTCTGGCCGCATCTAATTTCGTGAAAAAACCGATGAGAATGGGAACTCCCATATAGACAAACAATCTTAAAAACTGGACAGCTGTCATTCTCTTGACCAAATCAGGCAGCGGGCCTCCCATGGCAGCTCCCATCAGCCCTGCGGCGACTGTCAGGCCTGTTCCCGCTGCCAGCATGATAAACAGTGCTGCGAACATATAGAGAGACGATTGATCCTGCATATGCAGCCATTGAAAATTTACAAAGACGAGAATAAGTCCGCCGATAATACCGAGCATCCCTGGTCCGACTTTATCATAAAACAGAGCGCTCAAAATGGCCGCGATCGCCACTCCGATTAAAAGAGTCAAGTTTAAAAGAATGAGCTGCTCCTGAGAAATATCATACATTTGACGGAGCAAGCCTTGAAAAGCAGACAGGCTGACAGCTACCATTATCGTCCCTGCAGCTATGATCAATAACCCCAGCACCGGTTTTGGCAGAAGCATTAGTTTAATTGAAATGAAGGGATTTTTCACTTTATATTCTACTATTAATAGAACAATGAACAAACATAACGTCATACCGAAACCTGTCCATACATAACCCGATGAAAGCCCCCATTTTTGCAGAAAAATGAATGAAACCGCTGAGGCTGCGGCAAGGAGAACAGATAAAAGAATTCCCGCACGATCAAGGGGCTGTTCTTGAGCCGCCGCTCCGTGATGTTCGTCATGGAGAAAGAAATAGCTCACCGCGACACCGATCAGTGACAATGTGCCAAAGGTGATAAACAGCCATCTCCAATGCCCATAGCTTGTTGCAATCGTTCCCAGGATCGTGCCGATCATAACAGAACCATAAAAGCCCCCAATCAGCACAAGCAGGGCATAGTTCCTGCGTTCAATCGGGAATGACAGTACAAGCATTGGAATCATAATCATCAGCATGACACCTGTTGCCGCTCCCTGTAAAAAACGTCCTGCCGCCATCCATGCAATATCGTTTGAAAATGCGATGAGCAGTGAGCCTAGTATAAAAACAGGTAATGAAGCAAGGTAGACGGGGCGAGCACCGAATTTTTTCCTCAGCAGCGGTCCTGTCGGAACTAACAAGGCAAAGGCCATATTTCCGATCAATATTGGATTTACTGATGTGAAGACACTTGTTCCAACCGCTTTCTGAACAAGGCTTTGAACTGACGACAATGCCGTGTTAGACATCAATCCCGGCCCGACCGCTAAAACAGCGAGCAGTGAAATCACCCAATAGTGTTTTGTCTTCATGTTGTCATTCCTTCCTATATGAATACATGCGAAATACACCATTTTTTGAAAACAAAAGAAGCTAATAGATTTTCGCATACCATTAGCTTTCATTCTAATATTCTCCCTTTCAGGGGAAATGATATTATTTTATTATAACTATGTGGACAAATGAGCATATATTCAAATATTATTTCAAACCGACTGTGTTTTGTCAATGGCGCAAATTTCAAGCTCCAACATAAACAGTTTTTGCCCCGATATTGTGTATAAGAGCCTAAAACTCCTCGCTTGTTCCTTCAAGTGAATCAAAAATCAAAGCAGGCAGCTTGAATCCTTTCATTCCCCTATTCCAACTAATAAGCTCGAATAGGTTGGTGATAAGCCAACGTGTTGACCGCACATTTTTTTGTGTTCACTGGGCGTTTGCCGCCTCTAATTTGTATATAGGTAAATACCATGAATTAATCTGTGAAATACCAATGTTAGGAAATTTTTATTTTTTCCGGGAGGCAAAACGAATGGAACTGTATGAGTGTATCCAAGATATTTTTGGCGGCTTGAAAAATCCATCGGTTAAAGATTTAGCAACATCATTAAAACAAATTCCAAACGCAGCACAATTGAGTCAACCGTATATTAAGGAGCCAGACCAGTACGCCTACGGCCGAAATGCCATCTATCGAAACAATGAGTTGGAGATTATCGTTATTCACATTCCGCCTAACGAGGAGACAGCCGTCCACGATCATGGCCAATCTATTGGTTGTGCAATGGTGCTAGAAGGGAAAACTCCTTAATTCTATCTATCGCTCAACCGGCGAACACGCAGAACTCTCCAATTCATACTTTGTCCACGAAGGAGAATGCCTTATTTCAACTAAAGGTTTAATTCACAAAATGTCCAATCCGACGTCCGAACGAATGGTATCTCTTCATGTCTACTCACCCCCTTTGAAAGACATGACGGTCTTTGAAGAACAAAGGGGTGTCTTGGAAAGTTCATGATAGACAGATGAACTGTTCAACTGGAGGATTCAGAGAATGAACCTTTTTCTCCAAACAAAAAAACCCTTATCGAATAAGGGTTTACAGGTATGGAGCCAAGGGGGCTCGAACCCCTGACCTCTACGCTGCCAGCGTAGCGCTCTCCCAGCTGAGCTATGGCCCCGTATGTAACGTCATGTTTATTATAGATGATTTTTTTTTGAAAAACAAGCTGTTTCCTCTTGAATTGACAGAAAAAATAAGGCTCGGGATGAGCCTTATTTTTCGACTTACATCATGATTAAAAGTAAAATCACACCGAGAATAATTCGATAGATTGCAAATGGGACGAGTTTGATTTTATTAATCAGTCTTAAGAAGAAACGGACGACAAACAACGCGACAACAAAGGCACAGATAAAGCCGACGATGAAAAACGGCATCAAATCCGAGCTTAAGCTGTCCCAATGTTTCACAAGGCTCAGAAAACTTGCTCCCATCATGATCGGCATCGCCATAATAAACGTAAAATCGGCTGCCGCTCGGTGGTTTAACCCGAGAATAACACCTCCGGAAATGGTTGAACCTGAACGTGAGAAACCCGGCCAAAGGGCAAGACATTGGAATAAGCCGACTGCTATCGCCTGTTTATAGGAAATGCGGTCGAGGGTGTCTGTCGCTGCTTTCCGCTTATTCACCCAGTCAGCAAAAAGCATCAGGACTGCCCCGGCGATTAAACCGAAGGCCACAGTTTTAACGGAAAATAAATATTCATCAATGTAATCTTCAAACAAAAAGCCGAGAACAGCAGCTGGAACGAGCCCGACAGCAATTTGGGCAATGCTTAATTTATGTCCCTGCTTCTGGTCGCTTGTAATATTTTTTTTCAAGCCGAGTAAATTTAAAATTCGGTCTTTAAACACGATAGCTACTGCTAAAATGGATCCTAGCTGAATAACTACTTTGAATGAATTAGCAGCTTCTTCTGACATCAGATTACTTGATTTAAGCCAGATGTCGTCTACTATGATCATATGTCCTGTCGAAGAAACCGGCGCGTACTCTGTTAATCCTTCTACGATTCCTAAAATGGCGGCTACAAACAATTCCCATAGAGTCATGATTTTGATTCTCCCCATTAGACATTTATTTTTTTACATAACGGGAGCTTCCCATAAATGGAAAGCCCGTCTTATATAACTATAAACGAAAATCACACTTTATGACCCGGCATATTTTCATTTTTTTCTTCGTCGTATAAATGTGACCGCATTTTAAACCAGTCAAATAAATGTGTTGTAATGACTTTGACGACTGCATAGCCCGGAATGGCAAGAATGATTCCAACAACACCAAACAGTTTGCCGGCTGTTAACAGCAGAAATATAATCGTGATCGGGTGGATGTGAAGGTTTTTCCCCATAATTTGCGGAGAGATCAGCTTCCCTTCAATCAGCTGAACAATGGTCCAAACGATCACCAGCTTAAGCAGCATGAGCGGCGATGTCACTATGGCGATGATAATTGCAGGCGTGATGGCAATCGTTGGCCCTAAATATGGAACAATGCTTGTACAAGCCGCAATGACTGCGAGCAATGAAGCATAATCAAGGCCGATAATCAAATAACCGATAAACAGCAAAAACCCGATACAGAAGCTGACAATGATCTGGCCTCTGATATAAGAACTTAACCGATGATTCATTTCACTTAAGACTGTATATGTCTGTTCTTTCAATCGAGTCGGCACAAACTTCAGTATGTAGACCGGTAATTTTTTTCCGTCTTTTAGCAAATAGAAAAGAATAAACGGAACCGTAACGATCGAAATGATAATCTCAGTCAGCGCGCCGATAAAATTCCCAACACCGGTAAAGGTGCTGTTTACGATTGTCGCTGCCTGGTCCGAAACCTTTGTCGCGAGATCAGATATATTAATGTTCATCGTTTGCTGGGCCTGATTGACGAAGTTGCTGCCAATCAGCTGTTTCGTTTGGTCTTCTACGACGTCGACATATCTCGGGATATTGTCAATCAAACTCATAATTTGTTCTTTTAAAAAGGGGATGATGGACACGATCGTGATCGTGATCAGCCCGATAATCAATAGATATAACAGCAATATAGAATAGATTCTTCTTATTCTTCTTCTCTCCAGGAAATCGACAACTGGATTTAACAGATAAAAAACAATGCCTGTCAAAATAATCGGAAGTGAAATTGTTTTGAGCAGAACAATAATCGGGGTGAAAATAAATGATGTTTTTGTAAATACAAGAATATTTAAACCAATCAGCAGCAGCACAAGCAAAAATAAAACAAACTTATTGTCCAAGAAGAATCGCTTGAATCTGCCGCTCCATGTTTGCAACGTCTCCACTATCGTTCCTCCGTCATACATAGTTTAGTTAAATTGTACACTATCGTCCCTATAATGAAAAATAATAACCGTTAATTGCTGGAAAAGCTTTCTCTGTTGTCACATTCTATTTACATCTATCATGTGATTTTGTTCTTTTTAAGCTATAATTTAGCTATATCATGCAAAAGGAGCGATACGAGTGATACGTTTTGCAATAATAGGAACCAACTGGATTACAGACCGCTTTCTTGAGTCAGCAGCGGATATAGAAGATTTTCAGCTGACTGCTGTTTATTCAAGATCGGCTGAACGCGCTGCTGAGTTTGCTGCTAAACACAACGCTGCGCATACCTTCTCAGACCTTCAGGAAATGGCGGAGAGCGATTGCTTTGATGCCGTATACATAGCCAGCCCGAACGCTCTTCACAAGGAACAAGCCGTACTCTTTATGAACCATGGCAAGCATGTGCTTTGTGAGAAGCCGTTTGCTTCGAATATAAGAGAAACAGAAGAGATGATCTCAGCGGCTAAGGCAAACGGCGTTGTCCTCATGGAAGCGATGAAGACCACTTTCCTGCCGAATTTCAAAGAGCTGAAAAAACACCTGCATAAAATCGGCACTGTCCGCAGATTTACCGCAAGCTACTGTCAATACTCCTCACGGTATGACGCGTTCAGAAACGGAACTATTTTGAATGCGTTTCAGCCTGAGCTTTCCAATGGGTCATTAATGGATATTGGCGTCTATTGTATTTATCCGGCTGTTGTGCTGTTTGGCGAGCCAAAGGATGTAAAAGCAAACGGATATGCTTTATCTTCCGGAGTGGACGGAGAGGGAACTGTCATTCTGTCTTACGATGGGTTCGAAGCTGTTCTGATGCATTCTAAAATCTCTACTTCCTATGCCCCGGCGGAAATCCAGGGTGAAGACGGAACGATTGTAATTGATACGATTCACCGGCCTGAACGTGTTGAAATCCGCTACCGCGACGGCCGCCTTGAAAACATTGCGATCCCTGACCCTAAACCGGCGATGTTCTACGAAGCAGAAGAATTTGTCACGCTCATAAAAGAGAATAAGCAGGAATCGGAAGAAAATACATTTGAACGGTCTTTGACCACTGCGAAAATTATGGAAGAAGCAAGAAAGCAAATGGGGATTGTGTACCCTGCTGATCATGCTTAAAAAAATCCGCCCGCGTACAAATGACGCGGCGGATTTTTTATTAGGCAATCGGAGAAGACGCCTTCCTTTTTAAAAGCACCTCTTGTTCATACTCTTTGATGTCATGCAGCCATGCCTCTTTTACCGGCACGCCCATTTGTTCACAGTAGGAATCCCAGATGGCTCCGAAAGGATATGTTTTGAATTCCTCCATCAGGGCCAGCCTTTCTGTATAGCGGCCCTCTTCCTGCAATTGTTTTAAATAGCCGGTCGGGAGGAGCAAGGCATACAATAAAGCTTTGATCATATTTCTCGTTCCGATGGTCCAAGCCGCTACACGGTTAATGCTGGCATCGAAAAAATCCAGGCCGATAGCGACCTTCTCAAGAGCCTGATTACGTACAATTTCAAGAGCGATTTCTCTCAATTCATCATCCAAAACCACTACATGGTCGCTGTCCCAGCGAACTGGCCGAGATACGTGCAAAGCAAGCTTGTCTGTAAAAAGCAGCATGGACGAGACCTTGTTTGATACCGTCTCAGTCGGATGAAAATGGCCTGTATCAAGTAAACAAAGCTTATGATTCGTCAAAGCATAAGCAAAATAAAATTCATGAGATCCGACAACATATGATTCAGAACCAAGCCCGAACAGCTTGCTTTCAACTGAATCGAGATTGTGTTGTTCACTGATCTCTTCTGCGAAAATCTGATCCAGTGATTCTTTTAATCTTTTACGCGGTGTCAGCCTGTCACTCGGGACATCCTTATAGCCGTCGGGAATCCAAATATTCGTCAAGCAAGGGGTGCCTAATTCTGTGCCGAAGTATTCTCCGATACGGCGGCACGCGATGCAATGCCTGATCCAAAATTCTCTGATATCCGGATCGGGGTGTGAAAGGGTGAGTCCATCAGCCGCTTTCTCATGCGAAAACAAGGTCGGATTGAAATCTAAACCTAGCCCTAAATCTTTTGCCCATTTTACCCAGTTTTCAAAATGCTGCGGCTTCAATTCGTCACGTTCTGTCTCTTCCCCGTTAGTTTCTGCGTAAATCGCATGCAGGTTCACACGGTGCTTTCCGGGAATGAGAGAAAGAGCCTTCTCCAAATCTCTTCTTAATTCTTCAGGCGTTTGCGCTTTTCCGGGATAATTGCCGGTCACATCAATTCCGCCTGAAAGCTCGCTCTTATTTACTTCAAAGCCCTCAATGTCGTCCCCCTGCCAGCAGTGGATTGAAATGGGCACTTGCTTTAATTGCCGAAGCGCCTCTTCAACATCAATTCCCCATTTTTCATATGCCTGTTTTGCACTGTCATAATTGGCTTTTATGGTCATGCAGCTCTCTCCCTTATTTCAGTTTTTTTAATCCAAATAAAAAACTTCCTTTAGATCTATCGAAACAGGACTGAAATCCGAATTTGTTTTCATTAAGGGCGCCATCGTTTTCCACCATCTCCGGCAAACTTCCGTGTCCGCCATCTTTCTCCATTTCCCTTCATCCTCTATTTCTAAATATGCAAAAAGCCGGCCTGTTTCCTCATCTAGAAAAATGGAATAATGGTGGGCTCCATGAGCTTTGAGTGCTTCTGCCATCTCAGGCCAAATGTCATCATGCCGCTGCTTGTATTCTTCGTACTTGTCTTGATGGACAAACATGATACTGGCTTTTCTTTTCAAGCTTTGTCACCTCTTCCTTATTTAGATAGCGCTTTCAAAACAGTTTGCTGAAATGACTGAATGATCGTGCTTCTGTCAATGTCTTTGGGTGTAAACACTTTGATCGGAAAGGAATTTCTGACGACTTGCCGGGCTTCTTTTATGTCTTTGACTTCTTTGGCAGCAATCATTTGCATCAGCAGATTTCCTATGGCGGTTGCCTCTACTGGTCCTGCGTATACCGCTTTTCCGCTCATGTCTGCCGTTAATTGATTTAAGAAATCGTTCCGGGCTCCGCCGCCGATGATATGAAACTGATCGATCGTTTTTTCTGTGATCGTTTCGAGTTCTTTGATGGCTATCGCATAGATGATGGCTAAATTGCTGTAGATGCAGCAGGCAAGTTCGCCTGCAGCGCGGGGAATCTTTTGGCGGGTTTCTCTGCAATAATGCTGTATTTCCATTATCATGTTTTCTGGATTGAGGAAGCGTTTATCATTTAAGTTTATAAATTGCTGGAATGGTTCTGTTTTTTCGGCTTCTTCTGCAAGCTGCTGGAAAGAGTAATCTGCTTGTAACTGCTGTCTTACTTCTTGTATCACCCACATGCCGATAATGTTTTTGAGAAAGCGAATGGTGTTGTTTGCGCCGCGTTCATTTGTATAGTTGTTTTTCAAAGCCAGATCAGTTATTATCGGTGTTTTGTTTTCAACACCGATTAACGACCATGTTCCGCTGCTGATATACGCCCAGCCATCACTTACACCAGGCGCCGCGATGACGGCCGAGGCCGTATCATGTGTTGCGACTGTCATCACCTTGCACGCCGGGAGATCATAATCCGGGAACCAGTCATTTCTTAGCTTCCCGAGCTCATACCCCGGTTCAGTCAACGGGGCAAATTGCTGTTCGTAAACAGACACGGCTTCAAGCAATTCAGGATCAAACTTTCCCGTTGAGACGTTTAAAAGCTGTGTTGTGGACGCATTCGTGATTTCTGTTACAGCTTTTCCGGTTAAACAATAGCCTAAATAATCAGGAACCATCACAATTTTATCTGTCTTTTTCAGCAGCTCACGGTCTTCTTCATACAATTGATAGATCGTGTTGAAAGGCTGAAATTGTATTCCTGTTTTTTGATAAATTTTAGCCTTCGAGAGGGTATGCTCCAGTTTGTCTATTGTATGATCTGTTCTTCTATCACGATAGGATATTGCTTCGCGCAACCGATTTCCTTTTTCATCCAGAAAGACGTAATCAACTGCCCATGTATCGATGCCAACGGTGCAGTGTTCATATCCAAGCGTTTTTACTTTTTGCAGTCCTTGCAGGATTTGTTTCAGCAGATGATCAATATCCCAAAAGCAATGCTCTTCTCTTTGACTAAAACCGTTAGCAAATCTGTGAATCTCTTGTATGTCAAGCTTCCCTTCCTTTAGTTCACCTACCATGATTCTCCCGCTTGATGCGCCTATATCAATGGCAGTATAAATCATTCTTTCACCCTCTCTTCGGAAGAGGAACAGCTGTCACTTTCACCTTTTTGTCCTCAAGAGCTTTTACCGATGCTGGATCAAGTCCAGAATCTGTAATAACGCGGCTGACATCTTGCAGCGAGGCGATATGTGAAAACTCGCGGTTCCCCCATTTGCTTGAATCGGCCATCAAAATGGTCTGGTCCGATCTTTCAATCATCCGTTTTTTGAGCAGCGCCTGCCACTCATTTGAGTCACTCATCCCGTTGTTTATATCAAATCCCTTACATGACAAAAAGGTTTTATTGACATGATAGGTTTCAAGTGAACGCTCTGCTAACGGGCCGGCAAATGATAATGATTTTTCCAGCAAAATGCCGCCTGTTGAAATGACTGATATACTTTTTTTATTGCTGAGTTCAATGGCTGCTTTCATGGAGTTTGTAATCACGGTGAGTTCAATGTCAGGGAGTATTTTCGCCATGTACCAGGCGGTTGTGCTTGCATCGAGAATAATTCGGTCTCCGCTTTTGACAAATTTGGCCGCCTCGTGAGCGATGGCTTTTTTTTCGATGACATTTGTGATTTCCCGTTCAGAAAAATGAATTTCTGATTCCTTCTGCTGAATACTGATCGCTCCTCCATGACTCCGGCTCAGTTTATGTTCTTTTTCAAGCTTCTCAAGATCACGCCGAATGGTTTCCTCTGTGACTGAAAATATGTCACTTAATTCGGCAACGCGGATGCTTGAACGCGTATTCACTATTTCCACTATTTTTTGCTGCCGTTCTGCTACTAGCATCAGTAACGCCCTTCCTCATATCGTAGTCCGTCTTATATTTTTATCATAGCATATATCTAACGCGTAAAAGCAGCAGGGACGCCGCCGTCTACCGTGATCATGCAGCCCGTTGTTTTTTCGGCTTTGGAAGAAGCGAAGAATGCAATGGCTTCGGCAATATCCTCCGGGTAAATATTGACGAGCAATGCAGTCCGTTTCCGGTAATGTTCTTCCAGCTGATCCGGTTCAATCCCGTACGCCGCGGCTCGTTCCTCGCGCCAGCTTGAACCCCAGATTGCCGATCCTTGAAGAACCGCGTCCGGCAAAACGGAGTTGACCCTAATGCCGAATTCTCCGCCTTCTGCAGCAATGCATCTTGCTAAATGGGTTTCAAGCGCCTTAACCGAGCTGTAGGCAGAGGCGTTTTTCCCCGCATAAACCGAATTTTTCGATCCGACAAATACCATGCTTCCGCCTCTATTTTGCTGTTTCATCTGTTTAAACGCTTCACGGGCTACAAGGAAATAGCCTGTTCCTAAAACATTCATATTAAGATTCCATTCTTTTAGACTTGTTTCGTCAAATGGGCTTGATGTGGCCAGCCCGGCATTATTGATGACGATATCAATGCCGCCGTAAGCAAGTGCCGCTTGTTCAAAAGCTGACTGTACGTCTTTTTCCTTTGTCACATCCATTTTGATAGCCATTGCACGCCCTTCTCCGTACGCATCGTTTATTTCCCCGGCAATTTTCTGTGCACCTTCTATATTCAGATCAGCTGCGATTACGTGCCCTCCCTCAGCTGCAAATCGGCGGCATGCTGCACTGCCGATTCCGCCAGCCCCTCCGGTTATCAGCGCTACTTTACGGGAAAATTCTGCTTCCGGCGGGGCAAGCGTAAGTTTATATAGTTCGAGCGGCCAATATTCGACATGGTAGGATTCATTTTCATTTAAAGAAACAAATTGCCCCAGAGCTGTTGCTCCTTTCATAACGGCGATGGCCCTCCGATATAAGGCCCCGCTTACTTTAGACATGGTATAGCTTTTTCCTGTATTCACCATTCCGATTCCAGGAATCAATATCACCCGCGGAGCGGATTCAAAGATTTGATCCCCATCCTGCTGATTGCGTGTAAAGTAAGCCTGATACTCTGACGTAAAGCGCTCGACTCCTGACTTGATCAGATCCGCAAGCTTGTGAACATCTTGAGTTTCCGGATTCCAATCAATGTACAGCGGAACCCTTTTTGTGTGAACAAGGTGATCCGGGCATGCCGCACCGATTTGCGAAAGTGCTGGCGCTTGAACACTGTTTACAAATTCCAAGACGTCGTCATGATCATCATAGGAAAGGATCTGTTTCTTTTCTTTACTTACAGTTCCTCTGATCACAGGCATGATCTCAGCCAATATTTGTTTTCTGTGATCTTCCGGCAGCGGCTGATATCTTTTGCCTCCGAATACCTCATGCTGATTGATACGGTCGTTAATATACTGCTCGGCTTCTTGAATGATGGATATCGTTTTTTGATAACATGTTTCAGACGTCTCTCCCCAAGTGACTAAGCCATGTTTCTCCATTAACACAAGCTCGGCGTGAGGGTTGTTCGCTACGCCTTCAGCGATTATTTTAGACAAAGCAAATCCAGGGCGGACGTATGGCACCCATACAAACCGGTTTCCGTAAATGTCTTCAGCGACCTGTTTTCCATTATCTGCGCAGCATATGCTGATAATCGCATCTGGATGGGTATGGTCAACATGCTTGTATGGCAGAAAAGCGTGTAATAGTGTTTCAATTGAAGGGCGGGGATGTTTGCTGTCAATCATACAATGAGACAGGTAATCTACCATTTCTTCATCTGACATTTTGTCCCTTTCAATCAGCGGGCGGATATCATCTAATTTCAAACCGGTAAAGTTATGCGCTTTCATTGTTGCCAAATCTGAACCGCTTCCTTTTACCCACATGACTTCTATTTCACGGCCTCTAAAATCCTTTTCCATTGTTTTCATAGATGTATTCCCCCCGCCCCAGTTGCAAACAGTGCGGTCTGATCCGATCAGATTGGACCTGTACACCAATTCCTCTACACCTTTAGGCAGCTTTGCAGCTCGGTCTGAATCCCATATATGCTTCACCATATTTGATATTCCTCCATACCCTTTTATTTGTATCCGTTTTCATTATATATGATCTTCGTTTGTTTTTGAATTATTTTTGTTTATTTTTGTTTTCATTAAAAAAAAGAAAGCAGCAGAATATGCCGCTTTCTCGTTTCATTATGATTCAATTTTAAATTTTTTCGTAATGTCCTGAAGTTCTTCCGCCATGTTTGCCAACGTTTCCGCTGAAGAGCTGATTTCTTCCATGGACGCAAGCTGTTCTTCCGCCGAAGCTGCGATATCCTGAATGCCTGCTGAGCTTTCTTTCGCCACTGCAGAAATGTCTTCAACAGCACTTGACACTTCATGTGATCCGGCTGATAGTTGTTCAACCGTCGCGTTCAAGTTTTGCAATTCGCCGGAAATTTGGGTTGTCATTTCATAGATCTGTTTAAAGCTTTCCGCTGTTTTGTCAGTAATCTGCAAGCCTTCCTTCACTTCATGATTCACAGATTGGAACATCGAAAGGGAAGTGCTGATTTCTCTGACAATCTCTTGGATTAATCCTTCAATTTCCTTGGCGGAGTCTGCTGATTGCACGGCAAGTTTTCTGACCTCTTCCGCAACTACTGAGAAGCCTCTTCCGTATTCTCCCGCTCTTGCCGCCTCAATCGCAGCATTTAATGCCAGCAGGTTGGTTTGATCAGCGATGCCATTAATCACATTCAAGATGCTGTTGATGTCTTGCGATTTTGTTTCAAGGCCCTTCACAACCGCTTCCGCTTGTTGAACCGATTGGTCGATTGTTTTCATTTGGCCGACTGTGTGTTCCACCAGTTTCTCGCCGCTGCCCGCTGCCTCAGAGGACTGAATCGATGATTTCGTAATGGTTGAAGAGGCTTGTGCCACTTTTGAAATCCCGTGATTCATTTGAGAAAGGTGGTTTGAGCTCGTTTCCAGTTTCTCGCTTTGCGCCTCGTTGCCATCTGAGAACTGTTCGATGGCGAGTGTAATATGTTCAGTTGCCTTACTCGTTTGGGCCGCGCTTGCCGTCAGTTCCTCAGAAGATGAGGCGACGTTTTCGACAGACGTTTGAATAACGCCGATTACAGAACGCAATGATGCAGACATTTCATTAAAGCTCTCGCCAAGCTGGCCAAACTCGTTTTTCGAATGAATATCAATGATTTCTGTGAGATCACCGCTGCTGATTTTTGCAGACGTCGAGACAAGTTTTCTTAATGGCTTGGTGATGGCACGAATAATATAGAGTATGAGTATGCCGCCGATTACAATAGACACGCATAGAATGATAATCGCAGTGTTCAGCACCGGGCTTGAAGCATCTTGCAATTCACTGACAAAATAAGTGCCCGCGATTTTCCAGCCAGTTAATTTATTTGTCGTAAAGGCCATTTTCTTTTCTTTGCCTTCGAATGTATATTCAAAGGAGCCGTCATTTTTGGAATATACTTGGTTTGTCCAATCGCCGGAGCCGGCTGTCCCAGGCTTAATCGTCGGATGGGCGATATATTTTTTGTTGCCTGTCGTAATAAATGCATAGCCTTCTTTACCGATTTTGATTCTCTGTGATGCAGTAAGCACCTCATCCAGGTTTAAATCAAGCGCTATAACCCCTGACCCGTCTTGTAATTGTTTTGAAATTGTGACAACGGTATTCCCTGTTGCTTCATCAGTATACGGTTCTGAGAAAACAGCCTGTCCTTTTTCCGCAACGGCCTGTTTGTACCAGTCACGTCCTGTCGGATCGAAGCCTTTCGGAACACCGCTGTCCGGATATTTGTAAAGCTTCTTATCTTCTGAAGCAGCATAGATCGCGCCTACATCGTCGTTAAGTGTCGTGTACTGCTTAAATTTCTCTTTCAGTAAGGTTTTGTTTTTGCCTAGCAATAGGTCTTTATCGATTGTCTCACTATAATAATCTATTGCTTTCACTTTATTATTCAATTTGTTTTGCAGGGTGCTATTGAGTTCTTCAACGTTTCCCACTGCACTATTGGTTAGTTCCCTGTCCAGTGCGTTCCAAGCTGATTGATAACTGAAATATGCTAGAACCCCAACCGGCAAAATAAGCACTGCCAGAAACGCAGCGATTAGCGGTTTGCTGATCGATGGCTGTTTGATCCATTGTATGAATTTTCCCATTCCTGTTGACTCCTCCTTTAAGCTAAATCTAATATCGTCAACTAGGATAAAAGGTTTAATAAAAAAACTAAAAAAAACACCCAAGCGCAACATGCTTGGGTGTTAAGGCTTATTATTCGATTTTGAATCGGTTAGTCATATCGCGAAGCTCTTCCGCCATAGACGAAAGGGTTTCTGCAGACGAGCTGATTTCTTCCATGGAAGCAAGCTGCTCTTCAGCTGACGCAGCGATATCTTGAATATGTGCTGAGCTTTCTTTGGAAATCGATGCAATATGCTCAGACGCTCCCGATACTTCCTCGGAGCTGGCAGAAAGCTGCTGAACCGTCGCACTCATATTTTGCAGTTCGCCGGCGATTTGGTTCGTCATTTCAGAAATGCGCTTAAAGCTCATTTCTGTTTTATCTGTGATATCAAGTCCTGTCTGCACCTCTTGATTGACAGACTGGAACATGCCGAGAGATGTATTAATTTCCTTCACAATTTCGATGATTAATCCTTCAATCTCTTTTGCTGAATCTGCTGACTGTACTGCCAGTTTTCTTACTTCTTCCGCTACAACAGAGAAGCCTCGGCCGTACTCGCCTGCACGGGCTGCTTCAATTGCCGCATTTAAAGCAAGCAGGTTTGTCTGGTCTGCGATGCCGTTAATCACACGCAAAATGTTTGTAATGTCTTTCGATTTCGTTTCCAATCCGCGTACAACTTGCTCCGCTTCTTTAACGGACTTGTCAATGACGTTCATTTGGCCGACGGTTTGGTGAACAAGCTTGCCGCCTTCACTTGCAATTTCTGTCGATTGAACAGATGAATCTGTGATGACTTCAGAAGCTTGAGCCATATTCGTCAACCCGTCATTCATTTGATAAATATGCTCTGCTGCCGTTTCAATATTTTCGTTTTGTTTTTCATTGCCGTTAGAAAATTGTTCAATCGCCAATGTAATATGCTCTGTTGCCTTGCTCGTTTGCGCAGCTGATGCGGTCAGCTCCTCAGAGGAAGCAGCAACATTGTCTACCGAATCCTGGATGGCGTGTATGAGAGAACGAAGTGACGACGCCATATTGTTAAAGCTTTTGCCGAGCTCGCCCAATTCATCTTTTGAACGAATATCAATGGTTTCTGTCAAATCTCCCTCGCTGATCCGCTTAGAGGAACCGACAAGCTGTTTCAGCGGTGTTGTAATCGACCGAATGATCAAAGTCATGACGATAATTCCTATGATAATAGCTGCGGCCAAGACAATTAAAGCAAGGTGAAGAACAGGCTGGGCCGCCTCGTGGATTTCGTCTAAATACATGGTGCCGCCGATCTTCCATCCCGTTAACTTGTTTGTATCAAAGGCCATTTTTTTCTTATCGCCGTCCATGGTGTATTGAAAATCGCCTTTATCAGCATTCAGCATCTTATCAAGCCAGTCGCCTTTTAATTCAGTTCCTGATTTTTCATTTGGATGAGCGACAACTTTTTTGTCCTTCGTCATGATAAATGCATAGCCTTGTGTGCCGATGTTGACTTTTTTGGTTGTTTTCAACAGATTTTCAATGGTCATGTTGATTGCGATAACGCCTGAACCATCTTTTGTCTGCTGGGCGATTGTCACAACCATCGTATTTGTAGACGCGGTTTTATAAGGATCTGTCACAACGACTTTTCCTTTATTCGCAACCGCTTTTTTGTACCAGTCGCGTTCAACCGGATTGTAGCCGCTCGGCATCGGGAGATCCGGGTAACGGGTAAATCGCCCGTTTTCGTCACTAGTATAAATGGACTCTACATCTTTATTAATGCTGATATATTGTGAGAATTTCTCTTCAATGCTTGCATTGCTTTTTGCTTTATATCTCTCTTTTGTCAGCCATTCGCTGAAGTAAGCAGCGCTGTTTTCTTTTTCGCCGATGCTGGTGTTAATGATTTCGTTTAATTGCTGTACATTTTCTAATGCGCTCCCCATCATCTGTCTGTCGAGCGAGCTGCTAGCCGATTGATACGCAAAGATCGCCAATATGACAACCGGTATGATGAGGATCGACAGAAAGGAAACGAGAAGCTTCCGTGTAATTGATCTTTGTTTTATGAGTTGGAGTATTTTTTTCATCATTCATTTCTCCTTTTTTATGCTACCCTTCATATCGGCTGGAAATGGGTAAATATATACAGCAAAAAAGAAGAAATTCAACAAAAGTAACTAATTTCCCATAAATAGATAGTCTTTTAGACCTATTCTTTATCTGCATCTACCTTAAATCGTTTTGTCAGATCACGGAGTTCTTCAGACATTCTTTCAAGCGTCAGTGCTGATGAGCTGATCTCCTCCATGGATGCCAGCTGTTCCTCAGCTGAAGCGGCGATATCTTGGATACCGTCCGAGCTTGCCTTAGAAATGGCTGTGATATCATTTGAAGCTGCGGAAATTTCTTGTGCTCCCGCCGACAGCTCCTCAACCGTCGCATTCATGTTTTGCAGCTCGGAAGCAATCTGATTGGTCATTTGCGAGATATGTTTGAAGCTCTGCTTTGTTTCGTCCGTCATGACAAGCCCTGTTTCAACTTCTTTGTTTACGGACTGAAGCACGTTCAATGATGTGTGGACTTCTTTTACTATTTCACTGATCAGCGATTCAATTTCTTTTGCCGAGTCAGCCGACTGTACCGCGAGCTTTCTCACTTCCTCAGCGACGACTGAGAAGCCCCGGCCATATTCACCCGCTCTGGCAGCTTCAATAGCGGCATTTAAGGCCAAAAGATTGGTTTGATCCGCAATACCGTTGATAACACGCAAAATATTTGTGATATCCTTTGATTTGATCTCCAGCCCTTTCACCACTTGTTCCGCTGCTTTTACAGAATGGTCAATTGTGTTCATTTGGCCGGCTGTTTTCTGGACGAGTGTCTCCCCTTTACTTGACACTTCGGTTGAATCTGCTGATGTCTCTGTAATCACTGCGGCCGCCCGCGCCAGCTCTGCCAATCCGTCATTCATTTCATTAATTTGTTCAGTTGTCGTTTCTATTTTCTCGCTTTGGCTTTCGCTCCCGTTTGAAAATTGCTCGATAGCCATCGTAATGTGCTCAGTGGCTTTGCTTGTCTGGTCTGCCGATGCAGTCAGCTCTTCGGACGATGAGGCAACGTGTTCTACTGAGTCTTTGATTCCGTGAATGAGCGAGCGAAGCGAGTGTGCCATATGATTGAAGCTCTCGCTCAGAACGCCGAGTTCATCTTTTGAATTGATTTCAATCGTTTCGGTTAGATCACCTTCACTAATTTTTTCAGCGGATGCGACAATGCGTCTCAATGGCTTTGTGATGGATCGAATCACAAAATAAATCGCCGTCATTCCAGCTCCGATAGCAATCGCCAGAACGATTGAAGCCATGATCAGAACCCTGCTTGCAGCATCGTGAATCTCGTTTGCATACATCGTGCCGCTGATTTTCCAGCCTGTTGTTTCGCTTGTTGCAAATGCCATTTTTTTCTTTTTGCCTTTGTACGTATATTCAAAGTCCCCGCTTTTATCCTTGTAGAGCTTATCAACCCAGTCCCCTTTTAGCTCTGTTCCCGCTTTTTCTCCGGAGTAGGCGATGACTTTCTTGTTTTGGTTCAAAATAAAAGCATAGCCTTCTTTTCCGATATTGATTCCTTTCGCGGTAGTGACTAAGTCATCAATTTTCATATCAATGGCGACAACGCCTGATCCATCCACTGTTTGACGGGCGATGGTGACGACCATTTTTCCTGATGAAATCGATTCATAAGGCTCAGTGACAATTGTTTTGCCTTTATTGGCCATTGCTTCTTTGTACCAATCTCTTTCCAAAGCATTAAAGTCACTTGGCATGTCAGCGTACGGATAACGTGTGAATTCCCCGTCTTTGCTGCTGGAAAATACCGCAGCGACATTATCATTCATTTGGATAAATTGTTTAAATTCCTGTTTCAGCTCTGTTTTCTTTTTATCCTGAAACTTATCTGCCGTCGCCCAATCGCTAAAATACGCGAGGCTCTTTTCAGTCGTTCTGATTTTATCATCAATAATGTGATCTAATATTTGAACATTTTCCTTGGCGCTTTGCGTCATCTGTACATCAAGTGAGGAAACTGCTGATTGATAAGCGCTTACCGAAAGGGCGGTTATCGGGACAATTAAGATCAGCATGAAAGAAATGATAAGTCTCCTTGCAATTGATGATCTGCGAATAGTGGTAAGTGTTTTTTTCATTTCCTTTTGAACCTTCTTTCAATAATTTACAAATTATATCGACATAAATTCCTTTAAATTACATTGGAAATAGAGGTAAAAATGAAAAATAGTTCAAAACTCACCGAATAAACTAGGACTTTGTTAATGTTTCCCATATAAAAAAACAGCGCCTTCATCAGCGCTGTTTTTCGGCTTTACTCAATTTTAAATTGTTTCGTCAGATCGCGAAGCTCTTCTGCCATCTGCGCAAGAGTGGTCGCTGAGGAACTGATTTCTTCCATGGAAGCAAGCTGTTCCTCAGCTGATGCGGCAATGTCCTGGATGCTTGCCGAGCTTTCTTTCGACACGTCTGCAATGCCGCTGACTGCTGCTGAAACGTGCTGTGAACGGCCTGACAGCTGCTCGACGGTGGAATTCATCGTCTGCAGCTTGCCCGCGATTTCGTTTGTCATGCTGAAAATGCTCTTGAAGCTTTCTTTTGTATTGTCTGTGACAACAAGTCCGGATTGCACTTCTTGATTAACCTCTTTAAACATGTGAAGGGAGGTTTCAATCTCTGCGACGATTTCTTGGATCAGCTTTTCGATTTCTTTTGCTGAATCGGCTGATTGAACAGCCAGCTTGCGCACTTCCTCCGCTACGACAGAGAAACCGCGGCCTGACTCTCCGGCACGCGCCGCTTCAATAGCCGCGTTTAGTGCAAGCAAATTTGTTTGGTCAGCGATGCCGTTGATGACTCTCAAAATGCTTGTAATGTCTTTTGATTTTCCTTCTAAGCCTTTGACTACAGCTTCAGCCTGCTGAACAGATTGATTAATCGAGTTCATTTGGCCGACTGTCTGCTGCACAAACTTTTCACCTGTTCCGGCGATTTCCGTTGATTGGATAGACGCCTTTGTAATATCTGACGATGTTTGCGAGACTTGCTGGAGTCCTTCATTCATTAAGTTCAACTGATGAGAGCTGGATTCAACCTTTTCGCTTTGCTCTTCGTTTCCGTTTGAGAACTGCTCAATCGCCATCGTAATATGCTCGGTGGCTTTACTCGTCTGTCCGGCAGATGCGGTAAGCTGTTCGGAAGATGCGGCCACATTGTTCACCGAGTCCTGAATTGCGCTGATTAGAGAGCGGAGGGAATGTCCCATTTCGTTGAAGCTTTCTCCTAGCTCCCCTAGCTCATCCTTTGAATGAATTTCGATCGTTTCGGTCAGATCCCCTCTGCTGATCGTTTTCGATGATTGAACAAGACGTTTTAACGGTTTTGTAATCGAACGAACAATAAACAGAATTAAAATCCCGCCTGCCACAATGGAGGCAATCAGCACGATCATGCCCGTTACCAGCACAGACTTTGAGGCATCCTTAATTTCATCCATATACATAGTGCCGGCTATTTTCCAACCAGTCAGTTCATTTGTAGTATAGGTCAGCTTTTTATCTTCGTTATTCAGAGTGTACTTGAGCTCACCGCTGTCATTCGCATACATTTTGGCTACCCAGTCGCCTGACAGCTTTTCTCCAGCCTTATGGTTCTTGTGTGCGACGTAGGTTTTGTTTTTTGTTGCAATGAAAGCATAGCCTTCTTTTCCGACCTTGATTTGTTTCATCTGTTCTAACAATTTATCAATGGTAATATCCATGGCGACAACGCCTGATCCGTCCTTCAGCTCTTGTGCAATGGTAATGACCATGCTTCCGTCACTCGCAGCCACGTAAGGATCTGTCACGACAATTTCACCGCCGGCCTTCATCGCATCCTGGTACCAAGGGCGTTGTCTAGGGTCGTATCCGTCCGGCAATGTCTCTTTTGGCGCTTGTACGTAAGTGCCGTTATCTGCGCCTCCATAAATTCTGGCTACGCCCTGATTAATAGATACGTATTGTGAAAATTTAGCTTTGATCTCTTCTTGATTCGATTTTCCTTTGAATGCGGATCTTTTAAGAGATTCACTGAAAAAGGTAACTGCTTTCGCTTTTTCTCCCAGATCATTTGTAACGGTTGTATTAAATGTATCGACACTGTTTTTCGCATTCCCCATCATTTCCTCATCCAGCTTTCCGCTGGCGCTTCGATAAGAACTAAATTCTAATATAAGAATAGGGATAATGAGAATCGCAATAAATGAGACGATTAATTTCTTTGAAATAGACGGTTTCTTCAGCCAATTGATAAAAGTCTTCATGTCACTTGCTCCTTCAGGTTTGATACAGTATATATCGGCTGCTTAAAAAAGTTTTAAAATAAAAAATGGAAGAAGTTCTTTTTGCCAGTCTTCAGTCTTTTTAGCTTTCATTGCCCAAGCCTTTTGCATATCTTATAAAAAACAAGGGGGGCTAAACATGATTATTGTATCAGGACAATTGCTCCGTCCCCAGGATATTGAAAATTGGCAGATTGATCAAAATCTGAATCCGCTCTTAAAAGAGATGATTGAGACGCCTGTTCAGTTTGATTATCATTCAATTGCTGAACTGATGTTTGAGCTGAAACTGCGGATGAATATTGTCGCAGCGGCAAAGACGCTGCACAAAAGCGGGGCAAAGTTTGCCACTTTTTTGAAAACATACGGGAATACAGCGTATTGGAGGGTTTCACCAGAGGGCGCCTTGGAGCTGAAATACAGAATGCCGCCTTCAAAAGCGATTCGGGACATTGCAGAGAACGGCCCTTTTTACGCGTTTGAATGCGCAACCGCAATCGTTGTTATTTATTACTTGGCCTTAATCGATACAATCGGGGAAGACAAATTCGATGCCAGCTTTGACAGAATTATTTTATATGATTGGCATTATGAGAAACTGCCGATATATACAGAAACAGGACATCATTTTTTCCTTGGTGATTGTTTGTATTTTAAGAATCCTGAATTTGATCCACAAAAAGCCCAATGGAGAGGCGAAAATGTGATTTTACTGGGGGAGGATAAATATTTTGCCCATGGTCTTGGAATCTTAAACGGACAGCAAATTATTGATAAGCTGAATTCATTTAGGAGAAGAGGAGCCTTACAGTCAGCCTATCTTCTGTCTCAGGCGACCAGACTGGATGTTCCGTCTCTTTTCCGCATCGTCCGCTAAAAAGCCCCATCGCCTATTTTCGGGACGATGGGTTTCAAATGCCTTCCGTTTTCGATAGAAAGGGGCTGTGCCTAAATATTGGTTCGCAGCCCACTCCATTTTTTCAAGGTCATTTCTTGTCACGATTGGATCTAGGCTGCTCCATTTGATAAAGCGGACAAAATAGTAGCCTTTGATTGGAGCCATTGTAACTTTTGAGTGAGGCCAGCCTTCAAATACAAACTCAATTTTCCCTCTTTTTTTATAAGAGTATTGAAGAATGTTCATATCTGTCACCTCAGTTTTATCAAGTTACATTCGCAAAACAGTGTCTTCACGTCAGCAGGCCCGTAAAGCATCCGTGTCTGCTCCCTTCAATTTTTTAAATCTAAAACTGGATTTGTTTTTTGAGATGCCGGGACTGAGATATTCGAATGTCAAGCGCGCCTTCATTACGTGAGACGAGCCCGCCGGCTTACGGCGCTTATGTCAGCGAAAATGTTTCGTCATAAAAAACAACCTGCTACCCCATGATTTTGATATAACATGTCCGGGTGCGAGGGCCATCAAATTCGCAGAAATAAATGCCCTGCCACGTTCCAAGAATGAGCCGGCCGTTTTCCACAATGACATGCTGTGAAGCGCCGACCGTACTCGACTTCATGTGTGCAGCTGTATTGCCCTCCATGTGGCGGTCCAGCTCATGTTCCCACGGATATACCTCATCAAACCTTCTGAGCATATCTTTTTTGACGTCCGGGTCGGCATTTTCATTAATTGTAATGCCCGCCGTCGTATGTGGACAGTAAATCAGCGCTGCGCCGCTCGTTACACCTGTTTCTTGAAGAAACGCATCCACCTCACGGGTGATATCAATCATTTCATCTCGTTTGGAAGTCTTGATTTGCAGTGTTTTCAGCATTTGTTTCTCCTTTCGTTTGTCCGCTCTATTTGCTTAATTCGTTCTGTGTTCTTTTTTTCCTGTTAAACCGCTCTCATAAACCTGATAAAACAAAAAACTCCAGTCTAAGGCTGGAGTTTAGCGCCATAGATATATTCTTGCCTCATACGGCTTTAAGAGTATTGATGTCATATGCTTATGCGGCTCTGTTTCAATATTTGACAAGACAAGGGCATCTGATGACAATGGCAATCCAGAGTGCTTGAATAACGCCGGTGTTCTAGTCAGATTGGCTGCAATCAGTGCAGTGTGGCTCTCGTTTTTTCGAAGATATGCAAAGATTTGCTGATCTTCCGGTAAAATGAGCTCGTATGTCCCGTTGATAAAAACATCATATGTTTGGCGCAGCTTGATCAAGCTTTTGTAAAAATGGTAAACGGATGTATTATCGTTTTTTTGCGCCTCAGCATTCAGCCATTTGTAATTCTCATTGACTCCGATCCACGGCTTGGCCTCAGAAAATCCGGCGTATGGATCTGCGTTCCATTGCATAGGCGTTCGTGAATTGTCTCTTCCCTTTTTCCAGACAACCTTCATCGCGTCCTCGTGTGATGCGCCTTTCGCTATTTTTGTTTCATAGAGGCGTTTCATTGCGACATCATCATAGTCCTCAATAGACGGAAATGCCACGTTCGTCATTCCGAGTTCCTGTCCTTGATAAATAAACGGCGTGCCTTTCATAAGAAAATAAACAGCAGCCAGCGCTTTTGCACTTTCTTTCAGGTACACTCCGTCGTCTCCCCAGACAGAAACTGAACGGGGCTGGTCGTGATTCTCCATAAACAAAGCATTCCAGCCAATTCCTTCAAGACTGTCCTGCCAGTCAGTTAAAATTCGTTTAAATGAGGCAATATCAATGCTTTCATCGATCTCTACATCCCACAGGCCAAGATGCTCAAATTGAAAAATCATGTTGAATATGCCGTTTTTTTCTCCAGCCCAATCAGCAGCTTCCTTTGCAGAGACGCCGTTTGCCTCGCCGACCGTCATAATCGGATAGCGGGAAAATGTGTTTTCCTTCAGCTCTGTTAACAAATCCATAATGCCGTCAGCATTCATATGATAAGGAAAGGAAGGAACATAGTCCAGTCCCTTTGGATTCGGCATGTCGGGAAGCCCTTCTTTTTTCTTAATATGCGTAATGGCATCCACCCGAAATCCGTCAATTCCTTTATCAAGCCACCAATTGATCATGTTATAAACGGCATTCCTCACCTTTTCATTTTCCCAATTCAAATCAGGCTGTTTTTTATCAAAAAGGTGAAGATAGTACTGGCCTGTCTTTTGATCATACTCCCAAGCCGGCCCGCCGAAAATGCTTTCCCAATTGTTCGGTGCTTTTCCGTTTTTGCCGTCTTTCCAAATATACCAGTCGCGCTTTTCCGAGTGTATAGATGAACGGGATTCTATGAACCATGGATGTTCGTCGCTTGTATGGTTCACAACGAGATCCATAATCAGCTTCATGCCCAGATCATGAATGTCACCAAGAAGCTCGTCAAAATCTGTCATGGTGCCAAAATCGCTTAATATGTTTTGATAATCTCTAATATCATAGCCATTATCGGCATTCGGTGAATCATACAGGGGGCAAATCCAAAGGACGTCAGCGCCCAGCTCTTTTATGTAAGAAAGTTTAGATCTGATTCCTTGAATATCCCCGATTCCGTCGCCATTTGAATCTTTAAAACTGCGGGGATAAATTTGGTAAACAACCGCTTCCTTCCACCAAGCCTTTTTCATACAGCCACTCCTTCCCAGTGTACCGGTCTTATATATCCTATGTAGAAAAAAGGCTTCACAGCATTGCTTTTTAAGAAATGACTTGATCACACAAAAAACAGCCGTTCGTTCCCGGCTGTTTTTTATCAAAAATCGGTTTTTTTTATTTCGACAAAACGGATGTGATGATCTTCGGCGTCGAGGATTGTAAATTCACAGCCTTCCGCGTGTATGACGTCTCCTGCTTTCAGCTCCATTTTTTGCGTTAAGAGCCAGCCTGCAATCGTATCAATCTCTTCATTTTCAATCGCAATGTCGAGCAGGTCATTTACTTCGTCTATTAACGCCTTTCCATCCATCACATAATGGTGTTCGCCCTTTTTCAGGATGTGCGGTGTTTCATCCTGATCATACTCATCGCGAATTTCCCCGACGATTTCCTCGATAATATCCTCGACAGTGACAAGCCCCGCCGTTCCCCCATATTCATCCACGAGAATCGCCATGTGAATCCGCTCCTTCTGCATGCGGATTAACAGCTGCTGAACAGGAATGCTTTCAATGACCCTGATAACGGGCCTCATGATTTGCTCCAGCTTTATCGGCTGGCCGAGAAAATAAGCTTTAAACATATCTTTGCTGTTGATGATCCCTAAAATATGATCCTTGTCATCTTTGATGACAGGGTAGCGTGTATATCGTTCATTAATGATGTGATGAATCGCCTCTTCAAGCGACTGCTCAAGAGAGATGACGGCAATTTCCGTCCGCGGAATCATAATCTCTCTCGCTACCCGGTTGTCGAATTCAAAAATTTTATTTACATAGCGGAATTCAGACTGATTGATTTCTCCCTTTTCATAGCTTTCTGAAAGGATCAGCCTTAGTTCCTCTTCGCTGATGACAACCTCATGCTCCTTTACTGAATGAAAGCCAAACAACTTCACAAGAAAGCTTGCAGAGCCGTTTAATGCCTTAATAAACGGGTACGTGATTTTATAAAACCAGATGAGCGGCTTTGCAATCCATAAGCTTACAGCTTCAGCTTTTTGAATAGAAACCGTTTTCGGGGCAAGCTCCCCCATCACCACATGCAAAAAAGTGACGATAATAAATGCAACTACAAATGTGACAATGTGATTAAACGGTTCCGGCATGCCTGTCATTGTAAATAAGGGATGAAGAAAACGTTCAAATGTAGGTTCACCTAACCATCCAAGGCCGAGTGCTGTAATCGTAATCCCGAGCTGGCAGGCTGATAAATACTCGTCAAGATTGGAGATGATTTTATGTGCGGCCAGCGCCCGGCTGTCACCGCTTTCGATGAGCTGATTGATTTTTGAACCTCTGATTTTGACGATCGCAAATTCCGCTGCAACGAAAACAGCCGTAATGCCAATCAAAACAAAAATGGCGATCAATTGTAAAATAAGCAAAAAAAGCCCTTACCATAAATGGTAAGGGGCCACCTCCTTAACGTTAATTCTCATCACGACCGTTTAAGAAGATCATCACAAAACGAAGCAGTTCAAACAGGGAAACCAGGGCCGCGGCCACATACGTTAAGGCAGCAGCGCTCAGCACTTTATTTACCCCATTTTCTTCATTGTTTCGGATGAATCCTTCTGACACAATAATCTGCTTCGCGCGTGAGCTTGCATTGAATTCGACAGGCAATGTAATCAGCTGGAAAAAGACAGCGGTTGAAAATAATATGATGCCAAGCCCGATCAAATTCAAGCTTCCGAGAAGCATGCCTCCTAAGAAAAGCAAAGGAGCTACACCGGATGCAAAATTCACGACTGGGAAGATTTTATGTCTTATCACAAGCGCACCATATGACTCCTGATGCTGCAAGGCATGTCCGACTTCATGGGAAGCTACGGATATGGCGGAAATTGAGCGGCCGTAATAGACCGGCTCAGATAAACGCACCACCCGTCTTGTCGGGTCGTAATGGTCTGTTAAAGTGCCTCTTACCGGTTCGACCGGCACGTCGTAAAGACCGTTTATATCTAAAATCCGTCTTGCTGTTTCTGCCCCTGTACGTCCGCTTGAGGCTTCCACTTTTGAATATTTTTCAAAGTTGCTCTTCACTTTAAATTGTGCCCAAAACGACAATCCCAATGCGGCTATTGTTAAAAATATAAACAGCATTTTTCATCATCCTTTTTCCATGATCATTTCTCTATTACGATTATTTTAATGAGTTTTCTTTCCCGTGTACAGAAATGCGCTTTTTCTTCCGGCTCGGGGCACACAATCCAATCAGCAAAAAGAACAGACCTGCCGAAAACAAATAAAAGGCGAAACTGCCGGCCAGTTCTTTCAGAAAATGAAGCCAGGAGAAGCTGCCGGAAAAGTGATTATATGAGTTTAAATCGAAAATAAACAAAATCACCGCGGATGCCGCCAGCTGCGTACCGATCAAAACCACGATCGTTCTTTGAAAGATCGTCATCTTTTTCATCCTTTTTGTTTTAGTTTATGGAGAAATCCGTTTTTATATGTTTTGTTCATTTTTTGAAAAACATCATCGGAAGTGGGACATACTGTTAGAAAAAAGCACGGGTGTGATGGAAGCTATGAAAGTGACGAGTGAGGAAAAGGAACAGCTGAGCACAGCAATCGACCGGATGAACGAAGGATTGGACGCGTTTATTCAGCTTTATAATGAATCAGAAATTGATGAGCCGCTTATTCAGCTTGATGATGATACAGCCGAGTTAATGAAGCAGGCCCGAGATATGTACGGCCAGGAAAAGCTAAATGAGAAATTAAATACAATCATTAAACAAATTTTATCCATTTCAGTATCTGAAGAAGGAGAAAAAGAATGAAATCAAATCGGATATTTATTTCATGGCTTAGATGGCCGTTATTTATCCGAATCGGGGTTATTATTTTATGTCTGATTCTTTTGTTCGGCCAAATCATTTATATACTTGAGCCGAAGCAGTTTACTTCGGTATTTGAAGGCATTTGGTGGGCTGTCGTTACGGTTTCGACAGTCGGTTACGGAGACTATGTGCCGCACACGCCGCTGGGTCAGGCAGCTGGAATTCTGCTGATTTTGAGCGGCGCAAGCTTTGTCACTGCATATTTCGCAACGTTATCAGCGGCCGCATTCAGCAGACAGCACCGCTATATCGAAGGAAAAGTTGCTTACAAAGGCCGGGGCCACATCATTCTGATCGGGTGGAATGAAAAAACAAACCGGCTTTTGAAGGACCTTCAGCTTGCGGCCCCTTCCAAAACAGTCGTGCTAATCGATGAATCTTTAACAGAAGGCCCGCTGATCGAAAACGTCCATTTCATACGCGGGCACGCTGCCGATGATGGGACACTGAAACGGGCCAATATTACTGAAGCGGAATCAGTGATGATTACTGCCGATCAGTATAAAAGTGAAACTGATGCTGATATGCTGTCAGTGCTGACTCTTTTATCTGTTAAAGGGCTTAATCCCCTTGCTTACTGCATCGTCGAGATTTTGACTGACCGTTTTGTCACCAATGCGGAGCGGGCAGGCGCAAACCAAATCATCGGAACATCAGAGTTTATCAGCCGGGCGATGCTGCAGCATTACCAAGTCAAATTACGGCCGCCGAAACAGCAGAACGGTATTAAGCTGCCGCTTGACCAGCATGTAGAGCTTCTTGCTATTCCTGACGAACTAAAGGGAGCGGCTTACAAAACCTGCGTTCTCTATTTCCTGGATCACAACAAAACAATTATAGGTGTACAAAAAGAGGAGGGGCCGATGATTTCCCCTCCTCTTACATACACGGTACTCGAAACAGACCAATTCCTTGCCATCTAATGCAGCAGAACATCCTCCAATTCTTTTACGAGAGAGGCGCCGATATCCAAAAATGCCGGATCAATTTCCGCGTCCCGCCTTTCCGGTTCGGAAAATTGATTAAACAGTGATTGGAAAGGCCCTCCCTCGGCTTGATCATCAACATCCGTCTGAAACACCTGTCTCAGCATAAACGGCGTTCCGATCCGGACGGCCGCCCCGCGTTCATCGAGACTGCCCTGTACCGCATTGACAGGAATTCTCAAAAATAAATAGCCGTCTCTATCATCAATTTTATAATCAAAGTAGCCATGATCGTATTCCCAGCCGCCGTTTATCACATAACCGAGCGGCTTCATCACTTGTTCCAGTTCTTGAAGCAGAAAAGACTGCCCATCTATCGCTGAAGGTATCGGTATCATCAAAATGCCCCTTTTTTCACTTATCCTGTCCTGCCGAACAAGACTTCATTCAGAGGCGCCTACATGGAAATCGTTGTTTCTTTCGCGCGTCCAACAAAAAAGAAAGCGCATTCAATTAAGAAGTAAACAGCCATTGCCGCAGCAAGCCCTGCAGCTGAATCCCAAGACACATAAACAACCGTTGCATAGAGTCCTAATTTAGTGAAAAGAGTATGGGTTCGTTTTAAATGCAAAATCCGATGTACCGCATCGGTAAAAAGCGCAAGCGGCAAACCAGTGAGAAGAAAGGCGTGGATGAAAAAATGTGACAGCGTGCCGCCAAAGCTTGAAGAAAAATCTGTATACACTGCATTAAAGGAGATAAGGATACTCAAAAGAGCTGCAGAAAAGCCGGCAATGATGAGATGTTTAACCACTTGTTTCATGAACATCAGCACCTTTCTGATTTTATAAAAAGCCGACCGGCAATTGCCAGTCAGCTTTCTCACATTAATCTTCCAGACGTTTTTCAAGCTCTGCTTTTTTCTCTTCAAAGCCAGGTTTGCCAAGCAATGCAAACATATTGACTTTGTACGCTTCTACACCAGGCTGGTCAAACGGATTGACGCCAAGGAGGTAACCGCTCATCGCGCAGGCTTTTTCGAAGAAATATACAAGGTATCCAAAAGTATATGCATTCAGCTCAGGAATGTTAACGATTAAGTTCGGAACATTTCCGTCAGTATGGGCAAGCATTGTGCCTTGGAATGCTTTCTTGTTAACGAAATCAACCGTTTTACCAGCTAAATAGTTCAAGCCGTCAAGATCGTTATCCGCTTCCTCGATTGTCAGTTCATGTTTAGGTTTCTCTACGTTCAGCACCGTTTCGAATAAATCTCTGCGGCCTTCTTGTACATACTGGCCTAAAGAATGAAGGTCTGTTGAATAGTTGGCTGAAGAAGGATAAATGCCCTTCTCATCTTTCCCTTCACTTTCTCCGAACAGCTGCTTCCACCATTCCGCAAAATATTGAAGCGCTGGTTCGTAGTTGATGAGCATTTCGATCGTTTTGCCCTTGTTATAAAGGACATTGCGAACAACCGCATATTGGTATGCAGGGTTATCTTCCAGTTCAGATGTTGCAAAATCTTTGCTCGCATCCAAGGCGCCTTTCATCATGTCATCAATGTTGACGCCGCTGACAGCAATCGGCAAGAGGCCTACAGCTGTTAAGACTGAATAACGGCCGCCGACATCGTCAGGGATAACGAATGATTCGAAGCCTTCTTCGTTAGAAAGCGTTTTTAATGCGCCGCGCTCTTTATCAGTTGTTGCATAAATCCGCGCTTTCGCTTCTTCTTTACCGTATTTCTCTTCAAGAAGCTTGCGGAAAATACGGAAAGCGATTGCAGGTTCAGTTGTCGTACCTGATTTAGAAATGACATTAATAGAGAAGTCAACATCTTCAAGAAGATCCATAACGTCTCTCATATAAGATGAACTAATGTTGTTTCCGATAAAAATGACTTGCGGATTGCCGCGTTTTGCTTTTGGCAAAGTGTTATAAAACGCGTGATTCAGCGCTTCAATCGCTGCCCGCGCCCCAAGGTAAGAACCGCCGATGCCGACAACAAGCAATACATCAGAGTCAGATTTGATTTTTTCCGCGCTTTTTTTGATGCGCGCGAATTCTTCTTTATCATAATGTTCAGGGAGGTCCACCCAGCCTAGAAAATCGCTGCCCGCGCCTGTTTTTTCATGGATATTATGGTGTGCAGTTTTTACAAAGTCCCGCAGGTATGTAAGTTCATGTTCGTTGAAGAAAGTCAACGCTTTTGAGTAGTCAAAGCGTACATGCGTCATTGCTTGTCCCTCCATAACGGTATAATGTTTTCATCTTTCACTTTATATGAACTTATCTGTGAAATCAAGTCAAGAAGAAAGGCGGAATGACTGGATTCCGCCCTTTGGGGTTATAGAGACGCGCGAAGGATGGCAAGCACGTCATCTTTGTTCAGTTTTTGGAAGTTGCCGAAGCCGCCGTGTTCCATTTCCTTGGCTGCGATATCAGCAATCAGCTCAAGCTTTTCTTCTCCGATATTGTAATCAGCAAGACGGGAAGGCGCGCCAAGGCTTGTCCAGAAAGCAGACAGTTTATCGATTCCTTCAAGCGCAATTTCTTTATCTGTTTTGCCTTCCGTATCAATGTCAAACATGTTGAGCATGAGGTTTTTGAAGCGGCCTACGTTTGTATCAAGCGTATATCTCATCCAGTTCGGGAACAGTATTGCCAAACCGCCCGCATGCGGAATATCATACACAGCTGAAACGGCGTGTTCCATTGTATGAGAAGCCCAGTCACCAAAGTAGCCCATTTGGAGCGTGCCGTTTAAAGCGATTGTACCAGCATACAAAATCGTTTCACGAAGCTCGTAGTTTTCCAGATCTTCAAGAAGCTTAGGAGCTGTTTCGATGACCGTCTGCAAAACAGCAAAACACATTCTATCCTGAAGCGGCGTGTTTTCAACATTGTGGAAGTATTGTTCGAATACATGGCTCATCATGTCAACCATGCCGTATACTGTTTGATTTTCAGGAACCGTGAACGTATTTTCAGGATCTAAAATTGAGAAACGCGGATGAGTCACATTGCTGCCCCACACATATTTCTCGTTTGTTTCCCAGTTTGTAATCACGGAATCAGGGTTCATTTCAGAGCCTGTTGCAGCAAGCGTTAAAACAGTGCCAAATGGCAGCGCATCCTCCGCTGTTACTTTTTTGCTGAAAATATCCCAAGCGTCGCCGTCATATTTGACGCCCGCTGCAATTGCTTTTGTACAGTCAATGACACTGCCTCCGCCGACAGCAAGCAGAAAATCAATGCCATGTTCTCTGCAAAGGCCTATGCCTTTTTCCACTGTCGCAAGTCGCGGGTTCGGCTCAACACCTGACAGCTCATGAATAACAGCGCCCTCTTCTTTTAAAATGCCTGTGACTTGATCATAAAGGCCGTTGCGTTTAATGCTGCCGCCCCCGTAAACAAGCAGTACATTCTTGCCGTATCGTTTTAATTCTTTTCTTAACTGTTCAAGCTGACCTTTTCCAAAAATCAGCTTTGTCGGATTATAATAAGTGAAATTTTCCATAGTAAAACCTCCAATAATGCTGGCTTAAAAAACAGATTTCCCATTGTAACATAAGTTTGACAAAAAGAAAAAGGGAAGCAGCCAAACGGCTATTTCCCCTTTTTTTATAGAGATGCCTTCAGAATTGACAGCACATCTTCTTTGTTGAGTGATTTAAATTGGCCGAATGTACCGTTAGCCATTGCCTTGTCAGCGATTGTGTCAAGCTGCTCATCATTAATATCATAATCAGCAAGACGGTTCGGAGCGCCAAGGCTTGTCCAGAACGCAGACAGTTTATCGATACCTTCACGTGCGATTTCTTCATCTGTTTTACCTGCTTCTTCAACACCAAACACACGAACTGCAAGCTGTTTCATGCGGGCAGGGTTTTCAGACAATGTGTGTCTCATCCAGTTCGGGAACAGAATTGCCAGTCCCCCGGCATGCGGAATATCATAAACGGCTGATACTGCATGTTCAATATTATGAGTAGCCCAATCCCCTCTTGCACCCATAGAAAGCATGCCGTTTAATGCGATTGTTCCTGTGTACAGAATCGTCTCACGCAATTCGTAATTTTCGAGGTCATTGATCAGCTTAGGCGCTGTTTCAATCACTGTACGAAGAAGTGATTCACACATGCGGTCCTGATACGGTGTGTTTGATACATGATGGAAGTATTGTTCGAATACATGGCTCATCATGTCAACCATCCCGTAGATCGTGTGGTTTTTAGGTACAGTGAATGTATTCACCGGATCAAGAATCGAGAATTTAGGGAATACGAGCGGGCTTCCCCAGCCATATTTTTCTTTTGTTTCCCAGTTTGTAATAACAGAGCCTGAGTTCATTTCAGAACCAGTCGCAGCGAGAGTCAATACCGTTCCAAATGGCAAAGCATCTTTTGGCTGATGTTTTTTCGTGACGATATCCCACGCATCACCATCATACTTTGCTCCTGCGGCAATCGCTTTTGTACAGTCGATGACGCTTCCGCCTCCGACAGCCAGTAAGAAATCAATGTTGTGTTCTTTACAGATGGCAACACCCTTATTAACAGTCGACACACGCGGATTCGGTTCCACACCTGCTAGTTCATGCACGGTCGCTCCGGCTTTATTCAGCTGTTCGATCACTTGATCATACAGGCCGCTGCGTTTAATGCTGCCGCCTCCGTACACAAGCAATATGTTTTTCCCGTAAGGTTTGAGTTCCTCCGGAAGTCTTTCCACTTCGCCGCGCCCGAAAATTAATTTGGTCGGATTCCAGTATGTAAAGTTTTGCATGACATCTCCTCCTTAGATTTTTTATTATGCAGAATGTCCTCACCACATGTAAAGCAATCAGCTCTCGCCTCTCAGCATATCTGATGGTTTTATCTTGCAAAATGCTGGGAAAGAAGCTGATATAAGCGAGGGCAGGCCAGTTTCCCTCATATGGAGAAAGCATGTATAGATTCTCCAATATGTCACAATCTATAACTGTTTTAATAATTCATGGAGGAGGTTGCAAAACATGAGTACCATTCAGAGAATTTGTCTTGTATTAACCATCATTGGCGCTATTAACTGGGGACTGATCGGATTTTTCCAATTTGACTTAGTTGCGGCTATTTTCGGCGGCCAAGGGTCAGCCCTTTCCCGAATCATTTACGGACTTGTCGGAATCGCCGGCTTAATCAACCTCGGTCTGCTATTTAAGCCAAACGAGGAAAGATCACGTGAAGAAGCAGCAAATCCTGAAATGCGATAGGATATCAATACGCTGAAATAGGATTTTGCATGAAAGCAAAAGCACCGAACATTCCTGTCCGGTGCTTTTTTCATACTTATTTTTTGATAAGGTCTTTGCGGTTGGACATTTCGATCCACTCTTCAAGCTTATCTTTTAATGTGTTGAAACCTTGTGGTGTAGAAGCTTCTTCGCTTACTTGCGCAGCTTTAGGTTTTCTTGGTTTGCTTTCTTTTTTCTCAGGCGCAGCTTGTGTCGCACGAATTGAAAGGCTGATTTTGCCTTTTTCTTCATCAACAGCAAGTACCTTTACTTGTACTTCGTCGCCAACTGAAAGGTGCTCGTTGATATCTTTTACGAAACCGTGAGTCACTTCAGAAATGTGTACTAAACCTTGAGTTTCTTCATCTAATGCAACAAACGCACCATACGCTTGTAATCCTGTAACTTTACCAGTGTAAACACTGCCCACTTCAAATTTTGCTGCCATTCATAACAACTCCTAAGTTAAATTAAATATCTGTTTATACGCAATTTAAAATTATATCACACATGTCTTATTTTCGCAAAGAAATCTTTTTTTATAAAAAATCAGGTTTGTGCACGGCAAAAAGGGGGTAAACTGAAAATACCAAAGGCTTTCTAGTATTCCCCCCTTTTATTGGATGCGAACAAAAGGTTCGTATCTTTTTTTATGTTGTTTTGTGGAGGAAGCGTTTCATTCTGACTAACGCTTCTTGAAGCTGTTCAATCGAGGTTGCGTATGAACAGCGGATATATCCTTCACCGCTCGGGCCAAACACGCTTCCCGGAACAACTGCCACTTTTTCCTGCGTCAGAAGCTCTTCTGCAAACTGTTCTGAGCTCATTCCCGTGCTTTTAATGGATGGAAAAGCATAGAAAGCGCCGCCCGGGTGATGGCAGCTGAGACCGATTTCATTGAGAGATTCTACAAACAAATTCCGTCTTCTTCGATAGCTTTTTTTCATTTTTTCTACGTCTTCCATGCCGTTCTTCAGTCCTTCAAGGGCGGCAAACTGCGCCATTGCGGGCGCGCACATCATCGCATATTGATGGATTTTAAGCATTGCATCCCGAAGCATGGATGGTGCTGCAGCAAAACCAAGCCTCCAGCCCGTCATCGCAAATGCTTTTGAAAAGCCTGAAATGACGACCGTCCGTTCCTTCATTCCCGGTAATGCCGCTATACTTGTAAATTCCTCATCATATGTCAGCTCCGCGTAGATCTCGTCGGCTAAGACAATGACATCATGTTTTTTGGCAAACTCAGCAATCGCATTCAGCTCTTCCTTCGAATAAACCGAACCTGTCGGATTCGATGGTGAGCAGATGAGAATGGCCTTTGTTTTTTCAGTGACTGCCGCTTCAAAATCAGCGGCCGTTGCTTTAAACCCTTTGTCTGCTGTTGTATGAACATGAACCGGGATACCGCCTGCCAAAGAAACAAGCGCATCGTATGCCACAAAACATGGCTCAGGTATGATGACTTCCTCACCTGGATTCACAAGGGCACGGATCGCAATATCCAAAGCCTGACTTGCCCCTACTGTCACAATCAGCTCATTATCTGGCGAGTAGCTAAGGTCAAACCTGTTGCTCAAATAACGGCTGATTTCCTCTCGCAATGAGTATAAACCGGCATTGGCCGTGTATGACGTATATCCTTGTTCAAGAGAGAGAATGCTTGCTTCACGGACATTCCACGCGGTAACAAAATCAGGCTCTCCGACACCTAAAGAAATGACGCCTTCCATCGTTGCCGCCAAATCAAAGAATTTGCGGATGCCTGATGGTTTTATTTGTTGTACATAGTCTGATAAATACGAAGTCATTTACGGGGACACCACGATTCTTTTGTCGTCGTCTCCTGTTTCAAACACTTTGCCGTCATGCTTGTATTTTTTCAGGATAAAATGGGTTGTCGTAGATACAACTGAATCAAGCGTTGACAGTTTATCTGAAACAAAACGCGCTACGTCAGACATCGAATTGCCGCGAATCACGACAGACAAATCGTACACGCCTGACATCAGGTAAACTGATTCAACCTCTTGGAATCGGTAAATCCGTTCCGCCACTTCATCAAAACCGACTCCCCGCTTCGGCGTTACTTTGACGTCAATCATGGCCGTAACGCCCTCATGTCCGTCAACTTTTCGCCAGTCAATCATAGCGGAATAATCGATAATAACCTTTTCTTTCTCCAGTTTGTCAATAATCGTTTTTACTTCATTTACAGGGATGCCCGCCATCTTCGCAATGGTTTCTAAATCGGCGCGGCTGTTTTCGTCTAAAATTTCTAATATTTCTGTTTCTTTTTCTGTCAACTTCATTTGATTCACACCTTTGCAATGTCAAGAAATCTCATGACATTATATCACGTTTTTTGACGAATGCTAACAAAAAACGAGGAGAAACTTCCGCTAGAATTGACAATTTCAGGGCACAATACAAACATCAAAAAAAGGGAGTGACACAGAATGGAGGCGGTTTCATCAATAAGGCGGTTTACGGTCGATGGAGTCAATGTATACTACGAACATTATCAAAATCCTGGCAGGCAAACGCTGGTCTGTGTACACGGTTTTTTATCATCTGCTTTCAGCTTCAGAAAAGTAATCCCTCTCCTTCGGGACAAGTACGATATCATCGCGCTTGATTTGCCTCCTTTCGGCCAATCTGAAAAATCAAGAACGTTTATCTATACCTATCAAAACCTCGCAAAGCTTGTCATTGGGATTTTGGAGCACTTGCAAGTGAAACAAGCTGTGCTTATCGGACATTCTATGGGCGGACAAATATCATTGTCTGCTGCTCTCCAAAAACCAGAGCTTTTTTCAAAGGTTGTGCTGCTTTGCAGTTCAGGATATTTAAAACGCTCACATCCAACGATCATTTTCGGGACCCATATTCCGTATTTTCATCTATATATCAAGCGCTGGCTCTCGAAAGAAGGCGTGATGAAAAATTTATTAAATGTTGTGCATGACAAATCGCTGATTGATGAGGATATGATTGACGGCTATGGCAGACCGTTTCAGGACGAGCAGATTTTCAAAGCCATGACAAGGTTTATCCGCCACAGAGAAGGAGATTTAGAAGCCGAACAATTGAAGAGAATGAACAAGCCTGCATTATTGATTTGGGGCGAGGAGGATCGAATTGTCCCAATGGAGATCGGTAAACGGCTGCACGCGGATTTGCCTAATTCCGTGCTATACTCATTTAGCCAAACCGGACATCTGGTGCCTGAAGAACGGCCTGAGCTTGTTTCCGAACACATTGCTGATTTTATCAAATAGAAAAAAACCGGTGCTGAACCGGTTTTTTAAAGTGTGCAGGAGCTGCTGTTTTTAATGTATAAAAGCTGGCCAGCCACTTCCCGGCAGCTGTCGATCGGCAGCGTTTGTTCAAAAGAAGTTTCAAATATATGCTGAATGCGTTTCGCCAGCAGGGCGGGGTCGTCTTCATCATAGACCGCCTGCACGACATCAACTGCCTCCGTTTCGTAAAACTCTTCACCATATTTAAACGGGTCCCATTTGGCAATGATCTTGATCATTTCCCCCACCGCTTGACTTTCTTCCATATTCATCACCGCTTATAATAAAATTTGCAGTTCTATCTTATCATAGTGAAGCTTAGAAGAATAAACATACATGTGGAGGTAACAGAATGAACTTTGATAAACGAGAAGAACGCCTTGGCACCCAATCGGTCAAATGGGACAAAACAGGCGAATTATTCGGCGTGACAGACGCACTCCCGATGTGGGTGGCGGATATGGATTTTCGCGCGCCGGAAGCGATAACTGAAGCATTAAAAGAGCGCCTTGAACACGGTATTTTCGGTTATACGGCTCCGGATCAAAAAACGAAGGAAGCGGTGTGCGCATGGATGCAAAACAGGCACGGCTGGAAGGTGAATCCGGAAAGCATCACATTCAGCCCGGGCATTGTAACGGCTTTGAGCATGGCGGTACAAGCTTTCACGGAGCCTGGCGATCAAGTCGTTGTACAGCCTCCAGTTTATACGCCTTTTTACCATATGGTTGAGAAAAACGGCCGGCACATTTTACATAATCCTTTGCTAGAAAAAGACGGCTCATATGCAATGGATTTTGACGATTTGGAAACGAAGCTTAGTGACCCAAGCGTTACATTGTTTATTTTATGCAATCCTCATAACCCTTCAGGTCGTTCATGGAGCCGTGAAGATTTACTGAAGCTGGGCGAATTGTGTCTTAAGCATGGCGTCACAGTTGTATCCGATGAAATCCATTCCGATTTAATGCTGTACGGACACAAACACACGCCGTTCGCTTCGCTCTCTGACGATTTCGCTGATCTTTCCGTGACATGTGTTGCGCCAAGCAAAACATTCAATATCGCCGGATTGCAGGCTTCGGCAATCATGATTCCCGATCGCCTGAAGCGCGCCAAGTTTTCTGCAAGCCTGCAGCGCAATGGTTTAGGCGGATTAAACGCGTTTGCCGTCACTGCAATCGAAGCCGCATACTCAAAAGGCGGGCCGTGGCTTGATGAATTGATCTCTTACCTTGAGAAAAACATGACCGAAGCGGAAGCCTTTTTGAGCTCCGAGATGCCGAAGGTCAAAATGATGAAACCGGATGCATCATACCTGATCTGGCTCGACTTTAGCGCTTACGGCTTGTCCGACACAGAGCTTCAGCAAAGAATGCTAAAAAAGGGAAAGGTTATTCTAGAGCCCGGGACGAAATACGGGCCTGGCGGAGAAGGATTTATGCGCCTAAACGCGGGATGTTCTCTCGCAACCCTGCAGGACGGCCTGCGCCGCATCAAAACCGCATTATCATAAATATAGCTCTGAAACGCCTTTACGTCTTCATTCGTAAAGGCGTTCTTAATAAAGGAATTTTATATTTTACATCTAATATTTAGTGTTATAATAGATTCATATTTTATACGAAAGGATTTCACACGAATGGAAATTCTAAAAGACTATCTCCTGCATATCTGCTTTATTTTGTTTCCTATTCTTCTTTACCAAGTGTTTTGGCTTGGAAAACCTGCGATTCTTGTGCCAAAAATAAACAGCGGTTTGGTCACGCTCTTCGCCTGCGGCGCCTCCGTTTTATGCATTCTTTTCCCGATTCATGAAATGGACTACATACAATACGGCCTTCAGATGATTCCCGTTATCATTTGTTTATTTTACATTAGCACCGCTTCCGGACTCACAGTCGCCGCATCTGTCCTATGTTTTGAACTGCTTTTTTACGAACCTTCCGCAATATTTGTTTTCACTTTGCTGCCTTTTCTTATCATTATCCCAATCCTATTTCAGAAAAAATGGCCATTTATGTCCAAAGCGAAAAAACTGCTGCTGTCATTATCGATCAGCTGCTTGGAGATTTTCCTATTTTTCGCCTCCAGCTGGATTCTTTCCGCCTTAAATATTTTAAATTTTCAAAAATCAGGAATTTTCGTTTACGAGGCGGTAGTCTCAGGGCTTTTCCGCTCCAGTGTTCTTCTATTAAGCATCTATATTATCGAAAGCATCGCCGAAAATATCGCCTTGCGCTCACAGCTTATCCATTCTGAAAAAATGACGATTGTGAGCGAACTGGCAGCGAGCGTCGCTCATGAGGTCAGGAATCCTTTGACAGTTGTCCGCGGGTTTATCCAGCTGCTTTTTAATGACGAAACCCTGCAAAACAAGTCGAGTGCGGATTACAAACAGCTTGTACTGTCAGAGCTTGACCGGGCACAAGGCATTATTACAAACTATCTCGATATGGCGAAACAGCAATTATATGAAAAAGAGGTTTTTGATTTATCTGCCCTTATTAAAGAGACAAGCAACCTTATGGTGTCGTATGCCAATTACAAGTCAGTAACCGTCGAGGCTGAAACAGAACCGGACCTTTTGATATACGGGGACGCAACAAAGCTAAAGCAAGCTGTCATCAACATGATGAAAAACAGTATTGAAGCGGTTCCTCACGGGAAGGGGATGATCCGCATATCGGCCAAAAGAAACGGCCATACGATCATGATTAACATCACAGATAATGGGGTCGGGATGACAGACCATCAAATGCAAAAACTCGGCGAACCTTATTATTCCTTAAAAACGAACGGAACGGGACTCGGCCTTACCGTAACCTTTTCCATTATTGAACATCATCACGGGACCATTTCATTTAACAGCAGCTTTCAAAAAGGCACTACGGTGACAATTAAGCTTCCCGCTGATCTTCCTCACTAGCAAATCGCTTGGAACTTTAATAGAATAAATGCGAGGTGATGACAGATGAGCACGTTTGAGACAGGCTCTATTGTTAAAGGATTTTACAAAACAGGTGTATACATAGGAGAAATCACGGCTTGCAGGCCGCAGCATTATTTAGTGAAAGTGAAAGCTGTTCTTACCCACCCCGCCCAAGGAGACCTTCATCATCCAAAACAGGCGGATGTGCCGTTTTTTCATGAGAGAAAAGCGCTCGCATACGGTGAACAGACAAATATCCCCCACCATATGGTGAAGCCTTATGACGGTGAAGTGCCGGATTATACCGAATCTCTGCGGGAGGCGACAGCACAGCTGAGAGCCAAATTGAATGAGGATGGTTCGGAGTGGGCAAAGCGCTCCCTACATAATCTGGATATTTTAGAAAAAGAATATTTCAATCGGCCATAACCCAGTCTGACAAAAGATTGGGTTTTTTACGTCGCGCGCTTGAACAGTTCGGTTAAATCGATTCTTTCGCCAATTGTGGGCGGTTTTGGCTTTTCGAGATACTGCTTATCCTGCTCAACAAGCTTAAAAAGTTTATATGCTGTGAGAGCATCATCAAGCGCTTTATGATGGGTGCCGGTTCCGGAATCTCCATACTCTTCAGCAGCTTTCCATAAACCCGTCAATGTCCGGTCTCCAAAAAAGTTTTTGTATTCAAGCGATAAATCTCTCATTTCTCCCTTAAACGGGAATGGGATATGGTTAAACATACAGTTTTGCTTCAGCACTTTCATATCCATGTTTCCCCACGTAATAATTGTGCTGTTTTTCTCAGGATCAAGCTCGTTTAGTTTACGGATGAGATCCTCGAATCTTATTCCTTCGTCTACCTGTTTTTGGGTGATTTTTAAAAATGTCTTGCAGCGTTTCGTAAGCTTCGGGAACTTTTTCGGTCTCACATAGCTAGAAAACGTCTCAACTACTTCATCATCAATCGACTTTACAATTCCGGCTTCAATGATTTCCGGGAAGAAGTTTTGCGGACTGTACTTTCCGTCGGGCATTGTAAATTCGAAATCAATAATGAGTAAGCTGTTTGTCGTCACCTTTTTACACCTGCCTTTCCTCCGATCAGAAAATGCTATCTTTATAGTATATCAATTCCCCTTCTCGACATTTCTTCATTTTCTAAAAATAATGAATTTTCCCAGCCGCTTTGTTTCTTTTAAATTGTGAATTGTTTCTTTATAATTAGTAAGGAACCCGAAATAATAAGAAGGTGATGTTATTTCTACCCGCAAGAAAAACTTTGTCATTGTATGGCTGGCGAACTTTTTTGTCTCCGCTAGCACAACGATGATCGTTCCTTTTCTCTCCTTATACATTGAGTCGCTCAGCTCTTTTTCAAACGGCTTTGTGCAAAGATGGAGCGGCTATGTGTTCGGCATTACATTTCTCATGGCGTTTTTGGTATCCCCGTTTTGGGGACGGTTCGGAGACAAACGCGGATACAAGAAAATCCTTATGGCAACCGGAACGGGCATTGCCCTCAGCATTTTCTTCATGGGCTTTGTTACATCGGTGTACCAATTGTTTTTTCTGCGTATGGCAATGGGTCTTGTAACCGGATTCATCCCGACATCTCTTGCGATGATTTCGGCACAGACTCCGAAGAGCTCAGCCGGCAAAACACTTGGCACGCTGCAAATGGGGCAAGTGTCCGGAAGCTTGTTCGGCCCGCTTTTGGGAGGCATGCTTGCTGATCGTTTCGGCTTTACGTATACCTTTTTTATCACATCCTTTGTGATTTTCTCGTCTGTTCTTCTCGTGTTATTTGGTGTCAAAGAAAAGCCTCTTGCAGAGAAAACAGCCAAACGTACGTCTTACTCGAGAAAAGAAGTGCTCTCCTATATTTTTCACCAGCCGGCGCTATGGGTCATGATGCTGTTAACCATGCTGATTCAAACAGGCAATTTCAGTATCCAGCCCCTGCTCGCTTTATATGTAAATGAGCTGCACGGACCTGTCAATCTTGCCTTTTTCTCCGGCATGGCATTTTCAGCAACGGGACTCGGAAGTTTGCTGCTGGCTAGAAAATGGGGTGATCTTGGCGACCGCTACGGCCACCGCCGCATTTTAATCGGACTTTTGCTCGCCGCTTCTTTCTTTTTTATTCCGCAGGCGCTCGCGTCCTCACTCAGCGTTCTCCTTGTTTTCAGATTTTTGTTCGGAATGGCGATGGGCGGTTTGCTGCCATGCATCACGGCAGCGATCCGCGTTCAGGCTCCCGGCAGCATTCAAGGAGAAGTTCTCGGCTACAATGTCAGCTTTCGCTTTTTAGGAAACGTGCTCGGGCCTCTTCTCGGCGGAATCATATCGAGCCATTTTACGATTTCGGCCACCTTTTATGTCACAGCGTTTCTCTTTTTTGCCGGCGCCTGTATGCTTTGGATCATGCCGAAACTCCAGAAGGATTCCTATGCCAAAGCAAGCTGATTCCGATAAAAAACTGAGGAATCTTCTAAATTTAACCTTCTCGTAATCTCAAAAGAATGGTACGATATGGCTAGAATTTAGGAGAAAAGAGAGTGACCATGTTACGAAAAATAATCGGATGGATTTTGCTCCTTTGCATAATCCCATTGTTTGCATTTACAGTTATCGCTTCCGGAAAAGAAGTCAAACAAATGAAGTCCCTGGATCAGGTGCTTGATAAAAATATTAATCTGAAAGATATCAGCCTTGTTCAGAACAGCTACATGTATGACAGGGACGGCTCCCTTGTCTCGGAAATCGTCAGCGACCACGAAAACCGCGTGCTCGTTCCATTTGACAAGATTCCCGAGGAAGTCAAACAGATTTTCTTAACATCTGAGGACAAACATTTTTACGAGCATAAAGGCTTTGACTTTATGGGAATGGTGCGGGCAACCGCTTCTAACGTAAAAGACAAGAAAATTGACCAGGGCGCCAGCACTATCACACAGCAGCTTTCAAGAAACTTGTATTTGAGCCACGAACGCTCCTTCAGCCGTAAGCTGACAGAGCTCGCGTATTCCTATCAGCTTGAGAAAAAGTATACGAAAAATGAAATTCTTGAAGCTTACTTAAATACTATTTATTTCAACAATGGTGTTTACGGCGTCGGTTCAGCGGCTCAATTCTATTTCAGCAAACCGTTGAAATCTCTCACAGTGGGAGAAATGGCTTTTATCTGTGCTATACCTAATAACCCTACATTATATGATCCTCTCAAGCATTTTGACTACACGAAAAGCCGTCAAGAACGTTTGCTTAAAGGGCTAAAAGATGCCGGGGTCATTACAGACAAAGAGCTGAAAAAAGCCGTCAAACAAAAAATCAAACTGGATGTTGAAAAAAGAGAAGACAAATATCCTGACTACGTTTCCTACGTTAACGATGAATTCACTCAGCTGGTGTCTGAATCAGAAGGCTTTGATAAACGCCTTCAGAAAGCGTCAGGAAAACAAAAAGAAAAAATCGAGAATGAGCTGTCCGCAAGAGTCAGCACTCTGATGAAAGACGGCGTGAAAATTTATACTGCACTTAATCCGTACATGCAAAATCAAGTTGTGGCACAAATGAATTCTAAGCTCCCGTATGCGGGCGTGCAGGGCGGAGCGGCTGTGATTAATCACCAGACGCATCAAATCATTGCTCTGTCCGGCGGGAAAAACTATCAAAAATATGATTTTAACCGTGCCTACCAGGCATACAGACAGCCGGGTTCATCCATTAAGCCGCTTCTTGATTACGGACCTTATATTGAACAGACCGGAGCGACAGCAAGCAGCACCATTGATGCCAGCAAGTTTTGCAGCAAAGATTACTGTCCGCAAAACTACAATAACCGCACGTACGGCACAGTGACGCTTGATACGGCGTTTAAAAATTCTTATAATACACCGGCCATTAGAATGCTCGACCGCGTCGGCATCCAAAAGGCATTCAGTTATATTGAGCCGTATCATTTTGCCAAACTTGTCAACAGCGACTATCTTCTTCCGGCGGCGCTTGGCGGATTTACAAACGGCATGACGCCTCTTGAGATGACAAAGGCTTATACGACATTTGGCAACAGCGGAAGCTATACGCCGAGCCATGCGATTACAAAGGTGACAGACCTTAAAGGAAAAACGCTTTATAAATGGAATGATAAAGCGACTCAAATATTCAGCGTACGCACGAACATGCAGCTGAAAAAACTGATGTCTTCCGTTGTGAAAAGCGGAACAGGGAAAAAAGCATATTTCAATGCGCCTTACATCGGCGGTAAAACCGGTACATCAAATGATTATCACGATATGTGGTTTGTCGGCCTGACAGATACGTATACAATGGGGGTTTGGGTCGGAAAGGATACACCGACCAGCGTTGAATATCTTCACAGCATCAGCCCTCAGCTTTCCATCTGGAAAGGAACGCTGCAAGCTGCTTATTAAAGGATCGGAGGGGATCTCGGGTGACTTCAGAACAAATTCCAAATCGCGTTTTGCTGTTTGACGGCGTCTGCAATTTATGCAATGGCGCCGTGCAATTTATCATCAAACGCGATCCGGACGGATTGATTTCTTTCACATCGCTGCAGTCGGAAACAGGACAAAGCCTGCTGAAAAAAAGCGGGCTTCCGACTGATCGGTTTGACAGCTTTGTCTTTATTGAAGATGGCCAAGTGTACACAAAGTCAACTGCAGCCATTAAGGTTTTCAGGCATCTGCGGGGCCCATGGCGGCTCTTCGTCCTGTTTTTCGCCGTGCCGAAGCCTGTCAGAGATATGGTCTATTCTTTCATTGCCAAAAACCGCTATAAGTGGTTTGGCAAAAAAAATGAATGTATGCTCCCCTCCCCTTCTATTAAAAAAAGATTTTTACCATAAAAAAGTGGCTAGGAAGCTAGCCATCACAGAGTGTCGACAAAATCCTAAAACGGCTTCGTTTTAGGATTTTGTCATCTTATCAGCGTGAGCGGAGCAGATTTTCACAGGATGTGATGATTGCGGATTCCAGACGCCGTTTCATTGCGTATAGAGAGTACCGAAGCTCAGGTCTGAACGCGAATGCAAGAGTTTGCCGATACGCAAAAATGGCTAGCTTACACAGGTAAGCTAGCCATTATGCTATTATAAAGCTTGATAAATATGAACAGAATACCGATAACAAAGGTAAACCAAAACAGCAGTTCCAATAGAATGAATCCAACTAATGACATGAGAGAAAGCGTCGAATAAATCCGGTATACGGTAAACACAAAGTAAGCGAGCGTGACGACCGCAAACCAGATCACAATCCAAATGACATTTTGCAAGAGCACAAAGGATAAAATCCCGCCGCCCAAATAAATCATGGAACCCATTCTGAGTTTTTTCAGGTTGTTCCCTTCCGGATCATTAGCAAAAAACAGCAATGACAGCTCAGTCACGGTATTTGCTATCAATTTCAGAGCGGACAGAACCATAAAATATAAAAGTGCAAAGGCAGCAAATAACGCAAGCCTGATCCCTTTCTCTGAAAAATAATCGAGCATTCCATCGTACATTCCAAATGAAGACAGCATCTTCAACGCATAAAGTGAAGTTGAGATGGATAAGGACGAACTAAAAAGCAGGATCGCAATCAGCGGAAAATATCCTGTCAAATAAGTATTTTTCATATAAAAAAGTCCCTTTCTATAATCTACCTCATTTATTATGGAGGACTTAAAACACATTGACAAGATAAATTATTCCATTTTTTCTCCTTTTTACGAATTACGGTCCCAAATCTTCACAAAGCAGCATTTTGAGAGTAAAGTAGTACGCAGGAATCATAAAACGTAAGGAAGTTTTATATGAAAAAAACATTAAAACTGCAAACCAGACTCACCATATTTGTTTGTATCGTTGTATTAATCGCATTGCTCATTACATTTTTCACAGTCGGTGCCCAAACGACCAAACGGATTAGAGACCAGGAAAAGGCCACTGCGCTGCAGACTGCTGAAATGGTAGCAGAAGCGCCGATGACAGCCGCTGCTTTAGAAAGCGGAAAAAAACAAAAGGAACTGCAGAGCTACACAAAGCGGGTTCAGAAAATCACCGGCACGGAATTTGTTGTCGTCATGGATATGAACGGTATTCGCAAAACCCATCCTGACCCGAGCAAAATCGGAAAAAAATTCAGGGGCGGTGATGAATCCGAGGTTTTAAATGGGCATGTCCATATCAGCACAGCCTCTGGTACGCTCGGGAAATCGCAGAGAGCGTTCGTCCCTGTCTACGCGGAGAATGGAAAACAGGTCGGTGCAGTCGCGGTCGGCATCACCGTAAATGAAATTGATGAAGTGATCAGCCATAGCTTACGGCCGCTTTACTTCATTATCTGCGTCAGCATCTTCGTCGGTGTAATCGGAGCTGTTATCGTCGCCCGTACGGTAAAAAATATCATGTACGGACTTGAACCTTATGAAATTGCGACTCTCCTTGAAGAACGGAGCGCGATGCTGGAATCGACGAAGGAAGGAATACTCGCTGTCGATGAGCACGGCAAAATCAAACTTGCCAACGCGGAAGCAAAGCGCCTATTCGTCAAAATGGGCATCAACACAAATCCCATTGATCAGGATGTAGATGACATATTGCCGAAAAGCCGCTTGAAAAAGGTTATTGAGACAAAAAAACCTCTTCAAGACAGAGACGTCCGCATTAACGGTTTGGAGCTTGTGTTTAATGAAGTTCCAATCCAGCTGAAAGGACAAACTGTCGGAGCGATTGCAACATTCCGAGACAAGACCGAGGTAAAACATTTAGCTGAACAGCTATCAGGTGTTAAAATGTATGCAAACGCACTGAGAGCGCAGTCTCATGAATTTATGAACAAACTGCATGTGATATTAGGGCTCGTTCAGCTGAAAGAGTATGACGATCTTGGAGATTATATTAAAGATATTGCCATTCAGCAAAAATCAGAAACAAGTGAAATTATAAATGATGTCAAAAGCTCCGTACTGGCCGGTTTTCTGCTCGGAAAGCAAAGCTTCATACGTGAGCAGGGCGCAAATCTTGATATTGAATGCAACGGTGTCATCCCGAACGCGGCAGACCCATCTGTCATCCATGAACTCATTACAATTATCGGAAATCTCATCAACAATGGCCTTGACGCCGTTGCCGATATGCCGAAAAAACAAATCACCATGTCCATGCGCTTTCATAACAGCATACTGGACATTGAAATTACCGATACTGGAGCAGGCATGTCAGAAGAAGACCAAGCCAAAGTATTTGAACAAGGCTATTCAACAAAGGGCAAAAACCGGGGATTCGGCCTTTATTTCACACAGCAAAGCATCGAAAATTTAAAGGGCCAAATGATCCTCACAAGCGAAAAGAATGAAGGAACGACATTCAGTATTCGCATCCCGTACGAACCGAAGGAGGAAAATCATGATTAATGTACTAATAGTTGAAGATGACCCCATGGTGGGTGAATTAAATAAACGATACTTAAGCCAAATAGATGGCTTTCAGCTGAAAGGCATCGCTTCTTCCTTTCAAAGCGCGTTGCATATCTTAGGCGAGCATCATATCGACCTCATTTTGCTTGATATTTATATGCCGGGGAAAAACGGGCTGGAACTGCTGACGGAATTGAGAGCCCAAAATGAAGCGGTTGATGTGATTGTCATCTCAGCGGCCAGCGAGCTTGACGTGATCAAAAAAACACTTCGTTACGGAGCTGTCGATTATTTAATCAAACCGTTTGAATTTGAACGTTTCCAAACGGCTCTGTCTGATTACAGACGAAAACAAAAGGTGTATTCAACCCATCGCAACATGAGTCAAAAAGAACTCGACGCCGAGCTTTTTCAAAAGAAAGAAGCAACAGAAAAAGTACAGCTTCCTAAAGGCCTGACAAAAAGCACGCTAAAGCTGATCTGGTCCAGTATCCAGTCATTTGAAAATGAATCTTTTACGACAGAAGACTTAGCAAAGCACACAGAAATCTCTCAAGTATCCATACGAAAATACTTAAAATTTCTTGAAGATATACAGGTCCTGAATGTAGAAATGGCGTACGGAACGATTGGAAGACCAGTGTTTCAGTACAACGTAAACAACAGTAACCTTAACGGAATAAAACAATATCTATAAAAAAACGCACTGCTTGCTCCGAGCAGTGCGTTTTTTTGTCATATCTCTTGGCAAGACGCTTGATTGTATTGTTGGTAAGTTATACAAGAATAATAAAGGTTTTTCTATTTTCGAGCAAATAATTCTAAAAATAGATACTTTTAAAAAAATTGTGCAAATTTCTATTTATTTCTTATAAGTTAAATGATAAATTATGATTGGTTAGTTGATCCCGAAAAACTAAGTCATAAGTCTTACTTCAAAAAAAGATGTCACGGTTTTCCGCCCGGAACGCCTTCCGCATCCTTCTCTTCCCCGCCTTTCGAAGGAAATACTCACACCACGCCTATTCAGGGAAGAATAGAACTGTCTCAGCGCATTCCATTTGTTATTATCAGAAAATTTTATCGATTCTAAGAAATTGTTCAGGACAGCCCATCACATGACTGGCCGGATCAGCTTTGAACCAAATTTTTCTGGGGGGTTATATCTTGAATAAACGAAAAATCGGATTGGCGATGTCCCTTGTGGTCGCAGCAGGCACTATATTAGGAGCGTGCGGAAACAGCGAAAAAAGCAGCGGCTCCGGCGAAGGCAAAAACAAATTCAGTGTAGCGATGGTTACTGACGTAGGCGGAGTGGATGACAAATCATTCAACCAATCAGCCTGGGAAGGCATCCAAGCCTTCGGGAAAGAAAACGGTCTGAAAAAAGGGAAAAACGGTTATGACTACCTTCAATCCAAATCTGATGCAGACTATACAACGAACTTAAATAAATTGGCACGTGAGAATTTTGACTTGATTTACGGCGTCGGCTACTTAATGGAGGATTCAATCAGTGAAATTGCTGATCAGCGCAAAAATACAAACTTTGCGATTATAGATGCTGTTGTCGATAAAGACAACGTCGCAAGTATTACGTTTAAAGAACAGGAAGGCTCATTTCTCGTCGGAGTGGCCGCAGCCCTATCAAGCAAATCAGGAAAAATCGGCTTTGTAGGCGGCATGGAATCAGAGTTAATCAAAAAATTCGAGGTCGGCTTCCGTGCCGGTGTGAAGGCTGTAAGCCCTAAAGCCATTGTGGAAGTGAAATATGCAGGGGGTTTCGATAAAGCCGATGTCGGCAAAGCAACCGCCGAAAGCATGTATAAATCAGGTGTAGATGTTATTTATCACTCAGCAGGAGCCACTGGCACAGGTGTCTTTACTGAAGCGAAAAACCTGAAAAAAGAAGATCCAAAACGCAATGTCTGGGTCATCGGTGTTGATAAAGACCAATACGCAGAAGGCCAGGTAGAAGGAACTGATAATAATGTCACCCTCACTTCCATGGTTAAAAAAGTAGACACAGCGGTTGAAGATTTAACGAAAAAAGCGAGTGACGGAAAGTTCCCGGGTGGCGAAACACTTACCTACGGGCTTGATCAAGACGGAGTCGGCATTTCTCCATCTAAGCAAAATCTATCGGATGATGTGATCAAACAGGTCGATAAATGGAAGAAAAAAATCATCGACGGGTTGGAAGTCCCGACAACTGAGAAAGAGCTGAAAACCTTCAAAGCTGAATAAGAATCGCAGGGATAAGGAGGTCGAGCCCTTATCCCTTGTTTTTCTTTTATTTTGAATAAAGGAGCGGTCAATCAATGGAATATGTCATTGAAATGCTCAATATCCGCAAAGAGTTTCCTGGTATCGTCGCCAATGACAATATCAATCTTCAAGTCAAAAAAGGTGAAATACATGCGTTGCTCGGTGAAAACGGAGCGGGGAAATCAACGTTGATGAATGTCCTTTTCGGGCTATATCAGCCGGAGCGAGGTGACATTCGGGTGCGCGGCGAGAAGGTGCACATCAACAGCCCGAACAAAGCGAATGACCTTGGTATTGGAATGGTGCACCAGCACTTTATGCTTGTTGACACCTTTACAGTTGCTGAAAATATTATTCTCGGGAAAGAGCCAAAAAAGTTTGGCAGAATTGACCGGAAGCGTGCAGTCCAAGAGGTACAGGACATTTCCGATCGATACGGCCTGCAGATCCACCCTGAAGCAAAAGTAGCTGACATATCAGTCGGTATGCAGCAGCGCGCAGAAATATTAAAAACCCTCTACCGCGGTGCCGACATTCTCATTTTTGATGAACCGACGGCTGTTTTGACGCCACATGAAATCAAGGAACTGATGCAAATTATGAAGAACCTGGTCAATGAAGGGAAGTCTATCATCTTAATCACCCATAAGCTGAAAGAGATTATGGAGATTTGTGACCGCGTTACGATTATCCGCAAAGGAAAAGGCATCAAAACCCTTGATGTCCGTGATACAAACCAAGACGAACTCGCCAGTCTAATGGTTGGCCGCGAGATATCGTTCAAAACCGAAAAGAAAGCTGCTCAGCCGGGAGTGGAAGTGCTTGCGATTGACGGCATCACTGTAAAGGATACCCGCGGATTTGAGACGGTCAGGAATTTGTCGCTTTCAGTCAAAGCTGGAGAAATACTCGGCATAGCCGGCGTCGACGGAAACGGGCAATCGGAGCTGATTGAAGCGATAACAGGACTCCGCAAAACAGATTCAGGAACCATCACCTTAAACGGAAAACAGATCCAAAACCTGACGCCAAGAAAAATCACTGAATCCGGAATCGGACATATTCCTCAGGATCGCCATAAGCACGGTCTCGTCCTTGATTTTCCAATCGGAGAGAATATCGTGCTGCAAAGCTATTACAAAAAGCCGTATTCAGCATTGGGCGTTTTACATAAAGGCGAAATGTACAAAAAAGCGCGCAGCCTGATCAGCGAGTACGACGTCAGAACGCCGGATGAATACACACACGCGCGGGCATTGTCAGGCGGAAACCAGCAGAAAGCGATTATCGGGCGGGAAGTAGACCGAAATCCTGATTTATTAATCGCCGCCCAGCCGACTCGAGGCCTTGATGTCGGAGCCATTGAATTTGTCCATAAAAAGCTCATTGAACAGCGTGATGCCGGGAAAGCCGTTCTTCTCCTCTCGTTTGAGCTTGAAGAAATTATGAATCTCAGTGACAGAATCGCCGTTATTTTTGAAGGACGCATTATCGCCAGTGTCAATCCGCAGGACACCACCGAACAGGAGCTAGGTCTCTTGATGGCAGGAAGCACGCAAAAGGAAGCGGGGAAAGCAAATGGTTAAACGACTCTCTCATTTACTCGTGCCGCTCATCGCAATCATTCTCGGTCTTGCGGCCGGAGCGCTGATTATGCTTGCGAGCGGCTACAGTGTGATCAGCGGATATTCAGCTTTGTGGAATGGGATATTCGGAGAAATCTATTATGTCGGTGAAACCATCCGGCAAATTACGCCTTATATCTTATCCGGATTGGCTGTGGCTTTTGCATTCAGAACCGGACTCTTTAATATCGGTGTGGAGGGCCAGCTGCTCGTCGGCTGGACAGCAGCTGTTTGGGTCGGTACGGCGTTTGACGGACCAGCATATATCCACTTGCCGCTCGCACTGCTTACAGCGGCAGCTGCAGGAGGATTATGGGGTTTTATTCCCGGCGTTTTGAAAGCGCGCTTCTATGTTCATGAAGTCATTGTCACCATTATGATGAATTATATCGCACTGCATATGACCAATTACATCATTTCAAACGTCTTGACAGATCATCAAGATAAGACGGGAAAAATTCAAGAATCCGCCTCCCTCCGCTCTCCGATTCTTGAACAGATCACCGATTACTCACGGCTGCATTTGGGAATCATCGTTGCCCTTCTCGCAGCAGTTATCATGTGGTTTATCATCAACAAAACAACAAAGGGATTTGAGCTCCGGGCTGTCGGGTTTAACCAGCACGCTTCCCAGTATGCCGGCATGAGCGTGCGAAAGAATATCATGACCTCCATGCTTATCTCCGGTGCTTTTGCAGGACTTGCCGGAGCTATGGAAGGCCTGGGAACATTCGAATACGCAGCAGTGAAAGGCGCATTTACCGGCGTAGGCTTTGATGGTATCGCGGTCGCTCTTCTCGGGGGAAACACAGCCATCGGCGTTGTACTGGCGGCATGCCTGCTTGGCGGGCTGAAAATCGGCGCGTTAAATATGCCGATTGAATCAGGCGTCCCATCAGAGGTTGTCGACATTGTGATTGCCATTATTATTCTGTTTGTGGCTTCAAGCTATGCGATTCGTTTTGTCATGGGCAAATTGAAGAAAAAGGGGGCGAATTAAGTGGACTTTGTGCAGATTTTATCTATCATTGTCCCAGCCACACTCGTTTATGCGGCCCCGCTTATTTTAACTGCTCTCGGCGGCGTGTTTTCCGAGAGATCAGGTGTTGTGAATATCGGTCTAGAAGGCCTCATGATTATCGGGGCGTTCACCAGCGTGTTATTTAATTTATTTTTAGGTCAGGAATTAGGTGCCTCCGCACCATGGCTTTCACTCCTCGCCGCCATGGCAGCAGGCGTACTGTTCTCACTGATTCACGCGGCAGCGGCGATTTCATTTCGCGCCGACCAGACAGTCAGCGGTGTCGCCATTAACATGCTGGCGCTTGGGGCAACTTTATTTATCGTCAAGCTGATCTACGGCAAAGCGCAGACAGACAAAATCCCAGAGCCTTTTTATAAGACAAAAATTCCTGGCTTGGGCGATATCCCTGTTTTGGGAAAGATCTTCTTTTCGGATGTTTATTATACGTCTATTCTTGCAATAGCACTTGCCTTTCTTTCTTGGTTTATCCTGTTTAAAACGCCGTTCGGCCTCCGTATCCGTTCTGTCGGAGAGCATCCGATGGCAGCCGATACGATGGGAATCAACGTATATAAAATGCGCTATATCGGCGTGATGATCAGCGGATTGTTTGGCGGTCTCGGCGGCGGCGTATATGCTTCCACGATTGCGCTTGATTTTACGCACTCTACCATCTCCGGACAAGGCTTTATCGCACTGGCAGCGCTTGTATTTGGAAAATGGCATCCGATTGGGGCGCTGGGGGCCGCCCTGTTTTTCGGATTCGCCCAAAGCTTAAGCATCATTGGATCGCTGCTCCCTCTCTTTAAAGACATACCAAATGTGTATATGCTGATGGCTCCTTATGTCTTAACGATTCTCGCTTTAACCGGCTTTATCGGGCGGGCAGATGCGCCAAAAGCTAATGGTGTGCCTTATATTAAAGGAAAAAGATAAAACATTCTCCCCTGGGAAGACGCTTCTCAGGGTTTTTTATAATTCAAAAGACCCCCTTAATTTAATTGTTTATTGGTTTTTTAACTTAAAAAAATATTAAGTGTTAGCGCTTTCTTGTAGACTGTAACAAACAATACATGGGGGTGTATGACATGGGAGCAATTCCAAAAACAGGGACAATTTCACCTGAGCAAAAAGACCCACAGGGGAAAAACCTGTTTCAAAAAATCTGGGCTTGGGAAATCGGTGTGATTCCTCTGCCATTATACACAGTATTAGCTGTTATTATTATTCTTGCAGCCTATTACAATGAGCTGCCGGTAAATATGCTTGGCGGGTTTGCCATCATCATGATTCTTGGTGTATTTCTTGGAGACATAGGCCAACGTATACCGATATTGAAGGATATTGGCGGCCCTGCTATCTTATCTTTATTTGTTCCTTCATTTTTAGTCTTTTACAATGTACTGAATTCAACATCTTTAGACGCTGTAACCAACTTGATGAAAACGTCTAATTTCCTTTATTTCTATATCGCTTGCCTTGTAGTGGGAAGTATCCTCGGTATGAATCGAATTGTTTTAATTCAGGGGTTTATCAGAATGTTCGTTCCACTGGTTGCAGGAACGATCGCGGCCGTTGCAGCAGGCATTCTTGTCGGATTTATTTTTGGCTACAGTGCTTATGATTCCTTTTTCTTTGTGGTTGTCCCGATTATTGCCGGGGGAATAGGTGAAGGAATTTTGCCGCTTTCAATCGCCTATTCACAAATACTGGGCTCATCCGCTGATGTGTTTGTGTCTCAGCTGGTCCCAGCCGCTATTATAGGAAACGTTTTTGCTATCATATGTGCAGCCTTAATGAAAAAGCTTGGTGATAAGCGTCCAGATCTTAATGGGAACGGACGCCTCGTAAAATCTAAAAAAGCAAATGAGATTTTTAATCAAAAAGAAGCCGAAGCAAAAATTGATTTCAAACTCATGGGAGCTGGAGTTCTGCTCGCGTGTACATTCTTTATTTTCGGCGGGTTATTGGAGAAATTCATCTTCATCCCAGGCGCGATCTTAATGATTATTTCAGCTGCGGCTGTCAAGTATGCGAATATTCTTCCGAAAAAAATGGAAGAAGGCGCTTACCAGCTTTATAAGTTTATTTCTTCAAGCTTTACATGGCCGCTCATGGTCGGTCTCGGCATCCTCTTTATTCCGTTGGATGACGTGGCGTCTGTGATTTCTATTCCGTTTGTCATCATTTGTATATCAGTTGTAATCGCGATGATTAGTTCTGGATATTTTGTGGGCAAGCTGATGAACATGTACCCGGTTGAATCCGCAATCGTTACCTGCTGCCACAGCGGTCTCGGCGGAACGGGTGATGTTGCCATTTTATCAGCATCAGGAAGAATGGGCCTTATGCCGTTTGCCCAAATTTCAACACGTCTCGGCGGTGCAGGCACAGTGATTTGCGCGACAGTTCTGCTTCGTTTTTTCACTTCATAAACAGAAAGAGTTCCGTTTTATACGGAACTCTTTTTTATCTATTTACAATCCGAATATACTCTCGCGGACCAAACGGCAGATCCTTTGATTCCGTCTCACTCATTCTGGCTGACAGGTGATGCTCCAGTAAATACAGCTCCCACTCATCACGAGCAGCCACACCGCTGCGCCCGTCATATTGATTCAACATGAATGCCCCTGTAAATACTGAGCAGAATAAACCTGAGCACATCACTATTTTTCTTTTCACATGACCAGCTCCTTACATTCAGCTTGATCAGGAATGATTTTAAATATACAAATAACCTCTTTTTTGTTAGACTTATTTTGAGGTCAAAAGAACTCATAAAAATCAATTTCAGCAGTTCGAAGCGTGGCAGCTTGCAGAAAAGTGCGATATAATTTGGACTAGGTCGTTTGACCGTATATTTCATACATAGCGCATTTTTCAATTGAGAACGAGAAAAAGGAGGTCTTACTTTGCAGCTCTTACATTTTGCTATTTTATCGCCTTTTTTATTTGCTTTTATCATTCCATTCTTGGCAAAATACGCAAAAAGAGTGCATACGGGCTGGTTTGTGTTAGTCCTGCCCGTCTTGCTGTTTATATACTTTCTCCCCATGATCAGGATGACACAATCTGGAGAAACACTTCGGTCGGTATTAGAGTGGATTCCTTCACTCGGCATTAATTTTACCGTTTATATAGACGGCCTCGGGTTATTATTCGCCTTGCTGATCACAGGCATCGGCTCTTTGGTCACTCTTTACAGTATTTTTTATTTATCGAAAGAAAAAGAACAGCTTGGGCCCTTTTATGTCTACTTATTGATGTTTATGGGCGCCATGCTCGGCGTTGTCCTTGTAGACAATGTCATGGTTCTCTACATGTTCTGGGAGCTTACAAGCCTTTCATCCTTTTTGCTGATCGGCTATTGGTATAAGCGAGAAAAGTCGCGCTACGGCGCTGCCAAATCACTTTTGATTACGGTCAGCGGCGGGCTGTGCATGCTTGGCGGATTTATTCTCCTTTATTTGATAACGGATTCCTTCAGTATTAGAGAGATGATTCATCAGGTTCAATTAATTGCCGGCCACGATTTGTTTATCCCGGCTATGATTCTCATTTTATTAGGTGCATTTACGAAATCCGCGCAATTCCCTTTTTACATCTGGCTCCCTGATGCGATGGAAGCTCCGACGCCTGTCAGCGCTTATCTCCATTCAGCCACTATGGTAAAAGCCGGCATTTATGTAATTGCGAGATTCAGTCCAATTTTCGCCTTTTCAGCCCAATGGTTTTGGATCGTATCCCTCGTCGGGCTCTTTACGATGGTTTGGGGCTCATTCCATGCCGTGAAACAAACTGATTTAAAATCGATTTTGGCATTTTCAACCGTCAGCCAGCTCGGTATGATCATCTCTATGCTCGGAGCCAGCGCTGCAGCCCTTCATTACGGCCATACAGAATATTATACAGTTGCCGCCATGGCTGCCATTTTCCATTTAATCAACCATGCTACCTTTAAAGGAAGCTTGTTTATGGCAGTCGGGATTATCGATCACGAAACAGGCACACGGGATATCCGAAAGCTAGGCGGCCTGATGGCGATTATGCCGATTACGTTTACCATTTCTTTAATCGGAACATTTTCAATGGCCGGACTTCCGCCGTTTAACGGATTCTTGAGTAAAGAAATGTTTTTCACAAGCATGCTTCGCGTAGCACATTTTGATCTGTTCAACGTGCAGACATGGGGCATTCTGTTCCCTGTTCTCGCCTGGATCGGAAGTGTATTTACGTTTATGTACAGCATGAAATTGCTGTTTAAAACATTCAGAGGAAATTACCAGCCTGAGCAGCTTGAAAAACCGGCTCACGAAGCGCCTGTCGGCATGCTCGTATCGCCGGTCATTCTTGTCGCTTTGGCTGTCAGTCTCTTCTTTTTCCCAAATATCTTGTCGTACAGCCTGATAGAGCCTGCGATGAACTCAATCTATCCGACACTGCTGGACGGACATGAGAAATTCCACGTTCACATTTCACAGTGGCATGGGGTTACAACGGAATTGCTCATGACTGCGGGTATTGTTGTGATCGGAACAATCGGTTATTTGTCGCTGAATAAGTGGAAGGGAATCTATAAGCTGTTTCCTTCAAAACTTACACTCAACCGGTTATACGATAAGCTTTTGACACTGATGGAGAAAGGCTCTTACCGGGTCACAAAACAATATATGACCGGGTTTTTAAGGGATTATTTGCTGTATATTTTCGCTGGTTTCATCATTCTGATGGGCGGAGCTTTTGTCATCAAAGGCGGATTTTCCTTTACAACAGAAGGCATGGCTAAAATCGGCGTATACGAAATCATTTTGACGCTTGTCATGATCAGCGCCACAGTGGCGACTGTTTTTGCCAGGTCAAGACTGACGGCGATCATTTCACTTGGTGTTGTCGGTTATGCGCTTGCATTGTTTTTTGTCATTTTCAGAGCGCCGGACTTGGCATTGACTCAGCTTGTCATTGAAACGATTTCTGTGGCACTGTTTCTGCTTTGCTTCTATCATTTGCCGAAACTGAGATTGAAAACAAAAACGAGAACGTTCCGGATGACGAATTTTATCATTTCTTTAGGAGTCGGGACGATCGTTACTCTGCTCGGCATCGCATCCTCAAGCCAGCGGACAAAAGACAGCATTGCATCCTTCTTTGTAAAACACAGCCACGATCTCGGCGGAGGGGACAATGTCGTCAATGTCATCCTCGTTGATTTCAGGGGATTTGATACAATGTTTGAAATTACGGTATTAACAATAGCCGCTCTCGGCATTTACAGCATGATTAAAACAAAAGTAAAAGAGGAGGGGAAAAGCGGTGAATGAACAAAAAACAAATGACTTAATTCTTCAGACTGCGACAAAACTTGTATCCTTTATCATTTTGCTTTTCTCTTTCTATTTATTTTTATCAGGGCATAACGCGCCCGGAGGAGGCTTTGTCGGCGGACTGATCACGTCCTCTTCCATCGTTCTATTGCTCCTGGCATATGATTTAAAAACCGTGCGTTCCCTTTTGCCGGTTAATTTCATTTATGTCGCGGGGGCCGGCCTTCTGCTCGCTGTATTAACAGGCGTTGGCTCCTTTGTCTTCGGGGCTCCTTTTTTAACCCACACATTCGGATACTTTCAGCTGCCGATCTTTGGGAAAACGGAGCTCGCCACGGCGACGATATTTGATTTAGGCGTTTATCTTGTTGTCGTAGGCATTACGATGACCATTATTCAAACGATTGGAGAGGAAGAATAATGGAAATCTTAATGGCTGTATTAGCCGGTATTATTTTTATGGCTGCTACGTATTTGCTGCTGTCTAAAAGCCTGCTTCGCGTCATTATCGGAACAGCACTGTTAAGCCATGGCGTTCATTTAATGCTTTTGACTATGGGAGGATTAAAGAAAGGCGCCGCTCCGATATTGAGCGAGCATGCCAAATCATTTGTCGATCCGCTTCCGCAAGCCCTGATTTTGACGGCAATTGTCATTTCATTTGGCGTTACATCATTCATTCTGGTCATGGCCTTTCGCGCTTATCAGGAATTGAAATCGGACGATATGGATCAAATGAGGGGAAATGATCAACATGAATAATTTTGTTATTTTGCCAATCCTGATCCCGCTTCTGTCGGCCATTCTGCTGATTTTCATGACGAAAAATCTTATGCTCATGCGGGTCTTCAGCACTGCGGCATCGGCTATCGGGATTGTGATCAGCGGCATACTCGTACAGACTGTCTTCACAAAAGGTATCCAAACACTTAGCTTAGGCGGCTGGAAAGCGCCGTACGGCATTGTGCTCGTCGCAGACCAATTCGCCAGCCTGCTCGTTCTCACAACAGCGGTCATCGGTTTATTGGTTGGGCTTTATTCCTTCCGTTCCGTCGGTGAAAAACGTGAACGTTCCTTTTATTACTCCGGCGTGCAGTTCTTGCTTGCCGGCGTCAGCGGAGCGTTTTTAACAGGCGATTTATTTAATATGTACGTATTTTTTGAGCTTCTGCTCATTGCTTCCTATATGCTGATTGTATTAGGCGGCACAAAAATTCAGCTGCGGGAATCCCTTAAATATATTGTGTTTAATATCGTATCGTCTGCCCTGTTCGTCATAGGTGTCGGGTTTTTATACGCGGTAACAGGCACGTTAAACATGGCGGATCTTAGCGTAAAAATCACTGAATCAGGACAAACCGGGCTGATCACTGTGATTGGTGTCCTGCTGCTTTTGGTATTTGGCATGAAGGGCGGAATCTTCCCCCTCTACTTTTGGCTTCCAGGCTCTTATTACGCGCCTCCGGCGGCAATCTCCGCATTGTTCGGCGCTTTGCTGACAAAAGTCGGATTATATGCGATTACGAGGGTTTTCACATTAATTTTTATTCGCGATACAGCCTTTACCCATCAGCTGATGATTTGGCTGGCGGCGCTGACTGTGATTTTCGGTGTAATCGGTTCACTCGCTTATTCAGATGTCATGAAAATTGTGATCTATAACATTATTACCGCTGTCGGCGTGATTTTGTTTGGTGTGGCAGTACACACCCCCGCATCCATTCAAGGCGCCATTTACTATCTGATTCACGATATGCTAATTAAGGGCGCTTTGTTTATGCTGGCGGGCACGCTGATCGCATTGACTGGAACTGCGAGCCTGCATAAAATGGGCGGACTGATTAAACGCTATCCTGTTCTTGGATGGATGTTTTTCATTTCCGCTATTTCTCTTGCTGGCATTCCGCCACTGAGCGGATTTGTCGGCAAATTTAAAATTGCGGAGGGCGGCTTCGCAGAAGGTGAATTTACGATATCCATGCTGATTCTGCTTTCGAGTCTGCTTGTCCTGTACTCTGTGCTGCGGATCTTTATACATGCGTTTTGGGGCGAAGAAAAAGAAACGCCAAAACCAAATCATCGAACAGCTAAAGGACTTCTTTATCCGGCAGCTATTTTTCTCTTGCTGTCTCTTCTCTTCGGATTGGGTACAGAATGGGTGTCGCCTTACGTTGATCAAGCGGCCGAGACGCTGCTGAATCCGGAAAAATATATTGAAGCTGTTCTGAAGGAGTAGATCGCATGGCATTTCAAATTTTATTAAATGTGTTTCTCGCTTTTTGCTGGATGTTCTTAAGCAACAGTCCAAGCGCCGCAGGATTCATTACAGGCTATATTCTGGGAATGCTCTCTCTCTTTTTCTTCCGGCGCTTTTTCACTCGCCAGTTTTATCTATGGAAAATGTTTTCTATCATCAAGCTCTGTTTCATTTTTATAAAGGAACTGTACCTTGCCAATGTCAGCGTGATGAAATCCGTTTTATCACCAAAAATGAATATCAGACCGGGCATTTTTGCTTTTAAAACTGAACTGACGAAAGATTGGGAAATCACCCTGCTTTCCCTGCTCATTACATTAACGCCGGGAACCTTGGTGATGGATATTTCTGATGACAGAACAATACTTTATATTCATGCAATGGATATCGAGGATGCGGAAAAAGCGATTTTTGATATTCGGGAGTCTTTTGAAAAAGCCATACAGGAGGTGAGCCGCTGATGTTTACGCTGATCCTGCAAATCGCGCTCGGCATTATGGCAGTGTCTACCTTTTTGTATGTCATTCGTGTCATTAAAGGGCCGACTGTGCCCGACCGGGTCGTGGCTCTGGATGCTATCGGCATCAATCTGATCGCGATCACGGCGCTTGTCTCCATTTTGCTGAAAACAAGTGCGTTTTTGGACATTATTTTGCTGCTGGGGATTTTATCATTTATCGGAACAATCGCATTTTCCAAGTTCCTGGAGAAAGGAGAGATTATCGAAAATGATCGAAACCGCTAAGGTCGTTGTGGCTGTATTCATATTGCTTGGCGCTCTTGTATGCCTCATTGCATCATTCGGAGTGCTTCGCCTTCCAGATGTGTTTACACGCTCTCATGCTGCTTCTAAAGGCTCAACATTGGGGGTCAATATGATTCTGCTCGGTGTCTTCTTTTATTTGTGGTTTGTGTCAGGGGAACTCTCCGCAAAAATCCTGCTTGGAATTCTCTTTATCTTTATTACGTCGCCTATCGGCGGACACTTGATCTGCCGTGCTGCGTATAACTCCGGCGTCAAGCTTGATGAGAGAAGTGTACAGGATGACTATAACGGAATCAGAAACTTTGTGATAAAACGAAAAAAGGATTCTTATTTATAAAAATAAGCAGCCGGACAGGCAGAGTTCCGGCTGTTTTTTTATTTCTTGATGACAGCCAGCGTGCATCTGGATATACAGATTAGCCTCTCTTGCTCGTCATATATGTGAATATGATAGACAATCGTCGTTCTGCCTATATGAACGGGCTCGGCTACCGCCTTTACCGTTCCTTCCTTAACAGATTTTAAATGGTTGGCGTTAATCTCCAAACCGACACAAGCTTGCGTTGTATGATCAATCAGGTTCTGTGCACCTGCGCTCGCCGCGGTTTCCGCCAGGGCCACTGAAGCGCCTCCATGCAAATATCCGAACGGCTGTACCGTCCGATGATCCACCGGCATGACCGCAACGCATCGTTCCGCAGTGTTTTCAACAATCTCAATACCAAGCGCTTCAAGCAATGTATGCTTCATATCCATCATCTACACCCCCAACATTTAAAGTACACCGTCTGATTTCGCAATCAAAACCGCTTCCGTCCGGGAACCGACATTCAGCTTATTGAAAATCGATGTCAGGCTGTATTCAATGGACCGCTTGCTTAAGTGAAGGGCATCTGCGATTTCTTGGTTTGTAAATCCTTTTTCAACTTCTTGCAGAATCAGGCATTCTCTAGGTGTGAGCACATCTTGTTCTTTTTGAGAGGAAGGAGCCGGCTTTGTTTTTGCTGAGTCATCAGCTGTTTAAAGTAAGCAAAATCGACTAAAATTTCTCCGTTGAGTACGTGGTATATGTATTGGGTGATCTTTTCTTTAGATTCCGTTTTGCTGATGGCACCGTGCAGACCCGCACGAATCGCTTCCTCAAAATAATCCTCGACCTCATAACCGGTATACACGATAATTTTACAATGAGGATTCTCTTGTAAAATCTGTTTAGAAAGCTCCATCCCATTGACCTCGCCGCCCAGATTCAGATCCATTAAAATGAGATCATATGACGAGAAATCATGCTGCTTGATAAACTGTTCACTCGGTTCAGGACTGAGACAATCAACAGACAAATTCGAATCCGTTTCCAAAATTGTCTTGGTGCCTTCCATGACAGCCGGATGGTCATCAATCACTAGTATCTTTTTCATGTTTTCCTCCCTTTTACTCACTCTTTTCCATTTTATAAAAAAGACTTGGCCTGTGCCAAGTCGTTTCCGTTATAAATCCATTACAATTCGATTTCAATATCAGCCTTAAAGCCCTTTCCTTCACTCGTTTCAATCCGAAGGCGCCCATCTAAAGCCCTGACTCTCTCCTTAATGCCAGAAAGCCCCATGCTCATGGAATGTTCAGTATTTTTTTCAAGGTCAAACCCTACGCCATCGTCCTCATAATGAAGAACAATTTTGTTTTGTATACTGATGAGCATAATCAGCACATCCGTCGCCTGAGAGTGCTTGACCGCATTAGACAGAAACTCTTGAATGATCCGGTATAAATTCAGCTGCGAATCCAGATCAAGGGAAGCCGTAAATCTGCCGGTATTTAAACGGATATGAAACGGAACCCGCTCCTGCTGCTGCGCCACCAGCTTCGACAGCGCCTTCACCAATCCAAGATCATACAGAAGCTGCGGCCTCAGCTCATGACACGTCTCCCTCGTCATCGAAATCACATCTGACATCTGCTCATTCATCTGTACAAGCTTGTCCTGCACTTCTTCACGGCACGGATTGTCATCCTTTTTAAAATCACCCAAAAACAGCTCACACTGGCGTTTTAAGGAAATCAAGTCCTGAAGAACCGAATCGTGGAGATCGCGGGCGAGTCCTGAACGCTGTTTTTCTTCGATTGCAAACATTAGCTTTTTCAGCCAGATGGGGTTGGTTCCCTCTTGTTTTAAGTCCTTCAAATGTTCCATGAGCTCCTCAATATGCAGGACATTTTCCATGGACACACTTGTATAAAAAGACAGTGTTTTCAACCATGATATCTCATCCCGTGTTAGCCGAGGAGTGTTAATATTGGATAAACAAAGCAGAACATAAGAACTTCCGCCTCGTTCACCAACTTTCATAAGAAAACCCTGATTGACTTCAATAATTTTCCCGATTTCTGAAGTTACGTTTTCAAATTCCTCTTGATAAAAATGCCAGTCCGGTCCAATTTCATGCTTATCTAAAAATATCACTTTTTGATCAGGAGTAACCTCAAAGGTATAAGCTTTGCTTACAAGCAAAACATCCAGTATAGTATTTTTCAGTTCTTTAAAAACTTGTTGAATTTTTCGGAGAAACGTTTTAACCGAAATTTAAAATCCATGACCTCTTTAAAATAAAAGACAGCGAACATGACAACGAAAAAAAATACAGTTTGACGCACAGGGTTCATCTGGATGTCCATTACATCAAACAGAACTAATGCACCAACTATTAGAAGAGTTGGTATCATGGCGAGTAGAGCATAGTATCTCATTCTTCCTAAGATAAACTCTATATCAAACATCTTATTGGCTACGAATTGGTATACTAACCCGAACGGAATTAGTA
>NZ_CP026521.1:3621807-3625513 GCF_002953915.1 Bacillus sp. MBGLi79
CTTATATTGGATCATTCCACCGGTTTTAGGAGCTGTTCTTGGATGGTTTTTGCCTGTTATAGCCGATTGGGTATTGACCATTCCAATCGTTCCTTTTAAAGGGCCTTTGGAATTTATCACATCACTAAACAATTTCTGGGTTTCAATTATCGCTGCAGTTATCGGAATCGTTGCCGGCCTATTTTTTTCACAATATATTTTCACTGAAATTCTTCAGGTGTTCATCTCTGATCAAAATGTGAAGCTGTTGTTTAAAGAGAAAGAAGAAGTGATTGAGAAAAAAGACATTTCTGCAGTTTATCTTGAGAATAAGGATCTTGTTGTTCTTGATCATAAGGGTACTGAATTGTACCGTGAACAACTTGAATCAAAGAGAGCCCTTGCAGAAAGTGCTTTTAAACATCACGGCTATAAATGGGCAGACGAAGATCCTTTTAAGAATGAGTATCAACGCTGGGTTGCGGATCACCCCGATTTTCCCTCGCATATCAATACGCTACTTTTAGCCAGAGAACGAGCTTTACTGGATAATAAACATGAAGAAGCAAAAATTCTGCGCAAAGACCTGGCAAAGCTTGGAGTGGTTATACAGGATGAAGATAAACGGCAATACGTAAGGATGGTATCGTAATATTTCAGTTGCGAACGCCTAAAAAAGAACATTAGGAATAAATTAAACACCGCTCTTTTTGTGAAAGAGCGGTGTGAATCCATCAGCGGACTGTTACGTCCCAATTGGAAATATTAATTTGTCCTGTGCCTCCGAAAACTTCCGTCCCGAATTCCACACTGCTGACATACTTTGTTTTGGAAAGCCAATGTTTGGAGTCGGCAAGATAATTCGTGAAATCCCGAACATTCAGGTTCGCACGTTGGGTGTTTGCCGTTCTGACAAATGAAAACACGTTCCATCCTTTGCCGCTTCCAGCATCAATATAGCCTTTATATACTTTCCAATTGTGCCCGCCGATCGAAACAGTTTCGACATAAGAACCGGCAGGTCCGGCATTTGTGTTATTGAGCCAGATCATAATCTCATCGGTTGGAGCCGAACCCCAGCTTGCCTTGTTTGTATTGTGGAGCCAAATGTCATATGCGGCATTGTACGTGCCGTTCGCACTGATCGAATAGCTGACTTTCGTGTTGATGTTTTTTTGATCTGACAATCGGGTCGGGAAGCCGCTGCCCGCAGTATAGCCTTCAGTCCAATGCCAGCCGCTGACGATCGACGGATAAGCTTTTACTGTGCTAGTATTGCTCGGCCAATTCCATACCCAGCCCATGTCTGAATCATTGTTATGATAAATGGTCTGCCACCAGCCGCTGACCTGGTCGGCTCCCCAAACATTGTTGAATATGTAGTATTTTTTGTTTTTAAAATACAATTTATCCGACGGGTTTGATGACGAAGCAGCAAGCGCTGAGAGCGGCCCCGTCAGCAGCATGATACATACAGCTCCCCATAGCAGGATAGCTTTTAGCAAATGGTTGTTTCTCACGTATTGAAAACCTCCTCATATTTATACACCCTATTATAAAAAAGAACGAAACGGAGTACATTCGTAAAAAGTCATGAATTTCCATAGATATATCCTCTTATCTTTGAAAAGATATCCATTTTATTGAAATAAAGAACGGCCATCGAACTAAAAAACAGCCGCGGTCGCCCGCAGCTGTCTTTTTAAAATTCCGTTTTTTTCACTTCAATGAAACGGATATGATGATCTTCAGCATCAAGAATTTTAAATTCGCATCCCTCAGTTTTGAGGATGTCACCGTTTTTCAGCTCCATCTTTTGCGTCAGAAGCCAGCCAGCAATCGTATCGACTTCTTCGTTTTCAATCGCGATATGAAGGAGGTCATTCACTTCGTCGATTAAAGCCTTTCCGTCCATAATATAATGGTGTTCGCCTTTTTTTATAATGTGCGGCATTTCGTCCTGATCAAACTCATCCCTGATTTCCCCGACGATTTCCTCCAATATGTCTTCAACCGTAACCAGTCCTGCCGTTCCACCGTACTCATCAACAAGAATGGCCATATGAATCCGTTCCTTCTGCATGCGAATCAAGAGCTCCTGGATCGGTATGTTCTCAATCACCCTGATGACAGGCCTCATTAAGTCCGTTAAAGGAATCGTCTCGTCGAGAAAATACGATTTAAACAAATCCTTGCTGTTGACAATTCCGATAATATGATCTTTATCATCCTTAATGACCGGATATCTCGTATAGCGTTCATTAATGACGGTTTCAATCGCTTCTTTTATGGATTGATCGGCCAACAAGGTAGCCATCTCCGTTCTCGGCACCATGATTTCCCGGGCCAGTCTGTTGTCAAATTCAAAAATTTTGTTGACGTATTTATACTCAGACTGGTTGATTTCTCCTTTTTTATAGCTTTCAGACAGCATAAGCCGCAGCTCTTCCTCACTGATTGCCACTTCATGCTCTTTAACCGAATGGAACCCGAACAGCTTCGTTAACAGCCGGGCCGAGCCATTCAGCAGTTTGATAAACGGGAACATGATTTTATAAAACAAAATGAGCGGCTTCGCCGTCCATAAGCTGACGGCTTCCGCTTTTTGAATCGCAATCGTTTTTGGCGCAAGCTCGCCGACCACAACGTGCAAAAATGTAATGATGACAAAGGCGGTAACAATCGAAGCCACTCTTAAAACGGATTCAGGCAGGCCAAATAGTTCAAAAAGCGGATGGATGATCCTTTCGAATGTCGATTCTCCGAGCCAGCCGAGCCCTAATGCGGTGATGGTAATGCCGAGCTGGCAGGCAGACAAATATTCATCAAGATTTGTCACCACTCTTTTGGCCGCAATCGCGCGCTTATCCCCGCTTTCAACAAGCTGATCGATTTTTGTGCCGCGGATTTTGACGATCGCAAATTCGGCGACAACGAAAAAAGCCGTAGCTGCAATTAAAAGTATGACGAGTATGAGATTCAGGATATTCAAAAAAAGCCCTTACCAAATATGGTAAGGGGCCACCTCCTTAAGACGAATGGTTAGTCATTACGACCGGACAGGAAAATTGCGACGAAGCGCAGCAGCTCAAACAGCGAAACAAGCGCTGCAGCAACATATGTCAGAGCCGCGGCATCCAGCACCTTGCTGACGCCTCTTTCTTCCGTGTTGCGGATCATTCCTTCTGAAACGATGATCCTTTTTGCCCGGGAGCTTGCGTTAAATTCAACAGGCAGTGTCACAAGCTGAAAGAATACGGCCGCCGAAAACAAAATGATGCCGAGTCCGATCAGATTCAGGCTTCCGAGCAGCATTCCGCCGATAAACAAAAACGGCGCCACTCCCGAAGAAAAGTTCACGATCGGAAACATCTTATGCCTCAAAACAAGTGCGCCGTATGATTCCTGATGCTGCAGGGCATGTCCGCATTCATGGGAAGCAACGGAAACCGCTGCAATTGAACGGCCGTAATATACGGGTTCGGACAGGCGCACAACGCGTGCTGTCGGGTCATAATGGTCTGTCAAGGTTCCTCTTACCGGTTCAACCGGGATATCGTAAAGGCCGTTTTGGTCGAGAATCTGTCTGGCCACTTCGGCTCCAGTTCTCCCGCTTGACGCCTCTACTTTTGAATATTTTTCAAAGTTGCTCTTTACTTTAAATTGTGCACAAATCGATAAACCTAATGCAGCAAATGTTAACAAGTAAAAAATCATGCTCCTGCAA
>NZ_CP026521.1:3625613-3632865 GCF_002953915.1 Bacillus sp. MBGLi79
TTTACATCTGGCTTCCAGACGCGATGGAAGCACCAACGCCTGTAAGTGCTTACCTGCACTCCGCCACGATGGTAAAAGCGGGAATTTATATCGTTGCAAGATTCACCCCTGTGTTCGCTTTTTCCGGGGAATGGTTTTGGATCGTGTCCCTCACGGGGATTGTCATGCTTTTCTGGGGTTCGTTCAACGCCGTCAAGCAGACTGATCTAAAAGCGATACTTGCCTTTTCTACGGTCAGCCAGCTCGGAATGATCATGTCGATGCTCGGCGTCGGTGCCGCAGCTTTGCACTATCAAAATTTTGAATACTATATGGTTGCAGTGATCGCTGCCGTTTTTCACTTGATCAACCACGCGACATTTAAAGGCAGCCTGTTCATGGCGGTCGGAATCATCGATCATGAAACGGGAACGAGGGATATCCGCAAGCTCGGCGGTCTGATGACGATCATGCCGATTACGTTTACGATTACGCTGATCGGCGCGTTTTCAATGGCTGGTCTGCCGCCGTTCAACGGCTTTTTGAGCAAGGAAATGTTTTTCACCAGCATGCTCAGGATTACGGATTTTAATTTGTATAACGCCGACACATGGAGTTTTGTGCTTCCTGTTCTGGCTTGGATCGGAAGCGTGTTTACGTTCATTTACTGCATGGTTCTGCTGTTTAAAACGTTCGGGGGGAAATATCAGCCTGAAAAACTTGAAAAACAAGCGCATGAGGCTCCACTCGGCATGCTGATTTCGCCGATTGTCCTCGTCTCTCTCGTGGTGATTTTTTTCTTTTTCCCGAACATTCTGTCATACAGCATCATTGAACCGGCTGCATCGTCGATTATGCCGACCCTTTTGGACGGAGACGAAAAATTCAAGGTTCATATTTACATGTGGCACGGCTTTTCATCTGAACTCTACATGACAATCGGCGTCGTTGCTCTCGGCGTTCTCGCCTATTTGACCTTGTCAAAATGGCGGAAGGTCTACGGCCTCTTCCCGGAAAAACTGACGCTCAACAAACTGTACGACAGCTCGTTGTCTGGGCTTGAAAAAGGCTCCAACAAGATTACAAGAACGTATATGACCGGGTTTCTTCGCGATTATCTCGTCTATGTTTTTGTCTTCTTTATCGTGATCATCGGCGGATCGCTCGTTGTTACCGGAGGCTTTTCATACGATGTGAAAGGCAATGCTTCAATCGGCATCTATGAGCTTGTTTTGTCAGCCGTCATGATTGCCGCAACATTTACCACCGTTTTCGCAAGATCAAGACTGACGGCGATTATCGGGCTCGGCGTCATCGGCTACACGCTTGCGCTGTTCTTCGTCATTTTCAGAGCGCCGGATCTCGCGCTGACGCAGCTGATTATCGAAACGATTTCAGTCGCATTGTTCCTGCTTTGCTTCTATCATTTGCCGAAGCTCAGATTCAAGCCGAAGTCGGCTAAGTTCAGGGTCACAAATGCGCTTGTCTCGGTCGGAGTCGGAACTGTTGTGACGCTGCTCGCACTTTCTGCAAACAGCCAGCGCTCCCTTGAAAGCATCGCATCGTATTTTATTGAAAACAGCTATAAACTCGCGGGCGGCCACAATATCGTCAACGTGATATTGGTCGACTTCAGGGGATTTGATACATTGTTTGAAATTACTGTACTTGTCATAGCCGCTTTAGGAATATACGGCATGATCAGGCTCAGAATGGGGAAAGGAGGGGAAGAGCATTGAAAAAGGTTCAGACGAATGATGTGATCCTGCAAACCGTTACAAAGATTGCATCCTTTATCATTCTGCTCTTTTCTTTCCATCTGTTTTTTGCCGGCCATAATAACCCGGGCGGCGGTTTTATCGGCGGATTGATGACGGCGTCTTCGCTCGTCCTTCTGCTGCTTGCCTATGATTTAAAAACGGTGCAGAACATTTTGCCCGTCAACTTTATCTATGTGGCGGCCGTCGGCTTATTCATTTCCGTTTCCACCGGAATCGGCTCATTTTTATTCGGCGCTCAGTTTCTTTCCCACGCGTTTGATTACTTTAACCTTCCGCTCTTGGGGAAAACGGAGCTTGCCACCGCGGTATTGTTTGATATCGGGGTTTATCTCGTAGTGGTCGGCGTGACCATGACCATTATTCAGACGATTGGGGAGAGAGAATAATGGAGATTTTAATGTCTTTTATTGTAGGAATTTTGTTTATGGCGGCGACATATCTCTTGCTTTCAAAAAGCCTTCTGAGGGTGATTATCGGAACTGCCGTTCTCAGCCATGGCGTCCACCTGCTTCTGCTGACAATGGGAGGGTTAAAAAAAGGTGCGCCTCCCATTTTAAATGAAGAGTCGTCAACCTATGTCGACCCTCTCCCTCAGGCGTTGATTTTAACGGCGATCGTCATTGCTTTCGGGGTCACCTCGTTTCTCCTGGTCATGGCTTTCCGCGCCTACCAAGAGCTGAAAATGGATGATATGGATCAAATGAGGGGAAATGATCAACATGAATAATCTTGTAATTCTGCCAATACTGATTCCTTTAATGGCCGCAGTTCTACTCATCTTTATGAACAAGTCGATCGTGCTGATGCGTGCATTCAGCGCCATATCTTCCATTGCGGCGATCGCGGCGGCCGCTGTTCTTGTGCAGACCGTCTATACGGACGGAATCCAGACCTTATATCTCGGCGGGTGGAAGCCGCCGTTCGGGATCAGCCTTGTCGCTGATCAATTCGCCAGCCTTCTGGCGTTAACGACAGCCATTATCGGATTTCTGACGGTTCTTTATTCGTTTCGCTCCATCGGCGAAAAACGCGAGCGTTTCTTTTATTATCCCGCGGTCCAGTTCCTGCTTGCCGGAGTTAGCGGCGCTTTCTTAACCGGGGATTTGTTTAACCTGTTCGTATTTTTTGAGGTTCTCCTGATGGCTTCGTATGTGCTGATCGTCATTGGCGGCACGAAGATCCAGCTGCGGGAATCTCTGAAGTACATCGTCTTTAACATTATCTCTTCCGCCCTCTTTGTCATCGGAGTCGCTTATTTATATGCGGTGACGGGCACATTAAACATGGCGGATTTGAGCGTTCGGATCAGTGAATCGGGCCAAACCGGGCTGATCACGGTCATCGCTGTTTTATTTTTGATCGTCTTCGGTTTAAAAGGCGGCATTTTCCCGCTGTATTTCTGGATGCCTGGTTCTTATTATGCGCCGCCTGCCGCTGTGTCCGCACTGTTTGGCGCACTTCTGACCAAAGTCGGCCTATACGCGATCACAAGGGTGTTTACATTAATTTTCACCCAAGACGCGGCTTTTACTCATCAATTAATGGTCTGGCTTGCGGCCCTTACGATCATCTTCGGTGTCATCGGCTCGATCGCCTACTGGGATGTTCAAAAAATCATTATCTACAATATTGTGACTGCGGTCGGTGTGATCTTATTCGGTATCGCCGCCAATACGCCGGCTTCGATCGAAGGATCTGTCTACTATCTGATTCATGACATGATCATTAAAGGAGCGCTGTTTATGCTTGGCGGAGCGCTGTTTACTCTGACAGGGACAAACAACCTGAAAAAAATGAGCGGCCTGATCAAAAACCATCCGGTGCTCGGCTGGATGTTTATGATTTCAGCAGTTTCATTGGCAGGGGTCCCTCCTTTCAGCGGATTCATCGGCAAGCTGAAAATTGCAGAGGGCGGCTTTCTAAGCGGTGAATTCGTGATTACGCTGCTGATGCTTTTATCCAGTCTGCTCGTCTTGTATTCCGTCATGAAAATATTTATCAACGGCTTCTGGGGGGATGAACAGGAAGATGCTCCGGCCAAAAGACCGCTAAAAGGCTACATGTATCCGGCAGCGGTACTGCTCTTTCTGTCGCTTGCCATCGGACTCGGAACCGAGCTTATCGCGCCGTATTTCCATCAGGCGGCTGATACGCTCGTCAACCCCGAAAAATATATTGAAGCCGTTTTGAAGGAGTAGATCGCATGGCATTACAAATATTGTTGAACTTTATTCTTGCGTTGTGCTGGATGTTTCTGAACAATGACTACACTGCTGCCGGGCTTGTCGTCGGTTATGTGATCGGATTATTCTCGCTCTTTCTGATGAGGCGTTTTTTCCGCCGCCGCTTTTACTTAATTAACATTTGGGCGATCATTAAACTGCTGTTTATTTTTATTAAAGAGCTCGTTCTCGCAAACGTCAGCGTATTAAAGACGATCTTATCCCCAAGGTTAAAAAATAAGCCCGGCATCTTCGCCTTCAAGACAGACCTTAAAGCGGACTGGGAAATCACGACATTGGCGAACCTGATTACGCTGACACCGGGCACATTGGTTGTTGATATCTCTGATGACCGTTCGATTCTTTATATTCATGCGGTCGATATCGATGATGCTGAGAAAGCCATCAGTGATATCCGCATTTCGTTTGAAGAGGCCATTAAGGAGGTAAGCCGCTGATGTTTGAATTTATTTTGCAATTGTCACTCGGCATTTTGGCGGTCTCCACTTTTCTGTATGTCCTGAGGGTCATTAAAGGGCCGAGCATCCCGGACAGAGTGGTGGCGCTTGATGCGATCGGCATCAACCTGATCGGAATTACGGCTCTCGTGTCCATCTTGTTAAATACGACAGCATATTTGGAGGTCATCCTCTTGATCGGTATTCTGGCCTTTATCGGCACCGTCGCATTTTCTAAATTCCTTGAGAAAGGAGAGATTATCGAAAATGATCGAAGCCGCTAAATTGCTTATCGCCGTCTTGGTCCTTCTTGGCGCACTGATATCGTTAGCCGCTTCCTTTGGAACGCTGCGGCTGCCTGACGTATACTCAAGAATCCACGCCGCTTCTAAAGGAGCGACATTGGGGATCATCAGCGTGCTGCTCGGCGTATTCTTTTACTTCTGGTTTCTGCACGGCTTCATTACGGCCAAAGTGCTGCTCGGTATCGTCTTTGTATTTCTGACGTCTCCTGTAGGCGCCCACCTGATCGCAAGGGCCGCCTATAACACCGGCGTAAAAATGGAAAAGAAAAGCGTACAGGACGATTATGAAGGCAACAGAAATTTTCTGATTAAAAAGAAGGAAGATTCCTATTTATAAAAAGAAGGAAGATTCCTATTTATAAAAAGAAAACTCGCCCTAAAAGGCGAGTTTTTTTGGTTTACGATGAAGGGCGGCTGATGACCGCCATCGTGCACCTGGACGTGCAAATCAGGCTGTCTTGCTCATCGCGTATTTCAATTTGAAACACCATTGTTGATTTGCCTACATGCAGAGGCGTTGCGACCGCTTTAACCGTTCCGTCTTTCACCGATTTAATATGGTTGGCGTTGATCTCAAGCCCGAAGCATGCCTGCTCTTTTGGATCGATATGCTGATATGCCCCGATACTTGCCACCGTTTCAGCAAGCGCAACGGACGCACCTCCATGCAGATAACCGAATGGCTGACGCGTTCTTTCGTCGACAGGCATGACCGCAACACACCGCTCTTTGCTGCATTCCTTCAACTCGATTCCCAACGCTTCAAGAAGTGTATGTTTCGTTTCCATCACAATCGTCCCTTCATCAAAGTACGCCTTCAGATTTCGCGATTAAAACAGCCTCTGTCCGTGATCCTACATTCAGTTTGCTGAATACGGAAGTCAGACTGTATTCGATCGACCGCTTGCTTAAATGAAGCGCATCAGCGATTTCCTGATTTGTATAGCCTTTTTCGACTTCTTTTAAGATCAGGCATTCCCTTTCAGTCAAAAGATCGTGCTGGGTCTGCTGGCTGTTTGACTTCGATTTTTGCTGTGTTATCAGCTGCTTGAAATAATCATAATCGACGACAATTTTATTATCCAGTACCTGATATATGTACTCTATAATCTTTTCCTTCGATTCCGTTTTGCTGATGGCGCCGTGCATGCCGGAACGAATCGCCTCTTCAAAATAATCTTCGACTTCATAGCCTGTGTAAACGATAATTTTGCATGATGAACACGTCTCAAGGATTTTCTTAGATAGGTCCATGCCGTTGATTTCACCCAAATTTAAATCCATTAAGATCAGGTCATACGCAGAAAAATCATGCTTCTTGAGAAATTGTTCGCTGGCTTCAGGGCTGAGGCAATCGACAACAAAGTCCTGGTTCGTTTCAAGAATTGCCTTCGTCCCCTCCATGACAGCCGGATGATCATCGATCACAAGTAATCTTCTCATAATTTCCTCCCTTTTGCGTAACCTTGCCCTATCACCATTTTATAGAAAAAACTTGGCGGATGCCAAGCAAAAATGTTAACTAAACATTACAATTCCATTTCAATGGCGACCCTGAAGCCTTTCCCTTCTGCTGTCTGTATATCCAGACTGCCGTTCAGCGCGCGGACTCGCTCGCGAATGCCCGACAGCCCCATGCTTGCGCTGTTTTGATAAAGCTTGTCCGGATCAAAACCGATGCCGTCATCTTCATAATGAAGAACAACTTTTTCTTTTATGCAGACAAGCATAATCAAAACCTCATTAGCTTTCGAGTGTTTAACCGCATTGCTTAAAAGCTCCTGCACAATTCTGTACAAATTCAGCTGCGTGTCCAGGTCGAGCACCTTTGAGAACCTTTCCGTATTGAGGCGGATCTTATCGATCGATGAGGACTCCTGATGCTGTGCCGCCAGTTTCGAAAGGGCTTTGACCAGTCCGAGATCGTACAACAGCTGCGGCCTCAGCTCCTGACACGTTTCCCTTGTCGTCTGGATGACGGTGGACATTTGCTCATTCATATTGATGAGCCTTTGCCTGATTTGATTCGTACAGACTTTATCTTTTTCAAAATCAGCCAGAAACATCTCGCTTTGATGCTTCAAGGAAATCATGTCCTGCAGCACAGAATCATGAAGATCACGGGCCAAATCAGATCTCTGCTTCTCTTCAATCGCAAACATCAATTTATTCAGCCACGCCGGATTCGGCCCTTCTTTTTTCACATGTTCCAGATGCTCCATCAGCTCGCCGATTTTCAAGACGTTTTCCAGGGAAACACTCGTATAAAACGCCAGCGTCTCAAGCCACGAAATCTCATCGCGCGTCAGCCTAGGCGTATTTAAAACCGACAAACACAGCATGACATAAGAAGTCCCGCCCCGTTCACCGATCTTAATCAAAAATCCGCGGTCGACTTCGACGATTTTACCGATGTCGGTGATGACCTTGGTTACTTCTTGTTCGTACGGGATCCACGGTTTTTCTTCTGCATCATTCTCTAGCATCGATACCGATCCATCGTTTTT
>NZ_CP026521.1:3632965-3635994 GCF_002953915.1 Bacillus sp. MBGLi79
AAAAATCCAGCGCCATGACAGCTGATCCGTCAGAAACCCGCTGATGATCGGCCCAACCGCAGGCGCGACCGCAATCGGAAGAACGAGAACTCTCGAAATTTCAGCCCGTTCGTGCGGAGGAAACGTCCTGAACAAGATTGCCATTCCCACTGGTGTGATCAATCCGCCGCCGGCTCCCTGGATCACGCGAAATACGTTTAATGCCGCCAGATTGTCAGCGATTCCGCATAATGCGGATGCAGCCGTAAATATGGAAAGCGCGGCAAGGAAAACACGCTTTGTCCCAAAGCGGTCTCCAAACCAGCCGGCTGCGGGAAGAAAGACCGCCAAGCTGACTAAGTATCCGATGTTAATTGTGCCTGCAGCAGACGGCAAAGTTTGAAATTCGTTCATGATGGCGGGCAATGCCATGTTAATGACACTCGCATCCATTGCAGCCATAAACATGGCCGTTACATATACAATGCTGACAACCGTCCTTTGATTGAACGGCCTTCTCTTCATTGCTGACCGCCGTGAACTTCTGCAGCCGGCTTCAAGCTGTTCGGCGAGAGATCGGTCCAATTCGAGCTGATATAGTCGATGCAGGCGCTGCGGCTCGTTTCCCCGCAGACAATCTCCCACCCTGCCGGAATATGAACAAAGGCGGGCCAGAGTGAATACTGGCCTTCCTCATTCATTAAAACAACATATGTGCCCTGTTCATTTTCAAAAGGATTTGTCATCGTTATCTCTCCCTACTTGTCCGTATCTTTTTCAAGCCGTCCAGTTTTTCCGCAACATGACGTCCGATTTCGGCCAGCGGCTCCGGCTGGCACAAATCTTTATGCCGGCAATCCATATCATGAATATCAATGTTTCCGTTCAGATAAGGAAGCCATGACTCCGGATCGATCGGATCAAACCATTCCGGTATCACGGTAGATTTGAAGAACAGGATATCACCATGAAAGACGCGGGGCTTATATTCGCTTAAAATCCGGACGGAATTCACATAAGTCTCCTTTAAATTCAAGATCGCAGCCTCATCCAGGCTGGCAAGCGCACTGCCGTCTCGGCGCAGTATATCGATCGCACTGGAAAGTTTCAGCGGTTCCCCGTTAAGGCTGTCCGGATCGTATCCTCCCAATGCCAAGAGTGCAATCAATGCTTCCTGCTCATCAGGTGCATCTTTAATTGGAAGGAAGTGATTCGGGTATGCATCAAGCATGACAAGAAGCGAAATGTCTTCCCCTTGTTCCTGCAGCTGAGTTGCGATCGCATGTACAACATTGCCTCCGAGAGACCAGCCGAGAAGACGATAAGGCCCTGTTGGCTGAATCGTACGAATGTGCCTGATATAATCCGCGGCCATGTCGTCGAGCGTATCAGGAAGCTCTTCCTGCCTTGCGATCCCGCGAGCTTGAAGGCCGTATATCGGATATTCCTTCCCGAGTGCCGTCATTAAACCGGCATAACACCAGCTGAGGCCCCCGGCCGGGTGCACACAAAACAGGGGATCCTGACTGCCTCCGGTTCTCAGCGGAAGCAGTACATCCAGCGCACTTTGCCCGCCGCCGGATTCAAGCCGTTCAGCGAGTCCGCTGACAGTAGGCGCTTCAAGCAGGTCGCCGATGCCGAGCTCGACGCCGAGCGCTTCACGAATGCGGCTCATCAGCTGTACGGCGAGCAGAGAATGACCGCCAAGTTCGAAGAATCCGTCATCAATACCAATCCGCGGCACATTGAGGATTTCTGAAAAAAGATCGCATAAGATTTCTTCCTGCGGTGTTCTTGGCCCCCGCCCTTTAACAGCCGCGGCAAAATCAGGCTCAGGCAGCGCTTTTCGATCAAGTTTGCCATTTGGAGTCAATGGCAGGTCTGCAATTTTTACAAATGCAGAAGGCACCATGTACTCCGGCAGAGTGCCTGCGGCAAACCGGCGCAGCTCAGCCGGATCAGTTTCTTCTTCAGACGTCGGGACAACATAGGCGATCAGGCGCTTGTCCCCGGGCTGGTCTTCCCTTACAACTACAGCAGCTTGATTCACCTTGTGATGGCGGACAAGCACCGCTTCTATCTCGCCGAGTTCGATTCTAAAGCCGCGGATCTTGATCTGCTGATCGGCCCTGCCCATATAATCAAGAGAGCCGTCTTGGCGCCTGCGGGCAAGATCGCCGGTTCGGTACATCCGGGTTCCGGGCGGACCAAACGGATCAGCGACAAAACGGTCTGCCGTCAAATCGGGTCTGCCCAAGTAACCCCGTGCGAGGCCGCCCCCCGACACATACATCTCTCCGGTGACGCCCGGGGGTACCGGTTCAAGGTATTCATCAAGCACATATACACCTAAATCGGGAATCCCTTGACCGATCAGGCTGTTCGCTTGAAGTGCTGCAGTCTGCTGATCGAGGGAAATATAGCTGACATGTACCGTCGTTTCTGTAATTCCGTACATATTAATCAGCCGCGGGAAATGCTCCGGATGGCGTTCATACCAATCTTCAAGCCTCTTCAGTTCGAGCGCTTCCCCTCCAAAAATGATAAAGCGCAAGGAAAGGCACTTTCCTGTCTCAGCATTGTCCCGGTCAGCCTGCATCAATTGATAAAATGCGGAAGGGGTCTGATTGAGCACAGTCACTCCCTCGCGTACGAGAAGATTGAGAAAGTCGGCCGGCGAGCGGCTGATTGTATGAGGCACCACGACAAGCCGTCCCCCATTGAGCAGCGCTCCCCAAATTTCCCATACCGAAAAGTCAAATGCGTAAGAATGAAACATCGTCCAAACATCGTCAGAGCCAAAATGAAACCATTGGTCAGTCGCTCCGAACAGCCGCACGACATTTTGATGTGGAACGATCACTCCTTTCGGCTTGCCGGTCGAACCGGATGTGTAAATGACATACGCCGGGTGAAGAGGCAGCAAAGGCTTCGTACGGTCGGCATCAACCGGATTCGCAGAAGCGCATCCGTTCAGTTCCTCTTGTATGCAAGGGTCATCAAGGACAATCCGTTCAACAGATGCGGGAACAGAAAGGCATGATTCGACC
>NZ_CP026521.1:3636094-3643118 GCF_002953915.1 Bacillus sp. MBGLi79
CATGGACGCCGTCGTTCCCGTCATCTTTCTCCCGAATGCGACGCCGATTGCATCATGTTCGCCGAGAGAAGCGACAGAGCCTTTATTATCGAATGAGAACGTTTCCGTTTCTTTGCCGTGAATCAGTGCGGCCAAATTGTTTGCGCACGTTTCGCCCTGCTGCATGGAAATCTGCGCAGTCGGCGGATAAGGCCTTTCGGTTTCTTCATTTATGATCAGCGAGCAGTCTCCGATTACAAATATATCATCATGGCCTTCAACGCGCAGATCAGGTTTTACCTTCACACGGCCGCGCATGTTTTCAAAGCCTGATTCTTCTATGATCGGGTTGCCGCGGACACCTGCGGCCCATACGACAGTGCCTGCTTTGATTTCTTCGGTCTGATCGTCTTTTCCACAGATGATTCCGTCAGGCGTGCATTCTTTCACAGCCGTGCCGATTTTGAATTCAACGCCTTTTCCTTCAAGGTAGTTGACCGCATAATCGACAAGCTCAGGATCAAAGCCCGGGAGAACGGACGGCGCGGCTTCCACGCATATTAAACGAACCTGCTGGCGATCGATATCGTATTCGCGGCACAGCTCAGGAATGCGGTTGCCCAATTCGCCCAAAAATTCAATGCCGGTAAAACCCGCTCCTCCGACAACGATCGTCAGGCGTTCCGGGCGCTTCTCGGCTTCTGTGTTATACGTCGCAAACTGATATTCAATGTGTTCGCGAAGCTGCCGGGACGAGTTGATGTTTGAAATGGAGAAAGCATACTCTTTCAATCCAGAAATTCCGAAAGTTTCAGGGACGGCCCCCAGCGCTACGACAAGATAGTCGTAACTAAGCTCGCCGGTTTCAAGGACGACTTTCTTTCCTTCTTTATCGATTTTCTTTACCGTATCCTGAACGAAATTGACACGGGATGTATTGATGACGTCTTTAATCTGATAGCGGCATCTGTCATGATGAAGTGTACCTGCGCTCGCTTCGTGCATCCAGGTTGTCTCATAATGATAATTGTGCTTGTTGACAAGCGTAACATCCGCTTCATTGACGCCGATTTTTTTAACAAGTCTCGTAACGGTCATTAATCCACCATAACCTGCACCTAATACTACTACTTTTGGCTTATTCAACGGAATCACATCCACCTTTTCTGTATTTTACTGCTAAGCCGGATTAAAAATAGCCTTTGGGTTATCTTCTGCCGGCTTCAGGCATTTTATGAAAAAAAGTTTGTGAAACCCTTCACTTTAATTTGCCGAACAACGGAATGTTTTTCGGCTGTGCGTCGAAAAATATTCACGAATCTTTAACAAAATGTTCACAACTACATCATAGCCGCTCGCTTTTGCTTTTTCAAGGTTAAATATGCTCGGGCGGCAGACTTTAGATCAGACGGTAATATTTTCCGATCTTAAAAAAACAGACGCGCTCGTATTTATTTTATGTGATATGATATAATTAAGAACAATTTTCATTTAGGGGGCATTATTTTCATGCGTGAAGACTCAAAAGTATATGACATTACAATTATCGGGGGCGGCCCTGTCGGCTTGTTTACCGCATTTTACGGCGGAATGCGGCAAGCGAGCGTCAAAATTATCGAAAGCCTGCCGCAGCTAGGCGGTCAGCTGTCCGCTTTGTATCCCGAAAAATACATATACGATGTAGCCGGGTTCCCTAAAATCCGCGCTCAGGAGCTGGTCGACAATTTGAAAGAGCAAATGGCGAAATTTGATCAGACCGTTTGTCTGGAACAAGCTGTCGAAAGCGTTGAAAAACAAGCAGACGGCATTTTCAAGCTCGTCACCAACAAAGAAATCCACTATTCTAAAACGGTGATTATTACTGCCGGAAACGGAGCATTCCAGCCGAGAAAGCTCGAGCTTGAATCTGCGGCTCAATACGAGAATGCAAACCTTCATTACTTTATAGATGATCTGAATCAATTTGCGGGCAAACGCGTTGCGGTGTTGGGCGGCGGCGACTCTGCCGTCGACTGGGCGCTCATGCTGGAACCGATCGCTAAAGAGGTGTCAATTATTCATCGCCGCGATAAATTCCGCGCACATGAACACAGCGTCGAAAACCTGCACAATTCAAAAGTCAATGTGCTGACACCGTTTGTTCCGACCGAACTGATCGGCGCCGAGCGGATTGAACAGATCGTCATCGAGGAAGTGAAAGGCGAGAGAAAAGAAATCATCGAAGTCGACGATGTGATCGTCAACTTCGGCTTTGTTTCATCTCTCGGACCAATCAAAAACTGGGGGCTTGAAATCGAGAAAAATTCGATCGTCGTCAAGTCCACAATGGAAACGAACATCGAGGGATTCTATGCAGCCGGCGACATCTGCACATACGAAGGAAAAGTCAAGCTGATTGCCAGCGGATTTGGAGAAGCACCGACCGCTGTCAATAATGCAAAAGCTTACATGGATCCTAAAGCGCGCGTGCAGCCGCTGCACTCTACAAGCATGTTTGAAAACAAATAAAAATGAAAAGGAGCCTGACACCGGCTCCTTTTCATTATATGATATTCAAATATGAGAAGATCGTTCCCAAAATCAGCACAATCGTTAAGATACCGACCACTCCCGCCGCAGTCAAGACAATCCGGTCCGTAATTTTCTGTGCTTTTGGAAGCGGTTTTTCGCAGCCGCATGCTTCACAGACTTTTGAATCGTAAGGCGTAAGCCCGCCGCAGCTTCTGCAGTTGATTTTTTCCATGGTTGAACCCCTTTTCTTTACTGGGCTTGGACTCTAAATAAACCTGTCCAGTATAGAATAACAAATTGACGAATAGAATGTCTTAAGATTCACAAAATATTCTTAAATGAACTCCAAAAAACCCTTGTTAGGAAGTGACGATATGTCTTACTACAACAATCGCAATCAAGAGCCTTTGCCAAAGGAAGATATCAGTACGTGGGAATGTACCGCTGAGGACTGCAACGGATGGATGAGAAAAAATTTCACGAGCAGCGATCGCCCTCTATGCCCTCTGTGCAACAAGGAAATGGTAAGCGGAAGCCGCTATATCACCTCAATCACCAACAACACGAGCAATCTCAACCGAATCTTTAACCAGAAATAAACACGATTGTTCCGGAAGCCCCGTTGCAAAAACCTTGCTCAGCACTTGAGCGGGGTGGCTGCATTGCTTCCTTCCGGCATTTCCCGAGCGATGCGGAAAACAGATTATGTTAAATCTTTTACCAAAAGAATCTCATCCCGAATCGGTATGCCGTTATCAGCGGCAAAGGGAATTTCAGGCTTTACTTTTCTTGCTTCTTCAACTGCGTTTACATACAGCTCGGCCATTGTATAGCCTCTCTTTTGATAAAACATAAACGCCCGCATATTATCGTTCGTCGTGATCAGTTTAATCGATTGACACTGTTTTCGCTTTGCAGCACGTTCCACTTCGTTTAAAAGGAGTGAGCCGATCCCTTTGTTTTCGGCAATACTGTCCAAGGAGACGACTTCACATTCGTTTCCGGCGATGAAGTACGTAATCAGGCCTTTTATATCGCCTTTTTCATCTGTCACAGCGAATCCTTCCAATTCATCGCAGCGGAATGTTCCGTGTGAATTGACCATGTCCGGACTTCCCCAATGCTTATGAAAAAACGCGGTAACGTCCGCTTTTGACAAGCCGAGCGTTGATACGAGTTTCATTTCTTTCCCCCCAGATCATAATAAAACGCCTTTTCGTCACGATGATGCATCGCAATGAAAGGCGTTTTTCTCATTCCATATCGTTGACCTGATGCCAATATGTCAGCACTCTTCAGGCTTCCCTGCATTCACTGCGGTTCTGAATGATGATCCGCAGCCGCATGAAGCGATGGCATTTGGATTATCGATGGTGAAGCCTCCGCCCATCATCGATTGTTTAAAATCAATGACCGTACCGTTCATAATATCCAGGCTTTCTTGATCTACAAGCACTGTGATTCCATGCTGGACGAATTCATTGTCGTCTTCGTTTTTTTCGTGTTCAAAACCCATGCCGTATGACAGACCGCTGCATCCGCCGCCTTTTACTCCGATTCTCAAGAATGCGTTCTCCTCTTCATGCTCTTTCATCATATCCTTGATATGAAGAGCAGCCGCTTCCGTGACCGTAACTGTTTTTTCGCTCATAACATCACACCTCCTAAAAGCTCATGTGTACTTTATTATAAAGTCGCACGTCCGATTTCTCAAACGGACCGACTCATGATATAAAAAACTCGCCTTCACATACCGTTTCAGCGGGTCCTGTCATCATGACACGACCGTCATTTTTCCAATTAATGATCAGATCGCCGCCGGCGAGATGGACGATAATGTCCGTGTCTCGTTTGGAATAGCCGTTGAGTATCGAACTCACTGCGGCTGCGCAGGCGCCCGTTCCGCATGCCTGGGTAATTCCTGAACCCCTTTCCCATACACGGAAATGAAGTTCTTTGTCGTTTTCGACTTCAACAAATTCTACGTTAACCCCTTCCGGAAACCTTTCATCTTTTTCAATGAGCGGTCCCATCGACGTAAGCGGCGCTTTTTCAATATCGTCTAAATAAAAGACGATGTGGGGATTGCCCATGGATACAGCGGTACCTTTCATTTCCCGGCCGCCGAATATCATCTTTTCATTGATCGTCTCCGACCCCTGTTCACCGAGCATTGGCATATCTGATTTGAGAAGGCGCGGTTCACCCATATCGACTGTAGCCGATACAACTTTTCCTTCCTTCACTTCAATCTCAGCCTTTACCAAGCCTGAAAGAGTTTCAATTAAAAAGGATGTTTCCTTCACCAGTTTATGTTCATACGCGTATTTTGCAACGCAGCGCAAACCGTTTCCGCAGTTTTTGCCTTCAGATCCGTCGCTGTTGAAAATCCTCATTTTAACCGGCGCTTGATCTGAAGGACAGATGAGTATCATTCCGTCTGAACCGATTCCGGTGTAAACGGAAGACACTTTGACGGCCAAATCTGACAACAGCTCCTCAGGGAGATGTTCTTCAAACTGATTGACGTATATATAGCTGTTTCCTAAGCCGTGCATTTTAGTAAAACGAAAAGAATTCATAGCCGCCTCCACATTTTTTTACTTTCTTCTAGTATAAAAGCTGAAAGGGATGGATACAATATGGCTATCCCCCGTTTTTCATACATAAAAGCTCCCTGCGTTCATATGCAGGGAGCTTTTATCATGTTATCCGATAAACATACCGGCGATCGCCGCGCTTGTAAGGTTGGCCAATGTTCCGGCAGCAACGGCTTTCAAGCCGAGACGGGCGATATCGGAACGGCGGTTCGGCGCCATTCCTCCCAATCCTCCGAGCAAAATCGCCACAGAAGACAGGTTTGCGAAACCGCACAGCGCAAAGCTGATAATCGAAGCGGTTTTGACGGAAAGCTGATCAAACATCGGAGCAAAATTGGAATAAGCGACAAATTCATTCAGCACGAGCTTTTGACCGATAAAGCTTCCGGCCTGAACTGCTTCATCCCAAGGGACGCCGATGACAAAGGCGAGAGGTGCAAATACATAGCCGAGAATGAATTCAAGCGAAAGGTCTTTAAAACCGAACCATCCGCCGATTCCTCCAAGAATTCCGTTTAAAACGGCAATCAAAGCAACAAATGCAAGGAGCATCGCACCGACATTCAAAGCAAGAGAAAGACCTGTTGATGCCCCTTTTGCAGCGGCATCGATGACATTTGCTGCGTCTTCGTCTTCAGCCATTTGAATATCTTTTTCTTCAATTTTCGATTTTTCAGTTTCGGGAATAAGCATTTTTGCCATAATCAAGCCCGCAGGTGCAGCCATAAAGCTCGCTGCAAGCAAATATTCGAGAGGAACCCCAAGAAGGGCGTAACCGAACAAAACAGAACCGGCCACTGATGCGAGTCCGCCTGTCATAACGGCAAACAGCTCCGACTTTGTTAAGTTTGCGATAAACGGCTTAATCACAAGCGGCGCCTCAGTTTGTCCGACAAAGATATTGGCAGCTGCAGAAAGAGATTCCGTTTTGCTTGTTCCGAGCAGTTTTGCCAATCCGCCGCCGATAAAGCGGATGATGACTTGCATGATCCGTAAGTGGTAAAGAACCGCAATCAGCGATGAAAAGAAGATGATAACAGGAAGAACGCTTAAAGCGAAGGCAGCGCTGTCGCCTACTTGCAAGAGAGGCCCGAAGAGAAAGCTGATTCCTTCATTCGCATAATTGACGAGATGCTGAACGGCTTTCGTAAACGAAAGAAACACTTCCCGCCCCATTTCCCATTTGAGAACGATGAATCCGAACAGGAGCTGCATCGCCAAACCGATTAAAATCGTTCTTATGTTAATTTTACTCTTGTGCTCAGAAAGCAGAAAAGCAATCGCGAAAATCGCCAGAATACCAAGAAGTCCCCATAAAATGTTCATGACCACACCTCTTATTATTTTTTAAACTTTTATTAAGATAACAATTAATGATTGGCCTGTCCACAAAAATTTTTAAGAATTTTTTCTCTTTTTATGTAAACCCTTTCAAACAAAGGCTTTGCATGAAAAAACGAGATCACCAAGATGACCCCGTTTTTAAATAAGTTCATTTTCATCAATGAACTTGTATATATTTTCGACCAATTCAGCCGGATTATTCGCTGTCACCATTTCTCCGTTTACAAGAGCATACATGGTCTGCATGCATTGTCCGCAGTAACTCAGGCAGCCGTATTCGACGACGTCCAGATTCGGATCTTTCTCCAATATTTCTTTTGCTTCCTGAGAACCTTGGGCAAGATTGCTGACGCAAAACTCAACGATTGGAAACACTTTATTTCACCTCACATCGCTTTTTTATCGTACCCTATTTACGTTTCAATAGTCAAAGTTTTAGGCTGAGGAATAAAGCTTTTGTAACACATTAATACCTTAAAGGGTTTTACTAATTATCGATTCAAAGCCGATATGTAGGTTATTTTCCCGAGAATTATTGTGATTTTACATCAAATTAGATATAATTCTAGAGGGTATTTACATAGTTTTTT
>NZ_CP026521.1:3643218-3650597 GCF_002953915.1 Bacillus sp. MBGLi79
TGGTCGGGGGACGCTGGGTTCGCGATCAAAAAGCCGATATCGTCAAGCTGACTGAAGGCGTCTATAAAGTATCATGGACAGAACCGACAGGGACTGACGTTTCCTTGAATTTCATGCCCAATGAAAAGCGGATGCACGGCATCATCTTCTTCCCTAAATGGGTTCATGAACGCCCTGATATCACAGTCTGCTATCAAAATGACCACATCGACTTAATGGAAGAATCGCGCGAAAAATATGAGACGTATCCAAAATATGTCGTACCGGAATTCGCCGATATCACATTCATTGAAAATGCCGGAATCGATAATGAAGATCTGATTTCAAAAGCCCCTTATCCCGGAATGACGGATGACATCAGAGCCGGAAAACGAGTATAAATGGGAAAAGGGCTTTTCATTAATGATATAATGACTGGACTTTTGTTAAGTCATGCAGCAAGGCTTTAATATCATCTTGCGATAAAGGGACAAGCATTTGATCGTAGAGGGTGATGATCTGTCCTCCCTCGTCATGCTCATGCTGCCTTAAATACTGCTGCAAAGCCCTGAGCTGGTTTTCTTTCAAGCTGGTCTGCGTTTGAAACTGCTTGATTTTCTTTAACGAAAAAACATTCATTTCGTCATCAAAATCGCCTGACATGATTTGACCTTCAATGCTGGACATGCTGGCTATCCCTCCTTATTGACGATTCGGCTGGTAGTTAGTCTGTCCGCTTTAAGAAAAGTACAATCATAAAAAATAAAACAGCAAGGGACATATCTGTCCCTTGCTGTTTATCATGCAGGCTTATAACCTTGCTTTTCCATTTCTTTATACACGTCTTTCAGCTTCGGATTTCCTTCGCCGACCACTTGATCACCGACCATGACGAGCGGATAAAAATATTCGTCGTTCAGGATTTTTTCGGAGATTTCCTGTTTTTCAGGATCGTTTTCCGGCGGCTGATGGATATCAATGTACGTGATCGAGAAAGGCTGATCGGGATATTTTCTTTTCAGGGCGGCTTCGAGCCACTCATACGTTTCTTTTGATGACGGAAGGTTGACACAGCTTGGACAAAGAACGTCGGCACCGTAAACAAAAAGCTCGGCTTGTTTTTTCATCAGCGGCAGCTCCTTTCTCTTTGTCTTTTATTTTATTCTATTTTGTCCTTTCGCTCCATATTGAAATGAAAATCGCTTTTTGTCTTTGCCGGCAAATATGATATAATATGTGGGAAAACGATTGAAACCAAACAATAGCTTTTTATTGTTCGACTGAATATAATGGTTGTATGATTTGAAAGGAGCGATACGAATGACGACAGAGGTCGAAATGAAAGAACAAGTACAGGAAGTGCTGGACAAACTTCGTCCATTTCTACTCCGCGACGGCGGTGACTGTGAACTCGTCGATGTTGAAGACGGCATCGTCAAGCTTCGCCTGCTCGGCGCATGCGGAAGCTGCCCAAGTTCCACGATCACCCTTAAAGCTGGAATTGAGCGCGCCCTTTTAGAAGAAGTTCCGGGCGTCATTGAAGTTGAACAAGTATTTTAATTTGAGGCGGCTGCCGTTCATTACGGTCAGCCGCCGATTGTTGACAAAATCCCAAAACGACTTTTAGTTTTGGGATTTTGTCATCCTTTCAGCGTGATTGAAAACCCTTGCAGTCTAGGAAGGCCGAGCATCGGAGCAGACTTTCACAGGAGGTGATGACGGCGGCGTTCAGGCAGGACGCCTGGGCGGTTAGCCGCCGATCCTTCCTCTATTCGTGAGCACCGACGCGCAGGCCTGACAACGAATGCGAGGGTTTGTCGACACGCTGAGGCTGCCGTTCATTACGGCAGCCTTTTCTTTTTTTATAGATAATCTTCAAACCAGCCGGCAATATACTCAAGCCGTCTGATCCGCTGCTTCGGATGCCCGCTTCTTGATAAATCGTGCGACGCATTCGGGAATCTGACGAATTTCACTTCTTTCCCCATTTTTTTCAATGCCGTAAACAGCTGCTCCGCCTGTTCAATCGGGCACCTGTCGTCCCGTTCGCCATGGAGGATGAGAAGAGGAGTCTCCACCTTGTCCGCATATTTGAGCGGCGAATGCTCCCACAGTTTGCCGGGATTTTCAAAAAGGTCCGCTCCGATCTGCCAGTCTGTGAAAAAATAGCCGATGTCGCTTACCCCGTAAAAACTGATCCAATTGGAAATGGACCTCTGCGTCACCGCGGCCTTAAAGCGATTCGTGCGGCCGACAGCCCAGTTTGTCATAAAGCCGCCGTAGCTTCCTCCTGTGATTCCGAGCCTTTCTTGATCGATGAAATCATATTGTCCCAGCGCGTGGTCAACAGCTGCCATTACATCTTTAAAATCTCCCCCGCCGTAGTCGCCTCTCACCCGGTTGACAAAATCCTGTCCGTAGCCGTGGCTTCCCCGCGGATTGACATATACAACGGCGCTTCCCTTTGCGGCCAGCACTTGAAATTCGTGAAAATAAGCATTCGCATACATGGCGTGAGGACCGCCGTGCACTTCCAGAATGAGCGGATACGTGTTTCCTTTTTCATATTGAGCAGGCTTTATCAGCCAACCGTGAATTGTCAAACCGTCCGCTGTCTGAAATTGAAGCTCCTCCGGTTCCGATATGATATGCTCTTCCGTAAACGCTTGGTTGGCATCTGTTAATCGCTCCGCTGTTTCTTCACCCAATGGGAGATGGTAAAGTTCGCTCGGCCGGACAGGCAGGGCTATCGATGCCGCAAAACTTTTTTCATCCGGATGCAGGCTGAATCCGTTCAGATGCTCTTTTTCCAACCGGACCGGATAAGCAAGACCTTCGATTGATATGTAGTAAATGCCTGTCGAACCTTGGTCAGATCCAATGACATAAAAGCCGTTTCCGTCTTTGGTCCAGGCCGGTTTCGGAAGAACGCCTCCGACAAGGCTGTCCCCTGCTACTGCATCGCTGAGATGGACATCAAGCATTTCCGTCAGACACGTTAGTTTTCCTGTTTCGATATTATACAGCCATGCTTTATCAAGCGTGGCGTTTTGAAATTCCTTTTCGTTTCCGATGAATGCAAGGTGTTTGCCGTCAGGAGAAAACGATAGTGAAGAAAAAACGCCGTTTTGACCTGTCAGGCGCTTCAAATCACCTGTCGAAAGGTTCATCAAATAGACATCGTTCACACGCATATCCGTCTGATTGGCACAAAATGCAATCCTGCCTCCGCACGGTGAAAATGCGTAGCTGAAATGGTCGCGTTCTAGATCGGTCAGCTGTTTTATCTCCCCGGTTTCCACTTGAACGAGGACAAGCTGCGTATACTTTCCCCTTTTAAACCCTTGGCCGTCTAATTTATACGACAAAGAATCGACTTCCAGCGGTTCGTGATCTTCAATCTCCGTTTTTTTCTCATCGTCGACGCTTTCCTCTTTCGTCAGCCTCACTGAACAAAGCAATGACTTGCCGTCAGGCGACCATTCAGGCTGTGATACATCATAAGGAATATCGGTCACTTTTCTCGCTTCTCCTCCGGCGGCGCTTATCACGTAAAGTTGTGTGGTTTCCTCGCGATTAGACGTAAATGCAAGGGATTTGCCGTCGGGCGACCAGCGCGGATGCTGGTTTCTTCCTTTTCCAAACGTCCATTGTACTGACGCTTGTTGTTTGCGGTCGTAGACCATGATATGCGAATCATAAGAGTCCTGTTTTTCGTTTACTTTTGTTTGTACGTAGGCGATTTTTGCACCGTCAGGCGAGTACTGCGGGTCGGTAATGGATACAAGCTTGATGAGGTCTTTTTCGGTTATCAGCTGCTTCATGTTCGTTTCTCCTCCTCTATATGTTTGTCATACTATTTCGACTTTCTAAATAAAAATCCTTGTTTTGAAGGCAAACAAAAAAAGAGCCGAAAAAGCTCTTTTTTCGTTAAACACTGTTTACTGATTTTCTTTCAACGATAATGCCTGTATCCGGGACATGAAGGCAGTCCACTTCACAATGCGGAAACTTAGAAGCAAGCTGATCTCTCAGCGCGTCTCCCTTTCCTTTTTCAATAAAGGAAAGGATCGTCGGTCCTGCTCCGCTTAAAGCGGTCCCAAACGCGCCGTTTTTGCCTGCTTCATGCTCCACTTTAGAAAGCTCAGGGACGAGCGCCCTTCGGTAAGGCTGATGAAAGAGGTCTTTTTGCATCATGCGGCCGACAAGCTTCCAATCTTTCGCCATCAGTCCGGCGACGAGCATATTGCTGACCGCGCTTGCTTCCACCGCTTTCGGATAAGAGAGGCTTTCGGGAAGAACATCCCGCGCATCTTTTGTCAGCACTTCATAAAAAGGAATGACGACAACGACATCCAAATCGATGTCTTTCATCGAAACCATCTCTGTTTCATCTTCTTCATGAAGTCCGATGACAAGCCCGCCGAAAAGCGATGCTCCGGCATTGTCAGGATGGCCTTCTTCAAGGCTTGCAAAATGGAGTTTCTCGCGGTCAGAGAGCTTTAAATCGGCAAGTTCGTTCGCCAGCTCAATCGCAGCGGCAATTGCGGCTGCGCTGCTGCCGAGACCGCGCGCCAGCGGAATATCGCTCCACACTTTGACGAGGCTTGGCGGAATGTCTTTTCCGAAGTGAGCGGCGGTCCGTTTGGCCACCTGGTAAATTAAATTATCCGTCCCTTCAGGAATTCCCGCTACGACTTCTGTTTCAGCCTCAAAACGCCACTCATCATGAGGAAAAACAGACAGTCTCAAATAACGGGACAGCGCCATGCCGACTGAATCAAAGCCCGGGCCCAGATTGGCCGTGCTTCCGGGAACCGTAACGGAAAACAGCATGTCAGCCTCAGTCATACACGAGCGGCTCCTTTTAAGTGTTCGAGAATGGCTTCTTCATCTGTCGGCAGTGTGACAGGTTTGATCTGCGACACATCAACGGCTGTGTTCGGATCTTTCAAGCCGTTTCCGGTTAAGACAGCGACAACTTTCGCCCCCGGCTGAATCTCTTTCGTTTCCAGCTGTTTCAGTACGCCGGCAATAGATGCGCACGATCCCGGTTCTGCAAATACGCCTTCTTCTCTTGCCAGGAGCTGATAAGCGTGCAGGATCTCTTCGTCTGACACTTCATCGATTTTTCCGTTCGATTCTTTTGCAGCATTGACCGCTTTGTCCCAGCTTGCCGGATTTCCGATTCTGATCGCTGTCGCAATGGTTTCCGGCTTTTCAATTACTCTGTTTTTGACAATCGGGGCCGCGCCTTCCGCCTGAAAACCCCTCATGACCGGCAGGCCTGTGCCGTTTTTCTCATGATATTCTTTAAAGCCTTTCCAGTAAGCCGTAATATTTCCGGCATTCCCGACAGGAATTGCAAGGATGTCAGGCGCTTCGCCCAGCTGTTCACAGATTTCAAAGGAAGCTGTTTTCTGTACTTCAATCCGGTAAGGATTCACAGAGTTGACGAGTGCAATCGGCTCTTTCTCGCAAATGCTGCGCACCATTTTCAGGGCATCGTCGAAGTTTCCGTCGATCGCAATGATTTTAGCGCCGTACATGACGGCTTGGGCCAACTTTCCGAAGGCGATTTTGCCGTCTGGAATAATGACGATGCACTTCATGTTGGCGCGAGCCGCATAAGCCGCAGCAGCAGCTGACGTATTGCCGGTCGAAGCGCACATGATCGTGTCATTGCCTTCTTCTTTCGCCTTGGCGACCGCCATGACCATCCCGCGGTCTTTAAAGGAGCCTGTAGGATTGACACCCTCTGTTTTGACATAAAGCTCGATTCCGAGCTTTTTCGAAAGATTTTGCAGATAAATGAGTGGGGTATTTCCTTCGTTCAGCGTCAATTCCGGTGTTTTGTCCGTTACTGGCAAATATTCTTTATATTGATGGATGAGTCCTTTCCACATTAGCTCCAACCGTTCCCTTCTACTCGATAAGTGCTTTTCACCTGATCAACAACCTCAAGATCATTCAGCTTTTGCAAGATATCCGTAAAATCCTCTTCTGACGTATGATGTGTCACAATGACAATCTCAGCCAGGTCATCATGGCCTTTAATCGGAAGCTGCAGAATTTTTTCAAAACTGACGCCTCTTTCCGAAAAAATCGATGTGATTTTTGAAAACGAACCGACCTGATCTTTAACATGAATTCTTAAAAACTGCTGGGCGAAGATTTCAGAAGGTGCCTTGATCTTCTTTTCAAATTGCGGATCGACAAAGCTGCTGCCGTTCACGCCGAGACGCATGTTTTTCATGACGGAAACCAAATCTGATACGACGGCGGTCGCAGTCGGCATGCTTCCTGCGCCAGGCCCGTAAAACATCGTTTCCCCGACGGCCTCGCCATACACGTAAACCGCATTGAATTCATTATGGACGGAAGACAGCGGATGATGCTCCGGCAACAATGTCGGCTGGACGCTCACTTCGACTTTTTGTCCGTCGCGCTGGGCGATGCCGATCAGCTTCATCGTATAGCCGAGCCGTTTGCTGAAATTGATGTCTTCATCAGACACTTGGGAAATGCCCTTCACTTTGACATCGTCAAGATCGACATTCATTGAGAAACCGAGCCTGGCCAAAATCGCCATCTTTCTCGCCGCATCAAGACCTTCAACATCAGCTGTCGGGTCCGCTTCGGCGAAGCCGAGCTCCTGCGCTTCTTTCAGCACATCAGCATAAGGCGCGTTTTCTTTATTCATCTTCGTTAAAATGAAGTTGGTCGTTCCATTGACGATTCCCATCATTTTCGTAATCCGGTCTGAAGCCAGCCCGTCTTCCAGGCTTCGCAAAATCGGAATTCCGCCGGCGACGCTCGCTTCAAAATAAAGGTCGCAGCCGTTTTCTTTCGCGGCAGCCGTCAGTTCCGATCCATAGAGGGCGATCAAATCTTTATTCGCTGTCACGACATGTTTTTTCGCCTGAAGCGCGTCAAGCAAATAGCGTCTTGTCTCCTCGATTCCCCCGATGACCTCAATGATGACATCCACTTCCGGATCTTGAATGACATCATAAGCTTCCGTCGTCAGAACATCTTTGGAAAGGTCGACATCCCTCTTCTTATCTTTATCTTTTACAAGAACTTTTTGAATCGTAACAGGGCATCCGACTTGGTGTGTCAGCTTATCCTGGTGATCCTGAATAATCTTCACCACACCGCTCCCGACTGTTCCTAATCCTAGCAGCCCCACTCGTATCGCCTTCAATGAAATTCCACCTTTCTCTCTCTTATCGTCCTCTCTCTAAGGACATTTGTAAACACAACGCAGACATTTAAGTTACAAACATTATAATGGGGGATTCTTTTTTTGACAAGATGACATTTGCTGAAAAACAAATCATGAAAACGCTTTATACATTGATATAATAAGATTCTATATATTCAGAAATATTTTTGTG
>NZ_CP026521.1:3650697-3656150 GCF_002953915.1 Bacillus sp. MBGLi79
GCGCCGTTCATGAGGAAACCTCCTTGTCATGTTGAAATGGCGTATATTTCAGTTCGTTCTTCCATTTTGAAAGTGAAAGGATAAACCCGGCTGCGATCGCTCCAACAGCGACGCACCATCCCCATTTCAGGAGAAACTCTACCGGCAGATCACCGTAGGCTGTTGTGATATTCGTCTTGATATTATCAAACATCATATACCCCAGAACAATCGGTGTGACGACGCTCAGGCAGATTCTCCACCAGGCGCCGAGCTGAATGTCGGAAACCGAATTGGCGTGAGCCTGCAAAGCTTTCAGCTCTTTCGCAAACCATGCAATCGCAACGACTTCGATCAATCCGGCAAGCGCCACTCCGAAATTGTTGATAAAGTAATCGGCTGCATCGAGAAAGAACAGTCCGCCTTTTGTCGCAAATACGAGCGAACACAATGCAGCAGCCCCTCCGCCGAACAGGACGGCTTTCCGCCGCGGAACGTTGAACTTATCCTGAATCGCGGCAACATATGTTTCAGAGATCGAAATGAGAGACGACAGACCTGCCAAAACTAGCGAACCAAAGAATAAAAACCCGAAAAGCACATTAAACGCCGGAAACTCATTGATGATTTGCGGAAAGACGACGAACGCCAAACCGATTCCGGAAGAGACGACCTCTTTAACTGGAACGCCCTGCTGCGCGGCCATAAAGCCCAGCGCACTGAATACCCCGATCCCGGCCAGCAGCTCGAACGACGAATTCCCGAAGCCGGTGATGAACGCATTGTTTGTAACATCGGATTTTTTCGGCAAATAGCTGGAATACGTAATCATGATGGCAAACGCGATCGACAGACTGAAGAAAATTTGGCCGTATGCCGCCACCCAAACTTTTCCGTTTGTTATCTGGCTCCAATCAGGCGTGAAAAACGCATTCAGCCCTTGAGCAGCCCCGTCAAGTGTAATCGAATAAATGACGATGATTAAAAATAAGACCACAAGCAGCGGAATGAAAATGCGGTTCGCAATTTCGATTCCTTTTTTGACTCCGGCAAATAAAATGCCTAAGGAAACAATCCAGACAATCGCGAGCGGAATCAGGACGCCCGGCACGAAGCCTCCGAATTGCCCGATGGCTCCTCCTCCAATATCAACTCTGTTTAAATATTCAGTCATTAGAAAATTTTCTGTATCTTTACCCCAGCCTAAATTGAAAGAAAAGACAGTGTAAGAAATGGCCCATGCCACGATCACGGCATAATACGTCGAGATGACAAATGAGATGGCGACCTGCCACCAGCCGATCCACTCCTTTCCTTTCCCCATCCGGGCATAGGATAGCGGGGCTGAGCCCCTGTATTTATGGCCGATTGTAAATTCCATGATGAGAAGAGGGATTCCTGCTGTCAAAAGCGCGAACAAATATGGCAGAAAGAACGCGCCTCCTCCGTTTTCATAAGCTACAGCCGGGAACCTCCATATATTCCCCAAACCGATCGCAGAACCGACAGCTGCTAAAATAAAACCCGCTCTTGTTCCCCATTGCGGACGACTATCCATAAGCTTCCTCCTTTACCTTATTGAAACATCTGAAAACAATGAATTTTCTAATAATTATTATTATTGAATAGTATATACAGTCTTTTTGCCTAAGTCAAAGTATTTTTTAAGAAAATAGACACATTCTTTTTCCAGGACGCAAAAAAAAGCATTCTGCCTGATGTGTGCAGAACGCCTGGAAATCATTGCTTATTTTGTTCCTTTTTTTGTTCTGTTTTTTCATCCTTTGAAGGGATTTGAATCGATGGCGCCGTCTGGCTGCCGTTGCCGCTGTAGAAGTCGGGTACTTCGCCGTGCACGGCTTGAATCGTTGCCGGAATCGTATTTTTGACAACCGCCGTTTTTGTCGCAAACGGTATGACGACACGGACCTTGACTTCGACAAGAATCCCAATATTAATTAATGCATTATTAATTCCGTACGGTTCCACACTTTTTTTGAAATCTGTAAAAACATCTCCTACAACATTAAAGCGCACCGGTATTTTCGGCCCGAGGTTTCCAAGCAGGGAATTTCCCGTTGTCTGGCCGAGAGGAATTTGATAAATCACGCCATCACTCTTGTCTTCCGGCGTTTTCGCAGAAGAATTAAATTCTTCTGTTTCCGTTACTTTCAAATTTTCATGCAGCCGTTTCGTAATCTTGGTCTGCATATCGCGAACAACATGGGAATTGAAATTGATCGTTGTTACTTTCCCGTTTTCATTTGTCTTCATTTCGACCATGTTTTGCACATTTTCATCTTGGTTCATATAATCCTCGACAGCTTCCTGGATGACGTGCGTCGCAATCCGGTTCGTTTCCATTTCAGCGATGTTCAGAAGCGTCGGTTTGATGGATGAGTTGATGATCAACAGGCTGACGGCCGTTGAAAAAATAAAAAATACAAACGAAAGCAGCATGACATATCGAAAAGGCAAAGGTCCTCTTTTTGACAGAGGGCCGCGAAATCTTCGCAAGCAAAATCCCCCCTTACATCACAAGTGTATGCTTGTAAGAGGGGATATACGATTCAATCAGACAACTTTATTTCACCATTTTTAAAAGGGCTTCTTTTCCGCTCATTCCGGGATGGATGCCGAGCTCTCTGGCCGCATCGGTTACAGATTCGAGCGGCGCTTCGAGAAGCTGATCGATCGTCCGCACGCCGACGGCTCTGGCGGCGACGATTTTCCGTTCTTTTAATTTATCATTCAGCAGGGCGACGTCAAGCGCTCCGCACATAATATATCCATGGTCATTGGTTACCGCCATAAAGTTCGTTTTCGGCAGTTTGACCGTTACAGCCGTAAACGGCTGATCTTCTATCATAATTGGAGTTAAATTTACCATCGCAATCCCTCCTTTACCATTAATGTATGATAAAGCGGGAGACATGTTCCGGTTTGCCCCGAATCTTAGAGCATCTGTATTAGAACCGGTTTGCTTTTTTAAGCTTCCAGGCGAGCAGATCGCGCAGGAATTCAGGCATAAAGTACTCGATATCTTCCGCATCGCGGATCGCCGGAAACAGTGTTCCGAGTGTAAACATATCAATCGTGGCGATCGTGTAGAACGCATCATCTTCAATGTCCGCTCCGTTGACAGAGAGCTTTTCCGGGTCAAGGCCGGCATACAGCATTTTCCCCATCACTTCGCCGCGAAAACCGAGCCCTTTAATTCGCAGTTTCTCGGTTTCTTCCGATGATGCATGGAAGATGACCTCTTTCAGCTCACGTCCCGTCAGCTTCAGTTTGACCGGATTAATCGGATGCGGACAGATGCGGTGAACATCCGCTTTCGTCACCGGGCCTTGTGATAGAGACTCCAGTACAATGCCTGAGTTGACCATTCCGATTTCTGCCTCACACCATTCCTTTAAGGCGTCTGCCAGCATTTGCGGAAGGGCGCTTCTGCGGAACCAGGCGGTTTCAAGGGTGTTGTCCAATGTCGCAATTTCTTCTTCAAGGAGATGTCCGGCTTCTTTCTCTTTTTCCTTCAGAAAACGAATCGTCTCCTCTGATTCTTCGTTCCATTCTGCCGTCTTCATAACGGTTGCTGTGATGTTCTCAAGCCTTCCGTTATACATCAGTTCAACATGACCGACATAGTTCCCGTATTTTTCGGCGCAGGCCAGCATAACGCCGTCTTTCATCATCCCTTCTTCAAGCAGGTGATGGGTGTGGGAGCCGAGAATCAGGTCGATTTCGGGAAAAGCCTCCGCGACGCGCTGATCATCCAAAATGCCGAGGTGTGAAAGAAGAATGACAGTATCGGCTTTTTCTTTGATTTCACTGAGCATCTCGCCGATGCTTTCAAATGCGTCTGCAACCGTCCAGCCAAGCTGCCGGTAGATCGGATAATACGGGACTGTCACACCGAGAATGGCAAGAGTTGCGCCGCTCTTCACCTTTTTGAGCACATACGGTGCTGCCCAGCCGGGCCTCTTCCCTTTTTCGTCAAACAAATTGGAAACAACGACAGGAAACTGTGCGTTGTCATAAAGTGTATCCAGCTCCTGATGCGGCAGTGTAATTCCTTCATTATTTCCGATCGTTGCAGCATCATACTGCAGACGGTTCAACAGCTCCACATTCGCTTTTCCGAAGGTGGCCTCAGATATCGGATGGAATCTGTCGACATGATCGCCGAGGTCGAACAAAAGCACTTCTTCCCCCTGCTCTTCATGTTTTTGTCTTTGTGTCTGAATATAATCGACGATTTTCGGCCAGTTTTCAAAATGGCTGTGCAAATCGTTCGTATGGTAAATATGGAGCTTTTCCGTCATGCAAATCTCTCCCTAACGTTTAACTAAACACGCCTTGATAGATTAATCTGATTCCGATGATGATCAATACGAACCTCATGATCAATACGATCGTCTTTGTTTGCATCTTTTTATTAATGTAGGCGCCGAGCTGTCCGCCAAACCAGGCGCCCGGGATCAATGCGAGCGCATAAAACCAGTTGACATGGCCCGCGATGACATGGCCGGCAGAGCCGGCGACAGATGAAAGGAAAATAATAAACATCGATGTCGCAACGGCGACCCTTGTCGGAAATAAAAACAGAAGAATCATCGCCGGCACCATCAGCGAGCCGCCCCCGATGCCGAAAAGCCCGCCGAGGAAGCCGACGACAAAGGCGATCGCGATTCCGGCTAAAGGATGATATGAATACGTATATTCCTGTCCTTCATCCCCTGTGAACGTTCTGATAACGCCCGTATGCTTTTTCTCGGCAGGTTTCACCCTTTTCTTTATCATTAAGGAAAGGGAAATGAGAATCATAAAAATCCCGAACCATAGAGAAAACGAGTCTGAGCTGAAATATGTCGATACATGGGCACCTGCGATGCTGCCCGGCCCCGAGCCGATGAAAAAAATAAGACCGCTTTTATAATCTACGGTTTTATACTTCATATACGCAATCGTTGAAGAAAGCCCTGTAAATATGATGACAACCAGCGAGGTGCCGACCGCCATTTGCGGTGTCACATGGTCAAAGAGCGTCGGCAGCCCCGCCAGAAAAAGGAGCGAGGGAACGATGACGATCCCTCCGCCGAGCCCGACAAGACTGCCGATGGTTCCCGCGATAAATCCGAGTATTAGCAAAATAAGATATTCCATAAAATAAGTCCTCTTTTCTAGCTGAATAAATCGAGCTGCCTTGGCGTAAGCCCTTTGTATTCAATATCGAGCAGCTCCTTCATTTGCTTCCCGTCTTGAGCCGCATCACCGCCTGAATTGTTATTAAACAGCACGTAAACGTTTTTCGACTGCTGTTCAAGCAGCTCAAGGTTTTTCTTCCAGTCTTTTAATTCTTGTTCATTATATAAATATAAATATCTGACCTCACGCCAATTTTGCCCGGAAGACGGCCTTAACCAGCCTTCCTTGTTGCGGCCGTGAAAACGGACGAGCGTTTTCCTGCTGTC
>NZ_CP026521.1:3656250-3661211 GCF_002953915.1 Bacillus sp. MBGLi79
GGGATTGTATCAGAAGTTGATTTGTTGTCCATGATCAGCGTGTCGCATTCGATGTTTGAGCGGGCGCCTTCGGCTTTGCGTCCGAAGTGGACGATTCCGCGGTATGTGACTTTTCCGACTTGTTTTGAGATCGATTTTGAAACGATTGTGGATGACGTATTTGGTGCAAGGTGAATCATTTTCGCACCGGCATCCTGATGCTGTCCTTTTCCTGCGAGAGCGATAGAAAGCGTCATGCCGCGCGCGCCTTCGCCTTTCAGGATAACGGCAGGATATTTCATTGTCAGCTTGGAGCCGATGTTTCCGTCGATCCATTCCATTGTCGCGTTTTCTTCACAGACCGCACGCTTTGTCACAAGGTTGAAGACGTTGTTCGCCCAGTTTTGAATCGTTGTATAACGGCAGTAGCCGCCTTTTTTAACGATGATCTCAACAACCGCGCTGTGAAGGGAGTTTGTTGTATAAACAGGTGCTGTACATCCCTCTACATAGTGAACGTGAGCGCCTTCGTCGACGATGATCAGCGTCCGTTCGAACTGTCCCATATTTTCTGAGTTGATGCGGAAGTATGCTTGCAGCGGAGTATCAACTTTTACGCCTTTTGGCACGTAGATGAATGATCCGCCGGACCATACCGCAGAGTTCAAGGCCGCAAACTTGTTGTCAGTCGGCGGAATGACTTTTGCCCAATGCTCGCGGAAAATGTCTTCATTTTCTTTGAGGGCGCTGTCTGTGTCTTTAAAGACGATCCCTTGAGACTCAAGATCTTCTTTCATGTTATGGTAAACGACTTCTGACTCATACTGCGCAGATACACCGGCCAAATATTTTTGCTCAGCTTCAGGGATTCCAAGCTTGTCAAATGTTTGTTTGATTTCCTCAGGAACTTCATCCCATGATCTTTCTGAACGCTCAGAAGGCTTTACATAGTACGTGATTTCATCAAAGTTCAATGAGTTTAAATCTCCGCCCCATTGCGGCATTGGCATATTGTAGAAGTGTTCAAGAGATTTCAGGCGAAAGTCGAGCATCCACTCCGGCTCTTCTTTCATGCGTGAAATTTCTTCAACGATTTCTTTTGTCAATCCCCGCTCTGAACGGAAAATGGAAACGTCTTTGTCGGCAAAACCGTATTTATATTCGCCGATTTCCGGCATTTTCTTAGCCATCCATTTTCACTCCAATCTTTATTCGTTATCGCTGTTTTCTTTGGAAACGCCTTTTTCAAGGGCTTTCCATGACAATGTTGCACATTTAATCCGGGCCGGAAATTTTGAAACGCCTTGCAGGGCTTCAATATCGCCTAAATCGATCGAATCGTCGTAGTCTTTACCCTGCATCATATCTGAAAAGATCTGTGACATCTGAAGGGCGGTCTCCACGTCTTTCCCTTTGATCGCCTGTGTCATCATGGACGCAGAGGCCATTGAGATTGAGCATCCTTCGCCTTCAAATTTTGCATCTTCCACTTTACCGTCTGTTATCTTCATCGTCAGTCTGATTCGGTCACCGCATGTCGGGTTGTTCATATCAACAACGATGCTGTCATTTAAAACCCCTTTGTTTCTCGGGTTTTTGTAGTGATCCATTATCACCTGGCGATACAGTGTATCCAAGTTCACATTAAAAGACATTTGTGAAATACTCCTTTGTCTTCTGAAGAGCTTCAATCAGTTTGTCGATGTCTTCTTCCGTATTATACAGATAAAAGCTTGCTCTTGCAGTGGCGGAAACGTTCAGCCATTTCATCAAAGGCTGTGCGCAGTGATGACCGGCTCTGACGGCGACCCCTTCTGCATCAAGCACGGTTGCCACATCGTGCGGATGAACGTCTTCAAGGTTGAATGTCACGAGTCCTGCACGTTCGGCCGGACCATAGACAGTCGCGCCTTCAAGCTCTTTAAAGCGCTCCAGGGCGTAGGCCGCCAAACGGTGTTCATGCGCCAATATTTCGTCAAGTCCGATGTCTTCAAGGAAGTCAATCGCCGCTCCCAATCCGATCGCACCGGCAATGATCGGTGTGCCGGCTTCGAATTTCCAAGGCAGCTCCTTCCAAGTCGATTCGTAAAGACCGACAAAATCAATCATTTCTCCGCCGAATTCTGCGGGTTCCATGTTTTCAAGCAATGCTCTTTTTCCATACAATACCCCGACCCCGGTCGGACCACACATTTTGTGGGCTGAAAACGTGTAGAAATCGCAGTCCAAATCCTGGACGTCAATTTTCATGTGAGGTGTGCTTTGCGCACCGTCTACGACCATGACCGCGCCGTTGTCATGCGCGATTTTGGCTATTTCCTTAATCGGGTTGATCGTACCGAGAACGTTTGAAACATGCGCAGCCGAGACGATTTTTGTATTTTCCGTCACCGTTTCCCTGACATCGTCCAAGGAAATGGTTCCGTCTTCCTGAAGCGGAATGTACTTCAGCGTGGCGCCGGTTGCTTTGACAGCCTGCTGCCACGGAATAATATTCGCATGGTGCTCCATCGGTGTAATGACGATTTCATCACCAGGCTTGAGGTTTGCGCGGGCATAGCTGAGCGCAACCATATTCAGGGCCGTTGTCGTACCCCTTGTAAAAATAATTTCCTGCATAGACTTCGCGTTTATAAACTTCCTGACCTTCTCACGAGCTCCTTCATATCCATCCGTTGCTTTCGTTCCTAATGTATGAACGCCGCGATGGACATTGGAATTGTAAGAGTTGTAATACTCATCAAGCGTCTCGATGACAACGCGCGGCTTCTGCGAGGTTGCCGCGCTGTCCAAATAAACGAGATCGTGTCCGTTGACCTGTTGGCTGAGAATCGGAAACTGTTCGCGAATATCTTTGGCATTCATTATTTTACTTTCCTTTCAATCACAGAGACCAGCTGCTTCTTCACGCCTTCGATCGGAAGTTCATTGACAACCGGTGCGAGGAAGCCGTAAATGACGAGGCGCTCTGCTTCTTCTTTTGGAATTCCGCGGCTCATCAAATAGTAAAGCTGAACCGGATCGACGCGGCCGACGGATGCAGCGTGCCCTGCCGTTACATCGTCTTCATCAATTAACAGGATCGGGTTGGCGTCGCCGCGCGCTTTTTCACTCAGCATAAGAACGCGTGATTCCTGCTCTGCATTTGATTTTGACGCGCCGTGCTCGATTTTTCCGATGCCGTTGAAGATCGAAGATGCGGAATCTTTCATAACGCCGTGTTTTAAAATATAGCCTTCTGAATGCTTTCCGTGATGAATGATTTGCGTTGTAAAGTTTTGAGTCTGTTCTCCTCTGCCGACGACAACCGTTTTCGTATCGCCGAATGTGCCGTCTCCATGCAGATTTGTCGTGTTTTCAGAAACGGTGTCTCCGTCATTCATTAAACCGAGCGCCCATTCAATTTTGCTGTCGCGTCCGAGTGCAGTTCCGCGGCGGCTGACATAAGCCGTCACCCCTGCGGAAAGGTTGTCGACCGCACCGTATTGCACGCGGGCATTCGCGCCTGTGATCACTTCTGACACGATGTTAAAGACCGCTTCCTTAGGGTTCACAGTGCTGATGTAGTTTTCTACATATGTGACTGCACTATTGTCATCAGCAACGACAAGTACATGGTTGAAAAGCGTTGTATCATTGCTTTCATGGACATAAACAGCTTGCACCGGCGCTTCCAGTTCGACGTTTTTCGGAACGTAAAGGAAGGCTCCGCCGTTCAGGAGGGCTGCATGCAATGCCGTTAATTTATGCTCATCGGCTTTTACGCCGTCTTTCATAAAGTATTTTTTGACTAGCTCGCCGTGTTCGCGGAACGCAGTATGAATATCTGTAAAGATGACGCCTTTATCCTGCAGCTCTTTTGAAAGAGAAAGGTAAGCCGGCGTCTGGTCTCTTTGGACATAAAGCGTTTTGTCTTCATTTCCAAGATCGATCAGCGATTTGACCTCATCTGAAAGATCATCCAAAGAATCAAGCGGTTTATTTTCTACAGTATGCTTATCAAACCGTGTAAAATTCCAATTTGTAATTTTCGTTTTATCAGGTTTCGGCAGCGGCAGATCTTCTGCTTTTTCAAGCGCTTCTAAGCGTAGATCTTGCAGCCATGCAGGTTCCTGGTGCTTCTCAGAGAAGCTTTTGACATATTCCCGATCTACAGATAGTTTTGTTTCCAATGTCATGTTTATCCCCCTAACGCTTACGCTTCTTGACCGACAGTTTCGTCTTCGATTCCAAGCTCATGCTTAATCCAGTCATATCCTTCAGCCTCAAGGCGCTGCGCCAGCTCAGGTCCGCCGGATTTCACAACGCGGCCCTGCATCATGACGTGCACATGGTCAGGCGTAATGTAGTTCAAGAGGCGCTGATAGTGCGTGATGATCAGGCAGCCGAAGTCCTCGCCGCGCATTTTGTTGATTCCTTTTGAAACGACTTTAAGGGCGTCGATATCCAAACCTGAATCGATTTCGTCAAGAATCGCGATTTTCGGTTCGATCATCATCAGCTGAAGAATTTCGTTGCGTTTTTTCTCACCGCCTGAGAAACCTTCGTTCAAGTAGCGCTGCGCCATATCAGGATCCATTTCAAGAAATTCCATGTTTTCGTCCATTTTGCGGATGAATTTCATTAAAGAAATCTCGTCGCCTTCTTCTCTGCGCGCGTTGATCGCTGAACGGAGAAAATCGGCATTTGTAACACCGCTGATTTCACTCGGATACTGCATAGCCAAAAACAGGCCGGCCTGAGCGCGCTCGTCCACTTCCATTTCCAGAACGTCCTTGCCGTCAAGCGTGATGCTTCCTTTTGTTACTTCGTATTTAGGGTGCCCCATAATCGCCGCGGATAAAGTTGATTTACCCGTTCCGTTCGGTCCCATTACAGCGTGGAATTCCCCGCCTTTTATTTCAAGGTTTACACCTTTTAAAATCTCTTTTCCTTCAATCTCAACGTGAAGATCTTTGATTGTTAATGTCGAAGCAGCCATG
>NZ_CP026521.1:3661311-3666580 GCF_002953915.1 Bacillus sp. MBGLi79
CATTCTAATTTTATAACAAATGAAAAGTGAATACAACAATAGTCTTCCTATCTTTTCGTGTACATGTTCTCAAGTTTAACAAAAAACGTTTTGTTCTTAAAGAGATTGGGACAAGAAAACTTCCCGGACGAGAGATGTGTACCTTACAATCAACAAGCTATAGAAAAACAGCGGGAATTACGAGCGGGAACGGTTTGATCCCAGGCTGCACGATTCATGACGGGAACAGCGCTCCCCTTCTATTTGGACCGTCACATGCTCCACGTTGCATTCTTTCCTTAGATATTTTGATACTTGTTTTAAGATTCTATCCCTGTCACTGTTTTCGTCTGCCACGATATGGCAGCTTAATGACGGCATATCAGATGAGATCGACCAAATGTGGAGATCGTGAACCTCTCTGACTGACGGAATGGAAAGCAGGCCGTTTTTAAGCGCTTCCGCATCAATGTCTTTCGGTTTTCCTTCCATTAATATATGCACCGAGTCTTTCGTCACCCGCCACCCGCTGACAAGAACCAAAGCCGCGACGGCGGCGCTTGCGATTGGATCGGCGATATTCCAATTGAAGAAAAGCATGAGGAGGCCTGCGATAATCGCGCCGAAAGATCCCAGCATATCGCCGATGACGTGCAAAAATGCGCTCCGCATGTTTAAATTCCCGCTTGTGTCGCCTTTCATTAATATCCAGGCTGCAGCAATGTTGACGAACAAACCAACCGTTGCAATCACCAGCATGCCACTGCCGGCGACTTCCGGCGGGCTGAAAAAGCGGTTGTACGCTTCCCAAAAGATATAAAGTGAAATCAAAAGCAAGGTGATGCCATTGATAAACGCAGCCAAAATTTCAAAGCGCCTGTAGCCGAATGTTTTGCTCACAGTTGCGGCCTTTTCCCCAATTTTAAACGCCAAGAGGCTGAAACCAAGCGCTGCAGCGTCGCTGAGCATATGTCCCGCATCTGACAGCAAAGCGAGGCTGTTCGTCAATATCCCGCCTATCACTTCAATGATCATAAAAGTAAAAATTAAACCGAAGCTGATGTAGAGCGCTTTTTGATTGGCTGATCGGCTGCCATGGTGGCTGTGACCTGTGTGATCGTGAGAATGAGCCATCATAAATCCTCCTTTTAATATATGATCATATATTCATATTTAAATTTTACCTTTTCCTTCACTTATGGTCAAGCGGATTCTAAAGACATATAGAAGGACGGATTGACATCCGCCCCCCTCGTTTTATCCGATCATGGGTAAATTTGATACGATCTGCTTGCTTTTTTGATGCTGCTCTTCGCGCCTTTTCTCAACTTCAAGCCGGTTCACATGGCTTCTGCTGTACTCCTCGTACCCCATTCCATGCGACTTGTGCATCGCTTTTTCCATTTCGGCCGTGAATTCAAGGTCAAGCTGATCTTGGCTTGAACAAATAATGAATCATCCTTTCAGAGATTTTCTTTCATAGTACCAGTTATATACAAACTCTTCAAAGATGTGTGTGCTTTCAATATGCTTTCACGGATGAAAAATCAATGCTTCATTTGCTGGAATTCTTCCATCGCCTGCAGAACGAGCGTGACAGCTTGGCTCATGGCCGCGCCCCCGCCAAATGCCGCAGTTACGCCGACCGCTTCAAGAATTTCTTCCTCCGACGCTCCGCAATCCAGGCAGCCCTTGATATGATAAATAATGCAATATTCATCCTGTGTATTAACACTGATGCCCAGTGCGATCAGCTGCTTATCCTTTTCGCTGAGCGCGCCTTTTTTAAAGCATTCCTCTGTAAATTCGTTGTATTTGGCGGCAATTCCGGGCATTTTTTCGGAAAAGATGCCGATCCCTGCTTTATATTCATGCAGTGCGGATTCGATAATGCTTTCTGATTCATGCTGATTCACGTTTTGTTCCTCCATTTTCAGTTGGTAGTCTTTTTTTATTATGAGCCTCTTTTCAAAAAATACGCGAAAAAACCCCGGTTTTCTCCAAAACCGGGGTGTTCTTTCATTTACTCAGAAACAGAAATGACAGAGCCTTCATATTTTTTGTCGATGAACTTTTTAATGTCATCAGAGCGCAATACGTCCATCAGAGCTTTCACTTTGTCAGAATCTTCGTCGCCTTTGCGGACGGCGATGATGTTAGCGTAAGGATTGTCTTTTGGAGACTCAAGCTCGATTGAATCAGTTTTCGGATTGAGCTTGTTTTGGATCGCGTAGTTCACATTGATGAACACTGCGTCAGCTTCATTGGCTTCGTATGCTTTTGCCGTCATTTCAGGCGCCACATCATTTTTGATTTTGAGGTTTTTCTTGTTTTCTGTAATATCTTTTACTGTCGCATCCACTTTTTCAATGCCTGATTTCAGCTTGATCAGTCCGGCATTTTCAAGCATTGTAAGCATGCGGCCCTGTTCAGCGGCGTTGTTGCTCATAATAATTTTTGCACCGTCAGGAAGGTCTTTTAAAGATTTATACTTTTTGGAGTAAATGCCGAATGGCTCAAGGTGTACCGCGCCGACGTTAACAAGATCGTAATCTTTATTTTCTTTCATTTCCTGTTCAAGATACGGGACGTGCTGGAAGTAGTTCGCATCGAGATCTTTCGTTGCAAGCGCCTTGTTGATCAGTTTGTAGTCCGTGAAATTTTTGATTTTAAGCTCATAGCCTTTTTCTTTCAAAAGCGGCTTTGCTTCTTCAAGGATTTCAGCGTGAGGCGTCGGCGTCGCTCCGACTGTGATGACTTTGCTGTCTTTATCCCCTTCGCTGCTGGAAGATCCGCAAGCGGCTAAAACGCCTGCAAAAATGATGAATAAAGCTGTTAATAAACCTTTTTTCATGTTGATGTCCTCCCTAACGTTTGTCTAATTTATTTGTTATAAAATCCCCGATAAACTGGATGATAAACACAATAGCTAAGATGAAAATAGTGGCGATGAGTATAATATCGGGATTGTTCATCTGAAAACCGTTTACATAGGCAAGGTTCCCGAGTCCGCCTGAACCGATTGCTCCGGCCATCGCCGTCGAACCGATCAGTGCAATCGCCGTAACCGTAATGCCAGAGATCAAGGCCGGCATCGATTCGGGCAGGAGCACTTTAAATATGATCGTCGATGTTTTGGCTCCCATCGATTTTGCCGCTTCAATCACGCCTTTATCAACTTCGCGCAAAGCGATTTCAACCAGGCGGGCATAGAACGGAGCGGATGCGATAATCAAAGCCGGAAGTGCGGCGTTCGGCCCCAAGATCGTGTTCATTAAAAACTTTGTGAAACCGAGCAGCAAAATAATCAATATAATAAAAGGAATAGACCTGAACACATTGACGATTGCCGAGATTACACCGTTCACGACCCGATTCTGCCAAATGTTTCCTTTAGAAGTCAGATACAGCAGCATACCGAGAATCACTCCGATGATAAAAGCAAACAATAGGGAAATTCCTGTCATATATATCGTTTCATACGTAGCTTCCCACAGCTGCTCCATATCTACGTTTGGAAACAGTTTTTCAAACATTCGTGATCACCTCTGCTTCTACTTGACGGCTCTTGATGAAATCGACCACATCATTGACCTCGTTTTCATATCCATCGACATGAATGAACAATGAACCGTATGCGCCGTCCTGAGTTTGCGAGATTTTGCCTTGAAGGATGTTGACTTCAACATCGAACTTCCGAATGATCTGTGTGATCAGCGGCGATTCGGCCGCTTCACCGACGAAGGTGAGCTTGATCGTCCGCCCGGATGTCGTTTCTTCGAGGAAATGCTTCAGCGTTTCCTGTGTTTCCACCGGTTCTGTTACCTGCTGAACAAAGCGCTTTGTCATTTCTTCCTGCGGCTTGAGGAATACGTTCAGCACATCGCCTTCTTCCACGACCTTTCCGTTTTCCATGACGGCCACTCTGTGGCAGATTTTCCTGATAACATGCATTTCATGAGTAATCAGGACAATGGTCAGTCCGAGCCTTTCATTGATATCGGACAGAAGACCCAGGATCGAGTCAGTCGTCTGCGGATCAAGCGCTGATGTCGCTTCATCGCATAAGAGAACTTTCGGATTGTTTGCGAGCGCCCGAGCGATGCCGACGCGCTGCTTTTGGCCTCCGCTAAGCTGTGAAGGGTAGGCATTTTCCTTGCCTTCAAGTCCGACAAGCTTTATCAGTTCAGCGACTCTTTTCAGACGTTTTGCTTTGCTGACACCGGCGATCTCCAGCGGAAACGCAATATTGTCGCGGACCGTTCTTGACCACAATAGGTTGAAGTGCTGGAAAATCATGCTGATTTCCTGCCTTGCATTCCTCAGCTTCTTCCCTTTGATCTCACTGATTGTTCTGCCGGCTACTTCAACCGTGCCTGAAGTCGGCTGTTCAAGTCCGTTCAAAAGACGGATCAAGGAGCTTTTTCCAGCTCCGCTATATCCAATAATTCCGAAGATTTCACCTTTTTTAATCGTAAGGGTGACATCCTGGACAGCATTGACATCTCCATGCTTTGACCGATAAATCTTTGAAACATTTTGAAGATTTATCAAAAGCCATCACCTGCTTTCTTGCTCAATTCTCATAGTTGTCTAAATTCCTGATCAAACAATGAAAAAAGCCTTTCTGCACACATGAGCAGAAAGGCTTTTGAATAGTCTGGGCCTTTCTCTCATCTTTCAAAGCATAACGCTTCGTGTGAATTGGCACCATTTCAACACGTGTTGATGGTTGCCGGGTTTCATAGGGCACTTCCCTCCACCTCTCTGGATAAGAGAATCATATATTTATTTTTTGATTATTATGATCGGAATTCTTAAAGTAGGATATCATGCGAAAAAATAGTTGTCAACTATTTTTCGTAAGACAATCGGCCTACGGCGAAAAGAGACGAACGTAAACGCTCGTCTCTGTCCGACTTATACACGGAATGTGCCGATTTTTCAAATTTTTAAAATGTCTCTGAATAAAGATCGCTGTTTTTAAAAAAGCCGTCCGTCAGCCATAAAATCGCTTCAAGCTTCAATAAAGCTCTGAATGAGCCTTTTACTTGAACAGTGCCGCGCTGTACGAGATGCTGCAATGAAATATCGCCGTGAAGAAGGTCAATAATCTCGCTTTGCTCTCCAAAAAAGGTCAAATGAGCTTTCTCTGCAAGAGAAGATTTTTCCATTTCCCCTTTTTCGTTGATCGCTAACGTAAAAGCTTCTTTCTCGCCTTGAAACGTAATCAGCAAAGCCGTTGTCGATAATAGAGGTTTTAAAAAAAGAGCCTTGTCCTCTCTTTCTA
>NZ_CP026521.1:3666680-3671793 GCF_002953915.1 Bacillus sp. MBGLi79
ACACATTCGGGTTCTTCTGAATAACGCAACTCTTTCGGTGTGCTCATGCTAACCCCTCCATAAAGTGTTTTAATCGATCCTACATTGAAGATATCATATTTTGATGGGTTATAACCAGTATGTCTTAAACTGATCTTCTTTAAAACCGACCGTTACTTTACTGCCGTCTGTCGCAATCGGGCGTTTGATCAGCATACCGTCCGACGCCAGCAGTTCCAGCTGCTCATCTTCAGACATGTTTTGCAGCTTGTCTTTTAAGCCGAGTTCACGGTATTTTTGTCCGCTCGTGTTGAAAAACTTCTTCAATTCAAGCCCGCTTTTCTCGTAGAGCTCTTTCAGTTTTTCCTTGCTTGGCGGCTCTTCTGCGATATGTATCCCATTGATTTCTTTGCCATGGTCTTCAAGCCATTTTTTCGCTTTACGGCATGTCCCGCATTTCGGATACCAGTAAAAATCCAAAGCCATACATACACACCCCTCTCATTTAATCGAGGTAATTTTAACACAGATCGAATGAAAAACCTAAAACCGTGCTCCATTCTATAACAGCTAAAAACCCCGCCTAAGCAGGGCTTTTCGTTTAAACGATATATTTCTCAGCTTCAAAGACTCCCTTGGCTGCCTGGCGCTTTTTCTCAATGACATTGACAGGCGTAAAGCGCGTCAATTTGCGGAGCGCGGACAGCATCATCCGCAGCGAATCACCTGATTCCATCGCAATGAGCGATTCCTTGGCATGGCTTTCAATTTCCTGAAAGGCAACTTGTGCAAAAATCTGCGTATAAAGAATTTTCTGGGCGTTTTTGTCTTCCCCGGTTGCCTTGATGGCTTTTTCTGTACGCAAAATAGCTGCTTCCATGGCGTAGACCTGACTGACAATGTCGGCGATATTCACGAGGATTTCCTGCTCCTGGTCGAGCGCTTTTCCATATTTTTGCGCGGCGAGTCCCGCGATCATGAGCGCGATTTTTTTGGCGTTTCTCAGCAGATACTTTTCCTGTTCCAAAACGCCGTCACCTGGTTCTTCAGGCATGAGCATCATCAGTTCTTCCTGAAGCGCCTTCGCTTTCTCAAACAGAGGAAGCTCGCCTTTCATCGCTTTTTTCAAGTATGTGCCCGGGACGATGAGACGGTTGATTTCATTTGTGCCTTCAAAAATCCGGTTGATCCGTGAATCGCGGTAAGCCCGCTCCACTTCGTATTCCTGCATGAATCCGTAGCCGCCGTGGATTTGGACGCCTTCATCAACGATATAATCAAGCGTTTCAGATCCAAATACTTTGTTAAGGGAGCATTCGATTGCATATTCAGCGATCGATTTCGCGACCTGGCGCCCGTCTTTTTGCTCTTCTTCGCTCAAGGTGCCCATTTTGTCTTCAAACAGCCCGACCGTACGATAAACAGAGCTTTCCATCGCATAAAGTCTGGCTGACATAGTGGCGATTTTTTCCCCGATTAAGCTGAACTTTGAAATCGGCGTCTTAAATTGCTGGCGCTGATTGGCGTATGAAGCGGACAGCTCGATGACCCGTTTGGAAGCGCCGATTGTCCCGACAGCAAGCTTATAGCGGCCGATATTTAAAATATTGAAGGCGATGACATGCCCTTTTCCCGGTTCGCCTAAAAGGTTTTCTTTCGGAACTTGAACCTGGTCTAAGATGAGCGTACGGGTCGAAGAGCCTTTGATGCCCATTTTTTTCTCTTCAGGCCCTGTGGAAACACCTTCGTAATCTTTTTCCACAATGAAGGCCGAAAAATGTTCGCCGTCTATTTTCGCGTAGACGATGAAAACATCGGCAAAAGCTGAGTTTGTAATCCATTGCTTTTCACCGTTTAATATATAGTGGGTTCCCGCCTCATTCAAAACGGCCGTTGTTTTTGCCCCTAATGCATCAGATCCGGAGCCAGGCTCTGTTAAGGCATAGGCTGCAAATTTTTCCCCTGTTGCAAGGGACGGCAGATACTTTTTCTTTTGCTCCTCGGTTCCGAAAAATACGATCGGAAGCGTGCCGATCCCGACGTGCGCCCCGTACGATAACGAAAAGCTTCCCGCTCTTGAGAATTTTTCGGTAATCAGCGCCGAGCTGATTTTATCGAGCCCGAGTCCGCCATACTCTTCAGGAACGTCAGCACCGAGAAGCCCGAGTTCTCCAGCTTTTTTCAGGAGCCTGACAGAGTGATCGAAATTGTGCTCTTCAATTTCGTCGATGTATGGCAAAACATCTCCGAGAATATAATCTTCAGTCGTTTTGGCGATCATTTTATGTTCATCTGTGAAATCTTCCGGTGTAAACAGCTGATCAGCCGTCACCTCTTCGATCAGAAAGGCTCCGCCTTTTTTCATATGGTCTTTTGTTTGTTCCATTGTTCCATCCCCCTTGTGATTAAACTAATTCGAATACCCCTGCTGCTCCCATGCCTCCGCCGATACACATTGTTACAACGCCGAATTGCTCGCTTCTCCGCCGCATTTCGTGGATCAATGTCAGCGTGAGCTTTGTGCCCGTGCAGCCGAGCGGATGTCCGAGCGCAATCGCTCCACCGTTGACATTGACTTTTTCTTCATCGATGCCAAGCGACCTGATCACCTGGATCGCTTGTGATGCAAATGCTTCATTTAATTCGAATAAACCGATATCAGAGAGCTCAAGTCCCGCCATCTTCAGCGCCCTTGGAACAGCTTCAACAGGACCGATGCCCATCACCTCCGGCGGAACGCCGCCGACTGCGAACGAACGGAACCTTGCGAGGGGCTTTAACCCAAGCGCATCCGCTTTTTCTCTGTCCATGATCATCACTGCGGCCGCCCCGTCGCTCGTCTGCGATGAATTCCCTGCCGTAACAGAACCGTCCGCCGAAAACGCCGGTTTTAACGTTGACAGAACGTCTTTCGTTGTCCCCGGGCGCACACCTTCATCGGCCGAGAAAGTAAACGTCCGCTCCTTCAGCTTGTGATGGTCATCCACTTCTCTGACGGTGACGTCCACCGGGACGATTTCATCTTCGAACTTTCCTTCCGCGATCGCTTTGGCTGCTTTTTGATGGCTGCTGACGGCAAATGCATCCTGATCATCCCTGGAAACGCCGTATTTAACGGCAACCTGTTCAGCCGTATGGCCCATTCCCATATAATATTCAGGAGCTGTTTCCGCGAGCGCCGCGTTCGGTCTGACGATATGTCCCATCATCGGCACGATGCTCATCGATTCAGCGCCGCCGGCAATGACCGTGTCGGCAGCTCCAAGCATGATTTTTTCGGCCCCGTAAGCGATCGATTGAAGTCCTGAAGAACAATATCTGTTGATCGTAACGGCCGGAACTGTGTGCGGCAGCCCGGCAAGCGCGCCGATATTGCGCGCCATATTCAACCCTTGTTCGGCTTCCGGCGTAGCGCAGCCGATGATTAAATCATCGATATTCCCTTCATAACCACCAGCTCTTTTCAACGTCTCTCTCACTGCATATGCGCCTAAATCATCGGGACGGACAGTCCTCAATGAGCCTTTTTTTGCTTTTCCGATCGGGGTTCTCGCTCCCGATACAATAACTGCCTCTTTCATTATTTTCCCTCCTTAATTACGCAAAGGTTTGCCTTTTACAAGCATATGCTGCATTCTCGCCTGCGTTTTCGGTTCGCTCACAAGGCTCAGGAAAGCTTCTCTTTCCAAATTGAGCAAGTATTCTTCCGTTACTTCAGCGCCGAACGGAACCCTCCCGCCCGCGATGACAAACGCCAGCTTTTTCGCTATCTTCATGTCGTGTTCAGAGATGGCGCCGGACAGCTTTAACGATTCCGCACCGAGCAGGAGCGCCGCATAGCCGGTTTCGCCTGTCACCGGAACTTTCTTTTTCACCGGCGGACGGTAGCCGCTTTCGGAAAGTGTCAGGACGAGTTTCTTAGCATCGTATAACAAGTGATCCTGGTTGATGCTGATTTGATCCTCTGCGGTTAAGATGTTCAGCTCTTTCGCTTCTTGAGCCGAAGTCGACGTTTTTGCAAGAGCAATTGTCTCAAACGTTTTGATGGCGGCCTCCTGGATATCCGGTTTAACGCCTTCAGGCAGCCCCTTCAAGTAGTTTAAATAAAGCTCTTTATTGCCTCCGCCGCCCGGAATCAGGCCGACGCCTGTTTCAACGAGGCCCATGTATGATTCACTTGAAGCTTGAACACGGGCTGCAGGCAGACAAAGCTCAGTCCCCCCGCCAAGCGTCATCCCGAACGGAGCAGCGACGACCGGCTTGGTACTGTATTTCACTTTCATCATCGTCTCCTGGAACTGACGGATGATCATGTCAATTTCCATATAGTTGTCGTCTTGGGCTTCCATCAGCATCATCGCAAGATTGGCTCCGACGCAGAAATTTTTGCCCTGATTGCCGATCACAAGTCCTTTATAATTGGCATCTACTTCCTCAAGAGCGAATTTGAGCATTTGGATGATGTCGAGGCCGATTGCATTGCTTTTCGAATGAAATTCGAGCAGTGCGACATCATCGCCTAAATCGATCAAACTTGCCCCGCTGTTTTTCTTGATGACGCCTTTTGTTTCTTTGAGTGACGACAAATGGATCGTTCTCTTGTTTTCTTGAAGCGCCCTGTATTCGCCGCTTTCAAAACAGTAGCAGAACGTCTTTCCGTTTTCTCTAAGGTAGAAGGTCTCATGTCCTTTTGCGAGCATTTCCTTCACCCAGTCCGCGACTTTCCAGCCCTCTGCTTCAAGCTTTTGCACCGCGTTTTTCACACCGATGCTGTCCCACATTTCAAACGGACCTTCCGACCAGCCGAACCCCCATTTCATCGCCTGATCAATCGCCGTTATGCTGTCAGCGATTTCCCCTGTCAGCTCAGCCGAATAGACAAGCGTCGGAGCTGTCATGTTCCAAAGAAGGCTTCCCGCTCTGTCATCTGAATAAATAAGCGCTTTCAATCTCGCTCCTGCGCCTTTCATTTGCTTGGCCGCTTCAAGTCCCGATGTTTTTAATGTTTGGCGTTTGCTGTAGGTCATCGTCATCGGATCGAGCTCAAGGCTGTCTTTTCCTTCTTTTTTGTAAAAACCTTGATTCGCTTTGCGTCCGCTCCAGCCTTTTTCGAGCATTAGTTCAATAAATTCAG
>NZ_CP026521.1:3671893-3865170 GCF_002953915.1 Bacillus sp. MBGLi79
CAATGAATTGTGTATGGTGAACGAGTCCTAGGTATTTGATCTGTTACTAATAGTGTATCTGCTTTCGGCTCATTTTTCACCGAAAAGTATACAAAAAGATCCTGCGTGACACCGCAAATATCAATAGGTCCTTATACTCAAAGAGATCACAACAAGAACGGGACTATTTTTCTATGGGCAAGAGCGGATATTTCTGCTCAAATTGAGAAAGATTCTTAATTCCCTTGATTTTAACGTGTTTCACATTTTTATTAAGCAAGACTATAGTCCTTCATACCGTATTTTCAAAATTGAATATGCGATTCTTGGCGTTTCCTGACCGACAAACACCGAAAAAGACCGCAACGCTAAAGTTGTGGTCTTTTCGCTTTGTCATATTCAGCAAATGGGGATCTATACATATAGAAACACCACTTTTGTGTGAGGTGCTCCCATGAGATATCGTTATCCCTGGTTTTACGTGTATCCGTATGAGATACGCCGTCCGCCCGCTCCTGCCTCCAACATAGATACTTTTATCCGTTCAGCGAAGCAGGCCGCAGGGATTTTTGCGGATGCTCAGCTGGTGCTCAGCCGCATTGCGGGCTCGCGGGAGCTCTCGCGCCGCATTCTGACCGCAGCCGAGCAGTCCGATAAACAAACCATAAAGCGCCTGATCAAACAAATGGGCGTCCGGCATGAAGTGGATACGGTCTTTAATCCCGACGGCATCTATATCAGCCTTATCGGCACGCAAAGCCGAATGATTCTTGCTTTGCGGTGGTCAGAGGACCGCAATCATTTTGCGTCCATAAGATTATGACACCATTCCAGAGCCTCAAGATAACATTCATACGCTTCTTCTTTGTCCAGTTGATTGCCTAATTCCGAGCAAGTGTCCCAGTTGTTGCTTTCAATTAATTTCACAAGCTCAAGCATTTGGTAGTAGTCATTTTGATGGCCTAATAACGCTTGCCCGACTTCATCTTTCAAAGGCAATTCTTGTACAATTTCCTCTATTTCTCTATGCAGGAGCGTGTCTATGAGAGAAAACATTCCGATCAGCATATAAGAAGCAGGCTGCGGTCGGGATGCCTTCCTCGCCAGCAGCTCGCAAAGCTTTGCTCTTATCAAAGAAATCTTAATGATTTCGTGCTTGCTGGAATGCCCTTTTCTGCTTAAATCCTTAAAGGAAAGAATATAGATCCACCGTTTGATTTCATTAAATCCAAGCAGCATAATGGCCTGCTGAATGCTTTCAATTTTCTGGCTCAAACGGCTGTGGGATGAGTTTAAAAATTTTAAAATTTGATAGGACAGTGATAAATCCCGCTCTATGTACTCTGTTACACGCTTTATGTTAGGCTGCTCTTTGCTCAGTTCGTTAAGCAGTTCATAGTAAGAATAAAAATGAGTCGACAGGTCATGCCCGCTGATGATGCGCGGCTCGCTGAAAAAGTAGCCTTGGAATAATTGAAAGCCATCTTGAACTGCCTGTTTATATTCTTTTCGGGTCTCTACCTTTTCTGCTAAAAAAATTAAGCCGCTGCAGCTGTAGGTTTGCAAAATTTTTCTGCGTTCCATTCGTGTTGTTTTGAGAAAATCAATTTTCAATATATCAATATAGCTCATGAGCTTTTCCAATAAGTCCTCATTTTGCGGGTTTATTGCATAAAAATCATCGAGCGCCAGCATATACCCCATTTTTTTCAATTCTTTGCATCTAGAAATGAGGGCCGGCGTGATCGGTATATCTTCAAGGATTTCAATGACAAGCTGTTTCGGATTGAAGGAGGTGGGAAGATTCGAAAACATCAGGCTTTCCGTAAAATTAACAAAACAGCGTTTTCCTTCCGTCAGCTTCTCAATTCCGATGTTTAAAAAGCTGTTGATCACCAAATCTGTTGTTGCCTGATCGCCGTCTTTAGCGCTATATACGTTCTCTTCGCTTTCTCTATACAGCAGTTCATAAGCAACAACCTGTTCTTTTCTATTAAAAATAGGCTGTCTTGCAACAAACACCCTCATTGATTAATCCCCCTTACAATACGCGCGGCTTTCACCCCTAAGTATATCAAATATTTTGACGAAAATTGTCTAAACATGAAAAATAATATATTCATAAAAAAACTGGCCCTTCGCGAACGAAAGGCCAGTTTTTATTTATTCTTCCTCAAGCTCTTCTTCAATTCTGCTTTTCACTTCGTGGATCCGCTGCATTTTATTGCTCCAGCAGTCCTCGCTTAAATCAACCGGGTATTCCTCCGGCTTGCTGATTCTTTTATATTCCTCCCAAAGCAGGCTGAGGTTATCCTGCACATACTGCTGTATGTCTGAAATCTCAGGGTTTTGGTAGCAAAGAATTCCCTTTTCAAAAATCAGCTCATGAAGATCCTTCGCATAAAAATTTGTGACAAATTTGCTGATGAATGTATGGACCGGATGGAACATTCTGAGCCGCTTCTGATCATTCACCTGCTCATCATAAAGCGCGATATAATCGCCTTCAGAATGATGGTTGGACTGATTGATAATTCGGTAGACTTTCTTTCTGCCCGGTGTCGTCACTTTTTCAGGATTGGATGAAATTTTGATCGTGTCGACCATTTTCCCGTCTTCCTCAATGGCAACGAGTTTATAAACTGCGCCGAGAGCCGGCTGGTCATAGGCAGTGATCAGCTTCGTACCGACACCCCAGACATCAATGCGCGCTCCCTGAGCCTTTAAATTCATAATGGTGTGCTCATCCAAATCGCTTGAAGCAATCACCTTCGCATCTGTAAATCCTGCTTCATCAAGCATTTTACGGGCTTTTTTTGACAGGTACGCCAAATCGCCGCTGTCCAGGCGGATGCCAATGAAATTAATGCGGTCGCCAAATTCCTTGGCAACCCTAATCGCATTCGGCATGCCTGAACGAAGCGTATCATACGTGTCGACTAAAAAGACGCAATCCTTATGCGTTTCCGCGTATTTTTTGAAGGCTGTATATTCATCGCGGTAAGCCTGCACAAGCGCATGCGCATGTGTGCCGGAAACCGGGATATTAAAGCGCTTTCCGGCTCTTACATTGCTTGTCGCGCTAAAGCCGCCGATTAAGGCTGCTCTCGCTCCCCACATGGCCGCATCCATTTCATGTGCCCGCCTTGTTCCAAATTCAAGCGCAACTTCATCACCGATGACGCCTTTAATCCGGGCAGCCTTTGTTGCGATTAATGTTTGATAGTTCACAATGTTGAGCAGAGCCGTTTCAATCAGCTGCGCTTCAACCAGGGGCGCCTCCACCCTCATAATCGGCTCATTATTAAAAACAAGCTCTCCTTCTTTCATGGAGTAAAGTGAACCTGTAAAAGTCAAGCCGCGCAAATATTCGATAAAATCTTCTTGGTACCCCAGTTCATCTTGTAAATAACTCAAATCGCTATCCGTAAACTTGAAATTTTCCAGATACTCTATGGCTTTTTCCAAGCCCGCAAATACGGCATAGCCATTTTCAAACGGAAGCCTTCTGAAAAACAGCTCAAAAATCGCTTTCTTTTCATGAATGCCGTCTCTCCAGTACGTTTCCGCCATATTGATCTGATAAAGGTCTGTATGCAATGACAGGCTGTCATCTTTAAATCCGTACTCTAACACTGTTTTTCCCCTTCCTTACTCTGCCACTTGCGCTCCGATGCTATTTGCAAAATGGGAAAGAGCCCATGCGTGCCCCTCCTGATTAAAGCTGGCAACAGCCTGTTGATGCACAACAATCTGAAAACCTTTGTTGTATGCGTCAACGGCCGTATGTAACACACAAATATCTGTGCAGACACCGGCAAGATGCAGTTCGCCAATCTGCCGCTCTCTGAGTTTGAGCTCTAAATCAGTTCCCGCAAAAGCAGAATATCTCGTTTTTTCCATGTAGTAAACATTAGGTTTATGTTCATGTTTCTGATATAGAGGCAAAAGCTTTCCGTACAGATCTTTTCCTTCCGTGCCTTTTATATTATGCGGAGGAAAAAGACGGGTTTCGGGGTGATATTGATCCCCTTCATCATGAGAATCTACTGCTAATACGACGTAATCACCGCTTGTGATGAATTCTTCGGTTAAATTGACGATCGCCTCTTCAATCATTCTGCCGGGCTCCCCGCAGGTCAATTTTCCGTCACTCGCCACAAAATCATTCGTATAATCAATACAAATAAGTGCTTTTTTCATAGCCGGCCTCCCCGCCATCAGTATGAGAACATTATATCTTATCTCCAGTTGTAAGTGAATTGCCATGAATAAAAAGACAAACGGCCCGTTTGTCTCTTAAGATTTCAGCACTGACCGATTATAAATGTCGTCCTGAATATATATCAATTCACGATTCACAGCGATGTCAGCCGCAATGACGAGGCCTAAAGGCGTATGAAACTGAAGATCAGATACAATCTTGAAGGGCACTCCGTATCGATTCGCCATTTGGATATAAGGAGAATAAGACTGGTACTGAAGCTCTCCATTAATCAAAAGGGTGACGTTATGGCTGTTTTTCAGCTCTTGTTCCGCCTCTTTATACGGTTTGCTTCTAAGCACTTGTCCTTTCGTCAATGCCAAAACGACTCTTTCTCTTAAAGAGCCTAAAAACAAATGGCGCTCGTCAGGCTTTGTCTCCAAAGGCCCATACATTCCTTGCTGCAAATAGAGATCCATTTTATCTTCACCCAAAAGCCTGTCCTCCCGTCTTGTTTGTTTTCATTATCACCTGATCAGGCAGGAGCTAAACTTTCAAACGCGGTTTACATTTCTGTTACCCAATGAATGATTTTTTTGGCCAGCTCACCAGCAGGGGCTTCCTCTGTATGCCGGCGCAACGAAGCTTCCAGCCGTTCAGGCAGAGTTGCTTTATCTTCTTCATAGGAAATGATCGTGCTCCACTCCAGTTGCGGGACCGCTACAAGCGTGCGCAGTTCTTTTCTGTTTTCATGCAGATACACGTCCGTGATCATTTCGGTTTGCGTATTGATATTTGCTTTTCTGATTTTCATAACATGACCTCTCTATTCAAAGACTACCCATATTATACAATAAAAAAGCAACAGCCTCTTATGAAAAGGCTGTTACCCGTTAAACGACACTGTTTCATCAATGATATCGGCATCTTTGAAGAGAGTTTTACTCGTTTGGTTGTTAATCTTCACAAAATCACCAAGCTGAAATGCGCCTGACCCCGCCCCTGAATGAGCGACGCTTTTAGGCGAAATCGCAAATACGTCTCCAAAGCTTGCCGCAGCATTACCCGAAACTGACATGATATAAATCGGCCCCACAATCGCAGGCATTTCCCCACCTCCGCATTGATTTACAGCATCATATGCAAAGAGCCGCAAATGGTGCCCGCCTATTCAGCGGACTTTGCGTTTTCTTCGAGGCGTGACCGCTGGCGCAGTTTGATCAAGCGTACAATATTCAGGAAGAACGCCTTCACTACCGCATAAACCGGCACCGCTAAAATCATGCCGAGAATTCCGCCGAAGCTTCCCGCACCGATTAACAGCAAAATAATCGTAAGCGGATGCGTATTCAGCCGTTTTCCGATCACAAGAGGAGACAGCAGGTTTCCGTCCAGCTGCTGAACGATGACAACTACAATAATCGCAAACAGCGCTTTAGCCGGCGAGTCCATAAAACCGACAATGACAGCCGGCGCGGCACCGAGAAAAGGCCCGACATAAGGAATGATATTGGTAATCGCCATGACAATCCCAAGAATCAGGGCATACGGCAGTCCGGCAATTAAATAACCGATAAAGCACGCTGTCCCGACAAAAAGACAGATTAACAGCTGTCCCTGGAAATAAGCCGCAAGCGTATCTGATAAATCTTTAAAAATCTTTAAGCCTTCTGTCCGATAAGAGGCCGGAAGAATTTTTACCGCCAAATGCGGAAAGCGGTGTCCGTCTTTCAGCATGTAAAAAAGGATAAATGGAACAGTAATAATAACAAGCGTGATGTTTGTCACGACGCCAAACACCGCAGATAAACTGGACGTGATATTTTGCGGCAGGTTTTGAAGAAAGCTTGTCAATGACTGTTCAATTTTTGATATTGATACATAATCCTGATTCATCATCCAGGTAAACCATTGGGAATGAGACAAGTCCTTTGTCAGCGCCTGAATCTGTTTTATATAATCAGGAAGGTTGTTAAACAGCCCGGTTACCTGGGATGTGATGATAGGTCCGACTGACGCTGAAATAAAGGCAAGCAAACCGATAAACAGTAAATAGATCAATAGAATGGATAATGTCCGCGGAATTTTTTTCTCAAGCAGGCGGACGACCGGATTAAATATGAAATACAAAATTCCCGCAATTAGCATCGGGAAAAACAATGTCGAGATAAAAACAATGAACGGCTGAAATACAAATGAAACTTTTGTTGCTACATAAATAATCAGCAAAACAAATAAAATCTGCAATGTCCAAAAATGGACTTTTGATTTCAACAAGCTTTGTTCCTCCTAGTTTTTCTTTGTCTGTCAGATAAAAGAACTTATACCCCATCATTGTAACAAAAATGAACTCATATCAGAACTCTTAATATAATGAGAGGAGTGTTGCTAATGAAGGCCGTGACATACGATACAGATTCAGAACTGGCTTTTATCTATGTTCATCCTCCGGAAAAGAACAGGAATATGCGGTCTGAGGAGCTTAAGGTCAATGATTGTCTCCTGCTGGATATCAGCCAAGACGGCAAAATCGCCGGATTCGAATGTTTTGGTGAGGCAGCACGCCTCTGTGCCCCATTTGCCGGGAAATCCCGGCTGTATGTAAAAGATTCAGACGGTTATCATTTTCGGGTCTGCCAGCATGCTTCAGTCCGTTCCTGCTATACGGTGTACGGCGTCACTTTCTGTTTTTTAGATGGTGACTATCAGGAATTTGCCGGTTTTGACCTTGACGGAACAATGTATTCCAGTGCGTTTTTACAGCGCTTAACTGAAAAATAGGACGTCCCGGTGTACGCCTATTTTTCATGCGCAAGCACTGTTAGACCCGCTCACTGTAATCTGGCGTGACGGAAATCATGTGCTGGATTCTGATCAAACAAACAGAATTTCGGGCTCCCTCAATTGTGATATGGTCAGGTTTTACATCGATCAGTCTGCCTCTGACCGTATCTCGTACTGTCTGTATAACGAACCTTGAGCCGATGAGCTTTTTAATGGTCTGATAGACATAAGGATCGACTAAAGAGACCAGTTGCGGACTACCTTGGTTGACCATACTTTTATCCCCTTTGTGTGTTTTATCTCAGCTTATGCCGCGCTTATGGATAATGACACAGGCTTCCCTGATAAAACAAAGGGGTGCGGAGATTTTAGGAGAATACGTTTGGAAGCGGGTGTAAAGGAAGTGTCGATGAAGCGGAGACAGCGAAGAAAGCTGGCCGCTGTTCCGTACTTATACAGGCTTTATCACGGATGCCTGGGCTTGGTCGATTAATTGGTCCAGCTTTTCTATTTTTTTTCGTGCGGTTGAAGGATCAATTTGGCGGTAATGATGGTGGCCACCCGGCTCTTCATCCAGTTCGTCCGCTTTTTTGACAATCTGCTGCAGCGTGTTTTTATCTAATTCGCCTTCAGGCAAATAGGAATCTGTATGAAGCAAAATGGCCAGGGCAATCTCTTTTGCCGCTTTCGGTTCCTCGCCAAGCCGAATCAGAAGCTTATGCGCCCGTTCTGCCCCTTTAATGGCATGGATGTCATTTCTTTTGTATTTCTCATAATCCCACTTTCCGTCTGTATACCATTCATAATGGCCGATATCATGAAGCAGTGCTGCTTTTGCTGCTAAATCAGGATTGATGTCAGCCTTCACAGACAGCCTGTATGCATGATAAGCGCAGGCAATCGCATGTGCCACGCCGGAACGCTGAAGATATTTTTGTGCAATTGGATGGGTGAAAACATCCATTAATGTAACCTTTCTCATGGAAACCCCTCCTTTAGATATTTTTAGAATCCTAACATAATTTGCAGAGAAACTCAATTCTTATGTCACATCATTTTGATCTTCTTATCATCATTGTTATACCCTAAAAGCAGCGTTTCAGTCAGTATATGCCGCTGTTCAATAAATGCTCTGGCTGCAGCCTTTTTTTATAAAAAAAAGAGCAGAAAATATCTGCTCTACAAAAACTCTTTCATATCATAAATTCTTCCGTTTTCCGTCCCTTTTTCTAATAAAGAAAGCAGCGTGCCGGCAATAAAGTCCGGACTGCGAAGGCTTCCTGTTTCATTTAATTTCAGGAATCGTTCAATGTGGTGGAAATCCTTTTTCGATGAAGAACGGATGACGGCCTGCATCTCAGTGTCCATCACACCTGGTGAAAACGAAATCATGTGCACTGGCAGCTCTTCATCCTCCTGTTCAAATCCGAATGTTCTCGTAAACATGTCGAGCCCGGCTTTTGAACTGCAATACGCGCTCCACCCCTTATATGGATTTTTGGCGGCTCCAGATGTAATGTTGACAACCGTCTTTTTGCCGCTGTATGAAGCAAATCGTTTTGTAAACAGCTGACTCAAAAGCACGGGTGCAGTCAGGTTCAGCTGATAATGCCGCTGAAGCTCGTCAAGAGACGCTTCGCCGGCGCGTTTGATCGGCGTTACCATTCCAGCGTTATTGATCAGGGTAATACCAGAATAACGATCTGGATCGATGGATGAGAGCAATGTTTCAAATTGCTGTTCAGCTTCTTCAAGATTGATGAGGTCTATTTGATGCTGCGTCAGTTTTTCGTGAGACACATCCGCTTTCGTTCTGGATAAGGCATGGACTTCATGGCCCTTCTCTAAAGCATGTGATGCAATGGCTTGACCCAGCCCTTTTGACGCTCCGGTGATGATATAAAGTTCCATTAGAAACCTCCTTTTCCGTTATTATTGTACGGCACCGCTTTTACACAACACAAGCACGCGGCCTATGCCTTCTTGTTTTCCTGCGCTGTGACTTTTGGGATGAGGAACACGATACCTGCAATTCCGAGCAGGATCAGTACGACATAGATCATCGGCAGCAGCAATGATGATGTTTCTTGTTCATTCTCTGTTTCCGTTGATGACGCCTTTGTCATTGGCTTTTCAGCAAATGTAATTCCAAGCTGTTTGGACTGGGCCGCAATCGTGTTGGAATCCTGGGCATTTGTTGATGTAAACAAACCTTTTATCAGCTCGGCGTCCTTGTCCTTCGGTTTATCAAAAGAGATATCCTTCTGTTCCTCAGGCAGTTCTGTTTTCTCTTCATAGTAGGTATCTTCATGTAAATAATTCGTATCAATTTCGATGTCTTTCTTCTCATACTGGTTTGGCGCGACATCTGTATTTTCTTCGGTTTGGGCAGCGGCGGCAGAGGGTATGAAAAGGGAAAAGGAGAGCATACAAATCATGATCCCCTTTTCCATGCTGCGATTACGCATCATACGTTTCATCGCTTTCTGCTGTGTGTTCAGCCATCAGCCGGATAATCAGCGGCAGAGCCGCGGCAATCACCGTAATGATTAGCAGAACTGTTATTCCCATTGTAAACAAGTGCCCAGTTCCGTACTGGATGTCGATATATACTTTCGAAACCGGATCTTCAAATGTAAAGTTCGGCATGATCAAATCAATAAGCGGCGCAACATAGAATAGAATCATTGCCGCTGAAGCAACCCATCCAGTGATCGATCCGAATCTGAACGCCGTCCGGATGAATGCAGAGCTTGCGATCAGCAATAGAATCGTAAACACTGACCACTTAATCGTCTGATCGTCCGGCAGTGAATAAATATTCAAACCGAACAAGCTGATCATGAGTCCGACAAGGATATTCAGAATTCCGAATAGCGCTCCTTTGACGAGAAGCGGCGCGTTTTGGTAATACGAGCTAAAATAGCCGATTAACAGACTGCTGATCAACACAATGACAAGGATGACAACCGGCGGTACCGTCTGAGTTTTCTCTTCCGGAACCTCTCCGCTGATTTTAAGCGGATTCGCCAAGTAATCATACACATAGCCATTGTTTTGCCCGTCTACTAATGTATTTCCGAGTATGCCGTATACGTCATTGCGCACGAGTTTCGTGGAGGCGACATTTTTCCCCCAGTTGTTGTTTAAGGTGTCGGCTTTTGCTTGAACATCATTGACGCTTTGCTGCATATTGGTTGTGTAATCAATGATGCCTGACTGGCGATCAGACAATGACCCCATCATGTCTGACATTTGCAGCACTTCCTGGCCGACCGTATCTTGGACATTCAGTGCCATTGTGCCAGACAGTCCATCGTTGCTGAACGTCGCAGATTCCTGCGTTGCGCCCGTTACCAGCTGTTCTGTCGCTTTTGCGGCACTTTCAGAGATTTTCGTCAGTTCATCGAGAACACCTGCTTGAGAGTCACGGATAAATCCGCTGTAGTCGTCCGCAAATTTGGTCATTCCGTCGATGAAGCTGTTAATGTCTTCATCAGTTTGCATCGTGTTGTTTTTGAGAGCTTCCCAGCTGGCTGATTCTGCAGGTGAGAGGGCCAGGATGGATTTGACGTTGCCCTGCTTGCCTTCAATGGCATTGGTTTTCGCAGCGCTGTCTATCGTGCCGGATAAGACAGAGTCATAAACAGATAGATATTTATAATATCTCATTGCTGCATTTATATTTTCTTTATTTATATAGATTGCTTCGGTAAATGGCAGCTGAGCTTTATTTTCAAGTTCTTGAATGGCATTATACATATCTCTATAAATACCTTCAAGTTCTTGCTTGCGTTTCGCTTCAAGCTTTTTAAGTTTATCTTCGAGCGTTTTCACTTGGCCTTTGAGATCATCTATTTCATCGTTGAGACCATCCATTTGCTCTTTTAGTTCTTCTAGTTTCTTTTTCAGCTCTTCATTATGAGCCGTTTCTTTTTCTTCGAGCTCTTCTTCGATCTGTTTGATTCGCTCAGACGCTTTGCTGAGCTGTTCTTTTGCTTTTGCAATATCCGAAACCTCACCGTCATCTTCAGGCTGAGTCGTGCCGCCGTCGTCTCCTGAATCTCCGGTTCTGTCTTCATTTGCCAGCCGGATCAATTGAAGGGCTGAATCAGATGAAGCAGTCTGTTCAGCAGATGTACCCGTTTCGGTATGTCCGCTGTTCGACTCGCCATTAGAGGCATCATCGTTCTGCTTCTGACCGTCAGTTCCCTGCTGCTGGTCCTGATCCTGAGTATTGCCGTCCGTTTGTCCGTCATTACCGGTATCACTGCTGTTATTGTCTTCTCCAGAATTACCATTTTGATCATTTGGAATTGTCCCGTCTCCATCATTATTTCCGGAATTTGTATCCGGCTCTGGAGTAGAGTCCTCTTTTTCAGGCTCTTTCAGATTATCTGAAATGTCCTGGATATCAGCGGCAATGCTTTTCAGTTCTTCACGCTGTTTTTCAAGATCGATTTTCAGTTCTTCAGGATCTTCTTCTTTCGGATCTTTATCTTGATTTTGATCATCGTTGTCAGAGCCATCTTCTTCCGTTGGGTCTTCCCCTTTGTCAACTGTCAATGCCCGGCGCGCCGGGACAAGCAATTCATAAACCTGACTTAATGCAGCCTGTCTTGAAGCGACCTGATATTGATCAATTAAATCGCTTTGGATTTTTGCCATGCCAAGTTCCTGCTGAGGCACTTGTCCTTCCCTGACTCTCTGGGCGTCTGCCAGCACATTGCTGGTTTGCCCAAGCTGTGTTTTCGCTTGGCTGATCCCTGTTGCCAGTCCGCTCATGCGTTCGCTGAACTGATTCGCCTTTTGCTGAGCTTGGATGGCGTCCAAACCTGTGCGGATTTGCTGCTGGGTTGAATCCTGGGCTTCCAAAAGCAGTTTTTTCTGGTTTTCTTGATATTCTTTGTATCTTTCAACTGTATCAACGAATTCTTTCAGCGTGTTTTTGGCTTCCTCCGCTGTTGAAGCTTTTTCTTTTGTCGTGCCCTGCGCTTCATTCATTGATTTCTTCAGCTCATCGATTAAATCTTTTTGCTGTTTGATTTCACCTGCTAAATCATTAGAGCTTGGTTTGTAAAAATTGTACATGACATTCTGGAATTCAGATTCTTTATTGACGATGTTGTCAAATTCTCCTCTGATGTTGTCCACTTTTTGTGACACAAAGTTCCAGTATAAGGCTGACATTTTTTTGTTCATCGTCTTTTGAGCATCCTCAAGCTCACGCTGAACTTTTTCTTTGTTGACCGCATTCAGGTTATCCTGAATGCTGAATTCCAGCGTTGCTTTTTGTGGATGGTCTTTGTCATAGCTCAAAATGTTTTTTGAGAAGTCTGAGGGAATGTAGACGATCGCATCGTATTTCTTTGAAGCGAGACCGGTCTCAGCCGCGCTTCGGTTTACGACCGTCCACGAATAATCAGGCCGTTCCCCCAGAACAGCCGCTACTTCCTTGCCGAACTGGGCGGATTTGTCCTCTTCATCAGACTTTACCTCATCACTCAATACGCCAGTGTCTTCATTCACCACTGCGATTTGCCGGGTGGAATTGACTGCTTTTTTCGTCGGATCGTCTCCGATAAATCGGAAAAACAAAACCGGCAGCAGCAAAATGATGATGACGGCGGATATTAACTTGATCAAGCTTTTTCGTTGTTCTGTCATCTAGCACTCTCCCTTTCAGCAGAACATAAAGGAATTTGAACTTTTTGCTCCTTCCCGTTTTCCACAACATATCCGAAGCCCGGCTGAATCTCAGGCTCCTGTCTTTGGTACGGGAGAGGAATGACATTTTGCTCAGATTTTTTCATCAGCAGAATCGCGTGGCGGATTTGCTTCATCTCAGTCGTCAAGGAGTCATAGCCTTTTGAGAATTCGCTGTGGTTACCACCCGGGATAAAACTGAAGCCAAGATGAGCGTATGATTTCATGAAGTTAGCGAGACGGTCTTGTATTCTCGTATCAATCGTCTGCTGGAATCTCGTTATCCCATCAATCATCAGCACCACTTGTGAGAATCGCAGATTGTGCGCGTCTCCTTGGCGGACGGCTTCTACATACATGGCTTCTCTTGTTTTGAAAATATCTTCTGCTGTTTCAATCCACTGCTCAATATCTTCTTTCGTTTCCAAATATGAAACATCTGATTCCTTCGCATAATGAGATAAGCCGCGGTCAATCGAGTCAAATAGGCCGATCATTTCGGTCTCATCATCAATCAGATGTTCAAGCATGACTTTTAGGACATTTGTTTTCCCGCGCTGAGTCTGGCCTAAAATCAGGCAGTGCTTATGCTTGCCCAAATCAAAATAGACTGGGCTGACTGTTTCTTCATGAAGCCCGATCGGTACAGATAAAGGCTTGCGTTCCAGCTTGAAGCGGAGAGAAAATTCTCTCGTTGACAAGCTCTCAGGCAGCATCGGAATTGGTGCCGGCTGCTCCATTGAAGCAAAGCGCTCTTGAAGTTTCTGAACGTCTGATTTCAGCCTATTGAACATGCCGATATCATCATCAGCGTCAACAGGCAGGAACATTTGCGCGAAATAAAGCTCTTCTTTTTGAATGATGACGCGCCCCGGGATCGGCTCAAGATTGAACTTCGGACGGCCATAAATGGAATATCCCTCAGATTGATCCATGAGATAATGGACAACCTTTGTTTTCAAGTTATTTAACAATGACTGGCGGACAGCATTCACCCTCGTTGCCGTCAGCATGAAGTAGATTCCTAAGCTCTGTCCGTCTCTGGAAAGCTGGACAAATTCCGATTCAAGCTCATGCATCTCATCCTTGACGATGTCAAAGTTGTCAATGGTGATGAAAATGAATGGAAGCTCTTCTTCGCTAAGCGCATTGTACATTTTGATGTGGCTGATTTCTTTTTCCCTGAACAGACGTTTACGTCGGTCAATTTCTTCTTTGATTCGAATCATGAACTTTTCAATTTTTCTTGACTGGTCCATCAGGAAGTAATCCGCGGTATGCGGGAGCTTCGCTAATGGCAGCAGCGTTCCGTTTCCGAAATCAAAGATATAGACATGTAGCTCCTCAGGTGTGTACACGTCCGCAAAGCTCATCAGGAACGTTGCGGCTGCAATTGATTTTCCGTAGCCCGAAGAGCCGAATATGCCGATATTTCCGTCTTCCATCATCTTATAAGCAATCGGCGCCTGGCTTTGCAAATCAGGTTCGTCGACATAAGCGAAATGGAAATGGTCTTTTTCGTCTGAAGGGAAAAGAGTGCGCGGAATACGCTCCGCAAGCGGCGGCAGCCAAGGGCTTGGCAGCTTCTCGATTCCCATTTCATCTTGGATGCGTTCAATTTCGTCAACGACAGCTTCAATTTCAGTATGAACGTCTTTTTTCGCAATATCTTCGGTATCAACCTCAGAAAGCGGAATCAGACCCGTATCTGTGACGATCGCGATTTCATCCTCTGTTCCGTAGACTTCCTCTAAGTAAGGCGCCCCGCTCCATGCAGATTGGAACAGCTCATACACTTCATTGTTTCCGACCTGCAAATATCCGCGGCCTGTTACGGTAATGTTTGCGGCATCGCTGTTTTTCAAAATTTCTTTACTGTCAGTGGCATCCTGGACCTTGAGCGCTACTTTAAAGCGCGAGTTACTCCAGATCTGGTCGTCGATGATGCCGCCTGGCTTCTGTGTCGCCAAAATCAAGTGAACGCCGAGGCTTCGCCCGATACGTGCGGCGCTGACAAGCTCCCTGATAAAATCTGGCTCCTCGCTTTTCAGCTCGGCAAACTCATCAGAGATTAAGAACAAGTGAGGCATCGCCACTTCTGCTTTCCCCTGCTTGTACAGCTTTGTATAGTCATTGATGTGATTGACTTGATACTGGTCAAACAGACGTTGCCTTTTTTTCAGCTCGCTTTTAATGGAAGCAAGCGCACGCATACTGAAGTTTTTGCTTCCTTCAATATTAGTGATCGTGCCGAGGAGGTGGGGAATGTTGCGGAACGGCTGCGCCATTCCTCCGCCCTTATAGTCAATTAATAAGAAAGCCGCTTCGTGCGGATGAAAATGCACCGCAAGGGACAGGATGTAAGTCTGGAGAAATTCACTTTTCCCAGATCCCGTTGTCCCGGCAAGCAAGCCGTGCGGACCGTGTGCTTTTTCGTGAAGGTTCAGATACACAATGTCATCTTTCCCTTTATAGCCGATCGGCACTGACAGCGACTTCGACGATTCGCTCGTCAGCCATCTTTGCTGAATGCCGATTTCTTTTACTTCCTTCGCATGAAAAAGCTCCAGGAACGATACCGTTTCCGGAATGGAATTCGTGATGCCGACCTGGTGGTTCAGTGTTCTCAGCGTGCGTGAGAACCGTTCGTTGTCCTCACGCTGATGATGATCGAGACGGAACGGGATTCTTACCGCTTTTTTCTTTTGAATTAAAATGTCGCCTTCATGCTCATTGATGTAGCGGACAAGGGTTGTAATGTTTTCCGACAGGCTCTCCTTTGTTTCCGCAGCGACAATTGTCGAGATGCCCAGATGCTCATGCTGTCCTTCTAAATATTCGAGAATGACATGCTCAGAGATCAGCTGCTGATTCGTGATAACAAATACAAAATGCGGTTTGAACTGCAGTTTTTCTTTGTCATCTTCGAGATCGCGCTCTCTGATCAATTCGTAAAGCGAAGACAGAAGCTGATCTCGCGTTTGCTCATTATAAATAAATCCTTTTGCATAAATATGGGGCATTTGAAATTGCGGAAGCCACTTCATCCACTCCCAGTCTTTATACTCTTCTTCATGAAAAATAAAAACGAAACGCAAATCGTGATAGCTGTTAAAGAACGACAGCTGTCCGATCAGCTGGTGGATCTCATTTTTCACAATTTGGGATTTACCGACAAGCCCCATCGGACCTTCCGCCAAATCGACCGTCACCGGCGCATTGCGGATGTCCTTATAGACACGCTGCATGTGCTGTGATTTCTCCATGAGGTCATCGATATCACGATTCGCCAAGTCTCCGCCGCTCATATTGATTTCATAGCTCGAAGGGACTGTTCCCGTCCCAAGCCGCAGCTGAAGATAATCCTTGCTTTCAAGTGATTTTTCCCAGATTCGGTCACTGATTTCACTTGTTAAGTATTTCATTTTTTCAAATGAAGGAAAGTGAAATTCAAGAACCTGCTTTTGCTTCTCAGCAAGTGCCTGAAGCTCTTTCCGTTTATTGTCTAAGTAAAGCTTATATACACGCTCCCGTTTTTCCTCGCGTTTTTTCCGCTGATTCTTATCCCGGAAATATTGCACTGTCGAGGTAATGAGAGTCATCATAAACATCGCCAAAGAAACGAGGATAAATATGCCGCGCGGCTGGATGATGGCGACTACGCCCATCACGATCAGCATCACAAGCGGAGGCAGGATGACGAGCCACAGCCCTCTGTTGGTTTGATCGCTCTCCTGAGAGGGAAAACTAAAGGAAACGCGGTCATCCGGCAGATCGTACACCATCCGCGGTGTTCTTCTGTACTGCGGATATTTTTTCTGCATCTCTGTACTCGGTTTGACTGTTTCTGTTAACGCTGTTTCAAACTGGGCAAAATGAACGATTTCTAAAAGGTCTTGTTCCGTCACACTCATTTGCGTGAAGTTCCAGAAGATTTCATCCCCCGGCTTGAGCGGCGTATTGGCGTTGATCTTCTCTCCGTTCAAGAAGATCGTTCCGCTTTCAGGGCGAACCGACCAGTTGCCGCCGGCACGAAGCAAAGAAAACGTGCTTTGTTCTGCAAATGCAAAATCTTGCGGATTCAGATAAATATCTGCATTCGTTTTTTCCGAGGAGCATACAATTTCATCCCGGTTTCCCGTAAAATACACGGATTTCTCAGGTTCACTGCCCAACAATATCAAGCGTATATCCTGCTGATCCGTTTGAAGAGTAAATGATGTATCCGTCTCAATCGTGCCGAGACAATCATTTCCCAGGAAAACTTCGTATTGGCCGCCGGATTCCTTTCTTTGAAGAGAAATGACTCCGCTATTAAATGGAATGGCGCTGATCGTAACGGAATCTTTCACATCAGGCCCAATGGTCACCGGATGAGACGACGGGAGGTTAGACAGATTTAATTTTTGAACGTTATTTTGGTAAAAAACCCATAATAGACTCAAATGGCGAACCCCCTAACGGCCGAATAGCAACATGCGATGACCTGCGATTCATGTCTCACGTTATTTGTCATCTTTTTTCTCATCTTTCTTTTCTGTTTCTTTTTTCTCTTGTTCTTCTTTTTTCTTCTGTTCTTCTTTTTTCGCTTTTTCCTCTGCTGCGGCTTTTTCTTCCGCTTGTTGTTTTTCTTCGTCTGTTTGTGTCTGTTCTTCGCTAGTATCGACTAATGATGTATCAGAATTAGACTGTTTATTGTCTTGACGTTCTTTTTGCGCTTTTTCAAGTTCACTATTTACTGAATCAAGTTCTTTCTGTATGTCTTCATCATTTGTATCCTCAGATAAAAGCTGCTGCTTATATTTAGCAAGGGCAAAGTAAATATAATCATTGTATTCAAGCTTACGGCCGATACTGATCGCTTCTTTGTATTCTCCTCGACCATAATCAATCCAGTACAAGAAATGCTGAGGGTCCGATTGAAGGGTGACTAAATTATTTTCTATATTTTTAGTTTTTGCACTCCCCAGATTTTCGACCTCAACATAAGACGTCGCCAGCTGATACTGCACTGATTCAGGCAGGCTTTCCGCATCGTACTTGGACAGTGTGCTGATGACTTCACTGTACTGCTTGTTTAAGAAAGCGCGGTTGCTGTCCACTATTGCCTGGTGCTTTGGCTGCGCGAAAAATAAGGCGTACATCGAATAAATAAGGGCCGGTACAAGCAAAACAATGAGCCCCAGGCCGATATATCGCTGGATGTTCCACTTCTTTTTCGGGATATGTATGTATGTTTTTGCTTTGGCTTCGAGCTCATCAATATGGGTTTGAATCAGCTCAAGCAGGCCATCATAGGATTCCGCATCCAATATCGCTTTAGCCTCTGGGGAGAACGTCAGCGTTTCATTGAATTTCAGATAGTCTTCAAACGCAAAAGCGCCGTCAACTGCCAAAGCCGCTGCCGCTTTCAGCTCCCGCCACACTCTTTCCTCATCATGCTCGTAAGGAGGGATGCTTTCCTTTACTCCATAATGGAGAAAATAAGGCGTCAGCCCTTTATCGAATACAATGTTTTCCGGAGCGACAATCACATTCAGCCTCGACAAATTGTGCTGCTGCACGGCTTGAACAAGCTGATAGGCAAACTGCCATTTGCTTTTTTTATCCTTAGCTTTCATGAAGCGGAATGCTTTATAGGAGGAGGGAGGTTGGATTGTGATGATGACCTCATCATCTGTCACGTCGATCTCTTTATGAAAAAATGGATTTACATCTTTGATCACATTAGCTTCAAGACCGTCCAGAAGCTTTATTTTTTCCCGCTGAAAGGTAAATGTATAGCCGGCATCTGTTTTCTCGGCAACGGCTTCTAATTGGTTTTCTAAATATGATTTTTGTTTACCTGACATTCAACCAGATCCTTTCATAATATTTCAAGCCGGTCTCCGTTTGTAATGCCGCAATCAGACAGCTTGCATTCTCCGGAAAACACCTTATCCTTGTTAACCACTCTGATCCAGTGCCCTTCGCGCGGAGGCATAGATACGCTTTGGGCCTGCCAAGCAATATCAATTACTTTTTTCACCGGGTGGAAATCTGACAATCTGAGATCAAAGACACTGCCGTTATAATGTTTCAAATCTATAGTAATATCAATATACATTTAGGATCACCCTTACATAGAAAGAGCGCCGTCTTCTTCTGAATCAGGCGCTCCTTCCCTTTCATACTGTTATCCGCGGATTTGATTTGCGATGTCTTGGTCAGTAGACTCAAGTGTATTTGCTGTTTGATCAAGCTGCTGATTCACATCTTGAAGCAAATCTGACATTTTGATAAATGAAGGTTTGAGCTGCTCGTATTGATCTGCGAACGCTTCGCTTGAAGCACCTTCCCACATGCTTTTCAAATCAGAGATCATTCGGTTTAAACGATCAACCTGATTTAATACTTCTTGGCTTTCAACGCCGTATTGCTTCGCCATCGCTCTTAGCTCTTCGGGTGTGACACGAATTAATCCTGCCATATTCCTCATTACCTCCTGTGCCATCAGCCTAAATATGGGCTAATTCACTTATTTTTAGAACGTCATTATTATAAAAACAGTTTTTCGGCATAGTCAAACAAATATGTTTTAATTTTACAAAATGAGTCCAATGGTTTACCTCTAACCACTTAAAAATAACATATATTGTAAAGTAAATAGGTTTATTTTCTTAATCTTCTTTTCATCCTTCGAATAATCCAAAAGACCCAAATGATTCTCCAACTCCCAAAAAAAACCTTTCAGAATATTTGATGCTACAGCACCATTTCTGAAAGGTTCAGTTTTTTCTTTCCTTAATCAGTCTCGCCTCCGAGGACTCTCTTAGAAGATTAATAGGATAAGCTTTCGTATTATATAAGGCATACAACTGTACTTTAAAAAGGCGATTCACCGCCACATGTATATAGAACGTTTCTCTCATGTAAGTGTTTTTCTTTGTTGTTGATTTTCACAAACAACAACAATCATAATAAAAGGAAGGGGATGAGATGTCAAAGAGAAATCAAGCACGAAAAAGTAGGGAGATTTATGACCATGCCGAATGATCCGTTTAAATATAGTTTTGACAGACTTGAAGATGTGGCTGATCATATCAGCGACGTTCTGCGGTGCCCGATCACCATAGAGGATGTTAACCACAAGCTGCTTGCCTACAGTACACACAGCGACTGCACAGACCCTGCCCGGACGTCTACCATTATTGGCAGAAGGGTACCGGAGAAGGTGATTAACAAGCTGTGGAAAGACGGGACAATTCCTGCTCTCTTAAAAACGGACCAGCCGATCAGAGTCAAGCAAATCGATGAAGTCGGGCTGAGCAATCGGGTCGCTATTTCGATTTGGAAAAACAACCAAGTGCTTGGCTTCATATGGGCGCTTGAGATCCAAAAAACATTGTCTGATGATGACCTGATGACATTGCAAATGGCGGCAAAAGCAGTGAGAAACAAACTTCTTAAACTTCAAATCAGAAAAACAAAAAATGAAGAACGCAGCCAAGAATTTTTCTGGAAAATGCTGACTGGACACATCCATCAGGAGGACGACATGGCGGATGGATTCCATAAGCTTGGAATGGCCGCTCCTTCAGAATTTTCCGTTATGATCATCCGCATAAACGGTGAGCTGACTGAAAAAATCGAACAGCAGCTGCAATATTTACAGGAAACGACCCAGCAGGTTTACGTGTTGCTGGCGACCGTAGATTCTAATGAACTGATTATATTAACCGCACCCAAAACAGATCATCCTTTTCAAGATTTAAAACAGTTTGCTTTCAGTACGCAAAAACAGCTGAAGGAGCGGTATAAAATAGAAGACGTTTCTATCGCTTTTGGCGGAATATACAGCTCTATTTCTTTTGTCTCCCGCTCCTATCAGGAGGCATTGTCCGTCTTAAAAGCGAAGGAACGGTTCGCGGAAGAGACCAAACATCTTTTCAGCTTTTCTGAGTTAGGCATTTATCAATACTTAGATGTCTTATATGAAAAACGGAAACTGGCGGGCTATGATAATTACTCGCTTTCCAAACTGGAACAATATGACCGGGATCACCAGTCAAACCTGGTAGAGACGCTAGAGCGCTTTATTGAAGCAGACAGCAGCGTGAATACGGCTTCCAAGCTGTTAAATATACACGTTAATACGCTGAATTACCGTCTCAAGCGAATCAGCCAGATCGCTGAAATTGATTTAAAAAATGTGAATCAAAAATTCACCATCTATTTAGATATTAAACTTCGGCACATGGATTTGTGAAATTTCACAAATCCATGTTTTTTTATTTTCTTAATCAAACAAAGAATTTTCCAAAATATCGAGCTACACTAAAAATATCACAGATACAGGAGGAGACAGATATGATCATAGGGGTTCCTAAAGAGATAAAAAACAATGAAAACCGTGTCGCTTTAACACCTGGAGGCGTTTCACAGCTCATTTCAAACGGCCACCGGGTACTGGTTGAAACAGGCGCGGGCCTTGGAAGCGGATTTGAAAATGAAGCCTATGAGTCAGCAGGAGCGGAAATCATTGCTGATCCGAAACAGGTCTGGGACGCCGAAATGGTCATGAAGGTAAAAGAACCGCTGCCGGAAGAATATGTTTATTTCCGCAAAGGTCTTGTGCTGTTTACGTATCTTCATTTAGCAGCTGAGCCTGAGCTTGCACAGGCCTTGAAGGATAAAGGAGTAACTGCCATCGCATATGAAACGGTTAGTGAAGGCCGGACATTGCCTCTTCTCACGCCAATGTCCGAGGTTGCGGGCAGAATGGCAGCGCAAATCGGAGCTCAATTCTTAGAAAAACCTAAAGGCGGAAAAGGCATTTTGCTTGCCGGGGTGCCGGGCGTTTCTCGCGGAAAAGTAACGATTATCGGAGGAGGCGTGGTCGGGACAAACGCGGCGAAAATGGCTGTCGGACTCGGTGCAGATGTGACGATCATTGACTTAAACGCAGACCGCCTGCGCCAGCTTGATGACATCTTCGGCCATCAAATTAAAACGTTAATTTCTAATCCGGTCAATATTGCTGATGCTGTGGCGGAAGCGGATCTTCTCATTTGCGCAGTATTAATTCCGGGTGCTAAAGCTCCGACTCTTGTGACTGAGGAAATGGTAAAACAAATGAAACCTGGTTCAGTCATTGTTGATGTAGCAATCGACCAAGGCGGCATCGTCGAAACGGTCGACCATATCACTACACATGACCAGCCGACATATGAAAAACACGGTGTTGTGCACTATGCTGTAGCGAACATGCCGGGCGCTGTTCCTCGCACATCAACAATCGCTCTGACTAATGTTACTGTTCCATACGCGCTGCAAATCGCGAACAAAGGGGCAGCAAAAGCGCTCGCAGACAATGCGGCACTGAGAGCGGGTTTAAACACCGCAAACGGACACGTAACTTATGAAGCTGTAGCGAGGGATCTAGGCTATGAATATGTTCCTGCCGAGAAAGCTTTACAGGATGAATCATCTGTGGCGGGCGCTTAATTCACATTGAGCTTGCAGAAAGATTTCTGCAGGCTTTTTTTTTCTTTTAAAAGGAAAAAGAGATCATTTCACGAATTATGATTATGAAGTTGATCATAAAGGAGGATTCATATGGCTGTTCAGCAATATGGCGTGTTAAAAGGCATTGTCTTAGACATGAAGCGGGAAACAGATGATGACAGTCCTCATTTCCAAGTCAAAGTGCTCGGTGAAGAGAATACGTATTACAGGTGCGCCATCAATGTGATGTCCAGTTCTGAGGAATCTGAAGTATTGTATTTGGCTGACGATCAGTTTGATTCGAGCTCGATTACCATCCTTCCGAACATGCCGTATGGATATACACGGATCAATGAGGCAAACCGTGAAGTGGCGCTTGATTACGTGCGGGGCAATTTGTTTGACCCGGGAGAAATGAAGCCTTTGCCGCATGAAATCACGGGGCCTGATAATGATTTAAATGATTTTATTGAAACGTATATGAAGAAAGCGCAAGATGAGAAAGCGCCGGTTTATATATTCGGTTCCAAATTCGGACCTGAACAGGCTGCAGATAAAATATTCGGCTTTACCCCGACCAACGGCATGCACAATATCCATATGAATCAAGGGAATGCAATGGATACCCGCTGGAAAAAAGACAACGGTTCTTGGCATGACGGGGGCATTCTGATTCAGTTTGCCGATCAGTGGGCCGCTGTGTTTTTAGCGTTTTTATCCCAATCTTGGTGTACGGATGAAAACGGAAACCCTGTCAGAGATTGTGACCATACCCAAACGTCTGCGTAAAAATAGAAAAAGAGACTGCTTGCCGCAGTCTCTTTTTATGCGATTACACATTTTCAACAGTCTTTAGGCTGTTTGGCCTCATGTCTCTCCAATGTGATTGGATATAGTCCAGACAGGCTTCACGCCCTTTTTGTTCATGAACGACTGTCCAGCCGCTCGGCACATCTATAAAACCGGGCCATAGGGAATATTGGCCTTCTTCATTGATCAGCACCAAATAGGTGCCATCCGCATTTCCAAAAGGATTTGCCATCTATTTCTCCTCCCTTATTGATTTAACTCTTTCAGTTTGACAGCGAGAACCTTGCCGATTTGAGCTAGCGGTTCCGGCTGACATAAATCTTTATGACGGCAGTTGATGTCGATTTGTTCAATCTGTCCGTTAATATAAGGCTTCCACGAATCAGGTTCAATCGGATCAAACCATTCAGGAATGATTGTTGATCTGAAAAATAAAACATTTCCACGGAAGGTTTTCGGCTTATAGGAGCCTAAAATGCCGACAGAATTGACATACGTATTTTTCAGATTTAAAATGACCGTTTCATCCAAGCTCGCAAGCGCACTGCCGTCACTGCGAAGAATCTCAATTGCTGCTTCAAAATCTAGCGGTTTGTCCCCTAAGCTGTCTGGATCGTACCCGCCTAACGCCAGAAGGGCAATAAGCGCTTCCTCATCATCCGGCGCCTCTTTTATAGGAAGGAAGTGGTTTGGATAGGCATCCAGCATCACCAATAGGGCAACTTCTTCTCCTTGATTTTGCAGCTGGGTGGCCATCGCTTGAACGACGTTCCCGCCCAGGGACCAGCCCAGCAGATGGTACGGTCCTTTCGGCTGGACCGTTCGTATTTGTTCAATGTAATCGGCCGCCATGTCATCAAGTGTTTTCGGAAGCTCCTCGCGCTGCCCGATTCCCCGTGCCTGCAAGCCATAGATCGGATAATCCGTTCCTATATTCGTCATCAAACCGGCATAGCACCAGCTGAGCCCCCCTGCCGGATGCACACAGAATAAAGGAAGCTTGTCTCCGCTTGTTCGGAGCGGCAGCAGAACATCAAGAGCGCTTTGGCTTGATCCCATTTCAAGTCTTTCAGCAAGCCCGGCAACAGTCGGCGCTTCGAATAGGTTGCCGATGCTGAGTTCAACGCCGAGGGATTCGCGGATGCGGCTCATGAGCTGTACAGCAAGCAAGGAATGTCCGCCTAAATCAAAGAAACGATCATCAATGCCGACACGCGGCAAGTGAAGCACCTCCATAAACAAGTCACAGAGAATTTCTTCCTGCGGCGTTCTCGGTCCGCGTCCTGTCACTGACCCTGCGAAATCCGGAGCGGGCAGCGCTTTACGATCAAGCTTTCCATTCGGTGTCAGCGGCAATTCTTTCATCGTCACAAAGGCAGCAGGCACCATGTAATCCGGCAATCTCTCAGCAGCATATCTGCGCAGTTCCGCCGTATCAAATGTTTCTTCCGAAGGGATGACATAAGCTGCCAACCGTTTATCTCCCGGCTGATCCTCACGAACGATCACTGCCGCATCTTCAAGCTGCGGATGCTGAATGAGCGCTGCTTCAATTTCTCCCAGTTCAATCCGGAATCCCCGAATTTTCACCTGATGATCGGCGCGGCCGACATAGTCAAGAGAACCATCAGCGCGGAGGCGGGCCACATCCCCAGTGCGGTACATCCTAGTGCCTGGAGGACCGAATGGATCAGCTATGAAGCGTTCAGATGTTAAACCAGGCCGGCCTAGATAGCCTCGTGCTAACCCCGCTCCTGATACATACAACTCTCCGGCAACCCCCGGCGGCACCGGCTGCAGGCGCTCATCCAGCACATATACACCAAGATCGGGAATGCCGCAGCCGATCAAGCTGTTTGCCCGTAAAGCTGCCATGCTTCGGTCTAATTCGATATAGCTCACATGCACGGTTGTTTCTGTAATACCATACATGTTGATAAGCTGCGGTCTATTTTCAGGGTGGCGGTTATACCAATCCTCTAAACGGCTGAGTTCAAGCGCTTCTCCGCCAAAAATGACATAGCGCAGGCTGAGCGCCTGTCCGAGATCCGGCTGTTCCCGTTCCGCCTGCATAAACTGATAGAAAGCGGACGGTGTCTGATTCAGAACGGTCACGCCCTCTTTGACAAGCAGGCGCAGAAATGCTTCTGGCGATCTGCTGACGTGATGAGGTACGATGACGAGACGCCCGCCATGCAGCAGAGGACCCCAAATCTCCCACACTGAAAAGTCAAAAGCGTAGGAATGGAACATGGTCCAGATATCGTCTGAGCTGAAATGGAACCAGTGCTCGGTCGCTGCAAATAAACGCGTTACGTTTTGGTGAGGAATCATCACACCTTTTGGAACACCTGTAGAGCCGGATGTATAAATGACATACGCCGTATTCAAAGGCGTAAGCGGCTGGGTCCGATCCGTATTATCCGGATTATCAGCTGGGTATGTGTTTAGTTTCTTTTCCAGTTCGAGATCATCCAGTACGATTTTCGGCACGTTGTCCGCTGGAGGAATGTGTTCTGCGGCTTTAGTGTTCGTCATGATAAACGCGGGCTGTGCATCTTTTAGCATAAAAGCAATTCGATCAGCCGGATAATCCGGATCAAGAGGCAAATAAGCTGCTCCGGCTTTCAGCACCGCCAGTAGCCCGACAGCCATTTCCAATGATCGGGGCAGTGCCAAGGCCACAAATTGCTCCGGCCCGACACCTTCACTAATCAGCATGCGGGCAAGCCGATTTGCTCTTTCATTCAGCTCTGCATAGCTCAGTGCCTGATCTTCATAAACAACGGCAATGGCATCAGGACATAAAGCAGCCTGTTTCTCAAACTGCTCAGGTAAACATGCGTGCGGAATCTTTTCAGATACACCTTGCCAATCTGTCACCATATTGCTGCGTTCCTCATGTGCCAGAATATCCAGATTTCCGATTTGCTCGTCAGGATCAGACTCGGCAGCCTCCAACAGGCGCATCAATCGGTCAGTAAGAGCCTGAGCCGTTTCCCGCTTGAAAAGATCAGTGCTGTATTCAAGCAGTCCTTCCATCCCGTTTGGTGTCCCGTCAGCAAGACGATCTTCACTGATTTCCAGCGTCAAATCAAACTTGGCAGAACCGACACTGTTGATTCGCAGGCTGCTCTCCATGTCAGGAAGTTGCAGTTCAGCATCCGGTGTGTTTTGGAACGCAAGCATGATTTGGAACAAAGGATGCGTCGCACGCGAACGAGCCGGATTGAGCACCTCTACAAGTCTCTCAAACGGCAGATCCTGATTGTCATAGGCTGCCAGATTCACTTCCCTCACTCTGTCTAGAAGCTCACGGAAGCTTGGGTCACCGGACGTATCGGTTCTGAGCACCAATGTATTGATAAATAGCCCTACAAGATCGCCCAGCGCATCATCATTCCGTCCCGCGATCGGACTGCCGATCGGAATGTCGGTACCCGCCCCGAGCCTTGTCAATAAAGCGGCGAGACCGGATTGAAGCACCATAAATAGGCTCACCCTATTTGCGCGAGCCAGCTCCTGCAAGCGCTTGTGAAGGCCGGGCTCAATACGAAAATGAATCGTATCCCCATCATGGCTCGGCTCAGCCGGACGTGAATAATCGGTTGGCAGTTCAAGCTGATCAGGCAGGTTCTTCAAGGTTTCTTTCCAGAAAGCAAGCTGTCCGGCAATCAAGCTATTTGGATCATTCTCGTTTCCAAGCAGTTCTTGCTGCCAAAGCGCATAGTCCGCATACTGCACAGCAAGAGGCGCCCATTCGGGAGCTTTTCCGTGGCAGCGAGCCGCATAAGCCGTCCCAAGATCTCGGGTCAGCGGCGTTAAGGACCAGCCGTCCCCAACAATATGATGCACGAGAAGAAGCAGCACGTACTCGTCAGGACCGATCACAAAAAGCTCGGCACGAAAGGCCGGTTCAGCTGCAAGATCAAAGCTGTAGCGTACAGCTTCGGCAAGCCGCTCAGAAAGCTCCTTCTCAGCAATTTCAGTAACATGTAACTCAGGACGGGCTTGGTCGGCATCTAAAATATGCTGATAGGATGTCCCCTGCGATTCAGGGAAGATCGTCCGCAGGCTTTCATGACGGCAGACGAGGTCATAAAGTGCCGCTTTCAGCACTCCTTGATCCAGCTCACCCGACAAACGGACAGTAACCGGAATATTATAAGTAGGGCTCGGCCCTTCCAGACAGTGGAGGAACCATAGCCGGCGTTGGGCAAAAGATAGCGGAATTTTTTCAGATCGCTCAGCTCTTTGCAAAACGGGACGTGCACTCTGCGCCTGATGAAGATGGGCAGCGAGACCGGCTACTGTCGGTTCGTCAAAGAGCTTGGCGATACCAAGTTCGGCTCCCATTACCTCGCGAATGCGGCTCATCAGTCGGGCTGCGAGAAGAGAATGACCGCCAAGCTCGAAGAAACTGTCATCGATACCGACACGTGCCAAACCGAGAACCTCTGCAAACAAGTCACACAATATCTCTTCCTGAGGAGTCCGCGGGGCCCGACCACTGACAGATGTGCTGAAATCTGGCGCCGGCAGTGCTTTCCGGTCAAGCTTGCCATTAGGTGTTAACGGCAGCTCATCCATCTCTACAAACGCCGCCGGCACCATATAATCAGGAAGACTGGCCCCCATATAACGGCGAAGCTCGGCAGTATCAATAGCAGAATCAGCGACTACATAAGCCGCCAATCGTTTGTCTCCCGGCTGATCTTCCCGTACGACAACTGCTGCCTGTTCAATGTGCGGGTGCTTGGCAAGCACGGCATCAATTTCTCCAAGTTCAATTCGGAATCCGCGAATTTTGATTTGATGATCCGCCCGCCCGATATAATCCAAAGACCCATCAGCGCGCCAGCGAGCCTGGTCTCCGGTCCGATACATCCGAGTCCCCGGCGGTCCGTATGGATCTGCAACAAAACGCTCAGCCGTTAAATCAGGGCGATGGAAATAACCTCTGGCCAAGCCGGTTCCTGCGATATAAAGCTCGCCGACAACCCCCGGCGGCACCGGCTGCAGACCGTTATCAAGCACATACACCTGCGTATTCCAAATCGGTTTGCCAATCGGCGGAACGCCCTTCAGCCCTTCATCAAGAAAAGCTGCTGCAGACCAAATCGTTGTTTCAGTCGGACCGTATAAATTCGTGACTGAACAATGAAGGTCTTGAAGCGCCTGCAAAAGACCGCTCGGCAGCGCCTCACCTCCGACAAGCACTCTAAGCCCCCGAAGTTTCTCAGGTTCACTCGTCACCAAAGCATGCCATAGTGTCGGTGTTGCCTGCATGATATTGATATCGAAATTTTCAATCATTTGAGCTAATGCCTGTGGCTCTCGGATCGTTTCTTTCTTTGCGATCACGATTTGCGCACCGCTAATCAGCGGAAGATATAACTCCAATGCTGAAATATCAAAAGCGACAGTCGTCACAGCCAACAGCCGGTCTTCTTCTCCTAGAGAAAATGCCTCCTGCATGGACAGCAGAAAATTGCTTAAGCTTTTCTGTGTCACAACGACACCCTTCGGTCTTCCGGTTGATCCTGATGTATAGATAATATACGCAGGATGGTCAAGAGAAACCGATACATTCGGATTGTCAGGCGAATAGCGTTTTAAAACCTCCTGGGTAACAGCCTGATCAAGCACTAGCTCCGGTACAGCCAGATCATCAGGCAGACTGGCTGCTATTTCCTCAGTCGTTATGATGCATGAAGGCTTCGCATCCTCCAGCATGTAAGAAATACGGTCGGCAGGAAACTTCGGATCAAGTGGGAGATACGCCGCACCAGTCTTGAGCACAGCAAGCATTGAAGCCACCATCTCTGGAGAACGCGGCAGCGCCAAAGCGACAAATTGCTCTGGACCAAGGCCTTTTTCAATCAACAGATGCGCAAGGCGATTTGCCTCTTCATTGAGCTTTCGATAATTGAATTGAATGTCATCACACATAAGAGCGATACGCTCAGGCGTAAGAACTACCTGTTTTTCGAACATGTCCTGGAGTCTGACCAGCTTCTCGGATTTTTCCGTATGGTTCCATTTATGAATGACTTGTTCTTTCTCCTCTGGCAGCAAAACCTCCATTTGCCCAATCAGCATGTCCTCCCCGGCTGAAGCCGCTTGCAGCAGCTGCAGGATACGCTGCTGATGATGCTTGATATCAGACTCGCTGTATACCTCGGGATTCGCATCAACATCAATTCGCAGCCCGCTGCCATCTGTTCTGTCATATACATTGATTGATAGATCATCAACAGGACCGGCTGAAAGATTATGCGTTATGCCCCGGGCCCCGGCAAAGTCGAGACCATAATCAAACGGCATGAGATTGATTTGAGGGCCAAATAATCTATGATTTTCTCCTATCAATTTCAGATCACGCCGAAGCTCTTCATGGCGATACTTATGATGTCGCCGAATGTTGCGGATTTCCCGGGAAATTTGCTGAATCAGTTCAGATAAGCTCATCGAAGAGCTGACAGTCAGCCGAAGCGGGAGAAGGTTCATCACCATAGCCGGTACATTCAGTGATGCGGAACCTATCCTTCCCATCATGGGCAGGCCGAGCACAACATCCTCAGAGCCGGTCATACGGTGCACATAAACAGCTGACACCGCAATCATAACTTCATGCCAGCTTCCTGAGAAATAACGCGCCGCTTCTTTTAACGCGTTTATATCAGACGGAGGCAGATATGCCGTATGACGAAGAAAACTGTTAGATGTTCTTGGCGCCCGATCAGCCAAGCTCACAACTTCAGGTGCATCTACAAAACGGTCCAGCCAGAATTGACGATCCTTCTCATACTGCTCTGATCCGCGATAATCTGTATCCTCCTCCAAAATAGCTTGGAGAGACCCAAAGGAACGATCCTTAGCTGTTTGTCCTTTTATAAGCTTGGTATATGTACTTGCCACACGCTGGGCTATCAGTGAAAAACCGAAGCCGTCGATCGCTATATGGTGAATGCGCTGATACCAAAAGAAACAATCAGGCCCGGCAATAAACAGAGCTTCATTGAACAAAGGGTCATCTCCTAAATCAATCGGCTTTGCCAAATCTGCTTTCATCCAGTTTAATGCTGTTTTTTCCGGATCAGGCTCAGAGCTGACGTCAATGACGTGCAGCTGTACATCCCGAGACGGGTTTATCATCTGCCATGGCCCGTCCATATTTTCACCGAAGTGGACATGCAGCGATTCCGCTTCCTTGATCACGTGCCGCAAAGCTTCTTCAAAAAGAGCAATATTGATGGGTCCATTGATTTCTATATATTCTGCCGTATTGTAGATTGGATTGTCCGGATCAAGCTGTTGAGCAAACCATATGCCAGTTTGTGCCCCGGTCAAAGAATATTGAAGATCTTTTGTATCAGGCATCCGTTTGTTTACCCTCCTTTTATAAATAATCCGCGTTTGGCAGCACTTGCTGGCTGCGGGTTGTGAGCAATTTCTCCCATTCTTCGATCGTTGGGCGTTCAGCCAATTCCACGAAAGTCACCTCTGCCCCTTCACGGCGCCATTGTTCCACCAATGTCATGATCCTTACCGAATCTAGACCACGATCGAGCAAATCCTCTTGATCTGTAATGTCTTCCGGTGTTTCTAGCAGAAGCTCAGCAATTTGTTTACGGATATTCTCACATGTAAATACTTCTTTTTTGCCGGTGTTTGCTGACGTTTTTTGAACGTCTGACGGCGCATTCTGCAGCTGATCAAGAAGACTATCAGTCATCACGGTAAATGCACAGCGTCCAGCCGCATAGTCCAGCGCCATTTGATGTTTTTCTAATGAAAAATCAGCAACTGCATCTCCCACGAAAAAGGCTTTCACATCCTCCATAAATGCTTCACATGCTGTAACGAGACACCCAATATGGGCGTAAATTCCGGTAATGATCAGCTGATCGCGTCCCTCTTTGCGCATAATGTCGAGCAGGTTCGTTCTCTTAAACGCGCTGTATCTCCATTTTGTCAGCACAAGATCATCATTCTCCGGTGCCAGCTCGGGTATAATTTTCTCCTCATAAGGACCGCTGTTTAATCCCGGGCCCCAAAAATCTGTCAGCAGCGCCCGGTCAGCCGGATTTTGGCTTCCCGGCTGCGCGGTATAGACAACAGGAATCCCAAGCTGAACACATTGATCCTTCAGCTTTCGTATATTCGCTGAAAGCTCTGTTACCGGGGACGCTCCTGCTGTGAAAGCATCGACAAAATAGTTTTGCATATCGTGTATTAGCAAGACAGCCCGATTTGGATCGGGCACCCATGATACTTTGTTTTGCGGCATATCAGACGCTGTCGGCATTTGATACGGCTGAATGGCAGGTATAGCCATTGGAACACTTCCTCTCAAATTGTTGTTTTATTTTTTTGCCCCTGCAAGAAGCTTCTCAGCAATGGCTTCACGAAGGGCCTTTTTGCTTACCTTTCCTACCCCTGTCTGCGGGAAGGATTCGACAAATTCTATACGGTCGGGAATTTTATATGCCGCCAGTCCGCGCTCTCTCAAAAAGGCTTTGAGCTCTGCGGATTTCGGGGCTTCATCCCGGGGAGTAATGAACACACACGATCTTTCGCCAAGAAATTGATCAGGCATGGAGACCATTGCCGCATCATGGACAGCCGGGTGCGCCAGCAAATGATTTTCTACCTCTTCAGCCGCAACCTTTTCTCCTCCACGGTTAATTTGGTCCTTCGCACGGCCTTCAACGACAATATAGCCGTCTGGTGTCAGCCTGACGATATCACCCGTACGGTAAAAACCGTCCTCAGTAAATGAAGCAGCATTATGCTCTTCCGCCTTATAGTAACCTCGAATTGTATACGGTCCCCGCGTTAGCAAGTGGCCTGCTTCACCAGGTTTTACATCGCGATCCTGATCATCCCAAACACGCACTTCATCATATGGGGACATCGGTTTTCCTTGGGTGTTGACAATGATCTCCTCAGGGTCATCCAATCTCGTATAATTGACAAGCCCCTCTGCCATTCCGAACACCTGCTGCAGCGTGCAGCAGAAAACAGCTTTTACCCTTCGCGCGGCTTCAGCATTGAACTTGGCACCGCCGACCTGCAGCACTTGAAGGCTGGATAAATCGTCACGGCGTGAGGATGCCGCATCCATCCATACCATCGCAAGAGGCGGAACAAGAGCGGTTATCGTGACCTTTTCGCGTTCAATCAAAGGAAATGCGTCATCTGGACTTGGAGAAGGAGATAAAACCACTCTTCCTCCAGCGTATAATACGCCGAGAACCCCCGGTGAGCTCAGCGGATAATTGTGCGCCATCGGCAGAGCTGCCAAGTACACCGTGCTGTCGTCGAGCCAGCAGACCTCGACACTTCGCTTCAGACTGTAAATGTAGTCGTCGTGAGTCCTCGGAATCAGTTTCGATAGCCCGGTGCTCCCGCCAGAAAGCTGGAGGAACGCCACATCTGAAGATTTGACTTCAGGCAGTTTTACAGGTTCTGTATGCAAATCGTTCAGCGGCAAAAATTCCTCTGCCTCACCCGCGACAATGACGTGTTTCAACGTCGGCAGCTTGCTTTGAACCTGTCTGGCAAGTGAACGGTAGTCAAAACCAGAATAAGAATCGGGAATGATATATGCAGCCGCTTCAGCAAACTCGCAAAAGTATGTAATTTCACTGCTTCGATGTGAAGGCAGTGCAAAGACTGGGAGCGCCCCCAGGCGGAAGAGCGCGAAAATGACTTCAAAAAACTCTTTGATATTTGGCAGCTGCACCACGACACGATCCTTCTGTTGAATGCCAAGCTTCTGAAATCCGGCAGCCAGACGATCAACCCTTGTGTCAAGCTCTTGATAGCTCCAATGGGTGTTCCCGCATGTAATCGCAATGCGATCGCCATATTTGGCTGCCCGGTCTCTTAACAAATCTCCAAACGTCTCGCCGGCCCAGCAGCCATTCTTTCGATAGGTCTCAGCTAACTCATCAGGCCAAGGAGTAAATCCATTCAGCATATTGTATCCCTCCAGCAATTCATTCTGATCATAAGTGATTCACACCCATTGCCCGCAGCATTGTCCGAAACTTTGCGGATGTCTCCTGAAGCTCGTCCTCTGGCTTTGATCCGGCAACAACACCAGCTCCCGCATACAGGCGGAGTGAGCGATCTTCTGCCTCTGCACAACGGATCGTCACGATCCATTCTCCGTCACCCGCATCGTCACACCAGCCGACCATGCCGGTAAAGAAACCGCGGTCGAACGGCTCAATGCTGAGAATCGCTTCTCTTGCAAGATCAGTCGGTGTTCCGCAGACCGCCGGCGTCGGGTGAAGCGCCGCCGCCAATTCAAGTGCGGTTACAGATGGATCGGAAAGCTCTCCCTTAATCACGCTGGACAGGTGCCACATTGTTTCTGTTTTGATCAGTGAAGGCTTCTCCGGAACATCCAGCGTCCGGCAGAAAGGCCTTAGCGCTGCCGCAACTGCGTCAGCCACAACCGCGTGCTCATGAAGATCTTTTGCGGAAGCAAGCAATTCAACTGCCCGGCGCTGGTCTTCAACAGGATCATCACTGCGCGGCCTTGAACCGGCTAATGGATTGGAAACGACCTGAGTTCCCATCCTTGAAACGAGAAGCTCCGGACTTGCACCGAGCAATGTTCGGCGGGGAGATGTTTCCGTCTGACTGGACACGTCCGCGGCAAATGTGTAGCCATGCGTGTTATGCTGAGCCAGATGGCGAAGCAGCTCATCCGTCTGAATCGGTTCAGGCGATGTCAGCTGCAGCGACCTGGACAGAACGATTTTGCTGAGTGTTCCATCGGCAATGCGAGCCAGCCCTTGTTCCACACCATTTTTATAATCCTCCGGTGCCGGAACAGGCTCTATGTGATATGTATGCTCACATTGCTGCTCCTTCTCCGCATAGTCAAATTGAAGCGGTTCTGACCAGCGAACTTCCTCAGGAACAACGAGCCGCGCTGCTTTTACTTGATCAAAAGGAACGGCCCCGACAACAAGCGGACGGCTTTGGCCCGATCGCTTTGCCTGACGCAGCGTCTCTGCAATACGGACGGAAAGGGTTTCCATTTGATTTTGTCCGTCTGCCCCCGGTACGATTTCACATATGCCTTTCGCTAACAGTACGCGATGAGGAGAAGCTAAGAAAAAGGCACCCGGCTGATACTCACGAAGCAAATGCTCCGCTTTTGTTTCTGGTATTACGTTTTGTTTCAACATTCTCATGAACCTCCTTTAAATTCAGTTACACGCCTAACGTTGCGCCGCCATCTACGCATAAATTATGCATCGTAATATGCCCTGCCTGGCCAGAAACCAAAAAGAGCACCGCATCCGCAATATCCGAAGGCTGGGCTAATTTTTTGAGCGGGATCCCTGTTTTAAATGTCTCAAGTGATCCTTTTATGACTTGCTCCGCTCCATTCTCATCGGCCCATAATGACCACTGCATGTCTGTTTCCGTTGATCCGGGAGACACGATGTTGCAGCGAATATTGTATTCTGCAAGCTCAAGGCCAAGACATTTCGTAAACATCACAGCCGCAGCCTTTGAAGATGCATATGCCGCCATAGATGTTCTTGGCACACCCGCAGCATTTGATCCGACCGTTACGATCGAACCAGATCTCCGGTCCATCATATATTTGCTGACTGAACGCGAGGCGTTAAATACGCCAGTCGAATTCACTGAGAACGTCGCTTCCCATTCCTCATCACTAAGCGAATGGATGAGACCCGGGCGAAGGACACCCGCTACATTCACCAAAATATTAATCGGCCCCATCTCGCGTTCGATGCGCGCCGTGATCTCGTCAATCGCCGCGCTGTCTCTCACATCCGCAGGAAAAGCTTCCGCATGGTGCCCTTCCGCTTTGAGGCTGTTCACAACCTTTTCCAGCTTTTCAGGATTATAATCAACTGCCGCAATATGTGCGCCTTGACCGGCAAGCGTCCGCGCAACAGCTTCACCTATCCCTTGGGCTGCCCCTGTTATAAAAGCAATTTTGCCCTTTATATCCGTTGCATTCATATCATCAATTCCTTTCTTCACTCTAGATGCCGAACAGAATCCAGAGAAAAAGACTGCCGCACTTTGAAAAGCGCAATTTATTGATAATGATTATCATTATCAATTATAAAAATAATCATATCCAAATGTCATGTGACAGTCAAATATAATTTCAGTGACAACTATTTTTTAGAAGCAAGGCTGAGTATGTCTCAGCCCATTGAAAGATGCGGTCCTTCAGGATGAAGCGCAAAACGCAGCGCCCGGCTGATCAAAACAGGAAGAACCGAAATATGCCCTTCTCCTGAAAACTCGCAAAATTCTGCCCGTATGCCTTGTTCAGATAAAACGGCCAGCCGCTCGTAAAGCTCCCTCGCATTATCATTCATCCGGCTTTTATGATGCTGCTCCAATTCCCCTGCGGCAAGCAGGATATTGATAGGCTGATTGTTTTTCTTAGTGAGGGAGGCGAAATGATCCGCTCTCTCGAGAATAAACGGTTTATTCCAATGAATGGACGGACTTCCCGCAATATAAGTTTGAAACGCCTCCGGCTTAGTGAACAGCACCTGCAGCACGAAAAGCCCGCCAAGCGAGTGGCCAAAGATTGTTTGTCTATTTTTGTCAATCTGGTAATCTCGTTCTATCTCCGGTTTCAGATCCTCCTCAATAAACCTGATAAAGCTCTCTGCTCCGCCATGCTCCGGCCATTCTTTGCCGTCGGGCCGTTCCGGCAGCTTCGATTGGGCTGTCGGCATTGTAAAATCCCGGTGACGCACTGAGGAAAACGGCTCCGCTGTCTCATAGCCAATGCCGACGATCACTGCAGGAATTACCCCTGTTTTTTCAGGTCGGCGCCCCTGTATTCGAACGGCTTCCGTCATCGTTCCAAAGACAGAATTGGCATCCAGCAGATAAATCACAGGATAGCCAGCGGGTGGCGGCGGCGTATTCGGTTTCGAGATAAAAATATGATAGGTACGGTTTTCAATGCGAGAAGACATCATACGCACTTCCGTACCAGGAATCGTATATGCGTTTGGTGTTCCGCCTTTCGTCCGGTCTGTTGTTTGCTCTTTCATGCAGTACGACATTCCTCTCCTTAAACTAAACGCAATGTATGATAATGATTTTCACTATCAACTAGACAACTCAAATAATAGGTTTTCTTCCAAAGAAAGTCAACTTTTTCCCGAATAAAAAAGGCACCTGTATCAAATAAGGTACCTGCAGACTACCAATATGGAAATAAAAACCTGATAAAGATGCGGATGGTCCTGTTTGAAATAGAACCTTAATCCCATGTAAATCGTTGATTTTGCCAAGGATCCCCTCTCATGTGATAGCCATTCCGTTCCCAAAAGCCCGGATGGTTTTCTTTCGTAAATTGGATGCCGCGCAGCCATTTGGCGCTTTTCCAAAAATACAGATGCGGAAATACACCCCGCAGCGGGAAGCCGTGTTCAGGCGTTAATGGCTCGCCATTATGCGCATAAGCCAGAAGGGAAGTTTCCGCTAAGAAATCATCAAGCGGCAGATTGGTCGTCCAGCCTTCTTCCGCATGTAAAATAACGTAGCCAGCTTCTTCTTTCACACCCGCTTTTTCCGCTATATCACGAGCACGCACGCCTTGCCACACATTATCAAGCCTCGACCAGCCCGTGACACAATGAATGTCATTTTTCGATTCGTACTTCGGAAAGGCTTTGACATCTTCAAAGCTCAGCAGCATCGGTTGGTCAACCAAACCGTATACTTGAAGATTCCATCTCGTCATATCTTCGTAATATGGGACACTTCCCGTATGAAGCACAGGAAATGAAGTGGTGACATTTTGATTTGGGGGCACTCTTCCAGATTGATCGGACTGTTTTGTTTTTCCAAAATACATATGGAACCCTCTCTTTTGTTAACCTTGTTTTAATTTATGTTGACAATATTTCCGTTCTTTATTACTCTATGATTGTGTATGTAAACCTAAGGGGGACAACTATGAAACAACGTAAACTTCGCGCGGCCGATATGGCGCTGATCGGCATGTTCGCCGCACTTATGGCTGTCGGAGCCAACCTTACCTCAGTAGCACCCTTTTTACAAGTTGCCGGCATTCCGCTTTCGATGCAGCCGTTTTTCTGTCTCTTGGCAGCCTTGCTTCTCGGCAGCAAACGAGCAGCGATTGCCATGATTGTATATGCACTTGTCGGATTGGCCGGAGCGCCTGTGTTTGCTCAATTTTCTGCAGGCTTCGCACCGTTTGCAGGGAAAAGCGGCGGGTTTATTATCTCATACATCCCGGCAGCATTTGCAGCGGGATGGTTTTTAGAACGAAAAATTCAGCCAAGCAAAATTCGATTTCTCATTGCTTCACTTATCGGAACGGCAATCATGTATATCATCGGCACTACCTATATGTATCTTGCACTGAAGCTGTGGATTCATACGCCGGTAAGCTACGGCACAGCTTGGGGCTTTATGACTTGGTTTATGGTAAAAGACACGGCGCTGGCTGTCATACTGGCGTTTATCGCACCAGGGATATACCGGTCTATTCATAAAGCAACCGGCTTTAACAGAAATCACATATCGTCCACGTAAAAACCGTTCTATGGGAACGGTTTTTTTATGATAACGAGAAAAGGCTCCCCAGTAAAGGGGAGCCTTTTTCCTTATAAAACAAGCGCTGCAATCCATCCAAAGATAATAAGCGGGATATTATAAAATACAAAAGTCGGCACACAAGTGTCCCAAATGTGGTGATGCTGGCCGTCCGCACTTAAACCTGAAGTCGGTCCAAGCGTGCTGTCGCTGGCAGGTGAACCGGCATCGCCAAGCGCAGCAGCTGCCCCGATAATCGCAACCGTTGCCATCGGGCTGAATCCAAGCTGCAGGCAAAGAGGCACAAAGATCGTTGTGATAACAGGAATCGTCGCAAAAGAAGATCCGATTCCCATTGTAATGAACAAGCCGACAATGAGCATCAGCAATGCACCCACTAACTGACTGTGCCCCATGATGCCAGCTGCTGTTTTAACCAGTGACTCGACATCTCCGGTTTTCGTTAATACGTTTGAAAACCCGGCTGCAACAAGCATGACAAAGCCGATAAAGGCCATTAAGACCATTCCGTCAGTAATCAGTGAGTCCGCTTCATCACGCTTCATCACACCGCTGACAAACAGAATAACCAGGCCTGCCAGCGCCCCCATAATCATCCCTTCTACTCCCAAAGTCTGAGATAAGTAAAGCTGGACGCCGAGTGACACAACGATGGCAAGCACCGCGATAGCCAGGCTTTTTTTCGTATATGGAGAAGAGCTCGCACCAGAAATTTCTTTTGTTTCATATGTTTTCGGTTTACGGAATACGATGATTGATAAAATCAGACCTACAACCATACCAGCAACCGGAATCATTAACGCATAAGGAATATCACCGAGAGATACGTTTAATCCGGCATCTGCCATATTATCCTTGAGCATTCCCTGGAAGATTTGGCCGAAACCAACCGGCAGCACAATATAAGGCGCTGTTAAACCAAAAGTGATCACACACGCAATCAGACGGCGGTCCATTTCAAGTTCATTAAAGATTTTCAAAAGCGGCGGAATCAGCACCGGGATAAACGCGATGTGAACTGGAACGACGTTTTGGGAAAAACAAGATACAATTAAAATAATCAGCACAATCAGCACCTTAGACAGTGCTTTTTTGCGAGAATCTTCTTTATTTCCGATTAATTTAACGGAGGCTTCCACCATTGCGTCCGGAAGACCCGTTTTCGTCAAAGCGGCGGCAAACGCGCCAAGCATGGCGTAGCTGACTGCAACGGTGGCATTTCCGCCGAGACCGTCTGTGAAAGCTTTAACCGTTTCGCCAAGACCGAGTCCGCCTGTTAACCCGCCGGCTAAGGCGCCTATAATTAATGCGATAACAATATTGACACGCAGCAGGCTTAATACAAGCATAAGCAGGACTGCGATGACGACTGCATTCATGATACCCCTCCAAAAATCCTTTAGTTTGCTAATGTAGTAGATAAATAAAGTACGAACGTATCGTATCATAACCGATCCACTTTAGTCAACTAAAGATTTTGGAAGAAAAAATCCCCGCCGCAAGATGCAGCAGGGATTCAACATTATTCGCTTTTCTCTTCTTCCAATGCAAATCGCTCCGCAAGTGTAGCCAATGTTCTTGCCATAACACCGGTTGCACCGGACGGTCCAAAGCAGGTCGCTTTATTGGCAGACGCTGTGCCCGCAATATCAAGATGAACCCAAGGTGTTGACTCAGCAAATTCTCCAAGAAACGTTCCTGCCATAATCGCATGTCCTTCACGCCCCGGCGAGTTGCTGAGATCCGCCATTTGGCTGCTTTTTACGCGCTTTTTATCCTTCTCTGTTATCGGCAGCTGCCAGATCGCCTCGCCGCACTCTTGTGCGGCATCAGCTACCTGCTGGTAAAAGCTTTGATCATTTGTCATTGCGCCGGTTGTTTCTGTTCCTAATGCCACAACGACGCCGCCGGTAAGCGTAGCCACATCAACAAGAACTGATGCGCCATGCTGTTTCGCGTATGTAATGCCATCTGCAAGCACGAGCCTTCCTTCAGCATCTGTATTGAGGATTTCAATTGTTTTTCCGCTTAAAGATACGATCACGTCATCAGGCTTCATCGCCCCGCCAGAGATCATATTATCGGTTGACGGAATAACGGCCAGCACGTTTTGCTCGGGACGAAGCTCTCCGATCGTTTCCATAGCGCCGAGAACCGCAGCAGCTCCCCCCATATCTGATTTCATGCCGACAATTCCAGATTTCGTTTTAATGGAGTAGCCGCCTGTGTCAAATGTAATCCCTTTCCCGACAAGTCCGACGACATCTTCCCATTCCTTTTTGCCCTGATATTTCAGCACAATCATTTTCGGCGGTTCGGCAGAGCCTTGGTTTACCGCAAGTATTCCGCCCATACCGAGCTCTTCCATCTCTGATTTCTCCAATATCTCACACTCAAAATCATATTTTGCCGCAAGCTCTTCTGCATATGAAGCGAGGTCAGTCGCGGTCAGCATGTTTCCTGGCATATTCACAAGCGTTCTAGCCGAATTTGTCCCTTGTCCGTATGCCTGGCCGACGCGAAGCCCCGCCTGCACTTCCTGTGTATCTTCATCTGTGACAGCATATACGGTTTCAATTTGTTTGTCAGGCTCATTTGATTTGTGCTTATAATCCTGCACCTCATAGGAAGCAAGCAGGCAGCTCTCAGCTAATGCATGAGCGGCATCGGCTGGAGGCACATCTTCCGAAATAAACGTATCAAGCAGGACAGCTGCTTCTTGTTTTCGGTCTTTATGAATAGCCTGAAAAACATGAGCAAAACGCTCCTTCGCCTGTTCAAACGTAAAATTTGCTTTTCTTCCCAGACCAATGAAATAAATTCGTTTCATACCCGCAGAAGCTGGGGGGAATACTTTTGATACTTGATTCGGTTTCGCAGAGACATCACCATCTTTTAAAAGCTGTGTCAGATGGCCTTCGAGCATTTCATCAATTTCCAACGCTTTTCCTGTCAGCTGGCTTTTTTGAAAAAGCCCGACCACAAGGGTTTCTGTATGCTCTAATTGCTGAACCGCATAAAACATGAGGCTTACACTCCTAACGTAATGGGTATTTGTAATGAACAATGGTATAATAGGAAAAACATTCTTTCCACTACACTTATTTTATCAAACAACAGTCTAAGACTTGCTTTTTTCTTTTGAAACACGAAGGATTTTTCAAATAGAAAGGATGTCGCCGATGGAACTTTTAACGAATTTTCCTTTATTATCAAGCCTGGCCGCAATTATTTTTGCTCAGGTCATCAAAGTGCCCATACAGTATATCGTGTCCAGAAAACTGGACTGGTCGCTGGTCACAAGCACAGGCGGCATGCCGAGCTCTCACTCCGCAGCGGTCACTGCGCTTTCTACAGGCGTAGCCTTGGAGCATGGATTAGGCTCCTCACTCTTTGCGGTTTCTGCCATTTTCGCCGTCATCACCATGTTTGACGCAACTGGCGTCAGACGTCACGCCGGTGAGCAGGCAACAGTCATTAATAAGCTTGTCATTGATTTTAACCGTTTTGTTAATGAAGCAAAGGACTTCCCTAAAGCTGAAGAAAAAGAAAAACAAAAAAAGCTGAAAGAGCTTCTCGGACATCAGCCGATCGAAGTCTTTTTCGGAGGCCTGACAGGTATTTTACTAACATTGGCACTCGCTTACTTTTTCATGTAAAAAACGCTCCTGCTTTCGCTGGAGCGTTTTTATTCTTTCACCGTTTTATATTGATTTCTGAACACTTGCAAAGATTTTGTTTCATTGAGCTTCTCAAGCTCATCCTCGGTAATCTTTCCCGTTCCCTTTTTAATCACATATACATCAAGGGTTTTTTTGCCCCATTCATTGTATACATCTTTGACGGTTTCAAAGTACAAATCAAGGCGGTTTCCCTTAATAGCCGATCCGGTGTCAGCTACAACTCCGAGACCGTAATTCGGAATGAATAAAATCGTGCCGATCGGGAAAACCGATGGGTCGGCAGCAACCGTGGAATACAGATCCCGTTTCACTTTCACGCCTGAATATGTAAGCCCGTATAATGGATCACCGGGATTTTTTCCCGTCGACTCAGCTCCTGCAGTATAGCCAGTTGCTGTTACTCTTTGAACCGGATACTCATCCCAGTCAAATGCTTCTTCTAACGGCTTTGTTTTATCCTTAGCCGCGGACGTCGTTTGTGTTTGTTTCTGCTGCAATGCTTTTAATGTCAGTCCTGCATGCTTCAAGTGCTTTTCTTGATGTTCCTGCACCCATTTTGACAAGTCCTTCGCTTCAATTCCTGACACTGATAAAAATGTCGTGCCAAATGCAAGCAGAAATAAACAGGTCATCAGCAAACGTCTGATCATATTCAACATCATTCACCTCTCCTCCGAATCATTGTTCCCAAGCGGAGAGAGCATTATTCAAAATGATGAATGAGCGAACATACAAAAAAAGCTTTCTATAGAAGAAAGCGGCAGTTAAAACATTTGATATCCTCTTTTTCTAAGCATATTGATCGCTATCCCTGACACAATGGCGCCGGCCAAACCGCTGGCTAAAATCAGCACATCGGCAGCCGCTAACGATAAGACACGATGAAACAGGCTGGCAAAGGATTCTCCCGGTGACTGGACATAGCTGACCAGCTTTTCTTTGCTGATAATGAAAAGACATACAACCGGATAAATCACAGCCATAATCCAAGACATTCTCAGCAGCATGTTTAATAAGAAACCGATTCCAAAAAACAAAACAAAAAACAAAACAATTGAGATGATTACGACTGGCAGACTAATCAACCTATTCCACCCCCCTGCGTTGCTTTTAGTGTAACGCGGGGGTGGAAATAAAGTCAACGGCTGGAAAATGAATGACTGTCTTTTCCTGTCCCCTGGCAAGACGGACAAGTCTCTGAACCGCCGAGAATCAATTGAAAATATCCTTTTCCTGAGCAAAATGGGCATGCATGTGAAGCGGTTGTCGTTGCAGTTTTCATCTGATCATCACCCTTTTTCTTAATTTTCTGATAATATAACATATCAGGCTGTCAACAATAAAGTCAGATCATGTGACAAATTTTTTCATGTAAGCGGAAACATACTTATTTTCCTCTCGTTCTCTTTTTATTTTGGCGTTTTTTAATAAAGAAAACCCGCTTCCGCGGGTTTTTAGAAAAACTTGAACTTGCCTTTTTTCAGTGTCAGTCCGAGTCCGCCAATCATAAACAACGAGCGGTTATCAATGACTTTTTTCATAAACGAAGCCGGCGTGCCTTTCAGCTTTCTGCCATAAACAACCCCAACCGCGTTATGCTCGCCAAGAGAAGCCACTGTCCCCTTAATGTCCGGCTTGAATTCCTCAAGCTCTCCGCCTTTAATAAGCCTGCCAAGGTTTTTAGCGACCGTTATGCCCTGCTGCATGGCAATTTGCGCAGTAGGCGGATACGGGCGCTCTGTATCTTCATTCATAAACAGCGAGCTGTCACCGAGAATAAAGACATTGTCATGTCCTGGGGCGCGAAGATCAGGGTTGACTTTCACCCGGCCGCGCATATTTTCAAAACCAGCTTCCTCCACAATCGGATGGCCGCGGACACCTGCCGCCCATACAACGGTTTGCGATTTGATCTGCTCTGGTTCCTCATCTTTTTTGCCGACTCTGACTCCTTCTGGTGTACATTCTTGTACAGCCGTGCCGATCTTGAACTCAATTCCGTTTTCCTCAAGATAATGTACGGCATAGTCAACAAGTTCCGGATCAAAGCCCGGCAAAACGGTCGGCGCTGCTTCCACACAAACGATGCGGACAAGGCTTCTGTCAACGTCATACTCCTTACAGAGCTCCGGCACGCGAGCCGCCAGCTCGCCAAGGAATTCAATGCCCGTAAATCCGGCGCCGCCAACAACGATCGTTAACCTGTCCGGCCTTTTTTCCGCTTCCGTATTGTAAGTCGCAAACTGCAGCTCAATATGTTCCCGCAGCAGGCGCGACGTGTTGATGTTGGCGATCGGAAACGCATATTCTTTCAAGCCTTTAATGCCGAATGTTTCAGGCACGGCGCCGAGCCCGATGACTAAATAATCGTACTGCAGTTCTCCATTCGCAAGCACAACTTTTTTCTCATCAATTTTGATTGCCTTTACGGTATCCTGTACAAAATTAACCCGTGACTGGTTGATTACATCTTTTATCTGATAACGGCAGCGGTCATGATGGAGCGTACCCGCGCTCGCTTCATGCATCCATGTCGTTTCATAATGATAATTGTGTTTATTTACAAGCGTAATGTCAGCATCATTCGGCCCGACATACTTCGTCAGCCTTGTCACCGTCATCAATCCGCCATATCCTGCACCTAAAATCACGATTTTGGGCTTATTCAATGCCATCACATCCACCTTCTCTTTTTTTGCTTTTGTTAGACCCATAATAAAATCATCATTTGTGTTAGCTTCAGCTTATTGGCGGGATTTTATGAAATATATTGAAAAGTTTTTTGTGAAGTCCTCACCCATAGCACTACTACCATGTTTATCCGGCTGGCTCAAGAAACATTCAGAAAAAGATCATTTCATTTGGTTATTATCGTAGCGGCCGGCGGAAATATTTTCAAGAATGGATGGGTGCGTTGTATCCTTACGATTTTTTCTGCTGACTCGTCAATTCGAACGGCAATATGGTATAATTAATAACAATTTTCATTTAGGAGGCAATTTTCGTATGCGAGAGGATACAAAGGTTTATGATATTACAATTATAGGCGGGGGACCGGTCGGCTTATTCACCGCTTTTTACGGCGGGATGAGACAGGCAAGCGTCAAAATTATCGAAAGCCTGCCTCAGCTCGGCGGACAGCTTAGCGCCCTATACCCTGAAAAGTATATATATGATGTAGCGGGATTCCCGAAAATCCGCGCGCAAGAGCTTATCAATAACCTAAAAGAGCAAATGGCGAAATTCGACCAAACCATTTGTCTGGAGCAAGCGGTTGAATCAGTTGAGAAACAAGCGGATGGCGTGTTCAAGCTTGTAACAAATGAAGAAACCCACTACTCTAAAACAGTCATCATTACTGCAGGAAACGGCGCATTCAAACCGAGAAAGCTGGAACTTGAAAATGCCGAGCAGTATGAAGGCAAGAACCTCCATTACTTCGTTGACGATCTGCAAAAATTCGCCGGCAGACGCGTTGCGATCCTTGGCGGTGGAGATTCCGCGGTTGACTGGGCGCTTATGCTTGAGCCGATCGCAAAAGAAGTATCAATCATTCACCGCCGCGACAAGTTCCGTGCGCACGAGCACAGTGTGGAAAACCTTCATGCGTCGAAGGTTAATGTCCTGACACCATTCGTCCCTGCGGAGCTGATCGGTGAAGACAAAATTGAACAGCTTGTGCTTGAAGAAGTGAAAGGCGACCGCAAAGAGATTTTAGAAATTGATGACTTAATCGTCAACTACGGTTTCGTTTCATCTCTTGGACCGATCAAAAACTGGGGTCTGGACATCGAGAAAAATTCCATTGTCGTGAAATCAACAATGGAAACAAATATCAAAGGCTTCTTTGCAGCAGGTGACATTTGTACATACGAAGGAAAAGTCAACCTGATTGCCAGCGGCTTCGGTGAGGCACCGACAGCAGTGAACAACGCCAAGGCTTACATGGACCCGAAAGCCCGCGTACAGCCTCTTCACTCAACAAGTCTTTTTGAAAATAAATAATAAAAAAAAGGAGTTTGTGTCAGGTGACACAGCTCCTTTTTTATTTGAAGATATTTATATAATTCAGTGCGGTTCCAACAACCAGCGCAATCACAAGTGCTGCGACTACCCAGATCATTGCCATAATAATGCGGTCTTGAATCTTTTGGGACTTCGGTGTTTTTTCTTCGTTTTGGGCCATCTTTTTTGCTCCTTTCACATGTTCATGCCATAAAGAAGAAAGCCTGGTGCTGAACAACCAAGCTTTGCTGAACGTATATCATTCGCATTTTGATCCGCTCTCTAAGACCATTCGTTAAAACTATGATACCTAAACTCACTCTGTATGACAAGCTTCGGCACTTGCACCACACCTGCCAGAAATTAATTTTGTTTGACATCCTAAATAAAACAGAGTACATTATATAAGGCGAACATTTCATATAATATACTTTTAAATATTCGTTTTTAGGAGTGAAAACCATGGAAAATGTATTTGATTACGAAGATATTCAGCTAATTCCTGCAAAATGCATTGTAAATAGCCGTTCAGAATGTGATACATCCGTACGTTTAGGCGGACGTACATTTAAATTACCCGTCGTCCCTGCCAATATGCAGACGATTATAGATGAAAAGCTGGCGATTCAACTAGCCGAAAATGGCTACTTTTATGTCATGCACCGATTTGAGCCTGAAACACGAATTGATTTTATTAAAGATATGAACGCACGCGGATTATTCTCTTCTATCAGCGTGGGCGTTAAAGAGGAGGAGTATGAATTTGTCCGCCAGCTGGCAGAAGAAAATTTGGCTCCTGAATATGTGACAATTGACATTGCTCACGGTCACTCAAATGCTGTCATTGAAATGATTCAGCACCTCAAAAAACATTTGCCGGACAGCTTTGTGATTGCTGGCAACGTCGGAACGCCGGAAGCGGTCAGAGAGCTTGAAAATGCGGGAGCGGATGCCACTAAAGTCGGCATCGGACCGGGAAAAGTATGTATTACGAAAATCAAAACCGGCTTTGGCACAGGCGGCTGGCAATTAGCGGCGCTGCGCTGGTGCGCCAAGGCTGCGAGCAAACCGATTATCGCCGATGGCGGCATCCGCACCCATGGCGACATCGCAAAATCAATCCGATTCGGCGCAACGATGGTCATGATCGGTTCACTATTTGCCGGACACGAAGAATCACCAGGCCAAACGATCGAAAAAGACGGAAAGCTTTACAAAGAGTATTTCGGCTCAGCCTCTGAATTCCAAAAAGGCGAAAAGAAAAATGTCGAAGGCAAAAAAATGCACGTGGCCCATAAAGGCTCAATCAAGGATACACTGATTGAAATGGAGCAGGATCTTCAATCTTCTATTTCTTATGCAGGCGGAACAAAGCTTGACGCCATCCGCAATGTGGATTATGTAATTGTAAAGAATTCGATTTTTAACGGGGATAAATATTAATCATAAAAAACGCCAAGTCAGCGGCGACGCTTGACTTGGCGTTTTCTGTTACTTCTTCAGCAAAGTATGCTTATATTCGCTTTTTGAATGTATCTTTCATCAGTTCTGCCATTTGTTTTGCATTTGGATTTTCTTCATGTTGCAACTGATCAATGATGTTCATATAATCTGTTTCATTTCGGTTCTGGCTTAATTTATATGCCGCCTGAATGTCTTCCACCTTAATCTTAAATCCAACAATACCTTTCAATTCACGTTCTAAGAGTTTTGGAGAAAGCTTATCCCATAAAACAGGATGATCACGATGTTTTTCGTATTTCTCCAGCATGATTGTTAATTCTTCTGCTAGTTCATCTTTCTCTAACATACTTGCTTTTCCATACATGTGGACAGCCTGATAATTCCACGTCGGAACATTTTCGCGTGAATACCAGGAAGAAGAAATATAAGCGTGCGGTCCCTGAAACATCACAAGCACATCTTCACAGGCTTCAAACGTTCTCCACTGAGGATTTCCATAAGCGAAATGCCCCGTAATATAGTAATGATCGCCTTTTTTATGAAATTCTAACGGCAAATGAGTGGCAATTGGTTTTCCTTGTTCTGTTGTGACAATCGTACCAAAGGCGTTTTCTTGTACAAAATTCCAAATGTCTTCAGCATTTGTGACCTTAAAATATTTTGGAATATACATCAACATCCACCCTTTGAAAAATATGATGTGAGCGTTTTGGTCATGATTAAGTCTGTTTGTTCTTCATCCCCCATATAAAATGAGTGGGCGCCAGTCTGAACAAACCCCATTTTCTTATAAAAGGCAATGGCATTTTCGTTTTTTTCCCATACACCTAGCCAAATGTTCTTTTTATTACGTTCCAGCGCAATTTCTATCGCTTTATTCAGCAGATGTTTGCCAAGCCCATGCTTTTGAAAGTTGTTCTTTACATAAATTCTCTCGATTTCAAGTGATTCAGCGCCCAGTTCTTCAGACTGCGCATCATCGATGTTGACCTTTACATATCCAGCGACTTCATGATCAAAGTAAACAAAAAAGAATTCCGAAGACATATTGGATAATTCCTTTTCCAACTGCTTCGTGTTAAATGCCCTTTCTAAATAGGCTTTCATATTTTCAGGTGAATTCTGATCTTTAAAAGTGTCGTTGAATGTTTCGATACTCAATTGTTGGAGTATTAGTAAATCTTTCCGGCTACATTTTTTAATGTTTACACTCATGTTCGGACTTAGCTCCTTTATATAAAATCACGGAACAGATACTGACCTTGTTACCATTCCACCAAGAATCTTCTCCATCACCAACTCCTTAATGTTATTTTTGTTGCAATTGCAATAAAATACTATGTATTAAATATAGCGTAACTTCGCTGTATTTACAACAAAATACAATAACGACAATACAGAATTTCTTTGTCCGAAACACTTGGACCTCTGCTTCATTTTTAAAATGCAGAGCATAATAAAAACGCCTCCCTTAACGATAATTTATCGCTAAGAAAAGCGTCAGTAATAGTTGCTATCCGTTTTTAGTAGTGCTTAGCACTCTTCAGGCTTGCCTGCATTCGTTGCTGTTCTGAACGAAGAACCGCAGCCGCATGAAGCGATGGCGTTTGGATTGTCGATGGTGAAGCCGCCGCCGAGCATGGATTGCTTATAATCAATCACGGTGCCGTTCATGATGTCGAGGCTTTCTTTGTCAACTAGAACAGTAATGCCGTGCTGGTCAAACACACTGTCTGATTCACTCTTTTCATGCTCAAAGCCCATGCCGTAAGAAAGCCCGCTGCATCCGCCGCCTTTGACGCCTACGCGCAGAAATGCGTTTTCTTCCTCATGCTCTTTCATCATATCTTTTATATGCAAAGCTGCTGCTTCTGTAATTGTTACCGGGTTGCTCATCATTGTGAACCTCCTTTTAAAAACCGGTTGCTGTCTTTTATTATAAACATGATCGTCCCAATTCTCAAACAAGGTGTTTTACAAGAAATAGACACCCTCACAAACGGTTTCGGCCGGCCCTGTCATCATCACATGGCCGTTATCTTTCCAGTTTATCACCAAATCACCGCCTGCTAAATGCACCGTGATGTCTTGATTTCGTTTTGATACGCCGTTCAACACAGATGCGACAGCCGCTGCACATGCCCCTGTCCCGCATGCCTGTGTAATGCCTGATCCCCGTTCCCAGACGCGGAAATGCAGTTCTTGTTCATTCACGGTTTCGACGAATTCCACATTGACGCCTTCCGGAAATCTCGGGTCTTTCTCAATCACCGGTCCCAGTGTCGTTAAAGGTGCCTGTTCGATGTCAGCGATCGGAAAAACGATATGCGGATTTCCCATTGAAACGGCAGTGCCTGTTAGCTCAACTTCACCAAATGCCATGGTTTCATTGATTGTGTGCTCTTCCCCGCCGTCAAGCATCGGGAGTTCGTATTTTGATAAGCGCGGTTCGCCCATATCGACAGTGACCACATTCACTTTTCCATTTTCAACTTGAACCTCCGCTTTCACAAGCCCGGAGAGGGTTTCAATTAGAAAAGATGTTTCCTCAACCAGCTTATGCTCATATGCGTATTTTGCGACACAGCGCAGGCCGTTGCCGCAGTTTTTCCCTTCAGACCCGTCATTATTAAAAATCCGCATTTTAACAGGCGCTTGATCTGATGGGCATATCAGGATCATTCCGTCAGAACCGATCCCTGTATAAACAGAAGAAACCTGAATTGCAATCTCTGACAGTTTTTCTTCAGGAAGCTGTTCTTCAAATTGATTCACATAAATATAATTGTTTCCCAGGCCGTGCATTTTGGTAAATCGAAATGAGTTCATAGGTGCCTCCAACTTTTTTCTTTTTCTTAGTATAAAAGCTATTATAAACGGACACAATACAATTATCCCCCGTTTTTCATACATAAAAGCTCCTTGCACTGACGCAAGGAGCTTTTATTGTTTATATAAACATGCCGGCAATAGCTGCGCTGAGCAGATTTGCTAATGTTCCCGCAAGAACAGCCTTCAGGCCGAGACGTGCGATATCCGAACGGCGGCTGGGCGCTAATCCGCCAAGCGTACCAAGCATAATCGCAATTGAGGAAAAATTGGCGAATCCGCATAACGCAAAACTAATAATGGTAGCCGTTTTCTTAGAAAACTCGCCGATGTGCGGACCGAAGTTAGAATAAGCGACAAACTCATTCAGCACCAATTTCTGGCCGATATAGCTTCCAGCCTGCAATGCTTCATGCCAAGGCACGCCAATCAAAAAGGCGATAGGAGAAAACACATACCCGAGAATGGATTCTAATGTGACGCCTTTTAAGCCGAACAAACCGAAAGCTCCGCCGAGAATACCGTTTACTACAGCGATTAACGCAACGAACGCTAGCAGCATCGCCCCAACATTTAACGCAATTTGCAGTCCTGTTGACGCTCCCTTTGCAGCTGCGTCAATGACATTGGCTGCGCCTTCGCCTTCATCCATTTTAAAATCGCTATTTACGGTTTGCGTTTTTTCCGTTTCGGGTATAATCAATTTACCAAAGACAAGTCCAGCTGGAGCAGCCATAAAGCTGGCCGCCAGCAAGTATTCAATCGGAATACCAAGAAGCGCGTACCCAAACAAGGTAGATCCCGCAACAGCCGATAGTCCGCTCGTCATAATCGTAAACAACTCAGAGCGCGTCAGCCCGGCAATCAGGGGCTTGATCACTAACGGAGATTCTGATTGTCCTACAAAAATATTGGCAGCCGCTGCCAGAGATTCCGTTTTGCTTGTTCCAAGGAGCTTCGACAATCCGCCGCCAATGACACGGAAAACGAGCTGCATGATTTTCAAATGATATAAAACTGCAATCAGTGCTGAGAAGAAAATGATAACGGGCAGTACACTTAATGCAAATGCCGGACTGTCGCCGACCTTTAAAAGCGGTCCAAAAATAAAACTGATGCCTTCATTCGCATAGTCAATCAGAAGCTGTACACGGCTTGAAAACCATAAAAAAACAGCGCGTCCCGCTTCCCATTTCAACACGATGTATCCAAACGCCACCTGTGTGCATAAACCAACGATGACGGTTCTTATCTTAATATTGCTTTTCTTTTCTGAAAATAAAAACGCGATAGCAATGATCGCAACTGCGCCCAGCAGTCCCCACAGAACATTCATGAATACTCGTACACCTCTTAAATTTTATTTAAAAAAATATCTTTTATACGATAACAATAATATTTTTTGATGTCTACACATTTTTTTAGTTCTTTTGTACGACAAAATAAAAAAGGGCCTATCCAGGCCCTTTTCTTTAAAACATTGGATTTTCTTCAATAAAGGTATATATATTCTCAACAAGCTCAGCAGGCGTTTCACCCATGACGACTTCTCCGTTTACCAGAGCGAAAAGCGATTCCATACATGTCCCGCAGTAGCTTAAGCAGCCGTATTCAAGGACATCCAGGTTGGGATCCTTCTCTAAAATCGCCCTAGCTTCCTGAGAGCCGTGAGCCAGATTGCTGACACAAAATTCAATCATTGGATTCATGCGGTTTCACCTCACATACATCCATTATCGCGAATTTTTTACGATTCGTCAAAGACAACGGACTATTCAAGATTTATTATCGTAACATATCATTTCTTGTATAACGTTTTACTAATTTGCGCTTTCAGGCTAAATTGTAGGTTATTTTGAAACTATTATTGTGATTTTAGATCAAATTCGATATAATTCTAGATGTTATTTTACATAGTTCGTATTTTCTTCAATGTGTCTATCATACTCTTCGGATTAAAGGGGAATTCAAATGAAAAAATTGGTCTTGATCGGCGGAGGTTACGGGAACATGCGTGTTCTTCATCGCTTATTGCCAAACCAGCTGCCTGATGATGTTTCAATCACGTTAATTGACAGAAATCCTTATCACTGCTTGAAAACAGAATATTATGCCCTTGCCGCAGGCACAATTTCTGACCACCATATCAGAGTGTCATTCCCAGAGCACCCTCGCCTGGATGTCCAATACGGTGATATCACATCAATTGATATTGCACAAAAACAAGTGCTGTTCCAAGATCGTGAACCGATTTCTTACGATGACGCCGTCATCGGGCTCGGCTGTGAGGATAAATATCACAACGTGCCGGGAGCGCCTGAATTCACCTACAGCATTCAAACCATCGATCAGTCCCGTGAAACCTACCAAAAGCTGAATAACCTGAGCGCTAATGCCACCGTCGCCATTGTCGGAGCGGGCTTAAGCGGCGTTGAGCTTGCAAGTGAATTGAGAGAAAGCCGTGATGACCTGAACATTATTTTGTTCGACCGCGGTAATCTCATTTTATCAAGCTTTCCCGAGCGTTTGAGCAAATATGTGCAAAAATGGTTCGAAGAGCACGGTGTCCGCATTATTAACAGGGCAAATATCACAAAAGTAGAAGAAGGCGTTGTGTATAACCACGATGATCCGATTTCTGCAGACGCCATCGTGTGGACTGCCGGCATACAGCCAAACAAAGTTGTCAGAGACTTAGATGTGGAGAAGGACTCACAAGGGCGTATTGTATTAACGCCTCATCACAATCTTCCAGGTGATGAACATCTGTATGTTGTCGGCGATTGCGCCAGCCTTCCTCATGCACCAAGCGCCCAGCTGGCAGAGGCTCAAGCAGAGCAGATTGTCCAAATCTTGCAAAAACGCTGGAATGGAGAAACCCTGCCTGAATCAATGCCGCAGTTTAAGCTGAAAGGCGTCCTCGGTTCACTTGGAAAAAAAGCCGGCTTCGGGCTTGTTGCTGACCGTCCGCTGATCGGCCGTGTTCCGCGTATGCTAAAATCCGGATTGCTGTGGATGTACAAACACCATAACGGTTAATGATAGAGAAGAACCGCTGACCAGGTCAGCGGTTTAAATGATTACAGAACGGCTAAAACGGTTTTAGTTTTAGCCGTTTTCATCTTTTCAGCGTGTTTGAAAACCCTTGAAGTCTAGGAAAGGCGAGCATTGGAGCGGAGCGAATGTTTTCATTCGTGAGCACCAACGCACAGGCTTGACAACGAATGCGAGGGTTTGTCCACACGCTGGAACCGCTGATCAAGTCAGCGGTTTTCTATATACCCATGCTTCTCCATTTCCTCATAAACGTCTTTTAATTTTGGATTGCCTTCACCGACAATTTTGTCTTCTACTAGTACAAGCGGATAAAAATACTCGTCATTTCTGATTTTTTCCGCAAGCTCTTTCGCCTGTTCATTGTCAGGCGGCTCATGAATATCAATGTATTGCATCTCAAAAGGCTGATTCGGATATTTTCTTTTCAGCGCAGCCTCAAGCCACTCGTATGTATCCTTGGCTGTCGGCATATTGACACAGCTCGCACAAACGGTTTCTGCCCCGTACACGCTGAGCATGATTGGTTTCATCACTGCAAATGCCCCCTTCTCCTAGGTAAGTCCTTTCTTTAAGTATACAGAGCCAAAGGGCGTTTTTATAGAAAAAAACCGTTTTTGTGTTGAAGTCTGAATGTGCTATAATAAGGAAAGCAACTTTGCAAACCAAACAATAGATTTTTATTGTTACACTGAATATAATGGTTTTATGACGATGAAAGGAGCGAATGTCATGACTGAAGTTGAAATGAAAGAACAGGTGCAGGAAGTACTGGACAAACTTCGTCCGTTTTTACTTCGTGACGGCGGTGACTGTGAGCTTGTAGACGTAGATGAAGGTATTGTTAAGCTTCGTCTTCTAGGCGCATGCGGCAGCTGCCCAAGTTCAACAATTACGCTGAAAGCCGGAATTGAGCGCGCTCTTCTAGAAGAAGTGCCGGGTGTCGTTGAAGTAGAACAAGTCTTTTAATCAAGCAGCCAGGCTGATATTTGATCAGCCTGGCTTTTTTTATTAGAGATATTGGTCAAACCATGAGCTGATATAATTCAGGCGCTTGATCCGCTGTCTTGGGTGTCCGGTGCGTGACAAATTGTGCGACGCTTTCGGAAAACGGACAAACATCGTTTCCTTGCCCATTTTTTTTAGAGCGATAAACAGCTGCTCCGCCTGCTCGATCGGGCATCGGTCATCCCGCTCGCTATGCAGAATCAAAAGCGGTGTCTTAACGTTTGCTGCGTATTTTAAAGGAGACCGGTCCCAGAGCTTTTCTGTGTCCTCAAACATGTCATGCTCAAGCTGCCAGTCTGTAAAGAAATAGCCGATATCACTGACGCCGTGAAAGCTGATCCAATTTGATATCGAGCGCTGGGTGACGGCAGCTTTAAAGCGGTTCGTCTGCCCGACAATCCAGTTGGTCATAAAACCTCCGTAGCTTCCGCCCGTGACGCCGAGCCGCTTAGGATCAATATGCGGATCTCGTTTGATAGCCTCATCCACAGCCTGCATCACATCGTCATAATCCTTTCCCCCATAATCTCCTCTGACTGCATTCACAAATTCCTGCCCGTAGCCGTGGCTTCCCCTCGGATTGATATAGACGACCGCGTATCCTTTCGCCGCCAGCACTTGAAACTCATGAAAATATGTATGCCCGTACATCATATGAGGACCGCCGTGTATGTTGAGAATAAGTGGATATGTTGTTTCACCTTCCATTTGTGCGGGCTTCATCAGCCAGCCGTTCACCGTCACGCCGTCTTCTGTGACATATTGAATCTCTTCAGGTAGTGAAATCGCATGCTCACTAACAAACTTGTCATTCACGCCAGTCAGCTGTTTTTCTTCCTGTCCAAGCGGGATACTGTAAAGCTCACTCGGTCTGTCCGGCTTTGTCACACTGGCCATAAAGTGCTGTTCATCAGGTGAAAGAGAAAAGCTATTGATGTACTCCTTTTCCAGACGAATCGGATACACAAGGCCTTCAATCGAAATATAATAGATTCCCGTGCTTCCTTGATCTGTGCCGATAACATAAAACCCTTGGCAGTCTTTCGTCCAAATCGGGCGCTGTTCGGCACCTCCAATCAATGAATCTCCAATCAGCGCATCCGCTAAATGAACGTCCAGCATCTCAGTCAGACATGTGAGGCGGCCTTGTTCGATATCATAGAGCCACGCCTTTGAGAGCGTTGCATTCTTATATTCCTTTTCATTTCCAAGCAAAGCAAGATATCTTCCGTCTGGTGAAAATGAACTTGATCCGAATGAGCCGCGATGAGGTGTAACCTGCTTAAGATCACCAGACGCCAGTGACATCATGTAAACATCATGCGGCTTGCTGGCATCATCCATTTCAGTTAAATTAGCTGAGAAAACAAGCCATTTGCCGTCAGGAGAAAAAGCAGGATCGCCATGATCGGCTTTGTGATTTGTCAGCTCCTTCATCTCGCCAGACTTGACGCTGACAAGCACAAGCTGGGCATACGCACCTCTCGTCAGCCCTTTGCCGTCCCGTTTATAGGAGAGACCATGAACTTCAACAGGTTCATAGCTGTCCTGCTCCAATTTTTCTTGATCATTAGCACTTTCTCCCTCTCCCAAATTGACAGTGACAAGAATCGATTCACCGTCTGGAGACCATAGCGGCTTTGACACGCCATATGGGATATCAGTCAGTTTTCTTGCTTCTCCGCCTTCAGTGCTCATGATATACAGCTGTGCTGCATCCCCTTCACGATCAGAAATAAAAGCAAGCGTGCGCCCGTCCGGAGACCATCTTGGGTCGGTGCTTCGCTTTTCTCCATGTGTCCAAGGAACAGACCCGCCTGTTTTTGTTTCATAGACCCATATATTTGATGTATACGAATCTTTCTCTTGGTTTACTTGTGACTTCACAAATGCGGCACGGGTGCCGTCTGGGGCGTATTGAGGATCGGTCACAGAGACAATCTCTGTGATGTTTTCTGCGGTTATCAGCTTTTTCATATTCATATCTCCTCCTTTTTACATGTATTTCGTTTTCCTAAATAAAAACTCCTTTATCTCCAGCAAAAAAAGCGCCCTCAGCTGAGGCTGAGAGACGCTTGGCATGATTTATACACTTTTTACTTGATATAAAGGGTTTCGCTCTATTATACTTCCCTCTTTCGGAACGGTCAAAGCGTCCACTTCACAATGAGGGAAATGAAGCGCGAGCTGTTCCTTCAGCTCTTCCCCCTTTCCTTTTTCGGTCATGACGAGAATTGTCGGGCCTGCCCCGCTGAGCGCCGTTCCATATGCGCCCTTCATCTCGGCGACGTGTTCTACTTTAGAAAGCTCAGGCACTAGCATCGCCCTGTACGGCTGATGGAATATATCCTTTTTCATCATTTTCCCGACGAGCGGCCAATCCTTGGACATGATCGCAGCAATGAGCATATTGCTGACAGCACTAGCTTTTACGGCGTCGGCATATGGAAACTCCTTCGGAAGCACGTCTCTTGCGTCTCTTGTCAGCACTTCGTAAAAAGGAATGACAACGACAACGTCAATGTCGGCATCCGGGACGCGGATCATTTGGGTCTCGTCATCCTCATGCAGGCCGATCACAAGTCCGCCAACGAGAGACGCTCCAGCATTGTCCGGGTGTCCTTCTTCTAAACTTGCTACATGCAGCTTGTCCGCTTCAGACAGCTTTAGGCCGCATAATTCATCAGCCAGTTCAATGGCCGCTACAATCGCCGCGGCGCTGCTGCCAAGGCCGCGTGCAAGAGGGATGTCGCTCCACACCTTCACATGGACAGGGGGCATTTCTTTTCCGTATAAATCTGCGGTCCGTTTAGCCACTTGATAGATCAGGTTATCTGTACCCGCCGGAATTCCGGCGACTGTTTCTGTTTCAGCTTCAAATGACCATTTGTCGCTTTCAAAGACGGTCAGCTTCAAATATCTGCTAAGCGCCATTCCGACTGAATCAAAGCCGGGGCCCAGGTTAGCCGTGCTTCCGGGAACAGTGACAGAGAACAGCATGTCGGCTTCGTTCATACACGGGCTGCTCCTTTTATATATTCAAGGATGCTTTCTTCATCAGTCGGCAATGTGACGGGCTTGATTTCTGAAATGTCGACCGCTGTGTTCGGATCTTTCAGTCCGTTTCCTGTTAACACAGCCACGACCTTGCTGCCTTTCGGAATTTCTCCGGATTTCACCTGTTTCAGCACTCCTGCGATAGACGCGCAAGAACCTGGTTCTGCAAACACGCCTTCTTCACAGGCAATCAGCTGATAGGCGTGAAGGATTTCATCATCAGTGACTTCGTCAATTTTCCCATCGGATTCCTCGGCTGCCTTTACCGCTTTGTCCCAGCTTGCCGGGTTTCCAATCCGAATAGCCGTCGCTATTGTTTCCGGATTTTCAATCACTTCATTGCGCACAATTGCCGCAGCGCCCTCCGCTTCAAAGCCGCGCATTTTTGGAAGGCCTGTGCCGTTTTTCTCATGATATTCCTTGAAGCCCTTCCAGTACGCAGTGATATTTCCCGCGTTTCCAACTGGGATCGCTAACACATCCGGCGCTTCCCCCAGCTGTTCGCACACTTCGAAGGCAGCAGTTTTTTGACCTTCAATGCGGTAAGGGTTGACTGAGTTGACAAGGGCAATCGGTGATTTCTCACAGATGGAACGGACAATTTTAAGCGCGTCGTCAAAGTTTCCGTCAATTGCGATAATCTCGGCTCCGTACATGACTGCTTGAGCGAGCTTTCCAAACGCAATTTTTCCGTTCGGGATAATGACGATGCATTTCATGTTAGCGCGGGCTGCATAGGCTGCCGCAGCAGCGGAAGTGTTACCTGTTGACGCGCACATAATCGTGTCATTGCCTTCCTCTTTTGCCTTCGCCACAGCCATAACCATTCCGCGATCTTTAAATGATCCAGTAGGATTGACGCCCTCCGTTTTGACATGAAGCTCAATTCCGAGCTGCTCAGACAGCTTCGGCAGGTGAATAAGAGGCGTGTTTCCTTCATGTAAAGTAAGCGCCGGTGTTTGATCTGTTACAGGTAAAAATTCTTTATATTGATGGATAAGTCCTTTCCACATTAGCTCCAACCGTTCCCTTCTACACGATATGTGCTTTTGACTTCTTGAACGACTTCCAAATCATTTAGGTTTTGCAGGATATCACTGAAATCAGCTTCTGATGTATGGTGTGTGACAATTACGATTTCTGCTAACTCATCATGGCCTTTAATTGGCAGCTGAAGAATTTTCTCAAAGCTCACGCCCCGTTCTGAGAACACAGACGTAATTTTCGAGAATGAACCAACCTCATCTTTTACATGAATTCTTAAAAACTGCTGTGCGTAAATATCAGACGGCGATTTCATGTTTTTCTCATATTGCGGTCCGACAAAGCTGTTGCCGGTTACGCCGAGGCGCATATTTTTCATGACAGCGACAAGGTCAGAAACAACGGATGTCGCTGTCGGCATGCTTCCGGCTCCCGGCCCGTAGAACATCGTCTCACCGACAGCCTCGCCGTATACATAAACGGCGTTAAACTCATTATGAACAGCAGAAAGCGGATGGTGGTCAGGAAGCAGTGTCGGCTGTACGCTGACTTCGATTTTGCTGCCGTCACGCTGGGCAATCCCGATCAGCTTCATTGTATAGCCGAGACGTTTGCTGAAGCTGATGTCCTCGTCTGTAATCTGGGAGATCCCCTTTACTTTAACATCTTCCAGATCCACGTTCATCGAGAAGCCGAGGCGCGCCAATATCGCCATTTTCCGTGCGGCGTCAAGCCCTTCCACGTCTGAAGTCGGATCAGCTTCGGCAAAACCGAGATCCTGGGCTTCCTTGAGCACTTCCTCGTAAGGGCTTTTTTCTTTGATCATTTTTGTTAAGATAAAGTTCGTTGTGCCGTTCACAATTCCCATCATTTTTGTAATCCGGTCTGATGAGAGGCCTTCCTCTAACGTGCGCAGAATCGGAATCCCGCCGGCAACACTGGCTTCAAAGTAGATATCGCATCCATTTTCCTTCGCTTCAGCAAGCAGCTCGGAGCCGTACACAGCCATTAAGTCCTTGTTTGCTGTGACAACATGCTTTTTCGATCTCAGCGCGTCGACCAAATATTGTTTTGTCTGCTCAACTCCGCCGATCACCTCGATGATGACATCAACATCCGGGTCATCAATGACATCATATACTTCTGTCGTAAGCACTTCTTTCGGCAAATCTACTTCTCTCTTTTTCTCTACATCTTTTACAAGCACTTTTTTTATCGTAACCGGACAGCCGACCTGATGCATAAGCTTATCCTGATGATCTTGAATAATTTTAACGACACCGCTTCCGACGGTACCTAAACCTAAAAGCCCTACACGAATCGCTTTCAAAAAAACTCCACCTTTCTTTTGATTGTCCTCTTGAAAAAGACAATTGTTAACTCAACACAGACATATAAGTTACAAACATTATATAAGCCCGCTTCTGTTTTGACAAGACAGCGATAGGCTGAATTTTTCGAATGTAAACGCTTAACACATTGATATGACAAGATTCTTTATTTTCTAATTATTTTTGTCAGATTTTCTCCTCACCCTGAGCTGCCTTTGCCGAGCCAGCTGACGCGGGGAACAAACAGCTTCTGCGCCCGCATATTCATGAATTCCTGCGCTGTATTGAGAAATTGTTCATAACGTCCACAGTCATTAAGAATAAAGTCAAGCTGTTCTTCAAAATAATGCTTTTCTGATTCTGAAGACATGTAATAGCTTTCCACGATTTCAAAATAATGAAGCGGGAAAAGCAGACGGCTGTAAAAAAGGCGTTTCGAAAACGAAGACAGCGGTGTGACTTGCTCGTATTCCTGCAAAAAGAGAAAGCCCTGCTGATGAAAGTCTTGTCTGTGATGCAAAAACGTATGCCTCAGATATTCAGCCATATCACGGGAAGCGTGGTCAAACACCCAATCAGCCGGAATTCTGATCAGTGATTCGGGTGACCATGTATGCCTTTCCATCCGCTGATGGCATATCGTTCCTGAATCAGCGGCTTGGGGCTTGTCATCCAGCTCAGTGTCCACTAAATATTGGATCGCGTTCTCTGACAGTCCTAAATAATATGGAAATGACTCGATCATTTTTTTATCGAATGGCTCGTGAGGAGGGCTATGAACCTTTCGCTGCCAAAACACCTCCAGCTGATCAATGCGTTTTCCCCACAGATCCTTCCACTGGCCGATTCTTCCGGCTGCCTTCACCTCATACGGATACCCTCGGCCTTTTCGGTGAAATTCCGCCAGCTCCGCTCCAATGGAGAACGCCCTGTTTGAATAAGGGGGGGCCGCCTTCAGCAGAGCGTACGTTTTTTCTTCATGTTCAAATGTCAGCTCGCCTTCTTTTGTAAAGATAAAAACCGAAACGTATGGGTCACTTTGTTCTTGTAAATACTGACTCATGTAATAAAGCTCCGCCAGCTCTGTATCTGAGAATTGGGAAACGGGGACTATCAGAAAGAATGAATTAGGCGTCTGAAAGCATTGATATGTGTGCTGGTACACGGAGAGCTGCCTGATGTGAATGCCGTATTTTTCTTTTATTGTACCTTTCACCATGATCACCTGCCTGTTGAATTAGGGCTCATCACATCGTAGTCATACACAGCCGGAATTATGAATACATATTTTAATCCAAACAAGGCGCAAGAAAAAGTCGTAAACTTCTCAAACATTTTGTATAAACTAGTAAAAAAGATTGGGTGAAGCTGATGTCAGAAAACGAACAATTCAGTCAGATGGAAGCTAAAGCAAGAGCACGGATGAAGGAGCGCGGCGTAGAGGTATCAGATATTGCCGAGCTTGTCTTTTTTCTGCAGAAAAAATATCATCCGGATTTAACCATTGATGAATGCACGCTGAACGTCAATCGCGTTCTCGCAAAACGCGAGGTGCAAAACGCGATTTTAACGGGCATTGAATTGGATGTTCTTGCTGAGCAGAAAAAACTGTCTGAACCGCTGCAAACGATGCTGGAAATAGATGAAAGCCTATATGGAGTAGATGAAGTTCTGGCATTTTCCATTGTAAACATTTACGGATCGATCGGGTTTACGAACTACGGTTACATCGACAAAGAAAAACCCGGAATCCTTAAACGATTAAATGATAAATCAACCGGCGAATGCCACACCTTTCTGGATGACATCGTCGGGGCGATTTCCGCCGCGGCCTCAAGCAGGCTCGCACACCGCGCGCGGCACACAGAATAAGGGCACCCTTTTGGGGCGCCCTTTTTTCAAATGTATGGAATCCATTCAGTCAGAGAGTCAATGGCGTGAGTCGGTTTTTCCATCTCGTCTGTCATATGCTCTCTTTTCGTTACGCCCGTGTGAACGAGCAGCGTATCCATACCCGCGTTAATGCCGGCCATAATATCAGTCGCGTAGTTGTCGCCGACCATGAGTGTTTCAGACACTTCTGTGCCGAGAACGCGCATCGCCTGCTCCATAATGATTGACTCCGGCTTGCCGATAAATACAGGCTGTACACCTGTAGAAACGGTTAACACAGATGTCAGTGAGCCGTTTCCAGGCAGAAGCCCTCTTTCAGTCGGGATCGCAATATCTCCGTTAGTGGAAATAAAGCGGGCGCCATTTCTGATTGCCAGGCAGCCGACAGCAAATTTTTCGTATGTAATGGAACGGTCGATACCAACAACGACAAAGTCCGCGTTTTCTCCGCCAAATGTCAGGCCGTTTTCTTCAATCGCCTGGCGGATTCCTTCCTCCCCAATCACATATACAGACGCGTCTTTTTTCTGCTGGGCAATATGCTGGGCAGTAGCCATGCTTGTCGTGAAAACCTGCTCTTCTGTTGCCGGAATATCAAAAGACATCAGCTTGTCCGCCACCTGCTTCGGTGTGCGCGAAGAGTTGTTTGTCACGAAAAGATAAGGAACGCCGCGATCTTTCAGCGTTCTGACAAATTCACACGCTTCCTCGATTTTTTCCGTGCCATTGTACATCGTTCCGTCTAAATCAATTAAATACCCTTTATATGTTTTCATTTTCAACACTCCTGTGGCTTTCCAGTTGTTATTTAAACGCGGAAACAGGTCCTAGCTCTGTTTCCAAATAGCTTCTGATCCGTTTCGGGAAGTCTTGAAGGGCTGCTTGATGCGCCTTGATCAGCCTGTAAAGCTCGCCGCTGTCAGCGAGCAGGTACTGTTGAACCAATGTTTTGCGGTAGGCGATCAATTTCTTGAGCTCAGTTCCCTCTTTTTCCGTGACAACTTTTTCATCAACAAGTATGTCCATAATGTCATCATAGCTGCCCGGGTCCCGCATAATAAAACCGTCAATCATGTCATTGCCTGTATCAAGAATGCATTCGATTAACAGATGGCCTATACGCTGAAGCGCCAGTCCCCCGAATTCAGTCTGCCAGTCTGTTTGTGAGTTAAATAGCGCCAGCTGGTGCTCGAAGAACCCCAGTGTTTTCTCTATTTTGTTTCTGTCAACAAAATACATGACAGCATCCCCTTTGTGTATATTTATTTTCTGATCCGTTTCAAGACAAAATACGCACAGCCGAAATTGCAGTATTCGTAAATATATTCATCTAATGTGCTGATTTTCGTTTCGAAGGTTGCCTTTTGATTCTGGTCGTCAAAGAAGCCCTTGAGCCTAAGCTGACCGTATCCCCAGTCTCCCACAATATAATCGTATTTATTTAATATATCGGAGTAGCGGGCTTTAAAAGCCTCTTCGTTGAAGCCGTCTTTGAAATTGTGCACCAATTCAAATTCGGCATTTTGAATAAGAATCATGATTTCACCTCTTTTTCACTCATTCCTATCATAATTCATTGCCCCGTCCCCATCAATTGCTAAAGAATAAATCATGCGATTTGGCTACCCTACACATGAGGAGGGATTGATAAATGAAACGAACTGCCATCAGCCTCTGCCTGCTGACCGGACTTTTATCCGGATGCGGAGGCGCAGGATTGGATAATGCCGAGAATGTCCGCAATCAGACACAGAATCAAACCAAACCCATTCATGTGTCGGATCGCAACGAGGCTTTTAACAGGCATGATGAGAACGAACAATTTGGCTATGTCCGCTATCAAAAAGAACAATTTGACGGCGAACAGCAGAAAACGCCGATGATGAACCGGGAAGAAACCGCTCACATAATATCAAGTTTAACGGTTCAGCTCCCCCATATTCAAGATGCTGCGACATTGGTGACTGACCGAGAAGCACTTGTCGTATACAAAACCGATTCTAAAAACCGGGAGCTGACCGCCGATCAGGTCAAAAAAACAGCGGCTTCTGTCATACCGCGATACTATCATGTGTATATTTCCGATAATCCAAACCATATGCAGTCCATCGAAAATTACAGCAATCTCGGCTCTGGTTCCAGAGATATCAGAGAGATCATGTCGGGGACGATTCAAGAAATGAAAACCTCCCCGCAAGGAAGCCCCGTCTCAGAGAATGAAAATGCCAACGGAGAAACACACCAGGACATGAAAATCGATAGGAATGACAAAAACGCCAGATGATCTGGCGTTTTGGCATTACGCTTGTGCTTGACGCTTTTTAGATGCTTCGTTTACCTGTTCATCCGCATGGTAAGAGGAGCGGACAAGCGGACCGGCTTCGCAATGGCTGAAGCCTTTTTGCATCGCGATTTCCTTTAATTCTGCAAATTCATCAGGGTGGTAGTATTTTTGGACTTTCAAGTGTTTTTTCGTCGGCTGCAGATATTGGCCGATTGCCATAATATCCACGTTGTTCGCCAAGAGGTCGTCCATTACTTCAATAATCTCTTCTTTGGTTTCGCCGAGTCCGATCATAATACTTGATTTCGTCGGAATGTCAGGCTGCATTTCCTTCGCACGGCGCAAAAATTCCAATGAACGATCGTACGTCGCACGCGCGCGGACTCTTGGCGTCAGGCGGCGAACCGTTTCGATATTGTGATTCAGGATGTCTGGGCGTGTATCCATCAAGGTTTTTAGGTTATCGTAGTTTCCGCCCATATCAGACGGTAGCACCTCAATTGTTGTGAACGGGCTTTTTCTGCGGATTGCACGGACGGTTTCCGCGAAAATGCCTGCCCCGCCGTCTTTCTGATCGTCACGCGCCACAGCCGTAATGACCGCGTGCTTCAGATTCATAAGCGCGACTGAATCCGCTACGCGTTCCGGCTCTTGCAGGTCAAGCTCAGTTGGAAGTCCTGTTTTGACAGCACAGAAACGGCATGCTCTTGTGCAAACAGAACCTAAAATCATAAATGTCGCTGTACGTCTGACCGCCCAGCATTCATGAATATTCGGGCATTTTGCTTCTTCGCATACGGTATGCAGGTTGTTTTCCCGCATGAGTTTTTTGAGCCCTGTATAGTTTTCATTTGTATTTAATTTGATTTTGAGCCATTCGGGCTTTCTGAGGTGTTCGTCTTTCTTTGCCAATTCCCATCATCTCCAATATCCAATATACTCAATTTCTGACACGAAACATTCTGAAAACGAGAAAGGTGCAGGTTTTATTTCTGCAACAAAAATAATGTTTTTCTAACTAAAGAAAGTCTTTTCTTTAGACACTTTAACATAGGAAAAATTTCTCGACAAGGGAAGATGATTACTGACATTTTTAAGCCGGGTTGCTGCAAACTATGTGTATTCAATATGAAAGGAGATTATTTTGTGAAAGTTTTGTTATCCGCTCTTCTTCTCCTTTTGTTTGCCTTTGAGCCTTCTGCGTCTGGAAAAAAGCTTTCAGATCCAGTGCTGTCGAAACGGATGGAATTATATCATAAAATCGAAGCTGTGACGCAGATCCCTTGGTATGCGCTCGCGGCTGTTGATCAATACGAAGAAAACGTGCGGAGCAACCGGAAAGATCTGCCTGACAAGGCGGGAATCATTAGCATCTATATACCCGATGACATCTGGAGCGGGCCTGAAAACCCGAATCCGAAAGATGATGCGCCGTTAAGCATTAAAGTGTTTGACGGAATCGGAATGGATGGCGATGGAGACGGGAAAGCCGAGGTCAGCAACGATGAAGATATCTTGTATACGTTCAGCCAATACTTACTGTCGTATGGCACAGATGAAGACAACATCCGGATCGGGCTTTGGAATTATTACCGGCGTGATCAGACAGTGGGGATTATATCTGAATTCATGAAGCTGTTTAAAGCCTACGGCCATATTGATCTAGGCGAGCATGCATTCCCGCTTCCGATCAGAACCGATTACAGCTACCGAAGCACGTGGGGAGATGCCCGCGGCTTCGGTGGAAGGCGGATTCATGAAGGTACGGATATCTTTGCCCATTACGGCCTTCCTGTCAAATCCACATGTTACGGCGTTGTCGAAATGAAGGGCTGGAACCGCTTCGGAGGATGGAGAATCGGCATCAGGGACATTAACAATACGTATCATTATTTTGCCCACCTCAATGGGTTTGCCAAAGGGATTAAAACTGGACAAATCGTTGAGCCCGGCCAAGTGATCGGATCAGTCGGAAGCTCCGGATACGGCCCTCCGGGAACCGCCGGGAAGTTCCCGCCGCATCTGCACTATGGCATGTACAAAGATAACGGAAAAACCGAATGGTCATTTGATCCATACCCGCATTTGAGAGCGTGGGAGCGATATGAATACAAAAAAAAGAAGTAACAAAAAGCCGCCTCTTCGACAGGCGGCTTATTTGCTGCTTTTTTCTTTTTTTGAATCGGCACCGTCTTCTTCTTTGCTGCTCGGAAGCTGGACAGAAGGCGTGACACCCGAGCCGCCGCTTCCATTATAAAATTGCGGCACTTCGCCCTGCACTGCTTTAATCGATACAGGAACATTATTTGTGACGACAGCGGTTTTGCTGGCAAACGGAATGATGACCTTCACTTTAATTTCGACAAAGATGCTGATATCAATAAGTGCGTTATTTATGCCATACGGCTTGATTTTGGTTTTGACATCTGTAAAAGCGTCACCAATTAAATTGAACCGGACCGGGATTTTCGGCCCGAGGTTTCCAAGAAGGCTGTTGCCGGTTACCTGTCCCAGCGGAATGTTGATCATAATGTTTTCACTGGCGCCGCTGTGTCCGGTATGGGTTTCCATCTCTTTCAGATGAGCCTGAAGCTGCTTTGTCACTTTTGTTTTTACACTGTTTACAACCTGTGTATTAAAATCGATTGTCGTTAAGTTTCCGTTTTCATCAGAATTCATTTGAAACATATCTTTCATATTTTCACTGTCAGACATATAGTCCTCAATCGAATCCTGGATCACCTCTGTCGCGATACGCTTCGTTTCCATCTCGCCGATGTCCATTAAAACAGGTTTGATCGAGCCATTGATCATCCAAAGGCTGACCGTTGTTGACAGGATAAAAAAGACAACTGACAGGAGCATCACGTAACGGAAAGGCAAAGGTCCTCTCTTGCGAAAAGGGCCGCGATATCTTGGCAAGAAAATCCCCCCTTACATATCACAATGTATGCTTGTAAGAGGGGACATAGTAATAGCCGGGGCCAATTTATTTTATTTCACCATTTTTAAAAGCGCTTCTCTGCCGCTCATGCCGACTTGAATGCCAAGATCTTCCGCGGCGTACGTGACGGATTCTAAAGGTGCGTCTAACAGCTGGTCAATGGTGCGGACACCAACTGCGCGCCCCGCCACGATGCCGCGCTCCTTTAATTTCTCATTCAGCAGCGCCACATCAAGCGCGCCGCACATAATGTATCCGTGATCATTGGTGACGGCCATAAAATTCGTTTTGGGAAGTTTTACTGTCACAGCTGTAAAAGGCTGTCCTTCTATCATGATCGGTGTCAGATTTACCACGTCAACCACTCCCTTCATTCATCACTTTATGATGAAGGGCACAGCTTGTTGTGGGCTGACAGCCTTATTGCGCGAGCTTCCAAGCGAGCAGATCCCGCAAAAATTCCGGCATAAAGTATTCTTTTTCTGCCGCGTCGCGAATCAACGGAAACAGTTTGCCGAGCGTAAACATATCAAGCACCGCAACGGAGTATTGTTTATGTTTTTCAATATCTTCCCCGTTCAGCGTGATGCGGGTGACATGCGTGATCCCGTCATCGAGCCGTTTCGTTTCTACCTCAACACCGGCATACACCATTTTCCCCATCACTTCTCCGCGGAAGCCGAGCCCTTTGATCCGGAGCTGTTCCACCTGTTCGGAAGCGGCATGGACAATGGTTTCCTTCAGTTCTTCTCCCGTCAGGCGGACAGCCACCGGGTTGATCGGATGCGGACAGATGCGGTGCAGATCCAGTTTCGTCACAGGGCCTGCTTTCAGCGGACCGAGAATGACACCTGAATTCACCATACTGATGTCCGTCTCGCACCATTCTTTTAACGCGTACGCCAAAAGCAAAGGCAGCTCTGATTCTTCAAACCACTTCACCTCAGCATCTTGGGCAAGCTCCGCAACGGCATCGGAGAGCTTCTCCTCGGCTTCACGTTCTTTTTCATTAAGAAACGCTTTTGTTTCTGCGGATTCTCCTGTCCATTCCGCCATGTTCTGCACAGACGCTGTTTTGCTGATGATGCTTCGCTGTACACTGTCCACCGTGATTTCTACACAGCCGACATAATGCCCGTATTTCTCAGCACTGGCAAGCAATACCCCGTTCACCACTTGTCCGTCTTCAAGCAAATGATGGGTGTGCGATTCGAGAATGACATCAATCTCAGGTACCGCTTCAGCCACTGCTTGATCATCAAGAATGCCTAAATGCGACAGCAGGACGATGATATCCGCCTGCCCTTTCACTTCCTGAATGGTTTCCTTTACGCTGTCAAGGGCATCTGTTACTGTCCATCCCAGCTTGTCGTAAACGGGATAATACGGCACAGTTACGCCTAAGAAAGCAATGGACATACCGTTTTTCAATGATTTGATATGGTAAGGCACCGCCCAGGACGGACGGTTTCCGTTTTTATCAAACAGGTTGGAGACGATAACAGGAAATTCAGCATGATCATATAAAGCAGCAAGCTCTTCATGCGGAAGCGTAATCCCTTCGTTATTGCCAATCGCCGCTCCATCAATGTGAAGGCGGTTTAAGAGATCGACATTGGCTTTTCCGAATGTCGCCTCTGTCACGAATTGAAAACGATCAAGATGATCGCCAATATCAAATACGAGCGTCTCTTCGCTGTCTGATTGATGCTCTTTTCTTTTCTGCTCGATATAATCTACAATTTTCGGCCAGTTTTCAAAATGGCTGTGCAAATCATTTGTATGATATAAGCGGAGCTTCTCCTTCATAATATCTCTCCCTAAACGTTCAGCTGAAAATGCCTTCATAAATGAGCTGGCAGCCGATCAAAATCAATACGATCCGCATGATCATAACGATCGTTTTCGTCTGCATTTTTCTGTTGATGGCGGCGCCAAGCTTTCCGCCGAACCAAGCGCCGGGCACAAGCGCGAGGGCGTACAGCCAATTGACGTGCCCGGAAATAATATGTGAAACAGACCCTGTCATAGAAGACAGGAAAATAATAAACATGGATGTTGCGACCGCAACCTTCGGCGGAAACAAAAATAACAGCATCATCGCCGGAACCATCAGTGATCCGCCGCCTATTCCGAAAAGCCCGCCTAAAAAACCGACAACAAAGGCAATGGCAATACCGACAGGGGCCTGATATGAGTACGTATAAGGCTCACCGGCATCATCCTGAAATGTCCGGATAATCCCTTTGTGCGCTTTGTTAATGGGCCGGGCTTTCGCTTTCAGCATTAAGGATAATGAAATCAGAATCATAAAAATGCCAAACCAAACGGAAAATGAGTTTGAATTGAACAGCTTTGACACATAAGCCCCGATTATGCTGCCGGGACCTGAACCGATAAAGAAAATGAGCCCGCTCTTATAATCAACGATTTTATATTTAATATAAGCCAAAGTTGAAGAAAGACCCGTAAAAATAATGACCAAAAGCGAAGTTCCAATCGCAACCTGCGGCGTCACATCCTGAAACAGCGGCGTCACTGTGCTTAAAAACATCAAAGACGGCACAATGACAATTCCGCCGCCAAGCCCGATCAGACTTCCTACCGTACCTGCGATTAATCCCAGGACGACCAAAATCACAAACGACATCAGTAAAAACCTCTTTTCTAAAATAAATCGAGCTGTCTCGGAGCAAGTCCGCTGTACTCGATATCAAGCAGTTCAAGCATCTGCTTGCCGTTATCCGCCGCGTCACCGCCGGAATTATTGTTGAACAGGACAAAAACATCCTTACATTGCTGCTGCAATTCATTCAGGTGCTTTTTCCAATCCTCCAGCTCCTGTTGGTTGTAGCGGTATAGGTACCTGACCTCGCGCCAGTTTTTCCCGCCGTCAGGCTTCATCCAGCCCTGCTTGTTGCGTCCGTGAAACCTGACGAGCGTTTTGTTTTCATCGGTCGCGCGCAGCACAGTCGGAACGCTGCCTTCTCCGATTTGCGGTTCATCACAAGCACTGTGAATCCAGCCTTCCGCTTTCATAAATGAAAGCGTCTGCTCATAAAACGGCGGCGAGAACCAGGAACGGTTTCTGAATTCAAGCGCACAAGGAATATCCCCCATTTGGTGCTTGCACCATCTCAAATAGGCGACATTCTCCTTCTTGCAGTCAAACCACGGCGGAAATTGAAACAGCACCATGGCGAGCTTGTTGCTATGTAAATATGGCGTTAAAGACACCTTAAACGCATCAAACATCTCCTCTTTTGAGTCAAAGGGAATTTCACCGCGCTGATGCCCTGTCATGCCCTGATATGCTTTCACGATAAATTGGAAGGTTTCGGGCGTTTCCTTGACCCACTTTTCATTATTGCGAGCCGGCTGAATCGCGTAAAAGCTCGCGTCTAATTCCACGATCGGAAAATGGGAGGAATAGGCCTGCAATTTTTTCTGGCTGGCCGTCTTCGGCGGATAGATGCTGTCATGATCCCCCCATCCCGTCAGTCCGATATAAATCACACTCATTCACCTCTCTTCCAGTTTATCACACGTGTTTTCAGGTTTCCTCGGAAATGCTGTTCATATGGCGGGAAAATGCCTCACGCAAATGCTGATATTGTTCCTCATTCGTATCTAAAAACGCCTCTTCTCTGGAGGAAGGAATGTGCTGATATTCAATAGGCGCCTGAAACTGCTCACTCGTAAAATCGTACACCACACCATTGAAGCTGTTATAAAAATGCCAGCTCTCACCGACTCTTGTTTTCAGAATGGCGCCGCCGAATTGATCCTGAATCACCAGTGCCGTCACACCGCATTGGCCGCATGACGGGCATTCTTCCGTCCATTTAGAGCTCGTATGGCGAGACCAAGATTGCTTAAGTATGTATTTGACATGCTCCACTGCCTCCGCCTCCTTTTAAAAAAGATACCACGTTGATGAAATTTTAAAAACAAGAACGGCAGAAATCAAAAAACCCGGCGGTAAAATCCGCCGGGCTTACGAAGGAACGACCAGCGCTCCGTCAATTCCGCTGACTTTTTCCCCATCATTGTACACGCACCGGCCTTTGCTGTAAGTGGCCGAAATACGGCAGGGAAATGTATGTCCTTCGTAAATGCTTATTTTATGCTTTGCAAACATCGATTCTCTTGTGACAGTGTACGGCTCCATGCTGACGAGCACAAAATCCGCATCACACCCCGCTTCAAGCCGCCCTTTTTTCTGAAGGCCAAATCGTTTTGCAGGGGCCGCCGCTGTCCATTCTGCGATGGTTTCAAACGGAATCTGATGTTCAAGCGCCAGTTCCAGCATGCCTAATAAAGTGAACTGCCCGCCGCTGATTCCGCCCCATGATAAAAACAGATTGTCCTCCCGCTTTAAGGATGGACGGCAAGGGGAATGGTCTGAGGAAACCATGTCAATATCCCCGGCAATGAGCGCCTCGACCAGCGCTTCCTTCGATTGCGGTGACCGGAGCGGCGGCGCGCATTTCGCGACAGAGCCCTTTTCCCGTAAATCGTCATGGCTGAATAAGACATAATGCGGGCATGTTTCGACCGAAACATCGAGCCCTTCCTGTTTCGCCTCTCTGATCAGCTCAACCGCTTTCGCCGTACTGATATGAACAAAATGAACCGGACAGCCTGTCACCCTCGCATACTGAATCGTGCGATACACCGCTTCAGCTTCTGCTTCCTCCGGGCGGGAGGCGGCGTACGCATCCGCATCCACCTTTCCTTTATTGGCCAAAACCATCTGCAAATAGCTTGTGATCGCATCGCTTTCTGCGTGAAGAGCGAGGATTTTTCCTGCAGCCGCAATTTCCGCCATACCTTTAAGCAATGTCCGTTCATCAACAGAGCGGAACTCATCAGTGCCTGACTTTGATAAAAACGCTTTAAACCCGATCGCTCCCGCTTCAGCCATCGGACGGATGTCCTCGATATGGCCAGGCACAAGGCCGCCCCATAGCGCAAAATCCACGACAGATTTTTGCCTGCCCAGCTCAGCTTTTGCGAGAAGATGCTCTGCCGTCACGGTTGATGGAATGCAGTTGAGCGGCATATCAAAAAAGGTGGTGCAGCCGCCTGCGGCCATCATTTGAGAACCTGTTTCAAATCCCTCCCAATCTTCCCTGCCCGGTTCATTAAAATGAACATGGCAGTCTATCGCACCAGGAAACACGTATGTCCCGTCTGCCTTGATGATTTCCGCCCCGCTTGCTTCGATGTCAGAACCTATCTCGGCAATGACACCGTTTTGAACTGCAATATCAGCTTCTGTAACGCCATCTGGCGTAACTGCCTTTGCACCTTTTATGACCATATCGTAAGCCATATTGATCCCCCCATGTAAGGATGACGATTTTTCATGTCAGTTTATGTCACACAACCAGTTCTATTTTCAACAGTTTACTGCTACTATGATCGTATTACATCAGCAAAACCGCTAGAATTCCTATTGAAAATTATTCATCTTAACCAATGTTTTTACAAAAAAGGAGAATGCGCTATGAATATTTTTGATGTGATGAAAATACCGGCTTTTGAAAACGCCAATTTAATCGCTGGAAAAGCAGGAGGGGAAAGAGAGGTTCAGCATGTCAACATGATGGATGCTCCGGATATCGCAGACTTTTTGCATAAGAATGAATTGCTCGTCACCACCGCCTATCACCTGAAGGATCACCCGCATCAATTATCTGAACTGATTCGGCAAATGGCAAAACGCGGCTGCGCGGGCCTCGGCATTAAAACAAAGCGCTATCTGGAAGATATCCCGAAGGAAATCATCGAACTGGCCGATTCATATGCGTTCCCGATCATTGAGCTTCCGGAACACATCCGCCTCGGCGATATTGTGAATGCCACTCTCAGCCATATTCTCGATATGCGTTCTAACGAGCTGCAGCAAGCCATTTACGCGCACAAAAAATTCACAAACCACATTATGAGCGGCAAGGGGCTGCAATCTCTGCTCAAAAAGGTGTCAGACCTCCTTCAGCTTCCCGTGCTGCTTCTAGACCAGCATGCTAAAATGCTGTCAGCGTCTCATCAAATTTCAGTTGAAACCGAAAAACTGAAAGGCACCCTGAATACCGTATCCGGGCCATTTTTCACTTGTTTCTCTACAATCTCAGATCAGAAAACATATTCTGTCCTGCCTATTTATAATCACGAAAAAAATTGCGGATATCTGCTGATACCAGACATGGTGCAGGCCGGCGACAAAGGATTGATCCTCACGATTGAACAAGCGGCCAACGTCATTTCCTTTGAACTGCTGAAGGAAAATGCGCTGAAACAGTTCAGCCGGCGGGCGCGCAATGAGTTTTTTAACAATTTTATTGAGCGGTCATTTTCTTCAGACGACGAAATCAAAAACCGGGCAAAAGAATTCAAGCTGCGCTGGGACCAAAAATACATGTGCATTGCCGGTAAACTCGATCGCAATGACGAATCAATCAGCTTTACAGAAAATCAGCTCGCTTCCGACAGCGTATTCGAATTTCTCGAAGGTGAATTATCGGCCTTCCCGTTTCCGCCTCACTTCTTTATGAAAGGAAACGTCGGCATTATTCTCATCGAGGCGACAGACAGCTGGAGTGAAATGCACGCCTCGGTGATCAGCTTTTTAGAACAGTTCCAAACACAGGTCAGCGCTCAATTTAAACGAACCGTGTCCTTTGGCATCAGCAATATCTGCCAAAAGCTCATTGATGTTCCCGACGCGTTCACAGAAGCTTCTGATGCTCTGCAATCGGGGCATTTGTCTAGAAGCACCGCATTTATCCAGGTGTATCACGCAAAAGATGTGCCTGAGCTTCTGCGCTTGCTCCCGGTTGAGGATTTGAAGAAATTTTACAACTCCACGCTTCAGAGCCTTGCTGAAAAACAGCAGGAGGATCAAAGCCTTCTTCATACGCTTTCCGTCTATTTAGAGACACACTGCCAAATTTCAGAGACGGCCAAGCGTCTGTACGTTCATCGCAATACGGTCATTTACCGCCTTGAAAAATGCGAAGAGCTGCTTGGAAAAAGCTTAAAAGATCCAGAAACAACGATGCGTTTGCGGCTTGCCTTACGTATGCAGCGGCTGATCAGCTAACGTTTGTCACATTCTCTTACAAAATCAATCATTTTTCGTCACTTTCAGCAATCACACCTGTCTTTTTCGGCTACTGTATCCAATGACACTCCTCAATCGGCACGATATCATGTTACTAAAGTTCACATACGAGGAGGGACTATGATGAAAAAAGGATCGTTTACGGTGTTTACGCTTGGCCTGCAGCATGTGCTGGCCATGTATGCAGGTGCGATTTTGGTGCCCCTGCTTGTCGGCAGGGCACTGAATGTAACAACTGAACAGCTGTCCTACCTATTGGCGATTGACCTGTTAACGTGCGGCGTCGCGACGCTTTTGCAAACCTTGCGCGGAGCATACATCGGCATCGGGCTTCCCGTCATGCTTGGCAGCTCATTTGTGGCCGTCACCCCGATGATTGCAATCGGCGCCAATTACGGCATTCACACGATTTACGGTTCTATCATCGCGGCCGGTGTGTTCATCTTTTTGTTTGCTCGTTTTTTCGGCAAACTGACTGTGTTATTTCCTCCTGTCGTAACAGGTACGGTTGTGACATTGATCGGCCTTTCACTAGTTCCGACAGGTGTGAAAAATATGGCTGGCGGCGAAAAAATAAACGGCAGCGCCAACCCCGAATACGGTTCGCTCGAAAACCTTCTTCTCTCTGTCGGTGTCCTTGTTCTGATCTTAGTCCTCAACCGCTTTCTCAAAGGATTTGCCCGAACACTGTCCGTCCTGATCGGAATCGCCGCCGGAACAGCGGCGGCAGCGATCATGGGCAAAGTCAGCTTTTCTTCTGTTACAGAAGCACCATTCTTCCAAATCCCGAAGCCTTTTTATTTCGGAGCTCCTGCGTTTGAAATTGGCCCGATCTTAACGATGCTGATCGTCGGAATCGTCATTATTGTGGAATCAACCGGCGTTTTCTACGCAATCGGAAAGATATGCGGCAGACCTTTAACTGAAAATGACCTCGTCAAAGGGTATCGCGCGGAGGGAATCGCCATTCTCATCGGCGGGCTGTTCAATGCCTTTCCTTATAATACCTTTGCGCAAAACGCCGGCTTATTGCAGCTGACGAAGGTAAAAACGAGAAACGTCGTGATTACCGCAGGCTTTATCCTTGTCTGTCTCGGACTGATTCCGAAGATTGCTGCCCTTGCTTCTGCCGTTCCTGCTGCTGTGCTTGGCGGCGCAACCGTCGTCATGTTCGGCATGGTGATTGCCTCCGGCGTCAAAATGCTCAGCACAGCGGATCTCACAAATCAATACCACCTCCTGACCATCGCATGCTCAATCGCACTCGGCATCGGCGCCAGTACCGTCCCCGGGATTTTTGCTGAATTCCCCGCTCCGATCCGGATTCTGGTCAGTGACGGCACCATCACTGGCAGCCTGACCGCTATCTTTTTGAATCTATTTTTCAGCTTGCGCGGCAAAAAAGACAAAACAGCTCAGAAAACTGAACTTCCGGTATTAGAACATACACTCGCATTAGAAAAAGAGGTGTAAAAAGATGAAGGAACAGCACAATGCCTTTCAGCTGATGATGCTGGGGCTTCAGCACATGCTCGCCATGTATGCGGGAGCCATTCTCGTTCCGCTGATCGTCGGAGCGGCGATCGGACTGAATGCGGGGCAGCTGACGTATTTAATTGCGATCGATTTGTTCATGTGCGGGGCGGCGACTCTTTTGCAGCTCTGGAGAAACCGGTATTTCGGCATCGGCCTTCCCGTTGTGCTCGGATGCACGTTTACCGCAGTCGGCCCGATGATTTCTATCGGCAGCACTTACGGTGTCCCAGCGATATATGGTGCCATTATCGCCGCAGGGCTGATTGTCGTCTTAGCCGCAGGCTTCTTCGGAAAGCTTGTCCGTTTTTTTCCGCCTGCCGTAACCGGATCAGTCGTCATGATCATCGGTATCAGCCTGATCCCGACGGCAATGAATAACCTGGCCGGAGGTGAAGGAAGCAAAGAATTCGGCTCACTGGACAACGTCCTCCTCGGGTTTGGCGTCACAGCTTTTATCTTATTGCTGTTTTATTTCTTTAAAGGTTTTATCCGTTCCATAGCGATTTTGCTCGGTATGATCGCAGGAACAGCGGCTGCATACTTCATGGGAAAGGTCAATTTCTCTGAGGTCTTGGAGGCATCTTGGCTTCATGTTCCGTCTCTGTTTTATTTCGGACCGCCTGCCTTTGAATGGCCGGCTGTTGTCACGATGCTTCTCGTTGCGCTTGTCAGTCTCGTCGAATCGACTGGTGTTTACTTTGCGCTTGCCGATATCACAAACCGCAGACTGTCGGAGAAGGATCTGGAAAAGGGCTACCGGGCGGAAGGCCTTGCGATTATGCTAGGCGGCTTATTTAACGCGTTTCCCTATACAGCCTTCTCGCAAAATGTCGGCATCGTACAGCTTTCAAAGATAAAAAGTGTCCACGTCGTCGCCACCACAGGAATCATGCTGATGGCGATCGGGCTTGTTCCAAAAGCCGCGGCACTGACTACAGTGATCCCCAACCCAGTTCTCGGCGGCGCAATGATCGTCATGTTCGGCATGGTCATTTCGTACGGGATCAAAATGCTGTCCAGCGTCGACTTCGATTCACAAGGCAACCTGTTGATTATCGCCTCTTCCGTCAGCTTGGGGCTTGGCGCTACAACTGTTCCCGCGCTGTTTTCATCACTTCCGGGCGCCGCATCAGTCTTGGCGGGAAGCGGAATCGTGATCGGCAGTTTGACAGCCATAGCACTGCACGCTTTTTTTCAAGCCAAACAGCCGAATGGCTCAGACATAAAAACGTAAAGGAAGATGCCAATGCTCACAATGGATGACCTGAACCAAATGGACACACAAACACTGACAGACACACTTGGCTCTATTTTTGAACACTCTTCATGGATTGCGGAGAGATCCGCGGCATTACGGCCGTTTTCGTCCCTTTGTGATCTTCACCGCAAAATGACGGGTATTGTAAAAGCTGCGGATCGCAAGACACAGCTTGAGGTAATCAATAAGCACCCTCGGCTCGGAACAAAGAAAACAATGAGCAGTGAGTCGATAAAAGAGCAGCAGAACGCAGGGCTCAGCAAACTGGAACAGCAGGAATACGAGGAGTTTTTCAAGCTGAACGAACACTATTATGATCGCTTCGGCTTTCCTTTTATTTTAGCGGTAAAGGGAAAGACGAAACAGGACATTCATCAAGCCCTGCTGGAAAGGCTTGAGAACGAACGGGAATCGGAGTTCCAGCAGGCCCTTATAGAAATTTACCGAATCGCCCGCTTTCGCCTGGCTGACATCATCACTGAAAAAGGAGAGACGCAAATGAAAAGAACCATGTCTTATGGCAAAGGAAATGTATTTGCATACCGAACGTTTTTAAAACCGCTCACTGGAGTGAAGCAAATCCCAGAATCATCTTTTACCGAGAGAGACAATACAGTTGTCGGCGTTGATGTGACATGCGAAATTGGCGGAGACGCTTTCCTGCCATCATTTACAGACGGAGACAACACTCTCGTCGTGGCAACGGATTCAATGAAAAACTTTATCCAGCGCCATCTCGCATCCTATGAAGGAACGACAACCGAGGGGTTCCTACAATATGTAGCTCACCAATTTTTGGATACCTATTCTCATATGGACACGATCACTCTGACTGGCGAAGACATTCCGTTTGAAGCAATGCCTGCATACGAGGAGAAAGAGCTCACCACAAGCCGCCTTGTCTTCAGAAGATCACGCAATGAACGAAGCCGCTCTGTGCTGAAAGCCGAACGCAGCGGGAATACCATCACGATTACAGAACAATACAGCGAAATCATGGATCTTCAGCTCGTTAAGGTGAGCGGCAACTCCTTCGCCGGCTTCATCCGGGACGAATATACGACTCTTCCCGAAGACGGCAACCGCCCCCTGTTTGTCTATTTAAACATCAGCTGGCAGTATGAAAACACCAATGACGCATATGCTTCTGACCCAGCCCGCTACGTCGCGGCTGAACAAGTCCGCGACTTGGCGAGCACCGTTTTTCACGAGCTCGAAACCCCTTCAATCCAACACTTAATCTATCACATCGGCTGCAGAATATTAGCGAGGTTCCCACAGCTCACTGATGTCAGCTTCCAATCACAAAATCACACATGGGACACAGTCGTTGAAGAGATCCCGGGGGCAAAAGGAAAAGTCTACACCGAACCGCGCCCGCCATTTGGCTTCCAGCGCTTTACCGTGACAAGAGAAGACGCCGAGAAAGAAAAACAGAAAACCGCTGAAACCGCAGGGAGCCTGAAAGCCTGATGGGAAAGCTGACCACCCATATTTTAGATTTAACCTGCGGCAAACCAGCGGCGAACGTCAAAATTGAATTGAAGCGGCTGGGTGAAAGTATAATGAAAGAGGTGTACACTAACAAGGACGGAAAAGTCGAAGTCCCTCTGCTGGCTGCTGAAGAGTTGGTGTCCGGAGAATATGTGATGGAATTTCATGCAGGAGACTATTTTGCGAGTAAAAACACGAACGCAGCCGATCAGCCGTTTTTAACCATCGTCACCGTCCGTTTTCACATTGCAGATCCAGATGCGCATTACCATATCCCGCTTTTGCTGTCGCCGTTTGGTTATCAGGTATATAGGGGGAGTTAACGAAAAAGCCCGCCGGTGAGGCGGGCTTTATTTGCATTTCAATAAACTTTTGATCCTTAGGACAGTACTTGAAGTGATCCCACACGTAGTGAAACAACTGCCTGAATAACCCCCTCCAGTTTTTTTCATCATAATCACCCATAGAAAAAATATCCTGAAACCCTTTCATTTATAAATCGAGGTTTCAAACTGATAAGACAGCTCTTAGCAGCCGAACTCCCTTTCCCAATCCTATAAACAGACCGCTTTTTCTCTCCAAAAATACTTTGAATACAATTGTTCGGTTTTAATAGTTTTGATCATGCGGTCTCTCTTACACCTTCAGACAAAATATTCATTTTTTCTTTTTTAGACTCAAATCTATGTCGAAAATGATCGTTTGGCATATCTTATTCTATCTCCACTAAAGGAGGTGACTTTATGGGATTCTACAATTCTGGCGGAAACTCTGGTTATTCAAGCGGTCTCGGCAGCTCCTTCGCTTTAATCGTAGTGCTATTCATTTTGTTAATCATTGTTGGAGCTTCTTTCTTTAGCGGTTATTAAGTTTGACTTTGCCTATCCTCTGCGGTATCAGCACCTCCCTGTCCGTCAGACGCCATAAGAAGTTTTTATGGCGTCTTTGCTATGTGAAGCTGGAGCTATCAATTCTACGAAATGTACCGTATGTTTTCCCACACGCTGTCTGACCGCTTTTTCATAGTAAAATGTCAGGCTAAAAAAATCCGGCTTTTAAAAGCCGGACTCCCGTCTATCTCCGTTCAACTCTTCTCTAATCCTGCAAGCAGACCGCATAATCCCGCCATACCCGGTACACCGGCACAAATTCCCCGCCAGCCCCTCTTCTATGTCTTCGTCAGCCGGATGCGGGTTTTCCTCAAACAGCGCTTTAAGGGCAATCGTCATGCCCGGGGTGCAGTAGCCGCATTGGAAGCCGCCTTCCTCTAAGAAAGCGGTTTGGCAGATATCCAGCTCTTTTTTATGAATTCCTTCAATTGTTGTAATGGAATGGCCGTCCACTTGGTAAGCCATCGTCATGCACGCATTGGCCAGCCTTCCGTCGATAAGGATAGAGCACGCTCCGCAGCGGCCGATTCCGCAGGACACCTTTGTCCCGGTCAGCTGAAATTCCTTTCTAAGCAGGTCACTTAGACGTGTCGCAGGAACGGCTGCAACCTCATACTCCTGTCCATTCACGGTCATCCGCAACTGTTCCTTTTTTACAGAAAACGGCCCGGCCTCTTTTACGTCCATTCTTTCATCCCCTTCCTGTCTATCGCGTTAAGAAGTTCTTCTCTTGAAATGGGCAGCTTATTTATCCAGCATCCGACCGCATCATGTATGGCCTTTACAATAGCTGGAGTGATGGCGATCGTTCCGATTTCGCCAACACCGCGCGGTCCATATGCATCACCCTTCATTAAGTCCTCTATTGCGGTCAGCTTCATGTCAGGAACATCTTTGACTCCTGGAATCAAATAGTGATCGAGATTTTCCGCCGCATAACGTCCGTCCGTCATTTTCGCTTCCTCCATCAGTGTATAGCCGAGTGCCATGGCAGCGCCGCCTTCAATTTGACTTCGATAACCCTGCGGACTGACAACCGGACCTGCTGCAATAGCATGCTCACAATCTATCACTTTGACATCGCCTGTTAACAGATCTACCTCCACCTCAACGGCAGCCGCTCCAAATGAGTAAAGAAAATGGCCGCCCACTACAGGATCAGGCGTTGTTGGAAAGTCAAATGCCGTTTCCTCTGCCAAAGGGCCTTTTTCAGCCAGCTCCTTATACGTCACCACGAGCGCCTTCGTGTTTTTTTCACGCAATCCTGCAGCGCCGAGCATAAGGTTTTCCGCTGAACAGCCATTCCATTCTGCCGCCCGTTTTTTCAACTGAGCTAGAAACGGCTTCTTCAAACGCTGGATCGCATGCCACACCATGCTTGTGCCGCGGGATGCTGTGGAGGAGCCTGACTTCGGCACTTTTGCGGTATCCCCAATAACAACGGAAATATCCTCTACGGCACAACCTAACTCCTCCATGACAATCTGTTCAATCGCTGCTAGAATCCCCTGTCCGCATTCTTCAAATCCAAACGAAGCAGTGATTTTGCCTTCACTAGAAAGGGACAAACGGCCTCCTGCCGCATCCATTCGGCCATACCCCAGCCCTCCGCCGTGCATTGTGATTGCCGCTCCCGTGCCTCTTTGCAGATACCCGCATTTCCGGCTTGTTCTTGTAAGAATGGGAGATTTAGAAATAGTGTCCAGCACTTGCGCCGCTCCGTCAGTTGGTGCAATCCGATGCTCAAGCGGCCCCAAGTCATGCGGATTTCTGATATTTTTTCCTCTCAGCTCCAGCGGATCAATGCCGAGCATGCTGCTGAGACGATCTAGATGGGTTTCGAGTGCAAAAGTGATTTGGTTGCCGCCAAAACCCCGAAATTCTCCAGCCACCCCGTTGTTCGTAAATACAGATATTCCTTCAGTCCGGATATTCGGAATACGGTACGGCCCCGCCGCGTGCTCGACAGAAAAGTCAAGAACTGCCGGTCCGAGCGTAGCATAAGCGCCTGTGTCCGCCACAATTTTCACGTCATGCGCCAATAGATTTCCTGCATGATCCGCACCCGTTTTTATCGTAATCTTCATCGGATGGCGCTTAATGCCAGAACGTACAGATTCCTTTCGTGTTTGATGAACTTTGACCGGGCGTCTGCTTTTCAAGGCCAAAAGTGCAGCATACGGCTGGATATTCAGTTCATCCTTCCCTCCGAATGAGCCGCCCATCGGACTTGACACAACTCTGATCTTCTCTTCAGGAATGTCAAAAATACGGGCAAGCTGGAACCGGTCTTTATAGCCGTGCTGCGTTCCTGCATACATCGTAAAGCCGCCATCATCCTCTGGAACGGCTACGCCTCCCTCCGTTTCCATATACGTATGCATCTGCCGCGGCAGCTCATAGGTTTCTTCAAGGAATGTGTCAGATGCTCGAAAACCCTGTTCCACATCACCGTTTGAAAAAAACGCGCGGTGCAGGATATTCCCGTCCTCGTGCAGTCTATGCGCGCCCGGCTGAAGCGCTTTTTCAGGTGAATCAATGACCTCCAGCTCTTTATACTCAACGCAAATCAGCTCCAGCGCAGCCTCCGCGATTTCCTCCGTTTCCGCAGCAACTGCGGCGACCGCATCTCCGACATGCCGCACCCTGTCCTCGCATAAAACCGGCTGATCAGGGATGACAAGGCCAAATCGGTTTAAGCCGGGAACGTCTTTATGCGTGACGACGGCCCGCACACCTTCCACTTTCTCAGCTTTCATGGTGCAAATCGACACAATCTCTGCATGAGGATAAGCACTTCTCAGCACTTTGCCATACAGCATTCCTGGAAAGCTGAGATCGGTCATATATTTCAGTTCCCCTGTGACCTTTTCCCTTCCATCCGGCCTGACTCTTGATGGTTTGTTGATGATCATTTATTCCCCTCCCTCAGCCATCAGCTCTGCCATGATGACGTTGGCAGCGGCTTTTTTTCTGTATGCCGCTGACATAAAATCATCTGCGGAAAACGGCGGCTCATGGATAAGTGTTTTGTACAGCTCATGCGGGTCCCACCCTGATGCCTTCCATTTCGCTTCGCTGTCCAATAATCTTTCAGGTGTGATATCGGCATGGCCAGCGGCGAGACGAATGCCGCCGTCTTTCAAAAAACGTCCGGCTGCAACAGCAACCGCTCCTGTAAAAGCCTGACGCCTCCCAAGCTTGCGGTAAAATACACGCTCTCCCGCCACCCGCGGGATGATGACACGCGTGACGATAGCTGTTTCAAAGTCTCCATCCACAAGCCAAGCGCCTAACGGCAGCCTGATCTGTTCCTTTTGATACACGATAAGCTCAGCATCAAGCACAAGCAAAAGCGGAATCAAATCACCGATTTTACTCGCTATGTTTCCGCCAATTGTCGCCTGGCTGCGGATTGCAGGTGCGGCGACAGCGGAAGCAGCCTCACTGAAGCAGCTAATTGCGCTCTTGATTAAAGGGTTCTTTCTGCATTCACTCAGTGTGGTCAGCGCCCCGATCGACACGTGGGTGCCATTGACGCTTATCCCTCGCATCTCGTCAATCCCTTCAAGACTGACAAGGTGCTGTTTCGGCAAAATTCCTTTGTCCCACTGAAGCTGAAGCAGCGTGCTTCCCGATGCGGCACATACATCCGGAGCAAGCTGCTGCAAAAGCGAATAGGCCTCATCAAGCGCTGACGGCCTCCACAATTGAATATTCATCCTTTCTTTGGTCACTTGGCCGTTCAAGCCATCACCCTCCTTACCATGTCATATTCCTCCGGTGTATCAATATCCTCCAACTCACCGCTTCCCTTTGCCTCCAAAACCGCACCTGCTCCAAGCTTTCCGCTTTTCAGGAGCCTGCGAGCCCCTTCATCTCCCTTTAGCCCCTTTACATAAGGAAAACAAGCCGATGAGAAGTAGATTGGCGGGGTGAACGTCCCTAAAAATGATGACACGGCAAATGACTCAGGAGCTAGTGCCACAAGGGCATTGAGATGATCAACGGAAAGAAAAGGCTGGTCGGCTAACAAAATGACAACGCCGTCCGCCCCCATGCTTTCTGCTTTTCGCACCCCGCTGCTGATTGAATGCCCCTGACCCTTTTCCGCGTCTGGACAAACATGCAGGCTCCAGCGTTTTTGAAAAGGCGGTGCTTGATATGGCGATCCTATCCACTCAAGGGAGGCATGCTTTGTCCGCTCGACGACCAGCACATGATCAAGGCGGGACAACAGAGCAGTTTTCAAAGAAAGTGAGCCGATGGTTTTTTCTTTTAGCGGCAAAGCCAGCTTGTTTTGGCCCATTCTTTTGCTATTGCCGGCAGCGAGAAATACCCCAATCAGATAGGGGCTTCTCATACAACCGCCACCTGTTTTCTTGTTTGAATGATTTCTGCCACTACACTTACCGCAATTTCCTCGGGACCTTCTGCACCGATGTCCAGCCCGACCGGACTGTAAAAATGAGACGGAGGCTGTTTTCCGTTCAGCAGCCGTTTTGTACGATTTGCCGAACCCAACAGTCCAATATAATGAAGATTTTGAGAAAATAAGAAGTTGATGATCATTTGATCGTGCTGATAATGATGGGTTGCCACAACTGCTGCATCATGCGAAGAAAATTGGAATTCGCTGAGCATTTGTTCAGGAAAAGCGGTGATCAGCTGATCCGCTTTTGGAAAAAGAGAGGATGTGCAATAAGCGGGCCGCCAATCCGTCACGATAACAGAAAACCCTGTATCAGCCGCCAAATTGGCCAGCGGTACAGTATCCGGTCCCGCCCCGAACAGAATGAGACGCGGTTTCGGTTCAATTCGCTGAATAAACATGTTAGTTGGCGGATCGAAATGCGGTAAATGAAGCGTTGAAACAGTACGTTGAATATTTTGCAGAGGCGCGTCCGGCCAGTTCCCAAAATGCCCATTCTCCGTCAGAAATAAATAATGGGAGGATTCAATCTTTACAATAGAAGTGACAGCTTTGCCTGAATGAAGGCATTCCCTCACTTTTTCATAGTGGCGCCTTTTTCCCTGAGTGATTCGCTCTGCATGAACATGAATCATGCCGTTACACCCAGCTCCCATGCCCCAGGACAGATCATCCTCCGACCGCATGTCGTAGGGAATCAGCGCTGACGTGAGCTGATCGCCCAGCGCACTGATTCGTTGGCATAAATCTTCTTCCACGCACCCGCCGCTCAGCAAGCCAATCCGCTGGCCGCTTTTCTTAAAGAGCATAGAAGCGCCTGCTTTTCGATATGCGGAGCCTTCAACCTGAACAATGGTCGCCAGCACAGCCTCCTCCTGGTCTTCCAGGAGCGCGTCTAACACCGTGTGGAAATTTCCCAATGCTGCATCCTCCTCTCAAAAATTGCTGTGAGAAACAACGAGTTCCGCGTGATTTATGGGTAACTTGTATAAAGAATAGATGATGGAAGAGAAAATGACTCATGATTTGTCAGAAAATGAAACACATAGAAAGAGGATTTGTAAAAAGAGTCAAACGAAGAAAATCAAATTGGAGAAAACAAGAAATGATAACTTAAAAAAGCTTGCGGAGGTCCGCAAGCTTTTCTTTACACCGCTGCCTGTCGGCCAGCGTTTTCATATACATCAAGCGCCGCTTGGAGCGCCTTTCCTGCTTCGATACCTGCATTATGTCTGAGAAGCACAGCCTCTAACCCGGCAAGCACAAACAGCACGTTTTCTTTTCGGCAGCTGTAGCCCATCGTGCCGATTCTCCAGATCTTCCCTGCGAGCGGGCCGAATGAGCTGGCAATTTCGATACCGAATTGTTCCAGCAGCACACGACGGACAGACTCGCCATCGATGCCGCCGGGAATTTCAACACAGGTGACAACAGGCATTTTGCAGCTTTCATCTCCAAACAATCTTAGCCCCATTGCCTTTATTCCTGCTGCTAATGCGGTTTCATGGTACCGATGCCGCTCAAAACGGGCCTCAAGGCCTTCTTCAAGCACCAGTCTGACACCCTCACGCAAGGCGTACAGCATCGTCGTCGCTTCTGTATGATGATTGAGCCGTCTTTCGCTCCAATAATCCTCAAGCTGGCTCAAATCAAAGTAGTTGCTTGTAATTGGCCGATTTTCCGAAAGTGCTGCCCTGTCAGCTTGTGTCGCAATCCCGCGCTCCACCTTTTTGCGGGCTGCAATCACGTCCGCCACCCGCTCATTATATGTAATCGGCGCCATTCCTGATGGCACAGACAAACATTTTTGCGTCCCGCCGATGGCAGCGTCAATCTTCCATTCATCGACTTTGACCTCACAGCCCCCGATCGTTGCGACTGCATCGACGATAAACAATGCATCCTCAGTGCGGCAGGCTTCACCGATCGCTTGCAGCGGGTGAATCCGTCCTGTCGATGTTTCTCCATGCACCATCGCCACAATTTTCGGCTTCACTTTTTTTATCTCCCGTATGATGTCCTCCGGGTCAAAAACCGTTCCCCATTCGCACTCAAGCGTATGAACATTAGCCCCATACCGCTCGGCGATTTCAGTCAGCAAGTAACCGAAACGGCCGTAAATGGGAATGAGCACATCATCTTCCGGCTCTATTACGCTAGCCAGCACTGCTTCAATACCCGCCCGTGAAGTGCCGTCAATCGGGTATGCCCAGCGGTTTTTCGTTTGAAACAGCTCCCGAAGCATCTCCATCGTTTCATTCATAATACCGGTAAACGCCGGATCAAATTGGCCAACAACCGGGGTGCTCATTACTCTTAATACCCGCGGATCAACCTCAACAGGCCCCGGCGTCATAATCGTTCTTAACGGGGTGCATAATTCTCTTCTGCCTGACACAGCCATTCCTCCTTTATCAGTAAGCCAGTTTGTGTAATAAATCAGTCAGTGCGCGGACGCCGATCTCAAGCTGTCTGGCTGAGGTATATTCCTTCGGCGAGTGGCTGATGCCGCCCCGGCTTGGCACAAACAGCATACAAGCAGGATAACGCCTTCCAATCATTTGCGCGTCATGCCCAGCTCCGCTCACCATTTCCTCACAGCTGAAGCCGTTTTCTAATGCTGTTTCAAAAGCCACAGCCTTCAGCCTTTCATCCATCGGCACAGGCTCTATCCGCATATATTCATCAATCACGGCGCGAATTCCTTTTTGATGGCAAATACCATTGATCAAAGCAACCATGTCTTTATGAAACTGCTCCAGCACGTGCTGATGCTGATGGCGAATATCGATTGAAAACTGGACGCGTCCCGGTATGACATTGGCTACATTGGGCTCTGCCGTTATTTTTCCGCATGTCAGACGGAGCTCCTCCGGCTGCTCCTCCGACCGCAGCAGCAGCTCATGAATGATACGGCTGCTGGCTGCGAGCGGGTCCTTGCGCCATTTCATGGAGGTGGTTCCCGCGTGATTGCATTCCCCTTCCAGCGTGACGAGATATCGCCTCTGCCCCGCAATACTTGTCACAATGCCGAGATCCCGGCCTGACATTTCCAACGTCTGCCCCTGTTCAATATGAAGCTCAACAAAAGCGCTGATATCTGTCCGATATGCCGGCTGAAACACGCCTTTGCCAAAACCGCTCTCATGCATCGCAGTTTGCAGCGAGACTCCTGATTCGTCTCTTGGCTCTGCTCCATCCTGTAATGAAAAAACACCCGTCATATTCCCTGATCCCCAATAGGTCAGTGGAAAACGGCTGCCTTCCTCCTCACATAAGGATACCGCTTCGAGTGTTTTTTTCGGCGCTCCATAGGCCTCTTTGAGCTGCTTTATCGCAAGCATTGCCGCCAAAACACCATAGGCGCCGTCGTATTTCCCCCCGTTGATAACAGTATCGATATGTGAACCGGTTACAATGACTTCATCCGGAGACTGGGTGCCCGAAAGCCTTCCAAAAACATTCCCGACATCGTCGAATCTTGTCTCAAGCCCGAAAGAAGACATTTCTGTTTTCACGGCAAGCTGTGCGTCCATCCACTCTTTTGTGTATAAAAGCCTCGTTACGCCGCCGTCCGCGGACGCACCGTATTGGGCGAGCCATTCAATATAATCTGTGATGCTGTTTTTTACTGAAAGCTTTTGCTTTTCCATGTACTCCCCCCCTCTGGCCGTTATAGTGACTTCATTATAGAAGGAGGAACATGATAGTTCATTGGCATATTAACCAAAAAAACGTTTATTTTTTGGTCACAGTATCTAGCAATCAGGTTCACCCTACCTGTCAGAAAGCGTCAAACTGCCTTTCATATGTACGAGCTAGGCTTGCGGGAGAGGCGGTAAAAACAGAAATGGCGGCAGCTCGCAAAAACAGGACCTAAAGATATGCGAACAGGAGATTTCCGCCTCCTCCAAAGGAACTAATTTACAATTTTAATGAAAAATATACAAAATGACACTTCTATCCTTTATGTCAATTTTAGATAATAGACATGATCTCATAAAAGGAGGGCAAGTGATGACAAAAAAAGCATGGTTTCTGCCGCTCGTCTGTGTATTACTGATTTCCGGATGGTTTGCGCCGGCAGCTTCAGCAAGCGGGCAAAACGCATTAAGCCTTAATGACCGATTGGCGTCTTCCCCTTCAGGGACAGTTAGTCTTCTCTCATTAGCCCCCGCTGCACCCTATGCTGACACAGATACCTATTATGAAGGGGCTGAAGGCAAAACAGGAGACTCGCTAAAAAGTGCCCTGCACCGCATCATCAGCGGACACACGATGCTGTCCTACAGCGAGGTGTGGAACGCGCTGAAAGAAACCGATGAAGATCCGGCTAATCCGAATAACGTCATCCTGCTCTATACGAATGAATCGCGGTCCAAAAACCTGAACGGCGGCAATGTCGGCGATTGGAACCGCGAGCACGTCTGGGCGAAATCCCATGGCGATTTTGGTACGAGCAAGGGACCTGGTACTGATATTCATCATTTGCGCCCGGCTGATGTTCAAGTTAACAGCGCCAGAGGAAACATGGATTTTGACAATGGCGGCACTGAATATGCAAAGGCACCCGGAAATTATTATGACGGCGATTCATGGGAGCCCCGTGATGATGTGAAAGGCGATGTTGCCCGCATGCTGTTTTACATGGCTGTCCGTTACGAGGGTGATGACGGCTACCCTGACCTTGAGCTTAATGATAAGACAGGCAATGGCTCAGCTCCTTATCATGGCAAACAATCTGTCCTGCTCGAGTGGAATAAGCAGGATCCGGTTGACGACCGTGAGCGGAAAAGAAATGAAATCATTTATGAGAAATATCAACACAACCGCAACCCATTTATCGACCACCCTGAATGGGCGGATGAGATTTGGCCGTAAGAAAAAGGTGCTCCTAAAAAGGTGCTCCTTTTTAGGAGCACCTTTCCTAATACACAGCCTCTTCTGTTTCCGCATCGAAAAAGACGACGTGATCCATTTTCACTGTGAGCTGGATTGAATCGCCTGCTGCGATTCGCGTGTTTCCATCCAGGCGAACCGTCAGCCGCTCGCCCCCAGCCATGACATGCACAATGAGCTCTGAGCCCAGATTTTCATTCACTTCTACCTTTGCTTTAAACACTGAATCAAACACCTGTTTATTTCCTGTCATTTGTGTGATGTGCTCCGGCCGGACTCCGGCAATCATTTGTTCTCCGGCATATCCGTTTTCCTTCAGCCGCTTTGCTTTTTCTTCAGGAATATGAAGACGGATCGAAGGGTTTGTGAAAAACAGCTCGCCATGCTGCTGTTCTATAACGCCTTTTAAAAAGTTCATTCCGGGAGAGCCGATGAAGCCTGCGACAAACAGATTCGCCGGGTAATGATAAATGTCATGAGGTTTCGCCACTTGCTGGATTTCCCCTTCATTCATGACGACAATCCGATCTCCCATTGTCATTGCTTCGGTCTGGTCATGCGTGACATAAATAATCGTTGCCTCTAATCGCTGGTGCAGCTTGCTGATTTCTGTCCGCATCGTCACTCTTAGTTTTGCGTCCAGATTAGAAAGCGGCTCGTCCATTAAAAAGACCTTCGGCTCCCTTACAATCGACCTGCCAAGCGCCACCCTTTGCCGCTGCCCTCCGGAGAGCGCCTTCGGTTTTCTCTTCAGCAAATGTTCAATTTCTAAAATTCTGGCTGCCGCATGAACCCGCTCGGCAATTTCCTGCTTCGCCATCTTTCTGAGCTTTAATCCAAACGCCATATTATCAAAAACCGTCATATGCGGATAAAGCGCATAGTTTTGAAATACCATCGCAATATCACGTTCTTTTGGGGGAAGATCATTGACCCGCTCCCCATCAATGAGAAGATTTCCTTCAGAAATGCTTTCTAATCCAGCCACCATCCGCAGCGTTGTTGATTTTCCGCATCCTGACGGCCCCACCAGCACCAATAGCTCCTTATCCTTTACATCTAAATCAAAGTTCTTCACTGTTAATTGTGAGTGATATGATTTTTTGACGTCTTCGAATGTTAATGAAGCCATCAGAACATTCCCCCTATCTTTTGATCGTTATTTCGTCACTGGAAACAACTTGGTCTTTCTGTTATTTTTAGAGTAATCGATTCCCATTTTTGCTATATTTCTAAAATAAAAAATGTAAATTTGTATTATAACGTCATAATACATTATAATATAAATAATAGGTTAAAAGGAGGCTACCCTTTGTTAAACAACGGAAGTTCTACACCTTTATACATTCAGCTAAAACAAATCATCACTGATGACATCAAAAAGGGCGTGTATTCCCCAACCGCCAAGCTGCCTACCGAAAGCGAACTTTGCAGCAAGTATAACGTCAGCCGCATCACCGTCAGAAAAGCCATTCTCGATTTAGTCGAAGAAGGCTATCTCATCAGGCAGCAGGGAAAGGGAACGTTCGTTAAAAGCCCTAAATTAAAACGAGAGCTGATCGCTGTAAACGGCTACTCGGAATTTATGGAATCAACCGGCAAAAAACCGAAGCACCAAGTGCTGTCCCATGACATCATTCCAGCGCCAAAGCCTATCGCCGAAAAGCTTCAAATCCATCCCGAGAGCCCTGTCGTTGAATTAAAACGGATTCTTTATAACGATGATCAGCCTCTCACCTTTGAAGTGACGCATTATCCGCTTGATTTGTTTCCCGGCATTGATACCTTTATTGCTGACGGCGTATCCATGCATGATATTTTAAAACAGCAATACAAAGTTGTACCCACGCACAATACGAAACTATTAAACGTTGTATATGCCCAGCAGGAGGAAAGCAAATACCTGGATTGTGATATCGGGGATGCGCTGTTTGAAATTGATAAAACCGCTTTTACATCAAACGACCAGCCAATCTATTGCTCACTGTTTTTGATGCATACAAACCGTGTCACCTTTACCATCAACAGCCCCTACACATAACAGGCATAAAAAACGAGACACTGCTTATAGTATTCTCGTTTTTTCACTGCTTCCCCCGTCCTCCAAGCGATAAGGATAGCCATAGCCGAAAGCTCCGTACACACCGCATGTTTTCGCAGCCGTTTCGGCGGCCTGGCGCAAAGCGTACATTATATCCTGCTTCACGCAAAAGGCAGTCAAAAAGCCTGCTATAAAAGAATCTCCCGCTCCAAGTGTATCTATTATATCAGTTTCCACAATCGGCTGATGATAGATTCGATCACCCGCAGACAGGATTGCACCTTGACCCCCTCGAGTCATACAAACCATTTTGGCTCCGTACCCATGAGCTGTTTTGGCAAGCTCGCCGCATTCCGACTCACTCAAATCGCTTCCTGAAAAAAACGCATATGTCACATAAGGACAGACCCTCCTCAAATAATCATCCTCCCGATTGGTTGAAAAATCAAATGAGACCGGAACAAGCCCGCACAGCTGCGGAAGATCGTTCTCAAGCCTGCTGTACACGCTCGTATGCAGCAGATCATGTCCGCTGATAAAAGATACATCTCTCTCCTGAAACGCGAGGCGAAGCCGGGACTGAATGCCGCCTTTATTTGATCTGACAAAAATGCGGTCCCCCTGTTCATCAAGAGTGACAATCGCCATCCCGTTTTCTCCGTGCGCCTGGCGGATATAATCTGCATTGACCTGCTCCAGCTTGAGAACGTTCAACAGATGTGCCGCGGCTTCGTCATTGCCGACGATTCCGATATAAGAAGACTCATGCCCGAGCCGCTTGGCAAGCACAGCAACGTTTAAGGCATTTCCTCCCGGGTAAAATGTTTCTTGATCCTGGTAGTAATCGACAACATTATCTCCAACCGCAATCAATTTCATAGTGCTCCCTCCTTTATCCTTTTACACTGCCGCTTGCAATTCCGCGGACAAAATATTTCTGCATCAATAAAAATAGAATAATAATCGGCGCGGCTGAAATCGTTAACCCGGCCAGCAGGACGCCCCAATCCGTCTGAAGCGCGTCTCTGAATTGCATCAGCCCAGCTGGAATGGTCCGCAAATTCTCATCATCTATGAAAATAATCGCAAACATAAACTCATTCCACGTATGGTAAGCCGTCAAAATGCCGGATGTCACCAAAATCGGCACACTCATTGGTAAGAAAATTCTGAAAAAAACTCCGAAACTTGTACATCCATCTAAATAAGCCGCCTCCTCTAATTCTTTGGAAATAGAAAGAAAATAAGAGCGGATCAATATGATGGTGAATGGGATCCGGTAAGCCGCGTACGGCAGGATTAATGCCCAATACGTATTGTACAGGCCCAGCGACTGAATAATAGAATAAAGCGGCACAAGACTGACCTGCGGCGTCAGCATCAAACCGCCAAGACAAAGCACCAAAAAGAATCCTTTTCCTTTGAACTCAAACCGGGAAAGGCCGTACGCCGCCCATGCGCTGATAAAGACAGTGATCACACACGTCAGCACCGTAACGATAACGCTGTTCATAAAATAAGAAGAAATCCCCTGGTTCCAGGCGGATACAAAGTTTTCCGGATGCCACGAAGACGGCAGCGACCAGCTGTGCTCAAAAATATCGTCAGAGTTTTTAAAGGCGCTCATCACCATCCATAGAAGCGGATAGGCGATCGCAATCAAATAAAGAAACAGAAAAACCCACACAGACGTTTCTCCGATGTACCATTTTCGCCTAGGCTTTCTTTTGACCTCAATGTGCTGGTCAGGCACAGGCTCCAATCTGAACGAATCTGTCTTCTTCTGAGGCAGCATCTGTTACTCCTCCTTTCCGGTTTTAAAGAACTTCATTTGCATGAGCGACAATGCGAGTGTAATGATTAACACGACAGTGGCAATCGCTGAGGCGTAGCCCATCATATCCTTTGTAAAGGCACTTTTATATAAAAATGTGCTCAGGACTTCTGACGCGTTTCCCGGCCCGCCGCCTGTCAATATGTACGGCTCATTAAATACCGTAAAGGCCCCAGTCAGCGTCATGACCACCGCCACAAAAGACATCTCTTTCGTTTGTGGAATAGTAATATGAAAAAACTGCTGAATTTTACCCGCGCCGTCAAGCCGGGCCGCTTCATACAGTTCATCCGGTATTTTTTGGATCGACACGATGTACAGCATCGCAATATAACCGACAGATTGCCACTGGGACACAAAAATGACAGAAAGCATAGCTGTGCTGTCATCCCCGAGCCAGGCCCTCGTCAGCTGATCAAGACCGATGGCCTGAAGCAGCTGATTCAAAAGCCCTGTCTCCGGATTGTAAATAAAATCAAACAAAAGCGCGATCACCGTCATGGAGATGACAACCGGCAAAAAGAAAACGGTACGAAAAAACGGCGACCATTTTCTGACCAGCTTATCCTCAAGCACCGCCGCCAAAATCAAACCGCCAAATACCTGGCATACAATTGAGATCACTGCGTAAAGCACATTATTGGTAAGCGCCTGATAAAAGACAGGATCATGAAACAATTCAACATAGTTTTTCAAGCCGATAAACGTTTTTTCCGGAGAAAAAGAACTCCACTGAAACAGGCTGAGGAAGACATTCTCAAAAATCGGGATATAAACGAAAAGTAAAAAAACAAGAGCGGGCACCAAAAACAAATAGGGGATTATTTTATTTTGATTGACCAAGGGTATCTCATCTCCTTTATAAAAAGAAAAGGTGCGAAGCTTCACCTTTTCTTTGATTTATTCAGCTGACGCCCTCGCCTGCTTTGCTGCTTTTTGAACGGCTTTCATCACCTGCTGCGGTGTCATGTCGCCGCCAAGCATCTGCTGGACGCTCGTTAGGTACGCATCTGCGACTTCAACATCGACATCCATATCAAACCATGGCACCATTGATTTGGCGTCAACAATATGCTGAACGGCTTCACGCTGAATGGCTGTTGAATTTTCTTCAGTAGCCGTACCTTGCACCGCACTGTATTTTCCAACATCTCCCACGAGCTTTTCGCCCATTTTTTTCGACGTCAGGAACTGCAAAAACTCCATCGCTTCCTTCGGATGTTTTGTTCTTGAGGAAATCATGAATCCTTCCGGCGCTCCCGTTAATGCTTCTGAAGATCCTTTTTGCCCGCTGATTTCAGGAAATGGGAACATCCCGAGGTTAACCGGTTCAACCAACTTGATTTCCGCTGTTTCCGCATATATCATCGCCGACTTTCCGCTCTTAAATTGCTGTCTCACATATTCATGGTCGACGGAGTTTACATGTTTATTGAAGTAAGGCGTCAGCTCTTGAAGCTTTTCAAGGGCTTTTACGTAGCCTTCATCAGTAAATTCACCCGTTTTGGCGTTATAGTCCTTTTCCCGTGTTTTTTCATCGACCATCCGCTGATTAAGCGTGCCGATATAGTGCGAGATTGTCCAAGTCGCCTTTGTTCCGAAGCTGATCGGTGTGTAGCCATGCTCTTTCAGCTTTTTTGACACCTTGATTAATTCATCCCACGTCTTCGGGGGATCAAGTTTCAGCTTTTGGAAAATGTCTTTATTATAGAAGAATGATTTAGCGTCCATTTGCCACGGCACGCCATATTGCTTGTTTTCATAAGTAAATGGTGTAATTTGCGATTGAACGAGCTGTGATGACCAATCGGTGTCATTTTTGTAGTAGGACGAGAGATCAAGTGCTTTATTGCCTCTGATAAATTTAAAAGCAAACTCATCGCTCCAAGAGAAGTAAATGTCAGGAGGGCTGGTGGTTCCCAGCATGACCTTAATTTTATCTTTATAGGAGTCATTTAAAACGGCTTCAATTTGAATATCGATATCTGGGTGTTCTTTTTCAAATTCCTTCACAACTTCTTCAAAATAACTTTTTTCCGGCTCCTTCGGCCATCTGTGGAAAAACTTCAATGTCACCTTTCCGTCCGCTGAACTGCTTTGGCTCGAACAGCCCGCAATGGTGAACATACTGACAGCTGCAATGATCAAGAACAACAATATTTTCTTCAAAGGGTTGGCCTCCTCTGGACATTAGACTATAATGTTATATAACATTATAGTCTAATGCATAATGGTTCCTCATTTTCAGATCAATACTCAACTTTCCACATGTATCTTCTATGAGATAAAGGATGATTTCTCGCCTCTGCCAGCTCGTCTGCATAGCTTCTCAGCACACGGTTGAGAACGAGCGGAGCAAGGTAGCCTTTAACTGAATCGTCAATTGCAGTGAAGTCGTAAGATGCAGCATCAAGCACAGTGAGCTTTTTGCCATACTTTTTCGAGAAGGTAAGCGCCCGCTCTTCAAGAGGCCTTGTTTCATCTAAACCGAGCAGGATGATAAACGGCACGGATTCATCAATAATTTCAAACGGTCCGTGAAAATATTCTCCGGCATGAATGGCGTGGGAATGAATCCATTGCATTTCCATGAGAATGCAGATGCTGTAGGAGTAAGCGACACCGTAGTTTGCACCGCTTGCCATTGTATAAATAATGCTTTCTTTTTCATGAGCTTTTGCAAATTGCTTTGCGTTGTCAGCTTCCTGATTAAGGGCTTCTTCATACACAGCCTGTAATTGGTCTAAGCCTTCAATTGCCTGTTGAAATTTCGTATTGTTTTCTAAAACTTGCAGGGTTCCGAAAACGATTTGATACAGAACGCCATAGTTCGTATTGATCGCAAGCACCTCATCACCCCAATCGTACTGGGCAACATACTGCGCTTCCTGCGCTAAAGGAGACTCCGGCTTATACGTCATCGCAATCGTAAGTGCGCCTTTGCCTCTCGCAAACGCAGCAGCTTTGACTGTTTCCGGGGTATTTCCCGAATGCGAGCACAAAATAACAAGAGACTTTTCGCCAAGCTGAACAGGGTTGCGCTGAATAAATTCATTAGAACTGTAAAGGTCGGAGTTGATTGATTTTGACTCTCTGTCAAACACATATTTACTCGGGTACATAATGGCCGAAGATCCTCCGCATGCGACAAAGAATACATGGTCAATGGTTTTCCCTTTCAAATCCTGCAAGAAAGCTTGAACCTCACGATTTACTTTTGCTGTGGCCTGACTCAAATCCTTCACTCCCCATTTTTATTATATAACGTTATATAACATTATATATTGTTATATTAAAGTCCACAACCAGGATTGTCAATATTATTTTCTGAAATTTCTCAATAATTGTAGACTAGACCTATAAGTGAAAAAATGCCCAAATGAAAAGCCAGAACTTCATTTAAGCTCTGGCTTCGCTGTTCAATCCGCAGACTGACGTCTCTTATTTAAAAAATACCTTGTCCACATTGTACTTCGATTGCTGTGTATTGATGATATAGGTTTCGTAAATGTCTCTTTCCATTGGATCATCGACTACACATACTTCAATTTTATATACTTCGTCTCTGTGATGTTTGATCGGTGAGACATTGTCTTCAAAATGCTTCTTAATTCTCTGTCTTAACTTTCTGGCTTTACCGACAAACAGCAGCTCGTCATGAATGTTATAAAACATAAAGATGCCGCCTTTATCCCGTGGGATCTGGTGAAAGTCGATGAAGCCGTATATCGCCTTTATCATCGGCTCGTTATCATTAGCTGACTGCTGTCGTTCAGTGATGGTGACATTCGGTGCGGGGATATCAATTTTTATCAAAATCAGTTCACGTCCTCTTTTTCATTAAAGATAAATGCTAACACATACAGAAAAGAAAAGCCAGAACAGCTTTATACTATTTGTTTGTCATGCTCTTACTTATTATGCAAGTGCTCCGGCCGGATCATAAGGGCTAAGGTCTAATTCTGTCTGCTTTCCGAGAACTAGCTTTGCGAGCTCTGCACCCAAGAACGGCCCCATCGTCAGGCCAGAAGCACCCAAACCATTAGCAATGTACAGGCCTTGAACATTCGGCACGGCCCCTATGACCGGCAGAAATCCCGGTGTAAACGGCCTGAAGCCCACTCTTGTTTCAATGGCAGCGGCATCAGCAAGGCCCGGTGCAACGGCTAACGCTTTGCTCAATACTTCATGCTGTCCTCCGGCTGTCACACGCAGATCATCAAGATCGGCATCGTTTTCGTGCGTGGCGCCGGCTACAATTCTGCCGTTATCAAACGAAAGAATGTACTGATCGTTCGGCGGCATCACAACCGGCCACGATCCTGTATTCGCGTCCGTCATTTCAAAATGCATAATCTGCGCTTTCTGAAAGGACACTTGAAAATGAATGCCAAGAGGCTTCATGATCTCATTGGCCCATGCCCCCGCTGTCACAATCACGGCGTCAGCCGCAAACCGCTGTGTGTCTGTTCGCACGCCGGTGACTGTTCTGTTTTCAAAAAGCAGGGATGCATTTCCTTTGATGATCTCTGCGCCGCGTTTCTCCGCAGCGCTTAAAAGCGACCGGCACAGCGCTCTTCCATTCACGCGGGCGGCCCCGCTGATATGAACCGATTCATAGCCATCAGCCAAAATCGGAAACAGCTTTTTCGTCTCACTCGCGGATAAGCGGGTAATCTCACCGATCTCTGGCGCATCCTCCCGCCTCTTATACGCCCGCTCCTCCATCTTATCGAGCTTCGCCGGATCAGTATGAATGCTGATCGCACCGACACGCTTATATCCTGTATCCGTTTCACCGTCCTCTTCCAATTGATGGATTAAATCCGTATAGTATCGAGCTCCTCCCTTAGCTAGCTGGTACCAATCCTGATTACGGCGCTGTGAGAGCCAAGGACAGACGATCCCCGCCGCCGCATCAGTCGCTTGTCCCGGCTCTTTCCGGTCAATGACAGTAACTTGAGCGCCAGATTTTGCGAGATGATAAGCCGTCGAAGCGCCGAGAATTCCTGCGCCGACGATGATGTATGATTTCATATGCAAACACCTTTTCTATTATGATATCTATTCATTTTACCAAATCAAATGCTTTCCTTCGACCTTTTGCCCTAATGTGGAAAAACCGCGAAGTTCGTCCAATCTCTTTACTCTCCTATCGAATATTCTGTCACTATCAATAGAGAAAGGATGATACCATGAGCGAAAATCGTCATGAAAATGAAGAAAACAGACGCGATGCGGCAGTCGCAAAAGTCCAAAACAGCGGTAATGCAAAAGTCGTGGTCAGCGTGAACACAGACCAGGATCAGGCACAGGCTCAGACACAAGACGGGGAAGACTAATGAACGAAAATATCATTCCTATCAACAGACATGCACAAGAGATACCCACTACTGAATCTGCTATCAAAAACAGCGGCAACTCAGAGGTCCATATCGACATTCACATTGATACAATGCCAATTGCTTTTGCTATATTATGCTCCGCATTAGCCGCAAAGCAGATGACAAAAGAGGAATTCGACACGGCTTATACGCAATTGCGAGAGATGAACAGGGAGCATAACAGCAATACATCTGTAAAACAAATCATCAATCAGGAGATCGAAGAGTAAGAAACCGCGGCCCCCGGCCAGCGGTTTTTCTCCTACATACAAAAAGGACGCGACTGAAAACCAGCCACGTCCTTTTTTGTGAAACAATTAACCGATTGACCCTTCCATTTCGAACTTAATCAAACGGTTCATTTCTACTGCGTATTCCATTGGAAGCTCTTTTGTGAATGGCTCGATGAAGCCCATTACGATCATTTCTGTCGCTTCTTCTTCAGAAATACCGCGGCTCATCAAGTAGAAGAGCTGCTCTTCAGATACTTTAGACACTTTCGCTTCGTGCTCCAATGAAATGTTATCATTTAAGATTTCATTGTAAGGAATTGTGTCTGACGTTGATTTGTTATCCATAATAAGCGTGTCGCACTCGATGTTAGAGCGGGCGCCTTCCGCTTTGCGTCCGAAGTGGACGATTCCGCGGTATGTTACTTTTCCGCCCTGTTTTGAAATCGATTTTGATACGATTGTGGATGATGTGTTTGGCGCAAGGTGAATCATTTTCGCACCTGCATCCTGATGCTGGCCTTTACCCGCAAGAGCGATAGAAAGCGTCATACCACGCGCGCCTTCGCCTTTTAAGATACAAGCCGGATATTTCATTGTCAGCTTAGAACCGATGTTGCCGTCGATCCATTCCATTGTTGCGTTTTCTTCACAGACTGTACGCTTTGTGACAAGGTTATAAACGTTGTTTGCCCAGTTTTGGATCGTTGTATAACGGCAGTAGCCGCCTTTTTTGACGATGATCTCAACAACCGCACTGTGAAGTGAGTTTGTTGTGTAAACAGGCGCAGTACAGCCTTCAACGTAATGAACGCTTGCTTCTTCGTCAACAATAATCAGTGTACGTTCGAACTGGCCCATGTTTTCAGAGTTGATACGGAAGTAAGCTTGAAGCGGCGTTTCCACCTTCACGCCTTTAGGCACGTAGATGAAAGATCCGCCGGACCAAACAGCTGAGTTAAGCGCCGCAAACTTGTTATCAGTCGGCGGGATTACTTTTGCCCAGTGCTCACGGAAAATATCTTCATTCTCTTTCAGCGCACTGTCAGTGTCTTTAAAGACGATGCCTTGCGCTTCAAGATCTTCTTTCATGTTGTGGTATACAACCTCAGATTCGTACTGAGCAGAAACACCCGCAAGGTATTTTTGTTCAGCTTCAGGAATACCGAGCTTGTCGAATGTTTGCTTAATTTCATCAGGAACTTCATCCCAAGAACGCTCTGAACGCTCAGACGGTTTTACGTAGTACGTAATTTCGTCAAAGTTCAGTGAGTTTAAATCTCCGCCCCATTGAGGCATCGGCATGTTGTAGAAATGCTCAAGTGATTTCAAGCGGAAATCAAGCATCCATTGAGGCTCTTCTTTCATGCGAGAAATTTCTTCTACGATTTCTTTTGTCAATCCGCGCTCTGAACGGAAAATGGAAACGTCCTTGTCGTGAAAACCATACTTGTATTCACCAATATCAGGCATTTTTTTAGCCATCCATTTTCACTCCAATCCTTTTAATTGCCGCCTTCTTCTTTTGCGACTCCTTTTTCAAGTGCTTTCCATGACAGGGTTGCACATTTGATACGGGCAGGGAATTTTGAAACGCCTTGAAGGGCTTCAATATCCCCGAGATCTATAGAATCATCATACTCTTTCCCTTGCATCATATCCGAGAAAATCTTAGACATGGAAAGGGCAGTTTCAATATCTTTCCCTTTAATCGCTTGAGTCATCATCGAAGCGGATGCCATTGAAATGGAACAGCCTTCCCCTTCAAATTTCGCATCTTCCACGATGTCTCCGTCAAGCTTCATTGTCAGCCTGATTCGGTCGCCGCATGTCGGGTTGTTCATATCCACGACGATGCTGTCATTTAAAACCCCTTTATTGCGCGGGTTTTTGTAATGATCCATAATCACCTGTCTGTACAATGTATCTAAGTTTGCATTAAAAGACATTTGTAAAATACTCCTTTGTCTTTTGAAGAGCTTCCACAAGCTTATCAATCTCTTCCTCTGTATTATACAGATAAAAGCTTGCTCTTGCAGTAGCAGTTACATCCAGCCATTTCATCAGCGGCTGCGCGCAATGGTGGCCGGCTCTGACTGCGATTCCCTCCGCATCAAGCACAGTCGCCACATCGTGCGGATGAACATCATCAAGGTTAAATGTAACAAGCCCGGCACGCTCTTTTGGCCCGTAAACCGTTACGCCGTCAAGCTGGCGGAAGCGTTCAAGCGCATAAGCTGCAAGCTTGTGCTCATGGCGGGAAATCTCATCAAGACCGATTTCTTCGAGAAAATCAATGGCGGCACCGAGACCGATTGCTCCTGCAATAATCGGCGTGCCCGCTTCGAATTTCCACGGAAGCTCTTTCCAAGTTGATTCATAAAGCCCGACAAAGTCGATCATTTCACCGCCGAATTCGGCAGGCTCCATGTTTTCCAGCAGGGCTTTCTTTCCGTACAGCACACCAATACCGGTAGGCCCGCACATTTTATGGGAAGAAAGCGCAAAGAAGTCGCAATCGAGATCCTGCACGTCAATTTTCATGTGAGGCGTGCTTTGTGCACCGTCCACCACAATAATAGCCCCATTATCATGGGCAATTTTCGCCATGTCTTTAATCGGGTTGATCGTGCCGAGAACGTTAGATACATGAGACACTGCAACAATTTTTGTGTTGCTTGTGACCGTTTCTCTGACGTCTTCTAAAGAAATCGTTCCGTCTTCCTGCAGCGGAATATATTTTAATGTGGCGCCAGTCGCTTTGACAGCCTGCTGCCACGGAATGATATTCGCATGATGCTCCATGTAGGTGATGACCACTTCATCACCAGGTTTCAGGTTGGCGCGCGCATAGCTTAACGCCACCATATTCAGTGATGTGGTCGTGCCTTTTGTGAAAATAATCTCAGCCATTGACTTCGCGTTAATAAACTTGCGGACTTTTTCACGCGCTCCTTCATAACCGTCTGTCGCTCTGGTTCCAAGTGTATGGACGCCCCGGTGAACATTGGAATTGTATTGGTTATAATACTTATCCAGTGTTTCAATGACAGCACGCGGCTTCTGGGAAGTCGCCGCGCTGTCGAGATAAACGAGATCATGTCCGTTCACTTGCTGATGAAGGATCGGGAACTGTTCACGAATATCTGTGATATTCATTACTTCACTTTCCTTTCGATAACAGAAACCAATTGTTTCTTAACGCCTTCAATCGGAAGTTCATTTACTACCGGTGCAAGGAATCCGTAAATGACTAAGCGTTCTGCTTCTTCTTTCGGAATACCGCGGCTCATCAGGTAGTAAAGCTGAATAGGGTCCACACGGCCGACAGATGCCGCATGTCCTGCAGTTACATCGTCTTCGTCAATTAAAAGAATAGGGTTGGCGTCTCCGCGTGCTTTTTCGCTGAGCATCAGCACACGTGATTCCTGCTCCGCATTCGCTTTAGAAGCGCCATGTTCGATTTTGCCGATTCCGTTAAAGATAGAAGAAGCAGAATCTTTCATTACACCGTGCTTCAAGATATAGCCTTCAGAAGCTTTACCGAAATGGATGATTTGTGTTGTAAAGTTTTCTGTTTGCTCTCCTCTTCCGACAACAACCGTTTTCGTATCGCCGTATGTGCCGTCACCGTAAAGGTTTGTTGTGTTTTCGGAAATCGTGTCGCCGTCGTTCATCAGGCCGAGAGCCCATTCGATTTTGCTGTCGCGTCCGCGAGCAGCGCCGCGGCGGTTCACATAAGTTGTCACACCGCTTGACAGATTATCCACCGCACCGTATGTCACGCTGGCATTATCACCTGTGATGACCTCACTGATAATATTGAAGACAGCGTCTTTCGGGTTTACAGTGCTGATATAGTTTTCTACATATGTGACAGAGCTGTGGTCTTCAGCCACAATCAGCACGTGGTTGAATAGAGCTGTATCATTGCTTTCGTGGACATAAACAGCCTGAACCGGCGTCTCCACCTCAACATTTTTCGGAACATAAAGGAATGCTCCTCCGTTAACAAGAGCCGCGTGAAGTGCAGTTAACTTATGCTCATCAACCTTCACGCCGTCCTTCATAAAGTATTTCTCCACCAAGTCGCTGTGCTCGCGAGCAGCAGTCAGAATATCAGTGAAGATAACGCCTTTGTCTTTCAATTCTTGAGAAAGTGAAAGGTATGCCGGCGTCTGGTCACGCTGTACGTATAATGTTTTATCTTCGTTTTCAACGTCGATCAGCGCTTTTGCTTCATCAGTCAAATCTTCTAATGAAGAAAGCGGTTCGTTATCAACTGTATGCTTCGCGAAATTCGTGAAGTTCCAGTTTGTGATTTTAGTTTTGTCAGGCTTCGGCATCGGCAGATCCTCAGCTTGTTCAAGAGCCTGTAAGCGCAGGTTTTTCAGCCAGGCAGGTTCTTGATGCTTTTCGGAAAAGCTTTTGAGATACTCCTGATCTACGGATAGTTTTGTATCTAGTGTCATATTAATCCCCCTAACGCTTACGCTTCTTGGCCAACAGTTTCGTCTTCAATGCCAAGTTCTTGTTTGATCCAGTCATAACCTTCTGCTTCAAGACGCTGTGCAAGCTCTGCACCGCCGGATTTGACAACGCGGCCTTGCATCATAACGTGAACAACATCCGGAGTGATGTAGTTTAACAGGCGCTGATAGTGAGTGATCATCAGGCAGCCGAAGTTTTCGCTGCGCATTCTGTTGATCCCTTTAGATACAACTTTCAAAGCGTCAATATCAAGACCTGAGTCGATTTCATCAAGGATGGCGATTTTCGGTTCAATCATCATTAATTGAAGAATTTCGTTGCGTTTTTTCTCCCCGCCTGAGAAGCCTTCGTTAAGATAGCGCTGAGCCATTTCAGGGTCCATTTCAAGGAACTCCATGTTTTCGTCCATTTTGCGGATGAATTTCATAAGAGAAATTTCATCGCCTTCTTCTCTGCGCGCGTTGATTGCTGAGCGAAGGAAGTCGGCATTTGTCACACCGCTGATTTCACTTGGGTACTGCATCGCAAGGAATAAGCCTGCCTGCGCACGCTCGTCCACTTCCATCTCCAGTACATCTTTGCCGTCAAGCGTGATGCTGCCTTTTGTTACTTCATATTTAGGATGCCCCATAATAGCAGCTGATAAAGTGGATTTACCAGTTCCGTTCGGGCCCATTACTGCGTGGAATTCTCCACCTTTTATTTCAAGGTTTACACCCTTTAAGATCTCTTTCCCTTCGATTTCAACGTGAAGATCTTTGATCGTTAATGTTGAAGCAGCCATATCTATACCTCCAAAATATATAATCATTATTCTCATTTTATTCTCATTCTAATTTTATAACAAATGAAAAGTAAATACAACTTTTTATCGTGCCTCGCACATTCCTCAAGTTTAACAAAGATCAGCACTTTATTAAAGCGATTGAAAAAGAAAAAGAGTGGATTCCCACCCTTTTTTAAAAGATTGATTTTCTCAATAAGCTCCTGCAGAAATCCGCTTGCTTTTTTGATAATCAAGCTCTCTCTGCCGCTCTACTTTCATTCTTGTTTCCAGCCGGCGTCCGTATTCCTCGTATCCAATTCCGTGTGACAGCTGCATCGCTTTTTCCATTTCTGACGTATAATCGAGGTTCAGTCTGTCCTGGCTGCTGCAAATAATGAATCAATCCCTTCATATATTTGCTTTCTATTTTATCAGTGCTGCGTTTGATGCCGCAAAAAGGATATGGCTTGAAATAGCGGCAGATGAGACGAAAGCATCCATTCAGATCAAATGAGAATGGTTTTTCGGAATATTCCTTCTCTTAATGCGTGGTGTTTCCGAATTCCTCAATGCACTGCTGGACAACTGTCACGCCTTGACTGAAGGCCGCGCCGCCTCCAAATGCCGCTGCCACACTGACGGCTTCGAGAATGTTTTCTTCTGTCGCTCCCTGATCAAGACAGCCTTTTGTATGATAGATCATGCAATATTCGTCCTGAGCATTGATGGCGATTCCGAGGGCGATCAGCTGTTTTTCTCTTTCAGTCAGAGAATTCCCGGCAAAGCACTGTTCAGTAAACTCGTTAAATTTCCTTCCCATCAGCGGCATCTTTTGTTCAAATGTGCCTAAACCATGTTTATATTGTTTTAGCGCGTCCTGCATGCTTCCTCTGTCTTGATTCAAAGAAAATCCCTCCATCTGTTTAACATTCCTTTTTATTATGAGCAGCTTTTAGGAAAATACGCGAAAAAACCCCGGATTGCTCATCCGGGGTTTCAGACTTATTCAGATACAGGAAGCACAGCTCCGTCGTATTTTTTCTCGATGAAGTCTTTGATCTTTTTAGAGTGAAGAACTTCCATCAGCGCTTTGATTTTTGCAGAATCTTCTTCGCCTTTTCTCACTGCGACGATGTTAGCATATGGGTTGTTTTTCGTTGATTCTACTTCAATTGCATCTTTTTTAGGATTTAATTTATTTTGGATCGCATAGTTTACATTGATGAAGACCGCGTCTCCTTCTTTGTTTTCATATGCTTTTGCCGTTAATTCAGGCGCTACTTTTTTGAATTCAAGGTTTTTCGGGTTTTTCTTAATGTCTTTCAATGTTGCGTCAACGGTTTCCACTTTAGAATCAAGAGTGATTAATCCAGCGTTTTCAAGCATTGCAAGCATACGGCCTTGTTCAGCAACGTTGTTTGTCAGGATGATTGTCGCACCGTCTGGAAGGTCTTTCAGTGATTTGTATGTTTTAGAGTAAATACCAAATGGCTCTAAGTGAACAGCGCCGGCATTCACAAGTTTGTAATCTGTGTTTTCTTTCATTTCTTGCTCAAGGTAAGGAATGTGCTGGAAGTAGTTCGCGTCCACTTCTTTATCAGCTAAAGCTTTATTGTACATTTTGTAATCACTAAGCACTTTCACTTTCAGCGTATAGCCTTTTTCTTTCAGCAATGGTTCAGCTTCTTTTAAAATTTCCGCATGCGGTGTTTTCGTTGCTGCAACGACAATTTCTTTCTTGCCGGATTCAGCGCCGTTATTCGAACCGCAGGCAGCCATAACTCCTGCAAATACAAGCAGTAATGCACCTAAAAATAGCTTTTTCAATGTAAATCCTCCCTTATCGTTTGTCTATAATATTTGTTATTAAATCACCGATGATTTGAATAATAAATACGATGATTAAAATAAACACAGTCGCAACGAAGGTAACATCAGCGTTATTAGACTGATATCCTTCTACGTACGCAAGGTTTCCAAGGCCGCCTGAACCAATGGCTCCGGCAATTGCCGTTGAGCCGATCAAAGCGATGGCTGTAACCGTAATGCCAGAAATAAGTGCCGGCATTGATTCCGGAATCAGCACTTTGAAAATGATCGTAGACGTTTTCGCGCCCATTGATTTAGCGGCTTCAATCACACCTTTATCCACCTCACGCAGCGCGATTTCAACAAGACGTGCGTAAAACGGTGCCGAGCCGATAACCAGCGCCGGCAATGCGGCGTTTGGCCCTAAGATCGTGCCGACTAAAAACTTCGTAAACCCTAATAGTAAAATAATTAAAATAAGGAACGGAATCGATCTGAATATGTTAACAACGGCAGCAATCACAGAGTTGACCGCTTTATTCTGCCAGAGGCTTCCTTTGCTCGTCAGAAAGAGCAGCAAGCCGAGGATGACCCCGATGACAAAAGCAAACAGTAAAGAAATCAGCGTCATATAAAGTGTTTCATAGGTCGCGTTCCATAATTCAGTTAAATCAACGTTCGGGAAGTATTTTTCAAACATTCGTGATCACCTCTGCTTTCACCTGTTTGTCATTAATGAACCGGATCACGTTTTGCACTTCTTCCTCGTCTCCGTCAATGTGGATGAACAGTGAACCGTAAGCTCCATCCTTCGTCTGCGAAATTTTCCCTTGCAGAATATTGACGCTGACATTGAAGTTTCTGATCATCTCTGTAATCAGAGGCTGTTCAGCTGACTCACCGACAAATGTGAGCTGAACCATTTTTCCTGATGCTGTATCATCAAGAAGGTGCTGAAGCGTCTCTTTCGTTTCTTCTGGCTCTGTCACCTGTTGAACAAATCGTTTTGTCATTTGTTCCTTTGGATTTTTGAAGACGTCGAGAACCTCGCCTTCTTCGACCACCTTACCGTTTTCCATGACGGCGACTCTGTTGCAGATTTTGCGGATGACATGCATTTCGTGCGTAATCAGCACAATCGTCAAACCGAGTCTTTCATTAATATCGGACAATAGATCCAGAATTGAATCTGTCGTTTGCGGATCTAATGCTGATGTCGCTTCGTCACAAAGGAGAACCTTCGGATTGTTTGCAAGCGCTCTGGCAATTCCGACACGCTGCTTCTGACCGCCGCTCAGCTGGGACGGATATGATTTTTCTTTTCCTTCTAAACCTACCAGTTTAATCAGTTCATTGGCGCGCTTGATCCGCTCGCTCTTTTTCACCCCGGCAATTTCTAAAGGAAACATGATATTATCTCTGACAGTCCGCGACCAAAGCAAATTGAAATGCTGGAAAATCATACTGATCTCATGGCGTGCTTTTCTTAAACCGCGTCCATTTACTTCATTAATCTTTGTTCCCGCCACTTCCACGGTTCCTGAGGTTGGTTTCTCAAGGCCGTTCAGCAGACGGATTAAGGAACTCTTACCAGCTCCGCTATATCCTATAATTCCAAAAATCTCACCTTTTTTAATGGAAAGCGAGACATTTTGGACAGCATTGACATCTCCATGTTTCGACTTGTAAACTTTTGAAACATCCTGAAGATTGATCAAAGCAATCACCTGCCTTAACACTATTCTAAGAAATCTTCCGGTTTTTTCTGCAAAAGAAAAGCCTTTCTGCACACTTGAGCAGAAAGGCTTATATAAAATGCCTTTCTCTCATCTTTCAAAGCTGAACGCTTCGTGTGAATTGGCACCATTTCAACAGCGTTGATGGTTGCCGGGCTTCATAGGGCACTTCCCTCCACCTCTCTTGATAAGAGAAATATATAGTCTTTTTCGTCCGGAAATTCTTAATGTAGAATAGCACGGCGAATGATTAAATGTCAATAAAATAAATGATGACAACTTTTACTATTATAATAATTTATTATTTTTCAATTCTTTGAAATCCTCTGAAAAAATCCATTTGTCAGCCAGAGAATGGCTTCTAGCTTTAACAGGGCCCTGAATGACCCCTTTACTTTGAGGCTTCCGCTCTGAATCAAGTGCTGAAGGGAAATATCTCCGTGCAATAAATCAATAATTTCCGTTTGGTTTCCGTAAAAGGTCAGGTTGGACGTTTGGGGCGGAGAAACTTTTTTCATTTCTCCCTGTTCGTTTATTGAGACGGTTAAGGCTTCTGCTTCTCCTTGAAAGGTAATGAGCAATGTTGAGGCATTCAAAAGGGGTTTTAAAAACAGATGCTGATACTCATCTTCTAAAACTTCCGCTTTCTCCATATGTACAACCTCCTATTTGTTGGTCATACATACACATTTCTCTCTCTGTCGCAAGAACCCCTTTATAAAACGAACGACAATTTCGTTGGATATGCTGAGAAATATGTCATAATTGGGATGCGGAAGATGATTTTTGTTTGATCAGCTCATATAAATAAGAAACGGAATGAAACGCATATCCTCTTTCGACCACCTTTCCGCCTTTAAACAGCAGAAAACAAGGGACGCTTTCAATTTGATATGCTTTTGCAAATGTCGGAGAGTAATTGACATTGTTTTGATAGAAGGCGACATCAGGCAGCATTTCTTTCACCACTGTCAGCATTTTGCTTGCAAGCTGGCAGGTGCCGCAAAACGGAGTATATAAATATAGAAGGTACACATCATCTTCAATGTGATCAAGTTCGTGTTCTTGGAGTTCTTTCATGCTATACACCTCGGGACTTTCTTTCAAGAAAAATAGTATGGACATTCAGATTCGCACGCAGCAATACAGAGGCGACATGGTGCCTGGGCGCAGCCGCTACTTCCTTATAGGCTCTGTCGATATGGAGATGGCAGGCTTCATTAAATTCACGCTTCAGCTGTTTTCTCAATTTCTCGCCTGATTCATCAGCATCAACTAATATATAGACGTCTTTATCATAAAGCTCGTCAGCCAATTCCTCAAGCTTCAGCTGGCTGATTGTTCCGTTTGTGCAGATAATGCGCACCGGTTCATTCAGGACGCTTTCGATTTTCTCTTTATCTGATTTCCCCTCGACAATCATAACCTTTTCCAGCTCATCCATCTTCTTCACCTGCCGCGTCAAATTTGAAACGTTCAGATTGTAAAAGAAGGCAGTGAAATTCACCGCCTACATTTAACACCAGCCGTTTTCGTAGTCACAATCTACATATTTTGCGTCGTCACCAGAGACCACATCGGCTGTCTTATAAAACTTCTCATTTTCAAAGGAATAACCGGACTTAAGCTCATATTCATTCATGCTTGTCATTTGGCCGATCATCTCATTATCATGATATAACGAGAGCCGGCCATTTTGAAAGCGGCCTGTCACGTCGTTGGTGACATCGAGCTTTTGTTTGTCGAAAGCCATATTGGACACCTCCCATAACGTTAGCGTGTCCAATTGCTTTTACGGCTATCCTGTTTTAGTCTTCTTGTGTCATCTCTTCGTATTGCTCTGCTGTCATCAGTTTTTCAATTTCAGAAGCGTCAGTCGGCTCAACGACGATCATCCATGCTTTTTCGTACGGAGATTCGTTGACGAATTCCGGACTGTCATCAAGATCTTCGTTTACTTCCACAACAGTTCCGTTAATCGGCGCATAAAGCTCAGATACCGTTTTAACGGATTCAACACTGCCGAATGGCTCGTCCGCTTTGATTTCAGCGCCCACTTCAGGAAGTTCGACAAACACGATGTCGCCTAGCTCGGACTGGGCAAAATGCGTAATTCCGATTCTGGCTTTTTCTCCTTCAACTTTTACCCATTCGTGTTCTCCTGAGTAACGCAAATCTTTTGGTATGCTCAATTGAATCCCTCCATTTTTTACAGCACTACAATAAGAAGATACCACACTTTTCAAAAAAAATTTACATTAAGCCCAGTTTTCTTCAAATTGGTCTTCTTTAAATCCGACAGTCACTTTTTCGCCGTCTGTTGTAAGCGGGCGTTTGATCAGCATTCCGTCTGAAGCCAGCAGTTCGAGCTGTTCGTCCTCTGACATGTGATACAGCTTTTCCTTGAGATTGAGCTCGCGGTATTTCATGCCGCTCGTGTTGAAAAATTTCTTGAGATCCAGCCCGCTTTTTTCATAAAGCGCTTTTAATTCTTCTTTGCTTGGCGGCTGCTCAGCAATATGTATTTCGTTTATTTCTTTCCCATGCTCTTCAAGCCACTTCTTTGCTTTGCGGCACGTTCCGCATTTAGGGTACCAGTAAAAAGTTAACGACATCTTCTTCCCCCTCAATAAAATAATCGAGGTTATTTTAACACAGTTTGTTTTAAAAACCTAAAACAGTGCTTCTTAAAAAAGAGCTCCGCGCATGCGGAGCTCATGGCCAATCAGACAATATATTTCTCAGCCTCAAAAATGCCTGCCGCCGCCTCGCGTTTTTTCTGAATCACGTTTTTAGGCGTTACGCGTGTCAGCTTTCGCAGAGCGGAAAGCATCATGCGGAGTGAGTCTCCTTCTTCCATTGCGATAAGGGATTCCTTCGCATGCGCTTCAATTTCGTTAAAGGCTTCTTGAACGAAAATTTCTGTGTACAGCACCTTTTGCGCAGCTTTTTCAGCGCCTTGTGCTGCAATGGCCTTTTCCGTTCTGAGCACGGCCGATTCCATTGCGTATACATTGCTGACGATATCCGCGACGTTCACGAGAATTTCTTGCTCATGATCGATGGCTTTTCCGTATTTTTGCGCAGCTAGGCCGGCGGCAAACAACGCAATTTTTTTCGCTTGCTTAACGATATATTTCTCTTGCTCTAAGACGCCGCTTCCAGGCTCTTCAGGCATAAGCATCATGAGTTCTTCCTGCAGCGACTGTGCTTTTTCAAATAGAGGCAGCTCGCCTTTTAGCGCTTTTTTCAGGAAAGTGCTTGGCACGATTAATCGGTTGATTTCGTTTGTGCCTTCAAAAATTCGATTGATCCTTGAATCCCTATAAGCTCTTTCTACTTCGTACTCCTGCATAAAGCCGTAGCCTCCATGAATCTGAACGCCTTCATCAACAATATAATCAAGCGTTTCAGAGCCAAACACCTTATTCAGAGAGCATTCGATGGCGTATTCCGCAATTGACTTGGCGATTTGCCGGCCGTCCTTGAGGTCTTCGGCCGTGAACTGGCTCATATTGTCTTCAAACAGCCCGACGGTTCTGTATACAGAGCTTTCCATCGCATACAGCCTTGAGGCCATTGTCCCGATTTTTTCCTGTGTCAATGAAAAACCTGCAATCGGTGTTTTAAATTGGCGGCGCTGATTTGCGTATGCCGCAGACAGCTCGATGACCCGCTTAGATGCGCCAATTGTGCCAACCGCCAGTTTGTAGCGGCCGATGTTTAAAATATTAAAGGCGATGACATGCCCTTTGCCGATTTCTCCGAGCAGGTTTTCCTTCGGCACTTCCGCTTGATCCAAAATGAGGGTCCTCGTCGATGATCCTTTGATTCCCATTTTCTTTTCTTCCGGTCCCGTGGAGACACCTGGGAACTCTTTTTCTACAATAAAGGCTGAAAACTTGTCGCCATCCACTTTAGCGTAAACCACAAAAACATCGGCAAAAGCAGAGTTGGTAATCCACTGTTTTTCCCCGGTTAATACATAATGCGTTCCTGCTTCGTTCAGCACGGCTGTTGTTTTTGCTCCAAGTGCATCAGACCCAGAGCCAGGCTCAGTCAGAGCATAAGCCGCGATCTTTTCGCCTGAAGCGAGGCCAGGCAAATATTTTTTCTTTTGTTCTTCTGATCCGAAAAAGACAATCGGCAAGGAACCGATGCCGACATGCGCGCCATAGGAAAGAGAAAAGCTTCCCGCACGCGAAAATTTCTCAGTGATGAGCGCCGAGCTGATCTTATCTAGGCCGAGCCCGCCGTATTCTTCCGGCACATCGGCGCCAAGCAGCCCTAGTTCGCCCGCTTTCTTCAACAGTCTGACAGAATGCTCAAATTGATGGTTTTCGATGTCATCTATATGAGGGAGAACATCTTGCTCGATATAATCCTCTGTTGTTTTCGCAATCATTTTATGCTCGTCAGTGAAATCCTCCGGTGTATACATTTGATCGTATGTGACATCCTCGATTAAGAATCCGCCGCCTTTTAGTATATCAGCTGTTTTTTTTGCCATTTGTTTTTCCCCCTTTAGCATAATTCAAATACACCGGCCGCTCCCATCCCGCCGCCGATACACATGGTCACGACTCCAAATTGCTCGTTTCTCCGTTTCATTTCATGGATGAGTGAGAGTGTAAGCTTTGTGCCCGTACAGCCAAGCGGGTGCCCAAGCGCGATTGCGCCCCCGTTGACATTCACTTTTTCTTCATCAATTCCCAATTCTCTGATCACTTGAATGGCCTGTGAGGCAAAAGCTTCGTTCAATTCAAACAAGCCGATGTCCTGCAGCTGAAGGCCGGCAAGCTTCAAAGCGCGCGGAATTGCTTCAACCGGCCCGATTCCCATGACTTCCGGCGGCACGCCGCCTACTGCAAAGGAGCGGAATTTCACAAGCGGGGCCAGGCCAAGAGCATCGGCTTTTTCCCGATCCATCAGCATGACAGCCGCCGCTCCGTCACTCGTCTGCGAGGAGTTGCCCGCGGTCACCGTTCCGTCAACGGAAAAAGCCGGGCGCAATGTCGCTAAGATGTCTGCAGTCGTTTGCGGGCGAACGCCTTCATCCTGAGAAAACACGAATTGTTTTTCTTGCGGCTTATGGTTTTCTCCGATTTCTGTCACCGTCACTTCGACAGGTACAATCTCATCTTTAAATTTCCCTTCTGCAAGGGCTTTAGCGGCGTTTTGATGGCTGCGAACGGCAAACGCATCTTGATCCTCACGGGAGACGCCGTATTTTCTCGCAACCTGCTCGGCTGTATGTCCCATGCTCATATAATATTCCGGTGCCTGTTCTGCCAAAGCAAGGTTCGGCCGGGTGACATGCCCCATCATCGGCACCTGTGACATGGATTCTGCTCCGCCAGCAATCGCTGTATCATAGGCGCCGAGCATAATTTTTTCTGCCGCATATGCAATAGACTGAAGGCCGGATGAGCAATATCGGTTGACTGTAATCGCCGGAACCGTGTATGGCAGCCCCGCGAGCGCCCCGATATTTCTCGCCATATTAAGCCCCTGTTCCGCTTCAGGTGTTGCACAGCCGATAATCAAGTCATCAATATTACCTTCGTAGCCGCCTGCCCGTTTCAGCGTTTCTTTTACGCAAATCGCTCCCAAATCATCTGGGCGAACGGTGGCCAACGATCCTTTTTTTGCTTTCCCAACCGGTGTTCTTGCACCTGATACAATGACTGCCTCTTTCATAAGCTCCCTCCTAATTCCGTAAAGGTTTACCTTTCACAAGCATATGCTGCATTCTCGCTTGAGATTTTGCCTCTCCCGCTAAACTCAAAAACGCTTCTCTTTCGATCTCCAATAAATACTCTTCATCAACCTCTGTACCGAACGGCACTTTTCCGCCCGCAATGACATAAGCGAGTTTTTTCGCAATCTTGAAATCATGCTCAGATATATAGCCAGACAGTTTCATCTGCTCAGCGCCAAGCAAGAGTGCTGCATAACCAGTTTCTCCCGGCACCTTGACCTTTTCTTTTACAGGCGGCCGCCAGCCGGTATCGTATAAAGATGCGGCCAGTTGCTTCGCATCGTATAACAGGTGGTCTTGATTCACGCTGATCTGATCCGTTTCTTTTAAGATGTTCATCTCACGAGCCTCTTGAGCGGAAGCGGACACTTTCGCCATCGCGATTGTTTCAAATGTTTTCATTGCCGCATTCATCGGATCAAGGCCACGGCGTAGATGATTGATGTACAGCTCTTTGTTTCCCCCTCCGCCAGGGATGAGGCCGACACCGGATTCAACAAGACCCATATAGGCTTCGCTTGCCGCTTGAGTACGCGCCGCAGGCAGGCATACTTCCGTTCCTCCGCCGAGCGTCATGCCAAATGGCGCGGCGACGACCGGTTTCGCACTGTATTTGATCTTCATCATCGTCTCCTGAAAACGGCGTATCACAAAATCAACTTCCAAAAAGTTGTCATCTTGGACTTCCATTAAGATCATGGCGAGATTTGCGCCGACACAGAAATTTTTTCCTTGGTTGCCGATGACAAGGCCCTTGTAATTCCGTTCTGTTTCCTCTAATCCTTTGTGGATCATTTGAATGATATCGAGGCCGATCGCATTGCTTTTCGAATGAAATTCAAGAAGGGCCACATCATCTCCAAGGTCAATTAAGCTTGCTCCGCTGTTTTTCGCAATCACGCCTTTTGTTTCTTTAAGCGCTTGTAAATGAATTCGTTTTTTGTTTTCTTTCACGGCTCTGTATTCGCCGCGGTCATAATAAAATACCGTTCCGTTCTCTTTGATGTAGAAGGTTTCATTTCCTTTGTCCAGCATCTCTTTTATCCAGCCAGGCATATCTGCTCCAAGCTGCTCAAGCTTTTCCGCTGACTGCCTGAGGCCGATGGCGTCCCACATTTCAAAAGGCCCCAGCTCCCAGCCGAATCCCCACTTCATGGCTTGGTCAATCGCATGAATATCATCGGCAATCTCACCAAGCAGCTCGGCTGAGTAAAGCAGGGTTTGAGAAGTGATATTCCACAGCAATCGGCCGGCCCTGTCATCCGAGTAAATAAGCGCTTTCATTTTGGCTTTTGTCCCTTTTGCCTGTTTTGCCGCTTCAAGTGCCGGTGTTTTCATTTTTGTCCGCTCGCCATAAGTAAGCGTCACTGGGTCAAGCTCATAAATAATTTTTCCTTCTTTTTTATAAAAGCCTTGGCCGGCCTTACTTCCGATCCACCCTTTTTCCAGCATATCGTTCATGAAGCTTGGAAGGCGAAACACTTCTTTCTCATCGCCATCGGCTTTGTCATACACATTTCGGGCAACGTGGGCGAATGTATCGAGGCCGACAACATCAAGCGTTCTGAAGGTGGCGCTTTTCGGCCTGCCGATCAGCGGACCTGTGATCGAATCAACCTCTCCAACCTGATAGTCGCCTTTCAGCATTTCTTGGACTGTCACAAGAAGCCCGAATGTTCCGATGCGGTTTGCGATAAAGTTCGGTGTGTCCTTTGCTGTAACAACGCCTTTACCGAGGACATTTTCTCCGAAAGCTGTCATAAACTTTAAAATATCAGGATCTGTTTCCTTAATCGGAATGATCTCCAGCAGCTTTAAATAGCGTGCGGGATTAAAAAAATGCGTTCCAAGAAAATGGGCTTTAAAATCATCCGACCGGCCTTCAGCCATTTCCTGCACTGATATGCCGGATGTGTTGCTTGAGACGATGCTTCCAGTCTTTCGATGTTCATCCACAAGAGCGAAAATTTTCTTTTTGACTTCAAGGTTTTCGACAACGACCTCAATAATCCAATCTGCTTCTTTCAGTTTTTTTGCATCATCCTCCAGATTGCCCGGTGTAATATAGGAGGTATTTTTCGCTGATGTGAGGGGAGCGGGCTTTTGTTTCAGCAGTTTTTTCACCGCCTGCCGGCTAAGCCTGCTGCGCACCTCCGGACTGTCCTTCGTCAGCCCCTTTTTTTCCTCTTCCTTTGTCAAATCGTTCGGCACAATATCTAGCAGCAGGACAGGAATTCCGATGTTAGCCAAATGCGCCGCAATTCCGGAACCCATTACCCCCGATCCTAAAACGGCTGCCTTCCGAATGTGTTTGTGCATGAGATATCCCCCTTGAACATTGAATGAATAGTCATTCATTTTTTGACTAAAAAAAATGAAACCCGTTTCTTCTTTCATCTTAAAAGATTTCTGGTTCGACTTCAATAGCTAATTTGTTATTTTTTTGTATGAAGCCTATAAAAGACGGGTAACTTAAGCCCGGAGGTGACGGGAATGGTGCGAGAGAAAAAAAATCCGTCTTCTGCGGCAGTCAGCGCGGCGAGCGTAAAGGGAGATGCTGGTCCGACTCAGCATTACGGCGGCGGAAAACGGACAAGTCAAAACCAGCAATATAAAAAACATAACATGGAACAATCATAATGCAGCTGCTTCCCCGCGGCTGCTTTCACTTTTTCAGAATTCCTTTTAACACAAATGCTGCATTGGCGGGCCGTTCGGCAATTCTTCTCATAAAGTAGCTGAACCAGTCTGTTCCATATGGGACATACACACGCATTCTGTAGCCTTCTTTCGCGAGTTCCTTCTGACGCTCTGGCCTGATGCCGTATAGCATTTGAAACTCAAATTGCGATGCGGGGATTTGATGTTCGTCGACGAGCTTTTTCGTATATGCAATAATGTCATCGTCATGTGTGGCGACAGCCGTGTAGTTCCCGCTTAATAGCTGCAGCTTTATTAAGCTCTGAAAATGTAGGTCTGTTCCTTTTTTGTCAGGAAACGCTACAGCCGCAGATTCTTTATAAGCGCCTTTCACAAGTCTGAGATTCGGCTTTACGTCACGCATCTTTCTAATATCTTCTGCCGCCCGGTACAGATACGCCTGAATGACCGTGCCAAGCTTCTCAAATTCCTGTTTGCATTGCCTGTAAATAAAAAGTGTCTGTTCATAATGAGAATAGTCTTCCATATCAATGGTCACAGCAACATCATATTGCTTCGCAATGGAAAGAATGGCGCGCAAATGAGTAAGAGCAAGTTCTTCTGAAAGATCGAGCCCGATTGAGGTGAGTTTAAGTGAAAGCTCCGACTCCAATTGATGTTCGGCAATGGCTTGAATGGCTTTCTTGCATTCCTCTGCGACTTGGTTCGCTTCTTTTTCCGAAGCTGCATACTCACCTAAATAATCAATTGTTGCACACAAACCGGATCTGTTTAGCCTTTTGACGGTCTTAACTGCCGATTCAATCGTATCCCCTGCGACAAATCTTCGTGCTCCAAGCCTCTTTCCATATGCTTTTGCGAACTTGGTAAGCGTTTTATTTTGAGATAAAAATAAAAACACATGTCTCAACATCCGACTCCCTCCCGCCATCATCTTCAAAACACCTGTATACAACGCCCAGTCTGAAGGAAACTATAAAATGAACTGAAATCAAAGGAGGATCACAATGGACAATCAGCAGCAATCTCAAATGCCGCCTTCCGTTATTTCGACAAAGGATCATTTGTATCTCAATGACATGCTGAACTGGAATTTGCTCGCGATGAAAAAAGCGCATTTCATGGCGCAGCAGTGCCAGGATCAAACGTTAAAGCAAGAACTCGATCGCGTCGGACACATGCATCATGATCACTATCAAAGAATATTAAAGCACCTGCAGCCAGGGCAGCAGCAGTCCGGCTACATCCAATAAGGAGGCGTCAGAATGAATCAACAAAATCAAAAAATCAGCAACCCTCAGACACCTGTACCGACAACATCGGAAATGAATGACAGAGATTTCGTCAACGAACTGCTGACAACCGAAAAATACATGACAACAGCTTATTGCACAGCCTTGCACGAATTCAGCCACGAGTCTCTTTATCAGGATATTCAATCCATTTTTGATGAGTCACAAAAAGCGCAAAGAAAACTGTATGACCTCATGTTCCAATATGGATGGTATTCTGTTGAAGCGGAGGATGCCCAAAAGCTGCAGCAATCCTATCAAAAATTCCAGCAGACCATTCAGCAGCAGTCTCCTTATCAGCAGTAACAATATTAGAAAAAGGATACGATGTTCTTTCGGACATCTATCCTTTTTTTTGTGTAAAATCAGTTGACTTTTCATTTACGCTTATTTATATTTAATAAGCATTAACTATTTTGTTATCAAAATATATATACAGTGTATGTAACAGAGGGGAATTGAATATGAAGAGTGCGGATCAGTTAATGTCCGATATCCAATTATCGCTTCAGGCGCTCTTTCAAAAGATACAGCCTGAAATGCTGGAAAGCATGGAGAAACAAGGTGTCACCCCAGCGCAGCTGTTTGTGCTGGCCAGCCTAAAGAAACACGGCAGCCTCAAGATTTCTGAAATTGCCGAGCGTATGGAGGTGAAGCCAAGCGCGGTGACGCTGATGGCAGATCGCCTTGAACAAAAAAATCTTATCGCCAGGACACACAACACAAAAGACAGGCGAGTGATTGATCTCAGTCTAACTGACGAAGGAGACAGAAAGTTCGAGGAGATTTTGGCAGGCAGAAAGGCCATTATGGCACGCTATCTTTCCTTTTTGACGGAGGAGGAGATGCTTCAGGCGGCGCATATTACAGCAAAGCTCGCACAGGCAGCAGCGGAAACTGATGAAAAGCAAAACATGAAAAGAGGAAACGGATGAAAATGAGTAAAGAAGGCAAACAATCCAAACGGACGTTATTAATAACAGGCTTAATTATTGCCATGTTTTTTTCAGCCCTTGATGGCACCATTGTCGGAACAGCCATGCCGAAAATTGTCGGTGATCTGGGCGGTTTGAGCATGATGACCTGGCTGACAACTGCATATTTGTTAACATCAACAACTATTGTGCCAATTGCCGGCAAACTGGCTGATTTATTGGGACGCCGCATTGTCTATGTATCAGGTTTGATTATTTTTATGGCTGCTTCTGCCTTATGCGGAATGGCCAACAACATGACAGAATTGATTATCTTCCGTGGACTGCAAGGAATCGGCGGAGGCATCATGATGCCGATGGCGATGATTGTTATCGGTGACTTGTTCACAGGAAAACAGCGTGCTAAATTCCAAGGGGTCTTTGGCGCGATTTATGGGCTGGCTTCAGTAATTGGGCCGCAAATCGGCGGCTGGATTGTAGACTCGTTAAACTGGAAATGGGTTTTCTATATTAACCTGCCAGTCGGAATTATTGCGGTTATTTTCATTGCAAGAGGATTACAGGGACGCCAGCAGACTGGTCCGATCAACTTTGACATCGCTGGTATTTTCACGATGATTGTTGGTGTTGTCAGCCTCTTGCTCGCCTTAAGCTTTGGCGGAAAAGATTACGCATGGGATTCTTGGCAGATTCTTGGTTTGTTCGCTCTCGCACTGATCGGCATTGTCAGCTTTATTATCGTAGAATCAAAAGCAAAAGAGCCAATCCTGCCAATGTATTTATTTAAAAACAGAACATTTACCTTTCTAAACTTGATCGGCTTCTTTATGAGTATCGGTATGTTTGGCGCCATTACGTTTGTTCCTTTCTTTATGCAAGGAATTGTCGGTGTAAGTGCGTCTGAATCGGGTACAATTATGACACCGATGATGATCTCTATGATTATCACAAGTATTATCGGCGGCCAGCTTGTGTACAAAATCGGAATTAAACCGCAAATCATTACAGGCATGCTAGTTATGGCCGGCGGATTCTTGCTGTTAACGACATTGGATCTTGACACGAGCAAGCTTGTCGCTACATCATATATGGCGATTATTGGCCTTGGAATGGGTCTTGTTATGCCGATTCTGACATTGGCTTTACAGGAAAGCTTTTCGAAAGAGGAGCTTGGCGTTGTCACCTCATCCAGCCAATTCTTCCGTTCTATCGGCGGAACATTCGGCATTACCATGCTGGGAGCCGTAATGAATGCGAGATCAGGAAATCTATTAACAGATAAATTGGTTCCATATTTAGACTCTCTTCCGGCACAGGCAAGCTCGTTTGCCGCCCAGCTAAAGGGTATGATTGATACAAATCCGCAAGGGCTGCTGCAATCACTGTTCAGTCCGGACGCGGTCAAACAAATCCCTGCGGCTTTCTCATCCCATATTGTGCCGATTTTAAAAACATCGTTGATGGATTCACTCCACAGCGTGTTTTATACAGGCCTGATCTTTATCGCAGTCGGAGCCGTATTTACATTGTTCTTAAAACCTATCAAACTATCAAATAAGAAAACGGGAGAACAAGTGAAAGAGAAAGCGGCAAAAGCCGTTGAATCACCTTCCCATTAATAGAGCACCCCGCGGGTATCAAACCGCGGGGTTTTTTTATTCAATCATCTGGGCCCTTCCATTTCCGAAAGACCAATCCTCATCCTGATTTCCGGCCAGCATGATAAATACATCTTCTTTTCTTACGCCAAGCTCGGAATGAATCCGGCTTGCGATTGAGCGGTAAAGCGCTTTTTTCTGTTCAGTTGTTCTTGATTGTTTCAGTGTAAAATGAATGTATATCAGTTCATCAGTACGCTCAACTTGGAGATAAAATGGATCATAGAAAAATTCGCCTTTTTCATATTGCCTGATGACTTGAAAATAGTCATCTTCCGGCACATTGATTTCTTCAATCATCGATTGGTGGATGGCCCTGCTCAGTTTTTGAAGCCACGCTTCGCTTCTTCCCGACCGTAAATGAATCTGTACAAATGGCATCTCCCTGCATCCCTCTCTTTACAGTGTCTGTCCGCTGTCAATTGTGATGATTTGGCCTGTGAGTGATTCCTGTTCAACTAGTGAACAAATCAATTTGGCAACATCATCCGGTTCAGCAATATACTGCAGCGGCAAAGAGCCGATCATGCTTTTCATTTTTTCTTCCCGACCAGCCCACCATCTCGTTGCAACAGCTCCTGGTGCTACACCGCTCACTCTGATGTCAGGCGCTAAAGCGTGGGCCAATGATTTCGTTAAACCGTGCACCGCCGATTTTGATACTGCGTAAGGCATAGATGAGCCCGCACCGGTTAACCCTGCGATGCTGCCGACGTTTACGATCGCTCCGGCCTTGCTTTTCTTCATGAACGGAACCACTGCCCGCGCGCAGAAAAACATTCCTTTCACATTGACGGCATACAGCTCATCCCATATGTCTTCTGTCGCAGCCTCAAGATCATCCATTGGAATATGCCGTGTAATGCTGGCATTATTCACTAAAATATCAACCGTGCCGTGTGTGTTCACGATTGCTTGAATCATATCCTGCACTTCGCTGTTTTTGGATACATCTGCTTGGATGGCGAAGGCTTGCCCGCCAGCTTTTTGAATCATTTCCACTGTTTCCTCCGCTTCTGATTGCGAACGTGAATAATTCACCGCAACAATCGCCCCGCGCTTTGCCAATTCCATACTGGCTGCTTTTCCGATTCCTGTGCCGCCCCCCGTTACGAGAGCTATTTTGTTCATGACATTCATTGCCGCCACTCCTTGCTGTTGACTAGAATAGATTTCTGATTCCATTGTAATCCAGCTTTGATGTTACGTATAATGATTGTTAAAGATACTTGATATCATTCAGATTGATATCAAATAAACGGAGGAGTTCAAAATGGAGAGCGGAGATTTACGTGTGTTTCAAATGGTAGCCCGTGAAGGGACCATTACGAAAGCGGCCTTGCAGCTTGGCTATGTGCAATCGAATGTCACGGCCAGAATTCAACAATTGGAAGCTGAACTGGGTACGACGCTGTTTTTGCGCCATAATCGGGGCATGACACTTTCTGCAAGCGGAAAGCTGCTGCTGGACTACGCAAATAAAATTATCGGCCTTCTTGATGAAGCGTCTAAAGCGCTCTCATCCTCCGCAGAACCAAGCGGGCCGCTTATGATCGGCTCCACTCAGACAACTGCCGCGGTAAGGCTTCCAAAGCTTCTGGCATCTTATTATGAAGAACATCCAAACGTCCAGTTGTCTTTAACAACAGGACATACGCAATTTCTCCTTGATAAGGTTCTTCGTTATGAATTGGACGGCGCGTTTATCGGATGCGAGTGCAATCATCCTGAGCTCGAATCCTATCCGGCATTCGAGGAAGAACCAGTAGTTGTTTCGGCTGCCTCTGTGTCCGATGTTGAGGAAGCCATCACAAAGCCGATTCTCGTATACAGCACAGGCTGCTCGTATCGAGAAACACTTGAAAAATGGCTGCGCTCCGTCGGTATCACACAGCCGGTCATTATGGAATTTGGTACGCTTGAAGCAATTATCGGCGGGGTTACAGCAGGTCTTGGCATCTCGTTGCTGCCTAGAACGGTTGTGCAAAAGCATGAGGCAGAAGGATCGATTCAATTGTACCCGCTGCCTGAAACACTCAGACAGATGAAAACAGAATTTATTGTTCGAAAAGATTCGTTTATCAGCAGCGCGCTGCGGACCTTTATGAATTCCTTTGCACCAGACAAAACGGATGAATCACAAAAAAGCAGCCTGCTATGATGAGCAGACTGCTTTTTGGCTATTGTTTGTTTCGATGCGCTTCATTTAATTCTTTAATATGCTGAATGACATCTTTAATGCCCTGCTTTGCCTCGGGATATGTCGCATTCCAATGCTTAGCGAGCGGAGGCATGCTCTTGGCTATATGCGTGTACAAAATCCATTGCTTCACTTCTTCTTTTAGCTCATCGTTTGTTTCACCAAGCAGAAGTTCCGTATACTTTTCCAGCAATCCATCCAGCTGTTCCTGAAGTATTTGTTCCATTTTCCATCTTCCTTTCGAAAAAACAGCAAGGAGCTTTCTCAAATGAAAGCTCCTTCGCTGGCGTTATTTATCCATGTGATGTGAAAGCCGCTTCCTGGACAATGCATCTGCCCCTGCCATGAGGAATGCAAAGAGGCGTTCCGAACAGCGGGTCCTGTGTAACCTGACAGTTCATAGAAAACACATTTTGCACAAGGTCACAAGTGATAACCTCTTCCGGACGGCCTTCTGCATAAATCTGTTTATCTTTTATGGCCACAAGATGATGCGCATAGCGGCATGCCAGGTTTAAATCATGGAGAACCATAACAATCGTCCGCTCTTCCTTTTCATTCAGCTCAAACAGCAAATCAAGAATTTCAATTTGATGTGTCATGTCTAAATACGTCGTCGGCTCGTCTAGAAGGATGATATCCGTTTCCTGGGCAAGCGTCATCGCGATCCAAGCCCGCTGGCGCTGTCCGCCAGACAAAGAATCAACGGCACGGTCAGCCATGTCCTCAAGCTTTGTTGCTTTAAGCGCTCTCTCAACTGCTTCCTCATCCTCTTTTGACCACTGCTTCAGCCAGTTTTGGTAAGGATATCTTCCTTGCTTCACCAGCTGGTGCACCGTCAGCCCCTCTGGAGCCGAAGGACCTTGGGGCAGGATGGCGAGCTCTTTTGCGACTTCCTTCGTCGGAAGCTTGGCAATGGCTCTTCCTTCCAGCAGCACTGAACCGCCTCTCGGCTTCATCAGGCGCGCTAATGAACGTAAAAGTGTCGATTTTCCGCAGCCATTGCTGCCAATAAATACGGTAATTTCACCTTTGGGAATTGTTAAATTCAACTCATCAATAATAACGGCATCCCCGTATCCTAAGCTCAGCGTTTCTGTAGAAATTGCACTCATCCCCATAACCGCTCCTTTTTGCTGGCTTTTAGCAGCACTATGTATTGCACGTTTTCTATATACATGCTTTTCAGTCAATTGTCGTCAATGCAAGTGATTCGGTATTCAGCCATTTGATATGGTCATCTACCCCACATTGTAGCAGAAAACACTGACTTTGAAAATCATTTTCAATTAGTTTTTTGGACATAATTGGCGTTTATGGTTTATTTATTACACGATTATTTCTTGATTTCTCTGATGGAGCCGTCCTTCAGCTTCATTTTTAAATCGATATGATCATAATGACTGTCCAGATTAAATGCTGCCAACACACTGTGTATCACTTCTGTTTCAGCCATTTGGTCTGTCACGGAAAGCTCGCTCAAAATCATTTTCATCTCATCCAATGCTTCTTCTCCCTCCTGATTGACACCGGAGAGCTTATCCTGTATTTCCGCTTTTTCCTGAGCCCCGTTCTTTGTATAGATTCCTTCATAACGGTTATGCTCACCATCCCCGTAGCTCACACGAAGCGAAAAATTGCTGTAGGGAACGGACTTCAGCTGGGTGACGGCTGTATTTTCTCCTTCTGCCTGCTGCTGGTCTTCATTGAAACGGCAGCCCGCAATCAGAACCACTGCGAGACATACAGCCCCGGCTGCTCTGATCAAATGCATATGTTTCCCCCCTGTAGGATTCCATTTGTTTTAGGTATATCCAGAGAATGAAATCCTCATTCAGAGAAGAATTGAAAAAGCCGTGGCATTTAACGCCACGGCTTTTTCTTTAAGATTCGGTCATTTGCAAAAAGGTTTCGGCGTCACGCACAGCCAGCTTGATAGCATTCTCCCAGAAATCGCGCTTCGTGATGTCAGCGCCCAAATGCTTCATCGCCAAATCCTCCACTGTCATAGAAGCCGTATCACGCAATAGCGCCATATACTTCTCTTCGAATGCGTTTTTTTCTTCAAGCGCCAGCGCGTAAATGCCAAGAGAAAACAGGTAGCCGAATGTATAAGGGAAATTGTAAAACGGCACCCTCGTGATGTGAAAGTGAAGTTTTGATGCCCAAAAAAGCGGATGATACTCTCCTAAAGCATTGCAGTAAGCCTCTCTTTGCGCCTCTTCCATCAGTTCATTCAAGCGGCCGGCTGGTACCACTCCCCGCTTTCGTTCCTCGTAGAATCTCGTTTCGAATAAAAATCTCGCGTGAATGTTCATGAAGAACGCAACGCTTCTTTGCACTTTATCCTCCAGAAGAACAAGCTTTTCTTCCCTCGTCTCGGCCTGCTGGACAGTCGCGTCCGCGACTATCATCTCTGCAAACGTTGAAGCCGTTTCCGCAACGTTCATAGCGTAGGAGCGGTTTAACGGCCTGACGTCGAGCATTGCTTCCTGATGGAACGCGTGCCCGAGTTCATGCGCAAGGGTAGAGACATTTGAGGCGCTGCCCGAAAATGTCATGAAAATTCGGGATTCCCCGCTGTCAGGAAAACTGGTGCAAAAGCCGCCGACTCTTTTTCCGCTCCTGTCTTCCGCCTCAATCCAGCCGTCCCGAAAGGCTTTTTCAGTGAATGAGGACAGTTTTTTGCCAAACGTTGAAAACTGGCTGGTAATGATATTTGCGGCTTCATCATACGAATAGACCTTTCCGTCAGAACCGATCGGTGCCTCGACATCGTACCAGCTAAGCTTTTCAAGGCCGAGCATGGATGCTTTCCGGTTCAAAAACTGAACGAACGGCTTCTTGTTTTCAGTGATGACCTGCCACATCGTATCAAGTGTTTCTTTTTTCATCCTGTTAATTTGCAGCGGTTCCTTCAGGACATTCTCCCAGCCGCGCGCTTTATAGGTTTCAAGCCGGAATCCCGCCAAATGATTCAGCGTGCTGCTGAAAAGATCCTGCTTGCTCTCCCAAGCTTGGCGGAAACGTTCATATACTGTTTTTCTGACAGTACGGTCTTGATGGTCCATCATATTCTCCGCCTGACCGACAGACAATTGCTTGTTTTCACCATTTTCCCCATACGGGATCGTCATTTTCCCGACAACCATATTGTATAAGTCACTCCAAGCGTGATATCCGTCCACCGCAAGGTTTCCGATCAGTTTTTCTTTACCTGGGCTAAGCTTTTCGGCAACCCTCTGTCTTCTTTCATTTAATATGTAAGAAACATCGCGCAATCCCGGTTTTGTTAACAATTCATTCCACACGTCTTGATTAATGTCCACAAGTTTATGATCTAATGTAACGAGCGACGATTGAAAATCTGCGGAAAGACGATTCATGAGCGCCTGATGCTCTATAGCCTTTTGATCATTGATATTCTGGGCCTGGAGGCAAGCAACAAACGCGCCGGCCTGCTGAAGCTTGACGGATGTCTGTTCGAATAAATCTAGCAACGCGGTCAGCTTATCAGCCTCTTCAGACGATGCAGGCACCTGAAACGCGTCAGTCATGTCTTGAAATGCACGCAGACTTTGTGACAGCTTCTCAACATACCCTTTGAATTCTTCTGATTGGCTCCCGCCTTTAAAAAATGAATCAAGATCCCATTTTTGGTCTACCCCTTGCAGCGCCATATCACAAAACCCCTTTCCTTCTTTCGTTCTATTATAGAACAATTCTGAATTATTGTATAAAAATTTCTTTTACAGGCGTCATTTCCTGTTCAGGATAGTACAATAGCTGTAGCAGTTTAATAGGAGGGTTAGGATGAATAAAAAAATAGCAATCGTAACAGGAGCATCAAGCGGCTTTGGTTTGCTTGCAGCTGTAAGGCTCGCCCGATCGTTTTTCGTGATTGCCACATCAAGACAGCCTGAAAAAGCGGAACAGCTTCGGGAATTGGCTGCAGCACACAAGGTGTCTGATTCCATTCTCATTACAGCTCTTGATGTCACCGATGAACAATCTATAGTCTCATTCGGAAAAACCATTAGTGCTTACGCCCCGATCGACCTACTCGTCAACAATGCCGGAACGGCTTATGGAGGATTTATCGAGGATGTGCCGATGGAACATTTCAGACAACAATTTGAAACGAACGTCTTCGGAGTGATCCATGTGACAAAAACCGTGCTGCCTTACATAAGAAAACATGGCGGCGCAAAGATTATAAACGTGAGCAGCATCAGCGGACTGACCGGGTTCCCTGCGCTCTCGCCCTATGTAGCTTCCAAGCATGCATTGGAAGGTTTTTCTGAAAGCCTGCGTATCGAGCTGCTTCCGTTCGGTATCGAAACCGCTTTGATCGAGCCAGGCTCATACAAGACATCGATCTGGTCAACCTCGTTATCAAATTTTATGTCGGAGCCTGCTGACGATTCAGCCTATCACCAATACTATAAAAAGATCCTTTCGTACGTTGAAAAAAGCGGAGAAGAAAGCGGAGATCCCCAAGAGGTTGCCGACCTCATTTATCAATTGGCAACAACAAAGCATTTAAAAAAATTGCGATATCCGATTGGAAAAGGCATCAAGCTTACCCTGCTGTTCCGATCGCTTTTTCCTTGGTCTGCGTGGGAATCTATCCTGAAGAAAAAACTATTCAGCTAATCTAAATTATAATTATTATAATTTAGTATTGATTTTTATTTAGTATATGATATAATTAAGTTAACAGATCACAAGGAGGACGTTATCTTATGAAAACTGAAAACGCAAAAACAAATCAAACATTAGTTGAGAATTCAATGAACACACAATTATCAAACTGGTTTCTTTTATACTCTAAGCTCCACCGTTTCCATTGGTATGTGAAAGGACCTCATTTCTTTACATTGCACGAGAAATTTGAAGAACTTTATGACCATGCGGCTGAAACAGTCGATACCATCGCTGAGCGTCTGCTGGCGATCGGCGGGCAGCCTGTTGCCACAGTGAAAGAATACGCTGAGCATGCATCTATCACAGACGGTGGAAACGAAACATCAGCCTCAGAAATGGTACAAGCATTGGTTAACGACTACAAACAAATCAGCAGCGAATCTAAATTCGTGATCGGCCTGGCTGAAGAAAATCAAGACAATGCGACAGCGGACTTATTTGTCGGATTAATTGAAGAAGTTGAAAAACAAGTGTGGATGCTTTCCTCTTATTTAGGATAGCAAAAAAGCTGAACCTTAATTGGGTTCAGCTTTTTGTTTTCTTCTTAGCTTGAGCTGCTTTCTGTCTGCTTCGTCAGTGTCACGTTCAACGTTTTCGTTTTTCCATTTCGCAGCACTTGGATTGTTGTTTGATCTCCGACTTTTAAGTCTTTGTAAAGGATCTGGCGGATATCCGCGCTGCTTTCCACGTCTTTGCCGTTTAGTTTGACAATAACATCCTCAGATTTTATGCCTGCTTTTGCCGCAGGTGAATTCGCTTGAACTTCTTTTACATAAACACCTTTGCCTAACTGATCTCCAAACAAGCCGAGCGTATTTTCTTGATAGGTTTCAGGAACTTGCGCCATGTCAATCATTTGCACGCCCAAAAACGGACGATCCACTTTTCCATTTTTCAGCAGCTGGTCAACAATCGGCTCGACATCATTGCTTGGGATCGCAAATCCGAGTGATTCCACACCGTTTTCGCTCACCTTCAAGCTGTTGATGCCGATGACCTGGCCGCTTGCATTAATTAACGGACCACCGCTGTTCCCCGGATTGATCGCTGCATCAGTTTGCAGCACGTTCATTTCCACCGTGCCCTGTGTTGTATCCACATCAATTGTCCGGTTCAGCCCGCTAATGATGCCTTGTGTCACCGTACCGGAAAATTGCTGTCCGAGCGGGTTGCCGATAGCGATTACCTTTTCGCCCGTGCGCAGCTGTGAAGAATCACCAAAGCTCGCCACTTTTTTGACGTTCTTTCCGCTGATTTCCAAAACCGCCAAATCAGTAATGGCATCGCTGCCGACAAGCTTGGCAGTTTCCGTTTCTCCGTTGTATAACGTAACAGTCAGCTTGTTCGCGCCTTCAACGACATGGTTGTTTGTAATGATATACGCTTTATTGCTGTCTTTTTTGAAAATAACACCTGACCCGGTTCCGCTTTCACTTTCTGAGCTGGAGCCGCCGCCCGTGCCGAATGTGTTATTTTGAGAGGTTTGGATATTTGAAATTCCGACAATCGTCGGCTCTAAATCCTCTACCATATCAGCGACGTTTGAAGCGTTCGTTATCGGTGTCGAAGTAAAATTATCAGACTGCACCTGTTTATTTGCAGAAGCGGTCTCGGTCGCCTGATTTTGGTCTGACGGCAGATAAGGCGCGATGCCAAGCATAAGGCCCCCGCCGATAATACCGCCTAAAATCGGGCTCAGCCATGCGGCTCTCCGTTTCTTTTCTTTTTTCACAGCCGTTTCTTGCTTTTCCATTTCTAACGCAGAAGCTGTTTCCTGCCGTCCCGCATCATACGACACAGGCGCGTCAAGCAATTCTTGTTCAGAATGTCCTATCAGCTTCTGGTTTTCTGTATTAGACTGTTCTGTATGTGAAGGTTCTGTTTGATGTTGATCGTTTTGGTCATCACGTCGATAATCCATGTTCTTACACTCCTTTAACGGTTATTCATTTATCGTTACATATTCATCGCATGTACAAGTTCAATTGTCCCAATAATGAGGAGAAAAGCAAAGCACCAAAATAGAATATGTTTGATCATCCTACATCTTCCTCGCTCTTTTTCTCTTCCTTTCTTCCCTTAACCATATCATAAACAAACATTGTGGGATAAAAATGAAAAGAATATGTGAAATTATGAAAATTGCCAGCCGTATGTTAAAACTAGTTTATAATGACGTTGAAAGGATGTGAAGAGCCTTGTCATACACCATTTATCTAGTTGAAGATGAGGATAACCTGAATGAACTGCTGACGAAGTATTTAGAGAATGAGGGCTGGAACATTACATCTTTTACGAAAGGTGAAGACGCCAGAAAGAAAATGACACCGTCTCCCCACCTGTGGATTCTCGATATCATGCTGCCGGATACCGACGGCTATACATTAATTAAAGAAATCAAGGCGAAAGATCCTGACGTGCCGGTCATTTTTATTTCCGCCCGTGATGCAGATATTGACAGAGTGCTTGGCTTAGAGCTTGGCAGCAATGACTACATTTCAAAACCGTTTCTGCCGCGGGAACTGATTATCCGTGTGCAAAAACTGCTGCAGCTCGTATATAAGGAAGCTCCTCCTGCACAAAAAAATGAAATTGCCGTCTCCTCATATCGGGTCGCTGAAGACGCGCGCGAGGTCTATGATGAAAACGGAAATATCATCAATTTGACGTCGAAGGAATTTGATCTCCTGCTATTATTTATCCATCATAAAGGGCATCCATACTCTCGTGAGGATATCCTCTTAAAAGTATGGGGACATGACTACTTCGGAACAGACCGGGTCGTTGATGACCTCGTTCGGAGACTGCGCAGAAAGATGCCAGAATTGAAGGTGGAGACGATTTACGGTTTCGGCTACAGGATGATGTCATCATGAAAAACAAACCGCTCGCGTTTCAGATATGGGTTGTTATCTCCGGCATCCTGTTAGCGATATCGATTTTACTGCTTGTGTTATTTTCAAACACGCTGCGCGATTTTTTCACCAATGAAACGTATACGACGATTGAAAATGAGCAGCATGTTCTGACGGAGTACCGCCTGCCGGGTTCAATTGAAAGGCGCTATTACAGTGAGGAAGCGACGGCGCCGACAACCGTCCGCTCCGTACAGCACGTGCTCCTGCCTGAAAATGAAGATGCTTCTTCAGACAAGGATTTAAGCATTCTGTCGTCTTCGTTTATCCACAAGGTATACAAGCTGGCTGATAAGCAGGAGGAAAAAAAGAAACGGTACAGCGCCGACGTCAATGGCGAAAAAGTGTTTTTTGTCATTAAAAAAGGACTTTCCGTCAATGGCCAATCAGCGATGATGCTCTCTTACGCGCTTGATTCTTATCGGGACGATTTGGCCTACACCTTGTTCAAACAGCTTCTGTTTATTATAGCTGTCGTCATTTTATTAAGCTGGATTCCGGCTATTTGGCTTGCAAAGTATTTATCAAGGCCACTCGTATCATTTGAAAAACACGTCAAACGGATTTCAGAACAGGATTGGGATGACCCAGTAAAAGTAGATCGGAAAGATGAAATCGGCAAATTGGGCCATACCATCGAAGAGATGCGCCAAAAGCTTGTGCAAAAGGATGAAACAGAAAGAACTCTGTTGCAAAATATCTCTCATGATTTAAAAACGCCGGTCATGGTCATCAGAGGCTATACACAATCAATTAAAGACGGGATTTTCCCTAAAGGAGATCTTGAAAACACTGTAGATGTCATAGAATGCGAAGCGCTTAAGCTGGAGAAAAAAATAAAGGATTTATTATATTTAACGAAGCTGGATTATTTAGCGAAGCAAAAAGTGCAGCACGACATGTTCAGTATCGTGGAAGTGACGGAAGAAGTCATCGAACGATTGAAGTGGGCGCGGAAAGAACTATCGTGGGAAATTGATGTAGAAGAGGATATTTTGATGCCTGGTGATCCGGAGCAATGGAACAAACTCCTCGAAAACATTCTGGAAAATCAAATCCGCTATGCTGAGACAAAAATAGAAATCAGCATGAAACAAGATGATCGAAATATTGTGATCACCATTAAAAATGACGGTCCGCATATTGAAGATGAGATGCTCTCCAGCCTCTATGAGCCTTTTAATAAAGGGAAGAAAGGCGAATTCGGCATTGGTCTAAGCATCGTAAAACGAATTTTAACTCTTCATAAGGCGTCTATCTCAATTGAAAATGACAAAACGGGTGTAACATACCGCATAGCAGTGCCAAAATAGACTGTAGATGTTTTTGCAGTCTATTTATTTATGTGAAAGAATAGCCGTTAAAATCTCTGTAATTTGTTTTGAGCGGCTGTTTGCATTGATGAACCCATTTTTTCTCTGACAAGGTCTGCTTCGGATATTTGACTTTCTCCACTTTGATACCTCTGTTTCGCAAGCGGCTGATCATTTCGTCCAATTCTCTCATTCTAGATTCACCCTTTCGCTTGAGCTTTGACCATTCGGTCATCTCAATTTATAATATAAATAATACATGATAAAAAAACAAGTTACAATAAGGTTAATTTTATAACAGAAGGTGTGACTATATGGTCATATCCTAGCAGGCCTCAGGGCTCCGAAAGGGTGGAACCATTGAAGGAAAAAGAAAAGCTGATTATTGAAACAGCCTTAAAACTGTTTGCACAAAAAGGATACAACTCAACATCAGTCCAAGAAATCGCAAAAGAATGCAAAATATCTAAAGGCGCTTTTTATATTTATTTTCCTTCGAAAGAAGCGCTTCTTCTGTCTATGCTGAACTACTATTATGATAAAACGTTTACCCGAATTTTAAATATTAAAACGAAGGACGAAAGCCCCAGAACGGCTTACCGCAAACAGCTGACCGTACTCTATGAAAACATCCTTGAACACAAGGATTTTATCAGCATGCAAATGAAGGAAGGTTCTCTGCCTTACACAGAGGAAGTGGAGCAGTGCGCAAAAAAAATCCGCCAGTCCTCACTTCAATTTCATATCGACAGTCTGCTGAACATCTACGGAAAAAAAGCGGAACCGTACACTGCAGAGCTTTGTTTTTTAATAGAGGGCATCAGCCAGATTTACCTGGAATGCATGATTTTGCTCGGGTATGCTGTAAAGCCGTCTCAATTAGCTGACATCATTATGAATCGAATTGATGATATGGTAAAAGGCATGTCTGAACGGCACGAAAAGCCTTTCATCACATTGGAAGAGGCGAGCTCTTTATTTGGGCCTCTTACGCACGGCCGGCCTGACCCGCTGACTGAATCGATTGTGAAAAGCCTACGTGACAAAATTAACAGCTTACACACAAACTCCTCTCTTGAATTATCGGAGAGCTTGGACATACTTGAAGCAGAAATGAAGAAAAAAACACCGAAGCTGGCAATTATAAAAGGGATGATTCATAATCTGACGGAGTCTGAAGCGCTCGCCAAAGATGCGGAGCAGCTTAAATATTTATTAAAACAGCAACATATTTAGAAGAACGGCTGCTTAAAAAGCAGCCGTTTTTTCTTTCTATTACGCCTTTGGTTTTACCATGTCTTCCGGCTTAACCATTTCGTTAAATTGCTCCTCTGTAAGCAATTCAAGCTTCAAAGCCGCTTCTTTGAGTGTCAATCCCTCTTTATGGGCAAGCTTGGCGATTTTCGCCGCGTTTTCATAACCGATATGCGGGTTCAGCGCCGTAACAAGCATTAATGAATTTGACAGGTTTTCCTGAATTGTTTCTTTATTAGGCTCAATACCGACAGCACATTTATCATGGAATGAATTCATGCCGTCACTGAGCAGCTGCACAGATTGCAGGAAGTTGTAAATAATAACAGGCTTAAACACGTTCAGTTCAAAGTTCCCCTGACTTGCCGCAAAGCCGATTGTCGCATCGTTCCCCATGATTTGCGCTGCGATCATTGTTAACGCTTCGCTTTGTGTCGGGTTGACTTTACCAGGCATAATAGAGCTGCCCGGCTCATTTTCAGGAATGACGATCTCTCCGATGCCGCAGCGAGGCCCGCTTGCCAGCCATCTGACATCGTTCGCGATTTTCATTAAGTCAGCCGCAAGCGCTTTTAATGCGCCATGCGCATAAGTGATTTCGTCATGGCTTGTCAGCGCGTGGAATTTATTCGGCGAGCTGCTGAACGTTTGGCCAGTCAGTTTGGTGATCTCTTCTGAGACAAGCTCTCCAAACTCTGGGTGGGCGTTGATACCCGTTCCGACAGCCGTTCCACCGATTGCAAGCGCACGCATTTTATCAGTAGCTTCCAAAATCATTTCCTTCGAACGGTCCAGCATGTAAACCCAACCGCTGATTTCCTGTCCGAGGGTCAGTGGCGTAGCATCCTGAAGATGTGTGCGTCCGATTTTGACAATATCATTGTATGCTTTCGCTTTCTCATCCAATGTATTGCGAAGCTGATCAAGCGCCGGCACAAGCTGCTCATAAACAGCCAAAACAGCGGCAACATGCATCGCAGTCGGGAATGTGTCGTTTGAGCTTTGGCTGCGGTTCACGTCATCATTTGGATGAATCGTTAGATCAGAGTTTTTCTCTTTTAATAAAGCAGTCGCACGGTTGGCTACCACTTCGTTCATGTTCATATTGCTTTGTGTGCCGCTTCCGGTCTGCCATACGACAAGCGGGAAGTTGTCATCGTACTTACCTTTGAGCACATCATCACAAACTGCTGCAATCGCTTCTGCTTTTTCAGCATCCAGATTGCCAAGGCGTTTATTAGCAAGAGCCGTGCTTCGTTTTAATATTGCAAACGCCTTCACAACACGCATCGGCATTTTTTCAGAACCGATCTTAAAGTTCTCCTTGCTTCGCTGTGTTTGGGCGCCCCAAAATTTATCAGCAGGAACTTTTACTTCTCCCATGGTGTCTCGTTCAATTCTGTATTCCATTTATGTATCCCTCCATAACGGTTGCTTCAATAGATCATAATTCGCCAATGACACCAAAAATCCTTTTTATTTTTCGATCTTGGCAGATTTTAATTTTAATTCTAGATATACGCGGGAATCCTTTGAATATTTGTATTTGGGATTCGTCCTGCCGTACTCCTTTGATGTATAAGAGACATCATAATGCTGTTCAAATGATCTGATGAGCTGTTCGATTTCTTCTTGTTTACCAGCAAGCCTTACCTGTGCCACTTCGTCTCCTCCGCTTTCATAAAAAAACTTACTCCATGAAATACTCTAACACAGTATATCATTTTTTTAACAGGAAAAGATAACCTCTACTAAGGTTTTGGATAAGAGGTGACCTCATTGGAACAAACAGAGTTTAAAGAATATATACACGATAATTTAGCATTGGTGCTTCCAAAATTAAAAGAAAACGATGACCTTGTGAAAAATAAAAAAATGCTTGCGAACGGATTGGTTTTTTACTATCTCTATTTCAGTGAACTGACTGATGAGAATAAGGTGTCAGAAGCCATTAAAACTTTGATCAAAGATGAGGAGACCTTAACGCTTGACCAGGTCAAAAAACGCCTTGACCAGCTTGACGCAAGACCTATTGAAACCGCAAAAAAAACGATTGAATCGATTCTCAACGGCAATTGTGCTGTGTTTATCAACGGATTGGACAAAGCCTATATTCTGAGCACAGGAAAGAAAAAAACAAGAAGCCTGACAGAGCCGACAACTGAAAAAGTGGTTCGCGGCCCAAAAGTTGCGTTTGTAGAGGATATTGATACAAATCTCGCTCTGATCAGACAAAGAACCTCTCATCCGAAATTAATCACCAAAAAAATCATGATTGGCGAAAACAAGCTGAAGCCTGCAGCCATTATGTACATTGAGGGCAAAGCAAAAAAGTCCGTCATAAAAGAAGTGAAAGCACGGCTTAAAAATATCCAGCTGGAGGATATCCAGGACAGCGGAACGCTTGAGGAACTCATTGAAGATAATAAATATTCACCATTTCCGCAGATTCAAAATACGGAGAGACCTGACAAGGTATCTTCAGCCCTGTTTAACGGCCGTGTGGCAATTTTGGTCGACAGTTCACCATTTGTGCTGCTGGTGCCGGTTTCTCTCGGCATCCTGATGCAGTCCCCGGATGACTACTATGAACGCTGGATTTCAGCATCTCTTATCCGGTCGCTGCGCTTTGCTTCTATCTTTATCACCTTGTTTTTGTCATCGATTTATATTGCACTTGTTTCCTTCCATCAGGGGCTGCTGCCAACCGCACTCGCCGTTACAATTTCGGCAAACAGGGAAAATGTGCCGTTCCCTCCGATATTTGAAGCCTTGCTGATGGAAGTAACCATCGAGCTGCTAAGGGAAGCCGGACTGCGACTCCCCAATCCGCTCGGACAGACGATCGGCCTCGTCGGGGGCGTAGTTATCGGACAGGCGGCTGTAGAAGCGAATCTCGTCAGTTCGATTATGGTCATTGTCGTCAGTGTCATTGCCCTAGCATCCTTTACCGTTCCTCAGTACGGGATGGGGCTTTCTTTCCGGGTGCTGCGTTTTATTTCGATGTTTTCCGCCGCTATTTTAGGGCTGTACGGCATTATTTTATTTATGCTTGTCGTTTATACGCACTTAACGAGACAAACGAGCTTTGGGTCTCCGTATTTTTCGCCAAACGGATTCTTCAGCCTGAAAAATACGGATGACTCCATTATCCGTCTCCCAATTAAAAACAAACCAAAAGAGGCGAATAATCCAAATGAGCCAAAAACAGACTCCACTAAAACTTAATACCTTTCAAGGTATTTCTATTGTTGCAAATACAATGCTTGGGGCCGGACTTTTAACATTGCCGCGAGCGCTGACCACTAAGGCTAATACGCCTGACGGCTGGATCACGCTGATATTAGAAGGTTTCATTTTTATTTTCTTCATTTATGTAAACACGCTCATTCAGAAAAAACATCAATACCCTTCACTCTTTGAATATTTGCAGGAAGGGCTTGGGAAATGGATCGGCAGCATCATCGGCCTTTTGATCTGCTGCTATTTCCTCGGCGTAGCCAGCTTCGAGACTCGGGCAATGGCTGAAATGGTGAAGTTTTTCCTGTTGGAGAGAACGCCAATTCAAGTCATTATTTTAACGTTTATTTGCTGCGGTATTTATTTAATTATTGGGGGCTTAAGTGATGTGTCGCGGCTGTTTCCCTTTTATTTAACGGTAACCATTATTATTTTGCTGGTTGTGTTCGGGATCAGTTTTAAAATTTTTGATATTAATAATTTGCGTCCTGTTTTAGGCCAAGGCCTTGGCCCTGTTGCAAACTCCCTTACCGTCGTTTCCATCTCTTTTTTAGGAATGGAAGTGATGCTGTTTCTTCCTGAACATATGAAGAAAAAGAAATACACGTTCAGATATGCATCACTAGGATTTTTGATTCCGATTATCTTATATATCATTACTTATATTATCGTTGTCGGAGCTTTGACCGCTCCCGAGGTGAAAACGCTGATTTGGCCGACTATTTCTCTCTTTCAGTCCTTTGAGCTTAAAGGCATATTCATTGAACGGTTTGAATCATTTTTACTGGTGGTCTGGATTATCCAGTTTTTCACCACTTTTGTCATTTACGGATACTTTGCCGCTAACGGGCTAAAGAAGACATTCGGATTATCGACGAAAACAAGCATGGTGATTATCGGCATAACGGTCTTTTATTTTTCTCTCTGGCCGGATGACGCCAATCAAGTCATGATGTACAGCGATTATCTTGGCTATATTTTTGTCTCCCTGTTTCTGCTTCCCTTCATTCTCTTTTTCATTGTAGCTCTCAAGAGGAGGATTACAGCAAAATGAAAATCCGGATTTTATGTATGTTTATATGCACCCTTTTGCTTTCCGGATGCTGGGATAGCGAGAATATCGAGGAATTAAGCTTAGTGATCGGAGTAGGCTTAGACAAGCCCGGCGATAAAAATTTAGAGCTGACACAGCAGATTCTCGTGCCGAAAAAAATCAGCGCCAAGGAGGGCTCTTCATCTGACCCGACACAGCTGTCTATCACAAAGGGTGAAACTGTCCATCAAATGATGAGAACCTCTGCATTAAAGCATAATCCTACGTTTTCACAGCATTTGCGACTTATTCTGCTTTCCAAGAGCGTGATTGCGGATGAGATTGGAATGGACGCGATCATTAACCAGTTTGTCAGAGACAACGGAACAAGGAGGAGTTCCTACGTCTTTATCACCAACGGCCGAACTAAGGATATATTTAAAATGAATGATGAAGGCGAACCCGCATCCAACGTGATATATGATCTGACAGAAAATAATAAGGTGACGATCAGAATGATGGAGCCTGTTACATTGGGGGAGATCTCAGAACACTTAACCTCTGACGATTCATTCCTTATCCCTCATGTCGGTGAAGAAAACGGGAAGCTCGCGATAAACGGAGCCTCTATCATCAAAAACAAATTATGGCATCGGGATCTCACCCCGATTGAGATTCAAAATGTCAACTTATTTTCAGGCACTGTCGAAGGAGGCGTCATTGACTTGAAGCGCGATGGCCATCTCTTTTCTTATGAAGTATATTCGAGCAATCGGAAAATCAAGACGGACTACAAGGACGGAAAGTTCAAATTCACCGTCACCCGCACGATTGAAGGGCGTCTATCTGAGGACTGGAATCCCAGTGAAGATTCGTTTAAGGATTCATATATTAAAAGCATTGAAAAGACAGTCGAAAAACAGGTACACAAAACAGTAACGACATTTATTACAGAGAAGCTGCAGAAAGAGATCAAAGCGGATGTGACCGGATTGGGAAACCAAGTCAGAATTCATTATCCTCAAAAGTGGAAAAAGATCGCAAGAAAATGGGATGATGATTATTTCAGCAATGCGGAAATAGACTACCGGGTCAATGTGATTGTCAGAGACTTCGGAACTAAAGGCGCAAACAAATAGGAGCCGCCTATTTTACGAGATGATTTCGATGCGCGTACACCGCCGCCTGCGTCCGGTCACTGACATCCAGCTTTGATAAAATATTCGTAATATGTGTTTTGACTGTTTTAATCGTAATAAACAGTTCCTCGCCTATTTCTTTGTTGGTTTTTCCTTCTGCGATCAGGCAGAGTATTTCGAGCTCCCGTTTCGTAAGTGATTCATGCGGGAGCGCGTTTTCACCTGAGTGGCGCAGCCTGGACAATACTTTTCCCGCCACTTTTGATTCCAGCATTGGCTCTCCTTTGCTAGCGGCGCGAATGGCATCGGCGATTTCTGCCGCTTTTGAGGTTTTCAACAGATAGCTGAGCGCGCCAGCTTCAATAACCGGGTACACTTTGTCATCATCAATGAAGCTTGTGAGAACAATTATTTTCGGGTCGGAAAGCTCCCGGCAAATTTGCTTTGTAGCTTCGATGCCATCCATGCCCTCCATGACTAGATCCATTAAAATGACATCGGGCAATAGTTCCGCAGCAAGCCGAACACCTTCACCGCCGTCCGATGCTTCGCCGATGACTTCAATATCTGGCTGCGCCTCCAAAAAAGCCGCGAGCCCCATTCTGACCATTTCATGATCATCAATCAATAATACTCGAATCACGTTCGTTCTCTCCTTTTTCTTCCGGGAAAATCGGGACCTTCACTTCGATTTGTGTGCCTTTTCCTTCTACTGAAATCACTTCGGCGACCCCGCCGATTTCACTCGCACGTTCTTTCATAGAATTCAAGCCGTATGAGGATGCTTTCACCTGGTCCATTTTAAAGCCTTTTCCATTATCAATCACCTTCAGACGGAGCTGACTGTTCTTTATACCGAGAATCACGGTTACTTTTGACGCTTTTGAATGTCTAAATACGTTTGAAAGGGCCTCCTGCACGATTCTGAACAAGTGGTCTTCAACACCCTTGGATATCGCTGTGTCCTGTATATCCCACTCAATATCAATCGGCTGCTTTTTTCGGAACTCGTCCAAAAGCTCCGTAAGGCCCTCCTTCAGCCCTTTTCCTTCAAGGGTGACAGGCCGTAAATGGAGCAGCAGCGCCCTCATCTCATTTTGGGCTTCGCCTGCCATATGCTCGACCATCTTGATCCGCTTGACTGTTTTATCATCAGCATCCTTGACTTGTTCCAGCACTGCTGATGTCATCATCGATATGGCAAAGAGCTGCTGGCTGACAGCGTCATGAAGGTCTCTGGCCAATCGCTGGCGTTCTTCCGATATGACCGATTTCTTCATTTGCGCCTGCCATTCCGCACGTTCATTGGAAAGCTTCTGCAAGGATGCGACTTGAAGCTCCACGCGCTTCGCCATTTCGTTCAGCTGATCGGCAGCCAGGCCGATTTCATCATCTCCGAGCGGCGGTATCCGATAAGCGAAATTGCCGTTTTCAAAGGTTAAAATCGATTCAATTAATGTATCAACCCTTGTCTTCAATCGGTTGCCGTACATATACCCTGAGGCGAAACCGACCGTCACGCTGATCAGCAGCAAAATTAGGATAAACGGAATTCCGAACCAGCTTGATGACAGCAAAACACGCGGATCGAGCCGGTAGTAAAACATCATAAAGGTAATCAAGCAGGCAAAAAGCAGGAGGCTGATTCCCGTTGTCATGCGGATGGCGCGCCATTGAAGACTGGCAAGCAGTTTTTTTCTCATACGTACTTCACATCCACATCACCGATAAATAGGGAAACGGACACTTTGACCCGGCGCTTTGACTCGCTGAAATCAGTTGACGCGGCATATACCTTCGTGCTTAATCCGCTTTTCTTCGAGCCGATCAGATTGATGTCACCTATAAAAACAGCCGAGCTGACAGCCACTTCAAGGTCCGATGGTACATAAATATCAACGTTTCCAATGACTCCGCTAATGACGATTGTACTCTCTCCCTCGGGAATCATCGCTTTAGATAAATCGATTTTGATATCACCGATAAAACCAGAGACATTTAAATCATTCAGGTCAAACGGCTGCTTCATCATTTGCAGCTCGCCGATAAAAAAACTGCGCATGTCAGGCTGTTTCACATCTTTCGGCGGCTCATGATGTTCTTTTTTATTGAGGTTGACCCGTTTCTCATTCGGTTCGAATATCGGCTTCCCTTTGACAAGCCTGTAGCCGGCGTAAATCAGAAATGCGGCAAACGCATAGCCGAATAAATTAAAGGTGATGCTGAAGAGGTTTCTCAAAAAAAGAAACGCGGCAAAGATATACATGACCGAGCCAAGCCAATCACGGGAATATTTTTTAAGGAAATAGCCGGCAATCAGAAAAAAGAGCGGCCAAAACAGCAGATCGCCTATTCCGATAATTTGCAAAAACATACTGATGCCGAATAAAGCAATGATAAATCCAAGAAGCTGTTTTTTTGTCATTCCTGGTGTCCGCCTCCTTTCTTCTGCCTGGTGCTACCGAATCGTTACATCCCCGCTATCCGTTTTGATATCGATTGGATGCTGGCCGCTTCCTTGCGTGCCTGTGATGTGATGCTGTTCTTTATGTGCTGTATCAGCAAATGAATACGGCGAACTGACGTCACCGCTCGCTGATTTCGCTTTGACTGTAAAGCTGCCGTTTTTGGGAAGGCTTAGATTGGCATCACCGCTTGTCAGCGTGACAGATACGGGCCCGGTTACCTTTTTCAATACAGCATTAAAATCTCCCGAAGTCATTTTTACATCGAGAGAGCCTGATATATCAGCCAGATTTGCGTCTCCTGAAGCTAAGTCAATGCCGGCTGTTTTGTAATCGGTATTTGAAATGGTGACATCTCCGGATGACCCCTTTACTTTCAGTTCTTGAAGACGGACGTCCGTCACTCTCGTATTTCCGCTCGCAGATACTGCGTTCAGCCTGGAAAGCGCAAGATGGTCATTCCCGGCCACAGACACGTCCCCGCTTGAGGTTCGCACTGTCAGATCACCTTTGTAATCATACGGAAGCCGGACGATAAGAGTCGAACGGTTAAACCCATTCAAAAATTGAAATTCTTTTTCCTTTACGGTCAGCTCCAGTTTTCTTTTGTTTTCAGTAACAAATAACTTTCCCGAGTCTCCTGCAATGCCTGCTGATATGTCATTTCGTTCTTCCGCTATAATCCGGACATCCTTGCTATCGGACTCTATGACCATGCTGTCAATGTCCCGCGGCAACGCGCTGGCTGAATCGGTTTCTGTGCCATTTATGAAACCCAAGCCTGCGGCAAACACGTCTTTTACGACGACGGCGAAAAAGACAAGAATACCGGCAGTGATCAACAGTTTGCCAAGCATTTTTTTCATTCGGTTTCATCCTTCTCATTCATTCTATTATAAAGGAAAAGCTTGCGAATTGATACGTGCGAAAGGGAAGGACTTGACCGCAAATCCTTCCCCGTTCCGCTTATTCATTTGCCGCTTGTGTCTTGTCTGATTTTTGCAGTGAGAGCGCCCGCATTTTTTCAATCTCCGCTTCCACATCATCTGCGAATTCTTTGCGTGTGAGTTCGGTGCCGGCTTCCGCTGACTTTGAATAATTCGCGCGGATTTCCATTTCTTCAATACGATTTTCAATACGTAAAAATTCACGATACGCACTTTCGCTGTCAATTTTGTCAAATGTCGTATTCATATGCTCTTTAGCTTTCGCCGCATTTGCCCGCGCAATCAGCGCCTGTTTTTTATCCTTTACGTCTTGAAGCTTTGTTTCAAGTGCCGCCAGCTGTTCTTTCAGGTCAGCCAGCTGACTGTTAGCCTGTTCATAGGAAACTTTATGCTCTGCTGCCTTCCCTTCTAAATACTTCATTTCAGTCAGCGCTTTTTTCGCCAGTTCTTCTTCACCTGCGTCAAAGGCGAGCTGTGCCTGTTTTTTCCGTTTGCCAGCCACTTCAGCTGCTTCTTCATATTTTTTCTTAAATTGATAGGCAATCGTGTGCTGTTTCACAATTGTTTGCTTTGCTTTTGCAATGTCACTTTCCATATCGCGTACATATTGATTCAGCATTACCTTTGGATTCTCCATTTTATCAAGTCCTTCATGAACTGACGCAACAAACATGTCTCTGATTCTTTTTAATACCATACCTGATTCCTCCTAATATATTGATATTATTTTTTCTTCAAAAATTCTTCCCATTCGTCATCAAAGTGAGATTGGTAGGCAGCCGAAGCCGGTTCAGGATCAAAAGATGATACACCGTTATCAGCTGATCCGTTTTTCATCAGCTTCCAGCCGTAATACACCATAGCGGCTGCCAATGCGATTCCGACGATAAACGGAAGTGAACAGATGAGCATAATGGCTCCGATACCGCCCACGATGATACCCGTGATGGTTTTTCCTGCGGCAAACCTTTTGACTCCTGCGTATGTCATTAAGCTCCCGATGGCGAGCGGGATGATAAAGCCGAAGCTTCCTCCTCCAAAAAAGACGGAGATCCCAAATACAATTAATAAGAATCCGCCTACTGTTTTTTTGTTTATCTTCATGCAGATCCTCCTTTCGTTTTCCTTGTCTTCATCTTATACAAGTTGGCATTTATGCAAAACGAATCAGAGATTGATTTTCATATAAGACCCGAGTCGTATCTCGCACCGGACCCATCGGCACAAAAAAACGCCATGCACGAGGCATGGCGTTTCAAAAGCCTTTACAGATGAACACTTGCTTCCCTTTCTTTAATCAGGTCGGACCTTTCTGCTTTGGCCAGTTTTGTAAACAGCAAAATTCCGATACCCGCAATAATTTCGACAATCCCTCCGGCAGCGATCACTTTTCCTGAGCCGAAAGCATTTGCGGCATATCCGCAAATGACAGCTCCGGCAGGGATCGAAATATTTGAGATCATATGTATAACGGCGTAAACCTGCGGCTGATCCTCACTATCCACAGAGGTCTGGATAATCGTGTACTCAGGAACATTAACAGCACTGACTGCGGCGCCAAAGGTAAACGCGGCGAAAAACACGAGCGGCAAAAAGGTGTTCATCCCGGTAATAAAGAAAGCAAATCCTTCAATAATGCCGGCAGTGACGAAAAGCAGCCCATACCTGTTTACTTTGACTTTCGCCAGCACAAATCCTAATAAAAATGCGCCTGCGGCGGTGGTGGCCTTTAAAAGCGAGTAAACGATCGGCTGGCCGTTTAAATCTTCCGCAACGTATACGGCTGAGAGCGCTTCCCAAGGGGCAGCCGCGAAATTCATAAAAATACAGTAAATAGCGAGCGGATATAAAATCTGATGCTTTCTGACGAGCCTAAAACCGCGTTTCAGTCTTCCGGTATACGTGCCTCTCTGTGTCACAACAGCAGCCTCTGATTGAGACTCAACCGCAGTGTACTTAATAAAAAGAACGAGAAAACCTGACACCAAATAGAGCACAAGTGCGATAAGCATCGTATAAGAAGGGCTGATAAATGTAAGAAAAGCGCCGCATAATGTGACAGCCCCGAGCCGGACAATTTGAGCGGAGGATTGCAGCACAGCGTTTGCTTTTTGAATACCCTGTTCATTTACGATTTGAGGAATTAAAGCGATTGAGGCGGGATTGTAGGCAGCTCCAGTACCAGAATGCACAATCATAAGCGTCATGACAAACCATAGCGGAGAGAAGCCTGCAAAATGACATAGAGGGATAATCAAAACAATTGCTGCCCTTGTCAGATCTGAAAAGTACATCCAAAATTTCAGCGTGCTCTGTTTCATAAATGGCCCTGTCACAGGCGCCAGCACGGCTTCCGGCAAAAAAGTGACAGCAATCAATAAAGCAGTGCCGATCGCACCTTTGCCATCATAAATTAAAAACCATAATATTGAATTAAATGCGAACATATCGCCGGATATCTTGACTATTCTTGAGAAAAACAGATAATTGAAATTTCTCTTCCAGATGCTATCACTTTCAATTAAATTCACCATCCATCAGAGCCCCCCACTGCCTATTTTTTACATCTATTTATTACAATATCTCATTTTTCCATTTTTCAGTCAATAATTCATAAGGTTCATTTTTTGTCGCAAAATGGGAAATTGACAGGGTGAAAAACAAAAAAGCCGGCATGTATATGAACACGCCGGCTCTCACTTTTACTTTTCCGATTCACTGCTGTTTCGGTCCCGAAACACAATAGCGCTTCTTTCATATTCTACATCGCCAATACCGCTTCTTGCATTCACAACCCGTGCAGCGGCAAAGAAATAGTCGGACAGTCGATTGAGATAACGCAGCACTGTTTCATGAATCTCCTCCGATTTCATCAGTGTCACCACTCTTCGTTCTGCCCGCCTTGTAATGGTACGCGCCACATGGAGAAGCGAAGCACCCTTCGATCCGCCTGGAAGAATAAATTTCTTCAGTTCCGGCGTTTCTGCAGTGTAGGCATCAATGCGCGTTTCTAAAAAGGAAACAGATTCTTCCGTTAGCTTATAGTCTTTTCTTTCTGTGACAATTGCCAGATCGCCTCCGCAGTCAAACAGCTCATGCTGGATGGTCAGCAGCTCTGCTGTTAGATCTTCAAAACCGGGCTGCCCAGAAAGCTCTGCCAAAGCAAGCCCGAGAAAGCTGTTAAGCTCGTCAATCGTGCCGTAGCTTTCGACGCGGGGACTATCCTTGTCCGTTCTGCCCCCGATTAAGCCCGTTTGTCCCTTATCGCCTGTTTTTGTATATAGTTTCATACCTGAATCTCCTTTACACAGACTTATTCAAACAGCTCAGCAGCCTCTTTTACACATTCAGCTGTTCTGTTCTTTATCAATTGATTCAGCCGCTGTTCTGTGTTTTCGGATTGCTGAGTTTGGGTCGCGGCGACGAGAATATCACCTGTATCTCGTCTGTCTCCCAGCACTTTCGTCCGTTCTGCTTCGGCAGCCATAAGAGCTTTGATGAAGAATTGATCTGACGCATAGCCATTAATCAAAATCCAAATGGAAAATCCGATCAGAACGCATATGAAAACAGATAACTCTTCATCCTCAAACGTTCGATAAACGAAACGGTCAAGCCTTTCTGAAGATGCGGTCGCACACGTTTCCTCCAGTTGAAAACCGTTCTTTGAAAGATAGGCTGCAAGTCCTTTTATCCGATCTGACTGATCTGGCAGCCGTTTATGGATCAGCGTTCTGCTCCACGAAAACCCTGCACCGATAGGCGTCGAGGATAATGTTCGAAGCGGGATTTCCGTTTGCAGAAGAATATCATCACGCCCCGCTTGGAGCAATGTCTCAAATGGGATAGACTGGCACTTCACGCTGTCTTTTTCAGGCTGAATCACAATCATCGGTTTAGGTGTACTTTGATGAACCAAGGCGGTGACATCTGTATCGTACACCGCCTTTATGCGATGTTCTGTAACAGCATATTCCGGTTTTTGCTTAGGTCCTGCAGTGCCGTTTTTCATAAACATGAGCCCATCACAGTACAGGCTTGCGGTGTTCAAATCATGAAAAACGCTGACAGCTGCCAATCCGCTTTCACTCGTCAAGCGTTTGATCAGATCAAGCAGGTCTTTTTGATAAGCCAGATCGAGAAAATTGGTCGGCTCGTCCAAAAATAAAATACGCGGCTGCTGCGCCAAAGCTTGGGCCAAATACACCCTCTGCTGTTCCCCTCCGCTTAGTTCGCGGACCGGCTTTTGCGCAAAAGCGGCCACTCCTGTTTGCTCCATTGCTTCCTGTACAATGGCTTCATCCTTTTCAGTCTGCTGTCTGAACAGCCCCGTTTGGAATGGATATCTGCCAAAGGCTACAGTTTCTTCGACGGTAAAGGTGAAGGCTTGATCCGTTTTTTGCGGCAGGACGGCCATGATTTGCGCCAGTTCCTTCGGTTTATAGTCCGCCAGCAGTTTTCCGGCCAGATAAAGCCTGCCTTCCTTGGCCGGCAGCGTACCTGTCAGCAAGTGCAAAAGCGTGGTTTTTCCGCTTCCATTAGGGCCAAGAATTCCGAGAAATTCTCCCTTCTCCACTGTTAAGCTGACATTGTTGATTAGGCGGCTGTCGCCATATCCTCCCGACAACCCTTCTGCCTTCATCATAAGCTTCTCCTCCCGCGTTGCTGCCGAATTAAAATAAGAGCGAACACAGGCGCTCCCGCCAAGGACGTAATGATCCCGATCGGCAGTTCAATCGGCTCAATGATCGTTCTGGAAAGCAGATCGGCTAAAACGAGAAACCCTGCCCCGAGCAAGGCGGACAGCGGCAGTAAATGCCGATGGTCCGTTCCCCACAAAAGCCTTGTGATATGCGGAATCACAAGGCCGACAAAGCCAATCGTACCCGATACTGCCACAGCGCTTCCCGTCAAAAGAGATCCGGCTATTAGAATCATCATCTTCCTCTGCTGAACGCTGACTCCAAGAAGCTTTGCTTTATCTTCTCCATATGTCATCACGTTCAGTTCCCTTCCGTTTATAATCAATAAAATGGTTCCCAAAAGAAAAAACGGGAGAAACAAAATAACATAGCTCCAGCCCCTCATTGAGACGCTGCCAAGCAGCCAATGCACAATCGGAAGCAGGTTGTCTCCTGTCAAGGCGATGATAAGAGAAATAAATGCGCCCAAAAAAGAGTTGGTGATGACACCGGTCAAAATGAGGGTGGAAACAGACATCGAAGCATGAACGAGGCGGCTGAAGAAAAGGACCGCCGCCATCGTGGCAAGTGCCGCGGCTACACTCACAACCGGGAGTGTAAACCCTCCGATGACAGGAAGGTGCAGACCTAAGAACAGAGTCACAACAGCTCCGACTGAAGCACCGGATGACACACCTAGCGTATAGGGATCAGCAAGTGGATTTTTCAACAATCCTTGAAAAGCGGCCCCTGCGATAGAAAGAGCCGTCCCCACAAGGGCGGCCAGCACAACTCTCGGCAGTCTGATATTCATCATAATATTAGTGTACATCGGATCATCAGAACCGATAGAGCCGCCGAAGCCTTGATGCCAAAAGACACGAAAAACAGCGGGAATAGGAATATGCAGGCTGCCGCAAGAAATTCCTAAGATGATGCTCACGGCTAAAAATGAGAAACCAATGATATATGCGGCATAACGATTATTCCTTAAACGTATCCGGGTAAATGCTTTCCGCAAGTTCTTCGACCCCTTCGATCAGACGGGGACCGGAACGTGTCACAAGATCAGGGTCCACATCATATACACGATGATGTTTCACAGCATTGATTTCGCTCCAGCCATCGCGTTTTTCCACAGCTTTCGCTTTCACACCGTCCGTTGTAACAATTGCATCAGGATTGAGTTTTACGATCGCCTCGTCTGTCATTTGCACCCAGCCAGTCTGATCCGCCGCTGCGTTTTTAGCATGGATGACATTCAGCATTTCATTCATGAACGTATCTTTTCCGGTTGTATAAATGTCAGGATCGGGAGAAACCTCGATAAATACACTTTTTTCCTCGTCCTTTGAAATGGTTTTCGCTTTTTCTTGAATATCCTTTACATCTGATTTCATGTTTTTCACGAGCTGATCGGCTTGTTTCTCCGCCCCGGCTGCTTCTCCGATCATTTCGATTGATTTGTACACCTCGGAGAATGATTGTGCATCATTGACAGTCAGCACGGTAATGCCCGCGTCCTTCAGCTGTTTAATGGCATCCGCTGATGCTGAAATGGAAGACTCATGGGCCAGAACGAGATCTGGTTTTAGAGAAATGACTTTTTCAACGTTTACATTCATATCTCCGACTTTTTCAACCTTTTTGACTTCCTTTGGATAGGTATCGTTTGTGGTGACACCGACCACTTTGTCACCGAGGCCGAGAGCATATGTAATTTCTGTGTTGCTCGGCATTAATGAAACAATCTTTTTCGGCTCTTTTGTGATGGTTACATCCTGGTTTGACGCATCATCAATGGTGACAGGGAACGCTGCTGTATTTTGTTTTGCCTTGGAATCCTTCTGATCCGCAGAATTGCCGCAGCCTGCCAGCATAACAGCGGCCAGCAGGAGCGCAGTCCATATCCCGGCTCGTTTTTTCATACACTTTTCCTCCTAAAAGAACTAAAAAAAGCATCTCTACGACGGTAAAGATGCTGTAAACAACACAAAAAAGCCTATTGTTTACACATCATCTGTCCTCGCAGAATTCGTGCTGATCAAACAGGCAGGTATCCTGGCTCTTGGCGCTTTGGCCAATTACAGTGGCGGGACCGCACCGGCTTGTACCGGTTTCCCTATTAAGCCGGCTGTTGTCCACGGACCGGCACCTATTTGACATTCGTATCCTTTTTTCGGAGTAATTATACTATATGACTGACAGGCTTGTATATGCGTCCTGAATGACTTTTCCCGTATTGTGTATGGGAGCAAAATCCTCGTAAACACTAAATTTGATCTTGTATACTTAATACCATCATCAATCAAAAGGAATGATTCTTATGAATTTACAGCTAAAAGACAAACTCGTCTTAATCACCGGCTCAACGTCCGGCATCGGGAAAGCCGCCGCAAAAAGCTTTCTGCAAGAGGGTGCGGCAGTCATTGTCAACGGACGCAAACAGGAGACTGTCGATCGCACGGTTGAAGAGCTTTCTGAATACGGAACAGTGCACGGTGCGGCTGCCGATTTGTCAAAGACAGATGAAGCAGCGGCTTTTATTGAAAAAGTAAATGAAATCGGTGACATCGATATCCTTGTCAACAACCTCGGTTTCTTCGAGGTAAAAGACTTTGCCGATGTGACAGATGAAGAGTGGAATCAATATTTCGAAGTGAACGTGATGAGCGCTGTTCGGACAAGCCGGCACTTCCTTCCAAAGATGCTTGCCAAAAACAGCGGCCGCATTTTAAATATTGCAAGTGAAGCAGGCATCAAACCGCTGCCAACGATGATTCCATACTCAATGACAAAAACGGCGCTGATCAGCCTGTCAAGGGGAATGGCTGAAATGACAAAAGGCACGAATGTGACGGTCAACTCAGTGCTTCCGGGGCCTACTTGGACAGAGGGCGTGGCATCCTATATGGAAGGCGCCGCACAAGCAGCCGGCCAGGATACAGATACATTTATCAAAGACTATTTCAAGGTCAATGAGCCGACTTCGCTTATTCAGCGATATGCGACAGCAGAAGAAGTCGCCAACACAATCGTATTCCTCGCGTCTGACGCCGCCTCCGCCATTAACGGCACGGCACAGCGTGTGGAAGGCGGCATTATCCGTTCTCTGTAACATGCAAAAACGCATCCGTCTATCGGATGCGTTTTTTTATACGTCTCCAGCAAATGGTACCGGCTGATATCCGCCTGTTTCCAGTTGTGCTGAAAACAACCCTCCAGCGTGAGGCTGCTCATATCTTTCTTTTTCTGTCATTTGTTCCGTTGCCGTTGTAATGTAAAGGGTTTTTAAGTCTCTGCCGCCAAACGCGCAGCACGTGACATACTTGGCTGGCACGCTGATTGAATTGATTTCTTTTTTCTCAAACGGGTCAATGTGAACAACGCGGCTGCCGCCAAACAGCGCCACCCACAGCATGCCATTTTGGTCGATTGTCATGCCGTCCGGCAATCCGTCTGATTGGTCAAAACGATAGACAGGTTCTGGATTTGAAACATCTCCGCTTTGAGGGTCATAGCTGTAGCGCACAATCTCCTGCGTCGGCGTGTCGATGTAATACATCAAATTCCGCTCGCGGTCCCAATCCAAACCGTTTGAGGTAGAAACTCGATCTTTGATTTTGACAAGACTTCCGTCTAGATTCAAACGGTACAGCGACGCCTGTTTTTGCTCGCCTTCCATGCTCGTCGTCCCCGCCCAAAGCCTTCCGTACGGGTCACATTTAGCATCATTAAATCTCAGGCTCTCATGCATGTCCTTTGGCTGTTTAATTTTCTCCAGGCTGTCATCCCGAAGATGATACAGGTAAAACCCGTCCTTCATCGTCATAATCAGTTCATCCTTTGAATATTTCGCAAGCGCCGTCACAAAGGATTTGAATTTGATTGATCGGTTAATTTTTTCTTCAGGGTCAAAAATGTGGAGCTCGCTCCCCAAGATATCAACCCAATATAAGCGGCCGTTTTCTTCATCCCATAACGGGCCTTCTCCAATCACTGCCCTAGTGTCTGCTTCCAATACTGCATCCATGTGTTACACCTCTTTAGCTTCAGTCTATATATTGTTATTCCCGGCAAAGAGGTGTCCAAACCACTTGATGTTTATTGTTTTTTAAAAAGGATGGTAATGACCGTCCCAATGTCCATTCTGCTGTTCACATGGATCGTTCCGTTATGCAGATGGACAAGCTCCTTGGCAATCGCGAGCCCGAGACCCGTTCCGGCAGTTGAATCTTTTGTGTTCGTCCCTCTGTAGTAACGGTTAAACAAATGGGTAATCGTTTCTTCATCCATTCCTTTCCCATTGTCCTTCACCTTTAAAGAAATATGATTTTTTGTTTGTTCCAGAATGACTTGAATCTCTGTTCCTTTGCCGTTGTGCTTCACGGCATTCCCAAGGAGATTTTCTAATATGCGCCTGAACCACGCTTCATCAAGTGCAAATTCAATATGCTCTTCTTTGGATACAAACGAGATATCATACCCTTCAGAAAACGGATTTTTCTTAAAATCCTCAATGACATTTTTAAAAAACGGGATAAGGCTGGTAAGCCTTCTCTCAATAGGAAGAGCATCATTTTTCAGCCGATACGTTAAATTTAAATCTTCAATCAGCTTGGACATGTATTCAGATTTTTCTCTGACAACCTGCCCCATTTCTTTCACTTCTTCCGGCGACCAGTCATACTGCTTCGACTCGAGCATCATGCTGTAGCCGTAAATGCTGCTGAGCGGTGTTTTTAAGTCATGTGACAAACCGGCAATCCATTCTTCCCTTGTCGCCTGGATTTTTTCCCTGTTTCTTTTATCCCTTCTCAGCGTTTCAGTCAGCTGATCCATTGATTCAAATATCTCACCGAAGAAGCGGTACGGCTGTTTGATTTTCCCCTTTTTATTTTTGCTGACAGGATGGCCTTCCCGGTTTCTGGGTTCCTCAAGCTTCCCTTTTGACAAATTGACCAGCCATCGAATCGTGTGAAAAATCGGCAGCCCGAACCGGAACATATACCAAACGGTCATCCAAATGATATACATGAACAAAACGCCCATAACAAGAAACATCGCTTTTAATACAACCTTCAGGAATGATTTGTTAAACTCCTGATCGGTTACATAGACAGGGTTCGGCACCGTAGCGACCATCCATCTGTCTTTATTGAGAATCTTAACGGAAATTTCCCGCTTATAGTTCCAAGGTTTAGAGCTGTATTTCAGCAGCTCCAGCTGGTTCATCGTTTTTCTTTCGCTTTTTGTGCTGTTGATGCTGTCGAGAATGTTTCCATTGCTGTCTAACAGGTAGATAGCGCCTTTTTTCTGCTTAATATAGTCGATGGTGCTGGACTTATAGTGCGCTAGAGCGTCTATCTTTTGTTCGCGTTTTTCTACGGAAGTCAGGAGCTGTTCACTCTTTGATTTCCAGCCGAACAATAGAAGATACGACTTATCTTCAATATTGATGGCCCAATAATTCAGTTTATAGTTATGAAGCTTTTTGATTTTATAAATAGACAATAGCTCTTTCTTGGTATAGGTGCCCGGCACGTCTTTTGGCACTCCGTAGGAATAATCAGTGTTTCCTTCCGAATCAATGATTTGCATCCAGCCGTGCTGTTTATCGACAGATTTCTTCAGGAAATTATCCACTTCCCATGTCCCGTCTTCGTTTACATCGAGATATGCTTCAAGTGTGTCGGTCGTCGCCTTCGTCAGTCCCGAATTGGATTCCGCATCGCTAAAACGAGCGTCTAAATAGAAAAACGACGCAACAAGCATCACCGTAAGCAGCAGGATCACAATTAGCATCTGCCCGAAAAAGTGAAACAAAAACTTCCATCTTAACCTCATGACCGCTTGCCTTCAGGATTTGGGATAAAACGATAGCCGAGACCTCGAACGGTTACAATATACTCCGGATTGCTCGGATCGCGCTCAATCTTCTCCCTAAGCTTGCGAATATGAACCATGACGGTGTTGTTGTCACCATAGGAAGGGTAGCCCCATACTTTTTCATATATTTGATCCTTGGAAAGCACCACGTTGGGGTGTTCACAAAAATACTGCAAAAGCTGCAGAAGCTGGGCTGAACAAGCAACAGCTTCCCCGCCTACAATCAGCTCGGCATTTTGCGGAGAAAAAGTAAAATAATCATATGTGTAGGTTTGATTTGAACTCGTTTCTTTCGATTGATATGTACGCTTGAGATGCGCTCTGATCCGCGCCGCTAATTCCAGCGGATTAAATGGTTTTGTGATATAATCATCAGCTCCGACCGCAAAGCCCGATAATTTGTCCGCGTCGGATGATCTTGCCGTCAGGAAAAAAATCGGAGCTTCTGAATACTCTCTGATCAGCGTGCAGGCTTCAAAACCGGACATTCCGCCCATCATGACATCCAGCACAATTAAGTCAACCTTATTGGCCTTCACAACAGGAATCGCTTCTTCTGCGCTTGCCGCATCCAGTATATTTCGATAACCTTCTTTTTCGAGAACGCGTTTGATCATGTCCACAATCGCTTTCTCATCGTCTACGATTAAAATTGACGCATTTTCCACTTTTATGTTCCTTTCTGTCACTGTTTTTTTCATCTTATCATTATATCGTTTATTTATGGTACATTTTTGAATACATTGGAGCTTGGCAAATCAAAACAGCAAAAAAGGAGCAAACAAGCGCTCCCTTTTGATGTTTTTTTATATGAAAATATTATGAGTTCTCATCTACCATGTACAAAATAAACTCCCAAAATCCCGGGACATCCTGACACAAAAGCATATCAGCCTTTTCAAACATTTTGATCTTCAGCTCTTGCTCTAAATCTTCTCTTTCTTGATAGGACGTATTGCTGAGTTTTTTTCTGATCATCGGTGAAAAGCATGCAATCAGGTGCTCAATGTCAAAAGTCTCGTCATTTTGTTTCTTTTTTTGTTCAAACTGGCCGTTCACAGCTTACTTTTCCCCCTTTTTTTGCGCCGCTAGCTGCTTTCTGATATTCTCCAGTCCCTTTTTATGAATGTTGGAAATGTTTTGCCGGGACTCCCCTAATGAATCTGCAATCTCCTGCATCGTGGCACCCTGAAGATACACTTTCGTCAGCACGCTTTTTTGTTTGTCAGTCAGATTCTGAATCGCTTGGTAGAGCTGATAATCCTGAACATGCTGACTCAAATCATGCTGCCGGTCTAAAAACTCTTCAAATGCATCGCTTCCTGTTTCGGAAGGAAGTCGATCTCCTGCCTCCGGATGATCAACCGTCAGCGGATACCGTTTTTGATTTTTGCGAACCCGCTTATCAAAATCAATAGAAAAGATGCGAATCATTGAATTCATATACTTGACGATGCGGATTTCTTTATAAAACTGCTTAAATAGCTCGTCCAATGATTTTGCATCTTTTTCGTTAGGGCTTTCCATTACGTTTTTGAACAAACGGTAATGCTGAGGATTGCTCAAAAAATGCTTCACGATGGGATGCTTCATTATCTCCTTACATTTTGACCGTAAAAGACTTTGATAGTCCATCAAACCGCCTCCCTACTAAATTAAATGAAGGAAAGCAAAAAAAAGTAAACTACTACTTTCCGACTAGTGTCTTCCAAAATACTTTGCAGCAGTTTACGTTTTATCGGATTTCCTTCACTTACATACATGACTGCAGAAAAAGAAAGGAGGTATTTTCCTATGGATCAGGTTTTTATAGAGGAAGTCGTAAAACAAATCGGCAATTTGGGATTTCCTGCGCTGATTGCAATGTACCTGCTGACCCGATTTGAAAAGAAGTTTGATCAACTCATAGAACTAATGACAGAACTGAAAGATCATGCAAAAAAATAATTTTCCAATCAAAGTTGACTTTTCACTGATTTTTTTCACTTAACAAAACAGAAGGGAAAACGAAAGGCCTTTCACCTTCTCTTTCTGCTATCACAATTAAATCTAAGGAGGAAACATTTCATGAAAAAACAAAATGACATTCCGCAGCCAATTAGAGGAGACAAAGGAGCAACGGTAAAAATCCCCCGCAATATTGAAAGAGACCGGCAAAACCCTGATATGCTTGTTCCGCCTGAAACCGATCATGGCACCGTCAGCAATATGAAGTTTTCGTTCTCTGACACTCATAACCGATTAGAAAAAGGCGGATATGCCCGTGAAGTGACAGTACGTGAACTGCCGATTTCAGAAAACCTTGCATCTGTAAATATGCGACTGAAGCCAGGCGCCATTCGCGAGCTGCACTGGCATAAAGAAGCAGAATGGGCTTATATGATTTACGGAAGCGCAAGAGTCACAATTGTTGATGAAAAAGGGCGCAGCTTTATTGATGATGTAGGTGAAGGTGACCTTTGGTACTTCCCGTCAGGCCTGCCGCACTCTATCCAAGCGCTGGATGAGGGGGCTGAATTCCTGCTTGTGTTTGACGATGGATCATTCTCAGAAAACAGCACTTTCCAGCTGACAGATTGGCTTGCCCACACTCCAAAAGAAGTGATTGCTGCGAACTTCGGCGTGACAAAAGAAGAGATTGCTAATTTGCCAGGCAAAGAAAAATATATATTTGAAAACCAACTCCCTGGCAGCTTAAAAGATGACATTGTGGAAGGGCCAAACGGCGAAGTTCCTTATCCATTTACTTACCGCCTTCTTGAACAAGAGCCGATTGAATCTGAGGGAGGAAAAGTATACATTGCAGATTCGACAAACTTCAAGGTGTCTAAAACCATCGCATCAGCGCTCGTAACAGTAGAACCCGGCGCCATGAGAGAGCTGCACTGGCATCCGAATACACACGAATGGCAATACTACATCTCCGGTAAAGCAAGAATGACCGTCTTTGCATCTGACGGCCATGCCAGAACGTTTAACTACCAAGCCGGTGATGTCGGATATGTACCATTTGCAATGGGTCATTACGTTGAAAACATTGGGGATGAACCGCTTGTCTTTTTAGAAATCTTCAAAGACGACCATTATGCCGATGTATCTTTAAACCAATGGCTTGCTATGCTTCCTGAAACATTTGTTCAAGCGCACCTTGACTTAGGCAAAGATTTTACTGATGTGCTTTCAAAAGAGAAGCACCCAGTTGTGAAAAAGAAATGCAGTAAATAATAGACTTACAGCTTGCAGAGAGCACTCGTTCTCTGCAAGCCTTCATAAGGAGCTGAACCTGTGAAACATCAAACGTCTTCAAAACTTTTATTGCGGCTCTCCATCAAATACTTGCTGGCCGCAGCAGCAGTGGTGTTGACCTATTTTGCTGTCATCTATATATTATTTTCTTTAGCGGGAACGAGCTATCGCTCAGCAGCTCACGTCCTGCTTTTTGCTGTGTTATTTCTTATCCTTGGGCTATTCCTAGAACCATTTGAACGCCTGATGATACATAGTTTTACATTTTTCAAGACAGACAAACGCTTATTCATTCTCCTAGCAGGCATCGTCCAGCTTCTGTTTTTATGGATGACTGCTCATACAACAGACGAAATGATCAGCGACATCTGGCTGTCTACCACTGAAGAAATGATCATCGCAGCCGTATTTTTGATTTTAGACAAATGCAACTCAGCACTTCCCAGCTAAAAAAAGAACGCATTCCAATTGGATGCGTTCTTTTTATTCATAGCGCAGCGCGTCTACAGGCTGAAGCTTCGATGCCTTGATGGACGGAAGCAAGCCGAAGATAATGCCGACTGCCATTGAAAAGATGAGTGCTCCGACAACAGCTGGAATGGAGACGATAAAAGGCATGGGAAAAATGACCGTCAGCAGCTTGGCGATGCCGAAGCCCGCCAGCACACCGAGTATTCCGCCAATGCTTGTCAGCACGACAGCCTCGGTTAAAAATTGAAATAAAATCACACGCCGCTTAGCACCGAGCGCTTTCTTAATTCCGATTTCTCTCGTGCGCTCCGTTACGGAAACGAGCATAATGTTCATGACGCCGATACCGCCCACCAAAAGTGAAATACTGGCGATTCCGCCAAGCAGCAATGCAAATGACTGATTAAAGGACTCTACTTCCTGCGCGATCTCCTGAAGATCCATTACACTGTACTCTGCTTTCTCCAACTCAGCTTCTGACAGTCCCTGATTTAAAAGATCCGCAGCCATTACACCCGCTTCTTGGATATGCTCAGAAGAGTCAGCCTGCACGGCAATCTGGGTTGGCGCGTCAAATCCTTCAATAAGCGGCCACACTTTTTTCGGCACGTACAAAACCGGATTTGCATATTCGCCTTCAAACATGCTTTCCTGCTGATTTTTTTCTTTAAAAACACCGACGACCTTAAACGGCACACCATTCATTTCAATGCTTTTATGCAGAGCGTCTCCTTCTGGAAACAGTTCATCTCTGACAGCTTCATTGATCATCACCACTTGGTGAGTGGTGTTTAATTCGTTTTCCGCCAGCTTTCTCCCTTCGGTTATTCGGATTGGGAACATATCGAAGTAATCATCGTCCACTCCGTACACTTGGGGATACGAAACGTTTGTTAAATGAAAAACGCTTGCGCCTTCTGACATGTAATATAAGGATAATCCTTTAACAATAGGATCAGATTTGATCTCCTTTACTGTATCTTCCGCTACAGGCGGCGCGGATGTATACGATACCTGAGGGCCGCCCTCCTCTTCACCGCCAGACGGCTGGTAGACAACGTTGATCGCGTTGTTTCCCATGCCGATCATACTTTGCTTTAATTGCTCACTTTGGCCCTTTAGCATTGAAACAATCGCGATGATTGCCGCTATGCCGATGATCACGCCGAGCATTGTCAGAATGGATCTTAATTTATGAGAGAAAATGGATTGAAAGGAGATTCGAATATGTTCAAGCATGGCTGATATCCCCTCTCTCATCTAATACCAACTCTCCGTCTCTGATAAAAACGGTTCTGTCAGCTTTTTTGGCGACGTCCGGGTCGTGGGTTATCATAATAATGGTCTTGCCTTCCCGATGAAGTTCGGAAAACAGTGACAAAATTTGTTCACTTGATTTGGTATCAAGCGCCCCGGTCGGTTCATCAGCTAAAATAAACCTCGGCTGATTGACAAGGGCTCTCGCTATCGCCACCCGCTGCTTTTGACCGCCGGACAGCTTAGGTGGTTTGTAGGAGACCCTGTCTTTTAATCCGACCTTTTCCAGCGCTTCATATGCCCGTTGCCTTCTCTCTTTTTTCTTCACTTTATTGTAAATCATCGGCAGCTCAACATTTTGCAGCGCGGTGAGACGCGGCAGCAAATGAAAAGTTTGAAACACAAACCCAATTGATTCGTTGCGAATTTCGGCTAAAGCTCCGTCTTTCCCTTTCAATATATCGATCTGATCAAGCGTATATGTTCCCGAGGTTGGCCTATCCAAACAGCCGATAATATTCATTAACGTTGACTTTCCAGAACCGGAAGGCCCCATAATAGCCAAAAACTCCCCTGCCTGGACGGTCAGATTGATATGTTTCAAGATTGGAACTTCTTCTTTTCCCAGCTTGTACGATTTCGAAATATTATTCAGTGTCAGCATTGACTGTAACCTGCTTTCCTTCCTTGACCGCGGGATCAGGGTAGATTACATAATCTTCCGGCGTCAGGCCGCTCTTAATTTCCACCATGTCATTTTCATCAGTCTCGCCGATTTCAACAGGCTGCTTAACCGCTTTCTGCTTCTCATCAGCTTTCCACACATACGGTTCGCCGTCATCCTGAATGACCATGTCGGACGGCAGCTTGATCGTATCCGCATCAGCATCATCACTCACCACTTCGATGTTGACATGATAGCCGACTTCAAGACCTTTATGGCTGTCTAATAAAATGGTGAAAGGATAGTTAGAGGACTGAGGATTCATTTCTTCATCAGAAAAGCTTTCTGATTCTTCACCCTCGCCTGCTCCCGCTGGAAGCTTGCCAATCGAGGTGACCTTTCCTTTCCACTCGCCCTCACCGCCTGTTTTCAGTGTGACCTTGACTTTGCTGCCTTTTTTGATCGTGTCCATTAACAGCTCGTTGATTTGACTCTTGACTAGATATTTGCCTGTCGAAACAATCTGGATATACGGGCCTGTTGCCTGGTCGCCTGTTGCCCCGTCAGCGATATCCTGATTGACACTTTGGACGATTCCGTCATGTTTGCTTGTAATGACATTGGAACCTTTGTTTTTCGTCAGGCCAGCCAGTTCTTTTTGATGCTGTTTCAGTTCGAGCTGGCTTGTTTTCAAATCGAAATTGGCTTGGTCAATTTCATCTTGAAGCTGGGCTTTCTCTTCTTTCCCTGCCGCTTTCAGCTTCTTTTCCGTTTCTGTTATTGATTTTTGCAAACGGTTGATTTGCAGATTTGTCATTTCAATTTGCAAATTGGCCTGCTCAATTTCATCAGAGTGATCCTCACCCTCATACTCAAAAAGCTTATCGCCCTTTTTAACCTGATCGCCTTCTTTGACGTATGTTTTTTTAATACTGCCTTTTTCTGAATCTATGTATACTTTCTGCTGTTTTTCAGGTTCAACCTTTCCAGAAAACGTTTGGCCTGATTCTGAATCTCCTCCCATGTATACCGCGACCGATTCAGCATAGGGCTCCGATGATACGGCAATTTGGTTCATGTGAGTAAAAAAGTAAAAACCGCCGGCGCCGATCCCAGCCAGTACAAGCACACCAGCACATATCGCGCCGCCAATAAGCCATTTTTTCTTCTTGGACACAACGATCTCCTCTTTCTGTAAACATTGTAATATTTTCGAAACATTCTAACCAATATTATCTATTAATTCAAAAAGACTTGCAATCTTTTTATTGAAATGACGGAATCAAATAGAAAAATTGTATTTTCGCGGCGAATAAAAAAAATCCCGGCTTCGAACCGGGATTTTTCTTACACAGAAACAAGCTCTTTTTCATTTTTAATCAGATCATAGGTCAAGCATACAGGTTTATTTGTACGGGGGTCAGTCACGATTTCAGCATCAATCTGAAATACTTGCTGCAAAATATCCGGTGTCATGACCTCAAGTGCAGTACCTTCCTTGATGACCGTGCCTTTTTTGAGCGCGATCATATAATGGGAAAAACGAGCTGCGTGGTTAAGGTCATGAATGACCATTAAAATTGTCCGCCCCTGCTCTTTGTTGAGTCTGTCAAGCAGCTGCAGAATTTCGAGCTGGTGTGCAAGATCAAGATACGTCGTAGGTTCATCCAGCAGCAGCAGCTCCGTCCCTTGCGCAAGCGCCATGGCAATCCACACGCGTTGACGCTGTCCGCCTGACAATGCCTCAATCGGCCGTTCAGTAAATTCAGCCATGCCTGTTTCTTCAAGCGCCCATTTGATAATCCGGCGGTCTTCGTCATTTAATCTGCCGAATCCTGATTGATGCGGAAACCTGCCGTACGACACCAATTCGTGCACCGTTAGGCCGCTCGGCGCTTCAGGTGTCTGTGGCAGAATCGCCATATCTTTCGCAATGTCTTTTGTAGACATTTTATGAATCGCTTTGCCGTTTAAATAGACGGCCCCTGCATGCGAACGCATAATTCTGGACATTGTTTTTAAAATCGTTGATTTCCCGCAGCCGTTCGGGCCAATTAAGGTGGTAATTTTCCCTTTAGGAATCGATATATTTAAATCCTTTACAATCACCCTGTCGCCATAACCGATTCCAAGCTGTTCCGTTGATAATGAATTCATATTCGGCCCCCTCCTCTAATTCGCTTTCATCAATAAATAAATAAAGTAAGGCGCACCTAGCACGGAAATGACAAGTCCGACCGGAATTTCTGATGGTGCCAATACATTTCTCGCCATTGTATCAGCGAGCAAAAACAGGAATGCGCCGATGAGGGCGGAGACCGGTATCAGCGTCTGGTGACGCGGACCGGTCAGCCTTCTAGCCACATGAGGCGCGATCAATCCGAGAAACGCGATGCCTCCCGCAGCTGCCACACATGAAGCGGCAAGAGTGACGGCTGCCAGAAGAAGAATCCGTCTCTCCCTTTCAACAGGAGTGCCCAGTCCGGTCGCTAGTTGGTCTCCTAGCTGCAATATGTTCAAATAGCGTGCCTTATATAAAGTAAATGGTAGCAAGATCACAATCCAAGGAAGGATCGCCCAGATCATATTCCAGTTCGCCCCCCATATTGAGCCGGATATCCAAACCGCGGCTTGCATAAAATCATGAGGGTCCATCTTGAGCTGAAAAATCAGCAACAGGGCGTTGAATCCGGCATTTACCCCGATGCCGACTAAAATCAGCCGAATCGGTGTGACGCCCTTTTTCCATGCCAGAAGATAAATGAGAAACGCAGCGAGGATTGCTCCTGCCAAAGCACTGAACGGCAGCATAAATGTTCCGAAAAAGCTGAGATCTGAAGCTGATCCTTGAAAAAAGTATATAAAAAGCACAACGGCAAGTGAGCCGCCGGCGTTAATTCCGAGAATACCAGGCTCAGCAAGATCATTTTGAGACACGCTTTGCAAAATGGCGCCAGCAACGGCGATCCCTGCTCCAACAAGCAAGGAAAGGATGATCCGGGGCAGCCTGAACTCAAATAAAACAAGTTCATCACGCGCTGTCCCTTGGCCGAAAAAGACCTGAAGCGTTTTAAGCGGTGCAATTTTGATAACACCCAAATTGAGACTGATAAAAAAGACCAGCACGATGAGCATAAGGGTCACAGCCATTACGGCGAGCGATTTTCTTGTTGTTGTTTTCATTACAGCCCTCTCCTTTCACGACGTGCCAAATAAAAGAAAAAGGGAACGCCGATGAGAGAAGTCAGTGCGCCGACAGGCGTTTCAAAGGGTGCGTTTATGAGTCTCGCCGCTATGTCAGCAAAAACAAGCAAGACAGCACCGAGCACCGCCGAGCAGGGAATGATCCACCGATAATCCACACCGACCAAAAACCGGGTAATATGCGGAATGATCAGCCCGATAAATGCGATGGTGCCGGCTATGGAAACCGCAGCTCCGGTCAAAATCACTACGATAAGCATGCCAACCAGTTTCACCGTTGATGTATATTGTCCTAGCCCTTTTGCCAGATCGTCACCAAGACTTAACACTGTCACAGACCGGGCGATGAAAAACGCCAGCGTTAAACCGACAGCCCCTGCAATAAGCAAAAGCTGGACCCCTGACCATTTCACACCCGCTACCCCGCCTGCGTACCAAAAGCTGATATCCTGAGCCACATCAAAGCGGATCGCAATGGCGGTTGAAATTCCGGTAAAGAAATAAGTAACTGCCGTACCCGCCAGAGCAAGCTTTACAGGCGTAAGCCCGCCCCTTGAAAACATGCCGATGCCCATTACCGTCGATGCACCCAGTCCCGCTCCCGCAAAGGACCATAGCACAAGCCCCATTGCAGAAAGTCCGGGAAAAAAGGCAAACGCAATCGAAACCGCAAACGTAGAGCCTGATGTCACACCCATAATCGAAGGCTCTGCCAAAGGGTTTCTCGTCATCCCCTGCATGATCGCTCCCGACACTGCCAACAATGCGCCTACAAGTGCGGCAGCCGCCGTTCTCGGCAGCCGAAGATCATGTATAATTTGGTGAGTTGTCTTTGTCGGCTGATAATGAAAAATGGCGTCCCATACAGTGCGCAAATGAATATCCGCTGCACCGAGGGATATGGATAAAAGGGCGCCAAGGCAAAGCAGGCATAGACCTGCAATAAGGACGATAACCGCGCCATATGTCCTTGACGTCCATTGGATTTCTTCTGATGCAGTCTGTATATTTTTATGTTGACTCAACTGCCGTACTTCCTTTCTGATACTGATAATGATTATCAATTGCTGTTTCAGTATATCACTTTTTTCAACAGATTTAATAGCGTGTTTTGAACAAAAATGAAAATGCATTTGCAAAAATATCGTGTCAACCGGCACTTGCAGTGGTATAATCACAGTTGATAATGATTCTCTTTTTCATCTATTTTTTTAGAAAGAAGGTATGAGATATGTCCCATATATACAAGAAACTCGGAGTCGCGTTTTTTGCCCTGTTATTGATTACAGCGCTGGCAGCCTGCGGGAATAACTCAGAAAGCAAAGGCTCTGCCTCTGATTCAAAAGACGCAGAAACCTTTACATACAAGGCTGAAAACGGGAATGTAAAAATCCCCAAGCATCCTAAACGGGTGGTTGTCATGGCTGACGGCTACTACGGCTACTTCAAAACACTTGGCATCAACGTTGTCGGTGCACCTGAGAACGTATTTAAAAACCCTTACTACAAAGGAAAAACTGCCGGCGTCGAAAACATCGGAGACGGCACTTCGGTTGAAAAGGTCATTGATTTAAACCCTGACCTGATTATCGTCTGGACAACACAGGGTGCTGATATTAAAAAGCTTGAAAAAATCGCGCCGACTGTCGCAGTAAAATACGATAAGCTCGACAACATCGAACAGCTGAAAGAATTTGCAAAAATGACAGGAACTGAAGATAAAGCTGAAAAATGGCTGTCCGAGTGGGATAAAAAAGTTGCGGCAGCTAAAACAAAAATCAAAAAAGCGGTCGGTGACAAAACCATTTCCATTATGCAAACGAACGGAAAAGACATTTACGTATTCGGTAAAGACTTTGGAAGAGGCGGAAGCATTATTTACAAAGACCTCGGCCTGCAGGCTACAAAGCTGACAAAAGAAAAAGCCATTGACCAGGGACCTGGTTATACAAGTATTTCATTAGAAAAGCTTCCTGACTTCGCCGGAGATTATATTTTCGCAGGTCCATGGCAATCAGGCGGTGATGATGGCGGCGTATTTGACAGCTCCATTTGGAAGAAACTGAACGCCGTTAAAAATGGCCATGTCTATAAGATTGATCCGATTGGCTTCTATTTCACCGATCCGATTTCATTAGAAGGCCAACTGAAGTTTATTACGGAAAGCTTAACAAAATAAACAGAAGAGCCGGACAGGCGGCTCTTTTTTCATGCAATAAAGGGAGCGGCTCATGTTGAACCACATCGGATATTTTTTTACTCAATTCATATTAAGCTGTATCATCATCGCAATCAGTTTTTTTAACGGGTTTTATATCGGAAAACCTTTTTCAGATGTGTTTCTTGTTTTTATCTTAGTGCTTATTCTGTTTGGTTTGCTGGAGAGGCTGAAAAACCGTTTTTTGCAAATACGATTATCCGTAAAGGTTTTTCTTTCTATTTCAGCTTTCCTGTCAGCTGTTTTAACAATCGGGTTGCTAACAGGAGAAATTGCATTTCAATAAAAAAAGACACCTGACAAAACAAATCAGGTGTCTTTTCATTATGCTTGTTTTTCTTTTTGAAACTTCTTATTCACAAATGGATAAACAATCAAGCCGACAAAGAATAAACCGATGCCGAGAATAAATGTCGTTAAATCTGCTGTGCCTGTTACAATAACAAACACGGAGTATGCACACGCCAGTATCGCGATCAATCCGTCTCTTACACGGGAGCCTTTCAGTTGGTCATACGTTTCACCTTTGATGACTAGCTTCAAGCTGTAGATTGCAGATACCAGATACGGAATTAAATATGCGAGTGTCGCCGCTGTCGTTAAAAATGTAAATGCGTCACTTATTGTCCGGGAAATAACGGAGAAAATGAAGACCTGTGACATGACGTTTGTAATAATGAGTGCAATGACCGGACTTCCCTTTTTATTCGTTTTTGCAAAAACTGCCGGGAAATCTCCTGCTTTAGCGGCTTGGTATGGCACCTCAGAGCCAAGCAAAATCCAGCCGAGCATCGTTCCGAATAAACAAAGGATAGCCAAAAGCGCCATAATCACGCTTCCCGCGTTTCCAACAATCGCATAGAGTACATCAACGAATGGTTTTTCTGAGCCGACAAGCTTATCATGCGGCAGAACACCCATCGTAATTAAAGTCACTATAATATAAATGCTCAAAGCAATCAGCAAGCCGGTAATCGTCGCACGTTTCACATCACGTTGAGAACGCGCACGGCCGGACAGGATCACCGCGGATTCAATTCCGACAAACGCCCACAGTGTAGAAATCGCGGCGTTATGAACCTGGCCGCCAATCCCAATGCTTGTGCCGTTTTCTCCTTGGACCGGGAAATAAAAATGACCGAATAATGTCGTTTGAAACACAAATAAACCGGCAACGATAAAGAAGACAAAACCTAATACTTTAGAAAGCGTTGTGACAAAGTTCAATTTACTTGCACCGTTAATGCTGGCAACAAGAATCGTGTGCGTTCCCCATAACAAGATCGTACATACGGCAAACGTCAGCAATTGGCCGAGCGTCACCTCTTGCCCGCCGATCGAAAACATTTCACGTTTGTCAACCAAGATCGGGAAGAACGAAGTCAAGTATCCAGCGAGACTTGTGATGATCGCCACGTTGCTGATCCAGCTCGCCACCCAGTAGCCCCACACCATTGTGAAACCGGCAGCGTTGCCTTTCTTCGGATCGGAAAACAGCGCTCTGGCATAACTTTGCGGACCCGCTGTCAGTTCAGGCTTGCGAATGGACAAGTGCCCGAACACAAGCGCAATCATCAACACGCCGGCACCTGTCAAAAGCCAGGCGGACGTAGCGCCAAACGGACTTGCGATTGAAGCAAGCGAGCTCGGCAAGGAGAAAATTCCTGATCCAACCATATTTCCAACGACAAACGCCGTTAATAACCAAAAACCCCATTTTTTTGTCTGTTCCATTCCAGTACCTCCATGATTCTTTGTACGGACCAGACCCCGAGATCATATAAACGCAAAAAAAGCCTGAACAAAAGTCCATGCTTAAAGAAACACACACCCTTGATCTCCGGATAGCCCTCCGCGAAAAAGCACGCGGCAGTCCTGCACTTATTCAGATACAGTCCCAGCATAGAGAAGGATCGGCTTTCTCCACACTTCGGCGCTGATGCCTTTTACACATGTTTAACAGCTCCTGTCAGCCTAGCATGTGTGACTCATCATCCGCGCAACCTCTACCTCACTGAGAAAGAGTGAGGATTTAATTATTCAGTTACTCCCAGAAGGTTATCAAAGAAAGGATGATCTGTCAAAGGGAACAGATGGAAAATACGGATAGAGTCAAGCCCTATCCGCATGTGATTATCGATTATTTTTCTTTTTTTGCACAGCTTCTTGAAGCGGATCATCTTTTAGAGCTGAACCTGCATCTTCAAGAGCTCCTTGGATTACGCTTTTTTCTTTTTCGGAACGTTTTCCTTTATCTTTATTAAAGAAACCCATTCGTATCACCTCTTTTTAAAAATAGGTACATGTTTAAGATGCCTTTTTCCTGAAAAATTATGCGGGAAATTTTTTATCGTCCAAAGTCCTGTTGATCAAACATACATTCTCTTGATATATTTGTAATTCAGAGATTTTTTGCAAAAGATAAAGGAGAAGCGGCAAATGACAGGAAAAACACACATCATGGGAGGCATCGCTTCTTGTACGGCAGCAGCTTATTATTATGGATTTGATCCAGTGCTTATGGCTGCGTCAGGCGCGGTTGGGGCATTGATTCCCGATATCTGCCACACGCAAAGCAAAATCGGGAGAAAATTTCCTATTTTATCGAAAGTGGTCAGCTCCGTTTTTGGCCACCGTACCTTTACACACAGCCTGCTGTTTATGCTCATCATGTTTTTTATCACTTCTACATATATTCCAGATAAAAACATCTCAGCCGGCTTAATGATCGGAATGGCGAGCCACTTGATTCTTGACGCTTGGACAGTGAACGGAATCAAATTACTATTCCCTTCAACGATCCGCGTGCGGCTTCCATTATATATGAAGACAGGCAGTTTTTCTGAGCAGCTCGTGCTAGCCGGCCTGACCCTTGCTTCATGTTACTACTTTTATATGCTGTTTCATGGGCGCATGTTGTAAACGCGAGTGCTGAAACTTGTCTGAACCGGCGGTTTTTAGTAGGTTTTACTTAAGAAGCATTTCATGCAGATGATCAAGAAAACGTGAGGAGTCATATTGATGAAAGGAACCTTTTTTCACAATCAGCGGTTTTTATGTTTTTCGATCTTGTTTATGTGGATCAAAACGTATGTGATATATAAACTCGGCTTTGATTTGCAGATCGATACTCTGTTGGAAGAGCTGATGTTGCTGATCAATCCGCTCAGCTTTATCCTTCCTTTATTCGGGATAGGCCTGCTTCTGAAAGGAAACAAGCAGCGGGTCTTTTTGCTGATTGCCAATCTGGTTCTGACTGTCATCTTGATCTCCAATACGATTTTTTACGGCTTTTATATCGATTTTATTACCATTCCGGTTTTATTTCAGGCCAGCAACATGAGCGATATGGGCAGCAGTGTAAAAGAACTGTTCCATCCTCTGTTTATTGCCCTGTTTGCGGATTTGGTTTGTCTGCTGCTGCTCGCCAGAAAAACGAAACAGCCGCAGACAAAAGCCGCTCCCCGCACGATCAAACGGTACTATGCAGCTTCCTGCGGCATGATTTTATGCACGCTGGCACTTGCAGAAGTACAGCAGCCGAAGCTTTTGGCACATTCCTTTGACCGGGAAATGCTCGTCAAAAGCATCGGTCTGTTTCAGTTCCATATATACGATACGATTTCTCAGACTGTTAATATTAGCGCGAAGGCATTCGCTGATGAAGACAGCATAACTGCCATTAAAAATTACACAGAGGCTGATTACAGCAAGCCTGATCAAAGCAAATTCGGACTGGCAAAAGGGCGAAATGTCATCTTTGTAACACTTGAGTCGACCCAAAGCTTTGTTTTGAATGAAAAAGTCAATGGAAAAGAAATTACCCCATTTATGAATGATCTCGTTAAAAAAAGCTATTCCTTTGATCATTTCTATCAGCAAACAGAACAAGGGAAAACATCTGATTCAGAATTCATCGTTGCTAACTCAATGTATCCTTCCCTTAGCGGCGCCGTCTTTTTCACGAAAAGCGACCATCAATTTCATACGATGTACAAGTCGCTGAAACAGCATGATTATTATTCAGCCGCCTTTCATGCCAACCATAAAACATTTTGGAACAGAGATGTCATGTACGATACATTTGGGATTGACCGCTTTTTTGATGTTGATGACTTCCATGTCACTCCCGGAACATCGACAAGCTGGGGCTTAAAGGATAAGGAATTTTTAGAGCAGTCCGCCGAAAAGCTGAAAAGTCTGCCGCAGCCATTCTTCAGCAGTTTCATCACGTTAACGAATCATTTTCCGTTTGAGATTGATAAAAAGGATCAGCTGATTGATGAATACGATTCGAGCAGCGCCCTGCTAAACCGTTATGTGACAACGGTGCGCTATGAGGATGAGGCATTAAAGCATTTTATCAAAAAGCTGAAGGACGAAGGCTTATACGAAAATTCGATGATTGTATTTATGGGGGATCATTACGGCATTTCAGAAGCCCATAACGAGGCGTTGGCAGAGTTTTTAGGAAAAGACGAAATCACGCCGTATGACAATGTTCAGCTCCAGCGGGTGCCGTTTATCATACATATCCCGGGAATTACCGATCAACAGCCGGAAACCATCTCTGATGTTGGCGGACAAGTCGACGTCAGACCGACACTGATGCATTTACTCGGCGTTGACACAAAAGGCGATATTCAATTCGGCAATGATTTGCTGTCGGGCGATCGCACACCATTCGCCGTGCTGCGAAACGGAAGCTTTATTACGAACGATTTTATATACACGAAAAACACGTGCTACAGCCAAAAAACAGGTGAAATACTGGAAGATCAGGATGCGTGCCTCCCTTATAAGGAGAAAGCAAACGAAGAGCTGTCTCTCTCTGATAAAATTTTAAATGGTGACCTGCTCAGGTTTTCCGAATGAAAAAAATCCCTCTATATAAAGAGGGATTTTTTACGTTTCCAACATCACCTTGCCAGTCAGCTTTGTTTCATAGCCATTTAAATGAGACAAGTTCGCCTTGTAGTCCTCAGAATTCAAAATCTCCTTCACGGCTTTGAGCAGCTGCTCATTTTTTTTCAAAACGACGATATCATATTGTTCATCGATGAGCGGGATAAAATCAACACGCCCCATATGTGCCGCGTGCTGCGCCCCGATTCCCGCGTCAGCCTGTCCGCTTGAAACTTGTGAAGCGGCAGCGTAATGATCGGTCACGATATCGCCGTATCCCTTTACATCAGCCGGCTTCACACCAAGCAAGCCAAGCTGTTCATCAAGGAGCACCCTTGCGCCAGAACCCTTTTCCCTGTTGATGATCCGGATATCAGCTCTTTTCAAGTCTTTCCAGCCTTGAATGTTTTTCGGATTCCCTTTTTGCACATACAGACCTGCTTTGCGGAGAACGACATTGATGAGACAAAACGGTTCACCTGACAAAATCCGTTTTACATAAGGGGCGTTATACTGGCCCGTTTCTGCATCGTACAAATGGAGGCTGACAATGTCACACTTGCCTTGATACATATCAATCAGGCTGTTTAAGCTTCCTTTGTATTTACGGAGCGGCGTCTCCTGAATGGCATTCTCCAAATGCTTGCTGAGAAGATCCATCGAAATGTCCTGTCCGCTGATCATGACATTCGGTCTGCCGTCCGGCTCAGCCTCCTGCACCTGTTTCGGCGCTTCTGTTGCAGCGATGGGCTGAGACATTCTCATATTCGTTTTATATTGCTTTAAATCTTCTTCATCCACACGCATCTGCCTTCCGACACGGTAAGCAGGCAGCACGCCTTTTTTAATCAAATCATAAACGGTCAGCTTTGATACCTTCAGCAGACCTGCAACTTCTTCTATCGTATAGGAAGAGGTTTCATTCATCATCATCACTCTCCTATTTTATTATACCTTTTCGCCGAATGTAAAAAAACCCACATAAACCAAACATAATCAGTTATAATTAGATATAACTAATCATAAGGGGTGCAATCATGTTTAAGAAGTATTCTATTTTAATCGCAGCCTTAACCGCTTTTCTGCTTGCAGCAGGCTGTTCTTCAAATCAGTCTTCAACAGACAGGGGGAAAAAAGTAACATTAACAATCTCAGCTGCCGCAAGCGCACAGGATGCACTTGAGGAAATTCAAAAAAATTATGAAAAAGAGCATCAAAATATTACCATCCAAGATAACTATGGCTCATCCGGCGCCTTGCAAAAACAGATTTCTCAAGGAGCAGGAGCAGATCTGTTCTTCTCAGCTGCTGAGGATAAATTTAAAAAGCTGGTGGATGATGGGGATATCGCAAAAAAAGACAGCACTGATTTAGTCGGCAATGAAATTGTGCTGGTCGTACCGAAAAACGGAGATTCACCTGTGACAAGCTTCAGCAATCTGGCTGAATCAGAAAAAATCGCACTTGGCACTCCGGAATCCGTACCGGCAGGAGCTTATGGGAAAGAATCCCTGACAAAGCTGTCTTTATGGGACAAAGTGAAGGATAAAATTGTGTACGGAAAAGACGTTCGCCAAGTTCTTTCTTATGTGGAAACCGGCAATGTAGACGCAGGTATTGTTTATAAAACAGATGCCCTGGTCTCTAAAAAGGCCACCATTATTGACGAGGCAAAAGCAGATACACACAGCCCGATTGTTTATTCGTTAGGAATCGTAAAAGATACAAAACACCGTAAGGAAGCGAAGGAATTTTACGAATACCTGCAATCTGATGAAGCAATGAAAGTATTTGAGAAATATGGTTTTACTGCTGAGTAACATAAATGCTTCAGAATTCTTAACACCTGTTATGCTTTCCTTTCAGGTGGCGGCAGTTGCCGGAATTGTTGTCATTATTCTTGGAACACTTGCTGGGGCTTGGATGTCACGGACATCATTTTTTGGAAAAACGGCGCTCGAAACATGTTTTATGCTTCCGCTCGTTCTTCCGCCTACTGTTGTCGGTTTTATTTTGATCGTCATTTTCGGAAAGCATAGCTTCATCGGACAAGCCATCGAGTGGATCTTCCGGCAGCCTGTCATTTTCACCTGGTGGGCTGCTGTGATCGCCTCGGCTGTTGTAGCCTTTCCGCTCATGTATCAATCAGCCAAAACCGGATTTGCTGACATTGACCCCGATATACAGGGTGCGGCAATGGTAGACGGCGCAAGCAGATGGAAGGTCTTTATCCATATCTCCGTCCCGCTTGCCTATCCTTCTTTGCTGACCGGGAGCATCCTGAGCCTAGCGCGGGCCCTCGGAGAATTTGGCGCAACACTCATGTTTGCCGGGAACATCCCCGGTGTTACACAAACACTGCCGACGGCCATATATGTTGCATTGGATTCCGGAAACAATACCCTTGCCTGGGCGTGGGTCGTCTGTATTGTTGTCATTTCCTTTTTGATGCTGTTTTTCATTCAACAGAAAAAAACGCACTAAAAAACTCCCCGTAAAGGGGAGTTTTTTGATTAGAACAGAAGCTCATCAGGATTTGGGCCGACACGCTCATCTTTGTTTAATGCATCAATTTTATCCATGTCTTCTTGAGACAATTCGAAATCAAAAATATCAGCGTTTTCGATGATACGGTGTTCTTTAATGGATTTTGGAATGGTTACAACTTCATGCTGAAGATCCCAGCGCAAAATCACTTGAGCTACAGATTTATTATGCTTTTCAGCAATCTGTGTCAGCACTTCGTTATCCAAAAGCTGGCCCTGCATGAGCGGAGACCATGCTTCCAGCTGAATGCCTTGTTTTTTACAATAGTCTCTTAATTCTTTTTGCGTCAAACGAGGGTGAAATTCAACTTGGTTCACCATCGGTTTGATTTCAGCATCTTTTAACAGCTCTTCTAAATGATGAACTTGGAAGTTGCTGACGCCGATCGCGCGGATTTTGCCGTCTTTGTAAAGCTTTTCAAGCGCGCGCCATGTATCTTTAAATTTATCTTTTCCAGGCCAATGGATCAAATATAAATCTAAGTAATCAAGCTGCAGTCTTTCTAGGCTTTTTTCAAAGGCAGCAAGCGTTGTTTCATAGCCTTGATCTTCATTCCACACTTTTGATGTGATGAAGAGCTCTTCTCTTGCCACACCGGATTCTTTAATCCCGATGCCAACACCTTCTTCATTTTTGTAGATCGCTGCTGTATCAATGCTGCGGTAGCCATTTTTAATTGCCGCTTTCACTGATTCAGTCGCTTCACTGCCATTTTCCACTTTAAAAACACCCAGACCGAACCAAGGCATTTCAACTCCGTTATGTAACTTTACCGTATCTTTTAAACTTGTTGGCACTTGAACATCCACCCTTTCACTGAAATGTAAGCGTCTATATTATCTCACATTCCTCTCAGCCGATACCAATAATACGCTTAAGGTCCTGTTTTTGCTTCTTTTTTCACAGCCAAGGTAAAACAAGGTACTATTTTTTTCCTATTTTAACAAAATTGAGATTGCAAATACATGGAGCCGGGTATGCGTGTAGTGTAACCAAATGAAAACAAAGGAGGAAACAACTTGAAACGTATTCGTATCCCAATGACACTTGCTCTTGGTGCCGCTTTGACAATTGCCCCTTTGTCCTTTGCTTCCGCTGAAGAAAATCCTGCTCCGAAGATCTCGCAGACAACAACCGCCGGAACAACTGCCGCTGATGTAGGTTTAAACGTCAACCTGGATGTACTTGGAATTGCCAACCAGATCGCTGATGCCATCAAATCCGCACAGAATCGGGATGGATTTGTGAAGAATCTCATGGAGTCTTCCTTCTACGCGTCCGGCCAAAAATATAACGTCATGGTATTTAATTTAAGTCAGGAATATGAAGATCATTTGAACGGTGTGCAATTTTATGGCTCAGCCGTTTATGACGGCATTACGTATGGCATTTGGGTATTTGAAGACGGAACGTTTACAAACAAAGGGGATGGCGGCTGGATTAACTGGGCCTTCAGAGGCTGGTTCGACCGGGATGGCAGCACTGTCGAATTTCATCGCCCTTAATATAGAAAAAAGCTGGCGCTCTCACGCATCAGCTTTTTTACTGCATTTATTCGCCGCCTTCAAGCATGGCGGCTTCGACATCATTAATGTATTGGCGAAGCTCATGGGAGATGTCCCGGGAAATTTCTCTTTCCTCGAACAGCGTTTGAATTTCATTTCTGATCGCCTGCACAGCCTTCAGCTTCACTTCCAGTTTTTGATTTTCAAAATGAGCGCTTGATTTTAACTCATGATGGCTGTTCTCCAGCCTGAAAATTAACTGTTTATAGAATGTAATGACAGATAAAAACACTTCCTTATGTTCTTCCGTCTTATGTTTTTCCAAATATTCTATCGCTGCTTTTGCCGTTTTTACTCTTGTTGCCCGTATCAATCCCGCTTCATTTAATATCGACATCTCCGGCTTTTTATGTTCACCGAAGAAAATCCAATACATCAGCCTCTTGAGCCTTGTTTTTGATAAGCCGACCTTAAACGGGTTGGCATACAAAATTTCCAACTCGTTAAATCGTTCTTGCAGCACATTTGCTGTTTCTTCCGGGATGTCTCCCCGCTCCAGCATTTTCATCAGTGCCTCTTGCTCAGCTTTAACCCCCTGCGCACGGACCTTTCGCTCATGCTTTTTGATACGATTAGATGAGGTATACTGCTGAAAACGAAGGTTTTTCATTTTCTCATTGTATTCAGCTATCACCGCAAGAGAGGCCGTTTTGTTTGTATCGTTCATGTCCTCTTTTATCGTTTGAAGAGCTGTTTTGATCAATTTGCGTCTCGCCGTCAGCAGCTTCTTGTTTCGTTCCTCGTCCTCTTCTTCTTTTTCAGTCAGAACCGGCAGCACTACGGTGGCAATGACAAGCGTGCATAAAATGACGCCGGCTGCTAAAAAGAGAATCAGATTTCTTTCCGGAAACGGCGTACCGTCCTCCAGAAAATACGGAATGGAGAAAGATCCCGCAAGCGTTACTGCTCCGCGCACACCGGAAATCGAAATTAACAGTGTCGAACGAAGACCCGGTTTATAGATGTTTTGATCTTTATTAAAGAACCATTTGCCGTTCCAAAAGAACAGCACCCACAGAAATCTGAGGAGCATTAACGTAAATGTGATGACTAGGATATAGCCAATCACCTTCATGTTGCTGATGGCGGTATCGTTAAAGATAACAGAAATCACATCAGGGATTTGCGTGCCGAGAATAACAAAGACCAGGCCGTTCAAAATAAATAAAATAATGTTCCACGTACTTGAGGAGACGATTTGCAGCTTGATCATCGTTGATTCCAGACGATCCTGTTCAACCGCATGAGTGATCCCTCCCGCCACAACAGCTAAAATGCCGGAAACGCCGATTTCTTCAGCGGCCAAATAAATCACAAACGGTGTCAAAATTTGAATCAGCATATGCATCGTGACATCCTGCATGCCAAGGCGGCGGAGAAATAGGCGAAAACGAATAATCAAAAATGAAATGACTACCCCGCACAGCAAGCCCCCAAGAGAAATGAAGACAAAGCTGACAGCCGCTTGCGCTAGTGAAAACGCACCCGTCACTGCCGCTGCAATCGCAAACTTAAAGGCTACAAGACCTGATGCATCATTCATCAGCCCCTCACCTTCAAGCAGGCGAAGAATCCCTTTTGGCATTTTCACTCTTCCTGATAATGCGCTGACAGCGACGACATCAGTCGGTGAAAGAATGGCCGCAAGTCCAAAGGCCGCTGCCAGCGGAATATCAGGAATCATCCAGTGAATCGTATAGCCGCCTACAATCACAGTCGCAAACACAAGGCCGAGGGCAAGCAATAAAATCGGAGCTCTTAAATTCCAAAGCTCCGCCCGCGGCGTCCTCTTTCCATCATTAAATAGCAGAGGCGCGATAAACAGAACAAAAAACAATTCGGTGTTTAATTCAAAATGAAGTCCCTGTGGAAATGAGGCGGCAAGAATCCCAAGGGCCACTTGAATCAGCGGCACCGGAATAAACGGAATAAATCGGTTCACGATATTAGAAATCGCAATAATCGTTAATAAAACAAGCACAACTAAAAATATGTCCAAATGCATGACCTCCTTCGTCTGTTGTCTTTCGTGCATGGTGAGTCTTGTCTAAAAATCGCTGAGCCAGGCTGGCCTTGCATCCGATATGTGGTTTCGCAGGAGTTTCCTCCACACTTGTCTTCTTTTATAGTACCCTTTTTAGGGTAATTTTTCTCATGATATGCTCACAGTGAACTTTTTTGCATAAGAGCAAATTATAAAAAAAGAGACAGGAAGCTATTCCCGTCTCTCGTCTTTCAATCTCAATCATGAAAATTCGTACCGTCAGTTGTTGCTTTAATAATGCCGGCGCGGATAACAAAGTCACCGAAATGCTCGCCTTCCTCACGCTCTTTCGCATAGCGGGAAAGAAGGACGCGAAGCTCGCTTAAAATGTCTGCTTCACCGATGTTTTCACGGTACATTTTGCTTAAACGGCTTCCGTCAAACGCAGCGCCAAGATACATATTATATTTGCCCGGCGCCTTTCCGATAAATCCAATCTCACCGAGTGCGTGGCGTGCACAGCCGTTCGGGCATCCTGTCATGCGAATGGTGATTTCCTGATCACGAAGGCCGTTTTCGTCAATAATCTCTTCAACCTTATCTAAGAGGGTTGGCAAATAACGTTCTGCTTCCGCCATTGCCAATCCGCAGGTTGGAAGAGCGACGCAAGCCATCGAGCTGCGACGAAGTGCTGAATGATGCTTGCCGTCAGTTAGTCCGTATTGCTCGATTAACGCACTGATTTCATCTTTTTTCTCGCTTGAAACGTTTGCGATAATCAGGTTTTGATTGGCTGTCAGACGGAACTCGCCTGTATGAACTTTGGCGATTTCCCGTAAGCCTGTCATCAGCTTATAATCATCGTAATCCGTTATACGGCCGCCTTCGACAAACAGCGTGAAATGCCATTTATCCTCGATGCCTTCCACCCAGCCGTAGCGGTCGCCGTTATGATCGAAATGATATGGCTTCGCTGCTTCCAGGCTCCAGCCGAGACGGTTTTCCAATTCTTCTTTTACGGTATCTAAACCGAGGCGGTCAACCGTGTATTTGAACCGCGCATTTTTGCGGACAGAACGGTTTCCGTAATCGCGCTGAATCGTAATCGTTTTTTCAGCAACGTCATACATTTGATCGGGCCGGCAGAATCCGATGACCTTGGCTAATTGCGGATATGTGGCTGTGTCGCCATGCGTCATTCCCATACCGCCGCCAATCGCCACGTTAAAACCGATCAGCTTGCCATCTTCGACAATCGCAATGAATCCAAGATCTTGTGAAAAGACGTCAATATCATTAGACGGCGGAACGGCAATACCGATTTTAAACTTCCGCGGCAGATAGAGCGGTCCGTACATTGGCTCGACTTCTTCCTCCGGCGTGCCGGCCACTCTTTCCTCATCGAGCCAAATTTCATGATAGGCTCTCGTCCGCGGCAGCAGATCATCACTTAATTTCTTCGACCACTCGTATACCTCTGAATGGATTTCAGACTGATAAGGGTTTGATGCACACATGACGTTACGGTTTACGTCTCCGCAGGCTGCGATCGTATCCAAAAGCGCTGAGTGGATCGTCTGGATGGTTTTCTTCATGTTCCATTTCAAAATCCCGTGCATTTGGAACGTTTCACGTGTCGTCAGTTTTAATGTGCCGTTCCCGTATTTCTGAGAAAGGTCATCCATGACAAGCCATTGCTCAGGCGTTGAAACGCCCCCTGGCATACGCACGCGCAGCATGAACTGATAGGCCGGTTCAAGCTTTTGCTTTTGGCGTTCATTGCGGAGATCGCGGTCATCCTGCAAATAACTGCCGTGGTGCTTCATCAGGCGGTTGTCATCATCCGGAATTCCTGCACTGATCCGATCGAGCATCACTTCTTTCAGTGTGCCGCGCAAATAGTCGCTTTCTCTTTTAATGCGTTCAACATCACTTGGAGAGCCGTCCGGTGCTTTTAAGATTTTGGTCACCATGTTGAAAAACTCCTTTCAAGTCAAATCAGTATACATCACGCTGATAGCGTTTTTGCTGCTGCATATCGGCAAGATAAGCTTCCGCTTCTTCGCGGCTCATATTGCCTTCTTTTTCGATAATCTCAAGTAATGTGTTATGGACGTCATGCGCCATGTGCTTTTCATCTCCGCAAATGTAAACAGCCGCTCCTTCTTGAAGCCATTCGAACAACTCTGCGCTCTGTTCAAGCATGCGGTGCTGCACATATACTTTTTCTTCCGTATCACGCGAGAATGCCACATCCATTTTTGTCAGCACACCGTCTTTGAGCCAATTCTGCCACTCTGTCTGGTAAAGGAAATCCGTGACAAAGTGCTGATCGCCAAAGAACATCCATGCTTTTCCTTCTGCTCCCGTCTCCTCACGCTCCTGCATAAAGGAACGGAAAGGTGCGACGCCTGTCCCGGGGCCGACCATGATAATTGGTGTTTCAGGATCTTTCGGAAGCTTAAAGTTTTGGTTGTGCTGTACATAAACAGGCAGTGTGTCCCCCGGTTGCAGTCGTTCCGCACATAAAATTGAGCAGACGCCTTTTCGTTCACGGCCGTGCGCATCGTAGCGGACTGCGCCGATTGTTAAATGCACTTCATCCGGATTTGCAGATAAACTGCTTGCAATCGAATAAAGGCGGGCAGGCATTTTTCTCAAAATCGAGACGAATTGCTGCGCAGATACACTGAATGGGCCATAATCACGGACGAGATCAAGCAAATCGCGTCCTTCAATATAAGCTTTTACATTCTCCTCATTTCCCGGGGCTAAAAGGTCTCTAAGCTCCTCACTTCCCGTCAATTGGGCTGCTTGTTCAAGAAGCGGTTTTGTGAGAACGGTAATCTCATAGTGAGAAATCAGCGCTTCTTTCAGCGGACGGACATCACCTTGCTTATTAAGCGTCACAATTTCTTCCGGGTCCCAATTCATTTCCTTAAGGAGCAGTTCGACAAGCTCTGGATCGTTTTCCGGATAGACGCCGAGGCTGTCACCAGGCTCGTAAGTCAGGCCAGATCCCTCAAGAGACAGCTCCACATGACGTGTTTCTTTATTTGATCCTCTGCCGTTTAAATTCAAATTTTCTAACACTTCAGCCCGAAACGGGTTTGTTCTGGAATACGAAGACTCACCGGTTTGAGCCGCAGCCGCCGGCGCAGGTGCGGCGCTTCCGCCCCCAGCTTCATTTAATCCCTTCAATACACCCTCAAGCCATTCGGCTGCCGGTTCATCATAGTCAAGATCGCAATCAACGCGCGGAGAAATCCGTTCTCCTCCGAGTTCTTCTAAGCGCTGATCAAATTCTTTCCCTGTCTGGCAGAAAAATTCGTACGAACTATCACCAAGCGCCAAAACGGAAAAACGCAGATTTTCAAGCTTAGGCGCCCGTCTTCCGTGCAGAAATTCGTGAAACGACAGCGCGTTATCAGGCGGATCGCCTTCACCGTGCGTACTAACCACGATTAAAAGATTGGTTACCTTCTTCAGCTGATTCGGCTTAAAATCGCTCATGGATGAGACGGCCACTTGAAAACCGCTCTGTTCAAGCTGCTTGCCGGCATTTTCTGCAAGCCCCTGTGCGTTTCCTGTTTGTGAACCATAAAGAACGGTCACTTCTTTTGAAACGGCCGGTGCCGGTGCCTCCACAGACACAGCTGCCGCCGGCGCACCCGCAGTTTCTTGGGCGGAAACAGATTGCGCGGATAAATATCCGCTCAGCCAGATTTTCTGGGATTCGGTCAAGGTCGGCAGAAGGCGGTTAAGGAGCTCTGCCTGCTCCTGATTAAACGGACTGTTCATTACCTGAAGTTGCAACGTATCCACCTCACAAAGTTATAAACTGATCGAAAATTGCATCTAATTGAACTTTACCGGAATACTAGGCTTAAGTAAAATATATTTACATGATGATAACTATTAAGAATCCTAATGATAAAACTGCTATGCTTCATATAAATAGAAAAAAGAGAAGGACTCCCTTCTCTTCATTCAGCAATCTTATATAAGTGAGGCGGCACAGCGGTTACAAACGGACTGGCTTCACCTGTATAAAATACCGCCAGCATGTGCATTGCACGTGTGCACGCAGTATATAAAAGCCTGCGGTCGTGCTCTGTATGATAGTGTTCTTCAGATGCATCATAGACAAGTACTGCGTCAAATTCAATTCCCTTCGCTAAATACACGGGAATCACGCAAACACCCTTTTGGAATGGTTGATTTTCTTTATGAATCAGGCGAACATCTGCATATTCACTCATGTGGGCGTGCGCCTGTATGCATTGCTGCGAAGTCTTGCAAATGACGGCTATTGTTTCGTGCCCTTTTTTCTTGAGCAATCCAATTTCTTGGGCGAGCTTTTGGCAAAGGCTCTCATGCCCTTCAGTTTTGACCACGATCGGCATTTCCCCGTTTCTGTTAAACGGCTCAATATCCGCCCCATCTTGAAGCATCGCTTTTGTAAACTCGACAATCTGCCTTGTCGATCTGTACGTTCTCTTTAAACGAACATACTCAGCAGGCTCATCTTCAAAGCACGCATCCATACGCTGATCCCCGTGTATGGCATGAGCGTAAATAGACTGATTGATATCACCAAGCACTGTCATGCTGGCAGCCGGAAAAATGCTTCTCATGTAAGCCATCTGCAGCGGTGAATAGTCCTGGGCTTCGTCAATAAATAGGTGTTTGATTTTCGTATTTTTCTTTCTGCCCTCAATCAGATCCTGCATATAAAGAAACGGTGCCGCGTCCTCATAGAGCAATTTATTTTCCGTAAATGCCGAACGGGTCAGCTCTCCTATCGCTGCCGTCTTCTCATGCTGGGATTCCCCTTCCCATCCGGAAAACAATTGCAGATACAGCTGGTTCACATCAAGAAATGCCAGGAGTCTGACCGCTTGTTTGAGCGGTTTGAAAGCTTTTTTCACAATGATGGCGGCAAGCAGCTGCTGCTCTCTTTGATAATCGTTAAACGTACTCTCGCTGAACCGTTTCCTTTCCTGCAGTTTCTTGTACACGTCCAAGTAGTCCTCTTTGTCGAGCAGCTCAGCTTCATGAACGACCCAATCCTTTCGCCGCTCCTTTTTCTCAAGCTTGTTTAGCTCACTCAGCAGCCACTTCGCGGTTTGTTCCATCCGGTTCGGGATCGAGTGATTTTGATCCAATGAGTAAAAATAGGATTGAATCTGTTCCTTTGTAATCAGCTTTTGGCCGCGGAAAACAATATTTTTAAAAATCATCCCTTCAGAGGACAGCCTTGTGACGTATTCATCAATGAATTGCTGAAAAGATAAACCCGCCTTCCATGTGATACCCGCAAGCCTTGTTGGAAAATCGCCTTCCTTTGTTTCAGTCAGGCAATATTCAAGCTGGTCAAAAGGGCTTTCACATTGAAACCTGCGGCCAAGCCGATGCTCGATATATTCCTGAAACGTCGCCTGCTCCATATTCTCTTCTCCTAACTCCGGCAAAACAGAGGAGACATAGCTGTTAAATAAGAAGTTAGGAGAAAACAAAACGATTTGTCCGGCATCAATGACGCCGCGGTGCCTGTATAACAAATAAGCGACACGCTGAAGCGCTGCAGATGTTTTTCCGCTCCCAGCCGCTCCCTGCACGATCAAGAATTTGCTTTTTTCATTACGGATAATCTGATTTTGTTCTTTCTGAATCGTAGACACGATGTTTTTCATTTGGGTATCGGAATGATGGCTTAATACCTCTTGCAGCATTTCATCGCCAATCGTCATATCGGTATTAAACATCGCCTTGAGATCGCCGTTTTTGATCATAAACTGTCGTTTCAGCACCATTTCCCCTTCTATCGTTTCACCGGACACCTCGTACTCCGCTTTTCCTGGGGAATAATTGTAGTACATACTTGATATCGGCGCCCTCCAGTCATAAATCAGAAAGTGTTCCTCCTTCTCATCCAAACAGGAAGCTAAACCGATATAAATTCGCTCTGCCTGCTCCTCGCCGTTTTCAATAAAATCAATCCGTCCGAAATAAGGCGATTTTTTTAATTGTTGAATTCGTTTGAGCTGCTGGGCCATGCGCCGATGATTCCGTTCCCGATCAGACAGCAGCTCTGCCTGCTGCTTAATGCTTGCCATCGTTTCAACCGCTTCATGGGCATCATCAAAATTAACCTTCACATCCTCCCAAAAGCTTTTTCTTAATCCGATGATATCATGCTTCAACCCGCCCGCAGACGTTTCCAGAAACCGCTCTTTTTTTCCGAGTTCCTGCAGCACCTCATCTATTCTTGACTGTTCTTCCTTCCATTCCTTATCCTTCTGATTCATGAACGGCACCTCCAGAAAATAGTTGACAAACATAGATGAAATACTGTAAAATATAATTGGATACATATATCAAATATATGATGAAAACTGACAAATACAATTTATCTTATCACATTTACCCAAAATCAATCAAGGTTTGGGTTATTTATATGCAAAAAAACCGACTTCACATCAAAATCGGTTTTTTTGCTATTAATTATCTAAGCGAAAAGAACGGTTTGGCAGCTTCCAATTAAACATATAGGAACAAACCCTGCAGACAACGAGCACAAAAAACAGAACGTATAAGCCTACCGAGTTCCCCAGCCAGCCCAATCCGACGATTAATCCGCCGAGAGCCGCCCAGACCGCGTAAATTTCCGCCTTCAGCACAAGTGGTTTGCGCCCGGCAAGAAGGTCGCGGATGATTCCGCCCCCGCTTCCCGTCAGCACAGCAGCCACAATCACGGCACTAAGCGGATGGCCCATTTTGACGGCATACAGTGCGCCTTGGATAGCAAAGGCTGCGAGGCCGATCGCATCTGACAAATTGCCCCACTTATTCCAATGCTTCAGCAGCAGCTTCGGAAACAGAAACACAATTGTAATAGATAAAAGCGCGATTTGAAAGTACGCTCCCTGCTCCCATAGTGCTGACACCGGAACACCAATCAGCAAATTGCGGATCGCTCCTCCTCCAAAAGCTGTGACGATCCCTAATATATAAACTCCTAAAATATCGTATTCCTCTTCCATCGCAACAATTGCGCCGCTGACTGCAAACGCAATGATTCCAATCACACTGAGCAGCTCCCAAGCCATTCTGATGACTCCCTTTATGTTTGTTAAATTTTCTGACGACCTCTAGATTTTATAATCGCTCAAGCGTAAAATCAATAACATTTTTATGAGAAAAAAAGATAAATTTAGAGGGAATACGTCTATTGCTGATGGACATGAGTTTTGCGAAATTAAAAAGCGCCCCGGCATACGAGGCGCTTTTGGGTTATTCAGATTTTTCGCCCTTCAGCAGGCACATAAAAACGATAATCAGGATAAAAGCAATCAAGGCCAGGAATGGAATGGTTATAAAACCAAACCAGTTAATATATTGGCCTGAACACGGCACACCGCTTACACACGGCTTAATGCCGCTAAAGCCGGGCACTTTTTGCTCTAAGTAATGCATAATCGAAATAAATGCCCCGATCATCGCCATCGGAAGCACATATTTTTTCACGCGTGTGTCCCCTTGAAAGGTGGCAATGCCTAAAATCAGGACGAGCGGATACATGAGGATACGCTGGTACCAGCACAGTTCACATGGAATGAACTTTCTGATTTCACTAAAATACAGGCTGCCCAGCATAGCGACAAGAGCCACAACCCAGGAAGCATATAAAAATACGATTCTATTTTTCATATCGTTACTTCCCTTTCAGCTCTTTTTCTATCGTTTCTTTGATTTCATCATAATCCGCAAAATTTTTGATCACTTTATCATTGACGTAAATCGTCGGTGTTGCATTTATGTTCATTTTTTGATTAAGGTCAGAATCCTTTTCCACTTGAGAAGCGAATGTTTCCTTATCAAGATTTTTCTTGAGCGTCTCAGGTTTTATCTTTGTGGTGCTTTTAGCAAGATCACCGAGAACGCCCGGGGTTACCCATTCCTGTTCTGTATCCGGCTGTTTTTCGAACAGCTTTTCATGGAAATCCCAGAAAGAGTCAGGGTCTTCCTTCCATACTTCTTCTGATGCAAGAGCCGCTAATCTTGAACCTTTTCCATGGAACATGACGTTCACGAAAGAAAATTTCACATCGCCCTTATCAATAAAGTCTTTTTGTATTTTTGGAAAGATGTCACTGTTAAACACCTTGCAAGACGGACATTTGTAATCTCCGAATTCTACTACAGTTACCGGTGCATCGTCCTTGCCAAGCACAGGCTGGCCTTTAATAGACGGCTGTCCGGAAACCGCTTCATCGCCTTGTTCCGTTTTGTTATTAATGATGACAATGGCTGCTAGCAATACAACGACCACAACCGTAAGGATGACCGCGAATTTCGCAGAAGACTGCTGTTTCTTTTTCACTCCGACACCTCATCGTTTTAAAATTAAAAAAGAAGCGGATCGCAATTGACCCACTTCTTTATTTTAACAAGACAAGCACAGATAAGAAAACCCCGAAAAAATGAATTCTCTCCGACAATTTATTTGTTTTTAAGACGCATGACACGCATGGCGTTTGCAACAGCCAGCAGCGTAACGCCGACATCAGAGAAAACCGCTTCCCACATAGTCGCAATTCCAAATGCACCAAGAATGAGGAAGATCGCTTTTACGCCTAAAGCAAAGCCGATGTTTTGCCACACGATACGCCGTGTCCGTTTTGCGATCCGAATCGCTTCCGCAATTTTTGATGGCTGATCTGTCATCAGCACGATGTCTGCGGCTTCTACCGCGGCGTCTGAGCCAAGGCCTCCCATCGCGGCCCCTATATCTGCGCGGGCAAGCACTGGTGTATCATTGATGCCGTCACCGACAAAAATGAGTTTTTCATTAGGCAAAAGCTTGGCTTCCAATGCTTCGACCTGCGCGACTTTATCCTGCGGGAGCAGCTCTGCATATACCTCATCGATGCCAAGCTGTTTTCCGACCGCTTCCCCCGTTTGTTTCGAATCACCCGTCAGCATAGCTGTCTGTTTGATCCCAAGCGACTTCAGATCAGCAACTGCTTGTGCTGCGTCTTCCTTTACTTCATCCGCTATGATGATTGCTCCGGCATATCGTTGACCAACGGCAACATGTACGATTGTTCCGGCTTTTTCATCCGGGACATCCTCAATTTGTTCTCTTTCCATGAGCTTTTTATTCCCGGCAAGGATCTCAGTTCCATTTACCTTTGCAAAAATGCCGTGGCCGGATATTTCCTCATATGATTCTATGGCGTCGGGGGAAAGCATTTTTCCATAAGCTTTACGCACAGATTCGGCAATCGGATGCTGTGAATGAAGCTCAGCGTATGCCGCCGCTTCAAGTAAGCTGTCCTTTGTAAATCCTTCCGAAGGCTTGATTTCTGTCACTTCAAAGCTGCCTTTTGTTAATGTTCCCGTTTTATCAAACACCGCGTATTTGACTTGATTCAAGGCTTCTAAATAATTGCTTCCCTTTACAAGCACTCCAGCCTTCGAGGCCGCTCCGATTCCTCCGAAGAAACCGAGCGGAATAGAGACAACTAGCGCACAAGGACAAGAAATCACTAAAAAGATAAGCGCGCGGTACACCCAATCGGAAAGAGCTGCGCCAGAAACAACAAGCGGCGGAACAAAAGCCAGCAATACCGCGATAATGACAACAGCAGGTGTATAATACTTAGCAAACTTCGTGATAAAGTTTTCTGTCCGGGCTTTGCGGCTGCTCGCATTCTGAACCAGGTCTAATATTTTTGATACTGCTGAGTCCTGATAACCCTTTGTGACTTCAATATGCAGAACGCCGTTTTGATTGATAAAGCCTGACATGACCTCTTGTCCTTCCGCAGCTTTTCTCGGAACGGACTCACCTGTCAACGCAGATGTATCAACCATCGCTGACCCTTGCACGACCTTACCGTCCAGGGGTATGCTTTCTCCCGGATTAACCACAATGATATCTCCTGTCTGAACATCCTCCGGAGAAACCTGTTCGATGCCGTTCTTTGTTTTCACATTGGCGTAATCAGGCCGTATATCCATTAAGGCACTAATTGATTTTCTGGACCGGCTGACTGCGGCTCCTTGAAAAAGCTCACCGATTTGATAAAACAGCATAACGGCGACTCCCTCAGGGTATTGCTGAATCAGAAAAGCACCAATTGTGGCAAGGGCCATCAAGAAATGTTCGTCAAACACTTGGCCGCGGATGATGTTTTTGACTGCGCGGATGACAATGTCACCGCCAATGATCAAATAAGCAGCGAAAAATAGCCAAAATTCAATGGTGCCTGAATGAACCAAATATGCTGCTGCGCCGAGAATGACAGCCGCCGCCATTCTGATCAGCATATTGACCATTCGATTACGATAGCCGTCATCCGCTGATTTCTTTTTATGCTTTTGGCGAACCGTTACATGCGGATCGATTGATTTCACTTTTTTCTCTATTTTATTTGTGACCCATTGCTCTTCTTTCCCATCGGCCGAGACAGTTAAGGTGCTTGCCGCAAAATTTACCGCGCATCCGTCAATTCCTTTTATGCCTTTGACTCCATTTTCAATTTTTTGGGCACAATTGCTGCAATCCAAACCGTCCAGAACGTATTCCTGTTTCACTAGTCTCACCTTACCTTCCGATTTAGGGTTCCCTCTTCAAAGCGTATCAATGAGCATTGATTTGTTATACATATATGAGCATATACTCATATAATAGTTACACCTATTATATGTTGTTTTCCAAGAAAGTGTCAATGAAAAACAAAAACCGGCATATCGCCGGTTTTTCATTTTACTTTCTGCAGACGAAGAGCGTTCAGAACTACGGAAACGGAGCTGAATGCCATTGCTGCTCCCGCTATCCATGGTGCTAAAAATCCTAGCGCTGCGATTGGGATGCCGAGGCTGTTATAGCCGAGCGCCCAGAATAAGTTTTGTTTAATGTTTTTCATTGTCAATCTGCTCATGCGAATGGCGTCGGCAATGCTGTTTAGATCGCCGCGAATCAGCGTAATGTCAGCTGTTTCCATGGCAATATCCGTGCCTGTTCCAATCGCCATGCCTATATCGGCTGTGGCAAGCGCCGGCGCATCGTTAATTCCGTCGCCTACCATAGCTGTTTGGCGGCCTTCTTTTTGCAGGCGGGCAATTTCTGCCGCCTTTTGTTCAGGAAGGACTTCCGCAATGACACTCGTAATTCCCGCTTCCTTCGCGATGGCTTCTGCGGTTCTGCGATTGTCTCCTGTCATCATGATGACATCAAGCCCCAACTCTTTCAGACGGGCAACAGCCTTCCGCGACGTGTCCTTAATCGTATCTGCAACTGCTACTAGCCCCGCTGCTTCCCCATCAATGGATACAAGCATAGCTGTTTTCCCTTCGGCCTCAAGCTCTTCCATTTGGGCGAGAAGAGCCCCATGCTCAACCTGTTCGCTCTCCATTAGCTTTCTTGTGCCGACGAGAATGCTTTTTCCTCCGGCTTCAGCCAAAATGCCTGCGCCGACCTTCGCTTCAAAACGGGTTAGCTTCGGAATCTCTAGCCCTTTTTCTTTCACGCCAGCCACAATTGCTTCGCCGAGCGGATGCTCCGATCCCGTTTCCGCTGCCGCTGCAAATTGAAGCAAATCCGTTTCATCAAAACGTCCGAATGGAATGGCATTCGTCAGACGCGGCTTCCCGTTTGTCACGGTTCCGGTTTTATCAAGAACAATGGTATCGAGACGATGTGTTTTTTCTAAATGCTCGCCGCCTTTAAATAAAATGCCGAATTCAGCAGCGCGTCCAGATCCAGCCATTATGCTCGTCGGAGTGGCAAGACCGAGGGCGCAAGGACAAGCAATGACAAGAACCGCAATGAACTTGCTGATCGCTTCAGCAAAATCGCCAGGAGCCGCCCAAAGATACCAAATGAGAAAAGTGAGAACGGCAATCCCCAATACAATCGGCACAAAAATGCCTGAAATCTGGTCAGCGAGACGCTGGATCGGCGCTTTTGACCCTTGTGCTTCCTCAACAATTTTGATGATATGGGAAAGGGCAGTGTCCTTTCCGACGTTGACAGCTTTAATTTTCAGGAAGCCGTTTGCGTTAACGGTTGAACCTGTCACACTGTCGCCAGGATTTTTATCAACAGGAAGACTTTCTCCTGTAATCATCGATTCGTCAACCGCCGAGCGGCCTTCAATCACTTCTCCGTCGACAGGAATTCGTTCACCAGGTTTGACGTAAACAATGTCATGAACGAGCACTTCGGCGATCGGGACGATTTGCTCCTTTCCGTTTCTTACGACAGTCGCTGTTTTCGCTTGAAGCTTCATCAGCTTTTTAATCGCATCCGAGGAACGTCCCTTTGCTTTTGTTTCAAACAACTTGCCTAGTAAAATCAGCGTCAGCAAAATCGAGCTTGTTTCATAGTAAAGGCCGTCTGTATGTCCGTTGGAACCAAGGCTTTGAAAAGTAAGATATAGACTATAGGCGTAAGCAGCAGTCGTTCCGAGCGCGACCAATACATCCATATTGGCGCTTTTATTTCTGAGTGCCTTATACGCACCCGCATAAAACGGCCAGCCGATCAGAAACTGGACTGGTGTCGCCAGCGCAAACTGCATCCACGGATTGAGAAATATATCCGGCACCCAAATGAATGATGTAAATGTAAAATGGCTCACCATCGCCCAAAGCAACGGGAACGACAGAACCGCTGAAAAGATCAGTCTCGCCGTTTGCTTCCGTTCTTCTTTCTTTTTAGCAGCTGCTGCTGCACCGTCCTGATCATCCTTCAGCTTTAGCTTATATCCAAGCTTATCTACCACTGCTTTCAGATCATTGACAGACGCTTCTTTTGGATTGTATTCGACTGTAACTGTTTCTAAAGCGAAGTTTACAGGGGCGTTTGCGACGCCTTCTATTTTGTTAAGCCGCTTTTCAATCCGATTGGCGCAGGCCGCACAGGTCATGCCTTCAATATCGAATTCAGCTTTTTCTGTAACGACATGATAGCCCATCTTCTCTATTTTTTCCTGAATTGCTGCAGCCCCTGTTTCAGCAGGATCGTAGATTACATTTGAAGTTTCCGTTGCCAGATTGACATTGGCATCTGCGACACCGGGCACCCGCTTCAGGCCTTTTTCAATTCTGGAAGCACATGCCGCACAGGTCATACCAGAGACCTGCATTGCGACTTCCTTTTGTTCACTCAATATACTCACTCCTTTATATACACCCGGGGGGTATATAAAAATGAAAGAAATATCGCACCTCTATAAAGGCGCGATATCTTGAATCAATCGGCTACATCATAGCCCTGATCTTCTATCGCATCCGCAATGTCTTTGACGGATACTTTGTCAGCATCAAACGAAACATCGACTTTACCCGCTTCCAGATTGACATGAACAGCACTGACGCCGTCCAGTTCTCCTACGCTCGTTTCTACTGCTTTCACACAGTGCTGACAAGACATTCCTTCGACTTGCAATGTTTTTTGTTCCATATGAATTCCTCCTGTTTATTCTTTCTGTTTTCATCCTACCATACCCCCGTAGGGTATTACAATAAAAAACGCTTTATGATTTTGTGAACTTTTTAAATACATCCAACAGCTCAGAAATGGCTTGTTCCCCGTCTCCGCTTTTGATGGCATCCGCTACACAATGATGGGCATGATCCTCAAGCAAATGAAGCGCCACATTTTTCATTGCCGCTTGAACAGCTGAAATCTGCACAAGAATATCTACACAATATCTATCGTTTTCCACCATGTTTTGAATGCCTCTGACTTGACCCTCAATCCGCTTAAGCCGGTTTGTAATCTGATCTTTTTCTTTCGAGCTTTTATGGTTTAATGTTTTATGTTCGTTATGCTTTTCCATGCGTACACCTCTGTTTAATGATATTAATTCCCATTATACTGATTGTCCAAACGGTTGTCTAAGCATGCCGACGCAAAAATTGAATCAGTTAGGTTTTACCATTTCATCAGGAGGGTATATACTTCTGTTGATAACGCTTTTAAAGGGGAGAAGAAAAGTGGATACGATCAAGGTTGGAATATTAGGATACGGATTGTCCGGTTCTGTTTTTCACGGGCCGCTGCTGGCTGTTCTGGATGAGTATCACATCAGCAAAATCATGACATCACGGACGGAAGAAGTGAAACGGGATTTTCCTGATGCTGAAGTTGTGCATGAGCTTGAGGAAATCACAAATGACCCCTCCATTGAGCTCGTCATTGTCACCACACCGAGCGGCCTTCATTACGAGCATGCTATGGCGTGCATACAAGCGGGAAAACACGTCGTGTTGGAAAAACCGATGACAGCGACGGCCGCAGAAGGGGAGAAATTAAAGAAAGCCGCTGATGAAAAAGGCGTATTGTTAAGCGTATATCATAATCGGCGCTGGGATAACGACTTTTTAACGATTAAAAAGCTGATCTCTGAGGGATCTCTTGAAGATATCAATACATATCAAGTCTCCTATGACCGCTACAGACCTGAGATTCAAGCGCGGTGGCGGGAAAAAGAAGGCGTTGCCACTGGCACGCTGTATGATCTCGGCTCCCACATTATAGACCAGACCCTGCATTTGTTTGGGATGCCTAAAGCCGTGACTGCAAACGTAATGGCTCAGCGGGAAAATGCCGAAACGGTTGACTATTTTCATTTAATCCTGGATTACGGCAAGCTTCAAGCCATTCTATACGGAGGATCAATTGTTCCGGCAAACGGTCCCCGTTATCAAATCCATGGTAAGGATTCCAGCTTTATCAAATACGGAATCGACGGGCAGGAAGACGCACTCAGAGCGGGAAGAAAACCAGAGGGTGACAGCTGGGGCGCGGATGATTCGGAGTTTTACGGACAGCTTACAACCGTTCATGGCTCCGATAAAAAAACAGAAACAATTCCATCAGTAAATGGCTCCTACCTTACCTATTACCGTAAAATAGCGGAAAGCATACGAGAAGGTGCTGCGCTGCCAGTCACCGCTGAGGAAGGTATTGATGTCATCCGCATCATTGAAGCCGCAATGAAAAGCAGTAAAGAGAAACGAACCATTATGCTGGAGCAATAAACAAAAGCCTCCCCAAATAAGGGGAGGCTTTTTCATTAGAATGTTTTTCCTGCTTCTTTCGCACGCGCGATCGCGTCTTCTTTGATTTGCTGTGCTTTATCTGGCTCCGCATTATGTCCCTCTACGAAAATGCCATCGAATGATGGTACGCCGAAGAAGTTCATCATGATGCCGATGTAGCGGTGTCCCATTTCCATCTCAGCCGCGGGACCTTCTGAATAATAGCCGCCGCGCGCTTGGATATGGATTGCTTTTTTATCAGTCAACAAGCCGACAGGACCTTGTTCTGTGTATTTGAATGATTTTCCTGCAACAGCAACAGAATCAAGATACGCTTTCATCACTGGCGGGAATGAGAAGTTCCATAAAGGAGTGACAAATACGTACTTATCAGCTGATGCAAATTGATCGCTAAGCTCTCCCAAACGGCCTACTTTCGCTTTTTCGTTTTCAGAAAGCTCTTCAAAGCCTGTACCTGACTGAAGCTTTCCCCATCCGCTGAATACATCTGCGTCAATGTGCGGGATGTTTTCTTTGTACAAATCGATATGTACAACTTCATCATTTGGATTCGCTTCTTTGTAAGATTCGATAAATGCTTTACCTGTTGCCATACTGTACGAAGTTGCTTCGTCATGCGGATGAGCAGTGATATATAATACTTTTGCCATTTTTACCAGCCCTTTCGTTTTTAAAAATCACACATCAATTATTATCATACAGATGCATAATGATTATTCTGTCTCTCTTAGACTTTATTATAGAGACAAAGAAATTTACTTTCAAGTAAAATATCTCGAATTAAAGATTATTTCCCTTTACCCAACAGCTTACTTTTCAAAAGCTGTTCTCAAGCCGGAATACAGCACGGATAATTCTTTACTGATCCGAGGATAATGAGCGACATGCGGCACTTGAATATCCGCCGGCATTCTTTTCACGTTAAAGGATTGCTCAGCCTGTTCAAAAAACGTCCGCAGCTGGTTGATCTCTTCATCAGAAAACGGAGAAGGCAGACGGCGGTGAGCTTGGGCTGAGAGCAAATAATAGCCTAAGTGCTGAGCACCGGAAATAACAGGCCAGAGTGCATCCGCATTCGCATGAGGAAACTCCCCAAGCGCCTTGTCATACGCATCCCGAAGCCTGACGAGGCTCACCCTTAATTTATGTTCGTCAGCTTTCTGCCCGGTTAACAGTTTCTCCATAAACTGCCCTTCCAGCCGGATGACGTTCCTCATCAGTTCAGGCAGCCGCTTCGTTGAAAACCGCCGCCACAAAAGCATTGTTCCCAATAGCCCGATCACGCTGCCGACAGCTACGTCCGTCAGCCTCGCTATCATAAAATAACCGGTGTCCGCGCCGCCATGCATACTTTCTGTGATAACAAGCGCATTTGCGGTTAAAAAGGGAACAGCCAGCGCATAATTGCGGACAATCAGCATCTCAAGAAGACATTGCAGCGCTGCAATACAAAACGCAATATAAACACCGCCTGGCTTAAAAAACAAGATTGCGCCTGCCAGCATAACACCGATCACCGTTCCGGCCGAACGCTGAATAGCCCTGTGAAGCGTAAAAACAACAGTAGTGCCAAGCATGACCGCTGCTGCCGAAAGCGGAATCCAATAGGAGCGTGCAAAGCCGAATACGAGGGCAAACATATCGGCGGCAAACAGAACAATTCCGTACTTTAACGCTCTAATCAAAACCGGAGACTTCCAGTCAAAGGCATTTCTCAAAAAGTAAAAAGAGGATGGCAGGCGGCTCGGTTCCCCATCAACCTGCTTTTCCAAACGTCCTGAAGCGATATGCAAAACCTCGTTGATTTCTTCAAACAGCTTTCGCCTTGGCTCAGATTCATTTTCATTAATCTGAAACGTATTGAAAACCCGTGCATGTGCAAGCATATCTCCGGTTTGACGAAGTGCCTTTTCAATCTTAGCGGTCTCTCCATCCGGCGTTTCAGCTGAAAAATGAATAATGGCAAGGAATATGTCGTCAGCTTTTTCAAGCAGGCGGAAAAACCGTTCATCATGCTGTGATTTTTTCCGTCCGTTCCCTTTCCCCAGAACGGTTTGTCGGGCTGTTCTGAGCATGAGCACCGTCTGATGCTGCGCATGATGAAAACCTGGCGTTCCGACGGCTGAAAGACATGCAGCCAGCTGATCATATGTTTTTTGCAGCACCGCTCCCTCCGGTCCATGCTTGTTCCATAACCAGCCAATTAGCGCGATGCCCATGGCGAAAATGCCGCCGAGAAACGTCAGTCCCGCTCTGAACAACGCTTGTGAAGGATCGGCTGGCAGCCCGGAACTGACTAAAAAGGCTAGGACAAAAAACATCGGCGCAGGGCCTTGAATGCCGAGCGCGCTAAAAATAAACATCGCCGCTGCACCGACCAGCCCCAAAACAGCCGCCATTATCCAAAGCGTCCCGGACAAAAGCGTTCCTAATCCAAATGAGAGGGCGATCCCAAAGGAAACCAAGAGTAGCTTCAAAGCGCGCTTTTTGTAAGATTCACCGCCCGCATATAAATAAACAAAGCCTCCGATACTTGCAGTTAGTCCGTAATCCGTGTGACCCGCTAATGCGCCGACCAGCACAGGAAACCCTGAAGCGAAACCTGATCCGATAGCCTTTTTCCAAGGAAATGGATTCGCATGAATGCGAAAGGCATCCTTCACGATAGGCATGATTCTTTGATTGTTCTCACCAGTTTTGTTCATTTGACAAAATCCTTTTCAATGAATATATAGAACTCTTCCCATTTCTTCGCTTTAGTATGCCCAAAAACGCGGTTAGCTCCTCAATTGGTGCGCCCGATAAAAAAAACAGAGACTTAAACCGTCTCTGCTTGCATGACATCAGTTTATTCGCAATATCATAAAAGCGGCACCTGTCAGGACTGCTTCGTCCTTCTGCTTTCCTTTAAGAGCAGGTGGATAAAAAATAAAGGGTAAATCAATAGATACCCATTAAATAGCCACCACACAAGATCAAAGTCCCTGCTGAATGTCCAGAATGATATCGCCTGCAGACCTGAACAACAGGTCAGCACAAGAGAAATCAGCGCCATCAGCTTCCACTCAGCACGATTCACCCGCTGTAAGTACAAGCTGTACAACCCTGTCACAGAGATCAGGATATCCAGCGGAAAAAAAGACCAGTTCCAGGCGATCATAAACGGATGGTCATGATGTTTAAAGGCCCAGTTTTCCGGTATGAGCGAAAACCCGGCTGACAGCCAGTACAAGATAAAGCCAATATCAGTCACGAGAAAAAAGAGCTTCATATATCTCATTTGTACTGCCCGCTTTTATGTACCGGCTCAGACACCCCAGCCTGCTCGATCAGGTTTAAAGACACAACACCGGCAATAATCAATCCAATTGAAATGACTTTCATGACACTAACATGTTCTTGAAAAAACAAAAAACCAACGACTGTAATCAGGACGATTCCCATCCCTGACCATACAGCATAAGCAACAGATACGTCTATTGATTTTAGCGTAAGCGTCAGAAAGAAAAGACTCCCTCCATAAAAGAAAATCAACAGCACACTGGGAATAAGCTTTGTAAAACCGGACGATAGCTTCATGCTGACCGTTCCCGCAACCTCAAACAAAATCGCCAAGCATAGAAACACCCAATTCACGTGGCATCAGCCTCCTCATCAGCTGTTATACCGTTAAACAAAACATCTACAATTGATTCAAGAACCTCTCCTGTCGTGAACTGATGTTTCAGCGGATATTCAGGGTCATACACTTGGTTGATGCTCCCTATATACATGTGAACAAACAGGTCCAGATTGATGTTCCTGATTTTCTTTTGCTGTTTGCACTCGTTTAATAATGCTAGGACGATCGCCCATTCTTCCTTAATAAACGTGTCTAATGTAAGCCATGCGTCATAATGGTATTTCTTTAGTTCATTTAATAATCCCATGTTCAGCAGTTCCATCCCCTGCGGAAGGCTGATCAGCATTTTTTTCACCTTTTCAAGCACATTTAAACGTTCATTTTCATAGATGTCTCTTTCCATTTGCTTCATTTCAGCTATAAATTGTTCGACAACCGCCTCAACAAGCTGATCTTTAGATGAATAATATGCATAGAGCGTCCGCTTGCTCGTTCCCAGCGCTGCCGCCAAATCATTCATCGTAAATGAGAATCCTTTTTGCTTGATCAGCCGTATGGTTTCCGCCAAAATTCTTTTTTCCAAATTAATCCCCTCGCTTTCGGTACTACAAAAACTGTTTCAGTACCAAAATTATACGACAGCAATTTATGGAAATCAACAATATATAAAAAAACCTCTCCTATTGGGAGAGGTTTAAAAGACACTGCGGACCAAACCGCCGTCAGCCCGAAGCGCCGCGCCATTGATCGCGGAGGAAAGCGGGCTGCTTAAAAATGTAACAAAGTGGGCGATTTCTTCCGGACGGATCAGTCTTTGAATGATAGATGTCGGCCGGTTTTCTTTCATAAAACGTGCCTCAGCTTCTTGAACAGTCAGGTTTTCATCAGGATACAGCGAGTTCAGCATGGTTTCCACACCCTCTGTTAAGGTAGAGCCCGGCATGACGGTGTTGACTGTGACATTCGTGCCGGTTGCCAGCTCCGCCAAACTGCGGGAAATGGACAGCTGCATCGTTTTTGTCGCACTGTAATGAGCCATCTCCTGTGACGGCATAATTGCCGCTTCACTGGCAATGAAAATCACACGTCCTTCTTTTTTCTCGATCATGTTATGCAAATACTTGCGTGTCAGCCTTACACCGCTCATAATATTCACTTCAAAAAAACGAAACCATTCATCATCCGGAATATCAAAATACTCCACCGGTTCGAAAATCCCTAAATTGTTGACCAAAATATCAACGTGCGGATATGCCTGAAACAGCTCATTGCAGCCTTCTTCTGTTCCCAAATCAAATGCAGCCGGATACAGGACCGCTTCAGCATGTTGTGTTTTCAATTCATCTATCGTCTGATTCACTTTCTCTTCCCGGCGTCCGTTAATAATCACTGCCGCCCCTTCTTCAGCTAACGAAGAGGCAATAGCTTTTCCGATCCCCGATGTCGAGCCGGTAACCAGTGCGGTTTTTCCTTGTAAATTCAGCTTCATTCTTCATCCCTCCGTTTTTGATTCCTCTTATTTATTGACAGAAATCTGCTTGGTGAAACATCTGCTCTGCAAACAGTATGAAACAGCTGGGATTGAAATGGAAGTACGCACTTTTTGGTGCCTGTGATTTAACGAACGATCAATCCCCATACCATTTGGAAAACAAATCGAAATGCTGTGAAGAGAGTGCAAGTATCGATATGAATATCAATAAATTACAGCCCTATAAAAAAAGGAAATCCACATTAACCATAAAACGGAAACTTATTATGCAAAAAAATCAGTTGGCAGTGTGGGGTTAAAGTGAAAAAGTGTATGAAGAATGAACAGCTATATACGGTGGTCGATTATATATTAAATCGGAACTTTTAGTCTAAATCATCCTCTTAAAAAAAGTAACGGACATCTCGTATCTGCCATATTGGAAGAAGCAATTGTACCTTTTCCAGCATATTAGATTTATACTTGGAGAAGTTATTGCTTTTACGATTGCAGAGAAGCAGGATACAGACATTTTACACTTAATCAACTGCTAAAATTGCCTAGGAACTGTCTGTTACATAGTGTCAAAGGATCTGTTTTTGCATCTTACGAGTATCAAAAAGTATTAACACAAAAGGCATTATCATGAGCATGTTCCGTAAAGGGACGACTGCTGATAATGCCTCTAATCATATCGTTTCATTCCTCACTAAAGTCTGAAACGTTTATTTTAACAGAATTGATCATACTACGACCACCATCAAAAAACGCACTGTCAAAGAATACATAAATTATTATAACAACATTCGATTCAAACTAAGCAGCCAATCACCAATAAACTATTGACAATTGGCTACATTAAAAAATGTTTTAAGTTCTGTCTCAAAAACAGGGGGGA
>NZ_CP026521.1:3865270-3869252 GCF_002953915.1 Bacillus sp. MBGLi79
TGAAGAGAATTTAAATGAATTGCTGACAAAATACTTAGAGAGTGAAGGCTGGCACGTCACTTCTTTTCTAAACGGTGAAAGTGCCAGGCAAAAAATAGGCCAGTCACCTCATTTATGGATTCTCGATATCATGTTACCAGATATCGACGGGTATACGCTAATAAAAGAAATAAAAAATCATGATCCGGAAGTCCCCGTCATTTTTATTTCTGCACGCGATGCCGATATTGACAGAGTGCTGGGGCTTGAGCTGGGCAGCAGTGACTATATATCTAAGCCGTTTCTCCCCAGGGAACTGATCATCCGCGTACAAAAGCTGCTCAAGCTGATATATAAAGAAGAACCGGGAGAAATGAAAAAAGGAACGCCGGTTTCCTGCTATGAAGTCTATGAAGACTTGAGAGAAGTCTATGAAAATGGCAGCATGATCAATTTGACGTCAAAGGAATTTGATCTTCTGCTTCTATTTATAAACAACAAAGGCCGCGCCTTTTCAAGGGAGGATATCCTCACCAGCGTCTGGGGAGACGATTACTTCGGAACCGACCGCGTCGTTGACGATCTTGTCAGAAGGCTGCGCAAGAAAATGCCCGAACTGAAAGTGGAAACCATCTACGGGTTCGGCTACAGGATGTTGAAATCATGAAGAACAGGTCGCTCGCCTTTCAAATTTGGAGTGTCATTTGCGGCATCCTGTTAACGGTCTCGATTTTGCTGACGTTTTTATTCTCGACAACACTGCAGAACTTTTTTACTGACGAAATTTATACGAACATTGAAAATGAGCAGCATGTTCTGACAGAATACGGATTTTCCGATTCACCGGAAAGAGGCTTCGGCGGAAGCAGCGGCTCACGAAGCACAAACCGCCACGTTCAGCACGTCCTACTGCCTGAGAGAGGAACCGTCTACCAAAGCCCGCAGATTCTCCCTGATTCATTTATCGAGAAGGTTCAGAAGCTCGGCAAAAGACAGGACGAGTCCTCAAAAAGGTATTCGGAGAATGTCAACGGAGAGCACATTTTCTTTGTGCTCAAAAAAATCCAGACCCAGGACCAGACGTTTCTGCTATTGTCCTATGCGCTTGATTCATACAGGGACGATTTGTCCCATACGCTGTTTAAGCAGCTGCTGTTTATTTTGATTGTCGTCATTTTGCTGAGCTGGATTCCTTCCATCTGGCTGGCGAAATATTTATCAAGACCGCTCGTCACGCTTGAAAAACACGTCAAACAAATCTCTAAACAGGACTGGGATGATCCCGTGATTGTCGACAGGGAAGACGAAATCGGCAAGCTCGGGCACACCATTGAGGACATGCGGCAAAAGCTCATCCAGAAAGATGAGACAGAACGCACGCTCCTGCAAAACATCTCCCACGATCTGAAAACGCCGGTCATGGTCATCCGCGGGTATACCCAGTCGATCAAAGACGGCATCTACCCTAAAGGAGATTTGGAAAACACGATTGAAGTCATTGAAGGCGAAGCTGAAAAACTTGAAAAGAAAATCAAGGATCTTCTTTATCTGACAAAGCTTGATTATTTGCTGAGACAAGAAAGACAGTACGGAACTTTTGATATACAAGAGGTCATTAAAGAAGTTGTTGAACGCTTGAAATGGTCCAAAAAAGAATTGAACTGGAAGATTGATCTTGAAGAGGAAACAATGTTGACGGGCGATCAAGAACAATGGAGCAAGCTGTTGGAAAACGTTCTTGAAAACCAGATCCGCTATGCGGAGACATGCATTGAAATCAGCGTCAGGTCGACGAAAAAACATACGTTGATCACCATTAAAAATGACGGACCACACATTGAAGAAGAGATGCTTTCCAGCCTGTATGAGCCTTTTAATAAAGGGAAGAAAGGCGAATTCGGCATTGGACTCAGCATCGTTAAACGAATCTTGACGCTCCACCATGCTGACATGACCATTCGGAATGATCAAACCGGTGTGTGCTACTCAATATCCGTTCCGCGAAATTAGACTGTAGACGCTGCAGTCTTGTTTCATATAAACGAATAGCCGTTGAAATCCCGATAGCTGGGCTTCATCGTGTTTTTCGGCTTTTTCATCCATTTCTTTTCGCACAGGACATGCTTTGGATATTTGACTTTGTCCACCTTAATTCCCCTGCTGCGCAGACGCCTGATCATATCATCGATTTCTTTCATCAACCTTCACCCTTTCTCCACAAATTTTGACCACTCGGTCACCTTACTTTATAATATAAATAATATCAAACAAAAAAACAAGTTACAATCTAGTTAAAAATATAACGGAGCAGAAAAAGTGACCCGCCAGTCACCACGGTCCGCCGAAAGCCGCTTTCGGGTTCGATCTTTCAGGAAGGTGAAAGCAATGAAACAAAAAGAGAAAGTCATTATTGAAACAGCCATCAAACTTTTCGCAAAAAAAGGATACAGCTCTACTTCAGTTCAGGAGATTGCAAAAGAGTGCCAAATGTCAAAAGGCGCTTTCTACATTTATTTCAAATCAAAGGAAGCGCTCCTCCTTTCAGTCCTTCACTACTACTATGAAAGAATCTTTACCCGAATTCAGAAAATCAAAACGGAGCATGACCATCCGCGCGATGTGTACCGGATGCAGCTCGTCGTTTTTTTCGAAAACATTTTGGAGCACAAAGAGTTTATCACGATGCAGTTTAATGAGCGGTCAATGCCGATCAATGACGAAATTGAAGCGTTCGCGAAAAAAATGCGGAGAACCACGCTCAGGCTGCACATCGAAAACATCCAGAACATTTACGGCAAAGACATTGAACCGTACAGCGCCGAACTGTGCTTTATGATCAACGGAATGAGCGATGTCTATCTTGAGCTGATGATTTTGCTGCACCATTCGTTCGACCTGCAGTCTCTCGCCGACCACATGCTGAACCGCCTCGACGATTTGGCAAAGGGGATGATCAAGCGCAATGATCAGCCGCTGATTTCATTCGAAAAAGCAGACGAGTGGTTCGGCCCCTTTTACACATTTGATCCGCTGAAGGACGCCCTCCTCAATGAAATGCGTGTCAAAGCGAACAAGCAGTACAACGGCGCTCCTCCTGCCGATCTTGCCGAAAGCCTGGATATTCTGGAAAAAGAGCTTAGAAAAGAAAAGCGCAAAAACGCCATCATCAAAGGCATGATATCCAACTTGAAGGAATATGATGCGATTCGAAAAGAAACGGACAAACTCGCTGAATTGATCAAAAAAGACATGCACCATCCGCACGGATGATTCGCAAAACAAAACCGGCTGCAATACATGCAGCCGGTTTTGTTGATTATGCTTTCGGTTTCACCATTTCTTCAGGTTTAACAACTTCGTCGAACTGCTCCTCTGTTAAAAGGTTCAGTTTGAGCGCCGCTTCTTTCAGCGTCAGCCCTTCTTTATGGGCCAGCTTCGCGATTTTCGCCGCATTTTCGTATCCGATATGCGGATTTAAAGCCGTAACCAGCATGAGAGAATTGGTCAGGTTCTTTTCAATTGTTTCCCGATTAGGCTCAATTCCCACGGCACACTTGTCATGGAATGAATTCATGCCGTCGGCAAGAAGCTGAACGGATTGCAGGAAGTTGTATATAATCACCGGTTTAAAGACGTTCAGCTCAAAGTTCCCCTGGCTCGCGGCAAAGCCGATCGTTGCGTCATTCCCCATGATTTGGGATGCGACCATTGTCAGCGCTTCGCTTTGCGTAGGGTTTACTTTTCCAGGCATGATCGAGCTTCCCGGCTCATTTTCCGGAATAATCAATTCGCCGATTCCGCAGCGCGGTCCGCTTGCAAGCCATCTGACATCATTGGCGATTTTCATGAGATCTGCTGCAAGCGCTTTAAGTGCGCCATGAACGTGTGTCAGTTCATCATGGCTTGTCAGCGCATGAAACTTATTAGGCGAGCTTTTGAATGTCTGTCCGGTCAAGGCGCTGATCTCTCCGGCAACAGTGCTTCCGAATTCAGGGTGAGCATT
>NZ_CP026521.1:3869352-3873589 GCF_002953915.1 Bacillus sp. MBGLi79
GCGGAGCCATTTCGTGCCAGCGACACCTCCGGCATACCAAAAACTGACGTCGCGCGCCACATCAAAATGGATCGCAATGCTCGTAGAAAGAGCGCTCAGAAATGTGCCGACAGCCGTACCGGCCAAAGCCAGCTTTACAGGCGTAAGACCGCCTTTTGAAAACATTCCGATCGCAAAAACGAGTCCCGCTCCAAGACCCGCGCCGGCAAACGACCAGATCATCAGCCCGACCGATGAGGTTCCCGGAAAAAAAGCAAACGCGACAGCAATTGCGAAAGCTGACCCGTGCGTGACGCTCATAATTTCCGGCGATGCGAGAGGGTTTCTCGTCATCCCCTGCATCACGGCTCCGGAAACCGCCAAGCAGGCGCCCACAAGAGCCGCACTTACCGTCCTTGGCAGTCTGAGTTCCTGAATAATTTGATGGGCCGTATTTTTCGCATCAAAATGAAAAATGGCGTCCCAAACCGTTCCAAGCTTTATATCAGCCGCACCGAGCGCAATCGATAATGCGGCGCCAAACAGCAGCAGCATGATTCCGCCGGCCAGGACAAAAACAGCTCCGAGCGGACGGATGATCGGTTTCTGTTCTCCATCAGGGCCATCCGCGCTGTTGATACGATGTATGTTTTTGTAAGAGCTCCCTCGATGCCATTCCTTTCGATCTTTTTAACCGATAACGATTATCATTTTCATTTTATAGTATAACAGGCCTAAGCGGAAATTTTAATCAAAAATTTCGGCGGGAATCAAAAAGCCAGCCGATCTTCTGCTAAAAGACCCGGCTGGCAAAGAACTTTATCACACTTGATTATTTTTGAACTTTTTGTAGACGAACGGGTAGATCGCAAGACCGACGAAAAACAGCCCGATTCCCAAGATAAAGGTGGTTAAGTCAGACGTACCTGAAACGATGACCCATAAAGAATACACCAGAGCAGCCAAAGCGATGATGCCGTCCCCTGTTCTTGAACCTTTCAGTTCGCCGTATGTCTCCCCTTTGAGGATGAGCTTCAAGCTGAAAACAGCCGCCACAAGATAAGGCACAAGGTAAGCGAGCGTCGCCGACGTTGTTAAAAACGTAAAGGCCTCGCTGATCGTTCCCGAAACCGTTGAGAAAATAAAGATCTGCGACATCACGTTTGTGACGATCAATGAATTAACCGGGCTTCCCTTTTTGTTCGTTTTCGCAAAGAAAGCAGGAAAATCACCGGCCTTTGCCGCCTGATACGGAACCTCTGCGCCGATTAAAATCCAGCCGAGCATCGATCCAAACAAAGAAACGATTGCCAAGACCGCCATAATTACACTGCCAAAGCTGCCGATGATCACGTGCAGCACATCAACGAACGGTTTATCCGATGCCTGGAGCTGATCGTGCGGGATGACGCCCATCGTTATTAAAGTGATGACCATATAAATGCCGAGCGCAATTAACAGTCCGGTAATCGTCGCGCGTTTGACATCGCGCTGGGATGATGCGCGCCCTGATAAGATTACCGCAGACTCGATGCCGACAAACGCCCACAGCGTTGAAATCGCCGCATTGTGAACCTGTCCGCCCAGCCCAATACTTTTGCCTTCTGATTCGATTGGAAAATAAAATGATTCGAATAAAGCCGTCTGAAAAACGAACAAACCTGCAACAATAAACAGGACAAACCCAAGCACTTTTGAAAAAGTTGCTAAAAAGTTCAGTTTGCCCGCTCCATTTATGCTGGAGACTAAGATGAAATGCGTCCCCCATAACAAGATTGTACATACGATAAATGTCAAGAGCTGGCCGAGTGTAACGGGGTGGCCGCCGAGTTCAATCAGCTCGCGTCCGTCAGTTAAGATCGGCAGGAAAGTCGTCAAATAGCCTGCAAGGCTTGTAATGATGGCCACGTTGCTGATCCAGCTTGCCACCCAATACCCCCATACCATTGTAAAACCTGCCGCATTCCCTTTTTTAGGGTCTGAGAATAAAGCTCTTGCATAGCTTTGCGGACCTGCTTTAAGATCCGGACGGCGAATGGATAAATGACCGAATACAAGGGCGATCATCAGCACCCCCGCACCCGTCACCAGCCATGCCGCCGTTACGCCGAACGGGCTTGCCGTCTGGGCGAGTGTGCTGGGGAGCATAAAAATCCCTGAGCCGACCATATTGCCGACAACAAAAGCGGTAAGAAGCCAGAAGCCCCATTTTTTTGTCTGTTCCATAAGATATAACCTCCGAGCATTTTATAAAAAATATGCCGGACCAGACCGTGAGATCATTCAAAATAAAAAAAGCATGAACAAAAGTCCATGCTTTGGTTAAACATACACTCTTGATCTCCGGATAGCCCTCCGCGGGAAAACCCGCGGCAGTCCTGCACTTATTCAATGCAGACCCAGCATAAAGAATGAATGGCTTCCTTATGCTTCGGCGCTGATGCCTTTTGCATATGATCATCGGCCCCATCAGCCTCACACATGCGACTCATCATCCGCGCAACCTCTACCTCACTAAGAGTTAAGAGTGAGGATTTATCACATATTCTGAAAAGAGGTTACCAGAGAAATTTTAATCTGTCAAAGGGAAGTGATGGAAAAACGGACAGCCGCGCCAAAAGGCCGCCTGTTTCGGCAGCCTTCTGCAGAATGGAAGACGGCGCTTCCATCTGTCATTTATCGGTTGTTTTTCTTTTTGTTGACCGCCTCTTGCAAAGGGTCTCCTTTCAGCGCTTGTCCTGCATCTTCAAGCGCCCCCCGAACGGCGTTTTGGTCCTTTTCCTTATTTCCTCTATCTTTATTGAAGAAAATACCCAAATGAATCACCTCTTTAAAAATGTGGTACAATTTTAATTTGGCTTATCACTTTAAAATTATGCAGAACCTTGAATGTGTTTTTTAACTGAAAACACCATATTCTAGATGTAAACATGCTGATTGCCTCAGGAAAATGCGTTTTTTGCCTGACAAGTTGCCACCATCTGTCTTGAAGGCCGCCAGAACTCTTGATATAGTTTTCATTAGGAAATTGTTATAGGTCTTAAAGGAGAAGCGATATGACAGGAAAAACACACATCATGGGAGGGGTCGCTTCTTGCACGGCTGCTGCTTATTTTTACGGATATGATCCAGGGTTCATGACAGCTTCGGGCGTTATCGGAGCATTGATTCCGGATATTTGCCATACAAAGAGCAAGATCGGCAGAAGGCTACCGATTTTATCAGCAGTGGTCAGTTCTGTCTTCGGGCACAGGACGTTTACACACAGCCTGCTCTTTTTGCTCATCACGGCATTTGCGGCACATTTATATTTTACAGATCAGAGCATTTTTGTCGGATTGATGGCCGGAATGGCGAGCCATCTGCTCCTTGATGCCGGGACTGTAAATGGCATCAAACTTTTCTTTCCGTCCGCCATTAAGGTTCGGCTGCCCCTTTATATTAAAACCGGCGGGAAGGCGGAACAAGGCGTTCTGGCTGTGCTCACCGTTGTTTCGTGCTATTTTATTGCGAACTTGATCGCCTGACGAAAGGGACGGTTTGACCGATTGCTGTATTATGCTTTGTTCAGTCGTTTTATCTTGGTGTTGTTTACCTGCGGGGATTATATGTGAGGAGCTATTTATATGAAAGAACAATTTTTTAAAAAGCAGTGGTTTTTATGCCTATCCATATTTTTTATGTGGATGAAAACGTACTTCATCTACAAGCTGGGCTTTAATTTACAAATCGACAACGCACTTCAGGAATTGATCCTGTTTATCAACCCGCTTAGCTTTCTCATCCCTGTACTCGGCATCAGCCTCTTTTTTCGCGAAAAAACGCAGCGCCTCTATTTAATCGGGGCTAATGTCGTCCTGACGGGCATCTTGATTGCAAACAGTATTTTCTATGGTTTCTACATCGATTTCATCACTGTTCCCGTCCTGTTCCAGGCAAAAAACCTCGGGGGGCTTGGGAGCAGTTTTCAGGAGCTGTTCAATCCGGTTTTCATCGCGCTTTTTCTGGATTTGGCTCTTTTGGTCTGGCTGGCAAAAACGCGCACAAGAACCGGCAAAAAGCTTTCCGCTAAATCCGTTAAGATCTACTACGCGGCAGCTGCCGGCACGGTACTGTTTAATCTCGCCCTGTCGGAGCTGGATCAGCCGAAGTTTTTAAGCTACTCCTACGACAGGGAAGTGCTTGTAAAAAACATCGGCTTATATCAGTTTCATCTGTTGGACGGCATTTCACAGACTTTTAATTTGACACAAAAAGC
>NZ_CP026521.1:3873599-3881236 GCF_002953915.1 Bacillus sp. MBGLi79
ACAAAAAGCGGTCGCTGATGAAAACAGCCTGGCAACGATCGAGAACTACACAAACGCTGACTACAGCAAACCGAACCAAGATATGTTCGGGATTGCCGAAGGACGAAACGTCATCTTTGTAACGCTTGAATCCACTCAGACATTTGTCATTAATGAAAAGGTGAACGGCCAGGAAATCACGCCGTTCTTAAACAAATTCATTCAAAAAAGCTATTATTTCGACCATTTTTATCAGCAGACCGAACAGGGAAAAACGTCCGATTCGGAATTCATTGTCGCCAATTCGCTCTATCCGTCTCTGAGCGGTTCGGTGTTTTTTACGAAGAGCGAAAATGCGTACAATTCGATGTATAAAACACTGGCGAACCACGATTACAGAACATCGGTTTTCCACGCCAACCATAAAAAATTCTGGAACAGGGACGTCATGTACAAAGCCCTTGGCATCGACAGCTTTTATGACGTCTCCCATTTTCATGTGACACCTGAAAATTCAACGGGCTGGGGGCTGAAGGATAAGGAGTTTTTAACGCAATCGGCCGACTTGATGAAAGACTTGCCGCAGCCCTTTTACAGCAACCTGATCACATTGACGAACCACTTTCCGTTCCAAATTGATGATAAGGATAAGCTGATCGATGAATACGACTCGGACAGTGAGATTTTAAACCGGTATGTCACGACAGTACGCTATGAAGACGAATCATTGAAGCATTTCATTGCAAAATTGAAGAAAAACGGCCTTTACGACAATTCCGTGATCGTCTTCATGGGAGATCACTACGGCATATCAGAAGCGCACAACGATGCGCTGGCTCAATTTTTGGGCAAAGACGAAATCACCCCTTACGATACCGTTCAGCTGCAGCGTGTGCCGCTGATTATCCACATTCCGGGGGTAACGGATCAAGACCCGAAAACGATATCTGAAACAGGCGGCCAAATTGATGTCAAACCGACATTGCTCCATTTGCTCGGAATTGATACAAAAGGCATGATTCAATTCGGTAATGACCTGTTTTCGAAAGAAAGAATGCCTTTCGCTGTGTTAAGAAACGGCAGCTTTATAACAGATGATTATATCTACACGAAAAATACGTGCTACAGCAAAAAAACCGGGGACATGATCAACGACAGTGAGGACAAATGCGGTCCGCTCATAGAGAAGGCGAATCAAGAGCTTTCCCTTTCCGATAAGATTATTAACGGTGATTTGCTGAGATTTTATAAAAAATAATCCGTCCCCTTTAAGCCGGATTCCCCCGGCTTAAAGGGGCTGTTTAAATTGAGGGACAGCTGGGTATTATATACCGAATGTTAAAAATGAACTTGCGGTTTTGCAGTTCCTTCGTTACCCTAAATAAAAAGAGAAGTTATTTCGAGTACCGATTATTTCATAAAGTGTTATAAAAAATGATAAATAAGAAGGTTTTAATATGAGTGAAACACAGCATAAGACAAATCAATTGCCGATTGTTGCCGTCTTGATTATGGGGACTTTTATCGCCATTTTGAATCAGACGCTATTGACGACGGCTTTGCCTCCGATCATGAGGGACTTAAACATTACGCCGGGGCTTGCCCAATGGCTGACGACCGTTTTTATGCTCGTGAATGGGATCATGATTCCAGTTACGGCTTTTTTAATTGAAAAATTCACGACGAGAAAGCTGTTCATGGCGGCAATGTCTTTATTTACGGCTGGGACTCTGATCTGCGCCTTGTCATTCAGCTTTCCGGCGCTGATTGCAGGACGCGTCGTCCAGGCGGCCGGCGCGGGCATTATGATGCCATTGATGCAGACGGTGCTTTTATTGATTTTCCCAAAAGAAAAGCGTGGATCAGCGATGGGAATGGTCGGGCTTGTGATTGCCTTCGCTCCCGCTGTCGGACCGACCTTGTCAGGCTGGATCGTCGACCGCTACCCTTGGGAAGTATTGTTTTATCTGTTGCTTCCGTTTGCCGTTATCGACATGATTGCCGCACACTTTATTTTAAAAAATGTCACCGAACAGACGTCACCTAAGATGGATGTTACTTCCATCATCTTGTCTTCACTTGGCTTCGGCGGCATTTTGTACGCCTTCAGCAGCGCCGGTGTTGCGGGCTGGACGGGTGCGGACGTGCTGGCTGGCTTCGCGGTCGGCAGCGTTACGCTGTTTTGGTTCATTTGGAGGCAGCTCCATTTGGAAGAACCGATTTTGGAATTCAGGGTATTTAAATATCCGATGTTTACACTTGCGACGATTATCGGGATGGTCGTCTTTATGTCGATGATCGGAGCGGCGACGATCGTGCCGATGTATATGCAGGATATGCGCCATTTCACGGCGATGGAATCGGGAATGATGCTGTTTCCGGGAGCTGTCGTGATGGGGCTGATGTCTCCGATTACCGGAAGAATTTTTGACAAAATCGGCGCGCGGATCTTGAGCATCACCGGTTTGACGGCGATCTTCGTGACCACATTGCTCTTGACCCATCTGACAAAGACGACGCCTTTTGCGTATTTGTCTGTCGTCTATGCGATTCGGATGGTCGGCATGGGGATGGTGCTCATGCCTGTTACAACAGCCGGCTTGAACCAGCTCCCGCGCCATTTGATTCCTCACGGAACGGCCATGAACAATACGATGAGACAGATGTCCGGATCGATCGGGACGGCTGTTCTCATCACCATCATGGCACAGCGTGCGCTGGCCGATCCTGCCGGTCCGTCTTCGGATACAGCGATGATTCACGGCGTCAATCTGGCGTTTATGACCGCGGCCGCATTGTCGGGAATCGGATTGGTTCTCTCATTCTTTATTAAGCAGCACCGCCGCGGACGGCTCGACGGCAGCAGAAGGAAACAAGCGAAAGGCCGCTTGGCCATTCATGAAAAATAATAAATCCCGGGTTTTTATGAACCCGGGATTTTCTTATGCTTATTCGAATCCGTGAACCATTGTGTCAGGATCGGGACCGACGCGCTCATCTTTGTTAAGAGCGTTGATTTTTTCGATATCTTCCGCTGTTAATTCAAAGTCAAATATGTCGGCATTTTCAATAATGCGGTGTTCTTTGATTGACTTCGGAATGGTAATGACTTCATTTTGCAAATCCCAGCGCAGGATGACTTGAGCGACGGATTTGTTGTATTTTTTAGCGATGTCAGTCAGCACTTGATCATCGAGGAGTTTTCCCTGCATGAGCGGGGACCATGCTTCCACCTGAATGCCCTGCTTTTTGCAGTAGTCCCTGAGCTCAGCCTGAGTCAGCCGCGGATGGAACTCAACCTGATTGACCATAGGTTTAATTTCCGCATCTTCCAATAAGCTTTCCAAATGGTGCACATTGAAGTTGCTGACGCCGATCGCTTTTACTCTGCCGTCTTTGTACAGCTTTTCAAGCGCGCGCCACGTATCTTTATATTTGTCTTTTCCAGGCCAATGAATCAAATATAAATCAAGGTAGTCAAGACCGAGTTTTCGAAGGGTTTCATCAAAAGCCGCCAATGTTTTTTCATATCCCTGATCGCTGTTCCAAACCTTTGACGTGATGAAAAGCTCTTCGCGGGGAACGCCTGCTTCTTTAATCCCTTTGCCGACGCCTTCTTCGTTTTGATAGATAGCGGCTGTGTCAATGCTCCGGTATCCGTTTTTAATGGCTGCTTTCACAGATTCTACAACTTGGCTGCCTTCTTCCACTTTGAAAACTCCAAGTCCGAACCATGGCATTTTCACACCGTTATGTAATGTCACAGTATCCTTTAAACTGCTTACCATTTTGAACGACCACCTTTCTTTTTTTCATGCTTTTAAACGCACCGCTGTTATTATCTCACACTGGGTGGATTTTACAAAACAACTTGCTCAACCGGCTTCATAAGCCAAAGCGAGCGCACCGGTGATTCCCTGATCGTCGCCGAGACCCGGCGGTACGATGTATCCTTCAAGATCAGGCAGGTCAACATATCCGTTCATATATTCGGCAAGCTTTTTGCGAATCAGCGGGAACAGCTGCTGCTGCTTCATGACACCGCCGCCCATGATGATTTTTTCAGGGCACAGGATCAAGATATATTGCATGAGAGCCTGCGCTAAGTAGTCGGCTTCCATCTCCCAAACTTCCTCGTTTTCAGCCAAATCATTGCCCTTTTTCCCCCAGCGCTTTTCAAGCGCCGGACCCGATGCCATTCCTTCAAGGCAGTCCTTGTGATACGGACAGATTCCTTCAAACGTATCGTGCGGATGCCGTCTAATGAGAAGGTGACCCATTTCAGGATGGAGCGTGCTCTGCACGAGCCGGCCGCCGACAATCGCTCCTGCTCCGATTCCTGTACCGACTGTAATATACAAGCAGCTTTCCAATCCTTGCGCCGCTCCTTTTGTCAGTTCGCCAAGCGCGGCAGCGTTTACATCAGTCGTAAACGAAACCGGTATGCCGAGCCTTTTTTTCAACTCGGGAATAAACGGGTACCCCTTCCAGGCTAATTTCGGCGTATTGGTTATGTATCCGTAATCCTCTTTATCTTTTGCAACGGATATAGGTCCAAAAGAGCCCACTCCCATTGATGTGAGCTGATACTTGCTGAAGAAATCAGTCAGTTTTCCAATAGTCTCTTCAGGAGTCTCCGTCGGGATCGTCAGCCTGTCAATGATTTCTCCTTTTTCTGTTCCAACTGCACAAACAAACTTTGTGCCTCCTGCTTCTATTGCACCGTAATGTTTCATCCTCTCGGCTCCTTTTCATCTGTTTGAATTGCTTTAATTGAATCATAAATCAGACGATGAAAGAAAGCAATCGCACTGAACAATGATTCACCAGAGCATGGGAGCTTTTGATGCTGACGGAAGAAAGCTTCCCGAAAATGTGACAGTTTTCAAACAGCTGCAGCAGTTGTTCTTTCGCTTAAAGAGGCTTCTGCCCGCTTAATTTCAACTGTGAAAAAGAGGATTTTTTCAGGCCCGCTCGAAGCTTTAATGAGGAGGGATATCATGAAGCATCCATTCCACACTTACCGTTCTTTATTTCCGATATTGTCTGGTCATGTTCACCTTGCCGCATGCTCCGGCAGCGCGTTGGCTCTGCCTGTTGCCAAAGCGGTTGATGAGTATCAGAACGGCCTTTTAACAGCCGGTGCAGACTGGAAAGCGCATCTCGACAAGATGGATGAAGCCAAGGAAAAATTTGCCCGGCTGATCGGTGCCGAAAAAGAAGAGATAGCCGTTTTGCCGTCAGTATCTGACGCAGTGGCGGCTGTCGCTGCTTCATTGCCGCAGCCACCACACCGAAGGCAGATCGCCTTCACGGATATCGATTTTCCTGCCGTCGGCCAAATTTGGCTTGCGCAAGACCGCTTCAAAGATCACCTCATCATCATTCAGAGCGAAGACGGGATGATTGACTTGGAACAATACGAAAAAGACGTTACCGATCAGACGCTCTTGACTTGTGTACCCCATGCCGGCTATCGGAACGGGTTTAAACAAGATGTAAAACAGATTGCCGAGATTGTTCATCAAAAAGGATCGCTTTTATTTGTCGACGCCTATCAAACCGCCGGACACATTCCGATTCATGTCAAAGACATGGATATCGACATCCTTGCGGCGGGGACGCGCAAGTACATGCTCGGCATTCCCGGAACGGCTTTTTTGTATATGAAACGCGAACTTTGCGGACAATTTGAGCCGAAGACGGCCGGCTGGTTCGGCAGGAACAAACCATTTGCCTTAGATTCATGCTTTGCGGAAGGTGCGAAACGCTTCGAGTCGGGGACACCGTCATTTATCAGCATTTACGCGGCAGACGCGGCACTGAGGCTGCTGCTTGAAGCAGAGCCCGGCAGGATCGAGCACTACCTGCGGGAGCTCGCGGCATTCTCTTTGCAATACGGGGCGGAAAAAGGCCTGAAGATCATAGGCCCCGAGACCGTACATAACAGAACAAGCCTGATCTCGGTGTATGCCGAAGAGGCTGGCCGTATGGAAGCTCTCTTGCGTGAAAAGCATATCATCGTCTCAGCGCGAAACAACGTCATCAGAATAGCCCCGCATTTTTACAATACAAAGGAGGAAATCGGGTTTGTGATGGATGAGATGGCGGCGCTCTTTGGTTAACCCTGCTTCAAAATAGACAGAATACGATTTTTTCCTTAAACTATAAAAAACAATTTTCATCAAGGAATGAGACAAATTGGAGCTTTATATTGACGGAGAAATAGAAAAGCAGAGGAAGTCACCGTGCCGAAGCGTCTTGTTTGCCATTTTGGCTGTTTTGCTTGCGTCAGGCATTACCATCGGATATATCGTGTATACGCATTTTTACTCGATGAATCATCTGCCGAAAGGAAATTGGATTCAGTCTTCCGCTTCGCCGAATCAAGCATACAACCTGAATTTGTATAGCGTGAATAAAGGCGGGGGAACGAACTCCCCTTCCGTCAGAGGGGAATTGACAACGGTTGCCACCGGTGAACGAAAAAACATATATTGGGGATACGAAGAAGAACATGTCAAAATCGAATGGCAGGACAAATACCATGTGTCCATCAACAACAACGTGCTGGATGTCAGAACTGATATATATGATGGAAGAAGAGAGTGACAGCGTCACTCTCAGCCTTTGGAAAAAGTTTGTATGACCGCTCGTATAAGCCGCTGCATCTCCATGAAATGGACAACAAAACTGTGGTTTATTTACTGAAAAAACGTAATATACGTTCATTTACGTATTGAGGCTGTTCCATTGATAAAACGTGACCTGCCTGTTTTATGATTTCCGCTTCAATACCTGGAACTAATGTTGAGGCGCGATGTAAGGCTGATTGCGGGTCATAGATGACTTCATGTTCACCCAGCAATAATAGAATAGGGACTTTTACTGATTTTAATTCGTCGTCAGTGAAAACATACGGAAATCCGTCAGCGTTAGGCCTTGGCTGTCTTAATCCATCCTGCCACATTACGCCTGCATGAAACTGCTCTGCAAAAACCGGGTGTAACACATTACGATCTGTCATCATCCAATTTAAGAAATTCTCTACTCCATCAGGCTCTGTGAGGCTAAGAGCGTATTGATAAAAATCGTGATGAAACGGCAAAAATGTTTCCGCGGGACTAAGGATCGCTGCGCTCTCTACTCTCTCTGGCGCACGTAAAGCGAAATTCATCGTATGAAGCCCGCCAAGCGAAAGACCAACCATGTGCGACTTCTCTATCCCCAAAGCGTCGAACACTTCGAGAAGCCAATCAGCGTAACCCGCCCTCGTACCGCATAAATCTGCAGGGATGCTTTTGTTCTTATCACCTATGATATCGATTGCGTATGTTCGGTATTTGCTGCTCCAATCCTCGATATTGGGGTACCACATAGTGGAACTGAATAATGCGCCGTGAAGCAATACAAGCGGCGGGGCATCTTCAGGTCCGCTTGCAATAATATGCGTTTGGCCGAAACGGGTAGATACGTAGAAAGTTTTGTAATGAACTGGCCAAAGACCAAGGCTTTCCTTATAAGCCCGAAAATAGCGAATGCCGCTGTCACTTAAATCAGGGGTAATCGGTGAATGGTTTGACATGAAATATTTCCCTCCCAATAAATCCTCTTCAAATGAATATGCCGTTTCGTGCAGGGGAGTTTGTCATTATATA
>NZ_CP026521.1:3881336-3885538 GCF_002953915.1 Bacillus sp. MBGLi79
CAGGATCCAAACCCAAATGACGAACGTCAAAGCAGTAGAGAATAAACCGTTAAATAAAAGAGATAAGATCGCTTCATTTGACCAGTGAATCGGCCGGGACGGTTCCAGTATAAAAGAGAAGATCAATAACATCACCGCCCCTGTGAGAAGCTGCCATGCATTCATATGAATCATATCTGTATCTTTAAATTTCAGTTTGCTGTATACATTGGCGATGCCCCAGCTGAGCGCTGCGATTAAAACACAAAGCTCTCCAAATATGACATTTTGATCAACATGCAGAATCCCTCCTCCTAATATAAACAAAAGACCGATCAACCCGGAAAATAAACCGAGCATTTTATACACATTGATTTTCTCGTTTAATTTAAAATGACTGATGACAGTGACAAAAATCGGCATGGTATACACCAATACAGACGTTTTTCCCGAATCGACAAACTGCATGCCGTAAGTTAACACCCCCATATAACCTAAACCCATCAATAAACTCATCACCAGATAATGCTTGATATTCTCCTTTCCTATTGAACGCTTCCTTCCTTTGATCAAGAGAATTACAAACAAAGGAACGGCTCCAATGAACAGCCGCAGTGCCGAAAATAAAACAGGGGGAATGTCAGTGATTGCGATTTTCATCGTCACCCAGGTATACCCCCAAATAAGTGTTACAGAGATGATCCCCAACAGTACTTTAAACATAAACCGTCACCTTTCTTCTTTGTTTCATGTACAGCATATGCTATATTGGATGATAACTGAAATACATTTTTATTATCGGAGGTATAACCATTTGGTTATGAACATGAACAGCCTTCACATCTTTGTGAAAGTCGCGGAGACACTAAATATGACAGAAGCCGCCAACGAGCTGTATATTTCACAGCCGGCCGTGAGCAAAGCCATAAAAACCATGGAAACGTCGCTCGGGGTCAAATTGTTGATTCGGGATAAACAGAACAAGTTAAAGCTTACTGACGCGGGAATGGAAATCGCCGTACTGGCCAGACAGATGATTGTGATTGAAAACAAAATATACCAGGTGGCCGATCAAGAAAATCATCTGCTCAGGGGGAAAGTCAAAGTTGGCTCGTTCCCCGCCGTCTCAGCGAATATTTTGCCGCAGGCTATCGCCTCCTTCAGGTCAAAGTATCCGCTCGTACAAATCGAGCTGGTCGAAGGAACCTCCGACCAAATCAAGCAATGGGTCGAAACACGCCTGGTTGATTTAGGCATCGTCGCCTCTCCCTTTGACGGTTTCGAAAGTCAAGTATTGTTTCAAGACCGGATGGCGGCCGTCATCCCTGAGCAATATCATCACTTAAAAGACGCACCTTTCATTGATCTGAAAAAACATCAAAATGAATTGATCTTTTGCAAGGGCGGGCACGAAGTCGCGGTATCTCAAATCTTTCAAAAACACCGCCTCGAATTAAAAGAAAATCTGACTGTGCAAAACGCGGAAACATTGGTCAATATGGTCAATAACAACTTGGGGATCGGCTTGATTTCTAACTTTTCGCTTTCCTCCGTATCCCATCGGTTGATCAAAAAAGACATCTCTCCTCAAATTATCCGCGAGGTCGGCATGATTACACCCTCATTTGAAGAAGCAACACCGGCGGCTGCCGAGTTTATGAAAATGATCATCGAGTCGGAAACGGTTCGATCATTTTCGTAAACAGAAAACGCCTCAGCACCGATCAAAGGGCTGAGGCGTTTTTTCAAAATGATCATCAGTCATGGAAATTCGTTCCGTCCGTCGTTTCTTTAACAATTCCGGCGCGGATGACGAAATCCCCGAAATGTTCTCCTTCATTGCGTTCTTTCGCATAGCGCGGAAGAATGTCGCGAAGTTCTTTTAAAATTTCTTCTTCACCGATGTTTTCCCGGTACATTTTACTTAGACGGCTGCCGTCAAAAGCGGCGCCGAGGTACATGTTGTACTTGCCAGGGGCTTTTCCGATGAAGCCGATTTCGCCGAGCGCATGGCGGGCGCAGCCGTTCGGGCATCCCGTCATGCGGATGGTAATCTCTTCATTCTTCAAGCCGTTTTCTTCAATGATTTCATCAATTTTGTCAATCAGCTTTGGCAAATATCGTTCCGCTTCGGCCATCGCCAATCCGCACGTCGGCAGTGCGACGCATGCGATCGAGCTGCGGCGGAGCGCTGTATAATGCCTGCCGTCAGTCAAACCAAACTGTTCGATCAGTTCGCTGATCTTTTTCTTCTTTTGGCTTGTGACATTGGCAATGATCAAGTTTTGATTGGCTGTGAGGCGGATATCGCCGGTATGAACTTTGGCGATCTCCCTTAAGCCGGTCATCAGCTTGTAATCATCATAATCAGTGACGCGGCCGCCCTCAACAAACATTGTAAAGTGCCATCTTCCGTTTACACCCTTTACCCAGCCGTAGCGGTCGCCGTTATGCTCGAAATGATACGGCTTTGCTTCAGCGAGGCTCCAGCCGAGGCGGTTTTCCAGCTCGTTTTTGACCGTTTCCAAGCCGAGGCGGTCAATTGTGTACTTGAAGCGGGCATTTTTGCGAACCGAGCGGTTTCCGTAGTCCCGCTGAATCGTAATCGTTTTTTCGGCGACATCATATAACTGATCAGGCTTACAGAAGCCAATGACTTTGGCAAGCTGCGGATACGTTGCTTTGTCCCCGTGGGTCATGCCCATACCGCCGCCGATCGCGACGTTGAAGCCGATGAGTTTGTCATCCTCTACAATCGCGATAAACCCAAGATCCTGGGAAAATACGTCGATATCATTTGACGGCGGAACGGCGATGCCGATTTTAAATTTCCGCGGCAGATACAGCGGTCCGTACATCGGTTCGACTTCTTCCGCATCAGGCGTGCCGGCCACTTTTTCTTCATCAAGCCAGATTTCATGATACGCACGTGTGCGCGGCAGGAGGTCATCACTCAGCTTTTTCGACCATTCATACACTTCTCTGTGGATTTCTGATTGATACGGATTGGAAGCGCACATGACGTTCCGGTTAACATCCCCGCATGCTGCAATCGTATCCAGCATGGCTGAATGGATCGATTGAATCGTTTTTTTCATGTTCCATTTTAAAATGCCGTGCATTTGGAAGGTTTCCCGGGTTGTCAGCTTCAATGTGCCATTTCCGTATTTCCGGGCAAGCTCATCCATGACAAGCCACTGCTCAGGCGTTGCGACACCGCCCGGCATCCGGACGCGCAGCATGAACTGATACGCCGGCTCAAGCTTTTGCTTTTGACGCTCATTGCGGAGATCGCGGTCATCCTGCAAATAGCTGCCATGATGCTTCATCAGACGGTTGTCGTCATCGGAAATTCCGGCTGAAAGCGGCTCAAGCATCGATTCCTTCAGGGTGCCGCGCAAATAGTTGCTTTCTTTCTTAATGCGTTCTACATCACTCGGCGGGCCTTCAGGCGCTTTTAATATTTCGTTCCCCATGTTGAAAAAGTCCCCTTTCAATCAAAATCAGTATACATCGCGCTGATAACGTTTTTGCTTTTTCATTTCTGCCAGATAGGCTTCAGCTTCCTCGCGGCTTTTGCCGCCTTCTTTTTCGATAATTTCAAGCAATGCGTTCTGAACATCTTTGGCCATGTTGTTCTTGTCGCCGCAAACGTAGAAAGCCGCTCCTTCTTCAAGCCACTCAAACAGTTCTTTGCTGTGCTCAAGCATGCGGTGCTGTACATATACTTTTTCTTCCGTATCCCGCGAGAACGCGACATCCATTTTTGTCAGCACGCCGTCACTCAGCCACTTTTGCCATTCTGTCTGATATAAGAAATCGGTGACGAAGTGCTGGTCGCCGAAGAACATCCACGATTTCCCCGGTGCTCCGGTTTCTTCGCGCTCCTGCATAAATGACCTAAACGGCGCAACACCTGTGCCCGGACCGACCATGATAATCGGAGCCTCCGGATTTTCCGGCAGCTTAAAGTTTTTATTCGGCTGAATAAAAACAGGCAGCGTGTCGCCAGGCTGAAGGCGTTCAGCACATAAAACCGAGCAGACCCCTTTTCGGTCTCTGCCGTGCGTATTGTAGCGGACAGCGCCGATCGTCAAATGCACCTCATCCGGATTTGCAGCGAAGCTTGATGCGATCGAATAAAGCCGCGGCGGAATTTTTCGAAGAAGCGAAACAAAATACTGCGGAGCTACTGCGCTCGGACCGACATCCGGCTCGAAATC
>NZ_CP026521.1:3885548-3887463 GCF_002953915.1 Bacillus sp. MBGLi79
TATTGTCAGCACCGGAATTTCCTAGTAAGTAGTCAACGCTTCTTTCAGGGAAAGGTTTTCCCCTTGATCAACCGTGACGGTAGCATTCGGATCCCATTTCAGCTCGGCCAGCAGCATGTCGACGAGTTCCGGGTCATTTTCCGGAAAAATGCCGAGCGCATCGCCAGGTTCATAAGTCAGGCCTGAGCCTTCGAGCGATAATTCAAGGTGGCGCGTTTCTTTATTTGATCCGCGGCCGTTTAAATTCAAATTTTCCAGCACTTCCGCTCTGAACGGATTTTTTCTCGAATATACCGTTTCTCCTCCTGCTGCTTGCGGTGCTGCCGTTTGAGCAGGTGCTGAGCTTGCGCCCTGTTCCTGTCCTTCGTTTAAACTTGAGATGACACCCTCAAGCCATGCTGCAGCCGGTTCATCATAATCGAGATCGCAATCGACGCGCGGATGGAGCCTTGTGCCCCCCAGCTCACCAAGCCGCTGATCAAACTCTTTTCCGGTCTGGCAGAAAAATTCATACGACGTGTCGCCAAGAGCCAGCACAGAATAACGGAAATCATCGAGCTTCGGAGCCCGTCTGCCATGGAGAAATTCATGGAATGACAGCGCGTTGTCCGGCGGATCCCCTTCTCCGTGCGTGCTGACGACGATGAGAAGGTTTTTTAATTTTTTCAATTGGTTCGGCTTAAAATCGCTCATTGCAGAGACGGTGACTTGAAAGCCCCGTTCTGTAAGCGTCTTAGCCGCGTTTTCAGCAAGTCCCTGTGCATTTCCTGTCTGCGACCCGAATAAAATGGTCACTTCTTTGGAAACAGGCTGGGCCGGACTTGCAGCCGGAGCTTCCGCCGGCAATGTTTCAAGCGCCGCCGCGGCATCGGCGGTTTGCACAGCCGCCAGATAACCGCTCAGCCAGGCTTTTTGTGATGCCGTCAAAGTTGGCAGAAGGCGGTTGAGGAGCTCTGCCTGCTCCTGGTTAAAAGGACTGTTCATTACCTGAAGTTGCAACGATATCCACCTCACTAAGGAATAAAAAAATTATGACTTGTTTGAAACGGAAAAGGATTACATTCATCATATATCCACTATTCCTATAAATCAAATCGGTTTTATTGACGCAAAACATCTGTCGATCACGGCTTTGCTGCAAAGAAATATTGTAAGCGCTCACTCACCACGTCCCCTTTACCGCTCGGCGTCAGCCTGCTTCAAACCAAACATTCCTAAAAAAGATTCTAATTTAAAGTTTACTGGAATACTCAACATTAGTAAAATATATATTAATTATCACAGCTATTAAGAATTTTAATAAAGGAGAGATTCGTGTGCATTATGATGCGCTGAAGACATTCGTTACCCTTGCAGAAGTCAAAAATTTCACAAAAACGGCCGAGCTTCTTCTCATGTCGCAGCCGAGCGTGAGCATGCACATTAAAAATCTTGAAAAAGAGTTCCAGACGAAATTATTTGAACGCTCTCCGAAATATTTGAAAATCACGCCGACCGGTGAAATTTTATACGATCGCGCCAAACAAATGATCACCATATATGAACAAACGCGGCAGGACATTCTCGATCACCACAACTCGATCAAAGGCGAGCTGAAAATCGGCGCAAGCTTCACAATCGGCGAATACATTTTGCCATCGCTCTTGTTCGACCTTCAAAAAGAATATCCTGAGCTCGAACTCAAGGCCGTCATTGGAAACACGGAAGAAATCGTGCAGTCCGTCCGCCTGTACAAAGTGGACATCGGCTTGATCGAAGGCCAGACAAATGAAAAAGAGCTTTCTGTCCACGCCTTTATGCAGGACGAGTTGTTTATCACCGCTTCAAGTGATCACCCGCTTGCCGCCAAACAGGACGTGACAATGGCCGATCTGCAAAATCAAACGTGGGTAACACGCGAAGTCGGCTCAGGTAC
>NZ_CP026521.1:3887563-3901494 GCF_002953915.1 Bacillus sp. MBGLi79
TTTTATAAGAATAATAGTTTTTTAAGAAGCAATTAAGGTAGAACTAATTGTAAAAAATTTAGTACATTATAATATTTTAAAAAAGCCTTGAAACGTTGATATTCAACAATTCCAAGGCTCTTGAATTAATTATGGAGACGGTGGGAGTCGAACCCACGTCCAGAAACATCGATTACTTAAGCGTCTACGAGCGTAGCCTGCATATTTATGGTTTCACTCATCTTCTTGCCTGCGGGCGGGCCTTCCGAGAGCTAGTCTGTTCATCTCTTCTTACGTTCTCAGACGGGAACGCAAGCGTAGCCTACTTAGATGTGCTCTTCACAGACACATAGGCAATGTCAGGAAGAGCTCGCTGCGCTTATTAGGCAGCTAATGCTACGTTTTGGTTAAAACTGTTAGTTTTGCCAGTTATATTTAAGTGCGTGTTTACGAGATCGCCTCTCGGCTCGCAGCTCAAGCTCGATCCATCCCTGTCGAATCCGTAACGTCCCCTTGGTATAAGGGAAATACGGGAGAAAATATCAAGCTCTCACTCAAACTGGCTATAGTCTTATTATAACATGATCACGGCGCTTTTCAATTGTCAAATCCTTCAAATGAATAGCGTTGTGATCTGAACGTGAACACAGTATAGCACAGGCCTGATTTTCGAATCAAGCACTATGCCTTTAGAAGCCTTTTTGACTGTCTCTGAATGCTCTTTCGATTTCCCGCTTCGCGTCCTTGCGCTTCAGGTCTTCCCGTTTGTCATAGTTCTTCTTCCCTTTTCCAAGGCCGAGAAGCACTTTGGCAAAGCCATTTTTCAAATATAGCTTCAGCGGAACGAGAGAATAACCTTTTTCCTTTGTTAACCCGATCAGCTTGTTAATCTCCTTACGGTGCATTAACAGCTTTCTCGTACGGAGCGGATCGTGGTTATAGCGGTTTCCCTGCTCATATGGGCTGACGTGCATATTGTGGAGAAACACTTCTCCCCGTTCGATTTTGGCGAAGGAATCCTTAAGGTTTACGCGGCCGGCGCGAATCGATTTGATTTCGGTTCCTTGCAGAACGATGCCTGTTTCATAGGTTTCTTCTATAAAATAATCGTGGTTGGCTTTCTTATTTTGAGATAATACTTTTCCTGACCCTTTTGGCATGCCAGAACCTCCTCTCTCTAAGGAAAAACTGTCCACCTTTTGCGATACGCTCTATTTTACCAAATGTCACGTACCGCTACAATGAAAAGCTGTTTCCGAAAGAAAGCAAATAGAGCGCTGCGGCCCTATTTGCTGGTTGAGCTGTTATTTCTTCTTTTTCCGTTTCTGTTTCGGCGCATTTTGGAAGCCGCGTTTTTTCTTTTTCTTCTTCGGCTTAGTGAACCATTCTCCTTTTTCCTCAGACGGCGCTGGAGAAACAGGTGTATTGGTGCTTTGAACGCGTTTTCTGGCAGGTTTTCCGCGTTTTCTGCTCCGGCTGCTGTCCAATTCTCTCGGACGGCGTGGAGAGCCCTTCATGCCGACGATTTCAAAGTCGATATTGCGCTCATCTTTATTGACATCGACAACCTTGACTGTGATTTCATCCCCGATGCGGAAGACGTTTCCTGTCCGTTCGCCGATCATTGCGAAATGCTGTTCGTCAAAACGGTAGTAGTCATCAGTCATAAAGCTGACATGGACGAGACCTTCAATTGTATTCGGCAGCTCGACGAACATTCCGAAGTTTGTCACAGAGCTGATCATGCCGTCAAACTCTTCACCGATTTTATCAAGCATGTATTCCGCTTTTTTCAGATCATCCGTCTCACGCTCGGCATCAACTGCACGGCGCTCCATAGATGATGTATGTTCGGCGATATCCGGCAGGCGTTCAGCCCACTTTTCCTGTGTCGCTTCATCGACTTTGCCGTTGATCAAATACGTACGGATTAGACGGTGAACGATTAAGTCCGGATAACGGCGGATCGGCGATGTGAAATGCGTATAGAATTCCGTTGACAGACCGAAGTGCCCCAAGCTTTGCGGGTCGTATTTCGCCTGTTTCATCGAACGGAGCATAACAGTAGATATAACCGTTTCCTCAGGTCTGTCACGCACAGCGTCCAGAATGCTTTGCAGGGCACGCGGGTGAATATTTCCCGCCGTTCCTTTCACCACATAGCCAAATGTCGTCACAAACTCTAAAAACTTTTGCAGCTTTTCAGCATTCGGCTCTTCGTGAATCCGGTATATAAACGGGACATTCATCCAATGGAAATGCTCCGCTACTGTTTCATTTGCCACAAGCATAAATTCTTCAATGAGCTTCTCGGCGACAGAGCGTTCTCTGATCACAACGTCTTTAACCGCTCCTTCGTCATCGACAAGCACCTTTGCTTCTTTGAAATCAAAGTCAACGGCGCCGCGGTCCATCCGCTTATCGCGAAGAATTTGAGCCAGGCGCTCCATGTCTTTGAACATCGGAACAAGAGGCTCGTATTTTTGTTTCAGCTCTTCATCATCGTCAACAAGAATTTTATTCACATCTGAATATGTCATTCTTTCCGTTGTTTTGATGACACTTTGGAAGATCTCGTGCTCTGTCACCTGTCCCTGACTGTTAATGGTCATTTCACAAGAAAGCGTCAGGCGGTCAACCTTTGGATTTAAGGAGCAGATGCCGTTTGACAATCTGTGCGGAATCATCGGGATGACACGGTCAACCAAATACACACTCGTCCCTCTTTCAAGCGCTTCTTTGTCAATCGGTGAGTTTTCGGTTACATAATGGCTGACATCAGCAATATGAACGCCAAGCTTGTAGCTTCCATCGTCCAGCTTCGTCACGGTAACTGCATCATCCAAATCCTTCGCGTCCGCCCCATCAATGGTGACAATCACCTGGTCACGGAGATCACGGCGGTCTTTCAGATCTTTTTCATCAATTGTGTCAGGCGTACTAGATGCCTGTTCCATCGCGTCAGCTGGAAATTCTCCCGGCAGGCCGTGCTTATGAATGACCGATAAAATATCAATGCCCGGATCATTTTTGTGGCCGAGAATGGTTTCAATCTCGCCCTCAGCGTTCATGCGGCCTTCAGGATAGCTCGTCAGCTTGACAACAACCTTATGCCCTTCCGCAGCTCCATTTTTCCCGTTTTTCGGAATGAAGATGTCACTCGTGATTTTTTTGTCGTCCGGAATGACAAAGCCGAAGTTTCTCGTTTCTGTATACGTGCCGACAACCCGCTGAATCGCTCTTTCTAAAATCCGTATGACGGTTCCTTCCTGTCTGGAGCCGCTTGACTGTGAATTCAGGCGAACCATGACGATATCGCCGTTCATTGCCGTATTCAGCTCATTAGGCGGAATAAACACATCGCTTAACGACGTATCCTCAGGCAGCAAAAAGGCGAATCCTTTCGCATGCGCTGAAATCTTTCCTTTTATTAAATTCATCTTCTCCGGAATGCCGTAGCGGTCACTTCTCGTCCGTACGATAAGCCCTTTTTCTTCCAAGGCGACTAACGCTTTGACGAGCTCTTTAAACTCCTCGGCTTCCGTAATTTTTAACATCTCCTCTAGTTCCTGAACAGTCAAAGGCTTATATGCCTCTTCCTTCATAAACGAGAGAAGCTTTTCCATAAATGCTTCTTTTTCCATTATCCGACCTCCTGTTGATTACCAATCGAGCTTCTCTAAAAATTCATACACATCCTGATGGACGAGGTCACGTTCTTTGTCGAGTGTAATGACATGGCCTGATTCCTCGTACCATTTCAGCTGTTTATCATCAGTCTCCACTTCGTTGTAAATAATATTGGCGCTTTCGGTATTAATCATGTGGTCATGACGGGCCTGCACCACAAATGTCGGTGAATAAATCATATCGACATTGTTCCGCACATCAGCAATTAAGTCTTGCAGCGCCTTGAGGGTATTCATCGGCGTTTTTTCAAATTCTTTCATTTCCTCTTCAATTTGCTCAGGGCTTTTCCCCTCAAACTTTTTGTAATTGCGAGCGTATGAAAGAACACCCTGATACATAACCTCTTCACTCTTAATGTGCATCGGTGCGCACATTGGGACAATTCCCTTTATGGGTACAGTGTAACCCAATTTCAGCGAAAAAACCCCGCCAAGCGACAGTCCGCAGGCAGCAATGCTCTCATAGCCTTCAGATTTTAAGTATTCATAGCCATCCATTACGTTTTTCCACCAGTCTTCAGGCCCCGTATGTACAAGTTCTTCAGGCGGGACGCCATGTCCTTCATATTGAGGCGCGTGGCACGTATAGCCCCGTTCATTCAAATATCTACCCAGCATCCTTACATCCGCTGTATTTCCTGTAAAGCCGTGCAGCAAAAGCACCGCTTTGTCCCCGCCTTTAAATGTAAATGGTTTTGGTGTCACAACTTTCATGCTCATGTCTCCCTTTCTATCTGCACGATCATTATAGTTTTCCACAGTTTAATCAGAAAAAAACGTTTTGAATATCAGCCAGAAACGTGAAAAAGGCCTGACTTCACATCAGACCTTATACAAACATTGCCCTATAGGATATAAGCAAGCGCAATCGTTAACACGAAAAACAAGACTGCCAGCACTACCGTAATGCGGTGCAAAATTAAATCAAGACCTCTTGCTTTTTGTTTCCCGAAGAGCTGCTCCGCTCCGCCTGAAATCGCACCAGATAAACCGGCGCTTTTACTGGATTGAAGCAAAACGACAATAATAAGTGCAATGCTGACGATAACCAATAAGGTAATCAAAACTGCGTGCATCCCTTACACCTCCAGACTCACTGGCTACATTACTTCTATTTTACATGAAAAGGGTTGGCATGTCACGCTGTATCAGACGCCAAAAGGCTGGATAAGACGTTTTGTTTTGGTTACCCTATTCATATGAAAATGTCAAAGGAGAAAAGCGATGCCGCTTATCAGCATAGTCAGCAGGAAACATCTTTTTTATGAAGAATATGGACAGGGAATCCCTATCATTTTTATCCACCCGCCCGGCATGGGACGCAAGGTTTTTTATTATCAACGCCTTCTTTCAGAGCATTTCAGGGTGATTTTTCCCGATTTAAGCGGGCACGGTGACAGTGAACACACGGGTGAACCCGCTTCTATTTCCTATTATGCGAACGAGATCGTACAATTCATGGACGCTTTGTCCATTGATAAAGCTGTGTTATTCGGGTATTCTGCCGGGGGCTTAATCGCACAGCACATCGGCTTCACCCGCCCGGACAAAGTCTCACACCTGATTCTGTCCGGCGCCTACCCCGCTGTTCATAATGTAATTGGCCAGAAGCTGCACAAACTGGGAATGTATCTGCTTGAAAAAAACCCCGGTTTGCTCATGAGAATCCTCGCTGGGAGCCACACAAAAGACAGACAGCTTCGCAGCATATTAGCAGACCATATGAAAAAAGCAGACCAGACCCATTGGCATCAGTATTATCAGGATTCGCTAGGCTACAACTGCATTGAACAGCTGCCCCGGCTAAACATGCCAATGCTTTTTATGTATGGCGGCCTGCGGGACTGGACCTTTACAAACGCGGGCTATTACCGAAGGGCGTGCAGCCATGCCGAATTTTTCAGATTGGAATATCAGGGACATCAATTGCCGACAAAACAATGGAAAACGTGCAATGAACTGGTGACAGGGTTTGTGCTGACACATCATTCAAGATAGAAAACGCTTGGATCTTCTTGCGTTTTTTCTCTTTTATTGACTTTTGTCAATAAAATCATAGTAAAAAAGATCCTCAAATTTCAAATTAAAGTAGTGAAGCATTTTACCAATCACAAGCTGCCCCGGCCTCCTTTCACCATTCAGCACGCGGCTCAGTGTGGCGGGTGAGACTCCGATTTCCAGCGCAAGCTGATTAAGGGAATAATCGTTATTAACCATATACTGCAAGACATAATCACGTCTAATCTGTATCTTTTCTACTGGCACTTTCCTCACCTTCCATTCCTGAAAAAACTTTTTTCTATAGTTTTACATTACGGCTTATGTTAACTTTTGTCAATACATTTCCAGTCTACCTATTCCCTTTAGTCAATAAACATACTAAAATATGAGTAACAGCGAGGGACGGGGTGAGACATATGGAAAGCTTTGGCGAACAATTGCGGGCATTGCGCGAGGAGAGAAAGTTAACGGTCAACCAGCTGGCGACTTATTCAGGCGTAAGCGCGGCCGGCATCTCCAGAATCGAAAACGGAAAACGGGGTGTTCCCAAACCCGCCACCATCAAAAAACTGGCGGAGGCCTTAAAAATTCCTTATGAGGGGCTTATGTACAAGGCTGGTTATATCGAAGAAGTGCATGAAGCCAAGGCCCCTTATGAAACAAAATGCAAGCTGCTCGAAAAAGCGGAGGCCTATGACCTGAAAAACCTTGCGCTTCTTGAGAACGAAAAATGGCAATATCTCAATAAAGAAGATTTGCTCATGCTCGATCATTATTTTTCGTTTATTTCAGACGAAGCCAAAAAACGGTCTGCTGATGACTGACTATTGATAGAAATGAGAGGCGATAGACCATGTCACCGTTCGGACAGCAATTACGGGAGCTGCGCCGCGCCCGCAAACTGACAGTGAATCAGCTTGCGGTGTACTCAGGCATCAGCTCGGCCACCATTTCAAAAATTGAAAACGGCAAACGCGGGACGCCAAAACCCGCCACGATCAAAAAACTGGCGTCCGTCCTGAAGGTGCCGTACGAAGACCTAATGGCCGCCGCAGGCCATATTCAGGCCTTTCCTAAAGAAATCCGCGAAGCATCTGAAAGCTATCAGTCCGTTTATGACATTTACCAGACGGCTGTCACGCGCGGAGCGGAGCACCTCCCGATTTTCAATAGCCGAAAATGGGAACATCTTTCAAAGCAGGATATTGAAAATCTCAGCAAATACTTCGATTTTTTATCTTCGGAAGCAAAAAAACGCGCTTCTTCCTCATAATCCCTTGTTCCTCTTTCTGCATTTCATCAATCACGCTTGCATACCTTCCCTCGTTATTTGCGTTATAATAGTGACAGACGAGGTGAAAAGTATGAACCAATCAGAAATGTGTCCTAGATTTGAAAAAGCAGTCGACATCTTAAGTAAACGCTGGGTCGCTTTAATCGTATTTCAGCTCTTAAACGGGTCGCAGCGATTTAGCGAAATTGAAGCAGCACTTCCAAATCTAAGCGGCAGAGTTCTGTCAGAACGGCTGAAAGAACTTGAGCTTGAAGGAGTAGTAAAGCGGGATGTCATCCCTGAAACTCCGGTTCGCATCGAATATTCATTGACCGATAAAGGAAAGGCGCTAGCCCCCATTTTAGGTGAGATTTCTAAATGGGCGACTGAATGGATTGACCCTTCCTTTCTTGACTAATTGCTAAAACGGTTCTGATCTCAAAGACGAGAAAAAGAACCGTTTTTTATTTTTTTATTTTCCAGGTGAAAAAAAGATATCTCAGCCGATATATAGTACATCCACACATTACGATTTTAAAGGAGACCACTATATGCGACTGACGATTTCCCGCAAATTCAGCCTGGTATTTTTGACACTGATCCTGATCAATTTACTTGTAGGCGGAATAGGCGTTCTTAATATGCAGCATATCATTCAAAAAACAGATGAAATCAACACGAAATGGATTGACGGCATCAAAGGAATCACTTCAATTAATTATGTAACTGAGCACCTGTCTTCTAAAGAAAAGGATTTTCTGATTTATACAGACAAAAGTAAAATGGATACACTTGATCAAGAAATGAATCAAATCATGGAAGACATTAACCAAAAGCTTGATAGCTATAAAAAAACGATCTCCACTGATAAAGAGCAGAAACTGTTCGAGCAGCTTCAAACTGAAGTGAACACCTATATCGATATTCATGCGCAAATAATCGAGAGCGGCCGCACTAATGACATGGACAAAGCAAGAGGTTTATTGGTCCAAACTGAGACCAGTTTTGAGGATATGAAAAAAACAATCACTCAGCTTGTTGACTACAATAAAGAAGGCAGCAACACAGCAGTAAAAGAAACGAAGGCCGTCTATCAAAAAGGGCTCATTTATACTGCTCTGCTTGTGGCAGCTTCGATCATCGTCAGCATTTTCATCTGGCTTTATATCGCGCGAAACATTGTAAAGCCTATCATTCGCATGAAGGAGTCTGCCAATCATATTGCCGAGGGAGATTTGTCGAACGACATGGAGCCGCTCAACTCAAAAGACGAGCTGGGCGACCTGAATGAAGCCCTGCAAAAAATGGTAGGGAATCTGAGAGATATTGTCGGATATTCTAAAGACATCTCAAGCCGGGTTCTTTCTTCTTCACAGGTGCTTGCTACCGCAACGAACGAAACAAGATCCGGCAGCAAACATATTACTGAAACGATGAACGAAATGGCTGAGGGCTCTGAACAGCAAGCCCAAGACGCTGTGACGATTGCCGAATCGATGAATGAGTTTACCGAAAGCATTGATAAAGCCTATAATCACGGCATTACAATCAGCGATACGTCTCAAAACGTTCTCGAACTCGCGGTAAGCGGAAACGAAAATATGGATACGTCATTACAGCAAATGAAAACCATCCACCATATCGTTCAAGAAGCCGTGCATAAAGTGAGATCACTTGAACAGCATTCTCAGGATATCAACAAGCTCGTTCAGGTCATCAACGGGATTGCCGAGCAAACGAATTTGCTGTCCCTTAACGCCGCGATTGAAGCTGCCCGCGCAGGAGAAAGCGGCAAAGGCTTCGCCGTTGTGGCCGATGAAGTCAGAAAGCTGGCTGACGGCGTTTCTGATTCCGTGCAGGACATTACCCGGATTGTAAATGGGACACAGCAGGAAATCCACTCCGTTATTAAGTACTTGGAAAGCAGCTTTACAGAAGTCGAAAAAGGAACGGAAAACCTGACAGACACCGGACAGGCTATGCAGCATATCAAACAATCTGTCACTCATGTTGCAGACAGCATTAAGGAAGTTACGGATGGCCTGAAGCAGTTAACAAACCAATCGATTACCATCAATCAATCGATTGAAAATATCGCTTCTGTATCCGAAGAGTCGGCCGCCGGCATTGAAGAAACATTTTCAATTACCGAGCAATCCGCCCATTCGATGGATCAAGTGCTTCAAAATGCTGAGGAGTTGGAACGGCTGGCGAAGGAGCTTAATGCAAAGATGGATCAGTTTACAATTTAAATAGAAAAAAGAGGCTGGACTCCAGCCTCTTTTTTTATTCTATGCAGCTGATTGAACATGTTTGGCTCTTGTTCTTTTTTTCTTCACCGGACTTAATGCCCGCTCCAGCCAGGCCATGAGCAAATCGGCTGCCACCGCCATCACCGCAGTCGGTATCGCCCCGGCTAGAATAATCGCAGTTCCGTTTGTCGCGTTTGATCCGCGGACGATCATGTCCCCAAGGCCTCCGGCGCCGACAAATGTGCCGATTGCTGTAATCCCAATGGCAATGACGAGAGCCGTGCGAAGGCCCGCCATGATGACAGAAAGCGCGAGCGGGAGCTCAACCATTCTGAGCACTTGGAATTTCGTCATGCCCATTGCTTTTCCCGATTCTAGGTAGGCATGCTCAATGCTGACAATCCCTGTGTACGTGTTTCGAATAATCGGCAGCAGGGAATACAGAAATAATGATACAATCACGGTATTTGCGCCGAGCCCCATAACAAGCATCAAGACGGCCAGCATGGCGAGCGCGGGGATTGTTTGAATAACGTTTGTTACGGCGAACACCCAGGCTGACAAACGGCGAAAATGCGCGATGAGGATTCCGGCCGGGACCCCGACGGCAGCGGCAAACAAAACGCCGTAAGCCGACATAAGAAAGTGGCGGCCGAATTCATCCATGACATAACTGCCATTCTGCGCGTAATACGTCATTAACTGTTCAAGCACGTTCATTGACCTCACCCCCCTTTCACGATTCAAAGTAGTGATGCTTTTCTAAATATTCCTTGGCAACGACAGACGGTTCCTTTAGATTGCCGTCGACTTCAAAGTTAAGCGCCTGCATCGTGGCTGTGTCGATTTTTCCGATCATTTTCTTGATGATGCCTTCAAGCTCAGGATGTTCTTTGAGCACCTTTTCCGGAACAACCGGAGAGCAGTCGTACGGCGGGAAAAATTGTTTATCGTCCTTCAGCATTTTGAGACCATAGGACTTGATTCTTCCATCGGTTGAATACGCAAGCACAATGTCCATTTTTCCGCTTTTCACCGCATCGTACACAAGGCCGATCTGCATTGGATACGTGCCGCCGAATGTCATGCCGTAGGTTTTCGTAAAATCCTGATAGCCGTTTCCTTTGAGCTTCATCCAATAGTTATCGACGCCAAGTTTTAATTGCGGCGCCCGTTTTTTTACGTCTGATACAGTTTCTAAATGATATTGATCTGCCAGCTTTTTGCTGACCGTAAAGACGTACGTATTATCAAACCCGTAGGAGTCATACCATTTTAAATCGTATCTTTTTTTAAACTCCCGCTGAGTAAGCGCCAGCGCTTTGTCCGGGTCTTTTTCCGGTTGCATTCTCAACGTTCCTGTCAGCGCGTCTCCCGTATATCTTGTGGCTGCAATGTCGATTTCCCCGTTCATTAAAGCCTGCTGCTGCACCGCGTTGGAACCAAGATTTTTAATTGTTGTTGTTTTGAGATCAGTATGGTGTTCGATCAACTGGCCAAGCATGCTGGCGATGATTTCTGATTCGCTCATGCTTTGCGCGCCGATTTTAATGGTCTGGTCTGGAGCGGCACTGAGACCAGGAAGCGAACAGCCGCTCAACGTCAATGTTGCCGCAAGTGCTAAACCGATCATTAATGTAAGATATTTTCTTTTCATAAGCCGCCTCCTTATGACACTTCCTTCAACCTCTGCATGCCGGCAGGTGTCAGTTTTCGTTCAGCCACTGCCAGCACATAATCAATCACAACCGCCAATATTGTGACGGGAACCGCGCCCCCGATGATATATTCCGGCTGATATAAATTTAGTCCGATAAAAATGTAATCACCCAATCCGCCGCCTCCGATAAAAGAAGCAAGCGTGGCCCAGCCGATTAAGTAAATCGTCGATGTTCTGATTCCCGCCATGATCACTGGCGCGGCAAGCGGCAGCTCCACCAAGCGGACTTGTTCAGCCGGTGTCATTCCGATGCCTTTGCCAGACTCGAGAAGATTTTTGTTGACGCCGCGAATGCCGGTATACGTGTTGCGAAGTATCGGCAATACAGAATAGAAAAACAAAGCCACAATGGCTGGAACCTTCCCTACACCAAGGAGCGGGATAAAAAAGGCAAGGATAGCCAGACTCGGCAGCGTCTGAATGATATTCACAATGCCGATAATGATGCCGGCTCCTTTTTTCATTCTGGTCAGCACAATGCCGAGGGGGACGGCAACCAGCACGCCTAAGATAACAGCAATGAGCGATATCGTAATATGCTCGTATGTTTTATAAAAAAGCTCGCCTCCGTTGGTTTGCAAAAATTGAACAATATGATGCATGACTTATCCCCTCCCTATGACAATACCGCGAGCTGCTTTTCTTCTCCCCAGAGGGAGTCATACACGATATCGACCAAACTTGCTCTCGTCACAATTCCGATTAAGCGCCGGTCTTCATCCACAACAGGGACATATTTGACACCCCGTTTTAAAATTTTGCGGACCGTGTCGCGCAGCAATGTGCCTCCCAATACTGTGTATAGATCTTCATGTAAAACCTCTCCTACGAGATTGGCCTTTTTCCGGCATTGATCAATGATTTCAACATCGACATAACCTTGCAGAACGTGGTCGTCATCGACGACAAGCAATGAATCAACCCGTTCCTGCCTCATCAGCTGAATGGCCTCAGAAAGCGTTTTATCCGCGGTGATCATTACAGGCTGAGTATTCATAATCTGGTCAACCCGTTCAACATCCGGGCTGGATGACTGAATCAGCCGCTCCTTGCCGATAAATTCCTCAACAAATTCGTCTGCCGGATTTCTCAAAATGTCATCGGGCGTTCCAATTTGAACGATTTCTCCCGCTTTTAAAATCACAATCCGGTCTGCCAGCTTAATCGCTTCATCCATATCGTGGGTAACAAATACGATGGTTTTATGTAAGGTTTTTTGCAGTTTTTTAAATTCTTCCTGAAGGGAATCCCTCGTAATCGGGTCGAGTGCCCCGAACGGTTCATCCATTAAGATAAGCGGCGGCTCCGCGGCAAGTGCCCGTAATACACCAATTCGCTGCTGCTGCCCCCCGCTTAATTCATGAGGGTAACGGTCTAAATATTCTGGCCCCATATCGACCAATTTTAAAAGCTCACGCGCCCGCTCTTTCCGCTGCTGCTCCGGCCATTTCAGCAGTTTTGGGACGAGTGAGATATTCTGCTGAATGGTCATATGGGGAAACAGGCCGATTTGCTGAATCACATAGCCAATTTTGCGCCTGAGCTCTACAGGATCCTGTTCCATAATGTTTTCGCCGTCAATGAAAATCTTCCCGGCGGAAGGCTCAATTAATCGGTTAATCATTTTCATCGTTGTCGTTTTTCCGCAGCCGCTCGGCCCGATAAAACAGATAAATTCGCCTTTTGCAATCTTAAGATTCACGTTGTTCACGGCTTTTTTGCCGCCCTTATATGTTTTCGAGACATTTTCTAATGTCAGCAAACATCGCACCTCCAAAATTAAATTTATTCAATTTGTTCAGTTTAAATTTAATTTTTCAGACAATTGAATGCTTCCCATTATAGATTAAAGTTTATAAAATAAAAAGTTTACAATTTGTTCATATTATTTATAAAGTATGTGTAAACGCTGATTTACCCGCATTGACATGTGTTGATCTCCTTATTGCTCCAATTTCCTGCCAAATTCTCTTTTGACAGCATTTTCGCCGTATCAAAAATGTGGTATATTGACATCGGAATTGTTAGCTGAAAGGATGAAACCGTTGGAGAAAGATCCGTTAACGATCATTGAACAAGCCGAGGACCATTTTATAGAAAGAATTGCGGAAAACATGCATGCATTTGGAATGCCCTCTACCGTCGGACGTGTGCTGGGCATTATTTATATGAATCGAAAACCGATGACGCTTACCGAATTATCTGAGGCCACCGGCATGAGCAAAACACGCATGAGCCAGGTAGTGCGGGAAATGCTTGATGCCAATATTGCCGAGAAGGTGTTCGAAAAGGGCGTCCGAAAAGATTTATATGAGGTTGAACAGGATTACTATCAAACGTTTATCACGCTGTTTTCAGCCACTTGGAGCAAAGTCGTCAGCAAAAACAAAATGATGCATAAAAAACTCAATCGGGAGCTGCTTAGCGTGTTGGATGAAGAGCTTACTCCTGAAGCGGAAGAAAAAGTGAATGAACTGCTGAAGGAATTAAAGGAATGGCTCGATTATTATAATTGGCTCAGCCGTTTGATTGAGTTTTTTGAGAGCGAAGACATTTTTAAATATGTGCCGAAGCCGTAAAAAGTTCCCAAATTCAATTCTGGGAACTTTTTCAAGTCCAACCCAAATGGTTGAATATCAAACTTCAAGAAAACAAACAAAATAATGCATAATTTACATTAATTTATTCATTATCCATTTTTTTTTGATTATTCTGACTAGCTATTATATAATCTTTTTGAAATTATTATATTAGCTTAGAGGAGGTAATCTATATCAAAAAAAAAGGAATTATAACTGTAATGACTATATGTTTCCTATTATTTTCTTCTTATTACTTTAGTAATATTTCACCTCAGAATCCACTGTTCAAAAAAAATTTTTTGCAACAATTGTCTCCCCAAGGCTTTGGCTTTTATAGTAAAAGCCCTACAGAAGAAAACATTTCATTTCACACAAAAGAAAATTTAAAGTTACCTAATGCACTTCCCAATAATTTTTTTGGGATAAAAAGAGAAG
>NZ_CP026521.1:3901594-3911579 GCF_002953915.1 Bacillus sp. MBGLi79
ATTATATTATATCAATAGAGTTGAGAGTTGTAAAATATATAAAAGGATTAACATATTATTAGAAGCTAGGAAAAGCAATGCTTTATTTTTTTGTGTAGACTTAATAGTTAACATATAAAAAGTAAGATAATAAATAAGCATAACAACAGGTATAATAAATATTGTTAAAGGTTTAGATACAATTGCAGTCGGTTTATTTCCTGACCATTGTATCGGTATTTCTTCTGGAAGGTATTGATATAATATAATTGAAGTCAAGAAACTCAAACATACAATAATTATGGAAATTATATTTTTCTTCATAAATCGTTATCCCCTTTATTTATAAAGTTAAGCATCCAATTTATTGAGTCTTGAAGTACTGTTGTATTTAGAGTGTAATAAATAATTTGTCCTTTGCGGTGGTCACTTATGACTTCCGCTTGCTTTAAAATATTCAAGTGGTGCGAAATACTCGGTTTGCTGATATTAAAATGCTCAGCAATATCTCCCGCAGTCATATCCCCTCCTTTTAACAAATCCAAAATTTTTCTCCTTGTTGGATCTGATATAGCTTTGAAAACATTATTCATAGCGTTTTCTCCTTTACAAAAAAACATTTAGACATTTAGATATTTGTATAAATGTATTATTTTCATCATAACTTGAAATTTTTTTAAAAACAACTCTCCAATTGGTTATAATATATGTTTTTGTATTTTATTCAAATAATTGGATGATCTCAACACTGGAAAATATGTTTAACAGGTACTAACACATGTTGTTTATTTAAAAAAACCACCTCCGTTGTATTTAAATAGAGGTGGTTTTTCTATCAGCTATAATAAAATTTCCTTTTTTCTTTTTAATCGGGCTTAACGCTCGTTCAAGCCCGCCCATGACCAAATCGGCAATCACCGCCATCAAAGCTGTGGGGATTGCTCCAGCTAATATAATCGCGGTTCCGTTTGTGGCATTTGATCCCCTGACGATGATGTCTCCGAGACCTCCTGCTCCGACAAATGTCCCGATGGCCGTAATGCCGATGGCAATGACAAGCGCAGTGCGCAGGCCGGCCATTATGACCGATAGCGCAAGCGGAAGCTCGACCATCCGCAGCACTTGAAATTTTGTCATCCCCATTGCTTTTCCGGATTCAAGATAAGCATGTTCAATGCTGATAATCCCTGTATACGTATTTCTGATAATCGGCAGAAGAGAATACAGAAATAATGACAATATCACCGTATTAGCGCCAAGCCCCATGACAAGCATCAGCACGGCGAGCATGGCGAGAGCCGGGATCGTCTGAATGACGTTCGTGACCGCAAAAACCCATCCGCTTAATTTTCTGTATCTGGCTATCAGGATGCCGAGCGGAATTCCAACAATGGCAGCAAATAAAACGCCGTACACCGACATCAGAAAATGGCGGTAAAACTCCTGCAGCACGTAACCGCCGTTTTGCGAATAGTAAGTGCCAAGCTGCTGTAGTACTTCCATATGATCCACCTCTTTTCTTAGTCAAAATAATGATGTTTCTCTAAAAATTCCTTTGCTACGACAGACGGCTCCTTCAGCTTGCCATCCACCTCATAGTTCAGCTCCTGCATCGTTTCCGTATCGATTTGCCCAATCAGCTTATTGATCACACCCTCAAGCTCGGGATGCGCCTTAAGCACCTTTTCCGGAATCACTGGTGAACAGTCATACGGCGGGAAGAAACGCTTATCATCTTTTAAGATTTTCAAGTCATAGGCTTTAATCCGTCCATCCGTTGAATAAGCCAGAACGGCGTCCATTTTCCCATTTTTGACTGCGTCATAGACTAGCCCGATCTGCATTGGATACGTTGTGCCGAACTCAAAGCCATATGTGCTGACAAAGCCTTTATACCCATCGCCTTTTCGTTTCAGCCAAGCATTGTCGACGCCTAATTTATATTGGGAGGCATTTTTCTTCAGGTCAGACACGGTGTTAATATGCTCCTTCTCCGCAAACTTTTTTGTTACGGTGAAGGCATATGTGTTATCAAAGCCGTAGGAATCAAACCATTTATAAGAAAAGCGCTTTTGAAACTCGTTCTGCACAATGTTCAGGGCTTTTTTCGGATCTTTCTCCGCTTCCTTGCCGAGGGTGCTTGTTAAATCAGTTCCGGAATAGCGCGTGGCAGAAATATCAATGTCACCGCCCAGCATCGCTTGGTGCTGCACATAGTTTGACCCGAGGTTTTTCACTAAAGCGGTATTCAAATCTGTATCATGTTCAATAAGCTGCGCGATCATATTCGCTACAATTTCTGATTCTGTCATGCTTTGCGCCCCGATTTTGATCGTGTCGTCTGAAGCGCCGCCGAGTCCCGGCAGAGAACAGCCGCTTAGCAGTATGACCAAACCTAGAGCGCACGCGCCAAGCCATTTGATTTTTTTCGTTTTCAACAGAGCCAACTCCTTACGAAACTTCCTTCATCCCTTGCAAGCCTTTCGGCGTCACCTTTCGTTCTGTCACAGCCAGCACATAATCAATGATAATGGCCAGAATTGTGACAGGCACGGCACCGCCAATGATATATTCAGGCTGATACAGGTTCAGGCCGATAAAAATATAGTCCCCGAGGCCGCCTCCCCCGATAAACGACGCAAGTGTCGCCCAGCCGATTAGGTAGATCGTTGATGTGCGGATACCCGCCATGATGATGGGAATCGCCAGCGGGATTTCGACGAGCCGAATCTGCTCCCAGCCGGTCATGCCAATCCCTTTTCCCGATTCCAGCAGGTTTTTATTTACACCTTTAATGCCGGTATACGTATTGCGCAGGATCGGCAGCACCGAATAGAAAAATAAAGCGACAATCGCCGGCACCTTTCCTACGCCGAGAAGCGGAATAAAAAAGGCTAAAATCGCAAGACTCGGCAGGGTTTGCACAATGTTTACGAAACCGATAACCGCACCTGCGCCTTTTTTCATTCTGGTAAGAGCAACACCGAGCGGCACTGCAACGATAATGCCCAATACAACGGCTATGAGTGAAATATATAAATGCTCTCCTGTTTTATACAGCAGCTCTCCGCCGTTCGTTTGCAAAAAAGTCATCATTTGATTCATCTTAAAAGAGCTCCTCCCCTGGTCAGATCGTCATGAGCTGGTTTTCCTCGTCGCCCCATATGGAATCGTATACGATATCAACGAGGCTCGCTCTTGTCACAATCCCTGCTAAATGGTTTTGTTCATCGACGACCGGAACATACTTGATCCCCTGCTTCAAAATTTTTCGGACGGTATCGCGAAGTAGCGCCCCTTTTTGAACGGTATATATATCTGAGCGGTATACATCGCCAACGATGCTCGCTTTTTTGCGGTTTTGATCAATCATTTCCACATCAACATAGCCCTTCAGCACGTTTTGCCGGTCCACAACAAGCAGCGAGTCAACACGTTTTTCTCTCATCAGCTGAATCGCCTGAGAAAGCGTTTTGTCCGCAGATACCGTCACCGGCGTTCTGTTCATCATTTGCTCTACCCGCTCAATATCCGGTCTTGACTGAATCAGGCGTTCTTTCCCGATAAATTCTTCAACAAATTCATTTGCCGGGTTCCGGAGAATCTCATCAGGTGTGCCGACTTGAACGATTTCTCCCGCTTTTAAAATCACGATTCTGTCAGCAAGCTTAATCGCTTCGTCCATATCGTGGGTGACAAACACAATCGTTTTGTTTAGTGTTCTCTGCAGTTTTTTGAACTCTTCCTGAAGGGAATCACGCGTAATCGGGTCAAGCGCTCCGAACGGTTCATCCATTAAAATGAGAGGGGGTTCTGCGGCCAGCGCGCGCAGCACGCCGATTCTTTGCTGCTGCCCGCCGCTGAGCTCATGGGGATAACGGTCTAAATATTCCGGACCCATATCCACAAGCTTTAACAGCTCTCGCGCCCGTTCCTTCCGTTTTTCCTCAGGCCATTTCAGCAGCTTTGGTACGAGTGAGATGTTCTGCTGGATGGTCATATGGGGGAACAAACCAATCTGCTGAATCACATAGCCGATTTTTCTCCTCAGCTCAACAGGGTCCTGTTCCATAATATTTTCTCCGTCGATAAAGATCCTTCCAGACGATGGTTCTATCAGCCTGTTGATCATCTTCATCGTCGTCGTTTTTCCACAGCCGCTCGGACCGATAAAACAGATAAACTCGCCTTTGGCAATATCTAAATCAATGCTGTTCACAGCTTTTTTGCCGCCTTTATATACTTTTGACACTTGTTCCAATTTCAGCAATCCGTGCACCTCCGCAGGTTTCCATTAAATTTTCTGAAAAGTATAATCCTTATTATAGTTTGAACTTTGTAAAATAAAAAGTTTACAATGTGTTGAAATTATATGTTATTTATAGATTATTTATTGTTATGACCGAGACGGAAAGGGTGTTCTTACAATTACGCCGAATACCTCCCACTTCCTCTGCATTCAGCTATTTTCAACATCAGGAAGAAATATGATATATTGACACCATCAATTTCCATTTGAAGGGATGATCAGCTGTGAAAAAAACCGCTCTCGACATCATTGAACATGCTGAAGAGCATCTCATTGAGAAGATTGCCGAAAATATGCATACGTTTGGAATGCCTTCAACTGTCGGACGTGTGCTCGGAATTATTTATATGAATCGAAAACCGATGACCTTAAGCGAGCTCTCTGAGGCTACGGGCATGAGCAAAACACGGATGAGCCAGGTTGTCCGTGAAATGATCGATGCCAATATCGCCGAAAAGGTGTTTGAAAAAGGCGTACGAAAAGACCTTTATGACGTCGAACAGGATTATTATCAAACCTTCATTTCTTTATTCGCGGCCAATTGGACAAAGGTCGTGAGCAAAAACAAAGTGCTTTATAAAAAATTAAACCGGGAGCTGACTGATCTTTTACAAAGGGACGGGCTCACCCCGGAAGCGGAAGAGAAGGTTAATCAGCTGCTGAATGAATTAAAAGAATGGCTTCATTACTATGACTGGCTGAGCAGGTTGATTGAATTTTTTGAGAGTGAGGAAATCTTTCAATATGTGCCGAAAACAAAAGAAAGCAGCTCTCTAAAATAAGGGAGCTGCTTTTTTGCATCATGAGGTTAAGACCGGAAACATGCCTTTCAGCCCGGCACCAATCATCCCGACCGCGACCACGGCTAAGATTAATCCCATCAGTCTGGTAATCACATTCATCTCGGTTTTTCCGAGTTTGCTGCTAATGAAAGCAGAATAGTGGAAAAAGAGAAAGGTCAGGGCAATCACTGCGGCTATGCCAATCATGACAGCGACATAATGACCAATGCCGCTATGACCGGCGGAAAGGCTCATCACTGTTGCAATCGTTCCGGGCCCCGCAATAATCGGAATGGATAAAGGCGTGACTGATATATCGGCTTTTTCTTTGCTTTCCTTATGTTCATCATGATGAAGAGACTGCACGTGTGATTCTTTCGCATTCAATAGATTATAGGCAATGCCGAAAATGAATATGCCGCCCGCCACTCGGAGCGCGTGAATGTTGATATCAAACAGTTTAAAGATAAGATGGCCGAAAACCAAAAAAGCCGCGAGAATAAAAAAGGATAAAATAGCTGCCTTCCGGGCAATCGCTTTTCTTTCCGCTGATGTATAGCCTTCTGTCAGCGTCAGAAATATCGGTACGTTTCCGATCGGATTTGATACTGCGAATAAAGAAATGAAGACGTGAACGATGAATGAGAACATCATATACCTCCTTGTTGGTATTGTCTGCACAGAAAATAGAATTATTCTTCCCCCTTTTACCCGGAGGCGATTTCCCGGTAAACCTTTATAGCCTGTTAGGACCGCTACCCTTATTCGCAATATAAAATCTCTGACGTTTTTCTTGAAACTGCCGGAAAAGTCGATTTGGATGTTGAAATTAAGCTTAAGCTGGGCGGTGAATAATTCGACATTGATGTCCACAAAGACCAGATTAAAAATGAAAAGACCTTTATAAAGCTCTTCTCCGCATCGCTGAAACAACCTATGAAAATGACATTTTAATCAATCAAGCGGAGCAAATCTTAGATAAAGCAGTGACGATTCTTCACCATACCCGCCCTGAGCACGTCAATTGAAACGCAATATAAAGACTGACCGAATTCGGGTTCACTTGGCTGACATCCGTTCGCTCGCAGTATCATATCAAAGATTTTGAAGATGTATTTGAGAAATATATGAATAACTAGCATAAAAAAAGACACAGCTGCTATAAGGCTCGTATCTTTTTTTGTATGAATATTGATTACTTTACAACTTTTTTCTTTTATAATAAAACTATTAGTCTATTTTCCCTATATTACAGGTAAAGGAGTTATTTTATGTATTGTCCTCAATGCGGCCATCAAACTGATGGCGGAAAGTTTTGTGAGAAATGCGGTTCGCCGCTCCCTGGTCAATCAGGCCAACAGCAGACATCTCAGACTGGAGCCGCTGCAAAACAAGCAGCAAAACAGTTCGGTTCATTTGTCCTGGCCGTCCTGAAACGCCCTTATCAGGAATGTAAAGCAACAGGCGGAGAGCAGTTGATCAGCGCGGTGATTACGCTGGTTCTTTTCAGTTTGCTGACCCCTTTGATGTTTTATATTCTTTTTTCAGACGGTCCCGGAAGCGTAAGCTTTACAGCAATCTTCTTAGAGCCAACCATTTATTTTATTTTATTTCTATTTGGCCTGCATGCATCTTTTTCGCCCTGAAAATCGCGGGGAACCAAGTGTCTTTTAAAGATTCATTCTCAAGATTCGGAGCGTTTCTCATTCCGTTTACGGCTATTTTGATTCTTGCCCTTTTCTTCTTTTTATTACATACAGACATTTGCTTTACTATATTAGCCGTTGGTTTAATCGGTGCATTCTTCGCCATTCCTCCTGCGATGCTGAGCAGTTACCAGCATTCATATAAAGAGAAGGTTGACGTCATTTACTCAACGATTGTGATTTATCTGATCATCTGCGTCACATTTCAGCTTATTATCGAACACTATGTCAAAGAGATTTTCCGTTATATGCTCTTTTAAAAACAACCCCATCACCTGCTGGCGATGGGGTTCTTTTATTGAATAGATGTTAAGTATATTCTTCCGTTCTTCACTACGCCGGTATAGGTCCAATTATATGTTCTGAGCTTCGGACTGCTGCCTGATTTTGTGATTTCGAATTCTTCGTATGTTTTAATTGTGATATTCGAGCCGCTTTGACTAAAGCTTTTGACCTCTACATCAATAAATACTTCAGTCGTCCCCTCGCTATACAATTTCTTAACTAGTTTCTGCTGATCAGCATATAATGTGCTTCCTTTTTCCAAATTACCTTCCATCACTGCAAATTCATTTAAACTCACAGCACTTGATTGATTTGTCAGATAATCAACCATAAATGATGTCACTTGCTCTTTTGTAAGTGTGTCGGAATTAACTTTGGACTCATTTGATGACGCCCAAGCGGAGGTGTATATTTTAGGATTTTCATTTTTAAGAGTTTTTATATGGTCTCCTATGGAATCAGAAGTGGTCTCCGCACTCTCAAGCTTCCATTCTTTTTGTTTTTTATCATAAGACAAATAATAACGATAAGCTGTATGTTCTTGTTTCATCTCAGGTTCTGTATAATCATCAAAATAAGCTGATTCGTGAAGTTCATTTCCGTTCACTGAAACAATCCATTGTCCCTTGTCACTTTGTGAAATAGCAAATGAATCAAGATCGTAATCTGTTTCTATATATTTATCCTTATAATACATATGATTGCTCTTCATCTCTGAAATTTGTTTTTTCGTTTGAGCTTTAACATCGGATACAGCTTTTGTCATCTGTTCGGTTTTCCCATTGGAAAAGGCAGCCGTGTATTGCTCAGTCGCCTTATTAATGGTTTCTATGACTTTTTCTTTTGTTTCTTTATCGGGAACTAATCTCATCTTCATTTCGCTACCTGTAATTGGCATTGCATCAGTCATTTGCTTTCCCCATGGAAAGTCAGTTTTCACAGTCGCCGACATACTGCCATCAGTCAAAAGAGGGCCATATGTAAAAGTTTTGAATGGATCTTTATGAATCGACTTGCCGTTAATCAGTAAATCTCCCTTCCCGCTCTTGATGTCATCCTCTAAGCTGAATGTCACATCGTCTGCTTCCAATGAGAGATCTACACGAAAGCTGTTATCGCCAACTGCCTGAATGTCTTCTTTTTTCACAAGATCGACGACATCGTTTTTCAGTTTGGCTGAGACTGTATATTCACCGGGAATGTACGGACCAAGGGTTTGTGCTTGATCGGCTTTCTTTACAGATCCGGCTTCCTCTTTATTGACATATAAATCGGTATTTTTATAATTGCTGGCCACTTCAAAATAAACAGGTGCTATCATTAAGTCGTAATGATCGAATACCAGCAGGCTTTTCCCGTCTTTTTCCGCATATACAATGTCCTTCTGGGCTGCTTCATCACGCAGCGATGCAAAAAGTTCATCCTTTTTGTCTGGATGGTCCTTCAAATATGTAAGAAACGGTTTTACATTGTTTTTAGTGAGCTTCAGCTTGTCATTTACCGGTGTGAGAAGAGACGCGATTTGATCCTTGTCCTCATCATTTACGGCCTGCTCAAACTTGTCAATTAACCTATCCTTTGAAGTAAAGTACGCTCCGGTTTTATATGCGGCAAATAATATAACGCACGCTGCGGCAATGCTGCTCCATAAAATGATGGTTTTCTTAGGGATCGGTTTTCGCGGAGCCTGCCTCGTTTCGGCAGTGCTTGCTGTTTCTGGATCGGCCTGTTTACTGCTCCCTCCGATCGGGGTGCCGCATTCTTTACAAAACTTGGCCCCTTCATTATTCTTAGTACCGCAATTCTTGCAAAAAAACATGACTTTCCTCCTATTCTACTGAATTGATAACATTTACTACTTTTCATATTTTATAATAAAACAGAATGAAATTGGGAACGAATGAAAAAATTAAATGTCTATCAGACTAAAAAAGGTGGTAAGAATATGCAAAAACTCAGGATCGAATTAAGAGAAGATACAAATGACGAATTATATGATCTATTGCTGCTCGCCGATCCGTCCAAAGACATTGTAGATGAATACCTTGAGAGGGGAGAATGTTACACGGCTTGGGCCGGTGATGAGCTTGCAGGTGTTTATGTGTTGCTAAAAACAAGGCCGCAAACGGTTGAAATTATAAATATTGCCGTAAAAGAATCTCTTCAGAAGAAGGGCTTTGGCAAACAGCTTGTACTTGACGCCATCGAAAAGGCGAAGGAGCTGGGGGCGGACACAATTGAAATCGGGACGGGGAATTCAAGCATTCATCAGCTTTCTCTCTATCAAAAATGCGGATTCCGCCTTCAGTCAATCGACCATGATTTCTTTATCAGACACTATGATGAAGAGATTTTTGAAAACGGGATTCAATGCCGCGATATGGTGAGGCTTTATTTGGATCTTTCATAAAAGAGCTGATGGCTTTTTTCCCGGTACCCCGCTGCATTCCATGTCTCACTGATATGATAAAAAAAGCCAGCATGAGAGTCAGACCGAAAGACAGATATAATCAGCATCTATAAACACTAGAAGGCCTGTGTAAACAGCTGCTGAAAGAGGTTCTACAATCAGAAAAAATAAGTGAGAAAATTCTTCCAAAGTATTCAGTCGGGACGTCTTTAAAAAACTCAAAACTGTTTGTACATCAATATAGGAAATAGACAGGAGGAGAATAAAAGCTGAAGCTAGGAAAGTTTGCATAAAAAAACCGCCGAGACTTAACTCGGCGGTCTTTTTATTACTTGTTTAAGTTGTAGAAAGAGTTGATACCGTGATATTGAGCAGTTTCAGCCAACTGATCTTCGATGCGAAGAAGCTGGTTGTATTTCGCAACACGGTCCGTACGAGACGGAGCACCTGTTTTGATTTGTCCTGCGTTTGTTGCCACAGCGATGTCAGCGATTGTGCTGTCTTCAGTTTCACC
>NZ_CP026521.1:3911679-3912968 GCF_002953915.1 Bacillus sp. MBGLi79
TAAGTAATTTACTTTTCAAATATCAGAATAAAGAGAATTGCCCTTGTTTTGGGAATATTATTTCATGTTGGGATCATATTCAGCATTGGTATTGTAAGTTTTGGCTTGATCATGATATCAGCATTAATTATATATCTGCATCCTGTACAACAAAATATCACTATGAATTGGTGTTCTCCTTTATTTAAATATATATATGTAAAAGGAAAGAGAAATTTCAAAAGAATAGGAGGTGAATCAGTCAAGTTTCTTACAAAATTGTTTCATAGCTAACATTTAGATAATGGAGAAATAACTTAATGGAGGTATAATAATTTGAAAAGTAAATTACTTAGGCTATTGATTGTTTCCATGGTGACGATGTTGGTTTTTTCATTAGTAGGACTCTCTAAGGAGTCAAGTACATCTGCTAAAGAAAACCATACATTTTCTGGAGAAGATTACTTTAGAGGACTTTTATTTGGACAAGGGGAAGTTGGTAAATTAATTTCAAACGATTTGGACCCTAAACTCGTAAAAGAGGCAAATAGTACAGAAGGTAAAAAGTTAGTAAATGATGTAGTCAAATTTATAAAAAAAGATCAACCACAATATATGGATGAATTGAAACAATCGATTGACAGCAAAGACCCTAAAAAACTCATTGAAAATATGACCAAAGCAGACCAACTTATCCAAAAATATGCTAAGAAAAATGAAAACGTAAAATACTCTTCTGATAAAGTTACTCCATCTTGTGGGCTTTATGCCGTCTGTGTAGCAGCTGGATATTTATATGTTGTGGGCGTTAACGCAGTTGCATTACAAACGGCTGCCGCGGTAACAACTGCAGTGTGGAAATACGTTGCCAAATATTCCTCTTCAGCTTCTAATAATTCTGATTTAGAAGCGGCTGCTGCAAAAACCCTAAAATTGATTCATCAATAATCCATTATAATTGAGTGTCTTGCGGATTGCTCCGCAAGACACTTTTTCAACTTGAACCGTTTAATTTTTTGTAATAAAGATATGAAGCTAGTGTTGAAATAACTAATGCTAGAAGAACTAGCACAATCATAATAAGAATTATAAATTCTCCTGTAAAAAATGAAAGAACAGCTATTATAAAACCACACACTACAAGTACTTTAGAGGCAAAGCGATTTCCCAGTTTCCAAACAGTCTCATCTTTTAATGTCCAAGGTGTCCTCAATCCAATAAGATGGTTTTGGTCTGCTAGCTGCATAGAATTTCCACCAATAATTAAAAAGATACCAACACCAAGCCCTATTATTAAATCAATATTCACT
>NZ_CP026521.1:3913068-3923517 GCF_002953915.1 Bacillus sp. MBGLi79
ATGATGAAAATTGGTTTATTATTGATGAACAGCAAAAAAAGGTTGGTATATCCCTTCCAGGGATTTACGAAAATGATAATGAAATAAATTGGAGATGGAGATAAGAAGGCCCTTATTAGAGGCCTTTTTGTATTACTTCAGTAGTGATTCAAGTTTTGCTTTCGTTTTCGGTCCGTAAATACCATCCGCAGACAACTCGTACATCAGCTGGAACCGTTTGACCGCGTTCGCCGTTTTCGGCCCGCAGCAGCCATTTCTATGTCGTTATTCTTTGCCTCTTTGTATGGATAGAAATAGAGGGCAGCTAAAGCCTCTTGAATCCGCCGAACGGCCGTTCCTTTCATGAGTGGGCTTTTTATCTTAAAGATGCCCGCAGGCAGCGTGTAGGATGATTTTTTGTCGCTCGAGGAAAGCTTTTTTTTTTCCGCTGCAATATGAGGACCGATGACCCGCCATACATGTTCATTAAGCCTTTCAAAGGCTCTTGCACAAACATCAAAACTCCCCCAAAAACAAAAAAACCACCATCATATGTATGGTGGAGACGGTGGGAGTCGAACCCACGTCCAGAAACGTCGATTGCTTCAGCGTCTACGAGCGTAGCCCTGCATATTTAGTTTCGCTCATCTTCGTGCCTGCGGGCAGGCCCTCGGAAAGCTAGTCTGATAAGTCTCTTCCTGCGCTCTCAGACGGGAGCGCAAGCGTAGCCTACTTCGTTATGGGCTCTTAACCGGCACATAGGCGATGCGGGCAAGAGCTCGCTGCGCTAATTAGGCAGCTAGTGCTAAGTTCTGGTTAGATTTGCCAGTTATATTTAGGTGCGTTTTTACGAGATCGCCTCTCGGCTCGCAACTCAAGCTCGATCCGTCCCTGTCGAATCCGTAACGTCCCCTTGGATGAAAAGGAAGTCGGATAACTGGCTGCATCACTATTATAACAAGATCACGCGTCAATTCCAAATGGTAATGTCTGTGATCACGTTCATATAGGATAACATGGGTTCCGGCTTTAGATCAAGCCTTTTTGCCTGTCGCGGAATGCTCTTTCGATTTCACGTTTGGCGTCTTTGCGCTTTAAGTCTTCGCGTTTGTCGAATTTCTTCTTCCCTTTTCCGAGTCCGAGCAGCACTTTCGCAAAACCGTTCTTCAAATAAATCTTGAGCGGTACGAGCGAGTATCCCTGCTCTTTCGTCAAACCGATCAATTTGTTGATCTGCTTGCGGTGCATCAAAAGCTTTCTCGTCCGCAACGGATCATGGTTGTAGCGGTTCCCCTGCTCATACGGGCTGATGTGCATATTGTGAAGGAACACTTCCCCGCGCTCAATTTTGGCGAACGCGTCCTTTAAATTCACCCGTCCGGCGCGAATGGACTTGATTTCCGTACCTTGAAGCACGATGCCTGTTTCGTATGTTTCTTCTATAAAATAATCATGATTTGCTTTTTTATTTTGGGAAACAACCTTCCCTTCTCCCTTTGGCATACGGCAACCTCCTCCCGCCTTCAATCTCACATTCAAAAGGGCGGCGAATACGTATTATTCTATCAAATGAACGTTCGCCTTACAATTTCGCCGCCCTTTTTTTGACGTGTGCCGTCTATTTTTTCTTTTTCTTGCGTTTTTGTTTCGGCGCGTTTTGAAAACCGCGTTTTTTCTTTACTTTTTTCTTTTTCGGCTTGGTGAACCATTCCCCTTTGTCAGCCGATGGAGCATCCTTTTTAGGACCCTTTTTCTGTTTTTGCTCCGGTTTCTGCCGGCGGCGGGAGCCTTTCATGCCGACGATTTCAAAATCGATGTTCCGCTCGTCTTTATTGACGTCAACGACGCGGACCGTAATCTCATCGCCGATCCGGTAGACGTTGCCCGTACGCTCGCCGATCATGGCATAGTGCTGTTCATCATAACGGTAAAAATCGTCCGTCATAAAGCTGACGTGGACAAGCCCTTCGATCGTGTTCGGCAGCTCGACAAACATGCCGAAGTTCGTAACGGAACTGATCACACCGTCAAATTCTTCACCGATCTTATCCAGCATAAATTCGGTTTTTTTCAAATCATCCGTTTCCCGCTCGGCATCTACGGCATTGCGTTCCATATTTGACGTATGCTCGGCGATCTCAGGCAGTTTTTCGGCCCATTTCTCCCTTGTCGCTTCGTCTGTCTTGCCCTGAATCAAATACGTCCTGATCAGCCTGTGGACGATCAAGTCAGGGTAGCGGCGAATCGGTGACGTGAAATGGGTGTAGAATTCAGTCGACAAGCCGAAGTGTCCGAGGCTTTGCGGATCGTATTTCGCCTGCTTCATCGATCTGAGCATAACCGTTGAAATTACGGCTTCTTCAGGACGATCCCTGACTTCTTCAAGCACGCTTTGCAGCGCTTTCGGATGGATGCTTCCGGCCGTCCCTTTGACGACATAGCCGAATGTCGTAACGAACTCAAGAAATCTCTGGAGCTTTTCTTGATCCGGATCTTCGTGAATCCGGTAAATAAACGGAACATTCATCCAATGAAAGTGCTCGGCGACCGTTTCATTGGCGACAAGCATAAATTCTTCGATCAGCTTTTCTGCTGTCGACCGTTCTCTCAAGACGACGTCCTTCGCTTTTCCTTCTTCGTCGACGAGTACCTTCGCTTCCTTAAAGTCAAAGTCGACGGCACCGCGTTCCATCCGCTTGCCGCGCAGAATCGCAGCCAAGTCTTCCATGTCTTTGAACATCGGGACAAGCGCCTCATATTTCTGCTTCAGCTCTTCATCGTCATCGACTAAAATCTTGTTCACGTCAGAATAAGTCATCCGCTCGGTCGTTTTAATGACACTTTGAAAAATTTCGTGTTCGACGACTTGCCCTTGAGGATTAATGAGCATTTCGCACGACAAAGTCAGCCGGTCAACCTTCGGATTTAAAGAGCAGATTCCATTCGACAGCCTGTGCGGGATCATCGGAATCACCCGGTCGACAAGATAGACGCTCGTGCCGCGTTCATATGCTTCCTGGTCAATCGGAGACCCTTCTGTGACATAATGGCTGACATCGGCAATGTGGACGCCGAGTTTATAATGGCCGTTTTTGAGTTTTGTGACGGTAACGGCATCATCCAAGTCTTTGGCATCTGCGCCGTCGATCGTGACGATCGTTTGATCGCGCAGATCCCGTCTGCCTTCAAGATCTTTTTCATCGATTGTATCAGGCGTATTGCCGGCTTGTTCCATCGCCTCAGCCGGAAAGTCTCCCGGGAGGCCATGTTTATGAATGATGGAAAGGATATCGATGCCGGGGTCGTTTTTGTGGCCGAGAATCTCGATAACTTCCCCTTCCGCACTCATCCGGCCTTCAGGATAGCTTGTCAGGCGGACGACGACTTTGTGCCCCTCGACGGCGCCGTTTTTGGCGTGCTTCGGAATAAAGATGTCATTCGTGATTTTTTTATCGTCGGGAATGACGAAGCCGAAGTTTTTCGTCTCTGTATACGTGCCGACAATCTTCTGAACGTTGCGCTCAATGATGCGGATGATGGCTCCTTCTTTTTTTGTACCTCCGGACTCCGTACTCAGGCGGACAAGCACGGTATCTCCGTTCATTGCCGTATTCAGCTCAGACGGCGGAATGAAGACATCGTCAAGCGAGGAATCTTCGGGGAGAACAAACGCGAAGCCTTTCGCGTGCGCCGACACCTTCCCTTTGATCAAATTCATTTTTTCGGGCAAACCGTAGCGGTTGCTTCTCGTTCTGACGACAAGCCCTTTTTCTTCAAGGGTTACAAGAGCTTTGACAAGCTCTTTGTATTCGTCCGAATCGGTGATTTCCAGCATCTCTTCCAGTTCCTGAACTGTAAGAGGTTTATACGCTTCTTCTTTCATAAAGGAGAGAAGCTTATCCATAAATTCTTCTTTTTCCACTAACCAGACCTCCTTATGTCTGCCAATCCAGCGTTTCTAAAAATTGATACACATCCTTGTGCAGTGCTTCGCGTTCTTTATCCAATGTGATGGCATGACCGGATTCTTCATACCATTTCAGCTGCTTATCATCCGTTTCAACTTCATTGTAGATGATGTTCGCGCTGTCCGTATTAATCATATGATCGTGGCGCGCCTGCACGACAAATGTAGGCGAATAGATCATGTCCACATGCTCTCTGACATCGGCAATCAAATCCTGCAGTGCTTTCAACGTGTTCATCGGCGTTTTTTTGAATTCTTCCATCTCAGCGTCAATCTGTTCCGCTGTCTTGCCTTCAAATTTCTTATAATTGCGGGCATACTCAAGCACACCCTCGTACATCGTCTCTTCGCTTTTGATATACATCGGCGCGCACATTGGAACAATTCCCTTTATGGGTACAGTGTAACCCAATTTCAATGAAAAAACCCCTCCGAGAGACAGACCGCAAGCGGCGATTTGTTCATACCCTTCCGATTTCAAATATTCATACCCGTTCATGACGTCTTTCCACCAGTCTTCCGGCCCTGTAGAAAGAAGTTCTTCCGGAGGCACGCCGTGGCCTTTATATTGGGGCGCATGGCATGTGTAGCCTTTTTCATTCAAATATCTTCCGAGCATTCTCACGTCCGCCGTGTTGCCGGTAAATCCGTGCAGCAGCAGGACGGCTTTTTTTCCGCCTTTAAATGTGAAAGGTTGTGGTTTGACGATTTTCATGATTCACTGTCTCCTTTTCATATGTATTCTTCCACGTTTAGTCTTGAAACAAACTTTATCAATCGGCCGGTCTCTTCATACAAAGACCTGCAAATAGGAAAAAGGCCTGACTTGAACATCAGACCTCATGCTTCATTGTCTTATACAAAGTAAGCAAGCGCAATCGTTAAGAAAAAGAAAAGCACGGTTAAAACGACCGTCATCCGGTGGAGAATCAAATCAAGTCCTCTTGCTTTCTGCTTTCCGAAAAGCTGCTCGGCTCCGCCGGAAATTGCGCCTGATAATCCGGCGCTTTTGCCGGATTGCAGTAAAACGACAACGATCAGTACGATACTTACAATCACTAATAAGACCGTTAAAAATGCGGCCATAACCTACACCTCCAGACAAACTGGCTGACAATAGTTTTATTTTACATGAAAAGCAAGCGCATGTCACGAGCGTTTCGAACAGCTTTTTTTATTTTTTCCCAGCGCCTGAATAAGGTATACAAAAAAAGGAGCGGCTATGCTCCCTATCAGGCGGAATATGTAATCATTTTTCTGACAAGGCCGCCATCATATCTTCCAGCAGCATTTCTGCTCCCCTTGGGCTGAGTACGATTTTGCCGCCCGCATACGTTTTATTTTTGGTGGTGATGTCGCCGGTCATCAAGCATGCCATGTTGGCGGCGTATTTTGTCAAAATGATGTTTTCTCCGTCGGTGTATATTTCGAGCGGGTCCTTTTCATTGATATTCAACACCCTGCGCATTTCGACCGGGAGAACGACTCTGCCGAGCTCATCGATTCTCCGGACAATTCCTGTATTTTTCACGTTTGAAAAGCCTCCTTTTTTCCTTTGTTTATTGACTTTTGTCAACATCTTTATAATAAAAGAGATCTTCAAATTTTTTGTTGAAATACTGAATCATCTTTCCGATCACAAGCTGTCCGGGCCTCCTTTCGCCATTTAAAACTCTGCTCAGAGTCGCCGGGGATACGCCGATTTCAATGGCAAGCTGATTTAAGGAGAGATTGTGTTCAATCATATACTGGAGAACAAAATCTCTTTTGATATGAATCTTTTTTACCATGATTACTCCCCTTTCTAATCTCTTATGTTTCTTTTTGTCTATATTGAACATAAACGATTTGTTAACTTTTGTCAACACTTTTATCATCCATATGTTTCCTATAGGCAATATTCGTACTAAAATATTTTATAATAAGAGATTGCGAGGTTTTGGCCATGACGAACTTTGGATACCATTTACGACAATTAAGGGAACGGAAAAAACTGACCGTCAATCAGCTGGCAATGTATTCCGGCGTCAGTTCGGCCGGCATTTCGCGAATTGAAAACGGAAAGCGCGGCGTGCCGAAGCCGGCGACGATCAGAAAACTGGCGGACGCTTTGAAAGTCCCGTATGAGGAACTGATGGCATCCGCAGGCTATATCAGCGCATCTACAGTCCAGGAAGCAAGAAGCAGCTACGATTCCATTTACGACATCGTTTCACAGTACGATTTAGAGGATCTTTCTCTGTTTGACAGCGAAAAGTGGAAGGTGCTCTCAAAGAAAGACATCGAAAACCTGGACAAATATTTCGACTTTCTCGTGCAGGAAGCAAGCAGCCGAAACAAAAACTGAATACCTTCTCCGCAGCGCACGCCCCCCTTTTTATCATTTTCGTCTGTTTTCGACCCTGCTGTTATTTTATCCCTTATGTTAACTTTTGTCAATATTTTTCCTATCTAAGTATTTCCTTTAGTCAACATTTGTATTAAACTGTTTATATCATGAATTTGCGGGGGAGATGGCGATGACAATGTTCGGCGAACGACTCAAAGAGCTGAGGGAACAAAGAAGCCTGTCTGTTAATCAGCTTGCTATGTATGCCGGTGTGAGCGCCGCTGCCATTTCCAGAATCGAAAACGGCCATCGCGGTGTTCCAAAGCCCGCGACGATCAGAAAATTGGCCGATGCTCTGAAAATGCCGTACGAGCAGCTCATGGATATTGCCGGTTATATGAGGGCTGACGAGATTCGCGAACAGCCGCGCGGCTATGTCACGATGCAGGACATCGCGGCCAAGCATGGCGTCGAAGATCTGTGGCTGTTTGAGCCCGGAAAATGGGACTGCTTGTCCCGCGAAGACCTGCTCAACCTCGAACAGTACTTTCATTTTTTGGTCAATGAAGCGAAAAAACGCCAATCATAAAAAGCCGAATTTCTCTTTAGCAGAAATTCGGCTTTTTTCGGCTGCCATTTAAGCGGCATCCGGATTCGGCGTCTTGCCTTTATGATGCTTAACGGGGCTCAGCGCACGTTCAAGCCATCCCATGAACAGATCGGCGATGATCGCCATCAGTGCCGTCGGGATCGCGCCTGCCAGAATGATCGCTGTTCCGTTGGTCGCGTTTGACCCCCTGACAATGATGTCCCCGAGGCCGCCAGCGCCGACAAACGTGCCGATGGCCGTGATGCCGATCGCGATGACGAGCGCGGTTCTGAGCCCTGCCATAATGACCGACAAAGCGAGCGGAAGCTCCACCATCCGGAGCACTTGAAATTTCGTCATGCCCATCGCCTTCCCTGATTCAAGGTAGGCGTGCTCAATGCTGACGATTCCCGTATATGTGTTTCGAATAATCGGCAAAAGCGAATACAAAAACAATGATAGAATCACCGTGTTGGCGCCGAGTCCCATGACTAGCATCAAGACGGCGAGCATCGCAAGCGCCGGAATCGTTTGAATGACATTGGTGATGGAAAAGACCCATTTGCTGATCTTCCGGTATCTGGCGATGAAAATACCAACAGGGATGCCGACGACGGCGGCGAATAATACGCCGTATGCCGACATTAAAAAGTGTCGGTAAAATTCCCCCAGCACATAGCTCCCGTTTTGCGCATAATACGTCCAAAGCTGCTGCAGCACTTCCATTTGTCAGCCCCTCCTTTTACTCAAAATAATTGTGCTTCTTTAAAAATTCGGCCGCGACGACAGAAGGCTCTTTCAGTTTTCCATCAACTTCGTAATTGAGCTCCTGCATCGTTTCGGTATCGATTTTTCCGATCAGTTTATTGATGGTCTCTTTAAGCTCTGGATGTTCCTTCAGCACTTTTTCCGGCACGACCGGCGAACAGTCATACGGCGGGAAAAAGCGTTTATCGTCTTTTAACAGCTTTAAATCATAGGCTTTGATCCTGCCGTCCGTTGAATAGGCAAGAACGATATCCATTTTGCCGTTTTTGACGGCGTCATAAACGAGTCCGATCTGCATTGGAAAGGTCGAGCCGAATGAAAATCCGTATTCCTGTTTAAATCCCGGATATCCGTCGCCTTTTCGTTTCAGCCAGGCATTGTCAACGCCAAGCTTCAGTTTATCCGCATCTTTTTTCAGATCGGATATGGTTTCATAGTTCCCTTTTTCAGCGAGTTCTTTCGTGACTGTAAAAGCGTACGTATTGTCAAATCCGTAAGAATCAAACCATTTGTAGTTGAATTTCTTTTTAAAGTCCTGCTGTACGATGTGAAGCGCTTTTTCCGGGTCTTTCTCCGCTTCCCTTCCAAGCGTGCTTGTCAGATCTGTTCCCGAATAGCGCGTCGCTGAAATGTCAATGTCTCCGCCGAGCATGGCCTGGTGCTGCACATAGTTTGAGCCGAGGTTTTTGACAAGCACCGTATTGAGATCTGTATCATGCTCGATCAAAAGCGAGATCATATTGGCAAGAATTTCGGATTCGGTCAGGTTTTGCGCCCCGATTTTGATCGTTTTATCGGAAGCCCCGCCAAGACCCGGCAGCGCACAGCCGCTGATCAAAAGCAAGAAGACCAGCATGACGGCGCCGAGCCGTCTCAATTTTTTTGTTTGCATAAGAGCCAACTCCTTATGATACTTCCTTCATCCCTTTTAATCCTTGGGGCGTGACTTTGTCTTCGGTTTTCGACAGCATATAGTCGATCACAATGGCCAGTATCGTAACCGGCACCGCTCCGGCGATAATGTACTCAGGCTGGTACAGGTTGAGCCCGATAAAAATATAGTCGCCGAGTCCGCCGCCGCCGATAAAAGCCGCGAGCGTCGCCCAGCCGATTAAGTAAACGGTGGAAGTCCGGATGCCTGCCATGATCACCGGCACCGACAGCGGCAGTTCGATCAGGCGGATTTGTTCCCATGCAGTCATACCGATTCCCTTTCCTGATTCAAGCAAATTTTGATTGACGCCTTTTACGCCCGTGTAAGTGTTTCTCAGAATCGGTAGGACTGAATAGAAAAACAGCGCGACAATCGCCGGAATCTTTCCCACTCCGAGGAGCGGAATAAAAAACGCCAGAATCGCCAAACTCGGCAGCGTTTGAATGATATTAACAATTCCAATCACGACGCCGGCCCCTTTTTTCATTCTCGTTAAAACGACACCGAGCGGAACCGCGATAATGATGCCGAGCAGCACCGCAAAAATGGATATATATAAGTGCTCCCATGTTTTATAAAGCATTTCCCCGCCGTTGTTCTGGAGAAATTGGACGATCTGATTCATGATTGATGCACCTCCCTACATTTAACGTTGGACAAGGGTTTCTTCATCTCCCCAAATCGAGTCGTACACGATGTCGACAAGGTTTGCCCTTGTGACAATTCCGACAAGGCGCCCTTCTTCATCAAGAACGGGAACATATTTGAATCCTCTTTTCAAAATTTTTCGGACGGTATCTCTGATGAGCGTGCCTTTTTGAACGGAGTAGACATTCTCATTGACAACCTCTCCGACCGTGACGGCTTTTTTCCGGTATTGATCGATGATTTCAACATCGATATATCCTTTTAAGACATTGCGTTCGTCCACAACAAGCAGTGAATCGACGCGGCGCTCCCTCATCACTTGAATCGCTTCAGTCAGGTTTTTTTCACTCGTAATCGTGACCGGATTCGGATTCATCACTTGTTCGACATGCTCGATGTCAGGACGGGACTGAAGAAGCCGTTCTTTTCCGATGAACTCCTCAACGAATTCATCCGCCGGATTCCGCAAAATGTCGTCAGGCGTTCCGACTTGAACAATCTCGCCGGCACGAAGAATCACAATTCTGTCGGCAAGCTTGATCGCTTCATCCATATCGTGGGTCACAAAGACAATCGTTTTGTCCAGCGATTTCTGCAGCTTTTTGAACTCTTCCTGAAGCGAATCACGGGTGATCGGGTCCAGCGCTCCGAACGGTTCATCCATTAAAATGAGGGGCGGCTCCGCCGCAAGCGCCCGCAGCACGCCGATTCTCTGCTGCTGTCCGCCGCTTAGTTCATGAGGATAGCGGTTCAAATATTCCGGCCCCATATCAACGAGCTGAAGCAGTTCCTCCGCCCGCTTCTTCCGCTTTTCTTCCGGCCATTTCAAAAGCCTTGGAACAAGCGTGATATTCTGCTGAATCGTCATATGGGGAAAGAGTCCGATTTGCTGAATGACATAGCCGATTTTCCGGCGCAGCTCCACCGGGTCCTGATCCATTATGTTTTCTCCGTCGATGTAAATGCTTCCTGAAGTCGGTTCAATTAAACGGTTGATCATTTTCATCGTCGTTGTCTTCCCGCAGCCGCTCGGTCCGATAAAGACGATAAATTCACCTTTTGCTATATCAAGATCAATGTTCTTGACCGCTTTTTTTCCGCCTTTATAAACCTTCGATACATTTTCTAGCTTCAGCAAAACGCACACCTCCATCTGTTTTTTAAAAATTTCAACATCTCATTTATTATAAAATACACTTTGTGAAATAAAAAGTTTACAAAGTGTTTAAATTATA
>NZ_CP026521.1:3923617-3925467 GCF_002953915.1 Bacillus sp. MBGLi79
AGAACCAAGGTTTGGAGCGAATCCGCCTTCATCACCTACAGCAGTGTTCATTCCTTTAGCAGAAAGAACTGATTTCAAGCTGTGGAAAATTTGTGCTCCCATGCGAAGTGCTTCGCGGAAGTTTTCCGCACCGACAGGCATGATCATGAATTCTTGAATGTCAACGTTGTTGTCCGCATGCTCTCCGCCGTTTACGATGTTCATCATCGGTACTGGGAGCGTTTTAGAGTTGAATCCTCCAAGGTATTGGTATAGAGGAATCTGTAAGAAATCCGCAGCTGCGCGGGCAACGGCCATTGATACGCCAAGGATGGCGTTGGCGCCGAGCTTGCCTTTATTTTCAGTTCCGTCAAGTTCGATCAGCAATTTGTCGATTGATACTTGCTCTGTCACATCAAAGCCGATAAGCTCAGGTGCGATGATTTCGTTTACGTTGTTAACGGCTGTTAAAACGCCTTTTCCAAGGTAGCGGTCTTTGTCGCCGTCGCGAAGCTCAACAGCTTCGTATTCACCAGTGGAAGCTCCGCTTGGAACAAGCGCGCGTCCAAAAGCTCCTGATTCAGTGTATACTTCAACTTCAACCGTCGGGTTACCGCGGGAGTCTAATACTTCACGTGCATAAACATCAACAATGTATGGCATGTTTGTTTCTCTCCTTTAAAGCTTATTTTTGAATTAATGACGATCCTGTCATTTCTTTCGGTTTTTCAACACCCAGCAAGTCTAAAAGAGTTGGCGCCAGATCCCCGAGGATTCCGCCTTCTCTTAATGTCACGCCTTCTTTTGTGACGATGACAGGAACCGGATTTGTCGTATGTGCGGTGTGCGGCTTGCCTTCTTCAGTAATCAGCACGTCTGCGTTACCGTGGTCGGCCGTAATAATCGCGTGGCCGCCTTTTGCAAGAATCGCATCAACGACTTCGCCGAGGCACTCGTCAACCGCTTCGATTGCTTTGACCGTCGGCTCGACTTTTCCTGAATGTCCGACCATGTCAGGGTTGGCAAAGTTGAGGATGATCGCGTTATGGTTTTCAGCCTCAATTTCTTTGACAAGCGCATCTTTTACTTCATATGCGCTCATTTCAGGTTTCAAGTCGTATGTTGCAACTTTAGGCGAGTCGATTAAGATTCGCTCTTCGCCAGGGAATTTCTCTTCGCGTCCGCCGCTCATAAAGAACGTAACGTGCGGATATTTTTCAGTTTCAGCGATGCGAAGCTGCTTCAACCCGTTTTGGGATAAAACTTCGCCGACTGTGTTGTCGAGATTGACCGGTTTGAATGCCACGTATCCGTCAACCGTTTCACTGAAATGTGTCAAGCAGACGAAATGAAGGTTTTTCGGATGCTTGTCTCCGCGGTCGAAATCGCGGAAGTCATCATTGGTGAACGTGTTGGAAATCTGGATCGCCCGGTCAGGTCTGAAGTTGTAGAAAATGACCGCATCGTTGTCCTTAATTGTCGCAACAGGCTCGCCGTTTTCTTTCGTGATGACGGAAGGAATGACGAATTCATCGTAAATTCCGTTTTCATAAGAATCTTTCACGACATCGAGCGGATTTTCATATTTCGGTCCTTCTCCGTATGCCATGGCGCGGTACGCTTTTTCGACACGGTCCCAGCGCTTGTCTCGGTCCATTGAATAATAGCGGCCTGACAATGTTGCGATCTCGCCGACGCCGATTTCTTCGATTTGCTCCTGAAGCTCTTTGATGTACTTCTCAGCTGTTTGCGGGCCTACATCGCGGCCGTCAAGGAAGCCGTGAATATAGACGTTTTCAACGCCTTCTTTTTTCGCAAGCTTCAAGAGTGCGTACAAATGTTGAATATGGCTGTGTACTCCGCCGTCAGAC
>NZ_CP026521.1:3925567-3928551 GCF_002953915.1 Bacillus sp. MBGLi79
CAGACAGCAGTCCGAACAAGTGGAGGTTTGTGCCTTTTTCTTTGACGTGTTTCATCGCGTCTAAAAACGTTTCGTTCCGCTCAAATTCGCCTTCACGGATTGCGACGTTGACGCGCGTCAGGAGTTGCTCTACGCGCCGTCCGGCGCCAATGTTCAAGTGGCCGACTTCAGAGTTTCCCATTTGTCCTTCGGGAAGTCCGACCGCTTCGCCTGAAGCTGTCAGCGTCTGATGCGGATACTTGTTCCAATAGCGGTCAAAGTTCGGTTTCTTCGCTTGGGCTACGGCGTTTCCGACTGTTTCGTCCCTTAGTCCAAACCCATCCAAAATGATGAGTGCGGCCAATTTATTACTCATATTGACCTGCCTCCAGTAATTGCACGAAAGACTGCGGCTCAAGGCTTGCTCCGCCGACAAGAGCGCCGTCGATATCGGATTCGGCCATATATTCTTTAATGTTCGCAGGTTTTACGCTTCCGCCGTACTGAATGCGGACGCTGTCTGCTGCAGCTTGTCCGAATTCTGATGCAACGGTTTTGCGGATGTGCGCGCATACTTCGTTTGCATCTTGTGCAGTTGAAGATTTGCCGGTTCCAATCGCCCAGATCGGCTCATAAGCGATCACGGAAGCAGCTACCTGTTCAGTTGTTAAACCTGCAAGTGCTTTTTTCACTTGGTCTGCAACAAGCTCGTTTGTTTTGTTTGCTTCGCGCTCTTCAAGCGTTTCACCTACGCAGATGATCGGCACGATGCCATATTTGAATGCAGCATGCGCTTTTTTGTTGACCGTTTCATCCGTTTCAGCAAACATTTCGCGGCGCTCGGAGTGGCCGATGACGCAGTATTCAACTCCGAGGTCTTTCAAAGCCGCAGGGCTGATTTCACCCGTGAAAGCACCGCTTTCTTCAAAGTGCATGTTTTGCGCGCCGACTTTCAGATCTGTACCTTTAACAGCTGATGCAAGCTTTTCAAGGAACAGTGCAGGCGCACAGACAACAGCTTCTGCTTTATCTGCTGCGGGAATGGAAGATTTCACTTCTTCAACGAAGCTGACAGCTTCTGAAAGCACTTTATTCATCTTCCAGTTACCGGCTATTATTGGTTTTCTCATGTGCTCCACTCCTTATGCTGTATATTTTGCTTACTTGTCGTTCAATGCTTTGACGCCAGGAAGTTCTTTTCCTTCCATAAACTCAAGGGAAGCTCCGCCGCCTGTTGAAATGTGGCTCATTTTGTCAGCAAGGCCGAACTTTTCTACAGCAGCTGCAGAGTCTCCGCCGCCGATGACAGAGTATGTATCTTTTGCCTCTGCTAAAGCTTCAGCGACAGCTTTTGTTCCTTTAGCGAACGCATCGAGTTCGAATACACCCATCGGTCCGTTCCAAACAACAAGCTTGCTGTTTTTAATGACGTCAGCATATGTTTTTCTTGTTTCCTCCCCGATGTCAAGGGCTTCCCAGTCGCTAGGGATTTCGCTGACCGGCACGACTTTCGTGTTGGCGTCGTTTGAGAAATCGTCAGCAACAAGCACGTCTGTAGGCATGTAGAAGTTCACGCCTTTTTCTTTGGCGCGGTCCATGAAAGATTTAGCCAATTCAATTTTATCTTCTTCAAGCAGAGATTTTCCTACTTCATGGCCCAGCGCTTTAACGAACGTGTAAGCAAGACCGCCGCCGATGATCAGGTTGTCTACTTTCTCAAGAAGACTTTCGATCACGCCGATTTTGTCTTTTACTTTTGCGCCGCCGATGATCGCTGTAAACGGACGTTCAGGGTTAGACAGTGCTTTGCCCAGCACTTCAAGCTCTTTTTCCATGAGGAAGCCTGCAACAGCCGGAAGGTGTTCAGCGATACCTGCTGTTGAAGCATGGGCACGGTGAGCCGCTCCGAATGCGTCATTGACATAAACGTCAGCCAGGTCGGCAAACGCTTTAGACAGCTCAGGATCATTCTTTTCTTCTCCCGGATAGAAGCGGACATTTTCCAATACGAGAATATCTCCGTCTTTCATTTCGGAAATTTGCGCTTTTACGGCGTCGCCGTAAGCTTCATCCGCTTTTTTCACTTCTTTGCCGATCAGTTCGCCGAGGCGTGCGGCTACCGGCGTTAAGCGAAGCTCTTCTGAAACCTGGCCTTTCGGACGGCCCAAGTGGCTTGCAAGAAGAACTTTCGCTCCCTGCTCTGTTAAGTATTGAATCGTCGGAAGTGCGGCGCGGATTCTCGTATCATCCGTCACTTTTCCGTCCTTCATCGGAACGTTAAAGTCAACACGGCAGAAAACAACACGGCCTTTTACATCAATGTCTTTTACTGATTTTTTGTTCATGGCTTTTAGGAGATCCTCCTTTTAATGTTTTACAAGCCTGAAAACGGAAATCCCCGGGCGGCTTAATTGGCGCCGATATGGAAAAAGGGAAAGGGAGTGTGTGTCCCCTTCCCTTGTCCGCTTTCATTATAGCGCTTCTCTCATCAAGAACCAAGTCTGATTCTGGTTTCCGGATTAAAGACCTTGTTTTGCGATGTAAGCGGCAAGGTCAACTACACGGTGAGAATATCCGCTTTCGTTGTCATACCAAGAAATAACTTTAACCATGCTGCCTTCCATAACCATTGTAGAAAGAGCATCGATTGTAGAAGAGTTTGCATTGCCGTTGTAGTCTTTAGAAACAAGCGGCTCTTCGCTGTAGCCAAGAACGCCTTGAAGTTCGCCTTCTGCTGCTTCTTTAAACGCTGCGTTTACTTCTTCTGCTGTTACTTCTTTGTCAAGTTCAGCAACCAGGTCAACAAGTGATACGTTTGGTGTTGGAACACGCATTGCTCCGCCGTTCAGTTTTCCTTTCAATTCAGGAAGTACAAGAGAAACGGCTTTCGCTGCACCAGTTGTTGTAGGAATGATGCTTTCAGCTGCCGCACGCGCACGACGGTAGTCTTTGTGCGGAAGATCCAGGATTTGCTGATCGTTTGTGTAAGAGTGAACAGTTGTCAT
>NZ_CP026521.1:3928651-4025275 GCF_002953915.1 Bacillus sp. MBGLi79
AGAACCAAGGTTTGGAGCGAATCCGCCTTCATCACCTACAGCTGTGTTCATTCCTTTAGCAGAAAGAACTGATTTCAGGCTGTGGAAGATTTGAGCGCCCATGCGAAGTGCTTCACGGAAGTTAGGAGCACCTACAGGCATGATCATGAATTCTTGAATATCCACGTTATTATCAGCATGCTCTCCGCCGTTTACGATGTTCATCATCGGTACAGGAAGAGTTTTTGAGTTGAATCCTCCAAGGTATTGGTAAAGAGGAATCTGTAAGAAATCAGCAGCAGCACGCGCACAAGCCATAGATACGCCAAGGATTGCGTTCGCACCAAGTTTGCCTTTGTTTTCAGTGCCGTCAAGCTCGATTAAAAGCTGATCGATTGCGTTTTGTTCAGTTACATCAAAGCCAAGAAGCTCTGGAGCAATGATTTCGTTTACGTTGTTAACAGCTGTTAACACGCCTTTTCCAAGGTAACGGTCTTTGTCGCCGTCACGAAGCTCAACCGCTTCGTATTCACCTGTAGAAGCTCCGCTTGGCACTAACGCGCGGCCGAAAGCTCCTGTTTCTGTATATACTTCAACTTCAACTGTTGGGTTGCCGCGGGAGTCTAATACTTCGCGTGCATAAACATCAACAATGTATGGCATGAGTTTTGTCTCTCCTTTTGATTTTCAAATTATTTTTGAATTAAAGATGTTCCTGTCATTTCTTTCGGTTTTTCAACACCGAGAAGGTCTAATAACGTTGGTGCAAGGTCTCCTAGGATTCCGCCTTCACGCAGCGTAACGCCTTCTTTCGTTACAATCACAGGGACTGGGTTTGTTGTATGCGCAGTGTGCGGTTCGCCTGATTCTGTAATCAGAATGTCAGCATTACCGTGATCAGCGGTAATGATGGCGTGTCCGCCTTTAGCGAGAATCGCGTCAACGACTTCGCCTAAGCATTCGTCCACTGCTTCAATTGCTTTAATTGTTGGTTCAACCATTCCGGAGTGGCCGACCATATCAGGGTTTGCGAAGTTCAGAATGATCGCGTCATGCTTGTCAGCTTCAATTTCTTTGACAAGCGCGTCTTTCACTTCATACGCACTCATTTCAGGCTTCAAGTCATACGTTGCAACTTTAGGCGAGTTGATGAGAATACGCTCTTCACCCGGGAATTCAGCTTCACGGCCGCCGCTCATAAAGAACGTGACGTGCGGATACTTTTCAGTCTCTGCAATTCGAAGCTGTTTTAATCCGTGCTGAGATAATACTTCTCCGACTGTGTTATCAAGATTTATCGGTTTAAACGCTACATAGCCGTCAACTGTTTCACTAAAGTGAGTCAGGCAGACGAAATACAGGTTCTTTGGATAATTCTCGCCGCGGTCGAAATCGCGGAAGTCTTTGTTTGTGAACGTGTTGGAAATCTGGATGGCGCGGTCCGGTCTGAAATTATAGAAAATCACAGAATCGCCGTCTTGGATTTTCGCAACAGGCTCACCGTTTTCTTTTGTGATGACAGATGGAATCACGAATTCATCGTAGATACCATTTGCATATGAATCATCAACAACATCCAGGGCGCTGCGGTAAGATGGGCCTTCGCCGTACGCCATTGCGCGGTACGCTTTTTCTACACGGTCCCAGCGTTTGTCGCGGTCCATAGAGTAGTAACGTCCGGAAATGCTGGCGATTTCACCCACACCGATTTCCTTGATTTGATCGTTCAATTGGTTGATGTACGTTTTCGCTGTCTGCGGACCAACATCACGGCCGTCAAGGAAGCCATGGATATAAACCTTTGTCAGCCCTTCTTTTTTCGCAAGCTTTAACAGTGCGAATAAATGGTTGATATGGCTGTGCACGCCTCCGTCAGATAAAAGACCGAACAGGTGCAAGGCTTTGTTGTTTTCTTTCGCGTTGCTGATCGCGTCAAGGAATGTTTGATTGCGTTCGAACTCTCCTTCACGAATGGCAACATTTACGCGTGTTAAGCTTTGGTACACAATACGTCCCGCACCGATATTTAAGTGACCTACTTCGGAGTTCCCCATTTGCCCTTCAGGAAGACCTACAGCCTCGCCTGAAGCAGTCAATGTTTGATGAGGATACTGGTTCCAATAGCGGTCAAAATTCGGTTTTTTCGCTAAAGCGACAGCGTTCCCTACTGTTTCGTTACGTAATCCGAACCCATCAAGAATGATGAGTGCAGCTGGTTTTTTACTCATATTGACCTTCCTCCAATAATTGAACGAATGACTGTGGCTCAAGGCTCGCGCCGCCGACCAAAGCACCGTCAATATCGGACTCTGCCATATATTCTTTAATGTTTGCAGGCTTTACGCTTCCGCCATATTGGATGCGAAGCTTGTCTGCAGCTTCTTGGCTGAAGCTTTCAGCGACGGTTTTACGGATATGCGCACACACGTCATTCGCATCTTTCGCTGTAGAAGATTTGCCTGTTCCGATTGCCCAGATTGGCTCATACGCAATAACAGAAGCAGCAACTTGTTCTTCAGAAAGGCCAGCAAGGCCTTTTTTCACTTGGTCAGCAACAAGATCATTTGTTTTGTCGGCTTCACGCTCTTCAAGCGTTTCACCTACACAGATGATCGGCACAATGCCGTGTTTGAAAGCTGCGTGTGCTTTTTTGTTAACTGTTTCATCAGTTTCAGCGAACATTTCACGGCGCTCAGAGTGGCCGATGACGCAGTAGTCAACGCCAAGGTCTTTCAGAGCAACCGGGCTGATTTCGCCTGTGAACGCGCCGCTTTCTTCGAAGTGCATGTTTTGAGCGCCGACTTTTAGGTCAGTGCCTTTAACAGCAGAAGCAAGCTTTTCTAAGAAAAGTGCTGGCGCGCAAACAACAGCTTCAGCTTTGTCTGCTGCTGGAATGGAAGATTTCACTTCTTCAACGAAGCTGACAGCTTCGCCGAGTGTTTTGTTCATTTTCCAGTTACCGGCGATAATTGGTTTTCTCATCTGTTCCACTTCCTTATAGCAGTTTTGAGATTATTTATCGTTCAGTGCAGCTACCCCTGGAAGCTCTTTGCCTTCCATAAACTCAAGGGATGCGCCGCCGCCTGTTGAAATGTGGCTCATTTTGTCAGCAAGGCCGAATTTTTCAACCGCTGCCGCAGAGTCTCCTCCGCCGATGACAGAGTATGTATCTTTCGCCTCTGCCAATGCTTCCGCAACCGCTTTTGTTCCTTGAGCGAACAAGTCGATTTCGAATACGCCCATCGGTCCGTTCCACACGACAAGTTTGCTGTTTTTGATGACGTCAGCATACGTTTCGCGTGTTTTCGTACCAATGTCGATAGCTTCTAAATCACTAGGGATTTCAGAGATCGGCACAATTTTCACGTTTGCATCGTTAGAGAAATCATCTGCAACGAGTACATCTTCAGGCATGTAGAAGTTAACGCCTTTTTCTTTAGCGCGGTCCATAAATGATTTCGCAAGCTCGATTTTATCTTCTTCAAGAAGAGATTTACCGACTTCATAGCCAAGCGCTTTTACGAAAGTATAAGCAAGACCTCCGCCGATGATCAGGTTGTCTACTTTATCAAGAAGACTTTCGATAACACCGATTTTATCTTTTACTTTCGCTCCGCCGATGATCGCCGTGAACGGGCGGTCAGGGTTAGAAACCGCTTTTCCGAGTACATCAAGCTCTTTTTCCATTAAGAAACCTGCAACTGCTGGCAGATGCTCGGCAATTCCAGCTGTAGATGCGTGAGCACGGTGGGCAGCACCGAATGCGTCATTTACATATACATCTGCAAGCTCAGCAAATGCTTTTGCAAGCTCAGGATCATTTTTCTCTTCACCAGGATAGAAACGTACGTTTTCCAATACAAGAACGTCTCCGTCCTTCATCTCGGAAATTTGTGCTTTTACAGCATCGCCGTAAGCTTCATCCGCTTTTTTCACTTCTTTGCCAAGCAGTTCGCCGAGACGTGCAGCGACAGGAGTTAAACGAAGCTCCTCAACTACTTCGCCTTTCGGGCGGCCTAAGTGGCTCGCAAGAAGGACTTTTGCGCCTTGTTCTGCAAGGTGTTTGATTGTTGGAAGCGCAGCACGGATACGTGTATCGTCTGTTACTTCCCCGTCTTTCATTGGAACGTTAAAGTCAACGCGGCAGAATACAACTTTGCCTTTTACGTCGATGTCTTTGAGAGTTTTCTTATTCATGCCTAGGAGATCCTCCTTCAAAATGGTTTGCATACAGCACGAAAAACGTGAAACCGTCTGGTCAAGCGATAACGCCGCTAGGGCAGTTCGCAGTCTTTTTTCGGCACAGGGCAGTTCGTCTAAAAGCCAGGGCAGCGGCCTTAGGCGAAAGCGCCGGCAAAGCTGCTAAAAACGCGGTCGTTTCTCTTTCACAGAGCGTTTTCTGAAAGCCGGTCTTCATGGAAAAAGGGAAAGGGAGTCCGTCCCCTTCCCTTGTCCGCTTTCATTATAGCGCTTCTATTCAAAAGAACCAAGTCAGGTCCTTTTTCAGCTATAAATTAAAGACCTTTTTTTGCGATGTAAGCTGCAAGGTCAACAACGCGGTTAGAGTAGCCGCTTTCGTTATCGTACCAAGAGATTACTTTTACCATGCTGCCTTCCATAACCATTGTAGAAAGAGCATCGATTGTAGAAGAGTTTTTGTTTCCGTTGTAGTCGCCAGAAACTAATGGCTCTTCGCTGTAGCCAAGGATTCCTTTAAGGTCGCCTTCAGCTGCTTCTTTAAGAGCTGCATTTACTTCTTCAGCTGTTACTTCTTGGTTCAGTTCAGCAACCAAGTCAACTAGAGAAACGTTTGGAGTTGGAACACGCATTGCTCCACCGTTCAGTTTGCCTTTTAGTTCAGGAAGAACTAGAGAAACTGCTTTAGCAGCACCAGTTGATGTTGGGATGATGTTTTCAGCTGCTGCACGCGCACGACGGTAGTCTTTGTGCGGAAGATCAAGGATTTGCTGATCGTTTGTGTAAGAGTGAACAGTTGTCATCATACCGCGTTTGATGCCGAATTTATCGTTAAGTACTTTTGCAAACGGCGCAAGGCAGTTTGTTGTGCAAGATGCGTTAGAGATAACATCGTGGTTAGCCGCATCGTATTTATCTTCGTTAACACCCATAACGATTGTGATATCTTCTTCGTTAGCAGGAGCAGAGATGATTACTTTTTTCGCGCCAGCTTCTAAGTGTTTCGCAGCGTCTGCGCGTTTTGTGAAGAAACCAGTAGATTCAACTACGATTTCAACGCCTTGTTTGCCCCAGCTAAGTTTAGCAGGATCGCGTTCTGCAGAAACTTCAATTGTTTTGCCGTTAACAACAAGGTTGTTACCGTCAACTGAAACTTCAGCGTCTAATTTTCCGTGTACAGAATCATATTGTAAAAGGTGAGCCAGCATGTTAGCATCTGTTAAATCGTTAACCGCTACTACCTCAACTTCAGGATTGTTTAATGCTGCGCGGAATACGTTACGTCCAATACGACCAAAACCGTTAATACCGACTTTTACTGCCATGATTGTTTCCTCCTTTAAATAAGTGAGAGATATTTATATTGAGGGATTATTCATCCCTTAATAACTTCTTTGCGGCTCCTTCGTCTGTGACGAGAACCGTGTTGCGCGGCTTTTTAAAGTAAGCCTCGATCGCCTCGGCTTTTGATGATCCGCCCGCTACCGCAATAATATCGGGAATGGCGTCTATGTCATCCAGCTGCATTCCGACAGAATGCACTTTGTGGACCACTTCGCCGTCCGCATTAAAATAGTAGCCAAACGCTTCAGTCACCGCGGCGTTATCATCTATTTTCTTCAAGTCTTCTAAAGGCGTGTTTCTGCGCTGAGCCATAGTTTTAGCTTCGCCGATTCCGTGAACCAGCATACTCGCCGATTTAATGGTGTTCAGCACCTCTTTGACAGAAGGCTCTTCAATAATAGATGAATAGGCGCCTTGTGACAGCTGTCCCGGAACAAACAAAAGCCGGTAAGTGCCTGAAGCCTTCTCCGCCATATGCGCGCATATGGTGTTCGCCTGGTTTTTCACGTCTTCGCCTAAACCGCCTCTTGCAGGCACAAACAAAAGCTCGCGGTTTTTAGAATCCGGCGTCATCATTTCGGCGACAGCTTCAATTGTCGTACCGCCAGTTACAGCGACGATATTTTTGCCTGAAAATCTTTTTTTCATACATGCGACAGCCGCTCTACCCATTTCTTTTTTGACCCATGGAGAGTGATCGCTGTCTCCGGATACGATAATGACATCCTTTAGATTTAAACGTTCTTTTAATGTCTTTTCCAAAAGCGTCAAACCTAAAACATCTTTCATCGTATCTTCCAGAACAGAAAGCAGTTCATAGCCCTCTTCTGTCAATGTCATGCCGTTTGTCTTAATATCGACCAGGTTCTGTTCCTTTAAAAACTGAACCTCGCCCCTCAGCACACGCTCGCTGATTTCGAGACTGGCAGACAGGCTTCTTCGCCCGATGGGTTCTGTCAGCCTGATATACTGCAAGATTTCAAACCTCTTTTGCATAACGAGCAGAAGATCAGGCAATAATTTTTTTTGAGCTTGTATTAACTGGTTCATGACTCAAACGTTCCTTCCTTTTTTGCTGGACATTATATGTCCCGCTATGACAAAAAACGTCCCATCATAGCCAAAAAAAATCATTTCTGCTTTCTTTAATTATTTTAACAGGGTGGAATTGTTTATTCAACTGTTAAGAGCCAATTCATCGACAATATTCGCAGAGTTTTCATGCCGCGGCGTTTTAACTAGCACTATTTTTTCCTATATATCTTTATCTTATACAGAAATCGCCAAATGGTGCATCCCAATATAAACAGCCCTTCTCATAGAAAGGGCTGTTCTTTTAAAGCGTTTTCATTTTATCCAGAGCTTTTCAATTTCTTCAAGCGATTTGTTCTTCGTTTCCGGGCAGATTGTTACGACAAACAGGAAGCAAAGGATGTTAATCACCGCGAAGATCCAGAATGTATAGGCGAGCCCGAACGAATCAATCATCATTGGCACAAACTGTCCGATCGCCCAGTTTGCTCCCCATAAAAAGATGGTCGCAATGCCCGCGGCCCGCGCACGCAGATGGTTCGGGAAGATTTCAGAAATCATAATCCATGTGATCGGTCCAACCGAAACACAGAAAGCAGCGACAAAACCTAATATAAGGATGATCATCATGATCCCGCTTGTTAACTCAAAATAAAACGACGTCCCGATTAAAATCATAAAAATAGCCATAAAAGCAGAACCGATGGACATCAGTTTTTTCCGTCCGACTTTATCAATCAGCAACACCGCAATAACGGTAAAGATGACTTCTACAACTCCAACGATACAAGTCGTCACGAATCCGGCGTTTTGCCCGAATCCCATCATTTTAAAGATTTCCGGCCCGTAGTAAGTAATGGCGTTCATGCCGATGACTTGGTTAAACAGCGCCAGCAGGATTCCAATGACAAGCGCCTTTCTGAGACCCGGCTTAAACAGCTGGGAGAGCGACCCCATTTGTTCTATTTTTAAAGAGTTCTCAATGTTCTTTAATTCTTCTTTTGCAACAGTTTCTCCATTAATACGTGTCAGAATCTTTAAAGCTTCGTTTGTTTTGCCCGCTTTCGCCAGCCATCTCGGACTTTCCGGGACGACGAGCAGGACAAGGAAAAAGATGACGGACGGCACCATTCCATAAGCAAGCATCCATCTCCAGCCGGTGTGGACGCCCCATTCGTATGTTCCGGACCGCTGCACAGCCAGATTAATAAAGTATGTTGCGGAAATACCCAGGATCGTAAAGAGCTGATATAAGGATGATAAACTTCCGCGTATGGCGGGCGGCGCTGCTTCTGTAATGTACGTAACAGAAAGCGATGATCCCATCCCGATTCCCAGGCCCCCGATAATCCTTGCAATGATCAAAGTGGACACGTCTTGAGAAAGCGCTGAAACGATTGCTGATATCGCAAATAACAAAGCGGCTGTCATTAAAATTTTTCTCCGGCCGAATCTGTCACTTAAAAATCCGGATATCCCGACGCCCACAACTCCTCCAATCATAATGCTTGAAATGACAAGTCCCTCCATAAACGGACTCAGGCTGTATAAATCTTTCAGAAAACCAATGGCGCCAGAAATCACTGCCGTGTCATAGCCATACAATAAGCCGCCAAGCCCCGCCGCGCATGAGATTAAAATAACAAATCCCATTGAATGGCTTCTTGTTACAGGAACATTTGGTTCTAATTGAGTTGGAGTATTCTTCATTTCCCTGCCCTCCCGAAATGTTGAGTAAAGCGTTTTCATTTCAATCTGCAATTGTACGTACTTATATTAAAATTTAACGAAAATTACATTTAATTAGTACGTACAAATATAGAATAATCTTGTTTGCATTTTCTGTCAATGTTTTCTTACAAAGAACGCTGTGATATACTAAAATTTGTCCGTATACATTTTGGAGGAATGGATATGTTACCAAAATACGCGCAAGTAAAAGAAGAAATTAGTTCATGGATTAATCAAGGCAAAATACTGCCCGATCAAAAAATCCCTACCGAAAACGAATTAATGCAGCAATTCGGCGTCAGCCGGCATACCATTCGCAAAGCGATCGGAGACCTCGTATCACAAGGTCTGCTGTACAGCGTGCAAGGCGGAGGCACCTTCGTCGCTTCACGCTCTGCGAAGTCAGCGCTGCATTCCAATAAAACGATCGGTGTTTTGACAACCTACATATCAGACTATATTTTCCCGAGCATTATTAGAGGAATCGAGTCCTATTTAAGCGAGCAGGGATACTCTATGCTTTTGACAAGCACAAACAACAACCCGGACAATGAAAGAAGAGGCTTAGAAAACCTGCTGTCCCAGCATATTGACGGACTCATCGTAGAACCGACAAAAAGCGCCCTGCAAACCCCAAACATCGGCTACTATCTAAACTTGGAGAAAAACGGCATTCCCTTTGCGATGATTAACGCGTCATATGCCGAGCTTGCCGCACCGAGTTTTACCTTGGATGATGTGAAAGGCGGCATGATGGCGGCGGAGCATTTGCTTTCTCTCGGCCACACGCACATGATGGGTATTTTCAAAGCTGATGACACACAAGGCGTGAAACGGATGAACGGATTTATACAGGCGCACCGGGAGCGTGATTTGTTCCCCTCTCCAGATATGATTGTGACATTTACAACGGAAGAAAAAGAATCAAAACTGCTGGAGAAAGTGAAGGCCACACTGGAGAAAAACAGCAATCATATGCCGACAGCCATTCTTTGTTATAACGATGAAATTGCGCTGAAGGTGATTGATATGCTGCGGGAGATGGATTTAAAAGTGCCGGAGGATATGTCTATCGTCGGGTATGATGATTCACATTTCGCCCAAATCTCCGAAGTGAAACTAACCTCTGTCAAGCACCCGAAATCCGTGCTCGGTAAAGCGGCGGCGAAATATGTGATTGACTCCCTTGAGCATAAAAAGCCAAAGCAAGAGGATGTTATATTTGAGCCTGAGTTGATCATTCGCCAGTCCGCACGAAAACTGAATGAATAACAAAAGCAATGTATGGGTCTCCCCGCTACATTGCTTTTGTTATAGCTGTTATCTGTTTTTCCAAACATCAGCGATGATTTCAAACGAACGCATTCTGTCAGCGTGTTCATAGGTTTCTGAGTTAACCATAATTTCGTCAGCCTGTGTCGTTTTGACGAAGTCTTCAAGCTTCGCCTTCACTTCTTCCGGCCCTCCGACAATCGTGGAGCTTAGCTGCTCATTGACCATCGCTTTTTCATACGGGCTCCAGATTTGGTCCATATCCTCAACAGGCGGCTTCAGCTGGTTCGGCGTACCGCGGACAAGATCAAGAAATCTTTGATAATGTGAAGTCGCAAGGTGCTGCGCTTTCTCGTTTGTATCTGCCGCGATAATGGTGACACCGACCATTGCATACGGTTCGTCGAGCACGTCTGACGGCGTGAAGGAATTGCGGTACAGCTCCAAGGCAGGAACCGTATTCGCCGGCGAGAAATGAGCGGCGAAGGCAAACGGAAGACCTAGTTCACCTGCAAGGCGGGCGCTGAAGCCGCTTGAGCCCAGCAGCCAAATCGGCACATCTATGCCCTCTCCGGGAATGGCGCGGACTTGATTGCGCACATTTCCTTTCGGTTTAAAGTAATTGCGGAGTTCCTCTAATTGTTCAGGAAAATCTTCACCGCTGTTGATGTTTCTGCGGAGCGCTCTTGCTGTCAATTGGTCCGTTCCCGGCGCACGTCCGAGCCCCAGGTCAATCCGCCCGGGATACAATGTTTCGAGTGTGCCGAATTGTTCAGCAATGATTAATGAAGAGTGGTTCGGGAGCATAATGCCGCCGGAACCGACGCGGATTTTCTTAGTGCCTCCGGCAATATGGCCAATCAAAACTGCGGTGGCAGAGCTTGCCACACCTTCTATATTATGATGCTCAGCAAGCCAGTAACGGTGATAGCCCCATTCCTCCGCACGGCGCGCCAAGTCCATGCTGTTTCGGAATGATTCCGCGATCGTTCCTCCCTGAACAACCGGAGATAAATTCAAGACAGAAAGCAAGGTATCTTTGCGTTGGTTGTTAGACATATTGTTCTCCTTTGCAAATGTGTTATCAGGAAACAGCCCAAAGCTGTCAGGTCATGATCGAATGTACTTCTATCACACCATAACACAACTGCATTCAGGAATAAAAGAATTTGATTCGATGAAATTCGAACAATATAAAACGTACGGTTTGGGACGTTATTCTGCTCCAAACAGCTCCTTAGCCATCTCAATAAAGAGCTTAGCCGCCAGAGAAGCCTCCTTCAGCGACGGAACAGCAAGCTGCACATCACGGTATACCTGCGGGTCCAACTCTCTGGTCACCACATGCTCCGGCAGCGGCATGTGCGACATGGACATTTCTGATAAAATCGCGAGACCCAGTCCTTCTTTGACCATACTGATCGAGGTGTTCATGTTATAGACCGTGAAAGCGGCGTTCAGCGTAGCGCCCGCTTGCCTGAACATATCGTGAAAAGGTGATTCATAGCCGCCGTCGCAGACGATCATCGGTTCATCATCGAGATCTTTCAGCGTAATGGCTGAACGGCTGCAAAGCGGGTGATCATCCCTGAGCACGACTGCCATTTTGTCTTTTTTCAAATGAATGTACTCCATCTCCTCTGTTGGATACAGAAGAATGCCGACATCTATCATCCGCGTGTGAAGCCACTCCTTGACTTCATTTACAGTTCCCTCGTGCAGCACAAGCTCCAGTTTCGGATATTTTTGTTTAAATTCACTGATCAGCTTCGGCATAAAATAAGCCGAGGCAGTTGAGAATGTGCCAATATGGATTGTACCCAGTTCAAGCCCTTTTTCCGCGGCTGCGACCTGCTCAACTTTTTCAATGCCTTTTAAGACTTCCCTGATGTGTACTAAGATCTGTTTTCCCGTATCAGTCAGCATCAGGCCATTGCGGCGGTCACGAATAATCAGCTTTACATCAAGCTCAGCTTCGATTGCAGAAATCGCATGGCTGACAGCCGGCTGTGTCATGTTCAGCGCCTGACCCGCTTTTGTAAAGCTTCCCGTTTCAGCTATTTTGACGAAAACCTTTAATTGTGTAATAGTCATAACAATTTACTTATGCTCCTCATAAAAAAGATTCATTTTATTTATCTTATGTTCTACCGTATCATATGATGGAAAAGTTCTACAAGGAGTGAATGAACAATGAAGCAGCTCTCAAAAACGCGGACAGCTCTCCTGCTCGCATTTCTCGTCATCATGTGGGGCGTCAATTGGCCGCTGTCCAAAGCCGCGCTCGCCTATTCGCCGCCCTTATTATTCGCGGGCATCCGAACGCTGATCGGCGGGCTTTTATTAGTCATTGTCGCACTGCCGCGTTTTCATAAATTACGTTTAAAAGAAACGTGGCCGATTTATCTTGTTTCTGCACTTTTAAATATTACGTTATTCTACGGCCTGCAAACGATCGGGCTGAATTATCTTCCGGCCGGCCTGTTTTCTGCAATCGTCTTCTTTCAGCCTGTTCTGATGGGGGTATTTTCTTGGCTGTGGCTCGGCGAATCTATGTTTGTATTGAAAGTGATCGGGCTCATCCTCGGTTTTGCGGGAGTAGCCGTCATTAGTGCCGCGGGCTTTGACGGGCATATTTCTGTCATTGGGGTTCTGCTGGCGCTTGGCTCCGCAATCAGCTGGGCGCTCGGAACAGTATATATGAAAAAAACAGGCAGCCGCGTCGATTCCATCTGGATGGTCGCCTTGCAGCTGACGATCGGCAGCGTGTTTCTGCTTATATCCGGTCTTTGGACAGAAAGCTTTTCCGCGATCCAATGGACAGCTCCGTTTATCACGAGCCTGCTGTTCATCTCTGTATTCGTTATCGCACTCGGTTGGCTTATCTTTTTTACACTTGTCGGTTCAGGAGAAGCAAGCAAGGTCGCATCTTATACGTTTTTGATTCCGCTCATATCGATCGTAGCCAGCTCCATTTTCCTGCATGAACCGCTCACCCTTAGCCTCTTGGCAGGGCTGCTGCTGATTGTCACAAGCATCTGTCTCGTGAATACAAACTCAAAAGCGCAGAAAGCAGCGGCGATTGGCATAAATGAGAAAGCTGCACAATAATAAAAACCCTCTTGCCGGATGCGGCGAGAGGGTTTCTTATTTACTGATGCTTGCGCCCTTTGACCAAATATGCAACGGTAATCAAAAGGTAGATCGCCGCAGTAATGCCGGTAATGACAATTGACGTTGTCATTACGACCCCGATCAGAATGGCGAGTAATGCCACAATCGCAAACCATGTCGTGTACGGGAACCATTTTACATAATAAGCCGGTTTTTCCGTTTGCTGTTTTCTCGATTTCAAATGAGCGAATCCGATGATCAGCCAAATGAATAAAACGGTATATCCCAATGATCCCATTAAATAATTAAATGTTTGGCTTCCCGCGAACAGAGAAATCAACACTCCAATATAGAGAGAAGAAGTGCACATCAGAATTGCAAACATCGGTACGTTTTTTGATGAAAGCTTCGAGAAGACCTTCGGAAGCCTTCCGTCACTTGCCTGTGTATACAAAATGCGTGATGATCCGTATAAACCTGAATTCATAGAAGAAATGATCGCCAGCAGGATAACTGCGTTCATGATATGATCAGCGCCCGGAATGCCTACCATTTTAAAGACCATCACGAAAGGACTTTCCGGAACGGAATTGACTTGGTTCCACGGAATCAGGCTGACGATGATGAAAAACGGCAGCAGGTAAAACGCGACAATCCGTGTCAGTGTGCTGCGGACAGCTTTCGGGACAACCTTTTCTGGATTTTTTGTTTCAGCAAGTGTCACTCCGATAATTTCTGTACCGCCGTAAGAGTAGATGACGACAAGCATCGCCGTAATCAGCCCTGTGCCGCCGTGCGGGAAAAATCCGCCGTGCTCTGTCAGGTTTGAAAATCCGGCAGCTGTATGATCACCGAATGATACGAATAAAAGCAATAACCCTAAAATAATAAAGACAATAATAACGGTAATCTTGATCATGGCCAGCCAATATTCAGTTTCGGCGAAGATTTTAACAGAAAGCAAGTTTACGATCGTGACGATAAGAGAAATCCCCAATGCCAGCACCCAAATCGGGCAGCCCGGGAGCCAGTATTGAATAAAGATCGCAGCTACAACAGCTTCAGCCGCAATGTTGAGCACCCACATTTTCCAGTATATCCAGTCCAAGAAATAAGCGGCGTAATTCCCTAACACCTGCTGGACAAGGTCCCTGAAGGTTCTGGCGTTGCGGTTTCGAACAGCCATTTCCGCGAGCCCCTGCATAATAAACAGCAAAATAATTCCGCCGAGCAGGTATGCGATAATGACAGATGGCCCTGCCACATCGATCGCTGAGCTGCTCCCTTTAAATAAACCTGCGCCGATTGCTCCGCCCAGCGCCATCATCATAATATGGCGGGACGTCATCGTGCGTTTTAACGTTTGATTGTCGTTTTTCATCCTCTTCTACCTCTCCTTCTCGTTTTCAAAAACAAAAAAGCCCGCCGCCCCTTATCTAATCTAATAGATAAAGAGACGACGAGCCTTCGGCTGACCGCGGTACCACTCTTGTTGATTCTTCATGAAGAATCCTGCTTTTGACCTGTAACGAAGGTTAGCCGTTAAAACATAGGGAATATTCAATCTATTCCGTTCCGTCTTACCACTCCCGGGCGAGTTCAAAGAAAAATCAGGCTGCGTCGCACCACCCCGCAGCTCTCTGTTCTGATTACTTTCTTTTACTGCTCCCAATCTATGCGTTTTAGTTTTCTGAAAAACTCAAATTTTATGATCTGAATATATTAACATAATATACGTGCTTCTCTTTTCCCTGTCAATAACTTCAGAGAAAAAAGAAACTGTTATTTTGTCCCTTTTTGAATGGCTTTCCAAAAGGATTCTGACTCGTTTCCTAATGCGTAGACTGAAACACCTGCTATTTTATATTGCTTTGCCAAATGGCTTTTCGTTTGAACGGTTTTTTCGTTTTCATACCACACGACATGTTTATGCTTCTTTTTGTCAACATAAGAGAACGTCATCGAACCTGTTTTTTTGTTGAATGCAGGCTTTGCTTTTTGCTTTTGGATGAGGGATTTGAGTTCATTCCATTCCCTCACAGAGCTTCCGCTTCCGTCTTTTACATCCCAATCATAGCCGTACGCGGGGATGCCCATGATGACTTTATTGGCTTTGATCTTTTTGACTGAAAACTGCAGAGAGCTTTTGATCCAGTTTGTGCTTGCCACTGATCCTGGCTCACCCCAAATGCCGTGTTCGTCGTAGGTCATGACTTGTACGAAGTCGGCATATTTGCCGATTTTCGCATAATCATACGGCCAGCTCCAGTCATCATTTTTATCATCAGTGCTTTTGGCAGGAACGGATACCATTGTTTGAATATGTTTCTTTTTCAAAGCCTGTGAGACATCTTGAATAAAACGTGAGTATTTAGATCGGTCTTCTGGATTCACTGCTTCAAAATCGATATTGATACCGTAGTATGAGTGCTTTTTCGCCAAAGATATGAGCTGATCAGTGAACCGTTTTTTCGCTGTTTTATTACTCATGACCCGACTTGCCAAATCTCCGTCAAAGTCATAAATGGCATCATTATAGTTTGAAATGACAGCCCATGTCTTGATTTTTTTCTTTTTCGCATATGTCAGCTGCTTGCTTGGCGCATCGCCAATGATTTGTCCGTTTTTTTCAAACGCAAATGTATCGGTTGCGATGGCATTCATGTATGTATGATATTTCGTAAGAGAATTGTATGAAGCCGTATCCCCAGTCGTGTAGCCTAATGTCATACCGGCTGCCTTCGCTTCTCCTTTTGTATACATAAACAGAACAATCGCAATCGCCAGTGAAACCGCTATGATCAGCCATTTTTTCATCACATTTCCTCCTGTATCAAGTCATACTCTTCTCATCGGCCAAAAAATTGGAAGTTGAAGTTTTTTTTCAAGCAAAAAGCCCGGCATATGCCTGCCGGGCTTCCTGAGTTTAGCGGTCAGAGACGAGAATATAGGCTGCCTTTACTGGTCCGTGCACTCCTACAACTAAATCCATTTCAATATCGGCTGAGTTGCTCGGTCCGGTAATGTAGTTGATACATGAAGGAACAGTGACACCGTCTGCAATGTTTTGGCGGATGATATCACTGGCTTGTGTCATTCTTGGCACAATGCTTGATTTCGGCACGATCGCAATATAAGTCGTAGGCAGAAGACTGACAGATCGGCCGATGTCTTTTGAGGAGAAGAGGACAACCGTCCCCGACTCAGCCAATGTAATTTCGCTGAATGTAATCCCTACATTGGCTTGCTCCGCTTTTTTGATATTTTCCTCGCCTTTGTCAGCATCCCACTCCCAGACTGGCGTTCCCTCACTCGGCAAGTCCTTGGTGAGCAGGCTTTTCAGTCCGTATGCTTCAAAGCGGGGGTCCTTCGGAATGATGACAGGGCCTCCGGAGAAGCGGCTGACTTGCTCGCGCAGGGCATCGTAAAGGCCGGTTGAATCCGTTTCAATCAGCTCTGTATGGATTTTGACACAATGGTTTTTGAGCACTGTGACTAAGTCATCCGCTGAATATCCTTCAAGTGTTTTATATTGCGGCTGATGCGCCCACTCAGGAACTGCCACGCCCCCTGTTCTTCTTTCACGGCCCAGGCTGGATGCGATTCGGTTTAAAAAGCTCTCTTGATTCTGAATGGTTCCCTTCGTCATCACTGCTCCTCCTTCGTGCGTTCACTTGTTTCTCTGTCTGCAAACCAGTCTCTGAATCTCGATTTATGCGGTGCCGGGAAGTCGCGGATCTGTGTCCAGCTTTTGAGCGGGCCGGGACCCTTCGAAATTTTTTCGTCCTCTGTAAAAGGTGTCATGGCGGCCGGCGCCCATTTTGAGCCCATTTTGTATAGTGACAAGGAGGATGCGCCAAGTCCGAACGCTTTCATCGCAAGCTTTTCACTGATCGGCGCTCTGCCTTCTTTTTCGACGATGTTTTGGCGATGCTTGAGAAGGAGCTCGTGCAGCGGAATTTTGACCGGGCAGGCTTCTGTACAAGCAGCGCACAGTGAAGAAGCGTACGGCAGCTCCTTATAATCGTCATAACCGCCGAGCAATGGCGATAAAACCGCTCCGATCGGCCCCGAGTAGATTGAGCCGTATGAATGTCCGCCGACATGGCGGTACACAGGGCAGACATTGATACAGGCGGCACAGCGGATACATTGCAGCACAGACTGGAATTCCGTTCCTAGGATGTTGGATCGCCCATTGTCAACGATGACAAGATGGAATTCTTCTGGACCATCCACTTCACCTTCCAGCTTCGGACCCGTCAAAGCTGTAATATAACTTGTCAGCCGCTGTCCGACAGCACTTCTTGTCAGCATGCTGACAAGCACTTCAAATTCAGAAAATGACGGGACAATCCGTTCCATTCCCATGACGGTAATTTGTGTTTTCGGCAAGGTGCTCACAAGCCGTCCATTTCCTTCATTGGTCACAAGGCTGACAGAACCCGTGTCCGCAATGGCGAAGTTACAGCCGGTAATGCCGATATCCGCTTCCAGAAACTTTTTCCGGAGAATGGCACGCGCATGCATGACAAGCTCTTCCGGTTTTTCTGTATGTTGATAGTCCAGCCTTTCTTTAAACACATCGCGTATCTGCTCTTTATTTTTATGAAGGGCGGGCGCGACGATATGTGACGGCGGATCGTGATCATCAATCTGCAAAATATACTCGCCGAGGTCGGTTTCGACGACTTCACAGCCTTCCTTCTCCAGCACCTCATTCAGATTGATTTCCTCTGTAACCATTGATTTTGATTTTACGATTTTCTTCCCGTTCTTCTTTTGAATGACGTCGCGAATATAAGAAGACGCCTCTTCCGCTGTTTCCGCGAAATAGACATGTCCGCCTCTTTTCGCCACATTTTCGGCAAGCTGTCCGAGATAGAAATCAAGGTTTTCAAGGACATGCTGCCTGATTTCCTCTGATAAAGAGCGCCACTCCTCCCAGTTTCCCAGTTCTTCTGCCGCCTCTAGGCGCCGCGTCCGCAGACGCTCCTGTGCACCTGAAACAGCGCCTCTCATAAATTCATTATCAATCCCCTGTGATACCCGCTCTTTAAAAGCGTCAGTACCGATTTTCATCGCCATGATCCTTTCCCCCTCTGAATCCAGTTTTATCTGCTGTTGAGCACTTCGGCGATGTGCATCACTTTGACATTCTTATCTTTTCGGTCAAGCCGTCCCCCGATATTCATCAAACAGCCGCAGTCAGCGCCGATCAGCACCTCTGCTCCCGTTTCCTCCACACATTCGACTTTTTCATCAACCATCTGCTCTGAAATCTGCGCCATTTTGACGGAGAACGTTCCTCCGAATCCGCAGCAGTTATGTTTGCCTGGAAGCTCTGTAAACTGCAGTCCCTTTACATGGCTCAACAGCTTCATCGGCTCCTCCCGAACCCCGAGCAGCCTTGTCATATGGCACGACGTATGTAAGGTCGCTTTTGTATGAAGGGTCGCGCCGACATCCTCTACCCCAAGGACGTTCACGATAAAATCTGTCAGTTCATACGTTTTATCCGCCAGCTTTTGCGCTTTATCGGCCCATTTCGGATCATCCGCAAACAAGTGCGGGTATTCCCGGAACATCGTTGTGCAGGAACCGGAAGGACTGACAACATATTCGGAATCCTGAAACGTTTCGATCATCCGTTTCATTGCTTTTTTGGCGTCATGTACATAGCCGCTGTTGTAAGCCGGCTGCCCGCAGCAAATCTGCCCCTCCGGAAAATCAACCTCGCACCCAAGCCGCTCCAGCAGCTCAACCGTTGCTTTTCCGACATTTGTTTGAAACATATCAACAAGACAAGTGACAAAAAGTGAGACTTTCATGATGAACCCCTCTCTCATCCCCAATATATGATCAGGTCATCTGATGACCTGAGTTAAAATAACTATATGAATATCGTACACTATTCTGATAATGGAAGGGAAGGGTTTTCTAAACATCTAGGCAATAAAAAACGCCTGTTCCACTGGACAGACGTTCATAGCACTACACACTTTTTAATGGCCATACAGGCACTTTCTGTATTTTTTAAATGTTTTTACAAATGAATAAAAGAAGCTAAGAGCGCTAAGGAGAACAATCCAGCCCGCTCCCCCTCTCATCAGTGCAATAGGTGTTTCAAATAAAAAGGCTTTGATAAAAGCTGCTCCCGTCTTATCCCACAGGCCCGGCGTATAATACAAACTCTGGGGACTGATAAATAAATCAGCAGTCAAACCATTGGTAGTAAAGAGGATCAGGATGAAGGATAAGAATATAAAAGAAAGTGCAAAGTACAATTGCAATAGGCGTTTATATCTTCCCGCTCTGGATTCTGTATCAGAAAAAATATCGTCTGATGCACTGGCTTTCTCTTTTCTAAAATAATGCAGCCCTTGTGAACTGAAAAGATGCTTCCATCCGCTGTCTTCAAAGAGAGTTCGATAATCAGTAAAATCTCCCGGATGTTTAAAGGTGCGATAGTCTATTTTGACGGTAGAATTGTCAGACGATGTTTCATCTGAAAAACAATAGGATAAAAAAACTTTCCCTTTTAATTCGCACCCCTTATCTGCCATCTTATTCAGCCATTGTTCCTCACGGTCTATGTCCATAAAATATCTGTATTTCTTCATATGGTCTCCCCCTTTTTATTTACTTCCTGCCTCGTTATGTCAACCAGCCGCTCCATCCTCTCCATATCCTTCCACAACACATTTCTTCCGAGTTCAGTGATGATATATGTTTTTCTGCGGCGATCTTCACTTGGATAAGGCTCTATCAATTGATGCTTCAATAAGTTTTCGATTGCGCCATAAAGAGTTCCAGGCGCCATTTTAACTCTTCCGCCGCTAAGATCTTCAATATTTTTCATAATGATGTAGCCGTGAGCAGGATGTAACAAAGATAAAAGAACATAGTAAACAGTCTCAGTCAGCGGCAAATGCTTATTTTCATTCATATAACAGCCTCCAATATTCAGTATAACTGTATAATCCCATCATATACAGTTATACTGAATATTACAATCATAAATGACCAGATAAACACAAAAAAACCTGGCTATAAATAACCAGGTTTCCATTAGATCCAGCCCTTTTCCTCAGCAATGCTGGCGGCTTCTGTCCGATTTTTCGCATGAAGCTTTTGGATGATTTCTGAGATATAGTTTCGGACTGTGCCTTGAGATAGATAGAGCTCCAGCGTAATGTCTTTTGTTGTCTTGCCTAAAGCCGCAAGCCTCAGAATTTCTTGCTCTCTAGCGGTTAGCGGATTTTCGTCTCGCATCATATTAAACGTAAGCTCGGGGCTGAAGACACGTTTTCCCTCTACACATTTTCGAATGGCATCGGCCAGATCGTCAATTTCTCCGTCTTTCAGCAGATAGCCATGCGCACCGGCTTTTACCGCACGTTCAAAATATCCGGGGCGGGCAAAAGTAGTTAAAATTATGACCTTGCTGACGCAGCCTTTTTTCATTAATTCCTCTGCCACATCCAGTCCGCTTCGAACCGGCATTTCAATGTCCATGATGCATACATCCGGCTCCAGCTTCAAAATAGCATGTAGCGCCTCTTCCCCGTTTAATGCTTGTCCGATGACTGTCATATCCTCTTCTAAATCAAGCAAAGATCCCAAAGCGCCTAAAAGCATTCGCTGGTCCTCAGCAATAAACAGACGAATCATTCTTTTCGTCCTCCAATCATTCTGCTTTTTTAATCAGCGGAATCGTCAGAGTCACAACCGTTCCGTTATGATCTGAAACTGTTAATCCCCCTTCAATGAGCATGAGCCGTTCTTCCATTCCCCGCAGGCCATTCCCAAAGGTTTTCTCCTTCGCTGCTCCCTTTCCGTCATCCCGTATCACGATCCTCATTTTGCCAGCAAACTGAGAAATGGTGATGGCGCAGTGAGTTGCTTTGCTGTGCTTGATGATGTTAGTCACTGCTTCCCGCATACACATACTGATAATATTTTGAGTGACGGGAGATATCGCTGAAAAGTCGTCGGCTCCTTCGTATTGAAAGGTAATGTTCCCCGCCCTTAAAATGTGCTGAATGTTTACGAGCTCCTCTGTTATCGTGACCGTCCTCATATCAGAAACCAGCTCTCGGACTTGCTTGAGTGCGGCTCGCGAGCTGGTTTCCATTTCTTTTGCCTCATGCTTGGTCCGTTCTGGATCAGATGCAGCCAACCGCTGAATGAGCTGGCTTTTTAATGTAAGCAGCGACAAGGTATGGCCAAGAGTATCGTGAAGATCACGGGCGATTCGAACACGCTCCTCTCTTTTAGAGAGTTCTTTTATCTGTTCGTTGGCTTGTGCCAGCTTAGCTTCAAGCTCAATTCTCCGAAACATAGAACGAATGCCGAATGGAGAAATGAGCATGATGACGAGAAACGGGAGAACAGAAAAAAGCTCCCGGAGCGTGACTGAATTCACGATAAATTGGTATAGGCATGGAAAAAGCAGGATAAAGATTAAAGCGCAGAACGCACGGTTAAAATTCGTTTTCTCTTTGTAATAACCAACAAAGTTTGCCGGGAAAAAACCTAAGTATATATAGGTGATATTGTAAAACACACTATATATCAAAATAACCGCCATTTGCATGATAAGCCAATACGTAAACGAAGCTCTGCCCACGCAGCAGAATAACTGGCGATATGCCGCGATAAATAGAAGCAGGATGCCATATCCAATGACCTGTTTGATGCCTGATTCTTTCAATAAAGAGAGGAACGGCATAATGGTGTACACCAGAAAGATATAAGGGAAAAACCCGAATTGCTTCGGGAAAATTGATATTGCCTTTTTCATGTATTACACCGCTTCTTGTTTTCTTCTAATATATTTAGATAGTAGCATGAAGAACATCATATAAGCGATTAATATCAGGATATTTTTCCAATCCGGACTCCCGCCCCGCACTAGTTCCCACGCGCCGCTCCCGAAATGATAAGACGGAAGCCACTGGCCAATGTTCTGCATCATGTCAGGCATGACCTCAAACGGCATCCACATCCCCCCGCCTAAAGCCAGCAGCATATAAAGCACATTACTGATTCCGGCCGCTGTTTCTACTTTTCTCATGAGGCCGATTAGTGTGCCTAATGCTAAAAAAGGCAATGCGCCAAACAAAATCCACAGTCCGCTCATCATCCATTCAAACGGTGACAAGGCAATGTCATTGATCATTGCGCCGAACAGAAAAATGACGGTAATCGATAAAACGTGAATGACACTTTGTCCGATCATCTGAGCTAATAAATAGATATGATCTGGAAGAGGTGTAAGGCGGATAAAGGCAGTCCAGCCTTGTGACCGTTCTTGAACCATACGGATGCCCAGTGTCATGATAGAGGAACCCATCACGCTGAAGACTGTCATTGACATTAAGTAATGGGCGTCCCATGCACGTTGGTCGGGAACGTTGGTATTCACTACATTGGTAAAGAGATAATAAAAGACTATTGGCATGATCAGCGACCAAAGCACAAAATACTTGTTCCTAAGCACCCTTTTCATTTCAGCTATGCTTTGCTTCTGCAGCATGTTCACTCACATCGCCTCCCTGTTTCCGTCAGCCAGCCGGCGAAATGCCTCATCGAGCGTCCCGTGTTCAATTCGAATATCCCGTGCTGGGATGTTTTCTTGAAAGATCAACGCCAACACTTTGTCTGTATTTGATGTTTGGATGATGATTCTTTGATGCCTGCGGAACACTCGCTCTACTTCCGGGTGCCGAGACAGCTTTTCCAACGATTCATCTGAATGGAGCGCAAAGGAAACAGACTGTTTTTGAATTCTTGAGCGGATTTGCATCGGTGAGTCATCTGCCACAAGCCGTCCATCAGCAAAAAATAAGATTCGCTGTGCGGCATCGTCTGCTTCCTGTAAATAATGCGTTGAAAAAATAATCGTTTTTCCTTGGTCCGACAGTCCGTGAATGGTCTGCCAGAATCGATGTCTTGATGAAGTGTCCATGCCGACTGTCGGTTCATCAAATATAAGCAGCTCCGGATTCCCGGCAAGAGCCAAAGCAAAGCTTAAACGGCGTTTTTGTCCTCCGGATAATTTTTCTGCTTTTGTTTTCAAATCTTCTTTTGTGAGTGCTGTTAACGAAACGAGTTCGTTCAAGGACAATGGATTCGGATAATAGCTTCGAAAGAGTTCGAGAATTTCATTCACCTTGAGGCCCGGCATGACACTTACTTCCTGAAGCATCACGCCTATTTGTTCGCGAACCTGTTGATCATCGGGAACCCGGTTAAATAGTTTGATTTCTCCCTCGCTTGGTTTCAGCAATCCTAATATCATAGAGATGACAGTCGTCTTCCCTGCCCCATTCGGTCCGAGAATGGCTGCGATTTCTCCTTTTTTCATGCTGAAGCTGATGTTGTTTACAGCTGTTTTATGCTGGAACTGTTTTGTCACATTGCTTACTGATACTGCCTCATTCATCACTTGAGCACCTCCTGATGGCTTACATTGATTGTAAAATGGCTGAGCAGCTGTTGTTAGTATGGGGTGTCATGATGATAGAGTGACAAATGTCATATTCTTTCTCACCGTTAGTGTCTAGGCAATCCATCCTCTGCATCTTCCAATTCAATCACCTTTTCTATGCCGCATGTCCCCTTTCTTTTAAACTGCTATGACTTTCATAGAAAGTACACTCTTCAAACCGTCCGAGTGTTATGATAGACACATTGAACTTTATATTACTTTCCGGCTGAAAGGAGCCAATCATGAACGAAGCGATTTTGTCTAGAAATCATGTGATGGTGAAAGGCAGCGGCAAAGCATCTATCATGTTCGCACCCGGTTTTGGATGCGATCAAAGCGTGTGGAATGCCGTGGCACCGGCCTTTGAAGAAGAGCACCGGGTCATTTTATTTGATTACGTCGGTTCGGGACATTCAGATTTGCGCGCATATGACCTGAATCGCTACCAGACACTTGACGGCTATGCCCAAGATGTCCTTGATGTTTGTGACGCTTTAGATCTGGAGGAAACCGTGTTTGTGGGGCACTCCGTCGGAGCCGTGATTGGGATGCTTGCATCCATCCGCCGCCCGGAGCTTTTTTCCCAACTGGTGATGGTAGGGCCTTCTCCTTGCTATTTGAATGATCCTCCTGAGTATTACGGAGGATTTGAAGAGGAGCAGCTCCTTGGTTTGCTGGAGATGATGGAGAAAAACTATATCGGCTGGGCAACTGTATTTGCGGCAACCGTTCTGAATCAGCCAGATCGGCCTGAAATTAAGGAAGAGCTTGAAAGCCGTTTTTGTTCTACTGATCCTGTCATTGCCCGCCAATTCGCGAAAGCGGCGTTTTTTTCTGATCACCGGGAGGATCTTTCGAAGGTAACGGTTCCCTCTCTTATTCTCCAGTGTGCAGATGATATCATCGCACCTGCAACAGTAGGTAAGTATATGCATCAGCATCTGCCTTATAGCAGTCTGAAACAAATGGAGGCTCGCGGTCATTGCCCTCATATGAGCCATCCAGATGAGACGATACAGCTGATCGGCGATTATTTAAAAGCACACGTGTGATAGCGGAACGAAAGGGATAGAGGTGACCCTCTTAATGGACAAACAATTGAATGATGCACCATGCGGTTTCCTCACTTTGTCAGAAGAGGGGTCGATCTTAGCTGCCAACCGTACCCTTATCAAGATTCTGGGTTATGGGGCGGAGCAGGTTATCGGCCAGCATATGAATACGATGTTGACCGTTCCCGCACAGCTTTTCTGCCAGCTTTATTTTTTTCCGCTTTTGAAATTGGAGCATCACATCGAAGAATTATACATTTCCCTGAAAGCAAGAGATGGAGAAGAAGTCCCCGTCCTTATCAATGCTATTGCGAGACACAGTAGCGGGGCTTCTGTCTTCGATTGTGTTCTCATTCCAATGCGGAAGCGAAATGAATATGAAAATGAGCTGCTGATAGCCAGAAACGCGGCTCAAGAAGCTTTGCTTGCTAAACAGAAAGCCAATGCGGAGTTAGAAATTGCCTTGGAAACGCTGAAGGCAAAACAAGAAGAGCTTCTTGAGATCAACAAACAAAATCAACAATTTAAATTAAACACCAAAAGAGAGCTTGAACTCGCCAGAAAGATCCAGAAAAACTCGTTGACTGAACCGATTGTAAACGATCAGGTTCAGATTGGATCTTATTACAATGCATCGAGTGAATTGTCAGGTGATCTTTACGGATTTTATCAAATCGATGAACACCGTTACGGCATTATTATCCTTGATGTGATGGGGCACGGGATTTCATCGGCATTGATTACGATGTCACTTCATCCTTTGTTTCAGCGCCAGATCACGCAAGGTCTCAGTCCCGTTAACGTCATGAAAGAATTAGACCGGCACCTTCACAGCTTGTTTCAAAATGATGAGGAAGCAAGACATTATTGCACTGCTATTTATCTTGAGATTGATATAGCAAGGCAAAGCATTGATTATGTCAACGCAGGACATCCGCCGGCACTATGGCAGGACGACAGCGGAACTCAACAACTGCTTCACGCGACCTCGCCTCCGATCGGGATGTTTGAAGACTTAGTGTTTCAGTCAAGCAGCCTTTCATATACAGATGGCGGAAGACTGCTTCTATACACAGATGGCGTGATGGATCCTACGGCTTCATGCTATTTATTTGATTTACTAAAAGAGCATCCTGATTCGCCGATCACTGACCTGAAGGAGAAAATCCTTACATCACTCCAGCATCAAAAGGAAGCTCATCATAAGAGTGATGATGAATGTTTTATATTAGTTGATGTAAAATAAAATGATCCATGAGACATAACAATGAATTGTTACATCTCATGGATTTTTTTGTTTCAGCGTTTCTTTGGAATATGGCCTGATTCCGCATATTGAAACACCTGCAAGGAAGGCAGCGGATGTCCATTAAAATCAAACAAAGCTTGATTATCTACAGCACTTCCCCCATACCACTTCCCAGCGTCTTCAGGGTCATATTCAGCAGCATAGCTGGAGGCCCACCCTGACCCGTATGTTTCCCATAACACTTTGTTTTTCTCTATCTGTGTCTTCGGCCCGACTGGAATCCACGCCGGCTCCCAATAGAAAACGCCAAGTCCTGCTTTGCCCGTATTCGCCACTGCCTCCATTACATCTCTTACTGCAGTTGCCTGGCCTTGAACAGAAATGGGATATGGCAGCGTCTGTCCGCTTTTTGGCGCTGTATTTCCATGCCCATCGCCATCCTCAGCGGTATAGGTGTACGACGTCTCCGCCACCATGACTTTTTTGCCGTACGTATCGGCAACAGCCTTCAGCACGGAGGTCAAATTTTGTAATGTGCCATGCCAGAAAGGATAATAGGAGCTCGCGAACACATCATAATCTACTTTGTTTTTGCTGAGTGTTTCTGCAATAAATGAATACCTTCCAGCCGTTTCAGGATTGGTAAAATGCAGGGCGACCAAAATGCCTGAATTTGTCTCCCTGACCGCTCGGCTTCCTTCTTTAAATAATTGGCACATCTTCGTCCAATCGGTTTCGCCGGCAAATCCTCCTGTTGTTTCATTTCCGACCTGAACCATGCCGATGTCAACGCCTTCCTTGATCATCTTTTGCAGACTTTGTTTCGTATACTCATAGAGCTTGGCTTTTTTTGCTTCAAAGCTGAGATTCGCCCAAGCTTTAGGCACCTTTTGTTTCGCGGGATCTGCCCAAAAATCAGAATAATGAAAGTCGGCAAGCACCTTCATTCCGTTCGCTGTCGCTCTTTTTCCGATTTCGATGGCTTTTTGAATATCATTGTTTCCTCCGCCATACCCGTTGCCATTTGAATCATACGGGTTATTCCAAATGCGGACGCGAACATAGTTGACCCCAGACTGTTTTAAAGTTGTAAAGATGTCCTGTCGTTTTCCGCTTGTATTGTAAAAGTTGACACCGCTGTTTTCCAAAGCAATAACGCTGGACACATCTGCCCCTTTAATAAAGTCTTTGTTCATTCCCTCTACTTTTTTAACAAAAAGATCCTCTGCCCGAAGCTCTGGCACATGCTTCTCCTTCTCAACGGCAGCGGCAGATCCCGGTGAACTGAATGCACTCCACACGATGGCAGCCGCTAAGCACATTTTCACTCCATTCCTCATGATTCCACCCCTCACGATTTAGTAAGCGATTTCTTAATACAGAAAAAAGAATCCGCCCATATCGAGCGGAGCATCAGGCTAATGAGTGTTTACTACGATTCTTACTTCATACTTTTCCATCGTCAGGTCGCCTGACAATATCTCTCCTGTCATCATGTCCTTCACACTCTGATCAAACGTGACCAGCTGTTTTTCTTCCGTAAAATTCATGACAAAAATATAATCATTGTCCTGATCCTGCCTCGCTTGTACGGAGACGCCTTTTCCGTGCCGAACCGGAAAAACAGGTGAAAGAGAAAGGTCTGTGATCAGACCCTCATAGAAATCACGGTGAAATTGATCCTCCAAACGCGCGCCGATAAAATACGCCTTGCCCTGCTGATATTGATGGCTTGTGACAGCTGGCGTACGGGCGTAAAAATCCTCTTGATACACCGCTTCTGTTGAAGCAGTTTTTACATCAATCACGGTTGCATAATCCTTCATTTCGTATGTTTTGCCGCGGTAGCTGACAGCATTTCGATCCTTCGGATACAGCGTGTCCGTTTCAAGAGGCTCAATTCCGAAAATTGCTTGAAGATCCGGATGCCATCCGCCTGTGTATGTTAAGTCATGCTCATTCACAATTCCGCTGATATACGTCATGACTAAGATGCCGCCATCAGCTGTAAACGCTTTTAAACGGGAAATGGTGTCCTCGCTGATTAAATAAAGCATCGGGACGATGAGCAGTTTATATGGTGAAAAGTCTTGTTCTTTCGTGATGACATCGACAGGGATATCGTGTTCCCAGAATGTGCGGTAATGCTGCTGAAGCGTTTGCGGATAACGTTTTGTCGCCTTCGCAAACCCCTGAGCATCCTCGAGCGCCCAATGATTTTCCCAGTCATATAAAATAGCGGTTTGTGCCGGCCTCTTCGTTCCGACAACCTCGGACAGCCGTTCCAATGTCTCACCGACCTTGGCCACTTCTTGAAAGACGCGGTTCTTCGGGCTGTTGTCATGATCCACAACCGCCCCATGCAATTTTTCTGATGACCCGCGTGATTTGCGGTATTGGAAATAGAGAACGCTGTCCGAGCCGTGGGCTATCATTTGCATAGATGACAGCAGATTCATGCCCGGGCGCTTCGCCTTATTGACGTTATGCCAATTGACCGCGCTTGGCGTACACTCCATTAATAAGAAAGGCTGCTGCTTCAAGCTTCGGTACAGGTCATTGATAAAGCCGACCTTCATCGCCAAATCAGCTGTGCTTTCCCAGTCATTGTGCCAGACAGGATAAGCGTCCCAGCTGATGGCATCGACATGTTTCGCAAATTTGCTGTAGTCGAGGCCCTGATATGGAATTAAATCCGGCGTGTCAGCCATAAAGTTCGTTGTGATAGGGACATCAGGCGTCAGTTCTTTCAGCGGAACGATTTCATTTTCATAAAACGAAATCGTTTGATCGGTGACGAACCGGCGCCAGTCTAAGTTCAAGCCGTGCAAGCCGTTTTCACCGATCGGCGAAGGGCTTTCAATTTGTGACCAGTCATTGAATGTATGGCTCCAAAAAGGAGTCCACCACGCACGGTTCAATGTTTTGAGGCTGTTGTCGTATTTCGATTTCAGCCACTCCCTGAAAGCATGCTGGCATAGATCACAGTGGCAATCTCCCCCGTATTCGTTTGAAATGTGCCACATTAACAGCGCCGGATGATTGCCGTATCGTTCTGCTAATAGGCGGTTGATGTGCCGTGTTTTTTCTCGGTAGACTTTAGATGAGAGACAGTGGTTGTGCCTTCCGCCGTGCAGCTGTTTGACGCGGGAGGCATTGACGCGCAAAACTTCCGGATAGGCTTGCGACAGCCAGGCCGGACGGGCTCCGCTTGGCGTTGCTAATATGACCCGGCCGCCTATACTGTGAATCCGCTCAAAAATATCATCCAGCCAGTCAAATTGATATACGCCCTCCTCCGGCTCAAGTGCACTCCATGCAAAAATGCCGACAGAAAACGTATTCGTATGAGAAAGCTTCATCAGTTTGATATCGTCAGCTAAAATATCAGGCCGATCCAGCCACTGATCGGGGTTGTAGTCTCCCCCATGAAGCATAAAATTTGCTTCGGTTACGTGCGTTTTTTCAAGCTTTGACATCACATTCTCCTCCTTATTCTCTTAGCCTTTTGTTCCGCCTGCGGTTAATCCGGACACAAAATTCTTTTGCAGTATGATAAAGATGACGGCAACCGGAATGCTGATAAGCAAGGCTCCGGCCGCAAATGTCGTATAGCTGGCCCCCATAACATCATTCACTAAATTGAATAGGCCGACGGGCAATGTATATGATTCAGGCGTTCTCAATATCGTTGAGGACAGCACAAAATCTCCGAGCGGGCCTGTAAAGCTGTTCATGGCCACCACTGCCGCCATCGGTTTTGATAATGGCAGAATGATTTGGAAGAAGATTCGGGTGCTGCTGGCCCCGTCAATCTTGGCGCTTTCGTCTAAATCCATCGGAATCGAATCCATGTACCCTTTCATCAAATACGTATTCATCGGGATCAGGCCGCCGATATAAAGCAAGATTAACAGCCAGTGGCTATTGATCATGCCCAAGATTTGCGCCAATACAAACAAAGCGATTAAAGCCGAAAACTGAGGAATCATTTGCAGCAATAAAAAGAGGATTAAAGCGTATTTCCTCCCTTTGAACCGAAAGCGCGAAAACGCATAGGCCGTAAACGTCACACAGAGCAAAGACCCTGCCATTGTAAACAGGCTGATCTTCATTGAGTTGACATACCACTGCACATATTGAAGGCTTTCCTTGCCCGCAAATAATTCCTTGTAATGATCGAATGTCGGATGCTTCGGAATGATGGATGTGCTGATTAAGCTGTTGCCGGGGTTAAAGCTTGCGCCTGCCGTCCAAAGGAGAGGATAAACAATGATGACCGCCATAAAGGCTAACAACAAGTAAGAGAAAAGGAGACGGAAATATTTTCTGACCTTCATATCTGCCAGCATGCCTCATGCCTCCTCTTTAAAAGACTTTGTCTGTCTGAACTGCCACAATGCGATGGAGATGACAAACACAGATAATAAAATCGTTAAAGCCGCAGCAAGTGAATATTGACTGGACTGCATTGTCAACTTATAAATCCATGAAACGAGGATGTCTGTCCCGCCGGCTGTCGATCCGGTTACAGCCGGACCTCCGCCATTAAATAGATAGATAATATTAAAGTTATTAAAATTAAACGTAAACTGAGTAATGATAATCGGAGCCATGGCGATGAACACCATTGGAAGCGTAATGTATCTCAGCTTTGAAAAGACAGAAGCGCCATCAATCGTAGCTGCTTCATACAGATCGTCCGGGATGGATTGCAATACGCCTGTTGAGACGAGAAAGATGTACGGAAATCCGAGCCAGCCCTGCATGAGAATCAACGCAAGCCTCGACCAATTGGCATCTGTCATCCACGGAAGCGGATCTATCCCGAAGAAAGCCAAGATGTCGTGATTCATCGCACCAAAGCTATCATTAAACAGCCCCGCAAAAATTAAAATCGTCACAAAACCGGGAACGGCCCATGGCAAAATCAGTATCGTCCGGAAAAAGCGTTTAAACCGAAGGTCTTTCTGGTTGACAATGATCGCGAGAAAAATCCCCAAGCTGACTTGCAGTGTGGATGCAGCAAGTGTCCAAACCACCGTCCAAGCCAGTACATCAAAAAAGGTCGACCTCCAAATATCAACTGTGAAAATATTTGCGAATGTTTGAAAACCGACCCAATCAATTAATTTTGCAGGAGGAGAATGATACAAATCATAGTTTGTGAACGCTAATGCAAAGCTGAATAAAATAGGGAAGATCACGGCGAAAATTAGAATAAACAAAGATGGGCCGCTGACGACATAAGGATAGCCCTCAGAAATGATATGCCGGTATTGTTCTTTTAAGGAACTTAATGGCTTGTTTTCATCACGCTGCTTTCCGCTTTGGAACGCATCGCGAAGATTTACATAATACACCGCAAGGCCAAAGCAGGTCACGATGACAGCGATAATTCCTTCCGCCAGCAGAAAAACGGAATTATCCCGCGGCACTTCTGTTCCCAGTGTAAAGATTCCCCAAAACCCCATATTGAGCAGATCTCCAAAGACCGCAAAAAACGATGCGCCTAAGAAAAGAAAGACAATACCTTTTATCCATTGCTTGTTATAAAATTGCCCGAGTCCCGGAATAATAGAAAGCAACAAAGCGACTTGACGATGCTGCACCGTTTTCACCTCTCTTACAATACAAATCTAGCTTTCTCTTTATTTACCGCTGTGCTTTGCCTTAATTTGTCCTTTGGCCGTTTCAGCTGCTTGATCCAATGCTTGTTTCGGACCCGCCTTCCCTGTTGCAACTGTCTGTAATGCAGAATCAGCCGGCGTCCATATTTCATTCATTTCCGGAATATTTGGTGTTGGCTCTGAGAAACGGGATTGTTCAGTAACAGCCCGTGCCGCCTCACTTTTCATAATAGCCGGGTCATTGGCTAGAGATTTTACAGCAGGAACTTCTTTCGTCTCTTCATATCGTGTTTTAGAATTCCTTTCATTTGCCAGGAATACGGCTAATTCTTGCGCCAGCTCCGTATTCTTTGAAAATGCGCTGACGTTGTAGCTTTTAACGCCGATAAAGGAACTCATGTTTTTCCCATTTTCCAGCTTCGGCAGTTTCGTAATGCCATAATTGATTCCTGCTTTCGAGAAGGCTTCTACATTCCATGGGCCAGAAATAATCGCGGCGGCTTTTCCTTCTGTGAACAGCGATTCCAACACGTTAATCCCTTGTTCTCCAATAATGCCTGCCGGGAATAAGCCCTCTTTGTAAAACTTCTGCATCAGCGCCGCACCTTTGACAGCGCCTTCATTATTGATTCCAATGTCTGACGGGTTATAGTTGCCGTCTTTGTCCTTTCCAAAAATGTATCCGCCGTATCCGCTCATTACACTTTCCGCATAATAAATTTGATCGAATAAGGCTAAAAAGCCAAATTTGCTGCCATCAGCAGTCTTTTTGGAATAGTCGTACCACTCTTCCAGCGTTTTGGGCAATTCCTTTTCTGAGATGAGATCTTTGTTGTAAAACAGCACAGTCGTTTCAACTGCTTTTGGCAGTCCATAAAGCTTTTGATCGACCATTTGAGACTGAATGGAAGCGTCAGTATAAAGTGATTGAACGTCTTTTTTGACATGTAATTCCTTGAGTAATCCTTCCGTGACAGCCGTTCCGATTTGGTCACCTGGCATTGTTAACACGTCAGGGCCTGTGCCGGCCGGTCCGTCCATTCGCAAATCTTCAATCTGCTTGGCATACGGTTTTTCAACGACTTTGACCTTCACATCGTGCTCTTTTTCAAATGCAGCCACGGCGTCTTTAATGCCGTTGCTCTTTTCTTTATCCTCCCATACAACAAGCTCTGACCCTTTTGAACTCGATTTGGCGCTGCTGCTTTCCTTTGGGCCGCAAGCCGCCAAGGATAAACTGACAGCTGCACAGAGCATGAATACGGAACACTTTTTTGCCATTTTCATTGATTGTCACCCTTTCGGTATGAATGAAAGCGCTTTAAAAATAATATAGCACGCTTGAGAAAATGTGTAAACAAACTATTTACTACTTTAGGTAAATTAATTTACCTAATTAAAAAAACGGCTTAGTATCCCAAGCCGTTTTTAATTCATACTCTTTCTGACGATTAATTCCGCGCCCACATATAAAGTTTTTACCGTCTTTCTCTTGTCCTGCACTTGTTCAAGCAGCAATTGAACAGCGTTTTTACATAATTCATGTATATCAATATGAAACGTCGTCAGAGGAGGTGAGACATACTTCGCGAAGCTGATGTTGTTGATACTCACAATACTGACCCTGTTCGGTATGGCAATTCCTTTTTCGTTCAGGGCTTGCAGACAGCCCACTGCAATCGGGTCCGCTGCGATCATAAAAGCAGTCGGAAGCTGGTCGCCTAATGTCTCGATCGCCGCTGACATCAGGCGGTAGCCGTTTTCTACAGAGAATCCGCGATGACAGAAAATATACCGCTCGTCCAGCATGCCTTTTTCCCTCATATAGGATCTGAAGGTTTCTTCACGGATGTCCATTTCATCCTGGTTGGTGTTCGGATTTTTGTATGTGCCGCCGATAAAACCGATGCTTTTATGCCCCTTCTCAGCCAGGATGTTTACCGTCTTCCTTGTCATTTGTGCTAAGTCAGGCCTTACCGAGTCAAAATGATCGGGATCAGGAGTTGAATCGATAAAGACGCCGTTTTCAGTGAGATTTCTAAGGAAAGCCAGCTCTTCATCTGAAAATGTGCCGACGGCAATAAACCCTTCCGTATGTTCAGGAATGCACTCGATTCCATCTGATATTTTATAAGTGGTTATATCGATATTGAATGCTTTCGCCAGTTTCTCTATTTCCAATCTCATCGTTTTAAAATAGACATCTTCCAATTCTTCTTTATCTGTCAGCCAATATAAAAACGCAATATGTTTCACCAGCGGCCTTACTGTTTTTTTGCGGTAATTGAGTTTCTCCGCCGCTTCATAGATTTTCTCCCGTGTCTCATCAGGAACAGAAAGGCTTTCATCGTTATTTAAAACGCGGGAAACGGTTGAGATTGAAAATCCCGCTTCCTGCGCGATATCTTTAATTGTCGCCATTGCATCTGCCTCCATAATGCAGCTCGCATTCATTTTAGTAAAATATTTTACTTTCTTTTTCAAAAATGTCAAGCGTACAAAGCCCCTGGCTGCCTCATGTAAAAAGACTGAACCATTTGCGGCTCAGTCTCAGTTGTTCGTATCATCCGGAACCAGCAGAATTGCCCGGGAAATGAGTTGGTTATTGCACATTTTCCTCGAAATATCCCGAAAGCACATCTTCCACATTCGTCAAGTGCGCCAGCATGGCGGCTTCCGCCTGTGCACCGTTCCCGGCAGCCACGGCATTGTAAATCCGTTCGTGCTCCTCATACAGCCGCTGAACTGAGGTCTTCTTGGAAAACAGCCAGATTTTCCGCGTTTCTCTCATTGTTTCCAGCAGCAATGATGATACGTGATTCATCAAGTGTTTAAGAAGTTCATTTTGAGAAGCGTTCGCAAGCGCCAGATGAAATGCAAAATCTGCTTTCTCTCCCAACTCCCCGTCTGCTTCAATGCTCCCCATTTCCTTTAGTGCATCATGAATTCTTTCGAGATCTGCTTCTGTCCTTTTTTCAGCAGCTAATGACGCCACGCCGAGTTCAAGCAGTTTTCTGACCTCGAGCAGCTGCTTGACGTCCTCTTTTTTCATGAGAAGGGCGGCTGAGAGCGGCTGAGAAATTTGATTGAGCTCAAATTCCTTCAGGTACGTGCCTTCCCCCTGTTTCATTTCGACAAGCCCCATCGCTTTTAGCGCAGAAAGTGCTTCTCGAACCGCTGAACGGCTGACTTGAAAGCTCTCAGCAAGCGCCTGAACAGAGTCCAGTTTATCTCCAGGCTTCAATTCGCCGTTTTTGATCATATCTAATAGTGCATCCGCTACTTCTTCATATATTTTTTTTGTTTTAATCTGTTTGTATTTCAATGCAATTCACCCCGTAACTTGTAGGTCTGGCTGTTTACGATCTATTATACTCTGTTTTATGGGCCGCCAAAAGATTTTGACTATTTTGTCAAAAAGTCTTGTACTTTGATTTTTTTCAAAATATAATGCTAGGTAACTGGTCTTATTACCCAGTCATCAGATGATCATATCATCTATAGAAACCGCTTACATACAACGCCAGTTTATGTTTCAAGGAGGGGTTTGGGATGCAATGGACACAGGCATATACGCCTATAGGGGGAAATTTGCTTTTATCAGCGCTTGCCGCACTTGTACCGATTATTTTCTTTTTTTGGGCACTCGCGATTAAACGGATGAAGGGGTATACAGCGGGCTTGGCCACATTGGGGATCGCCCTTGTCATTGCTGTATTGGTTTATCGGATGCCTGCGGAAAAAGCGCTGATGTCGGCGACACAAGGAGCCGTTTACGGAATATTGCCGATTGGCTGGATCATTGTGACATCTGTTTTTTTGTATAAAATCACTGTGAAAACGGGGCAGTTTGATATCATCCGCAGTTCGGTTCTCTCGATTACTGATGACCGGCGGCTTCAAGCCCTCTTGATCGCTTTTTCATTCGGGGCTTTTTTAGAAGGGGCAGCAGGCTTCGGAGCGCCTGTCGCCATTTCTGCCGCGCTTTTGGTCGGTCTCGGCTTTAATCCTCTTTATGCGGCGGGGATCTGTTTGATCGCCAATACGGCGCCTGTCGCCTTTGGCGCAATTGGAATTCCAATTACAGCCGTAGAAGGGCCGACAGGGATTCCGGCGATGGAGATTTCACAAATGGTCGGGCGGCAGCTGCCGTTTTTATCCGTATTTATTCCTCTTTATTTAATCATCATTATGAGCGGGTTCAGGAAAGCCTTGGAGGTCTGGCCGGCAATTCTCGTATCCGGTGTTTCCTTTGCTGTTGTTCAATATCTCAGTTCCAATTTTTTAGGGCCTGAGCTGCCTGATGTTTTGTCAGCGCTTGTTTCAATGGCTGCGCTTGCTGTGTTTTTGAAATGGTGGAAGCCGAAAACAACATTCCGGTTTGCCGGTGAACAGGAATCGGCCGCCGCGATTGAAACGGCGCGAACGAATCCGACAGCGCCTGCGTACAGCGGCGGACAGATTTTCAAGGCTTGGTCGCCATTTCTACTGCTGACGGTGATGATTTCCGTATGGGGCATTCCATCTGTCAAATCCGCGCTGACCGGGCATTATGAAGGCTCTGCTGTGTTCTTGACATGGCTGAATGCTGTTGGGGAAAAACTGACTTTTGCCCCTGGTGTGCCTTTTTTGAACAATCAGATTGCCAATGCTGACGGTACGCCGATTGAAGCGGTTTACAAGCTTGACGTGCTCGGTTCGGCCGGCACCGCCATCTTGATTGCCGCTGTGCTGTCAAAATTCATCACGGCGATTTCGTGGAAAGACTGGGGAGCCGTTTTTAAAGAAACGATCCAAGAGTTGAAGCTTCCGATTTTGACCATCGCATCTGTGGTTGGTTTTGCCTATGTCACAAACTCCTCAGGAATGAGCACGACACTCGGGATGACACTCGCGCTGACGGGTTCGATGTTTACCTTCTTTTCACCTGTTCTCGGCTGGCTCGGCGTCTTTATTACCGGCTCGGATACTTCTGCCAACCTGCTGTTCGGCAACCTGCAGAAAGTCACCGCGTTATCGGTCGGTATGGACCCTGTTCTGTCTGTCGCCGCCAACTCTTCAGGCGGTGTCACAGGAAAAATGATTTCGCCGCAATCGATTGCGGTGGCATGCGCCGCGGTAGGACTCGCCGGAAAGGAGTCAGATCTTTTCCGCTTTACCATTAAACACAGTCTGTTTTTGCTGCTGCTCGTTTGTATCATCACCTTTTTGCAGCATCATGTGTTCAGCTGGATGATTCCTTAAAAAAAACCTCCCAACACGGGAGGTTTTTATTTATACCGTTTTCTCGCTGCCGAAGACGGAATATTCATCTGATCGCGGTATTTTGCCACGGTGCGTCTCGAGATTTGGATGCCGTGCTGTTCATATAGCAATTCGGCAAGCTTTTGATCTGAGAGCGGTTTTGTTTTGTCCTCTTGATTGATCAGGTCTTCAAGATGCATTTTGACTGCATAATTCGACGCATCTCCATCTCCTGAAGCCTCGGCTTTTGCTGAGAAAAAGAGTTTCATCTCAAACAGCCCGTAAGGCGTTTGGATCGTTTTTCCTTTAATGGCCCGGCTCACAGTTGATTCATGAAGGCTTAAGCAGTCTGCTATCTCCCTGAGAGTCAGCGGTTTCATTGCGCTTCGCCCTTTCAGAAAGAAATCCTTTTGGCGTGTGATCAGCTCATTGATTATCCTCGTGATTGTCTGTTTTCGCTGCCGCAGCGCGCGGCTCAGCCAGCGCCATTCCTGATATTTGGCGGATAAATAAGAGACAGTGTCCTGACAGGAGCCGGATGATAAAAGCGTACTGTACTGCGGATGCAGATCGATCTCGGGAAACGAGCGGGTATTCAGCTCCGCTGCAATGTGCCCGTTTTTTACAGTGATAAAAATGTCAGGCTCGATATACACATCTTGCTCTGGTCGGGCAAACAGAAGACCCGGTCTTGGATGAAGAGCCGCTATATCATCTGAGATATCCTGAATGGTATCAAGCGGAATTCCAGTCTCCACTGAAAGCGCTTTCCACTTTTTTTGCGCAAAAGCATCAAAATGAGCAGAAACAAGCATTTCCGCGTGTTCATTTCTGTTCGGCAGCCGCTGTAATTGAAGAAGGATGCATTCCTGCAAAGATCTCGCGCCGATTCCAGCCGGCTCTAGTGACTGGAGTTTTGCCAAAACAGCCTCTGTTTCCTTGGCCGATACAGATAAGCGCTGTGCCGCCTCCTCAACATCTTCTTCCAAGTATCCGTTTGAATCAAGCGAATAAATCAGATAATTAAAAATCTTTTTTTCAGTGTTTGACAGATTCATATCGAGTGACTGCTGTTTTAACGCATCCTGCAATGTTTTTTGCGGATCACTTAATTGAAGGCCCGCTTCCTGTGCATTCATCCTGTTTTTATTTGTTTTATGGTAAGATAGTGGCGGTGTGTCTGTTTCCTTTCGTTCAATAAGAGGGTTTTCCAGTGAGAGCTCATCAATGTACTCGGCAAGCTCTGCCGAATGATAGCCAAGCAGCGTGATGGCCTGCCTGAGCTCCTGTGTCAGTTGAGGCTTTAATACTTGTACTTGCTGAAGTTTCATATCCATCTTGCTCACTCCCCTTTCTTCATTGTACATGATTGAGATCACACCGTATACATTTATGAAAAAGGAGCTGCCAAAGAAATGTCTGAACTTTTTTCCGTCCCTTATTTTATTGAGAATTTAAAACAGCATATTGAAATGAATCAGTCTGAGGATAAAATCCACGCGATGAACAGCTACTACCGTTCCGTCGTCTCAACGCTCGTGCAGGACCAGCTGACGAAAAACGCTGTCGTCTTAAAGCGGATTCAGCATTTAGATGAAGCATACAACAAAGTCAAACGTGGAGAATCAAAATAAACCTTCCGCTCACACGTGAGCAGGAAGGTTTTCCTTCTTTGAGGCGTCCTGGATGAGCCGGGTGCTTGGCACTCCTTCCATCCAGGTATGAAAGTAATTGGCGTTTTTCCCATAGGAATTATCAATGACCGTGTTTTCTTTTTGAAGAAGAGAAGACAAGATGTGGCCGTGCAGCCTTGATGTTTCCACCGATTCGTAACGGCTGAAAAACCGAATGGCTTTTTTGACGATATAATCCGAGTATTTTCCCCATATATACGCAATAGGCAAAGGGTTGCCCGCTTTTTTGTTCAGGACGTTGAGCGTTTGCAGAAAAGCGATCGTCCGGCGGTCTGAAGCTGACAGGACCGTGCGCCAGTCGTGGCTATCCGCTTTTGCGTGTTCCTGAAGCTCCTGGTTTGCTTCATGATCTGTTCGGATAAATCTCAGCTTTTGATTAGACGGCTGCTGCGTGGGAATGACGGGAAACAGCTGATGAGCCATATCAGGCAGAAGCTGAATGTGATTTCTTGAAAAATAAGCCTGTGCCGTAGCATAGGAGGCTTTTTCCCTTATCATGATGTGGAGATTCGCATGCTTAGAAAATATCTCCGCCGTCCGCTTGAGGTTGTCTTTGTTTTGAAAATAAATCGATTGCGGCAGGATCACAATTTTGTGGTTCGGATAGGTTTGGATAATTTTCTCTCTAAAGCCTTGATAATACGGATACAGATCCCCGAAGTTTCCGCCTCCCTGGCAGACGATGATGAGATTAGGATCCAGCTTTCGCCCGACTGGAAAACTGTCAGGATTCCAGCGTTTTCTGACCCGAATCCCGTGTTCTTTAAAGAAGGCTTCTGTTCCTTTCATAATAAATAAATCCCCTACATTCCCATATAGAGGATAGTCAGCATATACGATCTCAGATTGTTTCGGAATGACGTCGAGCAGCCCGGACAGTTTCTGTTTCAGGCTGATCATCGAATGCTTGCTGTCCATTTCTTCACCTCGGCAGTTTGGAATAAGTGCAGTAGCACTTCAATGACCCGGTCTTGCTCATCTTCTGTCATATTGGACCCCGATGGGAGACAGATTCCTCGCTTGAACAAATCTTCGCATACGCTTCCTGTATCTTCATGAGAATAAAATAAAGCCGGATCGAATAGCGGCTGGGTATGGAGCGGCTTCCACAGCGGACGGGCTTCAATGTTTTCTTCAGCAAGACGGTGAACTACGTCATAAGGGCTGAGCCCGTTATCAAGTGTGAGCGTGGTGAGCCAGCGATTGGATATGCCTGCTGCGTACTCCGGCATAAAGCGGACGCCGTCTATGTGACCGAGCGCATTTTTGTATCTCGTGAAAATGGTCCTTCTTTTCTCTACGCGCTCATCCAGCACCTCAAGCTGAGCAATGCCGACACCGGCTAAAATATTGCTCAGCCTGTAATTATGCCCCATTTCACTGTGCTGATAATGAACAGCCGGCTCTCGAGCCTGCGAAGCGAGAAATCTTGCTTTTTCAATTGCGGCTTCATCATTTGAAACAAGCATCCCTCCGCCTGATGTGGTGATGATTTTGTTCCCGTTAAATGAATAAATGCCGAAGCGCCCGAATGTCCCGCTATGCTTCCCTTTGTAGACTGTTCCGAGAGATTCGGCTGCGTCCTCAATGACAGGAACTCCGTATGCATCACACAGGCTTACGATGTCATCCATTTTCGCGCTCTGCCCATATAGATTGACGGCAATCACCGCTTTTGGCAGAGTGCCGTTTCTTTTCGCTTCCTGCAATGCTCTTTCAAGGGCTTTCGGCGACATATTCCATGTGTCAGGCTCAGAATCAATAAAGACGGGCACCGCTTTTTCATATAAAATCGGATTGGAGGTTGCTACAAATGTGAAGGACTGGCAAAACACGCTGTCTCCTTCTTTTACCTCAAGCAAACGCAGCGCCAGATGAATCGCAGCCGTTCCAGAGCTGACCGCAGCTGCTGCTTTTACACCGACGCGTTCTGCCAGCTGTTCTTCAAATAAATTCACGAGCGGCCCAAGCGGCGCGATCCAGTTTGAGCGAAAGGCTTCCGAAATATAGTGCTGCTCCCTGCCGCTCATGTGAGGGGGAGATAAGTAGATTTTTTTATGCATAGAATCATCCTTTGTTTGATGTTTGAATGGCAGAAATGATGCGTGCCGGTGCCCCGGCCGCCGTTACCCTGTCCGGTATGGAACGGATTACCGCAGAGCCGGCGCCGACAATGCTCCAAGCCCCGATTGTGATCTGCGGTATGACGGACGCACCGGTTCCAACGTGAGCGCCTTCCTGAACGGAAACCGCTCCTGACAGTGTGACACGCGGGGACAGATGAACGTAATCGCTGATTTGATTGTCGTGCTCTGCCACTGCGCCCGTATTGATGATGCAGTGGGCGCCGATGCGCGCATCCGCCTGAATGATTGCGCCCGCCATGATCACTGTCCCTTCCCCGATAGCAGCCGACTTGCTGACGATGGCTGACGGGTGAATCAATGTAATAAAATCATCTTTCTTCAGTCCCAGTCGTTCAGTCAGCTGTTTTCTGACACTGTTATTTCCAACAGCAATCAAAAACAGCACATCGGGAATGAGCCTGCGCAATTCACTAATGGCTTCCGGCGGGCCTGTGTACCATTCTTTTCCGCCTTCGAACGTTTTGAATTTATCATCCAGCACCGCGGCTAAACGCGTATCTGTGCGGGCGTTTATCAGCTCCCTGATCACCTTTCCGTGTCCGCCGTCACCCACAATGGCCACGTTTTTCATGAGGACACATCTCCGCTTCCGGTAAACCGTTCCGCGGTCACATGGTTGGTTTGCTGAATCCCTTCTGAAACAAGAACCTTTCGCACCGTCAAACATAGAATTTTCAAATCGAGAAAAAATGATCGGTTGTCAACGTACCAAACATCTAATTCAAATTTCTTTTCCCAGGAAATCGCGTTTCTGCCATTGATTTGCGCCCAGCCTGTGATACCCGGCTTCACCTCGTGGCGCCGGGCCTGTTTTTCTGTATAAAGGGGCAGATAGTCCATCAAAAGCGGCCGCGGCCCGACAAGGCTGAGATCGCCCTTCAGAACATTCAGAAGCTGCGGAAGCTCATCAATGCTTAGCTTTCTGATCAGCCTGCCTGTTTTCGTCAACCTAACTTCATCGGGCAGCAGATTTCCTTCACTGTCCCGTTCATCCGTCATTGTCCGGAACTTATACAGGGTGAACGGTTTGCCGTGCAGGCCCGGCCTTACTTGCTTAAAGAAGACAGGTGATCCTATTTTCAGCCTGACAACGGCGATGGTGAACAGAATGATCACACTCGTACAGCACAACAAAAAAATGGCGGCCGTCAGATCAAAAAGTCGTTTCAGGATCAAAGATTCACAGCTCCTTTCGTTTTTCGAAACCGTTTTAGTATCAGCTGTCTTTCCTCTTTTGTACAAACGAGCATAAAAGCGAAAACAGCGTAGCAAAAGCTGACTGTCACTCCCGTCGCTATCAGTGACGTCCAGCCGTCAATCTTCACAACAAACTGCATGGCCTTACAAACCGTCCAGGCAAACACAGCGGCTGAAAGAGGCCCGATGATGCCTTTAAAGAACACGTGCTTTTTGCAGCCTGTAATGCGGGATACGTAAAGCGGCGTAAAGATGGCATTCTTTAAAATAAGGGAAATCGCCCCGGCCAATGTTATGCCGTACAGACCGAGATGAGCCGGCCCGCTCAGCGTGACGGCCAGCACCACATTCACTGCGCCTAACAGCAGGGTAACAATCGCCGGTGTTTTTTGTTGATTAAAAGCGGTCCAAATATAAAACAGCGGCATAAAGGCGAGGCTGATCACCAAGTATCCGGCATGAATAAATAAAAGCGGTGCTATCGACGAAAAGGACGGTCCGAGCCAGATTGTCAGAAAAGGCCCCGCCAATCCGCCCAATAAGGCAGCAGGAAGTGCAAGCAAAAGGCCATTCAGCCTCACTGCCTTATTGGCGTAATTCATCAATCCGTCCATATCGCCTTTTGAATAATATGAAGTCATGATAGGCGCAAACAGGGATGCGACCGTTCCGGCCAAGCTGCGCAAAAGCAGCGGAAACTGGATAATCGCCGCGTATTTCCCGGATGCGGACGCTCCAAGCATCAAATTGGCGGTTAACAGATCAATCTGCAAAAAAAGCAGGACGCCGATTTGATTGACGGAGCTCCATGCGCCCGCTTGAAACAGCTCCTTGCTTGTGCGGAATGAAAGATCCTTCATACGGAACGAAAACCATGGAATCAGCTTTTTGAAGAAATAGAAAGACAGCACAGACGCGGTGACAGCACCAGCTAAAGCGGCAAGCTGGATCTGCCAGATTTTTGGCGCAAAGCATGCAAACAGGAGCAGCACAGACAGCACGCGTACAAGCATTTGCACCGCCTGAATGGAGCTGGTGATGTAAAGGCGGTTGGCATAAAATGGTGCAGCCCCGAAACCAGCCGTCAAAAACGTTAAGATAAACAGCAGACTGCCGATCAAAATCGACACACGCACATCAGCCAAAAGCGCTTGCGGCACATTCATGACGCGGTCAACAAAAAAAGCCGAGCCCGCAAGCGGCAGCAAGAGAAGCAATGAAATCAAAACAGAGGCCGCTAAATAATTGCTGATATACGCATTTGCTTTCTCCCGCTCTCCCCTGTGGGCAGCAACAGAAAAGAAGCGAACGACAACCGAGCTGAGAGCCACGGTGATAATCGAAAAGTAATTAATCACATTTTGTGTCAAGTGAACAAAGCCGAACGCTTCCACACCGAGCGTTTTGACAATAAAAGGCGTCATCCAAACCGACAGGAAAACAGACAAGAGAAAAGCCGTAAGATTCGCGCTAAAGTTTATCGTGAATTTCATGCCTGCTTCGCACTGCCTTTCATCGTCCTCCGCTGCTCGAAAAACAGCTTGATGAGAAAAGCGAGCCGCCATTTACACAGTGCCAATATCAAACGCTCTCCTCTTAATAATTTCTCATGCTGAAACGGTGTATGTCTGACAGCCTGCCGCACCATGTCATAGGACAAAATCTGTCTGATCTTCTTTTTGATGTCTTTGGACGAACGCGAAGAAGCACAGGCATTTGCCAAAAGCATCGGAAGCTGGTGCCTGCAAATGTACACATTCAAATCTTCTTGGCATGCGCCTGCTAAGCCATAGTGATTGTAGAATGCGATTTTAGCCTGATATTGTTTTTGAAGATGTTCATCCATCGCCGGCTTATAAGGAGTTTCTGTCAGGCTGTTCGGGTTTTCACGATAAATGTACAATCCTTCATCAAGCATTTTCACCCGCTCCGCTTCGCGAAAAGCGGACAAATTGAAGGGAGAGTCTTCAGCAAAACGGATGTCTTCCTCAAACATCAGATTCGCCCTATCAAAAAGCTCACGACGGTAAAGATAACGCCATACATACCAGATAAATCTCGTTTCGTGAGCATATTTAAGCCATTCAGTCATTTCTTTTTTTGTCAGCACGCGGTTTGCCTCAAGCTGCGGCGCCACATATGTCCGCCTGTCCGGTGACTGCTTGTAAAAACCGCATCCGGCGATGTCGAGCCGATTTTGCTCCGCTTCTTCAGCCAGTCTCTGGAACATGGCGGAAGATACATAATCGTCTCCGTCTACAAAGCCAATGTAAGTGCCCCGCGCGGCCTTTATTCCCGTATTTCGTGCTGAACTAAGCCCACCGTTTTTCTGATGAATGACCCGGATTCTCGCATCCCGTTTTGCATAGTCCTCTGCAATGTCTCCTGACCGATCCGGTGTTCCGTCATTCACGAGGATGATTTCAATATCAGAAAGCGTTTGGCCAAGCAAAGAATCAATGCACTCCCCTATAAATGGTTCAACATTATACATCGGGACAATAATGCTGACAAGCGGGGTCATTGCGCTTCACCGCTGATTTTGTCACGCAGACCTTTAAAATACACATCTCTCGGAAAGCCGGCACGGAGTGTTTCTTTTGTTAAAAGCTCATTGACTGCGGCTGTTACACGCTCCGGCTCCGGATGTTCAATCAGCTTCATGAATGGGATGTCTTTCAGCCATTGATAGCCTTCCATCACCTTATGGTCAAAGGAGCGAATAACAACACACGGCGTTCCTGTCAGCGCGCAAAAAATCATGCCATGAAGCCTGTCAGTGACGACGGCTTCTGCGCTTTGCAGCTTAGACCACAGCGCTTCAAGCTCTTGTTCCCGTGTATCGCGGCTGACCCGGCGCCCAATAGTTGTCGTAAAGGAATTGATCTCGCCGAATTCCTCATATAGCGCAGCTTTGAGCCGGTTTCTCTGCTCCTCCTGAAGCACGCTTTCCCGGTCCTCGCGCAAACACATATAAACCCCTTCGCGCTCTGCGGGGGCCTTGCTTCTGTCTAAATACAGCACCATGTCCGGCTGCTTCAGAATTGTTTTTTCTTGAAAATGCTGTTTCATAAATTGATACGTTGTTTCATCCCGTGCCATCAGCAACAGGTCCGGGTGCGAATTATAAATTTTCTGTGCCCGCTTCAGCTCTTTCCGCCCTTTTTTCGTGTCGGAAAAATGAGTCGTTGCCGGAAGCTGGACAACCCGATAGTCATGAAATGTTTTAATGATGAAGCGGCGAGTCCATTCCTCATAACGGTATAAATCCCCCATGTTTCCGCCGCCGATGATAAAGACCATATCCTCCGGGTGGCGCGAGCGGATCAGGTTTTTTGCTGATTTGTAAATGTCCTTCATATCGACCTCGATGATGTCAAAGTCCGGGTATTCTTGCTCAAGAAATGCCTTGCTGGCATAAGCAATTGCGTGATCTCCCAAATTGTCATGGGACGGCAGCAGGGTCAGTATGATTTTTTTCTGATGTGCTGCGGCCTTTACCGGCTGGTCTGCCGCTCCCAGCCAATATTGGGACGGGTATTTGACCTTAAGCAGCAGCCATTCTGCAAAATTAATTTTCAACGATTGTAACGACATGTCCTCACCCTCTGTTTCTCATTTTGTACTCGATCACCCGCTGATACACAGCCGATGCCATCGCGACGAACGGAATCATTCTGTATTTCGCCATCAGAAGCAGGCATGACCGTTTTGCGTCAAAAGGCGCTGTTCCCGTTTTTGAAAGACTTTCTTGAAACACCGGGTCCGCGCATATCATGCCAACATTTCTAAGCTTTTCAAACAGCCGGCGGCTGCCGCTCGTTTTCCATTCATTCAGCATACAGAGGCTGCTGTGAAGAATGATAAAGGTATCAAGCTCCTTGCGGTACTCCTCCAGTTTGTTGTTCTCCTGTAAAAACGCCGCATTCGCCTCATACAGCGCAAGCCCTGATTCAAACAGTTTTTTCTGATAGCGCTGCACAATGGAGGAAAGGTGAATTCGGTAATGATAGAGCGGCGCTTTTACATAGGATACCGAGCGGGCGAAAAAATGAGCCCTGAAGCTGAAAAACTGATCCTCGACATGCTCCAGCTCGCCTCGGAGCGGAAACGACAGCCGATGGGCTTCAATCATGCTTCTTCTGTACAGTTTGTTCCATGAAAACCCTCTGACCTTTCCTTCGAATAATGCCTTGATATAATGCTCCTTCGGCTGATCCTGATAGGTTTGGGCAATGTCTGAGTCCATGGTTTTGCCAGTATCCTCAAACTCCGCGGCGTAATTGCAAATGACCAGATCAGTTTCATCGCCTGCTGCGCGGAGCATCTGCTCGCAATAATCAGGCTCGATCCAATCGTCTGAATCGATAAACGCGATAAATTCGCCGCGTGCAGCTTCAATGCCTTTATTCCGAACCGCACCGAGCCCCTGGTTTTCCTGATGAATCACCTTAAACCTGTTGTCCATTTTGGCGTATTCTTCCGCGATATCCGGGCTGGCGTCAGCTGAACCGTCATTGACGATGATGATTTCAATATTGTCCACTGTCTGGTTCCGCAGTGATTCGAGACACGTTCTGATATATGTTTCTGTGTTATAAACAGCGACTAACAGACTAACCGCAGGTGTTTCCATAATGACCGGCTCCTCGTGCATAAATTACCGGGAAAAAATCGTTCTGTAAGGCAGAACCGATGAATCAACCGGCATAAGCAAATAACTGTAAAGAAAATAACAAACAACGATAGCAATATAGATAAGAGCGTTCGATTTTTCATCAAATATCCTGACGAAATAAGGGACTAGGATCATTTGATACAGACCGAAATAAATATTGAATCTGGCAAAAATCACGTCCTTTGTGGCCAAAAGGCCGAACAAAAAACCTAGCAGGCACAAATTGACGACAATATCAATTTGCGGCCACAGACTCCGCAGTCGTTCTTTATAGCAAAATGCAAGGAACAGCGGCAGAACCAAAACAGCGATTTTGATCACATTCATTCCATTTGTGTTTGTCATAAGCCATTTTTCATAATGGCTGTATGAGCTGTTTTCAAGTACAACGACAAACACAGAAATAAATTTTTGATATAAAAAGGTCATGCCGAGAAATAAAGCGGATAGGCCGAATATCGCCGGAGACCAGGCTTTTCTTCTGACAATAAAGTACACTGGAATCATAATCAGCGCGGACGAATGAAAGAGCGAGCTGACCAGCACAATGAGAAAATATCGCTTCCAGTTCCCGCTGATGATATAACGGAGCGCCCAAAACAAAACAGCTGCCACCATGTATTGCCTGATGCCGTTAAAAGACGCGTAATAATGAAAGGTTCCCAAAAATAAAAAGACACTCAGCTCAAACGGCCTGCCATAATCGGCGAGTGTCTTCATAATAAAGCTATAGGTCACGGCCGCAACCGTAAAATACATGATTTGCGGATCTTCCGTGATAAAATTCATCAGCCAAAGGAGTGCGGTAAACCCCGGATCTGTCGCCGTTTTTGCTGTGCCGAAACCGAATATCTGCCACACATTTTGATAATCGCCCGCCAATTCGTACAGCAGTGTGTACGTCTGAAAATCCGTGCCAACTCGGTAGCGGAGGCCTGACACGAGCACAAGTGAAGCGAGCGGAATCCAGATCAAAAGCTTATTCGGCCGATACCCCGTGGCAAGCGAATCGTCACGGCCGCCGCACATTTTAGCGAACCAAGACCAAACAAATACAATCCCCATATTGACGGCATATACAATCATCGGTTATTGTCCTTTTCCGTACGGATGTTGTATACATTCAGCAGCGCTCCTACATTTTGCTGTGCATCGTAGCCAAGTTGGGCGAGTGTTTCCTTGATGAGCTCGCGCTTCGGCCTGCCTGCGGCGGCCGCTCTTGCAATGGTTTCAGCCCAAATGCTGATCGGCTCAGAGAGACTTAATCTTGTGACAAGCCCGAGCCCGGCGTCGACTTTTTCTGTAATGCTGTCTGAAATGATGCATGGAAGCCCCGACGCCTGCGCTTCCACAAGCACAACCGGCAAGCCTTCGTACAGAGACGGCATGACAAATACATCGAATGTACGCATCAATTCATGAATGCGGTCTTCAGTGCCTAAAAAGAGAACCTCTGACAACAGATCCTGCCGCCGCGCCTCCTCTTCCATTTTCTCACGCAGCGGCCCGTCACCTGCGAGAACAAGCTGAAAGCGAACGCCTCTTTCTTTGAGATGTGCGGCAAGCTTCAGGAGAAACGCATGGTTTTTCACTTCATGAAACCGGGCCACATGGCCAATGATGAGCCGGTCAGCTGCAATACCGCGGGCTGTTTTTTCTTCATCAGCCGCCTGCCCATTTGGGGCGAACAGCTCAAGATCAATCCCGTTCGGAAGGAGGTGAACACGCTCCCGCTCCATGTTGGACTGTCCAAATAAAAACCTGCCCGCATCCTCTCCGCAGGCACACAGCGCTGTCGCATTCGCCAAGATGAGCCTCCTGAACACCATCAGCTGCAAGCGATCCTTCCAATTGAAGCCGGTCTTCCAAGACGTATTGTGGGAATGGCAGACCCTAATCGGCACTCCGGCGAGCCTTGCCGCAAGGGCGATAAAACCCGTTTGGAAATCTGTATGCGCATGAACGGCGCTGAACGGCCCGTTTTCTTTTATCGCGTTTCTCACATTCCTCACAAATGTAAGGGGATTGCTTTGGCCAATGCTCGGGACATAAAAAAGCCGCCCGCCTAAGGATAAAATCTCTTCATCGTAAGCGCACGGATCATTTCGATACGTTAAAAAATCAAATTGTACTTTGCTTTTGTCCATCTTCCGATATAAATTCATCACCATGGTTTCCGCGCCGCCCCTGTTCATGCCGCTGAGAACATGGAGCACGCGTTTTTGGCCGCTATTCATGCTTGACAAGCCCTTCCTTTTGGTTCATTACTCTTTTTTTGTGGTAGCGATTCATCACGGCTGGAGGCATAAACGCGCGGATTAACGGTTTTGCGATATATATGTAATTAGATACAGGAAGCTTCAAGCGTCTGCACGCCTGATAGACAAGAATGGCGTTGTCAATCGAATACGTAAATGACCGCCGTTTGAATGCATCGCTGTCTTCCCTCACTTTATACAAGGCTTCTTGAAGATTATAGCCCCTGAAGCCCTCTTCAAAAAAGCGAAGCCACAAATCGATATCCTCCATTCGTCTCGTCCGCCGCACCGACCGGTAGCCTTTCAGCGTGCGATAGGCACTCGCTCTCATCATAATCGTGCCGTGGCAAAATGGGGTCCCTTTTGCCATGACGCCCGGCTCCGGAACAGAAGGCAGGATGCGGGTGCCTCTTACGCCAAATTCATCAAACACAAGCATGCCGGTGCCAACCACCTGATAGTGGCGGTGTTTTTCTAAAAACGCGACCTGCTTTTCCAGACGGCGCGGAAACGAAATGTCATCTCCGTCCTGACGTGCGATATAATCGCCTGTCGCATGCGAAAGACAATGATTTAATGATGCGGCAAGCCGCTTGTTTGTTTTGTTTCGAATCAGTTTGATGCGGTCGCTGTAATGCGCGGCATACTGCTTCGCGATGCGGAGCGTGCCGTCTGTTGACGCATCATCGCACAAAATCAGCTCCCAATTTTTATAGGATTGGCTGAGTATGGATTCTATGCTTTCTGCCAACGTGCGCTCGCAATTATAAATGCCCATAATGACAGAAACTTTCGGTCCTGAGTTCATACGCTTTTCTCCTTTGTATCCATATCCATGTACGCGGAATAAATATCTGCCATTTCTTCCACCGTTCGCGCCTCCGAAAAGCGCAAGGCTGTTTTTCGGCCTTCCTGTCCCAGCTTTCGGCAGAGTTCCGGCTTATGGTAAAGCTGTTCAATCCGGCGGGCAAAAGCAGCACTGTCACCGATTTTGACCAGAAAACCGTTTTCTCCGTCGCGGATGATTTCCCGATGCCCGCGGTTATCTGTGGCGATCGCCGGTTTTTCTGCCGCCATTCCCTCAAGCACATTCATGCCAAGGCCCTCTCTCATGCTGGATGCGACAGATACATCTGCAAGCTGAATCAGCTCATGTATGTCGCGGTAAAAGCCGTAAAAACTGACATTGGCGGAAGCGCCAAGCTTTTCAGCTAACGTTCGATACGTTTGTTCCATTGCCCCTTCCCCGGCAAACACAAGGCGTAGCGAAGGAATGTTTTCTTTTAGCAAGGCTGCGGCTTCAATTAACAGCTTCTGATTTTTGTTCACATTGAGCTCAGCCGGATAAACCAATATAAAATCATCTTCACGGAATCCGTGTTTTCCTCTGAGTCTTTGCTGCTCTTGCGGGCCAACAGGCCGGAAACGCTCGGTATTGACGCCAATGCCGTGAATTTTCTGCGTCCTTCCGCCCGGCCTTTGAAGTCCTTTCGCCCGTGTGTAATCCTCTTCATTGATCGTGATCAGGCAGTCCGTATATGCTGAAAGCCACTTTTCGACCGGATAGTATAGAAGCCAATTTTTCATCGGCGCCCCTTTGCAGAAGTGAAAGCCGTGTGCTGTGTACAGCACCTTCGTTCCGCACCGCCGCGCCTGCCGCGCCGCCAGCCTGGCGAGAACGCCGCCTACCGGTGTATGGCAATGAACCATGTCGTATTCATGGGTGTCGATCACTTTCTTCAGCTGCCTATAAACGGACAGATTCTGAGGGTGAAAAGGTGACCTGCGAATCGGGATGGAGAATTTCTCATCCACATACGGCAGCTTGGTTTGTCCGCTCGCGGCGACATGAACCTCCCAGCCCATTCGCTTGAACCATTTAAAATAAGGGAGGTGAAAGGCCTTAAAGTGATAATCAACAGTCGCGCAAAACAATATCTTTTTCGTCATTTTCACTCCCCCTAATGAACAGTGGCAGCCGTCATGTTGTCTGATGTATTGATTGCCGCAAACAGCCTCGCTCTCAGGTCGGCTTCCGACAGTTCAGTGAAATCCTCGATAAAGCGCATCAGCACCGGCCAATCGCCGTCTACTGCTTTACCAATATGAATTTTTGGAAAGACTTGTTCAGCGTGGACTTCATTTTTGTTCAGTAATTCTTCATACATTTTTTCGCCGGGACGAATGCCTGTGAATTCGATTGGAACCTGCTCAGTCGTGTAGCCGGACAAATGAATGAGGTTTTTGGCAAGATCCACAATCTTTACAGGCTCTCCCATATCGAGAACGAAAATCTGACGCCCTTTCGCCAGTGCCCCAGCCTGAATCACAAGCCTTGATGCCTCGGGAATCGTCATGAAATAGCGGGTCATTGCCGGATGTGTTACTGTCACAGGGCCGCCTTTTTCAATTTGTTTTTTGAAAATCGGAATGACGCTGCCGCGGCTCCCGAGTACATTGCCGAAACGGACAGCGACAAATTTGGTACTGCTGACTTTTCCAAGATTCATAATAATCATTTCCGCGAACCGTTTTGTCGCCCCCATTACATTGGCTGGGTTCACCGCTTTGTCTGATGAAATCAGCACGAATGTCTCAGTTCCCGACATATCGGCTGCTTCCGCGACATTTTTTGTTCCGATGATATTGTTTTTGACCGCCTCTTCAGGATTGTGTTCCATTAAAGGGACATGCTTATGGGCAGCTGCATGGTAGACAACATGCGGCTCGTACTTTTTCATTAAGGTAAACATTTTATCGCGGTCCTGCACATCAGCGATTTCCGTATGGAGCACAATGTGTTTGCCGAATCGTCCATTCAGCTCTGTATAAATCGAATGAATGCTGTTTTCCCCATGGCCGAGCAGAATGATTTCCTTAGGCAAAAACGCGCTGATCTGCCGGCAGATTTCCGAGCCGATTGATCCGCCCGCTCCTGTGACGAGAACTGTTTTTCCTTTGATGCGGTTCGAAATTTCGCTAGTGTCGAGGGTCACTGGCTTTCTGCCGAGCAGATCCTCAGCTTTTACATCTCTGATTTGTCCGGCAGTTCGTGTGCCGAGCAGCATTTCATCAAAATGAGGCATAATTTTAATGCTTACTCCGGTTCGCACACATTCTTTATATAACACCTGAAGCTCATGGGTGCGGAGTGAAGGAATGGCAATAATAATATAGTTAATTTTGAGCTTTTGCACCGCAGGCATGATACTTTCTTTTCCGCCGATTACGGGCAGCCCCATGATTTCTAATTTATGTTTCGTTTGGTCGTCATCAATAAAAGCGACAGGTATGATATCAGGTTCATCTTTGGAAAGCAGCTGCCTGACCATCAGAGTCCCGCCTGAGCCCGCCCCGATAATCAGCGCGCGGGATGAGGCGCAGCGTTTTTTTCTAATGCTTTCGTTTAATACTCTGGATAAAATACGCGTCCCTCCAATGGACAAAAGCTGAAGCACCCAGCACGCGGTTAACAGACGAAAGAACATCGTATGATACACAGCATACTGAATGACGCCGGTCACAGCGGCGGAAAGCGTAATGCCTTTAAGCAGGACAAGCAGCTCGCCGAGCCCGGTGTATGTCCACACCTGTTTATACTGATTGAACAGGAAAGCACACACATGATAGCTGAGGAGCAAGCTGACAGCGGTAAGCAGTAATGCTCCGGAGTCATAAAATTGATAGGAATCTTTTAAAAATTGATATCCTGCAATAACTGAATTTAAAACGAGGTAAGTATCCAGCGCAATAATCATTGATAGTCTTCTCCGGTAACTCAACCTATTCCCCCCTAATTCTTTTATCGGTTTAGCTGCGGCGGTTTTCGTCTCTCCAAAACATCGGCAACAGCTAAACCGACAACACGTCCTATGTATATATCAGATAAGTGGGCATTTAACCCATCCTCACGCCCCGCCAGCGACGACCAGCATCTAAGGCAGCAACTTCAGCTGCCCACAGCAGAGCCGAGTGCCTCCATTGATACAGGTCAGGAGACATCACCTTTCCAAAAACTAGTAGGAATAGTGTTCCGATTTTTTCATTTTCTTTTTGTTTAAAAGAGCGCCTAACAGCTTCGCATTGGATTGTTCCAGTGCATCTTTTGCTTTCAGGACGGTATCGGTTTTTGTTTTTCCGCTTAAAACGACAAGCACGCTGCCGTCTGTTTGATTTGCTAGAATCTGAGCATCGGCAACAGCCAAAAGCGGAGGGGAATCAAAGATGACGAGGCTGAATTGTTCATAGATGTCAGATATTAAATCTCCCATTGCTTTTGAAGACAGCAGTTCTGCCGGATTTGGCGGGGTCGGGCCGCTTGTCAGTATGTATAAGTTATCGATCGGCGTCTTTTGCACCGTCTCACTGAGTGAAGCATTACCGACCAGCACATTTGTCAGCCCGGTTACATTCTCAACCTGAAACGTCTGATTGATGGTCGGCTTTCTTAAATCGGCATCCACTAGCAGTACTTTCTTTTCCTGCTGCTGCGCAAAGACAGCCGCAAGATTCGCTGCACTGAACGATTTACCTTCACCAGGCACAGAGGAGGTGACGAGGATGGATCGCAAGTTGGTCTGGACAGATGAGAACTCAATGTTTGTCCGGATGGTGCGATATTGTTCCGCAACAACTGATTTATTGTGTAAAACAGATATTTGAGCCAAACCTCGCCTTGCTTTCTTTTTTCTAAAGATCACTCGCTTCACTCCCCGAAATGTTTTATCCCGCGATTCCGCCCTTTTTGAACATCAGGAACGGAGCCTAGGCATGGCAATCCGGTTCTCTCGCTGAGCTGCCGTGCGCTTTTGCACGTATCATCGAGAAAATGCAGAAAAAATGCCAGTGTAATGCCGCCCATGACAGAAGCTCCAAAAGCCATGACCATATTTCGCAGCCGGGCCGGCTTGATCATCGGGCTTTCCGAAGCCTTCGCCTCTGATAATATATGTACGCCTTGTACATTCATTCTTTCATCTACTGCTCTTTCAAACTTGTTCACTAATGTGTTCGCAATCTCAGCCGCTTTCGCCGGATCGTGATCCTGGACGGCAACGGTGATAATTTCTGATTCATTTTCACTGCTGGTGATTACTTTTCCTTTCAGCGAGGAAGCCGATTCAGATAGGTGCAATTCCGCCTTGACCTCTTCCATCAAGGCAGTGCTTTTCATAATCGATTGGAACGTGCTGCTATACTGAAGATTTCGCTGGATGTCACTGAGATTCGAGTTTTCTTCACCGTCTGATTCATGAATCAGCACCTGTGTCGACGCCTGATAGGTCGGTGAAATAACCTTAAATTGCACAAAACCCGTAATCAGGGTAACGCCGATTGTGATGAGCAGAATCAGCACGAATCTGTGTCTGACAATCGCATATAATTCTTTAAAACTCATATTCTCATTCATGTATTCATAGCCTTCAGCCTTCCCGCGGCTGGCTTCCCGCGCCCCTTTCTGTTAATGATTGGATTATAAAAGAAAATAGTATTATTTAAAAATTGCAAAATAAGCCAATAAGTTCTCTTTAGAGAACAAAATCATGATTTTCCTCTAATTTACTGCACTTCCCTTATTATTTTAAATTTTATAAAGAACGAATTATTCCTTATAATGAACAAAATAACGACAGGAATAGAGGAGAATTTCACATTATGATTGGAAGAATTATCCGTTTGTACCGAAAAAGAAAAGGCTATTCTATTAATCAGCTGGCGATTGAGTCAGGCGTATCCAAATCGTATTTAAGCAAGATTGAAAGAGGGGTTCACACGAATCCGTCCGTTCAATTTTTAAAAAAAGTTTCGGCGACACTTGATGTGGAATTAACAGAATTATTTGACGCAGAAACAATGATGTATGAAAAAATCAGCGGCGATGAAGAGGAGTGGCGCGTACATTTAGTGCAAGCCGTACAAGCCGGAATGGAAAAGGAAGAATTGTTCACTTTTACGAACAGACTCAAGAAAGAACAGCCTGAAACGGCTTCTTACCGCAACCGTAAACTGACGGAATCCAATATAGAAGAATGGAAAGCGCTGATGGCGGAAGCAAGAGAAATCGGCTTGACTGTCCATGAAGTCAAATCCTTTTTAAAAACGATGGGAAGATGATGATCGGCTAGAGGGCTAACGTTCGCATCTTCAGGGTAAATCTGTTTATAATGGGGGAAAAAGGGAGAGGACACAATGACTCATCAAACAGTAACGACTCAATACGGCAAAGTAAAAGGCACAACGGAAAACGGCGTACATATATGGAAAGGCATCCCCTTTGCCAAGCCGCCTGTCGGACAATTGCGTTTTAAAGCACCTGAGCCGCCTGAAGTGTGGGAAGATGTACTTGATGCTACAGCCTATGGCCCTGTTTGCCCGCAGCCGACTGATTTACTTTCACTATCGTATGCTGAACTGCCGCGCCAGTCCGAGGATTGCTTGTATCTCAATGTATTTGCGCCTGACACTCCAAGTCAAAACCTGCCTGTCATGGTGTGGATTCACGGCGGCGCTTTTTATCTTGGAGCGGGCAGTGATCCATTGTATGACGGATCAAAACTTGCGGCGCAGGGAGAAGTCATTGTCGTTACACTGAACTATCGGCTGGGGCCGTTTGGCTTTTTGCACTTGTCTTCATTTGATGAGGCGTATTCCGATAACCTTGGGCTTTTAGACCAAGCCGCCGCACTGAAATGGGTGCGGGAGAATATCTCAGCGTTTGGCGGTGATCCCGATAACGTAACAGTATTTGGAGAATCCGCCGGCGGCATGAGCATTGCCGCGCTGCTCGCAATGCCAGCGGCAAAAGGCCTGTTCCAGAAAGCAATCATGGAAAGCGGCGCTTCTCGAACGATGACGAAAGAACAAGCGGCGAGCACCGCGGCAGCCTTGTTACAGGTCCTTGGGATTAACGAGAGCCAACTGGAGAAATTGCATACGGTTTCTGCAGAAGATTTGCTAAAAGCGGCTGATCAGCTTCGGATCACAGAAAAAGAAAATATCTTTCATCTGTTTTTCCAGCCCGCCCTTGATCCGAAAACGCTGCCTGCTGAACCAGAAAAAGCAATAGCAGAAGGGGCTGCTGCCGGCATTCCGCTATTAATCGGAACAACCCGTGATGAAGGATATTTATTTTTCACCCCTGATTCAGACGTTCATTCTCAGGAAACGCTTGATGCTGCACTCGAGTATTTATTAGGGCAGCCGCTGGCCAAGAAAGCCGCCGATCTGTATCCGCGTTCTCTGGAAAGCCAGATTCACATGATGACTGATTTGTTATTTTGGCGCCCGGCCGTTGCCTATGCATCCGCACAGTCCCACTACGCCCCGGTTTGGATGTACAGGTTCGATTGGCACCCGGAGAAGCCGCCGTACAATAAAGCGTTTCACGCATTAGAGCTTCCTTTTGTCTTTGGAAATCTGGATGGGTTGAAGCGGATGGCAAACGCGGAGGTTACGGATGAGGTGAAACAGCTTTCTCACACGATACAATCAGCATGGATCACGTTCGCCAAAACAGGAAACCCAAGCACCGAAGCTGTGAATTGGCCGGCGTATCACGAAGAAACGAGAGAGACGCTGATTTTTGATTCGGAGATTGTGATCGAAAACGATCCGGATTCTGAAAAAAGGCAGAAATTATTCCCTTCAAAAGGAGAATAAACTGGGGAAATATGATACATTGGCGCTGTCATTGTTGTGGCGGCTTGTATCATCATTTTGTCGACCGTGGTACAGCCTATGCGCTGGGCTGGAATCAGATTGTTTTTGCAGCAAAAAGAAAACCCGGAAAAGAGAAGTAAATCTCTTTTCCGGGTTTTGATGTTTCTTATAATTTTCCCGCACGAATATCGTCTGTCATTCCTTCATAAGGAGCCTTCGAAATCACTTTTTCATTGTCGACTCCCTCATTTTTCAGAAATGTAATTTCCGCAAATTCAGGTACAACGTATTTTGGATACGTTTCATATTTTTCGCGTGATTCTTTCATCAAGTCAATGTGGTCATTTTGGTAGCACACTGTAATTTCAGGATGTTCATGCACCCATTTCGGGAAGAAAATAATGCCGTGCATGCGTTTTTCATTTGGCATAAAGTTTAATGAAACATCCGTGCCAGTCGGCTCTGTCCAAGACACTTTATATACGCCTTCTGTCAGTTTGACAATATTCACTTCCTGATCCCGAACCCAGCGTCCGGCAACCATTCCGCTATGAATTCTATAATCAATTGTATGGTCGTTTTTAATATAAATCTCGTATTCCCATCCGTTTTCATACGTATAAATCATGTGGCTTCCGATAAAGTTTTCCATCTTTCACACTCTCCTTAGTCTTTTACTGTACTTCATAAATGTCTAGTCGAACGTAATCAGAGGTTCTTTCTGCGGAACCGATAAACAAGCGGTCATGCAGCCATTGATAGGCTTCACTGCCTGTTTCAAACGTCGGTACCGTACGAAAATAAACATGCTCCGGATCAATGATTTCCCCGGCTGCCGCTTGTTTTCGAAACGGCTCGCTGACTTGCCGTATTCCATTGGTTTTCAATGTAAATCAGTTCATGATCTGCTGTTTCGATTACATACCTGGCAGATAAATCGGTTCTGCCGTCAGCACGAATCATTTGCGAATCGGCACCGCCCGGCAAAATACGTCCCTTTACTTCCCCGGTTATTGTTCCCGAACGAATCGGAATAAATCGTCTCAGTCCCAGGCCTGTCTCACCAATTGTGATAGGCGGATCAACCTTGATTTCTAAAGAGGCGAATGGTTTTAAAACCGGCTTCTTCAAGGGCACCACCTCACCTTCAGAAAAAATCATGTAACTATTTACATGTTTACTTTAACACCATTGCAGTTAACTGTCAAACAATAGGAACATAAAAAACAAGGACTGTTTGAAGACAGTCCTTGTCTTAAGCTAGCTTTGATACGCAAGATATGTGCTGACAGTGCTTTTTGCCAGACAGGCAGAGGAATCTATCATCGGAATCTCACTTTGAAAATGATCTAACACCGCATTTAAATCCGTGCAGGCTGAAATGATGATGTCTGCATGCTGACTGATTTCTTCATATAGCGTCTGCCACAATGCTTGTGTATGCATATGATTTGGCTGTTTGATTGCGGCAATAAGCCGGTTCACAGCGTGCTGCCAAAGGTCCTTGTGAACAACTTCTTGTCCATTTGCCTTCAGCCCATTTTGGTAGATGGCGGATTGGATGGTTGGCTCTGTTCCTAACACCACCGCTTTTTTTGCAGGATGCGGAATCGCTTTTATCGTTTCCTCAACGATATTTAACAAAGGAACCGACAATGACTGCTGAATCTCTTCATAGTAGACATGCGCCGTATTACAAGGCAGCGCAATGAAATCAACGCCTGTTTTCTCGAGCTTTACCGCTCCGTCGATAATCGCTTTCTTCATCTCATCATGGTCAATCGGACGATCTGCATAGAAGGGAGTCGGGCATGAATAGATCATCATGTGCGGATAGTCAATGTCGTTTGAAGCCCCATACAGCTTCTGACAGTAATCAATCACCTTATCGATAAACGGCGAGGTCGATTTCGGTCCCATTCCGGCTAATATTCCGATCATCTAGTTCATTCCTTTCTCATTCGTACGGACCGCTTCTTCCTCTGAGCCATCCTCATAAAGGATAAAGCTTTTCGCAGCATCCTCGCCTAACATAAACTCGACTTCAACAGACAATGCTCGCAGAAAAAAACGCGTTTCCGAGGAAGGGAATAACTCCAGTCTCAGCTGCCCGGTGATCTCCAAATAAAGCCGTTCATTCTCGGCTGTCACCTGTGCAGCCGTCCCATCCTGAAGCAAGTAGCTGCCAACATAGCGGCTGTATATCGCCGTATCAATTGCTTTTTTCTTTTTATCAGCAGGACGTTCCGGGACCTCATATGGCTGGCCAAATAGAATATGTTCCGCCGCCTTCAGAATCGCTTGTTCATATTCAGTATCCTCTTCCTTATTACTCAAATAGATCAGCGTTTTACGATGATCGATATATCGGATCATCATCGTTGAATAGCCGGGCCATCCTCCGCTATGGCTGACAACCCGCCCTTTTTCAGGACTGTTTTGCAGTACCCAGCCAAAGCCATAATCAATTGTTTCTCCGTTGTTGAGGCGTACTGGAGAAAACGCGGATTCCTTAGAAGCCTTGCTGATGAAATCGTTCTGATATAAAGCCTGATCAAAACGAAATAAATCGCTTGTGACAGAGTTCACCGTCCCATCCCCTTGTATGCCATCAAGGTACACAACATAGTTCGTTTCCTCCAAATCGTCTGGAAGGACGTATGTTTCGGAGTGTACATCATACACATATCCATATGAATAATGATCAATTCGCTCAGGCAAAAGCCTCCTGTTATACACTCTTGTTTCATTCATGCCGATCGGTGAAAAAATACTTGTTTTCATAAAATCCGCATAACTCATGCCAGATGCTTTTTCAAGGATAACCGCCAGCAGAACATACCCTGTATTGCTGTACAGCCAGCCTTCATTCGGCTCAAAATAACCGGGCAGCCCCTCATTCATCAGCATATCGACAATATCCTGATTCACCGCAATCTTGTTTTGATCCCAATTGGCAAAAAACCAACCCATATAATCAGGAAGCCCTGACGTATGGTTCAATAAATGCCGAATCGTTACACCCTGATACGGAAAACCAGGCAGCCAGCGACCCACTTGGTCTTCATAGCTAAGAATCCCCTTCTCCTCCAGCAAGATGATTCCCAAAGCTGTAAAAGGCTTCGACAGAGACGCTAACTCAAACAAAGAGTTGGTTTGCAACGGGCGTTTTTCAGTCATTTCCGCATAGCCAAAAGAGTGATGATATAAAATATCACCCTCTTCCGCAGCCAGAACCGTCCCGTTAAACTGATGTTTTTCGCCTAATGTCTCAAATAACGTCTGAAGATGCTTTCTTTTATTCTGCTTCATTCCTCCACCTCCCATAGCTTTGTACGTTACCAGGCTATGAACGTTTCAAATATTTTGAAATATCCCTCAGTTAGAGATCCTTTTTAATCGATCACATATACACGCTGTATACTTTTATTTAGTGGAATGAAATCTTGTGCAATTTTCTGAATGATTTTGAAAAAGGCAACTTTATGCCTATGCGAAAGAGGCAATAAAAAATGCAGAGAACGAAAAGAAATCGATAGATATTTTAGTTCCTTAGACCTGTAATATTTACATCCGTTTATGTTTTTCTATCAAACAAAAGAGGAAAATAGACCAGTTGCAATCCAAACGAGAGTCTAATAGAATGAGGTCGAAAAGTAAATCACGCAGGTTTGTTACTGATAAAGCAGGCAAGACCTAAAATGTGTAAAGGGCAAAGTGTATACTTTGGCGTCACCCCTTACATATTTTAGGTCTTTTTTATTGTGCGTAACTGACTTGCCAACTTCAAACAGGAGGGCTGGAAGAAGCAGACCGCTAACACAGTACATACAAAAAGGAGACATGAACGATGAACATCAAAAAGTTTGCAAAACAAGCAACAGTACTAACCTTTACAACTGCACTGCTGGCAGGAGGCGCAACTCAAGCGTTTGCGAAAGAAACAACTCAAAAACCATATAAAGAAACTTACGGCATTTCCCATATTACACGCCATGATATGCTCCAAATCCCTGAACAGCAAAAAAATGAAAAATATCAAGTGCCTGAATTCGATTCGTCCACAATTAAAAACATCTCTTCTGCAAAAGGCCTTGACGTTTGGGACAGCTGGCCATTACAAAACGCTGACGGCACAGTCGCAAACTATCACGGCTACCACATCGTCTTTGCATTAGCCGGAGATCCTAAAAATGCGGATGACACATCTATCTACATGTTCTATCAGAAAGTCGGCGAAACTTCTATTGACAGCTGGAAAAACGCTGGCCGCGTCTTCAAAGACAGCGACAAATTCGCTGCAAATGATTCAATCCTGAAAGAACAAACACAAGAATGGTCTGGCTCAGCGACATTCACATCTGACGGTCACATCCGTTTGTTCTACACTGACTTTTCCGGTACACATTACGGCAAACAAACACTGACAACTGCACAAGTTAACGTATCAACATCAGACAACTCTTTGAACATCAACGGTGTAGAGGATCATAAATCAATCTTTGACGGCGACGGCAAAACGTATCAAAATGTACAGCAGTTCATCGATGAAGGCAACTACAGCTCAGGCGATAACCATACGCTGAGAGATCCTCACTACGTAGAAGATAAAGGCCACAAATACTTAGTATTTGAAGCAAACACTGGAACTGAAGATGGCTACCAAGGCGAAGAATCTTTATTTAACAAAGCATACTATGGCAAAAGCACATCGTTCTTCCGTCAAGAAAGTCAAAAACTTCTGCAAAGTGATAAAAAGCGCACTGCTGAATTAGCTAACGGCGCACTCGGCATGATTGAGCTAAACAATGACTACACACTGAAAAAAGTGATGAAACCGCTAATTGCATCTAACACAGTAACAGACGAAATTGAACGTGCGAACGTATTTAAAATGAACGGCAAATGGTATCTGTTCACTGACTCCCGCGGGTCAAAAATGACGATTGACGGCATCACGTCTAACGATATTTACATGCTTGGCTATGTTTCTAATTCTTTAACTGGCCCATACAAGCCGCTGAACAAAACTGGCCTTGTGTTAAAAATGGATCTTGATCCTAACGATGTAACCTTTACTTACTCACACTTCGCTGTACCTCAAGCGAAAGGAAACAATGTCGTGATTACAAGCTACATGACAAACAGAGGATTCTACGCAGACAAACAATCAACGTTTGCGCCAAGCTTCCTGCTGAACATCAAAGGCAAGAAAACATCTGTTGTGAAAAACAGCATCCTTGAACAAGGACAATTAACAGTTAACTAATAAAAACGCAAAAGAAAATGCCGATATCCTATTGGCATTTTCTTTTATTTCTTATCAACATCATAAAGGTGAATCCCATATGAACTATAAAAAAACAGGCAAATGGCTAACCGTATTCCTGAGCTTTTTAGGAATATTGCTGTTTATCGACTTATTTCCAAAAGAAGGACATGACCAAAAAACAAAATCAACACAGAAGCCGGACTACCGGGCGGCATATCATTTTACGACGCCGGATAAATGGAAAAATGACCCTCAAAAACCGATCTATTTTGATGGCAAGTATCATTATTTCTATCTATATAACCGGGATTACCCAAAAGGCAACGGCACAGAATGGCGCCATGCCGTCTCAGAGGATTTGGTGCACTGGACCGATGAAGGCGTGGCGATTCCGAAATATACAAACCCGGACGGTGATATTTGGACCGGTTCCGTCGTGGTGGATAAAGAGAACACAGCCGGCTTCGGGAAAAATGCGCTTGTCGCGATTGTGACACAGCCCTCAGCCAAAGATAAAAAACAAGAGCAATATTTGTGGTACAGCACAGACAAAGGAAAATCATTCAAATTCTACAGTGGCAACCCCGTTATGCCTAATCCGGGCACAGACGATTTTAGAGATCCGAAAGTGATATGGGATGACCAGGATAACAAATGGGTCATGGTCATGGCTGAAGGAGCAAAAATCGGCTTTTATGAATCCGATAATCTTAAGGACTGGCATTACACAAGCGGATTCTTCCCAGAGCAGGCGGGAATGGTCGAATGTCCTGACCTCTACATGATGCGGGCAAGCGACGGAACGAATAAATGGGTTCTCGGTGCGAGCGCGAACGGTAAACCGTGGGGCAAACCAAATACGTACGCCTACTGGACCGGAAGCTTCGACGGAAAAGAATTCACAGCGGATCAGACTGAAGCCCAATGGCTTGACTATGGTTTTGACTGGTACGGCGGTGTGACGTTCGAGGACAGCAAAAGCACAGATCCATCAGAAAAGCGGTATGCGCTTGCCTGGATGAACAATTGGGATTATGCCAACAACACCCCGACAATGAAGAACGGCTTTAACGGCACAGATTCTGTCATACGCGAACTCCGGCTGCAAGAGCAGTACGGAACATACAGCCTCGTCTCACAGCCGATTGAAGCTTTGGAGCAGCTGACTGTTTCAACTGACAAAATAGAGGATCAGGATGTGAACGGATCAAAAACACTGTCGATAACAGGTGATACGTACCAGCTTGATACGGATCTTTCTTGGTCAGAGCTAAAGAATGCAGGCGTCAGGCTCAGAGAATCAGAAGACCAAAAACGCCATATTGATGTCGGCATTTTCGCTGAAGGCGGCTATGCATATGTCAATAGAGCAGCCACAAATCAGCCTGACAAAAGCAATACCTATGTCGAAAGCAAAGCTCCTTATGATGGAAGCAAACGTAAGGTGCATTTGAAAATACTTGTTGATAAAACAACGATAGAAGTATTTGTTGGCGACGGGAAAACCGTTTTTTCAAATGAAGTCTTCCCAAAGCCTGAAGATAAAGGCATTACCCTTTTTTCTGATGGCGGCACAGCCTCCTTCAAAAATATAACAGTGAAACACTTTGATTCGATTCATAAATAAAAACAGGTGCAGCGCAGGCTGCGCCTGTTTTTTTATTAAGGGCGGTATTCTCTGTTACATATTGGGCATTGTAAGGAATATAAGGCTGGTTTCGAAGGAGGAAGCGAATGTCTAAACAAGGAAATTTTCAGAAATCAATGTCTCTGTTTGATCTGATTTTAATTGGGATGGGAGCCATCTTTGGATCAGCGTGGCTGTTCGCTGTCAGTAATGTCGCTTCAAAAGCTGGGCCCTCCGGCGCTTTTTCCTGGATCCTCGGAGGAGCCATTATTTTGTTAATCGGGCTCGTATATGCAGAGCTCGGAGCTGCTCTGCCCCGTACCGGAGGCATCATTCGATACCCCGTTTATTCACATGGCCACCTTGTCGGCTATTTAATTTCGTTTGTCACGATTGTCGCTTACACAAGCTTGATTTCCATTGAAGTGACCGCTGTGCGCCAGTATGTGGCTTATTGGTTTCCCGGTCTAACCATTAAAGGATCTGATTCACCGACCATTTCCGGCTGGATCTTGCAGTTTGCCTTATTATGCTTGTTTTTCCTGCTGAACTATTGGAGCGTCAAAACCTTCGCTAAGGCGAATTTCATCATATCGATTTTTAAATACATTGTGCCGATTACCATCATTATCGTGCTGATCTTTCATTTCCAGCCGGAGAACTTATCCGTTGAAGGATTTGTACCGTTTGGATTTACAGGTATTCAGGCCGCCATTTCGACAGGCGGCGTGATGTTTGCGTATCTCGGCCTTCATCCAATTGTATCTGTAGCAGGTGAAGTGCAAAATCCAAAGCGTAATATCCCGATCGCTTTAATCATTTGCATCATCGTTTCAACCATCATTTACACTGTTTTGCAGGTCACCTTTATTGGTGCAATTCCGACAGAAACGCTGAAACATGGCTGGCCGGCAATAGGCCGGGAGTTCTCATTGCCGTTTAAGGATATTGCGGTCATGCTCGGGTTAGGCTGGCTTGCAACGCTTGTCATTTTAGACGCCATTCTGTCTCCCGGGGGAAACGGAAATATTTTTATGAATACGACATCTCGGCTCGTTTACGCCTGGGCGCGCAACGGGACATTATTTGGCATATTCTCAAAGGTCAATAAAGAAACGGGGACACCCCGCGCTTCACTTTGGCTTTCGTTTGCCCTGTCCATTTTCTGGACACTTCCCTTTCCTTCGTGGAACGCGCTCGTCAATGTCTGTTCAGTCGCGCTCATTCTTTCATATGCGATTGCACCTATTTCTTCTGCTGCGCTGAGGGTTAACGCGAAGGACTTAGACAGGCCGTTTTATTTAAAAGGAATGAGCATTATCGGTCCGCTTTCCTTTATATTTACAGCGTTTATCGTGTACTGGTCAGGATGGAGAACAGTCTCCTGGCTGCTCGGTTCACAGCTCGTGATGTTTTTGATCTATCTCTGTTTCAGCAAATATACGCCTAAAGAAGATGTCAGCCTCGCTCAGCAGCTGAAATCAGCCTGGTGGCTTATCGGGTTTTATATTATGATGCTGATTTTTTCCTACATCGGTTCTTTCGGACATGGCTTAGGGATCATCAGCAATCCCGTCGACCTCATTTTAGTCGCGATCGGCTCACTTGCGATTTATTACTGGGCCAAGTATACCGGGCTCCCAAAAGCCGCCATTGATTATGATAAATAAAGAAGCAAGAGGTTTTCTTGCTTCTTTATTCTTTACAAACACATATACACGCGATAAAATGAATGAGAGTCAGTCATTTCTAGGAGGTGTTCCTTATGCCAAAACAAACATCAAGCAAATATGAAAAAATTCTGCAGGCAGCCATAGAAGTCATTTCTGAAAAAGGCCTGGATAAGGCTTCTATTTCTGATATTGTCAAAAAGGCTGGCACTGCACAAGGAACATTCTATTTGTATTTCTCATCTAAAAATGCCCTCATACCGGCTATTGCAGAAAATCTTCTCACCCATACACTTGATCAAATCAAAGGCAGGCTACATGGGGACGAGGATTTTTGGACCGTTTTAGATATATTAATTGATGAGACGTTTCTCATTACAGAACGCCATAAGGATATTATTGTCCTCTGTTATTCCGGTCTTGCGATCGACCACTCCATGGAAAAATGGGAAACGATCTATCAGCCTTATTATTCCTGGCTTGAAAAAATCATCAATAAGGCCATTGCAAACCATGAGATAACGGAAGGAATCAATTCAAAATGGACGGCCAGAACGATTATCAACTTGGTCGAGAACACTGCGGAACGATTCTACATCGGATTTGAACAAGATGAAAATGTGGAAGTGTATAAAAAAGAAATCTTTACTTTCTTAAAACGAAGTTTAGGTACTGCTTAAAAAATGACTGGGTAACACCGCTCATTTTTTAACGCCCTGAAAATGACTGACGTTCATTCATAAATTACAGAGGTGTTTCATTTGTACTGGGTTCTTGTTTTGATTGCAGGACTTTTAGAAGTTGTTTGGGCCTCTTCCCTCAAACATGCCGATTCGCTTTTGGATTGGGTCATCATTTTTATCTTGATCGCGATCAGCTTTCTCCTGTTGATCCGCTCTTATCGAAAAATCCCGATGGCCGCCGCGTACACTGTGTTTGTCGGAATCGGAACCGTCGGAACATATATGACCGGAATTGTTCTGGGCGAATCCTTCTCAGCAGCCCAGATGTTCTTTTTAGCTTTGTTGCTGGCTGGCATTTTAGGAATGAAATTATTTACGAAAGAAAACAAATCTCAGCCGGGAGGTGAACAATAATGGCATGGTTTTTATTAGTGATTGCCGGCATAGAAGAAATTATAGCTGCCGTTGCCATGAAATATATTGATGGGACAAGAAAAAAATGGCCGATCATTGTGATGACGCTTGGATTCGGCTTATCCTTTTACTGCCTGTCCCAAGCGATGATCGTCCTGCCTGCCGGAGTCGCTTATGCCGTCTGGACCGGCATTGGCAGCATTGGCGTTTCGGCGGTCGGGCTCATTTGGTTTAAGGAGCGGTTTCAGCTCTCACAGGTGATTTCTCTTTGCCTTATCCTAGCCGGCGTCATCGGCTTGCGTCTTACGTCTTCTTCATAAAATAAAGGCATATACAGCTGTATATGCCTTTGCCATTAAGCGTCGTGATGTTTTTGAAGATGAAGCGGCGGCGGGATGAGCCAGCCTTTGTTTTTTAGCAGCCTTAAGTATTTTGCGCCGGTTGCCGCTTTCGATATATGAAATTGCCCAAACATCATGGCAATATCCTCACGAATCGATTGCCCCATCATTTTGCTGCATGTCACAAGACCTGCAGCATTTTCCGCTGCCGCGGAGGCCGCCACATCCGGATCGAGAAACCGTGCACCAGGCGGAATATCGTTAAGATCTGCTGTCGGCGGTTCAGGAGAAGCCGGCGGCAGCGCCACCCCGTTTTCTTTCAGGATCGTGCTGACCTGTTTGATTTCATCTTGGCATTTCTCAATAGACTCACGTAGCAGCTTCTTCAGGTCGTCATCACCGACATGATGCAATAGCATCTGGTAATTGCCGACCATTTTATTGCCCGCCATCACATAACTCCACAAGCCGAATATCTCACCATAATGCATCGGTTCATCCTGCGGGTTTCCGCTTAAAATACCCATGTTCATCCTCCTCGGAAATTCAATATCGCACATCTCATAAACTGCCCGAGAGGAGGAAAATTTATGTTGCAGCAAGAAAGATTTTTAAACAAACAAAAAAGACAAGAGCGGTAAAATGGCAAACCCTTGTCTTTCCTGTTGTTCTATTGGACGCGCTCGGAGGGATTCGAACCCCCGACAGACGTGGTACCGGAAACCACCGCTCTATCCAACTGAGCTACGAGCGCATATGGACTGCGTTATGAGAACGTCAGCACAACTAATTATACGATAATTCCATTCAAATAACAACCCTCTATTTCGAGAGGCCGCTTTTTAAATAGACACAGCATCTTAATTGGAAATCTGACATACGATGGTTTGAACCCCTGTATTTTTGGGGAAAATGGGAAAAAGAGACGACTTTGCATATCAGGCCAGCTTTTTGTTTGACCTTTATTGACCAAAAATGTATCATGTAACTACATACTTACCTAAAAGGTGAAGGAGGAGCATTATGAATTTAATACCTACAGTCATTGAACAAACGAACCGCGGGGAAAGAGCGTATGACATTTATTCTCGTTTATTAAAGGATCGTATCATCATGCTTGGATCTGCGATTGATGACAACGTTGCGAACTCCATCGTGTCACAGCTTTTATTCTTAGCAGCAGAAGACCCTGAAAAAGAAATTTCTCTTTACATCAACAGCCCGGGCGGCTCTATTACAGCCGGTATGGCGATCTATGATACCATGCAGTTTATTAAACCGAAAGTATCTACAATTTGTATCGGTATGGCTGCGTCAATGGGCGCGTTCCTGCTTGCAGCCGGTGAAAAAGGCAAACGCTATGCGCTTCCAAACAGTGAAGTCATGATTCACCAGCCTCTTGGCGGTGCGCAAGGTCAGGCGACAGAAATTGAAATTGCCGCGAAACGCATTCTCTTGCTTCGCGACAAATTAAACAAAGTCCTTGCTGAACGTACTGGCCAGCCGCTTGAAGTGATCGAACGCGACACAGACCGTGATAACTTCAAGTCTGCTGAAGAAGCGCTTGAATACGGCCTGATTGACAAAATTTTGACTCACACAGAAGACAAATAGTCACAACAAAACCTGCAAGAGCTGCGTCTCTTGCAGGTTTTTTATTTAAACACTTTTGATTCTATACTGCTCCCATTCCCCGTGTAACAGCTCAAGTGTCAGATCACTCGTCTGCCTCACAACCAGATCAGCACCAATCATCGACTGTTCTTGACCGACTCCAACCGCAAACATCCCTGCGGATTTGATTGCGGAAATGCCTGCTTCTGCGTCTTCTATTGCCGCGCAATCAGCCGGGGAAACATCGAGCAGCGCTGCAGCTGTTAAAAAGATTTCAGGATCGGGCTTCCCCTTCGCAAGAGCTGCCGGGTCAACAATGGCATGAAAATCATCACTAATCGCCAAACGTTTTAAGATCGCGCGGGCATTGCGGCTAGAGGATGCTAACCCGATTTTTATATTTTCGTTTTTTAATTGACATAGAAGCCTGCCGATTCCCGGCAAAAGATCTTCCGGCGTCAATTTGCTGATCAATGTTTGATAATATTGATTCTTTTGATGCATGAGTTCTTGTTTCTCAGCATGTGTATACTTTTTTTCCACTCCGCCAAAAATAAGTATCCTTTCTAGTGACGCTTCTCGGCTGATTCCTTTTAGCCTTTCATTCATGTCTCTGTCAAAGGGGATATTGATTTGTTCTGCAATGTGCTTCCACGCAAGAAAATGATATTCAGCTGTATCGGTTATCACTCCGTCTAAGTCAAAAATGACCGCTTTCATATGCTAATGCCCATCACAGCTTCATAAGGTTTGAGGCTAATACTTTTCAAGTCAGCCGGCTCCTGCGGATAGTTCGAAATCAGCACTTTCCAACGCTCATGAATCAGTTCCGGAGGCGCTTCGAACAGCGCCTTTTCTTCCGACAAATTCACAACGACGAGAAGCTTTTCCCCTTGATATTCTCGGAGGTACGAAAAAACTTGCGGATCATTTTCCTGCAGCAACTGATAATCGCCATATATGATGATCTTATATTGCTTTCGTAATTGAATGAGCTTCTGATAGTAATAGAAAATGGAATCTTGATCTTCCAAGGACTCTTTCACATTGATAGCTTGATAGCGGGAATTTACCGGTATCCACGGGTCTCCGGCTGTGAATCCCGCATGTTTTCCGGCATCCCACTGCATCGGTGTTCTCGCATGGTCCCGTCCTTTTGTCATCACGGCTTTGAGAAACTCTTTTTCTGACATCGTTTTGTTTTCAACGACTAGCTCACGATAAGCATTTTTGATTTCAAGATCGTCATACATCTCCAGCGGCATATCGCTGTTAACCATACCGATTTCTTCTCCCTGGTAAATAAACGGCGTTCCTTTCATGCCGTGCAGAACCGTTGCAAATGCCTTCGCACATTCCTTACGCAGCTTCCCGTCATTGCCCCAGCGGGAAATAACCCTCGGCTGGTCATGGTTTTCAAAATACAGGGTATTCCAGCCGACATTCATTAACCCAGTCTGCCACCTTGTCATCGTCTTTTTTAAAGCAACCAAATCGAACGGTTTGATCTGCCATTTTCCATTTGGCGAGTTTTGTTCTGTATCAATATCCATATGTTCAAATGTAAAGATCATATTCAGCTCTTGCCTGCCTGCGTCTGTGTACTTTTTCGCCTCTTCAATATCAGAGCCGTTTGCCTCTCCAACCGTCATGCAGTCGTAATGAGAAAGCACTTCCCTGTTCATCTCTTGAATAAACTCATGAAGTCGGGGGCCGTTAGAGTGATAACGGCCGACGATATAGCTGCGGGTGTGATCCGTTTCGTAGTCCGGAAAATCGGTGTGTTTGGAAATGGAGCCGATCACATCCATTCGCCAGCCGTCAACGCCTTTATCCATCCAGAATCTCATTACATCATAAACTTCCCGGCGAACGGCGTCATTTTCCCAATTTAAATCAGGCTGTTTTTTCGAAAAGTAGTGCAAATAATACTGTCCTGTCCTTTCATCGTATGTCCACGCCGAGCCTGAAAAGATCGATCCCCAATTATTCGGCTCTGAGCCGTCCGGTTTAGGGTCTTTCCAAAAATAATAATCCCGGTAAGGATTGTCCTTCGATTTACGGCTTTCAGCAAACCAGGCATGTTCATCCGACGTGTGGTTCACAACCAAATCCATGACGATTTTCATTCCGCGTTTATGGACTTCATCTATCAGCTGAAACATATCTTCATTTGTCCCAAACTTTTCGTACATGTTTTTGTAGTCACTGATATCGTAGCCGTTGTCATCCTGCGGGGAATCAAACACCGGAGAGAGCCAGATGACATCCGCCCCGAGATTTTTGATGTAATCCAGCTTTTGAATCACACCTTGCAAATCTCCGAATCCATCTCCATTGGCATCATAAAAACTGCGCGGGTAAATTTGATAAACGACAGCTTCTTTCCACCATTCACTCATTAGGGATTCTCCTTTCACATCGTCCCTTTAGGACAACCGGTTCCTCATAAACTTTCATATGCAGCGGCTCGCCTTTTACAAGCTCAAACACGGCGCTCCTTTCGTCAACCGTCACATTGAGTAATCGGTTTCTATAATTGATGTTGAATGAATAGCCGTCCCATTCCTTCGGCAAAAACGGATGAAATGACAGCGTCTCATTCGCGGTGCGCATGCCCGCAAAACCGTGAACAATTGCCAGCCAGCTTCCCGTCATTGAAGTAATATGCAAGCCTTCTTCCGTATCATGATTGTAATTATCAAGATCAAGCCTTGCTGTGCGCTTATATAATTCGAGCGCTTTTTGTTCCAGCTTGAGTTCGGCTGCGAGAATCGCATGGACAGATGGCGATAGGCTTGATTCATGAACAGTCATCGGTTCATAAAATTCAAAGTGTCGCCGTTTTTCTTCCATTGTAAAACGGTCATTAAAAAAATACATGCCTTGGAGAACATCTGCCTGCTTAATAAAATTGGAGCGGAGAATTTTGTCCCATGACCAATTCTGATAAAGAGGCCGATCAGCTGGATCTAATTCATCAACTGTTTGCAGGTCTTTGTCCAAGAATGTGTCATGCTGAACGAAAATCTGCAGTTCTTCACTATACGGATAGTACATGTGCTGGATGATTTCTCTCCAGACGCTCAATTCTTCTTCCTGTATATCAAGAAGGCGGCGTTTCTCCGCTGAGATACTTTCGAGATTTTCTAATGTATACTCCAACGTCCAAGCCGCAATGACATTTGTATACCAATTGTTGTTGACGTTGTTTTCATATTCATTCGGCCCTGTGACGCCATGGATCATATACTTGTTTTTTCGTTTCGAGAAGTGAACGCGATCGGCCCAAAATCTGCTGACTGCCACAAGAACGTCTATCCCATATTCCTCCATATAGCCGCGGTCGCCTGTATAATTGATATAATTGTAGATTGCATAGCAGATCGCGCCATTGCGGTGAATTTCTTCAAAGGTGATCTCCCATTCGTTGTGGCATTCATCCCCTGTGAACGTCACCATCGGATAAAGGGCCCCCTTCATCCCCAATTTTGCGGCGTTTCGTATAGCAGGCTCCAACTGATGATAGCGGTACAAAAGCAGGTTCTTCGTCACCTCTGGCTCGGCTGTCGCCAAATACATCGGAACAGCGTAAGCCTCTGTATCCCAATATGCGGCACCTCCATATTTCTCGCCAGTAAATCCTTTTGGCCCGATATTCAAACGGGCATCGCCCCCGTAGTATGTCGAGAATAACTGAAAGATATTGTAGCGGATTCCTTGCTGAAGCTCCTCATCCCCTTTAATCTCAATGTCCGCTTTTGACCATCTTTCCTTCCATTGATCAGTGTGCCTCCGTTTTGCTTCTTCGTAACCGTTCTCAACAGCATTCGCCAAAAGCTCCTTAGCTTTCGTTAACAATTCTTCTTCCCGAAAATCACGAGAAGTCGTGACGATAATAAACTTTTTCAAAGATGCCTTCGTTTGGTAACTGTAGCGATTCTCAACATACATCCCGGCTGTTTGAGAGCTTTCACTGACAAAGCCATCTGTCACGTTTGCCATTGCGGCTAAAACAGTAAAACGCGGTGTTCTAAATGGATTTTCGATCGTTTTTGCCGCTAAATAGCCGCTGTGGGAATCAGCCCCTTTCACTTCTTCCTGCCAAAACTGTTCTTGGTAGTTAGAATCTTCATTTGCCACATTTCCATCCAGGTATGGAACAAGCGTAATGACAGCATCTCCCGTCAAACACTCCGCTTCATAATGAATCGCGCAAAGTTCTTTTACAGCAAGGCTAAGAAATCGCTCCGAGCTGATTCTGACGGTTTTATCCTGAATGCGGACAACAGCGCTTCGCCGCAGAATCCCCTCTTTCATATTGAGTTCCACCTCAAATGATTCGATTTGATTTTGATAGAGATCAATTTTTTCACCGTCAACATATAAGCCTATGCCCATAAAGTTCATCGCATTGATTACTTTACCGAAATATTCCGGATACCCGTTTTTCCACCAGCCTACTCGCGTTTTGTCAGGGAACCACACGCCTGCAATATATGTGCCTTGGTGACTGTCGCCTGAATAGCCTTCTTCAAAATTCCCTCTGACCCCCATATAGCCGTTGGCAAGAGACGTCAGGCTTTCCAGCAGCCGCATGTGCTCCTTTTGAAATGTATTTGTTTTGATTTTCCATTCATCAATCTCAAATAACCGCTGATTTATCATCATTTCCTCCCGAATGTAAGTTTCCATTATCACGGCGGGTTTTTGTCAAATATCTAAATGCCAAAGTGATCATCAAAGTGACGCCGCACGAATGGATCATCAATATAGTAATTAAGTCAAAATGAACCAGACCGATAGCAGCTGCCGCAAATGCCGGCAGTGCTGAAGCGCAAATCGCTATAGATGCCGCTTCCTTGAATGACGCAATAGAGACCATGTTTGATCTTTTTGTGATCCAAAGGCCTCCGGCAAGAACAACCGTTACAAACAGCTGGATCATCAAAATCACCGCATATGCCAGGAGCATAATCATCGGCTTATACTGCGCCAACCACAATGTATCGATCAAAACCTCTACATCATGGGCGTTTGGATTCTCGAGCTTAACGTCCATTTTTGCATAGCCAACAGAAAACCCTGCTCCGTTTTGATCGGTCATTACCAGTCGATCAGGCTGAAATACGATGGCGTTGTCAAATCCCTTCACTTTCAATCGCCCATTTTCACCGTTTGTCTCATATTCATGCTTCATATCGACCGCCATCACATTCTGCCCATCTTCAATCCTCTCAGAGCTCTTCACGCCTGTTAGTTTTCCGTTTCTGATTTGAACACCTTGTAATTGATCAGCAAATGTATCATTCACCTTTTGAATCGCTGACGGCACGAAAGATGCAACGCTGAAACGATCCATTTTCAGAAACGAAACTGTCAACGGTGCCATCAAGGAGGCCGTTACAAACATAAAGAGAAAAGAGAGCTGCAGCCAGCTGAAGGTATTCCCGCAGCGGCAAACACCTGATGGAGATGCAACTGCCTTCAGGCAGCGGATGATAAAGCTTTTATTCTCCAGATTCTTCATTGAATTACCCCTTTGTTCCGCCGGCTGTCAAACCAGACACAAAGTTCTTTTGGAGAAAAAAGAATAGAACGCATATCGGCAGTGCGGCAAGGATGGCACCAGCCGCAAATAGAGCAACTTTTTGCTGCTGCGGATTTGAAATAAAGGACTGCAGCCCTACAGCAATGGTCAGCCTTTCCGGTGAGCGAAGCAAAAACTTTGCCAGCAAATAATCGCCAAACGGTGCCATAAACGCCCAAAGCGCTTGCACCGCGAGCATTGGCTTAACAAGCGGCAGAACGATTGAAGCGAAAATCCTCATATGGCCCGCTCCGTCAATTCGCGCGGCTTCATCAATTTCTCTCGGCACAGTATCAAAATAACCTTTCATCAGCCACGTGTTCATCGGAATTCCCCCGCCGATATAGATGGCTGTCAAAAACCAGTATTGATCGAGTGCGCCTATCAGCATCGCCAAGACATAAAAAGCAGTCAGCGCTGCCATCGTTGGCACCATTTGAATGATTAAAAAGAATATCAGGCTCTTTTTTCTGCCTGCAAACCGATAGCGGCTGTACGAGTACCCGGCAAGCGTCACGATTGTAACCTGTAAAACCATAACCGATAGCGCGATGACGAGTGTATTGCTGTACCAATTGAGATAAAGCGTTTCGTCAAATAGCCGCTTAAAATGATCCAATGTCCAAGCCCCTGAAAAATCGAGCTGAAAAGCCGCCGAATTCCCCACACGGAAGGCTGATGAAGCCGTAATCAGCAACGGATATATAATGACAATACTTAAAAGCGTCAAAAAGAAATACGTACAGATTCTATTAAGTAATCTGGCAGTTCTCGCGTTCACCTACATAACCTCCTCATTGCCAAAAGCATTCGATTTTTTGAAAGCAATCAGTGAAATTCCAATGACAATGAAAGAAATTAACAGTGTCACAGCCGCCGCAACAGAATATTGGGGTGATGTGCCTGTTGTCAGTTTATAAATCCACGAAATTAAGATATCGGTCGATCCGGCCCCGGCTCCCGCACTGCCTGGCCCTCCCTCATTAAATAAGTAGATGATCGAGAAATTATTGAAATTAAACGTATACTGAGTAATCATCACGGGTGCTGTCGCAAATAAAATCATCGGAAATGTAATATGCCGAAAACGCTGAATAAAAGTGGCCCCGTCAATCTTTGCCGCTTCATATAATTCACCTGGAATCGCCTGAAGCACTCCCGTTACCATGACATAAATATATGGAAAGCCGAGCCACGTCTGAATCATAATGAGGGCTGTCTTTGTCCAGAAAGGATCGGTCTTCCACGCGATCGCAGGCAGCTCAACAAACGGCAGATGATTGAATAGTGGAATCACCTGTGCATTCACCGCTCCTATGCTGTCGTTAAACATGTTGGAAAAACTCATGATTGTAATAAACGCCGGAACAGCCCATGGAAATAAGAAAATCATTCGAAATATCCGCTTGCCTTTGATAAAATCCTGATTGACGAAAAGGGCGGTCACAATACCTAAAATGATTTGCAGCGTTGTTGCGCAAATGGTCCAGATGACCGTCCAGCTGAGTACATTTACAAATGTTTCACGATAGGAGCCGAGGAAAAAAATATTCAAGAAATTCTTGAATCCGACCCAGTCAATCAGATGATTAGGCGGTATATGATAAAAATCATAGTTTGTACATGCAACAAACAGAGTCACCAAAACCGGAAAGATAATCACAAATACCATCATGATATATGCCGGCAGTGTAAAGAGATATGGAAACCCTTTATCACCCGCATAACTGAGCATATCCTTGGCCGATGTATTGATCTCCAAACCCGCCGCTTTCATTGCGGCGGTCTTACGCGAATCATGAATATTAAAGATATAGAACATGAGGAAAATCACCGTCACGATCAATTGCAGCGTGCCTTCAATCAGCATAAACAGCGAGTGGTCTTCACCGGGAACACTTCCCAATGTCATCAATCCGGTTAGCGCCTGAATACCGAAAACGCATAATTCAAAAGCAAACAAGCCTGTGATGGCAAGAAATAAGAGCCCCTTTGACAACTGCTGATTCGCAATCTGCCCAAGTCCTGGAATGATCGATAAAAGCCCTGCCTTTCGTTTTTGCTTTGTAAGTGTGTGATGTTTATTCATTTTTCCGCCCTCTATTCTCCGGACGCTATCCCGCCGTTTTATTTCACATACTTTTCTTTAATATTTTCCTTTATGGTGTTTACAGCATCATCCGCTGCTGTTTGTGTGGATTTTTTTCCTGAAGCTGCATCAAAAATCAAGCTTTCCGCTCCTGTCCATACCTCAGCCATTTCCGGAATATTTGGAGTCGGCGTTGCTGTTTCATATTGTTTAATCACAGCTGACGTCAGTTCATTCTTTTGCTCATCGGCTTTCTTCCTTGCAGCAGTGTTGGCTGGAACTTCGTTTGTATCCTCATAAAAAGCGTAAGCATTGGCATCATTTGCAGCATACTCAATCCATTTTTCAGCCAGCTCGGGTTCTTTTGTATATTTCGAGGCAACCCAGCCCTTCCCACCGGCAAAAGGGGCGTATTCTTCTCCATTTGGCAATGTCGGAATGGGAGCTGCTCCGTAGTTCAATTTAGCTTCTTTATAGTTGGCAGCTGACCACGGTCCGCCAATGATCGCAGCCGCTTTGCCTTCTAAAAACATCTGCTGAATAAAGTCGTCTGCGCTTGAATTGTCTTGCATTCCTTTCGGCCAATAGGTTTTAAACCATTTCTCTGCATATTTCGCCGCTTCCACAGCCCCTTTGTTGTTCAGGCCGATGTCCCCGGAATCTGTGCCGTTTTTCCCAAATACATATCCGCCGTATCCAGCCAATAAGCCGTACGACATATAAAAGTCAGTCCATTTCGCTAAAAATCCGGTTGATTTTCCTTTTTCCGAAACAAACGCGAATCGAGGATCCTTCATTAACTTTTCAAGGTCTTTAAATGTTTTTGGTGCTGTTTTTAAAAGATCTTTATTGTAATACAAAATAAGTGTCTCAATGACTAGCGGCATTCCGTACACTTTGCCGTCAACTGTCACCTGCTGCATTTCTTTCTCTCCAAAGCTCTTTGTATGAGAGGGCTTAATGTCGAGCAAATGCCCCTGCTGTCCCAAACCGCCGATCCGGTCATATGCAGCAAGCATAACATCAGGCGCGTTACCCGCCGGGCCATCAAGAGGAAGCGCTTCCAACTGTTCGAACATTTGCTTTTCAACAATTTTTACTGTGACATCATTCTCTTTTTCAAACTTTGCTTTGATGCTTTCAATGTATTCTTTATACGTTTCCTCGACAGACACAGTCAGCACCTTTTTGCCATCAGCGCTTGCTGGATTTTTTGAACTTGAGCAGGCGGCAAGGCTGATTGCCAGAAATGATGCCGCCAATATGGCGAACCCCTTTTTAAAAAGAACCATCTCTTTTCCCCCTTCTATTTATGAAACTATAACAATTGTATTGTCCTGCAGAAAGCGGTTACAACAACTTTCGATTTGTTACCGATAACAGAATGTTATACTGGGGCGGCAGCACTCAAAATCAAAAATTCCCCCGGCTGAACGGCAATGACATCGTGATGATGAAGCGGCTGCTCTGTCCATGCATCGCAGATTTTCTTATTCCTTTCAATATTCAATTCTCGTAAACTGACGTGTTGAACCGAATTCCCCTGATTAAAGAAATAAATCAGTATTTTTTCATCGAGAGTCCGCGAAAAGCTGATAAAATCATTTTTGTCATCCAGCAGATTCCACTCAAGATGTCCTTCAGTCAACAAAGTGTTTTCCTGCTTGCGTAAAGCAATTAACCGTTTCATAAATCGCAGCATGTCCTGGTTTTGCTTTTCCGTTTCCCAAACCATACATTTCCGGCATAATGGATCATTTTCGCCGTCCAGCCCGATTTCCGTTCCGTAATAGATGCATGGTGAGCCTGTCTGGGCAAACATAAAGGCCAGCAACGCGCGTGCTTTCTTCTCATCATTGCGGCATCTGGTCAAAAGGCGCTTTGTATCATGGCTATCCAGTAAATTAAACATCACCTCATTGGCCTGCTTCATCCCATTCATCAAATGTGCATTGACACGGTGGGCCATACGTGAGGCTGGGATCGTCTGGTCAGCAAAGTATTCATTCATAGGTTCTGTAAAAGGGTAGTTCATCACCGCATGAAATTCATCCCCTCTAAGCCAGGGTTCAGCAGAATGCCAGATCTCACCTAAAATATAAACATCAGGCTTTTCTGCTGATACAGCCTTCCTGAATGTCTTCCAAAACACGTGATCCACTTCATTTGCGACATCCAAACGCCAGCCGTCAATGTCAAATTCCCGAATCCAGTACAAAGCAATATCAAGCAAATATTTCTGCACCTCGGGATTCGCCGTGTTTAGCTTCGGCATATCAGCTGTAAAAGCAAACCTGTCATAATTGTCTTCTGTGACAGGAAAAGAGTGAATATGGAACCAGTCTTTATAGCGGGATTGAGCTCCGTTTTTGAGGACATCCTGCCATTGCGGAGATGCGCTTCCTATATGGTTAAAAACCGCATCTAGCATAATTCTCATCCCCCGCTGATGAAGCTGGCTGACCAATGTACGAAAAAGCTCGGGATCCCCAAAATGAGTATCAATAGAAAAGTAATCCAGCGTGTCGTATTTATGATTAGAAGGCGCGGAAAAGATCGGCGTCAGATAAATGCCGTTCACCCCTAAATCCTCTAAATAATCAAGCTTGTCAACAATCCCTTGCAAATCTCCTCCAAAAAAATCATTGACGCCCGGGTCCTTGCTCCCCCACGGCAATGCATTCTTCGGTGACAAGTCTTCTCGTCCATTTGCAAAACGCTCCGGAAAAATTTGATACCAAACCGTTGACTTAACCCATTCAGGCGCTTGAAATGTATCAGCCTCATGAACAAATGGAAATTTAAAATAATAATGAATCGTCTCCAATGTTTTTTCGTTATAAGGGCATACACCCGAGCTTCCGAAAAAGATGTCTTCATGATCGTCTGTTACAACAAACGCATATTGTAAACGCCTAAATGGCGGCACCACGTCAGCAAACCAATAGTCATGCACGTCTGTTGCCGCAATTTTTTTCATCGGCTGCTCGTTTGCAGACCAGCTGCCGTCGTTGTACTCATAGGGATCACCCCAAATGACGCGAATGTGATCTGCATCATCTTTTTTCGTCCGAATCTTGATATGCACTGTCCGCCCATCATAAGAATAAGCATCAGTACTGAATGGCTGATGGTGAATCGCTGCATATTCCATCATGTTTCCCCCTTTGATTTCCGTGTTATTGAAGCCGGCTCATAGTTTGAAAGTATCATGATGGAATAGCAGGAACAATCCTTTTCCCCCTGTTACCGATAACAGAATAAGGCGCTTACAGCGTTGATTCTCGTACAATTAACTCTGGTTCAAAAAATAGGCTTCCTTGAGCAGCACCGTCTTCATTCATTTTTTTCAGCAACATTTTCGCACAGGCTTCTCCCATTTCAACAACAGGCTGTCTGACCGTAGTCAACCGCGGTGAGGAGATGCGATCAAGAAACACACCATCATTCCCGGTAACCGCCACATCTTCTGGAATTCGCTTTCCAAGCGATTGTGCCGCACGAATGACGCCGAGTGCGATTCGATCAGATGCGCAGACAAATGCCGCCTGATTGTCCATGGATCTCAGCAGTTCTCTTGCAAGGCCTTCACTTTTCGTAGAACTGTTGTCAACCCGAAACATATTCGTCTTTTTAAAGCTTTCATTCATCGCCCGTATATACCCCTGTTCTCTTGCACGTTCGAAAGGCTCATCTAAATCAATGCCAAAAAAGACCACTTCCCGCTCACCCAGCCCCATCACATGTCGGGTTGCCATAAAAGTGCCTTTCTCGTTATTCACATCGATAAAGTCATAGCCCATTTCATTTTGCCCGAATACGACGAGCGGCTTCTCAAACGCTTTTATTACACCTTCAAAATCAGTCCTTCTCAAGCCGGTGGCAATAATGCCGTCACATTGGCCAATATTGAGAGAATTTCTTGTCACAAGCTGGAGAGCATAGTGATTGCGATCCAGCTCCCTGCTGATTCCGGTCAGCAGGTTCATGTAATATGGTTCTGTCGTATCCATTTCCTCAAGAATCAATAGTTTCACAACCTGTGTTCTGTTTTGCACGAGCGCTCTTGCCGCATAATTAGGGATGTAATTCAGCTCTTTCATCGCAGAATGAACGAGCTTTTTCAATTCATCTGTCACCGTCTCAGGGTGATTGATCACTCGTGATACCGTCATTTTCGAAACATTGGCTTTTTTTGCCACATCTGACAACGTTGCCATCTTCATCCCCTCCTTATCTGTGCTTATTATCCAAACTAGTGAAAAAGTCCTCTTTTACTGCTAAATATACAATGCAAGCAAAAGAGAAATAAAAAAGAGATTTCCTTCAGGAAACCTCACATTGTTAAAAAACTCGATTTTTAATACATTCTCTGCCCGGCAATTAGACCAAATACGCTATTCACAATAAAGGATCTTTTTAAATTTCCGTCCACTTTTTCTCTAAAATCGGATAAGAATAATTTTGCATTTGCTCAATTAACTCATCCGGCCGTGACGAGCTGTGAAGCAGTTTTAGGTGCGAGTCGTTAGAAAACCCTTCTTGTATGCTGTATTTCACCATTTTCATCATCGGTTCAAAATATCCGTTTACATTGTACAGTCCGATTGGTTTTTGGTGGATGCCGATCTGTGCCCAGCAAAGCACTTCAAATAATTCTTCATATGTACCGAACCCTCCCGGCATTGAGATAAAGCCGTCCGCCAGCTCGCTCATTTTAGCCTTTCGTTCATGCATCCCGTTTACTTCAATCAGCTCAGTCAGGTTTTGATGAACAACCTCCCCGCTGAACAAACCGCTCGGCATGACCCCGATTGCAGTTCCGCCGTTTTCCATAATCGCGTCAGCAATCGTGCCCATCAAGCCTACGCGGGAGCCCCCATAGACAAGGCCGATTCCCTGCTCAGCCATGTACGTGCCAAGCTCTGCCGCTTTTCTTTTATACGCTTCATTTCCCCCTGGGTTTGACCCCGCAAATACACAAATGGTTTTCATCTTGTCATCTCCGCATCTATATATCGTGTTAAATATCCCGAAAGACACTATATATTGTCCCATCTTCATGTGATAATATCAATATGAAATACATAAAGAATGCAGGAGTGATGATGTTGCAGCTGGCTAATGCAGAAAAATGGATGAAAGAGTTTTACGAAAAAAGAGGCTGGACAGAATACGGGCCGTTTATTCGGATCGGCTTTTTAATGGAGGAAGCCGGAGAACTGGCCCGGGCTGTGAGGGCGTATGAAATTGGCAGAGACCGGCCGGATGAGAAAGAATCGTCACGCGCTGAGAAAAAACAAGAATTGATCGAAGAAATGGGAGATGTCATCGGAAATATCGCCATTCTTGCTGATATGTATGGTGTCTCTTTAGAAGACGTCATGAAGGCCCACCAAGAAAAACTGACAAAACGATTTGAGCATGCATAAAAAAAGCGGCCGCAATGGCCGCTTTTTTTAACCTGTGATTTCATCATGGTGATCAAAGAAATGCTGTTTTCCTATTTTGTGAAAAAGGCCTGTTTTATGCAGCAGCTCCTTCGGCTGCGATTGTAATCCTACAATCATCAGCTTTCCATTGTGGCGCTTAATTCGATTCATAATGTTCCCTAGCACCGCTTCAGCTGACGTATCCATATAGTGCACCTTATTCATGAGCAGGATGAGGGTTTTCGGTTTTTTCTGTACATGCTCCAGCAATGACGATTCAAGCGAATCAATTGATCCGAAAAACAGCGGCCCTTCTATAGCATACATGCTAACAGATGGATCTTCTTTCTTCGCCAGAACAGGATGCGATTCCTGATTGTGGATGCGGGTCGCTTCGCTCATTCTTCTGATAAAGAACACGAATGCAAGCAGCAATCCGGTTGCCACACCGATGATTAAGTCAAACAGAACCGTGAGGGCGAAGGTCGCCGCCAAAATAAAGGAATCAGCGTTTTTCAGTCTCAGCATATTTGCGACTTCCTTGCGCTCACTCATATTCCACGCGACTACCATGAGAATCGGTGCCATACTGGCAAGCGGCACATGGGAGGCATAAGGCGCGAATACAAGCAGGACAAGGAGAACGACTACACCGTGAACGACGCCGGAAACGGGGGAAACCGCTCCGTTTTTTATATTGGTCGCCGTTCTTGCAATCGCTCCTGTAGCCGGGATTCCGCCAAACAAGGGCGCTGCCATATTCGCAATCCCCTGGCCGACAAGCTCTTTGTTGCTGTCATGCTTTGAGCCCTTCATGTTATCAGCGACCATTGCCGACAAAATCGACTCAAGTCCTCCAAGAAGCGCGATGACAAGCGCTGCCGGAAACATCATGACCATTTTATCCAGAGTAAGCTCAGGAAACTGAAATTCAGGCAAATGGCGGGGGATTTCTCCATAAGTTGACCCGATTGTTGCCATGCGGTCAGGGAAAAAGACAACCGCGACCACTGTGGAAATAAGAAGCGCCAACAAAGCGCCCGGCACTTTAGGCATCACCTTGGCGGATACAAGCAAAATGACGAGCCCGATCACAGCTGTCAAAATGGCATACACGTTAAAGGTGCCGAGCTGCTGCACAATTTCAAACATGTTGTGATGAAAGTTCTCATGTTTTTCAACATTTCTCAATCCGAGAAAATTAGCGATTTGTTCCGTAAAGATCAGCACGGCAATTCCGGCTGTAAAACCGACGATAACGGGTTTCGGCACAAATTTCATTATTTTTCCGAGCTTAAACAGCCCGAACAGCACCAGCATCACTCCTGCCATAAACCCCGCAATCAGCAGATTTTCCAAGCCATACTGCATGATAATGCCGAATAAAATTGGGACAAAGGCACCCGTCGGACCGCCAATTTGATATTTAGATCCTCCAAACAAAGAAATACAAATCCCAGCTATAACAACAGTGTACAGCCCATATTCAGGCTCGACTCCCGAGGCAATGGCAAACGCCATCCCTAATGGAATTGCCACGACACCTACTACGATACCTGCAATTAAATCTTTCTGAAATTTCTGTAAATTGTATCCCTTGAATCTCCCTGAGAATTGCATATTTTGCTATAACCTCCCTTATAAATGTGTGTTTATGAGCTCAGTTTCATAACCGTTAATGACCACATCTAGTTTTCCTGTTTCAGGATGAATGACAAGCCCGTGTACCGGCACCTTTTTCGGCAGCAACGGATGGTTCTTGATCAGATTCACGCTGTGGGAAACGCTTTCTTCCACGCTGTGAAAACCGGTCAGCCACGTTTTCAAATCAAGTCCGGCGCTCGTCAGCAAATTCAGGCAGCTTTCCTCTACTCCGCGTTCCTTTGCTTTCTCAAGAATTGAGGAAGCATTCAGTCCTGACATTCCGCATTCATGATGACCGACAATGCACACCTCTTCAGCCTGCAATTCATAAATCGCGACCAGTATGCTTCGCATCACGCTTCCAAATGGGTGAGAAACGATGGCTCCCGCGTTTTTTACAATTTTAGCATCACCGTTTTTAAGCCCCATTGCTTGCGGAAGAAGTTCTGTAAGCCTTGTATCCATACAGGTGACAATGACGAGCTTTTTTGAAGGAAACTTAGTCGTTTTGTACGGTTCATACTTCTTCTCTCTGACAAACCGCTGATTGTGTTCCAAAATTGATGTTAAAGAAACCATTTGATTCATCTCCCATCCATATGATTTTGCAAGCCTTCTTCCCCAGCTTACAGTAAGGAATTATAGCATAGGAATTCACTGCGAAAAGGCTTTCAAAAAAAGACACTATAATTGGACTGTAGAATCAAAACATAAACATTTATATCTTTCAAAGATAATAAAATTTATATTTATTGAATCCTATAATCTGGCTCCAACTCGATATTGATGATTTGTCTGACAAAAAATATAGGTGAATTCTGATAATTAAAAAACTTTTTTAAGCGAATTTAGCTGTCCGATCTCCATTTTAAGTTCAAAAGAACCAGAAATTAAAATGGACGCAGCCATATTTTTAACATCTATTTATTTCCGATATAATAAAATGGACAACAGCAATAAAGGGGGAGCCTTGTTGAAACCATTTGTATTTATCACAAAACCGATTCCTGAAGAGATTGAAGCATTCATCGGTGAACATTGCCGTTATGAAGTATGGCAGGAGGATACGCTTCCGAGTGATGTGCTATTTGAGAAATTAAAAGATGTGGAAGGGCTTTTAACGTCAGGAACGTCCGGACCGTCAATCAATCGTGAATTGCTGGAACACGCGCCTAAGCTCAAAGTGGTCAGCAACCAATCAGTAGGCTACGATAACTTCGATATAGAAGCAATGAAAGAAAGAGGAGTCGTCGGCACTCATACACCTTATACACTGGATGACACAGTAGCAGATCTGGCCTTTTCTTTGATTCTGTCTTCCGCCAGACGTGTTGCCGAACTGGACCGTTTTGTCAGAGCGGGAAAATGGGGAACCGTTGAAGAGGAAGCGCTTTTCGGCATTGACGTTCATCATCAAACGTTAGGCATTATCGGCATGGGCAGAATTGGCGAACAAGCAGCGAGACGCGCCAAATTTGGTTTTGATATGGAAGTGCTTTATCATAACCGCCATCGCAAACAAGAAACGGAAGACAGCATCGGCGTTAAGTACGCTGAGCTTGATACATTGCTGGAGCAATCTGATTTTATTCTGCTCATTACGCCGCTAACAGATGAAACGTACCATATGATAGGCGAACGTGAATTTAAGATGATGAAGGATTCAGCAATTTTCGTCAATATTTCCCGGGGAAAGACAGTTGATGAAAAAGCGCTGATTCGCGCCCTTCAGGAAGGCTGGATCAGAGGAGCCGGCTTAGACGTATACGAAAAAGAGCCTGTTACCCAAGATAACCCGCTCCTCCAGTTGGATAATGTCACGTTGCTTCCGCACATTGGTTCAGCAACAGCTAAAGTGCGCTTCAACATGTGCAAACAGGCTGCCGAAAATATGATCGCAGCCATTCAAGGACAAACACCGAAAAATCTCACAAGAGAATTTCAATAAATCAAAAATCCGGTCTGATACAGACCGGATTTCATATTACATACGCTGAAGAACAGCACGCTTATAAATATGGCGGGTAACGATATAATAAACAGCCTGGAACACAAAATAAATGAAGATGACAATTACTGCCTCAAAAAATAAGTTGGAATTCAGCATATTGCTTAACGCAGCATACGCAAAGCCGGCGTGAATTGTGCCCGCAATAAATGGGATGAAGAACAAAAATCCAATTTGCTTTCCAAGGATCGAGTGAATCTCTCTGTCCGTAATTCCCATTCTCTTTAATGCTAAAACTTGCACTCTTGTATCTTCTATTTCTGTAAACATCCGCAAATACAGCATGCTTCCTTGCACGATAAAAAACAGCACGCTGACAAACAGACCAATAAACAGCATTAATGCAACTCCCTGCTTCACGATTTGATAGCTTGGAGCACGCGTTTGAAAATCAGATATATGTTCTTTCGGCACCATGTTTTCAAGCTTTTCAGAGACATCCACCGTCTCCTGCCAATGCTCAAGCTCATAACCTACCACTCTCATCTGTTCCTTCAGCGGCACATTCTGTGACAGACTGTCAAAGCTCTTTTCGCTGACAACCAATAAACGGCTGACTCCATCGACTGACATCAATATCCCTTTGTTTTGCTGCTTTTTCATTGTGTAGGAAAGTGTCTTTCCTGACTTCATATGAAATGCCGCTGTTTCCCCTTCTCCAAATGTGTCTTTCACCATCATTTGAAAAGGAACATTAATAAATGCTTCATTTTCTTGTAAATGAATAACTGGAAACCCTTTTTCCTTTGCGACTAGATTATAGATATTTGCTGGAATCAGCAAGGCTTCCGCTTCCATTTTCTTATTTCCATACGGCAAATCGGATTGGAAAGTGACCGGAATCCCTGTTGTATCCACCTTATACTTGATAACAGCATGAGCTTTTTTCAATGTATGCTCAGCCGTCTCAGGCTTCATGACCTGAAATCGCGACGCGTCTTTTTCCACCCAGGAAACAGACTGAGGAATGCTTTGCTCCTCCTGCGTTTGTAAATCGGAATAAAACATATAGATGACACCTGTAGCTGTGAGTATGACCGCCGTAATGACAGAGGTTAAAAACAGCATGCGTGCATGATCCTTCAGCCTGAATATCATGTTGGAACGCACAATAATATTCGTGCCTTTATAGAAGCTGTTTTTCTTTCTGTACAGCACGCGGAAGAACGCCACACTGCTTTGGGTAAAAAAGAAATACGTCCCGATTAATACTAAAATCAAAATTGGAAAGACACGAAACATCATATCGATCGCATTGGCTGTTGCAGATAAGTAATAACCGCTGCCAAGACAAAGCAAAGACAGCACAGTGAGCCATTTCGAATAGACCGGCAGGCTTTTCGGCTTTTGGGCCGATTTAATCAGTTCAATGATTTCCAGCTTCCGAATCCGCCCCAGTGATAAAATGAGCAGCGTCTGAAACAGGATGAGAAAGCCGACAGCTGTCATCACAAACGCTTTCGGTACAATGGCAAATGAAATCGGCACCTTCACACTGAGCATCCATGTCATGATCATAAAAAACAGTTTTGAAAATAAAAGACCTGCTCCAATGCCGGCCGCAATCGCTGCAAGAGAAATGAGTGATTGCTCATAATAAATCATTTTGCGAAGCTGCTGCTTTGATGTGCCAAACAGCGTCAGCAGGCCAAACTCTTTCTTTCTTGCCTGCAAAAAAGCCGAATTGGAATATGTGATGAAAAATATACAAAACACAATGATGACGACAAGAGCTGCACTCAAGCATGTTTTGACAAGGCTTCCGCCATATATATTGTCTTCATTGACATCAGGATGAAAAATAAAAGATGTGAAGACAAAAAACACTGAAACGGCAAACACACAGCTTAAAAAGTAGGCGACATATCGTTGCAGATTCCCAAGAATGTTTTTACGGGCGATGGTTCTCAAATTCATGAAAATCGCCTCCCAACACACTCAAGGTATCCAATATACTTTGATAAAACACCTGCCTGTTTGTTCCTCTGTGAATCTCTGAAAAGAAACGTCCGTCTTTAATAAACACAATCCGTTTACAGAAGCTTGCCGCTGTGGCATCATGCGTAACCAATAAAATCGTCGCTTCCTTTTCTTCATTCAGCTGAGCCAGCGTGTTCATCACTTGCTTTGCCGATTTTGAGTCGAGGTTTCCTGTCGGTTCATCTGCAAGAATGAGGGCCGGATTGTGAATAATCGCTCTGGCACAGGCTGCCCGCTGCTGCTGCCCGCCCGACACCTCGTATGTCCGGTGGTCAAGAATATGCTTGATTTGCAGCGTATCCGCCAGTTCATCCAAACGGGCTTCCATTTCTTTCAGCTTTACCGTATCCAATGCGAGCGGCAAGAGAATATTTTCACGTATCGTCAGCGTATCAAGCAGATTAAAGTCCTGAAAGACAAAACCGAGTTCTCTTCTGCGAAACATAGCCAGGTCCTGGTCCTTTAACGTTTTCGGCTGAATGCCGTTGATCATCATCTCGCCCTGCGTCGGCTTATCAATGGTAGCCAGCAAATTCAGAAGCGTGGTTTTTCCGCTTCCCGACGGCCCCATAATCCCGACAAATTCTCCTTTTGCCACACTGAGATCAAAGCCGCTGAGCGCTTGATATGAGATTGTCCCTTTATTTGAATAGTACGTTTTCGATAGGTTCGTTGTTTGCAACACGTTCATGTTCTGCTCCTCCTTTTTCTTTATTATAAAAAGGAAGTCAGCATCCTCCCATCGAACTTTCTTGCAATTCCGCTCCCCAACCTTACAATGCTGTCACATTCACGAGGGTGTCACTTGAAAACACGATGGTCATCACAGTGCCAGCCCCTTCTTTTGATTCCGCATACAGCTTATGGCCGAGACGGCTGCACACCTGTTTTGCTAAATAAAGGCCCATTCCAGTTGCCTCTTTCATGGTTCGTCCGTTTTCTCCGGTAAAAAACGCGTCAAAAATCCGCGGCAGATCCTGCGGCGGTATGCCGATTCCTTCGTCGGCAACCGACAATCGTGTCTCATGTCCCTGTGCTTCAATCCGAATTGTAATAGAGTCTCCCACACCTTGCTTTGAATATTTTAAAGCGTTGAAAAGGATTTGCTCGACAATAAAGGAAAGCCACTTTTGATCACTGGAAATCTGAACGGCATTTGGCGGCACATGTAATGTTGGAAAAAGGCGCCGTTTAATAAACTGACGTTTTTCCTGATTGATCAGTGAACGAACCATTTCTGCCAAATCAAAGGTTTGCGGCTGTACATCAAAGGCGAATTCCTCCAGCCGGGCCGTTTGCAGCATCATATCAAGACCGTGGCGAAATCTCTCATTCTCATCCTCCAGCTCCTCTAAAAACGTCGGAAAAGAGGGTGCGGTTCCGCTTTTTCCTTCCTGAATCATTAAGGAAATGACGGATACCGGTGTTTTCATATGGTGGACCCATTGATTGGTGAAGGTATAATGCTGCTTTTGCTGATTGATATATTGTGAGAGCCTGCTTTCGTATTGCTGCCCGAGCGCGTTGATCATTTTCGTCCAAAGCGCTTGCTCTCCTGTTCTTGGCTTTCGGGCTTTCAAAGACTGTCCGATGTCATTTGCAGCAGACGCTTGCTCTGCAAGCTTTTTGACATAGGTGAGAAAGGAATATTGCCGAACGTAATCAACTGCAAAACCGGCAGCTAGAAGAACACCAGGCAAAATCCATATATACACCATATTTTCTTTAGATGGTTCTGCGCCGCTCTCTACAATGCTTAAATACGCAATCAGCATGGCGGACCCTATCCCTAATAATGAAAATAGAATAATGGCTAAGCGGTCGATGAGATAAGTCTTTAACACTCCGCTTCATCCTTCCGATTGACTTGAAATTGATAGCCTTGTCCTCTGATTGTGGAAATGCAATCTTTCAGTCCTGCATTCTCCAGTTTTCTCCGCAGCCGGTTGACATTGACCGTTAACGTATTGTCATCGACAAAATCAACGTCATCCCATAACGCCTCCAATAGTTCATCACGAGAGACAATTTTTTTATGCTCCCTCACAAAAATCGAGAGAAGCTGGAATTCTTTTTGGGAAAACAAAATCCGGACACTGTTCCACTCCGCTTCATTCTGATCAGGATAAATCGTCAGCCCGCCAAGTTCCACTATTCTTGATTCCTGCGGCAAAGAGGGCGAATATTCACCATATGTGCGGCGCAGGACGCTTTTGATTTTGGCCATCACTACCTCTAGATGGAACGGCTTTGTGATATAATCATCGCCGCCATTTTCAATCGCCATTACCTGATTCAGCTCATCGGTCCGTGCTGACATAAAGATAATCGGCGCATTAGAAATCGTACGTATTTGCCTGCACCAATAAAACCCATCAAAAAAAGGCAGGTTGATGTCAAGCAGGACAAGATCAGGCTTCATTTCTGCAAATTCCAATTTTATATCATTTAGCTGTTCAGCAATTTTTACTTCATATCCGTATTTTTGAAGATGACCGCCCAGCAAAGAAGCAATCCGCTCATCATCTTCCACAAGCAAAATCTGATACACGTTGATCCCCCTTATATGTACATCACGATGATTTTTCTAGAAGATTCCAAAATTATTATAGCATGTGCAGAATAGTAAATCGGTCTTTTTCTTTTCGTTATGATAGAATGGTAAAGGTAAAATTTTCATAATAGGCAGGTGTCGTGATGAAGAAAATCATGCTGTTTCTGGCCATTACGTCAATTCTTTCAGCATGTCAGCCCAACTATACCGGGAAATACATAGAAATTGGGGATACACTAACTGACTATACCAAAGAGTGCTTTAAAGAGAATGAAATTCCTTATAAATACGAAAAGGGAAAACTGTATATCCCTGAAGACGCATTTGATACAGCAATCTACACTTGCTCATAAGAAAAAGCTTGCAGATAACCTGCAAGCTTTTTACGTTACAAAAAATGAGTATTTAATTTCTCTTCAAATTCTGTAGGGCCGATATCCCTTTTTTGAATGTCACCGCCGTTTTCATAAATCGTAAAATGGCGGTCTGACATGACCATCCTTCCGCTCGGTGTCAGCTTTGAGGCAAGCGGTGATTTGTTAAAAGGAGATTTTTCATGAGAGTGAATCATGCCCTTCATGTTATCTAAATCACAGAGACCGCTCTCTTCAAGGGTAAAGGCGTATCCAATTTGCCAGCCTTCTCCTTTGTCCATCAGCAGGACATGGCTGCCCATTTCTGTCTCTTCTTTTTTGATTCGGAATGACCCGACTGGTGACTGTACCGTTTCTCCGGAAAGCGGTATCGGCTGAAGCGCCAGGTTGATGCCGAAGCCAATATCAACGAGGTAATCGCCGTTTTCCGCAGACAGCAATACAGCAGCATGCGTCCCTTCTAGTGCCCATCCCTTTTGATTGCCTGCATAAACCGTTCCCCGAATGAGCTTCACATGAAACCCGGCCTCACGCAAGACAAAATAAAGAAAGCCATTTAAATCGTAGCATAGGCCGCCGTGCTGTTCTTTGACCAGACGGCGCCATAGATCTTCTTTTGTTACCCTATAATTCTCTTTTGCAAGTACGGCGCGGTTTTCAAATGGAAAACGGTATGCCATTGCTTTGAGAAAAAGAGGAAGATCGCCGAAGCTGACATGGTCTTTCTCCCAGCCGATTTTCTGAAAGCAGTCTTTTAGAAAGTCACTCATTTTTATCACCTAAACTTCTTCTTGAACGTAAGCAGCCAGCTTCTCCAGCGCCTCTTGTTCATCTTCTCCCTGGGCAATCAAGGTAACCTCAGTGCCTGTGCTTACCGCCAGGCTCATCAGCCCCATGATGCTTTTGGCGTTTACTTTTTTCCCATCCTTCTCAAGAAACACATCTGACGTAAACCGGTTTGCTTCTTGTACAAACAAAGCAGCAGGACGTGCTTGCAGTCCTGTCTTTAATCGAACTTCCACTTTCTGTTGAACCATAAGATCTCCCCTTTTCTTTACGGTTATTTTAAAGTGACGGTTTGCCCTGTCCGCAGCTGTTCTGCGATTTCGTCAAGTTTTCTCAGCCTGTGATTGATCCCTGATTTGCTGATTTTCCCGCTTGCTACCATTTCCCCCAGCTCTTTCAGCGTCACTTCCTGATAATCAATCCGCAGCTGCGCGATTTCCCGAAGTTTTTCAGGAAGCGCCTCCAGGCCGATTCTTTCATCGATGTATTTAATATTTTCCACCTGTCTCAGCGAAGCGCCGATCGTTTTGTTTAAGTTGGCTGTTTCACAATTGACGAGGCGGTTGACCGAATTTCTCATGTCCCGGACGATTCTGACATCCTCAAATCGCAGAAGCGAGTTGTGAGCGCCGATTACGTTCAGAAACTCTGTAATCTTTTCAGCCTCTTTTAAATAGGTGATGTAGCCTTTTTTCCGTTCAAGCGTTTTGCTGTTTAACTGAAACTCATTTAACAGGTCACATAATGAATCGTTATGCTCCTTATAAAGAGAGAAGATTTCTAAATGATATGAGGAGGTTTCCGGGTTATTGACCGAACCTCCTGCCAAAAATGCTCCTCTCATATAAGAACGCTTGCAGCATCTCTTTTTGACCAGCTCTTTCGAAATACTTCGTTCAAACACAAAATTCTCCCCGAGTATTTTTAAATCCTCTAAGATCGCTTTTGCATTTTCTGAAAAACGCACAATATAGACGTTGTTCTTTTTCAGCCGCATTTTCTTTCTGACCAGCAGCTCGACCGACACGTCATATTGTTTTTTCAGCAATGTATAGATGCGGCGGGCAATCGCCGCGTTTTCGGTTTGAACATCGAGTACGAGATGGCGGTTTGTAAATGATAAAGCTCCATTCATCCGGATGAGTGCAGACAGCTCGGCGTTAATGCAGCAGTCTTTCACTTCCAGATTGGTTAATTCTTTTTTTGTTTCTGATGCAAATGACATATAGCCACCTCATTTCAAGGCTTCATTCTTTCAGTAAATCAACAAGAAGAGAGGCCACTTTATGTGTATCGTGACGAATTACGTCATTTTTATACGTTACGATTTGGTCTCTGATGACTTCAAGCCCCATCGCTTTCAGCTCATCGATATCAAAATCAACAGGACGTGCAGATTCCATTTCGTACTTACGCTTTATTTCGTCGGGAATGTCTTCACTGTTCACTAATATCGTATCAATAAAACCGCAGCCCATATGCTGATTGAGCGCTTTCACATGATCAGCAGCGGTGTAATGGAGCGTTTCACCGGGCTGAGTCATCACGTTGCAAATGTATACTTTTTTCGCCGGCGCCTTTATCACTTCTTCCCCGATTTTTGGGACGAGCAAATTGGGAAGAATGCTTGTATAGAGGCTTCCCGGGCCAATAATAATCAAATCCGCTTCCCTGATCACGTCTATCGTTTCCGGCAGCGGGTCAATCTGTTCAGGCGTGAGAAAAACACGCTTAATGCGCTGTCCGTATGCCGGAATCGTTGACTCGCCTGAGACCACGCGGCCGTCCTCCATCTCAGCATGCAAAACAACACTGGCATTGGCAGCCGGCAAAACCTTTCCTCTTACATTCAGCACCTTGCTCATTTCAGTGACAGCGTGAAAAAAATCACCGGTTATATTTGTCATCGCTGCCAAAATCAAATTCCCGAGAGAATGGCCTGTTAAGTCATTCCCTTTATTGAAGCGGTGCTGAAAAAGATCTTCAACAAGCGGCTCCACATCGGATAAAGCGGCAAGCACATTTCTGATGTCTCCGGGAGGCGGAATTTTCAGTTCATTCCGCAGACGGCCAGAGCTTCCCCCATCATCGGCAACTGTTACAATGGCCGTGATGTCAACGGGTTTATGCTTTAGGCCCCGAAGCAATACAGAAAGGCCTGTACCGCCGCCAAAGATTGCGATTTTCGGTTTTTGTCCCATCTTATTTCCGGCTTCTCTTTTCAATGTCCCGGTGAGTAACATGAGTATAGTAATCCTTTTTGAAATAATCAGCTAGATTCTCGGCAAGTGTCACAGAGCGGTGCTGGCCCCCTGTGCAGCCGATCGCAATGACAACCTGGCTTTTTCCTTCTCTTTTGTAAGATGGAAGCATAAAGCTCAACAGATCAATTAATTTCTCATTGAACTTTTGCGTTTCATTCCACTTCATGACGTAAGAGGAAACCTCTTCATCCTTGCCAGTCAGCGGCCGCATGCTTTCGATATAGTACGGATTCGGCAAAAATCTGACATCAAAGACGAGATCTGCGTCAATCGGGATACCGTATTTAAAACCAAATGACATCACATTTACGGTAAATGTCTCTCCTTGGTTTGAGGCAAAGTGCTTTACAATTTTTTCGCGCAAATCACGCGGCTTCATGTCAGATGTATCGTAAATGATTTGAGAACGGCCTTTTAATTCCTCAAGCAGCTCTCGTTCCAGCGCAATGCCTTCAAGCGGCAGGCCAGTCGCTGCCAGCGGATGCGAGCGTCTCGTTTCTTTATATCTCGTGACGAGAATGGAATCCTTCGCGTCCAAGAATAAAATTCGCGGTGTGATCCACGGATTTTCGGCCATTTCATCCAGCGCTTCAATTAGCCTGTCAAAAAATTCGCGGCCGCGCAGATCCATCACGAGCGCAACTTTGCTCATTTTCGAATTTGATTCCTTCATCAGCTCTAAAAACTTCGGAAGCAATGAAGGCGGAAGATTATCGACGCAGAAATAGCCGAGATCTTCAAAGCTTTGAATGGCGACAGTTTTCCCCGCTCCCGACATTCCGGTTATAATGACAAGCTGAATATCATGTGATTCACTAACACTCATCTTTCTCCCCCCTGACTTGTCTTTCTATTTGATGTGCTGCGGGTCTAAACGATAACTGAGCAGCTCAAAGTCCGGTGTATACGTAAATGTGCCGTGCAGCAGCCCTTGTCCCTTCATCATAAAATCAAGGATATGGCCGTCTCCAGGGGCCATAGGCAGGCTCTGAATGTCATTGACATCGTGCCACTGCAGTTTGCCTTCCTCTGATTCTGATACATTTTGTCCTGTATAAGAATCAGCGACAAACGTAAACATCATCCACTCGGAGACAATGTGGTCACCGTCTTTAATAATAAAGGTAAAAACGCCTTTTAATTGAGGATTTATGATATAGATACCAGTCTCTTCTCTGTACTCTCTGATGACGGAGTCTCTGACTGATTCTCCGCTCTCCATCTTGCCGCCCGGCGCGACCCACCAGCCGCGTCTCGGCTTTTGCAGCAGAAGAACTTTGTCATCCGTCTGAAGCACACAATTTGTCACTCTTTGCAAGTACGTCACCTAACCTTCGTCCTGTCATCGTCTCTTTATTATACCGCTTCAAGATGCCTCCCACAATGAAGAGACATTGACAATCTTTTCTTCTATTTTACAGCATATTCTTTCGTTAATTCAGATGATTTTGCTGTAATCGGCATTCATCTTTTATTTTTGGACAAAAAAAGGACACGGATAACTGGAGAATCCGTGCCAAAAAAGTGTATTCATTATAAAAAGGGGGTCAATTACTTTATTAATCATAACCGAAAAGCATTACACATGTGTTACAGCGGAATTAAAACCCAGTAACGTAATGTGAAACTCGTATGACAACCCTTTTTATTTTAAGGTTTTCAGCGTTTCTTGAAGCTCTTCGACATAATGCTGAACGCTTTGTGCCGCAATGCTTCCGTCTCCTGTAGCAGTTACGATTTGGCGCAATGATTTTTCGCGAATGTCTCCGGCAGCGAAAATCCCTTCAACCTTAGTTTCCATACGGTCGTTTGTTTCGATGTAGCCTTCTTCATTCGTAATGCCCAGGTTTTCAAACGGTTTAGATAGAGGAAGCATGCCGATGTAAATGAATACGCCGTCTGTTTTGAATTCACTTTCTTCACCGGTTACTGTATCGACAAGCGTTACGTTACCGACTTTGCCGTTTTCCTCATGAATTTCTTTCACGGTTTTGTTCCATAGGAAGTCAACTTTTTCATTATCAAATGCTCTCGCTTGAAGAATGCTTTGCGCACGGAGTTTATCACGTCTATGAACGATCGTTACTTTGGAAGCGAAACGTGTCAGGTACACACCTTCTTCAACAGCAGAATCTCCGCCGCCGACAACAACAAGCTCTTTGCCTTTAAAGAAAGCCCCGTCACATACCGCACAATAAGATACACCGCGTCCGCCCAATTCCTTCTCGCCAGGCACACCGATTTTTTTATACTCCGCACCTGCAGCAATAATGACGGCACGCGCTTTATATTCTTTTGAACCGGCTTTGACCACTTTGTACTCTTTGCCGTCAACGACTTCTTTAATATCGCCATAAGCGTATTCAGCGCCGAATTTTTTCGCGTGTTCAAACATTTTGTTAGAAAGCTCAGGCCCAAGGATACTTTCGAATCCAGGATAGTTTTCTACATCTTCTGTATTGGCCATTTGTCCGCCGGGAATTCCTCTTTCAATCATTAATGTCGATAAATTCGCTCTTGATGTGTATACAGCGGCCGTCATCCCAGCAGGGCCCGCGCCGATTATAATCACGTCATAAATTTTTTCTTCTGACACACTATTCACTCCTTAAACCATCTTTTCAAGTTTGGGCTCTTTCTTATAAGATAAGAATCCCCATCAAACGTATTCCTTACCCATATCCTATAAAATCTCATGGTGATACGCTATTTTTTTGCTCAACACGATTAAATGTATTCGAAAAGGGTATATGTTAATAAAGAAAGAGCCTTCTGTTTATAGAAGGCCCTTGTCATATTTATTATTGAACAACACGTCTTACAACGCCTTTAAATGCTGCTTTCCAGTAAGGATTGCTCATAGAGTCAACAGATACGCCATGAGATGTATTGTCGTTTAGGAAAGTACCATTTCCTAAGTAGATTCCTACGTGTCCGTTTGTTTTGTAAGTGTCAAAGAACACAAGGTCTCCGCGTTTCATTTCAGACGCGCTGACAGCTTGTCCTCTGCCAACTAACGTATCAGTTGTTGTTCCGCCTACAGGTCCAAGGTTAACACCTGCAGAAGCGTATGCCCAGCGTACGAATGATGAGCAGTCAAAAATACGGTTGTTGATATCAGATTGGCTGCGTCCGCCGCCAAACTTGTAAGGAGATTGTCCTACAATGCTTGAACCAACGCTGATCGCGCCTTCAATTCCGCCGGAGTTGCTGATAACGGTGCCGCCTGAATTGCTGTTTGAACCGCTGCTCTTCTTAGAAGATGAGCCGTTAGACGAACTGTTTGATGAACCGTTAGAAGAATTGTCTGAAGAATCATCAGATGAGCTTGCTTTCGCTGATTCAGTTGTAGCCGTTTGGCTGTCATCTGTTTGTGTTTCATCAGATGCTTTTTGTGCTTCTTCCTGCTTTTTGATCAAAGCAGCAGCTGCTTCTTGTTCTTTTTTGATGCGAGCTTGTTCAGCTTCAGTATTTGCTTTTTGATTTGCAAGTTCAGACGCCTCTGATTTTAATTCAGAAATCGCTTTAGCCGTTTTCTTCTGGCTTGCTTTTGCTTCGTCGAAAAGCTTGTCTTTTTCATTAAGCTGTTTATCAAGGTCTTTTTGCATTGTTTCTAATTTAGCCAATGCAGCTTGAACTTCTTTCAGCTTGTTATTCAAATCCGCTTCAGAATCTTCGAGCTTCGCTTTATCCTGCTCTTGCTGTTTGATTAAATCTTTGTCTGCGTCCACAATAGATGAAACCGCAGTCGCACGAGAGATAAAGTCACCAAAGCTTGTTGATCCTAAAAGAACATCTATGTATCCTTGAGATCCGCCGCTTTCCTGTAAAGAACGAACGCGTTTTTTCAGGATTTCATTGCGTTTTTCGATGCGTGCTTCTGTTTCTTTAATCTCTTTTTTCAGTTTTTTGATTTCTTCTTTTGTTTTATCATTTTCTTCTTTTTTATCTTCGATTTTGTTGCTTGTATCAAGCGCCTTATCGTTAATGTCTTTCAGTTCTTTTTCAATCTTTGATTGACTTTCCTGAAGCTCAGTTAATTCTTTTTCCTTCGCTTCAATGCTGGAAGCAACCTCAGATTGCTTGCTTTCGATTTTTTGTTTCTTTTCATCTAATGTTTCCGCCGATGCAGTTTTACTTGTAAATGGGATCAAAAAACTGCTTGTCCCGATGACGGAAGCCAAACCAAGTGTAATTAAACTCTTTCTCACTTTTTATATCCTCCCTTTTACTGTGAACCTGTCCTCATTTGGAATCGTATTTTGAACATCAAGTTTCGTTCCTCATACTCTACGAGGAATGATGGTTGT
>NZ_CP026521.1:4025375-4030267 GCF_002953915.1 Bacillus sp. MBGLi79
TTGTTAAATTTCACAAAAAAGCGCTTACATTTTTAATTTTACACACGATGCTCTTGCCGGTTCAGAGATTTATACTAGCGGTAGAATCATATTTCATTTGAGGGGGACGACATCATGATCATTGGAATTCCGAAAGAAATTAAAAACAATGAGAACCGTGTAGCCATTACGCCGGCCGGAGTAGTCGCGCTTAAAAAAAGCGGTCATCAAGTTTTAATCGAACAGGGAGCCGGACTTGGAAGCGGCTTTGAGGATGCTGACTACAAAGCAGCCGGGGCAGACATTTTGGTTGAAGCGAAGGATGTATGGGCAAAAGCGGATATGGTCATGAAGGTGAAAGAGCCGATCAGCTCTGAATACGGCTATTTCCGAAAAGGACTTGTTTTATTTACGTATCTGCACTTAGCAGCTGAGCCTGAGCTTGCGAAAGCGCTTGTGGACAGCGGCGTCACAGCCATCGCCTACGAAACGGTCGAAGTGAACCGGACGCTTCCGCTCCTGACTCCAATGAGTGAAGTCGCCGGACGCATGGCTTCACAGATCGGCGCGCAATTTCTTGAGAAATCAAAAGGCGGCAAAGGCATCCTGTTATCAGGCGTACCCGGGGTAAAACGCGGCAAGGTCACGATCATCGGCGGCGGAGTGGTCGGTACGAACGCTGCCAAAATCGCAGTCGGACTTGGCGCTGACGTCACTTTGATCGATTTGAGCGCTGAGCGCCTCCGCCAGCTCGATGACCAGTTCGGCAAAGACATTCAAACGCTTATGTCCAACCCGCTCAACATTGCGGAAGCCGTAAAAGACTCTGACCTTGTCATCGGCGCCGTCTTAATCCCTGGTGCAAAAGCGCCGAAACTTGTCACAGAAGAGATGATTCAGTCGATGTCCCCAGGCTCAGTTGTTGTAGACGTGGCGATTGACCAGGGCGGCATTATTGAAACGGTTGATAAGATCACTACGCATGACGATCCGACTTATACGAAGCACGGCGTTGTCCATTATGCAGTCGCCAATATGCCGGGAGCCGTTCCCCGTACTTCAACGATCGGCTTAACAAACGTCACTATGCCTTACGCTTTGCAAATCGCAAATAAAGGCGTTGAACAAGCAGTCGCCGAAAATCAGGCGCTCGCTCTCGGCGTCAACGTTGCAAACGGAAGCATTACCTACAAGGCCGTCGCGCGCGACCTTGGATATGAATACGTATCTGTAGAAGATGCATTTCAAACGGTAACCGCTGGTTAAGCGGACCCTATCTTTCTGTCAATTGAATGAAAACATTTTAATTACGCTTTCTGACTGTCCTTTCACGAAAAAAAGCCGGATATCATCCGGCCTTTTTTCATTCTGCTTTAAACCGCTTTCCGGCAAACGGCGTTCGCCTTCATCCAAGAATTCAGCTGCAAGTCAATTTTTGAATGGTGTTCCCGTATCAACATACTTAAATACATTCAGAGACGGCAATGGACGTCCTTTAAAATCAAACAATGCCTGATTGTCTACGGCGCTGCCGCCAAACCACTTTCCTGCGTCTTCCGGGTCGTATTCAGCGGCATAGCTTGTGGCCCAGCCTGATCCGTATGTCTCCCAAAGCGCTTTATTTTTCTCAAGCTGGCGTGCCGGTCCTACTGGAATCCATGCCGGTTCCCAATAGAAAACGCCGATTCCGGCTTCTCCTACATCGCTGACCGCTTGAATCACATCACGGACCGCGTTCGCCTGTCCTTGAACGGTGACCGGGTAATTGAGCGTTTGACCGTTTTTAGGGGCTGTATTTTCGTGTCCGTCTCCGTCTTCAGCCGTATACGTATAAGATGTCTCGGCTACCATGACCTTTTTGCCGTACGTATCCGCGACGGATGTCAGGACGGATGTTAGATTCTTCAGTGTGCCATGCCAAAATGGATAATACGAGCTTGCAAATACATCATAGTCGACATGGTGCCGGTGAAGCGTCTCGGCAATCCAAGCGTACCTGCCGGACGTCTCCGGATTGGTAAAATGCAAGGCGACTAAAATATTCGAATCCGTCTCCCGGACCGCTCGGCTCCCCGCATTGAATAATTGGCTCATCTTCGCCCAGTCCGTTTCACCGGCAAGACCCCCGTTTGTTTCGTTTCCGACCTGCACCATGCCGACGTTGATGCCCGCTGCTTTCATCGCTTCAAGGCTTTGTTTTGTATATTGGTAAAGCGCCGTTTTTTTATCTTCAAAGTTTAGGTTTGCCCATGCTTTTGGCGCTTTCTGTTTCGCCGGGTCCGCCCAGAAATCGGAATAGTGGAAATCCGCCAGCAGCTTCATTCCGTTGGCAGTGGCCCGTTTTCCGATCTGAATCGCTTTTTTCAGATCATTATTGCCCCCTCCATAGCCATTGCCGTTGGCATCATAGGGATCATTCCAGATGCGCACCCGGACATAATTGACGCCTGCTTCCTTCAGCGTTTTGAATATATCCTGTTTCTTTCCGGATTCATTGTAAAAGGCGACGCCGCTCTCTTCCAAAGCGATGATACTCGAAACATCAACCCCTTTTATAAAATCCTTGTGAAGCCCTGAAACCTTTTCGACAAAAAGGCCGCTTTCTGCCGCCTTGGAACCTCTGGCGGCTTCCGCCGGACCGCCGGTTCCAAGTGCGCCCAAAACAACAATCAGCACCACAAAAACAGCCACCACGTTTTTCATGAATCTCGCTTCTCCCCTTTCATGATTGACACACGCTAAACAGAAAACGCTTTCATTATTTTTTCAAGAGAAACACCCACATTAAAGCGGATGTCCCCCGGGCTTATTTTTTTGTTTTTACCGCTATTCTGGCTTCATATTTTTCCAATGTGATTTCGCCGGTCAGCGTTTCTCCGGTCAGCATATCTTTAACGGCCGACTCCAACACGACGGGCTGGCGTTTTTCTGTGAAATTCATGATGAAAATATAATCATTTTCTTCATCCTGTCTGACTTGAACGGAGACGCCAGGCTGATGTTTCACATCAAAAGCCGGTTGAATCGATAGCTCTTTGATCAATGTTTCATAAAAATCCCGATGAAATTGACTGCTTAAGCGCGCACCGATATAGTACGTCTTCCCCTGTTTGTATGAATGGCTTGTAACAGCCGGCGTGTCCGCATAAAAATCGTCCTCATAGAATCCCACGGGATCTGCCGTATCCAGCTTCAGCACGGTCGCATAATCTTTCAGCTCATAGGACCGGTTTTGATAACGGACCCTATTTTTGTCGCCCGGATAGAGCGTATCGGTTTCAACAGGTTCCATGCCAAACATCTCTTGCAGATCTTGCGGCCATCCGCCTAAATAGGTCAGGTCAGATTCGTTGACGATTCCGCTAATATACGTCATCACCAATGTGCCCCCGTTTGCAGCAAAGGCTTTTAAACGCGCGATTGTTTCTTCACTTGCTAGGTAAAGCATCGGAACGATCAGCAGCCGGTACGGCGAAAAATCCTGTTCCTTCGTAATCACGTCGACTGGAATATCACGCTCCCAAAACGCGCGGTAGTGCTCGTGCAAGGTTTGGGGATACCGCTTGGTTTTCATCCCGAATCCTTGTGCATCTTCGAGCGCCCAATGGGTTTCCCAATCATAGAGGATCGCGACATTCGCGGGCCGGGTCGTTCCGACGACTTCAGACAGTTCATCAAGGGTTTGCCCCACTTTTGCCACTTCTTTAAATACGCGGTTCTCGGAACAATTGTCATGGCCGACAACCGCACCGTGAAATTTTTCCGATGAGCCGCGGGATTTCCGCCATTGAAAATAGAGAATGCTGTCAGATCCGTGGGCGATCATCTGCATAGAAGACAAGAGATGCATCCCCGGCCGTTTCGCTTTATTAAAATTGTGCCAATTGACAGCGCTTGGCGTCGATTCCATTAAATGAAACGGCTGCTGTTTCAGGCTGCGGTACAAATCATTGATAAAGCCGACTTTCATGGCCAAATCAGCTGTGCTTTCCCAATCATTGTGCCAGGCGGGATACGCGTCCCAGCTGATCACGTCCAGATGCTTGGCAAACTTGCTGTAGTCCAGCCCTTGAAATGGAATGAGATCATGCGTGTCAGCCATAAAGTTGGTCGTAATCGGAATATTCGGCGTGATTTCCTTCAACGGAACGATTTCATTTTGAAAGAAAGAGATCGTCTGATCAGTGACGAAGCGGCGCCAGTCCAAATTCAAGCCGTGCACCGCATTTTCACCGATCGGAGACGGCGATTCAATCTGTGACCAATCGTTGAAGGTATGGCTCCAAAAAGGCGTCCACCATGCATCATTCAAAGATTTAAGATCATTGTTGTACTTCTTTTTCAGCCAGTCTCTAAAAGCGTGCTGGCATTGATGACAATGGCATTCTCCTCCGTATTCGTTGGAGACATGCCACATCAAAAGGGCAGGATGGCTGCCGTACCTTTCAGCCAGCAAGCGGTTGATCTTTCTCGTTTTTTCACGGTATACGTATGAAGTGAAGCAATGATTGTGCCTTCCGCCATGCAGCTGTTTGACACGTTCCGCATTGACGCGCAGCACTTCCGGATATTTTTGCGACAGCCAAGCAGGACGGGCGCCGCTCGGTGTCGCCATTATAATCCGTCCGCCGTTCCGGTGAATGTTCTCAAACATATCATCCAGCCATTCAAACGTATAGACGCCTTCCTCCGGCTCAAGAGCGCTCCATGAAAAAATCCCCACTGAAAATGTATTCGTATGGGCAAGCTTCATCAGCTTGATATCATCTGCAAGAATATCCGGACGGTCAAGCCATTGATCCGGATTGTAGTCTCCCCCGTGAAGCATGTATTTTGCTTCTGTTACGTGCGTTTTTTCAAGCTTTGACATCATATTTTCCTCCTTATTCTCTTAGCCTTTCGTTCCGCCTGCG
>NZ_CP026521.1:4030367-4032731 GCF_002953915.1 Bacillus sp. MBGLi79
CGATTTCATGATCACTATGCATTGCATTTCTCTTTAAAATGAACAGGGAGATCAACAAAAAAACTTTTAGCAAAAGAAAAGCTTTGCTGAGAACTTTTCCTAATTCCTATTGTTTGTCTTTGCTCCGTTTCACTGCAAAACATATTGCGAGGACGGCTGCGATAAGAGAGGCAGCTCCGCATGCCAGCTTGATCAGCGGTTTCAACAATATCAACTCCATCTGTTTTCGGTATATGTGTAAAGTATAAAAGGGATTCATATCCAAAGACAGCTTATGCTTAGGATTTTAAAGAAATTTTAAGGAAATAAGTCCTGCGCCGCCCGGTTGACAATGAAAAGCCGCTCCACTAAAATGAATGATAGTCATTCATTTTTAGGGAGGTCTGCAACATGCCAAAGCAAACGTCCGGGAAATATGAAAAGATTTTGCAGGCGGCCATTGAAGTCATTTCTGAAAAGGGGCTGGATAAGGCGTCGATTTCAGATATCGTGAAAAAAGCAGGTACTGCGCAGGGCACTTTTTATCTTTATTTCTCATCCAAAAATGCATTGATTCCCGCGATCGCGGAAAATCTTCTGACACATTCTTTGGACCATATTAAGAGCAAGGTCGACGGAACCATGTCTTTCTGGACCGCCTTGGACATCATGATCGATGAGACGTTCAACATGACGGAACTTCATCAGGATATTATCGTTCTTTGCTACTCAGGTCTTGCCTTTGACCATTCGATGGAAAAATGGGAGGCGATCTATCAGCCTTATTATTCCTGGCTTGAAGGACTTATTGAAAAAGCAGTTGAGAAAAACGAGGTCATTCCGGACATCAATGTGCGCTGGACGGCCAGAACGATTATCAACTTTGTCGAAAACACAGCGGAACGTTATTACATCGGGGCGGAAAAAGACGAAGAGCTCAGTGTGTTCAAAAAAGAAATATTTACTTTTCTGAAGAGAAGCATAGGAACCAAGTGAAAAATGACCGGCTGCAGCTGTTCATTTTTTATCGGCCTAAAAATGACTGACGTTCATTCACAACAGGAAGGGTGGTATCATTGAGGTGGCTCCTCGTCATTATTGCGGGTTTTTTGGAAGTGGTTTGGGCCTCAGGTCTTAAACATGCGGATTCCTTCGCCGATTGGCTGATGATCTTTGTACTGATCGCGGCAAGTTTTCTCATGCTGATACGATCTTACAGGAACATTCCGATGGCGTCGGCTTATACCGTATTTGTCGGAATCGGAACGGCCGGCACATATGTGACGGGTGTTTTTATGGGCGAACCCTTTTCAGGAGGGCAAATATTTTTTTTGATCGTGCTGTTGGGAGGCATTATTGGCATGAAAATGTTTACAAAAGAGAACAATACCCAGTCAGGGGGTGATTGATCATGCCGTGGTTATTTTTGGTGATTTCTGGAATCGAAGAGGTCATTGCCGCCATCGCTATGAAATATGTAGACGGCACAAGAAAAAAATGGCCGATTATTGTCATGGTATTGGGGTTTGCTTTGTCTTTTTTCTGCCTTTCGAAAGCCATGCAGGCACTTTCAGCCGGTGTTGCCTATGCCGTTTGGACCGGGATCGGCAGCATCGGCATTACGGCAGTCAGCTTATTTTGGTTTAAGGAGCGGATTCGCGCTCCGCAGCTCATCTCACTTGGCTTTATTATAATCGGGGTGATCGGCCTGCGCCTTACATCATCTTAAATTTTAATTTATATTGGAGGTTGCTGATATGTTCAATCAGCTTAAATTGCGTCCGCTCGAAAGAGAAGACCTTCCGTTTGTCCACCGTCTTAACAACGATGCGAAGATTATGTCGTATTGGTTTGAAGAACCGTATGAGACTTTTGTTGAGCTGCAGGATTTGTTTGACAAACACATTCATGACCAAAGCGAACGGCGCTTTATCATAGAGAAAGAGACTGAGATGATCGGATTGGTTGAGCTGGTCGAAATTGATTATATTCACAGACGGGCGGAGTTTCAAATCATCATTGATCCCGAGCATCAAGGGAACGGGTATTCGTCAAGCGCAACGTATTTGGCGATGAACTACGCGTTTTCCGTTTTGAATTTGCACAAATTGTATTTGATCGTCGACGAAGATAATGCAAAAGCGATTCACTTGTATAAAAAGGCAGGGTTCACAATCGAGAGCGAGCTGCAGGATGAATTTTTCGTTGACGGCTATTATCGTAACGCTATTAGAATGTGCATTTTTCAGGATGAATTTTTATCACTTAAAAAAAGCAAAAAGGAAGGCATGCAAGGATAAACAAAAGAGATGGCTGCCATTCCTGCAGGTTGCCCAAGTGAAGGCATCGGCGACAGTGATATCCGCGTAAACTTTGGTGGTGTTA
>NZ_CP026521.1:4032831-4050096 GCF_002953915.1 Bacillus sp. MBGLi79
AACAGCACATCCCACTTGTCTTCAAGCAATTCCGGCGGAGCATGAAACAGCGCCTTTTCTTCTGACAAATTCACGGCGACTAACAGCTTTTCGCCCCGGTATTCACGGATATACGCAAAGATTTGCGGATCATCCTCAAGCAGCAGCTGGTAATCTCCGTGTACGATAACTTTATGTTGTTTGCGCAGCCCGATGAGCTTCTGATAATAATAGAAAATCGAATCTTCATCTGAGAGCGATTCCTTCACATTGATTTCTTGATAGCGGGGATTTACCGCCAGCCAAGGCTCTCCAGCTGTGAAGCCCGCGTGTTTTCCGTCATCCCATTGCATCGGCGTTCTCGCGTGATCCCGCCCTTTTTTCGCCACTGCTTTTCGAAAGTCTTCCTCTGTCATCGTTTGATTTTCAATGACAAGTTCTCGGTATGCGTTTTTGATTTCGAGATCATCATACATCTTGAGCGGCATTTCACTGTTTGTCATGCCGATTTCTTCTCCCTGATAAATGAACGGGGTTCCCTTCATCCCGTGCAAGACCGTTGCAAATGCTTTGGCGCATTGTTTGCGCAGTTCGCGGTCATTGCCCCAGCGGGATATGACCCTCGGCTGATCATGATTTTCGAAATAAAGCGTGTTCCAGCCGACATTCATTAAAGCGGCCTGCCACCTCGTCATCGTCTTTTTTAAAGCGATCGGAGCAAACGGCTTCATCTGCCATTTCCCATTCGGCGAATGTTGTTTTGTATCGATGTCCATATGTTCAAATGTAAAAATCATGTTCAGCTCATGTCTGCTTGGATCCGTGTATTTTATCGCTTCTTCAACATCTGAGCCGTTTGCTTCGCCGACCGTCATGCAGTCGTAACGGGACAGCACTTCCCGGTTCATCTCTTGTATAAATTCGTGCAGACGGGGGCCGTTTGAATGATAGCGGCCGACGACATAAGGACGGCTGTCATCTGTTTCATAATCGGGAAAGTCGACGTATTTGGAAATGGAACCGATCACATCCATCCGCCAGCCGTCCACGCCTCTGTCCATCCAAAACGTCATCAAATCGTATACTTCCCGGCGAACCGCTTCATTCTCCCAGTTTAAGTCAGGCTGCTTTTTCGAAAAGTAGTGAAGATAATACTGCCCTGTCCGCTGATCGAATGTCCACGCCGATCCTGAAAAGATCGATCCCCAATTATTCGGTTCTGAACCGTCCGCCTTTGGATCTTTCCAAAAATAATAATCACGGTAAGGATTGTCCTTTGACTTGCGGCTTTCGGCAAACCAGGCATGTTCATCAGACGTGTGGTTCACGACAAGATCCATGATGATTTTCATTCCGCGTTTATGCACTTCATCAATCAATTGAAACATATCATCGTTCGTCCCGAACTTTTCGTATATGCTTCTGTAGTCGCTGATGTCGTAGCCGTTGTCATCTTGCGGGGAATCAAACACAGGACACAGCCAGATAACATCGGCTCCGAGGCTTTTAATGTAATCGAGCTTTTGAATCACGCCCTGCAAATCACCGAATCCGTCTCCGTTGGAATCATAAAAACTCCGCGGGTAAATTTGATACACGACTGCCTCTTTCCACCATTGGCTCATCGGGCATCCTCCTTTCATACCGTCCGTTCAGTGCGATTTGCTCTCCATAAACTGTCATGGAAAGCGGTTCTCCTTTTACAAGGTTGAAGGCGACGCTGTTTTCCTCTACCTGCACATTGATTAGCCGGTTCCGATAATTGATGTTGAACGAATAACCGTCCCATTCCTTCGGCAAAAACGGAGCAAACGACAGCGTCTCATCTTGGGTCCGCATGCCGGCAAATCCTTGCACGATCGCGAGCCAGCTTCCAGTCATCGATGTAATATGAAGCCCTTCCTCTGTGTCATGATTGTAATTATCCAGGTCAAGCCTCGCTGTACGCTTATACAGTTCAAGCGCTTTCTTTTCCATTTTGAGTTCAGCCGCCAGCACCGCATGGACAGACGGCGAAAGGCTCGATTCATGAACCGTCATCGGTTCATAAAATTCAAAGTTGCGCCGTTTTTCTTCCGTCGTAAATCGATGATTAAAGAAATAAATGCCTTGCAGAACATCCGCCTGCTTAATAAAACTGGAGCGGAGAATTTTGTCCCATGACCAATTCTGATAGAGCGGGCGGTCATCCGGTTCAAGCTCATCCGCTGCCTGAAGCTCTTTATCTAGGAATGTATCATGCTGAATAAAAACATTTAATTCCTCACTGTATGGATAGTACATTTTCGCAATGATATCCTTCCACCTCTCGATTTCGGCTTCCCGTATATCAAGCCGGCGGCATTTTTCCTCCGGGAGGACAGCGAGGTTTTCGAGCGTGTACTCAAGCGTCCACGACGCAATCAAATTCGTATACCAGTTGTTGTTGACATTGTTTTCATATTCATTCGGCCCTGTAACGCCGTGGATCATATATTTGTTGTTACGTTTTGAGAAGTGGACACGGTCAGCCCAAAATCTGCTGATTTCCACGAGAACGTCTATCCCGTATTCTTTCATATAGTCTCGGTCGCCTGTGTAATTGACATAATTGTAGATCGCATAACAGATTGCGCCATTGCGGTGAATTTCTTCGAAGGTGATCTCCCATTCATTGTGGCATTCATCGCCTGTGAAGGTCACCATCGGATAAAGGGCTCCCCTCAGCCCCAGTTTGGCCGCATTCCGTTTAGCTGCCTCCAAATGATGATATCGGTATAAAAGCAGATTCTTTGTCACCTCCGGCTCGGCCGTCGCCAAATACACAGGAACGGCGTACGCCTCAGTATCCCAGTAAGCGGCTCCTCCGTATTTCTCGCCCGTGAATCCTTTCGGCCCGATGTTTAAGCGCGAATCGGTTCCGTAGTATGTCGAGAAAAGCTGAAAGAGGTTGTACCGGATGCCCTGCTGAAGCTCATCATCCCCTTTAATTTCAATGTCAGCCTTTGCCCACCTTTCCATCCAATGTTCGGTATGCCTCCGCTTCGCTTCTTCATATCCCTGCTGAAGAACATCAGCCAAAAGCGCCCTGCCCTTTACTAAAAGCTCTGCTTCTTCAAAGTCCCGGGACGTTGTGACAATGATCAATTTTTTTAAAGAAGCCTTTGTTCCCGGCTTCACTTCGTAACAGAAGCGGTTTTCCGCGTACATCGCATCCGTTTGAAAATGCTCGCTGACATATCCTTCTGTCACATTGCACATTGAAGCAGCCACCGTAAAACGCGGCGTTCCAAACGGATTCTCAATCGTTTTTGTCACAAGATGACCGCGATGAGATTCGGCGCCTTTCGCTTCTTCCTGCCAAAACCGCTCTTCGAAATTGGCATCCTCATTTGCGACATGGCCATCAAGATAAGGGACAAGTGTAATAACAGCTTCATCGGTCAGGCATTCCGCTTCATAATGAATCGCGCACAGCTGCTGGACATCAAGACTAAGAAAGCGCTCCGACGAAATTTTGACAGCCTTTTGATTCACGCGAACGACAGCGCTTCTCCGCAGGATGCCTTCCTTCATATTGAGCTCCAATTCAAACGATTCGATGCCGTTTTGATTGAGGTCGACTTTTTCGTCGTCTACATATACATCAATTCCGATGAAATTCATCGCATTGATCACTTTCCCGAAATATTCGGGATAGCCGTTTTTCCACCAGCCGACACGCGTTTTGTCCGGGAACCAAACCCCTGCGATATATGTGCCTTTGAGACTTTCGCCTGAATAGCTTTCTTCAAAATTCCCCCTGATCCCCATATAGCCGTTCGCCAAGGATGTCAGACTTTCCTGAAGCCGCTTATGTTCTTTTTCAAATTGGTTTGTTTTGATTTTCCACTGGTCGATCTCAAATAGCCGCTGATTTACCATGATTTCCTCCTGACTGAAGATTTTCGTTGTGATGGCGGGTTTTGAATATATGCCTGAAGATGAAAGAGACCATCAAAGCGCTTCCGCACGAATGGATGAGCAGCATCATGATGAAGTCAAAGCGGATCATACCAAAAGCCATTGCAGCCGCTGCCGGAAGCGCTGATCCGCACACCGCCGCTGCGGCCGCTTCCTTAAACGACCTTATCCCGGTCATGTTGGATTTTTTGGAGATCCAGATGCCTCCCGTCAGAACGGCCGTTACAAAAAGCGAAATGATGAAAACCGCGGAACAGACCAGCATGATGATAAGCGGCTTATATTGGGCAAACCACATGGCACCGATAAAATCCCCTACATGATCGGCATCTAGATCATTCAGCCCGGCCTTTGCCGGATAGCGGACAGAAAACCCCGCTCCGCTTTGATCGCTGATAATCAGATGATCTGACTGAAAGATGAGCGCGTTTTGATAGCCGCCTTCCGCCTTTATCCGGCCGTTCTCACCGCTTGTTTTCAATTCATGCTTCAAATCGACCGCCAGCAAGGTTTTCTCTTTCTCCACACGGTACAGCTCGTCTGTGCCTGTCAATCTCCCGTTTGTCAATTGGTAGCCTTTTAATTGTTTGATGAATGCCGCGTCAGCCTTATGAACAACGTTTGGGAGCAAATTCTCGGCGTTGAAGCGGTCCATTTTCATCAACGCAATCGACACGGGCGCCGTTAAGCAAGCTGTCAAAAACATAAACAGAAAAGAAATTTCGAGCCAGCTGAATGTATGTTTGCAGCGCATGACGCCCGCCGGTGATGCCGCTGCTTTAAGAAAGCGGACGATCAGCTTTTCGTGTCTCATGTCGTTCATCGGTTTATCCCTTCGTTCCGCCGGATGTCAAACCGGACACAAAGTTCTTTTGGAGAAAGAAGAACAAGATGCAAATCGGCAGAGCCGCAAGAATCGCGCCCGCTGCAAACAGCGCGACTTTTTGCTGCTGCGGATTGGAGATGAATGTCTGCAAACCGACGGCGATGGTCAGGCTTTCCGGCGAGCGAAGCAGAAATTTCGCCAGCAGATAGTCGCCGAACGGCCCCATAAACGCCCACAGCGCCTGGACAGCAAGCATCGGTTTCACAAGCGGCAGAACGACCGAAGCAAAGATCCGCAGGTGCCCCGCTCCGTCAATCCGCGCCGCTTCATCGATTTCTCTAGGCACTGTATCAAAGTAGCCCTTCATCAGCCATGTGTTCATCGGAATTCCGCCGCCGATATAGATTGCAGTTAAAAACCAATATTGGTCCAAAGCTCCGATCAGCATGGCCAGGACGTAAAAAGCGGTCAGCGCCGCCATCGTCGGCACCATTTGAATGATCAAAAAGAAAATGAGACTCTTTTTTCGGCCCGCAAACCGGTAGCGGCTGTACGTATAGCCGGCAAGCGTCACAATCGTCACCTGGAACACCATGACAGACAGCGCGATCACAAGCGTATTCCCGTACCAGTTGAGGTAAAGCGTCTCTTCAAACAGCCGCTTAAAGTGGTCCAATGTCCATTGGCCCGAAAAATCGAGTGTAAAAGCCGCTACATTCCCGACCCGAAATGCGGATGATGCCGTGATCAAAAGCGGATAAATAATCACGATGCTTAAAAACGTCAAAAATATATAGGTCAAAACCTTGTTCAGCATCCCGGTGAACCGCGTATTTTTGAAAATCCCTCTCATCTACATGACCTCCTCATTGCCAAAGGCATTCGATTTCTTAAAAGCAATCAGGGAAACCCCGATGACAATGAAAGAAATGAGCAGTGTGACAGCAGCCGCCACGGAATACTGCGGCGACGTTCCCGTCGTCAGCTTATAGATCCAGGATATTAAGATGTCGGTTGACCCAGCCCCGGCCCCCGCACTCCCCGGACCGCCCTCATTAAATAAATAGATGATCGAGAAGTTATTGAAATTAAACGTATACTGGGTAATCATCACCGGTGCGGTCGCAAATAAAATCATCGGCAGCGTAATGTGTTTAAAGCGCTGAATAAATGTCGCGCCGTCAATTTTTGCCGCTTCATAAAGCTCTCCGGGAATCGCCTGAAGCACCCCTGTCACCATGACATAAATGTATGGAAAACCGAGCCACGTCTGAATCATAATCAAAGCCGTCTTTGTCCAGAACGGATCGGTCTTCCATGCGACAGCCGGGATATCGACGAACGGGAGCTGGTTCAAAAGCGGGATCACTTGGACGTTCATCGCGCCCGCCGAGTCATTAAAAATGTTGGCAAAGCTCATAATCGTAATAAATGCCGGAACGGCCCACGGAAGCAGAAAGATGATCCGGAACATCCGCTTGCCTTTAATAAAGTTTTGATTGACGACCAACGCTGTCACGATGCCGAGAACAATTTGCAGCGTTGTCGCACAGATCGTCCAGATGATCGTCCAGCCCAGTACATCGGCGAATGTTTGCCGATATGAGCCAAGGAAAAAGATATTCATGAAATTTTTAAAGCCGACCCAGTCGATGAGACTGTTAGGCGGAATATGATAAAAATCGTAGTTTGTAAACGCGATAAACAGAGTCACCAGCACCGGAAAAATAATTATAAACACCATCATGAGGTATGCCGGCAGCGTAAATAAATACGGAAACCCTTTGTCACCTGCATTTCTGATCATGTCCCCGGCCGTCTCGCTGATTTTCAAACCCGCCGCTTTCATCGCGGCGGTCTTCCGGGCATCATACAGATTAAAGATGTAAAACATCAGAAAAACGAGCGTCAATATCAATTGCAGCGTGCCCTCTATCAACAGAAACAGCGAATGATCTTCTCCCGGGACAGTCCCCAGCGTCGCGAGGCCGATCAGCGCCTGATAACCGAAAACCGCTAACTCACAAATAAACAAGCCTGTGATGACAAGAAAAAGGATCCCCTTTGAAAACTGCCGGTTTGCAATCTGGCCAGCACCGGGAATAATCGATAACAGCGCTGCCTTCCGGCTCCGTTTTGCAAGTGTTTGGTCTTTGTTCATTTTTTTCGCCCTCTATTCTTCCGGACGCTAAAACCGCCGTTTTATTTCACATACTTTTCTTTAATGTTTTCTTTAATTACACGGACGGCATCATCCGCTGATTGCTGTGCCGATTTTTTCCCTGCTGCCGCGTCAAATATCAGGCTTTCTGCACCTGTCCACACCTCGGCCATCTCCGGAATGTTCGGAGTCGGAGTCGCCGTTTCGTATTGTGTGATGACCGCCGACGTCAGCTCGCTTTTTTGCTCCCCTGCTTTTTTTCGTGCGGCGAGGTTGGCCGGAACTTCGTTCGTATCTTCATAAAAACGGTAAGCATTTTCGTCATTTGCGGCATATTGCAGCCACTTTTCAGCAAGCTCTGCCTCTTTCGTATATTTAGAGGCGACCCAGCCTTTTCCGCCTGCAAACGGGGCATATTCTTTTCCGTTTGGCAATGTCGGGATTTTCGCGGCACCGTAGTTCAAACCGGCTTCTTTATAATTGGAAGCCGACCATGGACCTCCGATAACAGCAGCTGCTTTTCCGTCCATAAAGGTCTGCTGGATAAAATCGTCAGCGCTCGTATTGTCCTGCATGCCTTTCGGCCAATATTCACTGAACCATTTCTCGGCGTATTCCACCGCTTCCACGGCCCCCTTGTTGTTCAGACCGATGTCTCCGGAATCCGTGCCGTCAGCTCCGAATACATATCCCCCGTATCCCGCCATTAAACCGTATGACATGTAAAAGTCCGTCCACTTTGCGAGAAAAGCGGTCGATTTTCCTTTTTCCGAAGAAAAAGCGAACCTCTTGTCTTTTGTTAAATCCTCAAGCTCGTTAAAGGTTTTTGGCGGCGCTTTTAACAGGTCTTTATTGTAATAGAGTACGAGAGTTTCAATAACAAGCGGGATTCCGTAGACTTTTCCGTCAACTGTTACTTGCTGCATTTCTTTGTCGCCGAAGCTTTTAGTCTCAGACGGTTTGACTTCCAGCAAATGCCCTTGCTGTCCTAAGCCGCCGATACGGTCGTATGCCGCAAGCATGACATCGGGCGCATTGCCTGCCGGGCCGTCAAGAGGAAGCGCTTCAAGCTGATCGAACATTGGCTTTTCAACAATTTTGACTGTCACATCATTCTCTTTTTCAAAACCTTCCTTTATGCTTTCAACGTAAGGTTTATAGACCTCTTCTACAGACACGGTCAGCACTTTTTTCCCGCCGTTGCCCCCCGTTTCCTTTGAACTTGAACAGGCGGCAAGACCGAACAGCAGAACTGTCGCCAGCATCGCTAAAAATCCTTTTTTTAAATGTTGCATCTTTTTTCCCCCTTCTATCTTAGAATCTGAGACAATTGTAATCCTCGATAGAAAGCGGTTACAATAGTTTAAATTCTGTTACCGGTAACAGAATTTAAACCGCCCCCAAAATGAAAAACCCGCCTGGCTGTATGTCGACCGCATCATCATGATGGAGCGCTTCTTCCGACCACGCATCATATATTCTTTTGTCGCTTGCAATCTTCAAATCCCGCAATCTGACACGGCGCACCTCGCTGCCCTGGTGGAAGAAGTAGATCAGCTCTTTTCCGTCATGTGTTCGGGAAAAACTGACAAAATCGTATTCGTCGTCAACCAGCCTCCACTCGAGCGCTCCATACGTCAATACATCATTTTCTTGTTTTCGCAAAGCGATCAGCCGTTTCATAAATGTGAGCATCTCTTGATTCTGTTTCTCTTCTTCCCAAACCATGCACTTCCGGCACAATGGGTCATCCCCGCCGTCCAGCCCGATTTCGGTTCCGTAATAAATGCACGGCGAGCCTGTCTGAGCAAACATAAATGCCAAAAGAGAGCGTACTTTTTTCTCATCTCCTCCGCATCTTGTCAAAATCCGCTTCGTGTCATGGCTGTCCAGCAAATTAAACATCACCTCATTGACCTGCTTCATCCCGCTCATGAGATGCGAATTGATGCGGCTCGCCATTTGCGAAGCTGAAATCGATCCGTCTGCAAAATAGTCAATCATCGGTTCTGTGAACGGGTAGTTCATAACCGAATGAAATTCGTCTCCTCTAAGCCACGGATCAGCCTGATGCCAGATTTCGCCCAATATAAAAATGTCGGGCTTTTCTGCAGTAACAGCTTGACGGAACTTCTTCCAAAACGCATGATCGACTTCATTTGCCACATCCAAACGCCAGCCGTCGATATCAAATTCGCGTATCCAGTACAGCGCGATATCAAGTAAATAAGCCTGAACTTCCGGGTTGGCGGTATTGAGCTTCGGCATCTCGGACGTAAACGCAAATGTATCGTAGCCGCCTTCTTTAACAGGGAAAGAATGAACATGAAACCAGTCTTTATAACGGGACTTTTCACCGTTTTTGACGACATCCTGCCACTCTCGCGAAGCGCTGCCGATGTGATTAAAAACAGCGTCAAGCATGATCTTCATTCCCCGCTCGTGAAGCCGGCTGACCAGCGTGCGAAAGAGTTCCTCATCGCCAAAATGCGGATCGATCGAGCAATAGTCCAATGTATCGTATTTATGGTTGGAAGGCGCGGCAAAGATCGGCGTCAAATAAATGCCGCCTACCCCCAAGTCTTCCAGATAGTCCAGTTTGTCTATGATCCCCTGCAAATCCCCTCCGAAAAAATCGTCCACTTCGGGGTCCTTGCTTCCCCACGGCAAAGCGTTTTCCGGAGACAAATCCTCTCGGCCGCTGGCAAAGCGCTCCGGAAAAATTTGATACCAGACGGTTGATTTGACCCAGTCAGGTGCATTAAACGTATCTGCCTCATGAACAAACGGAAATTTAAAACAGTACTTGGCCATATCTGCCGCTTTTCCGGCAAACGGACAGGCACCACTGCTTCCGTAAAAAGTGTCTTGACCATCAGCGCCTGTAAGGATAAACCCGTATTGCAGACGCCTGAATGGAGGCGCCACTTCGGCAAACCAGTAATCATGCGTGCTTGTCGCGGCAATTTTCGCCATCGCAAGCTCGCTCGCTTTCCATGTGCCGCCGGTGTATTCGTAAGGATCTCCCCAAATCAAGCGTACGTGATCGGCATCATTCTTTTTTGTACGGATTTTGATGTGCAATGTCCTTCCATCGTAAGAATAGGCATCAGAGCTGAAAGGCTGATGATGAATCGCTGCATATTCCATCATGTTTCCCCCTTTTTGGTTGTCCGGCTGTGATAAACCGGCTTTTATTCTGAAATTATCATGACGGCATAACAGGAACAATCATTTTCAGCTTGTTACCGGTAACAGAATGAGACCCTTACAAAGTCGATTCCCGGACAATAAGTTCCGGCTCAAAAAATTGATTGCCTTGCGACGCTCCGTCTTCATTGATTTTTTTCAGCAGGATTCTGGCGCAAGCCTCTCCCATTTCTACAACAGGCTGTCTGATCGTTGTCAGGCGAGGCGAAGCGATCCGGTCGAGAAACACCCCGTCATAGCCGGTAACCGCGACATCTTCCGGAATTTTTTTGCCGAGCGATTGCGCCGCGCGGATGACCCCGAGTGCGATGCGGTCGGAAGCGCAAACCACGGCTGCCGGTGCATCAAGGGATGCCAGCACTTCCAGTGCGCGTGCTTCACTTTTTTTCGAACTGTTTTCCATCCGGAAAATCGCCGCTTTTTTCAGACTGCCTTCCATCGCCTGAAGGTAGCCTTTTTCCCTTGACCGTTCAAAGGGTTCATCCAAATCAATTCCAAAAAAGACGACATTGCGGACGCCCAGCCCAATGACGTGGCGTGTTGCCATATAGGTACCTTTTTCATTGTTAACATCAATAAAATCATAGCCCATTTCATTTTGGCCAAATACAACGACAGGCTTTTCAAATACTTTAATCAGCCCTTCAAAATCGGCTTTTCTCAACCCCGTCGCTATAATGCCGTCACACTGGCCGATATTGAGAGATTTCCTTGTGACAAGCTGCAAAGCATAATGGTGACGGTCCAGCTCGCGGCTGATTCCCGTTAACAGGTTCATATAATAAGGTTCAGTCGTATCCATTTCTTCCAGTATGAGCAGCTTGACGACCTGTGTTCTGTTTTGAACGAGCGCTCTTGCTGCATAGTTCGGTATATAATTGAGCTCCTTCATTGCGGAATGAACAAGCTTTTTCAATTCATCCGTCACAGTCTCAGGATGATTGATCACCCGCGATACCGTCATTTTCGATACATTTGCTTTCTTTGCTACATCAGATAACGTTGCCATTTCATCCCCGCCTTACCTATACGATTCAAACTGTCAGCTAGTCCTTTCTGAGGGCTGATGACACCTTGTTAAAATTAATTATAAGATGGAATCAAAGAAATTTTATAAGAAGGAGAAAATAAAAAAACGGATTTCCTTTAGGAAATCCGTCCTATCACTCTTTTCTTCTATCTTTGAACATAGATCGAAACCGATCCGCCGTTTACGTGAAACTCTCCCCAGCCTTCTGCATTGATGACAACAGAATCGGAACGGTTTCCGGTGATGTCATGCCATGTCTCACCGGCGTTTTGCCGGCCGACATACATTCGCTTTGTCCCGCCGGGTCCGTCTGTTATTAACGCCGCCAAACCAGAATTTGCAACCGAGCTGTCGCCTTCCCTCGTCCAGCCGACAATGTTATGATGATCGAAATAATCATGCTGTGCTCCGTACGCATATTGTTTTCTCGCTTTTAAGATCGGTTCGATTTTGTGTTTCAGGGCAGGAATTTCGCGCTGCGAGGCTCCTTTCGTCCCGTACATATCCCCGTAGAAAATCTGCGGGTAGCCTGCTTCTCTTGTCAAAATAAAAGCGTAAGCCAGCGGCTTAAACCATGTTTGGACAGTCGACTCAAGCGATTGCCCCGGCTGTGTATCATGGTTATCAACAAACGTAACCGCTTTCACAGGATGCTTGGAAACGACTGTTCCGTTCAGCAATTTCCTCATATCATAGCCGCCTCCCTGTGTCGATGCAGCATGGAACTGGTAATGAAGCGGCACGTCAAACACTGAATGATTAAAGTTTGTTTTGTTCAAATAGTTTTCCAGCGCACCTAAGTCATTCTGCCAATATTCAGCTACCGTAAACATTTCCTTCCCTGTTTTTTCCCTGACATGATTGACCCAATCCCGCAAAAAAGAAAATTTAATGTGTTTGACGGCATCAAGGCGGAATCCGTCCAATTGCAGCTCATTGGCATACCACGTTCCCCATCTCTTTATTTCTGCCGTGACATCAGGATGATCATAATCGATGTCGGCATACATCAAGTAATCATAGTTGCCGTTTTCATTGGAAACTTCCCAATCCCATGCCTTTCCTTGAAACTTATAGATGCGGTTCAGCTTTCGGGACTCGTCCCAATCGGTTCCGTCAAAATGGTACCAATACCATTTGAAATCGCTGTATGTGCTGCCGCGCCCCGGGAATTGAAAATGTGTCCACGCTTTGATTCGCTGTTCTCCTGATGTTACGCGGTTGCGGTCGGCGGGATCGACTTCAACAGCCGTTACATATTCGGTCGCATCAGCGCCGCCTTTGTGGTTGATGACTACATCGCCGTAAACGTTGATGTCCCGGGAATGAAGACTGTTGATCGCAGATTGCAGTTCTCCCTTTGTGCCGTACTTTGTCCGAACCGTCCCTTTTTGATGAAACTCCCCTAAATCATACAGATCGTAAGCGCCGTAGCCTACATCGTCTTGACTCGTTCCCTTATATGCCGGGGGAATCCAGACGGCAGTAATACCGTGTTCAGCCAAATATGCCGAGTCATTTTGTAAGCGTTTCCAATGTTGGCCATCATTTGGCATGTACCACTCAAAATACTGCATCAGCGTCCCATTAAGACTTGCCGCCGCTGCTGCAGAGTGAGGCAGCAAGAAGATGAGCGCAAATAACAGCGGCAGCAATCGGGCATAAAGCCGTTTGTGTTGTTTCATGATTTTCCTCTCCCCTTTCAAAGTGAAACACATGCTATTGTATAAATATTTGGAATTTTTAGCAAATATCGTTTTCCCTATATTTTCTTGCAACAGAAAAGCGCCGATATGGCGCTTTCTTCTCATTTATTCAATATCCTCTCTGCTTCTTCACTTCTTCAAGCTGAGATACAGTTACCAATTGATAGCCCTTTGCTTTCAGCTTTTTAATAATCTCTTCCGCCGCTTCTGCGGACGTTGCATAAATATCGTGCATTAAGACGATTTTTCCGTCTCCCGCATGACTCATGACATGATTGACAATCTTTTGTTTATTTCTGTACTTCCAATCTTCCGGATCAACATCCCACAACGAGACCTTCAGATTGGAAAGCGAGCGGACGGAATCATTGATTCCGCCATATGGAGGGCGCAAGTGTGCCGGCTGGTGTCCGCTGATTTTTTCGATCATTTCTTGCGTGTCGTTAATTTCCTGATACGCTTTTTCATTTGACAGCCTTGTCAATAACGGATGGTCCCAGGAATGGTTGCCGACTTCGTTTCCTTCCTTCAGCATCCGTTTTATCGTTTCGGGATAATATTGGGCTCTGCTTCCAAGCACAAAGAAGGTCGCATGCCCTTCATGCTTTTGTAAAGCATTCAATATTTTATTCGTTGTAGCGGGATTCGGGCCGTCATCAAATGTGAGAGCAATCACTTTTTCATCAGGATTTATTTTCGCCTGTTTCGGAAGGGGGACAGGCTCCTGCTCTCGTTTGGCCTGAAGACGGCTCTTTTTCATATCCTGATATTGGTCTTTTAAAATATCTTTTACCCATTCCTTTTTTATTTTTACAGACTGCTCAAGACCGGTTTGTTTTTTCTCAAAATAAAATTCGACTTCGTTTTCCAGGAGCGCGAAGCGGCTGAAATGCTCTTCCTGAGGGCTTGTCCCTTCTTTTAATAAAGCCGTGTCGGCAGACGGATTCCGATTTTTCAATTCCTGATAGGCAATGCTTGAAATCCTGTTCAGAAAATCTGAATTTTCTTCGAACAGGTCTTGAAGGGACAGCAGCTTTTTCTGTTTTAAATCGGCGTTAAACGTCTTGACAGACGTTGTACCCGAAACGCCCCCGGCCTCTATGTATTGATTCAGCACCACACTGGCTGCATCTTTTGTGTAATAGACAACCTTATATTTGATGTTCAGTTCAAAAGGCCCGTCTTCATGCTGAGCCTGGGCCTTTGCATTATCCTCTTTAAAACTGGCCAATTCTTGATTCACATAATCTTTTATTTGTTCATCGATTTCTTTTATGCGAAATACCGGATAGTGGATGGCATACCGCTCTTGTTTGCTGTCGCTGACCATGGATTCGACGCCGAGGCCGGATTGTGCGCCGTCTTTTTTTGGTTGAGGGGGCTCTTGACTGTTGCTTGACACCTTATTGTAAGAGTACCCCGCCAAACCTATTAATATCGTTAAAAAAATCAACATTTTAACCCATCGAAATGATGGTTTGCCAGACATCGCTGCTCACTCTCCTGTTTCATGACTTGCTTTCTCTGTTTCTATTACAAATATTGTTTCTCATACCGGGACTAATATAAAAGCGTCGACGGAAGCTTTATTTCCTGATTTCCGGCCGCATACGGGGCGATATCATACTGCTGAAATACAATTGAAATTCCGCTGCTTGTATAATAGAAAGCCGTGTGTTCATCCAAGCGGATATCGCTCTTTTTAAGATCAGAATAAAACTGTTCCGGATGTTCGTTGATATAGCTGAAAATATAGTTTTTTGCTTTTTCGATTTTTGCCTGATTGTTTAATACGTCAGTCAGCACGACTTGTTTGCGCTTGTCAAAGTCAAAGTTGTAGGATGTAGCGGTGTACATGCCGTGCGCGCCGCCGGAGAACTGATAGTCATAGATTAAAAAACTCAGTTTGCCTTCCTCGTTGTATTTGACTTTGTAGGACGTTTCATAGACGTTCTCCTCGTCCTTATCCTTCTTTTCGGCATCTTTAACGATTTTTTGAAATTCTTTATAAGAGTTTTTTAAATGAAGTTTTACCGCTTCGTTGGCCAGCTGGGCATCTTCTTCCTTCAAATCGCTGAATACCGGAAAAGAAAGCGAACTGATGTCTTTGTAATATTCCGTGTGAATCGCGGCTTTTCTATTTTGTGAAGCGTTTATTTGAGATGTTCCTTTATTGATGATGAATAGCAGCGATGCTGTGAGTACAAGGAATCCTAAAATAGCCATCGCTTTTTTCATAAGCATGCTCCTTTGTCAATCTTCTTTTAAACTCGTAACATATCATTTTCTTTTGTAACACAAATGTAATATTTATTTCATATTTGTAATGATACCCACTTTTAAATCCCTCGTCAACTTTTTTGGGTAAAAATTTCTTCTGACGGCAAAAATAAGACACTCTCAATTCCTGAGAGTGTCGTTAACGGAATGATGAATGAGACGTGCGTCTTCACGCTTTTTTTGAGGGGCTGTAAATGCAGGAAAAACGCAGGCTGGGGTCTTCGTGATCAGTCTGACCGGAGTCTTCATTTTAGCCGTATTGTTTCAGCATGTCGGATAATGTCCGCTTCATCCTTTCGATTAATTCGGAAGGCTTCTGAATAATTGCTTCCCGGCCGAATGAAATGAAATAATCCGCAAAAAAATCAATATCCTTCGGCGCGATCTCTCCTTTCAGCACGCCGGACCCGTCTTCTTTTACATCCAGCTCAAGGTGTGGCCATTTGAGTGAACCGTGCCGTTCTACTCCTTTTTTTGTCAGCTCCGCTGATAATTCCAATGTCTCCCTTGGCCGGGACACAGCTGAAAAACGGTTCTTTAAATTAAGACCGGTCAAATCAAGCGGGGCCGTATGTTCATCAAGCTCGGCCCGCTTAATCCGGTCACACCTGAAGATGCGGTAGTCTTGTCTTAAAAAACAGTAAGCCGGGCAATACCACTTCCCTTGATTGGCATAGATTCCGATCGGCTGAATGTTTCTCTTGCTTACTGCACCGTTTGCTTCATATTCGATGATCAACACCTTTTGCTGAACTGCCGCTTCAAGCAGCACCTTTAAGACCGGAATGTCGTCTTTTTGCTCATAAGGCGTATAAAAAGCAACGCGATCCTTCATACTGTCAATCGCATCCCGGATGTCTCCTGTAAGGTTCAAATAAAATTTCTTTTTGATGGAGTCGTACTGAGCGTCAAACGGCAGGGATATATAATGCTTCAGCGCATCGATCGCAAAGAAGATGGCGATCGCTTCGTTCTCGCTGAAGGCGATGGGAGGAAGAATCCTTTCATTTAACACTTGATACCCTCCGTGGGGGCCGGTTTCAGAATAGAGGGGCACCCCCATTTCGCTGAGCTCTTGCAAATCCCTTAAAACCGTTCTCTTGGAAACGCCGAATTCCTGCGCCAGCTCCCCGACCGTAAATCGTTTTTTCCGGTTTACCATCATGATCATTTCATTCAATCGTTTCGCTTTAGACATGAAAACCTCCAATCATTTTTTAACCATGACATAAGTTGTCACCATTATAATATACAATCTTCTTAGATCAACAAAAAAAGGAGATGTTCGCTCTATGAAAACGCAATTTACACCTTACATCCTGATGAATGGAAGAGCAAAGGAAGCGATTGATTATTATCGTGATGTACTCGAGGCTGAAGTAAAGTTCAGTCAGACGATTGGCGAAGGCCCCGCAGATGAGGCGGCGAATTTTAAGGATGGCGAATTGGCTTTCATCGCACACGCCGTTTTGACAATCGGCGACGCCGTCATGATGATCGCCGACATCATTCCTGAACTGCCTTTCCAAAGTGGAAACCAATTGTCCATTTGCGTAACGGCAGCTGACGTTTCTTCGGCCAAGCGGCTGTTTGGCAAGCTGAGCGAGCGGGGCGAGGTCAAGCTTGAGCTGAAGGAGACTTATTTCAGTCCCGCTTACGGCATTGTCACCGATCCGTTCGGCGTTACCTTTCAAATTTTTGCCGCGCGTCCCGCATAAATGAACAAATGAGACATATCAAAAAAGGCCGGGTTTCATGAACCGGCCTTTTTTGCACGGAAAAATTTTCAGGGTTTTTTGGCTAAAAAGCGGTATTTGACCACAAAAATTTAAAAAACTGCGTTTTTTCAAATTCACTTGACAAAGGGCATTTATGGAAACGCCTCTTCTTTTTGGTATAATAAGGGGTAGCAACAGTTCGGTTCTATATAAGGGCGGTCGGCTCACCCTCCATCTCTTGGAGAGAAAGGGGGTGAGCATGTGACAGTATCAGAGGCGTTGCAACTTATGGTCTCTTTCGGCATTCTTGTCGTGGCAATTCTGTCATCGAACGACAAAAAAAAGTAAGATCGCCCTTGATTCCCACACCAAGACGATCTTACTTTTTAATTGGGATCTAAAAATAGAGCCGA
>NZ_CP026521.1:4050196-4056003 GCF_002953915.1 Bacillus sp. MBGLi79
GAAACCGTTTGTATATGTCACAAAACCGGTCCCAAAAGAAATCGAAGAGATGCTCGCCGAACACTGCACATATGAAATTTGGACTTCGCGCGAGCGCATTCCCAGATCAACCCTGCTCGAAAAAATCAAGGAAGCAGACGGTCTTTTGACCTCGGGGACAAAAATCAACCGTGAATTATTATGCAATGCGCCGAAGTTAAAAATCGTCAGCAACAACTCCGTCGGCTATGACAACTTTGACATTGAAGCAATGAAAGAAAAATCGGTTATCGGCACTCACACACCATACATTCTTGACGGCACAGTCGCAGACCTCGCTTTCGGTCTGATCCTTTCCTCAGCGCGGCGAATCGCCGAGCTCGACCGCTACATCCGCGATGGAAAATGGACCAAATCAGAGGATGATGAAAGCTTGTTCGGATGCGATGTCCATCACCGGACGCTCGGCATCATCGGAATGGGACGAATCGGAGAACAAGTCGCCAAACGGGCGGCCTTGGGTTTTGATATGGAAGTGCTCTATTACAGCCGCAGCCGCAAACCCGACACAGAGAAAAAAACCGGCGCGGTTTATACGGGCTTTCATGAATTGTTGGAACGCTCGGATTTCATTGTTCTGATCACACCGCTCACAGATGAGACATACCGCCTTATCGGCGAAGCTGAATTCAAAAAAATGAAACCGTCATCCATTTTCATCAACATCTCCCGCGGCAAAACCGTTGACGAACAAGCGTTGATTCAAGCGCTGAAAGAAGGATGGATTAAAGGAGCCGGACTTGATGTATTTGAAAAGGAGCCGATTGAAAAAGACAATCCGCTCCTAAGCCTTTCCAATGTGACCCTCGTTCCCCACATTGGATCATCCACTCTTGTCACACACGTCAACATGCTGAAAAGCGCCGTCCAAAACCTGATTGACGGTCTTCAGGGCAGACAGCCAAAAGATATAGTCAAAGAACTGAGATGACGCACATTCTTACATTCAGGCCCGGAATGTTTTGCCGAGCTCGCGTCCTAAACCAAAATAGTGTCTAAAAAGATAAATTAAAGGCCCCCATTTTTGAGGATCGATGTGGTGTTCCCCTTTTATAATCGCTTCATGTGCGTGCACATGAAGCACTTTTGTTTCAATGACGGCAAAATACGGTGAATGTTCCGGAATGCGGATATTGACGGCTTCCGCTTCAATTTGAAGCGGACAATCGGCGACTCTGTCAGGTTTCACCGCCAGGGAATCTGCTGCCGTAAATCCGCCGGCTGCAAACTTTTCTTTAAGGTATGTAAAGCCGAGCCGCTTTTTTTCTTCCGGAACGCATCGTTTGCCGGTATAGGAAGCGAGCCGTTCTACATTGCTCCATAAAGATGAATCCGGCACATTGATGACACATCCGGCTTGTCTCTCTAAATTCTCCAATGCTTTGCCGCCGGTGCCGACGCCGAGTACGATCGAATCCCCAAGCGCCCAAGAAGAGGAAAGCGGGCTGAGATTCGTGGAACCGTCTTCGTTCAGCGTGCTGAGCAAAATGACGGGTGTTCCGTAGTATAAAATGCTTGGCTGAATAATTTTGCTGTTTTGATGCATATCGGTCTCCTCCTTTTATGCTTTTATTGTAATTCTCCAATATTTCAATTAACATCGAAGTATCGATTACATTTTAGGAGGAAGTGTCATGACCGTGAATCCGAATATCGCCGAGGTCGCCAAGCTTGTCACCGATCCGTCGCGGGCCGCGATTTTAACCGCATTGCTTGATGACCGGTTTTATACAGCTACCGAGCTGGCCGGGTATGCGGGAATCAAACAGCAGACAGCAAGCTTTCACCTATCCAAACTGCTTGACGCCGAAATGCTGACATGCCGGAAGCAAGGACGGCACCGCTATTACCGGCTCAAAGATGGCAAGGTTGCACAATCGCTGGAAACTCTGCTCAACATAGCCCCCCCTGCTGAAATTCGCTCTTTCCGGCAGTCAGCCGAAGATCGGGCGGTCAGAAAAGCGCGGACATGCTATGATCACTTGGCTGGATCGCTCGGCGTCACACTTGCGGAGCGGCTCGTGGAGATGGGCGTGTTGAAAGAAGAAGAGACGGCTTTTACCGTGACTGAAGCAGGAGAATTATTTTTGAAGGAACTTGGCATCGATGTTGGGGAAGTCAAAAAGAAACGGCGCTCTTTTTGCCATAAATGCCTGGATTGGAGTGAAAGGCGGCATCACATTGCCGGTGCCCTGGGCTCCGCACTGCTCGACGCTTTTATCCGCATGGGCTGGATCGAGCGGCCCCCGCGCACACGGGCCGTTGCAGTCACGCCCGCGGGCGCAAAGGAACTTTACCGCCTATTTCATATTTCCATTGAAAAGAACTGATGAAAAGCAGTTGGTTTTTTCTTCAAATCTTGACTAACATTCCGGGAGTCAAATAGGAAACCGCGGCGATCCGTTCCCGTCCTCGGGTTTCATGGAAAATTTACAATACTATAATGATTTCTGAGCATGTTTTGAGGTACAATTCAATATGATTACAGACGGAATGGAAATGAGGAAATGCGGCTGTTCAATCCCATGAAGGCACATTCTTCATGTTTATGCTATAAAGTCTAAAGATGGGGAGGACTTTATCCGTGAAAAAAATATTATCCACACTTGCGCTTGGGATTGTTCTCGCGCTCGGCTTTCTGGCGGGGAACCTTTTTACAAGCTCAGCTGAAGGGCCGCATGCAGAAAAAGCCAGCACCGTTCAGTCAAATGAGGTCATTAATACGTTTGAAGGTGTTGCCGACTATATCGTGAAATACGGCAGGCTGCCTGACAACTTCATCACAAAAGCCGAAGCGGCAAAATTAGGGTGGGACCCGCAAAAAGGCAATCTCGCAGAAGTAGCGCCTGGAAAAAGCATCGGCGGCGATATCTTTCAAAACAGAGAAAAGCTGCTTCCAGATGCGGCCGGACGCGTATGGAGAGAAGCCGACATCAACTATACATCGGGATTCCGGGGGTCAGACCGGATCGTCTATTCCAACGACAGACTGGTTTATAAAACAACTGACCACTATAAAACGTTTACGAGAATGAGATGATCATATGAAACAAGTCACTTTAAACGGAGACAAGATCACGAGTGTATCAGACCTTCACCAAACATTAAAAGAACAGCTGGAGCTTCCGGACTACTATGGCGAGAACCTTGACGCGCTGTGGGATTGTCTGACCGGCTGGGTCGGCATGCCTTTGCTGATCGAGTGGAAGAATATCGAAAAAAGCCGGATTTACTTGGGCGATCAAGCCGAAGCATATTTGCAGCTTTTTCGCGAAGCCGAAGAAACTCTGGACGGCTTTCAGCTGAAAACAGAAGGATAAAACAGAAAACGAGCGGGCGCTGCAGACAGGCGTCCGCTTATTTAATTGATGCGCGCAGCGGTGCTTCAGTCAAAAAAGGCTTGAACGAAAATGGTCTGGAAATCTCCGGCGTTCACATCTTCTTTCGTCAAACCGCTTCCGGTTTGCTTTGTGAAGTGATCCTTCGACAAAATTAACTTTCCGTCCATTGTCAGCTTGGAAGCGAGCGGGTTTTTATTAAAGGGAGACGCTTCCTCATCGAAAATCGCATCCCGCACGCACGCAAGCGCCGCTTCATCGATTGGCGTCAGCGAAAATGCGTAGCCGGTCTGCCACCCCTCTCCCTTATCCATTTCAAGAAGGTAATCTCCTTTATCTGTCTTTGTTTTCCTGATACGGTAAGCTCCTGTTTTTGAGGTGATGGGTTCACCTGAGAACGGAACGGGGGCAAGCGGCAGGTTGATGCCGAATCCAGTATCAAGCAAATAGGTTTCATCGCTTTCCCGCAGAATAACGGCGACATGCGTTCCCGTCAGCGCCCACGCCTGTTCTTTTGGATTAAAAACCGTCCCGCGAACCATGTGTACGGAAAAGCCGAGCTCAGTCAGCACATGGTAAAGAAAGGCGTTCAAATCATAGCATAAACCGCCCCTTTTATTGTTCAGCAAGGCTTCCGTCAGCCCTGTTTTTGTCATCGAAATCCGTTCGTTTCTTAAAACCGCGCCATTTTCAAAAGGAAACTGTAAAGCCAGCAGCGATAAAAATTCGGGCAAGTCAGCAAATGTCACCTGCTGACCGGGCTTATATCCAATCCTTTTAAACAGTGAATCAAGCATCGTCGTCATCGGTTATTCTCCTTCCGCTTTGAATCGATGAGAAAAAGCCAAACCTCATAAAGGTTTAGCTTTTTTCTCTTGAACATATGCAGTCAATGCAGCAAGAGCATCTTGTTCATCGGAACCGTCGGCGATCAGCGTGACTTCCGATCCGGAGCTGACAGCTAGGCTCATCAGCCCCATGATGCTTTTGGCATTCACTTTTTTATCTCCCTTTTCCAGAAAAATATCTGATTGAAAACGGTTGGCTTCTTGAACAAACAATGCCGCCGGGCGCGCTTGAAGCCCCGTTTTCAAAAGAATTTCCACTTTTTGTTGAACCATACGATCTCCCCCATTCCCTATTTTAAAGAGACAGATTGTCCTGAACGCAGCTGCTCAGCTATTTCATCCAGTTTCCTAAGCCTGTGATTGATGCCCGATTTGCTGATTTTTCCACTCGACACCATTTCCCCGAGTTCCTTTAAGGTTACTTCCTGATAATCGATGCGGAGCTGGGCGATTTCCCTCAGCTTTTCCGGTAGCGCATCAAGCCCGATTCTTTCGTCGATCAGCTTAATGTTTTCCACCTGCCGCAGAGAAGCGCCGATCGTTTTGTTTAGATTGGCTGTCTCGCAATTGACGAGCCGGTTGACCGAGTTTCTCATATCGCGCACGATCCGGACGTCTTCAAAGCGGAGCAGCGAATTATGCGCGCCGATCACATTCAAAAACTCGGTAATTTTTTCAGCTTCCTTCAGATACGTGATGTATCCTTTTTTCCGCTCAAGCGTTTTGCTGTTTAAATGAAACTGATTCATGAGCCTGCACAATGAATCATTATGCTCTTTATACAGCGAAAAAATTTCGAGGTGGTAAGAAGATGTCTCGGGATTATTGACAGAACCCCCGGCTAAAAAAGCCCCTCTCATATAAGAACGTTTGCAGCAACGTTTTTTGACCAAGTCTTCCGAGATGTTTCTGGCAATGACAAAGTTGTCTCCGAGTATTTTCAGGTCCTCAAGAATCAGCTTGGCATTTTCGATCAGGCGTACGATGTAGACATTGTTTTTTTTCAGTCTCATTTTCTTTCGAACGAGCAGTTCAACGGAAACATCGTATTGTTTCTTCAGCAATGTGTAAATTCTTCTGGCGATGGCCGCGTTCTCGGTCTGGACGTCGAGAACCACTTTTCGGTTTGAGAAAGACAATGAACCGTTCATCCGAATGAGGGCAGAGAGCTCTGCTTTCGCGCAGCAATCTTTTACTTCAAGGTTTGTAAGTTCTTTTTTCGTTTCCGATGCAAATGACATATTATGGACACCCCCATTCCCAGGCCTGCTATTCTTTTAACAAATCAACAAGTAGCGAAGCGACTTTATGTGTATCATGACGGATCACGCCATTCTCGTATGTCACAATCTGATCTTTGATGACCTCAAGCCCCATCGCAGACAGGTCATCAATGTTAAACTGGACGGGCTGTGCCTGCTCCTTCGCATAGCGTTCCCGGATATCGTCCGGGATTTCCTCATTGTTGACGAGGATCGTATCGATAAACGGACCGCCCATATGCTGGTTAAGCGCTTTTACATGATCAGCTGCACTGTAGTACAGCGTTTCTCCCGGCTGGGTCATCACATTGCAAATATAA
>NZ_CP026521.1:4056103-4058018 GCF_002953915.1 Bacillus sp. MBGLi79
AATGAATGGCCGATTAAATCGCCGCCTTTAGAGAAGCGGTGCTGGAACAGATCTTCAACAAGCGGTTCAACATCAGACAGTGCAGCGAGCACATTTCTGATGTCCCCCGGAGGGGGAATTTTAAGCTCATCGCGCAGCCTCCCCGAGCTTCCGCCGTCATCTGCGACCGTCACAATCGCCGTAATGTCAACCGGATGTTGCTTCAATCCTCTGAGCAATACCGAAAGGCCTGTTCCTCCGCCAAAAATTGCGATTTTTTTCTGATCTGCCATGCTATTTTCTGCTTTTCTTCTCGATGTCCCGGTGAGTAACATGAGTATAGTAGTCCTTTTTATAATAATCGGCAAGGTATTCAGCAAGCGTCACCGAGCGATGCTGTCCGCCTGTGCAGCCAATCGCGATGACTAGCTGGCTTTTACCTTCGCGCTTATATGACGGAAGCATAAAGCTCAGCAGCTCGGTCAGTTTTTCAAGAAACTTTTGTGTTTCGTTCCATTTCATCACATACGAAGATACTTCCTGATCTTTTCCCGTCAACGGCCTCATGCTGTCGATATAGTACGGATTCGGAAGAAACCTTACGTCGAACACTAGATCCGCATCGATCGGTAATCCGTATTTAAACCCGAATGACATTACATTCACTGTAAAGGTATGTCCATGATCTGCCGCAAAATGCTGGACAATTTTTTCGCGCAGGTCCCTCGGTTTCATATCAGATGTATCATAAATGATTTGAGAGCGGCCTTTCAGCTCTTCGAGAAGCTCCCGTTCCGTTCGGATACCCTCAAGCGGCAGGCCAGTTGTCGCAAGGGGGTGGGACCTTCTTGTCTCTTTATATCTTGAAACGAGAACCAAATCCTTGGCATCTAAAAATAAAATTCGCGGGGTAATCCAAGATGTTTCCCCAATCTCGTCAAGCGCTTCAATCAAGCTGTCAAAAAACTCGCGGCCGCGCAAATCCATAACAAGGGCAACTTTGCTCATTTTTGAACTTGATTCCTTCATCAGCTCCAAAAATTTCGGCAGCAAAGATGGCGGCAGATTATCGACACAGAAAAAACCGAGATCCTCAAAGCTTTGAATCGCCACTGTTTTTCCTGCCCCTGACATTCCGGTTATGATCACAAGCTGTATATCATGGCCTCCATTCGCATTCATGCTTCTCTCCCCCTCTTATGTTTATTCGCCTTGCGGGTCGAGGCGATAGGACAGCAATTCAAAGTCAGGCGTATACGTAAAGGTGCCGTGAAGCAGTCCTTTGCCTTTCAGCATAAAATCCAGAATATGGACGTCTCCCGGCGCCATCGGCAGGCTCCAGACGTCTGCCGCCTGATGCCACTCGATGATGCCTTCTTCCGATTCTTCTACATGTTTGCCTGTATAATGATCGGCGACGAATGTGAACATCATCCATTCAGATACGACCTGATCATTTTCTTTTATGATAAAGGTGAATATCCCTTTCAGCTGCGGGTTCAGCACATACAAGCCCGTCTCTTCGCGGTATTCCCTGATGACGGCGTCCCTGACGGTTTCCCCGCTTTCCATTTTGCCGCCGGGGGCTACCCACCAGCCTCGTCTGGGCTTTTGCAGCAACAGGACTTTATCACCTGAAGTCAGCACACAATTCGTCACTCTTTGCAAAGTCTGTCACCCATCCTTTTATTCCTTCAATTCTTTTTTCTATTATACCGCTTCCTGTCCCCGCTCACAATGAACATGCAGTTCCGCCGCGAAAATCGCTTTTTTCCGGACTGCTTTAAAGCTTTTCCAGGGTAAACCTTAAAGAAACGGCTTTTTCAGCGAATGGAAGCGCTTGCGAAAACCGTTCTTTCATTCTATTTTACAGCAAAAATAGACGTTTCAATATTGAAATTTGAACAACTTGTGAAATTTGTAAAAATTTCTCTTC
>NZ_CP026521.1:4058118-4063726 GCF_002953915.1 Bacillus sp. MBGLi79
TTAATTATTCTGTGCATCTCTTATTCTGGTTGTATAGCGTTTATTTCACATCATATGTAAAAAACACTAATCCCTTATGTACGAGAATCATTATACCATCAAGTTTCGACAAATTAGCGATAAATTTTATTACATTTATGTTTCAAACAGATGTCAAGTCACACATCATTTGTCATTTTTCTTAAACGTATAAAAAAACTGTCGATATTATTTTCTTAATATAATCTACCAAATAAAAAAAGAGTCGATTAAACAAATCGACTCTTTAAAATATACTATTCTAGAATATCATCAATATATTTCATATATTTCGTCAACGTTGCCGGAGAGATGCCGAATCGGGCCGCTGTGTCTTTTTTCGTGTCTTGCTTGCCGTGAGCTTCTTTCCAAATATAACAGATCGCTGCCGCCCAGCCTTTCTCATTCTTCAACGGAGCGGCTGCGCGGATTTGCTGGATGACATGGAAAACCCAGCAGCTCATGACTTCTGTTGTCATCTCTTCTTTTTCAGCTTGCTCTAATAATTTGACCGTTTGATAGGCGAACAGAGCATCCTCTGAAACGTCAGCTGCCACAGAGTCTCCATTCAAAAGCAGCTTTACAAAGTGATTTTCAAAAGGAGCGGTAATTCTCTTTGAGCGTATTACCGCTTCAAGATGCTCCGTTTCTCCCTTTGTACTGCTTATATAATAGGCTGCAAGACGCTGTTCTACAGATGAAGGAAGTGCTTCCCTCCGCTCAACCCAGGGCGCAGGGCGGTCTTCTCCGGGATATTGCGACTCGACTTTTCTCCAGATCGTCTCGGCAAAGTCGGTATGCCCCGTAAAATAAGCAGAGCACGAGAGCCAGTAAAAGAATGTGTCGTCACCTTCAAAGCCGGTTTTATATAATGATTTGAGCCATTTATACCCAAGCTCGTAACGGCCGACAAGCGCCAAGGTAGCACCCAGTTTATAACGCTGTTCCAACAGCATTGGATAGACATTAGAAAGCTGCTCACTCAATTCCGCCACTTTTTCATCTTCTCTTTCATAATAGTAGAAAACGAGAAGATTGCATAAGGCGTGAAGATTTCCTTCATTATGAGAAAGCACTTCATACGCGGTTTGCTTCGCTTTTACAACGTTTCCGGAATAGAAATAGGCAAGCGCCAGATTGTTGTATGCTGACCAAAGCTCCGGATATTCAGCTGTGATTTCCTCAAGCGCTGCAACCGCTTCAGCAAGCTGGCCGCTTTCCAGCAATGATTTTGCCCGATCCTGTTTCATCAGCAGTTCATCCTGATCATATAACGAATCCTCAATACCATCGTCCCCTAGATCGAGCAAATCAAGCAGACTATCATTTTCTTCGGCGAATTCACCGTCCGGGTCCGCATCAGAATAAGCGGCCGCTTCTTTATAAGCTTCTTGAAAGAGCCCCAGATGGGCAAAGTTATTCGCTTTAAAGTAATGGCACTCCGGCATTTCGGCCTCCAGATTAGCCATGATATAGTCAAGAAGATCGTTGGACTCTTGATACTGGCCCATTTCCGAGTAAATGACCGCAAGCTGTGAAAGCATCTCTGAATCCTCCGGCTCCAAATGAACCGCGCGCTGAATCAGTTTGCTTGCCCGTTTCAGATTGCGCTCTTTATACGCTTTCAAACCTTTATGAAAAAAATATTGTCCATCTTGAAGCAGCTGGACAATTTGTGCGTGATTTTTATGTTCAGAAGTGTGTTTTCCCACAACTACCCTCCGTTTTATACAATATTACCGTCAGTAGTATACCATAAATCGTAAGCCCCTCAATAGTTCAAAAGGAAGGATTGGGAAATCCCCTCCTCTTTTTTATTGGCTGATTCGACCAAAATTTACCCGGCTTTGTTTTCTAAATCCGCGTTCATTTTCAGCTGCTGTTCAGCAAAATCCCGATAAAGATCATGGGAAGCCATTAATTCATGGTGTGTTCCACGACCGGTAATTTCCCCTTTTTCAACAAACAAAAGCTGGTCCGCGTCTACAACGGTAGATAGGCGGTGAGCGATAACAATTGTTGTGCGGCCCTCCATCAGCACCTCAAGCGCCTGCTGAACTGACTTTTCAGATTGGCTGTCAAGGCTTGAAGTGGCTTCATCAAGCATAAGAATGCTTGGGTTACGGAGAAGCGCTCTCGCAATTGCGATTCTTTGCCTTTGTCCGCCTGACAGCATGATGCCGCGTTCGCCCACTTCTGTATCAAGCTGATTCGGCAGCTCCTTTATAAAATTGAGGGCATAGGCCATTTCCGCGGCTTTTTCGATCTCATCATCTGTTACATCTCGTTCTAATCCGTAACAAATATTTTCTCTGATTGTCCCCGACATTAACGGGCTTTCCTGTGATACATATCCGATGTGCTCCCGCCACGATTCAAGCGAATAAGTGTCAATCGGCTCGTCCCCCAGCCGAATAGCCCCTGCAGTCGGAGAGTAAAAGCGTTCAAGCAGCTTAAACAGCGTCGTTTTTCCCCCGCCGCTCGGACCGACGATCGCTGTCACTTTCCCTGCTTCAATGACGGCGCTGATCTCTTTTAAGATCAGCTGATCGGGCTTATATCCAAAAGACACGCGATCAAGCTGGATAGGCAGATGCGCATTTTCGATTTGTTTTCCCGTCACTGTATCTTCCTCTTCCTCTGCCAAGATCTCAATCATTCGTTCTGTTGCACCGATTGATTTTTGCAGCTGTGTAAAGAATGTTGTAATTTGGCCCATCGGCATAATAATTTGGAACAAATATAAAATAAAAGCCACGAGCGCTCCGGCCGTGAGCTCGCCTGAAGATACCTGCATGCCGCCATAACCGATGACTGCGACAAGGGCTGCCATTAACACGAGTGAGATAAGCGGGACGACAAGTGATTGAACCTTAGCTTCACGAACGCCAAGCTTAAATAATGACGAAATCCCCCTTTTCCCGCGCCCATATTCGACATCCTCCGCATTTGAAGCTTTAACAAGTCTGATTTCCGGGAGAATTTGATTCAGCAGGCCTGTAAAACGGGCCGTTTCATCTTGTGTTTCCCGTGAAATGGAGAACATTTTCCTTCCAATCGGCACCAAAATAAGAGCGGCCAGCGGAACGACCACTAACACAAGCAGTGTCAGTTTCCAGTTCATAATAAACAAGATTGTCAATGATCCAATGACAGAAATGATGCCTGTAATAAATCCGCTGATATGGGTTGTAATCAATTCTTTGACAACCATCGTATCGTTCGTTACACGGCTGACTGTTTCTCCGGAAGCATTTGTATCAAAATAAGAGACAGGAAGCTTAATTAATTTCTTCCATAATAAATCCCGCAGCCCGGAGATGATTTTTTGTCCGTTATAGTTAAGCGCATAGGTGGCATAAGCGCTTAAACCCGCCTGAACGAAAAACACCAGCGCGATCAACCCGATTTGCGTGCCTGACAGATTTGACATAGAAAAACCATCGACAAGCTGCTTCGTTAATAATGGAATGAGCAGGCTGACCAGCGTGGTTACAACACTGAGGGCAAGCGCAAAGGCGAGCTTTCCATAAGAAGGATTGGTCCGTCTTACTAAGGCAAAAAAGGGTTTCAATTTACTTTTAGATTTTTGTTTCTGGGTTGGCATATATTTTCCTCCTGTTTCAGCGTTCAGAAAGGTGAAAAGTCATAGCAAAAGGATGATTTTTACTCTTTCTCAATCATATCAATGGCGAGAGACTTTTTCAGTATATTTTTGCTGTGATGAAAATAAAAGATCTCCCACTCATTGTTTGAATAGGAGATTTTTTATGTTAGTCATCTTTCACTGGCTTCTTTTTTCTGTAAGTCAATGTTACATCCTGCTGCCGCAGGTCTTCAATTATCATTTTGTACCGATCCACTTTTGCGGTATGTTCTTCTTTTATCATCTGAAGGGCAGCTTTTCGTTTTTCGCTTTTCGACTCAAGTTCTTCTTTTATTTTTTTTACAATCAACCCTTTTTGCCCCTTGATTTCCTCTTTTAATGAAGACTCAAATTTCTTTGTCAGGCTGAGAAAGTCGTTGATCGGTTGGTTGATGGTGCCCGTTTTCCCCTTCATTTCATCTTTGGTCAGAAACATATAGGTGGTTGATACAATTTCTGTTTCACTTTCTGAAAATAAGGAAGTCACTCTTCAAATTCCTCCTAAGGCTGAAAATCAAATAACTGAGAAATCATTTCTTCTTTTTCAAACAGCTTTTCAATACTCTCGCGGATATTTTTGATAAAATCCCTTTTTTCTGTTGTCTGTTTTTTTAATTCAGCAACAATTCCATCATTAACAGGAAGCGCACCTGTGTGGAATGATTCATGAACTGAGATTTTTTCCAATTTATCGAATGTGTGGCTGAAACCAGCTGCAAGCCGGAATTGAAGATCGAAGGCATAATGCGAAGGGTTTTCTTCCATATGATGAATCGCCGTGGTGATCGCCTGTTTTTTGTCTATGAAGTCTTCATCGATTTCCTGACTGTAAACCTTCTGGTACTGAGAAATCGCATCTTCCATATCTTCAACGATTTTCATACCGTTTTGATAGATTCTGACAGCGGATGAGAGATTGACTTGAATCGTTTCTCCCGAGCCGCTCTTGCCTGTAAAATAAATATCGGAGCCTTTATAGCTGAAGCCTTTTTCCTTCGACAAGGCGTTGAGCATTTGAACGATGCTGTGGCCGTCGACGATGAGTTTTAGTGCGTCTTTTGTTTCTGTGTCGAGTGTTTTCAATGAGGACAGAATTGATTTTACATAGTCCACTATTTCACCAACGTCTTTTAAAGCTTGCATAAATTGGCCATGCTTTAGATGGTCAATGAAATGTTCGTAGCGTGATTCTATGCCTCGCATACACGCGTTAATATTCGTTAATTCTTTTTTGATGACTTTCTTTTGAGTTTCATCAATATACCCATTTTCAGCTAACTGATCTACGACCGGTCCGCTGTTTCTCAACAAGGTATGAAGAAAACCTAAAAACGACGGCAGTTCCTCTTTTATTCGGCCATACATTTGCTTTACATCATCAAAATGCTCATATAGGACACTTACTTTCTTTAAAGCACCATCTGTGTTTTTCACTCTTTCAATCAGGTCTATGTCTATCCCACTGGCTGCCTTTATAAAACCGTTCAAGCCGTCTTTTTCATAGTCATCCTTATATTTTTGAAGGAATTTTTGAATTGACCTCACATCTTCGTCAGGAATCCCATCCATAATGTTTCGAATGCCTTTTACACTTGTATTAGTATCTGCCATCTTCACATCACCGAATGTAATAAAATCGGCCTTGCCGCTGACTCCATACAGCGGGTCATCTTTTGAGATGCGTTGGGTGATGTTTGCTGTTACGCCTTTGTCTTCATAATATTTTTGGATTTCTTTTTTTAACTTTTCTGGTGGGATATCATTAATATCTTTTAAGCGTCTAATATGAAATTTATGCATTAGCCTATCTCTCAAATTCAAATCAGTTGCTAGCAGGTGGTCAACGCTTATTTGAGCTCCGTTAACCCCATCTTAACCTCATGACCGCTTGCCTTCAGGATTTGGGATAAAACGATAGCCGAGACCTCGAACGGTTACAATATA
>NZ_CP026521.1:4063826-4088178 GCF_002953915.1 Bacillus sp. MBGLi79
CATTTTCACTCCTAACTTGCCCTAACATTGTCTCAGGATTATTAATAAAAGATGTTCCTTGGCAATACTCTATTTGTGCATTTAACATTTTATTTTTTGTTTTATCATAACTATCAAATGCGATAATTTCTTCATTTTCATCACGGCTAGACAAATAGCTTGAATACTTCCCATCCTCCGGAAACAACATCCTAAACCCTTTCAGTTTAGACTCAAGCAAATAATACCCTGGCTCCTCTTCTTTCGTTGACACCATATACTCTCTCGTCTTCTCGTCCTGAAATGCCGGAACTTGCGGCAGGTCTTTTGGATCCATGCCCTTTGGTTTTACGGCTTCTGCGTTATTGTCTTTTGTGTTGTTTTTTTCTTTGTTGTTCATACTGCATCCGCCTGTCAGAGTAAGTAATAAGCAGAAGCAAAGCAAGATGATTTTTTTCATGACGAACCTCCACGGGTTTAACTGATAGATTGTTACAACATGATTATTTAGTTCTAGCCGTATTACAATATAGAATCATACTGAAAAAAGACCGCCGCATTCTATCGGCAGTCTTGACCAGACATGATTGTTACTCTTTTTTCGAATAAAATACTCTTGATATAAACAGGCCAATGACCCCTAACAAGATGAATAAGACCGCTCTCCAAACAATATCAATCGAAGCAGAATCTATTAAAATTATTTTGGCAAGTGTAATGAATAAAAAGATCAGCCCAATTCGGTTCCATGTCTGTTCTTTGGTTGCGTAATAAACAGCATACATCACAATGACAAATATAAACCAAGACAGGGATACTCCGACGTTTACCGATACGCCGTCAATCCTATCCGACATCCATATGGATAATTTGCTGAAGAATACAAGCAGCAGCAATGAAACAGCGGACGAAATAACGATTGTGATTTGTTTATAATGTATTTTCTTCGAATACAGATAGCCGCCAAATAGTGAGCAGATCAGCAGCAGCCAAGAGACAATGCTGAGAACGTGTAATGAACGTGCCGGGTATTGTATGAGGCCGCAGGCTGCCTGTAATAATACAATCACTCCGGCAATGCCGATCAACCAGCTTTTTTTGCGGTATGACACGTAACACATCATGATTCCTTGTAAGGTGAATATGATGTACAGCAAGCTCACATTTTCAGCTAATGCATCCGCTGCCAATACATTAAAATAAATCATAGAAATGAGAAAAAACGTATGTTTGATTTCGGCAAATTCTTTACTTTTCCATAAGCTTAACAACAGGTAAAACACAAATGCAGCAGTATAAAAAGCGTATAAGGCTGTATCGTTTTTCATGTACAGGACAACCCCTGTAATGAAAACGACAAAAGCTCCGATTGTAACAGCTGTGAGATAGACAGCTTTTTTAAATTGGCTGTTCGATCGTAAGGCTGATAGGATCGTAATCGCCTGCTGTAGGATAAATACAGCAAGTGTCCAACCCGTCACCTGCGCATCTGTAAATGATAAGAAAGCAAAAATCGCTAATATGAAAGCATAGTTTGCTATATTCCATGCTACACTGTACTTTTGTTTAACTGTCTCATATATTAAGCCTGCGAAAACCAATGACTCATATACATAAAAGATGTATTCATTTCCTTGTTTCCCGCCAAATAAAAAAGGATACAAGTAAACACCTGCGACGATAATCGCAATCAGTGTTTGTGATCGGTATTTTCTTGATATGTACACACCGCCCGCAACGCCTGCAGCAAGAAGGATCATTGTAAGCGGCGTCGGTATAATCTGGTACAGCATGTTACCCGCAAACAAAGAAACAATGTAGACAATATTACTGCCCGCCAATAATGAACTGCCCAATACACTGGCATTTTTCTTATGTGACCTGCTACCGAGAACATATAGCACAATAGAGACAATAAGTCCTGCCCCTACCCTCATATATGCGTTGATCCAGCCTTTTTCTGCAGCTGCCACAAATGCCCAAATCATACCAAGAAGAAAAACAAAAATAAAGATCTTCGGAAGCCAATTTCCCGCCATGTTTTCTAAATTGCGGTTCTCTTTTCGCGGAGCCGGCGTCTTTTGTGGAACTTCGGTTTCCTTGTTGATTTTTGGGTGCTCTTCCGTTTTGACTACTGTTTGTTCTTTCTTGCCAGCAGCGAGATATGCGATCTCCCTTTTGACACTTTCCAGTTCTTGTTCCAAACGTCCAACTCTTTTGTTCAGTTCATCAATTTTTTCGTTCACCATTCTCTCCTCATTTTTCGAATAATTATTAGCCGCTTTTTCATACTATGTCTTTTCCTCACTATCCTGACCGGTTTGTATAAAATAATCCTAAAGACCCGATATCCATTTGGGATTTTCATTCTTAGTCATGTTACATCATGGGAAATTTTTGTTAAATAGGAAATTCGATTGGTTTTTTCATTTCTTCTATTAGGACAAGACAAATGGTTCAGCAGAAACAAATACATAAAAAAGGAGCTGACATATGAGCAGCTCCAATCCTTTTATTTCTCAGAATGGCGTTTTTTCAATACATCAAGCACATCATCCAGCGGCAAGGCTTGTTCTCTGAGCAGGACAAGCAGGTGATACAGCAGGTCTGCCGCTTCCCATTTGAGTTCCTCGTGGTCCCGATTTTTCGCGGCGATGATGACTTCGGATGCTTCTTCTCCGACTTTTTTCAAAATCTTATCGACGCCTTCACGGAAGAGGTACGTGGTGTAAGCTCCTTCAGGCATTTCCGCTTGGCGTTCCGCAATCACCCGCTCCAGTTCGTTCATGATGCCGAATCGGCCCGCGGCCTGTTCTTCTGTTTGTTCCTTTGTAAAACAGCTGTAGCTGCCAGTGTGGCATGCCGGGCCTGACGGTTCTACGAGTACGATCAGCGCGTCCTGGTCGCAGTCATACCGGATACCTTTGACGGCTTGCGTGTTCCCTGAGGTTTCTCCTTTATGCCATAGCGCTTGGCGTGAGCGGCTGTAAAACCAAGTTTCCTTCGTTTCCAGCGTTTTTTCGTACGATTCCTTATTCATATAGGCAAGTGTCAGCACTTCTTTGCTTGCCGCATCCTGCACGATGGCAGGAATTAATCCGTCCTCGTTAAAACGCAGTTCATCTGCCTGTTTCATCTCACATTCACCCCGTACTCTTTCAAGTATGATTTCACTTCTTTAATTGATGTTTCTTTATAATGAAAAATTGAGGCGGCCAGCGCAGCGTCGGCTTCCCCTTTTGTAAAAGCCTCAAGCATATGCTGCGCGCTTCCCGCGCCTCCCGAGGCGATAACAGGGACGGGGACAGCTTCAGAAACAAGCTTTGTCAGCCTGTGGTCAAACCCTTTTTTCTCACCGTCAGAGTCCATGCTTGTCAGCAATATTTCTCCTGCCCCGCGTTTGACGCCTTCTTTTGCCCACTCGGTGACTTCCCAATCTGTTTTCTTTCTGCCGCCGTGCGTGTAGACCTTATATGTGTCAGATTCTTTGTCATACTTGGCATCGATGGCAAGAACGATGCATTGGGAGCCGAAAAATTCGGCTCCTTCTGTAATCAGCTCAGGGCGGAGAACAGCTGCCGTGTTCACCGACACTTTGTCCGCTCCGGCACGCAGAATCGTTTTCATATCACTGAGCTGATTGATGCCGCCGCCGACTGTAAACGGAATCGCAAGCTTCGCGGCAACCTGCTCCACGACGTCAACCATCGTTTTTCGTCCTTCATGTGAGGCGGAGATATCAAGAAAGACCAGTTCATCCGCACCTTCCCGGTCGTACACTTCGGCAAGTTCAACCGGATCACCGGCATCCTTCAATTCGAGAAATTGAATTCCTTTGACAACGCGCCCTTCTTTGACATCAAGACATGGAATAATTCGTTTTGTGATCATTTGCGCTTCACCCTTTCAAGCGCCTCGCTCAGCGTAAACTGATTGGTGTACAGCGCTTTTCCGATGATCGCTCCAGACACGCCATCCGCCTGATAGCGGGCGAGGGCTTCGAGATCCGCGACAGAGCTGACTCCGCCGGATGCGATCACCGATTTCCCCGTTTCCTTAGCAAGCTCGACCGTGCTTTGAACATTTGGGCCTGACAGCATTCCGTCTGTTGCGATGTCAGTAAAAATAAAGACTTCCGCACCTTCATTGGCCAGCTCTTTGCCCAGTTCAGCTGCCTTAAGGGTTGATGTTTCCAGCCATCCCTCTGTTGAAACAAAACCGTTTCTCGCATCCAGTCCGAGGACAATCTTCTCACCATATTGTTTCAGCATTTTTTTGACAAACGGAGGATTAGAAACTGCTGAACTTCCGAGAATCACCCGATCGACTCCTGCTGATAAATATTCATAGACGTCATTTTCAGAACGGATCCCGCCGCCGATTTCAACTTTCAGATTCAGCTTTTGCGCAATCTCAATCACATGGCGGTCATTCACTCTTTTCCCTTCTTTGGCCCCGTCGAGATCAACGAGATGGATCCATTCGGCACCCTCTCTCGCAAATAACGCAGCCATGTCGTACGGTGAATCGCCATATATCGTTTCCTTATTATAATCCCCTTGAACAAGGCGGACACATTTGCCGTTTCTCATATCAATTGCCGGATATAATGTAAAAGCACTCATTTTTTCACCTTCTGTTCTGCTGCCATTTTCGTGAATTGGGTTAAGATGGACATTCCGACCGTGCTGCTTTTTTCCGGGTGAAATTGGGCGCCGAAGACGTTCCCTTTTCCGACTACTGCAGGCACTCGCACACCATAATCGGCGCTTGCCAGAAGCGCATCCCCCTCCATCCCGTCAACGTAATAAGAATGAACGAAGTAAGCGTAGCCTTGTTCTGTTTCAGACAGCAGCGGAGATTCGTTATGAAAGGAAAGGCGATTCCAGCCCATATGCGGAACCTTCAGCTTGTTTCCTTTTTCATCTTCTGCTTTCAGCCTGACTGCTTTTCCTTTTAGCAGCCCGAGACCTGAAGCGGTGCCGTTTTCTTCGCTTTCTTCAAATAAAAGCTGCATGCCAAGGCAGATCCCGAGAAGCAGCCTTCCCTCTGAGACCATATCGTGAATCAATTGATCGAGCTTCGTGTGGCGCAAATTGTCCATCGCGTCTCCAAATGAACCGACTCCCGGCAAAATGAAGGCATCAGCTTCTTTCAGCGCCTCGGGCTTTTCAGAAACAAAATACGGTACGCCGACACGCTCAAGCGCCTTTGAGACACTGTATAAATTGCCCATTCCGTAATCTATCACGCCGATCATTTACAGCATCCCTTTCGTTGACGGTATTCCTTTAACACGCGGATCGATCATTGTCGCTTCATCAAGCGCGCGCCCCAGCGCTTTAAAAACAGCTTCAATCATGTGGTGTGTGTTTGTGCCGTAATGAACGATGACGTGCAGGTTCATCCGGGCTTCAAGCGCCAGCTTCCACAAAAATTCATGTACAAGCTCCGTATCGAATGTTCCGACTTTCGCCGCCGGGAAGTCAGCGCGCATTTCCAAGTGCGGCCGGTTGCTTAAATCAATCACAACTTGAGCAAGTGCCTCATCCATCGGCACAAACGCCGATCCATAGCGTTTGATTCCTTTTTTATCACCCAACGCTTCAAGCAGCGCCTGTCCTAAGCAGATGCCGATATCTTCAGTCGTGTGGTGATCATCTATATCAACATCGCCTTTTGCGTTTATGGAAAGATCGAATTGTCCGTGTTTTGTGAATAAATCCAGCATGTGTGTCATAAACGGCACGTCTGTTTTGATATCCGCCTGTCCATCGCCGTCTATTGCGAATGCCAGCTCAATATCTGTTTCGTTTGTTTTTCTGGCGCGTTCCGCTTTTCTCATTTAGAATTCCTCCGTTCTCTCGCTTCAATTGATCTGGCATGGGCTTCTAACCCTTCCAGTCTGGCAAAAGCCGCGATGCTTTCGGCATGTTCTTCAAAAGCTGATTGGCTGTAAGAAATAATGCTCGATTTCTTTTGAAAATCCGTTACGTTTAAAGGACTTGAAAATCTGGCTGTTCCGTTTGTCGGGAGCACATGGTTTGGCCCGGCGAAATAATCACCGACAGGCTCAGGGCTGTATCTGCCTAAGAAAATCGCACCCGCATGTTTGATGCTGCCAAGCAAAGCTTCCGGAGACTGTGTGAGGATTTCTAAATGCTCTGGCGCGAGCGTATTGACGGTATCAATCGCTTCATCCATTGTTTCTGCCACATAGATACAACCGTAATCACTCACTGAAGCTTCCGCTATTTCTCTTCTCGGCAGGATTTTCAGCTGCTTATTCACCTCGGCTGAAACCGCCTCGGCCAGTGCCATGGAATCTGTGACAAACACACATGAGCTGAGCTTATCGTGTTCCGCCTGCGAAAGCAGGTCGGCCGCAATTTCATGCGGTATCGCTGTTTCATCAGCCAGCACGACGATTTCACTAGGTCCGGCAATCATATCGATATCGACATCACCGAACACCTCCCGTTTGGCAAGCGCGACATAAATGTTGCCGGGACCCGTGATTTTATCCACTGGCTCAATGGTTTCTGTTCCGTATGCTAACGCCGCGATCGCCTGAGCGCCGCCCATTTTGTAAATGTCTTTTATGCCAAGCTCAGCAGCAGCAACCAAAACCCCCGAAGACAGCCGACCGTCTTTTCCCGGAGGCGTGACGAGAACGATTCTTTCAACGCCCGCTACGAGCGCCGGAATCACATTCATCAAAACAGATGAAGGATATGCGGCCGTTCCCCCTGGCACATATACACCGGCGGAATCAAGCGCCGTCACCTTCTGTCCCAGCATTGTCCCATCCTTTCTGTGATAAAACCAGGAGGATTGCAGCTGTCTTTCGTGATATTCCCTAATATTTTCGATTGCCTGCCTAATCACTTGAAGAAGATGTGAATCCAGCGAGGTGTATGCCTCCTCAATTTCCTCTTTTGTGACGAGCGGGCTGTTTATGTCGATCCCGTCAAATTTCGCTGTATAGCTGCGGACCGCCTGATCACCATTTGCCTTTACATCTTCAATAATGGACCGGACCGTCTTTCTTTGCTCTTCCGTTCCTGCATCGATGGAACGCTTGAGAGAAAGCCGCTCTGCTCCGCTGATGATTTTGATCTTCATTTTGCCGTTTCTCCTTCCACAACAAGAGATAGGCGGGATGCCATTTCGTCAATCACATCGTCTTTCATTCGATAGCTTACCGGGTTGACAATAAAGCGGGAGGTAATGTCACAAATGTGCTCCATTTCTACAAGCCCATTTTCTTTCAGCGTCTGTCCTGTGGAAACAATGTCCACTATCCGATCTGCAAGTCCAATGAGGGGGGCCAGCTCAATTGAACCGTTGAGCTTAATGATCTCGACTTGTTCTCCCTGCTCTCTGAAATAACTGGAGGCCACATTCGGATACTTTGTCGCGATTCGTGGCGCTACGCCGCTCGAGCCTGTATTCGGAAGTCCGGCGACTGCCAAGTGGCATTTGCTGATGTTCAAATCCAGTACCTCATACACATCGCGCTCTTCCTCCAGCATGACATCCTTGCCCGCAATTCCGACGTCTGCCACGCCATGCTCTACATACGTGGTTACGTCCATCGGCTTCGCTAATATGAAACGGAGATTTTCCTCCGGCACATCGATGATCAGTTTTCTCGAATCTTCAAACTCCTCAGGGAGCTTATAGCCCGCCTGCCTCAGCAGCCCTGCCGCTTCTTCAAATATCCGGCCCTTTGGCATCGCCATTGTGAGTAACTTACCCATTTTGCTCTTCCTTTCTGGCACCGATAAAATAAGTGACGTTTGCAAAAGATTTTGTCATCTGGTCGATATTTTCTATTCCCGATAAATCTTGAAGAACCACTTTGTTCCCTTTCATCCGTTCTTCATTCGCATAAGCGATGGCTTGCGCCCGCTGCTCTTTGCTGAAAATAACAGCATCTATATCACAAGGTTCGTCTTTCATATGAAGGGCTTCAATCAGCCGGTCGATCCGAAGCCCAAAGCCTGTTGCCGGAGCAGGTGAATCAAAATGGCCCAACAGCTTGTTATAACGGCCGCCGCTTCCAATGACAAAACCGACATTCTCAGCGTACACTTCAAATAAAATCCCTGTGTAATAGCTCATGTGGCTGACCATATTCAGATCCAGGCGGACATTTTCCGTACACCCGTAATCCTCAAGAATATCCCACAGCGCCTTCAGCTCATCAACCACGCTTTTTCCTTGTGCAGAATCGACGATTTCCTCAGCACGTCCACATACTTCTTTGCGGCCCCGCAATTCAAGGAGCTCAAGCAGCCTGCTTTTATCAATGGAGGAAAGCGGGAGAGATTTGACATGCTCTCTGTAGCCGACGTAGTTCTTTTCATATAAGAACCTCCGCAGCACATAAGCCCGTTCAACGTTTCCGAGCACCTCAACAAACAAAGCATCCGCAATACCGGCATGGCCGATGGCAATTTTAAAGGATGCCAGCCCAGTGTTTTTTAATGCACCGACGACTAAAGCAATAACCTCCGCATCCGCGCTCGTCGTGCCGTCACCGATTAACTCCACTCCGATCTGTTCGAACTCTGCAGGACGTCCGCCTTCACGCTCCTGAGCTCTGAATACATTTGCCGCATAGCCGACTCTGAGCGGATGATCGTGTTTCAAAAGCTTTGATGCTGCCACCCTTGCAATCGGCCCCGTCATATCCGGTCGAAGCACCAATGTCTTGCCGTCCTGATCAAGAAGCTTAAACAGCTGCTGCTCTTCTATTGCTGATTGGACGCCAACGGTATCGTAAAACTCAAGTGTCGGCGTTTCCATAAATTGATATCCCCATTTATCAATCAAATCGGTTAACGATCGTCTCACCTTTTTTTTCGTTTCGTATAAACCGGGCAGTGTATCTCTCATGCCGTGCGGTTTTTCAAACATAAACATCAACCCGCGCACCTCCGTTGTCATCTTATGAAGGAAAATTCCGAATCCTTTAGTTCGCTAATATGATAATATGTTAGCAGATGAAAGAATGAAAATCAATGCTTAACTTCAGCCAGAATTTTTTTAGTCCAAATATCCTTCTCCTCATTATGAAAAAATCATGAACAATGTATTAAAGGTACGTAATATCTCAAATTCTTTATGTTTGGCATGCTATAATACAAATCAAATAGAGAACAAGGAGATAAAGATGAAAACACTGCGAACTCTATGTGTCCTGATGATTCTTTCAGGCGTTATTTTTTTCGGACTTAAAATAGATGCAAAAGATATAGATATTCCTTTTTTGAACAGTCTTAAAAAAGCGGTTTCTGACAGCGATACAGATACAGGTGCGAATAGCAAAAAGGAGCTGAAGGGAAGCGCAAAGCCGCTTGATGTCATCCTTTACAATCAAATGGACGCGCCCCGGCTCTATAACGGCTGTGAAGTAACAAGCCTTGCGATGGTGCTGAATTACGCGGGATACGACGTGACAAAAAACACCCTGGCAAACCAGATTGCCACAGTGCCTTTGACATACAGCAGCGGATTAAAAGGTAATCCGAATGACGGATTTGTCGGGGATATGGCAAATGGCCCTGGTCTCGGTGTCTACCATCGACCGATCTATCAGCTGGCGAAAACCTATGCCGGAGACAAAGTATCAGATCTGACTGGAAAAAGTATTTCCGCTGTTTATCAGCAGCTTGAAAAAGGCAATCCAGTTTGGGTCATTACGACCGCCAGCTTTGCGCCAGTTGACAACATGCAGACATGGAAAACCCCAAGCGGAACGATAGAGATTACGTACAGCGAACACAGCGTCGCCGTTACGGGATATGATGAGAAATATGTGTATCTCAATGACCCGTATGGCTATAAAAACAGAAAAACCGATAGGACGAGCTTTGAAAAAGCGTGGAAACAAATGGGCAGCCAAGCTGTCGTTATTCAAAAGTAAACATTTGAAATCCCCACTTTGCTCTATCCTGAGCAAACACGACGATATTCATGCTTTTTGTTTCAATCGGTAAGATTGATTCATTTTCCATTTACTTTCCAAAATTATCTTTACTTTCAGGCTGTCTGTTTTTATGATTAAAACAGATTCAGCCTTGCCCCGATCTATGTGAGAGAAGCCGGAGCAAGTCGCTGACGCTTCTCTTGCAAAAAACGAAGATATCCGGGGAGGATTTTATTATTGAAAAAAATCGTGTCTATCCTATGTATGCTCGGTTTGGTTATGGGTCTCAGCCAGTTTCAGCCATCAACTGCTTTCGCAGCTGACAAAGTGGTTCACGAAACAATGATCGTACCAAAAAATACAACATATGACGGGAAAGGACAGCGGTTTGTGGCAGGGAAAGAACTAGGTGACGGAAGCCAGTCCGAAAACCAAAAACCTGTTTTTCGTGTGGAGGATGGAGCAACTCTGAAAAATGTGGTGCTCGGCGCACCTGCCGCTGATGGCGTGCACACTTATGGAAACGTTAACATTCAGAATGTGAAGTGGGAAGATGTTGGTGAGGATGCGTTAACCGTGAAGAAGGAAGGTAAAGTGACCATCGACGGCGGCTCTGCTCAAAAAGCGTCAGATAAGATTTTCCAAATCAATAAAGCCAGTACATTCACAGTGAAAAATTTCACGGCAGACAATGGCGGGAAGTTCATTAGACAGCTTGGCGGTTCAACCTTCCACGTTGATGTGATCATTGATAAGTGCACCATCACAAACATGAAGGAAGCGATATTCCGGACGGACAGCAAAACAAGCACGGTCAGAATGACAAACACACGCTACTCTCATGTCGGTCAAAAATGGATTGGCGTTCAGCATATTTACGAAAACAACAATACTCAATTTTAACAAAAAAGTCCGCTGATGTTTATTCAGCGGACTTTTTCAATCTTTCTTGCATTTCTTCCTTCGTATAGATGACCCTCATCGGATTCCCGCCGACAAATGCCCCGTCAGGCACATCCTTATGGACAAGCGTTCCGGCGGACACAACTGCGCCATCCCCTATTTCCACTCCGGGCAGAATAGTCGTGTTGGCACCAATCATTACTTCGTCTCCGATCAGAACTTTGCCGATCCGGTATTCCTGAATCAAATACTCATGGGCCAAAATGGTCGTATTGTACCCGATGATTGTATTCGTTCCGACTGAGATCTTTTCCGGAAACATGATATCTGGCATCACCATGAGGGCAAAGGATGTCTGTTTTCCAACCTTCATCCGCAGAAATGTACGGTACAGCCAGTTTTTCATCCCTATAAACGGTGTATATCTCGCAATTTGTATGACAATGAAGTTTTTAACGACCTTTAAAAAAGGGACCGTTTGATAGACATGCCACAGTGAGTTAGCTCCTGAGACCGGATGGCGATCTGTTTTTCTCACAGATTACTTCACTCCAACAATTTGTAATAGATCACTCATTTTCTCAAGCATAAAATCAGGCTCATGCTTCGCCAGCGTTTCCGGCCCTTTAATCGTCCATGCGACTCCTGCGGTTTTTGTTCCGGCGTTTTTCCCTGCCAGCACATCATGGTAATTATCACCGACCATAATGGCTTCCTCGGGCTTGCTTCCTAGCTGTTTCAGCGCTAACAGCACAGGCTCGGGATCAGGCTTCGCATTTCTCACATCATCAAGGGTAACAACCGTTTCAAAGAATTCGCTGATTCCCGTGAGCTTGAGGCCCATATTGACAGTATCTCTTAATTTTGTTGTCACAATCCCTAATTGAAAGCCGGATTTTTTTAATGCATCCAGGGTCTCATATACCGTTTCATATTCAGTGACGAGTGAATCATGCATGTCATGATTGTATGCTCTGTACATAGCGATCATATCATCGCATTTATCAGGGTCCATCGAGGAGAACGTTTCAAAAAGAGACGGCCCGATAAACGCAAGGACATCTTCTCGTTTATACTTGCTCGGATAATAATGCTCCAGTGTATGCAAAAAGGACGCGATAATTAATTCATTCGTATTAATAAGCGTTCCGTCTAAATCAAACAGAATCGTCGTTACTTGTTTGTCACTCATATTGCTTCCTTTCCAACCGCTGAGGGTTTCCACTTTTTCCATGTATGCGCAATAGCCATTGTCAGCAGAACTGCTGTGGTGACACGAATCAAAAGAAGAGGCCAGACCGGTATGCCGAGCGGAATAAAGACAAGTGTATCTTCCACGACCGCATGGCAGGCAACGAGAAATATAAATGCCAAAGTCATGTCCCGCTTGCTCACGCCATCATCCTCGACAGCTTTGATCATGACACCCGCTCCGTAGGCCAGACCAATCGTCAGTCCCGCCACCATCGTCATAGACGTATTTTTATTCATGCCAAGCAGCTGCGTAAACGGCGACAGCCACCTGGAAAACCGATGCAGCCAGCCTAAATCTCTTAAAAACTGGATGATGATCATCAGCGGGATTACTATTGCCGCCAGCTGCAAAACACCAAGCCCGGCTTTCGTTAAGGCTTCTGCCAGCATTGCCAGCCAACTGTCCGGCGCAACGCTCTTCGCAGCGATAAAACCGTACTGTGCCGTTTCCTGTCCGCCATGCCAAATGAGGTTGATGACGATGGCTGACACAGCGGCCAAACCGATGCGCACCGCCAATATAACGCCAATTCTGATGCCAACCTTTGCGGCAACTGTCGATTCGATAATCAAGTTATGACAGAATGAAAGCATAACAGCTAAAATAAAGACTTCTTTTACAGACAAATCCAACGTCAAAATCCCGGCAATTCCCGCATACAGATTCAGCATATTTCCCAGCACAAGCGGAATGGCCGCTTCACCGGAAAGCCCGAAGAGACCCATTACCGGTGTGATCAGCCGTACAAGCCAATCCATGACAGGCGTATGCTGAATCAAAGTGACCAATAGTGTTACCGGGAAAATGACTTTACCGAGTGTCCATGTTGTTTGAAGACCTGCCGCAAGACCGGCCAGAAAGATCTTCTTCATCCCCCATCCCCCTTTGTTGACGTCTACTCCGCGTACCGCTCCTTCGAGTATCCCTTGACGCGTCTGAAGATGATGGCTGCCACAGCCAAAACAATCAATACGATTGAAATCACCTGAGCAATGCGAAGTGATTCTGTCAGCATTAAGCTGTCAGTCCGCATTCCTTCAATAAAGTATCTTCCGATTGAATACCAAATGATATATATCAAGAACATCTCGCCTCTTCGCAAATTCGCTCTGCGCAGAAGCAGTAAAACAATAACGCCGACAAAGCTCCATAGTGATTCATATAAAAAGGTAGGGTGATAATATTGCCCATTGATGTACATTTGATTGATGATAAATTCAGGCAGGTGCAGGCTTTCTAAAAATGCTCTGCTGACAGCCTCGCCATGCGCTTCCTGATTCATGAAGTTCCCCCAGCGGCCGATCGCTTGGCCGAGCAAAATGCTTGGCGCGGCAATATCCGCAAGCTTCCAGAACGAAAGGTTTTTCACTCTTGAAAACACATAACCAGTTAAAATGGCGCCAATTAGCCCGCCGTGAATGGCAATGCCGCCCTTCCAGATCTTAATGATTTCTCCCGGATGTGCCGCATAATAATCCCATTCAAAGGCAACGTAATAAATTCGTGCGCAAATAATTGCAATCGGAATGGCAAACAAGACAAGATCAATAAACGTATCTTTCTGCAGCCCCCGTTTCTCGCTTTCCCTCATCGCAATCCACAGCCCCAGCAAAGCGCCGAGACCGATAATGATTCCGTACCAATGGACGGCTAACGGCCCCAGCTGAAAAGCTATCGGATTGAGTGGTTCTATCGCTTCATTCATTTAACGCCAACTCCTATTCTCCTTGTTCACCGTCTTCAATGACATCCGCCAGCTTGTTCGTAAATTGTTCAGCGGCATTCAGTCCCATCCGCTTCAATCTGAAGTTCATTGCTGCCACTTCGATGATGACTGCCAGATTTCGGCCTGGACGGACGGGAATCGTCAGTTTTGTGATTTCTGTATCAATGATTTTCATGGTTTCTTCCTCAAGCCCGAGACGGTCATATTGCTTGCCCTGCTCCCAAAGTTCAAGGTTCATGACAATCGTGATTCGTTTATTGCTTCTGACCGCGCCGGCGCCAAACAGCGTCATCACGTTGATAATGCCAAGCCCCCTGATTTCAAGGAGATGCTCAATTAATTCCGGAGCGTTTCCGACAAGGGTATCCTGATCCTCCTGCCGAATTTCAACGCAATCATCGGCAACAAGGCGATGCCCTCTTTTCACAAGCTCCAGCGCTGTTTCACTTTTCCCGACGCCGCTTTTTCCTGTAATCAGCACGCCGACACCATATATATCGACAAGAACGCCATGAATCGCCGTGGTAGGGGCCAGCCGGCTCTCAAGAAAGTTGGTTAAACGGCTGGACAGTCTTGTCGTTTTCAGCGGCGATCTGAGGACTGGCACCCCATTTTTCTCAGAAGCGTCAATCAGCTCCTGCGGGATCGGCATATCTCTAGAAAGAATAATAGCTGGTGTTACATCAGTGCACAGAGAATCCATTCGCTGCTTTTTATCCTCTTCCGGAAGCTGTTCAAAGAAAGAAAGCTCTGTTTTTCCGAGAAGCTGCACGCGCTCTCTCGGGTAATATGTAAAATATCCGGCAATTTCAATACCTGGTCTTGATAGGTCACTCATTGTAATCGGGCGGTTAACTCCTTCTTCTCCGCTGATTAATTCCAAATTGAACTGTTCCATTACGTCTTTTGTGCGAACCTTTGCCACGATATGTTCCTCCTGTTCCGGGCTGCCCCGAGCTTGCTCACAATACTTTCATTTTATCACTTTCGGGCTTGAACCTAAAACAGATTTTATAAAAGGGGGGGAAACACCTCAGCTGGTCTAGATCACTAGTCTGAAAAAGAGTAAAATAAAGGTATTCAAATTCCAGAAAGGCGGATCATCTATGGCAGAGAGTCTTCTTATCAAAGACATTGCGATCGTGACAGAAAATGAAGTAATCAAAAACGGCTATGTCGGAATCAATGACGGAAAAATCAGCACAGTTTCAGCAGAACGGCCCAAGGAACCATATTCAAAAGAGATTCAAGCACCTGCAGATTCCGTTTTGCTTCCCGGCATGATTGACATTCATATCCACGGCGGCTATGGCGCAGATACGATGGATGCAAGCTTTTCCACGCTCGACATCATGTCGTCAAGACTGCCCGAAGAAGGCACGACGAGCTTTTTAGCCACAACAATTACCCAAGAGCATGGGAACATTTCTCAAGCGTTGGTGAATGCAAGAGAGTGGAAAGCGGCTGAAGAGTCCTCTTTATTAGGTGCAGAACTGCTCGGCATTCATTTAGAGGGCCCCTTTGTTTCACCTAAAAGAGCCGGAGCCCAGCCAAAAGAGTGGATCAGGCCTACTGATGTTGCGCTGTTCAAAAAGTGGCAGCAGGAGGCGGGCGGACTGATCAAAATTGTTACACTTGCGCCGGAGGAGGATCAGCATTTTGAACTGATCCGCCATTTGAAAGACGAATCGATTATTGCGTCCATGGGGCACACAGATGCCGATTCCGCACTGCTGTCGGAGGCCGCCAAAGCAGGCGCGACCCATATGACTCATCTGTACAACGCGATGAGCCCGTTTCATCACCGAGAACCCGGAGTAATTGGAACGGCACTGGCTCATGATGGATTTGTGACAGAGCTTATCGCCGATGGCATCCACTCCCATCCTTTATCGGCAAAGCTTGCTTTTCTGGCAAAAGGCAGCAGCAAGCTCATTTTAATCACTGATTCCATGAGGGCAAAAGGGCTGAAGGACGGCGTATATGAGTTCGGCGGCCAAAGTGTGACAGTAAGAGGACGAACCGCTCTTCTTTCAGACGGAACCCTTGCCGGTTCGATCCTCAAAATGAACGAAGGCGCACGGCATATGCGTGAGTTTACAAATTGCTCTTGGACGGATATAGCTAATATAACTTCTGCAAACGCGGCCAAACAGCTGGGCATCTTTGACCGAAAAGGCAGTGTGGCAGTGGGAAAAGATGCAGATCTGGTGATTGTCAGCAGTGATTGTGAGGTGATTCTCACCATTTGCCGCGGAAACATTGCATTTATATCCAAGGAGGCTGACCAGATATGAAAGTAATGGAATGTCAAACGTATGAAGAGCTAAGCCAAAAAGCAGCCAGAATAACAGCAGCTACAATCAAAGATAAGCCTGATGCCGTTCTCGGTTTAGCGACAGGCGGCACGCCGGAAGGCACATATCGCGAGCTGATCCGCCTGCACCAAACTGAGAATCTCTCATTTCAAAACGTCACTACAGTTAATTTGGATGAGTACGCCGGACTTTCAAACAACGATCCGAACAGCTATCACTTCTATATGAACGACCGTTTTTTTCAGCATATCGACAGCAAGCCTAGCCGGCACTTTATTCCGAATGGAAATGCAGACGATTTGGAAGCCGAATGCAAACGGTATGAACAGCTAGTCGAATCCCTCGGCGGCACTGACATACAGCTTCTCGGCATCGGGCGCAACGGACACATCGGCTTTAATGAACCGGGAACGTCCTTCAAGTCGCGAACTCATGTTGTGACATTAAATGAGCAAACCCGCCAAGCGAATGCCAGATATTTTTCTTCCATAGACAGCGTGCCGAAAAAAGCACTGACAATGGGAATTCAAACAATACTCTCAAGCAAGCGCATTCTGCTGATCATTTCTGGAAAAAGCAAAGCGGAAGCTGTAAGTAAGCTGTTAGAAGGAAACATAAGCGAAGAGTTTCCCGCATCTGCTTTGCACCTGCATTCCGATGTTACGGTTTTGATTGATCGTGAAGCCGCGTCATTAAGACCTTGAAAGGAACGCTGACTTATGCATATCAATAAACAATCGCCTATTCCGATTTATTATCAGATTATGGAGCAACTAAAAAACCAAATTAAGAGCGGAGAGCTGCAGCCGGACATGCCTCTTCCTTCTGAGCGCGAATATGCCGAACAATTCGGGATCAGCCGGATGACGGTTCGCCAGGCGCTTTCTAATTTAGTTAATGAAGGCTTGCTCTATCGCCTGAAAGGGCGGGGCACCTTTGTCAGCAAGCCAAAAATGGAACAAGCCCTCCAAGGACTGACAAGCTTTACCGAGGATATGAAAAGCCGCGGAATGACACCGGGCAGCAAGCTCATTGATTATCAGCTTATTGATTCAACTGAGGAGCTCGCGGCTATATTAGGCTGCGGGCACCCCTCCTCTATCCATAAAATCACTCGGGTGCGGCTGGCAAATGATATTCCGATGGCGATTGAGTCCTCACATATTCCGTTTGAGCTTGCGGGTGAATTAAATGAATCGCATTTTCGGTCGTCGATTTACGAGCATATTGAAAGGTACAACAACATACCGATTGCCCGTGCCAAACAGGAGCTTGAACCAAGCGCTGCCACCTCGGAAGAAGCACACATTCTTGGTATCCAAAAGGGAGCGCCTGTCCTATTAATTAAACGAACAACATATCTGCAGAACGGAACTGCTTTTGAGCATGCAAAATCCGTATATAGAGGCGACCGTTATACATTTGTCCACTATATGGATCGTCTTTCATAAAAAAAGCCTCCAACCCTTTTTAAGGATTGGAGACATGGCGAAAATCAAACTGGTCTGGTGCCGGACGATATGTCTCTTTTTTCGTCTTGAACTTCCAGATCGGTGATTTCGTTTTGCCGTTAAAACTGTCTTCCACTATAATGTACCAATAATAAACAGACTGCGGTTCAAGATGATCCCAGCGGAATTCAGCTGTATCCCCGCTCTTCACTTGCTCTCGTTTTCCGAGCTCTTCATTGGTATATACGTTACATTCAAAATAATCGGTTTCCACCTTTTTGATTCGTGGCTTCAAATCAAGCGAAAGGGAAAATTCATCCTTGTTGCCATAGGTATCCGTATCATAGTAATTCTTATCCTTTACATACGGAGAGTACGTCGATACGTGCACCATGTCATTGGCCTGGTCAAATTGAAGCAAACGCAAATACCCTTGCCCGCCTTCTGGCCCGCCCTGATAATCGGCCAGCATTTGATGCACGAGACGATCCGGTTTCCCATCACCATCATCATCAAGCTCATCTGTTTTTCTCATCGCACTATGATAATGCCCGCTCAACACCATCACAACATTAGGGTTCGGCTTTACGATTTCTTTGAATATTTTCTCTCCGATTGGGCTTCTGTTTCCGCTGACCAGCAAATACTCATGAAAAGCTAAAATAGCCATCCGGTCAGGGTGCTTCTTCAGTATCTGATTCATCCACGCGATGTCTTCATCCGTAATGCCCCATCCCATGTAAAGCATGATATAATCGTTGCCGTTGCTCGAAATCAGGTCATAATGTCCGCGGTTGTTTTTATAGGAACCGCCGTAATGCAATTTTTTATCAAAACGATCGCTGCCAAAATATTTGTCAAACGCCCTGTAGGAACCATCCTTATGTCCGACATCGTGATTACCGGCCAGCACGCCGTATGGAATTCCGCTCTTATCCAGAACGGACATTGACCGATCAGCGTTTTTCCACTGTCTGATATCGGCAGAATCATCTACAATATCACCCGTGTGGAACACATATTTGATATTGAGCTGCTTTTGATTATCTTTTATCCATTCGGTCTGTTTATCAAAAATATGCGGATAGCTTTCGGCGTAATACTGTGTATCAGACATCCAGACAAATGTGTACATATCCTTCGCAGGAGGAATTTCATCCTGTACGATCACGTTCATTTTCGACTCCCGTACAAAATCGGAGGCGATCACAGACGCTTTCAGCATAAATGGTTTGTCATCCTTCGCGACAAAGCTGTCAACGGGCTGCCATTCATTGGTCCGATAATTACAGACATACATCGTCACCTTTCTCCCCGGCAAAGAACTGCCCTTCCAAACTGCTTCTGCCAAATCATTCTCATCCACGGATTGATCAACCGTCACTTCAAAGCGATGATAAGGGAAAAGCTCTTTCTTTTCTGTCGATACTGTTTTTCCATCTGCAGCAGATACCCGCTCCAATTCTTTATTCGTAAACGGAGTCTCACTTTCTTGCACAAAGCTTTTCGGCGGTTCAGTCAGTGACGCGTGCTTAAATATTTTCACATGATTTCGCGCTGTATATTGAAATCCCCTATAAAAACCAACATCCATGGCATCATTCGTCGGATCCTTCACCCGCACAGAAAGCTTGGCCTTATGCGTGTCGGCTTCGGTTTCTAAAACCTCCGGCTGGTCCGGATGCTCTCGTTCGGTTTTAAATATCCTCTCAATCACTGTTTTATTGCCCGCGAGATCCGTTGCTGTCACTTTTAGAGAATGTTTTCCCGGCAAAAGTTCAGAGGATGACGTATGATATGGGAGTGTAATGCTTTCCCCATCTAAAAACGCTTCTGCTTCCTCAATTTTGCTCCATTTATCATACATATCCGCCTGCAGGATAAAGTTTCCTTTATACGTTTGCCCCTCGGTAATATTCGGCTCAATGTGAGGCCCTGAATTATCTACCCTTACAACCAGGCTGACATTTTCCTTGCAATTGCTTGCTTGAATATGGTGAGCGCCTTCAGAAAGCTTTGATGTATCCCACTCCAGCAGCTGCGATGTAAACAGTCCGTCAGGCAGATTGAATTGAAATTGCCAGCTTTTATTCGAGCGCTGATTATCGCCAATCAAGAGTTCCTTCTCAGGGGAAACCCTCTCATCCCTGATGACCGTTCCATCTGATAACACCAATCGGGCGTTTTTGACTAAGAAATCATCACGGTTTTCAGCCGTATCAAACGGTGACACCTTTGAACCCGATCGTATTGTAATATGCTGCAGCTGCTTTCCTTTGCGCAGCAGCGTCTCCGGCAATGGAACAGAATAGGTGCGGTATTTATTTGTCGTATCATCGAACACCTTCAGCACTTTGCCTTCCATCGTTACCGCGTTTTTAAAATAAAGATTCGTTTTCCTCGTATCAAACGCAAAATACACTTCTTTCTCCATCGCTGGCTCTGTCACTTGTTTTTTTCCGTCAATCCATAGCTTAATGCTGTCAGCTCGCCCGTCTGTCGTGGCTTTGAGAAATAGAGTTCCCGACAACGTGTCTCTGTTTTCAATATTCAGCCGCAAACCATGCGACTTGCTTGTTTGTTTAATATCAATCATTTTAACAGGCGTTCTTGCTTCATTCATCCCGTCCCCGGCCGCCACGTAATACTCAAGCTGATCTTTCCCAATTAGTTCAGGTGAATACACAATATAATGGTAGAGATTATCGTTGCGGTCTTTTTCAGCAAGAATTCGCTTAAACGGTTTGTTTTCATCCGTCCGGTAGTAAAAAGCTGCTGTTTTCACCAGACTGCGATCCCTTATGTCAGCCCGCAGCTCAATGCTTTCAGCAGGGCGGACAGGCTTGCGGTCAGTCAAATCCTCAATAACCGGCTTTTCTTTATCCAGCTTGATTTTCCGTTTCTGCTCGGGTACCTGTGCCTGTAATACGGTTCCGGGAGACGGATTTTTTTCCCCGATTGAAATGTTCAAAAGTTCTGCAGTTCCGTTTAGCGGATACTTGTAAAGCACAGATGACAGCCGGCGCAGCGCATGTTTCCGATAATGCGCTGCCGAAATATCCTTTCCTGTATTCGTTGATATTACAACCGCCCGCGGCCTCGTATTAGCCATACCCTCTGTCTCGTCTATCACCGCAAGATTTTTTCCTTCTATTAATTGTGTCTGATAATACCGATTGAAATCCTCCGGCGTCAATTCTGGATGCCCGGCAGGCTTCAGCCAGATGACAAACGTTTCTCCGGATGGTATCAAGATCTTTTCATCAGGTCTCCAAATCAAATCGGAGTCTGGTCCTTCTTTTGGGTAGCGGTAACGGATATGGTAGTCTTTAAAATCAATCGTTCTGTCAGTCGTATTATAAATCTCAATAAATTCATAACCGTCTGCGCGTCCTATGTTCTTCGTATCAACCGCCAGCTCTGTGATCAAAAGCTCTGGAATATGCGCAAGGTCAGCCTGGTATCCTTCAAGCTTCAGTTTCTGCGTCTCCGACTCCACCCGCTGCTTCCCATTCGACATCACAATGTAATACTCAAGCTCGCTGTTCCAAATCAAACGTTTCGGAATTTGTGCCAAAAACTTGCGGACCGCCCCGGGTGTCGGATCCATCGGCACCATTTTGTAGCCCAGCTCATTACTTTGTTTGTAAAAAAGAAAGGCGGAAAATGCTTGATACGAATTGTCGCGAACTTGAGCCTCAATCATTAGGTTGCTTCTCATTTCAGCTTTCACATCAATTTGAGGAGGATTTTCAAGCAAAGGTATGTAATGAGGCGTTTGAAATGGTTCCTGCTGTATAACAGGAAAAACTTTCGATTCATGATGGCCGCCAGACAAAACGGAAAGAAAAGACAATAGCACAGAAGCGATAAATGTGTATTTCCTCACCAAAACACCTCCCTTTTCATGTATTTTGCGTCTGAACAGGGAAGCTTATGAGTTCATTTTTAAACAATGTCCAATCTGACAAAGCAACAAAAAGCGATTACTTCACAATTTTTTAAGAAGGCTGCAGAACATGTAAAAAAGCTGCCTTTGGGCAGCTTTTTTTTATTTTTTTCTAAGCGGCTCTAAAATGCCTTTTTGAATCAATAAATGAAACACCGACAGGATAACGGATGCCCATATCGCTGTGCCGAAGCCGTCGATTTGAAAACTGTCACCCATGATGGACGCAGTCATCATCAGCGTGATGGCGTTAATCACAAACAAGAAGAGCCCAAGCGTCACCATGGTGACCGGCAGTGTAAAAATAATTAAAAGCGGTTTAATCAGCACGTTTAAGATCGATAAAATGAGGCTGGCGATAATCGCTGCCCCAATGCTGCTGATATGGATGGAGTCAATATATCCATCAATGACGATTAATAACAATGCATTGACTAAAATGCTGACTGCCCATTTTACCATGTCATTTCATATCCCTTTCTGACGGGACGATAAAAATCCAAATGATATAAATGAGCAAAACCGGAAAGACACTTGTCATAATCGCTAAGATGACAGTTATGACTCTGAGGAGTGATGCATCCCAATTGAAATATTCCGCGAGACCTCCAATGACACCAGCGATTTTCTTGTTTTTTTCTGAGCGATAAAGCTTATTCATTCGATCACCTCTGTGAGTACTTTAGTTTGATGGCGCCTGTTAATGATTCTGAGAAGACGGTGATGTTTTGATCATGTGCCTGATTTGAAGTGAACATCATTTCTTTTTGAATGGTTTCATTTTTTTCCTTCAGCATCTCAACATCCATTAATTCATGGGACAGCGAACCAAGATTGCTTTTCAGCTCTGCCTTCACTGCGAGATCGTCCGGAATCGCAAGCTCCACACTCCCAGTCGTTGTTTTTGCATAAATGGAGCGGCAGTCTGATTCTGTTACGTTAATCGCAATATTTCCGTTAAAGCTTTGAACATCAATGGATTCGCTTTCCCCTCGGAGATCGATCAATCCGTTAATGGTTTCCGCTTCTATCGTTCCGCAGCTGTGGCTGGCGAGCTTAATTTGCCCGTTGGCCGTTTCAGCAATGGCTTTTTCAGCTGTTAAATGCGAGAACGACAGCACGCCGTTTGTCGTTTTCGCTGAGAACTCTTTTACATGTAAATGTTCCCCTCTGATCGGTCCATTAAACAGCTTCACCCGAATCTTATCATACTCCTTTTGAGGAATATACAAAGTGACATTCGTTTTCATCGTCTTTTTCTCAGTACGGATAAAAAACTTATTTCCTTTGATTTCGCATTCAATATGCTGAAGAAATGCATGTCTCGCCGCACCCTGGCTGTCAGCGCGATATACCTTTGCCTGGCATTCCGCTCTGATATCCTCATCTTCCCAAGGGACAATATTCACGCTGCCATTGGCAATTTGCAGCTCAACACTGGAAAAGTCAGTATCTTTAAATTGAAAAATGTGCTGAACATCATATGCATGGCCGAAGTTTAAATCAAGGTCAACTTCCTTGACCTTTTTCACAGCAGAATCAATCCAGTCAAATAGCTTGGCTCCTAAAGACGGCTTGCCGCTCTCTTTTTTTGCCGTTGTAAATGGCTCTTCCTCGTCATGAACGTGAACTGAGAGCGCTGTGATTTTCTCTTCTTTTTCCTTATAGTCGCTGTCAAGCTTTTCAATCAGTGTCAAAGCCTCTTGTGCGGTAAGCTTCCCTTCCTCAACAAGCTTAAGGATTCGTTCCTTTTCTTGCTTCATTACGATCTCCTCCCCATTGTCTACTTATGCTTCACGCAGGACCTTAATGCCCTGAATCACATTCCAAATGATAATGCCAATGACAACCAAGAAATAAATGGACGCTCCCCCAATGATTACAAATACGGGAAGAAGGCTGTCTCCATCAATCGCAATAGCTCCGCCAAGTAAAGCAATAAAAAGGAACAGCCAGCCGACAAACGGAACAATGTGAGAAATAAGAGAACGTATCGCATGGCGTTTTGTTTCTTTCTCATTTACTACAAAATAAGCGACAATCGGCACAATGATTGGCGCAATGAACACACTGAAGTAACAAAGTGATGCAATAATAGCTTGATTTCGGTTCAATTTATTCCACACTCCTATTGTGAATTGCCCATGACAAAAGATCAGGGACGTTTTACTTATTTATACGTTTAAAATCTCTTCAGGTTTCAAATTCATTCTTTAGACATGCTCCGATTTACGGAAATTGGATTTTAAAAAGTTTTAGAAGTAGAATCTTCCGGCTATACCGATTACAATATGTAAAAAGCTTACGGCAACCAAGGAGGCTGGACAAGCAATGGAGAAAGATCCCAGTGACTATACAGTAACACAAGAATCCGTGTTAAAGCTGATTCATGAACAAAAAAGAATGAATCGTGAAATGATCGCCGAGCTTGAACAGATTCACGGACCCTTCCCGATCTCTCACGATATCCAATATATAAAAGTGCTCCTCGATAGCAGCAGCACGCATATTGTTCAAGATTTAATGAGTGTAAGTAAGCAGCTGTATAAGAAGACTTTATAATTGCGGAAAACATTTCATCATTATAACTGAAACAAAGCTAAAGGTTAGATGACAATATCTTGCCTTTTTTGTTTTGAAAAAACAAGTGATTCCCTAGCTGTCACACCATGATTGTAACAAAAAAAGCCTGCCGGCACATCCAGTAAATGGACTCTGTCGGCAAGCTGTGACTATCAGAAAGAGATAGCTTTTCAGAAATTAACGTAACAATTGAAGTACGTTTTGCGGCTGTTGGTTTGCTTGAGCAAGCATCGCTTGAGAAGCTTGAGAAA
>NZ_CP026521.1:4088278-4099233 GCF_002953915.1 Bacillus sp. MBGLi79
CGCCTGTTGCTGTTACGATTTGGCGAAGGGTTTTCTCGCGGATATCGCCCGCTGCAAAAATACCTTCGACTTTTGTTTCCATCTGTTCATTTGTCACGATGTAGCCCTCTTCATTTGTAATGCCGAGGTTTTTGAACGGCTCTGAAAGCGGCAGCATGCCGATGTAGATAAAGACGCCGTCAGTCCGGAACTCTTCTTCTTCGCCTGTGACCGTATCGACCAGCGTTACTTTACCGACCTTTCCGTCTTTTTCATGAATTTCCTTGACCGTCTTGTTCCAGAGAAAGTCGACTTTTTCGTTGTCAAACGCGCGCGCCTGTAGGATGCTTTGCGCTCTCAGCTTATCGCGGCGGTGGACGATCGTGACTTTCGAAGCGAAACGGGTTAAGTACACGCCTTCTTCAACAGCGGAGTCCCCTCCTCCGACAACGACGAGCTCTTTGTTTTTAAAGAATGCGCCGTCACAAACCGCACAATAAGATACACCGCGGCCGCCAAGCTCTTTTTCGCCAGGTACGCCGAGCTTCTTATATTCGGCGCCTGCTGTGATGATGACCGCACGCGCTTTAAATTCTTTTGATCCCGCTTTGACGATCTTGTAGTCTCCTTCATCGACGACTTCTTTAATATCGCCATACGCATACTCAGCGCCGAACTTTTTCGCATGTTCAAACATTTTATTTGAAAGCTCTGGTCCCAGAATGCTTTCAAATCCCGGATAGTTTTCGACATCCTCCGTATTGGCCATCTGTCCGCCCGGAACGCCTCTTTCAACCATCAAAGTCGACAGGTTCGCCCTTGACGTATAAACGGCTGCCGTCATTCCCGCAGGACCTGCTCCGATAATAATGACGTCATACATCTTTTCTTCTGACACAATGTTCACTCCTTCATGAATCTTATGCTGTCAAGCAGTCCATTTCTGTTAAATAAGATTCCCTTCTTATATCTTCCTTACCCATATCCTATAAAATATCATGAATAATCGCTATTTTTTTGCTCACATAATAAAACAGGCTGAACAGTGAAGTTCACACCTGTTTCTAAAGATGTTCTTTTAATGTACGTTCATACTTAGAAAGCGTTCCGGGCGAGATATGGAAGATTTTTGCGGTTTCAGCTTTTGTCAGCCGCTCCTGATGCTCGGTCTTCCAAATGTAATAGATCGCCGCGGCAAGCCCGCCGGCATTTTTCAGCTGAAGGCCGTAAGCCCTGATCTGCTGAATGACATGAAAAATCCAAAAGCACATGGCCTCCTGTTCCATTGCTGACTGATCCGCTTGTTCAATCGCTTTCGCAGTTCTGTAAGCAAGAAGCGCGTCTTTTGAATCAACGGCTGCACTGCTTTCCCCGTAAAGCACAAGCCTGACAAACTGATCTTCAAACGGCGTTTTTGCCATCTGTGAATCAAGCACCGCTTTAAGCTGGGCTTTTTCCCCTTTTCTTCCGCTGATATAGTACGCGGCAAGGCGCTCCTCAAGCGGCCGCTGGACAGGTTTCTTTTCCTTCCGTTCTTTCCACGGCTCCATGCGGGCGTCATCCGGATACTCTTCCTGCATCTTTTTCCATACAGACCGGGCAAATTGAGTGCGGCCGGTGTAGTAAGCCGAGCAGGCGAGCCAGTAATAAAAGGTCTCATCCCCTTCAAATCCCATGCGGTAGAGTGATTTCAGCCATTTATAGCCGAGATCGTATCTGCCGACGAGGGATAGCGTGGCGCCGAGCTTATACCTTTGCTCAAACAGCATCGGATAAACATTGGAAAGCTGTTCGGAAAGCGCCTCGACCTTATCGTCCCGTCGTTCATAGTGATAAAAAATGAGAAGATTGCAAAGCGCATGCAGGTTTCCATGGCTTTTTTCCAAGACCGTAAAAATCGTCGTTTTGGCTTTCTGAATGTCTCCGGCATAAAAATATGCCAGTGCGAGGTTGTTGTAAGCTGACCAAAACTCGGGGTAATCGGAAGTGATTTCTTCAAGCATCACGATCGATTCCTGAAGCTGTCCATTTTCCAGCAGTGATTTCGCCCGATCCTGTTTCAGAATCAAGTCGTCCTGATCAAACTGCGAATAGCCCTCATCTTCCTCTCCCATATCCAATAAATCAAGGAGCTCCGCATTTTCCTCGCTGAACTCGCCGTCCGGGTCTTCTTTTAAATAAGTCTCCGCTGCTTTATAGGCTTCGTGAAAAAGGCCGAGGTGCGCATAGTTATTGGCTTTAAAATAATAACATTCAGTCATTTTTTCGTTGATGTTCGTCAGGATAAAGTCCAAAAGTTCATTTGATTGCTGGTAAAATCCCATTTCAGTGTAAATAACAGCAAGTTGGGACAGCATTCCCGTGTTTTCCGGTTCAAGAAAAATCGCTCTCTGAATGAGCTTGCTTGCGCGGGATAAATTGCGTTCTCTATATGCTTTGAGCCCTTTATGATAAAAATATTGCCCATCTTGGAACAGTTGGACAATTCTCGAATCTTTATGGTGTTCAGAAGTGTACTTTCCCACAGATACCCTCCATTTCAAACTATATAACGTGAGTAGTATAACATAGTTTCCAGCAGGCTTAATATGCCAAAAACAAGTTTCGAGAAAATTCTCTTCATTTTCCACATATGGTTTTTTCACCATTTTATTCCTGACGTTTGGAGCACTGGAGCGCATAGGGCTTTCAGAAGGTTTAAGGTAGGTTTTATATCGGAAGTACGCTTTTTATTTTAACCAGGGCAAAATCTTTTTTTAGCACTAGATAGTGACGAATATACGTTCCCATTGTATGATCATAGAAAGGGGGTTCATCATGTGAAAAAAAGCGGATCAATACAATTGAAGCATTTCTCGGAAGAACATTCAGCTGCGCTTCTCGAATTCGAGCTTCCTGAAGAACAGCATCGATTTACCGCGTTGCCGAAAGAGGTTTTAAAACAGACGGACGGTCAGTTTCCAATCGTAATTTTAAGCGAAGGCGAACCCGTCGGATTTTTTATCCTGCATGCGACCGAGAGGGTAAAAGACTATTCGGACAACCCGGACGCCATGCTGTTAACGGCGCTATCCATCGACAGAAAGCACCAGGGAAAAGGTTATGCAAAAGAAGGAATGCTCAAGCTTCCTGCATTTGTCGCCAAGGAGTTCACCCATTGTCATGAAATCGTGCTGGTTGTGAACGTGAAAAACACCGCGGCCCAGCACCTGTATGTGAAAGCCGGATTTGCAGACACAGGGGAAAGAAAAATGGGGCCGATCGGAGAGCAAATCGTAATGAAATTAAACACGGGAAAACACCCAAAAGGCAGTTAGCTTTTTGGGTGTAAGCAATGCGCTTATGATTCAGAGCCTTCATGGCGCTCTTTCAGGACGCCAAGCACATCATCAAGCGGCAGGGACTGCTCCCTCAACAAAACGAGCAGATGGTAAAGAAGGTCAGCCGCTTCCCATCTCAGCTCTTCAGAATCCCGGTTTTTTGCAGCAATAATGACTTCCGCCGCTTCTTCGCCAACCTTCTTCAAAATCTTGTCAACGCCTTCACGGAACAAATATGTCGTATATGCGCCTTCAGGCATTTCAGCCTGCCGTTTAGCAATCACCGTTTCAAGTTCATTGATGATGTCAAAGCGGCCGCCATCAGTCTGTCTGATATGTTCGCCGGGCGAAAAACAGCTGTAGCTTCCTGTATGACAGGCCGGTCCCGCCGGTTCGACCAGCACGATGAGCGCATCCTGATCACAGTCAAGCCTGATGTCTATCACACGCTGAATGTTTCCTGACGTCGCTCCCTTATGCCAGAGCTCTCCTCGCGATCTGCTGAAAAACCATGTCTCCTTCATTTCCAGCGTTTTTTCAAACGATTCTTTGTTCATATAAGCAAGTGTCAGCACTTCCTTGCTCGCTGCATCCTGGACAATCGCCGGGATCAAGCCGGCTTCATTAAATGTCAACTCGTCTGCCTTGATCATCTTACATTCACCCCGCGCTCTTTTAAATAAGCTTTTACTTCTTTTACAGATGTTTCTTTGTAATGAAAGATAGATGCGGCAAGAGCCGCGTCCGCCCGCCCTTCTGCAAATGCATCATACATGTGGCCCGCATGACCTGCGCCTCCGGATGCAATGACCGGGACTGAAACAGCTTCTGACACAAGCTTTGTGAGCCTGCAGTCAAATCCGTTCTTTTCTCCGTCTGCATCCATGCTTGTCAGCAGGATTTCACCGGCTCCCCGCTGAACGGCTTCCTTCGCCCATGAGACGGCCTCAAGGTCCGTCTTTTTACGTCCGCCGTGTGTATAAACATAATACTGATCAGCTTCCGGATCGAATTTTGCATCAATCGCGACGACAATGCATTGAGAACCGAAAAAGTCAGCGCCTTCCGTTATCAGCTCCGGACGGAGAACGGCAGCCGTATTAACGGAAACTTTGTCGGCGCCGGCCCGCAGGATCGTTTTCATATCATCCAAACGATTGATGCCGCCGCCGACGGTAAACGGGATCGCCAGCTTGGCCGCCACTCTTTCAACGACGTCAACCATCGTTTTTCTCCCCTCGTGGGATGCCGAGATATCGAGAAAAACAAGCTCATCGGCGCCTTCACGATCATATACTTCAGCCAGCTCAACGGGATCGCCGGCATCTTTCAATTCAACAAACTGCACACCTTTGACAACGCGGCCGTCTTTTACGTCCAAACACGGGATAATTCGTTTTGTGATCACTTTGCCGCCACCCTTTCAAGCGCTTCAGCCACGGTAAATTGATTGGTATACAGCGCTTTTCCGACAATGGCGCCAGAGACGCCTTCCACAGTCCGGGAAGCGAGCGCCTCAAGATCGGCGAGAGAGCTGACACCGCCGGAGGCAATGACTTGTTTGCCGGTTGCCCTGGCAAGCTCCACTGTACTGCTGATATTCGGTCCTGACAGCATTCCGTCAGTCGCAATGTCGGTAAAGATAAAAACTTCCGCACCTTCATTCGCAAGCTCGCGGCCAAGCTCTTCCGCTCTAACGGACGAGGTCTCAAGCCATCCTTCAGTCGAAACAAATCCGTCTCTTGCGTCAAGACCGATTGCGATATGCCGGCCGTAAGCTTTCAGCATGTTTTTGACAAACTCGGGATTTGATACGGCCGAGCTGCCTAAGATCACCCTTTCAACACCTTGCGACAAGTAGTCATACACGTCTTTTTCGGTCCTGATGCCGCCGCCGACTTGCACTTTAACGTTGAGCTCATCAGCAATGCTTATGACGTGTCTGTCGTTCACTTTTTTGCCTTCTCTTGCCCCGTCCAAATCGACAAGATGAATCCAGTCTGCCCCCGCTTCAGCAAACCGGGAGGCCATATCCAGAGGGGAATGACCGTAAATCGTTTCTTTTTCATAATCTCCCTGGATGAGCCTGACGCATTTGCCGTTTCTCATGTCAATGGCAGGGTATACAGTAAACTCGCTCATTTTTTCACCTTCTGTTCTTGTGTAAGCTGCTTGAAACGCTTTAAGATCGACATGCCGACCGCACTGCTTTTTTCCGGATGAAACTGGGCGCCGTATACATTGCCAAAACCGACGACAGCAGGCACACGCACACCGTATTCGGCGCTGGCAAGCAAAGCTTCCTCTTCGATTCCGCAGACATAATACGAATGAACGAAATACGCATACCCTTCTTTCGTCTTTGGTAAAAGCGGAGAGTCGCGGTGGACCGTGAGAAGATTCCAGCCCATGTGAGGCACTTTTAAGCGAGCTCCCGCTTGATCACGGTCTTTCAGTTTAACGATTTTTCCTTTCAAAAGGCCGAGTCCTTTTGACGCCCCGCGTTCTTCGCTTTCTTCAAATAACAGCTGCATACCGAGGCATATGCCGAGAAGAGGTTTTCCTTCACTTACGGCATCTTGAATAAATGTTTTCAGGCCGGTCTGGCTTAAAGTCTCCATCGCATCCCGAAAAGCTCCGACTCCCGGAAGGATATAGCTGTCCGCTTTCTTAAGTTCATCCGGATGCTCGGATACGAAATAAGGGGCATCGATCCGTTCAAGCGCTTTAGAGACGCTGTACAGATTTCCCATTCCGTAATCTATGACACCGATCATTTACAGCATTCCTTTCGTTGACGGAATTCCTTTGACCCGCGGATCGATCAATGTCGCTTCATCAAGCGCACGTCCCAGCGCTTTAAAAATCGCTTCGATCATGTGGTGAGTATTCGTACCGTAATGAACGATGACATGAAGATTCATTCGCGCTTCCAGCGCAAACTTCCACAAAAATTCATGGACAAGCTCTGTATCAAAGGTTCCGACTTTCCGGCTCGGGAATTCGGCTCTGAACTCGAGGTGCGGCCTGTTGCTCAGATCAATCGCAACCTGGGCGAGCGCTTCATCCATCGGCACTATGCTCGAACCGTAGCGTTTGATTCCTTGTTTATCTCCGAGCGCTTCCAAAAGCGCCTGTCCGAGACAAATTCCGATATCTTCCGTCGTATGGTGGTCGTCGATTTCAACATCGCCTTTCGCTTCAACTGAAAGGTCAAACTGCCCGTGTTTTGTAAATAAATCGAGCATATGCGTCATAAACGGGACATCCGTTTGAATATCCGCTTTCCCTTCTCCGTCAATATGAAAGGATAATTTAATATCAGTTTCATTGGTTTTTCTTGCCCGTTCGGCTTTTCTCATCAGTCTTCCTCCCGGTTTCTGGATTCAATTGCTCTTGCATGGGCTTCAAGTCCTTCCAATCTTGCAAAGGCCGCAATGCTCTCGGCATTCTCGCGGAATGCATCCCTGCTGTAGGAAATGATGCTGGAGCGCTTTTGGAAGTCGGTCACATTTAGCGGGCTTGAAAATCTGGCTGTGCCGTTAGTCGGCAGAACATGATTAGGGCCCGCAAAATAATCTCCCACCGGCTCTGAACTGTAGCGGCCCAGGAAAATGGCTCCCGCGTGTTTGATCTGTCCGAGCAGGGCGTCAGGCTGAGCTGTTAAAATTTCCAAATGTTCAGGAGCGAGCTCATTGATGACGGAAACAGCTTCATGCATCGTCTTTGTAACATAGATCAAACCGTGGTTGTCAATCGACTGCTGTGTAATCTCTTTTCTTGGAAGATGTTCGAGCTGTTCGTAAACCTCTTTTAAAACAGATTCGGCAAGCGGCTTTGAGTCGGTGACAAGAATGCTCGCTGCCATCGCATCATGCTCAGCCTGTGAAAGTAGATCAGCAGCGATTTCCCGGTGATTTGCCGTACTGTCAGCGAGAATGGCGATTTCACTTGGGCCCGCGATCATATCAATATCAACCTGGCCGAATACTTCCCGTTTAGCCAAGGCGACGTAAATATTTCCAGGTCCTGTGATTTTATCGACGGGGGAAATGGTTTCTGTTCCGTAAGCCAATGCGGCAATCGCCTGAGCACCGCCCATTTTGTAAATCTCTGTGACGCCAAGCTCAGCGGCAGCTGCCAGCACTCCCGCCGACAATTTGCCGTCTTTTCCCGGAGGTGAGGCAAGGACGATGCGATCGACACCGGCAACAAGCGCCGGAATAACATTCATCAGAACGGATGATGGGTAAGCAGCCGTTCCGCCGGGCACGTACACTCCCGCTGAATCAAGGGGCGTGATTTTCTGGCCGAGCATCGTTCCGTCCTTGCGGTGGTAAAACCATGATGATGCGAGCTGCCGCTCATGATATTCTTTAATGTTAAAAATCGCCGCCCGAATAATCTCGAGATCACGTTCATTGAGCGTGATGTATGCTTCCTTGATTTCCTCTTCAGAAACGCGAAAGTCGGCCACATCCGCTCCGTCAAATTGTCTTGTGAATGCGGAAACAGCTGAATTCCCGTACTTTTTCACTTCATCGATAATGCCGCGGACCGCTTTTCTTTGCTCTTCCGTTCCGGCGTCAATAGTGCGCTTTAGGGAAACCGACGTATTTCCGCTGATGGTTTTGATCTTCATTTTACTTTTTCCCCTTCCACAATAAGAGAAAGTTTTGAAGCCATTTCATCGATGACTGCGTCTTTCATTCGGTAGCTGACAGGATTTACGATGAAACGTGACGTGATGTCGCAAATTTTTTCGGTTTCAACCAGCCCGTTTTCCCTTAAAGTCTGTCCTGTTGATACGATATCAACGATTCGGCCGGCAAGTCCGATCAAGGGAGCGAGTTCAATCGAACCGTTGAGCTTGATGATTTCCACTTGTTCTCCCTGCTCCCTGAAGTAGCTTGACGCGACATTTGGATACTTGGTCGCAACCCGGGGCGCAACGTTGTCGGCCGCCGTCTCTGGCAGGCCGGCTACGGCAAGACGGCATTTGCTGATGTTTAAATCAAGAACCTCGTAGACATCGCGTTCTTCTTCCAGCAGCACATCTTTGCCGGCGATTCCGACATCGGCCACCCCGTGCTCGACATATGTTGTGACATCCATCGGCTTGGCGAGGATAAAGCGAAGGTTCTCTTCAGGCACCTGAATGATCAGTTTTCTCGAATCATCGAATTCTTCAGGGAGCTGATAGCCTGCTTTTCGAAGCATATCGGCAGCTTCTTCAAATATCCGCCCTTTCGGCATCGCAATCGTCAATTCCTTACCCATGCTTCTCTTCCTTTCTGGCCCCGATAAAATAGGTCACGTTTTGAAAAGACTTTGTCATTTGGTCAATATCTCCGATTCCCGCTAAGTCCTGTATAACGACTTTTTTGCCCTTTCTTCGCTCTTCTTCGGCAAATTTGATCGCCTCTTTTCTCTGTTCCGTGCTGAAGATGACGACATCGATTTTTTCTTGCTCTTCCGCCGGCTTCAATGCTTCTAGCAGCCTGTCAGTCCTGATGCCGAAACCGGTTGCCGGAGCGGGTGAGTCGAAGCGGCCGAGAAGCTGGTCGTATCTGCCGCCGTTTCCGATCGGAAAGCCGACGTTTTCAGCATAGATTTCAAACAAAACACCCGTATAGTAGCTCATATGGCTGACCATGCCTAAATCAAGTTTAATGTCGTCCGTGCAACCATAGTCGCCGAGTGTCTCCCAAAGCGTCTTCAGTTCTGAAACCGCGCGTTTTCCTTTTTCAGAATCGATGATCGATGCCGCCTTGCCGCACGTTTCAATACCGCCTCTCAGCTCCAAAAGCTCGAGCAGCCTGCTTTTATCAATTGAGGATAAATTGAGGGATTTTACATGCTCCCGGTAGCCGACATAGTTCTTTTCGTATAAATAGCGCCGCAGGACATGAGCCCTTTCTTCATTTCCTAAAACCTCCACAAACAAAGCATCTGAAATTCCGACATGGCCGATCGAGATTTTAAATGAAGTCAGGCCGGCATTTTTAAGCGAAAAAATGACGAGTGCAATCACTTCTGCGTCAGCGCTTGTAGATCCATCGCCGATCAGTTCGACGCCGACTTGCTCAAATTCGGCGGCACGTCCGCCTTCACGTTCCTGTGCCCTGAACACATTTGCAGCATAGCCCACTCTAAGCGGGTGATCATCTTTATGAAGCTTTGAGGCCGCCACCCTTGCGATCGGGGCCGTCATATCAGGTCTTAACACGAGCGTCTGCCCCTCCTGATCAAGGAGTTTAAATAACTGCTGATCCAATATGGCCGACTGCACACCGACCGTATCATAAAATTCAAGGGCCGGTGTCTCCATGAACTGATACCCCCACAAAGCCATCACCTCTGTTAATGAAGAGCGCACCTTTTTCTTTGTTTCGTAAAGCACAGGCAGCGTATCCCGCATGCCATGCGGTTTTTCAAACATAAACATCTACACTTGCACCCCCATAACTGTTTGAAGGAAAATTCCGAATCCTTTAGTTCGCTAATATGATAATATGCTAACAGATAAAAGAATCAAAATCAACAGCCGCTCTTAAAATAGACTACGGACCGTATGGGAAATGATAACTTTTATGTAATGAACATCTTGATGTTATAATATAAACAATTGCAAATCTTTGCCTTAACCAAACCAGCAAAGGGAAGACAGGAGACTCAGAATGAAATTTTTCAAAACTCTTTTTTTAATTTTTTTCGTAGCAGCTCTTATAACCGCCGTTCTTATACTGTTTTCTAAAGATGCGTTAAGCCCGTTAGCCGAAATGCTGCACAGCAGCCATAAGAATGCTGCTGACAATAAAGAAGTGCATCAGCCGCTTGACGTCCCGCTGATCAACCAAATGGACTCGCCGAAGCTTTATAACGGCTGCGAAGTCGCCAGCCTGGCGATGATCTTAAACTACAGCGGATATCATGTCACAAAAAATGAGCTTGCCAATGAGGTGAAAAGAGTGCCTCTGCACTATGAAAGCGGCTTAAAGGGAAATCCTAACGACGGCTTTGTGGGAGATATGGAAAACGGACCCGGACTGAGTGTCTACCATGGCCCGATTTACGATTTGGCCTATTCATACGCAGGTACTAAAGCTGTCGATTTGACGGGAAGTGAGCCGGAGAAAATATATGAACAGCTGAATCAGGGAAGACCGGTTTGGGTTATCACCACTGTTCATTTCAGTCCAGTCAACGATATGGAAACATGGAATACGCCGTCAGGTAAAATCGATGTGACGTACAGCGTTCACAGTGTTGCCGTGACAGGCTATGATGAGGATTACGTTTATTTGAATGATCCGTACGGATATAAAAACAGAAAAACAGACAGAGAAAATTTTGAGAAATCATGGACACAAATGGGCAGTCAGGCGATCGTGATCGCCGCTTAAAAAGGCAGATTAACCCCTGCCTTTTTTAGTTCTTTCAACCCCTATTAAAATAAGCCTCTTTACCCTTTCATCACATCCAAAATACAGAAAAAAACCTCATTGCACGTGTTCAATTTACTGTTTTTTCATAATATTCAAATTATTTGTTTACTTTTCAGCAAGCTCGCATATATGATAGTACCGAAATAGGTGTCTCATCTTATTGCAAAAGGTCTAGAAATTGCTTTCATCTAAGGGAGACAAATCTGTT
>NZ_CP026521.1:4099333-4112060 GCF_002953915.1 Bacillus sp. MBGLi79
ATTGCATGAGTTTCAGTCAATGCACCCTCAGCTGTTTGGATAAGAGAGATTCCGTCTTGAGAGTTTTTAGAAGCCATTTCAAGACCTCTGATTTGTCCTCTCATTTTTTCAGAGATCGCAAGACCCGCTGCGTCATCTCCCGCACGGTTGATACGAAGACCTGAAGACAGTTTCTCCATGTTCTTTTGGCTCGCACCGTTGTTTGAAGACAAACGGTTCAGTGTGTTAAGTGCTGCGATATTGTGGTTAATTCTCATGTGTAAATTACCTCCATGTGTATTTATTTTGAAATCAAAGACTTCCTTTTCTTTGATTTCTGGCGTATGAGATTCCAATAAAGCTTCTAACCTATGTAGATTCAGTTATTGATTAAGGATTCCTTTAAACCCCTTAATAGGGTTTGTCTGCTTGATTTGGAAACCATCATCCGCCTTTCAATTCATATATCGACAGCAATTTGTAAATGTTTAGGCGTTTTCCCAAAGAAATTTTACCCAAAGATGATTCTATACTATTATGCCGTAAAGAAAAAGCTTGCCTGCTAAGCCCATGGATGGACTTGCTGACAAGCTGTTCTCTCTTAATAAAGTTTTTTAAGATGTAGCCGTTTCTTTCGCTTCCAAGAGCGATTTCATGCGTTTTTTGTCACGCTCCATAACAGGCTTCAAATAACGGCCTGTATACGATTCTTCCACTTCAGTGATTTCCTCAGGCGTGCCTGACGCGACAATGGTTCCGCCTCCGGCTCCGCCTTCCGGGCCCAGATCCACAATGTAATCGGCCGTTTTAATGATATCAAGGTTGTGCTCAATAACCAGTACAGTGTCCCCGTTGTCTACCAACCGTTGCAGCACGACAAGAAGTCTGGCGATATCGTCGACATGCAAACCTGTCGTCGGCTCATCTAAAATGTAGAGCGTGCGTCCAGTCGAGCGTTTGTGCAGCTCTGATGCGAGCTTCACGCGCTGCGCTTCTCCGCCCGACAAGGTCGTCGCCGGCTGGCCGAGCGTAATATAACCTAAACCAACATCATAAAGGGTTTGAAGCTTGCGTTTGATTTTCGGGATATTTTCAAAGAAAGAAAGAGCATCTTCAACCGTCATATCAAGCACATCAGAGATGCTTTTTCCTTTGTACGTCACTTCAAGCGTTTCCCGGTTATAGCGTTTGCCGTGGCATACCTCGCATGGAACGTATACGTCAGGAAGGAAGTGCATTTCAATTTTAATAATCCCGTCTCCGCGGCAGGCTTCACATCGCCCGCCCTTCACGTTAAAGCTGAAACGGCCTTTTTTATAGCCGCGGACCTTCGCTTCATTTGTCTGCGCAAATACATCGCGAATGTCATCAAACACACCGGTGTATGTCGCAGGGTTGGATCTCGGCGTTCTACCGATTGGCGCCTGGTCAATGTCGATGACTTTGTCTAAATGGTCCAAACCTTTTATCTCTTTATGGCTGCCGGGCTTCGCTTTCGCTTTATGAAGCTTTTGCGCCAGCGCCTTATGCAAAATTTCATTAACGAGTGTACTCTTTCCTGAACCGGAAACACCTGTAACTGCTGTAAACGTCCCCAGCGGGAACTTGGCATTCACTTTTTTCAGGTTGTTTTCTGAAGCGCCTTTCATTTCAATGTAACGTCCATCCGGCTTTCTTCTTTCAGGAGGCAATGGGATAAACTTTTTCCCTGATAAATAGCTGCCAGTTAATGAGTTTGGATCTTCCATCACTTCTTCCGGCGTACCTGCAGATGTCACCTGTCCGCCGTGAATGCCGGCACCCGGTCCAATATCTATTAAATAATCCGCTGCCATCATCGTGTCTTCATCATGTTCGACAACAATCAGCGTGTTCCCGAGGTCTCTCATATTTTTCAGTGCGCTGATCAAGCGGTCGTTATCACGCTGATGCAGACCGATAGACGGTTCATCTAAAATATAAAGCACACCGGATAAGCGCGAGCCAATTTGAGTCGCCAGCCTGATGCGCTGTGCCTCTCCACCGGACAGCGTTCCCGCTGCCCTGCTCAATGTCAGGTAATCGAGGCCGACTTTGTCCAGAAAGCTTAAGCGCTCCACAATTTCGCGCAAAATCAAATTGGCGATCTGCATATCCTTCTCAGAAAGGGTAAGGCCTTTGAAAAAGGCGAGTGCATCGGCTACAGACTGCTCGGTAATTTTTCCGATGTGGCGTCCGTCAACCAATACGGCAAGCGCCTCTTTCTTTAACCGATAGCCTTTGCACGTCGGACAAGACTTCTGAGACATATACTGCTCCATTTGTTCACGGATAAAATCAGAGCTTGTCTCCTTATAGCGTCTTTCAATGTTGCGCAATACGCCTTCAAATTGAATTTCACCTTCACGGATTTGTCCAAAATCATTTTCATATCGGAAATAAATCAGATCATCTCCGCTGCCGTACAGCACTTTATCCAGTTGATGCTTCGGCAGATCTTTGACCGGCACATCCATATCAATCCCGTAGTGGGTGCAGACTGCCTCAAGCAGCTGAGGATAATATTGTGAACTGATTGGTGTCCATGGGGCGACCGCATTCTCCTTCAATGACAAATCTTGATTGGGGATGACAAGGTCGGCATCCACTTCAAGCTTCATTCCGAGACCGTCACACGTCGGACACGCCCCGAACGGACTGTTAAACGAAAACAGGCGCGGCTCAAGCTCACCGATTGAAAATCCGCAGTGCGGACAGGCATGATGCTCGCTGAACATCAGCTCTTCCTCACCGATGACATCAATCATAACCCGTCCTTCACCTAAACGGAGCGCCGTTTCCAATGAATCTGACAGCCGGGCTGCCACGCCTTCTTTCACCACAATCCGGTCAATGACAACCTCAATGGAATGCTTCTTGTTCTTTTCTAATTCGATATCGTCGGAAAGCTCAGCCATCTCGCCGTCAATTCTGACTCTGACATAGCCTTGTTTTCTAATCTGTTCAAGCACTTTGACATGAGCGCCTTTTCGGCCCGAGACAATCGGCGCCAGCACCTGAAGCTTCGTCCGTTCCGGGTATTCCAGAATTCTGTCCACCATTTGCTCGATGGTCTGGGATGTAATCTCAATTCCGTGCTCCGGGCAATGAGGCTTCCCTACTCTCGCATATAAAAGACGCAGATAATCATAAATCTCCGTTACCGTACCGACAGTAGACCTCGGATTGCGGCTCGTTGTTTTCTGATCGATGCTGATGGCGGGAGACAGTCCCTCAATTGCATCAACATCAGGCTTATCCATTTGCCCTAAAAACTGGCGGGCATAAGCAGACAGCGATTCGACATACCGTCTCTGTCCTTCAGCATATATCGTGTCAAAGGCAAGGGAGGATTTACCTGATCCGGACAAACCCGTGACAACGACAAGCTGATCTCTCGGAATCGTTACATCTATATTTTTCAGGTTATGCGCCCTGGCTCCCTTCACCTCTATCCGATCCATAGCCATTTGTTCATCATCCTTCCGCTTTTAGCTCTAAAAGTAAATCGCGAAGCTCCGCGGCTCTTTCAAAGTCAAGTGCCTTGGCGGCTTCCTTCATTTCATGCTCCATCTGTTCAACGACTTTCTGGCGTTCTTTCTTCGTCATTTTCGACAGCTTCGGCGCGGCTTTTGCTTTGTATTCCGCTTTATCCTCAGCTGCTACTGTGGCACGAATGACATCGCGAATTTCTTTATTTATCGTTTTCGGCGTAATGCCGTGCTCTTCGTTAAACCGCTCCTGCTGCTCGCGGCGTCGTTTTGTTTCGTTAATCGCAATTTCCATAGACTTCGTTATTTTATCGGCGTACATAATGACGCGGCCTTCCGCATTTCTCGCTGCCCGTCCAATAGTCTGGATCAGCGAACGCTCAGAACGAAGGAAGCCTTCCTTATCCGCATCCAAAATCGCAACTAAGGATACTTCTGGAATGTCCAGCCCTTCCCTCAGCAGGTTGATGCCGACAAGCACATCGTACTTGCCAAGGCGCAGGTCACGAATAATTTCAATCCGTTCAAGCGTCTTAATCTCAGAATGCAGATAGTTTACTTTAATGCCGATTTCCTTTAAATAATCGGTCAGATCCTCTGACATCTTCTTCGTCAGGGTTGTCACAAGCACCCGTTCATCCCGCTCGATTCTTGCTTGAATTTCGCCGATCAAGTCGTCAATCTGGCCTTCGATTGGACGCACATCGATAAGCGGGTCAAGAAGCCCCGTCGGACGAATGATCTGTTCGACCATTTCATCTGTATGTTCAATCTCGTACGGCCCTGGTGTTGCTGATACATACACGATATTGTGCATATGCTTTTCAAATTCCTCAAAACGAAGCGGACGGTTATCAAGCGCTGATGGAAGCCGGAAGCCGTGATCCACGAGCACCTGTTTCCGCGCCTGGTCTCCGTTAAACATGCCGCGCACCTGAGGAATGGTCACATGCGACTCATCCACTACGATCATAAAATCGTCTGGGAAATAATCAAGCAGCGTATACGGCGTTGAACCTGGAGGCCGCAGCGTCAAATGTCTCGAATAGTTCTCGATACCCGAGCAGAAACCCATTTCACGCATCATTTCAAGATCATATCTTGTCCGCTGCTCTAAACGCTGCGCTTCAAGCAGCTTGCCGTTTTCGTGCATAACTTTCAGCTGTTCCTCAAGCTCTTTCTCGATATTTTGAATCGCTTTCTCCATTTTCTCGGCCCGCGTTACGAAGTGGGACGCCGGGAAAATCGCAACATGATCACGGTCGCCGAGAATTTCTCCTGTCAGCGCATCCACTTCCCGAATCCGTTCAATTTCGTCACCGAAAAATTCAACTCTAATACAATGCTCATCACGGGATGCCGGGAAGATTTCCACTACATCCCCGCGCACACGAAATGTGCCGCGCTGAAAGTCGATATCGTTGCGGGCATATTGGATATCTACAAGTTTTCTGAGCAGCTCGTTGCGCTCAATTTCCATTTCACTCCGCAATGACACGACCATTTCCCGGTATTCCTCAGGCGAACCGAGGCCGTATATACAAGACACACTCGCAATAATAATGACATCTCTACGCTCAAACAGAGATGATGTAGCGGAGTGTCTCAGTTTATCAATTTCATCATTAATACTAGCGTCTTTCTCTATAAATGTATCCGTTTGAGGCACATACGCCTCCGGCTGATAATAATCATAGTAACTGACAAAGTACTCGACAGCATTGTTCGGAAAAAATTCCTTGAACTCACTATAAAGCTGTCCAGCAAGAGTTTTGTTATGGGCAATCACGAGAGTCGGCTTATTGACTTCTTTAATCAAATTGGACACCGTAAATGTTTTCCCAGTTCCTGTCGCACCCAGCAGAGTCTGATGCTTCTTGCCCTCCTGAATTCCTTTTACAAGCTTTTCAATGGCTTTCGGCTGATCTCCCTGGGGCTGATATTTCGAGACTAACTCAAAGCGATCTTTCACAAAAATAAGCCTCCGTTTCTTTAACGAAATCTTCCTATAGATATAGTAACACAATGGAAAGCAAAATCACTAAAAATACGAACTAAAGTTCGGTGGTTTTTTATTTCCAGCTGTTTTTGTGTATAAAAAACCTGCTTTTTAAACGTAAAAGCAGGTATTCGGTCTTTATATTCATTATGTCCGATTATTCTTCTTTTTTCTCTGCAGCTTTTTTGGCCATATACAGTCCGCCAGCCACAAGAGATACAACATCCAATCCTACAATAAAATACGTTTCTGTATAGCCTTTTAAATAAGAGGCAAACAGCAATGCAGCTGTTAGAGCGATCGCCACATAATGATTAAAAGTGACTCTAGTAAATAGAACGACAAGCATAAAAGGGAAAAACAATGCAAAAACGGCTTTTGTAATCAACAAAAACCCTCCTCAGGGATTCTTCATCTGATCTGATTATAGTAAAAAATGAAGAATCGGACAATCATGCATTCGCTCCCTCTCCTACACCATACCCCTTTTCATCCAAAATCAATCACCATATTTGCATTTTTGGTGCTGGACATTGTTCTGCTGTCCCACACAGCGGCACTTTTTCTATTACATCATCAAGTCCGCCGCCAGATTCCTAGAATAAAAGAAAATAGGTATACAGCACCAGTTCATCCGTATATTTCATGATAATATAACTAACTTAACTATTCATTTTATTTAGGACTTTCTGCGTTTGACAGCATTTTCCTGAAAACCTACAATGGAATGATAGTGTTTACTATCATTTTTAAACACAGGCTCCGCCATAAAAAGACTAGAGAGAAAAATAAAATGAAGGAGAGAGGGGTTTCAACTATGTATTCTGTTTTATTTCGCCAGGCAGAAGAGTCCAGCCAGCTGGCTGGAGCAAAAGGAATGAATTTGATTAAATTGACCAAACACGGTCTTCCTGTTCCGGACGGGTTTATTATTCAAACGAACGCGCTCGCACGTTTTATGGAGGACAACCAGCTTCAAGAGACTAGCAAGAGCGTCGAAAGCGGGATCATTTCCGGGACATTTTCGGAAGAGCTGAAAAATGAGCTGACTAGTTCTTTTTATCAGCTTAGAGAATCATATCGATCCGTAGCCGTGCGTTCTTCATCTGCTTCGGAAGATTTAGAAGGCGCCTCATTCGCGGGTCAGTATGAAACCTACTTAAATATCAAAACAGAGGAAGAGTTTCTGGCTAAAGTGAAAGAGTGCTGGGCCTCATTTTTTTCAGGGCGGGTCAGCAGCTATAAGAAAAAAATGAACAATCAAATTACAGAGCCGTTAATGGGAGTGGTCGTTCAGGGGCTGATCGATTCAGAAGTGTCAGGTGTTATTTTCAGCCGCAACCCTGTTACCCATGATGATAGAGAGCTTTTAATCAGCGCCAGCTACGGGCTGGGTGAAGCTGTCGTTTCAGGAAGTGTTACCCCAGACACGTTCATTGTTCATAAATCTTCGTTTGAGATTCAGAAAGAAATAGGGGCAAAAGAAATCTACATGGAGTCTGCGGCAGAAGGAATTGCTGAAAAGGAAACGAGTGAAGACATGCGCAGCCGTTTTTGCCTTACAGATGAACAAGTGATTGATTTGGCTGAAATCACAAAAAAAACTGAAGACCTGTACGGGTATCCTGTTGATATAGAATTTGGAATTGCTGATCATCAAATATACCTTCTGCAAGCTCGCCCGATTACAACCATTGAACAGGACAAAAAAGCGGCAGAAGAAAAACGCAGCTTCATGATTACCGACGCTGATATGAATGACTTCTGGCTTAACATGGAGTCTAATATTGAAGGTCCGGTGAGTCCGTTATTTTCATCCTTCATCGTGCCGGCATTGGAATATGGCTTAAAGAAGAGCATGCAAAAGTTCCCAATTGGTGTAGTTGTTGATGAAGTAAAACTTTATCGCGGACATATTTATTCCAAAAACCAAGGAGGACAACAGCCTCCTTCTGAAGACTGTGGCAAAGAGCTTTTCCCAATTTTATCGGAGCGTATGTATGACATCATCAATCACACCTATCTTCCTTTTTACCGGACACTGGACCAGCTCGCACAAACTGAGCATACTGCAGAAAGCGCACTGGATGCTTTTCGACACCTAAAGGCATTTTATCTCACGGCTTATGAAGAGCACTTCAACATCGTTTTCCCGCAAATCCTTTTAACAAACAAACTGCAAGCGATGTATCAGGACATTCAAGGAGAGTCCGAAAACGCTCATTTTTACGAGATGCTGACAGGAAAAATGAACAAATCACTGGAAACTGACCGTTGCCTATGGCTTTTTTCCGTTGAAGTTCAGGAGAACCCGCACCTTCTGGCCATTTTTGAAAACAACAAGCCAGAACAGCTCCAGGAAAAATTGGAACAAACAGATGAGGGAAGACGCTTCCTGAAGAACATCCATGAATTCTTGCAAGAATACGGATGGAGATCTGTTAAAAGTCATGATCTGATTGAACAAATCTGGGCGGAAAATCCGTATTTTGCTCTGGCCAATATTCAAAATTATGTCCGTAATGGCTATCATTTTGACAATGAATTTCAGAAAACGAAAGAAAAACGAGAGAAATTATACAATGAATTCTTGAAAAACATAGAAGATCCCGATTTACGCACAGAATTTGACCGCTTTTATCAATGGACGCTGAACGCTGCAAATATAAAAGATGATCACCACTTTTATATTGACGCCATGCTGGATGCCAAGGCGAGAATCTTTCTGCTGAAGGTAGGTGAATTGCTGGCGGAAAACGGTGTTATTCAAGATCGTGAGGATCTTTGGTTCTTATATGACGACGAAGTGGAACACGCGCTTCTTCACCCTGTATCCCTGCAAGAAAAGGCTGAAAAACGCAGGAAGACCTTTCATGAGTATGAGCTGGCCCAAGCCCCTGCCTATCTCGGCACTCCGACAAAAGAACAGCTCAAAGCAGCTGAAGAAATCGTCGGCGCTGTGATAGAGGATGAAAAAAACACAGAGAATCATATTTTTGGCATTGCGGCATCAAGCGGCATTGCGACAGGTCCGGTGAAGATCATTCGGGACGCCAATGAATTTTCTCAATTCGCGCCTGGGGACATACTTGTTTGCAAGATGACCACACCGCTGTGGACCAGCCTGTTTCAAGATGCCAAAGCGGTTATTACAGACACGGGCGGCATTTTGTCTCACGCTGCGATTATCGCCCGTGAATACGGCATTCCAGCCGTTCTCGGCACACGCACGGCAACAGAAAGACTGCGAGACGGAGACATCATCACGGTTGACGGAAGCAGCGGCAAAATCACAGTTGTCAGCCGGTCCTGATGCGTCCCCTCTTTCTTATACAAGCGGGGCAGGTGTATACTTGTCCTGCCAGTATATTCGTGAGGTGAAACGTATTGAGACCGACAAACAAGAGAATCCTTGACGCTGCCATGCAGCTGCTCGTCCAAAAAGGATATCGCGCAACGACTACAAAAGAAATCGCAGAAAAAGCAAATGTAAGTGAAGCGACGATTTTCAGGAACTTTAAAAACAAACAAGGACTAGTTGAGGCTTTGCTTTCTCAGCATTCTACAAACAGAAGCAGCATTTTGGAACAAACCGAAGGGGATTTGTACAAAGACCTGCTTCATATCGGAACCTGTCTCTTGGAGGAGCTCGAACATAGAAAAGATATCATTAAAATCAGCTTTCGTGAACCGGCCATGTTTCAGGATGTCATTAACCACGTCACTGAATATCCCCAATCTATGAAACAGCTATTGGTTGATTATCTCAAAACGATGGGTGAAAAAGGGGTTATTCAGACAGGAAATGAAGCGGAGCATGCCGACGTGTTCATGTCGATTATCTTCGGTTATTTCATTCACCGTCTCCATTTAGGAAATCGGGTCATATCAATGCCCCAGGAAAAAATGCTGGAGCACAGCACAGCTTTATTTGTCAAAGGAATTTCTGCTGATTAACTCCTTGGCATAATAAAAAGGAGGATCCCAATGAGCTCAAGAAAAGAATGGGCGCTGATCGTCTCGCTATTATTGGGGGCCATTCTGGTTCCCATTAACTCAACGATGATCGCGGTCGCGCTCTCATCTATTTCCCATACGTATAACGAATCCCTCGCAAGCATCACTTGGGTGGTTACCGTTTATTTAATCGTGATGGCAGTCACACAGCCGATTGCAGGAAAGCTCGGTGACATGTACGGCAATAAAACAATGTACTTATGGGGAGTCGGCCTATTTCTATTCGCATCCCTAGGCTGCGCTCTCTCACCAAGTCTGCTCCTGTTAATTGTCTTTCGGGCATTGCAGGCAGTCGGAGGGGCATTGCTTACGCCAAACAGCATTGCCATTATCCGGCATGTGGTTTCTGAAAAACGCCTGCCGAAAGTGTTTGGATTTTTCGGACTGGGCGCGGGACTTGGTGCAGCACTCGGGCCTTTTATCGGCTCTATACTGATTGACAGCTTCAGCTGGCATTCGATTTTTTGGGTCAACATTCCGTTCCTCGCCATTGCTTTATTTACGGCATTAACGATGTTTCCTCAATATAAAGAAAATAAATCTGACGCGCCGCTGGATATCATCGGCTCTCTCTTGCTTGCAGGCAGCATCGTTTCCATTATCCTGCTGACGAAAAATGAGGTTTCGTGGGGTTATGCGTTATACAGTGTATTAATACTTCTTTTTGTTCCGCTTTTTTTCAGAAGAGAAAAACGTACACAGCATCCAATCATTGACTTTGCACTGTTTAAAAGCTCAACCTTTACAAATGCCAATCTATCAGTCTTGTTAAGCAATTTAATGATGTATGCCGTCTTATTGATCATGCCGTTGTTCATGACGAACCAATTTGGGCTTACTACGTCTAACAGCGGGATGGCGCTTTCTGTATTTTCGATCTTCATGTCAGCCAGCAACTGGGTGGGCGCACAGTTCCATCATAAGTGGGGAGCAAAAAAAATCATTTTTCTTTCATTTGCTATGATGGCTGGAGCGAATCTATTATTTTTGCTGTTAAGCAGCTCGCATTCCGTCTTGTTTCTCATGCTGTCTCTTATCCTTGGCGGACTTGCTTCCGGAGTCGGTCTGACCAGCATGCAGGTGTCATCCCTTGCCACAGTAGATCCTAGTATGTCAGGAGTGGCATCGGGCATTTTCTCGACCTTCCGTTATTTCGGAAGCATCATTTCATCAGCCTTAATCGGCCTGATTTCGGGATATCATACCCTATTTATGATTCTCTTTGCTGTATCCATTATCGGCGTTTTTGTTTCATTGGGCATCAAATCTGATGAAACGGCACGGATTGAAAAAAACTCAGCGTAATACAAAACAGCCCGGCCCCGCATCTTCCTGCGGTGCCGGGCTGCCTTTTATGATCCCGAAGCGGCTGCTTCGTCTTCACGTTCATCCTTTACGAAGAGGATGCCCAATTCATGATGTTCTCCTTCATAAGAAGCTCGCTGGTCAAAACGAATTTCTCCATTCAAACCGATAATTTCAAGCTTCACATATGCACGGTTATGCTGGAGCGCCTCATAGAAATCGGAAACGTTCTTAACCGGTATCCCATTAACTTTTGTAATGATTTCTCCGATTTTCAATTCCAGGTCCTCAGCCGGCGTATTGGGGATAATCCCAAGCACCATCAAGCCCTGATCCCGTTTCGAGAAATAAAACGGAGCCGCGTTATCATTCACCCTTTGCTTTATAGACAGAAAAATGCGTCCTAACAAAGCTGTACAGACGGCTGCACCCGCAAGCGGCGTCCAAAGCAAGCTCGCTGCACCAAGAACTGTGACGGCAAGGCCGAGAATACAAACGCGTTTCGCTGTGATCCTTATACTCGTTTCAGGAAGCGATCCCTGTACCCTTTGTCCGAATCCGACAAAGTAAGGAATCCATAGAAAATGGAATGAGCCGCCGGGAACAGTAAACACGGGCCACCAGCTAAGATGCGATTCTAAACCATTACCGGGCACGAGAAGGAACAGCGGCAAAAGCCAAACCCGGTTTGCCAGCTGCTGTCCGATCGGCAAACCGCGGCTGCTTACGACAAGCGCCGGTGATGTTCTCACATGCGCAGAACGATAAGCAACCGCTCCTTCAGTGATAATCAGCAAACCTAGAAACACAGCCACAGCCGGCCAAACAACTGCAAATCCTTGCGGAAATCTCTCCAGAAAGGGCTCAGCCTGATAGACTTGCAGTCCAAAACCTATCAGCATACTCACACTGACGATATATGCAGCAGACATCCAGTTTGCGCGAAGAGTGAACGCTGCCGCTGCAGTGATAACGGCAATAATCGCAAGTAAACCGAGAGGAATCGATATTCCGAGTCCACCTAAAACAACTGACAAAAGAAAACCTGGAATCAGTCCCTTTGTATATGTAAATTTCAGATCATCATAAATATCTGCTATTCTTGTATGAAAGGTTTTGCGTTCCCTTTTGATTCTTACATAGCCGAAAGCCAGAGTTATGATGATAAAAAACCAGAAAAGCGGGTGTAAGAAGAACAGGCCCGCGCTTTTTAACAGTTCAATTCCCCATTGAACAGACACTATCTCTCACCGCCTCAAGCCAAACATGTTACTCATATTCTATCAAATATTAAATGGCTTGGATATCCTCAGGAGAGTTTATCTCTCTTGCGTCATCCACAGCGTGACATTCGATAGTGAAAAATCCTTTAAATAGTGGTTTACGTCCACATCCAATAACCCGCTGATTAGATGCATCGACCTTTTTATATCTGTCAGATTAATTCCTAATCGCTTATGGTTTTTCATTAAGTAGTTAAAATAATGTTTGGCACATTCCTCATTAATGTCATTTACTGATTCGACATTGGTGTAATTGACCAAATATCTGCTGAACAGCATAAGAAGACTTAGTGCTTTTGTAGCTGAAAATGTTACGTCTTGTGTTCTGTCTTTTAATTGTTCCACTAATTCATAATATTTTTTCTCACGCACAATACTTGCCCTCTTCAATTGTGAACCCCCATTTTCTTTATCCAGATAAGCACGGGCCAGTATACGCAGCAGTACTGGAGTGCTAACAAGCATTCTCGCTAACGTTACTCTTTAAATACCTGTCGTTCAGCTGCCATAAACCTGATTACTGTTCTTTTTAGAACCTTCTTATATTGTATGAAGTAAACAAAGACTAGGCAACTTGCAAAAGTTTCATTTTAAATGCATATTAACTCGTTAGAAAGTCTCTCTAATATATTGAT
>NZ_CP026521.1:4112160-4124708 GCF_002953915.1 Bacillus sp. MBGLi79
GACTAAATTAACGATACATCTTAAACATCGACATCTCTTTCATGTCATTAAAGACTTTATAAGATGCCTGTAATACCTGCGCATGCTTGACATCTTCATTGTTCATGTCCACTTTAAGCGGCTCTTTCAGCTGCAACGGCCCTGCGGAAAAATAATCGGGCTGCTTAATCGCAATGGTCGGCTCAATTCCTTTCTTATGAATCCAGTTTCCATTTGGCGTCAGCCACTTGTAGAGCGTTAATTTGATGTTGCTACCGTCCCCCATTGGCACAGCCTGTTGAACCGTTCCCTTGCCAAAAGACGTATCGCCTACAACATCATAATGGCCAGCCTCCTTTAACGCGCCGGCAAGAATTTCTGATGCGGAGGCACTTCCTTTATCCGTAATCACGTTGACAGGGTACGCTTTTTTATGGGCCAATGTTGAGAAATAACGTTTTTTATCTCCATTGCGTTCAGCAATCTGTATATACGGCTGATCCTTTGTAACGAAATGCTTAAGTATTTCTTCCACACTTTGAAGATATCCGCCCGGATTGCCCCGTACATCAATGACTAGTCCTTCTATTTCTTTTTTCTCAAGCTCTCTCAATGCTTTTGCAAAATCCTCTGCGGTATGCTCAGAAAAAGTAGAGATAGCGATATATCCGACAGAATGCCCCTGCACTTTTTTCTCTGATGCAAAAACAGTTTCAAGCGGAATCTCAGCTCTTTTGATCCGGAATGACAGCTGTTTCTTCGTTCCGGGCCGCTGAATCTTCATTGAAACACTGGACCCTTTCTTTCCTCTTATTTTTAACACAGCGTGGTTTAAATCCTTGCCGGCCATCGATTCTCCATTGATGCTGATAATTTCATCATTAGGCTTCAACCCGGCTTTTTCCGCTGGCGATTTCTTGAATGGGGAAACGATAATAATTTTGCCGTCTTCCATGCCAACCTCAGCCCCGATGCCTTCAAATGAGGAATCAAGAGAATCAGAAAATTGCTTAGCTGTCTGCTTGTCCATGTAAACAGAATAAGGATCATTTAGCGTAGACAGCATTCCCTGGATGGCTCCCTCGAGCAGCTTTTCTCTATCAACTTTTTCTACGTACTCATTCGAAATTAACTCATACGCTTTTTCGATTTTGTCCATAGCTTTATCCCGTTCAGAGTCAGCTTGTGCCGTCGCGGGAACTGCTGCAGTCTGGGGCTTATCCATCTCAAGCAGGTTGATTCCCGCATATACACCGGCGCCTCCAAACAGCATGCTCCCTGCTGCTATCACAGCCATTATTTTTTGATTCATCCTTTACTCCTCCTGTATGCCAGACTGTCTTTATCAAAACCTAGAGATAGTATATGTAAAGGATGGAGATTTCATGTAATCATAGAAGAAAAAGAAGGCAAATGAAAAGCCGCCCCGAAAGCGGGACGGCTTTTTCACTTTATACTCGCAGAAACTTGCGGATGGAAGTCAGACTTCCCCATACTCCAATTACTGCACCGATTGCAATCAGCACTAACGAAACTTGGAATACAAATGGATTATAAGGAAGAAGAGAGACAAATGATCCTTGAACCTTTGGAACGACCCATCCGATGACGTATTGGTACGTGCTCAGCACCAATGCAATCGGGATCACAGAACCGAATACGCCTAGCAGCAACCCTTCAAGGAAAAACGGCCAGCGGATAAACCAGTTTGTCGCGCCGACAAGCTTCATGATTTCAATTTCTTTTCTTCTTGCGAAAATTGTAATTTTAATGGTGTTGGAAATTAAGAACATCGCCGTAAATACCAGGCCGATAATTAACGCGATTCCGATGTTGCGGGAAACGCCGACTACTTTAAACAAACGGCTGACCTCTTCTTTTCCGTAAGTGACTTTATAAACATGATCCATTTTTTCGATCTTTTTCGCCACGTTCGGCGTATCATGCGGATCTGTCGTTTTGACGACAAACGCATCATTAAGCGGGTTTTCCTGATCCTTCATCGTCAGGGATTTTCCGCTGTCGCCAAAGCTGTCAACCAGCTGGTCAAGCTCTTTTTCTTTAGATGAAAACGTGACACTCTGAATGCCCTTCAGTTCCTTAATATCGTTCTGAAGCTTGTCCTGCGCCTTCTGATCTGCAGTCAAATCAACCAACACTTTGATTTCGACTTGTTTCTCAGCATTCGTAGCCATGTTATTCAAATTCAGCATAATCACTAAAAACACGCCGACCAAAATCAGCGTAACGGTTACAGCACTAATGGATGCGAATGTCATCCATGTGTTTCTCCCGAGAGATTTAAAACTCTCACGCAAGTGGCGCCCGAGAATTTTAATCATATGAACCATACTCCCCTCTTGACTCATCACGCACAATGATACCATCTTCGATTGCAATGACACGTTTCTTCATGGTGTTTACGATTTCTTTATTATGTGTCGCCATCACGACTGTTGTCCCGCGGTTATTAATTTCCTCCAGCGTCTTCATGACTTCCCAAGACGTATCCGGATCAAGGTTTCCTGTCGGTTCATCAGCAATCACAACATCAGGGTTGTTCACAATTGATCTGGCAATAGATACACGCTGCTGCTCCCCGCCTGAAAGCTGGTCAGGAAATTGTCTCGCTTTATGCTTCAGCTGCACGAGATCAAGCACTTCAAGCACCCGTTTCTTAATGACAGACGGCTGTTCTCCAATTACCTCAAGGGCAAATGCCACATTTTCAAAAACAGTAAGTTTCGGCAAAAGCTTGAAATCCTGAAAGACAACGCCGATTTTACGGCGCACGAAAGGAATCTCTTTTTCTTTAATTGCCGCGAGATCTTTATGATTGATTAAAATTTGTCCTTTTGTCGGTTTTTCTTCTCTGTAAATCATTTTAATAAAAGTAGATTTACCCGCTCCGCTCGGACCGACAACATACACAAACTCGCCGGGATGAATGGTAACAGAAACCCCATTGAGCGCTTTTACGCCGTTCGGATAGGCTTTATATACTTCCTTCATTTCTATCATGAAATCACCTAATCTTTTATATCATTTTATCTATCACACGGTCATACTCTTCGAATGCATTCGACAATTTATGACCCATTCATTTGTAAAAAGATGAAAAATCTGAAAGTTTCCTTTTTCAATACACTTCATTATACGTCAAATTTAGACATAATACTATTACAGTTTCTTTTCATTCATATTGTTAAGGTATAAAAAAAATCCTTGCCAGCACTCGGCAAGGATTTTCTCATCTTACTTTTTTTCTGACAGCCATTTGGCAATAACAGCGGCTTCGTTATCATTTACAAGCCCCTTTGGCATATTGCCGCGGCCGTTTTTAATAATGCTTTCAATTTTGTGTTCGTCATATTTGCCTCCGACCTCTTGGAGATTAGGTCCTGACACACCTTCTAAATCCTTGCCGTGGCAGCCAACGCAGCTTTGCTGATATAACTCTTCCCCTTCAGATGCAGTGGCTTCCGTCTTGCTGCCGTTGTCTGTCTTCTCTTCTTTTGCATCGTTTGAACCACAGGCAGCCAACAGAACAGAAAGCGCAAATCCAAGCATTAGTATCGATAACTTTGATTTCATGTTGAGAAGCACAACTCCTTTACGATCTCTTCCATATTATAACCTCGTTTAAGCGCGTTTGAAACCCTCGCCCAGCACCTCGCTCGCGTCTGCTACAATCACAAAAGCAGACTCATCAATCTGTTTGACGATTTGTTTCAATTTGGTGAATTCAGTTTGCCCCACCACGCACATTAAAATCGGACGGTCATCGTCGGTATATCCGCCAACTGCTGAAATTTTCGTCACGCCTCTGTCAATCTTCTGTAAGACAGCCTCCTTGACCGCCTGCTCCTGCTTTGTAATAATGAGCGCCATTTTGGAACGATTAAAGCCGACTTGCACAACATCAATGGTTTTGCTGGACACATAGACGCCAAGCATGGCATATAAGCCTTGCTCAATATTAAATACGATCATAGCGGTAATAACGATCATTCCGTCAATGATAGCAAGACACTTCCCCAATGACAGGCCGGAGTACTTATGAATGATCTGTGCAGCCAAGGCTGTTCCTCCTGTCGAACCTTTCCCTAAGTACACAATGCCAATTCCGACACCTATCCCGACACCGCCAAAAATTGCCGCTAAGAGTTCATGGTGAGTGGCTGGCTGAATATCCCTTGTCAAAAACACTACTAGCGGCAAAAAAACAGAACCTGCAAGCGTCTTTAGCCCAAATTTCCCGCCGAGCAAAATGACACCCGCAATAAATAAAGGAATATTAATAATCCACTGTACATACGCTGCTTCAAAACCGTATGATTGTAAAATCGTACTGATTCCGCTGACCCCGCCGGCGGCGATCTTGTTCGGAAGCAAAAATACATTAAAGGACACAGCTGTAATCGCTGCTCCTATCAGTATGTATACATAATCCCGCAAAATCCATAATGTTTTATTCCGTACGTCCATCAAAATATCCTCCGTTTCTTCCAATGCTCTCCGATAGCATTTTAATCCTTCCCTGATTAGATGTAAATAACACCCAAATACAGTGGTAATATGCTAAAGCAGCAGTGAAATCAAGGATATGAGGAATAAAAAAACACACCCGTATGCATCAGGTGTGTTTTTCAGCTTAGGAAAGCTTAGAACGCAGGTAGGCATCAATAAATGTATCAATGTCACCATCCATTACAGCTTGAACGTTCCCCATTTCTGTATTAGTCCGATGGTCTTTTACCATGGAATACGGGTGGAATACATAAGAACGGATTTGGCTTCCCCAGCCGATTTCTTTTTGTTCACCGCGAATTTCATCCAGCTCTGCCTGCTGCTCTTCAATTCTGCGCTGATACAGCTTGGCCTTCAGCATTTTCATGGCTCTTTCACGGTTTTTAATTTGTGAGCGCTCCGTTTGGCACGTCACAACCACATTCGTTGGCAAGTGAGTAATCCGAACGGCTGAATCTGTCGTATTGACGTGCTGTCCGCCCGCTCCGCTGGCACGGTACGTATCAACTTTAATATCCTCCGTACGGATATCAATATCGATCTCATCGTTAAATTCAGGCATGACTTCACAGGACACGAAAGACGTGTGGCGGCGGCCTGATGAATCAAACGGCGAAATCCGCACGAGACGATGGACACCTTTTTCCGCTTTGAGATATCCGTAAGCGTTGTGTCCTTTGATTAGCAATGTCACTGACTTAATTCCCGCCTCGTCACCTGGAAGGTAATCGAGCGTTTCCACTTTAAAGCCGCGGCGCTCTCCCCATCTTGTATACATTCTAAGAAGCATAGAGCCCCAGTCCTGTGACTCTGTACCGCCAGCACCTGGGTGCAATTCTAAAATCGCATTATTTTTATCATACGGCTCGCTGAGAAGAAGCTGAAGCTCAAACTCATTGAACTCTTTTGTTAATAATTTTAGTTCTTTTTCAAGCTCAAGCTGGAGATCTGAGTCCGGCTCTTCTTTCAAAAGATCATGAGTCATTTGTAATTCTTCGTGGGATTCATTCAATTTTTTATACGAATTGACATAATCCTTTAAACCATTTGCTTCATTTATAACAGTTTGAGCTTTTTGCTGATCATTCCAGAATTCCGGGTCAGCCATTTGTTCATCTAGCTCAGCAATGCGGGCCTCCTTTGATTCGAGGTCAAAGAGACCCCCTAAAGTCCGCTAAACGAGAAGCCATATTTTCGAGCTCTGCTCTGATTTCTGATAATTCCATTTCATTCACCTCATTAAAAGATCCGCAGGCGCCTGCAAGCGCCGCGGTCAATAAACGTGCCGGGGCGAACTATTCAGTACGGCCGCAGCAATTTTTGTATTTTTTCCCGCTTCCGCAGTGGCACGGGGCATTTCGGCCGATATCAACCACTTTTCGAACCGGTGCTTTCTTTGCTTTTTTGTTATCGTCGCCTTCTTGCGGCTGATGGGCTGTGGTTTGGCCTTGTACAACCTCTTCACGCTCCAGATTGTTTTCAATCTCAGCTTTCATCACAAATTTTGCGACTTCATCCTCAATTGATTCAATCATATGCTCAAACATCGCAAAGCCTTCCATTTGATACTCACGCAGCGGATTCGTCTGCGCATAAGCACGAAGGTGAATTCCTTGGCGAAGCTGATCCATCGCATCGATATGATCCATCCATTTAGAATCAACGGCACGAAGAACGATAACTTTTTCGAATTCACGCATTTGCTCTGTGCCGAATTGCTCTTCCTTCGCATTATATTTCGTGATGATGCGATCCATAATGAGTTCAAGCATTTCATCCGGCTCTTTGCCGAAGATGTCGCTCTTCTCAAGTGCGCCTTCATCAAGATAAGTCGTGTTGATGAGCTCAACTAGACCGTCAAGCTTCCACTCCTCAGGAAGCTCTTCTCTTGGCGTGTATGCTGCAATTGCGCGTTCGAGAGAAGACTTAATCATATTTTCAACGATTTCACGCAGGTTTTCAGAGTCAATGACTTCAAAGCGCTGCTTATAAATGACCTCACGCTGCTGGCGCAGAACATCATCATATTGCAGAAGTTGCTTACGCGAATCGAAGTTATTGCCTTCGACTCGTTTTTGAGACGATTCAACCGCGCGAGATACCATTTTGCTTTGAATTGGGGTAGAGTCGTCCATTCCGAAGCGGTCGAGCATTGCCATTGTCCGCTCAGCTCCGAATCTGCGCATCAATTCGTCTTCCATAGAAAGATAAAATTGAGTGATCCCCGGGTCTCCCTGACGTCCGGAACGTCCTCGAAGCTGATTGTCAATCCGGCGTGATTCATGTCGTTCTGTGCCGACAACAGCGAGTCCGCCAAGCTCTTTTACTCCTTCGCCAAGCTTAATGTCCGTTCCGCGCCCCGCCATGTTAGTCGCGATCGTAACTGCGCCTTTTTGGCCGGCCTCTTCAATGATCTGCGCTTCACGTTCATGGTTTTTGGCATTTAACACTTGATGCGGGATTCCTTTGTTCTTAAGCAGCTTAGAAATCAACTCAGATGTTTCAACGGCAACCGTACCGACAAGAACTGGCTGTCCCGTCATGTAACGCTGTGCGACATCCTCCGCAACCGCCTTAAACTTTCCTTCCATCGTGCGGTAAATTAAATCCGGGCGGTCATCACGGACAACAGGCCTGTTGGTAGGGATCGTGACAACCTGCATGTTGTAGATATTGCGGAATTCTTCTTCCTCTGTCTTTGCCGTACCGGTCATACCGGCAAGTTTTTCGTACATCCGGAAGTAGTTTTGGAACGTTATTGTCGCCAAGGTCATGCTTTCGTTTTGGATTTCAAGCCCTTCCTTCGCCTCAATTGCTTGGTGAAGCCCCTCACTGTAGCGGCGGCCTTTCATCAGACGTCCCGTAAAGGAATCAACAATAACAACCTGTCCGTCTTCCACTACATAGTCAACGTCTTTTTGCATCGCAACGTGAGCTTTTAGGGCCTGGTTGATATGGTGGTTGAGCGCGACATGCTTCACATCAAAGAGGTTATCGATGCCGAACGCTTTTTCCGCCTTCGTCATTCCTTCTTCAGTAAGCTGTACAGCTTTTGTTTTGATATCGTACGTGTAATCCTTCTCCGCTTTTAACGTACGGACAAAAGCATTTGCCTGTACGTACAGCTTAGTGGATTTTGCAGCTTGTCCAGAAATGATAAGCGGTGTTCTCGCTTCATCAATTAAAATAGAGTCAACTTCATCTATTACCGCAAAATGAAGCGGGCGCTGAACCATCTGCTCTTTATAAAGAACCATATTGTCACGCAAATAGTCGAAGCCAAGCTCGTTGTTTGTGGAATAAGTGATGTCAGCGGCATAAGCTTCCCGTTTTTCGTCTTTTGACATTGAGTTTAAATTCAAACCGACAGTCAAACCGAGAAACTCGAAAATTTTACCCATCTGCTCAGCATCACGGCTTGCCAGGTATTCGTTGACAGTCACGATGTGTACACCTTTACCTGTTAGCGCATTTAAATAAACAGGCAGAGTTGACGTTAACGTTTTCCCTTCCCCTGTTTTCATTTCCGCGATATTTCCGTCATGAAGCGCAACGCCCCCCATGAGCTGGACTTTGAACGGGAACATGCCTGTTACGCGGCGCGAAGCTTCCCGAACAACAGCGAATGCTTCAACAAGAAGATCATCCGTTGTCGCCCCTTTTTCAAGGCGTTCTTTAAATTCAATCGTTTTATGTTTCAACGCGTCGTCAGAGAGATTTTCATAGTCTCCGCGAATCGCATCAATATCGTTAGCAATTTTTTCGTATCTATTCAGCGTACGTTTTGTTGGATCAAACATTTTATTTAAAATTCCAAGCATTTATAACGCTCCTCTATCATCACATGCCTATTTTTGAGGCATGTATAAATAATTTACTAGTCCATGTATACCTCTCATTATCATATCACACCTTTTGTTATTTCCAAAGAATTTGCAAATAAGAAAAACAAAAACCTTCCGCGGACATCACGGAAGGCTTCTCTTCATTATTCAGTCGGTTCAATTAAGCCATATTTCCCGTCATTTCTGCGGTACACGACATTTGTAAGGTTTGTTTCCGCATTTGTGAAAACAAAGAAATTATGGCCGAGCATATTCATTTGCAAGATCGCTTCTTCACTATCCATCGGCTTTAAATTAAAGCGTTTCTGACGGACGATGTCCAAGCTCTCCTCCTCTTCTATATCATCCTGAACCGCAATATCTGTATCAGAGCTAAGGCCGTTTGCCAATAAATATTTCGGAGAGCCCTGCTCACGGAATTTACGGTTTACTTTCGTTTTATGCTTACGGATTTGACGTTCCAGTTTGTTTGTTGCGAGATCAATTGCGTTGTACATATCCTCGTTATGCACCTCGGATCGAAGCGCCAGATCTGTCATCGGAATCGTAACCTCAACCTTAGACTCCTTGTCATTGTAAAACTTCAAGTTGACGTTCACATCGGCATTCACGCTATGGTCAAAATAACGCTCCAGCTTGCCGATTTTCTTTTCGACATGATCCTTTAACGCAGGTGTCACTTCAATATTTTCTCCTCTGATGTGATAGTTCATCAAAGAACGCCTCCCTTTTATTAAGGATATGTATCTATTTCTCTTTTACCCTTTACAATTCCTGCTGAAACATAAATCTTTTGTGAAAATTCAGTGAACTTTGTCGAATATTGTTATTTACTGCTATTGGCGGTTCAGAGGTATATGTATATGCTGATTCAACAAAACAAATACCTCCCACACGCCTAATTGATTAAAAAGGGTTCCATACATTGATGAATAGACAGCATCCATTTTCTATAATGAATCAGAAAATGTTCCTTTAAAAACTCACAGAACTCATGAGAGGGAAAAGAGAAAGAGACCAATTGATCAAACTCCGCAAAAATTTGGTCAAAAGCTTTCACACAAATTTCAGCACACCGCGTATCCATAATAAAGAGAAGTGTTGAATGTGTTGAATCCAAATAAAAAAAGGCTTGGATCAGATCTTGATAGATCCGATCCCCTTCTGTTTTTGATAAATTCTCTTCAGCCTCTATCAAATAACATAACCCTTCTTCAATGGTAAAAAGAAGATGATAATAAGCTGATAAAAGCGTATAATCTTCAATGCTCTTCAAGGCACTCACCTATTTACGCTTGTCATAATATGTGCCGTCAATCGTAATATTGTTATAAGGATTTAAATACGTCGTATGCATCACACGTTTTCTTTTCATCTGCTGAAGTTCTGTTGCGATTGACTGCTTCAGTCTTTCCATTTCCTTCACAATCAGCTGATCCCATGTCAAGATGAGTTTCATCTGCTTTCGCTCTTCTTCTGAAAGCGGCAGAGATATCTCCTGAATCAGTTCAGACCGTGTAGCCACAAAGTCTTCAATTTGCTTTAAAAGTTCATCGCTTTCCGAGGTATCTTGTATGTGTGACAGCATACTCTTCGTCTCAGTGTATAGTTGATCTATGTTATTCATGCGATCCCGCCTGATCCGTGCCGGTCCTTCCGTTCACTTTGAATGGCTTGTTTCCAAGCATCGCGAAAATCTGTTACATAACCTTCAACCTCAGCCAGTATGCCCGTATCATTTTTGATGTTTGCCTGTACCAATCTTCGATACATATAATCGTACATCGCACCCATAGAAGCGGAAAGCTCTATGTTACGGTTAAGTGTAAAATTTAATTCCTGAATGATTTTTTGCGCTTTAATCAGATTTTCATTTTTACGTTCCATATCATCATTCTCAATGGCCTGAGAGGCAAGTCTTATAAATTTCAAACAGCCATTATACAGCATAAGCGTCAGTTCACCGGGTGTAGCCGTATTCACTGAATTTTGCTGATAGGCTGTATAAGGATTTTGGATCGCCATGTGTCATCCTCCAAATTACATTTATTGTGCAAGAAGCTGTGATAAATAGGACGCTTGTTCGTTCATTTTTTGAATCGCAGAATCCATTGCACTGAATTTTGTATAATAGCGGTTTTCTATCGTGGTCAACCGGTCCTGCATTTTGGTGATATCAGTGCTGATCGTGTTTAAATTTTTACCGATTGAGTAGTCATTGGTTCCCATTGTCGAGTTGCCGGCTTTTGCTTCAATGCTTTTCACCGTACTTTTCAGTGTGTCACCAATGCGTTTCATAATTCCTTTATCACTATAGGCACTGCTGTTCGTTCCGCTTGTAAATAAGGCGGCAACACTTTGCGGATCTTCTTGTATTTTGGCTTTCAGTTTGTCTTCATTAATCTCTAAATGGCCCCGCATTTGGTAAGCACCTGAGGTTGTGATACCAAATTCAGTTAATTGATAGGATTTTCCATCCGCATTCACTTTAGAATAAAAATCTGTCCGCATTTGGTTCGTACCTGTGCTGATGCTGCTATCATTTCTCAGCAAACCGCTTTTTGCCTTCTCTTCCCAGAGTTCTACCTCTTTATCGGACATGGCTTCTTTTTGTTCACTCGTCAGCGGCGTATAGTCTCTGTATTTTTCTTCTTGCAGCTTTTCGTTCAGGCTGTCAACCAATTCATTGTATTTATCTACAAACTCTTTAATTTGGTTGTAAATCCCGTCAACATCAGTAGATACAGATGTGGTAACAGGGCCTGTGGCTGCAGTTGTATTTTTGATCGAATAAGTAACGCCATTCACTGTGAAGTTGTTTGACAGCTTCTCCATTTCAAAGCCGTTGATGGTGACTTTTGCATTCGTTCCTTCTTTGTAAGCAGTAATCTTATTATCAGCGTCCAAAGAAAAACCTAGCTGGCCAGACATAAAATCTGCTGTAGAAGAGTCTGCTGCCTGTATGCTGCCTCCTGCACCTGTTGCTTTAGAAGAAAACGCAATCGTTTCTACGTACTCTGTACCATTCCAAATTTTATCTTTAAAAGCTGATACTCCCAGATCTGAGCTGTTAAGTTTAGAAATCACATTATCAATCGTATCGGCGCTCGTCACACTAATGTTCACTGTTTTTGCCGTTGTCTCACCAGGCGCAACAACGTTAAATGCCAAATTGTAATCGCCTTGTGTGTATCCTGTATAATTGTTTGCCTTATACGTCGCTGAAGTTGCTAAGCTCGCCACTTCAACAGTAGAAGAAGAGTTTGGTGCACTTGCGCTTCCTGTAGCAGTTAACACAGACTCATTAGAGCTTGTCACAGTTTTGCTCTGATACGTGCTAGGATATGTCAACGTATTTTTAGACATATAATCTTGCAATTCTTTTATTTTTGTATTGACTTCACGATAGCTGTCACGCTGCCATTCAAGAGTCTGCTTTTTTTGCTTCAGCTTATCAAGCGGCGCTCTTTCTGTCTGCATCAGCTTTGATACAATATCATCTATATCCATTCCTGACGCCAGACCTGTTATTCTTGTGACCATCTCAAACCACTCCCATTCTACTTTTTTTCATCTACAAATAACCCAAGAAATTCAGTCATAGCCGCATAAAAATCTAGCCACCGCTTTGGCGGAATTTCGCGGATCACTTCATTTGTAGAGTCCTCTATTACCTTTACATAGTATTCATTTAACTTGTCATGAAGCTCGAACTTCAGATGAACTTGCGAAGGTTCCAAAAGCTTGTTCATTTCCTCCACCATTTCAGCAAGATTGGTATATGAAACTTGATGAACAGGAGCCTCGTTATCATTATCTTTCTGATTATGTATTTGAGTATCATAACGATCCCAAACAGGTTGTAACGTAGTGAGCCTTTCAATGTTCAATTGATCATCCCCTATGCCCCAATCTATCGTTTATATCGACTAAATGGAGATAAGATTACACATATTTTTGGAAAAAAATCTTCTGTTTTAGATTTCTTGTTTGGAAATACATTTATAAAAAGTTAGTGGAGAATCCGGTTATTATATCATGAGTTAGAGAAAGCAAGGAGAATGATTCGGAGTTAGAAATATAATAAAAGACCTTGGCAACGCCAAGGTCTTTTTTAAAATTAACGTAACAATTGAAGTACGTTTTGCGGCTGTTGGTTTGCTTGAGCAAGCATCGCTTGAGAAGCTTGAGAAA
>NZ_CP026521.1:4124808-4133674 GCF_002953915.1 Bacillus sp. MBGLi79
CCGTTGACTACAATGTCTTTAATTTCGCTTTCCTTATACTTGCCGCCAACTTCTTTCAAGCTCGGGGCGGAACCGCCGGACAAATCCTTACCATGGCAGCCTGTGCAGTTTTGCTGGTAAATCTCTTCCCCGTCCGTTGCAGTTGCTTGCCCGCCTGTGTTTTTCTCTTTGCTTTCATTGTTATTGCCCCCGCAGGCAGCCAGCACAAAAGAAACAGCCATAAACAGAGTAAACAGCTTCATTTTCATTTTTTTAAGTCAGCTCCTTTAACAAGTCAACCTTTATTATAACCTCGATTACGCGCGTTTAAAACCCTCGCCAAGCACCTCTGAAGCATCCATTGCAATGACAAATGCAGACTCATCAATGTGTTTCACGAGTTGTTTCAGCTTTGTGAACTCGGTCTGGCCGACCACGCACATCAAAATGGGCCGCTCATCATCTGTATAGCCCCCGACCGCTGATATTTTCGTAATCCCTCTGTCAATTTTATTCAGTACCGCATGTCGAACTTCCTCTTCCCGGTTGGTAATGATCATCGCCATTTTGGAACGGTTCAGCCCGACCTGGATAACATCGATGGTTTTGCTTGATATATAAACGCCAAGCATAGCATACAGTCCCTGTTCGATGTTAAAAACAAACATCGCCGACAGGACGATCGTTCCGTCGATCAGCGCCAAACATTTGCCTTGCGAAAGCCCGGTGTACTTATGAATGATTTGCGCAGCCAGCGCAGTCCCGCCTGTAGAACCCCTTCCGAGAAAGACCATCCCGATACCAACTCCGATGCCGACACCGCCAAAAATGGCGGCTAAGAGCGGATTCTCTGTCGCCGGAGCAATGTCCCGTGTCATATATACGATAAAGGGGAGAAAAACAGACCCGACAAGCGTTTTAATGCCGAATTTTCCTCCGAGTATGAGAATCCCGGCAATAAATAAAGGAATATTAAATGCCCATTGCACATAGGCAGCTTCAAAGCCGAATGATTGCAAAATGGTGCTGATGCCGCTGACTCCGCCGGCTGCAATCCGGTTGGGAAGCAGAAACATATTAAATGTCATAGCGACGACAGCTGATCCAAACAGGATATAGCCGTAGTCACGCAACACCGCAAACAATTGATGTCTCGTTTTATCCATATTCATATCTGTCATCCTCCGCACGATTCGTTACCAATCGAGAGTATAGCATTTAGCTTAATGTAAGTAAATAACAGCCAAATAACGTATTAATCGGATAAAGCGGCAGAGGGACAAAGCTTCTTACGGCTTAGGCTGAACATATCCAGGCGGATTTACCCGCAAAAAAAGACACATCTCACAATATGGATGTGTCTTTCTCCAATTTAGGAAAGCTTTGAACGCAAATATGCGTCGATGAAAGAGTCAATGTCTCCGTCCATAACCGCCTGCACGTTCCCCATTTCCGTGTTCGTTCTATGATCCTTCACTAGGGAATACGGATGGAAAACGTATGAGCGGATCTGGCTTCCCCAGCCGATTTCTTTTTGTTCGCCGCGAATTTCGTCAAGCTGTGCCTGCTGCTCTTCGATTCTGCGCTGATACAGCTTCGACTTCAGCATTTTCATGGCACGTTCGCGGTTTTTAATTTGTGAGCGCTCCGTTTGGCAAGTGACGATGACGCCTGTCGGCAGGTGGGTGATCCTGACGGCGGAGTCTGTCGTATTGACGTGCTGCCCGCCGGCGCCGCTTGCCCTGTACGTATCGACTTTAATATCTTCCGTACGGATCTCAATGTCGATTTCTTCGTTGAATTCAGGCATGACATCACAAGACACAAACGACGTGTGCCTGCGCCCTGATGAGTCGAACGGAGAAATTCTGACGAGCCTGTGTACGCCTTTCTCGGCTTTTAAATAGCCGTAGGCATTGTGTCCTTTGATCAGGAGAGTAACAGACTTGATTCCTGCTTCATCCCCTGGGAGGTAATCAAGGGTTTCCACCTTAAATCCGCGGCGCTCTGCCCACCTGGTGTACATTCTGAGAAGCATTGAACCCCAATCCTGTGATTCGGTGCCGCCGGCTCCCGGGTGAAGCTCAAGGATCGCATTGTTTTTATCATACGGCTCGCTTAACAATAGCTGCAGCTCAAATTCGTTAAATTGCTTTGTTAAGCTTTTCAGCTCGCTGACCAGTTCATTTTGCAAGTCTTGGTCAGGATCTTCTTTTAAAAGATCGTGTGTCATTTGCAGTTCTTCATGAGATTCGCTCAACTTGTTATACGTGTTGACATAATCTTTTAACGCATTCGCTTCATTAATGATCGTCTGCGCTTTCTGCTGATCTCCCCAAAAGTCAGGGTCAGCCATCTGCTCGTCTAATTCGCTGATTCTTGCTTCCTTTGTTTCGAGGTCAAAGAGACCCCCTGAAGTCCGCTAATCGAGTAGCCATATTTTCAAGTTCCTGTCTGATTTCTGCCAATTCCATTATTCTTTCACCTCATCATAGATTTCAGCCTGTTCAAAATAAAAAGAGGCGTGCACCTCTTTTTATTCTGTTCTTCCGCAGCAGTTTTTATATTTTTTTCCGCTCCCGCAGTAGCAAGGATCATTGCGTCCGATATCCACCGCTTTGCGGACCGGTTTTTTCTTCGCTTGTTTTTCCTCATCGCCTTCTTTCGGCTGATGGGCTGTCGTCTGTCCTTGAATGACCTCTTCGCGCTCAAGGTTGTTTTCAATTTCAGCCTTCATGACGAATTTGGCTACATCATCTTCGATGGCCGCGATCATGTTTTCAAACATTGCAAAGCCTTCCATTTGATACTCGCGAAGCGGGTTTGTCTGAGCGTAAGCGCGCAGATGAATTCCTTGACGCAGCTGATCCATCGCATCGATGTGATCCATCCATTTCGTATCCACTTCGCGGAGAACGATGACTTTCTCAAATTCGCGCATTTGTTCAGAGCCGTACCGCTCTTCTTTCTCATCGTATTTCGTCTTGATCCTGTCATAAATGAGCTCTGTAATCTCCTCAGGCTCTTTTCCGAAAATGTCGCTTTTCTCCACTCCGCCCTCATCAAGGAAATTCGCATTTACAAGCTCGACAAGGCCTTCAAGATTCCACTCTTCAGGCAGATCTTCCTTTGGCGTGTATGAAGCAACAGCCCTCTCAAGTGAAGCTTTAATCATATTTTCGACGATGGAGCGGAGGTTGTCGGAATCGATGACCTCAAAGCGCTGTTTATAGATGACCTCACGCTGCTGGCGGAGCACGTCATCGTATTGCAGGAGCTGCTTACGGGCATCAAAGTTGTTGCCTTCCACACGCTTCTGTGAAGATTCGACCGCTCTTGAAACCATCTTGCTCTGAATCGGCGTCGAATCGTCCATTCCGAAGCGGTCAAGCATCGCCATCGTCCGTTCTGCACCGAAGCGTTTCATTAATTCATCTTCCATGGAAAGATAAAATTGGGTGATACCAGGGTCCCCCTGACGGCCTGAACGTCCGCGCAGCTGGTTGTCAATCCGCCGTGATTCATGGCGCTCTGTACCGATAACGGCCAGTCCGCCAAGCTCTTTTACGCCTTCGCCAAGCTTGATGTCCGTACCACGTCCCGCCATGTTGGTCGCGATGGTGACCGCGCCTTTTTGCCCGGCATCTTCGATAATCTGGGCTTCCCGCTCGTGGTTTTTCGCGTTTAACACCTGATGCGGAATGCCTTTATTTTTAAGCAGCTTTGAAATCAATTCAGATGTTTCAACCGCAACCGTACCGACAAGAACCGGCTGACCGACCATATAGCGCTGGGCGACATCCTCTGCAACAGCTTTAAATTTTCCTTCCATGGTCCGGTAAATTAAATCTGGGCGGTCATCACGGGCGATCGGCTTGTTGGTCGGAATCGTTACAACCTGCATGTTGTAGATGTTGCGGAATTCTTCTTCTTCCGTTTTTGCCGTACCCGTCATCCCTGCCAATTTTTCATACATGCGGAAATAGTTCTGGAAGGTGATCGTCGCGAGCGTCATGCTCTCATTTTGGATCTCAAGTCCTTCCTTCGCTTCAATGGCCTGGTGGAGCCCGTCGCTGTAGCGGCGGCCTTTCATCAGACGGCCTGTGAAAGAGTCGACGATAACGACCTGGCCGTCTTCGACGACGTAATCGACGTCTTTATGCATCGCCGCATGGGCTTTAAGCGCCTGGGCAATATGATGGTTTAAGGCAACATGGCGGACATCAAACAAGTTTTCGATGCCAAATGCCTTTTCTGCTTTTGTCATCCCTTCTTCAGTCAGCTGAACGCCTTTTGTTTTCACATCGTATGTGTAGTCCTGATCCACTTTTAACGTGCGGACAAACGCATTGGCCTGAACGTACAGCTTTGTGGATTTGGCCGCTTGTCCAGAAATGATGAGCGGCGTTCTTGCTTCATCGATCAAAATCGAGTCGACTTCATCGATGACTGCAAAATGAAGCGGACGCTGAACCATCTGCTCTTTATAAAGCACCATGTTGTCGCGCAAGTAGTCAAAGCCAAGCTCATTATTCGTAGAGTACGTAATATCGGCTGCATAGGCTTCACGCTTCTCGTCTTTAGACAGGCTGTTCAGGTTTAAGCCGACTGTCAGCCCGAGAAATTCATAGATTTTTCCCATCTCTTCAGCATCGCGGCTCGCCAGGTATTCGTTGACCGTCACGATGTGAACGCCTTTCCCTGACAAAGCGTTCAAATAAACAGGCATTGTGGACGTCAGCGTTTTACCTTCCCCCGTTTTCATTTCGGCGATATTCCCTTCATGAAGGGCAACGCCTCCCATCAGCTGAACCTTAAACGGGAACATGCCTGTCACACGCCGGGAAGCTTCCCTGACAACGGCAAACGCTTCAGTCAAAAGATCGTCAACTGTTTCGCCTTTTTCAAGGCGCTCTTTGAACTCGATTGTCTTTTGTTTCAAAGCTTCGTCTGAAAGCTTCTCTATATCTGCCTTGAGCGCATCAATCTCGTTCGCTTTCTTTTCATAACGGCTGAGCGTGCGTTTTGTCGGATCAAACACTTTATTTAAAATTCCAAGCATAGAATAACGCTCCTCTTTATTTTCCTTGTTTAAGTATGAGTAAACAGTAATTTTTATATATGCAATATCATATCATACCTTTTGTCATTTCCAAACAATTTACCGCGGGGAAACGGAAAAAATCCCCTCTGCGGAAGATCCGGGAGGGGACTTGATATATTTATTCGTTCGGTTCGATCAAACCGTATTTTCCGTCGTTTCTTCGGTAGACCACATTGGTCAGATTGGTTTCGGCGTTTGTAAATACAAAGAAGCTGTGTCCAAGCATATTCATTTGTAAAATCGCTTCTTCATTATCCATCGGTTTTAAATTAAAGCGCTTTTGACGGACAACCTGCGGCTGTTCATCCTCAGTGTCATCCTGCACGGCCGTTCCGATGCCGTTTTCTTCGGCAAAAACATACTTCGGAGAACCTTTTTCGCGGAACTTCCGGTTCACTTTTGTTTTGTGCTTGCGAATTTGACGTTCCAGTTTGTTCGTTGCGAGATCGATTGCATTGTACATATCTTCGTGGTGAACTTCCGCACGGAGAGAGAGGTCTGTCATTGGAATTGTCACTTCCACCTTAGATTCCTGATCGTTGTAGAATTTCAAGTTGACGTGAACAATCGCATCAACGTTATTTTCAAAATAACGCTCAAGCTTTCCAATTTTCTTCACGACGTGTTCTCTTAACGCTGGTGTTACCTCAATGTTTTCTCCTCTGACGTTGTACTCCATCAAAAGAACGCCTCCTTTATATTAAGGATATGTAAATACATTTCGTCTTTTCCCTGCTGAATTCCTGCATAAACGTAAAAATTATGTGAAAAATCCGTTAATTTTGACGAAGTTTGTCTCCTGTCATTTGAACCCCTTTATTAAATCTTAAATATATTCACATGCGAATAAAATCAGAACGCCATTTTTGCTTTTTAAAAAATATGGCATACACCTGTCAGGTGTATGCCGTCAATGGATAACGTAAGGTCTCATGCATTGGTGGATCGTTTTCATCCATTCCCGATAAAGCGGTAAAAAATGATGGGTTAAGTCATGCTGAAATTCAGCAGACGGATAATTGTAATAAATCAGACTGTCAAACTCACGGAAGACTCTGTCAAAAAAACGAATCGAAGATTTGGCACAGCTTCTCTCCAAAATCGACAGCAATACAGCGTGCGACGAATCCAACTGAAAAAAAGCATAGATTAAATCGTTAAAAATCCGCTCTCCTTCTGTCTTCGCCAAATCTTGATTCGCTTCTATTAAATAGCAAAACCCCTCTTCAATCGTAAACAAAAGCTGATAATAAGTCGTTAAGAGCATGTAATCGTCGGTGCTTGTCAAAGCGATCACCTATTTGCGCTTGTCATAATATGTGCCGTCAATCGTCATGTTGGCGTACGGATTGATATAGGAATGATGCATGGCTCGCTTCTGCTTCGCCTGAAGCAGCTCATGTTTGACAGCCTGCTGCAGCCTTTTCAGTTCGGCCATGAGCAATGGCTCCATATCCGTCACTTGCCGCAGCTGCTGCTTTTCTGTCTCAGAAAGAGGCGGCTTGATCTCCTTGATCAAGCCATCGCGTTTTTCAAGAAAAGCTTCAATTGCCTGAACCAGCTCATCACTTTCCGGGGCGTCTTTTATTTGAGCGAGCATAAGTTTTGTTTCGCTGTACAGCAGCTCAATCTTTTCCATTATGCCAGCCCGCCCGATCCGAACCGGCCCTGCCGTTCGATTTGAAGCGCTTGCTTCCAGGCATCGCGTAAATCTTTAACATACCCTTCGACTTCCGTCACGATATCTTTGTCATTGCGAATGTTGGCTTCAACCAGGCGGCGGTGGATATACTCGTACATTGCCCCCATTGATGCGGCTAATTCGACTTTTCGATTGAGCGTCAGATTTAGTTCCTGGATGATGTGTTGGGCTTTGATAAGGTTGGTGTTTTTCAATTCTATGTCCTTTTGATCAATCGCCTGTTTCGCCAGTTTCATAAATTTGAGACAGCCGTCATATAGCATAAGTGTCAATTCTCCAGGGGTTGCCATATTAATAGAGTTTTGCTGATAAGCTGCATATGGATTGTTTAAAGCCATTCTTGATCCTCCACGAAATTATTCTCCAAGCATTTGTAATAGATATGGTGATTGTTAGTTCGCTTTTTGAATTGCTTTTTCCATCGCTGTGAATTTTGTATAGTAGCGATTTTCAATCTGTGTCAAACGATCCGTCATTGATGAAATATCATTGTCGACGTTATTCAAGTTTTTCCCGATGGAGAATTGATTGTTTACCATCGTCGAATTTCCGGCCTTGTCTTCAATCAGCTTCTTCGTGTCCGTCAAAACAGTCTGAAGCCGTCTCATAATTCCTTTTTCATTATAGTTTTCTGTGCTGCTTGTTCCTGCCAAAAAGAGGTTTGCCACACTGTCCGGATCTTCTTTGATCTTCGCTTTCAGCTTCTCTTCGTTAATTTCTAAATGACCGCGTTGACTATAGACGCTTGATGTCGAAATACCAAACTGAGTGAGTTGCAGCGATTCTCCATTAACAGAGACATTGGCGTAAAAATCTGTCCGCATTTGGTTGGTGGCTCCGCTTAAAATCGTGTCGTTTCGGAGTAGTCCGCTTTTCGCTTTTTCTTCCCAAAGCTCAATCTGCTTTTCCGTCATATCTTCTTTTTGCTCATCTGTCAGTGGTGTATAATCCCGATACTTCTTCTCAGTCAGCTTTCCGTTGACCATATCGATCAGTTCATTGTACTGTTTTACAAAACTTTCAATCTTCTCGTAAATCCCGTCAACATCGGTGGCTATATCAATTGAAACAGGGCTGTTTGTCGTGTTCTTCAACTGGTACGTCACATTATTAACAGTGAAGTTGTTCGTTGTCTTCTCCAGCTGCATCCCGTTGATGACAACCTCGGCGTTTTCTCCCTCTTGATTGGCCGTCAATTTATTGTCGGCATCAAGCACAAATCCGAGCTGGTCTGTCATAAAGCTCGCAGTCGCAGCATCATCAGCTTGAATACTGCCACCCGCTCCTGTGGTTTTTGATGATAGAGCGATCGTTTCCACATATTCAGACCCGTTATAAATCTTTTCTTTCATAGCGGTTACGCCCAAATTTGATTTATTGACTTTGGAAACGATGTCATCCAGCGTATCCGTACTGCTGACGCTGATTTCAACCTTTTTCGCAGTTGTTTCTCCAGGAGCTGTCACTTGGAAAGTTAACGTTTGATCGCTCCCGGTATACCCTGAAAGGCTGGAAGATTTATAAGCGGCCGCAGTCGCCAGCTTGTTGATTTGGATCGTGCCTGATGCCGCATTCGTGGTGCCTGTTGCCGTAACCGCCGACTCGTTAGAGCTTGTCACCTTTTTCGCGCCGTACGTACTAGGCCGGAGCATTAAGTTGATTGATTCCTGCAAGCCTTTGATTTTCGTATTGATTTCACGATAGCTGTCACGCTGCCATTCCAAAGTCTGTTTCTTTTGTGTGAGCTTATCGAGCGGGATGCGCTCCGTTTTCATTAATTTGCTGACAATATCGTCTATATCCATCCCTGAAGCTAAACCAGATATTCTCATTACCATATCTTGAAACACTCCTGTTCTATGTAGTTTTATCGACAATTAATCCCATAAACTCCGCCATCGCCGCATAAAAATCGAGCCATTGCTTAGGAGGGATCTCGCGTACGACTTCCTCCGTCCGATTGTCCACGACTTTCACATAATACTCTCCCAACTTTTCGTGAAGCACAAACTGAAGGTGGACTTGCGACGGCTCCAAAAGGTTGTTTGCACCTTGTACGGTTTTTTCAAGCTGAGCAAATG
>NZ_CP026521.1:4133774-4139917 GCF_002953915.1 Bacillus sp. MBGLi79
GACTTGTCAACGTCACGGATTCGAGACTCAGCAGCTGTTAAGTTCTCAGAAGAAGCGCTTAAGTTGTTGATTGTGTGCTCTAGACGGTTTTGCACCGCACCAAGTTTTGCACGTTGAGCTGATACTGATTTAATAGCTGAGTCAACAGCTGTTAATACAGGATCAAAAGTTGCTGCTGTTCCATCGAAATTAGTAACATCAACAGTTGCAGTTTCTACACCAAGCGCACTAGCACTCATACTATCGATCGTAACATTTAATTGTTGGCCGTTATTCGCTCCGATTTGGAATGTAAACCCTGCTGTTACAGATCCGTCAAGTAATTTTTTACCGTTGAATTCAGTACGATTTGAAATTCCGTCAACTTCACTAACAAGTGCGTCCATTTCATCTTTGATTGCTGCAAGGTCTTCAGGTTGTTGTGTACCTGTGTTTCCAGCTTGAACTGTAAGCTCACGCATACGTTGAAGGATCGCATGTGTTTCAGTTAATGCACCCTCAGCCGTTTGAATAAGAGAGATACCGTCTTGAGAGTTTTTAGAAGCCATTTCTAAACCGCGGATTTGCCCTCTCATTTTTTCAGAGATTGCCAAGCCAGAAGCGTCATCTCCTGCACGGTTGATGCGAAGACCAGAAGAAAGTTTCTCCATGTTCTTTTGGCTTGCGCCGTTGTTTGAAGACAGACGGTTCAGCGTGTTAAGCGCTGCAATGTTGTGGTTGATTCTCATTGTGTATTTCCTCCTTGAAATGTGTTTGATTGCACGTCCATGTGCATATTTTGGAGCATTCAGGCTGTCCTTCCTGCTACATACTATATATCGGAACTCCCTTTGATTTGTTTATAGCAAAAATAAAAAAATCCTCACTTTTTTTGTGAGGATAATTTCGCCAGCAAGTCGTTGGAAATGGAAGCGGCCCGGCTGTTTTCTTCCTTGATCGCCAAATAGATTTCCTTGCGGTGAATTTCGATATGCTTCGGCGCGTCAATGCCGATTTTCACCTGATCTCCGTCAACGGATATGATCTTCACTTCGATATCGTCTCCGATTTGAATCGCTTCATTGAGCTTGCGGGATAGAACTAGCATGCTTCCCCTCCTATCAGCTGCTTTGTTTGATAAGAAGAGGCATGCAAAATCACTTGTTTGGCAAGCATTTTTCTGCGGTTTACGACAATCGGCGCCATCAAATTGGCCGTTGATTTCTCGAACGGCTCTTCGATCGTTAAAATCGCCATCACTTCAACGTCTTCGGCAGATTCGATTTCAAGAAGTTCAACCGTCGTTTCATCAAGATCAAAGCCATAATCTTTGAAAAAGACGAACGGACTGGCGACAATGAATGCAAGCTCTTCCGACTGCACCGACTGAAGGACGACAAACGGCGAATCCTCGGACAGCGGCAGAATGACAAATTTCTTTTCGCCTGTAAATCCGGGCAGGCCGTTTTTAAACATGATCGTCTGATCTTCTTGAATTTGTGTTTCTCCGTGATACTTCGTTTTGATGATCATCATTCACGATCCTTTGCTAAATTACTTTTGTTTTGGGTATTCCACATCTATTTTTACCTCCGGATATTGGAGCATGTCAACTTTCACACTGCCTGGCGTATAGTTAACAACCGGTTTATTCGGCGTTGCTTCGATAACAGGCTTGCGCGGCGTCGCTTCAATGTTCACTTTAGCCGGTTCATATGCGATCTTCACCCTGTCAAATGACGGCGTAAAATGAACGCCGATTTGAATCGGTTCAGGCTCGCTGATTCGTCTCGCCTGGTCTGCAAGCGGATTGCCTTCGATTTCAATCCGCATCATCTCGTCCCCTTCTTCAGCGGTCCGAGCCATTCCGGCAAGCCAATCCTGATAGCCTTGCTGCGCCCCTTCTTCAATCCTTTTAAAGATATGCTTTCTTTCTAAGTCTTCCCATGCTTTAGTCTGGTCAATCGTGAGCTTCGAAGGGGTAGTTGTAATCTCCAGTTCAGCCGGCGGCTGCTCGATTTTCAAGTCGGCGCGCGGCTGTTCCATTTTCAAATCCGGCGGCGTTGTTGTTAAACCGATGCGGCCCGGGATATTTTGCATGATCAGCCTCGGCATCTCCATTATGATATCCTCCTTTTGCTGAAAAAAAGCAACTCGGGTAGAGTCGCTTTTATCTTAAAAAGTCAACCAGTGTCGGCTGAACAATTTTCGCGTTTACGGCAAGTGCAGCTCTGTGAACCGATTGCTGTGTAATAAATTCAGTAATGATTTCTTCAAGCTCAACATCTTCGTTGTCTGACAAAACTTTTGTCGCCGTCTCTTCCTGTTCGCTCAGCCGTGAATTGATCAATTCGAGCCGATTGTAGCGTGCTCCAATATCAGACCGCTCATTGCTCATCTGATTGGAAAACTGGTCAATGTCTGAGAGGGCGTTTTCCATCCCTTCCATTGTTCCCGCTTTTAAGGCGTTCTCGAGAGTCTCAATCATTTCAAACACATTTTGTCCGCTGCCTGACTGCCCGCCGAAAGCCGAAATCGGATTTGAGTTTACATTTAAGGTTGCGTTTGGCGAAACATTGATGTTGACGTCAGAGCTGCTTGTATAGTTTTCAAAATTGTATGTGTAAGTACCATCTGCGTTTTTTGTGATCGGAGCGACGTCAGAGTTCGTACCGTTAAAGAGGTAGCGGCCGTTGACCTGCGTATTGGCGATCTGAATCAGCTGGTCTTTCAGCTGGCCGATTTCGACTCCGATCGCATTTAGTTCATCCCCGCCGTTTGTACTGTTTTGAGCCTTAACAGTCAGCTCCCTGATTTTCCCCATGATATCAATGCCTTCTGTAATGTTCGTTTCCGTGTTTTCAAGCCATGTAAAAGCTTGGGAGGCATTACTTTGATATTGTTTAACCTGGGACAATTGCGTATTGTACTTCAGGCTTTTCATTGCGACGACGGGATCATCGGACGCCTTTGAAATCTTTTTTCCTGACGAAATCTGGGATTGAAGCTTATCCAGCTTTCCATAGCTTGAATTGATGTAGCGCAAAGAGTTTTTTGCGATCATCCCTTGGGTTACCCGCATGAATCTTTACCTACCTTCCCACGACACCCATGCCGTTAATAATTTTATCGAGGACTTCGTCCTGCAGCGTTATCATTCTCGCAGCTGCGTTATAAGCATGCTGGAATTGGATCATGTTCGACATTTCTTCGTCTAATGATACGGCGCTTACAGACTGCCTGTTCAACTCAGCAGTGTTTACAAGCGTTTCTGTATTTTTGGCGAGTCTTTTTGTTTCCTGAGCTTTTACACCCATTTCACCGATAATACCTGCATAATAGTCTAAAACGGTCGTCGTTTTGTCGCCGATTTGCATTTTCTTGGTGAAGACATTAGCGAGATTTGTCGCGTTGGAGTTGTCGCTCGCTTCACCATTCAGCGATGCAGCGATTTTATCGCCTTTTGAATTCATGATCTCATCGGTTACTTTGATTTTGCCGGCGGCTCCCTTTGCAGGCTCAGCCTCTCCTCCGGTAAATTCAAAAAAGATGCCTCCCGGTTCTCCCGATGAAGTAAACCCGCTTTGATGGACTGCATTAAACTCTTTCGCAAAAGCAAGCGCCAGCGTATCCAGATCTGCGAGCATTTCAGGATACAAACCTTTTTCTTTACCGTTTGACATATATCCGTAAGACTCGATTAAACCGCGCAGCGATCCTTTGCTAGTAAACGATTCGATGCCGATGTCCGTCCCGCCGAGGGAAACGCCTGTCACAAGGCCTGTATCGTTGTCGTAATTTACTTTGACAGTTTCAGTCGTGAAGTTTGGTCCGTCAAGAACCTTGCCCAGAGACTGGCCGTTTTCGTCCAGGATTTCGATTGATGCAATGCCTTCAGCGGTTGCAAGTGGGTTGCCGCCAGTCTTCGTATAGCTGACTTTGATATTAACCATTGAAGACAGTTCATCAAGGAGCTGATCACGCTTATCGTACAAATCATTCGGGAGATAGCCGTTTGGCTCGACTTTGGCGATCTGCTCGTTCAAGCTGTTCAGCTGTGACAGAAGCGAGTTGATCGTCATCACATTTTGATCAATCTGGTCGCCTAAATTTGATTGAACGGTTGTCAGCGATTGATATAGAGTGTTAAATGTATCGGCCACCGCCTGCCCTTTTTGTCCGACGACAGAAGCAGCGCTCGGCTCGTGGGCGTTGTTCGTCAATTCCTGAATGGAATTCCAGAATGAATTCAGAACCTTGTTTAATCCGGTGTCGTTCAGTTCATTCATAATCCCTTCCATTTGGTTAAAAGCGTCCACTTTTGCATTAGAATAGCCTGCCTTTGTATTCTGTATCCGGTATTGATAGTCCAGAAAGCTGTCTCTTACCCGTTCAACCGAACCGATCTCAACGCCTGTACCCATTTGGCCGGCAAGTCCGATAGAGTCTTTTGAAACGGTCGGATAAGGGGTTGACGCTTTAAATGTGACACGCTGTCTTGAATACCCTTCAGTATTGGCGTTGGATATATTGTTTGCTGTCACGCTCAGAGCTGATTGCTGCGCGGACAAGCCTCTTTTGGCGATTTCCAGCCCTAAAAAAGTTGGGTTTGTCATCTTTTTCACTCCGTTCTAAGCTTTTGAATCGAATAAAGAAAGCCGTTTTGTTCCGCCTGTCTGATTTGACTGTTGCTCTTTTCCGTAATTCGAACCGCTTTCTTTCGGAAGGAGCATATCAAATGTAAGCGAGATAAATTGAAGCGACTGAAAAGTCAGCTGCTTGTTCAAATCGTTCACATCCTTTAAACGAATGACGAGCTGTGAGAGCTTGGCATACAGCTGTTCCAGCACCTTTTTCTCGCCGCCCGCAGCTCTGCTGATACATGCGCTGATGGTCGCGTCCGAGCTGCCGATACAGCTTTTAGTTGCTTCAATGCGGGACTGCTCCGTTTGTTCAATGGCTTGCACATACTTTTGTTCTTTCGTCACGATTTCTGAAAGTGCCTTTATTTCGTTCGTCTTCAGCGCCTCCGTTTTTTGTTCCGACAGAGACAGCAGATGTTCATGCAGCACGCATAAGCGCTCCAGCTCTTCAATCACCCGTTTCACTGAACTGACTTCCTCCTTTTATTGCTGTTTATAAAAATTAACCATTTTTTCAGCTATGCCTTTGCCGTCCACTTTGTATGTTCCATTCTCTACGGCTGCTTTCAGCTGGGCAATTTTCTCCTGACGCTCCTTCATTAAATCAGGGCCTTTTTGCAGCTCCTTTGCTTTCGCAGAAATCTCAACTTTATCTTCCGGCTGTGCTGCAGCCTGGGAAGAAGCTGTTTGTTTTTCAAATGATTTATGATAAGGATTAACAGGTTGTGTTCCATATTGGTTGATCTTCATGGGATTCCTCTCACTTTCCGCCATAGTTATCTATGATCATACTCATTTTATCGTCTGAGCTTCAAGTTAGTTTAGGGAATCAGTCATTTTTAGGATTAAAGGTATAGTACGTGCCTTTAGAACTATTTCTCTTCTCTTTTTCAAGCTGCTCCAGCTGGTCTAATTGACTCATTTGCGATGCTAAATCTTGATCGCATGACAGGCAATAACGCCCTTCCCGAATAAGTGTGCCGCACCTTTCGCACGGATAGCCGAGATTCGGAAAATTGGAGATTTGAATGCGTTTCTGTCTGATGAACTTCAATATTAACTCTTCTTCGACACCTGTTTTTTCTACGATCTGAAACATTGTAGACTGCCGGTTTTCTTGTTTTTTCAGAAATTTATAAACGGTTTCAAACGCACGTTCTTCTTCTTTCAAGCATGAAACGCAAACGGTTTGAAAACTGCTTTTCATAAACAATGCATTACATCTTGGACAATTCGCCAATTGACTCATAAATTTTGACCCCTATCCTTAAATTCTATCTTTTATATCGGCAGGGAAAAAAAATGATTTAGCTTCGAATTAATGTAAATGATGATACAGATTTTGCCTCACCGGATGTCATCAGACAAGCAGCGGCATGATGAAGGGTCGCCCCTGTCGTATACAAGTCGTCGATCAATATGATATCCAGATTCTTTACCGATCCCTTTTCGGTTCTAAAAACCGTTTTGGGCTTGATCCGTTCTTTTCTGCTTTTTTTGGATTGTTTTTCATTTTCGATT
>NZ_CP026521.1:4140017-4173588 GCF_002953915.1 Bacillus sp. MBGLi79
ATTGCATGAGTTTCAGTCAATGCACCCTCAGCTGTTTGGATAAGAGAGATTCCGTCTTGAGAGTTTTTAGAAGCCATATCAAGACCTCTGATTTGTCCTCTCATTTTTTCAGAGATCGCAAGACCAGCTGCGTCATCTCCCGCACGGTTGATACGAAGACCTGAAGAAAGTTTCTCCATGTTCTTTTGTGATGCACTGTTGTTTGAAGACAAACGGTTCAGTGTGTTAAGTGCTGCGATATTGTGGTTAATTCTCATTTTTATTTCCTCCCTGAATATGTTGTTAAGGCACGTCCTTGTGCCTCAATTTTGTAATCGGCGGAGCCATTTGTGCCCTCTCCCGGCTACATCATTAATATCGGATTGTCTCTGATTTTGTTAATACAAAAATAAAAAAATCCTCACTTTTTTTGTGAGGATAATGCGGAGATCACATCGCTGGATAACGACGCCGCACGGTTATTTTCTTCCTGAATGGTTAAATAAATCTCTTTCCGATGAATATCAATATGCTTTGGGGCTTCAATTCCAAGCTTCACTTGATCCCCCTCAACCGCAATCACTTTCACTTCAATATCAGTGCCTATTTGAATCGCTTCGTTTATTTTCCGCGATAAAACTAGCATGATTCTCCTCCAATCAGATGCTTTGTCGTATATGAGGAGTCGTGTAAAACGACTTGCTTAGCCATCATGTTCTTGCGATTCACAATAATGGGAGCCAATAAATTCGCAGTAGACTTTTCGAATGGCTCTGCCATAGTCAGTATTGTCATGACTTCTACGTCTTGAATATTATCGATCTCCAAAAGTTCAGCAGTTGATTCATCAAGGTCAAATTCATAATTCTTAAAGAAGATAAACGGACTTACAACGATGAACGCAAGATTTTCTGAAGTGACGGACTGCAGTGCCACGAATGGAGAGTCTTCTGAAAGCGGAAGAATGACGAACTGTTTTTCTTCTAAAAAACCTGGAATTCCGTTTTCAAAAAGAATGATTTGTTCTTCTTTTACGTTCATTTGGCCATGGTACTTCGTATGAATGATCATTGTTCACGATCCTTTTCTTTTTACTTTTCGGGTGATTCTTTCGGGTATTCTACATCTATATTTAAATCAGGGTATTGGAGCATGTCAACCTTAACATTTCCTGGCGTATATTCAACAATAGGCTTATGCGGCTCGGCCTGAATAACAGGCTTTCGCGGCGTAATCTGAACATCGAGCTGTGACGGAGTATATTGTATTTTCACTCTCGAAAGAGAAGGAGCATAATGTTCGCCTAATTGAATTTGGAGCATCTCAGAGTTCCTCCTTGCTTGTGAAGCGATTGGGTTCCCCTTATTTTCAATTCTCATAAGCTCGTCTCCCTCTTCGGCAGTACGGGCTATCCCCTCCATTACATCCTCATGTCCTTGTTGGGCGGCTTCTTCAATTCTCTTGAAAACATGCTTTCTGTCTAATTCTTCCCATGCTTGTGTCTGGTCAATCGTGAGTTTTCCAGGTGTCACCGATATTTCCATTTCCGCACTCGGCTGTTGGATCTCAAGATCAGCTTGCGGCTGCTCCATTTTTAAGCTGGCGGGCGTCGTTGTTAAACCTATTTTCCCTTGAACACTATGCATAATCAATCTGGGAATCTGCATCACTCTACCTCCTGAACTATAAAAAAAGCGAACTCCTAAGAGCCGCTTACTTTAAAAAGTCAATCAATGTAGGCTGAACAATTTGCGCATTAACAGCCAGAGTTGCCCTGTGCACACTTTGCTGCGCAATAAATTCAGTTATTACTTCTTCCAGTTCTACATCTTCATTGTCTGACAACACTTTGGTAGCTGTTTCTTCTTGAGCTGAAAGTCTTGTATTAACCAGTTCAAGACGATTATATCTCGCTCCAAGATCAGAACGTTCAGCGCTCATGCCGTCAGAGAAATGGTCAATATCATCTAAAACACTGTCCATGCCGTCCAGTGAACCAGAACTTAATGCTTTCTCAAAAGAATCAAGCATTTCAAATACATTCTGCCCGCTTTCAGAAGTGCCTCCAAAAGCTGACTTTGGATCTGAGTTCACTTTCAATGACATATTATTTGATATATTGACTACGACATCAGCTGTATCAGAAATTGTATAAGTTCCGTCTCCGTTATCTGTAACCGGAGGCTTATCTGAATTTGTCCCGTTAAAGATATATCTGCCGTTCACTTGTGTATTCGCAATATTTAAAAGCTGTTCCTTTAGCTGCTTCACTTCTACGCCAATCGCTTGCCGCTCCGCCTCGCCGTTTGTATCATTTTGAGCTTCAACCGCTAATTCTCTGACCTTCGATAGGATGTCAATTCCTTCTGTAATGTTTGTTTCAGTGTTTTCGAGCCAGGTAAAGGCTTGAGAAGCATTGCTTTTATACTGCTGCACTTGAGACAGTTGCGTATTATACTTTAAGCTTTTCATTGCTACTACAGGATCGTCGGAAGCCTTTGAGATTTTTTTTCCTGAAGAAATCTGTGACTGGAGTTTATCCAGCTTCGAGTAGCTCGAACCGATATATCTCAGTGAGTTTTGCTGTATCATGCCTTGTGTTACTCTCATATGACTTTACCTACCTTCCCCCAACACCCATGCCGTTGATCACTTTATCAAGCAATTCGTCTTGTAAAGTCACCATTCTTGCAGCTGCATTGTATGCGTGTTGGAATTGAATCATATTGGTCATTTCTTCGTCTAAAGAAACTGCGCTCATTTGCTGACGGTTTATGTCTGCATCATTCAGCTGTGTTTCTGTATTAGACGCCAGCCGATTAGCCTCTTGAGCTTCGATCCCTAGCTCGCCAATCAGACCCGCATAATAATCTAACACACTAGTTTCTTTGCCGTTAATGGTTATTTTGCCGGTTAAAACATTTGCTAATTTTGTAGCATTGGCGTTATCGTTTGCTGAACCCGTCAGTGAGAAAGCAATGTTTGCGCCTTTTGAATCTATTATACTGTCAGACACTTTAATCTTGCCCGCCGCTCCCTTTGCAGGTTCAGTTTCACCGCCGGTAAAATCAAAAAAGTCTCCGCCTTGTTCACCGCTCTTAGTCAAACCATTTCTGTGCACTTCATTGAAAGCTTTGGCAAATTCAAGCGCCATATTGTCAAGATCAGAAAGCATTTCCGGGTATACGCCCTTTTCTTGACCGTCTGCTGTTATATACCCGTAAGACTCTATAAATCCTAAAAGAGATCCCTTGCTGCTGAAGGACTCCGCCTGCACAGCTTTATCTCCGATTGAAATACTTGATACTAAACCAGTTTCATTATCATAGTTGGCTGTAAGTTCTGAAACCTCGTAATTTTTACCGTCCAAAACAGTTCCAAGCGACTGTTTATTTTTATCAAGGATTTCAATTGATACAGTTCCCTCAGCAGACGAAAGTGCATTCCCGCCTGATTTGTTATAGCTGACTTTGATATCAACCATTGAGGATAATTTATCGATCAGCAAATCTCGCTGATCATATAAACCATTCGGAAGAAGCCCGACCGGTTCTACTTGTGCAATTTGCTTATTTAAACTGTTTAATTGAGAAAGCAGAGAATTGACATCCAACACAGTTGTATTTAACTCCGCTTTTAAATTCGATTGAACATTGGTAAGTGATTCAGAAATATAATTAAACGTTTCAGCTACAGCTTGTCCTTTTCGAGCAACAACAGAACGTGCACTTTCTTCATTTGTATTATTCGATAATTCCTGCAGGGAATCCCAAAACGAATTCAGCACACTGTTCAAGCCGCTGTCATCCGTTTCATTTAAAACGCCTTCCATTTGCGACAGCGCTTTAGCTTTCGTGTCATAGTATCCGGCACTGTTGTTTTGAAGACGGTATTGATAATCAAGAAAGATATCTCTTATTCTCTCAACTGACTTTCCTTGAACACCTGTACCCATTTGTCCAGCTGTTTTTTCTGCATTTTTGGATACCGCAGGGAAATAGTCAGTTGCCTCCAATGAGACCCGCTGTCTTGTATAACCATCAGTATTGGCATTTGCCACGTTATTTGCAGTCGTGCTTAACGCTGCCTGCTGAGCGCTTAACGCCCGCCTTGCAGTTTCAAGCCCCATAAAGGTAGATGTCATTTTCTGAATTCCTTTCTGCTAAGCTTTTGAATCAAAAAGTTTCATTCGGCTGCTCTTCGGCAGCTCAGCTTTAATTGATTTGCTGTAATTGAAGTTATTTTCCTTAGGAACCAGCATATCGTACGAAATAGAGATGAATTGCAGCGCGTCTCTTGTCAGCTGCCTATTCATCTCATTTACTTTTTTCAGACGTCCGAGAACTGTAGAAAGAGATTCGTATAGTTGTTCCAGCTCTTCCCTTTCTCTGCCTGAGGTTTTGGCGATACATGCGGTAATGGTGTTATTTTCGCTGTATCCGAGAAAGGCGGAGGTTGCTTTGATCCGGTCATCTTCTGTCTGCGTGATCGCTTGAATATATTTTTGCTCTTTTGTCAAAAGGTTTGAAAGCTCTTTTGTTTTGCCGGCTTTGAGCGCTTCCGTCTTTTCTTCAGACAGCGTGAGCAGGTGCTCATGCAGAACGCAAAGTCGCTTCAATTGTTCAATAATTGCCTTTGCTGACATGGGCTTTCTCCTTTTTATTGCTTTTTATAAAAATTAATCATATTTTTCGCTATGTGATTTGCGTCTACTTTGTATGACCCGTTTTCGATTTGCGCTTTAAGCTGCGCAATTTTTTCCTGTCGTGAACCAGCGACTGCGTCGGATGCATTTTGCATTTCTTTAGCCTGTGACGAAATTTCAATTTTATCTTGAGGCTGTGCAGCAGTTTTTTGCACCGCTTGCTTTTCATAATTTTTTTGATATGGATTAACGGATTGTGTTCCAAATTGATTGATTTTCATAGGATTCCTCTCGCTTTCCGTTGCAGTCTTTAAACAATCTTAACCCTTTTATCGACTGCGTTTTCAGTTAGTTTAGGGAATCAGCTGTTTTTGGTATTATAGGCATAGTATGTGTCTTTTTTACTATTTTCTTTCTCGATTTCCAGAGCGTCCTCGTGGTTCAAATGATCCATTTGAGCCTTGATATCGGACTGGCAAGCCTTGCAGAACTTGCCTTCTCGAATCGATGTTCCGCACCTTTCACAAGGGTATGCCAAATTAGGAAGATGAGTGATCTGAATTCGCTTCTGCCTGATGAATTTCAATATCAGCTCTTCTTCCACACCTGTTTCCTCAGTTATCCGGTTCAAAGTTGATTGCCGATTTTCCTGCTTTCTTAAAAACTTATAAACAGTCTCAAATGATTTTTCTTCTTCCTTAATACACGCCTGACATACGGTTTGCAGCTTTGTCTTTAAAAATAAAGTATTACATTTCGGACAATTCGCCAGTTCTCCCATCTTTTTTTCTCCTTATTCGATAATATGCCTGTGTCAATTTCTAGTGATTATATCGGCATAAAAACAGAATCATTTAGCTTCTGATTAAGGTAAAAGATGCCACTGAAGCGGCTTTTCCTTTTTCTAATAAGCAGCGCGCTGCAAAATGCAAAGTGGCGCCTGTTGTATAAAGATCGTCTATTAAAATGATATTCATACCTTCTGCTGAATTGTTTTTCGTATCAAAAATACGCGCGGAAAGCAGGCGTTCTGTTTTCTTTTTCTTAGACTGTTTCTCATTATTCAGGCGGATTAGGGGATGGTGGATGGGCCTGCCTAAACATTCTGCCAGGAGCTGTGCCTGGTTAAATCCGCGCTCCTCTTCCCGTACCTTGCTTAGCGGAATAGGAACAAGAACAAAATGCTTATCGGGGTATACCTTTGAAAAGGTTGAAGAAAAATCGCTTTTAAAAGCATTTATGATTTCTGCATCTCCTCTAAATTTAAAACGGGAGAGTGTTTCTTTCATCATATCATTATATGTGTAAACTGAACGATTTTGGCGGAGCAGCAAGCTGTGACTGATCCTTAATTTCCACGCCTCACAATCCCTGCATACCGCATAAACGGATTGAGGTCTGCCGCATATGGTGCAGATATGCCCTGTAATTTTTTTCAATTTGCTTCTGCAGGAATGACAGACCTTTTCGTCAGGCTTTAATAAAAAAAGTGCTCTCCATGTAACAGCTTGAGAAAATTGCGAATCGCATAGCAGACAGATCAGTTTATGAGTGCCTCCTCCTGCTTTGTTTGGCATAAATCGCTTGGACTCTCTGATACCACAGCTGCAGATTCAGCCAAAATGACAAGCATAGCCGTATTTTTTTGTTTATCTACCATCTCTGCTTTCGTATATGCGATCTTTTTAAGATCAGTAACGTAGGATGGTCTCACTTTGTTTAAAGAAAGTGCCAGTACATCGTTTTGGCATACTTGGCACGTGCAGGCCATGTGAAGCTGGTCCATATAACGGTCGAGCAGTTCTTTCATTACGATTTCTTTTGAATTGACAAGCATTTTTACAGCTCCTCATCATCGGTTATATGAGTATACTGTACCACGTTTTCAAATAATGGCTAGTCTGTTCATTCATTTTTTGCTGCCAAGCCGTTCATTTCTTTTATATGCTTTTTTGCATCGAGCATACTCTTTGTTTTGCCGTAGTGAAAGAAAATGACATCGCCGTCTGCATGCTCTTTATGCCGGCCAGTTCTTCCTGCGATTTGAATAAGTGCGCTTTCCGTAAAGATAGGAGATTCCGCTCCTAGTACACCTGTTTGCACCTTGGGAACCGTAACGCCTCTTTCCAGTATTGTTGTTGTGATTAATAGATCGAGCTGACCATCTCTGAATCGCTGCACTTTCTCCTTTCTATGCTTGTCTTCCGCATGCACAGTCGCGGTTCGGCAATTAACATCTTTAAAGCTCGCAGCAGCCTTTTCTAGAATAGAAACGGAGGGAACGAATAAAAAAACAGGCCTCCCTTCTTTCACATGAAACTCTATCCATCTTTTCACCGCTGGCGGAATTTTATTTCGGTTTAATTTCTTCTTCCAGTTTCCACACCATACAAAGCGCGGTTCGGGTAAAGGTTGCCGGTGGTGTCTTGCGGGGATGCGAACTGAATGTAACTGTCCGTTCCGCGCTTTTCTTTTTAATTCTTTAGGAGGTGTTGCACTTAAATAAACGAGGGTGCTGTTTTTCTTTCTTGCTTTTTGAACAGCGAATTGAAGGGTTTGATCAGCAGAATACGGAAAAGCGTCAACCTCATCAACGATCATAACATCGAATGCATCTTTATATCGCAAAAGCTGATGCGTGGTGGAAATCATGAGCGGAGATAGCCGCCCTTTGTCATCGCTTCCTCCGTAAAGCGCTGAAATGTCAGCACCCTGAAAGGCAGCCTTGAGTCTTGGAGCAAGCTCTAATACAACATCGGTGCGAGGAGTTGCAATACATACACGCAGTCCTTGATTTAACGCTGATTCTATACCAGGAAATAGCATTTCTGTTTTGCCAGCGCCGCAAACCGCCCAGATGAGGAGCTCTTCTCTTTTTGATATTGCTTCAATTAAAATATTGGCGGCTTTTTGCTGTCCGCTTGAAAGCTTGCCATCCCATATCAGCTTAACAGACTTCCAGTTTGGCTCATCCTCCTCTTTCCATGAATATAAAGGAACCTCCTCACTCACTCTGCCCATCATGATACAGGAACGGCAATACAGCTGATCTTTTCCAAATGAGTGATAAAAAGAAAAATACCGCTTATCAGTTTGGCCGCACCTATTACATCTATAGCCCTGTTTATTTATTGATATAGAATTTTCAGCGGTGATATAGCCATTCTTGATATGCCATTCAATCATTTCATCGGAAAATGGGAGTTCAGTCCTGAGCAAATGACGGCTTTGAAGCGTCTGCTGCAATTCTCTAGAAAAGGAAATGTTCTTTTCAGTTGGCACCTTCACATAGCACCGCCTCCTTTCGAGACAGTATGCCTGAATGAATAGTTTCTGTCGAACAATCAAAATAGAAATATAAAAAAATCTCCGTTGCTAAAACGGAGATTTGGCCTTATTTAAAACACCAGCAAATTCCTAGCGCACCTTCACCCAAATGAGTGCCGATTACCGCGCCAAAATAGCTGTTATAAAATTCAACATGAGGATATTTTACAGAAAGCTCTTCAATGATTTTCGCTGCTTCTTCCTCGCGATTAGCATGGATAACAGCAGCGCGCATAGGCAACCCTTTGCTCGCATCTTCGTCTAAAAGCTCATAAATTCGCGAAATTGCTTTTTTACGTGTGCGAATCTTCTCAAAAGGCACAATTACCCTATTGTCAAAATGAAGGATAGGCTTTACCTTTAGAAGACTACCAATGAAGGCTTGGGCGCTGCTTAATCGCCCGCCGCGCTGAAGGTGAGCTAAGTCATCTACCATAAAATAAGCTCGAACTGTTTTTTTCATTTCTTCCAGTTCTTTTATAATATCTTCCGGCGATGATGCTCCGTTTTTAATTAATTCAGCGGCTTTAAGAGCATAAAAGCCTTGGGCTAAACAGCTTATCTCTGAATCAAATGGATACACATCAATATTGTCGACCATTGAATCAGCCGTTGCCGCACTGCTGAATGTTCCGCTGATCCCGCTGGAAAGATGGATACTGATGACCGCATCATAAGATTTGCCAAGCTCTTCATACAACGCAACCAGCTCGCCGATTGGCGGCTGAGAAGTCGTCGGAAGCTCATTATGTTTTTTTACTTCTTCGTAAAAGCTTTTCCAGTCCAACTCAATTTCTTCACGGTAAGTCTCCTCCCCAAAAACAACCTGGAGAGGGATCATATGTATCTGATGTTGTTCACGCATTTCTTTCGGAATATATGCCGTGCTGTCTGTTACGACTGCAATATTCATAGCTTCGATACCTGCCTTATTGCTTTATAACTCTATTGTAAGGGAAACGGCAGCCTAAAAAAAGACCTGCCTAGAAAAAGGCAAGTCTCCTAATATACTATCTCATTTCTACCCAGCCATTTTTAATGGCGACCACAACGGCTTGCGTCCGGTCGTTCACATTCATTTTTTGTAAAATATTGCTCACATGGTTTTTAACGGTTTTCTCACTGATAAACAATGATTCACCAATTCCGCGGTTGCTTTTTCCGTCTGCAAGCATCTGCAGCACTTCACATTCCCGCCTAGTTAGAATATGTAATGGTCTGCGGATTTCAGGGTAAACCTCGTGTTGAGGATGTGCAGAAACTCCGCTTGTTGCAAGACGGCGGAATTCGTTAACGAGGTTATGCGTAACCTTCGGATGAAGGTAAGAGCCGCCCTCGGCAACTACTTTAACCGCTTCAATTAATGTATCAGCATCCATCTCTTTCAGCAGATAACCTCTAGCACCTGTTTTCAGGGCATGTGTTACATAATTTTCGTCATCGTGAATTGATAGAATAATTACTTTAGATTCAGGATACAGCTCAACAAGCTGTTTTGTAGCTTCCACACCATTTACGTTTGGCATATTGATATCCATGATCACAACATCAGGATGATAGTGCTCAACAATACGAGCCGCTTCGTCTCCGTCATCACCTTCGGCTACCACTTCAAAGGTAGGTTCAAAATCCAATATCCGTTTAACACCTTCACGAAATAACTGATGGTCGTCGATAATAACAATGTTTACTTTAGTCACAAGCCACGCCTCCTTGTATTATTGTTCTATATACTCTAGCATTCGGTCAATATGCCTTTTGGCTCTATTTTACAAATCATAGTCAAAGAGATAACGGAACCTTAATCATAATAAATGTCCCAAGACCTATTTTCGAATCTATTGTCATCGTTCCTTCCAATAAATCTACTCTTTCTTTCATGCCCAGCAAGCCGAATGATTTGTTTTTCTTCTCTTTCGCTTCCTTCAGGTCGAACCCTTTACCGTTATCTTTTATCATTAAAATCACAAAATCATTTGTGATTTCAACTTTGACTGTAATTTCTTCAGATTCAGAATGCTTTAGCGCATTAGACACAGCTTCCTGTGCGAGCCTGAAGAGCGCAACTTCAAACTGAGGCGCTAGCCGCTGATCCTCTGTTTCTCCAATACACTGAAAATGTATTTTGACCTTCCCGTTATATTCTTCGGTTGTATATAGATATTTTCTTAAAGTTGGAATCAGGCCTAGGTCATCAAGGGCCATCGGTCTTAAATCATATATAATCCTTCTCACTTCGTAAAGGGCATTCCGAACATTTTGACGGAGATTTTTAATTTCTTGGAATCCGTCCTCTGCACCCCGGTCACGGAAAATCCGTTCGATTAATTCCGATCTCATCATAACATTCGCCAGCATTTGAGCGGGTCCGTCATGGATTTCTCTTGAAACTCTTTTTCGCTCTTCTTCCTGCGCCTCAATAATTCTTAAGCCGAAATCCTGTTTTGCCTGAGCATCTGCAAGAAGCAGTCCTACTTCGCGCAGATCCTGGTTCAAGTAATTAAGCACAACTGTAATTTGGCTTACTAATGATTCTGACCGCTCAATGATTTCCTGAAGCCCTAGTAATCTGCGCTCCAAATCATCCCGCCGTTCGCGCAATTGCTTCTCACGCTGCTGGATCATCGTCAATTCTACCTGCAGCTTATGGGCTTTTTCATAAGCATTGCGGATTTCCTCTTCACTGAATCTATGAAAATTACGGCTGACCTCGGATAAACGGTTTCTCGCATGGCGGGTTTGCACTTCAAGTTTATCGCCAAGCTCAATCACTTCATACACCTGCTGCTTAATTTGTTTCAGTTCTTCAACCAGCTGTTCATACTGCTGGCGTGACTGCTCTCCGATTTGAAAAACCTCGTCCTTGCTCCCGTCAACGGTTTTCAGCATCTTCATCAAAATAGAATCCAACACTTTGGAATCCATCTTTGTTTTATTCATAATTTCCCTCCGTCACGGCGTTGTCATATATTTTTATTATAAATGTAATTGATCTGCAAATTATGTCGAATTATAATGAAAGAATGCGTATATTCTAGAAAAAAACATTTTTATATACTATCTACTCTTTATGATACCAAAATACGCACAAAAATTCTAAAGACTGTACGAATTTGTATAGGCAGTCTTTTATGCTTAGCAGGAGGGTCAGCTAGCATGCTGCACAGCTATTTTACTGTGAAAGAAGCAGGAGAACACGAGATTGTTATAGAAAAATCGCGTTTTATCTGTCATTTAAGCCGTGTTTCTACCGAACAAGAGGCACAGGAATTTATACAGAAAATAAAAAAACAGCACTGGAATGCGACTCATAATTGCTCAGCTTACGTTATCGGCGAGAATGATCATATCCAAAAAGCCAATGATGACGGAGAACCAAGCGGTACAGCGGGAGTGCCGATGCTTGAGGTATTAAAAAAACGCGGACTTAAGGATACTTGCGCCGTCGTTACACGATACTTCGGAGGTATTAAGCTTGGGGCTGGCGGATTAATTCGCGCTTATGGGAAATCAGTGTCTGAAGGATTAAATCATATAGGTGTGGTAGAACGGAAGCTTATGCGAATTATGCATACTTCCGCAGATTACACATGGCTTGGCAAGATTGAAAATGAATTAAGGGAGTCACAATTTCTGTTAAAGGAAATCCATTATTCAGAAAATGTTGAATTCGAAACATACGTGGAAGAAAAGGAAACAAATGCTTTTTCTGAATGGATGACAGAACTGACAAATGGAAAGAGTGATATTAAAGAGGGAGAGTTGACGTATCTTGAAAAAGCCGTCAATCACATAAAGGAGACTGAATAATGGCTGAACGCGTTAGAGTGCGGGTGCGAAAAAAGAAAAAGAGCAAACGCAGGAAAATTATAAAAAGAATAATGTTATTGTTCGTCCTCGCATTATTAGTAGTTGTAGGGCTTGGCGGATATAAACTTTATAAAACCATTAACGCTGCCGACGATTCGTACGATGCCCTATCTCGCGGGAATAAATCAAATCTTCGCAGCGAAGTTGTAGACATGAAGAAAAAACCGTTTTCTATTTTATTTATGGGAATAGAGGATTACGCGACTAAAGGACAAAAAGGGAGATCAGACTCTCTTATTGTAGTTACCCTGGATCCTAAAAATAAAACCATGAAAATGCTGAGTATTCCGCGTGATACACGTGTGCAATTAGCCGGTGACACAACCGGAAGCAAGACAAAGATCAATGCCGCTTACAGCAAAGGCGGTAAAGATGAGACAGTTGAAACTGTTGAAAACTTCTTGCAAATCCCGATCGATAAATATGTCACAGTTGATTTTGACGGATTTAAAGATGTGATAAATGAAGTCGGCGGTATTGATGTAGACGTGCCTTTCGATTTCGATGAAAAAAGTGACGTAAACGAAAGCAAACGGATTTACTTCAAAAAAGGCGAGATGCATTTAAACGGCGAACAAGCCTTGGCGTATGCCCGAATGAGAAAACAGGATAAACGCGGAGACTTTGGCCGTAATGACAGACAGAAACAAATCTTAAACGCGCTGATTGACCAAATGTCAAGTGCAAGCAACATTGCTAAAATTGATAAAATCGCAGAGAAAGCCAGCGAAAACGTTGAAACCAATATTCGTATTACTGAAGGTTTAGCGCTTCAGCAGATTTACAGCGGCTTTACCAGCAAAAAAATCGACACGTTGAGCATTACAGGGTCTGATTTGTATTTAGGTCCTAACAACACGTATTACTTTGAACCTGATGCTACAAATCTCGAGAAAGTCAGAAAAACGCTTCAAGAGCATTTAGATTATACTCCAGATACCAGCAGCACTGGCACTTCCGGTACCGGAAGTTCAACAGATGGGACTGACAGTTCAAGCGGTTCTGACAGCACTGGCACAACAACTGACGGCACGACGAGCGGAAGCAGCTATTCGAATGACAGCAGCACAAGCTCAAACGGTACAACGAATTCAACAACTGGTTCATCCTATTAAAAAATGCCCGGTCCTTTAGAGGATCGGGCATTTTTGCGCAGAAAAAAACTCCGGCACATAAGCCGGAGTTTTTAATTCCTTTTCACCAGCCGTTTATAAAATTTCGTAAACGGTTTGAATTTTTCATTCACGAGTCCTGTCACTTCTGCTATGATTTGCATAAAAATGATTAAAATGAAGATAATAAACAAAGAGAGCCAAATTGTGGCAGTTTTAAGCACAATCGCACTGATACTGAAAATAAATCCAATCATATAAATAACTAAGACCGACATCCGATGTGAAAGGCCAAAGGCCATCAGTCTATGATGGATATGTGACTTATCAGGCGCTGAAATCGGCTGTTTGTTTAAGATTCTCCTGATAATAGCAAATGTTGTATCAAAAATCGGTACGCCTAATATAATAATCGGGATAACGATACTGAACAATGTGACACTTTTATACAAGCCTAATAATGAAAGAATCGAAATACTATACCCTAAAAAAAGTGAGCCCGTATCTCCCATAAAAATTTTTGCCGGATGAAAGTTGTAAAACAAAAATCCAAGCGTGCTGGCAATAACAACTAATGAGAGTGACAGAATGAGCACTTTTCCGCCGGATAGCGCCATGACGGCGATTGTTGACAGGCCAATAACAGAAAGACCGGCAGCAAGGCCATCCAATCCGTCAATCAGGTTAATTGCGTTCGTGATGCCGACAATCCATAATACGGTCAGCGGATAAGCCATCCATCCTAATTCAAATCGTTCTGTTAAAAAAGGTACTGAGAAAAAGTCCATTTTTAAGCCAGTGCTTACAATCATAATGGCTACACCTAATTGAATCAAAAACTTCACTTTTGCACTTAATTGATATTTATCATCAAGAATACCTAACACAATTATGATGAATGCTCCGGCTGTAATAGCCGTCATCCTTGTTTCAGTGTATATACCGGATGCAAGCACGCCTGCAACCACCCCGATAAATATGGCCAGCCCGCCCATCCGGGGCATGATTTTGTCATGTACTTTTCGATTGCTGGGCTGGTCAACTGCACCTATTTTAATCGCAATCCTTTTTACGATTGGGGTTATGATTAAAACTGTCAGCAGCGAGACAATAAACGCAACAACAATGCGAATCATGCGTTCGTCAAGCATAAAGAAGTCTCCTTTGGAATTAAATAAAGTCTTTATTTATATAGAGAACCGTTCCTTCCATTATACCTTCTCCTTAGTTATTATAACAAGCTTCATCAAAAAGAAACACGTATAATCAAAAAACGCGCATCCCAATTTATAGGACTACGCATGTTTTTGAATCCCTGTATATTTCATAATTTGTCTAAATAAGCAATCCCAATCTTGGGTGCGGGCGATGTTTCGGCGCATTTCTTTATAGGTCTCGTCTCCGTTTTGTCCGAGAACTTTTTCACAAGCGGCTATAAAATCAATCGGATGATCGCCCTCTACATATTCGTATACATAAGGCTTTTGCATTTTTGAGGTTGACGGAAGATTAGTGCCTACAACAGGTTTTCCTGCCGCTAAAAATTCAAATAGTTTCAGCGGAAACACAGCTTGGTTATACGGTGATTGTTTATATGGCATGATGCCAATGTCGATAAGCTCCATAAAATGAGGCACTTCTTTTGGATCTGCCGGACCGGTCCATATAACATTGGGAAGTCTCAGCAGCTCTTGAAACGAAACGTCACCATTGGTGGCATCCGGGCCAACCCATAAAAATGTCCAATCAGGCTTTTGCAGGGCGGCGGCTTCAATCATTTTAAAATCGAGCTTCGGTTTAATCCCGCCAATAAAACCTAACACCGTTCCTTCTCTCCCCTGCAGTATACTGCGATCGGGAGCTTGTTTATGTGCAGAAAACAGCTCAAACTCCACACCGTTTTCCACAGTATGAACCTTTTCTCGTCCCGCAGTCAGTTTTTTGCCTACTTCCTTATGAAGATAATCAGATGAACAGGTAATTGAATCTGCTCGTTGTATAATTCTCAGCTCTGCCGATTTTATGACTTTTCGCCGGAATTCAGACAGCAGATTTGAACGCCCGCTGATCGGCGCAGCCCATAGGTCACTGCAATCATAAATGACCTGATCCCAAGAAAACAGCGAAGACAGCAGCGGGAATCCCGGAAACGTGTACCATAAACAGCAGCGTTCACCGTTTGAAGAAGCAGATGCAAGCTCATCGAGTAAAGGCGAGAGCTTATGTCTGTAAAAAACATCTGTATATCGACCAAAACGAAACATTTTTTTCTGCAGCAGGTCTTTGACAGCGAATTGCCTGATGCCAGAATGGACTTCTTGAAATTCTTTCCCTTGGGCACGCGGAGCCGGACATACCCAAATGACTTCCTTCGTTTCCTCTTGAGCAGCTAAAAATTCTGCCAGCCGGTGCCTTCTGTATCTCAATTGGTCTTTTCCCCATTCAGCAGTGGCAACGATGACATGAATGATTGCTTCTTTTGTTTCCACCTTCATCACCTTTTCTCTCTGTTTGCGGCTATAATCTTTTTTTCACCGCGTTTTTTGCATATTGAACAAAACACCATGTCGCTTTCATGAAGTGAAGCCGTTCGATTTCCCTGTAGACAAACCACGTTTTTTTCGCAGCCTTCCATTTGTTGCTGGATATTGAGTTGTCGACAAGCCGATATTCAGCAAGGCATTCATTCATTCCATAGGCAGTAAATCCTTTTTTTAAAAGAGACAGCCATGTGGCTAAGTCCTGTCTCGTTCTTATATTTGGCATTTGGATCTGTCCCGTTTGCTCTCTGTCAATCATCACCGTCAAGCAGCCGATAATTGTATTTTTCAGAGCGTCATCGTACGTCAGACTTTCAGGCGCATGAATGAATTTATCGAGCGGGGTTCCGTCCTGCTCCATTAAGCTGTAGCCTGTGAAAGAAAACGCACAGGAGCGCTCCATCATAAACGCGAGCTGCTTTTCCAGTTTGTCTTTTTTCCATTTGTCATCACTGTCCAAAAATGCTACATAGCGTCCTTGGGCGCGTTCCAATGCTTTGTTGCGAGCAACCGCAGCTCCGCAGTTCTCTTCCAGATACACCACTTGAATTCTTTCGTCTATTTTTTCATACTGCTGTAAAATGTCGCGGGTCCCATCCGTTGAGCAATCATCCACGATAATCATTTCCCAATGAGGATGGCTCTGATCTAATACCGAATGAACCGTGTCTTCAATATAGTCACGCGCATTATAGGAAGGTGTAATGACAGATACGAGAGGTTTCCAATTGGTCATGATCACATCTCCATCGTATGATTTTAAAAGGATTCTCTGAAAAATTCAGGAATGACAACGAACATAAAGGCAATCGTAAGGCCAATCATAACGCCGAGAACTGCTTTCTTTTTCGGAGACATTCCGCCGCCTGCTGTCTCACTCACGGTTTCAGAATCTGTAACACTGGCCGCTTTTAGATTAAGCTGAGTATTTTTAAGTTCATACAAAAATCTCTCTTTATCCACTTTGGAATCCTCGCTCACCTTCTCGCCTTCAAGCGCATCGATGCTGCTGCGGATGACGGCTTCTCTTTCTGCATACAGCTTTTGATCGTTTTTGAGAAAGGTGGAGGAAATGGCGTTTAGGACAGATTCCGTTCGATCCTTATCCTCGTCGCTATAGCTTAAAGTCAGTAACGATTTAGATTCTGTTTTGATTGTAAGCTTCTCTTTGATTTCTGCTATATCTTCATCCTTTTCATCAGGAAGCGCCTCCTTCAAAAAAGAGTCGCTCTTTAACAAAAGCGGAATCTCCTCCGTGCTGTTATAAATCGGATGATCATAACTCCCCACAGCCAAAGTGTCCTCAGCTGTATAGCTCTTTTGATCAGCGATTTGTGACGGCAGGATATACCCCGCCGCACCTAATATAATTGGCACCGCTATGATCCAAATGATATTTTTTTTTATGCGACGGGCTATTCTTATCAATATATCGTTCATATAAGTCTCCCTGCTTTTTGTAGTCTGTTTATTTGTACATCGGCTCAGGCATTTGTCTGGACCGCCTTAACACATTCACGGCGGCGATGACGAGCGCCATAAACACCCAATGGAAAAATAAATTTGAAACAGAGCTTGGGCTGATACTTGATACCAGGAAACTGACCAAAGCGGTAATAAGCCCTTCTGTGATCAGTTTTGACTGATTTTCTAATTTTCTTTCATAAAACTTGTAAAGCACCCATATGAGGTAGGCATAAACAGACAGATATCCCAGCATGATGAACAAGCCAAAATTAGCAAGAATTTCAACGAGCCAGTTATGCACCTCTGCCACATTGTCCGTATCATATAAAGCATAATGCTCAAGATAATAGGATACATTTCCTGCCCCGACTCCGAATCCGTATGAATCCAGGAAGAAATGCCAAGCGTTTTTCAGCAGATTGGCCCGGGCCACATTTGATGGAAGCCTGTCATGAAATGAATGCAGCGTCTGCGGGGCCAGAAACAGCTCCCAAAACTTTGAATATATTTTGCTGGCGAAAAGAACTGCGAAAAGAGCAATTCCCGCCGCCGACAGCCAGATGGCCATTTTCTTTAAAATAGGCGGCAAAACAATGAAAATGTAAACTGCAACACCTGCAAAAATCCCCAGAAGACTGGCTCTTGAACCAGTAGCAAAAATTAAATACAACGCACAGAGCGAGAGCACAAGGCCAATCGCCTTGATGTATCCATTCTTACTGTTTTTCATCATTGTGATGTAAAAAAAGAAGCTGATCGATAAAAAGGTCGCAAAGTCATTTTGATTAAAAAAGACTGATGTCGGATAATGCTGCTTATACTCCGGTCCGCTGTATAATGTGGAACTCGCAAGATGATGGTGGGTGATATGATTGTAAAAACCAATGATCATCAGAAATACTGTCATCACCAGCCAAATGGCATAAACAATCATCAGCCGCTCGATTTTTTGCACGTACATGACAATGAGATAAATGAAGAAAATGCCCATTGCCAATAAGGCCAAATATTTGAGGCCGGCTGTTACCGATTTGGCCCACAGCAGAGAAACAAGGCCGTATATAAACCAAAAGGCGAAAAAGAGCAATATCCCTTTCACCTGCAGCCCATTCCATCTTTCGATATGGGTACGATTCCGAAACATGCCAATAATGTGAAGGCACCCGGCTGCAATGAGCAGAAGCCTGTAAAGGAACAAACTGAAAAATCCAAGATGAATGGCGAAAAATGCATTATTTAAAAAAGTGCAGGCGATCAAAATATAGATTACAGCCATAAAGAGCCGTTCTTTTGTTGTAAATGCGGTTGCAAGCGTCAGCGCGAACAGACCAATTGCCAACACCGCAAGCACAGCGGCCATCTGCACGAAACCTATATCTTTATGGATGGCTCCCACTAATAGAACGACTCCTAATATAGCAGCGGCCAGTAACGCTAGCGTATGGACCGCTGATCGTTTGATACTCACATGTTTAACCCCTTTCCTGATGTTTCAGGAGCCGGCGGCCGAGCCTAGCAGCCGGCAGCTTCAGCCAAGTCACACTTTTTCTTTTTATAAATTGACACTCCCAAAGTCTTTAGCCAATTCCTCAAGCGGCAAACCCGGAAAATACTTGTCAGAGGGTTCCGTTCCTCGAACAGCGGGACGGCCAATAGAGTGGTAAATGTATCCGGCTGCCTGCATCTCTTCAAGTGAAAATAAATTTCTGCCGTCGATGATGATGGGCTGTTTTAAGAGGGTTTTCACTTTCACAAGCTCCATTTCTTTTACCTCCGGCCAGTCTGTCAAGATGAGGCATGCATCTGTGTGCTCAATCGCAGCATACACATCTGTGTAATACTCGACCTGTTCGCCAAGGATTGCTGAAGCTTCAGGAATGGCAATCGGATCGTATGCTTTTACATGGGCGCCCAGCTGCTGCAGCATCGGGATAATATCAAGCGCTGGAGCAGATCTCACATCGTTCGTATTCGGTTTGAAGGCCAATCCAAGAACTGAAATGGTTCTTCCCTTGATGCTTCCCATAACAGTCAATAGTTTATCTACAATATGAACACGCTGCTTTTCGTTCGTTTCAATGACAGCTTCAATGAGCTTGAATGGATAGCCGGCCGATTTTGCGATTTGCAGCAGTGCAGTTGTATCCTTAGGGAAGCATGAACCGCCAAACCCAATACCAGCTTTAAGGAACTTTCTGCCGATCCGGCTGTCAAGCCCAACGCCATCAGCAACCTTTGAAACGTCTGCGCCGACTCGCTCACAGATGTTTGCAATATCGTTGATAAAGGAAATCTTTGTTGCCAGAAATGCGTTCGCAGCGTATTTAATCATTTCTGCACTTTCTAGATTTGTTTTAATGACAGGAGCATGGAATGGCTGATGCAGATCCTCAATGATGGCAGCGGCTTTATGACTTGTTGAACCAATCACGGCACGCTCCATATTCATCGTGTCATGAATTGCTGAGCCCTCCCGAAGAAATTCAGGGTTAGATACAACATCAAAAGAGTATCTTCCCCTTGAGGCTTTTTGAACGATAGATTGCACCAGTTTCCCTGTTCCGACCGGGACTGTGCTTTTATTTACGATCACTTTGTAGCCGTTAAGATGCTCACCGATTGTTTTCGCCGCCGCTTTTACGTACGTTAAATCAGCTTCACCTGTTTTTGACATAGGCGTTCCGACTGCAATATATATAATATCTGAGGCTCGAATGGCGGACGGGATATCGTTCGTAAAGGTCAGGCGCTGACCCAGCACATTTTTTTCAATTAAGTCTGCAAGCCCTGGTTCATAGATTGGGATTACTCCATTTTTCAGACTTCTGATTTTTGATTCGTCGATATCACAGCAAACAACTTTATTGCCGATTTCCGCAAAGCAAGTGCCTGACACGAGTCCCACATAACCTGTTCCAATCACAGCTATTTTTTTCACAGCGCTCATCCCTCTCCTGTAAAATGATCTTCCTATTTATATTGGTCGCAGTTTCTGACGATTAAACGGACGTTTTCATGACCGTCTGATACTGATGATGCAAGGCCTTGGCATTTTTTCCTGCGTCAAATTGAGCCTGCACAGTTTCATACAAATCATCTGCCACTTCCGGCTTCCATACTTGCTCATGTTCGTACCGAGTGATCGCTTCCGCCAAGGCTTGAGCGGATTTTGGCTTAATCAGCAGATGCTGGTGCTTTCCGAATAAAGATGCCACTCCGCCAACATCTGTACAGATGACAGGAATCCTTAACGCCAGCGCCTCAATTACAACAGTCGGCATTCCCTCACTGTAAGAAGGAAGCACGAATAGGTCTGCCGCAAGCAAATAGTCTCTTACCTGATGATTTGGGACTTGGCCTGTGACGATATGCCCCTTCTGCGTCAGCATCGATTTTGCGGGACCATCCCCAACAAAGACTGCCTGAGGAGGGTCCTGCAGGGATTCGATGGCTTCGGACAGTTCAAAAATGCCTTTCTCCCTGACCAGCCGGCCGACATAGACAGCCAGACGCTGATCGAGTGGCAGCCCGAGTTTTTTTCTGAGTTCTTCTTTCGTCTGCTCATTTTCCTGAAAGCGGCTGAGCTGTATGCCGATCGGCAAAACCGAGCTGTCAAAGCCCGAAAGCTTTTTGGCTTCTTCCTGAAGTTTGTGGCTGACTGCTAAAACGGCTGACGCTGAACCTACGGCACGCTTGAAGGCTTTAAACGCTCCTTTGCTGTAATGCGGATAGACATTCACATCACTGCCATGCAATGTCAGGACATAAGGAATTCGCATTGACTCTGACACGACTGCCGCAGCCCCGCCCGATGGCATGGCAAAGTGCGCATGGATCAGATCCGGATTTAGGTCGCGTTGTTTCATGGTTTTTATAACCGCTGATGCAATTCTCCGGCGAGGCTGCGCCCACTTCAGCTGGCCGGGAACTGCCTGGTAGAAAGGCCGGTAAACCGGTATCCCCTTCCTAATCTCATACTCCGGTCTGGCATCCTTTTTACGATATGTCTTTTTCAGCATACGGACAGGTGCTGAATGAAAAGGCCTTGGGCATATCACAGTGATATCAAGCCCGAGTTTCTGCAGCTCTTGCACCTGTGTCTCATGAAACACACCTTCACCAGGTTTCAGACTGCTCGGATATACGCTTGTGATCCACAAAATCTTCATGACAAACGTCCTTTTCTTAGTAGTTTGCTTTTCGTTTGAGGGTACGCTTTTACCAAAAGAAAGAGATAGCACAGCGCCCCTGCCGCAACTGAAATGGCCAGCCGCATTCCTGCCTGCATACTGAAGTGTTCCGTACTCACGCTTACACCAAACGCGATGATGCCCATCGCCGCAGTAATCAGAAACGGCTTCATAATCGACTGGAAATAAGCTGAAAGGTTAAGCTTGATGACATATGCCAAAAGCCAGCGCCCAATCAGGAAATTGACAACGCTGATAGTGGCATACACCCATGCGACTGTCAGCAGGCTTCCCGTCTGTACCGCTGCAAACAGTGATAATCCATACAGCATCAGCACGCCGGAATCCCAATAAAATGCTAAATCCGCTCTTCCTTTAGCAAGCAGCACAGATCCATTTGGATTCATGAGCACTCTTAGTATTCCGACAATCGCCAGAACATTTAGGATCGGAACAGCAGCAAGCCATTTTTCTCCGAAAACCGCTGTGATAAAAGCGTCGGACACAGATACGAGCCCGATTAACAGCGGAAACGAAACAAGCGCCAGCATTTTTGTCATATTCAGAAAGCCTTCTCTGATCACGCTGTTTTCATATTTGTTTTTTGCGAAAACAGGGAATGCCACCCGTGTGACAATCGGATTGATCTTCAAAACCGGAATGGTGACTATCTGATAGGCGAGGTTATAAATCCCCAATGCTTCAGCACCAATAAACCGGCCGATCAAAATCATATCGATATTTGCTCCCAGCCTGTTCACAAGACGGGAAGAAAGCTGAAAGGCTCCAAAAGAAAAGAACTCCTTCATGCCTCTCAAATCAAAAACAAAAGCAGGATGCCACTTTTTCCGGTATACGGCCCAATATAAAATCCCTTTACTGGACTGGAGCAGGACCTGAGAAATGACGTACGCCAAAATCGCATCCATCATAAAAACCGCAATCGCTAAATATCCGAATGACAATACATTTGAAAAAATCTCTATTTTGCTTAACGTATTAAAATGCAGCTGCTTTTGCAGCATATACTGGTACTGCTGTCCAATCGGCGCGATCAAAAACATAATCGCCAGAATCCGAACTAGAAACACCAGCTCTTCTCTTTGATAAAATCCCGCAATGACAGGACTGCTCACATATAAAAGAACAAACAGCAAAACGCCCGTCATAATGTTAAGCCAATACAATGTGGACAGCTGACGCTCCGTCGCGTCGTCTCTCTGAATTAACGCTGCGCCAAAACCCATATCAAGCACAATCTGGGCGAAAACTGTAACCGTTGTGATCATGCCGACGAGCCCAAATTCTGTTAAGGTCATCATATTTCCAAGCAGGGCAAACTGAACAATTTGTATGATTGTAATACACATAGTTGAAATACTTGTCCACTTTGCGCCGCTCATAATTTGTTTTGTAATACTTGGCATCATATTCCCTACTTCTTTTTAAGCTCAGATTGATGGTGAATACCGGCATTCCATTTTATCTTGCACCATCACCTGTCCAGACTACTTTACAAGTTTTTAACATAATTTTTAATTCTAAAGTGAAAGTCAGGTTGCGAATGTAATATAAATCAAATATCAGCTTTTCCTTCGGCGTCATATCGTAACCGCCGTTCACCTGAGCCCAGCCGCTCAATCCCGGTTTAACAGCCAGACGCTGCGTAAAGCCCGGAATCTCATTCTGGAATTTTTCCGTAAAAACGGGACGTTCCGGACGAGGGCCAATCATACTCATATCGCCTTTCAACACATTAAATAGCTGAGGAAGCTCGTCAATTCTCGTTCTTCTGATAAAAGCTCCGATCCTTGTCACCCGCGGATCTTGCTTCTGTGCCCAAACCGCACCAGACTTCTCGGCATCTATTTTCATGGAACGAAGCTTATAAAGCTTAAATGGTTTCCCGCCTTTCCCTACGCGTTCCTGCGTATAAATGGCAGGCCCCGGCGTCTCCAAACAAATCAATATTGAAAATACCGCAATCATTGGCAGCGCAATCGCCAACCCAATGAGCGCAAACCAAATATCCATTACGCGCTTTATTGCCAAATAACGAGCCGTCTTTTCAGATAATGTAAAAGAATGTATTTGCTGAACTGAGAATTCACGACTCACATTCATGCTTTTCTCTGCACTCACTGACACACACCTCACGATTTGTTTGGGATGTTATGATGACCTATGCCAGTCAGTTTAGCAGACGGATGTTAATTGGATGTAAATGGTATGTTAAGAAGTGTGAATTACGTGTTTTTTCTGATAAATATTGTTAACACTCTTTTACTATTTTATATACAAGAACTATTTGTTTTAATCATTTCATATAAAAAAGAGACAAATCTGCGATTAGATTTGTCTCTTTCAATTATCTGTAATAAGATACTGTGCCGTCATGAATAGCTTGTGCAGCTTTATCTTTATAAACCGCTTGCTTCAATTTACTTGCATCTGATGCATTAGTGATAAAGGCAGTTTCAACTAAAACACTCGGCATTTTAGAATATTTAATAACGTAGAAAGCAGCTGTTTTTACTCCCCGGTCTCTCGTTCCAAGATTAGCCGCTAACTTTGGTTGAATTTGTTCAGCCAGTCTCTTGCTATTTGCGGCTTGATATGTTGTATCGTAGTACGTCTCACTGCCATTTGGTGATGAGCTATCATTAGCATTTGCATGTATACTGATAAATAAATCTGCTTGTGCAGAAGCTGCTTTATTTACTCTCTCCTGTAAAGAATAAAATGTATCATTAGATCTCGACATGACTGGAAGAGCACCTGAAGCATCTAGCTTTGTATTGACTCTTTTCGCTATATCAAGGTTGACTTCTTTTTCGAGGAGTCCATTGCCGATTGCTCCTGAATCTTGATCACCGTGACCCGGGTCAATAAAGATTGTTTCACCAACTACCGGATTTTTTAGCTGATTAGCTACTTTATCCTTAATAGCTCCTTCTTTTCCCACAACTGTAAATTTAGATATATTTTTGCTTCCTATAATCTTCCGCGCACCCACTGATAAGTTTTTACCATTCGTCAAAATAAGAGATTGGTTATTCCTCGCTGCCAAGTAAGCTCCTGCTATTGAATCATGATAAAGCCATCCATTGCCTACATGCACATTGCTTGTCGGCAAATTCAGCTTTTGAACAATATTAGCTGCGAGTTCATATCTGTTTGAACCGCTGATTCTGGTTGGAGAAGGTAGTTTGTTATATACCGTGTTATTAATGCTTGCTGTACCACCTACGACAATCGTGCTTTTTATACCATTTGATTTAATGGCTTCTGCTGTTGCGCTTTTTAATGATGATTCTCGCGTAAATAGAATTGGATACCCATTTCTTGCCGCATAAGTGACAATGGCTGGTGCATCCGCATATACAAAACCATTTAAAATAATAGCCTTAGAAGTTGACTTCATTTCTTTTGCTACCTTTGCTGCTGTTTCATAGCGGCTACTGCCACCTATACGTTTCACACTAATCCCTAGATTTTTAATTTGATTAGCTACATTTTCGGAAACTGCCGGAGTTCCTCCTACTATTATTACATTCTTTGTGTGCAACTCTTTTAATCTATTTTTAGTTTCACCAGACAATTTTTTAGTATTCGTATAAAGTAGGGGAGCGTTTTTCTGATATGCAAGCGGTACAGCCGAAATAGCATCCGGATACGCACTACCTCCTACTACCACTGCAGTGCTAGCTGTTGAATATATTTGCTTGGATAGTTGAATGGCTGTATCATATCTGTTGTCACCGCCGACTCTTTTTACAGAATTATCCGCCAATGCAGATGGTACAAACAGAATGAGTCCCAAAAAACACATCGTGAGGACTTTTATATATGAACGCAATCAAATTTCCTCCTTATATGCCCATTAATATTAATAACTTGTCAAAGTTGTACCTGGGTAATAAAATTTCAAAATAGAGCTGTATGAATCTCCAGCTTCCGCCCTTGCTTTTGCACCATATTGACTCATTCCTATTCCATGACCATACCCTTTACCGATAATTGTGTACTTAGATGTCTCTTTTTTGATAGTGACATATGTACTCTTAAAAACGGTTGTCCCGATCATAGTTCTTAACTGGGTTGTCGGTATTGTGATCGTTGTGCTTTTATTTAAGCTATAGTCTCCAGTATTATTTTTCACGTGGTACTTAACTTTCATGGATGCTGTTTTGGCACGTTGTCCTTGCGTAGTTCCGCTAAAACTCAGATCTTCTAAACTTGCGATCTTTACATCAACTGCACTCGTTTCTTTATTTTTCAATATCCATGTTTTCACACCAGAAAGTCTTGATGAATCTTTTTCAACAGCCGAAGACCACCACGAAGATGGTTTGTTTGTGTCCAATGAATTCATATCCAGCTGTTGCTTTGATAAAGATAGTGTCCAACTAGTCTGAGGATCTTTGGTATCTTTTTTAGCAACTAGATAAGGAACACTTGATGTCCAAACCTCGTTACTTGCCTCAGTGTAACCACCATTGCTTGATGAATAAGTTGCAGTTATTAAGGAATTGTTATACTTTAAGACTTTTCCTTTTGTCTGCTCAACGGCCTTGGTCGTATTAGAATTCCAGCTAAATCCTCCATATACTTGAAAAGCAGTCGTATCAGCTACTGTACTACCGGTTTTAGTAATAGAATATGTTCTAGCAGCGACGGTTTGTGCTTTTAAAGCTTCAAGCGGCCAGCTAGCGGGCATTTCATTTGGAATAACACCTTTTAAGTAATCTTCAAATGGTATGTTTTCATTGACTGGTCTGATGTACTTGGTAGATTCAATAGAGAAATTCACTGTACCAAGGTACTCTCTTCCATTAAGGCTGATTCTGTTTGAAGTAGAATATTTCTCAGGTTTTATTCTGATAGAATTTCCATATTTTTTTATGTTTTCAAGATTCAGTTTTCCACTGTTGATTTTTAAATTGTAGCTTTTTCCACCTGTCAGATAAAATTTGTCAGCTAGAGATTTCTCGACTCCTGTAGAAATAACGCTTGTACTTCCAATAAAATCGTAAGCATAGGTTGCTTTATTTTTCGTCACATCCTCTGTAACATCAGGTACAGTGTCTTGCTTCACAAATAAAATTGGAGTGTTTTTCTTTGCGGCAAGTGAAGCACCTACTAATACATCAGCGTACTTTTTACCATTTGCTATAACCGCTTTATCAGCTTTTAAGTTTAGTTGTTCCACAATATTTGCGGCCATTTCATATCTGTTCGCTCCAGGTATTCTTTGTACTGTTGATGTTTTCTTGATTTGTTTTTCAACACTTTCACTGACACTGGTTGTACCGCCGACAATAATGACTTTTTTAGGCAAATCATAATCCGGTAAGTTATCTTTATTAGTTAATAAAATTGGATATCCATGTGCTGCAGCATAGGGGGCAATTGCTAATGCATCCTGAAACACTTTACCAGTGACTACAATAGCCTTATCATAACTACCCATCTGTTTAGCAATATTTTCAGATAACATATATTTGTTCTTACCACTTATTCTTTTAACCGTCCCGTATGTTTTCAACTTAGTCTCAATATCCTTAGAAATACTCGCTGTCCCTCCGATGATCAAAATATTATCGGGACTAAATCTAGCAATCTGCTCTTCTGTGGCTTTAGATAATTTATCAGGATGAGTTAGCAAAACCGGAGCATCTAGCTTTTTTGCCAGTGGAATTATTGATAAAGAATCACCGATCGTGTCACGATTGACCAATATGACAGTACTCGGATACTTCCATTGGCTACTTGAGGCAAGAGCTGCCGTTTCATACCGTGAAGAACCTCCAAATCGGTCCGTAACGGCCACATTATTACCGGTTACTTTATAGAGCCCCGTTGGAGTCAGACTGATGCTTGATTTATTTCCGATATAGTTTGTCAACTTTACTGAGATGTTAGAGTCTGCTGCAAAAGTGATAGATGGAAAACTGATTAAAAAAAGTGCAGCAAAGAAACATAAGATTATTCGTTTGGAAGACTTCAAGATTTCAAGTTCCCTCCTCATCGTTTAGTTAGTAAGTTCAATATCTTTTAACAAAAGTTGGCCTTTTTCATTTTTTTCATATTTAATTTTGACCTTATCACCATTATTTAAGTTATCAAGATCACTTGTCGATTCATCAGTAATATCAAAACTCACAGGCTCGTTATCCACGGTTACTTCAATTGTGTGAGTATCCGCTAGTCCTACATAAACCCCTTCCTTTGTTACAATACTTTCATTCGACATTTCTTCACCTTGACTCTTTTCATGGTTTGTACCGCAACCCGAAAGAAGCAATATAAAGAACAACATAGCAATAAATTTTTTCATTTTTTTCACCTCATTATGTTTTATCGACACCTATTTTATATTTTAAAGAAAATTTAAGAAACAGTGAAACTTTTTTTTATAAAAAACGACTATTTTAGGATTTCATTCTTGTATTAAATAGAGTTGTATTTACTGGAAATTTAACTCATAATGAAAATAATTTAACAGACGAGGTGCAAAGGATGAGAAACGAACGCAGAAAGAAGAAAAAAACTTTATTACTGACAATTTTAACGATTATCGGACTTCTTGTACTCGGAACTGGCGGCTATGCATACTACTTATGGCATAAAGCAGCATCAACCGTGGCAAGTATTCATGAAAGCATTGATAAATCGAAAAAGAGGGATAAAGAGGTCAGTATCAATAAAAGGGATCCTTTTTCCGTCTTAATCATGGGTGTGGATGAACGCGACGGCGATAAAGGCCGTGCCGATACGCTCATTTATATGACCGTTAACCCAAAAACGAATACAACCGATATGGTCAGCATTCCTCGTGACACGTATACAAAAATTATCGGAAAAGGCACAATGGATAAAATCAACCATTCATACGCTTTCGGCGGCACGCAGATGACGGTTGACACGGTTGAGAACTTCCTCGATGTTCCAGTTGATTATTTTGTAAAAGTGAACATGGAAAGCTTTAGAGACGTTGTTGATACACTTGGCGGCGTCACAGTAAACAGCACATTCGCGTTCAGCTATGACGGTTATTCGTTCGGCAAAGGAGAAATCACGCTGAACGGAAAAGAAGCGCTCGCTTATACCCGGATGAGAAAAGAGGATCCGAGAGGCGATTTCGGACGCCAGGACCGACAGCGACAAGTCATAGAAGGAATCATTAATAAAGGCGCAAATATTTCATCCATCACGAAATTCGGAGATATGTTTAAAGTCGTTGAAAATAATGTGAAAACGAACTTGACCTTCGATGACATGTGGGATATCCAATCCGATTACAAAGGCGCGCGTAAAAAGATTAAACAGCACGAACTGAAAGGCACAGGCACGAAAATCAATGGAATTTACTACTACCAAGCTGATGAAAGCGCCCTTTCCGATATCACAAAAGAGCTGAAGGAAAGCCTCGAAAAGTAAAACAAAAAAGAAGCTTTGCACAATGTGCAAAGCTTCTTTTTTATTTGCCTGTAAATGAATCCGGATGCTCTTTCCTATACCCGTAATGAAACAGTAATTCTTCCACAATCCGGCGGGAAGCCTCTCCATCTCCATACGGATTAGAAGCGTGGGACATTTTCTTGTACTCACCATGATCAGTTAACAGCTGTTTTGTCAGCTGATAAATGTTTTCCTCATCCGTCCCTGCAAGTTTCAGTGTTCCCGCCTCCACTCCTTCAGGCCGTTCCGTCGTATCACGCAGAACAAGCACCGGCTTTCCGAGAGACGGCGCTTCCTCCTGCACACCGCCCGAATCTGTCAGAATAAAATGCGATTTTGCCGCAAAGTTATGGAAATCAATCACTTCTAACGGTTCAATCAGATGCACTCTGTCCGAATCGCCAAAATGCTTCTGCGCCGCTTCCCGGACAACAGGATTCAGGTGCACAGGGTAAACGACCTGTACATCGTTAAACTCCTCAACAATTCTGCGGATGGCCTTGAACATGTTTTCCATTGGCTCACCCAAATTTTCCCGGCGGTGCGCGGTCAGCAGAATCATCTTATCATCGCCCACCTGATCGAGGACAGGATGTGAATAGCCGTCCCTAACCGTTGTGCGAAGTGCGTCAATCGCTGTGTTTCCCGTTACAAAAATAGAATCGGCTTTTTTATTTTCTTTTAATAAATTGTCTTTCGCCTGGCCTGTCGGGGCAAAATGCAAATCAGCAATCGCTCCTGTCATCTGGCGATTGAGCTCTTCCGGAAACGGGGAATACTTATTCCCTGTACGGAGCCCTGCCTCGACATGGCCGACAGCAATTTGATGATAAAAAGCGGCTAGGCTTCCGGCAAACGTCGTCGTCGTATCACCATGGACAAGCACAATATCGGGTTTGATATCTTTAAACAGCTCATCCAATTTCACAAGTGCGTTGGACGTAATCTCTGCCAGTGTCTGCCGCTCCTTCATAATGTTCAAATCGAAGTCAGGCTTGATGTGAAACGCATCTAACACCTGATCGAGCATTTGTCTGTGCTGTGCAGTGACCGTTACGTAGGAATCTATTTCAGGATATTTTTTCAATTCAAGCACTAGAGGTGCCATCTTGATCGCTTCAGGCCTGGTCCCGAAAACGGTCATAACTTTTAGTTTTTTCATATTTGTCACCTGATTTTCTGCTATAGTAAATAAATTCATACTACATATTCTACATGAAAATGTAGTATTTTAAATCATTTCATCCTTGATTCAAATAAAATGATATGAGTTTTTAATATTAAGGATAAAGCTTGTTTAAAAATGGTTTATCCTATATCATAAAAATGTGTAAAAACATAATGAAAAGGGTAAATAGAGAATAGTTTAACCATAAATTTTTTCGATCATAAGGAAGGTGCCTTTTAAATGAAAAAAGTACGTAAAGCCATAATTCCAGCAGCAGGCTTAGGAACACGTTTTCTCCCGGCTACGAAAGCAATGCCGAAAGAAATGCTTCCTATCGTTGACAAACCTACCATTCAATACATAATTGAAGAAGCTGTTGAAGCCGGTATTGAAGATATTATTATCGTAACAGGAAAAAGCAAGCGTGCAATCGAGGATCATTTTGATTACTCCCCTGAGCTTGAAAGAAACCTGGAAGAAAAAGGGAAAACCGAACTGCTTGAAAAAGTGAAAAAGGCTTCTAACCTGGCTGACATTCACTATATCCGCCAAAAAGAACCTAAAGGTCTCGGACATGCTGTCTGGTGCGCGCGTAACTTTATCGGCGATGAGCCGTTTGCGGTTCTGCTTGGAGACGATATTGTTCAGGCAGAAACACCAGGATTGCGCCAATTAATGGATGAATATGAAAAAACACTTTCTTCTATTATCGGTGTTCAGCAGGTACCTGAAGAAGAAACACACCGTTACGGCATTATCGACCCGCTGACAAGTGAAGGCCGCCGTTATCAGGTGAAAAACTTCGTTGAGAAGCCGCCTAAAGGCACAGCACCTTCTAACCTTGCCATCTTAGGTCGTTACGTATTCACGCCTGAGATCTTCATGTACTTAGAGGAGCAGCAGGTTGGCGCCGGCGGAGAAATTCAGCTCACAGACGCTATTCAGAAGCTGAATGAAATTCAAAGAGTGTTTGCTTACGATTTTGAAGGCAAGCGTTATGATGTTGGTGAAAAGCTAGGCTTTATCACAACCACTCTTGAGTTTGCGATGCAGGATAAAGAGCTTCGCGAGCAGCTCGTTCCATTTATGGAAGGTTTACTAAACAAAGAAGAAATCTAAACAAAAAGGCTATTGGACATTCATCCAATAGCTTTTTTTATTTCGGCATCAGTGTCAGCGTATGCTCCTCATTATCGACTGCAAACACTTGATCAGTTGTATTCACAAGAAAACACTTCTTGCTGCTGTCATACAATACATCGTTATCACTCAAGGATAGTGACGCCGGGGTGATGGGAGAAATGTTATGAAAAATCAGTTCTGATGCTTTATCATTCTCCAGCACATAGCTGATTTTTTCATGATCAAAATCCAGCTTCTTTCTGCTGTCAGATGTATCTCTCTCAGTGTAATCATTCAATTTTGATTGGATGCTGCTACTACTGTCTCCTAAGAATTTTAGGAATTGTTCATAGGAAGATGCTGCAGTTTGCGGGACATAAGGCTTAAATTCAGTAGCCCGCAATTCAGCATGTTTCACGTTTGTTGCAACAACACTCTTCTTCATAAAATAAGATTGTCCATTAAACTGTATTTTCGCTGTTTGTTTGCCTTTTGCAGCTACCGTCACCTCTGTACCGAATGGCAGTGTAACGTCAGCCTTCTGTTTCAAATCCTGATCCTTATAAGCAGGCGCTTTTTTATTTGCTATAAACCCTTGCTTATTGACTGCAGTTAAGCGTTCCTCTGATTTGCCCTTTGCATCGCCATGATGGTTCTTCACTTCATTTTGCGGAATAGCGCCAAACGAAGCAATTGTGCGAAGCGGGGCATTAAAGAACATCGTTCCCGCCATGAAGACAGTTAGAATAGACAAAATAGCAATTTGAATGGCATTGGCCAGCGACTTTGGCTTTTTCTTTTTTTTGCGGAGACGGTCAAGCGCGTCAGGATCTTCTTTCTTCCGCTCTTCCGTTTGCTCTTTTTTATATGTCTCTTTTTCTTTTTTCGAGAGCTTATTAAACCAGTCAATAAACGCTTTATACTCTTTCACAACCGTTTTTGTTTCATCAAACATACGAAGCTCGCCGTAGTGCATCCAAGCGACGCGGTCACACATCTTTTCAATCTGACCGATCGAGTGGCTGACAAAGAATATGGTTTTTCCTTGCTTTTTAAACTCATTTATTCTGTCTACGCACTTCTGATAAAACGTTTGGTCCCCTACGGAGAGCGCTTCGTCAATAATTAAGATGTCAGGGTCAATATGCACGGAAATCGCGAAACCGAGACGCGACTTCATCCCGCTCGAATAGTTTTTAACCGGCTGATTAATAAAATCGCCAATCTCAGCAAATTCAACGATGCTGTCATACATATCATCAATTTCTTTATTGGTTAACCCCATCATCAAACACTTGAGCCGGACATTGTCCCGGCCTGTTAATTGGTTATTTAAACCGGCAGCAATCGCAATCAGCGACGGCTGGCCGTTCATTTCAATTTCACCGCTGGTCGGCGGAATAATTTTAGCCAGCAGGTTAGACATGGTCGATTTTCCTGACCCGTTTATTCCTACAAAGCCGATTGTCTCCCCTTCATACACGTCAAAGGAGACATTCCGCACAGCAAAAAAACCATTATCCTTAGCCGGAAAAAACAATCCTTTAATCTTGTCCGATTGTTTTTTATACAAATGATACTGCTTTGAAACATTTCGAAACGAAACTTTTAGTTTCATCGTAAAATCTCCTTACGTATTAAAGAAAGTCAACAAACTTGTCTCTGAATTTCATATGCAGGATAGAACCTACAGTCAAGATCAATAATGTCAAAGCCCAGAAATACAGCGTGTAAGTTACATCTTCGAAAAACCAATCTCCGCCGAAAAAACTATTTCTGAATCCATCGATAATATAAAAAAGCGGATTCAGCTTAATCACGCTCAACATTGTCGGATGCTTGTCCCCCAGCTGCGTAGAAATATCCCAAAAAATCGGCAGCAGGAAAAACATCAGCCTTGTCGCCGATTGCAGCAGGAACTGATAATCTCTGACCAGTACACTGATTGTTGAATTAAACAAACTGAAAGCGAACATAAAAACAATCATGCAAAACAAATAGTAAATATATTCAAGCCAGTGAAGATTTGGATAAATCCCAAACCCAAGCAGCCCAATGACATAAACCACTATCATCACAAAGTAGCTGAACAGGTTAGCCGCAATCGCCACTGAAGGAAGAGAGCTGATTGGAAAATTCATTTTGGCCACCATGTTGATTCGCTTATATACACTGTTTGAACCGTCAAGAATCGTCGGACTGATAAAAAACCAAGGGATCAAACCGGCAAGCATCCAGATGATGAAAGGCACTTCACCGACGCCCGTAACCACCTCACTGCTCTTTCTGATTCCGATCCCAAATACAAACCAATAAGCCAGCATCTGAATGAGCGGATTCAAAAACTGCCATAACACGCCCAAATAGTTCATTTGATATTTTGATTTTGTTTCATATGCCGCCAACCTGATGATTAAAGGCAGCGATAAAAACTGTTCTTTTAACACTCTTAGTAATGCTTTCATGATTTATCTTCCTTAGCCTAATATAATAGCTGTTACCTCGTGCACCGATTAATTGTAACAAATTTTATTCGTTATTGCTATTCAAACAAATATCTAAGAGAATGCGTGCCTGTTATAATAGGAAAAAAACGACACAAATGGTTATTCCCAAAACAAGCAGCACGAGGATTTCGCCCCAATATTATCGGAGTGCTTGTTGAAAATATCGAAGAAGCACTTACT
>NZ_CP026521.1:4173688-4175740 GCF_002953915.1 Bacillus sp. MBGLi79
TTTTTATACAATTATCGCTTTGATTGGTATTTTTGTTCTCAGTACAGGCAGTTACGCCTATTACTTATGGCATAAAGCGGCATCTACAGTAGCGAGTATTCATGAAAATATTAACAAATCAAAAAAACGCGATTCAGCTGTTGACATTGATAACCATGACCCGTTTTCCGTGCTTCTCATGGGTGTCGATGAACGGGACGGTGATAAGGGGCGCGCAGACTCCCTCATCTATATGACGGTGAACCCGAAAACGAAAACGACTGAAATGGTCAGCATCCCGCGGGATACGTATACTGAAATTATCGGCAAAGGCAAGTTGGATAAAATCAACCATTCATACGCATTCGGCGGTGTTCAGATGACGGTAGACACGGTTGAGAACTTCCTCGATGTTCCTGTCGACTACTTTATCAAAGTCAATATGGAAAGCTTCAGGGATGTCGTAGATACGCTTGGCGGCATTACCGTGAACAGTACGTTTGCTTTCAACTATGACGGATATTCATTTGGCAAAGGCGAGATTACGCTGAACGGAAAAGAAGCGCTCGCTTATACGAGAATGAGGAAAGAAGACCCGAACGGCGACTTCGGACGCCAGAACAGGCAGCGTCAAGTCATCGAAGGAATCATTAATAAAGGCGCCAATATATCGTCTATCACGAAATTCGGAGATATGTTCAAAGTGATCGAAAACAACGTTAAAACGAATCTCACGTTTGACGATATGTGGGATATTCAATCCGGCTATAAAGAAGCCCGCTCAAAAGTCATCCAGCATGAGCTGAAAGGCGACGGCACAAAAATCAACGGAATCTATTATTACAAAGCTGACGAAAGTTCCCTTTCCGACATTACAGCCGAACTGAAAGAAAGCCTTAATAAATAAAAAAAGCTTCCTGAAAAGGAAGCTTTTTTATTAGTCTTTAAACACGTCAGGCCGCGCACTTCGATATCCGTACCGATAAAGCAGCGCCTCTGCAATTCGCCGCGAAGCCTGTCCGTCCCCGTATGGGTTTGAAGCCCGTGACATTTTGCGATATTCATCTTGATCGGTCAACAGCTGTTTAGTCAGCTGATAGATCTTATCTTGATCCGTGCCTGCCAGCTTAAGTGTCCCGGCCTGAACGCCTTCGGGCCGTTCCGTCGTATCTCGAAGCACGAGGACCGGCTTTCCGAGCGACGGCGCTTCTTCCTGCACCCCGCCCGAGTCAGTGAGGATGAAATGAGCTTCAGCCGCAAAGTTGTGAAAATCAATGACTTCAAGCGGCTCTATTAGATGGACCTTCTTCAGATCACCGAAATGCTTTGCAGCCGCTTCACGAACAGCGGGATTGAGATGAACGGGATAAACAACCTGTACGTCGTCAACTTCTTCGACGATCCGCCTGATTGCTTTAAACATATTTTCCATCGGCTCACCTAAATTTTCACGGCGGTGGGCGGTAAGCAAAATCATCTTGTCATTTCCTATTTTTTCAAGAATGGGATGTGAATAGCCGTCCCTCACTGTTGTGTGAAGCGCATCGATTGCCGTATTTCCAGTGACGTAAATCGTCTCCTGGTCTTTATTTTCACGGAGCAGATTCTTTTCGGCCTGCTCTGTCGGCGCAAAATGAAGATCGGCAATCGATCCCGTCAGCTGCCTGTTCAGCTCTTCGGGAAACGGCGAGTATTTGTTTCCGGTCCTGAGTCCCGCCTCTACATGGCCGACGGAAATCTGGTGATAATAAGCGGCAAGACTTCCCGCAAATGTCGTTGTCGTATCACCGTGAACAAGCACAATGTCCGGTTTGATAGACTGAAACAGCTCGTCCAGTTTCACAAGTGCATTAGACGTAATTTCAGCCAGCGTTTGCCTTTCTTTCATGATATTCAAATCAAAATCAGGCTTTATATTAAAAGCTTCAAGCACCTGGTCAAGCATTTGCCTGTGCTGTGCTGTAACCGTCACATAAGACTCAATTTCGGGGTGTTTTCTTAATTCAAGCACAAGCGGCGCCATCTTAATGGCTTCAGGGCGCGTGCCGAAGATGGTCATGACTTTTAATTTTT
>NZ_CP026521.1:4175840-4177213 GCF_002953915.1 Bacillus sp. MBGLi79
AGGCTGCAGCTTTGATGTATTTAGTGGCAACGTCAAAAGAGCTCCTTCTTGGATGATCCGTTTAAATTTAGAATGGCTTTATCGACTAATAACGAATCCATGGCGCTTGAAAAGAATGTTTAGCATTCCAAAATATGCTTTAGCTGTTTTAAACGGAAAGAAAAACGGGAAAACTTTCTATCCAAAGCCTGAAAAAGATCATACAAAACAGATATAAAACGAAAACTTTTTTATAAATGGATTGATAAAAATGAAAATAAGATCATTACTGGCGAATTGCTACTTGTATTTTTTATCGGCAATCGCCTTTTTTCTGCAATGGGTGAAACCCGAAGGCAAAGTGACCCTCCTGATCTCATTCCAAGCAAACGCAAAAGCGATTCTGGAGGAATATGAACAAGGGCAATACTCATATAAACTTAACATCCTGTATACCCAACAGGCCTCGTCTATTGCCGAGAGCTTCCCTAATGTAGATGCGTATTTATTACAAGAAAAAAACCCTTTCCATCTCATTAAAGCTGTATACCTAATGTTTAACAGTAAAGTAGTTATAACAGATAATTACTTTCTATTAACAAGTGTGTTAAATAAGCGGAAGCAAACAAAATGCATTCAGGTATGGCACGCAAATGGCTCACTCAAAAAATTTGGTTTGGAAGACATTACAAATCTGCAACGGACAAAAGCTGATATTAAAAGATTCAAAAAAGTATATAATTCGTATGATTATTTAACTGTTGGATCTGAAGAAATGGCAGATATCTTTAAGAAATCTTTCGGTGTAAAAGATCATCAAATTTTAAAAATAGGTATGCCTTTAACAGATCCTTATTACAAAAAAAACAAGAAGAATAATTCGGCTACTCTAAACAAACAAAGAAAGAAGATAATCCTATATGCACCGACGTTTAGGGACTATGATATGCAATCAATTCAATTGCCCTTTACAGAAAAACAATTAATTCATCAGCTAAAAGAAGAATATGTTTTATTTGTTAAGTTGCATCCCGCCATTCAAAACAATATAACTATTAAATATTCTAGTGATTATATTAAAGATGTTTCTAATTATGCCTTGTTTGATCTGCTCGTGGCTGCAGACATATTAATTACTGACTATTCTTCCATTCCATTTGAATTTTCGATTTTAAATAAACCCATTCTTTTTTATACTTATGATTTAAAACTTTATCAAGAGAAGCGGGGATTGGTTGATCATTATCTTTCCATAATACCTGGAAAGGCCTGCTGTGACAGGGAAACATTAATAAATGAAATACAAACACCATTTAATTATTCCAAAATAAAAAATTTTTCCGATAGATGGAATAAGTATTCTAAAGGAAACTCAAGTGGAAACTTATTGCTGT
>NZ_CP026521.1:4177313-4194227 GCF_002953915.1 Bacillus sp. MBGLi79
CTGATGATCCATCATGTTTATTCTCCAAAAATTTTTGTGTTGATCGCATTCGCGAATTGGCTTTGGCGGGGAATAGCTCCGTGAACCGGAAGGGATCTGTATGTACACCAATCCTGAAACCGGGGCAAAATCATTAATGGTAGGAATTACAAGTGGAAAAGAAGGAAATCGTATAAGCAGAATTTATGCGTATCATTCTTATGAAAACTTTATGAATCATGTGCCTATGCTTCGGTCCCCTTTATTAAAAACGGTGGGGCACCAAGATACACCTCCTGAAAGATTTCAACCATTTATTCAAACCTTCATTTTAGAATATAATGCTCAAAACAAAAAATGGATGGTTCCGACTTCAGGTTATTTACCATCTTACACATCAAATTTAGTCCAAAATATTACTATCAATGCAGATGGAAACTTGCAAGTCACATTAAATGAACGCTATATCAGTTTACTGCATCAATCGATAGAAGGAGATTTCCGATTAAAACAAAAGGATATCCGAATGGGGTCCTGGTATTTTGCCGGCGGAGAAAAATCAAATGTACTTGAAATAGGTTTTATGAAAGGGAGCACAAAAATTAGACCTGATGATGCAGCCATCTCAAATGCTTCAAGAATGAGTACTTTTATGATTGTTGCGGACAAGATTGAGGTGTGATGAACAAATAGGCTTTAGCTATTAAATAGCTACAGCCTATTTGCAACTTTCTTAGTTTTTATTGATATTCCGGAACATCAAAGTAAAGTGTGTAACCGTCCAGCGATGAGTACAGGCTGTACATGCGGTTTACTTGTTTGTACGCCCAGCCGATGTCTGTTGCGTATTGGTGTGTCGCTGTAGCTGACCATCTCATTTTGTACAGTGTGTCCTGATTGTATGCTGTGTTGTGAATATACGATGAGCCTATGAATTTGGCTCCGCCGATAATGGCCGCTTCTGGTGTGAACCAGCCTTGCTCGTACGCGTATTTAGCGCCGTAGTAATTTGGGTTGCTGTCGTAGGCGCCAATTCCGTACATGTTATATACGGTTTTTCCGTTATAGGTTAAGCCATTGGCTAAATCAGATGTTCCATTGCCTGTTTCAAGGAGAGCGTGTGAGATTAAGTACAGCTCGTTGATGCCGTATTTATTGGCGGCATCGATAAATGCTTTTGCTTTCCCTGTCAGGATGCCTTTACCCGCAAGCACTTTCTGATTGACTTCAGTAGCGTTTAGTCCGGCCGTCTGTGACAGCTTGAGAAATTGGAAGTAGTACTTGCTGTCTCTGGAAAAGTTATTCGGGTCCACGTATTGAACCACTTCATCACTGCTTGCGTTTCGCCAGCCTAAATTAATTTTGGCCCAGCCGTTTGCCTGGCCGATGATTTTTACCTTATCGCCTTTTTTAAATTGCCCGATCACGTTCGTCGGGCTAACTTCCGGCGTTGACCGGATATTTAGTGCATCAGCCGTAACGGTTGATGTTGCCGTATTAATGTACGTGAGCGATACGTAAGCCGCCCCGTCTGTTTGCGGACTTACTGTCATTTGTTTTTGGACCATATCACGAAGCGAGAGATTGTAATTTGTTTTCATGATTTGCGGGCCGTTTTTGACTTTCACGATAGATGATGCCCATCCGTATAATTGTTTTAGCTTCGATGATGCCGCAGCAGCTGTATCATTGCCTGTGAACTGTTCGTTTACGCTGATTTTATAAAGCGTATTGCTTTTCGTTGTATAGCTCGGGGTTACACTTTTCGATTTAAGATAGGTTAACCCATTGTTCAATGCAGTTTTGCTGCTGAGCTGGGCTGTCACGATTTTGTATTGTGTATATGCCGTTTCACTTGTTTTTGCCGTTGTGCCGGCGGTATTGTTTTGTTTAAAAAATGCTAAAACGCGGTCAATGTCTTCTTGGCTGATGATGGCTTCAGTTGTGATTCGATAGCTGCTTGCTGCCGACTGGCCGGTTTTCTGGCTTGCTGCTGATATATGATTCGACTTGAAAAACGTGAGTGCCTGATTGACTTTCGTTTGATCAAGCAGAGATTCAGTTGTGATCTTGAATGTGTCAGCTATTTGTTTTTTGACTGATTTCGCAGAAGCACTCAGCTGATTTTTCTTTAATATGTTCAATCCCTTTGTGACTTTTGATTGATCTGATGTTTCTTCTGAGATGAGCTGATATTGATTTTCTGCTGTTATTCCAGCTGCTGTTTTTGTGGCTTTTACTTTTTTCTGAGCAAAGAAGGCTGCTGCTTTGTTTGCTGGCTGCTCGCCTAACACCTTTGCCGTCGTGATTTGGTAAGCCGCAGACGTTGTTGTTTTTTTGACGCTGGATGACGTATAATGCCATTTTTTCTTTTTAAAGAAAGTATTTACTTTTTGGAGCTGCTGTTTTGTTATCCCCTTCATATTCACGGTATATGATGTGCTTTTTCCAACCTGTTGGTAACTGCCGGATACGCCGGTGTTTTTCTTGATCTGGCTGATGGCGTCCTTTACTGTATTCAGGCCTTTGAAATAAGCTGATTGGACATTGTATGACTCAACGGTTGTTTTTTGATTGATTGACTTGTAGCTGCCTGTGATGCCAGTGCTTTGTTTCAGCTGCTGCAATAGAGTTTTGGCATTCGCTTCACCTGAAATGGCGGCAGTTGTAAACGTATAATAGGCTTGTCCTTTCACCGTTTCCTTTAATGATGCCTGCAGCCCCGATTCCTTTTGAAAGGCGCTTTTGATCTGCGCTGCTCTGCTGTCTCCGACGATTGTGCCTGACTGGATGGTTGTGACAGACACCGAGTGTGTGATGGGCTGATACGAGCTTTTAATCCCCGTTTGCTTAGCCAGGCTCTGGATAAGCGCCTTGACTTTTGTCTCATCAGCAATGTCTGAAGTCATGACATTCATATAGGGCTGAGGTGCTCCGTACACTTTTACTGCGCCAGCTACTCCCGTCTCCTGCTTCAGCTTTGCCAGGATTATGTTGGCCTGTTTTTCTCCGGAAATGGCACCTGACGAGATGGTAACATATGGCTGTTTGCTTCCGACAGGACTTGACGTTCCGGTAATCGATGTCTGTTTGGTGAGTCCGCTCAGTATTGCTTTCGCTTCTGAGTCGCTATGAATGCCTGAGGCGGAAATTTGGTAGGTCGTTGTTGTGCCTGAAGCCTGATAGGATGCATCCCAGCCAGTATCTTTTTCCAGTTTGGCGACAGCTTGTGAGGCTTGGCTTTCTGTACTGAACGTATTTGACGGCTCTACCTTATATATGGAGTAGTCGGTATACGCGGCGGCCTGGGCGGAACCAGACATGGCAAAAAAGGCAAGGGACGCGGCGGATAGAAGCATAGGTGCGATTAATCTCTTTTTCATTCCTTCTCCTCTTTCTTCTTCTATGAGTATATAAAACTAGTTTATTTATCGGCACGCGCATGCTTCATTTATAGGTGAATCACTTCCATTTTCTAATAAAAAAAACTTAATCTCGAAGTGAGATTAAGTTTAAATATGAGATACGATAAGTGTACAAGTTCCTTTCATCGTAAAATCGGGCATTTGAGCCGGCAAAATAAAGTGATCGCCTTTTTTGAGCGGACAAGTTTCGCCCTCATACATCAGCAAACCGCTTCCTTCTGTCACGCTGCAAATCAGAAAGGATTCATCCTGAGCCATTTCAGCTTCGCCATTGATGTCCCATTTATATACCGAAAAATATTCCCCTTGAACAAACGTTTTAATGGTTATTCCTTTTCTTGATTCGGTCGATTCATCTATATACCCATCCACATGGGGAACTGTGGCGGCATTGACCGCTTTGGCAAAATGAAGCTCTCTCGGATTCCCGTTGCTATCAAGACGGTCATAATCGTACACCCGGTATGTGGCATCTGAATTTTGCTGAGTCTCTAAAACTAGTGCTCCCTTGCACAATGCGTGCAGCGTTCCGCTTGGCACATAATAGAAATCACCCGGTTTAATTTTGATCCTTCGCAGCAGGCCCTCCCAGTCACCGCTGTTGATCATTGTGACAAGTTCGGTTTTTGAACGGGCCGTATGACCGTAAATGATTTCCGCGTTTTCCTTACAGTCGATAATGTACCAGCATTCCGTCTTGCCGAGTTCTCCCTCTTCGTATTCTCCGGCATAGTAATCATCAGGGTGAACTTTAATTGACGTATCTTCCTTCACATCCAGCAGCTTTGTCAGAAGCGGAAACCGGTCCCCCTCTACGCCGCCGAATAGTTCACGGTGCTCTTCCCAAAGCTCGATCAATGTCTTTCCTTTATACGGGCCATTCGCAACAGTACTCGGTCCTTTTGGATGAGCGGAAATGGCCCAGCATTCCCCCGTTGATTCTGAAGGAATACCGTATCCAAATCTATCTCGTAAAGCGGTTCCGCCCCAGATTTTTTCTTTACACACAGGCGTTAGAAAAATTGGTGATTGCGTCATGATCCGTACCCCTCCCCTGTAAATAACTGATCATCATTTTCCCGGTGCGCCCCTCTTACAAACGCCCGTATAAGCTGCTTTTTTCAGATGACAACATATGTACAAAGCATCATCTTTTCAAGACCCCTTCAAAGAAAACGCTTCCTTTCTATTATATCACGTTGAAAAGAAGCTTTGTTTCAGCCTTTTCCTCGAGAAGAATAATTCTCCTTTTTTGATACAAATTAATAAAAACCGTCAATCTGTTTATGAAGGAGAGAAACTATGCAAATCGACTCTGATCTCCAGAACAATTTAGACACACTGAAAAAAACATTGGGACAAAACGACGATATGATGTTTTATACATTTGCTTTCGGAGATAGCAGACGGAAGGCGTGTTTACTGTATATTGACGGTCTGACAGAGAATAAAATGCTGGCGCAATATGTCATTTCTCCTTTACAAAAAGAGGCTTTAGCCCATAAGGAATGCTCGATTGAAGACTTATCTGCCTTTTTTTTCGGCTTTCATCATAGCGTTGTTTCAACAATGAAAGAAATAGAGCAGCTCGTTTTTACAGGGCAAGCCATTTTGCTAGCTGATGGCTATCGCGGAGGATTAGCTTTTGACACAAAGTCAGTTAAAACACGCAGTCTTGAAGAACCCTCCTCCGAAGTTGTGGAACGCGGTCCTAAAGTAGGGTTTATTGAAAACCTGCGGACAAACACGGCGCTTTTGCGGGAAAGGACGAGTGACCCTAACCTTATCATCAAGGAAATGACTCTCGGAAAAAGGACGAAAAAGAAAGTCGCTGTCGCTTATATTCAGGATATCGCCCCAGATTATGTCGTCAAGGAAGTGTTTAAAAGGCTGAAATCAGTCAATATAGATGATTTGCCAGAATCGGGGACGCTTGAACAGCTGATTGAAGATGAACCATTTTCAATTTTCCCTACGATTTTAAGCACAGAACGGCCAGATCGTGTAGAGGCTGCACTGTTAGAAGGACGAGTGTCCATATTAGTGGATGGTACGCCGTTTGCTTTGATTGTGCCGGCTACGGTTGACGAATTTATTCATTCTCCCGATGATTACAGTCAGCGCTGGCTTCCAATGTCAGTTGTACGCCTTCTTCGTTATTCCAGCGTTCTGATCACCATTTATTTGCCGGGTCTGTATATTTCTCTCGTTTCTTTTCACACCGGGCTATTGCCGACTAGAATGGCCATTTCCATTGCAGGCAGCAGGCTTAACGTACCGTTCCCGCCTTTTGTAGAGGCCTTTATCATGATCTTTACGATCGAATTGATTCGAGAAGCCGGATTAAGGCTTCCTAAACCGATTGGACAGACGATTGGCCTTATCGGCGGCGTTGTCATTGGGCAGGCAGCTGTTCAGGCGCAAATCGTCAGTGCCCTTATGGTCATTGTCGTTTCTGTCACTGCACTGGCATCCTTTACTGTTCCTTCATACGCTTATAACTTTCCGCTGCGGCTGATACGCATAGCTGCAATGATCAGCGCAGCAGTACTTGGCATGTATGGCGTCATTATGGTCTTTCTGTTTGTAATCGGTCACTTAATGCGCCTGAAAAGCTTTGGCGAGGATTACATTATCCCGATCATGGCGCAGCCTGGACAGGATTTGAAAGACACGGTCATCCGTATTCCCACGATGTTTTTAAAAAGAAGACCGACACGAAACGATCCCGAAGATAACATCAGACAAAGGTGATGGCTATGAGGAAATCAGAGCATAAACTGACATTTATGCAGACGCTCATTATGATCAGCAGCACATTGATCGGTGCCGGGGTGCTGACCCTTCCCCGCTCAGCCGCCGAAACCGACAGTCCGAGCGGATGGCTAATGATACTGATCCAGGGCGTTATTTTTATTATCATCGTTCTGCTTTTTTTGCCTTTTCTTCAAAAAAACAGCGAAAAAACCCTTTTTAAGCTCAACAGCATTGTAGCTGGAAAATTCATCGGCTTTTTATTGAATTTATATATCTGTCTATATTTCATTGGGATTGTTTGCTTTCAAGCTCGGATTTTGGGAGAGGTTGTCGGATTCTTTTTGTTGAAAAATACGCCAATGGCAGTGGTGGTGTTTCTATTTCTTGCAGTTGCCATCTATCATGTGGGCGGAGGCGTTTATTCCATTGGAAAGGTATACGCTTATATTTTTCCCATTACCCTTATTATTTTTATGATGCTTCTAATGTTCAGCTTTCGCTTGTTCCAGCTTGATTTTATCCGGCCGGTTTTTGAAGGAGGCTATCAAAGCTTTTTCTCTTTATTCCCAAAAACACTATTATATTTCTCAGGATTTGAAATCATTTTTTACCTGGTCCCTTTTATGAGAGATCCGAAGCAAGTGAAAAAGGCTGTTGCTCTGGGCATCGCGATTTCCACAGTGTTCTACAGCATTACTTTGCTCATTGTGATTGGCTGTATGACTGTGGCTGAGGCAAAAACGGTGACATGGCCGACCATTTCCCTTATTCACGCATTAGAGGTTCCGGGGATTTTTATTGAACGATTTGATTTGTTCTTACAGCTGACTTGGACAGCCCAGCAATTTGCCTGTATGCTCGGATCCTTCAAAGGCGCCCATATCGGGTTAACGGAAATCTTTCATCTGAAAAATAAAAACAATGCATGGCTGCTGACTGCAATGCTGGCTGCGACGTTTTTCATAACGATGTATCCCAAGGACTTGAATGACGTGTTTTATTACGGGACACTTCTTGGATATGCTTTCTTAATTGTGATTACAATTCCATTCTTCGTCTGGTTTTTAAGCTGGATACAGAAAAAATTAGGGAGGGGGCAGCTGCAATGAAAACAGCAACAAAATTCTCCGTCATGTTTTTTATGCTGCTGGCCCTCTGCGGGTGCTGGGATGTCAAAAATATCGAGAAACTATCCTTTGCCAGAGGGCTGGCAATCGATGAGACAGATGATCACCAGTACAAACTGACGTATCAAAACCTGCTTCCCCAAAGTGAAGACAGCCAATCATCCGGAAAACCCGAATTCGTTAATGTGACGTCCCACGGGAAGACGATCCTGGAAGCAGTCAGTGATGTAGCCATCAAGGACCCTCCTGTTTACAGCGATCATTTAAAAGTGATTCTTCTGGGAGAAAAACTGATGAGGAATCAAAATGTTGACCAAGTCTTCAACCACTTTATCCGGGATGATGAGCTGCGGCGAAGCAGCTATTTGATGGCAGCCAGAGGGAAGGCGGCTGATATCTTTACAAAAGGAAACCCCGATCAGCAGCAGCCAATGCCTTCAGAAAAACTGATTGATTTGACAACTCACAGCGGATATAACGGTAAGATTATGATACCGCTGCGCATCGGCAGAGCATCTATATACTCTCAGAACGGGTACAGTTATCTTATTCAAGCCGTGAAAAACGAAAAGGGAAAAGCCAAGTATGACGGAGCAGGCATTATCAAAAGAGGCAGCAATAAACTCGTTGGATTTCTTTCAGCTGATGAAACCCAGACACTGACATGGGTCATGGGGACGATCCAAGGCGGTGTCATGCCGACGACAGATAAAGGGCATCCGATTACGTTTGAAATCAAAAAGTCGAAAACGAAAATTAAACCAGTCATTGAAAACGGAAAGCCTGTCTTTCAGATTTCTGTTAAAACAAAGGGCATCCTGACAGAAGACCAAAACCCGAATGAAAATTCCTTCAGCAAAAGATATTTGCACAGGGTGGAAAAGATTTTTGAGAAAAAGCTTGAACGAGATGTAAAGCAGGTGATGGAAAAACTACAGCACGAGTATAAAACCGATCCGGTCTTTTTATCAGACCACATAAGGATTCAACACCCTGACTACTGGAATAAAGTAAAAGGGCATTGGGATGAAATATTTTCTGAGGCTGATTTTAAGTACGATATTTCTTTTAAAATCATTAACTTTGGCACGGTGGGAAAGTAAGCAATCAAAAGGGTGCGCATGATCGCGCACCCTTTTTTATGTTCCGACAGTCTGCTGTTTTCCGGCCGCTCCTCCCTGTCCGTTTTTGTCCCGTAAATCCTGCTCAATTTCTTCAAGGCTTTTTCCCTTTGTCTCTGTCACTTTAAATCGGACAAATAAGAACGCCATGATACCGATCGCGGCATAAATCAGGAATAAATAACTGATTCCGATCGCTTCCATTAATATTGGATAGGTTAATGAAACAATCAGTGTCCCAACGTGCAGCATTAAGGTCGAAACACCGGTCCCGATTCCTCTGACGTGAAGCGGGAACAATTCTGGAAGCATCACCCAGACAACCGGGCCCCAGCTGACCGCAAACACGACGATAAACACCCCTAAACAAATGACGGTCGTCCATGAGGCAGCCGGAGTGTCACCGAAAAAGAGATTTACTAAAGCGAGAACGATCAAGCTGATCACCATCCCCGCATTCCCGAATAGCAATAACGGCTTTCTTCCAATCTTGTCGATGATTTTAATCGCTACTAATGTCATGAGAACATTGACTGTGCCGATTCCGACCGTTCCTAAAATTGAAGCGGAGTTTCCGAACCCGACGTTTGTAAAGGTTTTTGGCGCATAGTAGATGATCGTATTCGTTCCGATAAATTGCTGCAAAAATGCCAATCCCAAACCGGCAATCAGGGCTGGGCGCACCCATGGATCGAACAGCTCCTTCAGGCCGCCTTCATCCTGCTTTTCCGCTTCTTTTATATCATGTATTTCCTGATCAATATCTGTTGTGCCACGCAACTTTTCAAGAATTTTCTTCGCTTTGTTTTCTTCGCCATTCGTGAACAGCCACCGCGGGCTCTCCGGCATAAACAAAATGCCAATGAGCAGGAGCAGTGACGGTACAGCAGCCAATCCAAGCATCCAGCGCCACGCTTCAGCATCGGCAAATATGTAATTGACAATATAAGAAAGAAGGATGCCGACCGTGATCATCAGCTGATTCAGTGATGACAGCGCCCCGCGCTTATGCTTTGGCGCCAGTTCAGATAAATAAAGCGGCACGATTGTTGTCGATGTTCCGACTGCAAGTCCCAAAATGATGCGAAACAGCACCATGACTCCCGTATTTGGGGCCAGTGCCACACCAAGACCGCCTATACAAAACAACAGCGCGGCCGCCATAATTGCTTTTTTTCTTCCGAAACGGTCAGTCAGCTTGCCGGCCGCTCCCGAGCCTAGTATCGCCCCAACCAGTAAGGAGCTGACAACAAGACCTTCTGTAAACGCATTCAATCCTAACTCCTTTTTCATAAATAAAATAGCTCCGGAAATCACTCCGGTATCATAGCCATATAACGCGCCTCCAAGAGCTCCGAAAAAATAAAGCCATATATTTGACTGCTTTTTCATAAAAATGACTCCCTTTCTCCATCAGCTGCAATGACATTGTCTGTGGGATTTTTTTAGAAATCTTTTAGCCTCTTTTTCCGGTCATTAAACCTTTTTATTTTGTTGATCATGAGTTTTCCAATCATTTACTTGTATTTTTTTCAATGTCACCGAAACATTTTACCTGTTGCAGCGTCCAATATAAGGTGATTCAGCACATCATCGTTATCAATTTTCAAAAACAAGAAATTATAAATATAGGAATATTTATCGAAAAATGTCTTTCGAAGAGTTGCCCCATGGCAAAATGAATGGTACGCTTCAAATATTAAAGAAACGTGAGGTATTGATATATGGAAGAACGATCACAGCGCAGAAAGAAAAAGAGAAAACTGAGAAAATGGGTGAAAGTCGTTGTCGGTTTAATGGCTTTCTTAGTCATTGCGGCAGGCTCTGTCGGCGCCTATGCTTTTGTAAAGCTGAACAATGCTTCTAAAGAAGCGCACGTCAGCCTAGCACGCGGAGAACAATCAGTAAAACGGATTAAAGAATTTGATCCTGGAAAGGATTCTTTTTCTGTATTGCTCTTAGGGATTGATGCCAGAGAGAAAAACGGCGAGACCGTCGATCAGGCAAGAAGTGACGCGAATGTGCTGGTTACATTTAATCGGAAAGAAAAAACAGCTAAAATGCTGAGCATCCCGCGTGACGCCTATGTAAACATCCCCGGCCACGGGTATGATAAATTCACACATGCTCACGCCTACGGCGGCGTTGATCTGACTGTGAAAACAGTTGAAGAGATGCTGGATATTCCCGTGGATTATGTCGTAGAAAGCAATTTCACGGCTTTTGAAGACGTCGTAAACGAGTTAAATGGCGTCAAAGTAACAGTAAAAAGCGATAAGGTCATTCAGCAAATCAAAAAAGATACAAAAGGTAAAGTCGTTCTTCAAAAAGGAACACATACGCTTGATGGGGAAGAAGCGCTCGCTTACGTAAGAACACGTAAAGCGGACAGTGACCTTTTACGCGGGCAAAGACAAATGGAAGTTCTGAGCGCTATTATAGATAAATCAAAATCATTGAGCTCAATACCAGCTTATGATGATATTGTCGATACGATGGGGCAAAATTTGAAAATGAACTTATCTCTTAAAGATGCCATCGGCCTGTTCCCGTTCATCACTTCATTGAAATCAGTTGAGTCTATTCAGCTGACGGGTTATGATTACGAACCTGCCGGCGTTTATTATTTCAAATTGGATCAGCAAAAGCTGCAGGAAGTGAAAAAAGAGCTGCAAAATGATTTAGGTGTATAATGAACGGGATGGCGATTACGCCATCCCGTTTTACATATTTCCTTGTTGAAAATTTTCAAAGTAACGTTTAGCCTTGGTTTATATGGATTATGTTTCGCAGACAAGCTGAACATACTACACGAAGCAGCTTCATTTTTAAGGAGGTTCCCCCTACATATGAAATGTATTGCGATTGATTTAGATGGAACATTGTTGAATAAAGAAAGCGTCATTTCTGCGGAAAACAGAGCGGCGATCAAGCGGGCCGTCGATGCCGGCATCCTCGTCACCATTTGCACGGGAAGAGCAACATTTGATGTAAAAGCGCTGCTGGATGACTTGGACATCCCTATCATTGCGGCTAATGGCGGCACGATCCACGACACGGGTTACCGTTTGATCAGCCGGACATTAATGGATCAGGAAGCCGGCAAAGCGATTGCTGATTACTTACTGTCAAAAAACATTTACTTTGAGGTATATACAGATGACCATCTGCTTTCTCCTTTTGACGGCGAAGCTAAGCTGCACGCGGAGCTAGACATTCTAAAGAGCGCAAATCCAAACGAGCAGACAGATGAATTGTGGCAAGGAGCCATGACTCAATTCAAGCAGTTTGGCATTAAACCAATCCCTCATATCGAATCTGTTTTTGAGGGCGGTGAAAACATTTATAAGCTTCTTTGCTTCTCCTTTGATATGGACAAGCTGAAACAAGCGAAGGAAGAGCTGAAGCATCATAAAAAACTGGCGCAAACCTCTTCCGGAAAACATATTATTGAAATCCTGCCGGCCTCTTCAGGAAAAGGACGCGCGTTAACAAAGCTGGCTGACATATACGGAATTGAAACACAGGATATCTATGCGATCGGCGACAGTCCGAACGATTTGTCCATGTTTGAAGTCGCCGGACACCGTATCGCCATGGAAAATGCGATTGATGAATTAAAAGAAAAAAGCACCTTTGTCACAAAAAGCAATGACGAAAATGGTGTGGCCTACTTTATAGACCGGCTGCTTTCCAGCCAATATGCATAAAGAAAAGACTCCAGAGATTCTGGAGTCTTTGTCTTTTATTGCACCCGTATACTTCCTGCGTATTTATCCTTCCAATATGTGCTCGTGTTCATATTGGTGATGGTCACGCCGTTTGATAATGTGACATGAACAACTTGTCCGTTTCCGATATAGATGGCGGGATTTAAGCTTGTTGATTGGAAGAACACAATGTCTCCCGGCTTCAGGTCCGCCTTCTCAATCTTAGTGCCGGCTGTGTACTGGCTTGTTGCGTATCGAGGCAGGGAAATACCGGCTGCTTTCTGGTATACATACTGGACAAATCCAGCTGTATCAAATCCTGTCTCTGGAGACACTCCGCCCTGTTTGTAAGGCACTTCTCCGACATAAAGCGTAGCTTCGGATACAATCGGATTTTCTTTCGGGATTGTCAGGTTGTCAAATCGGCGAATGCCCGTCATTTTCGATTTCCAGTAATCCTCTGATAAATAGGAAATGGTTACTTTTTCTGATCGGCTTGCCTGGATAAACCTGCCCGCGCCGGCATAAATGCCTGCATGTGAAATTCCTGTTTTATACGTATTGCTGAAATAGACGACATCACCGGGCTTGATGTTCTGAGTGGCTACCTTCTCGCCCACTGCCCACTGCTGTTCGGCTGATCGCGGCAGATAAATGCCAAGTGCCTGTTGAAACACATATTGCACAAGCCCCGAGCAATCAAAGCCCTCTGACGGTGTGCTGCCGCCAAACACATATGGAATGCCGATATATTTTTCAGCCTCCTGAACGACAGGAACATCAGCCGTTGCCGGATCGGCAGCGATTCGTCTCGCCCCGATATAAGACCCGCTCCAATAGCTGCTTTTTTTGTAATTGGTGATGATAACCCCTTTTGACTGTGTACTGTGAATCATTTGGCCGTCTCCGATATAGAGAGCGTTGTGTGTCGGAACAGTGCCGCTGCTTCCCTCTTTCTTGAAAAACAAAATATCACCCGGCTTCAGGTCTTCCGGTTTTACAGCTGTTCCGATTTTATACTGGTCGTTTACAGATCTCGGCAGATGAATATCAGCCTTACTGAAAACATATTGTATTAATCCTGAAGGGTCGAAGCCCTCTTTCGGCGATTCACCGCCGTATTTATACTGATAACCAAGCAGGCTTTTTGCTTCGCTGATGATCAATTCAGATGATGTATCAGCCTCCGCAATCTCCGCTTTTGTCATAATGGGAACCAAAAAACAAATGATAACCGCCACAAGCAAAAACTTCTTCCAGTTTGCCAGTGAGTTCACTTTTCGTATCTCCTCCTCTTTTTGCAGTTTTAACATCGGTATTTTTTTGAATATGTTAAGCAACATTTTGAAATTTTTACAGAATGAATATGCTGGGTAAATAAAAAGAGAGTGTCTCATCAGACACTCTCTTCTTTGAATTATTTATTGGTGCTTGCCGTTTCTTCCTGCTGTTGGATTTTATGCATCTCCGTATCAATCTTCTGTTTTTCCTGATCTGTCAGCTGATCATTGAATTTAAAAGCTGACATAAACATGAACACGATGGCTACGGCAACAAACGGCCAGATGGCTTTGACAAATTTCATCTTTATCACTCCGATTATTTAGATTTTAGTTTGTCACTATGATCAACATCAAACGTCAGTTTTCCGTCTTCTACTTTCCAAGCGAAATTAGAGTCTTTCGTCAGTTCGCGAATAATTGTTTTCTGTTTAAGGCTGTCTTTTTTCACAGGTGCAGGTGTCGCTTCATGGATATCGATCGGTGTCACTTCAAAGCGGCCTGTTCCATTTTTCTTCAGGTGATACTGAACCAGTGCACTGTCTCTCGTTCTCGTCCAGCCCTGGTCAAAGACAAAGTTTCCGAGGCTGTAGAAAATAACAGTTCCGTTATATACTTCAATCGGCTCTAAGACGTGCGGGTGATGGCCGACGATGATGTCAGCTCCCGCATCGGACATGGCTCTTGCAAGCTGGCGCTGGCGGTCGTTTGGATCATTGTCATACTCTTGGCCCCAGTGTGACTGCACAACCACGATGTCCGCATATTTTTTCGCTTCTGAAATCATAGGGATGAAGATTTCAGGATCTGCGGGAAGCACGCCAGGTGTATTCTTTTTAGCTGCGAAGCCTTTCCCGGACACATCGGTAAAGCCAAGCGTCGCAATCGTTATCCCATTGACTTTCTGGTACGAAATTTTCTTTTTCGCATCACTTAAGCTGTACCCCGCTCCAACGATATCAAGGTTTTGCTTCGCAAATTCTCCAAGTGTATCTTTCATCCCCTGAACGCCGTAATCCATGGCGTGGTTGTTTGCGCTGTTAAGAACCGTGAAATTCATATCCTTCAATACTTTCACCGATTCCTTATTCGTCTGCAGATGAATCTCTTTATCTGCTTGTTTATAATTCTTTTGATAGGTTACCGGGTTTTCAAAGTTTCCTGCTACATAATCCGAGGATTTAAAGATCGGTTCAACATATTGAAAAATACTGTCTGCCCCTTTTTGCTCCGTTACTTTTTCAACATAGCGGCCCATCATAATATCGCCGACAAATGAGGCAGAGAGTACGTCGTCAGAATATGTTTTGACCTTCGGTGTTTCTGCTTGTCCCGCCCACATGAAAGCGAACATGAGGACAAAAACGATCGGAATGGCAATAAATACGTGCTTATTGGTTTTCTTTTTTTGCTGTTTTGTCAGCTTTAGCAGCTTTTCATGAAAGCTCAGTTCTTTTTTCATCGTTTGACACACCTTACATTAAATTAAGTAGTAAACAAACATGATAGCAAAGGTCGCTCCGCTCAATAGCAGCGTGCTTCCGAACGTAATCGTTAAACCTTGTTTCTGAATGGTATTGGCAATTAAACCTGGCACGATGATGCCGATTCCTCGAAATTCTGCGATTTCAAATGGTACAATCGGGTATAGAAAATCAAATGCGATTTTCAGTACGATCCCTGTTATCAGCATGGCAGCGAATTTTCTGCGTCCGTACAAAATCATAAATTTGGATAAACCGTATTTCACAATGACATACGTGAGCAAGCTCACTAGCAAAACAAGTAAAATAAAGACCGGCTGATTAAACACAAGTCCTAAATATCCCGGTACAACCAGTCCTGCCGGCACGATCCCTGTTTTTTCCGCGAAAATTAAACTAAGTAGTACACCTAAAATAAGTGCGATGTATAAATCTGATCCGAACATGTCTGCATTTCCCCCTAGCTTACGAGCTGCTTAACCTTGTATTCGTGGATTTTTTCAATTAAAGGCTCTGCGGCACCATGAATATTGCCGACGCCATATATGACACGATTGTGCATTCTTTTCTTTAACAATTCCATAATTTCATCTGTTGACTTATACTCTAGATCATGCAGTTTGTCTGCAGGAATTTTGCCTTCTTCATAGGCTTTTACGATCGGTTCTGTTGTTTCACCGATTAAGATCAGTTCACTTGCTTCAATATAAGGCAATACGTCATTTGCGAATTGCTGTGTCCGATCGACACGGTCTGCGCGGCAGTTCATGATGATGATCGGATCATCGGTCGGGTAACCGATTTCTTTTACACGTTTCCATATATTCAAAGTAGAAGAAGCGTCGTTTGCGGCAAACCCATTAACAAAGTGCCCAGGCTCGCTCGGACTGATCAACGGAAGAATTCTCATTGCTCCCGGATCTGGCGGCGCATTCAGCATTCCCTTAAATGCTGTTTCTTCATCAATTCCGAGTGCTTGAGCCACGCCCAAGGCCAGAGAAGCGTTATCAGGGAATACCATGTATTCAAATTTACGTAAATATTCATCTGTAATTTTTGAGTTATCAGCAATGATGACTTTTGTGTTTCGTTCTTTTGCTTTTTGTTTAAAGAACTCGGTATATTCACTATCTGTAATGACAAGATGGCCATTATAAGGAATAGTAGCGGTAAACGCTTCCGCAATTTCATCCAGCGTCGGCCCCATGACATCCATATGATCCTCTAAAACGTTAACAATGACGCCGATATTGGCCTGCAGAAGTTCTTCCTGAAAGATGATTTGATAATCCGGGTTAACAGCCATGCACTCACTGACAATCGCGTTAGCCCCTCTTTCTACAGTTTCTCTCATGACTTCTTTTTGCTCTCCGATATTCGGCCCCTGTGGTTTCCGTTTAATCGGCTTTTCCTCCGGTGTGTCCCAGTAAATCATTCTTGCATCTGTACCTGTTGTTTTTCCAACAGTCTTGTAACCGGCTTCTATTAATATTCCGGTTGTCAGCCTTGTCACAGTCGATTTTCCTCGGATGCCGTTAATATTCACCCGAACAGGGAGGGCATCAATGTTTTTCTGATGTCGTCGTTTTTCTAATATTCCGATGACCAGTATGACAGCACAGGCTATAATGAGTAACCACATTGCTTTTCGACATCTCCTTCTATATTGTTGTAAATTCATTCATCAGTATATAGAATCACTATGAATTCTCAATCGGCATTATGTAACATAATCTCCCCTCATCGACTATGCCAACAATCTTTTTTGAAAGAGATTTTATACCTACAAACTGTTTTCTATTTTTGGTAAACAGCAGGACTTACACCTTATCTCTTTTTTAAAAAATCAAAAGGAATGCGCTTTCATTTTGCTTCTGATATCCTTCTGTACGTATAGTCACACCCTGCTGTTTAAATTTAATATGCATTTCAAATCAATCTTTTTTTCAGCCTGTATTATCAAACTTCTCCCGCTCTCATGCATGTTTCCGGTTCTTATGAACACAAAATAGTTTGATCCTGTTTCTTAAG
>NZ_CP026521.1:4194327-4217998 GCF_002953915.1 Bacillus sp. MBGLi79
TTTGTTCAAGATATCTTCATCCATATTTGTGAAGACTTTGTCAAAAAAAGAGTGAAAACCTTAAATTTTTCAATTATATATACAATTTACAAATAGATTTCTTTTGATATTTTTATTGCCAACTTCGGATCACCCATGATAATCTATCTATGTAAACGGTTACATAAACGAGGAGGAGCTGTTTTGGCTACAATTAAAGATGTCGCCGGAGCGGCGGGCGTTTCAGTTGCGACGGTTTCCCGCGTCCTGAATGGTAACGGCTATGTACACGAAGAAACGCGAACCCGTGTCATAGCGGCGATGGAGGAGCTGAACTATTACCCGAATGAAGTCGCCAGATCTCTATATAAAAGAGAATCCCGGCTGATCGGACTTTTGCTCCCGGATATCACAAACCCTTTCTTCCCCCAGCTTGCCCGCGGTGCGGAGGATGAATTGAACCAGGAGGGCTATCGCCTTATTTTCGGCAACAGTGACGAGGAATTGAAAAAGGAACTTGAGTACCTTCAAACATTTAAGCAAAACCATGTTGCAGGCATTATTGCCGCAACGAATTACCCGGATCTTGAGGAATACAGCGGCATGAATTATCCGGTCGTTTTTCTGGACAGAACACTTGAAGGGGCCCCTTCTGTGTCCAGTGATGGCTATACAGGAGGAAAGTTAGCCGCCGAAGCTATTATTCACGGAAAAAGCCGGCGCATTACGCTCTTGAGAGGCCCCGCTCACCTGCCGACCGCTCAGGACCGCTTTAACGGCGCTTTGGAAATCTTACAGCAGGCTGAAGTTGATTTTCAGGTCATTGAGACGGCTTCGTTTTCTATTCAAGATGCACAATCAATGGCGGAGAAGCTGTTTGCCGCTTATCCAGCGACAGACGGTGTGATCGCGAGTAACGATATTCAAGCCGCTGCAGTTTTACATGAAGCATTGCGGCGCGGAAAAAACGTGCCGGAGGACATTCAAATTATCGGCTATGATGACATTCCGCAAAGCGAGCTGCTGTTCCCGCCACTGTCTACAATTAAACAGCCATCATATGATATGGGAAAAGAAGCAGCCAGACTGCTTTTGCGTATCATCAAAAAACAGCCGCTGGCAGAAACGGCCATTCAAATGCCTGTCATCTATATAGGAAGAAAGACGACAAGAAAGGAAGATGAGGATGCGCAATATTTGTGTGATTGGTAGCTGTTCTATGGATTTAGTGGTCACCTCGGACAAACGCCCAAAAGCCGGTGAAACGGTTCTTGGCACGTCGTTTCAAACTGTGCCGGGCGGCAAAGGAGCAAATCAGGCGGTTGCCGCAGCCAGACTTGGGGCTCAAGTATTTATGGTCGGGAAGGTTGGAGACGATCATTATGGAACAGCTATTTTGAATAACCTAAAAGCAAACGGCGTTCGCATAGACTATATGGAACCGGTTACACATACGGAAAGCGGAACCGCTCATATTGTGCTTGCTGAAGGCGACAACAGCATTGTCGTTGTCAAAGGCGCGAACGATGACATCACCTCAGCGTATGCGATACACGCGCTTGAACAGATTGAAAAGGTCGATATGGTTCTGATTCAGCAGGAAATTCCGGAGGAAACGGTTGATGAGGTATGCAAATACTGCCATTCCCACGATATCCCGATCATGCTAAACCCGGCACCGGCCCGCCCGCTGAAGCAGGAAACAATTGATCACGCCACCTATCTCACGCCGAATGAACACGAGGCTTCGCTCTTATTCCCTGAGCTTACCATTTCTGAAGCTCTGGCGCTTTATCCGGCAAAGCTCTTTATTACGGAAGGAAAACAAGGCGTCCGCTATTCGGCTGGCAGCAAAGAGGTGCTCATCCCGTCCTTCCCTGTAGAGCCCGTTGATACAACCGGAGCCGGTGATACGTTTAACGCAGCCTTTGCCGTGGCTCTGGCTGAAGGAAAAGACATTGAAGCTGCATTGCGGTTTGCCAATCGTGCCGCTTCCCTTTCTGTCTGTTCCTTCGGTGCCCAAGGCGGAATGCCGACAAGAAATGAAGTAGAGGAGCTGCTGTCATGAAAAAACACGGTATACTGAACAGCCATCTTGCCAAGCTTTTAGCTGACCTTGGCCACACTGATAAAGTTGTCATTGCAGATGCCGGATTGCCGGTCCCTGACGGCGTTTTGAAAATTGATCTTTCATTAAAGCCGGGTCTCCCGGCTTTCCAAGATACAGCGGCAGTGCTCGCTGAAGATATGGTCGTCGAAAAAGTCATTGCCGCAGCTGAAATAAAAACATCTAATCAAGAGAATGCGAGATTTCTAGAAAATCTTTTCTCTAAACAAAAGATTGAATACCTTTCGCACGAGGAGTTTAAGCTGCTGACAAAAGAAGCAAAAGCCATCATAAGAACGGGTGAATTTACACCATATGCCAACTGCATCCTGCAGGCGGGTGTGCTTTTCTAGAAAGGAGGAGAAAACATGCAGATTGAAATGAAAGACATTCATAAAGCATTTGGAAAAAACCAGGTGCTATCAGGCGTTTCCTTTCAGCTCTTACCTGGCGAGGTTCACGCGTTAATGGGAGAAAACGGCGCTGGCAAGTCCACGCTTATGAACATTCTGACAGGCCTGCACAAATCGGATCAAGGTCAAATCAGCATAAATGGAAACGAAACGTACTTTTCCAATCCAAAAGAAGCGGAACAGCATGGGATAGCCTTTATCCATCAGGAATTGAATATCTGGCCGGAAATGACTGTTCTGGAGAATCTATTTATCGGTAAGGAGATATCCTCCAAGCTGGGCGTTTTACAAACAAGAAAAATGAAAGCGCTAGCAAAAGAGCAATTTGATAAACTCTCTGTCTCTCTTTCTCTCGATCAAGAAGCTGGTGAATGTTCTGTTGGACAGCAGCAAATGATTGAAATCGCAAAAGCGCTTATGACAAATGCCGAAGTGATCATTATGGATGAGCCGACCGCTGCTTTGACCGAACGAGAAATCAGCAAGCTCTTTGAGGTCATTACAGCATTAAAAAAGAACGGCGTCTCCATTGTCTATATTTCTCATCGCATGGAAGAAATTTTTGCGATTTGCGACAGAATTACCATCATGCGTGACGGAAAAACGGTGGATACAACAAACATCTCAGAAACTGATTTTGATGACGTCGTCAAAAAAATGGTCGGACGGGAGCTGACTGAACGATATCCAAAACGCACTCCTTCTCTCGGTGACAAAGTATTCGAGGTGAAAAATGCCTCCGTAAAAGGGCGTTTTGAAGATGTCAGCTTTTATGTTCGTTCCGGTGAGATCGTCGGTGTATCAGGATTAATGGGAGCCGGCCGGACAGAAATGATGAGAGCGCTGTTCGGCGTTGACAGGCTGGACACGGGCGAAATATGGATCGCTGGGAAAAAGACAGCTATTAAGAACCCGCAGGAAGCGGTGAAAAAAGGGCTCGGCTTCATTACAGAGAACCGCAAGGATGAAGGGCTTCTGCTCGACACCTCGATCCGCGAGAATATTGCCCTGCCCAATCTGTCCAGCTTTTCACCAAAGGGTCTCATTGATCACAAGCGGGAGGCTGAATTTGTCGATCTGTTAATCAAACGCCTGACTATCAAAACAGCATCACCGGAAACGCACGCACGCCATTTGTCAGGTGGAAACCAGCAAAAAGTGGTGATAGCCAAGTGGATCGGCATCGGACCGAAAGTGCTTATCTTGGATGAGCCAACCAGAGGTGTGGATGTTGGAGCCAAACGAGAGATTTATACGCTGATGAATGAGCTGACCGAACGCGGCGTCGCTATCATCATGGTGTCATCAGAGCTGCCGGAAATTCTCGGAATGAGCGATCGGATTATTGTGATCCATGAAGGCAGAATCAGCGGAGAAATCGATGCGCGAGAAGCAACACAAGAACGAATTATGACACTTGCCACGGGAGGGCGGTAATATGAAAACGGAACAACTGCAAACAGAACACAAACGGATTCACTTCGACGGAGTCATGCAAAAACTCGGCCCGTTTCTTGGTTTATTTATTCTCGTAATCATTGTATCTATTTTAAATCCCAGCTTTCTTGAACCACTGAATATATTAAACCTGCTTCGCCAGGTCGCCATTAACGGATTAATCGCGTTCGGCATGACGTTTGTGATTTTGACAGGCGGCATTGATCTTTCTGTCGGCGCTATTCTTGCTCTGTCCAGCGCTTTAGTTGCGGGAATGATTGTATCCGGTGTTGATCCGGTTCTCGCGATCATCCTTGGCTGTATCATTGGTGCCATGCTCGGCATGATCAACGGATTATTGATCACAAAAGGAAAAATGGCGCCCTTTATCGCCACACTTGCGACTATGACTGTGTTTCGCGGACTGACGCTTGTGTATACTGACGGAAATCCAATTACCGGACTTGGCACAAACTACGCTTTTCAGATGTTCGGACGCGGTTACTTTTTAGGCATTCCTGTACCGGCAATTACGATGGTTCTTGCCTTTGTCATCCTTTGGGTGCTTCTTCATAAAACACCATTTGGACGCCGAACATACGCTATCGGCGGCAACGAAAAAGCCGCGCTCATTTCAGGCATCAAAGTGACACGCGTGAAAGTGATAATCTATTCTTTAGCCGGACTTTTGTCCGCTCTTGCAGGTGCCATATTGACTTCCCGCCTGCATTCAGCCCAGCCGACTGCCGGGGAATCGTACGAACTTGATGCTATCGCGGCAGTCGTCTTAGGCGGAACAAGTCTTTCCGGCGGCCGCGGCCGCATTGTCGGCACGTTAATCGGGGTGCTGATCATCGGCACACTTAATAACGGGCTTAATCTGCTTGGCGTCTCATCATTTTATCAGCTGGTTGTCAAAGGGATTGTCATCTTAATTGCGGTATTGTTAGACCGCAAGAAGTCAGCATAGGAGGGTTTTCACATGAAAAAGGCTGTATCCGTCATTTTAACGTTATCATTATTTTTGTTAACCGCCTGTTCGCTTGAGCCTCCCCAATGGGCAAAGCCGTCAAACTCGGGGAACAAAAAGGAATTCACCATCGGCTTGTCCGTCTCAACGCTTAATAATCCTTTTTTTGTCTCATTAAAAAAGGGCATCGAAAAAGAAGCTGAAAAACGGGGAATGAAAGTGATCATTGTGGATGCACAAAATGATTCATCGAAACAGACAAGTGACGTGGAAGATTTAATTCAGCAAGGCGTTGATGCATTATTAATCAACCCGACTGATTCTTCGGCGATCTCAACGGCAGTAGAATCTGCAAACGCAGTCGGTGTGCCCGTCGTCACAATCGATCGATCCGCCGAACAAGGAAAAGTTGAAACTCTCGTTGCTTCCGATAATATAAAAGGCGGTGAAATGGCCGCGGCGTTTATTGCCGACAAACTTGGAAAAGGAGCAAAGGTAGCAGAGCTAGAAGGCGTGCCTGGCGCCTCTGCCACACGGGAACGCGGCTCCGGATTCCATCACATCGCAGACAAAAAGCTCAATGTCGTCACAAAACAATCAGCTGACTTTGACCGCACCAAAGGCCTGACAGTCATGGAAAATCTGTTGCAGGGTCATCCTGATATCCAAGCTGTTTTTGCTCACAATGATGAAATGGCGCTCGGTGCTCTCGAGGCAATTAACAGTTCGGGGAAAGACATATTGGTGATCGGTTTTGACGGCAATAAAGATGCGCTCGCTTCCATTAAAGACGGAAAGCTATCAGCCACCGTCGCTCAGCAGCCTGAATTAATCGGTAAACTGGCTACAGAAGCAGCAGATGACATTTTGCACGGAAAAAAAGTAAAAAAATCAATATCCGCGCCTCTCAAACTAGAAACACAAAAATAATAGTCAAGGATCAGATTTTTATCTGATCCTTTTTCATGTTTAGAAACCTGCGATAACGTGAATAGGGATATAGAATGAATTATTTCTCTTACGTGAGGAGAGGAACGACATGAACAAACCAATAAAAATATTTTCAACTTTAGCACTTGCGGCTGGAATGACTGCGGCTGCTGCAGGCGGCGCTGACACGATCCATGCTCAACAGCCAGAAACAACTGTAAGCATTGACGATTTATACAGTTATCCGATTGATTCTTATTTGGTGTCAGCAGAGGCTCTAAATGTCAGAACGAAGGCTTCCGCATCAAGCCAGAAAGCCGATACACTGCACTTAGGCGATAGCTTAAAGCTGATTTCCTTCTCAAATGCTGACTGGGCAAAGGTTCATTATAAAAACGGAAAAACAGGCTTTGTCTCCACTCATTATATTGTAAAAGCAGCAACAACAGTAAAAACCAAAACAAAAACGAAAGTATACACATCCGCTGACGGAAAGAGCATTAAGACTCTCCCAGCAGACACAAGCGTTTCTTTTTTAGGCTGGAGTAAAACGAATAAAGGCGGATTTGATTTTGATTGGGTATTCGTTGATTATGGCGGTGCGACAGGTTATATGAAAACAAAGGATTTACACATGACAAAATAACTGCGAGGGATTCCGCATTTATGCGGAATCCCTTTTATTATGAATTAATTTGTCACATTCCCAAGATATTTCTCAGGAAATATTGTCGTATGCTGTGTCGAAACCTTACATGATCATCGACATTTTTGTTCACGCTAAAAAGCGGAGATGTAAATATGGATCAATTTGAAGCAGCATACGAATCGTATAAAGCCCGGCAAACAACTGCCGATCAGGAAAATGTTCCATCTGGAAAAGAAGAAATTATTGCGGTTAGAAGAAATGAGGAAGACAATATTATCGCAGTGAAAACCAATACAGGAAGAGAGCTCGATTACCCTACAGCTCTGTCAGAAGCAAAAGCAGGAAAGCTCGCTCATGTTGATGTCTTTCATAAATACGGGCGTGACATTTTGCGAAGTGAACCGGACGGCACGAAGGAAAATAACCTGTCTGAACTGCCGGATTTTTAATCACAAACAGCCCTGCCATATGTCGGGCAGGGCTTTCTTTTAAACAAAAGGCTGCTGGATGTATTCGGCTAATCGTTTTGCACTGAGAGAAATATCCTCTGAAGTTGCATAATTCACGCCATAGAACAAATATGGAGGCAGATACTTCATACCGATCAGATTACTCGTGGCCTGAAATGGTTTCAATAGCTCACTGATCGAGTAATGATTGGCGCCGCCGGCTTGATATTTTTCCGCTTCGCTTCCTGTTGACACAGCCAGCATCAGCTCCTTGCCATGCAAAGCATTTCCTTCTGAACCAAATGCCCAGCCGTAAGTCAGCACAAGATCCTGCCATTTTTTCAAGAGTGGCGGAGAGCTGTACCAATATAGCGGGAATTGAAAGAGAATCCGATCGTATTGCTCGCACAACTGCTGTTCCTTCGCAACATCTATCGCTTCGTCCGGGTATTCTTTATAAAGATCCCGTACTGTGATATTGTCATGTTTGCTCAATTCTTCAGCCCACGCCTTATTAACAACTGAGGTCTCCATATGAGGATGAACTGCCAAAACCAATATTTTCATCAGACCACACCCTTACTGTTTTGATGTTATTTTATCTAAAATCAGGAAAAGAGCCAAATAAAAAGAAAGCCCTGCAATAAGGGGCTTTCTTTTTTTCTTTTATTCAGGGCTTCCTTCAGTTGTTTCGATATCTTTCGCAAAATCAGGGTTATCCAGATTCGCATTAAAGAAATCCGCTGTGTTCGGAAGTCTGAGATTCATGTTCATTTTTTGAGAAATCGTAACCGTGCAATCCTCTAGCACATAGTCAAAAACATGTCCGCCTGAATTGCGTCCTTCGTCAATGAAGTGCAGATGATAGCCAGAAACGGCGATTCCGTTTGCATAAGCTGGCGTCAAGAAACCTACGATCGTTCCTCGCACGTTGTCGAAGTTGAAGATCGGCTGTGTTTTGACCGCTTCAACCATTGGCACGTAAGGTTTTTCTTGCAATTCTACCGTCCTTGTCTGCACCTTTTTAAACAATCCGTCAATGCGGATAGCGTAAAATAAGTTTTTGCTTGGCAGAATGCTGTTGATCTCTTTTTCAAATTCTTCACGTGTCATTTTCGCATCAATTTTGTGCGTCATGTCCGGTGTAAAGAACGTAAATGAACAGAACGGTGAACGGTCCCCTTTTTGGACCGGTGTCGCGGTTCCGTCTGAGCGCAAACGGTAAAATTCCCCGTCAAACCCAATCAGCTCTCCGTCAAGCTTGTTAAAGGTTCCGATACCGAAGTCCCCATATTTCGGAATCTCTGACAGTTCAAAATCCCCGTCATATACTCCGTCTAAAAGAGAAGTCATTGTTGATACTTGATAAATCTGGCTCACAGGCTGATCTTTTTGGCCGCGGTGGAGCACTTGAATGTTGCTTTCGCGTTTCATATTTCCCTTCACTCCTTTTAATTAGTGCTGTTCATAAAACAGTGTCGTGATGCGCAGAGTGCTAGAGAGCTTTCGTTTTCATGAGTTCCCCGAATTCTTTCGGAAGCTTGTCACTTGCTAAATTAATGTTATCACTATAGTCAACCGGGACATCAATGATAACAGGACCTTCAGCGTTCATGCCTTGACGCAGAACATCTGCCAGCTGGTCTGGTGATTCTACGCGAAAGCCAGTTGCCCCGAAGCTTTCCGCATATTTCACGATATCGATATTTCCGAAATCGACCGCAGATGTACGGTTATATTTTTTCAATTGCTGGAATGCAACCATGTCATATGTGCTGTCGTTCCATACAATGTGTACAATTGGTGCGTTTAGTCGAACTGCTGTCTCTAACTCCATTGCTGAGAATAAGAAACCGCCGTCACCAGAGACAGAAACCACTTTTTCTCCCGGTTTCACCAATGAAGCGCCGATTGCCCAAGGAAGCGCAACGCCGAGTGTTTGCATACCGTTACTGATCATTAATGTTAACGGCTCGTAGCTGCGGAAATAACGTGACATCCAAATCGCGTGTGAACCGATGTCACAGGTCACTGTAACATGATCATCGACTGCATTACGCAATTCTTTAACGATTTCAAGAGGATGCACTCTGTCTGATTTCCAATCTGCAGGCACCTGCTCACCCTCATGCATATATTGTTTTAAATCAGAAAGGATTTTCTGCTCACGTTCTGCAAAGTCCACTTTTACAGCATCGTGTTCGATATGATTGATCGTGGACGGAATGTCACCAATCAATTCAAGTTCCGGCTGGTAAGCATGGTCAATGTCAGCAATAATCTCGTCTAAATGGATGATTGTCCGGTCTCCATTGACATTCCAGAATTTCGGATCATATTCAATTGGGTCATAGCCGATAGTCAGAACGACATCCGCCTGCTCAAGCAGCAAATCGCCAGGCTGGTTGCGGAATAAACCGATCCGGCCGAAGTACTGATCCTCTAAATCTCTTGAAAGGGTACCGGCAGCCTGATATGTTTCCACAAATGGAAGCTGAACCTTTTTCAAAAGCTTGCGAACCGCTTTAATCGCTTCCGGTCTACCGCCTTTCATGCCGACTAAAACGACAGGAAGTTTTGCTGTTTGGATTTTTGCGATGGCCGCACTGATTGCATCATCTGCTGCAGGACCGAGTTTTGGCGCTGCAACAGCACGCACGTTTTTCGTATTTGTGACTTCATTCACAACATCTTGCGGAAAGCTCACAAAAGCGGCCCCAGCCTGCCCTGCTGACGCTATCCTAAATGCATTTGTAACAGCTTCCGGTATATTTTTTACATCTTGAACCTCTACACTGTATTTTGTAATCGGCTGAAATAGCGCCGCATTATCTAAAGATTGATGTGTCCGTTTTAAACGATCTGAACGGATCACGTTTCCTGCAAGCGCAACGACAGGGTCTCCTTCAGTGTTCGCTGTCAGCAAACCTGTTGCCAAGTTAGATGCACCCGGCCCTGATGTGACTAACACGACTCCCGGTTTTCCAGTTAAACGGCCGACTGCTTGCGCCATAAATGCTGCATTTTGTTCGTGCCGGGCAACGATAATTTCAGGTCCTTTATCTTGTAAAGCATCGAATACCGCATCAATTTTTGCACCCGGAATGCCAAATACATGTGTGACACCTTGCTCCACTAAGCAATCAACAACAAGCTCCGCCCCTCTGTTTTTCACAAGGGATTTTTGTTCTTTTGTTGCTTTTGTCAACACCCTCACTCCTTATTATGCATTTTAACGTAAAATTTTAAATGACTTGTGATACGTTTCACTATACACTCTTTGGAAATTGACCTCCAATATCGATTCGCCTTATGATTAATATGTAATACGAATTATTAACCTATGGAAAGGAATGCATATTGAATGGAGCTTCGCCATCTTCAATACTTTATCGCGGTAGCCGAAGAGCTTCATTTCGGAAAGGCTGCCCGACGGCTGAACATGACGCAGCCTCCTCTCAGCCAGCAGATCAAACAGCTGGAGGAAGAAGTCGGGGTGACGCTTCTGAAAAGGACAAAACGATTTGTCGAGCTTACCGCAGCAGGAGAAATCTTTTTAAATCATTGCCGCATGGCATTGATGCAAATCGGACAAGGAATTGAATTGGCACGGCGGACGGCCCGAGGCGAGCACGGCCATCTCGTAATCGGTTTTGTCGGATCAGCTACATATGAATTTCTGCCGCCGATTGTCCGGGAATATCGCAAAAAATTCCCATCTGTAAAAATAGAGTTACGTGAAATATCCTCGTCTAGGCAGCAGGAGGAGCTACTAAAGGGCAACATTGATATTGGTATACTTCATCCTCCCTTACAGCATACAGCTTTGCATATCGAAACCGCCCAAAGCAGCCCTTGTGTTTTAGCTTTGCCTAAGCAGCACCCATTGACTTCTAAAGAATCAATTATGATTGAGGATTTAAGAGATGAACCAATTATTACTGTAGCTAAAGAAGCATGGCCTACTCTATACATGGATTTTATTCAGTTCTGTGAGCAAGCGGGCTTCAAGCCCAACATCGTCCAGGAAGCTACAGAATACCAAATGGTGATTGGTTTAGTCAGTGCTGGAATTGGCATTACATTTGTTCCTTCCTCAGCCAAAAAATTATTTAATTTGGATGTAACTTATCGAAATATGGACCAAATACAGCTTAATGCAGAATGGGTTATCGCTTACCGCAAAGACAATCATAATCCGCTTTTAAAGCACTTTATTCATATTTCAAATTGTCAGCAGACAAGAACTAAAGAGAGTGATGCAGGTACATGAACGTTACTTGCAATCTCTTTTTTCTTTTGGGATTCTTATGGAATTTTTATTAATTTAATATAATCGCTTAGTACAACTTCATATCAGTATACGTATACATACAGTACAAATAGTTGGCAAGGACATTAGTAAGCGCATGACAATCGTCTGATTTTAATAATGAAAGATAGAGAGGTGAAGTAAATTATTGAGTTCACCAGCATATTAACATTGCTCGCTTTTTTCGCAACACTGATTTTTATTTACTGGAGGCCAAAAGGACTAAATGAAGCTATCCCCGCAACATTAGGCGCTTTAATGGTTTTATTGTGCGGAAGTGTGTCATTGGCAGACTTAGGGGAAATAGGAACAAAAGTCACGGGTGCATCGGTTACAATCCTTGCCACTATGATTATGGCCATTGCACTGGAAAGTTTTGGTTTCTTTTATTGGGTGGCTGCAAAACTGCTCCAACAATCCAGGGGTTCTGGCATCAAGCTTTTTTGGCTAACCAATTTGCTCTGCTTTCTCATGACCATTTTCCTAAATAATGATGGGAGCGTTTTGATTACAACCCCAATCCTTTTGCTTGTACTAAAATATTTAGGTTTAAAAAAACATCAAAAAACCCCATATTTATTAAGCGGTGTTTTAATAGCCACAGCCTCTAGCGCACCGATTGGCGTAAGTAATATTGTGAATTTAATTTCTCTCAAAATCATTGGAATGGATCTTTATCTTCATACCGCCATGATGTTTGTCCCTAGTATGATGGGACTCATTTTTATGACTTGTCTACTGTTTATGTTCTTTTATAAACGTCTTCCCAAAAGCCTGCCAGATATACCGGGCCATTTTCAGTCTCTGCAGCATAGAAGGTACCATCCCCTTCATTCGCCGTCAGCTCCTTTACGAGAACGAAATCAAACAAAAATCATGCTGTTTGTGCTTGCATTTGTTTTTCTCGTCAGAATGAGTCTATTTGCAGCATCATATACCGGTATTTCTGTTCCTCTTGTCGCTGTCATCGGATCTGTTATTCTTTTGGGCTGGAGATGGATTTATTTCAAAACCTCCCCGAAAGACTTGTTATACAAATCTCCTTGGCACATTTTTATATTCGCTTTTACTATGTATGTCTTAATTTATGGTCTGCATAATATCGGATTCACTGAGTTGCTTGTGAGCTATTTTGAACCAGTGGTTTCTGGAAGCCTCGCCCATGCAACTTTCGCATCGGGTATCTCTACTTCAGTCTTTTCTAATCTATTTAACAACCATCCAGCTTTAATGATCAGTACTTTTACCTTAACTGAAATGCCACTGAATCCTTCAACAACAAAAATCATCTACTTGGCAAATATTATCGGCAGTGATATCGGTTCATTATTATTGCCTATAGGAACCTTAGCAACGCTTATTTGGATGCATATACTAAAACAGCATGATGAAAGTATTTCATGGGGCGAATATATCAAAACGACCATTATCATCATTCCGCTGACTGTTCTTTTTACGTTGGCATGTTTATATGTTTGGATCAGTTGGTTATTTCTTTAGCCAGTATGGAATGAAAAACTGCCTTCCGCTATTCAAGAGGGCAGTTCTTATACACTAGGGAAGATGCATTGTCTTTAGATGATTCAACTTCCAAATGACCGGCTCTCCACTTGCGTTAATCAGCTCAATTATATTATTGGAAACATCTTTTAATAGTCCGACTTTTTCTGGCACCTCTCCCATATCGAATATGACCAATTCACCAATATATTTTTTGATCTGCTCCTCAAAATTACGGACAAGAGGAACATTGGAAGGCACGACAGGCAATTGTGAGTTATCAAGAGTATACGGTGTTTGTTCAGTTGAATAAGGGGTAAACCACTTTAAATGATGCATAGATATAAAAAGGATTTTAAATACGGGTGAGAAAAATACAATATAATCGTTTAAAACGTTTGTAACATACCCATGTATCGATCGACCCCCAGTTACATAAACTTCAATAAACTGGCTTTTGACCTTGTTTAATGTATTTCTATATGAAAAAGCTTGAGTTTCTGCCTCCGTCATTGGATCTTCCGGATTGATCAAAATTGATTTCTTATTGCTGGTCATAATTTTCGCCTTGTTCATTTGATGAAGATGCAACAATGGAATATAAAGATAATTGCAGCCATCAAATATAACAAAAATATCCTGTCCGACATCTATGAGGGTGCCAACAAACCTTGTATCTCCTGAAATGACAACCTCAACATCTGTGTCAAGTAATTGATTCAAACCTTTCACTATTCTCCTCCTTTAACTGAAAAAGGGCATCACTCAATCTGATGCTCCTCGTTATCAATTAAAATTTACGTTTCCAGTGATAGTCTATCGTTCTGACAATCGTTTCATGGCTATAATCTTCTTTTTGTCTTCCTGAACTTTTGAAGGAACTTGAATAATCTGATGATCTTGGTGATCGTTTAGATGATTTTGACGAACTTTTTGAACGTGACGAACGACCAGATTTGGATGATTGATAATCTGAAGATTTTAGTGATCGTTTAGATGATTTTGATGAAATGAACGAACTGCTGTCTTTATCATGATTGTCTTCTTGGTTTTGCTCATTCTTTTGATCCTCTTTTTTGTGCGACCCTTTTGGACCTAAGCTGATGCTTTTTATGTGAAAAGGATAGATGCGAAGCACCTCTTGATTTTTCACTAAAGTATAATGGCCGTCAGCATTATCTACAAGGATACCCTCAATTGCTTCCGGACCTCCACGATTAATGGAAACCCATTTATGAGTTAGGCTTTTAAAAACCTCGCTTAATTCATCAGCTTCCAGGACACCCGCTGGCGTCTGTTCTTCTGTTTTCAAATCGGACTCATGTTTACTTATGCTTTTGATGTGATGGATAGCAAAATACACTACCCCATCCTCATTTGTGTGTAACGCAGCGTAATCATCTCCCAGCCAGACTAATCTTCCTTTTTTAGATTCCGGACCTCCACGATATACAGTAACAATTTTATCTTTCATTGAGTGCAAAAAGTTATAATAAGATATTTCATTATTTGAATGATATTTCATTCTCCTCTTGCTCATTCAAATTCCTCCTAGTCACTTATACATAGATGATAAACATACTGCATATATACGTGTCACATTTATTTGTTGAACTAATTCAATAGCCTAATTGTCGCTTTTTCAGCGAATACCCATTTTCACACATTTATAAAATACTTAAATGATTATTGAGGTATTGTGAACGGTTTATAATATACTCGCAGATCACATCCGGCTCACGATCAAAACGCTCAATATCATTCTTTTTATACGGGTCCATCAGAACAAACGGCCTAATCCATTCATACATCGCCATGATTTTCGGTTTCATATATTCTATTGTAAAAAGAGATTGGAGCGTTTTTTCTAACAGGCGCTTGTAAGACCTGCGAAAATCGGGTTCATCCAATATCCGGGCGGTTAGTGTATTAAACCCTTGAATCCTTACATAATCGGCAGCCATCCGCTCTCCATGGATATCCCTGCCCCAGGTCGCGTCATAATCCCAAGGAATCACCTCAAATAATCCGGTTTCCCCGCTTCTGTATAATGCGTAGTTGTGGACAAACCCATCATAGTTTGAGGTGAATACAATACCGGCAAGCCATCGCAAATACTTATCGACATCCACATGCTTTGTCACTTCTGATTTAAACTGAGCTTTAGGGACCGTATTAATTTTAAAAATCATATCCTGTAAATAAAAATCATCCTCCTCAGTCCCTGTCTTCTTTTCATATCCAAGCTCCAGCGAGGTCTTCGTTTCTCTTTCCAAATCGCTCATCAGAGAAAAGTTAGCATCATCATCCACCGCGTAAAAAATCGCACCGTCCGCCAGCTTCCTTTTTGCTAAGTAATATTCATCAACGGATTCTAGTTCAAGATAAACCCCTTCATTCTTCCCATTCAGCTTTACAAACACAAACTCTGCCTTTGGAGACAGCGTCCCTAGCTCTGAGAAAAAATCCAGAGACAATTTGTTTCTCATCAAAGAAGGGTCTTTATACTCCGCATTTATGTGAATCTCTCGTGCGCCGCGGAATAACTTAGGCTGATAAAAGGAAATATGGTATGACTTCTTTTTGAAGTCTCTGATATGTGATCCCCGATACGCAATATCAATATCCAGCCTTTTTTGGTTTACCTTCATCACAGCCGGCACAGGATCATCGTCCCATATATCCTTTTTTAATTCACGCAAATCTTTTGGATGAACAAACAGCTGATAAAGCGGTAAATTGGATTGATTCTTCATCCATAATCCCCCTTACAAATTTTAGGCGTTTATTTTTATGCGATCTCAGCGGAACACTTATACACTTTTTAAAACCGCGCGTACTATGAGGGTAGTAAGGAGCTTCATCCTTAACATATTTTTAAAAAGGAGGATTTCAAATTGGGCCACTATTCCCATTCTGACATCAAAGAAGCGGTGAAATCCGCTAAAAAAGAAGGTTTAAAGGATTATTTATACCAAGAGCCTCATGGAAAAAAACGCAGTCATAAAAAGTCGCACAAAAAATCTCGCAGCCATAAAAAATCATACTGCTCTCACAAGAAATCTCGCAGCCATAAAAAATCATACTGCTCTCACAAAAAATCTCGCAGCCGCAAAAAATATTACTGTTCTCACAAAAAGTCTCGCAGCTACAAAAAATCTTACCGTTCTCACAAAAAATCTCGCAGCCATAAAAAATCTTGCCGTTCTCACAAAAAATCACGCAGCTACAAAAAGTCATAATTGTCTCACAAGAAAAAATCTCGCAGCTATAAAAAATCTTGCCGCACACACAAAAAATCTTACCGTTCCCATAAGAAACACTGCAAAAAGCACGATGATTATGACAGCAAAAAAGAATACTGGAAAGACGGCAATTGCTGGGTAGTCAAAAAGAAATACAAATAATTTAAGTTTCCATTGTTTCAATAGGCTGCCGGCTGAGGTACGGAAGCCTATTTTTTCATTTCCCCTGTATTAGATATATGTCATGACATAACATATGCAACCCGCATCATTTGGTTTCCTCGAAACCATTTCGTTATAATCAAGATATCCTAACGATAAAGGCGGTTGTTGCCATGTACATATTTCAAGCTGACCAGCTTAGTGCCAAAGACACATACAAGCTATTGTCAGGTACCGTTATTCCCCGCCCCATTGCATTTGTGACAACACTTTCTTCAGGAGGAGCGGTAAATGCCGCGCCTTTCAGCTTTTATAACGTCGTCAGCTCAGATCCTCCCCTCCTCAGTATTTCTGTGAACAGGGCGGGAGGACGCCAAAAAGATACAGCGCGAAACGCAGTGGAAAACGGAGAATTTGTCGTTCATGTCAGTGATGAAGACATCATTGAAGATATCAATGAAACGGCTGCAAACTTAGGGCCGGATGAAAGCGAGCTTACGCGCACCTCGCTTCACCCTGTTGAAAGCAACGCTGTTTCGGTTCCCGGCATTCAGGAAGCCCGTGTTCGCTTTGAGTGCACATTAGAGCGGCATATTACCTTTAACAATGATCAAGGAGTCACTACAGCAGATCTGCTCATCGGAAGAGTTGTCTGCTTCCACCTAGACGAAAAGGTGTATGATGCAGAAAAGGGATATATTTTGACAGATGAATTAAAGCCAGCCTCACGATTGGCGGGAAACCACTATGCCAAGCTCGGGGAAGAATTCACACTGATTCGTCCCAGCTGAACAGAAGGACTATTTAAATAGAAGGAACTAGTCAAAAAGACCTTGTGATTACATAATGTTACCTATAAAAAAGAACACCCGGGGAAAGTTTCGGGTGTTCTTTTATGAAACAATTTTCTTTTTTCTTTGTATAAAAGATAAATAGGGGGGATTAGAATGGAAGGCACTCATTTTTTGATTGTGATACTGGTCATGTTATTTACCAATATTGCTTTTTATACCTATGCCCGAAAAAAACTTGGAATCCCTAAACCACCTCGGTGGTATAAACCTGTAAATAGCACACAAGGATTGCTGGACATCATCTTGCTCATTTTATTAGGTTTTTCTTTGTTTCACTTTCCTCCCGAAAAGATGCTTATTTTATTTCTGCTCTTGTCGAATTGTTTGCGTACATTTATGGAATGGAAATATAGGCAGGAAGAAAAACAATATGTACACTATTTATTTGGTGCCGCGACACTTCTAGTTATTCTTATTTATATTTGTGTTTTCTTCTAATCTCAAACCCCCACAGCCGCTCCGTCTCCCCGGGGATCAGCTCCTCCTTGGAGAAATCCTTCTTCATCAACTTTAATTGCTGCTGCATGCCCCATCAGCGGATCATAGTCACCGACAACCTCCACGAGATGTCCGCTGTCTTTCAGTTTTTGGATTGTTTTCTCTGTGAATCTGCCCTCGACTCTGAGGCCTTCGTATTCCTCTCCCCACGTTCTGCCCCATACCCAGCGCGGTTCGCTGATTGCCTGCTGTGGATCCATTCCGTAATCCAGCATTCGGGTAATGATGGCCGTCTGGGTCTGCGGCTGGCCTTCGCCGCCTTGTGTGCCGTACAGGATTTTCGGCTTTCCGCCTTTACAGACCATAGCCGGCATCAGCGTATGGAAGGTGCGCTTTCTCGGTTCAAGCGTGTTGACATGATTTTTATCCAATGAGAAAAATGACCCGCGATTTTGCAGCAAAATGCCTGTATCACCGGCAGTGACTGCAGAGCCAAATTCAAAGTACAGGCTTTGAATGAATGACACTGCGTTGCCATCCGCATCGATTACGGCCGCATATGCCGTATCGCTTCCCACCGGCTTGCTTTCAGCCGGTACTGCGAGATAGCCGATTTCTTCTGCCAATCGTTTTGCATAACGTTTGTCCAAAAGCCTTTCAAGCGGGATGTCTGCAAACGCCGGATCAGTCAGGACGGCATTCCGATCTAGAAAACTCTTTTTCAATGCCTCCACAAGCACGTGATAATACGTAAAAGATCCATTTTCGATTTTGGTGAAATCATAGTTTTCCAAAATGTTTAGTGTTAATAAACCGGTAAATCCCTGAGAATTCGGCGGCGCCTGATACACACTGTATCCTCGATAATCACTTGAGACAGGCTCCGTCCACTCGCCCCGGTGCGCTTTAAAATCATCGAGTGTCATGTAACTGCCGTTATTTTGTAAATGCGAGACAATCCGCTGAGCGATATCTCCTTCATAAAATGCGTTTCTTCCTTTTTTGGCAATCATGTTCAAGCTCTCTGCAAGCTCTTTTTGCACAAACCGCTCTCCCGGAATAGGTGCTTTTCCTCTTCTTGTAAAAATGTCGGCTGTGTATGGCGTGGAGACGAGCAGTTCAAGATTCGTTTCTGTGTGACGGCACTGATCGGCTGATACAGGAAACCCATTTTGTGCATAATCGTATGCAGGCTCCAACACATCCTCAAGAGACATGCGACCGTACTCCTTCAGTACCGCATCCCAGCTATCAACCATCCCGGGCACGGTAATGGCACTGTCAATTCCCCGAAGCGGAATCACGCTTTTTCCCTTATATACATCTCTCGTTACGTTTTTTCCTGAACGTCCGGTGCCATTGTAGACTTTTACTGATTTTGTTTTCTGATGAAAGGTCAGCCAAAAGGCATCCCCGCCAAGTCCGGTCATATGCGGATACACAACCGCCAGGCAAGCACTCACCGCAACGGCGGCGTCAAATGCGTTACCTCCTTTGTCCAGTATGCGGTTTCCGGCCTGAGAAGCAAGATAATGCGGACTAACCACCATTTGCTTTGTACCGATGACAGATTTGTTCATCACAAGTCCCCTTTTTAAGAGATTTTCTTCAGTATAGGGAGCCTGATTTTTCACATCTACTGATCCGGCAGAAAAACTGACGAACTTTCTTCTTTTCGAAAACAATAAGATATTTATTCATTCATTTCGAAAACAAATAAAAATTTTTTCGTTCGAAACGTAACTTTTTATGATAAAATGATGGCTAAAAGGCTACGAAAGCAGGTGGAGCAATTGAGTCATGAATATCAAATCCCCAACCTTGTACTTGATGAGACTGATAAACAAATTCTCACGATTTTGCATGAAGAAGGCAGAATTTCTTATACGGATCTTGGCAAAAGAGTCGATTTGTCCCGAGTCGCCGTCCAGGCTCGTATCAACCAATTAATTGAAGCCGGCGTTATTGAAAAATTCACCGCGGTCATCAATCCCTCTAAAATCGGCATCCATGTATCCGTGTTTTTCAATGTCGAGGTAGAACCGCAATTTTTAGAAGAGGTCGCTCTTAAGCTTGAGGAAGAGCCTGCGGTCACCAGTCTTTATCACATGACAGGTCCGAGCAAGCTGCATATGCATGGGATCTTTGCCAACGATCAAGAAATGGAAGAGTTTTTAACAAAACGGCTGTATCCATTGCGAGGCGTCGTCAGTGTTGATTGCCAGATGCTGATCAAACGATACAAAAGCCGTATGGGAATGAAGCTGTAAAGGAGAGAAACAAAATGAAAAACCATACTTATCGGGATATGACGGCTGCGATGGTGCGCACCGGCATATTAGGATTCGGCGGCGGACCTTCCGTGATTCCGCTGATCCGCCATGAAGCGGTCAATAAATATAAATGGATTGATGATGATGAATTCGGAGAAATATTAGCAATCGCTAATGCGCTTCCCGGGCCGATTGCCACAAAAATGGCTGCGTATCTGGGCTTCAAGCTTAAAGGCACATTAGGTGCCATTGTGGCGACACTCGCCCACATTCTGCCTACATGTCTTGCGATGGTGGGCTTGTTTGCGGCAGTAAATGTGTTAAGCCATTCAGCAGTTGTTGCCGGCATGATAGGCGCCGTCACGCCGGTGATTGCAGTAATGCTCGGTATTATGGCGTACGAGTTTGGACAAAAAGCGCTTAAAGGTTTCGGCTGGGTCACCGGCATCCTGTTTTTTATCATCGCTTTTATCGGCCTGCAAACGTTTCAGATTAATCCCGGCCTTGTCATTATCATTTTCCTAGCGTACGGGGCGTTTCATTTTAAACTGAAAGACAAAGTCACAAATAAACATGATAAAGGAATGTCGGCCTCATGATATCGATCTATTTATTTATGGCGTTTTTTATCGCAAACCTACTGGGATATGGCGGCGGACCTGCATCTATCCCGCTAATGTTTGAAGAAGTCGTAAACAGATACAGCTGGCTTTCAAACGATCAATTCTCAAATATGCTCGCACTTGCGAACGCATTGCCGGGCCCCATTGCCACCAAAATCGCCGCGTATGTCGGCTACAGCGCAGGCGGTTGGCCCGGCTTCCTAATTGCCCTGATTGCAACCGTCGTACCGTCGGCGCTCGCATTGATCGTCCTGCTGCGCATCATCCAGCGCTTCCGCCAATCCCCTGTTATCAAAGGCATGACACTGTCCGTTCAGCCTGTCATTGCGGTCATGATGCTCATTCTTACCTGGCAAATCGGCGCAGACGGCATCAAAGCGATCGGCTGGGTCCAATCGATCGTGATTGCGGGAATTTCGCTCCTTGCCATGACAAAATTCAAAATGCACCCGGCATTTTTGATTATTGCGGCGTTTTTATATGGAGGCCTTGTGATCCCTCATTTATAGAAAAAAGCACCTGGACAGGTGCTTTTTTATTTTGGCCCAGAAATGCCGTTTGATATGACAGCTGTTTCTTCTCCTGCGTCACTCTTGATGATGTGCTTGACTTGCAGCGTGGTTCCTGCCATTCTCACAGATTTCTTCAACTGGGGTGAATTGGTTTCAACATGTATCCAAACAGGAGGCTTGACCTTCCAAAATAAAAAGAATGCAAGAATCAGCATGCCAGCAATGACCGACAGCAAAAACTTCATATCGCATCGCTTCTTTTCAGTAAGCGGCTCGCAGCGGACAGCGCCTGATGATCACGAAGAATATCGCCTGGACGATTGCCTTCTCCCAGCACATAACCTTTAAAGGGCATTCCCATAAAATGAAAAATATGTTCGAATTGCTGAATCAGCGGCAGCCCTTTTATTTTTGGATTGTCTCCGCCCACTGCTGTCACATATGCCTGTTTCGCTGACATTTGCTGTTTAAAATCAGGAAATCTCGGATCTCTCAACGTCTGTGACCAGCGATCAATAAACAGCTCTAATGTCCCTGACATGCCAAACCAATAAATTGGGGTGGCGAATACAAGAATATCGCACGGCAATATCCGCTCAATGATAGAATCGTAGTCATCTTGAACAGGTCGAAAGCCGTCTTGGTCGTGGCGCAGATCTTCAATTGGCTGGATTCGATATTTCCGCAAATGAATGTGCTCTGCATCAAATCCTTGAACAGCCTTCTCCGCAAGAATATCCGTATTTCCGCCAGACCGAGTTCCGCTGTTAATAACCGCAATTTTCATGATGCATCTGCTCCTTTGTTTACGAATGATTTTCTTCATTTTATAATGGATTCATCAATCAATACAGATGATTATTTCGATTAATCCAATCGCTAAAACCGATTTAGAAAGGAAGAGAACAAGTGGAATTGAAGCAGCTGATCACCTTTATTACGGCGGCAGAACATGTAAACTTCACCCTAACCGCCAAAATGCTTAATTATGCACAATCAAGCGTTACCTCTCAGATCAAATCACTTGAAGAAGAAATCGGGACGCCTTTATTTGAACGGCTCGGCAAGCGGCTTATCTTGACAGAAGCAGGAAAAACGTTCAAATCTTATGCACAGAAGATTATTGCGTTAACAGAAGAAGCGAAAATGGCCGCAAATCAAGTAAAAGAAACAACCGGAACCTTAAAAATCGGGGCGACGGAAAGCCAGTGCACATACCGCCTGCCGCCTATCATAAAAGAATTTAAACAGGCATTTCCCCAAGTAAAGCTCATATTCAAACCATATATCTCCAATGAACAAGCGAAAGAACAGCTTTTACAGGGCCAGCTTGATATCACCTTCATTTTGGATGTAAACCGGACGGAAGACGCACTGCACGTTGAATCTTTGATTCAGGATGAGATCAAAATGGTGGCTGCTAATGACCATCCTTTTCCTGCGGATTTACCAGTAACATTGAAGGATCTTCAAAACGAAACTCTTCTGCTGACAGAGGACGGCTGCTCGTACCGCACGCTCTTTGAGAACAATTTGCATGACTCCGGTGTCTATCCTAACAAATTGGAATTCGTCAGCATAGAAGCCATCAAACAATGCGTAATGGCCGGACTTGGGATTGGAATCTTGCCTGAAATGACAGTAAAAGATGATATTGCAGCAGGCCGAATGAAAGAACTCAATCGGCAGAGCGATTGCCCCGTTTTCACTCAATTAGCATGGCATAAGGACAAGTGGATGTCTGCGCCATTAAAGGCTTTTATCAATTTGACGCGGAAAACATTCAAATAAAATCTTTCCATAAGGACAAGGTTTTTGAGATCAGGAAAGCACACAGCATACAAAAAAACACTTGATGGCTTAGAGCCCCAAGTGTTACCCATGATTTTTCTGATAAAACGTTCGCAAGACATGTGTTTCAAGGTCAGCCAGGCGGACAGGGATCGGCAGTCTGCTTTCTTGATTGATTAAGCTCATCGTGATCTGATAGCTGCTTTCTAAATCAATATAATTACCGCAAGACAAGAAAATAGGCTTCACGTCCCTCCGCGTCCGCAGCGCCAGGCCATATACCTCGCCGTCAATGAGAATATCGGTGTATGCGCCGACTTCATTTTCAGGCATCACGAAATCACAGCCTTTGATTTTGAGATAGGTTTTCGCAATCCCAATCGTCGGCTTACCCAGAAAAAAAGCCGCATGGGTGGCAACGCCCATATGATTGTAATGCAGATATCCGTTGCCATCAAACAAGAAGACATCCGGCTCCGTCTCCAGCTTTTTCGCCGCTTCAATGATCAAAGGCAGCTCGCGAAATGCAAGAAAACCCGAAACGTACGGTACGCTGATTTTCCCCATGCTATGCACTTTTTCAATGACTTCTTTTGTATCAGCGTCAACCACGATAATACTGCACACCCCGTATGGTTCTCCATTCTGCTCCCAATAGGCGAGATCGACGCCTGCGCAGGTGTTGATGGAGTCTGGATGGATCGTGTGAGATAGGTTGATACGATTTCTAAGGGATTGTTGTATTTGAACAAAATCCGATTCATCTTTTAGATGAAAATCGTGAATTTGATGTATTTCCATTTTACTTGTTTCCCTCTCTTCGCGCTCAATTGTCCTGCATGTCGATTTTAGCAATGACTCCAAATTATTTCATTGAAAAATGCAGATAGTATAATCTGCTTTTTTCAATGATATTCATTTTTCATTTCTTTCATAAAAATATAATCCAATTGTTTAATTAATTCTTTAAGTTCAGTACACATAATATCCTCTAAAGGATTTTCCCAATCTTCGTTTTTTATTAGTT
>NZ_CP026521.1:4218098-4295969 GCF_002953915.1 Bacillus sp. MBGLi79
ATCAATTTCTCCTGAAGGATTGTTTAAATCTCTAACTTCAATTTTTTTCAAACCTTTTATTTGATTAAATTCATCAGGTACTTTTATTTTCTCTGCGCATTTGCTCTTGTACCATTCGTCTAATTCCCTATTTACAAATAGACGATGAAGCAACTCACCGATTTCAGGGTATTCATTAATAAATCTGATTCCATGTTCCATATTTTTTAACCATCCCATCTTCTTGAAGGCTCGCCTTTTTTCGTCTGCTTACCAGTTACAGGATCAAACTCTCCTAAATGCTCTGTTCTTCTGCGGTTCCACTTTTCTAATTTGCCATGCTGGGAATCCCATTGCCAATTAAATCCATCTCTATCTGTCCAAGATTTTCTTTTTAATCTTTCTTTTATTTGTATCATACCTCTATCTTCCATCCAGTTAGTTGGTTCCTTTAAACGATATCCATTTGAATTGTCTCCAACTATCTTCTCTCTATCAGCTATCGCAGCATTGTATTCTTCAGTCCGTTTCTTTTTACTGTAGTTAGTACCATTATGAGCAACGTAATCATTTTGAGTCATCCCCTCAGGTTTTTCCAACCATTGGGGTTTTTTAGACTGGCTACTCGCCATCTTCACAATCCCAAGATCCTTAACAGCCGTCTTTTCCACATTGACACGGACTGTCGGGATTCCGAATGTGAAGCCGTCAGGAGTTACTGGGCGTTCTGCGTATACACGGACGTTTGTTGGGACTTTAAATTGTTTTACTTTTTCTAGGGTTTTGTTAGCTTTTTGAACTTTTGAATGGGTTGCAAGCGGGATGCCTTTATCAATGTGTTTCGCCAATGCACCAGCACCAACCAAACTCAATGCCGCTTCGAGCGCCCCCTGTTTCCGCTTCTCCTCAGACACTTTGTTTCCGAACATATCCCGGCCTGTGACGGCTTCTGAGAATCCGTTTGACGCTACAAGGCCGTATGCACCCATTTCTGTCATTTTGAGAATGTCTAAGGATTTGCCTGTTTTGTAGGCGTCTAAAGCGTGTTCAGCAGCGATAGCTGCTTTTCCGGTTTTGTAGATGGCTTTTCCGCCTTTGAAGGCGCGGCCTGCCCAGCCGACGACTGGTATAAATCCGGCTGCGGCCATAGCTCCTGCTGTCACACGTTCTGCGGTGGAGAGTTTTTCTCCGGTAACCGGATCAACGCCTTCGGTTGCTCTTTTATAATCATAATAGCCAGTGACTTCTCCAGTAAAGTTGCAAACTCCATCCCATGTTTTTTCGTACCATGGTTTGTTTGCTTCTTCCTCGGCTTTTTCCTGGAGACGTCTTGCTTCTGCTTGCTGGGCTTTTGCATCGATATAGGTGGTTCCTTGATTTTCTACTTCAATGACGCTTTTGTAGACTTCATTGCTGTGGAAGGCTTTTTTGTCATAGTACATAGGGGATGCGCTCTTCCCATTGCTGGTGGCCTGCATGAGAACAGAATATTTGGTGAGCACTGCGTTGTCCAGAGATTCTAAATTTTGATATTCAGTGGTCAGGGATTCATCAAGCTTATCGACAGCTGTGATCGTGTCACGTCTGATTTTTTGGGCATCGCCCATTTTATCTGCATAGTCGTCAAGCGTATACATATCGAGATCAATAATATTGCTGATGCCTGACAAAATAGAATCGATTTCTTCTTTATGAGCGGAGACAATCTCTGAGGCTTTCAGGTCTCCATTGGGCAGCTCATGATCCAAAAATGAAGTTTCCACATATGAATCATTCAGTTCTTGATCTTTAATATCGCCTGAAATGCCATTTAAAAACGCAATTTGAGCAGAGACAAGCGTCAGCCAGCTTTCGACGATTTCCGCCTGTCCCTGAAAGAAATCTTTAATATTGTCCGCGCCTTTTCCTTTAAAATTATCGCCTAAATCTGCAACTCCCTGAAACGCTTTTTTCAGCGTGTTCAGCTGCTCTTCAAGCGTCTCATATTGCTTTTTTCTGCTCTTCGCTTCTTCGATTAAAGATTTTGATTCAAATACTTTACTCATCGCACTGCCCTTTCTGTTCTATTTTACCGCTATCGCCTCGTCCTGCTCTTTGAGTGAATCTACGTTATCCTTTGTATCCTCAATATTTTTCTGTACCGCTTTTTTGTAATCTCCGAGCATGGTTTTGATGTTCTCCTCACGCTCATGATATTTTTTCGTATAATCGAGTTTGTTTTTTCCATTGGATCCCGCGGCGCCGATTGATACGTCAGCAAGCGCATCTTTGACAGAATCTAATGTTTTGATTACAGTATCGTATTTCAATTTAATTTCTGACATAAAAAAGATCACCACAATTTAATAGATTTAATTTGATTAACAGCATCCTCCAAGAATTCTTCACCCTTAGCAAGAGTATGACCAGCAAAATTCGCTAGCTTTAATTCTTTGTCATAGAGAAATTTCTTAGATTCCAAATGAATAATCTCCATCTGAATCGAAGCCATATACTCGTTATATTTATCATTCACAATCTTGGATGCTTCCGATTTCGCCTCTTCTCTTCCCTTGTCGAAATCATCCGCTTTTGTTCCCGTCCAGTGCTTGCCCAATTCTGGTTTGACAATTTCTTTGATTTCAGTGATTGCCTCTTCTTGCAGTGTGTCTATGTCCTTTTTTGCTTTTTTCAGCTTTTCGATCTTGTCTTCCACGTCGGAAATTTTTCCGTTAAGCGAACTTTTGATATCCGCCAGCATACTTTCATAACCCATCTGAATCACCTCTTAATACTCAAAAAGTCGTATGGAGGGGCTGATGAAGATAGACTTTTCCATACTTTATTTCCATATATTATATTTTAAAATAGCCAGAAGGCGGCTTAAATAGGGTAAACGGCTTAATTTAGGCTTATAACACTCTTAAAACATAGGTATATGCTCTTGTTTTTGTTCGTTATACAGCTAATAAAAGCGTTTTACAAAATGGAAATACCTAAAGTCATAGTAATAAAGGCACTTGAAAGAGGCAGATGTTGTTGATCTGCCTCTGTTCATGTTTATGTTCTTCATCGGTTCGGCCACGTCTGATTTTGTCATTTGGCTTATATTATTTCCGCTTCTGATCAGGTATGACCCTTTGGATCAAAAGCTTGTATTAGCTGCAGTCCCAGTTGTACAGAACGTTTGAAAAGTCTTTTTTTCTTAAATCGTCAGGTGTGATGAAAAAATTGGCGATGCCGACGTCTCCCCACATTGAATCGATATCATCGTCTGAATCAATTTGCAAAAGCATGATGGTGTGTTCTTTATATGCGTATTCCCGCGGATCATGCTGGGTAAAAGAAGCGTAGCCGCCAATTTTATGGCCAAATCCGTTTTCAGCCAGTTCATTATAAACGTCTTCTTCATCCTCGCCGAACTGGCCAAAGAACTCCATTGTTTCCATGCCCGTATACTGCTCAAATTGAAAATCTGTCGGCAGGACCCATTCCGAAGATTTCACAGGCTCAACTGCTGCTTCTGATAAAATCGGAAAATCACATTCGCCTGTGCCAATAAATGAAAAATCAGAAACAAGCTCGTCTTCGTTTTCTATGATATTTTCAAAATAGATTACTCTGAAATCCTTTTGTTCACATCGATCGTCAAAATTCAATCCATAGACATCATCATGAACAGAAATGTAGAACTGCAGGATACCCGAAGAAGGATAGCCGTCAAGCTGGGGAATGTGCGAGAAATTAATCTGCGCCAGAAGCTTCATCGGCTGTCCATTTTCATCAGTCGGGTATGTTTCATGCTTGGGGAAATAGGGATCACCGGCAATTTTACTGTCATATCGTCCTGTTTTCCCTTTTCGGACATTCAATTTTACGTATTCTTTCGCTGATTTCTCCAGCAATTCGCGGTACGGTCTCATTTTTTCAGGCAGATGATTCATCAGATGACTCTCCTTTTCCGGCCTCTCCAATAATTTTTGAAAGATTTTATTTTCTGGTTTTCTTCGTTTCTTCTAATGTTTTATCAAACGATTGTGTAAAGAAGCCCTAATTCTGCATACTTTTCCAAACAATAGTTAAATAGTAGCAAATGTATTCAGCACCCCGCAATAGACGAAAAAAAGACTGGTGCGCAACCAGCCTTTCTTTTTCAATTATTGAATTAAACCTGACGGCACAACCGCCTTTCGTCCGACAGAATAATACTCCACTCCTGCAGCCAAAGCTTCATCCAATGTGTAGCAGTTTCTGCCGTCAAATATGAGCGGCGTTTCCATCAAATCCTGATAAGCCTCTAACGGGAATTGTTTAATGTCAGCCCAGTCGGTTAAAATCATGACGGCGTCGGACCCTTTGACAGCTTCCTCGATCGTCTCTTTATATTCAACAGCTTGCGGGAGAACATGCTTTGCATGGCTAACTGCAATGGGATCGTAGGCTCTAATACGGGCGTCGAGCGCAGCGAGACGGTCTGCAATGACAATTGACGGCGCTTCCCTCATATCGTCCGTATTCGGTTTAAATGACAGGCCTAAAAGGGCAATCGTTTTTCCCGTCACCCCGCCAAGCCTGTTCAGCGCTTTATCAACCAGCATCGCCTGCTGATTGTTGTTGACTTTGATAACCGATTTCAGCAGTTCAAAATCATGCTCGACATTGCCGGCAATTTGCACGAGGGCGTTTGTGTCCTTTGGAAAACAAGAACCGCCGTAGCCAATGCCCGCTTTTAAAAACTGGCTCCCGATCCGCTTATCCTGTCCCATCCCGTAGGCGACCGCTTCGATATCGGCGCCGACCTTTTCACATATATTCGAAATTTCGTTTATAAAACTGATCTTAGTGGCCAGAAAAGCATTTGAGGCATATTTGATCATCTCGGCGCTTCTGATATCCGTTTTGTAAATCGGGATTTGAAACGGACGGAAGAGCTCCTCAAGCGTATCGGCTGTTTTCTTATCGGCTGTTCCGATCACGATCCTGTCTCCATGAAACGTGTCAAAGATCGCCGACCCCTCACGCAAAAATTCCGGATTGGATGCGACCGATATACTGATAGGCTCAGCTAGATGTTCAGTGATCAGTCCATTAATCAAATCGTTTGTCCCGACGGGCACTGTGCTTTTCGTTACCACAATGGCATCTCGTTTGACATGCTGTGCGATGCGTTTGGCCGCATCTGTAATTTGCTCCAGATTGGCGTGTCCATCGCTTTTCTGCGGAGTGCCGACCGCTATAAAAATGATGTCTGCCTGTGCCAAGCCTTTCTCATAGCTTGTTTCAAAGTTCAGCCGTCCATCAGCCGTATTTTTTCTCATCAGCTCTTCAAGACCAGGTTCAAATATGGGGGAAATGCCCTTTCTCATTTCATCAATCTTGTGAGCGTCAATATCAATGCAGGTTACATGATGTCCAATCTCAGAAAGAGAAACACCTGTCACAAGACCGACATAGCCTGTTCCGATGACTGTAATATTCATTGTTTCCCTCCAACAGTTAAATTGCTGCTTTGCAGCTTTCGTAATATCGTATGAGAACATCCTATCATGAATGCGAATGATCTCCCGCATAGCCTGTCGGGTACAGCCTGTACAGATTTCTGAAATGTGATTCAATCATACAATACACTATTATATCGCTCTCAAAAAGAAAGTGGTGAAATGAGAATCGGCTGTTAAAAGAGACCAAACAATTTTCTTCTTTTGACCGGCTGCGGAGGCTGTCTGAAGATGGTCTGATTCCGCAGGAGAAGCTCAGCATTTTCCGTCAGCATGTAAGGAAGGTCCGGACCGAATTCTTTCTGTAAAACATAAAGGGCCTCTTGAGTGTGAAAATTTCTCGTTTTCACATTATGGGCATCTGAGGCTACGAAATGGATCAAATTGGCTTCAGCCAGCCGGAGAGAAAATGCTTTCAGCTGCTTGCCGAAGGTCCCCGCAAGACTCCCTGAAGTAACCTGAGATGCTGCTCCTTTTTCCACAAGATGATACAGCAAGGAGGGGTTTTCGCGAATTTCCCTGTTGCGTTCAGGATGGGCGATAACCGGAATATATCCTTTCAGCTGCAAATCATAAAAAAGCTGCTCCGCATATCGGGGAACGTGATCAAACGGAAACTCAATCAAGATGTATTTTGTGTCATTCAGCGAAAGAAGCTGCCGTTTCGCAAGGTCTTGTTCCACATCGCCGTAGATTCTGATTTCCTGCCCCGGAAGCACATGTAAAGGGATGTTTTCTTTGATTAAACGTTTGTTTAACTGGTCTGCTGCTTCTTTGACTGCGGCTGGCTCGTTTTCATACACACCGTTTTTATGATGAGGTGTCGCAATGATCGTCCGGATCCCCTGACGAACAGCGGCCTTTGCCATTTCTATGCTGTCAGCTGAATCACCTGCCCCGTCATCCATTGCCGAAAGAATGTGACAGTGAATATCGATCATGTCCTAGCCCCCTTTTTCACAAAAATAAATAACGGGCACGATGCACGTTATTTATTTTGCATGAAATTGTCTTTGTTTCCGTAATAACCGTATTCAGAGTGCTTTGAAAGCTTTTTGCCGTTCATAATCGCTCCAAGGAGCTTGCTATTGCACGATTCAAGTGCTTCTTTCGCTTTTGCGGCTTGTTCTTTTTCTGTTTTCCCGCTTGAAATAACCAAAACAGAACCGTCTGCCACGTTGCCTAAAATCTGTGCATCTGCTACGGCAAGAATAGGCGGCGTATCAAAAATCACCATATCATATGCCACTCTCGCTTCGTCAGCAAGCTCCTTCATCCACTTCGAGGAGAGAAGCTCGGCCGGGTTTGGCGGGATCGGGCCGCTCGTCAGCACGTCAAGATGTTTTTCATTTGAGGCTTGCACAGCTTGCTCCATTGAACTTTTCTTTAATAAAACAGATGTTAAGCCAACCGTGTTTTCAAGAAAAAAGGCCGTATGTACTGTAGGCTTCCGCAAATCAGCATCAATCAGGAGCACTTTTTTTCCCTGTTGGGCAAATACGACAGCCAAATTGGCGGCCGTTGTTGATTTCCCTTCCCCCGGACAAGCCGATGTGATCATGACTGATTTCATTTGCCGGTCCACTGAAGCAAATTCGATATTCGTGCGAATCGTCCGATATTGTTCAGAGTTCAAGGATTTCGGTTCTGTCATTGCAATGACATTCCTGCGCATCCAAGAGCCTCTGCTTTTTCTAAGCGCCAAAATGTCCACTCCCCGCTTTTTCAGATTGGAAACCCTGTATGGCCTTTGCTGTTTTCTGCTCATTCGCAATGGTGGAAACCGTCCCTAAAACAGGTATGTCCAGCAGGGATTCGAGCTGCTCTTCCGATTTGATCGTATTATCCAAATGCTCAAGCAGGAAGGCCAGTCCGATGCTTCCCGCCAATCCGGCCGCAAACGCGATGGCAATGTTTAAAAGCGGCTTTGGCGATACAGGCGACGGATGTTCTGATACCTCGGCTTTTGACAAAATGCTGACATTATCAACATTCATAATGGATGTGATTTTGTCTTGAAAGACAGACGCGATGGTATTGGCAATATGAGCCGCTGTTTCCGCGTTTTCATCCCTGACCGATATGTTGACCACTTGAGAGTCCTGTTCGCTGGATACAGTAATTTTGTCATTCAGTTCTTGGGATGTCATCGACAGGCCCATTTCTTTAATGACTTCATCTAAGATGGCAGGGCTCTTAATGATGACATTGTACGTATTGATTAACTGAAGATTGGTTTGAACATCGTTAAATTGGACTTCTTTTCGGTCGTTTTTCGATTGATTGACCAGAATCTGAGTTGAATTTTCATAGATGGGTGTAAGTGCGAAGAAACTAATGAGTCCGCCTGCAGCAGTGGCAGCTGCGGTTACAATCATAATCAAAAGTATGCGTTTTGTTAACGTTGATAATATCTCTTTTAAGCTAGTAGATTCTCCCATGATACCTCCAAATCTCTTATAACATCCTTTTCCATCTACGATTATACAACGTTGAAACCGCATTTCTAAAGCTTTTCACGTGACATAATTCGACATTATTTTACAAAACGTTATGTTCCTTCATTTTATGTAAGCGCTTCACCAACTGTCTTGACACTGCTGCCTCTTTTTCTCTTATTCAGACAGTCACGTCATCTCGCATAAAAAAATCCCGCAAAAGGCGTGCGGGATTTTTATGTTGCATATCCATTTTTAATATGAGAAATCAAATTTTCAAGCATTTCCTTCGTCGTCATTTCAGATGACTGCTCACCAATTTCATGTGCATGCATCAAAATTTTCAGAAATTCTTCTTGATTCAATTTCTTTTCACTCATCTTTTTTTTCCTTTCAGCTTCCATAAGTTGAAAACACGATTATTATATGATGCCGGTTATCAATTTGCAATCTCTAATACATCATTCGACACATCCCATTTTTTATGTCCTTTTTTAGGAAAAACTTTTTAAGGCCGATGTGTTGCGATATAATAGAGAAATTGGATCTTTTTATTACGTGACTCGGTTAGGAGCGATAATCATGCTTCAGAATATGATTTCCAAAGACGATGTGCTGGCATCTGCTGAACAGTTAAAGGAACTTCTTCCTTACAATGAGGAAAATGTTCAGCTGATCAAAAAAGCCCTTATTTTATATCGGCAGGATTCAGTCTATCGTTTACAAGCAGTGAGTCCGACGGAAATTACGGCTTACGTGCAGGATGTTGTGCCTGTGCGGGTCACATTGAACTTGTTTGTCATAGTCAAAAGCGGCTGTTCATGTCCGTCCGGAAGAATCTGCCGCCATATGCTGGCTGTGTTTTTATATGTATATGCAATGTTCGAGCGAGTGGGTACTTTTACAGAGTATTGGCTGGAGAGGGAAAAGCTTGAGGAAAGCAAGGAGCTCGTCCGCCGCCAGTTTCAGGAAAAGGTGCTGCCGAATGAAGAATCGCTTTCAAGCTGGCTCACTTTTTTTGATTCAGAGTTTTCTCTCTGGCAGGCACGCACGCCAGAAGGCAGCCAAAACATGCAGGGCCTCTATTACGGCTACCTGTCCGCATTAAAAAAACATGCGCCGAACAAACCGGAGCTGAAAAGCCTGTATCAGATTCATTCTGCGATTGCGGTTTGGCTTCGCATGTTCACATTGATCGAAGCAGGCAAGCTGAACCCCGAACAAGATTTTTATTCCCTCAATCCGTACGTTGAACAGCTGATGGATACAATCTACAGCTCTATTGATAAATTAAAAACGTACGCACTGTCTTTTGCGCTCGATCCATTTTTGGATAAAACACCGGATGTTATCCGGCATTTGCTGTTGAAAGAAGAAATTTTCCAATATGAACGCATCCGTGTCTTTGGTGAAATTTGGAGTGCGCTGCTTTCGCGTCCAAAATGGGTGACACGCGAACAGGAGATATTGAAAAAAGAAGCAGGACGGCGTTTTTCTCCTGAATTGCAATTCGGGCGCCTGCATTTGGAGTTCCTGCAAAAGAATGATGACGTTATTTTTGCGGAAGTTGATCAATTCCCGCCGGAAGCGCTCCCTTATACGTTCCAATGGCTGAGTGAAATGACTGCCAAGAAGGACTGGAAACGGCTTAAAACATGGTACCAGCAAATTGAACCGATTGCGATGGGTTATACGAAGCTGGATAAGCCGTTTAAAGAGATTCGCGATGTGATCGGCGAGCTGTTCCTTCTGCTGAATGCCTATGTGAAGCAAACCAATGATCAAGCGCTGTTTGAACGCTATGCCGCGGGCTGTCTGCCGTATACGTTCACAGAATACAGCCATCATTTATATGAAAAAAAACGCTATGCCGAGTGGATTGAAATTCACAGCCTTGTCGGCTTTTCCATCAATGAAATGGATAAAATCATGCTGAAGGAAATTGGAGCGAGCGACCCAGAGGCGCTTATACCCGCTTACCATAGAGAAGTGTCCTTTTTTATCGATCAGAAGAACCGCAGCTCGTACAAGGAAGCCGCACGGTATTTGAAAAAACTGCGCACCCTGTACAGAAAAGCGAAGAGGCTGAAGGTGTGGGAGCGGTATATTCAGCAGCTGAGCTCACATTACAAGCGCCTGCGCGCGCTTCAAGAAGAACTGCAGAAAGGAAAGTTGATTGATGGCGAGTCTTAAAGAAATTCTCATCCACGTCGAACAAATGGAAGATGGATCATTTACGCTCTCGGCCTTTGATGAGAATGAGCAGCCTCTTCCCTACAGCCATATGAAAAAGCATTTGTTCCAGTGGCATGAATCCTCATTTTACGGAACCTTTCTTGAGGATGTCAGCTTCATCGGGACGACTGCTGTTCTGCTATCTCCATGGATGACTGTAGAGCTTCTCGGCAAAAACTCGTTCAACTCATTCAGCTCCGTGCAGCTTACAAAAGAAACGGAGCCGCTGATCGAGGCGGCATCGACCATCTATGAATTTATCGCAGACGGCGATTTTATGCCTGACTATGAAGCATGGACAAACGGTGTTTTTCGCTGGAAGGACCGCGACGATATATTGGAAGGCTTTACCGCGGAATGGTTTTCCGCTGCCGTTCAGGATTACATCCAATATGACGATGACCTGCGGGAAAAATGGGAACACATCAAGGAGAAATCGCCTGCGGTTACGACATTCCGCGGCCATTTTCTTGATGAAGAGGATTTTTTGGAGGGGATTGGCTGGATTGACGATCAATCTCCATTTACAGTCGGCTTGCGCTTAAATGAACCGGACTTTGACGGGGACGATTGGAAAATCGAAGTGTTTTTACGTGATAAAAAGAGCGGCGCTGTAGAATTTTTTGATGGGCTGAAGAGCCTCAAAAAATCGTGGCAGGCGTACAGCGATAAAATTGCGCGTGAGCAGGACCGCTTTCACAGAACGGTTCCGTGGCTGTCATTTGATTCCGGGACGACCCTGATCTCTGAGGAAGAAGCCTGGATCTTCCTATCAGAAGCAAGTGAGACGCTTGTCGATATGGGCGTTGAAATTCTGCTCCCATCCTGGTGGCAGATCGTCAGAGACAGCAACATGATGCTGAAGGCAAAAGTGTCGTCGGCCCCGCGCGGCGAGTCATTTGTCGGCATGAATGCGCTGCTTGATTTCAATTGGCGGTTTGCGACAAATGGAATTGAGCTGACTGAGGCTGAATTTAATGAGCTTGTCGCCAGCAACAGGCGCCTCGTTAATATACGCGGGCAATGGGTAAAAATCGATCCACAGTTTATCAAACAAATGAAACGCCTGATGGAAAAAGCGGAATCGGAAGGACTCCACATGTCCGATATTCTGGCGCGCGAACTAATGGATCAGGGGGAAGGCGGGCTTGAGGATTCAGATCTGATTGATACATCCGCTTTTGCCGGTATTCAATTTGATCTGTCCAAACAGCTCAGGTCACTGATTCGAAAGCTCACTGCCGCAGAAAACCTGCCGGAGCACGAAGTCAGCCCTTCTTTCCAAGGGACACTCCGCCCTTATCAGAAATATGGCATGAACTGGCTGCTATTTCTGCGGGAAAGCGGTTTTGGCGCCTGTCTGGCTGACGATATGGGGCTTGGGAAAACGATTCAAATGATCGCCTATTTCCTGCACGTGAAGGAAAGCGGCCGGCAAAAAACGCCTCATTTGATTATCGCGCCGACATCCGTACTCGGCAACTGGCAGCGGGAGCTTCAAACCTTTGCACCTGATCTCTCTGTCGCGCTCCATTATGGGCCGCGCCGTATAAAGGGTGATGATTTCGCCGCTCATTACGAAAACGCAGACGTGGTGCTCACTTCATACGGGCTGTCACATGCTGATTCGGAAGAGCTTTCTTCTGTGACTTGGAACACGATTTGCCTTGATGAAGCGCAAAATATTAAAAACGCGCATACAAAGCAATCACGCGCAATCAGAAAGCTGAAGGGGCTTCATCATATTGCGCTGAGCGGCACGCCGATGGAAAACCGTCTGACTGAGCTGTGGTCCATTTTTGACTTCATGAATAAAGGCTACCTCGGCAGTTTGACAGGCTTCCACAAACGCTATGTGCTGCCGATTGAAAAAGACCGGGACGAAAAGAGAATCGGACAGCTTCAGCAGTTAATCCGGCCATTCCTTCTGCGGCGGACAAAACGGGATGAAGAGGTCGCGCTTAACCTTCCTGAGAAGCTGGAAGAAAAAGAATTTATCCCGCTGTCAGCCGAACAGGCATCACTTTATGAGCAGCTTGTCAAAGACACTTTTGACCATATGACATCACTGACCGGCATGCAGCGAAAAGCGCTGATCCTCAGCATGCTCGGACGGCTTAAGCAAATATGCGATCATCCCGCGCTCTATTTAAAGGAAGAGCAAACCGAGCTGCTGGCTGGCAGATCAGTCAAGCTCGAAAAATTGCTGGAACTGATGACAGCGATCCGCGCCCAAAACGAAAGCTGCCTGATTTTCACGCAATACATTCAGATGGGGAACATGATGAAGCGGCTGCTTGAAAAAACGTTCGGGGAACCTGTGCAATTTTTAAACGGGAGTCTCTCCAAGCAGGAGCGGGATACACTCGTTGAGAAATTCCAGAGGAAAGAATATCCGACACTGATTCTTTCACTCAAAGCTGGAGGTACGGGACTTAATTTGACCGCCGCCAATCATGTCATCCATTATGACAGATGGTGGAACCCAGCGGTTGAAAATCAAGCGACTGACCGTGCATACCGCATAGGCCAAGAGCGCTTTGTCCACGTTCATAAAATGATTACGACTGGAACAATCGAAGAAAAAATTGATGCCATGCTCGAATCGAAGCAAACCTTGAACGATCAAATTATCCAAAGTGAACACTGGATTACCGAGCTTTCCACACAGGAGCTCGAAGAACTGTTTACATTAAGCGCAACAGCGCAATGATCATGACTAAAAAAGCTGGCTCTATAGAGCCAGCTTTTTTCCGTTCATAGCCGTCACGCCGAATTTCCAAGAATCCGTTACGCCGGTTATCAACAGGATACACTTTTGGTGCAGCACCTATACCTACAGCAAATGCTTAATCATATGTGCAACACCATGTTCGTCATTGGTCAAGGTGACAGCGTCGGCTATCGCTTTAATATCTTTCCGGGCATTGCCCATCGCTACCCCTTTTCCCGCAGCCTCAAGCATCGATTTGTCATTTAAACTGTCACCTACAGCCGCGGTTTCCTCGAGCGGAATGCTCAGCCGTTCCGCAAGCCTCTTCAGCGCCTGCCCCTTGGAAGCTTTGCGGGAAGAAAGCTCAAAGTTGTGCTCAGCCGAACTGACAAGCGTCAAATCTTCAGCGTGCTCATATCTTTTCCAGCCTGCCTCAAGCTTTTCTTTAAAGAAAGAAAAGCCGAGAATATTATAAAAATCGATTGGCTGATCCGCTTCAAACAGCTCTTGAAAGGAATTAATGTAAGCAAAGCCCGATTGGCTGTATTGCACCTCGGCCGCCTGCATAAGGACAGAAAGATCTGCTTCCGGATTTGCGCTTCTGAATCGGTCCAGTTCAACGTCTAGAAGTTCTCTGCCGTTTTGCGGTGTATAAATGGCTGAACCTGAGAATACCTCGTAATAATAGTTTTCTGATTCAAGCCATGAGAGAATGTCATACGCCCTTTGCTTATCAATGGTTTCGTGATGATAAAGCCTGCCGTCGGGATCGTGAATGACGGCGCCGTTTGCGCTGATGACCCACGTTTTGATCCCCAGCGGTTCAAAAATTGACCTGACATCAAAATGAGCGCGCCCAGTTGACACCACCACTTCAATGCCGTCCCGCTGCGCCTGCCGCAGTGCGTTTTCATTTTCCAAGCTCACCTGATGCTTGCTGTTGAGTAAGGTTCCATCTAAGTCAATCGCAATTAATTTCATGTTTGTCAGCCCTTTCCTTCATCCTGCTCTGTCACGAGAAGCTCCACGCCGTTGCGGTCAAGCAAGTCACAAAATGCCTGATTCGGCAGCCTGTCTGTGATCAAGAGATCGATTTCATTCAGCTCTGCATACTGATAAAAACTGGTGCTGCCCAGCTTCGAATGGTCTGCAAGCGCGATTACCTGCTTTGCCTGCTGAATCATTTTCCGCTTCACCATGCCATCTTCTTCATGCGCAATGGTAATGCCATGTTCGGAAATACCGACCACACCGATCACCGCTTTATCGACGTGGTAGCTTGAGAGCTTTTCAATCACAGAGGCGCCGTACAGAAAGCGGTGCTCCTTTTCCAGCTTGCCTCCCAGCAGATAAATTTCAATTCCTTCTTTATCGGACAGCACATCCGCAAGATTAATTGAGTTGGTGATTACGGTACAATCAACCGCTTGCAAATGCTTTGCACAGGCCTGAACGGTTGTCGAAGCATCTAAAATCACCCGGTCACCATCATGAATAAGCGATGCTGCAAGCCTGCCGATCTTGTTTTTTTCCTCTGATACTGTTTTCAAGCGGCCGGAATAGCTTTGAATTTTCTGATGAACAGTCGGCAAAATGGCGCCGCCTCTAGTGCGGATGATGACATTCTGTTCCTCCAGCTTTACTAGATCGCGTCTCGCTGTATCCCTTGACACTTTCAAGAGCGTACAGATTTGCTCTGTTGTAATTCGGTTATGCTGTTTTAAAAAATCCAAAATCGCTACTAATCTTTCTTCTTGATACACGCCCTCATTCCTTTTCTTAGCAATCATCTTTAAGTAATTATAAGTTTTTTATTAATTTTATTCAACATTATTAAGTGTTTTTAAGCAAAAATGCATCATAGGAACCAATTTTTCCTAAGTAAACAAAAAGAAAGAACCAGTCTGGTCGACTGGTCATTTTTGAGGGGATGATGCGGAGATCCGAATGAGTGAATGGATAGAAAACGGGAGGAGCGGGGGTTGTCAATCAGCAGCTTTTTCCCGGGGTTTAGGGTCCATAAAACGAACAGTGTCAGCCAATACTTCTGTTACATACACGTTAACCCCTTCTGCGTTTTCATAGCTTCTTGTCTGAATCCGTCCGCTTACGCCGACAAGAGAACCTTTTTGGCAATACAACGCGGTGTTTTCAGCTGTCTTTCTCCAAAGTGTGCAATTGACGTAATCAGCTTCGATTTCACCTGAAGCATTTTTGAAGCTGCGGTTCACCGCGAGCGTAACGTGGGCGACTGCCGCACCGGCGGAAGTGTAGCGAAGCTCGGGATCTTTTGTAAGACGTCCGACAAGCATGACCTGATTGAACATGCGATTCCTCCTCTCCTTGCGGTTGTATGTATTGTAAATGATGCAACAAGAAAAGAAAAACGCTTAAAAATGGCTTTCAGCCTCTGTTTTTATCTTTCGTTTTCATTTTCCCTTCAGCTAAAAACATCTTTTGCTTTTTCCCTTTAAAGAAATATGTACTTTTTAAAAAACGGAAAAAGATTTGCTTCGTCAGCCAATTTTGCGTATTCATGCGCACATAGGAAGAACCATCCCACGCAAACCACTGAAAGCTCAACTTTTTTTCCGGCATTGACAGCTTGATTTTATACTGCTCCATGCCATCTTGTGTTTCGTATAAAAAACTTATCCTTCCTTTTTTGTTCAGATGGACCTCAAACACTTCCTTACGGCTTAACATATATGTTACTTCCTTTTGAATCAAATGGTTTTCAGAAGGAGCGCCGTCAATATAAATTTCCTTTAAACGAAATTGATTCATACCACATCTCTCCGTAATCCATAGTCAGTTACAGTATAATGAAAAAATAGAAATTATTAAATGTTTCACTCATACAAAATTCTTTAGCCCCAGCATTGCAGCATTTTTTCCTCGAAAACGTTTATGTTATAATGGAAGGCAAGAAATCTTTGGAAGTAATCGGGGTGAGAAGAAATGAAAACCTTTAAACTGGTTGACCTGAATGTGGAACGAGTGGACAAGGAAGAACAATCAATTGAACAGTTTCCTCTTATTGACGGACTGATTATCAATAAAGAAGACGGTGAAAATCACTGGCTGATTGAAGCGCTTGTACAGAAAGAACATCTGTCTTTTTTTGAACAGCTTCAAAACAGCCAATCTGAAGCCAAAGTATTTGTAACGATTACGAAAAAAAGCAATCGCCCCGCCCAGCTGACAGCAGCAGTGAAAAATATCGTCAAGCTGGAAGAAAGCATACAGGTTTTACTCTACGGACAAATGGTCACAAGAAAACAACAGGGCACTGAGACCATACTCGAATCCCTTGTAAAAGAGGGCTATACAGGAACAAAACTTATTGAGGCATTTAAGCAAAAAATATAAAAAAGAAGCGAAAAAGCCGCCGTTCTAAAACGGCAGCTTTTTTTCACTCTTGCATAATTAATTGGTATGGCCAAAAGAATCAACCAATTCCCCTTTCACAACGAGGCGCCCTTCGGTTTTGACCGCCTTGTCACATGTGATTAACGTAATCTCCTTTTTGTTTGTCTCCTCAATTACATCTGCATCCATTTCCGATATGATGTCTTTAGATGTCACAGAATAGATATAATCCTTTTTAAAATCCGTGATAACAATTTGGGCACCTGTTTTTACGCTTTCCAGAGGTCCGAACAGAAGACTCTTTTGCTTCAAATGATGGCCCGCCAACGGATAATTCCCCTCGCCCATTTTTTGATCCGGGCGCATTGTTGCCGCTCCTATCAATAGATTTTCGTTGGTTGTTCCTTTTACGATCGGAAGCTCCAGATCGACGCTTTTAATCGTTATCCGTCCAATAACCGCTTTTTGATCGTGTTCAAAGCCGGCCTTTATGGCATCCATCAACTCAGGCGGTTCGATTGAATCAAATTCAAATTCCGCTTCTCTCTCATTATTTTTTTTCAGCTGCTCTACAGTTAAGGCCGACTCACTTTGGCTTTTGCTAAGATAGGCTATGATTCCTCCTTTGATATAAGGAGAAGAGATCAGCAGCAGTCCTAAAAGAATGAACACCGTAATGATCATTTTTTTGTACATGCAAAAAACCCTTTCTTATGCTTCCTTCTAAAAATGCGCCTTGTCAGTTTCACTTTTAAAAAAGCACCTGATCGGTTCTTCAATGATCAGGTGCCTTCCTATTTATCCTTTTCTTTGCTTCTTTCTTGAGGCAACAGCTAAGCCTCCGCCTGCCATAAGCAACAGGATGCCAATCATGGCCGTCAGCATGCTGTCTGTATCTCCGGTTTTCGGAAGGGTTTTGTCTGTGTTCGTCTGACCATTCGAGCTGCCATCTGTACCATTGGTTTTCGAATGATCTCCATCTTCTTTACCATTTCCGTCCGGTGTAGGTTTATCAGGATGATCATGTTTATCTGGCGTTGGTGTTTTCACTTTTTGATTAGAAACAACGATCTCAACAGCTTTTGACTGTCCTTTTTCAATTGTGAATTCAATCGGTGTTTCATCAAGTTTGTAACCTTCGGGAGCCTTTGTTTCAATCAACTGATAGCTTCCAGGCGCAAGGCCTTTTACAGTGAACTGTCCATCGTGATCCGTTTTCCAGAGTTCAGAAAGCTCTTTTCCATATCCGTCAGTTTTTACAGGCTTGCCGCTTTCATCCAATAACTTGAATTCAGCGCCTTCCAAAACGGTGATTTTATCATCTTGATCCACTTTTTTCACATTTACGTCACCTGGTGCCAATATGTTTTCCGCGGTGATTTCGACTGTTTTTGTGTCTGTGTTTGTGATCTTGAACGATATAGGAGTTTGGTTCAACTCATAATCTTTAGGCGCTTTTGTTTCCACAAACTGATATTCGCCAGCTTTAAGGCCGTGCACCGTGATTTGTCCTTTGTCATCGGTAACCAAACCGGACTTCAGCACTTTGCCATTGGCATCTGCCAAATTGAACTCCGCGCCTTGCAGAACTTTATTTTTATCATGCTGATCCACTTTGGTGAGAACGACAAGGTTCTTTGTATTAACCGCTGTCACTTTCACTTGCTCAGGTTTGCCGCCATATTCTGCTTTAATGGTGAATGACACTGGTTTTTCGGATAAAAGATATCCATCTGGCGCCTGTTTTTCAACAAATTGATAGCTTCCCGGCGCTAACCCGTCAACTTCAATTTTACCGCCTTCTTTTGAGACTAGATCGTCTCTCACAGTGTTCCCACCGCTGTCCGTGATTTTGAATACCGCACCTGCTAAGCCTTTTCCATCTTGGTCTTCCTTCGTCAGCTGAACCGATCCTTGATAGTTCACGACGATCCCGGCATCTGCGGATTTTGGCCTTCCTGCTGCTGATTCAGAAATGATAAACTCTTTTTTCTCCGTGTTCAGCACATAACCGTTTGGCGCTTTCGTTTCAACAAAGGCGTAGCGTCCCGGTGCAAGACCCGTAGCCTTCACTTTTCCGTCATTATCGGAAGTCAGCTCTTCTTGAACCGTATTTCCTTTTTCGTCGACAATGTTGAAAACTGCACCTTCAAGCTTCTCGCCTTCAGCATTTTCCTTCGTCAACTCAACGGAGCCTTTATGGTTAATGGCTACCCCGGCATCTGTAACTGCAGGCTTTCCTTCAAAGGAATCAGAGATCTCAAACTCAATTTTCTCTGTATTCAGCACATAGCCCGCTGGCGCTTTCGTTTCAACAAAAGCGTAGCGTCCCGGTGCAAGGCCTGAGGCTGCGACTTTCCCGTTTTTATCCGAGGTCAGTCCTTCTTGAACCGTATTGCCTTCGTTGTCGATAATTTTAAAGACGGTTCCTTCAAGCTTCTTGCCATCGGCATCTTCCTTCGTCAGCTCAACAGAGCCTTTATCGTTAACGACGATTCCGGCATCTGCGGCTTCAGGTTTTCCTGCTGCAGATTCTGAGATGGTAAATTCTTTTTTCTTTGTATTCAGCACATAACCCGCTGGCGCTTTTGTTTCCACAAAGGCGTAGCGTCCCGGCGCAAGGCCCGAAGCCTCAATTTTACCGTCTTTATCTGAAGTCAGCTTCTCTTGAACGACCTTCCCATCTTGATCGACAATGTTGAATACTGCGCCTTCAAGTTTCTGGCCGTCAGCATTTTCCTTCGTCAGTGAGACTTTCCCTTGATAGTTGGTCATTTTTCCTAAATTCACATCAGACACTTGATTCTTTTCATTCTTTGCGATTGAGAAGTGAATCGCTTTTGTATTTACGATAAAGCCTGCAGGAGCTTGTGTTTCTGTCAAGCGATAGTAGCCCGCCGGCAAACCGTTCATTTCTACTTTTCCGTTTTTATCAGATTTGATATCTGTTCGTATGAGAGTATAGGTGCCGTCATTTGACTTTTTCTCCAGCTTGAAAACAGCACCTGCCAAAGGGTTGTTTTGTTCGTCTTGTTTGATAAGCGTCACCTTGTTCTGTTGATTTACGACTTTGTACAGCGCTTCTGTCTTGGAGGAGTTGCTGTCTATTTTCACAGAGACTCCTTTTGCATAAGCATCACTGATGGTATATCCGTCAGGCGCTTTTACTTCTTTTAATACATAGGAACCATAGCGAATATTTCCAAATGCAAGCTTCCCGCCGGCATCCGTCGTACCAGTGCGGAGGAGCTGTTTGGAGTCCTCAGACCATAACTGGAATTCTGCTCCTTCTAGAGCTTTATCGTCCTCTCCAGTCTTAAAAATCGTCAGGCTTCCTTTTTCTCCAGATCCGGAACCGTCACCGCTTGAAATAGCAACAAAGATCGAGCTGCTGTTTTCTTTAGTCTGCTCCTTCACATTAGTTCCTGAAATGGACACCTTATTTTTAACATGGCCGCTCGTGCCGGCTATGTTAATCAGAGACCGGTATTTAATCACATAGGCACGGTCAATTTGTTTATAGCCGCCTATAAATGTCAGGACAAATGATTGTTCACCTGTTGTATTGTCCGTTTTGATGTGTAACGTGTAATCCTTGTCTTTTTGAAGCTCGAGATCGCCCGCGGTCAGATTTCCGCTGCTGTCTTTGACCACTCCGTTTTCATCATATTTTGCTTGATATACTTTAAAAGAATCTGCATCTAAAATTTGATTTTCATCCGGCGTGTCTGTGACTTTTACATCATCCAGCGTTGATTGGCTGGAGTTGATATTGATGTTCCAATCGATGTAGTTTCCATTTTGTTTGCCGCCTTTGAAAATCAGGCTTCCTCCGTTCGTAACTGAAACAGAGCCCGTCAACGTACGGTCTGCATAGCCGTCATTATAGTAGGTTGCCTTGTTTGTGTACTGATTCTGATCAATGACCTGTCCTTTGAGTGATGTCTTAAACTCAATCAGATATGGTACAGAATCGCCTGTTTTAAGATGTACCGTCAGAGTGCGTTCATTATTCGCAGAAGGCTCTTCGACATCATACTTGGAAGGATCAAGCGCGTCTCCTTCTGTGATCGAGCCGTTTTTATTGATCGTATAACTCTTAACGACAACGGAACCCGGCACAAATTGCTGAGGATCTGTTATGGCATCTTTGATATAAGGATTTTTCGTCGGCTCGCCGTTATAGTTGACGCCGATTTTCCACGTGATTTCCTTTGAAACCGCGTTGTATGAACCGTTTTTAAACCCATTATTTGAAGTCTGGTGATTCGGCGTAAAACCGCTTGATACTTTATTCGTGCGCTCATTGCCGTTTTGATCAGTCCATGTCGACTGAGCTGTATTCTTAACGATTTCGTTAGAATAATCGGCATTGAATGTTGTCGTATAAGTGATCTTAAATTGACTGTCTGTTTTTGCATAATCCCCGATCAATGCCAAAGTAAAGCCTTTATGATCCGTTTTTTTTGTTAACGTGTAGTCTTTGTCTTTCTGCAATGTTTTGTTGTTCGTTATGTCTTGAAGCTTGAACGATTCATCAAGCAGAACCATTCCGCCGCTTTCAAATTGATCATCCAAAGCCCAATTGTGCATCAAGTATTTATTTTTATTAACGGTAATCGTCCAATCAACCGTCTTCTTTTCATAATCTACGTTTGAATATCCTTTGATGAGATTCTGCTGAATGGCTATTCCGGAAGCTTCTTTTGAATCCCCTGTTCCGGTCACCACGCTATTGGTGTATGTTGTAGATTTATCAATGATCACTCCGCTGTTGACCTTTGTTTGATATGTGATTTTGTAAGCGCTGGTAATGGTTTTATTAAATTTGATTTCAAATCCGTTTCCATTATCGATCAGCGTGTAGTCCTCGCCTTCCTTTAAAGGCGATCCCGCTTGCTCCCCGCCATTCTGTCCGAAGGTAATAGGAACAACCTTCAAGGAATCTTTTACAAGATGCAAATCGCCAGTTCCAAAAGAATCTTTAATGCTGGCCTTGGATTGGTCGATCTGTTTCTCACCGTAGTTGTATACAAGAGCCCAGCTGAATGTTTGAGATTCTCCATCATAGCCTGTTGATGATTTCGCGATCATTTTTCCATATTTGGCTGCAACAGTGGCTTCTGCAGAAATGGGCTCCAGTTGATCTCCGCTGAATGCTGCTTTGTTCGTCAGCGTTATATTTCCGCCTTCACTCGGCTTCGCACTATTATCAATGTCGGTTTCGTATACAAGACGGTAGGCTGAATCAATTGTCCCGTCAAATGTGACATTTCCTTTTGAATCAACACTGTAGCCGGAAGAAACTTCATTTCCTCTGCTGACAGAACCGTCAATGTTCACATTGAGTTCATACACTTTAACTGAACGGTAGATTACGCCATCTGGAAGGCTCTCCGTGAGTTTGGCATTTTTGACTTGATCCAACTTTTTATTGACATCGACCGTCCATGTTACTTTACCAGGGTTGATGCCTTTATCCAGCACACCTGATTTATCAATGGTTTTACTCACATTGGGTTTAAAATAAACTGTTGTTTCAGGCGTATCGGCATTCACAGGGAATGGAATCTTTTGTGTGGTCGTACCCGTAATTTTTTTCTCGTTGAACTGCGTATTGATAACCAAAGTACCTTTGACATGAGAACTTTCTTTTATCTCGCTGTTAAATGTCATCACCACATGTCCGTTCGTATCAATAGAAAATGTCCCGAAGGTGGTGTCTCCGGCGCTTAACGGCAGGTTCACAATGTCATTATGCATAATAAATTCTTTAGGCAAATCAAATTCATATTTATCGCCGGCATTGATTGTTTTTCCTAAATCGTCAGGAATGGCCCAATCAATTGAAATTTTCACCGGAGAATTCGTATTGGCGCGATTGCCCTTGTCATATGGCTCTCCGTTTTCGTCCGTCAATGTCACGCCGGTTAAAATATTTTGCATGATTTGTTTTTCTTCAGTTTGCAAGCTTTTGAAAGCTGTTTGACTTGAGGATGACACTTTTTTTGAGTCATCACTCTTAGAAGATTCGCCGCTCTTAGAATCCGCTGATGGCTGCTGTTCTTCCTCTTTTTGCTCCTTGCTGGCTGAAGGTGCAGATTTGTCATCTGTCCCTTTCTGATCACCCGCAGTATCAGAAGAGTCGTTTTTTGGCTCTTCCTCGCCATCTGGTGTCTCCTCTTTCTTAACAGGGATGATCACCTGCTGGGTTTTGCCTCCCCCTAGCTGAAAAAGGGCTGCTGCTGTATGTTCATCGTCTTTTACGTCTGCAGTAAACTTAGCTGGCAGTGTAATGGTCCCCTTGGCATCAAGAGAATCCGCGGATGCAGTTGTTAATTTTACCGTCATGGTGCTGCTGCCCGCCGGCACTTGATAGCTGCCGATGACCTGATCAGCAGATTTGATCTCACCTTCTGCACCTTTATCAAAGGTAAAGCTTTTAGGTATCTCCACATTGATATCCTGTTCGCTATCTGCTTTTTTCAATGACCATTCATATGTCAGTGTCACGTCGTCCTCCGGTGTTAGTGCCGGTTCACTCCCTTTTGATCCGTCAACAATCCGGCCCTTGGCGTCCTTAACTGTTACCGAATCGAAGAATTGACTATCACTTGGCGTTACGCCTACAGCCTGTGCTGTAAGAGTATAGCTGGCGATCTGGCTGAAGAAGAAAAAGATAGCAAGGCTTATGATCATGACGATCCGCCCGCTTTTTTTCAGCCCTAAGGGAAAACTCCTCGTTCTCAACTTTTCATTCCTCCCTCTCATATCTATTTTTCACTTGCCGATTGATCCGCGAGACCATAACATCATGTCTCATCCCCCACAATGAACTGCTAATACCGAATGTGCTCCAAAACTAAGATTTGCCATCCGAACCAAACTACATTGTATGAAATGGAACTATACAATTTCTGTACAACTCAAAAATCATGTATGATTGAAGTGAATTGGAGAGTTGAAGATTCAACCAGGAGACATATGGCGAGGGCCTTCCCTTTAGCTGACATGCACAAAAAAACCAGTGTGCATCGAAAGGCAATCGACACATACTGGTTTGAGAGTTTTTTAATTAATTTGATCCTTCATTTGTTTGTAACGCTGATATTCTTTTATCGCCTCTTCTACCTTCCCGTTTTTGTTAAATAGCTGCAGCTTGAATTGCATGATTTTATGATCGCAAGGCTCAATTTTCTCGGCTTGCAGGCAAACGTCCATCGCTTGATGATCGTTCATTTCCTGAATATGATAATCGATCAGTTCATAAGCCTTTCCAAGCCAAAGCTGAGAAAGACGCGTCTTTTCCGGTTCTGCCCAAAGATAGCCGTGCTCCATTAGATAATGATTTTGATAGGACATGAAAATATCCATGTGCAGATGTAATGTAGCTGCATTTAGCGGCGGCGCCCCTTTTAGTGATTTTTCCCATTCCACAACATCGATTTTTGCGCCTGAAAGCCGAAGAATATATCCAGTATCAGTCTTCTCGATTGTTTGGCTGAAAGGGATCTGGCTGAATAATTTTCGTATTTGATAAATGGTCGAGTAAAGCTGGGTGCTTGCTTTTGAAATATCATAATGAGGCCAAAAAAGATCGATCAGCATGTCTTTACTGACCACACGGCCATGATTGTGAAGTAAAAATAAGTATATTTCACGTGCTTTCGACGTTCTCCACTTGACTGGAATGTTTGTTTTGGCACCCTTTAAGATTTGATGAAACTGCAGGCTTCCAAAGCATTGGATCGAAAAATGCGCCTCGGTGTTTCCTGTATTTTGTCTGAGCATATGATTCGTTTTGATTCGTTCAACAGTAGTCTCAAGCCGCTTGTATACGACAGGCTTCAGCAAATAATCAATGGCATTCAGCTCAAACGCTTTGATAGCAAACTCATTATAAGCCGTGATGAAAACGACTTGGATGTTTTCATTCATCGATTGAATGGCCTCAGCAAGCTCAATGCCATTTACCCCCGGCATTTCAATATCAAGAAACACCGCATCTACAGCAGGAGTCTCAGGATGCTCCAAGGCTTCAACCGGATCTTGATACGCCATAATAGATTGAAAGGCGTTTGTTCGTTCAAGCATTTTCTTAAAATGAAGCAATGCCAAGTGCTCATCATCAACAATTAACGCTTTCACAAAACATCCCACCCTATATGTAAAATCGAGATATCAGTAAATAACTTCTATTATATCATGACAAATAACCCCTTTATCTGGATTCTTTTTCTTTCTATTGTAGTTTTTGAAATTTTGCACTTACAATATTTATAAAAAAATAGGAATTTAGAATGATCTGATCCTATTTGAATAAAGGAGCCATGATATGAAAGAGAAATTCATCTTTACTTCGATTATTTTCGGTTACGCTGCATTCTTTATGGTTTTCATTGCCATTGACCATTCTTCCGGGTCAACGCTTCCTGAGGCAAGGCAAGGGGTCATGAACTTAGAGAATTGGGATTTTCAGAAGGATGGGAATGTACAGCTGAACGGAAAATGGGCATTGTATCCAAATCAGATTCTGTCACCAAAAGAGATCGCTACAGCAAAAGGAAAAGATCCTCTCTTCGTTGATGTTCCCAGCAATGTAAAGCTGTCCAAACAAGGTATGAATGTAGATTACGGAACATATAAGCTGACCATCAGATCAAAGCAAGACCATCAGGTATTCGGGATCAGCACGTCGTTTATTTACAGCGCCAATCGCATCTATTTTAATGGACAACGCATTGGCCAAAGCGGAAGCCCTTCAGATAATCCTGATTTCGCGGCACAAAACCGCCCATATACGAGCTTTTTTATGCTTCACAAGGGTGGCAATGAACTTGTTGTACAATTTTCGAACTTCGGAAAAACGCCGGGATGGGGAATCGCAAAGCCAATTACTTTTGGCACTCAGGACCAAATAGTGCGAGAAAACAAAATTTCCTTTCTTAATGATACGATCATGATTACAGCTTTTTTCATTACCGGATTATATTTTCTGGGCTTTTTCCTGCAAAGAAAAAAAGATAAACATTTGTTGTTTTTTTCTGTTATGTGTCTTCTGTTTTCGTTCATTATTCTGATGATCGGAAAAGAGCGGATTATATTTCTCCTTTATCCGTCAATTTCATTTTCATTGCTAAATTCATTGAGGGCCATCTCTACAGTGCTTGTCAGCATTGCGGTTTTTCTTTATCTCTATTTTGCTTACAGAGAGATTGTTTCAAAGCGTTTTATTCGCATAGCCACCGTTTCTTCCGGACTGGTCTTAGTCACAGATTTTTTAACCGTCGGTTTTATCGGCCATACCTCGTACATCTTACATTCTGTGCTAGCCGTCTCGACTCTGGTTTATATTACATATATTTTTACGATTGCTGCGATCCGCAAAATGGAAGGAAGCCTGTATCTGACCATCGCCTCTATATCAATGAGTGCTTTTGTCATTTTAACCACCATATCAGCTTATAGCGGCAAAACAGCCTTTTCCTTTAATTCGATTTATTCATTGCCAACAGTTATCGCTTTGCTGGCGATCGTTCTGCTAATGGCACAGCAATTCGCCGGGGCATTCCGTGAAAATGAAGTGCTATCGTGGAAATTGCTCAAAAGTGACCGTTTAAAAGATGAATTTATCGCCAAAACATCACATGAATTCAAAACACCGCTGAACAGCATCATTAATATATGCCAGACCCTGTTGGCCGGCAAAAGAAAAAGAACGATAGAAGAAGAGAAGGAAAATATGCAGCTCGTCATCCGCATGGGCTACAGGCTGTCCAATCTGGTAAATGACATCCTGGATTTAGAAAAAATAAAGCAGGGCATGCTTCAAATCCACCCGGTTCCTGTTGATATTTATACTTTAGTTTGTTCGGAAATGAATTTCTACAATCTTTTATCGAGACATAAAAACTTGAATATGGTGATTCATATCCCGGACGATCTTCCTTTAGTGCTCGCGGATGAAAACCGCTTCCGCCAAATCTTAACCAATTTAGTCGATAATGCAATCAAATATACAACAGAGGGCCAAATCACACTTTCTGCTTCAAGACTGAACGACAGCATGATCAAAGTGACAGTAATGGATACGGGAAGCGGCATTTCAGAAGCTGATCGCCAAACCATCTTTGAGTCTTTTCAGCAAGCCGAAGCGAATAAAGACGATGGTGCCGGTCTTGGCCTTAGCATTGTCAAACAGCTGGTTCAGCTCCAAAACGGAGACATTTGGGTCGAATCGAAAGAGGGAAAAGGTTCGGCATTCCATTTCACATTGCCAATCGCCCAAAATGAATCTGTATCTGAAACAAAGAAACGTCTTCCTGAATTGCATTCCAGGAAAGATCTGTCGGATATCTCATTTAGCACACCTTATTACTCTGAGCGTATTGACGCTCCAACCATTCTGATAGTCGATGATAACATTGACAGTTTGAAAATTTTGAGCGATATGCTTGAAGGTGTGCCCTACAATGTGATTGCTGCGAAGAATGGAAAGGAAGCATTAGAAATCATCTCTTGCACGAAGCTTGATTTGGTTATTTTGGACTTGATGATGCCGGATATGACTGGTTTTGAAGTCTGTATGAAAATTCGCGAACGATTCAGCATGGTCGATCTCCCGGTTCTGATGATTACAGCAGCCATTATCGGCCATGACAAATACAAGGCGTTTCATGCCGGAGCGAATGACATTTTGCAAAAACCTTATCATTACTCTGAATTTATGGCGCGTATTCAAAACCTGATCATGATGAAACATACAGCAAATCAAGCGACAAGAATGGAAATGGCATTTCTCCAATCGCAAATCAAGCCTCATTTTCTTTATAATGTCTTAAACACGATTATTTCTCTCACTCATTTGGATATTGAAAAGGCCCGGGAGGTAACAGAGGAATTTACCAACTATTTGAGAATGAGTTTTGACTTTCAAAATACATCTGCCATCAGTTCCTTCAGACATGAGCTTTCGATTATCAATTCCTACCTTTCTATAGAAAAAACGCGATTCGGCAATCGGCTTGAGGTTCTTTTCGATATAGATGAAGACATTGACTTTATCCTTCCGCCTTTAATGATTCAGCCCTTAGTGGAAAATGCCGTTCTTCACGGTGTCAGCAAGAAAAGAGGCGGAGGATGGATCAAACTGACAGCTAAAAAACAAAGCAAAAATGAGTATTACATCAAAGTAGAGGATAACGGTGCCGGGATGACTCCGGAAAAACAAAAAGATCTCTTATCTGCGGATTTTGATCGCAGCGTCGGATTAAAGAATATCAATCAGCGGCTGAAACATTTTTGCGGAAGCGAGTTGATGATCAGCAGCAATCCGGATGCAGGCACCTCAGTCTCAATGCTCATTCATCTCGCTGAAACAACGGAAAGCCCCGCGGGACTGAAGGACATAGAACGCACCTAAACGAAAATAATAAAAAAAGACGCCGTTTCTAACGGCATCTTTTTTATTCCGGCGACTTCGTTTGCTGCTTCAGCAGGTCTCTGATTTCTTTCAGCAGCTCCTCCTGCGCATCCGCAGCTTCCTCCGCCGCCTCTTCTTCTGCTGCTTCTTTTTTGCGCCTTAACCCATTCAAAGTCCGAATGACGATAAAAATGGAGAACGATATAATTAAGAAGTTCACAATCGTCTGTATAAAGCTGCCATACTTAACTACAGCATCGCCAAACGTAAACGACAGGCCTGAGAAGTCAAGCCCTCCCAGCAGTAAACCGACCAAAGGCATAATGATATCATTTACTAGAGATGTGACAATCTTGCCGAAAGCGCCGCCTATCACAACACCAATCGCTAGGTCTACGATATTTCCCCGCATGGCAAAGGCTTTAAATTCATTCCACATACAATCACCTGCTTTTCTATTTTTGTAAAGAAAAAGACAAATGTGCCCCTGGCCATCTGCATTTTTTCATTTATTCTCCGAGGGCAAAAGTCAGTTCAACTTCGCAAACGACTTCGCCATCAACTGTGGCAACGCCTTTTCCGCGCCCGATTGTGCCGCGGGCACGAATGATTTCAACCTCAAGGTGAAGCTGGTCACCAGGCTTGACTTGTTTTTTAAAACGGCAATTATCAATGCCTGCAAAAAAAGCCAGTCTGCCGCGGTTTTCTTCTTTAATCAGCATCGCAACAGCTCCGACTTGAGCAAGCGCTTCTACGATTAATACGCCGGGCATAACCGGATACTGAGGAAAATGTCCGTTAAAGAACTCTTCATTTGCGGTTACATTTTTATAGCCTTTCGCTCGTTTGCCTTCTTCAACTTCCGTAATCCGATCCACAAGCAAAAACGGATAACGGTGAGGAATAATTTCTTTAATTTGCTGAGTATCAAGCATTGTCTTGACATCTCCTTCATCTGCATTAGTATGTATAGCAATCATCAAAGATCCAATCTGTACATTTGAAAAGTATATTATGAATTAATCTCTTTTTCAACTGCACTAACTATGTAACCAACTGTCAATGAGAGCCGTCAAAAGTTATGATATGATAATTATAGATTTTACCAATAGCAAAGAGGTAGGAAAATGATTTCGAAGTTTATTGAAAAAAGAATGCTAAACATGTTAGACGAGTGGTATTCCGCAATGAGCAAACGCAAAATGAATCACGTTTGCACACTGAAAGAGAAAATTGACCAGCACCTTCCGAAGATCAAAAAGAACACAAAGCTTTGGGTGCGTTATCAATTGTTTCAGGCCCGCCATCAGCTGCTTTTTGAAAACCAGAACGGACTCGATTCATTGTTCGATGACCTATATGGCCTGGAAGACAAAATGGATGATGAATTGAAGTATTATCTGTATTTTTTCTCTGGATTATATGAAATGGTCAAAACAGCTCCGAAACATGCAGTACATCATTTTAAAAAAGCTGAACAGTACCTGGCCGCCATTCACAATACGTTTGAAGCCGCTGATTTATATTATCAAACCGCAGGCGCCTATTACTTGATGAAATCACCGCCGCTTTCCATCCAATACGTCAAAAAAGCATTACACATCTATTTGCACCAATTCGGCTATATTAAAAAGGTAATCACCTGTAAACTTTTGCTCGCCGTGAATTATATTGATCAAGAACGCTATGAAAAAGCTGAACAGCTTTTCAAAGAAATCATTAACAAAACCCAGCAACTACATGACGAAAACCTGCTATGCCACGCTTATTACAACCTTGGCTTTTTAAAAGCAACCGAAAAAAAAGACCAGGAGGCGCTTCTTTACTTTAAAAAAGTATTAAGGAATCGAGAATTTGAAACGAATTCTCCCGTCTCGTATCTGCACTGTGTGTACGAGTCTGTCAGAGCGCTGTTTAAAACAGGTAACATCACAGAAGCTAAAGCCGTCCTTCAAAAAGGAAAAGAATTATCTGAAAAGGTAGACATTCAAACCATTTATTTAAAATTAAAAACGCTTGAAGCACTCTACACCTCAGTGGAAGATCCCTATGAGCAGCTGCTCGAATATGTGATTGAATTAGAAAAAATCGAGGCGTGGGTGGATTTAGAAGTCCTGCTAGAAGATATTACGGAATACTACAAAAAAAAGGACGATTTCGAAAAAGCCGCTTTTTTTATCATGCGCGGCTGATTGAAAACGCCCATTTTCTTATTATCTGACTGAATTGATTAAACCGAGCATTTGATCTCCCATTGTGATCGTTCTGCTGTTCAGCTGATATGAACGCTGGGACGTAATCAAATCTGTCATTTGTTCTGAAATATCGACATTGGACATCTCAAGTGAGCCCTGCTGCATGCCGATGTTTTGTCTATTTGCGCCATTCAGCTCTTCAAAAGCTGCCGCATTATCAATAGAGAAAAGGTTATTCCCTTCCGATTTCAGCTCTTGAGGGTTATTCACTTGGACAACCCCAAGGTTAAACCGCTGGACCGCATTTCCGTTAGAGGCGGTTAACGTGCCGTTCTTATTGATGGTGATATTCTTCATTGAACTGTCGATGTTCACTGTATTACCGTTTTCATCAAGAACCGGATACCCGTTTCCAGTAACGAGCTGAAGCTGGTTGGCATTATTGGCTGAAGGCGTTAAATATAATGCTCCGTCTCTCGTATACTGGCGGTTTCCATTTACATTCACCTGAAGATATTGGTATGGTGACGTAAACGCGATATCAAGATCACGATCCGTCTTCTGAACGCTTCCTTGATCAGAGACAAGGCGTGAATTCATCATCGCTCCGACGCCAAGGCGCAAGCCGGGCGGCGTTTTTCGGGCTTTTGCCACTTCCTCGTTTTTTTCATCAACCTGATCGAATTGCTGTCTGACAAGCTCAGAAAAATTCGTATCTTTTGCCTTATAGCCGGTTGTGTTGCTGTTTGAAAGGTTGCTGCTGATGGTGTCAATCTGCTGCTGCAGCTGGTTTAAGGTTGTTGATGCCGTTAGCATTGACCTGAGCATGGTTCATGTCCCCCGTTTTTCTCTTCCGTTATCTTAAATTTTTCCGATTTCATTCGCTGCTTTATCCATACTTTTATCGTAAGCCTGAATAACCTTCTGATTCGCCTCAAACGATCTGTACGCTTCAGTCATTTCTGTATAGGCGCTCGTCACATCCACGTTTGAAAGCTCTGAGATGCCTTGTTTTAATGAATAGGATACTTGATTATTTCCAGCTGCGCTTGGCAGATCATTGCCGTCCGCCGTGCTGTACAAATCGTTTCCGTCCCTTTTCAGATTGCGGACATCTTCCGCCATTCTGACATCAATCTGGCCGGCTGTCCGTCCGTTTGTTGCCACAGTACCGTTTTCAGACACAGTGAAATTCTCATTATCAACAGTAATTGGCTGGCCATCCGTCGATAAAACAGGGCGTCCGTTGATCGTCAGCTGATTATTCTCATTTAGTGAAAATGTGCTGCTTTTTGAATAACGGATTCCATCCGCTGTTTGAACTGGATAAAAAAGAGCCGCGTTTTCATTGGTTTCCGCATTGATCGGAACTTGATTTTCGACCAATGCAATGTCTGTAGGCTGTTCTGTAGACTTCAGGCTCCCCTGTGTAAGGAGTGGCTTAAGCTCCTGCATGTACACTCCCGTATTCACGGAACCGATTTCCGTCCTCGATGTTCCGGCCGGAGATTTTGATTCAATTCTGCTGAGCAGCATCTCAGGGAACGCTCGCATCGAGCCTTGATCAGCTTTATATCCTGATGTATTTGCGTTTGCAATGTTATTTGAAAGCATTTCCGTTCTTCTTTGCTGGGCAATCATTGCTGATGTTGCTGTATATAATCCTTTTAACAAATTTCCCACCTCTAAAAATGGCATTTTTTCCAGTTGTCATATAGGAACGTTTGTTCTATAATAAAAATCAGTATTTTATCCTATTATCGTCATTTAATATCTTTTCGTGAAGGCTTTTCATAAAAAAACCTCATTCTTTTTCAGAATGAGGTTTGTGAAATCAGCTTAGTTTGCGTTTAGGAAGCTTGTCCATATTATCAAGCATGACACCTGTGCCGATGGCTACGCAATCCATAGGATTTTCAGCAACGAGGACCGGTACCCTCAGTTCTTCGGCAAGCAGCTGGTCAAGACCGTTTAAGAGCGCGCCTCCACCGGTAATAATCACGCCGCGGTCGATAATATCAGCAGAAAGTTCAGGCGGTGTTCTTTCAAGCACTTGTTTCGCAGCCTGAACAATAACAGCGACAGATTCACGAAGGGCTTCTTCAACTTCTTTACTGTTGACTGTAATTGTTCTTGGAAGACCGGAAACCATGTCCCGTCCGCGAATGGAAATTTCCTCGTGACGTGCGTCTGGGAAAACCGTTGCGACTTTAATCTTAATATCCTCCGCAGTACGTTCACCGATAAGCAGCTTGTACTCGCGTTTGATATAATTTAAGATTTCCATGTCAAACTTGTCCCCAGCCATTTTAATAGAAGAGGAGGTGACAATATCGCCCATTGAAATAACCGCGATATCCGTCGTACCGCCTCCGATGTCTACAACCATGTTACCGCTTGGCTGGAATATTTCCATACCCGCGCCGATAGCGGCAACTTTAGGTTCTTCTTCAAGGTATACATGTTTCCCGCCGCTTTTTTCTGCAGCTTCTTTGATTGCTTTTTGCTCAACAGATGTAATATTCGTCGGGCAGCAAATGAGCATGCGCGGCTTTGAAAACAGGCCTTTTACATTTAGCTTGTTAATAAAATGTTTCAGCATTGCTTCTGTTACTTCAAAGTCAGCAATAACTCCGTCTTTCAGCGGGCGAATCGCAACAATATTCCCAGGTGTACGTCCAACCATTCGTCTTGCCTCTTCGCCAACCGCCAGCACTTTGCCGCTGTTTTTATCAAGTGCAACTACGGAAGGTTCATTCAGAACAATTCCTTTACCTTTAACATGGATCAGTACATTTGCAGTACCGAGGTCAATACCAATATCCCTTGCAAACATCTATTTATATCCTCCTTGAAAATCTGTTTCACAGTAAATATCCACATTGTGCCCTAATTATATATATTATCATAAAATATAGAAAAAAAGTTGGAAGCACATTAAGTTCTTTACAAATTTTTGCGGATGTTTTATGAACGATTTCAAGAAGACAACGTCAGGCGATTATGATTGCTGAACAGGCTCTCCCTCGAGTATTTCATCTTTTTTATATTTGAGTTTTGTCGCTTCTCCTCCTCTTAAATGCCTGATGGATTTATGATAATCGAGTATTTCTTTCACTTCGTTTGCCAAGTCGGGGTTAATTTCAGGCAGACGCTCTGTTAAATCCTTGTGTACTGTACTTTTGGAAACACCAAATTCCTTCGCAATGACACGAACGGTTTTCTTTGTCTCCACGATGTACTTCCCTATCTTGATTGTTCGCTCTTTGATGTAATCGTGCACACCACTCGACCTCCCTAAAATGGATGTGAGAAGTGTGAAATGAGATCCGTATTCTGTAAAGAGTCATTCATTATGCCGCTTCTTTGTTGTATGGTTTTAAAAGTAAGTTTGTGAAATATGCCCACGATCCCTCACCTCAAACACTCTCTTTGTTAGGTTTGTAACAGTGTATTAGCATTCTTTTGGGAATATGCTAAAAACTCAATAAGGACAAGGGGTGAAACGAACTTTTTCAGCATCAGCAAACTATTTCGCGTCACTAAATTTTCATCTTTACATCTATTCACCGCTCCTGTAGAATGAAATAAGCAATTAGTTACTTAGGTAAGTTTTTTAGAAGGAGACAGACATGACCTACGTCAACAGACACCTCATTCATCAAATCAACCAAAGCGCCCGCCTGATTGCCAAGAAAGCCAATGAACAGCTGGAGCCATTCGGCCTTTATTCATCTCAATGGTCAGTTTTATATTGTTTGCGTACGATCGGACCAATGACTCAAAAAGAGATTTGGTCCTATTTAAATGTGGAAGCGCCGACTGTCACACGGACGATCAAACGCCTGGAGGAGAACGGCTGGGTCCAGAGACGGCAAGGTGAAGACAAACGGGAAAAACTTGTTGTCCTCACCAAAGAAGCCGAGAAAAAATACGAAGAAATCAATGTGAAAATGCTGAAATTCGAGGAAGAGCTGCTTGCAGATTTCCGGGATGAAGATAAAGAAGCCTTTTCTCATTTATTCCGCATGTTTTTACAACAATGATAATAAGGAAGTGACATACATTTGAAAAAAGCGGATGCGATATGGACCAAGGATTTTATTATGGTCCTGCTTGTCAATTTATTTGTGTTTGTGTTCTTTTATACATTTTTAACGGTATTGCCGATCTATACGCTGCAAGAGCTTGGCGGCACAGAATCACAAGGCGGGCTTTTAATCAGCCTGTTCCTTCTGTCTGCGATCATTACTCGGCCATTCTCCGGGGCCATTATTGAGCGTTTCGGGAAGAAAAGAATGGCGATTATATCGATGGCGTTATTCGCCCTATCATCTTTTCTGTATATGCCGATTCATAACTTTTCCCTGCTGCTCGGATTGCGGTTCTTCCAAGGGATTTGGTTCAGCATTTTAACGACTGTCACAGGTGCAATTGCCGCTGATATTATTCCAGCCAAACGGCGCGGTGAAGGGCTTGGATACTTTGCCATGTCTATGAACCTCGCTATGGCGATCGGGCCTTTCCTTGGCCTGAATTTGATGAGGGTGGTCAGCTTCCCTGTATTCTTTACAGCCTTTGCGCTGTTTATGGTTGCGGGCTTACTTGTTTCGTTCTTGATAAAAGTGCCGCAAAGTAAAGACAGCGGCACGACTGTATTCCGTTTTGCGTTCTCGGATATGTTCGAAAAAGGCGCACTCAAAATTGCGACGGTCGGTTTGTTTATTTCTTTCTGTTATTCAACTGTTACATCATATCTGTCTGTATTCGCCAAATCAGTTGATCTTTCGGATATCAGCGGATATTTCTTTGTTTGCTTTGCGGTGACAATGATGATTGCACGTCCGTTCACAGGGAAACTGTTCGACAAAGTCGGACCTGGCATTGTCATTTACCCATCAATCCTGATTTTCTCTGTGGGACTCTGCATGCTGTCCTTCACACACAGCGGCTTGATGCTTCTGCTTTCAGGAGCGGTTATCGGGCTTGGATACGGATCAATCGTTCCATGTATGCAAACATTGGCGATCCAGAAATCTCCGGCTCACCGCTCAGGTTTTGCAACGGCAACGTTCTTTACCTTCTTTGACAGCGGAATTGCTGTAGGGTCGTATGTATTCGGATTGTTTGTAGCATCTGCCGGCTTCTCTGCCATTTATTTATCAGCGGGGCTGTTCGTTTTAATTGCTCTGCTTCTCTACACGTGGAGCCAGAGAAAACCTGCTGAGGCTGAAGGAAAAGTGTCTATCGCAGAATAACTTGTAAGACTGCCGGGAAATCCCGGCAGTCTTTTTTGTATCTAAAAAAAGGCGTCCCGCTCGGTTGAACGAGAGAACGCCGCTTATGGCATATTATTCAATGACTTTCCGCGCAGGTGAATCAGGATCTAGCGTAAAGTCATACGACTCTTCATCACGATACATCGGATCGGCATATATGGATTGCTGATCGTTATTTGTTGCTTTTCGATACGACGAAAACGAATCATATTCTTTCTTTTTCCACATCCATATTCCGTCTTGATCCGCTTCCTTGTGGTACACGTTATGATTGACCGTATTTCCTTCATTTTCTGTAAAATCGTTTCCGATAAATAATCTGGAATCACCGGCCGTCAAGATATTCTTTTCAATAGTGTTGTTTTTCGTATCGTACTGCAGCAGCAGCTGTCCGCCGTACAGTCCCTTTGTGTCATTCCGGTACATAATATTGCGGGCAATCAGAGAATTGCTGGTGCCGCCCCGCTTTTTGTCGTATCCTCCGATTGAAATACCGGTGTACGCATTGTTGTACACTTTGTTATTTGTGATCTGAATGGCATTTGCATACTTTCCTTTGTGTTCAGATGTTGCTTCAATCCCAATATCGTTATCGTAAACTGTGTTGTTCTTAATCTCGATACCGTGTCCGCCATCGACATAAATCCCGCCCGCTGAGTAGTCGTCCCCATAGGCAGGATTGCCGTAAGTCGAGTTTTGATAAACCGTATTGTTTTCCACGACACCGTTTCGCACGTAATCGTTTTTATCCGCGGTTCCCTCATAACCAATTAGGTCAATCCCGATGTTGTTATTATTGCGGACCACATTGCCTGCAACAGTGAAGCCATCGATATTACCGTTCAGCACAACTGCTTCACTCGCTCCAAGCGTCAGTTTCTCAACTGTATTGTCCTCGATTCGGATGTCCTTCATGCTGCCAGTCCCATAAACTGCGATTCCGTGGGCATTTCCTTCATCCGCTGTTGTTTTAATCCCCTGGATATGATTATCCTTGATGGCGATATGACTGCTGGACCCTGACACATAAATCCCCATAGCAGTTGCTTCCTCAGATGAAACAGAAAGATCTTGAATCGTTAAACCGCTGATGGCAATGTCATGTTTATCGTGAATGCGAATCAGCGGTGTTTCATATTCAGCGTTCGCAACGGATTCACCGGTAATCACGACGTTTTCATTTTCATAGTTTCGGAACGTGATAGGCTTTCCGTTCGTACCGCTGTGCTTCACATCAAGGATTTCATGATACGTGCCCTCCCGAATCATGACGGTTGTGCCGGCAGCAGCCTTCTCAGATGCGTGTGCCAATGTACGAAACGGTTTTTCTTTTGTTCCTTCATTTTGATCACTGCCATTTGGCGAAACATATAGGCAGTCTTCATCTCTTTCCTCATTCGCTTTTGTCTCATCAAAAACGAAAGCAAAGATGCCCAAAGCTAAAACACCTGCCAAAAGAATAAAATACCTTTTTCTCATTTTCGATTCCCATTTCGTTTTAGAATAGATTTCTAAAACCATTATAAATGCTCTATTTATGGAAAACCATTTCAAAAATATGAAAATATACCGTTTATATAGATCTTATTCAGCCTGGCGGACCTGTGCAGGTTCAACCGTTTCAATCGCCGACGATGCAGGCGGGTGAACACGCATCAGAACAATGTAGAAAAGAAAGGAGATCAGCACACCTACAAACCAAGAGATATCGTATAAGCTCTTCAATGCAGGAACATACATGCCAATCAGCGAAATCAGCGCTCCTAACATTGTGGCTGCGAACGCACGGTAATTGTAGCCCTTCCAATACACATACCGTCCTGTTTCGGAATACAAGTCATCTACCGAGAGCTCACGTTTGCGAATGATAAAATAATCGGCCATCATCACGCCTGCCACCGGTCCAAGCATGCCGCCTATTAAGCCGAGAAACGCATACACGCTTGTCGCACTCTCCATCAGCTTCCACGGAACCGTAAATAAAGCGAGCAATGCTGTGATAAAGCTGCCACGTTTGAAATTGATATATTTCGGCAGGGCATTCGCTATATCATAAGCGGGCGATACGATGTTCGCCGCGACATTTACAGAGATCGTGGCGATGCAGAGCGTGATCACGGACAAGGCGATGACATAAGGGTTATCAAACCGCGCCAAAATATCGACAACATCCCAAATCGGCTCTCCGAACGCAACCTGCGAGCCGGAGGTCACCGTAATACTTGCGAAAGCAAACAGCGCGAATGTTCCCGGCAAACCGTAAAATTGCCCTTTGATTTGCTCCTTTTGCGTTTCAGCAAACCTTGTAAAATCAGGTATATTTAAAATTAATGTCGCCCAGATGCCGATGATGCCGGTCACTCCGGCAGCAAACGGCCAGAATGTTTCTGAGAACGTATGGAACTTTCCTGGCTGAGAGTATATCGGCCCCAATCCTCCGGCAATATCGACGGCCCACCATACCATGCCGCCAAATACCAGATACACTAAAGGCCCTGCCCATACCTCAAAACGTTTAATTGACTCCATGCCATGATGCAATACGAGTAAATGAACGGCCCAAAAGAATACAAAAGAAAGCAAACCAGACAAGTGAATGCCGAGAATGTTCCACTCGCCGCCAATTTCTCCCCAGCCCGGCCACATATTCAAAAGCAAAATGTTCAGTGCCGTGCTGCCCGCAAAGGTCTGGATACCAAGCCACATGATGGCTGTAAACGCCCTCAGAAGCGCGGGGATATTTGCGCCGTATATCCCGTAAGAAGCCCGGATGATCACTGGAAACGGCAGCCCGTATTTTGTCCCCGCATGGCCGTTTAAGGCAAGAGCGCCAAATAAGATAAGCGATGCCGTAATAATGATCGCCAGCACCTGCCAAGGCGAAAGGCCGATCGCAATTAATCCTCCCACCGTCGCGTATGTCGGTATATTATGTATACATCCCATCCATATGGAGGCAAAGTTCATTGCTCTCCATGTCCGTTTTTCCTGCCCCAAAGGCACCAGATCTTCATTGCTCAGCCTGTTGGATTGCTGCTGACTCTCTTTTAATTTCATAGCCGGCTCCCCTTTCGTTATTGTCTGCTTTCCATCGCATGTATCGTTTTCTGACATTCGATGTCACTTAATATAACTGAAGAATCAGACAATAACATTGGCTATGATGTACAATTTTCTTATTTGTATTTGAACAGCCTAAACAAGAAAAAGAGACAGCCCCTCAGAGCCCGTCTCTTTATTAAGATGCAGTTTTCATTAATGCAGCAAATCTCACAGCCATTAACAGGCTTGCTCCGCCCGTGATGATCATAATGATTCCCATCATATCAAAATGGGCTGCCGTGATTTCTTTACCAAAAAGAATGCCAAGAATTACCGAAGACAAAATCGATCCTAGGTAACGGCAGGTTTGAAACAGTCCGGAAGTCGTTCCTACCATATTGGAAGGACTCGTTTTCAGCATTGCTGCCTGAAGCGCGACATTTCCCAATCCGTAGCCTATACCCAAGAGCGATAGAATGAGGCCTTTCCCGATGATCTCGACATTGATAAAAAAGATGGTTAAGAGCACAGCTCCAACCGTCATCAAAAGCGCTCCAACAAAGATTGGCTTGACGACACCTGATCGGTCGATCCATTTGCCCGTAACAGGTGACACAATGATGCTCATTCCAGACATAAACAGCATAAACAGGCCGCTCGTTTGAACAGAAAGATGCATTTCATCCTGAAAATAACTTGGCAGACCAAAAAATAAACAATAGAAGAAAACATTCAGCAAAATAAATTGAACATATACGGCTGACAGGTTTCGCTGTGTTTTAAACAGACGGACATCAATGAAGGGCTTATCCGTTTTCAGCTCGCGCCAGACAAACGCACAGAGCAGAAGCACGCCAAGCACACCTTCAACCGCATGCGGCGTTGTGCTGAACGACAGAAGGAAGGATAGAAGGAAAATGATTCCCCCGGCAAATAAAACAATTCCAAGAATGTCGAGCTGCCGAATAATCGTTTTGATTCCTGTCCCTTTTTTCTGGTCTTTCGGGAACATATACAGGCCCAAAAAGAAGCTGAGGATAATAAACGGCAAATTAACGATAAAGATCGCCGGCCAGCCGCCCCACACAATTAAAAACCCGCCGACTGTCGGCCCCAGCGCCGTCATGGCGGACGCAAAGATAGAAAGTACAGCCAAGGCTGAAGCTTGGCGCTCATGAATATGATTCCGAATCAATCCGACACCTGACGGATAAATCGCACTGCTCCCCACCGATTGAAACAGCCGCATGACTAATAATGTCATAAATGTTGGCGCAAACGGTGCTCCGATGGCTGAAACCGCTACAAGAATAAGCCCGAATAAAAACAAGCGTTTCCGCCCAATTAAATCACCGAGCTTTCCCGTTACAGGCTGCGCTACGGCACTTGCCAGGTAAAACGAGGAAATCAGCCAAGAAACCGTTGTAAACGAGAGGTGAAACTCATGCTGGATGCTATGGAGCGCGAGAGAAATCATAGACGAGTTCAGCGGATTCAGCATTGTTCCCGAAGCCACCGCTGTTAAAAATACAACCCGGCTTTTTTTCGATAACATCATTTCACTTGTTCCAGAAATTCTTCCGTTGTCCGCGATTTACCGATTCTCGGGAAAATAAAGCGCAGTGTAGCTTCATGCTCTTCATCGCTAAACGTGGACATGGCATCTGTAATAAAAATCTGCTGATAGCCAAGCTGAAAGGCCTCGCGCGCTGTACTTTCCACCCCAATGTTCGTTGCAATGCCGCACAATACAATCGTATCAATGCCTCGGCGTCTCAGCTGCAAGTCTAAATCTGTGCCAAAAAACGCACCCCACTGCCGTTTTGTCACCGTGTAATCTCCATCCTGCACACCGATTTCCGGAACAAATTCGGCCCAGTCCGCCGGCATCTCCCCTGAACCTGCCTGCGCAGGCTCATCCGTTTGCGGCTTCAGGGCGTCCACTCCATCGTGAAAGGCTACATTTACAAAGCTGATGAACCCGTTCTGTTTCCGAAATTCTTCTACAAGCTTTTTCGCGTTCGGGACAACCTGGCCGCTTTGATCAATCGGCACAATCCCCTTTTGTAAATCAATGATCACCAATGCTGTTTTTTGAAAATCAATGTTGAGTGTATTCATCATACGTCTCCTCCTGATGCTGTTAGTGTTTCTCACATTGCATATTTTACTCTTCACACTGCCTAAGTTCTTTTTTGATGCTTGTGAAATTCTCAGAAGGAGCGTTTTCTCATGATTTTTCTTTTATGTAATAGTAACAGGTTGTGCATACGAACAAACCGGCAAGCACTGTAATCATAAGGGGCGTCATCACTTCATCACCTGCCTGCCGTCTATCGGTTCCTGCTTGAAAATGCCTATGAATTTGCGGCGATCCATCCAAAGCAGGATGAGACACATAACCATTAATATCGTGCTAAGATCCTGCACGCCAATATCAAAACAATAGTTAATCAAGACGATGTTCACTATAATGGGCATAAAAATAACTGCCCCTAATGCAGCCGTTCGCGGAATCAGTAATAAAACAGCTGCTAAAATTTCACCAAAACCTATAAACAGTTCATAGACATGAGAATAACCGAAAAATGCCCACGCGATGGTAAACCCCTTCCCGGCAGCCGCCTCGATTTCAGGCGTCACCTCGCCAAACTGGCCAATCACCACTTTCGCCAAACCATACACGAAAAAATTAAAGGCTAAAAACAATCGGAACGTCGCGGGAATCGACTTGCGCACCGCTCTCCTCAACCTGCCGCCTTTATTCATCACCCATCCCCCTAAGTGTATTATTTGATGTAGTACAATTAATACAATATATAGTATTCTAATTAATGTCAATTCCCTTTTCCGTTCATATGAACATCTTCTTTTATAGATATAAAGTCTTATATCATAAAAAAATGCTGTTCTCCTTTCTTTCCATCCTTCGATAACATTCCCTGAAAAACCATGTTAGGAAATCTTACATGAAAATGTTTTATCATTCTTTTTTCTCTATAATGAAGAAATATAATAATTGCTTTTTATTCTGAAAGATACGGAGGAATGAGACATGCAAATGGGCGATACAGTTTTTATGTTCTTTTGCGCTTTACTCGTGTGGCTGATGACCCCGGGATTAGCGTTATTTTATGGAGGGATGGTAAAAAGCAAAAATGTGCTGAGCACTGCCATGCACAGTTTCTCTTCCATTGCCATCGTTTCCATCGTTTGGGTGCTGTTCGGATATACACTTGCCTTCGCACCAGGCAATTCCATCATCGGCGGACTGGAGTGGGCAGGCCTCAAAGGGGTCGGATTTGATCCGGGAGATTACAGCGATACCATTCCCCACTCGTTATTCATGATGTTCCAAATGACGTTCGCTGTCCTGACTACAGCGATTATTTCCGGGGCTTTCGCAGAGCGGATGCGATTCGGCGCTTTTCTTTTATTCTCGGTTTTATGGTCCTCCTTGGTTTACACACCCGTAGCGCATTGGGTATGGGGCGGCGGCTGGATCGGCCAGCTTGGGGCGCTCGATTTCGCTGGCGGCAATGTTGTTCATATTTCTTCCGGTGTGGCAGGACTTGTTCTTGCTATTGTGCTAGGCAAACGGAAAGACGGCACAGCGTCTTCTCCGCATAACCTTATTTACACCTTCTTAGGAGGAGCCTTGATTTGGTTCGGCTGGTTCGGCTTTAACGTCGGCAGCGCTTTGACCTTAGATGGCGTGGCCATGTATGCCTTCATCAACACAAATACTGCGGCAGCAGCCGGAATTGCCGGCTGGATCTTAGTCGAGTGGATCATTAATAAAAAACCGACAATGCTCGGAGCGGTATCTGGCGCGATTGCCGGGCTTGTCGCCATTACGCCGGCAGCCGGATTTGTCACACCGTTTTCTTCCATTATTATTGGCATCATCGGCGGGGCCGTATGTTTCTGGGGTGTATTCTCGCTGAAAAAGAAATTCGGATACGATGACGCGCTTGACGCCTTTGGCCTGCACGGGATCGGCGGGACATGGGGCGGAATCGCGACAGGATTATTCGCCACAACCTCTGTTAACTCAGCGGGAGCAAATGGGTTATTCTACGGTGACGCAAGCTTAATCTGGAAACAAATTCTCGCCATAGCCGCCACTTATGTTTTTGTATTTATTGTCACTTTCGTTATTATTAAATTTGTAAGCCTCTTCCTTCCCCTTCGTGCAACCGAAGAAGAAGAATCACTTGGGCTTGACTTAACGATGCACGGGGAAAAAGCATATCAAGATTCTATGTGAGGAGTGACGTTATGAGCGGTCAAATGTTCAAGGTAGAAATTGTAACGCGTCCGGCAAATTTTGAAAAGCTGAAGCAGGAACTCGGAAAAATCGGTGTCACCTCTCTCACCTTCTCCAATGTTCACGGCTGCGGCCTTCAAAAAGCACATACGGAGCTCTATCGAGGGGTAAAAATAGAAAGCAATGTATATGAGCGTCTAAAAATTGAAATCGTGGTCAGCAAGGTGCCTGTTGATCAAGTGACTGAGATCGCTAAAAGGGTGCTGAAAACAGGATCGCCGGGTGACGGTAAAATATTTGTCTATGAAATCAGCAATACGATCAACATCCGCACAGGCGAAGAAGGACCTGAAGCACTTTAATGGTTTAGAAGAGATCCGAAATTCCGGGTCTCTTTTTTTGCCCCCCATAAACACCGCGCCCTCTTCGAATTCTCTTCAAGCGTCATTCTTTCTGACAAACTCTTTTTTGATTTGAAACTTTTTATGAGTATAATGAGTCTATTATTAAAAATGTAAAAGGTGATTATTTGAACTACGAAATTTTTAAAGCCATCCATGGTCTATCTCATCACAATTCCGTTCTCGATTCTATTATGGTCTTCATCACGGAATATGCCATTGTCGCCTATGCCCTTATCCTATTGGCGATCTGGCTGTTCGGGAACACACAAAGCAGAAAAAACGTACTTTACGCAGGCATCACAGGAATTGCAGGTCTTGTGATCAACTATTTGATTACACTTGTTTATTTCGAACCGCGCCCGTTCGTTGCGCATACTGTGCATACATTGATACCGCATGCTGCGGATGCTTCATTTCCAAGTGACCACACGACAGGTGCATTAGCGATTTCTATCGCGATGCTTTTCAGAAACCGTAAAATCGGCTGGCCGCTTGTCATTTTCGGGCTTTTGACAGGCTTTTCGAGAATTTGGGTGGGACATCACTATCCGGTAGATGTATTAGGCAGCCTCGTTGTCGCCATCATTATCGGGTTCCTATTCTTTAGATTTTCAGAACTGCTTCGCCCATTCGTCGATTTGGTCGTGAGGATCTATGAAGCCATGATCAATAAACTGACGAAAAAACCAACCGATCAAAATTTCTAAAAAGACAAAAGCCGGCGTCTTTAACCAAGACAGCCGGCTTTAATATTTTTCATACATCTCTTGTTTTCTCCGCTTCGCCAACACATATAAACCATAAAACAATCCAATTCCCACAGCATCGATGAGCACATCCCGAATGCATCCATTCCTGCTGAAGAAGAGCTGAAGAACTTCTGTGAAAAAAGCAAACGCGAATGAGCCGGCTGCTGCTGATCTTATGCTGCCCCGCTGTTTCCACAGCAAATAAGTCAGCACAAAGAAGGAAAACGCGTGCCCGATTTTTTGAATACACGCTTCAGGTACAGTAAGCTCAGTAAAATCCATAACGAAAAATTGAGACAGGTCAGGGTGCGGCTGAAAATGAAAAGCCACCGTTTGCGATACGACCATACCGCTGAAGCTTTCCGTACAAACAGAAAGCAGGATAAAAAAGATCCAGCCTGCAAGCAATAGGCGGTTCATGACATAACCTCCTTTATAGTCTACGTGCCTATGTGTAACTACATAGACGATTAAATAAAGCAGAAAGTAACAAAAAAAACGCCCATCACACGGATAGACGTTTTCTAGATTAAGACTGTTCAGTGTCTTCTGTTGTGCTGCTTTCTTTAGAACCAGATTTGTCAGTTGAATCGTCCTTTTTCTCACCGGACTTTTCTTCTGTTCCTTTTTCAGTTGATCCATCCTTTTTTTCGGAAGATTGCTGAATGGATTCTTCTGTTTCTTGTGTGGCAGCTTTTTCTTCAGCAGCTGCTGCTTTTTCAATAGAAGAAACCGGCTTGTCCATAAAGTTTAACGGATTCATTGCGACTCCATCCTTACGGATTTCAAAGTGCACGTGGTTTCCGCTGTCTTCACTGTAAAGGTTCTTGCCAGATTTTCCGATCACTTGGTTTTGTTTTACTTTGTCACCTTGCTCAACACTTACTTCAGAAAGGGATTGATACACAGTCGACAAACCGTCGGCATGTTCAACTTCTACAACATATCCCAGCACTGGATCTTTTTCAGCTTTGACAACCGTACCGCTCAGAGAAGCAGAAACATCGAAATCTTTTCCGTCTTTCTCAGCTAAGTCAATTCCTTTGCTTAGGCTGTACGTGTTATTATAGGTAACGAGTGCTGCTTCTTTCTCTTCTTTTGCGGCATCGGTTTCATAGAACTTTTTCACAACAGAAACGTTTTCAGAATCAACAACCGGCATTGCGACATTTTCCATTGACTTTCCTACTTCAACTGCATCGTCGTTGTTGTCATATGCAGAGTTTCCGCCGTTATCAGCTAACTGATCCTTCACTTCATCATTTGATACTGATTGATACCAAAGGACAGCTGTTAAAATGACGGCCGCACTGACTAAGTAAATTGCAGGGAACACCCAGCGTTTACGAAAAAACTGCTGAAGTTTTTTGACTTGAGAAGTTTTCTTTTCTTCCTCTCTCATTGTTTCATCACCTCAGCAACATTCTGAACACTTTTCTGAAAATATATACACCTATCCAAAAAAACTTTTTTTAGATGTAGTTTGCGCAGACTAAAACGAAAATATGTCATTTTTTTGAGAGGAGTGCCTAATACGCATGAACATGACATTGCGTCTTGCTGAACATAAAGATCTGGAGGCTGTTGTTGCGATTTATAATTCAACGATCGCTTCTCGAATGGTAACAGCCGATACCGAACCGGTAACTCCTGAAGATCGGATGGAATGGTTTTTGGGACATACAGAGTCACGTCCGCTCTATGTTGCCGAGGACGAAAACGGAAACGTCGCTGCCTGGATCAGTTTTGAAACATTTTATGGAAGGCCGGCCTATAATAAAACAGCGGAGGTCAGCATATACATTGACGAAGCATGCCGCGGCAAAGGTGTTGGATCATTTTTGCTTCAGGAAGCGCTCCGCATTGCGCCGGATCTTGGCATCCGCTCACTTATGGCCTTCATTTTCGGACATAATAAACCAAGCCTGAAGCTGTTTGAAAAGCACGGGTTTGCTGAATGGGGACTATTCCCCGGCATCGCCGAAATGGACGGGAAAAGATACGATTTAAAAATTTTAGGGAGAGAGCTGTCATGATTAGTTTGGATAAAGATGAAAACGAAATGGAAAATCATAATGAAGAAAACAGCCCCGTTGAGCAGGAGACTGCGCCTGCGGAAAATGAGAGCCGCCAGCTGAGCGCCTCTGCTGTCAAGTCGCTATCCGCCATTGCCAAGTGGGGCAAAATTTCCGGCATCTTGTTCATTATTATGGGATCGCTTGTTACACTGTCTGCTTTAATGACAGTAATTGGCGCCATTCCGGGCGTACTGCTCATTATTTCAGGCGTATTTTTAATGCGCTCGGCAAAAGCAGCCGCTGAAGCCGAAGGAAATTTAGCCGGCAGCGCTGGCGAAAGCATGCTTGAAAATTACGCGACATTTATTAAAATGCAGCTGTTTTACGCAGCATCCAGTATCGTCACCTGCCTGATCGGAATTATTGTAGCCATTTTCGTGCTGGTGATAATCGGCATTGCTGCTTTTGAAAATACCCCTTCGTATGATGATCCGGATTCTTACTATTATGAGGACGATCCGGTGTTTGAATAATGATGAAACAGGACAGGGCATGAGTTCCAGATCAAACGGAACCATGCCTTTTTTATTTGTCGATTTCCGTAAAATTGTCAATCAAAGCAGGCTGGCGTAAACACCAAGTCTTGAAGCAAGCATACAATCAGACATCACTAGTAGAGGAAAATCACCCCAGACATAAATAACAAAAAAAAACTGTCCATGAGGTCTGGTATCTGCATACAAAAAAACACCCGGATTGTCTGGAAAATCCAACAATCCGGGTGCAGCTTTTATTCATACATTTTCTTGCGTCTGTCTTCCTCAGTTAAAAATTCAACAAAACTCCGCATCGCAAACGGTTCTTCCTTTATCTGTCGTGCGTAGGAGTTTTTCCGTTCTTCTGAAAGGATGTCGCTCTTTTTGATCCTGTTCAGCATATAGATGTGAACCGTTTTTTGGATTTGTTTGTGCTGATAGCCTGCCTCTTTAAAAAACGCCAGCCCGAGCGCCGCCAAAAGAGCGAATATGCCAGCACTGATCAGGGACTCCCTGTCAGCTGAAGCGTGAAATAGAAAAGCAGCTAAATTAAAGAGAGAGAATGCAGCAAGCGGAATAGCAAGAAAACGGTAAACGACGGTTTTTTTCATGAAAGGCTGTACGGCCTTTTGAATTTTTTGCATTTCTGTTTTGATGAACCCCGGCATTTGTTCGACTCTGTAAAAGTTCATGTTATCCTCCCCCTTTATTTGTTGCTGCAAGGCTTCACGAACGTTATCATATGTGTTTATTTTAACGCAGGTGCAAGCCGGTTTTAAAGAAATCTGCCCGTATTTTCACGAAGAATCTGGATCGCCGCTCTTTATTCTTTTAAAATGTGAGTGTTATAATTTGTAATGGGAATCAGATCACTGTTATTCATGGAATACTAATGGCAATCTTCTTGATAAATATGAATGAGCGGGGTTACAAAGTGAGTATTTCTTCCATCCTTTTATCACTTTTTTTCATTTTAAATATTCTTTTGGCGATCATTGTCATCTTCAAAGAACGGCGCGATGCCAGCGCATCTTGGGCGTGGCTGCTTGTTCTTTTCTTTATTCCCGTTTTAGGCTTTATTTTATACCTATTATTCGGCCATAATCTTAGACGCAAGCATTTGTTTCAATGGGAAGACCGAAAAAAGATTGGAATCGAAAGGCTGTTGAAGCATCAGCTTGAAGATTTAGAAACCAAGCAATTCCAGTTCAACAACCGTGCAACCTTTGATAATAAAGATTTAATTTATATGCTGATCATGAATAACCATGCTGTGTTTACAGAGGATAATTCAGTTGACGTCATTACAGACGGACGGGATAAATTTCAGCGGCTGCTGAATGACATTTCAAAGGCTAAGGATCATATCCACTTACAGTATTATATTTATAAAGGTGATGAATTAGGCAAAAAATTGCGGGACGCTCTCATCCAAAAAGCGAAAGAAGGTGTTCAGGTCAGAGTGCTTTATGATGAACTCGGGTCCAGAACGCTGAGAAAAAAGTTTTTTAAAGAGCTTCGCGAGGCTGGCGGGCATGTGGAGGTCTTTTTTCCTTCAAAGCTCAGGCCGATTAACCTGCGGCTGAATTACCGGAACCACCGAAAGCTTGTGATCATAGACGGCATGACCGGGTATGTCGGAGGTTTTAATGTCGGAGATGAGTATCTGGGGCTTAATCCGAAATTCGGTTATTGGCGGGATACGCATATCAGGCTGCAAGGGACGGCCGTGCACGCCATCCAAACACGGTTCATCCTTGACTGGAACCAAGCTTCACATCACCATACGCTGACATATATTCCGAATCACTTTCCTGATTACGGCCCAAAAGGCAACGTCGGGATGCAGATTGTCACAAGCGGCCCTGATTCGGAATGGGAACAAATTAAAAATGGCTACATCAAAATGATTTCGAACGCCAAGCGTTCCATTTTGATTCAAACGCCTTATTTTATCCCGGATGCAAGCCTTCTGGATGCTTTGAGGATCGCGTGCCTATCGGGTGTTGACGTCAATATTATGATCCCGAACAAGCCTGATCATGCCTTCGTATACTGGGCCACGCTTTCATACATCGGCGATCTGCTGAAAGCCGGAGCGACTGTCTATATTTATGATAACGGCTTTATTCATGCGAAAACAATCGTGGTGGATGACGAAATCGCTTCAGTCGGCACAGCGAACATTGATGTCCGAAGCTTCAGGCTGAATTTTGAGGTGAATGCATTTATTTACGATATCACCATTGCTAAAAAACTGGTTTCAACTTTTAAAGAAGATTTGCTAGTATCCAGAAAATTCACCTATGAGGAGTACCTGCAGCGCCCGTTGTGGATTCGAATAAAAGAATCTGTCTCACGGCTGTTGTCGCCGATCTTATAAGATGCGCCAAAAAACCCGGCCTTTACGGCCGGGTTTTTTCTTGATGGTTACAGTAAATAATGATCGCCTCACGCAAAAAAGCGGCAAGACCTTCTCCATATTGATTGATCGAATCAGTAAATCGCGCGTCAGTGATATACACTTCTCCAAGTCCCCTGAAAATGTCGAGTGTGCAATCGTAATGATATTGGCAAATATGATCGCGAAATGCCCCCACTGTGGCCTGAACCTCTGCATCATCGGGCCCATGTTTCATTCGTGCCGCAATTCGTCTGTAAATCGAATCGAATTCAGACATGATCGAGCGCCAATCATCTGCCGAGTAAGAAGACGTCCTTTTCTCTGTTTCTTCTGCAATTTCCTTTCCATACAGCTTTCTGACTTCATCAGCGTATGTCTGCTGGTGCTCTTCAATGTCTTTCATGCTTAATCCGGCAAATAAATCCTGTTTATTCATCGTTCCCCCTCCATCAACGGACAAAAGCGTCCTGTCTATTGTTTGAATCATTTCTTCCATTCTTTGTTTTTTCTTCATCAATATTTCCTTTTGCGACTGAAGCGCCGCTTTCCGGTCAAAATTCGGATGATCCAGCATCTCTTTAATTTCATCCAGACGAAACCCGATTTCCTTGAAAAATAAAATCTGCTGCAGCCGTTCCAGATCTGCGTCACTGTACAATCTATACCCAGCATCAGTAAGCGCTGAAGGAATCAGAAGCTCAATATGGTCATAGTGATGAAGCGTCCGAATGCTGACGCCCGATATTTCCGCCACTTGTTTGACTTGATATTTCATACATAACACCCCTCTTTTTTATCGTAAACAATCACGCAGCGTTAGGGTCAATCCCAAAAATGTTGTTTTCTATATACAAAACTTCTCACAAATAGTGTATAAAAGAAAAGTGAGTATTTTTTTGTAAAGGGGAGCTACTATACATGAATCCTGAAACAATGAACAAAACCCTCATCAGCATTTCAAAATGGGGAAAAGCTACAGGCATTTTATTTATTATTATGGGCGCAATTACCGCGCTTTCAGGCGCGTTCTTTTTTCTAATCGGTGCCGTGCCGGGCGTGCTTCAAATTATTTCCGGTATCTTTTTGATGAGGTCAGCTAGAGAAGCAGGCCAAATGGCTGAACACAATAGCGGACAGTCTGAAGACTTAATGCTGGAGAATTACGCGAAATTCGTAAAGATGCAAGGGATTTATTTGATCGTAAGCATTGCTGTATCCATTCTTGCGATTATCGCCTTCTTTATCTTTTTCATGCTTGGGATTGCTGACGGCATATTCAGCGATACGTACAGCACTTATTAATGAGAAAAACCCGGAGCTGGCTCCGGGTTTTTTTATTATTCCGCTTCGCTTACCACTGTGAAGCGCTCATTTTTGTGTGCAGGTTGTTCAAGCTCATCCAATACGGCAATGGCATAATCTGCATAGCTGATATAGCTGTCGCCTTTGCCATTTACGATGACATTGTCTTTCCCTTTTTGGTAAGAGCCAGTCCGTTTTCCTGCCGGATCAAAAAATGCCGCAGGACTGAGGAATGTCCAGGAAATAGAGTCTGTCTGCTGCAAGTCTTTCAGGTTCTCGCCTTGATTTGATGCAGTTGGCAAATATTCTTTCGGAAATTCCGGCGTATCCATTAAACGGGTTGTTTTGGCTTCATCAACAAACAGGCTTCCCGCTCCGCCAACAACAAGCAATCTTGTGTGCTTCGCGTCTTTTAATATGCTGATGAGTGCTCTGCCTGCTTCTACATGAAGATGTTCCTGGCCGGGCGCTGCCCCAAAAGCATTTACGACCGCGTCAAAAGGCTTGATGTCTTCTGCAGTCAGTTCAAACACATCTTTCTCCAAAACCGCTACGTCCTGTTCCTGCACTTTTGAAGCATTTCGGACGATGGCAGTCACTTCATGGCCTCTTGTTTTCGCTTCTTTCAAAATCTCATTTCCTGCTTTTCCGCTTGCCCCGATAATTCCAATTTTCATTTTTCATTTCCTCCTTATTTGTAACAATTTTAGTTACATGTTAGCGGTGAGAAGTCATCCCTTTTGTCTAAAAGAGATGATTCATAACATCTTTTAATGACTTGCTTGCCAGTTCATTTTCCATCGCTCTTTGGACACTTTCAAACGTTTCATCCAGGGCGTTCTGAATTTTTTTCCCTACCGGACATTTCGGGTTTGGGTTTTCATGAACCGCAAAGAGTTCTTCTTGCTTTTGGACAGCCCGGTACACTTCTAAAAGAGAAATATCCGCCGGATCTTTTCTGAGGCTTGCACCAGGCACACCTGCGCGTGAGGTGAGAATATCAGCTTTTTTCAGCAGGCTGATCATTCTTCGGACCACTACCGGATTCGTGTTGACACTGTCAGCAATGATTTCTGAAGATGTTTTTTCATCCATCGAGATGAGGGATAAAATATGAATGGCAACAGCAAGACGGCTGTTAATCATGTTTTTTCACCACCGTTGTAACTATAATAGTTACATTTAGTTCGTTTGTCAACATCTAATATACACTAAATACACGTGTTTTGTGCACCGTTTTTAGTCAATATAACGGCCGGATGCACTCCGGCCGCGTCTTATCAGAATAAAAAATATCTTTGTCCAAGCGGAACATAATCGACAGGCTGGCAAGACAATTCCTCCCCATCAGCGAAGACCTGATAGGTTTTTGGATCAACCTCGATCTTCGGCAAAGCTGAGTTCAATTTCATATCCAGCTTGCTCAGCTTTCTGATATTTTTGACAGGAGAAATTCTTTTTTGCAACCCTAAGCTTTCCGCCACACCCCGCTCTATGCTTGCCTGAGACATGAATGTAATCGAAGTTGAGTTGTTGGCTTTTCCGTAAGACGCATACATTTGGCGCATGAAAACCGGTTCAGGAGTCGGGATGGAAGCGTTCGGATCTCCCATTTGCGCACGTGCAATCATGCCGCCCTTTAAGACCAGCTCCGGTTTTACACCAAAAAATACCGGGTCCCACAGAACGAGATCGGCAAGCTTCCCTTTTTCCACCGAGCCGACTTCATGGCTGAGCCCGTGCGTAATTGCCGGATTTATCGTGTATTTGGCAATGTACCGTTTTGCGCGCACATTGTCGTTTCCATTTTCGCCAGCAAGAGCGCCTCGCTGCTTTTTCATTTTATCGGCTACCTGCCACGTTCGAATGATCACTTCACCGACCCGTCCCATCGCTTGGGAATCCGATGATGTCATGCTGATCGCACCGATATCATGGAGAATATCCTCCGCGGCAATCGTCGCAGCTCTGATTCTGGAATGGCTGAACGCCACATCTTCAGGCACTTTCGCATCTAAATGGTGACAGACCATCATCATATCAAGATGCTCATCCATCGTATTAACGGTATAAGGAATGGTTGGCGTTGTAGATGACGGCAGAATGTTCGCGTAAGAGGCGAGCTTCATAATATCCGGGGCATGTCCGCCGCCTGCACCTTCAATGTGATAGGTATGAATGACCCGGTCCCCAATCGCGTCGAGCGTGTTTTCCAAAAATCCCGCTTCATTAATCGTATCTGTATGGATGGCAACTTGAATATCAGCCTCATCCACAACTTCCATACACGTTTTAATGGCGCTTGGCGTCGTGCCCCAGTCTTCATGAAGCTTAAGGCCGATGGCGCCGGCTTCCACCTGCTCGATCAGCGGCGCTTTATCGGATGCATTCCCTTTCCCTAAGAAGCCGACATTGATTGGAAATGCTTCGGCCGCTTCCAGCATTCTCGCCATATACCATGCGCCGGATGTACAAGTGGTCGCTTTGCTGCCTGTTGCGGGTCCTGTTCCGCCTCCCAAAAGGGTCGTCACACCTGAAGAAAGCGCAACTTCCATCTGCTGTGGACAAATAAAATGAATGTGTGTGTCCACTCCCCCGGCTGTTAAAATTTTGCCTTCACCGGAAATCACCTCTGTACCCGCTCCGATGACCATATGCGGATCGACACCATCCATGATATCAGGATTTCCGCTTTTTCCGACGCCGACAATCCGGCCATCCTTCACACCGACATCCGCTTTGACAATGCCTTTGTAATCCAATAGCACGACGTTGGTGATAACCAAATCCAAAGCGCCGTCCTTCCCTGTAATTCTGCCGTTTTGGCCCATGCCGTCGCGGATCGTTTTTCCGCCGCCAAAGATCATTTCTTCACCGTATACTGTGAAATCCTTTTCGACTTCGATCCATAAATCCGTGTCGCCCAATCTGATTTTATCGCCCGTTGTCGGGCCAAACAGCTCCGCATATTCCTTCCGTGACATTTTCATCGGATTACACCCTCCATCCAGCCGGCTTGTTTTAAGTTGGCCAATGTTTTTTCTTTGCCGCGTTCATCGATAAACGTGTCGGCCATTCCGTTCAGGCCTCTAATTGTCTTGCGTCCTCCGATTTCCACAAGTGTGACCGTTTTCTGCTCTCCAGGCTCAAAACGGACCGACGTGCCCGATGGAACATCAAGGCGCATGCCGATCGCCAGCTCACGGTCAAATAATAAAGACCCGTTTGCTTCCGCAAAATGAAAATGCGAGCCGACTTGAATGGAGCGTGATCCGGTGTTTTTTACCGTAATCTCCCGTGTCTCACGGCCTTCATTAATCGTTATCGTTCCCTCAGCAATTTGAAATGCCCCCGGCTTCATGACTTCACCTCCGCAGAAATTGGCTGATGTACCGTAACAAGCTTTACTCCATCCGGGAATGTGGCCTCCACCTGAATGCTGTCCAGCATCTCAGGCACACCCTCCATCACATCTTTTTCCATTAACACATGGCGGCCGGCTTCCATCAGCTCTGCTACTCCCTTCCCATCACGCGCGCCTTCCATAATAATGCAGGTGATATAAGCGGCAGCCTCAGGATAGTTCAGCAGAACGCCCCGCGCCTTTCGCTGTTTGGCTAATTCCCCCGCTGCAAAAATGAGCAATTTTTCTTGTTCAACCGGTGTCAGTTTCATCTGTAATCCTCCTTCTTTTGTCATATAAAGCGGATGCGGTTACTACGAATTTTTGGAGCATGCAGGCGGGACATCACCTCCCTTTCTTCAAGTACCGGGTCATACGGTAAGATGCCTTTCAAAGCGGCGTGCCGTTTCTTCATCGGCCTTTCCATGGTCGACAACCGTTCCCCTGTCGATCACATAAAGGTAGTCAGCACATGTTAACGCGTTTTCCAGACTGTGCTCGACTAAAACAACGGAAATGTCTTTTTTTCTGGAAATTTCTACGATAACTTGTCTGATTAGTTCGATAATTGATGGCTGAATTCCTTCCATTGGTTCATCAAGTAAAATAATTTTTGGATTTCCCATCAGCGCTCTGGCAATTGCAAGCTGCTGCTGCTGGCCTCCGCTTAAATCGCCGCCTTTGCGGTCAAGCATCTCCTTTAAAACAGGAAACCATTGAAAAATGTCTTCCTTGACCTGCCCCGTTCGCTCCTTCTTCGGAAGCGGCTCTTCCCCAAGCAGCAGGTTGTCACGAACAGTTAAGGAGGAAAAGATGTCTCTTCCCTGCGGAACGTACGCAATTCCCGTTCTTGCCCGTGTTTCCGCCTTTTCGTTTTGAACAAACGTTTGATTAAAACAAATATCCCCCTTTTTTGCCGGAAGCAGGCCTATGATTGTTTTCAGCAAGGTGGATTTGCCGACTCCGTTTCGGCCTAATACAGCGACAATCTGCCCCTCGCGAACCTCCATGCTGAGGCTGTGCAAAACCATCGATTGATCGTAACCGGACGTTACATTCCTGACGGCAATCATGACACACCGCTCCTTCCTAAATACACCTCTGCCACCTCTTCATTGCTTGTGATGTCATCCATCGACCCTTCACAAAGCACTTTGCCTTCATGCATGACCGTGACTTTTCTGGAAAACGAGCGCACAAAATCCATATCGTGCTCGACAATCAGAACAGTGCACGTTTTTGCAATTTCTTCAAGCAGGGCTCCGGTTTTTTCCCGCTCCTTTCCTGTCATGCCGGCAATCGGTTCATCCAGCAGCAAAAGCTTCGGCTCCATGGCGAGCTGCATGCCGATCTCAAGCCATTGCTTCTGTCCGTGTGACAGGCTGCCAGCTGTTAGATCCCATTTGTCATCTAACCCAATCAGCCGCAGGATGTCTATGATCCTGTCACTTTGCTCTTTTGTCATACGAGCTGTCAGCAGTGAAAGGATCGTTTTTTTCTGTTTCATGGCAAGTTCGAGGTTCTCAAACACAGTCAGCTGCATAAAAACACTCGGAGCCTGAAACTTTCTGGCGACCCCCAGTTTGGCGATCTGATATTCCCGCGCTTTTGTCAGTTCATTCGTTTCTTGAAATAGCACTTCGCCTGAATGCGGCTTCGTTTTTCCGCAAATGATGTCCAGCAAAGTCGTTTTTCCGGCGCCGTTCGGCCCAATTAAAAAATGGATATCACGTTCCTGCACGCTGATATCAACGCCCTGCAAGGCCCAAAATCCGTCAAACTCAACCTTCACGTCACGGCAGGTAAGTATCGGTTTCATAAGTAGCCGCTCCTTTCTTTTTCGAGGAAGAAAGCTGGGTTCTAATCTTCTCGAACAGCCCGATAATCCCTTTTGGCATATAGAGCACCACAATGATAAACAGCGCGCCGAGGAAGTACAGCCAAATGTCAGGGTAATATTCGCTTAAATAGCTTTTCATGCAGTTCGTTAACAGCGCGCCAAGCACCGCCCCGAAAATGGAGTGCCTGCCGCCGATTGCGACCCACAGCACCATTTCCACCGAAGGGATGATGCCCATCATTTCCGGCGAGATCATCCCATCCTGAAGCACAAACAGCATCCCGGCAATCCCCGCCATCGCAGCAGATACACAGTAAATAAACACTTTAAAAACGGTGGAGTGATATCCGAAAAAACGGACTCTGCTTTCTCCGTCGCGCACCGCCTGCAATAGCCGCCCAAAACGGCTTCTCGTCAGAAACAAAGCAAACATGACAGAAACACCGAGGAAAAAGACTGTCGTAAAATACAAAATCTGCTTTATTGCAGGATCGGCCAGAGCATATTGAAAAACGGTAAAGAAATTCGTGAGGCCATTCGTGCCGCCGGTGATGTCCTGGCTGCCGATGAACAGTGTGACAACAACAACCACAACAGCCTGAGAGATCAACGAAAAATAAACACCCTTTATGTTGTTGCGGAAGGTAAAGTAACCGAGTGAAAAGGCCAAAAAAACAGGAACAATAACGGCTGCAGCAATCGCAGCAAAAGGATGCCTGAACATTGCCCATATCCACGGCAGTTCACTGACGCCGGTCCACTCCATAAAATCAGGAATGCCTGACGGTGAGGCTTCTATTTTTAAGTACATGGCCATGCAGTAAGCGCCCAACCCGAAAAAGACGCCATGTCCCAAACTCAAAATGCCTGTATATCCCCAAATCAGGCAAATGCCGACCGCCACAATCGCGAAGCATAAAAACTTCGCCAACAGCCCTAATCGAAACTCCTGCAGAAAGAACGGAGCGGCGATAAAAAGGGCAAACATCACCAGATACGGACTGAATTGTGAAAACCGCTTCATCCGGTTCCCTCCTAATCAAGTAATCTCGTTCTGACACTCGCAAGACCTGAAGGCCGCCATTGCAGAAAGAGAATAATAAATGCAAACACGACTACCTTTGCAATCGTAGCGCTTGTGGAATACTCAACGAATGTGCTCAGCAAACCGATCGTCACCGCGCCGATAATAGTGCCTTTTAATTTGCCAATTCCGCCTAATATGACGATCATGAAGGCATCGACGAGGTATGAGGAACCGAGAGTAGGCCCGATCGAACCAAGCAATGTGAGTGAGCTCCCCGCGATACCGGCCAGTCCGCTTCCGAGCGCGAAAGCCAATGTATCTGTTTTTCTCACAGATACGCCGAGACACGATGCCATGCTCCGGTTCAGCGTAACTGCCTGCATCCGCCGCCCCGCAGAGGTTTTAAATAAATAGAAACCGAGCAGTGCCAGCGTAAAAAGAACGAGCGCCAAAATAAACAGCCTTTTATACGGAAAGGTAACCGAAAACAGCGTCACCCCTCCCGTCAGCCACTCAGGTGATTTGACGGCCACATTCGGCGCGCCAAAAATTGATCTTGCTGCCTGCTGCAGTATCAAGCTCACCCCCCACGTCGCCAAAAGGCTGTCGAGCGGACGGTCATATAATCGCCTGACAATCACTTTTTCAATGACAATCCCAATAAACGCCGCAACCGCAAACGCCATGATGATCGCGATTAAAAAATAGTAAGAAAACAGAGAAGCCGGCAAATAGCTTAAAAACAGCTGCTGAACGACATATGTCGTGTAGGCTCCTGCCATAATCAGCTCACCGTGCGCCATATTAATCATGTTCATCAAACCGAATGTAACGGCCAATCCAATCGCAATGAGAATTAAAATAGAACCGAGACTGATCCCGTTAAATAATTGAGTAACGACGACAGACATGCTCCGCCTCCTCCCCCGCAAACGGCTTTGATTTATTTAGATAACCCCTTTGCCCAGTCGTACGTTTTTAAATATGGATCAGGTTTTACCGGTTCACCTGAGTTCCATACTTCTTTAAACTGTCCATCCCCCGTGATTTGCCCGATTCTGACCGTTTTGTAGAGATGCTGTGTATCACCGTCAATTTTCACTGTGCCGCCCGGGGCCTTGAATGAAATCCCGTCAGCCGCTTTCTTCACCTTATCGACATCAAAGGACTTGGCTTTTTCAACTGCCGCTGCCCAGAGATAGACCGCATTATAGCCGGCTTCAATCGGATCGCTCGTCACCCGGCTATCGCCGTTCATTTTTTTATAGTTCTTCACGAATGTTTGATTTTCGCTCGTATTGGTTGTCTGGAAGTAATTCCACACCGCATAATGTCCTTTTAGCACATCAGGGCCGATCCCCCTAATTTCTTCCTCAGCGACACTTGCCGACATGACAGGCATATCATCAGCCGATATCCCCGCATCTTTCAGCTGTTTGAAAAACGCCACGTTGCTGTCGCCGTTTAATGTGTTAAAAATGACATCGGGCTGTTTTTCTTTGATTTTGCTGACGAGCGTACTGTAATTGGTGTGGCCTAGCGGCGTATACTCTTCACCGGCAATTTCTCCTCCGTCCGCTTTTACTTGTGCTTTAATGATTTTATTGGCTGTTTTCGGGAACACGTAATCTGATCCGATCATAAAGAACTTTTTACCTTTATTTTTCAGCAGATAATCCACAGCTGGCACAATTTGCTGATTCGTCGTTGCTCCGGTATAAAAAATATTAGGTGATGTCTCCATTCCCTCGTACTGCACCGGATAGAACAGCAGCCCATTGTTTTGCTCCACAACCGGAAGCATGGCTTTGCGGCTAGCAGATGTCCATCCGCCAAAAACAGCAGCCACTTTGTCTTGCTGAAGCAGCTTTCTCATTTTTTCCGCATATGTAGGCCAGTCTGAAGCGCCGTCTTCCACGACGGGTTCAAGCTTTTTGCCGAGAACTCCGCCTTTTTGGTTGATTTCTTGAATCGCGATTAACTCTGCATCATGGACGGACACTTCGCTGATCGCCATTGTCCCGCTTAGTGAGTGAAGAATCCCGACCTTCACTGAATCCCCGCTTGTGTCGATATCAACTGTTTTTTTCGCACTTCCGCTGGCTTCTGACACTTTCTTCGGCGCAGCACACCCTGCCATCAACACCATGATCAGACACAACAGAAAAACAGCCTGTATTCCAACCCCTTTGTTTTTCATTCAGAACCTCCCTTTGTCATGTGATGTTACAAAAGTTAACAACTCATGTCATTATTATATAGAAGAGATTCATCAATTCAAATAATATTTGAAAAATTTAGATATTTTGACCAAATCAGATGCTTTTTTTGTTATATTTATTCACATCAGAAAAAGTGAACAAAAAAAAGACAAGAAACATATCGTTTCCTGCCTCTTCCGTATGATTAATCTTTATCTGAGAATTTATCCTTCGCTTTCCCGATATCCTTTTGGATTTCGCCTTTCGCCTTATCTTTTTTGCCTTCAGCCTTCATATCCGTTCTGTCAGTCATATCTCCGGCTTTATCCTTCACTTCTCCTTTGGCTTTATTAAAGCCGCCTTTCATTTTGTCTTTTACACTATCGTTACCCATGTTGATTCTCTCCCCTCATTTATATGTGTACTTGTTACCTTCCCGATCTGAGAGGCACTAAACATTCGAATGTTATTTATCGATTTCGTAGCGCTCTCCGTGACGGAGCACTTTGTATATCGCCAGCCCGTCTGATGACTTTTTCTCTGAATACCGAACCGGCAGAAGGGCGAAAAACACGTAATACGTAGAAAAATAGACAAACTGATAGAAAAACACATTCGGCTTTAATACACTGTGGATAATCAGCAGATTGACTGCAAAAATCGTGATAAGGTTAAACAGGCAGCCTCCGGCATACACGAGTGCATTTGAGAATCGATTGTCAATCTTCAAATCCCCGTATCGGCAAAAAGAATCGATAAAATAAATCGTTCTGAACCGTATTGGCCCAATCTTAAGCAGTGTTTTTCCCATTCCAATATCCAATGAGCCTTTTCCGCCAAAAATAAAGGCCATAAAGCTGTGCCCCGAAACATGTATGATCTGTACAAGCGGCAGAACAATGAGGAAAGACCATAGAAACTTCACCATATCATTGAAACCAAACATCGAATTCCCCCTCAATCAATCATGTATATCTGCATCCCAAAACGGCTTTTGTACAAAAAACAGTGCTGTAGCGATTTTTCCTGTTCTCCCCGGAAATAAACGTTCCGATGCTCCCCTTTTTTTTGCATATAAAAAAACCATCTGCCGGCAGATGGTTTTGTCTCATACTTTATATAAACAATCGTTCCTTTGAATCATCTCTCTCATGCTGACCGCTTTTTCATAAAAATACACCGCTTCTTTATATTGCTCACGATGACTGAAATGGGAGGCAGCATCTAAAGCAAATTCTTCAATATATACGTACAGGCCTTTTTCTTCCATATAATCAAATACTTCTTGAATCATATCCAAATTGACAGATTCCACATATAAGGCCTGCAGAAATTTATATTTTGCCAGACTGAAGAAGTCGTTACGTTTTTTGGCGATGGCAATTCCCTTTTCATAGTAGTGCATCGCAGCCTCGGCATCTTGTTTTTTGAAAAGAACGCGGGTCAGGCTGAAGAGCGTTTTTGGAAGCTGTTCAAGCTGATAATCCTCGAAGACTGGAAGCGCTTTTTCAAAGTATTCGGCGGCTTGATCCAGCTCCCCCTTGTCATCATAGCAATTCCCGATATTATAAAGGGCTGATCCGATCAAACGGGGCTGTCCCTCCAATAAAGCAAGACGGTATGCGTCATCCAAATGCTCAAGCGCTTTTTCATAATTTCTGTAGTCTATGTAATTTCCTGATATGACGAAATGGCATTGAATTCTTCTGACTCTGTAAAAATCGTTAGCCTTATACGTCTCCAGCGCCTGTACGGCGTGGTTCATGGAAAAGTGCGTCTGCTTCATAATATAAAAGACTTCTGCCACCTTAAAATGAAATTCCGCTCTTTCAATTTCATCTTCTACAAACGCAAGCATCTTCTCAGCTTTCCGGTAAAAGGATATAGCGGAGATGTAATTGTTCTGTTCAAATTCGTACATTCCTCTAAACAAGTGAAAATAATACTCAGATAATCCGGAGATGCTGTCCTGATTGCTTTCCAGCCTTTTGATCAATTCACGATATTGAAGCTGAGATTCCTCGTGCAGGTCGGGCTTTACATAATCCAGCATAATTTGGTGCCTGTAGCTGATCAGCTGATAATACAAGAGAAGCAGCTGATCCTCTTCCATCTGTTCTATGTCTTGATCAATTTCTTCCTTCAGCTTTACGGCATCAGCCACTTGAAATGCTAAAATGTGCTTATACCACTTATTGATTTTCACTCCTACTTGAGATGACGGGATCTCGTACGCGGCCATGCCCTCCAACCCTTTCTATTTTCTAATTGGTTATATTTTATCATAATGTATGGCTTTGGAATTAAAATTTCTTACAATGAATCCTTCTTTATGCCTATCCTTATATATTTCGGTTTTTATACGAATTTTTTGCACTCAGATTTTGATAAAAAAAGCTTACCGGACAGCGCCGATAAGCTTTTGACTTCATATTAACCGCCAATATAAGACATTTCCACTTTCTTTTTGCCTGATGCTTTTGATAGCGTACGATCGACTGAATACTGATCGATCCGGTTTTTCCAGACTGTGCCGATCATTTCTGACAGTTCGTCATCACTTAATTCCTGCCGAACCGGAGCTCTGAGGTCAAATCCGCTTGAAGCGAATAAACAGGTGAACAGCTCACCCCTCGCAGAAAGACGGGCCCTGTTGCAAGATCCACAGAACGCATCAGATACAGATGAGATGACGCCGATTTCTCCGGAGCCGTCCAAGTAGCGGAATCTGGAAGCCACTTCGCCTGTATAATTAGGCGCTATCGGCTCAACCGGCATGTGTTCATTGATCAAATCTATGATTTCCGCCTTCGTCATAACGTCTTTCTTTTCCCATTGGTTGGTATTGCCTACGTCCATAAATTCAATGAATCTCAGGATATGGCCTTTTTCTTTAAAATAACGGGCCATTGGCAGTATATCTTTTTCATTGACGCCCTTTTGAACGACCATATTGATTTTAACACCGAGCCCCGCTTGCTTCGCCGCTTCAATACCTTCCAGCACCTTGCTGACAGAAACGCCGCGTCCGTTTATCTTTTTAAAACGCTCATCCTCTAAAGAATCAAGGCTGATCGTAACCCGTTTCAGCCCGGCTTCCTTGAGCCTCTCCGCATAAACAGGCAGCAGTGAACCGTTTGTCGTCATCGCAATATCACGGACACCCGGAATGCGGGCCAGTTTTTTGATTAGTTCCGGCATATCCTTTCTCATGAGGGGCTCTCCGCCGGTCAAGCGGATTTTTTCAACGCCAAATCTTGTGACAAAAAGTGTCGCAAGCCGTTCCAGCTCCTCAAATGAAAGCAGCTCCTCTTTCTTTAAAAAAGGATAGTCCGGACCGAATAATTCGGCGGGCATACAGTACGTGCATCGGAAGTTGCAGCGGTCTGTAACAGAAATGCGAAGGTCTCTCAGCGGTCTGTTTCTCTTATCCAACATCTGACGCGACTCTGTAATCATAGCTACAGCCCCTTCCTATCCCCCGATTCTCTCAGGGTGTGTATATACATTAAATGATTCGTTTCTGACAAATCCGATCGCTGTGATATTCAATTCTTCCGCCATTTGAATCGCAAGCTCCGTCGGGGCCGATTTGGAAATGACAATCGACACGCCGATTTTTGCCGCCTTTAACAGAACTTCTGATGAGATTCTGCCGCTGAACACAATCAGTTTGTCACGGACGGACATCCCATTTAGTAGACAATGCCCGTATAATTTATCAAGTGCGTTGTGCCGGCCGATATCTGTGCGCATCAACAGCAGTTTCTCTGTGTCGCATAGCGCCGCATTATGGACGCCTCCCGTCTCCTGAAACGTCCCGCTCATTTGCTGCATGTCTTTCATAAGCGCCAGACATGCATCAGGCGATATCTTGATTTGGCTGACAGCCGTCTTGGCTGTTTTGACATCCTGCTGAAAATAAAAATGACGGCCCTTCCCGCAGCATGAGCCGATCACCCGTTTCGTATAATCCTTTTGATCCAATGTCTCAGGATGAACGAGGTCGACATAAACAAAACCGAGACTTTCATCTATTGTAAACCTTTTAATCTCTTTTTGAAATCGTATTACACCCTCTGATGCGAGAAATCCGATGACAAGCTCTTTGATATGCTCAGGCGTGCAAACGAGCGTCACAAATTCACTGCCATTCAGTATCACTGTCAAAGGGTATTCCGTTACCATCCGGTCTTTTATTTTGCTTATTTCCCCTTGTTCATAGCGCCATACATCCCTGACCGCAGTTGCTTTATCGTTCAATGTCTCTTCCCCTCCGCAATGTTCCTGCCTTTATATTTTTTCACACTCCCCGGATTTTGTCGAATTCTGAGGCATAAAAAAGAGCCCTCTGTACAAAGGACTCTATGTTTGATTATGCTGATTCTTTCTCAGGACCGTAAACAGCACGATAGCTGCGATCAAGGTGAGAATGCTGACAAAAAAGAAGGCTGCCAGTTTTAGAAGAACACCAATCAATATGAATGCCACGGTGGCTATAAGAAAAATCATTCCTAATAATTTCATATGTTCAACCCCTTTTAAGGGTATCATTCCCGCCCCAACTGTTTTTAAACCAATAAAAAAAGGCGCCTGGGGGAGCGCCTGATCATTAGGTTCCTTACTCAGTAAATTTTTGTGCTTCTTTTTCCCAAGCCTGTTCAAACTCATCCGCACTGTTCGCTGAAATGTATTCTCCGCCTCCAGCTACAGCCGCTTGTTTCAACTCTTCATTGCCTTTAACATCAAAGTTGAAGCCAATAATGTTTACGATCGTGTCCACATTCGATGCACGAAGCTTTTCGATTTCCGCCGCAGGGTCTCCGCCGCACGTTTCTTCACCGTCAGTGATTAAGTACACCACATTTTTTCCGTCAGCGTCAAAAGCTTCAAATTCTTTTCTTGTATCTGAAAGTGCTTTGGCAATCGGTGTCCAGCCAGTCGGCTTGATCTCACTCAATGAATTGTCAAACAGCGATCCTTCATATGGGTGAAGGCCGTAAATGGTTTCCGTTGTGCTGCATGAAAGAGCTTTGCCGGACAATTTATTGTTTCCAGCATGTCCGAAAACGCGAAGCATGAGATTTGTATCCTTCGGAAGCAGCTCGGCAAAAGACTTTACTGATTTTTTGGCAATGTCTATTTTGCGCTCTCCCCCTGTTTTTTGAATCATGCTTCCGCTTCCATCAAACAAAACAGCTACATTTGTGTCAGTCTGTTTCTCAGCGGCAAAAGACGGGGAGGCAAAGGAGACAGTCAGCAATCCAATGATGCCGGCAGCCAGCAGTTTTTTCAGTTTTTAGCTGGAACATTCCATCAAGATATTGAAACTCCTGATGACGCTATACAAGAGTTATTAACAGAGGAAAGTAAGGAATATTTGGAGGATGCTATTGTCTTTTTAACGGATTTTATTGAAAGTGAGCATTCAGAAAATGAGAAAAAAGATTACATTCAATCTTGCGCAGATGGCGTGTATTTTCCTGCGTTTAATTTAGAACCAATAGATTGGCTAAAGAATGTAATAGTACAGATAAAGAAGTCTTTAAAAAAATTTAATCGGTAACGATTCATAACCTTGATTGGAAAAAATGCCTTTCAAGGTTTTTAATTACAATAATTTTTTATTGAAGTTAATACTAAGTTCAAATCTTTATGATTACTTTTGTTCTAGAAACGATAGTCAACACCAAAAATGAAAGCGTTGACATCCTCTGAATCTAGTGCTAAAGTATACCTACAAACAAATAAAACGACCCGTCAGGATTGTTACTGCGAAAGCAGGCAAAACCTAAATGGTGCAGGTGCAGGAGGAGACTCTCGCAATCTGTGTCATTTAGGTTTTTTTTATTCTCTTTTAGGAGGTGATGCGGCAATTTGATACAAAAAAAAGCTGGTGAAAGGCGGCCACCTTTCATCCAGCAGTCCCCCCATAAAAAGGAGGTATACACATGGATTATGATAAATTATCGAAAGACATATTACAACTCGTAGGCGGGGAAGAAAATGTTCAGCGCGTGATTCACTGCATGACGAGACTGCGTTTTAATCTTCATGACAACGCGAAGGCAGATCGCAGTCAGCTGGAGCAGCTGCCGGGGGTGATGGGCACCAATATCAGCGGCGAGCAGTTTCAAATCATTATCGGAAACGATGTGCCGAAGGTGTATCAGGCGATTGTGCGGCACAGCAATCTCAGTGACGAAAAGAGCGTTGGTTCATCTTCTCAGAAAATGAATGTGCTGAGTGCGGTCTTTGATGTGATTTCTGGTGTGTTTACTCCGATTCTGCCTGCGATTGCGGGAGCGGGGATGATCAAAGGGCTTGTTGCGCTGGCAGTTACGTATGGCTGGATGGCGGAGAAGAGCCAGGTTCATGTCATTTTGACGGCTGTCGGTGACGGCGCGTTCTACTTCCTGCCGCTCCTGCTTGCGATGAGTGCGGCGAGAAAGTTCGGAAGCAATCCGTACGTGGCGGCAGCCATTGCGGCGGCGATTCTGCACCCGGATTTGACAGCCCTGCTCGGTGCGGGGAAACCGATTTCCTTTATCGGGGTTCCTGTAACCGCTGCCACTTATTCGTCAACAGTCATTCCGATTTTGCTGGCGATTTGGATTGCTTCCTACGTGGAAAAATGGATTGACCGTTTTACACACTCGTCTCTCAAATTGATTGTGGTTCCGACGTTGACATTATTGATTGTCGTGCCGCTGACATTGATTACAGTCGGTCCGCTTGGCGCTATTTTAGGAGAATACTTGTCTACTGGGGTCAATTATTTGTTTGATCATGCAGGGCTTGTGGCGATGATTTTGCTGGCGGGAACATTCTCTTTAATCATTATGACGGGCATGCATTATGCCTTTGTGCCAATTATGATCAACAACATTGCTCAAAACGGACACGATTATTTACTGCCGGCTATGTTTTTAGCGAATATGGGGCAGGCCGGGGCATCATTTGCCGTCTTCCTTCGCTCCAGAAATAAAAAATTCAAATCACTCGCGCTTACCACGAGCATCACAGCGCTGATGGGGATCACAGAACCTGCGATGTACGGCGTGAATATGCGTTTGAAAAAGCCGTTTGCGGCCGCTTTGATTGGCGGTGCAGCAGGTGGCGCGTTTTACGGCATGACGGGTGTTGCTTCCTATATCGTCGGTGGAAATGCAGGACTGCCGAGCATCCCTGTCTTTATCGGGCCAACGTTTATTTACGCGATGCTCGGTCTCGTGATTGCATTTGTGGCGGGAACAGCAGCTGCGTATTTGCTTGGATTCGAGGATGTGTCTTCTGACGGCAGCCAGCAGCCGGCAGTGCATGAAGGCAGCGGAGAAATCATTCACAGCCCGATTAAGGGAGAAGTGAAAGCCTTAAGCGAAGTCAAAGATGGAGTGTTTTCTGCCGGGATCATGGGAAAAGGATTTGCCATTGAGCCTGAAGAAGGAGAAGTGGTCTCGCCTGTTCATGGAAGCGTTACCACCATTTTTAAAACAAAACACGCAATTGGCATTACGAGTGATCAGGGAGCTGAAATTCTCATACACATTGGATTGGACACGGTGAAGCTGGAGGGACAATGGTTCACGGCTCATGTCAAAGAAGGCGACAAGGTCGCACCGGGAGATCCGCTCGTATCCTTTGACCTGGAGCAAATCAAAGCCGCGGGATATGACGTCATTACCCCGGTGATCGTGACCAATACAGACCAATATTCATTTTCGCCGGTGAAAGAGATCGGTAAAGTGCAGACAAAAGAAGCGCTGCTTGCTTTATCTTAAAAAACTGATGGGGTGATCAATATGAGTTCAAATGCAAAACGATTTCCAGAAGGATTTTTATGGGGCGGCGCGGTTGCTGCCAACCAAGTGGAGGGTGCTTATAACGAGGGCGGTAAGGGGCTTTCGACAGCTGACGTATCGCCGAACGGCATCATGTCTCCATATGATGAATCAATGACTTCCTTGAATCTGTATCACAACGGGATTGACTTTTATCATCGTTATAAAGAGGATATCGCTTTGTTTGCGGAAATGGGTTTTAAAGCGTTCCGTACATCAATTGCGTGGACGAGAATTTTTCCGAATGGCGATGAAGAGGAGCCCAATGAAGAAGGTCTTAGATTTTATGATGATCTGTTTGATGAGCTGTTAAAGCATCATATTGAGCCTGTCGTAACCATCTCTCATTATGAAATGCCGCTCGGTTTAGTGAAGAAGTATGGCGGCTGGAAGAATCGCAAAGTCATAGAGTTTTATGAACGCTATGCCAAAACTGTATTCCAACGCTATCAACACAAAGTGAAGTATTGGATGACGTTCAATGAAATTAATGTGGTGCTCCATGCCCCGTTTACCGGAGGCGGTCTTGTCTTTGAAGAAGGAGAAAACAAACGAAACGCGATGTACCAGGCGGCACACCACCAATTTGTCGCCAGTGCTCTTGCTGTCAAAGCGGGTCACGAAATCATTCCTGATTCGAAAATCGGCTGTATGATAGCGGCCACGACAACCTATCCGATGACCTCTAAGCCGGAGGATGTCTTCGCGGCAATGGAGAACGAGCGCAAAACACTATTCTTCTCAGATGTTCAGGCAAGAGGCGCGTACCCGGGATATATGAAACGCTATCTGGCAGAAAACAATATCGAAATTGAAATGGCTGAAGGCGATGAAGAGCTCTTGAAAGAACATACGGTAGATTACATTGGATTCAGCTACTACATGTCGATGGCGGCGAGCACTGATCCGGAAGAGCTTGCAAAATCAGGCGGCAACCTGCTGGGCGGAGTTAAAAACCCTTACCTGAAATCATCAGAATGGGGCTGGCAAATTGACCCGAAAGGCTTGCGCATTACGCTCAACACATTATACGACCGCTATCAGAAGCCGCTGTTCATTGTTGAAAACGGCCTTGGCGCTGTAGACAAAGTTGAGGATGACGGCACAATTCAGGACGATTACAGAATCAACTATCTGCGTGATCATTTAATTGAAGTGCGCGAAGCCATTGTGGACGGCGTTGAATTAATCGGATACACATCATGGGGGCCAATTGACCTTGTCAGCGCATCAACTGCGGAAATGAAAAAACGCTACGGCTTCATTTATGTGGACCGGGACAATGAAGGAAACGGAACATTAAACCGCATCAAGAAAAAAAGCTTCAACTGGTATCAGCAGGTCATCGCTACAAACGGAGAGAGTCTCTGACAACTTTTTGAAAACTCGTGCGCTTCAATTGACAATAACGAAAAGCAGGCGGACAATAAAAGAGAAAGATGAACCACCCACAGTCCGAAAGGCGGGAAGAGCATGTTTAACAAAATGTTAGTTGCGATTGACGGATCAGATATGAGTGAAAAAGCGCTTGATGCCGCAGTGCATTTGGCCAAAGAGCAGCAAGCGGAACTAAGCATTCTTCATGTGGGGAGAGAAGCCGTCGTCACGACTTCTTCTCTGACGGGAATTGTCTATGTGCCTGAACATTTTATTGATGAAATCAGGAACGAAGTTAAAAAAGAAGGCCTGAAAATCCTAGAGAACGCAAAAGAAAAAGCAGCCGGAAACGGTGTTCAAGCTGAAATCATTTATGCGAATGGCGAGCCGGCACATGAAATACTAAATCATGCAAAAGAGAAAGGCGTCAGCCTGATCATCGTTGGCAGCCGGGGGATCAGCGGCCTGAAAGAAATGATGCTTGGAAGCGTCAGCCATAAAGTGTCTCAATTATCAACCTGCCCGGTTTTGATTGTTCGATAGATTTATTGAAAAAGCGCCCCTTGGGCGCTTTTTTTATTTATTAGAAAATGTAACTAATAATATATCTCGATGCGCACCATCTCTATTGGCAGTGCCGACCGGTGTAACTGCATGAAAGACCTTTTGCCCGAGAGCAAGTGTTTCAAGCGGGTCTGTCAGCCGCAGTACTTTATCAATTTGCTTAACAGATGGAGCAATCAAGTTATCTCCGCCGATGGCATCCTCGCTCAGCTGAAATAGATGGACGAAAACAAGCGGTTCATCGTCACGATGCAGCCAAATGGGTGAGCTGTATGAAGGCGCGTCAGGTGTCACTTGATATCTGACTTGGTGGAGCCCGACGATCACTTCTTTCTCCCAATCTACAAAATCGGTTTGGCGCGCCATTTCTACATTTGAATGTATCATTTGCCTCGTTACAGGATGCTGTAGAAACTCATCTGATATTTTTTCAAATTGTCTGACGATACCGCCGTCATCATAATTATATTCTTTTGATTGAAAATATCCATTATCCGGATCTAATTCAAGAGTGTCGGAGTGAGGAGCCAAAATGTAGCGGGAATGCGCTCTGTAACGGCCGCCTCCTTTAGGATCAGCTTTCAAAGCGTCATATGTAAGCTGTAATTCGCGGACTGCGGCGTCTGTATTTTTTTGCCGGTAGAAATCTGCTGGAATATACGAATAACCGTTTTCCTTTAAAAAAGAAGCATATTTAGAAATATCGGATGTCAACTCTTTTTGTACCTTTGAAACTTGAACCATATGAATCTCTCCTTAAAAAGTAGATGATTTTTTTAGTAATTTCCTGTATGATAGAAAATGTGGAAAATAGAGGATGTAGTGCAATGCTAAATTATTTGTAATATATTGTCAAATAATAATATTCAGATTATTACAAATTACCAAAATGAAAAAAGGCAGAATGTAAAATGATGAAGAAAAAGAATATAATAATCACTGGGGCAAATAGCGGAATCGGCTTTGCGGCAGTAAAGCAATTTCTAACAGAAGGCTTTCGAGTCGTTGGAGTGGATATTCAAACAAATAAAATGTCAGAATTTATAGTAAACAGTGAGTTTCACATGGAAAAAGCAGACTTGTCTGATGTCCAGCAGGCGGAATCTTTGATGCCAAAACTTGAACAAAGCCGACTGATCCCTGATATTTTGATCAATGCAGCAGGGATAAGGGAAATCACCCCTGTTCTTGAATTATCGGCAGAATCATTCAAAAAGGTCATAGACATTAATCTCACGGCAGCTTTTATTCTTTCCCGAGACGCGGCAGGGCTGTGGTCAAAGCTGGGAAAACGAGGCTGTATAATCAACATCGCCTCTGTGTCCGGGCTGATGGCAGAGCCTGCGCGGGCTGCCTATGTATCTTCCAAGCACGCGGTCATCGGACTGACGAAGCAGCTCGCTATGGAATTCGGGTCAAAGGGGATCAGGGTGAATAGCATTTCACCGGGCGTGATCCAAACAGAATTAACGGAAGAGTATTTTCAAGACGATGAAATGGTTCAGCTGATCAAAGATAACCATGCCCTTCATACGTGGGGGCAGCCGAGTGATATTGTTTCCTGTATGAAGTATTTGGCTTCTGATGAGGCGCACTTTATTACAGGTTCAAACTTTGTCATAGACGGCGGCTGGACGGCAGGCAAGAAACTATAAAAAAGGGAAAAGCACCTTGCAGTTGGGGTGCTTTTCCCTATACATAACTGGAGGTAGAATACGCTTGATGCAGCAAGATCTCTCAATCACACCAAAACAAAAATCAACAGCCGTAATCAAAATGGTCATCTCTATGGTGATTTTCGGCTCCATCGGCTTTTTCTCAGAGCATACCAATCTGCCGTCATTTGAATTGGTCTTTGTCCGCTGCCTTTGCGCGACGCTATTTTTAAGCTTTTGCTGGCTGGCGTCCGGCCAATATAAAACTGAAAAATGGAGAAAGAGAGACGTGCTGCAAACATTGGCGTGCGGTTTCTTTCTTGTATTCAACTGGGTGTTCTTATTTAAGTCTTTTGAAGAAACGTCCGTTACAATTGCTATCTCCGTTTATCACCTAGCACCGGTGCTTGTTCTTCTCCTGGGAAGCATCATCTACAGAGAGAGATTACATGTCATCTCCGTCAGCTCCATTATCATCTGTTTTCTGGGAACTGCGCTGATTTCCGGGATTAACGGCAATACTTCATTGACGCAGCTGATGGGATCAGGGATCATTTGGGCCGTTCTCGCCGCGCTGTTTTATGCGTTCACCACTTTATTAGGAAAAGGCATTCAAAACCTCAGCCCTTACACGACCACCTTCCTGCAAACGGGTTTAGGGGTTATCATTCTGATTCCGTTTATTCACTTTGGCGCTTTTGCTGACCTTTCTCAGGGAAACTGGATTATGGTGGTATCTACCGGTATTATTCATACGGGTATTGTATATTTGTTGTTTTTTGACAGCTTGCGATTTTTATCAACGAAATTTATTTCAATCATTGTCTTTCTCGACCCCGCTGTCGCGATCGTGCTCGATACCGTCTTCACAGGTTTCCGCCCTGACCTCTATCAAACGCTCGGCATCGTGCTGATCTTTGCGGGCATGGCCTTGACGCTTGTCAGGAGGAAAGGGAAGGAGAATGTGGCAGCTGAAGGTACGGATATTGAACAAATCCAATAATGAAAAAATGTAAAAAGGCCTATGCGGCCTTTTTTTTATTTTAGGTCAATAGACTCTCGCTAATCCTTAAAATAAGATAAATTTTCTAGAAAAATATTGTAATAATATTTCAGTCTAGTTAAGATTATTGAGTAAATGTTACTTTTATTACAGAAGGAGAGAGAAAATGAAAAAAAGAAAGAGGCGAAACTGTAAAAGGTTCATAGCAGCATTTTTAGTGTTGGCTTTAATGATTTCATTACTGCCAGCAGATGTACTGGCAAAAACCACAGAAGAAGAGAATGGAAATCGTATTGTTGCCGATGATCCAGAAGAAACTTCTCGGAAAGAACAGACTGAGAAAGCCATACCTTTTGATCCAAAAGATATAAACAAAGAGGGAGAGATCACCTCAGAAAGAACAGAAAATACAAAGCTCTATTATGAAGGTGACGGTGTCTATAAACAGGAAGTATACCTTGATCCTATTCATACAAAGGAAACACCGGATGCTGACTGGGAAGACATTTCTCCTGAGTTAAAAGAGTCGACAAGCAAACAAGTCGAAACAGAGAACGCCATTTTGAATTCAGATTTTCAAAAGCAAATGAAGAACGGGCTTTATGCGACTTTTGAGCATAATGACCATAAGGTTACATATTCACTTGTAGAAGCGAAAGGCCCGAATAAAACTTCACTTACTCCGAAAGATACCTCAGCAGATTATAAGACTGACAGTAATGAGATTGTATATCCGGATGTGTTTCCGAATATTGATCTTCAGACTTTCACATTCAACGAAAACATAAAAGAAGATTTAGTCCTTCATCAGTATGATGGATACAACACATTTACATTTCAGTTAAAAACCGATTTGCAGGCTAAAGAGCAAGAGGATGGATCCATTGATTTTTCTGATGAAAAAGGCAAAGTTGTTTTTTCTGTGCCTAAGCCTTTTATGACGGATTCAAAACTAGATGAGCTTTCCGGCGAGGTTGAACGGTCAGACAAAGTCAGCTATAAGCTGGAAAAGAATGAAGAAGGGTATTTGCTTCATCTTACGGCAGACGAGAACTGGCTGAAAGACCCGGAACGCGTATATCCAGTTTCTATTGACCCGTCAACTTCTTTATCTGTTTCATCGGACACGTTTGTCATGAGTGCCTACCCGACGACGAACTATTCGGCCTCCTCACAAAAATGGGATGCTAATTTAAAGGCCTATGTACTGAAAACGGGCTATTATGACAAAACAACAGGCACAAACTATGCGTTCATGAAATTTAACAACCTAAAACCAATTCAAAATATGACTGTCACTAAAGCTACATTAAAAACATACGTAGCCCATTCCTATTATGGAACAAAGGCAACCGGTCTTTGGCTGGATACGGTAAACAGCAATTATGATAATGGAAAAGTGACATGGAATACAAAACCGGCATCTAAAAATATCGGAAAAGCCGACGTCCATAAAGGACAGTGGGCGAGTTATGACGTGACTGCTGCTGTAAAGTCATGGAACTCCGGCGGGGCCAACTATGGATTTAAGCTTCATACAAACGGAAACGGCAAGGAATATTGGAAAAAACTAATTTCTTCAGCGAACTCCGCCAATAAACCGTATATTGAAGTGACGTATACCATACCAAAGGGAAACACCCCTACAATTAAAGCCTATCACAACGGCGATTCCACTGGTTATTTCGATATCAGCTGGAAAAAGGTTGAAGGCGCAAAAGGATATCAGGTATGGATTTACAATGGTAAGGAATATCAAGCGATTTCTGCAGGCAACGTCACGTCGTGGAGCACAAAAGGGAAAAAAATCTGGCCTACGAGCGCAGAAATTGCCTCCAAGAGATATAAACTGCATCTGGACGGCAAGGATGGAGCTGAATTGGCATTAGATCCATCCCCGGTCTATAAGAATTCCGGCGGAAGCTATGCTACAAGCAAAAACTACTGGATTGGCGTCAGTGCAGTATTTGACCAAGGTGAAGGAGCGATGTCCGCACCGGCAAAGCCCGTTATCCCTAATGTAGGAAAAGCACAAGCACCATCAGCAAAGGGCTACAATAATGGGAATGCCACAGGTTATTTCGATCTTTCTTGGAAAGCTGTATCTGGTGCAACCGGCTATAAGATTCAGGTGTTCAATGGGAAAGGCTTTGAGACACTTGATCTGGGAAATCAGACGTCTTGGACCACCAAAGGGAAAAAGATTTGGCCGACAAGTGCTGAAATTAAGGCTGGGAAATATGCTCTTCATCTGAAAGACGGCAATGGTGCAGAGCTCCCGATCAATCCCGGCCCAACTTATAAAAACGCCGGGGGAGATGGAGCCAAAAGAAATTACTCCTTTAAAATTATCGCATACAACAAAGACGGCGAATCCATTGCATCACCGGCTGCTAACCCGGCACTTCCTGATATCGCTAAGCCAAAGAATTTAACTGGCTATTTGTATACAAATACAAAATCGAGTCAAACGGGCTATGTGAATTTGATATGGGAAAAGGTTCAAAATGCGAAAGGCTATAAAGTTAACATTTACAACGGTAAAGAATATCAATCCTTTGATGTGGGTGACGCGGATCATTGGACAACCCAAAATAAAAACATCTGGCCGACTTCTGAGGAAATCAAAGCTGGAAGCTATAAGCTTCATACAGATGGAAAAGGCGGGGAATTAGCCCTCGATCCATCACCTGTCTATAACAATGCAAATGGGAATTACAAAGGGAAGAAGAATTATTCTTTCACGCTTGTCGCTTATGATGCGAATGGTGAAACAATTCCAACGGCGCCCTTTAACCCAACGTTCCATGAAGGAGCAGAATTCCTTGGGACAGAAGAATACTGGTCTATCATTGATATCCCAAGCGGCCAGTTAAATGGTGCTACAGGCAATGTCATTGTGAATGAAGAAGATTTGTCAATTGACGGACGCGGTCCGGGACTTGGCTTATCGAGAACCTACAACAGTCTTGATAGCTCTGATCATTTATTTGGGCAAGGCTGGTATGCTGATGCAGAAACATCTGTCATCTCAACGGATGGCGGGGCAATGTATATCGATGAAGACGCTACGACACATCGATTCACGAAAAAAGCCGATGGCACCTATCAGCCGCCGACCGGTGTATATCTTGAATTAACAGAAACAGCTGATCAGTTCATATTAAAAACAAAGGATCAAACCAATGCTTATTTCAATAAAAAAGGCGGTAAGCTTCAAAAGGTAGTGGATGGCCACAACAATGCGACCGTCTACACTTACAACGACAAAAATCAACTGATGGCCATTACAGATGCTTCAGCCCGTAAGCTCACATTCACATATGATGAAAATGGCCATGTGACGTCCATCACCGGACCTAAAAACAAGAAAGTCACCTACTCATATGAGAATGATTTGCTGAAGAAGGTTACAGATACAGACGGGACTGTCACAAGCTATGACTACGATAGCGAAGGGCGCCTTGTCAAACAGAATTCAGCCAACAGTACCGAAGCAAAGCCTGTCTTTACCGAATATCAGTATAGCGGACACCGTCTCGAAAAAGCGATCAACGCTAAAAAAGAAACATATGTCTACAGCTATGATGCTGATAAAAAGACACTTCTCATGACACAGCCAAATGGCCGGAAGGTACAGTATGGCTATAATGAAGCGGGAAATCCGATTCAGGTCATTGATGATGCTGAAGGGCTAAAAATTACAACGAATACAAAATATGAAGGCAACAATGTCGTAGAAGATGTAGATCCAAACGACGTGGGCACCGGAAAAGCAACGGAAAGCTATCAATATGACAAAGATGGCAACGTTACGTCGGTTAAAGACGCATATGGAACTGAGACATACGAATATAACAAAAACAACGATGTCACAAAAATGAAGGATACCGAGGGCAATGTCACGGATATTGCTTATGACGGACTGGATGCTGTATCCGAAACCGATCAGAGCGGAAAATCATCGTCAGCAGCCGTTTATGATAAATACGGAAATCAGATTCAATCCAGCAAAGATTTATCAGCTTCAACTAATATTTTGAAAGATGGAAGCTTTGAAGCACAAAAATCCGGCTGGAATCTGACTGCCTCTAAAGACAGCGGCAAAATTTCAGTCATCGCCGATAAAAGCGGAGTTCTTTCCGGATCAAAGGCATTGGAAGTCTTGAGCCAATCAACGTCTGCAGGAACCGATCACGGGTATTCCTCAGCGACTCAAACAGTTGAACTGGAGCCGAATACAACCTATACATTAAGCGGGAAAATCAAAACGGATCTAGCGAAATCAAGAGCCTACTTTAACATTGATTTGCGAGACAAAGATCAAAAACGAATTCAATGGATTCACAATGAATACAGTGCATTAGCCGGAAAAAATGACTGGACAAAACGGCAAATCACTTTTACGACTCCAGCAAATGCAGGAAAAGCTGTTGTATATATGGAAGTCGATCATAAAGATAAAGATGGCAAAGGAAAAGCATGGTTTGATGAAGTCCAGCTGGAAAAAGGCGAAGTATCGTCAAGCTATAACCCAGTTCAAAACAGCAGTTTCACAACAGCAACGGAAAGCTGGAATGTAAGCGGGGCATCCGTTGATTCTGAAGAAGGCTTTAATGATGAAGTATCATTAAAAGCTGCCCGGACCAGTGCGTCCCAAGCCGGATCAGTAACAAAACAAACCGTTGTCTTAGGGCAAAGCGCAAATGACAAACCGGTTTATCTCACACTGACAGGCATGTCGAAAGCAAGCAGTGTCAAGTTCACAGATGAAAAAGACTATTCTCTGCAGGCTAATGTCACTTACTCGGACGGCAGCACAGGCGTATACAATGCGAAATTCCCTTCTGGAACACAGGAATGGAACCGCGCAGCTGTTGTTATACCAAAAACAAAGCCGATCAATAAAGTCGATATCAGCATACTGTTCCAAAAGAGCGCAACAGGAACCGCGTGGTTTGATGATATCCGTTTGATTGAAGGAAGCCTTCTGACAAAAAGCACGTATGACAGTAATGGTAACTATGTGACCAAGGAAGAAGATGAACTAGGATACTCTACTTCAACTGATTACGATGAAACTGGTAAGAAAACGTCTGAAACGGATGCAAAAGGTGAAAAAACATCCTATACGTATGATCAGGCAGACCAACTGACAAACATGACGCTCTCCAACGGCACTTCTATCCTTCACAGCTATGATAAGGAAGGCAATGAGGTAAGCAAAACCATCCGGGCGGGAGCAGATCAAACCTATAAATACGAATATGATGTGATGGGCAAGCTTGTCAAAACAACTGACCCTCTGGGCAATGTGCTAGCAAGCGAATATGATGCCAACAGCAACCTGACCAAAACCATTTCACCAAATGGCAACGAAGTGTCTCTTTCTTATGATGGAACAGACCGGGTGAAATCAAAATCGTATAACGGTACAGAAAAGTACAATTTCACGTATGACAAAAATGGAAATGAAACGTCGGTCGTTAATAAAGAGCAGAACACCACAAAGAAACGGACATTTGACAATAAAAACCGTTTAACCGAATTGACTGACCGCGGCGGCAGTCAAACTTGGACATACCCTAGTGACTCCGATAAGCTGAAAACCTTCTCGTGGACTCATGGGGACCAAAAAGGAACGAATCAATTTACGTATAACAAGCTGGATCAAATGATTGAGATGAAAGACAGTACATCTTCCTATTCATTTGATTATGATGAAAATGGCAACGTCCAAACCTTTATTACGGGCAACGGCGGTGGAACAAGTTTTTCATATGACGAAAGAAACCTTGTAAGCTCGCTGCATATCGGTGACAAAAACGGCGGAAGCATTCTGACAGAAAGCTATGAATACGACGCCAACGGCAACCGCACAACGATAAACAGCTCAGCAAGCGGCAAGGTGCAATATGAGTATGGGAAGCTGAATCAGCTTGTCAAAGAAACCCATGAAGACGGTACTGTTATTGAATACACATATGATGGATTCGGGAACCGGAAAACCGTTACAACTGTAAAAGACGGCTCAAGCAAAACGGTGAACGCTTCCTTCAACATCATGAACCAGCTGACAAAAGTCAATGATGAAAGCATCTCTTACGATAAAAACGGCAACCGCACATCCGACGGCAAATTCACATATACGTGGGATGCAGAAGATAACCTGACCGCCGTTACCAAAAAAGGCGAAGACAAGCCATTCGCAACATATAAGTATGACGAAAAAGGAAACAGAATCCAAAAAACCGTCAACGGAAACGTCACGAACTACTTCTACGACGGAGACAGCTTGAACGTCTTGTATGAAACAGACGCGGACAACAACGTCACAAAATCGTACACGTACGGGGACAGCGGCCAGCTGTTATCCTACACAGAAAATGGCAAGAAATATTTCTATCACTACAACGCACACGGCGACGTCATCGCGATCTCAGACAGCACTGGAAAAACCGTTGCCAAGTATCAATACGACGCATGGGGAAATCCAACAAAAACCGAAGCAAGCGATGAAGTGAAAGACAACCGCTACCGCTACGCAGGCTACCAATACGACGAAGAAACCGGCCTGTACTATCTCATGGCCCGCTACTACGAGCCAAGAAACGGCGTGTTCCTATCGCTCGACCCAGACCCGGGCAGCGATGGAGACTCATTGGATCAGAATGGGTATGCTTATGGAAATAATAACCCTGTGATGAATGTTGATCCGGATGGGCATCTAGTCTGGTTAGCTATAAACGCTGGCTTTGCGGCTTATGACGGATATAAGGCGTACAAGTCAGGAAAGGGCTGGAAACATGTAGTAGGTGCTGCTGCTCTAGGTTTTGTTGGTGGAGCAAGAATAAAAGCAGCAAGTCGATTGTATAAAGCGGCACATTCTGTTTATGTATTAAAAAAAGGAAAGAAAGTTGTGTATGTCGGAAGAACAAAAAATATGAAAAGAAGAGCTGCCGCCCATAAAAAAAACCACCCAGATGCGCGAATGGTAAAAAAAAGAGGAGGATTAACATATGCGCAAGCAAGAGGATTAGAGCATCGATATTATTTAAAATATGGCGGTAAGAAAAAGCTTAGAAATAAAATTAGACCAATAAGTCGTAAAAATAAGAAATATAA
>NZ_CP026521.1:4296069-4304741 GCF_002953915.1 Bacillus sp. MBGLi79
TTTTTTAAAAAGTGTATTCCAAAAGGCAATGAGTGGTGGGATGAATATTATTACGCTATTTTAAAGGAAGAGTGGAATTGAACGATGTTGAATTGGCGATACAACAAAATATCACCGATTACTTAGAACATAGTAGCTAAGCGAAGGTGATATATTAAGCGATATGCTTCCCTACATCAACATCATATGGCTGCAGCAAGCTTTGTAGATATGCAGTTTTAGGTGAGCCCTCCCTTTTCATTCTCATCAGTAAGGATAACCGGCATACGATCATGAATGTCCACCATAGGCCTCATAAGGCTGTGTTGTGATGATTGTGGATGTGTCATCAATAATATTTCCTTATTTGTAACAAAATAAGTTACATGTTGATGATGAAACATCATCTCTTATTTAAAAGAGATGAGTTAAGACGTCTTTAAGAGACTTGCTGGCCAATTCGTTCTCCATCGCCTGCTGAACGCTGTGAAACGTTTGGTCAAGCGTTGTTTGAATTTGTCTTCCAACCGGACAGTTTGGATTCGGCTTGTCATGAATCGCAAACAATTCCTCTTGCGGCTGAACCGCGCGGTAAATATCCAGCAGAGATATATCTTCAGGATCTCTTTTCAGGGTTGCCCCGGCCACTCCCGGCCGCGACGTCAGAATACCGCCTTTTTTGAGCTGGCTGATCATGCGTCTGATCACAACCGGGTTCGTATTGACGCTCCCGGCGATCATTTCCGAAGATTCCCGCGGGTTTGCAGCGATTAAAGACAAAATATGAATGGCCACTGAAAGACGGGTGTTCACCATAAGTTTTCACCACCGATGTAAATATTATAGTTACAGGATAAGTTTTTTGTCAACTATTATCATATCCTTAATAATCGTAAGAATAAATAAAATTTTTTTCAAACCACCTTCATGTCTCACTTTGGAACTTTTTCATAGGATCTTTCGTATTGATTGATGAAAGGAGTGTTTTTCAATGAAAGAGATAGCAGAAGGAAAAGCAGCTTTGGATGTTCGGCTTGAGCCGAATGAAGAGATCAGATCTATTATTCTGTGCACTTATAACGCGAGACTGTCTGCACGTTACACTCCTTACAGAGGCGTGCTTGCGGCCACTGACAGGCGGCTCATGTTTTATTCTTCTCTGTTTGGCGCCCCTTTTCACCTTGACATCCGCTATGATACCATCTCCTCGTTCCGCCGCGAAAAAGGGCTGATAACAGGAGGCGATCACCTCGTCGTGATGAACGACGGGGATCGGGAAGCATTTCAATATTTTAGCGGCTGTGATCCTTTGGAAACATTCATCGAATCCGTTCGAAAGCTAAGGAAACTGCCTGAAGACATCATGCATGTCTGAAAAACGCCGGCTTCGGGTTGTGCCCGCAGCCGGCATACTCAATTATTAATCTCGTACTTCTCCCCATATCTCAGCACTTTATAAATTGCCATTCCATCAGATAGATGATTTTCGGAATATCTCACGGGAATCAGAGCAAAAAATACATAATAGGTTGAAAAATAAACAAACTGGTAGAAAAAAATATTTTCGGGTATGATGTCTTTGATAATCAGCAGATTGACAATAAAAATAGACGCTAAATTAAACAGCGATCCGCCGGCATAAATCATCGCATTCGTAAAACGGTTATCGTATTTCAGATCTCCGTATTTGCAGAAGGAATCCATGAAGTAAACACTTCTGATTTGCACAGGGCCGATTTTCAGCAATTTTTTGCCCATCCCGATTTCAAGCGAAGATTTCCCGCCGAACAACACCGCCATGACGCTGTGGCCCAAGACATGAAGCACCGACACGGCGGGAAAAACGATCAAGAACGACCAGAAGAATTTGACAATATCCTGCAGTCCGAACATTCAATCATCCTTTCTGTTTCAGCCCATGTTTTTTAAAGAATTTCCGCTTTTCCCCCCGTATCAAACCTGTCAATATGCAAGTCAAGCCGGCCTCTGAAGCATGAAAAAAACCGCCCATCTTTTCAATGGACGGCTCTCTCCAAGGCGGTCAATTATCCTCCTATATAGGACATTTCAACCTTTTTCCGCGGAGCCGCTTTTGAAAGAGCGCGGTCGAGCGAATACTGGTCATCGCGATTCCGCCAGACGGTGCCGATCGCCTTTGCCAGCTCCTGATCGGTCTGCCCGCTTCTGATCAGAGTTCTTAAATCAAACCCGCTCGATGCGAAAAGACATGTGAAAAGCTCGCCTTTCGCTGATAGTCTTGCTCTGTTGCACGTGCTGCAAAAAGCATCGGATACAGAAGAGATAAAACCGATTTCTCCTGAACCGTCCAGATATCCGTACCGTTTGGCGACTTCTCCTTTGTAGTTCGGGTCGATCGGTTCAACCGGCATGTCTTCATTGATGATCCGGATGATATCCGCTTTTGTCACCACTGACTGACGGTTCCATTCATTTGTGTTTCCGACATCCATAAACTCAATAAACCGCAAAATATGGCCTTTTTCTTTAAAATAGCGGGCCATCGGCAAAATATCCTTTTCATTGACCCCTTTTTGGACGACCATGTTGATCTTGACGCCGAGTCCGGCCTCTTTCGCCGCTTCAATTCCGGCCAGCACCTTGCTGACGGAGACGCCTCTGCCGTTGATCGCTTTGAAACGCTCGTCATCCAGGGAATCCAGGCTGACCGTGACCCGTTTCAGCCCCGCTTTTTTCAGCTTGTCAGCGTAAACCGGCAGCAGGACGCCATTCGTCGTCATCGCAATATCGCGAATCCCTTTGATCTCCGCAAGCTTCCCGACTAATTCCGGCATATCTTTTCTCATCAACGGCTCGCCGCCGGTGAGGCGGATTTTTTCCACCCCGAACTGATGAACAAACAGCTTGGCCAATCGTTCAAGCTCTTCAAAGGACAACAGTTCGCCTTTTGGCAAAAACGGATAATCCTGTCCAAAGATTTCGGCAGGCATGCAATACGTACATCTTAAGTTGCAGCGGTCGGTGACAGAAATTCTTAAATCCCGAAGCGGCCGGCTTTTCTGATCCAAAACTTGTTCACTGTTGTTGTTCACGCCTGTTGCCTCCTTTATGTTAACTGAATTCGCTCGTGATGCGTATATACATTAAATGACCGGTTCCTGGCAAAACCAATCGTCATGATATTCAGCTCCTCTGCCATTTGAATGGCCAGCTCGGTCGGCGCCGACTTGGAAATGACCGCGGAAACCCCAATTTTTGCGGCTTTAAGCAGCACTTCCGAAGAAATTCTGCCGCTGAACACGATCAGCTTGTCGCGCACAGGGACCTGGTGAAGCAGACAATATCCGTACAATTTATCAAGCGCATTATGTCTTCCGATATCAGATCTGACTGCAATCAGCTTGTCAGTGCTGCACAAAGCGGCATTATGAACGCCCCCCGTATGGCGAAAAAGCTTGCTGTTTTTCTGCATGTCGCGCATCAGCGCCAAACAGTTCTCAGGCGTAATGGTCACGCCGTCAATCGCCGTTTTTGCGGTTTTGACGTCCTGCTGGAAATAAAAATGCCGCCCTTTTCCGCAGCAGGAGCCGATCACCCGCTTCGTGTAATCCTTCAGTACCAGCTTTTTTGAGCTGACAAGGTCGACATATGCGAATCCGAGACTTTCATCTATTGTAAACCTTTTAATCTCATTTTTAAATCGGATCACACCTTCAGACGCGAGAAATCCGATCACCAGTTCTTCCAGGCTGTCCGGCGAACAAACAAGCGTGACAAATTCCTCACCGTTCACCATGACAGTCAGGGGGAATTCCGTTGCCATCTGATCTTCTTGCTGTGTCATCTCTCCATTATCATAACGGAAAATGTTTCGGCTTGTTGTGATGTTTTTCCCCATGAATAAATCCCGCCCCTTTGTTTCTTATCATATCTATTACTATACTCGTCTATCATGCCGTTTCACAACCGTCAGGTCAAATTTGGAAGCTTCATCTTGTTGATAGCTTGAAAACATGATATTATTTTTTAAAAGTTCAAAAAATATACACTTTTCAAACAGACTGCCTTTCTTCGCAGCAACCCCGGAAACCGCTTTCAAACAATCGCTCCCCGGCAGCCTTCTGTCTTTATGACAAGCCTTTCTTTTCCACAGGAGGTTCTCGCATGAAAAAAGTGAAAAATAGGTGGCTCATTGCTTTATGTGCTGTAGGTATTCATTTGTCTATCGGGTCTGTATACGCATGGAGCGTCTTTACAAACCCGCTCGCTGAAACCTTCGGCTGGAGCCTCAGCCAGATCAGCCTGACGTTCAGCATCGCTATTTTATTTCTCGGTCTTTCAGCCGCATTTTTGGGGCACTTCGTCGAAAAGCACGGCCCTAAAAAAGCAGGCATGCTCGCCGCGCTTTTCTTCGGAGCTGGCGTGACGTTTTCAGGCTTCGCCGTTCAGATCGGCTCCCTTCCCCTGCTTTATTTGTTTTACGGCGTCTTCGGGGGAATCGGACTCGGCGTCGGCTATATTACGCCCGTATCTTCGCTTGTTAAATGGTTTCCTGACCGCCGCGGCTTGGCTACGGGGCTTGCCATTATGGGATTCGGATTTGCGGCCTTGATCAGCAGCCCGATCATGCAGATGCTGATCTCAGCGGTCGGTATAGCCAATACCTTTTTTATTCTCGGCATTTGCTACTTTTTTGTGATGATGCTGTCTTCGCTTTACCTCGCTCCGCCGGAAGACGGCTGGAAGCCTGAAGGATTTTCAACCGAAAAAAACGGAAAGGCGCAAAGCGCCGATATTTCCCAACTGACGGCAAATGAAGCCATTAAAACGAAACGCTTTTATTATTTATGGCTGATGCTTTTTATTAATGTTACGTGCGGAATCGCCATCATATCCATCGCTTCACCGCTGGCGCAGGAAAGTGCGGGCATGTCCGCCGCCGCTGCCGCCGCGCTCGTCGGCGTTTTAGGCGGATTTAACGGTTTTGGCCGCATCGGGTGGGCATCCGTATCTGATTACATCGGCCGGCCGAATACGTATACCGTCTTTTTCGCTGTACAGCTGATCGCCTTTCCGCTTTTGCCGTTTATTTCCGACAAGGCCGTCTTCTCTGTTTTGATGGCATTGATCTATACGTGCTATGGAGGCGGGTTTGCCGCAATTCCGGCTTATATCGGGGATTTGTTCGGAACAAAGCAGCTCGGTGCAATTCACGGATACATTTTAACGGCATGGGCGGCGGCAGGACTTGCGGGCCCGATGTTCTCTTCTTGGGTGCGTGATGCAACAGGAAGCTACAGCCAGAGCCTGACGGTTTTCGCAGCACTGTTCGCCATCGGCCTGTTCATTTCGATCTTCATTAGAACCGACATTAAACAGTTGCGAAAAAAAGCAGCGGTTCATGTCTCAAACTCGATAAAAGGATGATCTGGCAGTATCCGCTGGAAAGGAGAGAATGGAATGGGAAAAACAAAGCATGAAGGTCCGATGAAGCTGAATAAAAAGCCCGCGCCAAAACTGTGGGCGTCTTGGGCGCCGCTGGGACTCGGAAAGGTAAAGCCAAAGCATATCAGAGATACGATGAAAACGGCGTGGGACAATAAAGACAACCTTTCGTACGCCTACAGAATTTTGACGCAAGGCGTGTGCGACGGCTGTGCGCTCGGTGTATCCGGGCTCCGTGATCAGACGCTCACAGGGCCTCATCTATGCACGACGCGGCTGAACGTCCTCCGCTTAAATACGATGCCTGCGATCGAGGACAAATGGCTGTCCGCCGACATTGAACAGCTGAGAAAGCTGGATAGCACCGAGCTGAGAAAGCTCGGACGTATCCCTTATCCGCTGTCGAGAAAAAAAGGAGAACGGTCGTTTTCGAGAATTTCATGGGACGAAGCACTCAGCCGAATCGCGGACAAAATCAAATCGATTGATAAACGACAGCTCGCCTTTTATTTAACGGCCAGGGGTATTACGAATGAGGTATACTATACAGCCGCAAAAGCGGCTCGGTTTATCGGCACAAACAACATTGACAACGCCTCGCGGATCTGCCACTCGCCAAGCAAAACGGCTTTAAAAAGGTCCCTTGGCATCGGCGCCTCAAGCTGCAGCTACCGAGACTGGATCGGGACGGATGTCCTCGTCTTCTGGGGATCTGTCGCCGCCAATAACCAGCCGGTGTCAACAAAATACATGTATGCCGCCAAAAAAGCGGGAACAAAAATCATTATGATCAACCCGTACCTGGAACCTTCGATGGAGAAATACTGGATTCCATCGATAGCTGAGAGCGCCCTTTTCGGCACCAAAATCACTGATGACGTATACCAAGTCAATATCGGCGGCGACATTGCCTTTATGAACGGGGTAATGAAGCACTGGTTTGAAATGGAACGGGAGGCCCCCGGTTCAAGCATTGACCGCGCTTTTATCGAAGCACACACAAACGGATTCAATGAGCTTAAACAGCATATCGAAAAACAAAATTGGAAGACGCTTGAAGAGTCATCCGGCATATCGAAAGATAGAATGAAAGAATTCGCCATCTTGCTGGCCCGGGCGAAAACCGGCGTTTTCATTTGGAGCATGGGACTCACACAGCACCGTTTTGCGACCGACAACATTTCACAGGTGGCAAATCTCGCCCTTTTACAAGGATTCATCGGCAGAAAGCATTGCGGCCTTATGCCGATCAGAGGGCACAGCGGTGTGCAGGGTTCTGGCGAAATGGGTGCCGATCCTTTCGTCCTGCCAGGCGGTGATTTTGACGAAGAAACTACCGCACGGATCGAGAAGATTTGGGGCTTCCGTATACCGACTTGGCAAGGCGATACGATCGGCCAGACAATCGAAAACATGCTGCTGCCGAACGAAAGCGAAAGAAAAGTAAAAGTGTTTTATACAAGCGGAGGCAACTTTTTGGAAACGATGCCGAACCCCGATTTTATCAAAAAAGCATTACAGGAAGTTGAGATGAGAGTCCATCAGGACATCATCTTCAATACTTCCACCCTTGTCGATGCCAAAGAAGAAGTTATCATTCTCCCCGCAATGACAAGATATGAACAGCCTGGCGGAGGAACCTCGACCAGTACGGAACGGATGGTCTATTTCAGCCCTGAAATTAAAGGACCGCGCATCGGAGAAGCCCGTTCTGAATGGGAAATTTATATGGATCTTGCCAAACGGGTTCGGCCCGCAGACAAAGAACTGATCCATTTTGACGACGCTGCAGAAATCCGTGAAGAAATCGCTGCTGCCAACCGGAATTATGACGGGATTCAGCATTTAAAAAAACGCGGAGATGTCTTTCAATGGGGCGGCACCTGGCTTTGTGAAGGCGGGATGTGTCCGACGGCAGACGGTAAGGGTAACCTGATCTCCGTCGATCTTCCTGAAAACAGACAAACTGAAGGACGCTTCCTCGTGACGACAAGGAGGGGAAAACAGTTCAACTCGATGATTTATAGTGAAAAAGATCCTTTCAACGCGGCAGATCGCCGGGATGTCATGATCAATCCAAAAGATGCCAAGGAGCTTTATATTCAAGATGGAGAAGCGATCGTTCTATTCAACCGCTACGGAACTTTCCAAGGCCGGGCAAAATATGCCACCGTACAACGCGGAAACACGGCGGTCTACTGGCCGGAAGGAAATGTCCTGATCCCTAAAGGCGTATACGAAAACCATGCCCGTATTCCGGAATACAACACGGCGGTCATGATTGAAAAGGCGGAGATTTTCCATTCAAGAAAAGATCCGCGCTATGCAGAAAAACGAATCGAAGAACTCGAAATGTCGACAGATTAGCTTAACAGAAGGTCGGGACGGCACTGCGGCCGTCCCGCTCTCGTACGGAGTTACTGAGACAGTTTTACGCCTTCTTCTTTCCATACCTTTTTAAAATCAGAAGCTGAGTCGGCTTCAATCAATTTTCCGCCGCCAGCAGCAGCTACTTTTTTAAGCTTAGCTTTTTCTTTCACGGTTTTCACATCAAGTCCAACAATGTTGACGATTGTTTTAATGTTGGATTTGCGCAGATCTTTCGCTGCCTGAACAGGGTCTCCTCCGCATGTTTCTTCACCGTCTGTCACGATGTAAACATAATTCTTACCATCTTTATCGGCAAGATCTTCTTTTACATCATAAAGAGATTTTGCAATCGGAGACCAGCCTGTAGGCTTAATTCCGCTTAAAGCGTTTTCGAACGAGTTGGAAGAAAACGGCTGCAGATCATAGACGGTTTCCGTCGTACCGCAAGATAGTTCTTTTCCGGAGTTTTTATTGTTGCCTTTATGTCCGAACACATTCAGCATAACATTCGCATCGCTTGAAAGCAGGTCAGCAAAGTCGGTTACGGATTCTTTGGCAATATCAAATTTTCTTTCTCCTTCAACCTTTTGTGCCATGCTGCCGCTTGCATCAAGCACAACTGCAACATTGACATCTTTTTTGCTGTTGTCCGCATTTCCGTCTTCAGCCGCGAAAGCAGCAGCCGGAGCCAATGACAAAAGCATGGTGAACGTTGTTAACAGAGTAAACCTTTTTTTCACCTTTCTCACTTTCCTTTCCGCACTTTTTTTCGGACCGAACTTCCGCATGAGATCTAGTCCACCAACATCGTAAAAGAAGGCTTGATAGAAATAAATAGGCCGGATCTCCTTTTCAAATTCACAAATTCTTCATAATCCTTACGATAATCGACCGACACT
>NZ_CP026521.1:4304841-4319537 GCF_002953915.1 Bacillus sp. MBGLi79
AAGAACCCTTCCCATCCTTAATATGGGAAGGATCCTCATCTTTATCTCGCAACATCCAACCGGTTAATCGCGCGTTTTAAAGCAAGCTCTGCCCGAATAATGTCAACATCTGGCGTATGCTTTTGCAAACGTTCCTCGGCACGCCGTTTTGCGGCCAAGGCGCGTGCTTTGTCAATTTGTTCAGATGTTTCCGCCGTCTGGGCCAGAATGGTGACATGGTCAGGGCGGACTTCAACTATGCCCCCGCTGACGGCAACCAGCTCAGTTTGACCGTCTTTTTTCAGACGGACTGCAGCAATTTTTAGCGGAGCAACCGTCGGAATATGGCCGGGTAAAATACCAAGCTCACCGCTCTCTGCTCGAACGCTTACCATTTCTATATCCGCATCGTATACTGGGCCGTCGGGAGTAACGATATTGACTTTTAAGGTCTTCATGCTTTTACCCTCCTAGGACCAGATTATACTTCTACACCCATTTCTTTCGCTTTTTCGACAACTTCTTCGATTCGGCCGACAAGACGGAAAGCGTCCTCTGGAAGGTGATCATACTTACCTTCAAGGATTTCTTTAAAGCCTTTTACCGTTTCTTTGACAGGAACGTAAGAACCTTTTTGTCCTGTAAACTGTTCAGCTACGTGGAAGTTTTGCGATAGGAAGAACTGTACGCGGCGCGCACGGCTGACGACAAGCTTATCATCGTCAGAAAGCTCATCCATACCGAGAATCGCAATGATATCCTGAAGCTCTTTATAGCGCTGCAGGATTTGCTGTACTTGGCGGGCCACTTGATAGTGCTCTTCTCCGACGATTTCTGGCGCAAGTGCACGAGAAGTTGAAGCCAGAGGGTCAACCGCAGGGTAAATACCCATTTCAGACAGCTTACGCTCAAGGTTTGTTGTCGCATCCAAGTGAGCGAACGTTGTTGCCGGTGCCGGGTCAGTATAGTCATCGGCAGGAACGTAGATCGCCTGAATCGATGTAACGGAACCGACATTTGTAGAAGTGATCCGTTCCTGAAGCTGACCCATTTCAGTTGCAAGCGTCGGCTGATAACCAACCGCAGACGGCATGCGTCCAAGAAGTGCAGATACTTCAGATCCGGCTTGAGTGAATCGGAAGATGTTATCGATAAAGAACAATACGTCCTGGCCTTCTTTATCACGGAAATGCTCTGCCATTGTAAGTCCTGTCAAGGCAACGCGCATCCGCGCACCAGGCGGCTCGTTCATCTGACCGAAGACCATTGCCGTTTTGCCGATAACGCCGGAATCTTTCATTTCATAGTAAAGGTCGTTTCCTTCACGCGTACGCTCGCCGACACCCGCGAATACAGAGATACCGCCGTGCTCTTGAGCGATGTTGTTGATTAGCTCCTGAATCAAGACGGTTTTTCCAACTCCCGCTCCTCCGAAAAGACCGATTTTTCCGCCTTTAATATATGGAGCGAGCAAGTCGACGACTTTAATACCCGTCTCTAGGATTTCAACCTCGGTTGATAGCTGATCAAATGTTGGAGCTTCTCTGTGAATCGGATCTTTGGCAGCATCAGCCGGAAGCGGCTCATCCAAATCGATGTTTTCCCCGAGTACATTAAATACGCGGCCGAGTGTCACGTTTCCGACCGGAACGGAGATCGGCTCTCCCAGGTCGATGGCTTCCATTCCGCGTGTAACACCGTCAGTTGAAGCCATTGCAATCGTCCGAACTGAATCATCACCCAAGTGAAGCGCTACTTCAAGGGTAAGTTCGATATCTACTTCATTCTCGTTCTGCGCTTTATGTGTAACTTTAATCGCATTATATATTTCAGGCAAGTGACCGTCTTCAAAACGAACGTCTACGACCGGTCCCAATACCTGGCTAACGCGTCCTTTTTTCATCTCTATCCCTCCTGACAAGCTTTTTCTATTCTAAGGCAGCTGCACCGCCGACAATTTCCGTAATCTCCTGCGTAATCGCCGCCTGACGAGCACGGTTGTAAGACAGTTCGAGGTCAGCGATAAGCTCTTTCGCATTGTCCGTTGCGTTTTTCATCGCTGTCATCCGCGCAGCATGTTCACTCGCTTTACTGTCCAGAATCGCGCCGAAAATCAAGCTCTCAGCGTACTGAGGCAGAAGCACTTCCAAAATTTCTTCTTCGTCCGGTTCAAATTCATAGGAAGTTCTTTTTTTGTTTGGCGCGATATCTGATAATGGCAGCAGCTTTTTCTCTGTCACCTCTTGAGAAATCGCGCTGACAAAGTGGTTGTAGAACAAGTAAAGTTCATCAAATGTCTCATCGATAAACATTTGTATCGTACTGTTCGCCAAATCCTTAATTTCTGGAAAGGAAACTTCGTCCCTGATGCCGGTCATTTCGGAAATAACCGGGATGCCGCGTTTTTTGAAGAACTCGCGTCCCATTTTTCCGATCGCGATGACCGCATATTCGTCTTTTGACTGATGGCGCTCCTGGATTTTCTGGTACGCTTTGCGGAGAACGTTAGCGTTAAAAGCGCCGGCAAGTCCGCGGTCAGATGTGATGACCAGATAGCCGGTCCGCTTCACGGGACGGCTCGACATCATCGGATGCGTTCCGGTGTATCCAAGCGCAATATCAGCAACGACTTCCTGCATTTTCTCCATGTATGGAACGAACGATTTCGCTTTACTCTCAGCGCGGTTCAGCTTTGAGGCAGAAACCATTTGCTGAGCTTTGGTGATTTGACTCGTTTTTTTATTTGAAGTAATTCTGGATTTAATATCCCGTAATGAGGCCAAAAGGTTTCACCACCTTTTTGTTTTCAAATTCACTCCGAATTTACGTGAAAAAGAGAGAAAAAGAAGATCTTTTTCTCACTTCAAATGTTTAGTTGCTAGGTGCAAACGTACGTTTAAAGCCTTCGATCGCAGCCTTCATGTCCTCGTCGGCCGGAAGGTTTCCTGTCTGAGCAATTGAATCAAGGAGATCTTTATGGTTTTGATCAAGGTACATAAAGAACTCTTCTTCAAAGCGTCTGATGTCCTCTACAGGCACATCATCAAGGAATCCGCGGGTCAGGGCATAAAGAATGGCAACCTGCTTTTCGACGCGGAGCGGCTGGTTCAGATCCTGTTTCAGAACTTCCACTGTACGGGCTCCACGGTTCAGCTTGGCCTGCGTCGCTTTATCAAGGTCAGATCCGAACTGTGCAAATGACTCAAGCTCGCGATAAGATGCCAAGTCAAGACGAAGCGTACCGGCTACTTTCTTCATCGCTTTGATTTGCGCAGATCCACCGACACGGGATACCGATAATCCAGGGTTGACGGCAGGGCGCACGCCTGAGAAGAACAAATCAGACTGCAGGAAGATCTGTCCGTCTGTGATTGAGATGACGTTTGTCGGAATATAGGCTGAAATGTCGCCAGCCTGCGTTTCAACAAACGGCAATGCTGTTAAAGATCCTCCGCCTTTAGCGTCGCTCAGTTTCGCAGCGCGCTCAAGCAAGCGGGAGTGCAGGTAGAATACATCTCCAGGGAATGCTTCACGGCCTGGAGGACGGCGCAGAAGCAAGGAAAGTTCACGATAAGCCGTCGCTTGTTTTGAAAGGTCGTCATACACAACCAGCACGTGTTTTCCGTTGTACATGAATTCTTCACCCATCGTAACACCCGCATACGGCGCTAGATACAATAGCGGTGCAGGCTGTGAAGCGGAAGCTGTGACAACGATGGTATAGTCAAGAGCGCCTTTTTTGCGCAGCGTTTCAACGACACCGCGAACAGTCGATTCTTTCTGACCGATCGCAACATAGATACAAATCATGTCCTGATCTCTTTGGTTCAAGATCGTGTCAATCGCAATCGATGTTTTACCCGTCTGACGGTCACCGATGATCAGCTCACGCTGACCGCGGCCGATAGGAATCAGCGCATCGATCGGCTTAATTCCCGTTTGAAGCGGTTCATGAACGGATTTACGATCCATAACACCAGGTGCCGGGCTTTCGATCGGACGGGTTTTGCTTGTGAGAACCGGGCCCATTCCGTCTACAGGCTGACCGAGCGGATTGACAACGCGGCCGAGAAGCTCTTCACCGACGGGAACTTCCATGATCCGTCCGGTTCTTTTGACTTCGTCACCTTCACGGATGTCTTTGTAAGGTCCCAAAATAACGATACCTACGTTTGATTCTTCAAGGTTCTGAGCTAAGCCCAGCACACCGTTTGAAAATTCGACAAGCTCACCTGCCATACAGTTATCAAGGCCGTGCACGCGTGCGATACCGTCACCGACCTGAATTACCGTACCTACGTCGTGAACTTCTATTTCAGACTGATAATTTTCAATTTGCTGTTTAATAAGAGTGCTAATTTCTTCAGCTTTGATGCTCACTTAGGTTTCACCCCTTCTTTCGATTTTCGCCTGCTAATTGACGTTCTATCCGGTCAAGCTTTCCTCTTACACTGCCGTCATAAATACGGTTCCCGATGCGGATTTTTACTCCGCCGATCAGATCCGGATTCACTTCGTTTCTGACGCGCAGTGAAGCGGCGCCTGCTTCTTTTGCAAACACTTGAGAAAAAGAGGAAATTTCCTCTTCGCTGAGCGGTTTTACAGAGTATACGATCGCGTCTTCCGTCCCGCGGAACCGGTTCGCCATTTTAACATAATCGTCCGCGAGATCCGGGACGATTGACGTGCGGCTGCGGTCAACGAGAAGATAAAGCGTATGTAAGACTGCAGTCGAAACAGATCCGAACGAGTCTTTTAAAATCTGCTTTTTCTTTTCAGCGGGCACTTTAGGATGACTCAGAACGGCATTGAGGTCTTTATGATCAATAAATATCTTCTTAACGACGGTCAGCTCTTCTTCTATTTCATTGACCTTCTTGGATTCAAGGGCAATGTCAAACAAAGCGGCTGCGTAGCGTTTGGAGACAGCTGATTGGCTCATCGGCTTTCTCCCACTTCTTTAAGATAGTCTTGGATCAATTTTTCCTGGGCTTGTTCGTCAAGCTCTTTTTCGATCACTTTCGAAGCGATCATCACAGACAGTGATGCAACCTGCTCGCGCAGCGCGCTGACAGCCTGGTCTCTTTCTTTGACGATCTCGCTTCTGGCTGATTCTTTCATGCGTTCTGCTTCCTGGCGCGCAGCCTTGATGATTTCATCCTTTTGCTGTTCTCCCAGTTTTTTCGCGTTTTCAATCAGAGAATGGGATTCTTCACGCGCTTCTTTCAAAAGCGCCTGCTGCTCTTCAATGAGCTTCTTCGCTTCTTCATTCTTTTTCTCGGCAGAGGAAATCTCTCCGGTAATGTAGTCTTCACGCTCTTTCATTATATTTAATAGCGGCCCTAAAGCGTATTTCTTCAAGAGCGCTAACAAAATCAGCATGGCAACAAGCTGGAACAGCATTGTTCCGGCATTAAACCCTACTCCTGCACCCATAACCTGTGGTAAAAAAGACATCGAATACGGCAACTCCCTTCTTGCAGATTATCTCTCCGAGGCCATCGAAAAAATGTTCTCCCTCTTTTTTCAAGAGGTTGTTTCTTCCGGCCGTTATGACAGTTCAAGCAACCATAAAGCAATGGCGAAGGCCTCTTGCAGTGATCTTCGCCATTTTACTAGTTATATAAGTTTTTAGCCGAAGAATGCTAAGAACGCGATAACAACAGCGATAATCGGAAGGGCCTCAACCAATGCTACCCCGATGAACATAAGCGTTCTTAATTCTTTACCAGCCTCAGGCTGACGTGCGATTCCTTCTACTGTACGTGATACGATAAGTCCGTTACCAATACCTGCACCAAGTGCCCCTAATCCAATTGCGATTGCAGCTGCTATTAAATTCATGAAAAAGTTCCTCCTTTAAATTGTTATCCTTTTCGGATATGTCTTGTTTTTAGTGTTCATGACTTACTTTGTGAGACATGTAAACCATTGTTAACATCGTGAAGATGAATGCCTGGATTGTACCTACGAACAAGCTGAACGCCTGCCATAAGATCATCGGCACAACCGCTCCAATGGTTCCAACCAGCCCCATGAAAATGCTTTGAGAATAGAAGTTGGTTGCCATTCCGGCAAGAAGGCCGAGCAGAATTTCGCCGGCGAAAATATTACCGTAAAGACGCAATCCCAATGTTAATGTATTCGCAAATTCTTCAATAATTTTGAGCGGCACTAAATACGGAATTGGTCTGAAGAAATCTTTGGTATACTCCCCCAACCCTTTTCTTTTCACTCCGTAGTAATGAGTGAGGCCTACTACCATGACGGCGAGGGTTAAAGTAACCGCCGGATCGGCTGTCGGGGATTTCCACCATAATTCATGGCCTACTGTAATGGAAAACGGAAGGCCGAGCATGTTGGCAACAAATATGTACATCAGCAGGGTTATGCCAAGGGCGAGAAAGTCTCTGCCGACTTTAAGATCCATTGTGCTGCCGATAATATTGCGAACAAAGTCGACAATCCACTCCATAAAGTTCTGGGCTTTCGTCGGCCGGATCGCAAGTGTTCTTGTGGTCAGCACCGCTATCAGAAAGACGATGATGCTTGTCACAGTAATCATTAAGATACTTGATACATCAAAGTTAAGGCCTAAAAAGTTAACAACTCTTGATTCGTGCAAAGGGTCTTCACCTCTCTTCCATTGATGAACGTTTTAGCTGGATAAAGGAATCTATCATAATGACAGGATAAATTGTCATCAACCCCACAATGACGCCTGCCAAATGAATATATTCAGGGTATTTATAAGCAATGGCCGCCGCGATAATGGCGTTGCACAATCTGGAAGCAGTCCCGAGAGAACGGATCATTTTGCCTTTTGCCACTGCTTTATCGAAGGCCTGCATCCTTTTGGTCAGCAGCCAGAGATTGAAATAGCTGAAAACAGTGCCGGTAATCAGGCCTAAAAAAATCGCCTGAAATGGCAGAAATCCATAGCCTAACACGCAGACTGCTAAAATATATAGGACATATTTTTGTTGCCTACGGAATGAAAGACTCGCATCGGTCATCAAATACGCTCCTGATGTGAAAATTTTAAATCTATCTTACGATTACGGTAAACTAGGCGGTCTGACCATTTTACAGAACGTAGTGTTCTGTTCAAGACTTCACACACTCCGAAAATTCTCGGGCCGGTGATCTGTCTGTCGCCTGCAAATATGGGGTTTTCAAAGGATTTTAACAGAGGACTGGTCATTATGATAACCGCTATGAAAACCTTATCATAATAGCCTATTTTAGCATACAATAGCCCCCCTGAGGTGTCAATCTGTTTAAAGTTAAAAAACTATTCATAATCACAGCGTCTCTCACAAAATGTTCACAAATTCGCCCCATTTAAGACGCACACATGTTTAATTATGGTATAAAACACAAAAAAAGAAAACCCTTTTTCAGGATTTTCTTACATTATTTCGTTCCGAACATGCGGTCTCCGGCGTCGCCCAATCCGGGAACGATATATCCTTTTTCATTTAGTTTCTCATCCAAAGCGGCAATGTAAATGTCAACATCAGGATGATGCTTCTGAACTTCGTCTACACCTTCCGGAGCAGCGATCAGACACATAAAACGGATATTTTTTGCGCCGCGTTTCTTCAAGCTGTTCAGTGCCTCTACCGCCGAACCTCCGGTAGCCAGCATCGGATCGACGACGATGAATTCGCGTTCTTCAACATCGGATGGAAGCTTGACATAATATTCAACAGGCTTCAATGTTTCAGGATCACGGTAAAGCCCGACATGTCCGCCTTTTGCAGCGGGAATCAGCTTCAAAATTCCGTCTACCATTCCCAGTCCCGCTCTTAGAATCGGAACAACCCCGAGTTTTTTTCCGGCGATGACGTTTGACTTTGCCATTTGCACAGGAGTTTCTACATTCACTTCCTCCAGCGGCAGGTCCCGCGTAATCTCAAATGCCATCAGCGTTGCAACCTCATCAACAAGCTCTCTGAATTCTTTTGTTCCGGTCTCTACATCCCGGATGTATGTAAGCTTATGCTGTATAAGAGGGTGGTCAAACACATATACCTTTCCCATATCCGTTTTCAGCTCCTTTTTTTCACACACTTCTATTGATTCTACATAAAAAAACAGCTTGTTTCAACAAAAATCAGGAGACAATTTTATGAAAAAAGCCGCCCCTTTTGGGAGCGGCACAAATATCTTAGTAATCAAGCCCGGTATATAACGGGTATTTGCTTGTCAGCGCTTCTACGCGCTGTTTTGCTTCTTCCAGCTTCGCTTCGTCTTCATGGTTTTTAAGGGCAAGCGCGATGATCGCTCCCACTTCTTCGATCGCTTCCAGATCAAAGCCGCGGCTTGTCACGGCTGCTGTACCTACGCGGATTCCGCTCGTTACGAAAGGTTTTTCAGGATCATAAGGAATCGCGTTTTTGTTGACGGTGATGCCGACTTCATCAAGAACATTTTCAGCCACTTTTCCGGTCATGCCGAGAGAGCGCAGGTCGACCAGCACAAGATGGTTATCCGTTCCGCCTGATACGAGCTCGATGCCCTCTTTTTTCAATGTTTCAGCCAAGTGCTTCGCATTATTGATGACATTTTGGGCGTATGTTTTGAATTCGTCTTTTAAAGCTTCGCCAAAGGAAACAGCCTTTGCAGCGATCACGTGCATTAACGGTCCGCCTTGAATTCCAGGGAAGATCGACTTGTCGATTTGCTTTGCAAACTCTTCACGGCAAAGAATCATGCCGCCGCGCGGTCCGCGAAGCGTTTTATGAGTTGTCGTCGTCACAAAGTCAGAGTAAGGAACAGGATTCGGGTGAAGACCTGCTGCTACAAGTCCGGCGATATGCGCCATGTCTACCATCACATAGGCTCCGACTTCATCAGCGATTTCGCGGAACTTTTTAAAATCGATGGTGCGCGGATACGCGCTTGCCCCGGCCACGATCAGCTTAGGCTTATGTTTAAGCGCTTTTTCACGTACATCTTCGTAGTCAATATACTGCGTCTCTTTATCAACACCGTATTCAACGAAATTGTACTGAACACCGCTGAAGTTGACAGGGCTGCCGTGCGTTAAATGTCCGCCGTGAGCAAGGTTCATTCCCAATACGGTGTCACCGTGCTCTAAAATCGTGAAGTATACCGCCATGTTCGCTTGTGCGCCGGAATGCGGCTGAACGTTGACGTGCTCGGCGCCGAAAATCTGCTTGGCGCGGTCGCGCGCGATATCCTCTGCGACATCTACATGCTCACATCCGCCGTAGTAGCGTTTACCAGGATATCCTTCCGCATATTTATTTGTTAAAACCGAGCCTTGAGCTTCCATAACCGCTTCGCTTACAAAGTTTTCAGAAGCGATCAGCTCAATCTTCGACTGTTGACGTTTCCGCTCATCTTGAATGGCGCTAAAAACTTGTTCATCTTGCGCAGGTAAATGTTTCATCAGCGAGATCCTCTCCTATCTGTTTCCATTTCGTTAATTATACCATCTCATTGTACACGGTTTTTCATGCAAATGTAAGAGATTATTTTTAAAAATCGTTTTTTATTATTGGAAAAACCGAATATTAAACGAATAGACAAATCATATAGTTCGACATATCATTTGTTCAAAAAATTATTTTAATAAAGAAAAAAAGCCTGTCCGGCTCTTCCCCCTCGCTTCTTCCGCTACTCCGCTTCATAGACGGCGCGAACGCCTCCAATCAGCTTCGGCCTTGTCCGCGCAAGCGTCACATGCGCTTCACCCAGCTGTTTTTGAGAGACGCGGACAGGAACGGCCACAGGCTTTAAATGCATCCCTATAAACGTGTCGCCGATGTCGATCCCCGCATCGGCCTCTATTTGTTCAACAAGGACAGGAGCCTTCATATGTTGATAGGCATATGAAGCCATGGAACCCCCCGCTTTCGGAACAGGAACAGCAAAAACAACGGGAAGACGGTATGCTTTCGCCGTTTCTTCCTCGACAACCAACGCCCTGTTTAAATGCTCGCAGCATTGAAAAGCAAGGGCGACTCCTGTTTGATCCCTGAGCTCTTCTAAGCCTTTGTAGACCGCTTCAGCGATTTGTCCGCTTCCCGAAGTGCCGATTCGCCTTCCGGCCACCTCGCTTGTGCTGCATCCGATGACGACGATGTGGCCGTCGCGTAAATTTGCCTGCTGATGAAATTCATCTAATATAGAACGCCATGTTTGTTCGAGATTCTTCATGATTGACGACACCCTTTATTCATGCTTGTCTTCATAATCGGCGATTTTTCCGATGCGGACAGCGTGCCGCCCGGCTGAAAACTCAGTCGTAAGCCAAACCTTTGCAATCTCTCTCGCTAAACCAGGGCCGATCACCCGTTCACCCATCGCAAGAACATTCGTGTCATTGTGCTCTCTTGTCATTTTCGCGCTGAAAACGTCGTGGACAAGGGCGCAGCGGATGCCTTTTACTTTATTGGCGGAAATGCTCATGCCGATTCCTGTTCCGCATATTAAAATGCCTCTGTCAGCTTCCCCGTCCGCCACTTTTTGCGCGACCGGAAACGCATAATCCGGGTAGTCCACAGATCCTGAACCGCATTCGCAGCCGTAATCTTCGTATTCGATGTTCAATTCATCCATCAATGCCATAATTTCTTTTCTGATATTGATTCCGCCGTGATCTGAAGCAATGATTACTTTCATTGGAATGACTCCTCCTCGTTTGATGTGCCGCCAAAAGTCTCGTGCAGACCGTTAAGCAGTATACAGCCGCTATATATTTCTGATTGATCATGTCTATTGTACCCGCTGCCGCTCGATTTGCAAACGCTCCTTAGCTTCTATTCCCGAGATTTTCCCGCCAGCATTTCTGCCAATTTTTTCAGCAGCTGCTCCAGCTCATCTCTCGTTTTTTGATAGTCGCTGAGAGATCCGCCGAACGGGTCAATGATGTCCCCGCTTTCTCCTTTGACATACTCTTTCAGCGTATAGATTTTATCTCGGCTCTTTGAAAATTCATGTACTGCCACCTGTTTGTGCTGCTCCGTCATCGTCAACACGAGATCCGCCCATTCAACCTTCTCCTCGGAAAGCTGTGAAGATGTATGATTCAGAGCGATGTTTTTTTCAAAAAGCGCTTCGACTGCATATAAAGAAGCTTTTCCGTTTTCAGGAGCAAACAACCCGGCAGATTTGACGGAGACATCCAGTTTTTTTTCGGCAGCCGCAGATTTAAAAAGCGCTTCCGCCATCGGGCTGCGGCACGTATTTCCAGTACAGACAAATAGTATGTTCAATCCTGTTCACTCCTTTGTTCATATTATAAAGGATTCAGCCGGAAAATAATAAAATCCGCTCCAGAAATCAAAAAAGAGAGGATCTCTCCCCTCTTTTTCTAAGTTTCATTATGTTATGCAAAGTGGGAAAAAGATTTTCTCCTCTTTCAATTAAATGGGCAGCAAAAGCTTCAGGCCGAAGCTCAGTAGGATGGCTCCTCCGAGCGCTTCGCTGTAAGCTCCAAGCCACGTTTGAACCTTTTTTCCAAGCAGCAGACCCGCCCAAGTTAACACCATGCTGAACAAACCGAACAAAAAGATCGTTAATAGCGGTTTCGTCCCGTAGAGGCCGAGGCTGAGACCGACTGAAAAGCTGTCGAGGCTGACGCCGACGGCAAAAATGAATAAGCCGAAGCCGTGCGGAGAGATGATCTGCTCCCCGCTTTTATTAAAAGATGCGGCAATCATCTGAATGCCCAGCACCAATAAAAGCGCTCCTCCAAGATACCCCGCAAGCGCACCAAGCGCGCCCGAAAGAAACTGTCCCGCAATCATACCGCCAAGCGGCATGATGACATGGAACAATCCAATAATGACGCCGATTTGAAAGATTTGGTTCCTTTTCAGCTTGGCCATTCCCATTCCAAGACCGACTGAAAAGGCATCCATGCCGAGTGCAAAAGCCATGATCGAGAGCGTCAGGATTTCGCCTATTAACACATCAACATTCATGCAATTCCCCCTTGGACACGCCAGCTTTTCTAGCTTATGCACGTCCAAAGGCGGATAGAACAACCCTGCTTAGGCTACGCTTCGATTACGCGATGGCCTGCAGCTTTCAAGAGCCGGTTCATAATCGCCCGGCCCACCCCTTCCTCAGGGAAAGACTCAGCAAAAATAAAATCGAGCTGTTCTTCGTCAAAGCTGCGGAGAATGTCATACAAACCGGCGGCAACCGTTTCAAGACGGTCTCTTCTGCCGCAGATGCGGACGGCATCCGCCTGATAGGCACCGGCCCGTTCCTCTGTCGTAAGGACGCCGACTTTCATGCCGTCTTTCTGATATTGGCCGATCAGCCGTTGAATATCTTCAACGCTTCCGTTCACAATGGCAAGCGGGGCTTCCGGTGCATAATGCGCATATTTCATCCCGGGAGACATCGGCGCCTTTTTTTCGTCGGTGAGGCCCTGGTCAATCAAGACAGAGCCGGCCGCTTCTTCGAGCTGCTCTTTTGTGACGCCGCCCGGCCTCAAAATGACCGGAATTTCCCCGGTGCATGAAACAACTGTTGATTCAACCCCTACTCCTGTAGGACCGCCGTCAACGATACCTGCAATCCTTCCATTTAAATCGTGAACGACATGCTCGGCTTTCGTCGGACTCGGTTTCCCGGACAGATTGGCGCTCGGGGCGGCCACCGGAACGCCGGCCTGTCTAATCAGCTCAAGGGCAACAGGATGATCAGGCATTCTGACCGCGACCGTATCGAGCCCCGCCGTCACCTTTGTGGATAACACCCCGGGTCTGCAAGGCAGCACAAGGGTCAGCGGTCCGGGCCAAAAACGCTTCATCAGCATTTCGGCCTGAGGCGAATCAACCTCTGCAAATTCTCCGAGCTGTTCAATTTCAGCGATGTGGACAATGAGCGGATTGTCGCTCGGACGCCCTTTCGCTTCGTATATTTTAGCTACTGCTTCGCTGTGTTTGGCGTTTGCACCAAGACCGTAAACAGTCTCTGTCGGAAAAGCAACCGTTTCATTTTGCTTGAGCAGTCTTGCCGCTTGTGCAATTTGTGGACAGTTTGTGGACAAATCACGTTTTACATCCACAGTCCATACTTTTGTTTTCATTAACATCAAAACTCCCTTAACAAAACACTAAAAACGTTAATCATTCATGTAAATCCTGTTGAAAGTATAAAAGATGAAGAAAAAGAAAACAAGCGTTGTCCACATTTTGTGGATAACGCTTTTGAATCCGTGGATATCTCTGTGTATAAGTTAACGGCTAATTAGACGTTTTCTCCATCAAAACGGCTCCGTTTACGCTCAACGAGTCTGAAACATGCTCTGATCCATCAAGCTCTTCCGGAATTGCCGCAGCTTGTTTAAAACCGAGCACTTCAAGGAAATCCATCGATGTTCGTTTATTGGCAACTAAATACAGGGTTTGGATTCCCCGCTTTTCACACAATACCTGCATGCTTTGAAACAGGGAAACGATGTGGCCCTGGCTGAGCTTGTCAGACACGACAAGCGAGCGCAGCAGCCCTTTTTTGTTTTCAAATTCCTCCATTCCGAGGCAGGCGACGATTTCATCGGGAGGGTCTTCCATCATGATAAACTGGCTCTTCGCTTCCTCAATGCCTTTATGGCTTGTCCCCGCCTTTTTTAAAAACGCTTCGATCGCATTCATGTCTTTCATTTCCGCTAACCTCAATTGGTAGAACATCTTTTCACCCCGTTTTTTAACTTCTCTATCCAATCTATGAGGGCGACAGTAAAATATACCTTTTGATTTGGAATAAAGCCGGCAATTCATTTTTCAATTTTGATTAGCAGGAACTAATGCTTTGAATGAGTATGCAAATGAACTCTGTACTGGTGATAAGACAGTTTCTCTTTCTACCGGGCAATGTAATTGACACATCAGAAAGGGGCAGAAGGTGTATATTCGAAAAGCAGTATTTTCCCTGAACCGTTTTGGAAAATTATATCATATTCAAAAGCGTGAATAACCATCATGAAAAAACAAACAGTAAAAAACCGCCCTGCACGAAAGCACGGCGGTTCCTTTAAGAAAAAAGCCCGGTAATCCATTCGACAAGAAAAAATTTCACTTCTTTGTCTTCTTTATCTTTGCCAGATACCGCTTCATCTGCAGCGACTGTTTTTTCTTCCCGGGCGTTTTCCCCGGCATCGGTTTGTTCGTCTTCAGGCGACTTTACGGCTTCCCCATTGGAAAAATCAAGAAAGCAAAGCGGCGGAAACAGGACACACCACCAGTTGGCTCCCTCTCCCTTGCCTAATGTAATTAAAACAGCCTCATATTCTCCGGCTGGATACACCATATTGCCGTATAGCTTTGTCGGAAATGAAACTCGATCAAAACGGACAGACACGGATTGCCGGACATTTTCGCGCTTCATAACATCCTTGGCAACCTCTTTGATTTCGGGCAGCTTCGACCTGATGACTTGTCTCGCTTCCTCAACCGAGGTCAGGTTTTCCACCCATTTCGTAATTTGTTTATTGACCTCATCCCTGATTTTACGTTTGACGCTTTGGTCGCTCCCGCTGTCGCTGTTTGCCAAAATCCGCAGCCGAATCGCTTCATCTGGAATCACGGCAGGCTTCCCGTCTGATGATTGGGCCGTCTCTTCCGTCGTGAGATTTGCAAGCGCTCCTATTAATAAAAGAAAAATATACATACAGGCAATGTTTGATTTCTTCATTTTCCCCACCGTTCCTCTCCGTTCTTCAACCTTTT
>NZ_CP026521.1:4319637-4322019 GCF_002953915.1 Bacillus sp. MBGLi79
TTTGCGACATATTTAGAGGATTTTTCCCATTATTCTCTTTTGTTATATAATGATAGTCAGTAAAAAAGGAGGAGTCAGCTTGCTTAAAATTTTCACCACTCAATTGACGGGAATCTTCAACCGGATTCAAGAGGGCGAGGCCCAATCGATAGAGGACGGCGCCCGCTTGTTGGCTCAGGCGGTCATCAGTGATCATTCGGTTTATGTATACGGAAAAAATGAATTGGAAGGCATTTTGAAAGAAGCGATGTACAGTTCTGAACCGTTCCCCTCAGTCAAAGTGCTGCCGAAGAACGAAGAAAACTGGCCCGATTTTGAAATGACGGACAAAGTGCTGATGTTCTGCGCCGGTTCAGCGGATGACGAAGAGCTGAAAATGGCGGAAAAACTGTATGAAAGAGGAATCGGACTTGTTGTCGTCTCCCCTTCGGGAAAAGACGGCGCCCCGATCGCATCATTCGCCGATGTCCATATCGATTCAAAGCTGAGAATGCCGCTTCTTCCCGATGAAGACGGAACAAGGTTCGGATTTCCGTCCCTGATGGTCAGCCTCTACATTTATCATGCCCTATCCTTTACATTAAAGGAAATTCTTCAGGAATACCAATAAAACAGGGTTGCCTAAAGGAAATTAATGACGGTGGGGCCGGCCTTAATGAATATAGTACCAGTTCGGGCCGCCATTATCACCAGAAAAATCCAAAAAAGGCCTGCCGGCGTGATGTGCCGGCAGGCCTTTTTTTCTTTTTTACAGCTTTTCCGAAGTCTTCAGCGAAGCATGTACGAAGTCTCTGAACAGAGCCTGAGGTCTTGTCGGTCTTGACGTGAATTCAGGGTGGAACTGAGACGCGACAAACCATGGATGATCTTTAAGCTCGATAATCTCCACGAGACGGCCGTCAGGGCTTGTCCCGGAAAATACAAATCCGGCTTCTTCCATCTGCTGTCTGAATTCGTTGTTGAATTCATAGCGGTGGCGGTGGCGTTCATAGACCACTTCATTTTCATATGCCTGATACGCTTTCGACCCTTCTTGAAGCTTGCACGGATAAAGTCCGAGACGCAGTGTTCCGCCAAGGTCTTCAATGTCCTTTTGTTCAGGGAGAAGGTCGATAATCGGATACGGTGTGGAAGGATCGATTTCGGCTGAGTGCGCTCCTTCAAGACCGAGCACATTTCTTGCGTATTCAATCGATGCCACCTGCATTCCGAGGCAAATGCCGAAGAACGGAATCTTTTGTTCGCGGGCATATTTGACTGTCGTGATTTTCCCTTCAACACCGCGGTCTCCGAATCCGCCCGGCACAAGAATACCATCCGCATTCTGAACAAGATCGGCAACGTTGTCTTCCGTCACTTCTTCCGCATTGATCCATTTAACCTGAATGTCTGCGTCAAACGCATAACCCGCATGGCGAAGCGATTCCACAACTGAAATGTAGGCATCCGGGAGCTCGACGTATTTACCAACCAAAGCGATTGTCACCGTTTTGGACAGACTTTTCACCTTTTTGACAAGTTCTTTCCATTCTTCCATATCGGCTTCTCTGCAATTCAGCTTCAAGTGGCTGCAGACTAAGCTGTCCAGCCCTTGTTTTTGCAGGTCGAGAGGAATGGAGTAGAGCGTATCCGCATCGCCGGCTTCGATGACGGCTTTAGGATCGATGTCGCAGAACAGCGCGATTTTATCTTTCATGTCCTGAGAAATCGGCATTTCTGTTCTCACGACGATGACATTTGGCTGAATGCCGAGGCTGCGCAGTTCTTTTACGCTGTGCTGAGTCGGCTTTGTTTTCATTTCTCCCGCCGCTTTAAGATATGGAACTAGCGTACAGTGAATGTACATCACATTGTCGCGGCCGACATCGCTCTTGATCTGGCGGATCGCTTCAAGAAACGGCAGCGATTCGATATCACCGACGGTTCCGCCGATTTCGGTGATCACGACATCAGCGCCCGTTTCTTTTCCGGCGCGGAATACGCGGTCTTTAATTTCATTTGTGATATGAGGTATAACCTGTACGGTACCGCCTAAATAATCGCCTCTGCGCTCTTTTTTCAGCACCGTGGAATAGATTTTTCCTGTTGTCACGTTGCTGTATTTATTTAAATTGATGTCGATGAAGCGCTCATAGTGGCCGAGGTCAAGATCCGTTTCCGCACCGTCGTCGGTTACGAACACTTCACCGTGCTGATACGGGCTCATTGTCCCCGGGTCTACGTTGATATACGGGTCAAATTTTTGAATGGTGACATTCAAACCTCTGTTCTTCAGCAGGCGGCCGAGCGAAGACGCCGTAATTCCTTTTCCAAGCGAGGATACAACTCCTCCGGTTACAAAGCTATATTTTGTCATTTCTGTACCCCTCTCTTCGATTAACG
>NZ_CP026521.1:4322119-4396708 GCF_002953915.1 Bacillus sp. MBGLi79
TGTACAATTTGGTGTAAAACCCTTGGTTGCGAATCAATTGTAAATGGTTGCCCATCTCTTGAATCTCTCCGTCTTTTAGCACTAATATGAGATCTGCATCCTTAATCGTACTTAGCCTGTGAGCTATGACAATGCGCGTGCACTGATTGAACATCTAAATGAACCGGCCGAAAAAAGGTGTGAAAACCCTGCGCCAGCAAATGTTTTATTTACGAATCTTGACCAGCTGCCGCTCCTCAAAATAAAACATGCCTGCAATTTCATCGATGTATTTCTTTTTATCCAGCTTGACATGCTTGCCCAGCTGAAGAGCCTTTAGATCAATAAAAAAGTCTAAGCGGTCGTCTTTTTCTCTGTCTTCCTCACCGTCCCAGCAAGAGTAAACTTCAATATCTTCGCCATCGGCAATATTTGAATTGATATAGCTGAATAGCGCTCGTATACCATTTCCGGGTCTATGCAAACAGCCGGTTGCCTCATACACAAACGGCTTGCTGAATTTTGTTTTGATCATTTCGTACCCTTGATCAAGCTCATCGATGCTAATCAAACCTTCTTTTGTTTGGTCCTGGAAGCTCCCCAACGGAAGCTCCTGATCGGCTGCAATAAAATGATGGAGTGTCAACTGTCTTCCCTCTTCTTTCCGGTATAAAAAAGAACCCTATTAAAGGGTTCTTCAAATCGCTCATTTTTCCTGCTCAGCAGTTATTTCCGTCAAGGTCGCACTGCAAGCCGTCAACAGGTTTTTGTTTGCTTTCTTTTTCGATCACCTGTTCAAACACTTCCCTCGCAGCGGCCCCGGCGATCCGTTCATTGCCAATGATAAATGTCGGAACGGCCGTAATGCCTGCTTCTTCGTAAGCGTGTTGGAGCGCCTTCCGCTGCACGTCCTGATATGTTCTGGAGCTTAAAGCTTCTTTAAAAGCCTGCTCATCCAGTCCGGCTTCTTTAGCCAGCGCTGTTAATACGTCGATGTCGCCAATATTTTGATCTTCCTGGAAAAAGGCTTGATAAACCCGGTCATTGTACGCTTTCGCTTTACCGTGTTCTTTTGCAAAGTGATAGCCTTCATGAGCCAAATCTGTATAAGGATGCGGTGAGACGTTTGGCAGCTTCATGTTGACGCCCCAAGCCTCGATTCGCGGCTTAATGGCGCCGTCCCACATTGCCAATTTTGATGGATCATTTAACGGATCAAGCTGCTCCGATGGGCGCGGCCTCAGTTCGAATGGCAGCCACTCGACTTCCACATCTTTGCCTTCGATCGCTTTTTCGAATTGGTCTTTTCCGAGAAAACAGAATGGACAGACATAATCGGAATATACTTTAATATTTATCGTCATGTTTTTCTTCCTTTCTTTATCATATTTTCCAACTATAGCTGGATTCTTCTTTATGCTAGAATATGAAAATGCAAAAAGATATAGGGCAAGCTGCCTTTTGTGCTGCTTTCACTTTCTGTTCAAAATCACTTGAAATGCCGATGATATGTAGCCTTTTTCGCCCAAAAAGCATATACAGATTGTGACATGATTCATTCTTTTTTCGCCTTGATCATCACAGAAAAACGGAAATCTGCTACTATGCTACAGGCTGATACCTGATTACTTTTGAACATTATGTTACATACCAAAAAGAGGCTGACCGCTATCAGCCTCTTTTTTTCTTATTTAGATAACATCAATGATTGCTGAGTGAAGATTTTCTCAACATCTTTTTGTGTATAAGCAGGGAAGTATTCACCGCCGCCTACTTTCGCAATCGCGTTCAGCTGGCCTTTGTATCCCTCTTTATAATCAAAACCGATCACATTCACAGTGATATTGTCTTTTTGCAGTTCCTTTGCTGTTTTAATCGGATTTCCTCCGCACGTTTCCTCACCGTCTGTCAACAGATACACCACTTTTTCCACTTTTGCGTCAAGCTGGTCAAAAGAAGATTTCGCCTCATTCAGCGCTTTGGCAATTGGCGTCCAGCCAGTCGGCCCAATTGTATTAAGAGAATTGAGGAAGCTTTGCTCGTTAAAGCTTTGGAAGCCGTATACGTTGCGAATGGCTTCACATGACTGAACTTTTCCGGAATTTTTATTGTTTCCTTCAGAGCCAAACACACTCATTTTCACCTGAGTTCCTTCTGGCAGTGAGCTTGCAAACTTTGAAATTTCTTTTTTGGCTGAATTAAATTTAGAGACACCGTCTATTCTTTTCGCCATACTTCCGCTGGCATCAAGCAAGACTGCCACGTTCGCAGGAGCTTTAGCCTCCGTTTCTTTCTTTTCAGCTGCAAAAGCAGGTGAAGTTAATCCAAATAACAATCCCGTCATCATGATCAGTGAAAATCTTTTCTTCATGTTCGTACCCCTTTACCAATTTGTTTCTGCGTGCAGATGTTCAACGCTGAACATAACCTATCGTAATCGACAAAAACCGAGAAATAAATAGGGCGGGCTTCCCCATTGCTGTTGTTTACTTTTGCATAGAAACCTATGTTTTTATTAGTGATTTCCACCTAACGCTCCTATGAAAAAAGAAGATTGTCCGCCTTTCGGCTTTCGTTATATGAGTCTGTCGAAGTCTGTCGACAAATGTGGATGACTTTACCACAATCTTAAAACCTGCAATCAGGAAAAAAGGACTGGTCCTTAAAGACTGCCAGAAGCTCCTCTAAACCGTTTCAACCGTCCTTAGATAAAAGACATTCAGGAATAGAAAAAGACGCTCAATGAGCGTCTTTTTCTACTTTTTCGCCATATATTTATTCAAAAACGAATCGGCCTCAGAAATTTGTGTGCCCTGATAATAGTACTTCACGATGTCATCAACCGTTTTTCCTTCTTTCGCCATAAAATTCGCTCCGTATTGGCTCATCCCTACACCGTGGCCAAATCCTCTCGTCGTGACTGTAATTGTGTCTCCATTTCGCTTCCAATCAAAATCGGCGGAGTTGAGACCTAGCTTTTCACGTATGTCTCTTCCTTTCAGCGTCTTGCCGTTAATGACAGCTGTTGCGACCTGGTGGCCCGGTGTCTCTCCGGTAATCCTTCCTACTGCGCTAGACCCATCCAGCTTGACGCCAAGCTTTTGCTCAAACTCTGCCGCTGTAAAGGTTTTTGTTGACTTATATTTCGGAGACTTTTTATCCCATGGGCTTTTGACACTTTTTAAATATGGGATAGCACTTGTCCAATAAGCTTCTGCATTCTCTGTGTAGCCATTGCTTGTGGAGAAAAAGGAGGCTTCAATCGGCTGGTTGTTGTACGTTAGGATTTTGCCTTGCGTACTGGCAACCGCATCTGTGATTTTCTTCAGTTTTGCTTCATAGCTTGTGCCCCACTGCTTTTTTAGCTCCGCTTTGTTTTTATACACCTGGAACATCTGTGTATCATCCACCAGTGAACCTTTAGGGGCCTCAACCGCTGAATTTGACACCATCAGTCTGACAATAAATGTTCTGGCGGCGAGGGCCTGGGCTTTCAGCGCTTCAGGTTTAAAGGTTGCCGGCATTTCGGAGGCGACGACTCCAATCACATACTCTTCAAGCGGAATGTTTTCTACGGATTGATTTGCGGTTCGATAGACGGGAATAGAAACAGGTGATGTCTTCAATGTTTCTGCTCCTTTCGATGCTGGTTTCGTGCTGACTGCTGTCTTTTCTGATTCTACACTGGCCCCCGCTTCCTTATTATGCTGGAACGGTATAACCAAAAGGGTGGGAACCAAGAGAATCAATGCACATAGTACGGATAGTGTGATTGCGAATTGTTTCATATTCAGCTGCCTCCTGCTCGGGATTCGACTCTAGTCTAGTCTATGGGCAGGGACAAGCTAATATGACTCTCGTTTTGGACAGAAACTTTATTTGTCATTTACGTATTCTTTTTTGCTATTTTGCGCATAATGATGATAATACACAAAAAATAAAAAACCAGTATGCCAGAGTGACATACTGATTTTCAAGTAAGTTTATGCATTTAAGTCAGAAACGACTTCTTTATTCTCTTGCTCAGAAGCAGACTCATCATTTACACGTTCGATGTCTGCGCCCAGAGCGGCAAGCTTCTTATGGAAACCAACGTAACCGCGGTCTAAGTGCTTCAGTTCAGTAACACGTGTATGACCTTCAGCCACTAACCCCGCAAGAATCAGCGCTGCACCTGCACGCAAATCAGTCGCTGCAACTTCAGCTCCCTGAAGCTGTACAGGACCGTTAATGATGACAGAACGTCCTTCAATCTTGATATCACCATTCATACGGCGGAATTCTTCCGCATGCATAAAACGGTTTTCAAAAACAGTTTCTGTAATCATGCTTGTGCCGCTTGCACGAAGCAGAAGCGCCATCATTTGTGACTGCATATCAGTCGGGAAGCCTGGGTGAGGCATTGTTTTGATATCAATCGGTTTCAGTTCTTTCGGGCCGATGACACGCAGGCCTTCACCTTCATCCTTAATTGTTACACCCATCTCTTCCATTTTTGCGATTAAAGAGGTAAGGTGCTCAGGAACCGCTCCTTTTACTAATACGTTTCCTTCAGTGATTGCAGCAGCAACCATAAATGTGCCCGCTTCAATACGGTCAGGAATAATATGGTGTTTTACGCCGTGAAGCTTTTCGACTCCTTCAATTTTGATGGTGCCGGTGCCAGCTCCGCGGATTTTTCCGCCCATGCCGTTGATATAGTTTGCTAAATCAACGATTTCGGGTTCTTTTGCCACGTTTTCCAGCGTTGTTGTTCCTTCAGCTAAAGCAGCTGCCATAATCAGGTTCTCTGTAGCTCCTACACTTGGGAAGTCCAGATAAATTTTTGCGCCTTGCAGTCGGCCTTTTACTTCAGCTTCAATGAAGCCATTACCGACTTTGATTTCAGCGCCCATTGCTTCAAAACCTTTTAAATGCTGATCAATCGGTCTGGAACCAATTGCGCATCCACCCGGAAGCGCAACTCTTGCATGACCTGTACGCGCAAGAAGCGGCCCCATGACAAGCACAGACGCACGCATTTTACGAACATATTCAAAAGGTGCTTCAGTTTGCAAAGCGTATGAAGCATTCACAGTCACTTCATTATTCTCAAAATGCACATCTGCTCCTAAATGACGCAACACTTCGTTAATTGTATATACATCGGAGAGCGTAGGTACATCACAAATTACGCTTTTTTCTTCACTTGCTAATAAAGATGCAGCGATAACAGGTAAAACGGCATTTTTAGCGCCTTCAACTTTGACTGTGCCGTTTAACTTCTGACCGCCGCGGACGATGATTTTTTCCAAGGTATTCCCCTCCGCGTCCCTAAATTCTCTATATTAATATTCAGTCGTAACGATTGGTGTGCCAACCGTAACGGTATGTTTTCCGCCCATTCCTGCACTTCTAAGTGCAATTTGCAAATTCATCTTATGTTTCGAGGTCATAATGTACTCTTCCCACTCATCTGTAAACGCAGAAATAGAAACGAAATTTGGCTCAACTACATGTTCTACTGATCTTGCTTGAAATTCATTTAATAACTGATTTGCTTTTTTTTGCAAAACAATATTCATATTATCATCTAAATGACCATTTAGACAAGTAAAAATAACTACTTTTTCTTGGAATATCCCAAGTGTCTCCCGTTCAAACTGTTCATATGTATCATTCCAGCTATCCGGTGTCTCAAGACTCATTTGCTCATATAATAAATACGAAGTTGGGTTGTGTTTTTTGAGGGTTGTGACAAGCTGCAGTCTAAAAGAAGTGCGATTTTTTTTGTCAGTATATGTGCCAATTGCCTTTACGACTTTATCTTCCTGTGCAATCGTCCAATCATATTGACGATACTCTGATTTTAAACGTTGCACTTTTTGATCAAATTCTTTTTCGGTCAGTGACATGTTTTGTTTTGCATGCAATGTCCACTTATCTATTGACACATCTTGGCGTTCCATCCCCTCTGCTATTTGTGCCAACGGCGTTAATTCACTCGCATGAATGGTATGGAAAACAGCAATGACGAAGCTTAACATGACGGAAATCATAATGGCGTGGCTTACTTGTTTTTTCTTCATGTTTATCTCTCCCCCTTATCCCCAGTTTTACCGGAGGCAAGAGGCGCCATACGTAAAAATCTTCGTCAAAACTCGAGCTATAGCTTCAACCCCGCTTCCTCCAACCATTCCCATGATGACGATAGTCAAAACCTATTAAAATAGATAGGGAAGCTGCTGTGAATAATTGAGGTAATCTAAAAAGAAATTCGCAACCGCCGTTCCAATAGCGATTGTCAGCAAAATCATCAGGAGTCTTGCCTGCACGACTTTGCCTTTTTTGATTAACGGATCTATATTGACGGCTTGCAGCGCCCACCAAGTCACTGCTATAAAAATCAGGTGAACGACAATGCCGATTGCAGCCTGCTGTCCCAATACACTCATCTATTACACTCCTTTCTCTGCGCTCATACCCTTTCTTATTATATAAGAAGCGCAGATAAAGATGATACATTTTATACAGAACGGAATAATCAGCCAAATCTAGGGCTAACCCCCACTTAAAGTGTGATTCTTTTACATGATATACTTTATTGGAAAGGAGCTGGCAAATGTGAATCATTCTTTTTTTCAGCCTGAAAAGCAATATGGTGAGGACCTGCCAATTTTTGAACAGGAATGGGAAGCAATTGCATTCTATTATGATTATAGACAGTCACAGATTGAAGAACTGAATGAATTGTGTCAGTTTTTTAACATTTCTCTTACCTATACGAGAGAAAGCCTTGAAGAGCTGGAAAACCTCTATTTTCAAAGTATACAAGAGCTTTTGCTTGCTGATTGGAATCTTCCTATTGAAGAATTCGAGAAAATGATCAGTGTTTATCTTATAGATTGCGTGATTGCCCGCCATGAAGATGCTGAATGGGTTGTAAAACCTTATCCGTATAAAGACGGCGCTTATACACTGGGCTTTAGAAGACATCGCAAATCGTGGAATACCATGAATACCTGTGATGGTTTATACTTGCGCCAAAAAGAGGATCGCCCGCTGCTGTCGCTGTTTGATTCTCTAGTGCGTTCATAAAAAAATCCTTCTCATAAAGAGAAGGATTTTTTTCTTATTTCCCTGCTACATCCAATCTGTTCAAAGCCCGCTGTAACGCAAGCTCAGCCCGACGAATGTCAGTATCATCTGATTGAGAATTCAAACGCTCCTGCGCCCGCTGGCGTGCAGCTTCAGCGCGCTCTTTATCGATGCCTTCCGCTGTCTCGGCAGCCTGGGCTAGGATGGTGACCTGATCAGGACGGACTTCTACAAATCCGCCGCTGACGGCAACCATTTCAGTCTGTCCGTCTTTTTTCAGACGGACAGCGCCGATTTTAAGAGGAGCCACGGTTGGAATATGACCTGGCAAAATACCGAGATCGCCGCTTTCGGCTCTCACACTCACCATTTCGATATCCGCATCGTATACTGGGCCGTCGGGAGTAACGATATTGACTTTAACGGTCTTCATGCTTTTACCCTCCTAGGACCAGATTAAACTTCTACACCCATTTCTTTTGCTTTCTCAACAACTTCTTCGATACGGCCTACAAGACGGAACGCATCTTCTGGAAGATGGTCGTATTTACCGGCTAAGATTTCTTTGAAGCCTTGTACCGTCTCTTTTACAGGCACGTAAGAACCTTTTTGTCCAGTGAACTGTTCAGCCACGTGGAAGTTTTGAGAAAGGAAGAACTGGATACGGCGTGCGCGTTGAACGACAAGCTTGTCTTCATCACTTAATTCATCCATACCGAGAATCGCAATGATATCTTGAAGCTCTTTGTAACGCTGAAGCGTTGACTGTACTTCACGTGCAACAGCATAATGCTCTTCTCCAACAATTTCAGGAGCAAGGGCGCGTGATGTAGATGCCAACGGATCAACCGCAGGGTAAATACCCATTTCAGTTAATTTACGCTCAAGGTTTGTTGTCGCATCCAAGTGAGCGAACGTTGTCGCCGGCGCTGGGTCAGTGTAGTCATCGGCAGGCACGTAGATCGCCTGGATAGATGTAACTGATCCAACGTTCGTAGACGTGATACGCTCTTGGAGCTGACCCATTTCAGTTGCAAGCGTCGGCTGATAACCAACCGCTGAAGGCATACGGCCAAGAAGGGCTGAAACCTCAGAACCCGCTTGTGTGAAACGGAAAATGTTATCGATGAAGAACAGTACGTCCTGTCCTTGTACATCACGGAAGTGCTCAGCCATTGTAAGGCCTGTCAAAGCAACACGCATACGTGCGCCCGGCGGCTCGTTCATTTGTCCGAATACCATGGCTGTTTTGTTGATTACGCCAGAGTCACTCATTTCATAGAAAAGGTCGTTCCCTTCACGAGTACGCTCTCCTACGCCGGCGAATACAGAGATACCGCCATGCTCTTGCGCGATGTTGTTGATTAATTCCTGGATTAATACGGTTTTACCTACACCGGCACCGCCGAACAATCCGATTTTACCGCCCTTGATGTAAGGAGCAAGCAAGTCAACAACTTTAATACCTGTTTCAAGAATTTCAACTTCTGTTGAAAGCTGATCGAATGATGGCGCCTGTCTGTGAATCGGATCCTTTTTCGCATCCGCAGGAACCGGCTCATTCAAATCAATATTTTCTCCGAGAACGTTAAATACACGTCCGAGTGTTACATCACCAACCGGTACTGAGATTGGCGCTCCTGTATCTACAGCTTCCATACCGCGCTGAACACCATCCGTAGATGCCATTGCGATTGTACGTACTGTATCATCACCTAAATGAAGAGCGACCTCAAGCGTTAAATCAATACCTACTTCGTTTTCACTTGCAGCTGGCTGTGAAATTTTAATCGCATTATAAATTTCAGGCAAGTGACCGTCTTCAAAACGCACGTCGACGACCGGTCCTAATACCTGGCTAACGCGTCCTTTCTTCATCGCTATCCCTCCTGACAAAATCTTCCTATTCTAAAGCGGCTGCTCCGCCGACAATTTCCGTAATTTCTTGTGTGATGGCTGCTTGGCGAGCGCGGTTGTATGAAAGCGAAAGTGAATCGATAAGTTCCTTCGCGTTGTCCGTCGCATTTTTCATCGCCGTCATTCTTGCAGCGTGCTCACTTGCTTTACTGTCAAGAAGCGCACCGAAGATTAAGCTTTCTGCATATTGAGGAAGCAAAACCTCCAGAACCTCCTCTTCAGATGGTTCAAATTCATAAGACGCCGTTCTTTTTCCGCCGCTGCTGCCCAAATCAGATAACGGCAGAAGTTTTTTCTCCGTTACTTCTTGAGAAATGGCGCTGACAAAATGGTTATAAACAAGGTGCAGTTCATCAAACGCACCGTCTATAAACATTTGGATCGTTTGACGGGCAAGATCCTTAATTTCTGTAAACGTTACTTCATCTCCAAGCCCTGTTAACTCGGAAATGATCGGAATCTCACGCTTCCTAAAGAAATCACGGCCCACTCTTCCGATGGCAATCACCGCATACTCATCCTTAGACTGATGACGTTCCTGCATGGCCTGATAAGCACTTCGTAAAACCGAACTGTTAAAAGCGCCGGCAAGACCGCGGTCAGACGTAATGACAAGGTATGCCGTTTTTTTCACTTCTCTGCTGAGAAGCATCGGATGCTTCACGTTGCCGGAAACTCTCCCGACGTTTGACACAACCTCTTGGATTTTATCCATATATGGCACAAATGATTTTGCATTGTTTTCAGCACGATTCAGCTTAGCCGCAGATACCATCTGCATGGCTTTTGTAATCTGGCTCGTTTTTTTCGTTGACGTGATCCTTGACTTAATATCGCGTAATGAGGCCAAAGATTTCACCACCTTTTCTCTTCATCTGCGTAAAAAGAGAGAAAAAGAGAACCTTTTTCTCTCATCAGCATTCGAGTTAGTTGCTTGGTGCAAATGTACGTTTGAAGCCTTCGATTGCAGCTTTGAAGTCTTCATCAGCAGGAAGGTTTCCTGTTTTCGCAATTCCGTCAAGCAGGTCTCTATGGTTTTGGTCAAGGTACATGTAGTACTCTTCTTCAAAACGTCTGATATCCGCCACAGGAATATCATCAAGATATCCTTTTGTCAGCGCATAAAGAATGGCTACTTGGTTTTCAACCGGAAGCGGCTTGTTCAGATCCTGCTTCAGCACTTCAACTGTACGCGCACCGCGGTTCAGTTTTGCCTGAGTCGCTTGGTCGAGGTCAGAACCGAATTGAGCGAATGCTTCCAGCTCACGGTATGACGCAAGGTCAAGACGCAAAGTACCTGATACTTTTTTCATCGCTTTGATTTGCGCTGAGCCGCCGACACGGGATACAGACAATCCGGCGTTGATCGCTGGACGTACGCCTGAGAAGAACAAATCAGATTGCAGGAAGATCTGTCCGTCGGTGATGGAAATGACGTTCGTCGGAATATAAGCAGAGATATCTCCGGCTTGTGTTTCTACGAACGGCAGAGCTGTAATTGATCCTGCGCCTTTCGCGTCGCTAAGCTTTGCTGCACGCTCAAGCAGACGGGAATGAAGATAGAATACATCCCCAGGGAACGCTTCACGGCCTGGCGGACGGCGAAGAAGCAAGGACAGCTCACGGTAAGCAGCTGCTTGTTTAGAAAGATCATCATATACAACAAGAACATGCTTGCCGCTGTACATAAATTCTTCTGCCATTGTAACCCCAGCATACGGTGCCAGGTACAGAAGCGGTGCCGGCTGTGACGCAGACGCCGTTACAACAATTGTATAATCAAGCGCGCCGTGTTTACGCAATGTTTCTACTACGCCGCGGACTGTTGATTCTTTTTGACCGATCGCAACATATACGCAGATCATGTCTTGGTCTTTTTGGTTTAGGATCGCATCGATCGCAACAGAAGTTTTACCTGTTTGACGGTCGCCGATGATCAGCTCACGCTGGCCGCGTCCGATTGGAATCAGTGCATCGATCGCTTTGATACCGGTTTGAAGCGGTTCATGAACGGATTTACGGTCCATAACGCCTGGCGCAGGGCTTTCGATCGGACGAGTTTTGCTTGTCAGGATCGGGCCAAGTCCGTCTACCGGCTGGCCTAGCGGATTTACGATACGGCCGATTAACTCTTCACCAACAGGGACCTCCATGATGCGGCCTGTTCTTTTTACTTCGTCTCCCTCACGGATCTCACTGAAAGGTCCTAAGATGACGATACCTACGTTTGATTCTTCAAGGTTTTGAGCCATACCCAAAACACCGTTTGAAAATTCGACAAGTTCACCGGCCATACAGTTGTCAAGGCCGTGCACACGAGCAATACCGTCACCGACTTGGATGACTGTACCTACGTCTTGAACTTCAATATCAGATTGATAATTTTGTATTTGCTGTTTTATCAGTGTGCTAATCTCTTCAGCTTTGATGCTCACTTAGGTTTCACCCCTTCTATCGATTTTCTCCGGCTAATTGACGTTCGATGCGCTGAAGCTTCCCGCTTACGCTGCCGTCATAAATCCGGTTTCCAATGCGGACTTTAATGCCGCCTATTAAATCCGTCTGCACTTCATTTCTGATTCTCAATGAAGCGACTCCGGCTTTTTTTGCAAACACTTGTGATAATGGTAACATTTCTGCATCCGTCAGCGGTTTCACTGAATATACGATAGCGTCTTCTGTTTGACGGGCCACATTTGCGAGTTTGATAAACTCATCTGTGAGCTCAGGGACAATCGCGGCACGATGGCGGTCAATCAAAAGAAAAATCGTATTGAGTACGGACTGTGACAAAGAGCCAAATGCATGTTGAATCAGCTCTTTTTTCTTCGCAGCCGGCACCTTCGGATGGTTTAACACATCATTAAGCGCTTTTTCATTTTGAAATACTTGTTTTACAACAATTAGCTCTTCTTCTACTTGATTCAGCTGAGCAGACTCATTGGCTATATCAAAAAGAGCTGATGCATATCGTTTAGAGACAGCTGATCCACTCATCGGCTTTCTCCTACCTCTTTAAGATAGTCCTGGATTAATTTCTCTTGAGCTTGTTCATCCAGTTCTTTTTCGATCACTTTCGACGCAATCATGACAGAAAGAGACGCTACTTGCTCACGGAGAGCAGAAACCGCCTGTTCTTTTTCCTTCACGATTTCAGTTCTTGCTGCTTCTTTCAGACGTTCAGATTCTGCACGTGCAGCCTGAATAATCTCTTCTTTTTGCTTCTCTCCCAGTTTCTTTGCGTTTTCGATAAGAGTTTGGGATTCCTGTCTTGCTTCTTTTAAAAGAACGCGCTGCTCTTCAATCAGCTGCTGCGCTTCTTTATTTTTTTCTTCAGCAGACGTAATTTCTCCAGCGATGTGGTCTTCACGCTGTTTCATTATGTTTAATAGCGGCCCTAAAGCGTATTTCTTCAGAAGCGCTAATAAGATTAACATAGCTAACAGTTGGAACAGGATATCTCCGCCGTTAAACGACAATCCTAGTTCAAGTGGTAATTGAGACATCTACTACGGCAACTCCCTTCTGCAGGTTTTTCTTTGCTGATCCAGCAGCCGCACTTGTCTCTTTTCAGCCGGCAAGGCGGGATGCTTATCAGACATAAAGCAATGGCGAAGGTTCTCTTGGAATGATCTTCGCCATTTTTAGTTCATATAAGGCTTTTATGCTTAGCCAAAGAACGCTAAGAATGCGATAACGACAGCGATAATAGGAAGGGCTTCAACTAATGCGATACCCATGAACATAAGAGTTCTTAGTTCTTTACCTGCTTCCGGTTGACGGGCAATCCCCTCTACCGTACGTGAAACAATCAAACCGTTACCAATACCTGCACCAAGTGCGCCTAAACCAATTGCGATCGCAGCTGCTATTAAATTCATGAAAAAGTTCCTCCTTTAAAATGTTATCCGTTTGGATATAATGTTTTAATGATCATGACTGATTTTATGAGACATGTACACCATCGTCAGCATCGTAAAGATAAATGCCTGGATGGCACCAATAAATAAACTGAATGCTTGCCATGCCAGCATCGGCAGAATCGCGCCGACTGTACCGACAAGACCGAGAGCCACGCTTTGCGAATAGTGACTTGTCGCTAATCCTGCAAGCAGGCCGAGAAGAATTTCTCCGGCGAAGATGTTACCATAAAGCCGCAAACCGAGAGTCAGCGTATTCGCAAACTCTTCGATGATTTTCATCGGGAGCATGAATGGCACAGGTCTCAAATAGTCTTTGGAATATTCCTTGAGCCCTTTCATCTTCACACCATAGTAGTGGGTTAAAGCAACAACCATCACGGCTAGCGTTAATGTAATGGCAGGATCCGCTGTCGGAGACTTCCACCAGAGCTCATGTCCGATTGTAATAGAAAACGGCAGCCCCAGCATATTCGACACAAATATGTACATCAGCAATGTGACACCAAGTGCCAAGAAGTTAGCCCCTGTTTTTAAATCCATTGTACTGCCAATAATATTGCGGACGAAATCAACAATCCATTCCATAAAGTTCTGGGCTTTTCCAGGACGGATCGAAAGCGTTCTTGTCGTTAATATAGCAATCAATAAAACAATCACACTCGCCACAGTAATCATCAGAATGTTTGTCAGATTAAAAGTAAGACCTAGAAATTCTATAGTTCTGTAACCATGATTCAAAGGGTTTTCACCTCTCTTCCATTGATGAACGTTTAAGCTGGATAAAGGAATCTATCATAATGACAGGGTATATTGTCATTAATCCAATAACTGTACTTGCCATATGAAAATATTCGGGATTTTTATAGGCGACAGCCACAGCAAGAATCGCATTGCACCACCGCGCTGCGCTCCCGAGAGATCGTATGGACTTTCCTTTCTCAACAGCTCTGTCAAAAGCATTCATTCTCCTGACGAGCAGTAAAAAATTAAACAAACTGAAAACAGTTCCCAGAATAAGGCCTAAAAAAACGGTTTTATACGCTGTTAAACCATAACCCAGTACATACACTGCCAAAATGAACAATAAATATTTGCGTTGTCTGCTAAATGTAAGCTTGGGATCGTCCATCAATTATCTGTCTCCTGATGAAAAAATAATGTATAGCTTGGATACGGCAAAAATCAGCGGTTAACCCTTAGTAGAAGACCTTTTTTGATCGGCAAAAAACGGGCCTGTTCGAAAAAATCATTCATCCGCAAGCCTTGCAGGGATGCTGTTTCATTCGCTTAAATAAATCCTCATAATACGGGTTTGCTGAGAGGATTTACATTGGGGATGAGGACTATAATGAAAGCTATGAAAACCTTCTCATAATACCCTCGTTTAGCATACAATAGCCCCTAACATGTGTCAATCTGTTTAAAGTTAAAAAACTTTTTATACTTTACGTCTCCACAGAATGTTCACATTTTCACCTATAATTGTATACAAATTGACCGAATATCAAAAAACTGGATAAAAAAAGAACCCCCTTTATTTTGGGGTTTTCTTTTTTATTTTGTTCCAAACATGCGGTCTCCCGCGTCTCCGAGACCTGGAACAATATAGCCTTTTTCGTTTAATTTTTCATCAAGCGCCGCGATGTAAATATCAACGTCCGAATGATGCTTCTGCAATTCTTCCACACCCTCCGGCGCTGCTACAAGACACATGAAACGGATATTTTTCGCACCGCGTTTTTTGAGGCTGTGAATGGCTTCAACTGCGGAACCGCCTGTAGCGAGCATCGGGTCAACCACGATGAATTCACGCTCTTCCACATCAGAAGGAAGCTTGACATAGTATTCCACGGGTTTTAAGGTTTCAGGATCACGGTAAAGGCCGACATGCCCCACTTTTGCAGCGGGAATCAGCTTTAAAATGCCGTCAACCATTCCCAATCCTGCTCTTAGGATAGGAACCACTCCGAGTTTTTTCCCTGAGATGACTTTCGATTTTGCAGCCTGAACCGGTGTATTGATGTCCACTTCTTCCAAAGGAAGATCGCGGGTAATTTCAAATGCCATAAGTGTGGCTACTTCATCTACTAACTCTCTAAAATCCTTCGTACCTGTATTTTCATTCCGTATATATGTCAGCTTGTGCTGAATTAAAGGATGATCAAATACATAAACCTTTCCCATACTGTGTTTCAGCTCCTTTTTTATTGTCCCATCAACAATTACACACTTCTATTGATTCTACAAAAAAAGACATTGAGTTTCAAGAACATCGTCAAAAAACCCGCCTGGCATAAAGCCCCAAGCGGGTTTTTTGGATCTTAATAATCTAATTCTTTATATAAAGGAAATTTATCAGTCAGAGCAGCTACACGCTGTCTTGCTTCTTCAAGTTTCCCTTCATCTTCGTGGTTTTTCAATGCAAGCGCAATGATAGCACCGACTTCTTCCAATGCGTCTCCGTCAAAACCGCGGCTGGTTACAGCAGCTGTACCAAGACGGATACCGCTTGTAACGAAAGGTTTTTCAGGATCGTATGGAATCGCGTTTTTGTTAGATGTAATACCGATTTCATCAAGTACGTGCTCTGCAACCTTACCAGTCAGTCCGAGAGAACGAAGGTCAACAAGGATAAGGTGGTTGTCAGTTCCGCCTGAAACAAGCTGGATGCCCTCTTTCGTTAACGCTTCAGCCAAACGTTTCGCGTTTGAAATGACGTTTTGTGCATATGTTTTGAAATCGTCCTGCAATACTTCGCCGAATGAAACAGCTTTTGCGGCAATAACGTGCATCAGCGGGCCGCCTTGAATGCCAGGGAAGATTGATTTATCAATTTTCTTGCCAAACTCTTCACGGCAAAGGATCATACCGCCGCGAGGACCGCGAAGTGTTTTATGTGTTGTTGTTGTAACGAAATCAGCATAAGGAACCGGGTTTGGATGAAGGCCTGCCGCAACAAGTCCTGCGATATGCGCCATATCCACCATGAAGTAAGCGCCGACTTCATCAGCAATTTCACGGAATTTCTTAAAGTCGATTGTACGAGGATACGCACTTGCTCCTGCTACGATAAGCTTTGGTTTATGAGCGAGGGCTTTTTCACGCACGTCATCGTAATCAATATATTGAGTTTCTTTATCTACGCCGTACTCAACAAAGTTATATTGAACACCGCTGAAGTTGACTGGGCTTCCGTGTGTTAAATGGCCGCCGTGGGAGAGGTTCATCCCAAGTACAGTATCGCCTTGCTCCAAAATCGTGAAGTACACTGCCATATTTGCTTGTGCGCCTGAATGCGGCTGAACGTTTACATGCTCCGCTCCAAAGATTTCCTTCGCGCGGTCACGAGCGATATCTTCAGCGACATCGACGTGCTCGCATCCGCCGTAGTAGCGTTTGCCCGGATATCCTTCTGCGTATTTATTTGTCAAAACAGATCCTTGTGCTTCCATAACCGCTTCACTTACAAAGTTCTCAGAAGCAATCAATTCGATCTTAGTCTGTTGGCGTTCACGCTCATTTTTAATGGCGTTAAACACTTGTTCGTCTTGCGCAGGTAAATGTTTCATCAGCGAGATCCTCTCCTATCCGTATCCTGTTCTTTGTTTTACCATCACTATTGTACATGGTTTTTAAGGCTGATGTAAAAGATTATTTTTAAAAAATCTAAATTTTTATTGGTAAAAACGAATAATGATAACTTAAATTTAATTTAAAGTTCGGAATTTATATCACTGTCTTAAAATAAAAGAAAAGACTGGCCATGCAGTCCTTTCATTCGCAATCATAAACCGCCCGCACTCCGCCGATTAGTTTCGGCCGTGTACGCGCGAATGTCACATGGGCTGAACCGAGGCTGTTTTGAGAGACACGCACAGGGACAGCCACCGGCTTCAGATGCATGCCGATAAACGTATCGCCTATATCGATTCCTGCGTCAGCCTGAATGGTTTCAACAAGAACAGGAGACTTCATCTGGTTAAACGCATAGGACGCCATCGCGCCTCCCGCTTTTGGAACGGGCACGGCAGAAACGGTTGGAAGCCTGAACAGCCGGGCCGTGTCTGCTTCGACAACAAGCGCTCTGTTCAAATGCTCGCAGCATTGAAACGCGAGATGGATTCCCGTTTTTTCCCGAAGCTCGGCAAGTCCGCTGAAGATGCTTTCTGCAATGTCTACACTCCCCGATGTGCCGATCCGGCTGCCGGCCACTTCACTCGTGCTGCATCCAAGGACGAAAAGCTGATCTTGTTTCAATTCAGCTTGTTCCTGAAACTCAGACAGCATCGCCTTCCACGTTTGTTTCATCTCATTCATTAAACAGCACCCCTACAGGTTTTTCTCTTCATAATCTGAGATTTTTCCAATACGCGTTTGGTGTCTTCCCCCGGTAAACTCAGTGGTCAGCCAGATTTTTGCGATTTCCCGAGCCAGACCAGGGCCGATCACCCGTTCACCCATCGCAAGGATGTTTGTGTCATTATGCTCCCTCGTCGCCTTGGCGCTGAAGGTATCGTGCGCCAGCGCGCAGCGAACCCCTTTTACTTTATTTGCGGAAATGCTCATGCCGATGCCTGTCCCGCAAATTAAAATTCCTCTGTCAACTTCGCCGCTAACCACTTTTTCGGCCACCGGAAAAGCATAATCCGGATAATCGACAGAGCCGCTGCCGCAGTCGCAGCCCATATCAATATATTCAATTTGCAATTCGTCCATTAAATCTTTGATTTCATTTCGAATGTGAACGCCGCCATGGTCCGATGCAATGGCTACTTTCATCTGCTTTTCCTCCCAGCGTGTGTGATGCGGCCCGCCCGCTTTATTGACCGCGCAGCCTGTCCGCTCTTTGATTCACACCATATGATGTGCTTTTCACTATATTCTACTCCTTCACGCAGGATTTGCAAATGACCTGTTTGCAGATATTCTGGCAACTTACCTGCCTTCTTTTTTCAGCTGTTTTGCCAGCTGCCGAAGAAGTTCTTCAAGCTCATCTCGCGTTTGTTTATAGATGTCAATTGAGCCGCCGAACGGATCGATAACATCCCCATGGCTGCCTGTGACATATTCTTTTAATGTAAACACTTTATCACGATAACGTCCAAATTGGCTGGCAATGATCTGTTTGTGCTGATGGGTCATAGCCAGAACCAAATCTGCCGATTCCATATGTTCTTCAGTTAATGGAGAAGACACATGATTTAGGGCAATGTGTTTTTCAAACAGCGCTTCGACTGCATGAGGCGTCGCTCTCCCATTAGGCGAAGCAAACACGCCTGCCGAACGTACACTGACATTCAGCCCTTCCGTTTCTGCAATTGATTTAAAAAGCGCCTCAGCCATCGGGCTGCGGCACGTATTTCCAGTACAGACAAAAATAATATCCAAGTCAGTCACCCCTTATTTTTTTCTATTATATATGAAGAAAAAAGAAACGGCGACTTCGTTTCTTTTATTGGTATATTAAATTGGCAATAGCAGCTTTAGGCCGAATACGATTAATATGATGCCCCCGAGCGCTTCGCTGTATGTGCCAAGCCATGACTGCACTTGTTTTCCGACCAAAAGGCCAAGCCATGTCAGCATCATGCTGAACAGCCCAAAAAGGGTGATTGTGAGGAGCGGATGCGAGCCGTATATTCCCAAGCTCAAGCCGACGGAAAAGCTGTCAAGGCTGACGCCGACGGCAAACAGCAATAAGCCCGGCCCTGCCGGCGACATCAATCGTTCTTCTGACTGTTTAAAAGAAGCCATAAGCATTTGAACCCCAAGAACAAAAAGCAGCGCCCCTCCGATATAAACCGCTAACACGCCGAGGAGCCCTGACAGCATGTTACCGGCCGCCATCCCCGCGAGAGGCATGATAACGTGAAAAAGGCCGATGATGAAACCGATATAGAATATCTGCTTCTTTCTGAGTTTGACCATGCCCATTCCAAGGCCGACAGAAAAAGCATCCATCCCTAAAGCAAACGCCATGATGCTTAATGTCATCAGTTCGCCTATAAACAAATCCGACATACATAAATAACCCCCTTGGACACGCCCCGCTTTTTTAGCCTATGCGTGTCCAAAAAGGGTTAGAACATCCGACTGCTTTCAGCGAATCACTCTTCCTCCGGCGGCTTTCATCAGCCTGTTCATAATGGCGAGACCGACACCTGTGTCCGGAAAGGATTCCGAGATAATAACATCCACATAATTCTCATCAAAGCTGCGTAAAGCATCATACAGCCCTGCCGCAACAGTCTCAAGCTGAGCACGTCTTCCGCAGCTCTTTACATAATCAGCGGAATAAACGCCCGCGTTTTCTTCTGTTGTCAGGACACCGACCCGTTTTCCGCCCTGTTGATATTCTTGAATGAGGTGCTGCATGCGCTCTGGGCTGCCTTCGCAAATGGCAAGCGGCGCTGTCGGCGCATAATGTGTATATTTCATTCCTGGAGAAATCGGCTTCTCATTTTGGTCGCTGAGCCCTTTATCCACATGGATCGGTCCGATCACCGCTTCAATTTGTTCCTTCGTAATGCCGCCCGGGCGCAGGAGAACAGGGACGTCGCCCTCACATGAAAGCACGGTTGATTCGACTCCGATTCCGGTAGGGCCTCCATCCATAATACCGGCTATGCGGCCATCCAAGTCGTGAGCCACATGCCCCGCTTTTGTGGGACTTGGCTTGCCTGATAGATTGGCGCTCGGTGCTGCAATCGGCAGCCCCGATTCACGAATCAATGCAAGGGCAAGCGGATGATCCGGCATTCTAATAGCAACGGTTTCAAGACCTGCCGTTACACGAGGTGAAAGCGCACCGGGTTTGCAAGGCAGAATGAGCGTAAGTGCTCCCGGCCAAAACCGCTTCATCAATGTTTTCGCCTTTTCCGGCGCTGGGCCCGTTAAATCCTCAAGCTGGCTGATATCCGCGATGTGGACAATCAAGGGATTATCGCTCGGCCGCCCTTTTGCCTCATATATTTTTTGGACGGCATCCGTATTTTTCGCGTTTGCGCCTAGGCCATATACCGTTTCTGTCGGAAAGGCAACGACCTCATTTTCTCGAAGCAAAGCGGCTGCTTGTGCAATTTGTGGATCATTTGTGGATAACTCGTCAGTTACATCCACAAACCATCTTTTCGTTTTCATTTCTGACCAAACTCCTTATTCACAACAATAAAACGATTGTTTTACGCGTGTAATCCTTTTGAAAGTATAAAAGATGTCCTGTAATAAAACAAGCGTTATCCACAAATTGTGGACAACGCTAATAAAGAAGTGGATAAGTATGTGTATAAACTGCATTTATCCAGACGTTTTTTTCATCAAAACGGCCCCTTCTGTTTGCCGCGATTCACAGAAATGATCAGAAGAGAACAGTTCTTCCGGTACACTTTCAGCTCTTTCAAATCCCATGGCCGTCAGAAAGTCCGCAGAGGAAAGCTGATTCGCTACTAGATATACGGTTTTGATTTGATGCTTTTCGCACAGCACCTCCATGCTTTGAAAAAGCGTGACAATATGGCCTTGGTGAAGCTTGTCCGATATGACCAGCGACCGCAGCAGCCCCTGGTCACAGCTTATTTTTTCAATTCCGAGGCAGCCGGCAATGTTTTTCTCATTGTCCTCTAGCATAAGAAATTGAGTGAAGCCTTCTTTCACGCCTTCATAGCTGGTTTTCGCCTGTTTTAAAAATTCCTGAAGCACCTCTCCGTCTTTTTCCCTTGCCACCCGCAGTTGATAAAACATTCGTTCACCCCGTTTTTCGTTCTTTCTTCAAATCTATGAGGCAAATCTATTTTTAGACCAGATGATTAGGAAAAAAGGTCGGAAATCCATTCGACTAAGAAGAATTTCACTTCTGTGCCGTCTTCCTTCTCTTCTTTCTCTTCTTTTTTTGCTTTCTCTGCTTTAGCGGTTACGTCCTCAAGCACTTTTTCAGTCTGCTTTTTTGAGGCTTCTTTATCTTCTTGTTCTTTGACGGCTTCCCCGTTAGAAAAATCGAGAAAGCAGAGGGGTGGGAACAGCACACACCACCAGTTGGCGCCGTCGCCGTTTCCAAGCGTGATCAAAATCGCTTCATACTCACCGGCTGGATAAACCATGTTGCCGTAAAGCTTTGTCGGAAATGAGATTTTGTCAAAATCAACGGATACCGACTGATTCGCTCCTTCTTTCTCCATCGTTTCCTTTGCAATCGCTTTGATTTCAGGCAGCTTTGAGCGAATCACACGACGCGCTTCTTCAATAGAAGTAATATCCTTTACCCAAGTTGTGATTTCTTTATTCACCGCATCTCTGATATGACGTTTTAATTGCTGGTCTTGATCACTATCGCTGTTTGCCAATATTCTCAAACGAATCGCCTGATCTGGTATGACCACCGGCTGATTTTCTGATTGCTGTGCCGTCTCTTCTTTCGCAAGCCCTACGAGCGCTCCGGATAATAAAAGAAAGATATATATACAAATGATTACTGTTTTTTTCATCGGTCCCCACCGTTCCTCTCCGTGCTTTGTTTCTAGCCCTATTATGGACAAGGAGAACCTGGGGTAAACGTGCAGGGTGAAAAAAATCTAGCAAGCTGTTAATCTTATTTATGGTACGATAGTGTTTTAGGAGGTTTAAGATGAAATACAATTATACAGTGCTCTTATCAGCATTCACGATGTCGGTTCTTTATTCGGTTATTTATATTCATTCATTTATTATTGCCGCTCTCATCACAATGGCATTTTATTTTCTGTTTCCTTATTTGATCTTCGCACTGCCGCTTCAAATCATGATGAATAAAAAGCCGAAACGGTTCAGCCCTTTGTACCTGCTGTATTACCTTGCCGCTGCTTTTATTGCCAACGCGATCATTTTCGGCGTGCTTCAGCCTTCGGGACAATCTCTGTTTCAAAATACAGCCTTCTATCTTTTCGCTGTATTAACAGCTCTTATCTATTGGATATGGGACTCTGTTTTATTGCAAAAAAAGGAAGCCTAAAAGGCTTCCTTTTTTATTAAAACAAAACCGTCAGCAAATAACACAGAATGGAAGGTATCGCCGCAACAAAAAAAGCGGATGCCATTTTTAGACGTGATGTACGGCCTTCTTTGGTTTCTGAATGGTAGTTTGCCCGCTGATCGCTTCCGCTTACAGCAAAACCCGATGTGATGATCGCGAGCCCGACTAAAACGAGAGACGCAACGCCAAAAATCGCTTCATATGAAGGAGCCTGTGAAAAAATGGTGCCAATCATGCTCTCAATCGCGATGAGCAGGATTCCTGCTGTCAGGGCCTTTTTCATGTTTACATCCCCTTTGCTGGTGTTCAACAGCTTGATCCATTCACTCGCCGGCAAGCTGCTTATTTATTTTTATGAATCAGAGCGCATATGGTTCTGTCTTTTCCATTAATATCTTTCAGCACTTCCACTTCCGCATCCTTAAACGCCTTGAGGATCAGGTCTTTGACCGCCGCCCCCTGTTTCCAGCCGATTTCAAAAACGACAAATACGTTCTCCTTCATGACAAGCGGGATGTCTTCCATAAACCGCTTATAAAATTTCAGCCCGTCTCCGCCATCGGTGAGCGCGTGCAGCGGCTCATGAAAACGGACAATTTCTGATAGATCAGCCATTTCTTCCTCTGAAATATATGGCGGGTTCGAGACAATGATATCTGCTTTTTTTCCCGCCTTAATAAAAGGCTCAAGCAGATCGCCCTGATAAAAGCGCACATTCGCTCCAAGTTTTTCTGCATTGGCAGAGGCGACTTGCAGCGCCTCTTTCGAAATATCGACTGCTGACACAGAAAAGCTTTGGTTTTCAAGCGCAAGCGTGACGGCTATCGCGCCGCTCCCTGTACCAACGTCAACGACTTCGAGCCGGTCATCTTCAGAAAAGACATTACGATATTTTTCAAGCAAATGAAGGACAACCTCTTCTGTTTCCGGCCGCGGGATCAGCACATCATCATTCACCATAAATTCCCGCCCGTAAAAAAACTCTTTTCCGATAATGTATTGAACCGGCACGCCCTCTTTATGCATCTCAACGTGACGCGTAAAGCGATACAGTTCGTCTTCGCCAATCGGTTCCTGCAAGCTGGCGAGCAGCCTGCTTCTCTCCATTCCAGTATCATAAAGCAATAGCAGCTCGGCAGCATTTTCTTCTCTTCCCGCTTCGGTTAAATAAGAAGAAGCCCATTTCAGGGCTTCGAATATCGTCTTCATCTTAACCTTCCGACTGCTGAAGCTTGCTCGCCTGATCTTCTACGATCAGTGCTTCAACCACTTCGTCAAGTTTTCCTTCAAGAATCTGATCAAGCTTTTGAATCGTCAAACCGATTCTGTGATCCGTCACACGGTTTTGCGGGAAGTTGTATGTGCGGATACGTTCAGAACGGTCACCAGATCCGACTGCTGATTTCCGTGTTTGATCATATTCAGCCTGAGCTTCCTGCTGAAATTTATCATAGATTCTGGCACGAAGAACCTTCATTGCTTTTTCTTTGTTCTTGATTTGAGATTTTTCATCCTGGCATGATACAACAACACCTGTCGGCAAGTGCGTCAGACGAACGGCAGACATTGTTGTGTTGACGCTTTGTCCGCCCGGTCCGCTTGAAGCAAACGTATCGACGCGGATATCCTTCTCATGGATGTCAACCTCTACCTCCTCCGCCTCAGGAAGACAAGCTACCGTTGCAGTGGATGTATGGATACGTCCGCCCGATTCTGTTTCCGGAACACGCTGTACGCGGTGGGCGCCGTTTTCATATTTGAGTTTAGAATATGCGCCGCTTCCCGTAATCATAAAGATGATCTCTTTGTAGCCGCCTGTTCCGGTTACATTCGCTTCCATGACCTCTGTCTTCCAGCCTTGAAGCTCAGCGTAACGGGAATACATTCTGTACAGGTTGCCAGCGAATAAAGCAGCTTCCTCGCCTCCTGCAGCTCCGCGAATCTCCATGATGACGTTTTTGTCGTCATTAGGATCTTTCGGGATCAAGAGCACTTTCAAGCGTTCTGACAGTGTTTCCGTTTCCTTCTGAAGTTCAGAAATCTCTTCCTTCACCATGTCGCGCATCTCAGCGTCCAGCTTCTCTTCAAGCATTGCTTTTGCATCAGCCAGCTGTTCTGACGCATCTCTGTATTGTCTATATACGTCAACTGTTTCTTGTATATCAGATTGCTCTTTTGAATATTCTCTCAGCTTTTTCGGATCGTTGACTACTTCTGGATCGCTTAAAAGCTCATTTAATTTTTCGTATCGTTCTTCGATTGATTTTAAACGGTCTAACACGGTCTTCACCTCTGTTTTCCTGTGCGTAACATTCTCATTATAGTATAGTGATTAACCCCAGTCAAAAGCATTTCAATCCCAGCTTTAAAAGCCTCCTCTGCTATACTGGGAATCGAGGAGGGATATTGTTGCTGAAATCCATACATCATATTGCAATCATATGTTCAGATTACGAAAAGTCGAAAGCTTTCTACGTACATAAGCTTGGTTTTCAGGTGATTCAAGAAACGTACCGCGAAGAGCGCGGCTCCTATAAGCTTGATTTGTCGCTTAACGGCTCGTATGCCATTGAACTGTTCTCGTTTCCCGACCCGCCCGAACGCCAAACCCAGCCTGAAGCTGCAGGCCTGCGTCACCTCGCCTTTACAGTCAGCAGCTTGGATGAGGCGGTTCAGGCGCTTCATGAAAAAGGAATCGAAACAGAGCCGATCAGAACAGATTTGCTGACCGGAAAGCGTTTCACCTTCTTTTTTGATCCTGATCAGCTTCCTTTAGAACTGTATGAACAATAATATTTTTTGAAGAAAAAAAGGAGATACCCACTTTCTTTGCCGAATCTTTTCTTGTTTTGTCTAACGGGAAGGGAACCGCATTCTATGGTCGAATACCTAGCTAAAAAGGAGGTATGGGATCATGAATACAAATATGGTAGCAAGTGAACTCGGCGTCTCCGCAAAAACGGTGCAGCGGTGGGTGAAGCAGCTGAATCTCCCTGCCGAACGCAATGAGCTCGGACACTATTCGTTCACAGCAGAAGACGTGAAGGTTCTAAAATCTGTTCAAAAACAAATCTCTGAAGGCACGGCGATTCAGGATATTCATCTGCCGAAAAGCGCTAAAAAGCGCACAGGCTTCCTTGTCCAAAAAACAAATGGCGACACAGAACGAAGAATCGAGCAGCTTGAACAAAAGCTGGACACCCTTTTACAGCAAAGGCAGGACGAAAACGAACTGATAGCAAGGATTTCGGAGCTGGAACGCCAGCTGAAACAAAAAGCCGATGAAGGAGTATCTTACCAGCTGCTTCAGCACCGCAGAGAAATTGATGATATTCTTGCAGACCTGCAATCACTGACCTCACAAATGAAAGAATTCACCGCTCAGCCGATCCCCGAGACCGCTGCTGCTTCTGAAAAAACCAAAACAAGAAAAAAACCGCTGCTGTCACTGTTCAAATTTCAAACCTAAAGCAAAAAGCTCCCCGTAAAGGGAGCTTTTTTTGTTACGCAGTAAGCGCGATAATGATTGGAAGTGAAATCAAAGACAGAATCGCACTGACCACAAACGCAGTCGCAGTTTCTTCTTCTTGTTTCTCGAAACGAGTCGCAATCATGGCTGCAACGGCAGAACCAGGGAATGCAACAAGAAGGATCGCTTTTGTCATTTGGTCAGCTGGAAGTCCGACTGCAAGAGCAATCAGGAACATTAACGCAGGCTGAACCGCAACTTTTAGTAACGCAATACCGATAGCCGGCATACTGAGTTTAATTTTACGAATACCAACGGTAACACCGACAGCAAAGAGAGCAACACCAGATGTTGTGCTTCCAAGCTGATCGAGCATTTTAACACCCAGCTCAGGAAGAGTGAAGTTGAACACCAACACTAAGATCATACTGATTAACGGAGCAGCTGCAAGCGGCTCACAAAGACCATGCAGGATTGATTTTCCTGTCATCTTCCAGAAGCTGTCGCCGCCCTCTTCGTTTTTCTTAGAAGTCTCACCGACAGTAGCGATAATGATCGCGAGCGGATCAAGAATCGCGTTTACCACGATACCTGTGACCGCGATCGGAATCGCAACTTCATTCGCTCCGAATAAGCTTCCCAATACAGGAATACCCATAAACGCGAATGTCGGCTGTGCAGAGTTCAAAGAAAATACAGATGAGTTCGTTAAATCATACTTGAAAATAAATCTGCAAACCAAAAGAATGATGATATAGAAACCAACAATCCCAATAATTAAAGAAATCATTAATGGAACTTGTGATAAAAATTCACTTCTGGAAGTTGTCAAAATACCAGCGATAAAGTGAGCTGGAAGTGCGTATTTCGTTACTAACGTACTTACCCCTTTTGCCGACTTGGCATCATAACTTCCAAAATGTCCTGCAAACCAACCCAGCACGATAACAAAGAAGATCGGCGCCAGGAGGATTAAGATATCTAAGATGCTCAAAATATTCTCCTCCAAATCCTATGTCCGTATACTTTAGCTTTACAAAAAGCTTTCCCTCGGACAGAAAAATTTACTCGCTAATTATTTCGCGATGATTTTTTTGTATTCCGGTGTCCACATTGCATCAAGAACCGCTTGTTTCACATCTTCAGGCTGACGATTTGCCACGCCGTCTTTAATTGCTGCTTCAGCAACGGCAATCGCTACTTGAATAGAAACCTCTTGAAGCTTATCAATGCTTGGAAGCAGCCCTGCTCCAGGTGTTTCAAGATCAACCATTTCAGCAATCGCATCAGCAGTTGCAGCAAACATAGCAGGCGTAATGATACGCGCTTCAGCTACAATTGAACCAAGTCCAAGACCAGGGAACGCGAATGCGTTGTTAGATTGTCCGATTTCATAAGAAACACCGTTGTATTCTACATTGTCAAATGGGCTTCCTGTTGCAATAAGCACTTTTCCGTCAGTCCATTTGAACAGGTCTTCAGGAACTGCTTCAGCAAGGTGAGTCGGGTTAGACATCGGCATGATAACCGGACGGTCTACGTGAGATGCCATTTCTTTTACAATTTCCTCTGTGAACGCACCTGAAACCCCTGAAGTGCCAATCAAGATCGTTGGTTTCGCTTGGCGAACCACTTCATCGAATGGAATTTGACCTTTTTCATCGCGCTTCCAGTCTTTCACTTCATCCGCATTGCGAAGGTAAGGTTTTTGGAAATCAAGGATGCCTTCGATGTCTTCAGTCAGCAAGCCTCTGTAATCAAGTGTGTAGAAACGTTTGTTAGCTTCTTCTTCAGACAATCCGGCAAGCACCATTGTGTCACGGATTTGGTCAGCAATACCGATACCAGCAGAACCAGCACCGAAAATAACAACACGCTGATCTTTAATAGAAGCGCCTGTTTTCTTCATAGCGGCAAGCACACCAGCAAGTGTAATCGCGCCAGTACCTTGAATATCATCATTAAATGTCAGGATTTCATGATTGTATTTCTTCATGATATTGCGTGCATTTTTGTTGCCAAGGTCTTCCCAGTGAAGAAGCGCTTTAGGGAAGAATTTCAATGCAGCTTTTACATAAGCGTCAATGAAAGCTTCATAGCGTTCACCTTGAACACGTTCATGCTTGTTCCCAATATATAAAGGATCGTTTAGAAGTTTTTCGTTGTTCGTACCGACATCAAGCACAACCGGAATAACACGGCTAGGGTCAATACCAGCTGCAGCAGTGTAAACAGCTAATTTACCGATTGCGATGTTAATACCGCCTACACCCCAGTCACCGATACCGAGAATGCTTTCAGAGTCAGTAGCAACGATAAGATCAATATCGCCTGCTGTCGCATGAAGGTTTTCAAACGCTTTTTCAATACCGTCAATGTTGTCGATTGACAAGTAGATTCCTTGAGGTCTTCTATATTCATGGCTGTACTCCTGAATCGCTTCACCAACTGTTGGTGTGTACACAACAGGAAGCATTTCGCGAAGATGGTTTTGCAGCAATTTATAGAAAAGAACTTCATTGCGGTTTGCAAGATCACTTAAGTAAACATTTTGACGAAGGCGGTCAGGCTGCGCTTGGAACTGCTCGTACGCGCGTTGTGCTTGTTGATCAAGAGAAAGTACAGTTGGCGGAAGAAGCCCTTCTAAGCCAAGTTCTTGTCTTTCTTCTAGTGAAAAAGCAACGCCTTTATTTAAAGTAGGAATAGATAAAACTTCTTTTCCTCTAAGAGTTGTTTCTAAGTGCCCTTCTTTGGTTTTTTTTATGTTATTCAAGCAAATCTCCTTCTTTCTTGAAATAGTTAACCAAGTTAAGTAATAACCCATCTAAAATATGACCGATCATGATCTTTATGCGACTTTGTGACAATTATTCGAACAATGTCTCAAAACTATTTACATTACGTAAGCTATTGTATGCCTGTCAAAATCAAAATTCAAGGGAAGAAAATTACTTAATTTTTTAATATACTTAATTAAATTTTTTAATTGAATATTATCAGAATATAAAAAAAACACCGGTGTTTTCAGCCGGTGCTTTCTATCTTTATACCCATGTTTTGGACTATTTTTTAGATTTTCCTGGGACTTCATGATGATGTCTGCATCTGGCTTCATACGATTCAGAGGCACCAACCAAAATGACCGGATCATCGTAAGAAGCAGGTTTGCCGTTAATGAGGCGCTGTGTTCTGCTCGCCGGTGATCCGCAGACAGAACAAACGGCTTGCAGCTTTGTCACACTTTCTGCAATCGCCATAATATTCGGCACGACGCCGAACGGCTCTCCCCTAAAATCCATATCAAGGCCCGCTGCTATCACACGGTAGCCTTTATCGGCAAGAGATGATAAAACCTCAACAATTTCCTGATCAAAAAACTGCACTTCATCAACCGCAATCACATCTGTACTTTCACTGATGTGATCCCAAATGTCAGCAGCAGACGAAATGGCGTAGCTCGTCATTGATGTTCCATTATGGGAGACAACAGCAGCTTCGCTGTATCGATTATCAATCACAGGCTTAAATACCCTAACTTCCTGCTTGGCGTAAGTCGCTCTCTTCACTCTTCTGATCAGCTCTTCAGATTTCCCCGAGAACATGCTGCCGCAAATCAGCTCAAGCCACCCGCTTTGTTTCATTATGTACATATGCTTCGCCCCCCTCTCTCTGCCAGCTGTGCTTTAGACAATATAAAAAACAGGCAAGATTGCTTCTTGCCTGTTGAGAAATCTATTATTACTTAAGACCGTATTTTTTGTTAAAGCGATCAACACGACCATCAGCAGAAGCGAATTTTTGACGACCAGTGTAGAATGGGTGGCATTCAGAGCAAATCTCAACGCGTACCTCTTCTTTTACTGAGCCTGTTTCAAATTCATTTCCGCAAGCGCATTTAACTGTTGCTTTTTTGAAATTAGGATGAATTCCTGCTTTCATTGTATCCATCTCCTTCCGCCCTGAATCCCGTGTGGAAACAGAGTTATTATTTCGGAGCGTTGTCCGAAACGCATATGAGAAAATTATATCAGTGATTTACTTCTTTTGCAAATACAATTTACCTTCTTGCAGATGATAGATTTGCCTGTTTCCATTCTTGATTGAGAATATCGAAAAATTCCTGGTTTGTTTTGGTTTTTTTCATTTTTCTCATGAACTTTTCTGCGAAATCAGGTGAATCAGACATCGTTTTGCGGATCGACCATAGACGATCAAGATGCTCTTTAGGCACAAGCAGCTCTTCTTTGCGCGTTCCAGAACGGCGGATATCAATGGCAGGGAAGATGCGGCGCTCTGCCAGAGAGCGGTCAAGGTGAAGCTCCATGTTGCCTGTTCCCTTGAATTCCTCATAAATGACATCATCCATACGTGATCCTGTATCAACAAGAGCTGTAGCAAGGATGGTTAAGCTGCCGCCTTCTTCGATATTTCTCGCAGCCCCGAAGAAGCGTTTCGGACGGTGGAACGCCGCTGGGTCAATCCCCCCAGAGAGCGTTCTTCCGCTTGGCGGAATCACTAAGTTGTAGGCGCGGGCAAGCCGAGTGATACTATCCATCAGGATGATGACGTCTTTTTTATGTTCAACGAGACGCATCGCGCGCTCAAGCACAAGCTCGGCCACTTTGATATGGTTTTCCGGCACTTCATCAAACGTTGAGCTGACGACATCCCCAGCTACAGAACGCTCGATATCGGTTACTTCCTCAGGTCTTTCATCAATTAAAAGCACGATTAGCTCTGCTTCAGGCTGGTTCGCTGTAATGCTGTTGGCAATTTCCTTCAGCAGCATCGTTTTTCCGGCTTTCGGCGGCGCCACAATCAATCCGCGCTGTCCAAATCCGACCGGCGCCATCATGTCCATAATTCTTGTAGACAAGAAGTTCGGCTTTGTTTCAAGCACCATTTGGCGATCTGGATAAAGTGGCGTAAGAGCAGGGAAATGCACACGCTCTTTTGCTGATTCGGGATCATCCCCGTTCACTGCTTCAACGTGCAAAAGTCCATAGTAACGCTCATTTTCTTTTGGCGGGCGAACCTTGCCGGATACTTTGTCTCCGTTCCGCAAATCGAAACGGCGGATTTGTGAAGCTGAGATGTAAATATCTTCTGAGCTTGGAGAGTAGTTGATCGGTCTCAGGAAGCCGAAACCTTCAGACTGGATGATCTCAAGAACGCCTTCCATAAACAACAGGTCTTCCTGTTCTGCATTCGCTTTCAGAATGGCGAAAATGAGTTCTTTTTTTGTCAGTTTACTGTAATAGGAGATTTTATAATGTCTTGCAAGTTCATAAAGCTCTTTCAATTTCATATTTTCCAATGAGGAAATAGATACGTCTTTCATAAAAACACCACGCTTTTCATAGTCAATATCTTACTCTGAACATGTCATCTGCTGCTTTTGCACAACATCCGCCAAAGCACATTCTTTTTTTAACATAAAGGAACTTCTATCGGTAACACTTCCACCCATGATTGGCGCTTTTGTTAAAAGGATTGTCTTAATGAGTTTTGAAGGAAGCGAGGACAAAAACATGAGAAGATCAATACTTATATCGTCTGTATGCGGTAGAAATTGAAACTTTCCTAGTGCTTAAAAGAAGGTATTACGCAGTAAAATTCGCAGCACTCTTTATTTTTACCTTATTTCAAAAAATTATTCAACTGAAATAAGGTTTTGACATGGAATTGATAGAGTTGACGCTTTTCTGCAAAAGTTAAAGCGGGCTCTCACCCGCTTTTTCTGTTTGTTATGGACGGATTACAAGATTTGGTTTCTTTTTCAAGCTGTGTCTGCCGTCAACGAAACGGACAGTGCCTGATTTTGCACGGATAACTAAGCTTTCAGTTGTTCCGACAGAGCCTTTAAATTGAACTCCTTTTAACAGCTCGCCGTCAGTAACCCCTGTAGCTGCAAAAATCGCGTCATCACCCTTCACAAGGTCTTCCATGCGAAGGACTTTGCTTAAATCAAGGCCCATTTTGTGACAGCGTGTGATTTCTTCTTCGTTTTGCGGAAGAAGTTTACCAATGATTTCTCCGCCGAGCGCTTTTAGCGCGACAGCGGATAGCACACCCTCAGGAGCGCCGCCTGATCCGAACAGGATGTCAACGCCCGTGTGGTCGAAAGCCGTGTTGATGGCGCCAGCGACATCGCCGTCATTGATCAATTTGATTCTGGCGCCGGCCTCACGAAGCTCGGAAATGATTTTTTCGTGTCTTTCACGGTTTAAAATGGTGGCAACGACGTCCTCAACGTCCTTGTTTTTTGCTTTTGCCACCGCTTTAAGGTTGTCAATGACAGGTGCTTCAATATCTATGCAGCCCACCGCCTCCGGACCGACTGCAATTTTTTGCATATACATGTCAGGAGCATTCAGCAGCGTGCCATGGTCTGCGACCGCGATCACCGTCAGCGCGTTCCAGCCGCCGCTTGCTAAGATGTTTGTGCCTTCAAGAGGGTCAACTGCGACATCAACGCGCGGGCCGTACCCGTTTCCGAGTTTTTCCCCGATATACAGCATTGGCGCTTCGTCCATTTCTCCCTCACCGATTACAACGGTCCCTTTCATCGGCACTGTATCAAAAACGTCTCTCATTGCACTTGTTGCCGCTTCATCAGCCTCGTCCTTTTTTCCCCGGCCCATCCATCTCGCCGATGCTAATGCCGCAGCTTCGGTTACACGTACCAATTCCATTGATAAACTTCTTTCCATTTCAACACGATCTCCTCTCACAAGAAACCATTATGAATTTTGAAGCTGTTCTATTTCTTCGTCTGTCATTCTTTCACGCCAAATTGTAGCTCCAAGCCCCTCAAGCTTCTTCTCAAGGCTGCTGTAGCCGCGGTCAATATGCTCCAGCCCTGTAATTTCCGTGACGCCGTCAGCCATCAGTCCGGCTACCACCAAGCAGGCTCCGGCACGAAGATCGCTCGCCTTCACTTTTGCGCCTTGAAGCTCGACAGGACCTGTGATGATGGCGGATCTGCCTTCTACTTTCATATTGGCACCCATCCGTCTCAGCTCATCAATGTGCTTGAATCTTGCCGAGTAGATGGTGTCTGTAACGACGCTTGTCCCTTTTGCCCTTGTCAGAAGCGCCGTCATCGGCTGCTGTAAATCCGTCGGAAACCCCGGATATACGAGGGTTTTGACGTCAACCGGCTTTAAGTTCTTCTGCCCGCCGACAATAAGAAGCTGGTCGTCGCTTGTTTCGATATGATAGCCCATTTCTCTCAGCTTTGCCGTTAACGACTCAAGATGAGTGGGAATGACGTTATCGATAATGACTTCCTTGCCCATTGCAGCGCCCGCAATCATAAATGTCCCGGCCTCAATTCTGTCCGGTATGATCGTATGCTTGCAGCCGTGCAGTTCCTGAACGCCGTCGATTCGGATCACATTGGTGCCCGCGCCTTTGATTTTGGCGCCCATGCTTGTAAGTAATGTCGCGACGTCAATAATCTCAGGCTCTTTGGCAGCGTTTTCGATAATCGTTTTCCCTTCTGCCAAAACAGCGGCGAGCATAATGTTAATCGTTGCTCCTACGCTTACGACATCTAAATAAATCCGTGCGCCTCTCAGCCTTTCAGCTCGCAAATAAATGGCGCCTTGTTCATTGGTTACTTCAGCTCCGAGCGCCTCAAAGCCTTTGATATGCTGATCAATCGGGCGGGGCCCTAAGTGACAGCCGCCAGGCAATCCAATGACTGCTTGCTTAAAGCGGCCTAGCATCGCCCCCATTAAATAATACGACGCGCGAAGCTTTTTTACTTTCCCGTTAGGAAGCGGCATGCTGATCATCGATGTAGGGTCAACAACCATTTCCCCATTCTCAAAATGCACGTTGCCGCCGATTTCCTTTAACAGGTCACGCAGCGTTTCAATATCTGAAATCTCTGGAAGCCCTTCAATTGTCACCTCGGAATTTGCCAAAATGGTTGCAGGTATTAACGCAACAGCGCTGTTTTTAGCGCCACTGATATGTACTGTACCGTTTAACGAGTCACCGCCGGCAATATTCAACTTTTCCATGATAGTCTCCTTCCATAAGAAGATAGCTGCGGAGCTAAATAAAATGTCATTTTATTCTGTCTCTGCAAATAAAGCTCATGTCCAAAATCTAGCCAATTCGAAGAGAAAGAATACAACACATTGTAAAATATCAGGAAGAAAATAGCGAAGCTTTGCGGGGCACAGATTTCAAAAGTTGCACAGAGACCCGCCGGCTTAAGAGACATCGTCTTCATCCGGCAAAAGCAGTACGCAAACCCTTCATTCCGATATCAGCTTCTGCAGCCCAATGATTCCTTCTCTGTAAAGCGGCGTCAGCATCTGAAGGTCCGCTGTATCAGGTCGGTGAAAAACAAAGGCCGCGGCAAACAGGCATAAAGCTGTTTGCCGCCCCTTTCATTATTTGTTCCAGTCTGCCAGGAATTGTTCGATTCCTTTGTCTGTTAACGGGTGTTTAGTGAGCGCATGAATGACTTTCAGCGGCATTGTGCCGATGTGAGCCCCTCTTAAAGCGGCTTCTGTCACGTGCTGCGGGTGGCGGATAGACGCTGCAATGATTTGCGTGTCAAGTCCGTGAATGTCAAAAATCTGTTTAACTTCTGAAATCAGGTCAAGCCCATTGTGGCCGATGTCATCTAAACGTCCCAGGAATGGAGATACATACGTCGCCCCCGCTCTTGCAGCAAGAAGCGCCTGGTTGGCATTGAAGATCAATGTAACGTTTGTTTTGATGCCTAAGTCAGTAAGTGCTCTCACCGCTTTTAAACCGTCAGACGTCATTGGAATTTTGACCGTAATGTTCGGAGCGATTTTCGCCAGTTCTTTTCCTTCCTCGATCATTTCCTCAGCTTTCAAAGAAATAACCTCTGCGCTTACAGACCCTTTCACGACGTCTGTAATCTCGCGAAGACGGTCGTGGAATGATACGTTAGCTTCCTTTGCTACTAAACTAGGGTTCGTCGTAACACCGGCGAGAATTCCTAATTCATTCGCTTCTTTAATTTCATCGATATTCGCTGTATCAACAAAGAATAACATTTTCAAAAAGCCTCCCTGATTAAGAAATTTTCTGAACTGTGAATTATGATTGCGCTTTCTATAGATAGACGGAAAACCGCCTGTCAAGCTGTCAGGCGGCTATAAAAAGTTCCAATTGAATTAAGCTTGGTTTGAAGAACCAAATTCACGCATTTTACCGATAACTGTTTCTTTGATCGCTTCACGAGCTGGTCCAAGATATTTACGTGGATCGTACTCGTCAGGCTTAGCTGCCAATGTTTCGCGAACAGCTTTTGCAGAAGAAATTTGGTTTTCAGTATTCACGTTGATTTTAGCTGTACCAAGTGAAATTGATTTTTTGATGTCAGCAGTCGGAATTCCAGTACCGCCGTGAAGAACTAGCGGAAGACCAGTTGATTTCCCGATTTCTTCCATTTCTTTGAAACCAAGGTTTGGTTCGCCTTTGTAAGGGCCGTGAACAGAACCTAATGCAGGTGCAAGGCAGTCGATGCCAGTGCGCTCAACAAGCTCTTGGCACTCTTTAGGGTCAGCGTAGATTACGCCTTCAGCGATAACGTCATCTTCTTGTCCGCCGACTGTTCCAAGCTCAGCTTCTACAGATACTCCGTGGAAATGAGCAAGCTCAACAACTTTAGCAGTTGTTGCTACGTTTTCTTCAAATGGATGGTGAGAAGCGTCGATCATTACAGATGTGAAACCTGCATGAATCGCTTTCGCACAAGATTCAAAGCTTGAACCGTGGTCTAAGTGAATCGCAACAGGAACTGTCACTTTGTACTCTTCCATAAGTGCTTTTACCATAGCAACGACTGTTTTGAAGCCGCCCATGTAGCGTCCCGCACCTTCGGAAACACCAAGGATCACTGGAGATTTTTCTTCTTCAGCTGCTTGTAAAATCGCTTGAGTGAACTCAAGGTTGTTTAAGTTAAATTGTCCTACAGCGTACCCTTTTTCTTTAGCTGTATTCAACATTTCCGTCATAGAAACTAAAGGCATGTCGAATGTCCTCCTTATGTAGCCTGATTGTCTTCTAGCGAAAAAAGCTTTCCACCCTAGCATGACCCATATATTGCTGTCATATGTAAATACTCAGATCGCTTTTTCTCCATAACTAGGATACCAACTTTTCGACAAATCGGCAACACAATGACATCATTCATTTGTTTCTTCTTTTTGTCAGTTAGACTTCAGGGGCAGATATTTTTTGACGGCGTCTCTGATTTCGTCGATGTCAAACGGCTTTGCAAAGTGCGTCAGAGCGCCCAATTCCTTTGATTCCTGGATCATGTCGAGCTCTCCGTATGCCGTCATGATAATGACCCGGATGTTTTCGTCAATGACCTTCATCCGTTTTAGGATTTCGATTCCGTCCATGCCGGGAATTTTCATGTCTAAAAGCACCAGGTCGGGCCGTTCTTTTGTCACAATGTCAAGCGCCTGCAGGCCGTTTGCAGCCTGAAACGTCTGGTAGCCTTCTTTATTGAACACTTCATTAAGCAAAATACGAATGCCGTATTGATCATCAACGATTAAAATTTTTTCATTCATCATTTTACACCCCAATATTATGATTTTCGTCAAAAGTAAGCAGTAGTGTATGTATTCTGTTTGATTTTCCTATTTCCTTTAATTATAATAGTCTACTTTACGACATTTTCTGAGCATTTTCTCTTTTGTTGTATACTGATATTGTACGTTATAAAGGAGGATTCACTTATGTTGAAAATATTTACGACGCAGTTAACAGGTATTTTTTCCCGCATTCAGGATAAGGAATCTGACGCGATTGAAGATGGGGCGCGGCTGCTTGCTCAAGCGGTGATCAGCGGGCATTCCATTTATTTATACGGAGCGAACGAGCTTCAGGGCGTCTTTTATGAGGCCACTGAAAGCAAAGAACCCTTTCCATCTGTCAAAGCCTTTCCAGAAAGCGCTGAAGAAGTGACAGAAAGCGACAGGGTGCTGATGTTTTGCTCAGGGACAGGCACAGCCGAAGAGCAGGCGCTCGCAAAAGAGCTGTATGAAAAAGGCGCGGGAGTCGTATGCGTATCGCCCACAGCCAAAGATAGCGCGGGAATAGAACAGTATTGTGATGTGCATATTGATTCCAAATTAAAAATGCCGCTTGTTCCCGATGAAGACGGCACCCGTTACGGATTTCCCTCTTTAATGACGGCACTGTATGTCTATCACGCTTTATCGTTTACCCTAAAAGAAATTCTGCAAGAGTATGCATAATATCTTATTGTACATGCTTGATCTTGCCGAAAACAAATAAAAAAGACTTGCCCGCTTTTGACAAACGGCAAGTCTTTTTTTGTTACTTCTGATTCGCAGCTTCGACAGACGCTCCGATAAAGCCTTTGAATAGAGGCTGAGGTCTTGTCGGTCTTGACTTGAACTCTGGGTGGAACTGAGAAGCCACGAACCAAGGGTGGTCTTTCAGCTCGATGATTTCAACAAGGCGTCCGTCAGGGCTTGTGCCTGAGAATACGAAGCCTTGCTCTTCCATTTGCTGTCTGAATTCATTGTTAAACTCATAGCGATGGCGGTGGCGCTCGTACACCACTTCATCCTGATACACTTCAAAGGCTTTCGTGCCTTCTTCAAGCTTACAAGGGTAAAGGCCGAGACGAAGCGTTCCTCCGAGATCCTCAACATCCTTCTGTTCAGGAAGAAGGTCAATGATCGGGTATTGAGTTGACGGATCAATTTCCGCTGAGTGAGCGCCTTTTAAGCCCAATACGTTTCGTGCGTATTCAATAGACGCCACCTGCATGCCCAAGCAAATGCCCAAGAACGGAATGTTGTTTTCGCGCGCGTATTTTGTTGCGACGATTTTGCCTTCAACACCGCGGTCTCCGAATCCGCCCGGCACAATGATGCCGTCAGTTCCGCTTGTGAGTTCTGCGATATTGTTTTCTGTCACTTCTTCCGCGTTGATCCATTTCACTTTTACATCTGTGTCAAACGCATAGCCCGCATGGCGAAGGGACTCGACAACAGAAATGTATGCGTCAGGAAGCTCAACGTATTTGCCGACAAGGCCGATTGTAATCGTTTGAGACAGGTTGCTGACCTTGTTAACAAGCTCTTTCCACTCGGACATTTCCGCTTCTTCGCATGCCAATTTCATGTGCTCGCAAACAAGCTTATCAAGCCCTTGTTTTTGAAGCTCAAGCGGAATGGAGTAGAGGTTGTCCGCATCTTCACATTCAATAACCGCTTTTGTATCGATGTCGCAGAATAGCGCGATTTTATCTTTCATATCTTGAGAAATCGGCATTTCTGTACGAACGACGATGATGTTTGGCTGAATGCCCAAGCTGCGCAATTCTTTTACGCTGTGCTGTGTCGGTTTTGTTTTTAATTCCCCAGCAGCTTTAATGTAAGGAACAAGCGTACAGTGGATGTACATTACGTTTTCACGGCCGATGTCGCTCTTCATTTGGCGGATTGCTTCAAGGAATGGCAATGATTCGATGTCTCCGACAGTACCGCCGATTTCTGTAATAACGACATCTGCGTTTGTCTCTTTTCCTGCGCGGTAAACACGGTCTTTCAATTCGTTTGTGATGTGCGGGATGACCTGCACGGTTCCGCCAAGGTAATCTCCGCGGCGTTCTTTTTTAAGAACTGTTGAATAGATTTTACCTGTTGTCACGTTGCTGAATTTATTCAGATTAATGTCGATAAAACGCTCATAGTGACCAAGGTCCAAGTCTGTTTCAGCGCCGTCATCCGTTACGAATACTTCACCGTGCTGGTACGGGCTCATTGTTCCCGGGTCAACATTGATGTATGGATCGAATTTTTGAATCGTCACGTTCAGTCCGCGGTTTTTCAGCAAACGTCCTAATGAAGCTGCTACAATACCCTTTCCAAGTGAGGATACAACTCCCCCGGTTACAAAAATATATTTCGTCATTTCGTTTGCTCCTCTCTTCGCTCTTAGCTACATTTTTAAAATGTACTATTTTATAAAAAATCATTTAGCCTTTTAAATGATTTATAAGAAAAATGAGGGGTGAAAATAAGAAAGCTCCCTTTCAATTTCTTGAAAGGGAGCATAACGTACTATGTTCTCTCTTCGTTTTTGAAGAGCCCAAAATACATACTACCTAGTTCGACTATGAAAGTCAAGATCGTTTTGAAGATGAAATCTGATACTATTTAATTTCCTCTTCTTCATCGTCATAGTCTTCATCATCTTCATCAATAATATCTTCTTCAATCTCAAGATCGTCATCGTCTTCATCAATATCTTCATCATCAAAATCGTTGGTCTCAAGATCAAGTTCTTCCTCAACTTCATCCAAATCAAGGTCGTCCTCGTCGATCTCTTCAAACTCGTCAAGATCAAGATCTTCCTCGACTGCTTTCTTCGCTTTTTTCTTTTTCGCCTTGACTGTCGGCTGAGTTTCTTCATCAAGCTGATCATACGGATACCAGCTTCGAAGCCCCCACGTCTGGTCAGAAAGCGCCAGGAAGCGGCCGTCAATGTTTAAATCTGTATAAAATTGAGCGATGCGGTCTCCAAGCTCTTCTTTTTTCACGCCGAGCAAAGATGCAATTTCATTTAAAAGCTCCTGAAAAGGAACTGGTTTTTTATGTTCTTCAAATAATTCGTGAGCGATTTCAACTAAAGCCATTTCCTTTAGCTCTTCCTGTGAATATTGTTTGATACCCAAGGTCGGACACTCCCTTTCTATTACTTATATGTATCTGTTTTATCAATAATGAAAGCGATTTTGTATCGTTCTTATACAAACCATACCTCTCATTATAAACAAAATAAAACAGAATATGCTACCCTTAACAGCGTTAATTTAAATAATTTTACAAGAGTGATCCGACTGAGAGATGTTTTCCGTTAATCCGCGAGCATTCTTGAGATGACAAGTCTTTGAATTTCTTGAGTGCCTTCATAGATTTGCGTGATTTTCGCATCACGCATATAGCGTTCTACTGGATAATCTTTTGTATAGCCGTAGCCGCCGAAAATCTGCACGGCTTCAGTCGTCACCTTCATCGCCGTATCCCCAGCCATCAGTTTGGACATGGCGGAAGCTTTTCCATATGGAAGGCCTGATGATTCTAACCATGCAGCCTGATAGGTCAGTAGCCTTGAAGCTTCTATCATTGTCGCCATATCCGCGAGTTTAAAAGCGATGCCCTGCTGCTCAGCGATCGCTTTTCCGAATTGCTTTCGCTCTTTTGCATATTGAAGCGCCGCGTCAAGCGCCCCTTGAGCGATGCCCACGGCTTGTGCGGCGATGCCGTTTCTGCCTCCGTCAAGCGTCTTCATCGCGATTTTGAAGCCTTCTCCTTCTACTCCGAGACGGTTTGATGCAGGGACTACACAATCTTCGAACATGATTTCCGTTGTCGGTGAAGAACGGATGCCCAGCTTCTTTTCTTTCTTGCCTGTAAAAAATCCTTCAAAATCCTTTTCTACTATAAAAGCGGTAATGCCTTTTTTCTTTTTCTCGGGATCGGTGACTGCGAAAACAATATAAATATCAGCAACACCGCCGTTTGTGATAAACACTTTTGAACCATTTAACACATAGTCATCGCCGATTCGTTCAGCAGTTGTTTTCATGCCGCCGGCGTCAGAACCTGACCCTGCTTCGGTCAAAGCGAATGCGCCGATTTTCTCTCCTAGGGCCAGCTGTGTTAAGTACTCTGTCTTCTGTTCCTCCGTCCCAAAGGCAAACAGCGGCCAGCTGCAAAGAGAGATATGGGCGGAAAGCGTCACACCGGTGGAGGCGCACACTTTTGACAGCTCCTCCACCGCGATGACGTAGGCCAAATCATCACTCCCGATTCCACCGTAATCTTCAGGCCACGGAATACCCGTCAGCCCCAGATTTGCCATTTCCCGAAACAGTTCGCGATCGAAGCGTTCTTGTTCGTCTCGTTCTGCCGCTGTCGGAGCCACCTCATGTTTCGCAAAATCGCGCACCAATTTTCGTATCATCTCGTGTTCTTCTGATAATGAAAAATTCATTCCTTCTCCCCCATTTTCAGGTCAGCGCCTAAAACGGATTGAGCCAGAAGCTCGACGACGTCGTATGTTTTGACTTGGTCTTCGGCTTCCTTCGCCTTTGTGCCGTCCCCAAGCATCGTGAGACAGTACGGACAGCCGGAACTGATCACCGATGGGTTGACCGCTAGCGCTTGCTCAGTCCTGGCGACGTTAATCCTGTTGCCCGTTTCCTCCTCCATCCACATTAATCCCCCGCCGGCTCCGCAGCACATGCCGGTTTCCCGGTTCCTCTCCATTTCAATCAGCTGCACGCCCGGAATGGCTTTCAAAATCTCTCTCGGCGGATCATAGACTTCATTGTACCGGCCCAAATAGCACGAATCATGGAAGGTAATCGTCTCATGAAGCGGGTGCTGCGGCTTTAACTTTCCGTTTTTCACAAGCTCGGCCAGCACCTCTGTATGATGATAAACCTCGCCTTCAAATCCGAAATCCGGATATTCGTTTTTAAATAAATTGTATGCATGGGGATCGATCGTAACGATTTTTTTGACATCATTTTTTTCAAATTCAGAAATATTCTTCTCAGCCAGCTCTTGGAACAAAAATTCATTTCCGAGGCGGCGCGGGGTGTCTCCTGAATTTTTTTCTTTATTGCCGAGGATCGCGAAGGACACGCCTGCGTGATTGAGCAGCTTGGCAAAGGAAATCGCGATTTTCTGGCTTCTGTTGTCGTAGGACCCCATGGAACCAACCCAGAAAAGGTACTCAAACTCTTTTCCTTCTTTTTTCATTTCTTTCACGGTCGGAATCTCAGCATCCGGCGCCGCGTCACGCCAGTTTTCGCGTTCCTTGCGGTTCAATCCCCACGGATTTCCCTGCCGCTCGATACTAGTCATCGCGCGCTGGGCGTCACTGTCCATTTTTCCTTCAGTCAGTACGAGGTAGCGGCGGAGGTCGATGATTTTATCCACGTGCTCATTCATGACCGGGCATTGATCCTCACAGTTTCGGCAAGTGGTGCACGCCCAAATTTCTTCCTCTGTGATGACGTCGCCGATCAAGCTTGGACTGTAATCCAGCGCCGCTGCGGCTTCCTGCGATCCGCTGCCCGCTGACGCTGCCGCCAGCTGATTGCCTCTCGTATGTTGGAACGCTGCCGCGGGCACCCATGGCGAGCGCGAGGTGACGGCGGCGCCTTTTTCCGTGAGATGGTCTCTGAGACGCAAAATCAAGTCCATCGGAGACAGCATTTTTCCGGTGCCTGTTGCAGGGCACATATTGGTGCAGCGGCCGCACTCAACACATGCGTACAAATCAAGCAGCTGGGACTGCCTGAAATCTTCAATTTTCCCCGCTCCGTAGCTTTCTTTCGTTTCGTCGGTAAAATCTATTTTTTCAAGTTTTCCGGCAGATTCCATTCGATTGAAAAATACATTTGCCGGGCCGGCGAGTAAATGGGCATGCTTCGACTGAGGTACGTACACTAAAAAGCTAAGCAAGAAGAGGAGATGGATCCACCATGCGATATAGAAAATCACCGCCGCGCCTGTTTTCCCGACCCCGCTAAGCATAAACGCAATACCTGAAGCAATTGGCTCGCTCCAAGAAAGCCCATGCTCATGCCAGATCAGATTCATCCCGTTTCCAAGCAGAACGGTCAGCATTAACCCTCCGATGAAAATGAGAACGAGTCCGGCTTTGAAATTGCGTTTCAGCCTCACGAGCTTTTCAATATAACGTCTGTAGAATGCCCATCCCACAGCAATTAAAATGAGAAACGTAACGATTTCCTGAAAAAAAGTGAAAGCTGGATAGACCGGGCCAAGCGGCAGATTTCGGCCGGGAGCCAGTCCTTTGATGATAAAGTCAATCGCTCCGAACTGAACCAAAATAAATCCATAGAAAAACATGACGTGAATGATACCGCTTTTCTTGTCCTTGAGCAGTTTTTTCTGCCCGAATACATTCACCCAGATGGCGCGAAGCCGTTCCTTGAACCGTTGATCAAATTGTTCTTTCTGGCCGAGCTTGATGTAGGCCAGTCTCGTTTTGACCAAGTACACAAACAAATAGACAGCGTAAGCGGTTACAATCAAAAATAATAATGCATTTGCGATGAGAAAGCCGCTCATTCCAATTCCCCCTTTTTACTGGATAAAGACCGCGATCCCCTACCCCCGAATCTGTATAAGATTACCTTTATGATAAATAATGAATGAGTGTTCAGTCAATAATTAAATTCCCGCTGTTCGGGCACACTACCTTTACTACGGAAAGGAGTGCCGGTATGAAGGTATTTATCGTGATTATGATCATTGTCGTTATTTTTTTTGCTTTGATTCTGCTTGATATCTTCATGGGCCGTGCCGGATACAGAAAGAAGGCGTACGAGCCTGTTTTTTCAAAAAAGAAGAGTGACATCGAATTAATCCACTGCGGCGCTGATCTTGTCGAACGGATGATGGAAGACATCCGCCAGGCTGTTTCCTCTGTTCACGTGATGTTTTTTATTATGAAAAATGATGAGGTCAGCCACAATATGTTTACGCTACTGAAAGCAAAAGCTAAAGCCGGTGTTTCTGTTTATTTGCTGCTGGATTGGTCAGGCAGCCAAAAAATTAAAAAACCGGCGCTGAAGACGATGAAAAATGCCGGGGTCCATGTTCATTTTCTTAACAAGCCCCGTTTTCCTTTTTTCTTTTTCCATATGCACAAACGAAATCACCGAAAAATCGCTGTGATAGACGGGAAGATCGGTTATATCGGCGGGTTTAACATCGGTGAGGAATACCTTGGAAAGAAGGCGAAGTTCGGCAATTGGGAGGATTATCATCTGCGCATGAAGGGAGAAGGTGTCCGCGATCTTCAGACGCTTTTTACAGCCGATCTAAAACGAAATACCGGATCAGCTGAACTGGCCCCGGATGTTTGGCCGGAGCTTCCGCAAGGGAATATCTCTCTTAAGATTTATGCGACTGATGGTTATTCTCTTGAAAAAACGTATTTGGCAAATATCGCGCAGGCAAAAGATCGCATTACCATTTGCACACCTTATTATATTCCGACAAAACCGCTTCAGCAGGCATTGGTCAAAGCAAGAAAAAACGGTGTAACTGTTACGCTCATCGTGCCGATGAAATCAGATCATCCGCTGGTCAGAGAGGCAGCTTTTACGTATTATTCAGAGCTCTTGGATGCCGGCTGTCTTATCTACCGTTTTTACCAGGGGTTTTATCATGTGAAAGCCCTGATCATTGACGATCACTTCAGCGTCATCGGCACCGCCAATTTTGATCAGCGAAGCTTCTTTTTAAATGAAGAGGTGAATGTTGAAATCGATGATAAGGCTTTTACAAAAGAAGTCTATGCCACGATTGAAGAGGATATTAATAGGTCGGAGCTGCTGACAAAGGAGAATTTCAAAAAGCGTACGTTCAGACAGCGCCCGGCGGAATGGCTCGGCAAGGCGTTATCTTATTTCTTATAAAGGAGAGTTCCTATGATTTTCAGATTTGGGTTCGTTTCAAATGCGATGAGCCTTTGGGATGCGTCTCCCGCTAAAACATTGACATTCGCGCGTTATTCAAAGCTTTCAAAGACTGAAAGAAAAGAAGCGCTTCTGACAGTGACAAAAGCCAATTTACGCAATACGATGAGAACCCTTCACTATATCATCGGACACGGCATTCCTTTGTACCGTTTTTCCAGTTCGATTGTGCCGCTGGCTACGCATCCCGAGGTGATGTGGGATTTTGTAACACCATTTCAAAAAGAGTTTCGGGAGATTGGAGAGCTTGTGAAAACACATCAACTGAGAACAAGCTTTCATCCAAACCAATTCACTCTGTTTACGAGCCCGAAGGAATCTATCACAAAAAATGCGGTAACCGATATGGCGTATCATTACCGTATGCTTGAAGCCATGGGCATTGCTGATCGCTCCGTGATCAATATTCATATTGGCGGCGCTTATGGAAATAAAGACACCGCCACTGCGCAATTTCATCACAATATAAAACAGCTGCCACAGGAGATCAAGCAGCGGATGACACTTGAAAATGATGATAAAACATATACGACGGAAGAAACGCTTCAGGTCTGTGAGCAGGAGGATGTTCCGTTCGTCTTTGACTTTCATCATTTTTACGCCAATCCAGATGATCACGCCGACCTGAATGAAGCGCTGCCCCGGATGATCAAAACGTGGGAGCGGATCGGCCTTCAGCCTAAGGTTCACTTGTCTTCCCCAAAATCGGAGCAAGCCATGCGCAGCCATGCCGATTATGTTGACGCCAACTTTTTGCTGCCGCTGTTGGAACGCTTTAGGCAATGGGGAACAAATATAGATTTCATGATCGAAGCAAAGCAGAAAGACAAGGCGCTTCTCCGCTTGATGGATGAATTAAGCTCCATCCGCGGTGTCAAACGCATCGGCGGCGGCGTGCTGCAATGGAAGTCATAAATGTGCAAAAACAGGTTTACGGCTTGCTCGCTCTGGGAACATAGGCTATATAAGACAACAATCGATGGAGGAGAAAGATCATGAAAAACATCAAGTCTCTGAAAGTAGCCGCACAGGCATTTACTTTAAGAAATTTGATTCATCTTTATAAGATGTGCCATTCCGGAAGTCACGAGGTTTATATTTACTCAAAGAAAACGATGTGCAAAATCAAAAGCTTAATTGAGCTTGAAACATTCCGCATGGCTCATAACGAAAAGGAATATCTGATCGTAGTGGAAGGAACAAAAGCGCCACAGCTGATTGAGAAATTCCAAAATCTCATCGAGCCTGCTGAAAGAGAAGCGCTTTAAATTTACATATAAAAAGGATAGACATCTTGTCTATCCTTTTTCTTATGATCTTACATAATGGAGCTGAACCGCTTGTCCAAATTGTTTCATCCCTTTTAGCCGCAGCTTTGTTTCGTTCGTTAGCTCTTGAAACAGCGGGATGCCGCTTCCTAACACAACCGGAATAACGGTGATGATGAATTCGTCGATGGCATCTTCTTTCATAAAGGCATTCACCAGCTCTGCCCCGCCAGCTATCCAGATGTTTAAGCCTTTTTCCTGTTTCAAACGGTCAGTGAAGACTCTGGCTCCCTCATTGATAAACGTCACATGTTCATCCTGATAACTGTCGGGTGATCCTGTAAAAACATAGCAGGTTTTACCCTGATACGGGAAAACGGGGGTTAGCACTTTAACGTGCTCATATGTGCTCCGCCCTAAAATGACTGTATCAACAGTCTGATAAAAATCACTGTAGCCGTTGTCGCCTTCACCTTCAAATTCCTCCAGCCAATCGATGCTTCCATCTTCTCTTGCGATCATTCCGTCCAATGAAACAGCAATGTACAGCACATTTTTTCTGTCCATGTTCTCCCCCTATCGCTGCACCATTTGCCCGAATTGCGCTTGATGCAGCCTGCTGTATAGGCCTCCGGCTTCGATCAGGTCTTGATGACGGCCTTGTTCTTCAATCCCATTGTTTGTAACGACTACAATTCTGTCCGCGTCTTTGATTGTCGCCAGCCTGTGGGCGATGACGAGCGTCGTGCGCCCCTCGGACAACTCTTGAAGCGCCTTTTGGATCGCCGCTTCCGTTTCCGTATCAAGGGCTGAGGTGGCTTCGTCGAGAATCAGGATCGACGGATTTTTCAAGAACATCCGCGCAATTGACAAACGTTGTTTTTGTCCGCCGGAAAGCTTCACGCCGCGTTCGCCAATCATAGTATCCAATCCATCCGGCATGCTATGGACGAGATCTTCCAGATGCGCCTGCTTCACAGCCTGCCAAATGTCTTCTTCTGATGCGCTTAATCGGCCGTAGGCGATATTTTCTCTAAGCGTACCCGCGAATAAGAAAACGTCCTGCTGTACGACGCCAATTTGCCCGCGCAATGAAGAAAGCGTCATGTCTTTTATGCTGATACCGTCAATTGTAATGTCGCCCTCCGATGCTTCATAAAAGCGCGGTAGCAGGCTGCAAAGCGTTGATTTTCCCGCACCTGACGGACCAACGAACGCAACCGTTTCCCCCGCTTGAATGGATAGGTTAATGTCATTGAGGACGTTGTGATGGTCATCATAGCCAAACGAAACATGTTCATAGCGGATATTGCCCTTCAGGCCGGAAACATCTCTCGCATCAGGTAAATCCTGAATATCCGGCTCGGTCTCCATGAGTTCCATATAGCTTTTGAAACCGGCGATCCCCCTCGGATACATTTCAATAATGGCATTAATTTTGTCAATAGGCCTGAACAGCACATTCGTCAGGAGCACAAACGCCACAAATTCCCCGTACGATAAGGAGCCGCGAATAACAAACCACGTCCCGCACAAAAGGACAAACAGCGTGACAAACCTGGTCAGCATATAGCTGATTGAACCGTTTTTCGCCATGATTTTGTAGGAAGAAAGCTTTGTGACACGAAAACGCTGGTTGTTGACGGCGAAGCGTTCTTTTTCAAACGCTTCATTGCCGAACGCCTGCACAAGCCGGATCCCGCCGATATTATTTTCTACCCGCGCGCTGAAGTCCCCGATATCTTTGTTCAGTGTGGTAAATGCTTTGGTCATTTTTTTGTTGAAATAAAGCGCCAGCCAAATGACGATCGGCATAATGATAAACGTTAATAATGCCAGCTGCCAGTTAATAAACAGCATCACTCCGAACGCACCGAGTATGGTCATGACGGCAATGAATAAGTCTTCCGGACCGTGATGGGCAACTTCACCGATATACATTAAATCGTTCGTCAGCTTCGACATCAGTGTTCCCGTCTTGTTGTTGTCGTAAAATTTAAACGGGAGCTTTTGCAAATGGTCAAAAAGCGACTTTCTCATATCCGTCTCGATATTAATTCCGAGCATGTGCCCCCAGTAGGTCACAATATACTGAAGAGCTGAGCTGAGCGCGTACACCGCAAATAAGCCGATTGAGGTCGCGATGATCAACCCCCAGTCCCTGCCCGGCAGCAAGGTATCAATAAAATAATTGACGATCAAAGGAAAGCTCAGCTCCATTAAACCTCCCGCGATCGCTGAGAAAAAGTCGAGAAAGAACAACGTTTTATATGGTTTATAATATGAAAAAAATTGCCGCAGCACCCTATCTTCCCCCAATGTATAAATAACTGATAATATTTCTCAATTATACTATACACAGGCCGTTTTGAAAGATCAGATTTCTTTTTTCTTACAGAACCCCTGAAAACAAGCGGGCAAATGACTCTTTTGTCCGGTCAGCCACGCCTCTTTTATAAAAGCCGACAGGGCTGAGCTTTTCACTTTCCTGCATATCCTCTTCAAAATGGGCCTCAAGGGTGCGGATCGCTTCGGCATCCGTGAAGAACACATTCACTTCAAAGTTGAGCTGAAAGCTGCGCATGTCCATATTCGCCGTGCCGACGGAGGCGAGATCGCCATCAATGATCATGACTTTTTGATGCATGAAGCCTTTTTGGTAGGAGTACACTTCAATCCCCTCAAGAAGCAGCTCCGGGAAATAGGACCTCGACGCGTATTGGGTCAAAAAGCTGTCGTTCCTCTCCGGCACCATAACCCTTACCTCCACGCCTTTTGTCGCTGCTGCTTTCAGCGCTGTGCGAATGGATTCATTGGGGACAAAATAGGGCGTGGCAATCCAGATTGACTTCTGTGCGGAAGAAATCATTTCATAGTATAGGTCGCTCATGCTTTCCTTCATGTCAGGGCCTGTCGCGACAATTTGATAAATGCCCCCTCCCTCCACGGGCACAGGGGTATTGTACTCTTCTTGATCAATTAACACTTCATTGGAGACGTATTCCCAATCCAGCATAAAGATGGCGTGAAGCGTTTGCACAATCTCACCTTCCAACCGAAGGTGAGTGTCTCTCCAAAACCCGATGTGCGGATCCCGGCTGATATATTCCTTCCCGACATTTAAGCCGCCCACAAAGCCGATTTTTCCATCGATGATCACAATTTTTCGGTGATTTCTGAAATTCAGCTTCTGGTTGAAGAACCCGTATTTCAGCGGAGAGAACGGAACGATATTCACTCCCGCTTGTTTCATTCTCATAATGTCTCTTCTTGCCAGCTTCATGCTCCCTGCCGCATCGTATAAAAACCTCACCTCGACACCCTGGCGCGCTTTCTCCATCATAATGTCCATCATGCCGCGCCCAAGCATGTCTGATTTAAACATGTAGTATTCAATATGTATGTAAGACTCCGCTTTTCTCATCGCTTTGAAAAGTTCAGGAAAGGTTTCTTCGCCGTTTTTCAGCACTTTGATCTTGCTTTTCGTATTGATATTCATATGGGCAGCCTTGATGGAATATGTAAAGAACCTCTCTTGATTGTCCTTCAGCCCTGTCACTTCGGGCGTTTCCTCCTTGTCAAACAGCTTCCTGAGCTTCTCCCTGTTGTACATTCGTTTTGTCTTAAACAGCTTGCCCTTTACATAAAGCTGTCCGGAAAAGAGATAAAACACGTAGCCGACGATTGGAAAAAAGACAAGAATGTGGATCCATAACAGCGTGTGCTGCGAGGTGCGGTTTTCAAGAATTAATGAATAGATGCTGAACAAAATAATGCTTATATAGCAAAGCAATCCTCCGTAAAACTCAAGTCTGGAAACCGGAAAAAACCATATGACATATGCCCCGATGAGCATCATATATAAAAAGAAAAATTCCAGTCTCCTTTTCAGCATCCTAATTCTCTCCTATCTGATTCGATTACCTCTGTATTACCTCTTTTTTCTAGTCTGTAAACCTTCTATGCAAAAAGCCTCACCGCAAAAAAAGCGGAAAGGCCTATGATGAGGCTTCCTGAGATTGGCCGGGTGTCATGTTCTTGAGCAAAATCGGATTGAGGGAGTAGCTGCTTTTGATTTTATTTTTGAAGAAGCCGACGATCAGGCCCGTGACCGCGATGGACACTAAGGAGCAGAGCCCTTTCAGCAAGCCGACTGAGAAAATGCCGGCCAGCACTGCGGCAAAATCGAAGAGAAAATTAACTGTCCCGGGGTTCCAGCCGTATCGTTTTTGCAGAAATAAAGCGAGAATATTGGCACCGCCGAGTGAAGCCTGATGGTAAAACATGAGCGACAGGCCGAGCCCGATCAGCGCCCCGCCGCAAATCGCCCCGGCAAGCGGTGAAAAAGAGGCAGACGGCAGCCAGATATCCGCGCTTGTGAACAGAGTCAGCGCTGTGACTGCAAATGCGGTGGATAGCGTGAATTTGATGCCCATTCTGATGAGAGAAAACACATAAAACGGGATATTGATCAGAAAGAAGGTGATGGCAAACGAGGAGTGAAACAAGTATGTCAGGCTTAGTGACAGTCCAGCCGTGCCGCCGGTTAATACATGAGAATGTCTGAGTGTCAGGACCCCGGCGCTTGTCATAAGACAAGCCATTAAAATGAGTAAAATCCGCTTCATTCTTCACTCTCCTTTTCAGATGATGCAATACAAACATAACAAGACTGCCGGCCGCCCAGCCATTATCTTGGCAGAAAATATCTTATGTTTTCATCAAGATAAATAAATCCCCCTCTTGCAAGGGGGATTTTTACGAGCGTTTCCGATACACGACATAGCTGCGGGTCAGATACTTTAGCGGCAGACTGAACACATGAACCAATCTTGTAAACGGCCACAGGATAAAAACAACGTAGCCTATCACAATATGAAACTTAAACCATAGCGGGACACTCTCCATCAACGAGGGGTCAGGCCGGAACAAAACGATTTCCCTGAACCACGGCCCGACTGTTGTCCGGTAATCAAAGCCTTTCGAATCAATGTTGAGAAACGTGGCCGCAACACCCGACAGCATCATGAAAAGCAGCAGGATGAGCGTAAGGATATCCGATGGCGAGCTGGTTTTGCGGATTCTTTTGTCAAACAGCCGTCTGTACGTCAGGATGACAAGTCCGGTACATGCCGCAATCCCCGCCGGCAGGCCTGCACCAATCGCCATTTTGTGATACATGTGCTCTGAAATGCCAATTGCACCATACACGCCTTCCGGGATCAAAATTCCCATGACATGCCCGCCGACAACGCACAGCAGTCCCCAATGAAAAAGAGCGCTGCCCGCCGCAAGTTTTTTCTTTTCTAACATCTCGCTTGATTTCGCCGTCCAGCCAAATTGGTCATGCTGGTATCGGTAAATATGGCCGCCGATAAAGATCGTCAATACAATGTATGGCATCACGCCCCAGAGGATCTGTCCGTTCATGCCTGAACAGTCCCTTCAATGCTTTCACGAACGCTGAGGTTTTCCAGCGCGGCCAGCAGCACGTGCAGCAGCCCAGCGTATATGCTGTCATTTTTTTCGAGGCGGGATGCCAGCTCCCTTACATTTGACAAATACTTCTCAAACACACTTCTCGCTGCTTCAATTTCTGCAACTGCGGCAAATTCCAGCATCAGCGGCAGGTAATCTGGCAGTTCCTTCTCTGTCGGCAGGAAACCGGATTGCTGATAGGTGTTTTTTAAATGCAGCAATTCGATGCCGCGTTCCCTTTGCTCGCCTGAGTTAAAGTAGGTGACATACATATTTGTTTTTTTCCCGAAGTCGAATGTATAGACATAGTGTTCAATCAGCGCTTCCGGAGAAAAGCTGGCTGACGTCTCGAAAAAGTGCAGCAGCTTCTCCCGGATTTGCCGGTTGCCGATTTCATGGATAAGAGCCTTCCAATCGGGAAGCTCGGCTCTCCACTCTTCATCCGGATAAGAGAGAAGACAGGAAAGAGCAGAGAACGTGATTTGCCGATCTGTGGTGTTCATCTTGTTACACCTCATTTATCAAAAGTTAGAAACAGGAGCCGGGGCCGCCTGAAAATGATAAGCCGCAGCTTCCTTGTTCAGCGTATAAATCTGATACTTCTTCTCGATGGCTGCTCGGAATCACAAAGCGGTCATCATATTTAGCAATCGCAAGCAGCCGATACATGTCTTCAATTTGCTGTTCTGTTAAGCCGACACTGGAGATCAGTTCCGGATCGATTGATTTATTCGTCTGGACCGCTCTCATATACTGGCGCATGACAGACATTTTCTTTAATGTTGACCGAATATGATCCGTATCACCGGCTGTTAACAGCTGCGCCAAGTAATCTATCGGGATTCTCATTTGGTCGATAGCCGGAAAAATATCTTCCGCCGTTTGCCGGCTGCCTTTTCCTTCAAAGAGATTCATAATCGGGCTGAGCGGCGGAATGTACCACACCATTGGCAGCGTGCGGTACTCAGGATGAAGCGGCAGCGCTATCTTCCAGTCAATGATCATTTTATAGATTGGTGATTGCTGCGCGGCCTCTATCCATTCAGCCGGAATGCCCTGTTCTTTTGCCAATTTGGCAATCTCAGGATCATTCGGATCAAGAAAAACATCCAATTGAGAATGGTAGAGATCCTTTTCGTTTTCAACAGATGCCGCTTCCTCCACTTTGTCCGCGTCATACAGCATGACGCCGAGGTAGCGGATTCTGCCAACACACGTCTCGGAGCAGATGGTCGGCAGTCCCGCCTCCAAACGCGGAAAGCAGAGTGTGCATTTTTCCGCTTTGTTCGTTTGCCAGTTAAAATAGACTTTTTTATAAGGACACGATGAGACGCAATATCTCCATGAACGGCATGCGTTTTGATCCACAAGCACAATGCCGTCCTCCTCGCGTTTGTACATGGCGCCGGACGGACAGGATGAAACGCACGCCGGGTTGATGCAGTGCTCGCAAATACGGGGCAGATACATCATAAAGACCTCATCGAATTCTGTTTTGATCGATTCCTCCATCTTTTGCACGTTTGGATCTTCAAGTCCCGTTATGTGGCCGCCTGCGAGATCATCCTCCCAGTTCGGCCCCCATTCGATATTCATGAAATCCCCCGTCAAGGACGATTTCGGTCGTGCCACTGGCTGGTGTTTTTTCTGCGGGCTATTCGTTAATGTTTCATAATCATAGTTCCAAGGTTCATAGTAATCATCAATTGATGGCTGATTTGGATTATAGAAAAGGCCTGCAAGCCGGTTTGTTTTCGAGCCTGATTTCAGCTCGAGCTTTCCTTTTTTCAATGTCCAGCCGCCTTTATATTTGTCCTGGTCCTCCCATTGCTTCGGGTAGCCGATGCCCGGCTTTGTTTCTACATTATTGAAGTACATATATTCCGCACCGGAACGGTTTGTCCACGTGTTTTTGCAGGTGACGCTGCACGTGTGGCAGCCGATGCATTTATCCAAGTTCATGACCATACCGATTTGCGCTTTAATCTTCAAGCCAATCGACCTCCTTCAGCTTGCGGATGACGACATTCAGGTCGCGCTGATTCCCCGTTGGGCCGTAATAGTTAAAGCCGTAGCTGAGCTGGGCGTAGCCCCCGATCATCTGTGTCGGCTTGACGTGAATCCTTGTAGGGCTGTTATGGGTGCCTCCGCGGTTATTCGTCAGCTTTGTTCCTGGCACGTTGATGTGGCGGTCCTGGGCATGGTGCATAAACGCCATTCCTTTAGGAATCCGATGAGACAAAACCGCTCTCGCGACGACAACGCCGTTTCGGTTGAAGCATTCAATCCAATCGTTGTCTTTAATATCCGTGTCCTCTGCATCATCTTTATTCATCCATACGGTCGGCCCGCCGCGGAACAGCGTCAGCATCGGCAAGGAATCAAAATACATGCTGTGGACGGACCATTTGTTATGCGGCGTCAAATAATTGAGGACGATCTCTTTTCCCTCTTGATCAGGCCGCTTGCTTAGAAACGGGCGGTGCTGGAGGATCGGTTTAAATGTCGCCATCGTTTCACCGAATTCCATCATCAGTTCATGATCGACATAATAGGATTGTCTGCCTGTCAGCGTTCGCCACGGGATTAATTTCTCCACATTCGTCGTAAACGGCGAATACCTGCGCCCGCCTTTTTCAGAGCCGGTAAACGCCGGAGATGTGATGACCGTTTTCGGCTGGGCTGTAATTTGTTCGAACGTAAAGCATTCTTCCTCACGCTCTTCCGCCAGGTCTTTCAGCTTCAGGTTTGTGATGTTTTCAAGTGATTCCCATGCTTTTACGGCGACCTTTCCATTCGAAGTGGACGATAGGGTTAAAATCGCTTCTGCCGCCTGCTTTGCTTCACTTATATTTGGACATCCCTTTGCCACGCTGTCTGAGGTGATTTCTCCCAGTCTCTTTTTGAGCGATTCATATTCATCGGCTATTGACCAGCTCATCCCTTTTGTTCCGCTCGGCTTTAAAGCAGCGTTAGGACCGAGTGCGGTCATTTTATGAAAAATGTGTTTGTAATCCCGTTCAACGACTTGGATGTTCGGCATCGTTTTTCCCGGAATGGCTTCACATTCGCCCTTGCTCCAGTCATTGATTTTGCCGAATGGCTGGGCCAATTCCTGCATGGTGTCGTGGAGGAGCGGCGTCGCAACCACTTCTTTCACCGGCTCCATATCGACTTCTTCTGCCAGATCTGAAACGGCTTTTGACAGCGCCTTGAAAATATCCCAGTCTGACTTCGATTCCCACGGAGCCGAGATCGCCGGAGCAAATGGATGAATGAACGGATGCATATCCGTGCTGCTGAGATCATGTTTTTCATACCATGTCGCCGCCGGCAGCACGATATCAGAATACAGCGCCGTACCCGCCATTCGAAAATCAAGATTGATTAATAAGTCGAGCTTTCCTTCCGGCGCCTGCTCCCGCCATTTGATTTCTTCAGGGCGGATGCTGTCGCTGTCGTCATTCATTAAACCATTCGTCGTCCCCAGCAAATGCTTGAGAAAATATTCATGCCCTTTTCCTGAGCTTGAGATCAGATTTGCCCGCCATACAAAGAGATTCCTTGGGAAATTCACTTCATTGTCAGGATCTTCAATCGCGAATTTCAGTTTTTTCTCTTGGAGCTGTGAGGCCACGTACGCACCTACGTCTTCAGGTGTTGCTGCCCCTGCTTTTTCAGCTTCTTTATACAGATCGATGCCATTTTGATTGAAAGTCGGGTAAGACGGAAGCCACCCTAGCCGCGCCGCCAGCACATTGTAATCAGCGTGGTGCTTGTAGCGGGATGACGCAGCAATCGGTGATGCCAAATCACTGATCGGCTGGTCCTCGTAACGCCACTGATCTGTCGCAAAGTAGAAAAATGAAGTGCCGTTTTGCAGCTTGGGAACGCCCTCCCAGTCCTTTGCAGTTGCAATCGTCTGCCATCCTTCAGCAGGTCGGAGCTTTTCCTGCCCGACGTAATGGGCCCAGCCTCCGCCATTTACGCCTTGGGCGCCTACAAGCAAAACAAGATTTAACACCGCTCGGTAGATCGTGTCGGAGTTGAACCAGTGGTTAATGCCGGCTCCTACGATAATCATGGACCGGCCGTCTGTATCGATCGCATTTTGAGCAAACTCTCTGGCAATCTTAACGACAGCTTCTTTTTTGATTCCTGTCATTTGTTCCTGCCATGCAGGCGTAAACGGCTCTGGATCATCATAGGAGACAGCTTGTTGTTCGCCGATGCCCCGATTTACGCCGTAGTTAGCCAGTATCAAGTCAAACACGGTCGTGACGTACGTCTCTTCACCGTTCAGGTTCATTTTTTTAATAGGAAGATCCCGCTCGAGCACTTTGTTTCCGTCATTTGAAAAATACGGGATGCGCACCGTGCCGATTTCATCCTCTATTCCGAGCACAGAAAGACGGGGTTCAATCGCTTCTCCTGTTTCTTCATCAATCATATGCAGGTTCCATTTCTGCTTCCCGTCCCAGCGGGAACCCATTGTCCCCTGCGGTATGGCAAATGCGCCTGTCTGTTCATTCCAGACTGCGGGCTTCCACTGATCATGCTTTGTCTGCCGCCCGATGTCCTTCGCATGCAAAAACCGGCCCGCTGTGTATACGCCATTTTCTTTTGATAAGGTGACGAGAAATGGAAAATCAGTGTATTGCTTCGCATACTCAATAAAACGTTCAGTTTCTTGGTTCACGTAGAATTCCTGAAGAATGACGTGACCCATGGCCATCGCAAGCGCCCCGTCAGTCCCTTGGCGGATACTCAGCCAGTCATCCGCGAACTTTGAGGATTCCGCAAAATCCGGACTGATCGAAATGACCTTAGCGCCTTTATAGCGGGCCTCCGCCAAAAAGTGCGCGTCAGGGGTTCTCGTTAACGGCACGTTGGAGCCCCATGTGATGATATAGCCTGAATTGTACCAATCACTGCTTTCTGGAACGTCCGTCTGGTCACCCCAAATTTGCGGGGACGCCGGCGGAAGATCCGCATACCAGTCATAAAAACTGAGCATAGGGCCGCCGATTAACGACATAAACCGGGAGCCTGACGCGTGGCTGATCATGGACATGGCCGGAATCGGAGAAAAGCCGACATTCCGGTCGGGCCCGTATTTCATCACTGTATACAGCAGAGAGGCTGAAATCAGCTTCAGCACCTCCGGCCATTCAGCACGAACAAAACCGCCTTTCCCTCTCGCCTGTTTATAGGACTTCGCTTTTTCAGGGTTTTCAACGATAGATTTCCAGGCATCCAGCGGATTTTGATGCATCTGCAATGCTTCCCGCCACAAATTGATCAGCACACTGCGCACGTATGGATATTTCACACGGAGCGGGCTGTAGATATACCATGAAAAACTGGCCCCCCGCGGACAGCCTCTCGGTTCGAAATCAGGCATATCCGGGCCTGTTGATGGGTAATTCAAATTTTGTCCTTCCCACGTGACAATTCCGTTTTTCACATAAATATTCCAGCTGCAAGACCCCGTGCAGTTAACGCCGTGGGTGGAGCGAACGACTTTGTCGTACTGCCATCTGTTTCTGTATACATTCTCCCAATCGCGATCTTCGCGGGTGGTTTGGCTATGTTTATTTGAATGGTGTTCTATAGGAGAGAAAAAATTCAATCTCCTAAACAACGGACTCATTTTCTTTTTCTTCATGAGAGTTCACTCCTTCCGAGTCAGGTGGTGCTAAGTTCACTATAAACAGAGACAGCGTGTTCCCTTGTGAACTATGTCACACACTCTGCTTTTTTCACAAAATGTTCACACAAAGGAGAAGGAAGGATTTTCACAGGATGTGAGGAAGGCCGCGTTTGCAGGACGCCTGATCATGAGCCGCCTTTTCATTCAAAGATCAAAAAACCCGGCTCTATTTAAGAACCGGGCTCAGCATTTTCGTCTTGTGATGTATGCAAATACCGCAAAAATAACTGATAGGAACAAAAAACATTTTGCTGAAGCATGGCCAAAAAGTTCATTTGCAGCTGCGGATTGTAAGACATCATTTTTTTAAATACGTAATAAGGGATATTGAGAATCAGAATGTCTGAAGTGGCATTGACTGAGATAAAAGGCGATAAATAAAGCCCGCCTTTTTCATCAATCGGAAACACATCGCCTTTTTCCCACAGCGCAACGGTTTTCGACCCTTCAGGGAGCCTGGTGTCCATAAAACGGACACTGCCTTTTAATACAATATAAACAGATTGTGAATGAAGAAAGGATGGAGTTTGATCACATGGGCCGCTGATAAACGTGCCGTTTTTCAGCAAGGTTTCGACAATAGATAGAGGCACTTCATTAAACATGGGAAATTGTTTCAGAAATAATAAATAGTCACACTGATTCATAAGAAAGCCTCCTTCCTGTGCTAAGGATAGCTTTAGTGTAGCTCGACTGAGCCTGTACAGCAGTGATGTATTTCACAGCCTGTATGATGAATGTCACTTATCAGGAGGGTGACTGCATTTATAATGAAAGAAAAAAGGAGGGTTTCGATGAAAGCGCTGATTCCGAAGCAGCACGGCGCATGGGCGATGCTGCTGATCCCATTTTTACTAGGCATAGTCAAGGGAGGCCCCGTTATCTGGCATATCCCGCTCTTCCTTGGCTGGCTTTTCCTATACTTAGCCGTTTATCCCGTTACACTTGCCTTAAAAAAGAAACAAATCAAACCATATCAAAAGTGGATGTGTTATTACGGTTTTCCCGCCTGCTGCTTTTTGATGATCTCGGTCTTTCATAAGCTGCCTCTCATCTGGGTAGGCGTTTCTTTACTGCCGCTGTTTCTCATCCATATGTATTTTGCCCGCCGAAAAAATGAACGAGCCCTATTGAATGATGTTGCGGGTGTTTTGTTCTTTTGTTCGGGAGGTCTTGCAAGCTGCTGGCTGGGGATGGGAACCCTTGACGGCGGGGCTTGGTTTATTTTCTTGCAGTCTGCTTTATTTTTTATCGGGAGTTCCTTTTATGTGAAATCGGTGATCCGCGAGAGAAAAAACAGGGCATTTGCATACTGGTCATGGGGATATCACCTGCTGCTCCCCTTTTTATCCGCTCTTTTCGGAGCAGGATGGGCGTTTCTCGCTTTTATCCCAAGCAGCTTGCGGGCATGGTTTTTTCATGGCAGGGATTGGCCCGCGAAAACGATTGGCATTCTGGAAATCGTGAATGCCTGCTTCTTTTTTGCCGTCATGTGCTTCTTTATGACAAGGTAAAAAAACAAGGACACCGCTGTCCTTGTTTTTTTCAGTCAATATTGCAAATCTCCAGCGGACAATTTTCACACTCAATTTCACATCGCAAATAGTCCCGCTTGTGCAAAATAATTTTTCCAGATTCGTCTATCGAAATAACCCCTTGTTTGCGGAGATCTCCGAGCATGCGGTTGACGCTTTCCCTTGCAGCCGCGCAAAACTTTGCCAAATCCTGATTTGTCAGGACAATGTTAATCAGAATGCCGTCGCTTCGCTCCACTCCGTAGCTGTTTGATAAGCGGATCAGGGTGGAATAGAGCGCACCCTTTTTGCCGTGAAGAAGCAGATCCCTGATTTTGGACTGAATTTTCCGGAGATGGGTGCTCATCCATTTCATGAACTCAAATGTCAAAGCGCCGTTTTGGATTAATTCTTTTTCCAGCTTATTTTTATTAATGACGAGCACCTCGCCATCCTCTAGCACTTTTGCACTGAGCATATACCTCGGTTCTTCAGTGAAAAGTGTTAATTCACCGACGATATCGTTTTTTTGGCAGATTCTAAGCGTCAGGTCTTTTCCGTCAGATGTCAGCTTGCCGATTTCAATGAGTCCTGATTGAATCAGATAAAGCTCTTCTGCATCCATTCCTTCTCGAAACAAATACGTGTGTTTTTCCATTTTTCTTTTCGTGCTGATCGATTCCAGCAATTCATGCAGATCACTGGATATAAGATCGCTATCAGATGGTCGAACAGAGAGAAAATTCATGAGCTCACCTCGAAGAAAGTCACGTTGTGTGTTTATTGTAACGTGAATTGATTTGTACCCATCGAGAAAAAACTAACAATCTTGTGAATGCTCCAGTGTTAGTTGATGCTCTGACTGTTTCTCTCCGTGTGCATTTTCATTCTTTCCTGCCAATACATCCAGATCACAAGGACAAAGCTGGCTAACGCCACCTCTGAAAGCGCCATAAATCCGATCGCATATTGGCCTGTTGCCTGAAACACACTCGCCAATATCAGCGGAGGAAAAAAACCGCCTAATCCGCCCATTGCAGACACAATCCCATTGGCAATTCCCGCTTGCTTCGAAAAATAGAAAGGCACCAGTTTAAAAACCGTCCCGTTCCCTATGCCTGAACAAACTGCTACAGTTAATGACCCAAACGTATAAAGGCCGATAGTCGGCGAGAACGATAAGATAATGCCTGATAATGTAAGCCCCGCAAAAACGAGCATCAAGATGCGGAGCGGGCTTATTTTATCAGCCAGGAATCCGCCCGCAGGCCTGAGCAGCGTAGAGACCGCAATAAAGCCAGCCGTCCGCAAACCGGCATCCGCCGGACTCAGTCCAAAGTGCTCCACCAGAAAGTTCGGCAAATAGATGGTGAAGGCGACAAAGGCACCAAACGTAATAAAATAAAACAGGCTCAGAAACCACAGGACATGATTTCGGTAAACGGCTTTGATTTGAGTCTTTACAGAAACCTTGACCTTCTTCTCATGCCTGTCGCCGAATAAAACATGCAGTAAGGCAAAGACAGCCAGCAAAACCAGGTACATCTGCACGGTTGCTTTCCAACCGACGGCTTGAGCAATAACCGGCGCCGCAAATGTCGTAACGGCTGTCCCGATATTTCCTGCACCGTAAATCCCATTGACGACACCGTGCTTTTCCTTCGGATAATATTTCGGAAGAGAGGTCACCCCAATGGAGAATACCGCTCCCCCGATCCCTAAGAAAAAGCCGCCTGCGATTAAATCAAACAAAGAACCCGCAATACTGATCCAAAATACAGGAAACAAAAGCAAGATAAAGCTGATCATAAACATCAGCCGCGCGCCAAACCTGTTCGTTAAATACCCTAAAGGAATGCGGAGAAGCGACCCGAGGATCACAGGTATCGCCGTCACCAAAGAAATCTCGCCCTTGCTTAAATGAATATCTAATGTGATTTGGGAAATGAGTGATGAAATCAGCACCCAAACCATAAACCCTGCCACCAAGCTTAATGACTGTAACGATAATTGAATGTGTTGACGGTTGATCATTTGGCTTGCCCCTTTCAATGATTCAATAATCAGTCTTATCATACAAAAACTCGGCAAACAGGATTGTGAAATACATCACACGTTTTCCTCATAAAAAAAGGACAAAGCCCGAAGACTTTGTCCTTTGATCATCATTACATTTTTTCCGGAGCCGATACGCCAATCAGCTGAAGCGCGTTGTTCAGCGTAATTTGCGTTGCCTTCATTAAAGCCAGGCGCGCGCGGCTTTTCTCTTCATTTTCAGGATCGATGACTTTCTCTGCGTTGTAGAAGCTGTGCAGAGCGGAAGCCAGGTCATAAATATAGTTTGTGACACGGTGCGGAATTCGTTTTTCTGCTGCTTCCGCAACTGCCTCTGGGAAGCCGCCGATCGTTTTCAGCAGATCATATTCTTTTTCTGATTGGATATGGCTGAAATCAAGGTCTGCCGCAGGTGTAAGTCCCTGCTCCTCCCCTTGGCGAAGCATGCTGCAAATACGGGCATGCGCATATTGTGCATAATACACAGGGTTTTCGTTAGATGTTGATACAGCAAGATCTAAGTCAAAATCCATATGTGTGTCCGCACTGCGCATCGCAAAGAAGTAGCGCACGGCATCCAAGCCTACTTCTTCAATCAAATCACGCATCGTTACGGCTTTACCGGTCCGTTTGCTCATTTTCATTTTCTCGCCGTTTTTGTAAAGGTGAACGAGCTGAATGATTTCTACTTCAAGCGTTCCTTTTTCATAGCCCAGCGCTTCGATTGCCGCTTTCATGCGCGGGATGTAGCCGTGGTGATCGGCGCCCCAAACGTTGATCAGCTTATCAAAGCCGCGGTCAAGCTTGTCCTTATGGTACGCGATATCAGGAAGCAGGTACGTGTACGTGCCGTCCTTCTTGATCAATACGCGGTCTTTATCATCGCCAAACGTCGTAGAGCGGAACCAAGTCGCGCCGTCTTCTTCATAGACATGGCCTTTTTCGCGGATCGCTTCAAGCGCCTTATCGATTTTTCCGTTTTGGTACAGAGACGTTTCGGAATACCACACATCAAACGGCACACGGAAGTTTTCCAAGTCCTTGCGCAGCTTTTCTAGCTCATATTTCAGGCCATATTCACGGAAAAACGCGAGGCGTTCACTTTCCTCTTCGTTAACGAAACGATCGCCGTATTCCTCAGCGAGACGCTTTCCGATCGCAATAATATCCTCGCCGCGGTAGCCGTCCTCCGGCATCGGTTTTTCCAAGCCGAGCGCTTCAAAGTAACGGACTTCAACAGAAAGCGCCAGATTGTTGATTTGGTTTCCCGCATCGTTAATGTAGTATTCGCGGCTTACATCGTAACCCGCTTTTGAAAGCACGTTGCACAAGGAGTCACCGACAGCCGCACCGCGTGCATGCCCGAGGTGAAGGTCTCCCGTCGGATTCGCTGATACGAATTCGACCTGAACTCGTTCACCGTTTCCGATGTTCGTTTCCCCGTATGCTTCCCCTGCTTCCAGTACAGACGGAATCAGCTTTGTTAAATATTGATTGTTCATATAGAAATTGATAAAACCCGGGCCGGCGATATCCAGTTTTTCAATCGAAGCCTTTCCTTTATCAAAATGAGCGACAATCTCTTCAGCGATTTGGCGCGGCGCTTTTTTTGCGACTCTCGCCAGCTGCATCGCCATATTTGTAGAGTAATCGCCGTGTGTTTTATCTTTCGGTGTTTCTAAAACGACATTAGGAAGCTGGCTTTCTTCAGCCAGTCCCGCTTTCAGAACGGCCGCTTTGATTTCTTCTTTCAGCACGTCCTTCATTTGTTCCGCAATGTTCATGCGTGAGTTCCTCCCTCATACGTGATCGTCATATTATGTAAATGCTCCTGCTCGTCTCCGACATGCATGTCATATGCGATGCTGATACGGCCATTTTCTTCACCGAGATCAGATTGAATCGATTTTGTGCTTGTTTTCAGCTCAAGCTCACCAAATGACATTTTATATTTAGCAATTGTGGAAGCTCCCGTTACGAAACGCTGATTCATTTTGACAGCGCCTGACCTCATGACCAGGACTTCGCCTTCGCTTACTTTCACAATCGTTTTGACTTTGCCTAAGTCGTGTTCTTCATAATAAGATAGATACACTTTATTTTGTTTTACATAGTAAAATCCGGTGGTGCGGAATTCGATGACCTCTTGGTTTCCGTCATCCTCAATCACAGACTTCACATGGAGTGTTATCGGTGTCTCTTGCTTCATTCTGACACGTCCTTTTCATCATTCCACTTTGACTTGAATAGTATAATCATTCGGTTTGTAAACTTCAACTGCTTCTATCTTACCATCATTGCTCATCAGATTTGAAGATAAACCTCATAAAAAGCATTTCCTTAATAGAAGAGAAAATCATATCACTAATTACCTTTAGGAAATGTTACATTTTTCCGAAATCTATCATTTCCATTTCACATTTTTTTCAAAATATATGTATTGAATTAGTAATTTGATAGTTTTAAGATAAAAGTACAACATAGATCTGCTAGAAAAACAAAAAAAGGGAGGATTCAATTATGAAAAAAGCTGTCATTGTAGAAAACAAAGGTTGTGCAACATGCTCGATCGGAGCCGCTTGTTTAGTGGACGGCCCTATCCCTGATTTTGAAATTGCCGGTGCAACAGGTCTATTCGGTCTATGGGGATAAGGTTCTCCAAAAAGGGCATAGTCTTTCTACTATGCCCTTTTTAAGTAAATTACATTTTTTAACTAAAATCTACCTCTTGGATATACATACATAATCGTTTTTCATTTGAATCATATGTATAGGGGATGGTATTTTGTTTATAGAGCAGATGTTTCCATTTATTAATGAAAGTGTAAGAGTTCACCAGCTTCCTGAGGGCGGCGTGTTAGAAATCGACTACTTGCGCGATAATGTCTCCATTTCTGACTTTGAGTATTTGGACCTCAACAAAACGGCTTACGAGCTTTGCATGCGCATGGATGGCCAAAAAACAGCTGAACAGATTTTAGCTGAGCAATGTGCCGTGTATGATGAATCTCCCGAAGACCATAAAGACTGGTATTACGACATGCTCAACATGCTCCAGAACAAGCAGGTCATCCAGCTTGGCAACCGGGCCAGCCGCCATACAATCACCACGAGCGGAAGCAATGAGTTTCCAATGCCGCTCCACGCCACATTTGAGCTGACGCACCGCTGTAATTTGAAATGCGCCCACTGTTATTTGGAAAGCTCACCTGAAGCGCTCGGCACCGTGTCGATTGAGCAATTCAAAAAAACGGCTGATATGCTGTTTGATAACGGTGTATTGACATGCGAAATCACGGGCGGGGAAATTTTTGTCCATCCAAACGCCAATGAGATTCTTGACTATGTGTGTAAAAAGTTCAAGAAAGTCGCTGTCTTAACAAACGGAACACTCATGCGAAAAGAGAGCCTGGAGCTTTTGAAAACGTACAAGCAAAAAATCATCGTCGGCATTTCTCTTGATAGTGTCAATTCCGAGGTTCATGACTCCTTTAGAGGGAGAAAAGGCTCTTTTGCCCAAACTTGTAAAACGATAAAATTGTTGAGTGACCACGGTATATTTGTCAGAGTCGCCATGTCCGTCTTCGAAAAAAACATGTGGGAAATCCACGATATGGCCCAAAAAGTTCGGGATCTTGGAGCGAAGGCGTTCTCTTACAATTGGGTTGATGATTTCGGAAGAGGCAGGGATATTGTCCATCCAACGAAAGACGTCGAGCAGCACCGCAAGTTTATGGAATACGAGCAAAATGTGATTGATGAGTTTAAAGATTTAATTCCGATTATTCCCTATGAGAGAAAACGCGCGGCAAATTGCGGCGCTGGCTGGAAGTCCATTGTGATCAGCCCGTTCGGCGAAGTACGTCCGTGCGCCCTCTTTCCAAAGGAATTTTCATTGGGAAATATTTTTCATGATTCCTATGAAAGCATCTTTAACTCCCCTCTCGTCCATAAACTGTGGCAAGCGCAGGCGCCGCGGTTCAGCGAGCATTGCATGAAAGACAAATGCCCGTTCAGCGGCTATTGCGGAGGCTGTTACTTAAAAGGGCTGAACTCTAACAAATATCACCGGAAAAACATTTGCTCTTGGGCGAAAAACGAACAATTAGAAGACGTGGTCCAGCTTATTTAGGAGGGAAACGATTTGTCACCAGCACAAAGAAGAATTTTACTGTATATCCTTTCATTTATCTTTGTCATCGGCGCAGTCGTCTATTTTGTCAAAAGCGATTATCTGTTTACGCTGATTTTCATTGCCATTGCCATTCTATTCGGGATGCGCGCGCGGAAGGCTGACTCGCGATGAGCATTTTGGATATACACGATGTATCCGTTTGGTATGAACGGGACAACGTCATCTTAGAACAAGTGGATTTACATTTAGAAAAAGGCGCCGTTTACGGCCTGCTTGGGGTAAACGGCGCCGGAAAAACGACACTGATTAATACGCTGACAGGCGTGAATCGCAATTTCAGCGGGCGCTTTACGCTGTGCGGAATTGAAGCGGAGGCCGGCATGCCTCAGAAAACATCAGATCAGCTGAAGATTCACCGTTACTTCGCCGCCGATTATCCGCTGCTGTTTACAGAAATTACGGCGAAGGACTATGTGTCTTTCGTCCATTCGCTTTACCAAAAGGATTTTTCAGAGCAGCAGTTTGCCGGTTTGGCCGAGGCCTTTCATTTTTCAAAATACATCAACAGGAGAATTTCAGAGCTGTCCTTGGGGAACAGGCAAAAGGTTGTGTTGATGACAGGCTTATTGCTGCGCGCCCCCCTGTTTATTTTGGATGAGCCGCTCGTCGGTTTGGATGTGGAATCGATAGAGGTCTTTTATGAGAAAATGCGCGAGTACTGTGAGGCAGGCGGAACCATTTTGTTCTCTTCTCATCTGCTCGATGTCGTGCAAAGATTTTGTGATTATGCGGCCATTCTTCACAACAAACAGATCCAAAAGGTCATTCCGATTGGAGAGGAGACCGATCTGCGGCGGGAATTTTTTGAGGTGATCGGCCATGAATAGCATAATCCCCATCATGTCTTTGCTGTTCAAACAGCTTTACAGCCGGCAAGGGAAAAAGGATGCCATCCGCATTGCCGCAGGCCTTGTCATTCTGGCCATCTTTGAAATCGGGCTGATCCGACAGGCTGGCATTAACGAATCGGTGTTAGGGAAAACGTATATCATACTCGCACTTCTCTTGATGAATGCGTATATGGTGTTTCTTTCTGTGACATCTCAATGGAAGGAATCTTATATGAAGCTGAGCTGCCTGCTGCCGATTTCTTCACGGAGCTTTTGGGTTGCCCAGAGTGTCGTTCTCTTTGTCGACACTTGTTTGAGAAGAACATTATTCTTTTTCATTTTACCGCTGTTCTTATTTGGAAACGGAACGCTGTCAGGGGCACAAACATTGATTTGGCTCGGCAGATTTTCGTTTTTTACCGTTTACTCCATTATTTTCGGAGTTGTGCTAAGCAACTATTTCGCCAAAAAGAAGAACTGGATGTTTCTGCTGCATGCGGCGATATTCGCCTGTGTATGCCTCAGCGTCGCTTTTATGCCGGCCGCCACGATTCCGCTTTGCGCGGTTCATATCCTGTGGGCAGTGGCCATTGACTTTCCTGTCTTTCTGCAGGCGCCTCCGCAGCAGAGCAAGTTGCATTCATTTATGCGGCGATCTGAATTTTCGTTTTACAAAAGAGAATGGAACCGATTTATCTCTTCTAAAGCGATGCTGTTAAATTACGCGGTCATGGCGGCGTTCAGCGGATTCTTTTCGTTCCAGATGATGAACACCGGCATCTTCAATCAACAAGTGATTTATATCGTGATTTCCGCGCTTTTGCTCATCAGCTCACCGATCGCTCTTTTGTATTCGATTGAAAAAAACGACCGGATGCTGCTTATCACGCTTCCGATCAAGCGGAAAACAATGTTTTGGGCGAAATATCGCTTTTATGCCGGTCTATTGGCAGGCGGATTTCTCCTTGTCGCGATCATTGTGGGTTTCATCAGCGGCCGTCCGATTTCAGCTCTCACTTTTTTGCAGTGCATTGAGTTGCTGCTGGCGGGAGCGTTTATCAGGTTAACCGCGGATGAAAAACGGCCCTTCTTCAGCTGGCAGACGGAGCAGCAGCTATGGAGCGGTTTCTCAAAATATCGGTCTTATCTGTTTTGTCTCCCCCTATTCTTAGCCACATTAGCCGGCACCGCTGTCTCCCTGGCGGTCGTTCCGATAGCCGGTCTGATCATAGTCTATTACCTGCAAAAACAGGATGGTGGTTTCTTTGATACAAGCAAAAGAGAACGGCTTGGAAGTTAACCTGCTGAAGACTCATCAATTTTCAACTATTTCAATCGCCGCGAGCTTTCTGAAACCGATCGAAAGCGCGGCGGAACCTGAGGAAGAAACAATTTATTTTTATGGCGCCGCCGCATACCTGAAGGAGCAAATCATTGACGCTTTCGGTTATGCTGCCGGCAGCCGTTTCATGTACTCGGCGAATCTCTTTTTTGATCAGCAGCTGAAAACCTGCGGGACCCGTTTGATTCACCCATTGTATAACGGGAATCTTCATGTTGACGCCCTAATGAAAACTTTTGCAGACATGTCTTTCCCTTCCTCCCTTTCACCCGAAGCCGTTGAAAAAGCACGGAATGAGCTGCTGCTGAAAATCGAAAAGAAATTCGCTGATCCCTTCTCCTACTCGGCAGCGCGCTTGGCTGAGGAGGTCTTCGGAAACCCGATGTACGGCACAGGCATGTTCGGCCGGAGAGACAGGATAAAGGCGATTCATCCTAAACGGTTTCTCGACGCAACGGACTTTATCGTTGATTTAATGTCCCAACAAAAACAGCTGAACATATTGGGACAAGTACAAGCATGTGATGTTCGGGGACATGCCCCGCAAACGTCCGCTGTAACGTCCGGAAGAATACCCGTAAACCGGCATGTTTTTGAAACAGAGACACGCAGCGCTGCAGGCCCTTCCGTCTTGACACTCGGATTTGACTGCGGAGAGATGAAAGATGCCAGAGATTATATCAAAATACAGCTAATAGACGGATTACTGGGAAAGTACGGCCATTCCGCTTTATTCAAGCACTTCAGAGAGAAGGATCTGGCAGTCTATCACGTTATCACCCGTTACGATGTCATGAACAATTTGCTGCTTGTTTCAATATGTACAGATCAGCTTCATGAGAAAGACATTCCCCCGCGCGTTTTGGAAGCTGTCTCAGCTTTTCAAACGAATGAGCGGGAACTGGAACAGGCAAAGCAATTTTTACGGAATGAAATGCTGCTGCAATTCGATTCTCCCGAAGGTCTGTTGGCCTATATGGGGATTCTGCGCCGCTTCTCCTGCACGAAAGAAGCCTTGCTGAATGGCATCTCAGCGGTAACGTGCCGTGATGTATTGCAATTCATAGCGACTATCAATTATATCGGAGCTCATGTAGTAAGGGGATGAAGAGATGGAAAAGAAAGCCTTTTTTCAACAGCTGGATGAACGAACCGATATCAAATACACAGACAGCGGGCTGAAAATATTCAGATTGAAATTCCCCCGCGCCCACCTGCGGCTGTGCAATGTGAAAATCGACTTTGGCAGCCGGGATGTATGTATACGTGCAGAATCCGGTGATACACTGCTTCCGTATGGCACAGCGCATTTTTTAGAGCATCTTCTCTTCTGGCATAACGGCCGCAACCTGTACAATGATTTTTTTGCGCATGGCGCGCTTTTAAACGCATTCACTACCTACACCGATACCAATTTCATGTTTACCTCATTACCGGATCGGCTCAGACAAACGATCCCCATCCTGCTCGATGCTTTATGGAACCACTCATTTAACAAAAAGATTGTCGCTCAGGAAAAAGCTGTGATTACAAGCGAAATTCAAACAGCACACCTTAACCATCAGCTCTCATATCATTATCAGCTGATCAGCATGCTTTCTCCCGCCTCACCTGCAGCCGTTTTCCCCGCAGGCAGAATCGAGGATATTAACGCGCTGAACATCTGTGATTTACAAAAAGCCTACAAAGCCGCCTACAAAGCCCATCGGATGACGCTGTTTTTGATTGGGGGTTCAGAAGATACGGAAATGCTTTTACCTCCTCACCTTCAGCTGCAGAAGCGTCCGCATGATCAAGCTAAAAAGAAAATCATCCCGGCGTGCCCTCCACCCCTTTCACAAAAAATGGTGCTGGGTGATGAGGAGCGGATGGAAGATACATGGACCGGATTACAGATCGGCGCACTTCCCGAGCAAAACGATCTATTGACCGTAAAGCTTTATTGGGATATCGCGTCTCGTATTCTATTTCAATTAGATTCACCGTTTTTTCAAGAAATTCAGCAAACGTATCGCCTGGAAATCGATCGCTTGTCAGCCGAGACACATATATATGAGGATGGCGGTTTCTTGATCCTTCACAGTCAAGGGACCCATTCTTCAGCTTATATTGATGTCGCATCATACTATGTCACGCAGCAGAAAGAACAGGTTGCGTCCTGGCTTCAATACGGCAAGAACTCTTTGACGGACGCGATCATTTATGACAGCGATTATGTGCGTAAATGCTTCGAATGGGCGGCCGAGTGTGACAGGAGCGATTGCTCGTTTCTTGACATGTACCACATCATTCAAGATATGGATACGCAGATTTTCTTGTCTCTCATTGATGCATTGGCATCTTCTAACAGAGCGATCATTCATGTTTCCCAGAAAGAGGCGATCAAACAATGAGAAAAAGCACTGTCTTTACCTTGTTATTGCTGCTTGTCGGTATGGCGGCTTATTCCTTCGGCTGGGTTCAGGCCGCCGCCGAATCCGCCGCCCAATATGTACAGATGATCAACAGTGATGCCGTGCGGCTCGGACTGCTGGCTTGTACCGCCGCCGTCCTGATGCTGCCTGCTTTTCTCTATCTTCACTATGTCACCCAATCCGTGAAAAACATGACAGCAGCTTTTCAGAAACTCACACAGTCTCATCAAAGCTGCTGTGACTTTCAGCAACACAACCTGTGCAGCCGCTATGCAGAAGACGTCAAATCGCTGCGTGACAGCTATAAAAACGTCCGCCAAACATACGTGATGGCTGCTGTATTATGCCAAGTCGTCATATTCGGCTGCATGTTCGAAATCGTCAAAGCCGTCCCTTTCCGCCTTTACACGCCCCCTGCCGTTTCAATGGGGCTTGCGCTGTTACTGATCTTGTATTTATTGTTTTGCATGCGAACGTATTTGCTGCAGCTTTTGCAGCACGCCAGCCTATTCAGAAAAGTGCTTGCGGGAGCGCTTGCAGCAGCCGGGATATGGTGGATGCTCAGTTTCACTATAAGTGAACTGCTGTTTCTGATCATCGTAGCGGCGATCCAGCAGATCGGATCATCAATATATAAGCACATCTCTGATCGCCGCCCCGCTTCTTTCGAACTATAAAGCTTCTACATTGCAATCGCAGACGGACCCGCGCCAACCGGAATCACCGTCACAGCTGTATAATCGCTCGTGCGGTACACGGTCACAGCATTGTCGTTGGGCTGTGCCGCATAAATATACTGATTGTCCGGCGTTACGGTGAGGTCAAAGGCGCCGGGCAGTGACACGTTTGCAATGATCCTCTGTCTAGCCGTATTAACTACGTATAAGTTTTTTATGAGAAACGGTTCACTATAAGGCTCTAGAAAATAAGCTCTAGTGCTGTCCAAAGAAAATACAATCGTTCTCAGAGTTTCAAATAAACGGTTAAAGTCGCTTCCCCTGCTTAATGGTGACAGACTGATCTCCGTTACACCTTTCGGCCACAGCTCGCCATTCAACACGTACGCAAAATTTCCAGCGTAAGGAGTTGCAATTAAACTGGGGAATTCAAATGAATCGATGATACTTTCTACCAACTGACCTGTACTTACATCATATTTATCAACCGACCAACTGCTTGCATTAGCGGTATAGACATACTGTCCATCCGGATCAAGAGCAAAGTCTAACGCGCCGGGTATCGGAATGACATCAATGACCGATTGAGAGGCTATGTTAATCATATATATAGATCCGGCGGCCATCACGTACGCGAACTCATCTGTCTGATCAAATTCGATCTTTCTCGGCCCGCCTCCAACAGTAATGGTATTTATGATGGTTAATGTTTTATTATCAATCACTGAGACAAGGTTGGTATTCCCATGGAGGACATACGTGAATGCTTTATCGAAAGTAACGCCTAGATTAGTTGGCACGTCAGAAAAAGGGATTGTTTTTACAACCGTGTTTAAATCTGCATCAATAACCGAAACCGTGCTGTCTCCAGTATTAGCAGTAAACACATATGATTGAGGGTCTGGTGATGGCGGTAAAACAAGTGTACCGGTCACCGTAAGCGGACTGCCGTAGAAAGGCGGTACAATGAGAAGGTCTTCCACTGTTATTTGACTAAAATCAGGACAGCGGCCAGCCTGCGCTGCATAATAAACAACTTGATCAATCTCTTCAGAATGAATCACAGAAACCGCCCCATTGCCTTGTCCATATTGATTTCGCACAGGCGACACACTGACAAGAAGCGTAACGGTCCCTTGTACTCTCACAGCATATCGAACACCGATATCTTCTGTTTCCGGCCCAGTCTTGATTAAGCAAGGCTCACTGGTGCAGGACAAATTGTCTGTACTCCATGTAACAGCCGCTGACGCTTCGGCCGAATCAACCTTGAAGCCCTCAGGGATATCTATTGGCACTTGAAACGGCGCTTCCCGGCCGATTTCCTCATCACAAAAACAGAAACAATTTTCCTGTAAAGCAGAAAGATCATTCTTTTTCATGATTTCACGTCCTTTTAGAAATGCACAGCATTCAGTTGATTAGATCGCAATAGCTCCCGGTGAAACCCCAAGAGATATGACAGTTTCCACAGAATAATCATCCGTATTGTAAACAGTGATGTTCTGCTCTAAAAAATGGGTTGCATACAGAAATTCGCCATTCGGAGTAAACGCAAAGTCTCTTGCCGATTGCGGAACATTTCCTATAACGCCTGCTCCATTCGGACTGACAGAATACAAATTGCCAGTGAAGCTGTCGTGTAAATACACCTCTGATCCACTCGTAAACATTGCATATTGTCCGTCAGGCTCCAGTTCTTGGGTAATGCTGATCGTAAACGTATTTAGATCAATAACCGTCAAATAATTGAATAAGAATTCTTGTTCTAACACATACGCATACCTCTCCAGAGAATCTGTTTCTATGGATGATACGATAAGATCTCGTTCAATCGTTCCTATGACTTCACCAGTGAATAGGTCTACTTTTTGCACTAAACCAAAATTAAGAACATAGGCGAATAACCCATTGGGGTCGATTGCAACATCAAACCCTTCTACAGGAATTGACCTATCAACAGCCAGCGTATCAATTCCAATCACATAAATTGCAGTACCGGCGAAAACATAAGCAAACTCATCATTAGGGATAAATTTGATCGATCGAGGCGGCTGATCCAGCATTATGGATGCTGTCACTGTTAATGTGTCATAATCGATGACAGAAATCACATTGTTGTTGAAGTGCAAAACAAACACAGCGCTTTTATCCGGGGTCACTTCAATATCTGTCGGCCTATATGGAAGAGCAATCGTTGTCACAACGGCATGAGTGTTTGTATCAATCACAGAAACTGATTGATCATTTGGATTCGCTGTAAACGCATAAACAGGCTCCGGCTCCGGTACAAGCACAATCGTCCCCGTCACCGATAAAGGACTGCCGTAAAAGGGCGGAACAACAACAAGGTTTTCGATCGTGATGTCACTGATATCCGGGCAATCTTCCGGTACATCGGAATAATAGACGACTTGATCGATCTCTGCATTGTGAATGACGGAAACAGCCCCATCCCCTTGTCCATATTGATTTCGCACAGGTGAGACACTGACGAGCAGCGTAACGGTTCCCTGCAGGCGCACTGCAAATTGAACACCGATCTCATCAGGCTCAGGCCACGTTTGAATTAAGCATCGTTCGCTGACACAGGAAAGGCTGTCCGCATTCCACGTGACACTTGCAATAGCTTCAGCCGGATCAACGACAAACCCTTCAGGTAATTCAATCGGTGCTTGAAACATGGCCTCGCGGCTTGCTTCTTCCTCACAAAAACATAAACATTCTTCTTGTGCGGCTTCTGCTTTTTCTTTAAAGGAAAGCTTGTTTTTTCTCATACCTTCACTTCCTTTTCAGACATACACTGCTCACGCAGATATAACAGAATATGGAAGGTGAATCTGTTTGCTTGTACAAATTGCCGAGGGTAAAAGCGGTTTTTTGAAAAAGTTCCCTCTGATATGCGGTGTAACGAAAGAAAACATTGCGGTTTTTTTGCGCTTCTCACAAGAATGAAGATGATAAAATATGACATATATAGAATAATGAAGGGAGGGATTTACAAACGTGACAGGTGTCATATCTTCTTCTTCCATCGGAGAAAAGATTAACGAATGGTATATGTACATACGCCGATTCAGCATACCCGATGCAGAATATTTGCGACGAGAAATCAAGCAAGAGCTGGATCAAATGGAAGAAGACCAAGACCTTCATTTGTACTATTCACTGATGGAATTCCGGCACAACCTGATGCTTGAGTACCTTGAACCGTTAGAAAAAATGAGGATTGAGGAACAGCCAAGACTGTCTGATCTGCTGGTTGAGATTGATAAAAAACAGGCTCGTTTAACTGGAGTCCTTGATTATTACTTTAATTTCTTCAGGGGCATGTATGAACTGGACCAGCGGGAATATCTGTCGGCTATTAAATTTTTCAAGAAGGCTGAAAGCAAGCTGATATTCGTTAAGGATCGGATAGAGAAAGCTGAGTTTTTCTTTAAGATGTCTGAGTCTTATTACTACATGAAACAAACGTATTTTTCAATGGACTATGCACGGCAGGCATATGAAATATACAAAGAACATGAAGCGTATAATATAAGGTTGCTTCAGTGTCACTCTTTATTTGCTACCAATTTCTTAGATCTAAAACAATATGAGGATGCCATATCTCATTTTAAAAAAGCTTACTCTATGGCGGAAGCTGAGAATCAGCCCCAATTGATGGGGAGAACCTTGTACAATATCGGGCTTTGTAAAAACAGCCAAAGCCAATATGAGGATGCCGTAACATATTTCAAAAGAGCAATAGCTGTTTTTGAGGAATCTAATATTCTTCCTTCCCTGCCCCAAGCCTATTTTTTGATTACACAAATTCATTATAAATTGGGAAAAACGGATAAAGCCCATGCATATCATAGTAAGGGAATAGCTTATTCTCAAGAGGCCGGGGATTCAATCTATTTATCAGAGTTTGAATTTTTGAAATCTTTATACTTATCAGGCCCTGATGAAGAAGCAATTCAAAGGTTCTTTGATTTCCTCGAAAGTAAAATGTTGTATGCCGATCTTGAAGATTTCGCTCTTGATGTGGCAAAATATTATCATGAACGTGAAAATTTTCAAAAAGCTTCTGCTTATTTCTTGAAGGTGGAACAAGTAAGGCAACTTATTCAAGGAGGAGTGAGATTGTATGAAATTGAAGTCTAAACTATTACTCTCTTGTCTGGCCCTAAGTACTGTTTTCATCGCAACGAATATTGCAAATGCACCTACACACCAAATTGAAGTTGCACAACGAGGAATGATTTAATGTTAACAACCGGTTTTTTACCGGTTGTTTTTTTGTTAAATAAAAAGTGAAATTATAGTTTTTAAAAAATTATAATATTAATTACTAAATTATTTTAAATTGGTTTCCCAATCCAGAAACATAATAAATAAGATAATTTTCATTATCATAAATGAGAAAATTGTTTACTTTTCCTTTTTATTGAATTATTATATATAAGACTTAAGTTCAGTACAACTTCAATTGAAGCTTAAAAATGGAGGATTAATATTGAAAGTTCAATTCAAAAAAAGGATTAGTTTACTCATCATCATGTTTGGGCTTGCTGTTTCCTCACTGGGTGTTACACAGGTGGTTCATGCAAAAGCCAATACGAGCGATTCAAGGGTGCATTTTACTTTCACATGGTACAGCCCTTACGACTATACAACTGCTCGAAGAAAACAAAATAGAAGCTACATGTATATGCGTCTCCTAAAGAAAGATGACGGAGGTCACTTTGATGTATGGGCAGAGGCAGATAAAAACGTTCACTCTGGCGGGCGTGACTGGCACAATGTATCCGGTGGTGGAACTCACGAAGGAACAGTATACCCGGGTCATACATACTTATTTTCCAACACTGCTGTTGAAAATTACGGAAAAAATGTACCCGTAAGGTTTGGCGGCTACAGCCACACTGGTAATTCCTTTCCAACTGATTGGAGTCCTGACAGCGTAAAACCTAAGGGAAATTACACAGTCTATTAATACCTTTCTCAAAACAAAGCGATCTTACATTAAACATGTAAGATCGCTTTTTAAGGTAAAAATAATATCCACCCTTCAAGATTTTTTATTAAAATAAAACTATCCAAAACTCATACAGAGTTTAATAAAAAACAGGAGCATTGCACATGATTTCTTTCTTTTTAAAACGTTTATTA
>NZ_CP026521.1:4396808-4403123 GCF_002953915.1 Bacillus sp. MBGLi79
TTTGGACTTATTTAGTCTATATATTAATAGGAATAGGCCTGTTCTTTACTTTTAAATTGAAATTCGTTCAATTCCGCTATTTCTTCGAGATGTTTCGTATCGTCGGACAAAAGGAGGAGAAAGGAAAAGGCGTCTCGTCTTTGCAGGCTTTCTTTATTTCCGCCGCTTCGCGTGTCGGCACGGGAAACCTGACCGGTGTCGCGCTTGCTGTTGCAACAGGAGGACCTGGAGCGGTCTTTTGGATGTGGGTTGTCGCACTTGTCGGTATGGCTTCCAGCTTTGTGGAGAGTACGCTGGCTCAAGTCTACAAGGTCAAAGACGGCGATCATTTCAGAGGGGGTCCTGCTTATTATATGGAAAAAGCGCTGGGCGCCAGATGGATGGGCATTATCTTTGCCGTTTTGATTACGATTACATTCGGATTGATCTTTAATGCGGTGCAAGCCAATACGATCGTCGGTTCGATGGAAGGGGCTTTCAACCTTGATAAAACAACGGTCGGAATTGTTTTGGCGGTATTGACCGGATTTATCATTTTCGGCGGTTTGAAACGCGTTGTGACAGTTTCGCAGTTGATCGTTCCGGTTATGGCGGTCATTTATCTTGGACTTGCTTTATTTGTCGTGCTGACGAATATTTCTCAAATACCGGCCGTTTTCGCGATGATTGTGAAAGATGCTTTCGGGATCGAGCAGATTGCAGGGGGTACGCTCGGCAGCATCATTATTATCGGTGCGAAGCGCGGCTTGTTTTCAAACGAAGCCGGAATGGGAAGCGCGCCGAACGCAGCGGCGACTGCCAATGTCTCTCACCCGGCGAAGCAAGGCTTTATCCAAACGCTTGGCGTATTCTTTGATACGATGGTTATCTGCAGTGCGACAGCCTTTATGATTCTGCTGTTCAATCTGACGCCGGGCAAAGAGCTTGACGGCATTCAAATTACACAAGCAGCCATGCAGCATCATGTCGGAAGCTGGGCGCCTGCGTTTGTCGCAGTGGCGATTTTCCTGTTCGCTTTCAGCTCAATCGTCGGAAACTACTATTATGGTGAGACGAATATTGAATTTATTAAAAAGAGCAAGACGACGCTTGCCGTTTACCGTACAGCTGTTGTCGCAATGGTCATCTTCGGATCTGTATCCGGTTTTCAACTTGTGTGGGACATGGCGGATTTATTTATGGGATTAATGGCGATCATTAACCTGATTGCGATTCTGCTTCTTTCCGGAATTGCCGCGAAAGTGCTGAAAGACTATACTGATCAGCGTAAAACAGGGAAGAACCCTGTCTTTAAGGCAAGCTCGATTCCAGGTCTGAAAAACACAGAGGCTTGGGAAGACGAGAAGGAAACATTGCAATCGAAATAAACAATATGAAAAAAGGCGTCCTTGGGGCGCCTTTTTCTTGTTTTTTTACTGACAGCTGAATGAGGTAATCTCGTTCAAGTCAATACCGAAGTAAACCCAGCGGAATTGACGCGGTCTCCAGCGGTAGCCCGCAATCGAATAACGTCCTACGAAAACCGGGTAGAACCAAAAGCGGCTGCCGTTTCTTAAGCGGATGAATGTATATTTGAACAGGCATCTTCTGATTCCGCCGGGATCAACGGCAAATACCGAAGGGCCGGTGTCTTGCGGAAATTGGCTCGGCGGCGGGGGGAGAAACTGCTGTTGCTGCTGTCCTCCAACTCCTGGAGGCGGCCCCGGCGGAAATTGCTGGCGATACGGATCATATAGTGAAGGATCGTATGGATACAATAAAAACGCTCCTTTCTGATGGTTTGCTTTATCGTATGATTGATAGGGAATAAGGGTAGCTTGCCTATAGAGAAAAAAATCCCTAAAGCCGTTTTGGCTTTAGGGAAAATGTTTAAATGCTTTTGCGGGGCGCCCGTTTTCGGTAAACAACATAGCTTCTTGTCAAATATTTTAGCGGCATGCTGAATACGTGGACGAGCCGAGTAAACGGCCAGACGATGAAAATGACGTAGCCCATCATAATATGAAGCTTAAACCAGAGGGGCACGCTCGCCATAAGTCCGGCATCAGGCTTGAATAAGAAAATGTTGCGAAACCACGGGCTGATTGTTGTCCGATAGTCGAATCCTTTTGAATCGATGTTCAAGAAGGTTGCCGCAAGCCCAGTCGTCATGACGAATAACAAAGCGACCAGCGTGATGAAATCACCGGCAGAGCTCGTTTTTCGAATTCGTTTGTCCGTGAATCTGCGGTAGGTCAATATGATAAGTCCTGACAGCGCGGCGATGCCCGCTGGGAGTCCGAAACCGATCGCGATTTTATGGTACATATGCTCTGATACGCCGAGCGCCTGATAAAGGCTTTCCGGAATTAAAATTCCCATCACATGCCCGCCGATGACAAAAAAGATTCCCCAGTGAAAAAGGCTGCTGCCAAGCGCCAATTTTTTCTTTTCGAGCATTTCGCTTGATTTGGCCGTCCAGCCAAACTGATCATGTTGATAGCGGTATATATGCCCTCCGATAAAAATGGTGATGACGATATAGGGGAGGATGACCCACAGTATTTGTTCGATCATGGCTGTACATTCCTTTCAACACCAATTTCCTCTAAAATCATCGTTAATCCGTCTAATAACGGCGTATAGATGCTTTCATTCTCTGAAAGCTGCAATCTTAATTCTTCCAGGTTCGCTGCGTATTTTTGGAATACAGCCGCAGCTTTTTCATGATCGGCGACTGCAGCAAATTCAAGCATGAGCGGCAGATAATCCGGCAGCTCTTTGTCTGTCGGCTGAAAACCGGACTGCTGATACAGATCTTTCAGCTGCAGCAATTCAATTCCGCGCTCCCTTTGTTCACCGGAGTTGAAATAGGTGACATAAAGGTTCGTTTTTTTGCCGAAATCAAACGTATATACGTACGTTTCGATCAATTCCTCAGACGAATAGGAAGCCGCGCTTTCCAAAAAGGCAAGCAGATGCCCTTTCAGCGCTTCATGTTCGATTTCGCCGATGATCTGCTGCCATTCGGAACGTTCTTTTCTCCACTCTTCATCAGGGTAGGAGAGGAGGTGAGAAAGAGCGGCAAAAACGGTTTGTTTGTCTGTTCCATTCATGAAGCTTCCCTCCAGTGTTATATGTTTTGGCAAGAGCCGGGTCCTCCGGCAAACGATAATCCGCAGCTTCCTTGTTCCATGTACAGATCCGCGACTTCTTCGCGATGGGTTTGCGGAATGACAAAGCGGTCATCGTATTTGGCGATCGCAAGCAGACGGTACATATCTTCAATCTGCTCTTCAGTCAATCCGGTATCTTGAATCAGGGCTGAATCGATCTGTTTGTTTGTTTGAGTCGCTCGCATGTACATACGCATCACAGACATTTTCTTTAATGTCGTTCTTATATGGTGTGTATCACCGGCAGTCAGCAAATTGGCCAAATATTCGATCGGAATCCGCATTTCTTCAATGGCTGGGCCGATATCTTCAGCTGATTGGGCCGTTCCTTTTCCTTCAAACATATTCATAATCGGACTGAGCGGCGGAATATACCATACCATCGGCAATGTCCGGTATTCAGGATGCAGCGGCAGAGCGATTTTCCAATCGATGATCATTTTGTAGATCGGAGATTTTTGCGCTGCTTCGATCCACTCCAGCGGAATGCCTTGAGCTTTTGCTTCTTCTGCGACAGCGGGATCATTCGGATCAAGGAAAATTTCCAGCTGGGAGTGATATAGATCTTTTTCATTTTCGGCTGAAGCCGCTTCTTCGACTTTATCTGCATCATAAAGCATGACTCCGAGATAGCGGATTCTGCCGACGCATGTCTCAGAGCAGATTGTCGGCAGTCCTGCTTCAAGACGAGGGAAGCACAATGTGCATTTTTCCGCCTTGTTCGTCTGCCAGTTGAAATACACTTTTTTATAAGGGCATGATGATACACAGTGTCTCCATGAGCGGCACGCATTTTGATCGACGAGAACGATCCCGTCTTCTTCGCGTTTGTACATCGCTCCCGACGGACAGGAGGAGACGCAGGAAGGATTGATGCAGTGTTCGCATATCCTTGGCAGATACATCATAAAGACGTCTTCAAATTCAGTCTTGATCGATTCTTCCATTTTTTTGACGTTTGGATCTTGAAGGCCTGTAATGTGGCCGCCGGCAAGATCGTCTTCCCAGTTCGGACCCCATTCAAGGTTCATGAAGTCTCCCGTAATAGAAGACTTCGGCCTTGCAACAGGCTGGTGTTTTTTCTCCGGACTGTTTGTCAGCGTTTCATAATCATAGTTCCAAGGTTCATAGTAGTCATCGATCGTCGGCTGGTACGGGTTGTAGAATAAATTCATGAGCCGCGTTGTTTTGGCGCCTGATTTGAGCTGAAGTTTGCCTTTTTTCAGCTCCCAGCCGCCTCTGTATTTATCCTGGTCCTCCCATTGTTTAGGGTAGCCGATGCCCGGTTTTGTTTCGACGTTGTTGAAGTACATATATTCTGCACCGGAACGGTTTGTCCATGTGTTTTTGCATGTGACGCTGCATGTATGGCAGCCGATGCATTTATCAAGGTTCATTACCATTCCGATTTGAGCTTTAATCTTCAAGCCAATCGACCTCCTTCAATTTTCTGATCACGACATTGAGGTCGCGCTGATTTCCTGTCGGCCCGTAGTAGTTGAATCCGTAGCTGAGCTGGCCGTAGCCTCCGATCATCTGCGTCGGCTTGACATGGATGCGGGTCGGACTGTTATGGGTTCCACCGCGGTTATTCGTCAGCTTTGTTCCCGGTACATTGATATGCCGGTCTTGGGCATGGTGCATAAAGGCCATTCCTTTTGGAATCCGGTGTGATGTCACGGCCCGTGCGACGACGACTCCGTTTCGGTTGAAGCATTCGATCCAGTCGTTGTCCTGAATGTCGGTTTCTTCCGCATCGTCTTTATTCATCCAGACTGTCGGCCCGCCTCTGAAAAGGGTAAGCATCGGCAGGGAATCAAAATACATGCTGTGAACCGACCATTTATTATGCGGCGTTAAATAGTTTAAAACGATTTCTTTTCCTTCCTGATCCGGACGCTTGTTCAAGAAAGGGCGGTGGATCAGGATCGGCTTGAATGTCGCCATGTTCTCGCCGAATTCCGTCATCATTTCATGATCAAGGTAAAAAGACTGTCTGCCGGTCAGCGTTCTCCACGGAATCAGTTTTTCAACGTTCGTTGTAAACGGCGAATAGCGCCGTCCGCCTTTTTCAGAACCGCTGAAAGCAGGGGAGGTGATCACCGTTTTCGGCTGAGCCGAAATTTGCTCAAATGTAAAGCATTCCTCTTCCCGTTCTTCAGCTAAGTCTTTCAACTCAAGATTCGTTATTTTTTCAAGCGATTCCCACGCTTTAACGGCTACTTTCCCGTTTGAAGTGGAAGAGAGGGTCAATACCGCTTCCGCAGCCTGTCTTGCATCACTGATGTCAGGACAGCCTTTGGCGATCGTGTCGTCTTTTACGACGCCGATCGTTTTTTTGAGGGAATCATATTCCGCTTCAACAGACCAGTTCATACCTTTCGTACCAAACGGCTGTTTGACAACATTCGGCCCAAGCGATGTCATCTTATTGAAAATCTGCTTGTAATCCCGTTCCACAACATGAATTTGCGGCATTGTTTTGCCGGGAACGGCAGGGCAGTCGCCTTTGCTCCAATCTTTGATTTTCCCGAGCGGCTGCGCCATTTCCTGTGGAGTGTCATGGAGAAGAGGAGTCGCAACAGCCTCTTTTACAGGTTCCATGTCCATTTCTTCAGCCAGATTGGAAACCGCTTTTGCCAATGCTTTGAAAATATCCCAATCAGACTTTGCTTCCCACGGCGCGCTGATTGCCGGGTTAAACGGGTGGATGAACGGATGCATATCCGTGCTGCTGAGATCGTGTTTTTCGTACCAGGTGGCCGCAGGGAGCACGATGTCTGAATAAAGGGCTGTTCCCGCCATCCGGAAATCGAGATTGACCAGTAAGTCGAGTTTGCCTTCAGGCGCTTTGTCACGCCATGTGATTTCTTCGGGACGGACGCTGTCCTGATCATCGTTCATCAGTCCGTTAGTCGTGCCGAGCAAGTGCTTCAGAAAATATTCATGACCTTTGCCGGAGCTCGAGATTAAGTTGGCTCTCCAGACAAATAGATTTCTCGGGAAGTTCTTTTCATTGTCAGGATCTTCAATTGAAAACTTGAGCTTTTTCTCCTCAAGCTGTCTGGCGATATAGCTTCCGACTTGCTGAGCGTTCTCAGCGCCTGCTTTTTCTGCTTCTTTATACAGATCAATACCGTTTTTCTCAAACGTCGGATAC
>NZ_CP026521.1:4403223-4417807 GCF_002953915.1 Bacillus sp. MBGLi79
TTTTGCTGTAGAGAAAAGCACTCCTGACACTAAAGAAACGCCTGCTGTTTTTATATATCAACCTGAAATAACATTGAACTACCTTTATCTTAAATAATGAATGAGTGTTCAGTCAATATGTTTTCATAAATGCAGGAAATTAGGGGGACACTATTCTTTACACGAAAAAAGGGAGTGTCTTCATTGGTGCCGCTTATGATTATGGTATGTTTTCTCATCCTGCTTCTTGCGCTCGATTTCCGTTTCGGCCGCAAAGCCTTTGAAAGGAAAGCCTACGAACCCGTTTTTTCAGAGAAGAAAAGCGATATTGAACTGATTCATAACGGAGAAGACTTGTGTGAGCGGCTGCTGGATGACATCCGCCAGGCCGAATCGTCGGTGCATGTCATGTTTTATATTGTGAAGAACGATGATATCAGCCTTGAATTTTTAAAAATGCTGAAGGATAAAGCGAAAGCCGGCGTATGCGTACGCTTGCTGATTGACCGGATCGGCGCGATGAAGGTAAAGAAAAAAACGCTGTCAGACTTGAAACAAAGCGGAGCGCACGTTTTTTTTGTCAACAATCCGGGCTTCCCTTATTTCTTTTATCGACTGAATGCAAGAAATCACCGGAAAATCGCCGTCATAGACGGAAAGATCGGCTATGTGGGCGGATTTAACATTGCGAAAGAATACCTTGGTAAAAAAGCGGAATTCGGCCCGTGGAAGGATTACCATTTGCGAATGACGGGGGAAGGTGTTGCCGACTTGCAGCACATTTTTTTATCAGACTTCAATAGAGAAGCGCCGCTATCACAGCCGGACAGCGGTATGTTCCCGCCGCTCCATCAAGGAGCTGTCACCCATTCGATACATGCGACAAAAGGGTTTTCTCTGGAAGGAAAATACATTTCATTTATTGATCAGGCAAAAGAAAGAATCATGATTTGCACGCCGTACTATATTCCGAGTCCGGCTTTGCAGCAAGCAGTTCTTTCAGCCAGGGAAAGAGGCGTGATCGTCTCGGTTCTCGTGCCGATGAAAGCCGACCATCCGCTTGTCAAAGAGGCCGCCTACACGAACTTTCCCGCACTTTTGGAGGCGGGTTGCTATATTTACCGGTACTACAGAGGCTTTTATCATGCAAAAGCATTGATCGTCGACGACCGGCATGTGATGATCGGAACATCAAATTTTGACAATCGAAGCCTGTTTCTCAATGATGAAGTGAATGTCGTCATCCATGATAAAGACTGGACAAAACAATTCTTTGACGTCGTCAAGGAAAGTATTGAACACGCCGAGCTTCTGACAAAGGAGCGGTATGCGAAGCGGCCGGTGATGCAGCGGCCCATCGAATGGCTGGCGAAATCGATTTCATATTTTTTATGAATCGTACGTTTATCCTGCATAACATGCGGGTAACATTTCACCAAAGTGATGATTACATACGGAGGGATATATGATGAACCAAGCAGAGTCGATTAAGCTCCGCGCACAATCGATGACATTAAAAAACTTGATTGAGCTGTACAGACTTTGCCGCTCAGCCAGACATCAGCTTTATATATGCTCAAGAAAAACAATGTGCAAAATTAAAGATTTAATTGAACTGGAAATGTTCAGAATGGCCAATCGCGAAAATGAGTGCCTGATTGTCATCGAAGGGAAGATGGCGCAGGAGTTAGTAAGAAAAGCACAATCGATTCTTTCTGACGCTCAAGTTCAATAAGGGAAGGCGACGGACCTTCCTTGTGTGAGACGCCTCCTCACCAAATCAAGAAAAAATCCCCCGTTCAAAGGACGGGGGATTCGTTTTACATTTTTTCAGGAGCTGATACGCCGATCAGCTTGAGTGCATTATTTAATGTGATTTGTGTTGCCTTCATCAATGATAAACGCGCCCGGCTTTTTTCTTCATCTGCCGGATCGAGAACTTTCTCAGCATTGTAAAAGCTGTGGAGCACAGATGCCAATTCAAAAATATAGTTTGTAATGCGGTGCGGAATCCGCTTCTCTGCGGCATCGGCGACAGCCTCAGGGAACGAGCCGATCACTTTAAGCAGATCATACTCTTTTTCAGAAGCGATTTTCGTCAGGTCAAGGTTCCCTTCAAATGAAATACCTTTTTCTTCGCCTTGTCGCAGCATGCTGCAAATTCTCGCATGAGCGTACTGCGCGTAGTAAACCGGGTTTTCATTCGATGTGGAGACAGCCAGGTCAAGATCAAAGTCCATGTGCGTATCGGCGCTGCGCATCGCAAAGAAGTAACGCACCGCGTCAAGGCCGACCTCATCAATGAGATCGCGCATTGTCACAGCTTTTCCGGTTCTTTTGCTCATCTTCATTTTTTCGCCGTTCTTGTAGAGATGGACGAGCTGGATGATCTCGACCTCAAGCGTTTCTTTGTCATAACCGAGCGCTTCAATGGCCGCTTTCATGCGCGGGATATAGCCGTGATGGTCCGCTCCCCATACGTTGATCAGCTTTTGGAAGCCGCGGTCAAGCTTGTCTTTGTGATAAGCGATGTCAGGCAGAAGATACGTGTAGGACCCGTCTTTTTTGATCAGGACGCGGTCTTTGTCATCGCCGAACGCCGTCGAGCGGAACCATGTCGCCCCGTCTTCTTCATAGATGTGCCCTTTTTCGCGAAGGGCTTCGAGCGCCTGATCGATCTTTCCGTTTTGGTAAAGCGATGTCTCTGAGTACCAGACATCAAATGGGACACGGAAATTCTCGAGGTCTTCACGAAGTTTGCCTAATTCGTACTTTAAGCCGTATTCACGGAAAAACGCGAGGCGTTCGCTCTCTTCTTCATGAACAAAACGGTCGCCGAATTCATCGGCGAGCTTTCGGCCGATTTCCTTAATGTCTTCGCCGTGATATCCGTCTTCAGGCATCGGCTTGTCTTTTCCAAGCGCCTGAAAGTAACGGGCCTCGACGGATAATGCGAGGTTGTTGATTTGATTGCCGGCATCGTTGATGTAATATTCGCGGCTCACTTCATACCCCGCTTTTTCAAGTACATTGCAGAGAGAATCTCCGACAGCGGCTCCGCGGGCATGTCCAAGATGCAGGTTGCCCGTCGGGTTTGCTGAGACGAATTCCACCTGAACGCGTTCTCCGCCTCCGATATTTGTTTCACCGTAGGCCTCTCCTGCTTCAAGCACAGCCGGAATGAGCTTCGTTAAATATTGATTGTTCATGTAGAAATTGATAAAACCCGGTCCTGCGATATCAAGTTTGTCGATCGACGCTTTTCCTTTATCAAAGGATGCGACGATTTCCTCGGCAATATTCCGCGGCGCTTTTTTGGCGATTCTCGCCAGCTGCATCGCCATGTTAGTGGAATAGTCTCCATGCGACTTGTCTTTCGGGACTTCCAATACGACTTCGGGAATCTCGCTTTCTGCGGCGAGGCCGGCTTTCATGACAGCTTCTTTAATTTCCTGCTTCAGCACATCTTTCATTTGTTCGACTATGTTCATGACTCGTGTCCTCCTCTATACGAAATCGACATCATATGTAAATGCTTTTGTTCATCGCTTACAATCATATCGTACTCAACACTGATCTTTCCGTCTGGCGGCTGCCGGGTGACTGATACGGATTTTGTATCCACGCCAAGCTCGAGCCTGCCGAAAGGCATTTTATAATGAGTGACGGTGCGGCTGCCCGGCCTGAAACGCTGTTTCATTTCAATGGCGCCGGAACGCATCACCAGAACTTCGTTTTCGCTTGCTTTTACGATCGTCTTCACCTTTCCCGCATCATGCTCTTCATGATAAGAAAGATATATTTTATCTTTTTTCATATAATAAAACCCAGTTGTCCGGAACTCGATCGTTTCCGTGTCCGATCCTTCCCGGATAACAGATTTCACATGGATATTAACGGGTGTCTCCTGGTTCATTCCGACACTTCCTTTTTTGATCCGATTTGACTTGATTAGTATAATCATTCGGGAAAAAAAGTTCAACCGCTGCTCCTTTATACCATCTTAACAGAACGGACGGGAAGATAAACCATTTTCTAAGAAAAAAGCCGTCCCGAAAAAGGACAGCCTGTTTATTTCACCCAGCCGAGCAGCATTTCGCGAATCAGCTTGCTTGCCGTATTTGCGGTTTGTTCCGAATGGTCGTAGACCGGAGCGACCTCAACCAGGTCTCCTCCAACAACGTTGACGTCTGAGCGGGCGATTTCGTGAATCGAAGCGAGCAGCTCTTTTGATGTGATGCCTCCGGCGTCAACCGTACCGGTTCCCGGCGCATGAGCGGGATCTAAGACATCGATGTCAATCGTTACATAAACCGGACGCCCTGCGAGTTTCGGCAGGACGGATTTAAGCGGCTCAAGCACTTCAAATTTGGAAATGTGCATACCGTTTTCGTTTGCCCATTCAAACTCCTCTTTCATACCGGAGCGGATGCCGAATGAATAGACATTGCCGGGACCGATCAGTTCCGCTGCTTTGCGGATCGGCGTCGAATGCGAGAGCGGCTCTCCTTCATAGTCGACGCGGAGATCTGTGTGCGCATCCATATGGATGATGGCAAGATCGGGATATTTTTTATACATCGCTTTAATAACCGGCCATGAAACGAGGTGCTCTCCTCCCATTCCGAGCGGGAATTTTCCTTTTTCTAAAATGCTGTCAACATATTCTTCAATCATGTCGAGGCTCTTCTGCGGGTTCCCGAAAGGCAGCGGGATGTCGCCGGCGTCAAAGAAATGAACCTCGTCAAGCTCCCTGTCCAAATAAGGGCTGTATTCTTCAAGCCCGATGGACACCTCGCGGATTCTCGCCGGACCGAAGCGCGATCCGGGACGGTAGCTGACCGTCCAATCCATCGGCATGCCGTAAAGGATGGCGTCCGCCTCTTCCCAATCGGGGCGGCTTGCGATAAACACCTTGCCGGAATATGCTTCATCAAATCTCATCTTCAAAAACCTCCCTGAAAAAAAGCGCAGAATACCATCCTGCGCCAAACTGTTTTATTTGATTAAATCGCTGACGAATTTCGGAAGGACGAATGCCGCTTTATGAATTTCTTTTGTATAGTATTTCGTCTCAATATCGAAGAAGCGACTGTCCTCCACTTCAAGAGGATCGTATTTTTTCGAACCGATCGTAAACGTCCACAATCCGCTTGGATATGTCGGAATGTTGGCCAAATACAGCTTTGTAATCGGAAAGATCTCTTTTACATCGCGCTGAACGTTAGTGATCAGTTCAGGTGTAAACCAAGGGTTGTCCGTCTGAGCAACAAAAATGCCGTCTTCCTTTAGCGCATTTGCTATGCCGGCGTAAAAGCCTTTTGTAAACAAGTTGACAGCCGGCCCTACAGGCTCGGTTGAATCGACCATGATGACATCGTACTCATTTTCAGATTCTGCAATGTGCATAAAGCCGTCATCGACCTTTACTTCGACGCGCGGATCGTCAAGTTTGCCTGCAATGGAAGGCAAAAATTTCTTAGAGTATTCGATCACCTTGCCGTCGATATCGACAAGCGTCGCTTTTTTGACGCTCGGATGCTTCAAAATTTCACGGATGACGCCGCCGTCTCCGCCGCCGACCACAAGTACATGCTCAGGGTTCGGATGCGTAAACAGGGGCACATGCGCCACCATTTCGTGGTAGACAAATTCATCTTTTTCAGATGTCATGACCATGCCGTCAAGAAACAGCATGTTGCCGAATTCTTCCGTCTCGGCCATTTCGAGCTTTTGAAAGTCCGTCTGCTCTGTATGTAAAGTCTTGTTGATTTTCATCGTAATGCCGAAGTTTTTCGTTTGCTTCTCTGTGTACCAAAGTCCGCTCAAAGCGTCATCTTCCTTTCGTGATAAGCTGTATTTCCATCTATTTTTCTCGCCTGCGGCGACGATTATTCTGCACTGAAGCATCGGCTTTTGCCTAAGGAAAAAGTATAGAGGAATTGCAGGTGATTGTAAAGACGGATCAATTCATTTTCAGGAGTCATTCCATTCCCGACGGCCGTTTTGGGCTGAGCTTGCCACAGATGTACATAAGCTAATTCTGCAGCGGCGACTGCCAAAACTGAGGATTCCTCCGGTTGCTCTGTTAATCGCCTCCTAGAGGGTCTGCCGTTTTTTCCTTCCCGCTTGTTTAAACCCTCCTCTTTTTCCTCATAATGATAAGAACATTTATTTATCCGGGAGGAGATTTGAACATGGACATGATGACGGACAAGCGGGTCCGTTTAACTATCAAGACGATACGCGCATTTTTGTTCATGGGAGCATTGATGCTGATCTTCCTTTCAATCGTTGTCATGACGGTGGTCCTGGCAGCCAAATGGCAAGGCGCTCCTTCGATTCAGGTGCCGAGGTCTACCGTGCTGTATGACGGAAGCGGAAAGCAGATAGGGGAGACGCATTACGGGCAAAAGCGGTACTGGGTTTCGCTGAAAAGCATCAATCCCGCCGTCATCGATGCCACGCTTGCAGTTGAAGACCGGAACTTCTTCCGGCACCACGGCTTCGACTATATGAGGATGGGCGGCGCCCTCATCGCCGATCTAAAGGCGATGTCCAAAGTTCAGGGAGCCAGCACCATTACACAGCAATATGCGAGAAACCTCTACCTCGGCCACGATAAAACATGGAAAAGAAAGTGGAATGAAGCTTTTTATACGATACGGCTCGAACAAAACTACACAAAGAAAGATATTTTGGAAGGCTATTTAAATACGATTTATTACGGGCATGGAGCCTACGGAATCGAAGCTGCTTCCCGGATGTATTTTGGCAAACGGGCCAAGGATATCAATGCGGCGGAAGCTGCGATGCTTGCCGGCATTCCAAAGGGTCCTTCCGTTTATTCGCCTTTTGTTAATGAAAAAAAGGCGAAAGAACGCCAGGAAATGATCCTGACAATGATGGAGAAAGAAAACAAGCTGACGAAAAAGCAGGCGGCAGAACTGAAAAAACTGCCGCTCCGCTTTGAAAAACAGGATAAGCAAACAACCGCTAAAACCGCTCCGTACTTTTATGACGAAGCGGTTAAAGAAATCGCGCGCTTGCTGCATTTGACACCGGAGCAAGCAGAAACCGGCGGCTACAACGTATTCACCACGCTCAACCCGCGTCTCCAAAAAATTGCCGAGGACACGATCGAACGCACGATTGATTCGTCATCTGACATTCAGGCAGGGTTTGCAGCGATCAATCCGTCCGACGGCAGCGTTCTTGCGCTTGTCGGAGGACGCGACTACGAAAAAAGCCCGTTTAACCGCGTAACCCAGGCTATGCGGCAGCCCGGCTCCACTATGAAGCCTTTCCTTTATTATTCAGCTGTTCAAAACGGTTTTACGCCGGCCACCCGGATGAGGAGCGCGGAAACGACATTTGAGCTCGGGCAAGGCAGCGCTTATTCGCCGAGCAACTATCACGGCTATTACGCAGACGGCCCGATCACTCTTCTTCAGGCCCTGGCTTTGTCCGATAACATTTACGCCGTGAAAACGCACCTTTTCCTCGGCATGGACAAACTGATTGATGCTGCAAAACAATTCGGCATCACGAGCCCGCTGCAAAAAGTGCCGTCGCTTGCGCTCGGAACATCCCCCGTGAAGCCGATTGAAATGGTAAACGGATACGCCATGTTTGCCAATGGCGGAAAAAAAATCGAACCTTCCTTTATTACGAAAATTACCGATTCGAACGGGGAGATTCTTTACGAAAAACCGAAGCGAAGCAAACAAATCCTTGACCCAAGAGCGGCTTTTATCACGGCCAACATGATGAGCGGAATGTTCGACAAATCACTCAACGGCTATACATCTGTTACCGGGCGGACGATCGCAGATCAGCTGACGCGCCCATACGCCGGAAAATCGGGAACGACCAGCACCGACAGCTGGATGATCGGCTTTTATCCCGGCCTTGCTTCAGGCGTGTGGACGGGATATGACAAAGAGCGGACAATCGATGCCGTCGCAGAGAAAAACTATGCCAAACAAATTTGGGCCAAATTTATGGAAAAAGCGCTTGAAAACGCGCCCGCCGCAGCTTTAAAGCCGCCTGAAGGCGTGAAAGGGATGTATATTGACCCTGCTACAGGCTATGCGGCGGCGCCCAGCTGTCCGTCCAAATATTTCGCTTATTTTATCGAAGGTACTGAACCCGAGCAGGTTTGCTACGGAAAAGAAATCTATAAGGATCAAAAAGCCGGGCGCGAAAAACCCGCCGCTCCCCACAAGCGGAAAAAGTGGTGGGAAAAATGGTTTAAAAAAGAAGAATAAACTTTTTTGGGCGGGATAGACGAACCCCCCGGACTTCACGGCGGTCCGGGGGGTTTTTTCCTATTGCTGAAGCAATCCCTTTTTCAGCTCGTCTGATGAACGGTCCCAAAGCCCTTGATCATGATTTTTCAGAAAATCGGCCAGAACGCGCTTGGAACTTTCATCCATGTGCTCGACGATAATCTTCCGCTTCATCGACTTATCCATTAAATTCACGTGCTCCGGAAGCGATTTGTAGCCGCGGCGGATGCTTCTGTCCACCGTCATTTCGCAAGCCGTCACCCCCGCATAATAAGGGCCTTCTTCCCTGCGGTCGATCGTAACCCACACAAGCCAGTAAGGTTTTCCGTTCGGCACCTCTTCCTTGTTCGGCAAAAATTTGATTCCTTTTTCAACCGTGCTGCGGGCGTGCATGGCGCCGATATCAACAAACGCTTCTTTCTCTTCGACATCGACAAAGACAGGCGAGATGTTGTCAAGGCTTAAAGCCCCTGCACCAAATCCCCCGTGTCCGTCCGTCGGATCGCTTTTAATAATATTGAATCCGATTGTTTTTTTCTTTTTTCCTTGTTCCATCAAAAATACCTCCTACATCAGCGGCCGGAAAACGCTGTTAAATATCGAGATGATATATTCCCGCCCTTCATTCAAAAACGGCCAGAATACATATTGGCCAAGCGGCGTAATGACGATGATCAGAAACACGATCGAGCCGTACGCTTCATATTTCGACAGCTTCGCCCGCACATCGGGGGCGACCACATCCTGTATAACCCGAAAACCGTCAAGGGGCGGGAACGGCATTAAATTAAACAGAAATAAAAGCAGGTTGAGATTCACCCAAATCGTAAAAAATTGAAGCAAGCCGCTGTAAAAACCGGAAGGCAGCGTCCCGGACAGCTTCACGGACAAAAGCAGCAATATAAAACCGATGAAAGCAAGGATCAGGTTGCTGATCGGTCCTGCGATTGACACGAGAAATCCGGCCAGCCTCGGATTTTTAAAATAAAAGCGGTTAACGGGCACCGGCCTTGCCCATCCGAATCCCAAAATAAAGATCAAAATCGTTCCAAACGGATCAAGATGCTTGAGCGGGTTGAGCGTCAGCCTGCCCTGCCGTTTGGCCGTCTCATCACCGAATTTGTATGCCACATATGCATGGGCGACCTCATGCACGGTGAATGCGGCAGCAAGTGTCAAAACAACATACGGAATCATTTCCAGCGGATAAATAAGAAAACGGTCTAAAATGTGGCTTTCCCTCTTTCTCATATACAAAGATTTACTATCTCCAGTATACTATAAGAGCAGCTGATGCTAAAGTAAGCAGCCATTTTTTAAAAGGAGGAGGAGAACATATGCCGTACGTAACGGTTCAAATGCTGGAAGGCCGCACAGATGATCAAAAAAGAAATCTGGTGAAAAAAGTGACCGAAGCCGTCTCCGAAACAACAGGCGCACCTGCAGAAAAAATCGCGGTCATCATTGAGGAATTGAAAAAGGAAAACTACGGTGTCGCCGGCAAACGAATGAGCGATATGTAATAAAAACGGCGTCTGCCGCTTACATGCGGGACGCCGTTTTTATTATTTATACCAAGCTTTATTTCTTGTGATCTGGCTATTGTGAGCCGAATCCCAGACATCGACCGTGTAGGCGTAGTCGTAGTTCATAATGCAGCGGATTCCGCTTCCTTGCGCATCGTGGTTCAAGCCGAAGTTATGGGAAAATTCGTGGGTCGCCGCTTTTGCCGTGTTGGCCGTTCCCTGGTCGAGGTTTACGCTGAAGGCGCTGCCGTTCGGCTTGCTGTTGTATACGTATGCGATGCCGCCGGCGTCAAAATTGCTGTTCGCCGTAAATCCGACGACAAATTTATAGCTGCGTCCGCTGAAATTGCTCTGAAGGTTTGATAGAATTTGAGAGCTGTTGCTGCCTGAAGAAGTCCAAGGCGCCACGGCTTCGACGACAAAATCAATATCGTGGTCCCTGTTGAACATGACATCCGCCTGCTCAATAATTTGGACGATTCTCGTCTGCCAATCGCTGTATTTCGCGCGATACTGAGCGTCAGCCACGGCCAGGACGCTCACTTTCTGACTGCCCGTGCCTGCCTGGGTTGAAAATGTCCCTTTGCTCGTATTCTTTTTAAACGTTTTTGTTCCCGTCACATTTCCTTTCTCATCCAATATTTTCGTATTGACCGTTCTTTCTATTTGAACTTTTCCTTTCAAGTCTTTAAAGTCTTTCGCCTTAGGCAAAGAATCGATATGAGTTCCTTTTACTTCATGGCCGTGTTCATGATCGTGCCCGTCAACCTTGGCGGCGCCTGCCGTCAAACCGGGGATGAGACTGACGGAAAGTAATAGAGATAAGAATATAGAACGCTTTTTCACTGCTAATTCCCTCCTTTTTTTGAACGAATGAAAGATTCTGCTAGTTGTCTAAAAATTCCTTCAATTCATCCAAAAAGAGGAAATATTACACGCGTTCTGTTTACTGCTCCTTTCTATTTCCCCACAAAAATTCCAAAATGTTTACAATAAAACAAAACAAAAAACCTACCGTTTTCCGGCAGGCTTATGAACAAAGGTCTCTGAGTTTTTTTATGTAAGCGACGGCTTCATCGAATTCTTCGTCCGTATACCGCTGCTTGCTTTTTACGGTAAACACTTTTTCTCTGATCTCTTCCTGCTCCAGTCCTTCAAAATACAGAATCGTCGACACCAGTTCCAAAAAGCGCGATGACTGGCCGTTCACGTCGTCTATATAGGCTTTAATATCCCGCATATCCAGCTCACACTGGCTCAAAAACTGCGTTCCCGCTTCAGTGGGCGAATAGCGGTATTGATAATAGCCGCCTTTTTTTTCTTTGACTTCATGAAGAAATCCGAGATTGCAAAGTTCTTCGACTTGAAGCGTCAGCTCCTCTGAATAGGGCCCGTAAAAATGAAAATCATACTTTTCATAAAAGGGAAGCTCCAATTTCTTTGCGATATAAATGATTTTCTGCAGCTTTTTCCGCCCGACAATCTCCCCCGAATCCGAGAAGACCTTCATCAGCTTTGCATGTTCTTTTAACAAATCTCCGCCATCTCCTTCATCCTTTTCTTTCTATATCAGTCCGAGCAATTCTTTCATTCTTTTCGCATGACGGCCGTCAGGCAATCCTTCGATTAAATCGAGCGGGAAATACAGCTTATGGTCCGTTCTCCGCTTGCCTGATATCGCATCGACAATATCGGATTGCCGCGACAGCTCCTTAATCTGGCCGTTGTGCGTCAGCAATTGAATCGGGAGGCGCTCCTCTTCTTCCCCCGGTCTGTAGAAATCATAAGGAAGGTCTGAGGACGAATCCACCACAAGGTAATAATCGGGATCAATCCCTGATTCTTTAAACAAGGCGGTCAGTTCAAAGTAAGTCGCCATTTCCTCATTCGGATTGAATTCCGCATACTGGAACAGCCTGCGGTTGATAAACCGGCGGCATAAATCAGACAAAACCTCATCCTCTTCTTTTTCCCAGGCCTGAAAATAATAAAGAATGATTGCTTCATCAAGACTCAAATAATCTTCCAATGTGACATTGCCTTCAAAAATAGAATAAAAATGCACGGGCGCATACGTGAAAACATAGCCTTCCTCATGAAGCTGCTTTGCACGGTGAAGAATCTTCGTCAAAATCACTTCCGCGCTTCTTGTCACAGGATGGAAATAGACCTGCCAGTACATCTGGTACCGGCTCATAATATAATCCTCAACGGCATGCATTCCGCTTTGCTTAATCACGATTTGGTCTTCGCGCGGCCGCATCACGCGGAGGATCCGCTCCATATCGAAATGGCCGTAGCTGACGCCGGTATAATAGGCGTCTCTCTGAAGATAGTCCATGCGGTCAGCGTCAATCTGGCTTGAGATCAGGCTGACGACCTGTTTGTTTTGATAGGTTTTCGCGATGACCTCAGCGACATCCTTTGCAAACGTCGGGCTCACCTTGTTTAACACCTGGTTAACTTCTGTATCGCCTAAAATGATCGCTCTCGTAAAATCTTCATGATCAAGCCGGAAGACCTTTTCAAACGAATGGGAAAACGGGCCGTGCCCCAAATCGTGCAGCAATGCGGCGCAAAGGCACAGATCACGCTCGCTGTCATCCCATTCCTCCCTGCCTTTAAAAACGTCATCAACCATTCTTCTGACAATTTCATAGACGCCGAGAGAATGGTTGAAACGGCTGTGTTCGGCTCCGTGAAACGTCAAATAGGTCGTTCCAAGCTGTTTGATTCTGCGCAGTCTCTGAAATTCACGGGTTCCGATCAAGTCCCATATCAGCTTGTCCCGTACATGGACATAGCGGTGAACAGGATCTTTAAACACTTTTTCTTCTGATAATTTTCCGTTTGGATACGCCATTTTTGTCCCTCTTTTTTTCAAACGTGAGGCAAACTGATCGCTGCCCATCCGTCTCTTTTTCTTCGGAGAACTAAATGTATATTGTAAGTATTGCCCGATCTGCTTGTTTTCTTTTAGGTCTGTTTCTATTATATCGAGTCTGCTTTTTTGAAAACATCCTTGAATTTACCCGGCTATTTGTTCCAGACTGCAAAAAAGCCGGCAAACAAGCAAAAACGCCTGACCCGTTAGGGAGGCGGTTATTTTTTGAGTTTCTTTTTCACTTTTTCGATCAGCTCGTCTTCATCAGGAGCTGACAGCGGACGATTATTGACAAACGCGAACGATTTTTTTCGTCCCGGCCCGCAGTAAGACTGGCAGCCGATTTCCACTTTTGCATCCGGATCGATTTCTTTCAGACGGGGCAAAAGCGTCTTTAAATTAGTGGCCTGACAATCGTCGCATACTCGAAATTCATTAGCCATTTCATACGCTTCCTTTCGTTTTGTTCATCTGTCTTTATGAAAGGCATTCAACCGTGCCGAACTTTGATAAAAAATGACACCATCCTTCATTTTACAAGGATTCTTTCATTCCTGCAAGGATCGCGCTAAAAAAATCAGTTCCTATTCTTTTAGCAAACTTGTATAAATATTTTCCAAAATGGACAATCTAATACCAATACTGACAATGGGAGTTGAGAAGTGATGAAACAAAGACAAGACGCTTGGTCTGAAGAGAATGATTTACTGCTTGCTGAAACGGTATTGCGGCATGTCAGAGAAGGCAGCACACAGCTGAACGCCTTCGAGGAAGTCGGAGACAGACTGAACAGGACATCAGCCGCCTGCGGTTTTAGATGGAACGCGGTTGTCCGCCACCAATACGAAAAAGCATTGCAGCTGGCTAAAAAACAAAGGAAGCAAAGAATGCGCGCCCTTGGAAACGGCCAGCCGGCGAAAAAACGCTTATTATACAAGCCGCCTGTCGAAACAGAGGCTGAACCGCCTGCAGAAAGCGTCATTGAGCAGCAGAAAGCAACCGCCGATTCAAGCGAACAGCAGCCGATCGCCAGCGAGCATCTGCCTTATGTTGATGAGAGCTTTAAAGAAGAGTTAGCTAGTTTATCGCACCTTCTATCGCCAAACCAGCCGCAGGCAGGCCATTCAGCCGATTCATCGAAAGACATGACGATCGATGATGTGATCCGCTTCCTGCAAAACTACACAGGAAACGAAGCACAGACTGCCGCTTTAAAAATGGAAAATGACCGCTTAAAACAGGAAAATGAAGAGCTGACGAAAAAAGTTGAAAAGCTTGAAGCTGAAGTCAAAAAGCTGGAAAAAGACCAGTCGACCATCCAGGAAGACTACGAAACGCTCGTAAAAATTATGAACCGTGCAAGAAAACTAGTTTTATTCGAAGAAGACGAACACGCTGCGCCCGCCTTCAAAATGGACCGGAACGGCAATTTAGAAAAAATGGCTGAATAGCGCTTTCAGAGGGTGCGGCAAAGAGACAGAACTGAAACATAAAAATTTGCCGATACGCTGATACCCCTTTCTTGAAAAAAGGGGGTATTTTTTACCTCTGCGGCTTGCTTTCATATGACAAAAATTTCATAATAGGGATAGCAATTTATAAGGCGGGGTATTCGATGAAGTTTGTTTTATATGCGGTTCAGTTAGGCACGGCAGCCCTTTTGTTTTTGTTTTCTGCATTGGCAAGCTGGTATCAAGGCAGCGAGCTTTTAAAGGTGCCGTGGGAGTGGAAATATACAGCCAAGTTTACAAAACTGCTCTATGGAGAGGACTCCATAAAATACGCACACGATATTTCCCAGCTTGATTTTTTCGTCTACGCGGCCAAGCATACGCCGGCAACCGTAATTTTAATGGCTGTCAGTTTGGCGTATATCATCGCTTTGACGGCTTATCTTCTCAACA
>NZ_CP026521.1:4417907-4425374 GCF_002953915.1 Bacillus sp. MBGLi79
TATGATTTGCCGGATAAGTATCAATTCAATACAGAGATTCCACCAGGGAAAACAGTACTAGGATACGTAGGACTAAGTTTGTATCCCGATGAAAAAATAAATTATAAAAATTTCAACCCTGAATCATCAAAAGTATCTGCTTATTATACTGTTATAGACGAAAAATCTAATAAAAGAATTTCTTATAAAATGACTTTAAATAATTAAAAGATAAAAAAGGGCCTGGATGTAATTCAGGCCCTTTTTTATTAAAACTATTTCACAAACCCAAGCAGCATCTCACGGATGATTTTGCTGGCTGTGTTTGCCGTTTGCTCTGAGTGGTCATAAACCGGTGCGACTTCCACTAAGTCAGCGCCCTTTACGTCTACCTCTGAACGCGCGATTTCATGGACGGATGCAAGCAGTTCTTTAGACGTGATGCCGCCGGCGTCAACCGTTCCTGTTCCCGGTGCGTGGGCAGGGTCTAATACATCAATGTCAATTGTGACATAAACCGGACGGCCCGCCAGCTTCGGAAGCACTTCTTTCAACGGTTCAAGCACTTCAAATTTCGAGATGTGCATGCCGTTTTCCTTCGCCCATTCAAACTCTTCTTTCATGCCGGAACGGATTCCGAATGAATACACATTGTGCGGTCCGATCAATTCTGCCGCCTTACGGATCGGCGTGGAGTGAGAAAGCGGTTCTCCCTCATAATCAACACGAAGATCTGTATGTGCGTCAAAATGGATAATCGCAAGATCTGGGTATTTCTTGTACATCGCTTTAATGACAGGCCATGACACGAGGTGCTCCCCGCCCATACCCATTGGGAACTTCCCTTTTTCTAAAATGCTGTCCACGTATTCTTCAATCATATCCAAGCTTCGCTGCGGATTACCGAACGGCAGCGGAATGTCGCCGGCGTCAAAAAAGTTCAAATCAGCCAGATCACGATCTAAATATGGGCTGTATTCTTCAAGGCCGATTGATACCTCACGGATTCTGCTTGGGCCAAAGCGTGAGCCCGGGCGATAGCTGACTGTCCAGTCCATTGGCATGCCGTAAAGAATGGCGTCCGCCTCTTCCCACTCGGGACGGCTCGCGATAAATACTTTTCCTGAATAAGCTTCATCAAATCTCATCTATAATACCCTCGCTTTCCTGTAAAAAAGCGCAAGATTCGCTCCTGCGCCATACCATCATTATTTAATCAGGTCACTCACAAATTTCGGCAGAACAAACGCCGCTTTATGAATATCTTTTGTGTAATATTTTGTCTCAATATCGAAGAAACGGCTGTCTTCCACTGCAAGCGGATCATATTTTTTCGAGCCGATTGTAAATGTCCACAGACCGCTTGGATATGTCGGAATGTTCGCCGTATACAGCTTCGTAATCGGGAAGATTTCCTTCACGTCGCGCTGTACATTTGTGATTAATTCCGGTGTAAACCATGGGTTGTCTGTCTGTGCGACAAAAATGCCGTCTTCTTTCAGCGCTTTCGCGATTCCTGCGTAGAATCCTTTTGTAAACAGGTTTACAGCCGGTCCGACTGGTTCAGTTGAATCTACCATGATGACGTCGTATTGATTTTCAGATTTCGCAATGTGCATAAATCCGTCATCTACCTGCACGTCAACGCGCGGATCATCCAGTTTGCCTGCGATAGAAGGAAGGAACTTTTTAGAGTATTCGATCACCTTGCCGTCAATATCTACAAGTGTCGCTTTTTTCACGCTTGGATGCTTCAGGATTTCTCTGATAACGCCGCCGTCACCGCCGCCGACTACCAGAACGTGCTCCGGATTTGGGTGCGTGAATAATGGCACATGCGCCACCATTTCATGATAGACGAATTCGTCTTTTTCAGATGTCATCACCATGCCGTCCAAAAACAGCATGTTGCCGAACTCTTCTGTTTCCACCATTTCTAAATGCTGAAACTCCGTTTGTTCTGTATGTAACGTTTTGTTAACCTTCATCGTAATGCCAAAGTTTTTCGTCTGCTTCTCTGTGTACCAAAGTTCGCTCAATTGTCATCTCCCTTTCCAGGCTGTATTCATTTATTGTAAGCGTCTAATCAGCTTTTATTCTCGGTTGAAATCTCATTTTCACCTAAGGAAAAAGTATAGAGGATGGCGGGAAAAAAGTAAAGATGCGTCCTGTTCAGCAATGTTTAAAAACGATCTTTTTTCCTCATAATAGTAGAAACATAAAAAAAGGGGGAACCCGTTGTGGATGCAATGACAAATAAACGGCTGAGACTGACGCTGAAAACCGTTCGCGCCTTTATCTTTTTAGGGGCTTTTGCGGCCTTTGCGGCAGCGGCCGTGTTTATGACTGTCATTTTGATAGCCAAATACCAGGGCGCTCCCTCGGTGCAGGTGCCGCAATCCACGATTTTGTATGCGAGTGACGGATCAAAGCTCGGGGAAACGAACTACGGCGAAAAGCGCTATTGGGTCCCCTTAAAGGACATGAATCCGACGATCGTAAAAGCGACAGTGGCGATTGAAGACCAGAATTTCTACGATCATCACGGCTTTGATTATAAACGCATGGCAGGCGCGGCGCTTGCTGATCTGAAAGCATTTGCCAAGGTTCAGGGTGCAAGCACCATCACCCAGCAATATGCGAGAAACTTATACCTTGAACACGACAAAACGTGGAAACGGAAATGGAATGAGGCATTCTACACGATCCGTCTGGAACAAAACTATTCTAAGGACGAGATATTAGAAGGCTATTTAAATACGATTTACTACGGACACGGCGCCTACGGCATTGAAGCAGCTTCCCGCCTGTATTTCGGCAAGCATGCCAAAAACCTGACGGATGCGGAGGCGGTGCTTTTGGCAGGTATCCCGAAAGGCCCTTCCGGCTATTCACCGTATGTCAATGAGACGAAGGCCAAGGAACGCCAGAAAACAATTGTGCGGATGATGGAAAAGCAGCAGATGATCAGCCAAAAGAAAGCGGATGAATTGATCAAGGAACCTCTTTCCTATCAGCCTTTGAATAAGCAAGTTTCCAAGAGAAAGGCTCCTTATTTCTACGACAATGCGATGAGAGAGCTGGAGAAAAAGCTCGGCATGACACGGGAGCAAATTGAAACGAGTGGGTTAAACGTCTATACAACGGTGGATAAACGGATGCAGCGCATCGCCGAGGAGACCATTACCAAAACGGTTAACGCGGGCTCTGACATTCAAGTCGGGTTTTCAGCCATTGATCCCCGCACCGGAAACGTTCTCGCCCTTGTCGGCGGCAGGGATTATCAAAAAAGCCCGTTTGACCGGACGACACAGGCGAAGCGCCAGCCTGCTTCGACGATCAAGCCATTGCTGTACTATAAAGCGATTCAAAGCGGATTTACGCCAGTCACTTTGATGAAAAGCGAAGAAACCGAGTTTCAAATTGATGCAAAGGGAGAAACCTATTCTCCAAGCAACTATAACGGATACTACGCCAACAAGCCGATTACGCTTCTGCAGGCGCTGGCGCTTTCCGACAACATTTACGCTGTGAAAACGCATCTTTTTCTCGGCACGAACAAACTCGTAAAGGCCGCAAAGGAATTCGGCATTACCGCCCATCTTCAAGCACTGCCGTCCCTGGCACTCGGCACTGAACCCGTACGCCCGATTGAGATGGTCAACGCCTATGCCATGCTCGCAAACGGCGGAAAGAAAATCGAACCGACTTTTATTTCGCGAGTTACGGACGCGGCGGGCCATGTGCTGTACGAAAACCCGAGTCAGCATAAACAAGTTCTTGATGAAAAAGCCGCTTTTGTCACGGCGAGTATGATGACAGGCATGTTTGATACCGATTTAAACGGATATACATCGGTAACCGGACGAACGATAGCCAACCGCCTGACAAGAACGTATGCCGGAAAATCAGGAACCACCAGCGCAGACAGCTGGATGATCGGCTTCAATCCGAAGCTGGCCGCGGGTGTTTGGACTGGTTATGACAAAAACAGCACCATCGACTCGGTCGAAGAAAAAAGCTATGCTAAAACCATTTGGGCGGACTTCATGGAGAACGCGCTCAAGGGCGATCCGGAAACCGCGTTCAAGCCGCCAAAAGGCGTAACCGGCGTGTACATTGATCCAAAGACAGGCTACTCATCAGGTCCCGGCTGTGCCGCAAAGCATTACACATATTTTGTGAAAGGCACAGAACCATCAAACGTGTGCTACGGGGCAGAACCCGCAAAACAAACAAAAGACCGGCTTCCAGCCAAAGAAAAGCCCGCTTCCGAGAAAAAATGGTGGGACAAATGGCTGGGGCGAAATCATTGAAAATAACCCGGCTTCTCGGAGGCCGGGTTATTCGTATGGTTGGTCAATGCCCCATGGAAGCAACTTGTTTCACTGGATAAGTCTGTCCGAACTCAAGTGAATTTCATCAATCAACTTTTTGGAATTCCTGCTTAAGACTAGATTCCACTAGAAAATGTTTTGCCCCTTTATATCTTTCCTAAGTATTTGCACCAGAACCCCTTCTTTCAATGCAAAAACTTAAGATGTATCGCATTATCTTTAGAATCATTTCCATTTCCATAAAGCTCTTATAAAGTTGAATTTCTTGTTTTATTTTAGCTTGATGCTGAAAAGATACTAGAATGCAATTTTTTTCATTATTCAAATCAGGATAAATATCTATTGTCGTTTAATAGGCAATGCATAATAGCCAAAAGCTAAATCAAGCAAGGCACTTGCTTCTTGACGCAGTAGCAGATCTTTCGGACGGAACATAAAGGATCCGTCAGCATTGAGGGAAGTATCAGGATCTAGAATTCCTTGGGAGGCAAGTGCCTGAATCGATTGAATTGCCCAGTCATCCGCAGCATCAAGTAATTTAACTTTAATAGCTTTGTCAGGTTGAATCGGTTTCATGTCATGAAGTTGCTTTAAGTTTTGAATCATGGTTGCTGCGACCTGTCGGGTAATCGGAGTAGCACGGTCATACTCCGGAATTCCTTTCATAACTTTTTCCCTTGCCTCCTTGGAGTCGTCTGGAAAACCGTTCCATCCATAAGCAAGTAACAACGCATCCGTAAACTCTCCTTGTGTCATGATGTCCATCGGATTGAATTGATTACCTATTTTAGCACCCATAATATTTAGAGCATGAAGATTATCAATGTGACTTCTATAGTTACTCTTTTGTGGAACGTCATCAAAAGGTGGTTTGTTGTTAATTCTCTGGGCATCTGCTACAAAATCAAGGCTTTTAGGAGAGTTGTAGTGAAAATATGCGATTTCTCCAGCTGAATTCTTTTTGAAAGCAACTTTGTTACCTTCCGAATCTTCAAATAACAACGGATGAATCATTTTGAGAACTTGTTTTCCAGTTCCACCCTCCATGACCAGGTTCCCATTTTCATAAGTAAAATGAGTGCGAATTGCAGCGAAACGCGTATTTTGGAATAGGCCCAAGTATTGATGAGCTTCTTTTTCCTCTAACGGGAGATAACTTTGTTTTCCTTCATTCTTCTTAGCAGGGAAATAGTGATCCATGAGAGTTTCATATATGTCTACACTCATCATTGAATCATTATTGTAAGACATGAAGAATGCTGTTTTTTGTTCAGGCACTAAGATCAGCAATGATTGATGTCCAGGCATGCTCCCCCCTTTTATTACAACGTGTTGACCGTTAGCAAATTCATTAAAAGGCGTTTCAAACCCAATTGTTGCAACAGGAATCGTCTTATCATCAAAAACTTGATAGGCATGCATCATATCTATGCTTTTTTCACTTACAATTTCTTTGTCTTTAAACTTTCCTTTCTGCAGTTGCATAATCATGTATTTTGACATGTCTTCCGCAGTAGATAAAATGCCTCCTTGTGGCGTATCCCTTAAACCGCTCCCGCTTGTTGGAATCGGGTCGCCAGTGGGACCATAATGTGTAGCCATTCTTTCGAGAAGATCAGGTGTAAAGCTCATACTTGTAGATTTCATATCTAATGGTTTAAAAATATTCTTTTCCATATATTTTGAGAAAGAGGTGCTAGTAACATTCTCTACTGCTAACCCCGCGAGCGCAAATGAGACGTTGTCATACGTATAAGCTTCTCCTGGTGGCCGTATCACTGTTGGCATATGTTTAGAGAAAAATTCTTTCATTGGTATATTATTATTAATATATTCAGGTCCGGTTATATTTGTGAGATCGGGAAAATCTACCCCGCTAGTATAAGTGAGCATATCAAACAGGGTAAGAGGTTTCCCTGTTTGATTAGGTATTTTTAATCCACCAAGGTATTTTTGTACATCTTGATCTAGTTTAAGCTTTCCTTTATCAACTTGCTGCATCACAGCCAAAGCAGTAAAAGTTTTTGAGACTGAAGCGATTTGAAAAACCGTGTCCTTAGTAACGGGGATTTTCTTTTCTTTATCAGCATATCCATACCCTTTATTGACAACGACCTTTCCATCGTGAACCACGACAAAACTAGAACCGTTCACATTGTACTTCTTCATTTTTTCTTCAAATAACGGATCAGCAAAAGATTCTATTTCTTTTTTATTATTAGGTCCTTTCGCAATTTGGATATTAGTCGTGGAAGCCGATGGTTTTGATTTTCCTGCTTCTTGTTGGGAACAAGCAGAAATCATAGTTGAAGAAGAAAGAAGAATTGCAACGATCCCCAGTTTGTTAATTGCTTGTTTCATTTTTATACGCTCCTTTATTTGATTCGGATTTTTTGTCAGCACAACGAGTTAGCGTATGAACAGAGTGTAGCAAGGGGTAAGTCATAGTCGATAGTGAGCTTTTGTCATATTTATAAAGGACAACAAAAATTGAGTGAATAAGGCTGTATTGATAGCTATGTCATAAAAATCATGACATTTTGACACTACTGTATGTGACAGAAAAACACTTAGAATCAAGGAGCAGTTTTAAAGTATTAACAATAAATGCTGAAGAATTAGTAAAGATGGGGATTTCTCTGCTCCCAGACTTTGCCCCAGGAAGGGGCTGGTCCTACTCAAACACAAGATACGCCCTTACTGAAAAAGTAACTGGAAACAGCTATGCGGAAGAGGTTGAAAATCGAATTATTGAACCGCTTGAATTGTCGAATACATTCCTACCTGGTAATTCAACGGACTTATTCTAACCAGGTAACTCGGATGGAGATATGATTTCTACTGCTGACGATTTAACAAATTTTTTTCTTACTTAGTGGCAAATTACTGAAGGAACAGCGACTAAAACAAATGCTTACTACAGTTCCTACAGGAATAGAAGGAATGGATGGATATGGTCTTGGAATCTATGTAACTAAGCTTCCAAACGGTATATCGATATGGGGACACACAGGTGGCATTCTGAGGCACACTTGGAGGCAAGCATACATTGGCCGTCAATTTGAACAGCCTTAAAGAGAATAGTCTTGATCCTTTTAAAAATATTTTACTTGCTGAATTTAGCAAGTAGGCAAAAAGGAAATACGAATAA
>NZ_CP026521.1:4425474-4494392 GCF_002953915.1 Bacillus sp. MBGLi79
GAAAGGTGGGAGATAAATGGATTAAAGCGAGCGATACAATCTTTAATAATAGCAACTGGAGGGCTATTTTTTGGCTGCTGCAGAAGTTCTTTATCGGAATAATGAGTCTTATATGCGCTATTTTACTGTATGTAACGCCGCTAGTATTTATCGTTACGCCCTTACTTCTTCGATATTTTAATAACTCTATCTATATATCCGTATAAACCTTTGTCTGAATGCGTTCATACTGAACAAACGTGTGAGTTGTTTGTAGCACCCAAGCTAACAAGGGAATACCAAAAAAGATAACCGTCATTACTAATGCAAATGTAATGCTGACCAGATAGAAACAAAAGTAAAAGAATCCGGATGCAAAGGTAAATAACAAGAAATAGAAATCTTGCAAAGTTTTTTGAGCTGATGCTTTCGTCATTAAAATCTCTCCTCCTCATTCATTGCTAATGCGGTAAAAGCTACTTTTTGATTCTAAGTATTTTTCTGTCACATACGGTAGTGTCAAAGTGTCATGGTTTGTATTTTTGTTACCCTTTATAAAAATGACAAAAGTTCACTATCGACTATGACTCGCCGCGCTTGCTACACTCTGTTCATACGTGGTACGGCCATCAGGAGAAGCTTATACGTATGACAACGTCTCATTTGCGCTCACAGGGTTAGCAGTAGAGAATGTTACTAGCTCCCCTTTCTCGAAATATATGGAAAAGAATATTTTTAAACCATTAGATATGAAATCTACAAGTATGAGCTTTACGTCTGATCCTCTCAAAAGACTGGCTATACCTTATGGTCCCACCGGCGATCCAAATATAAAACAGATTTCTTCCGTCTAATATAGTGGATTATTATTTTTATAATGGAAATGATAAGCATGCAAAAAACCGATTCTCTTTACACTAAAAAGAATCGGTTTCTAGTTTTATCCTCTAGATAACATTGGATAAAGGAATGAGGAAACTGAGATATTATCACTTGAGAGCATTAATTGTAACCTTGGCAGCCTGCGCAATCAGTTCATTATCATAGGTAGCATCTTTCTTATCTCGGCTGGACAGAATTGCGATGATAATAGGTGCTCTATTCGGTGGCCAAATGATGGCGATATCATTTCGTGTTCCGTAGCTACCGGCTCCAGATTTATCACCGACTTCCCAGTCTTTTGGTACGCCAGCGCGGATGAGTTTGTCTCCTGTAGCATTTCCACGCATCCAATCTGTAAGAATTTTACGTTTGTCAGCTGGGAGCGCATTTCCGACTGTGAAAGCCTTAAGATCGGTAGCAAGTGTTTTTGCTGTACTTGTATCACGAATGTCTCCCGGAATAGCTTCGTTCAAATCCGTCTCAAAGCGATTAGCCACGGTAACGTTATCACCAATCTGTCTAAGCGCTTTTTCAAAGCCTTTAGGTCCGTCTAGTTTCTTGAATAAAAGGTTCCCCGCAGTGTTATCACTATAACGAATAGCAGCCTCGCAAATTTCCCCAAGGGTCATCCCAGTGTCCACATGTTTCTCTGTGACTGGTGAATACGTAACTAAGTCATTTTTGGTATAGGTAATGACCTCGTTTAATTTGTCAATTGAGTTTTGCTGTAATACAGCTCCTGCCGCCAAAGCTTTGTAGGTAGATGCGTAAGCAAACCGTTTATTAGGTCGATAAGTTACTGTCTGGTTTGTACCAGTGTCGATAGCATAGACACCTAGTCGAGCGTCAAACTTTTTCTCAAGTTGAGCGAACTCTCGATGAGTCGCATGGTTTGCATGATTGGTTTGCTCTGTTTTTTCTTTTGCTTCAACTTGCAATGGTTCACCTATAAAGAATTTTACGCTTGCAAGGCTTAAACTTAGTATGCCAACACACACCCCTATTTTTAGCATCCTTGTACTTTTCAAAATGATCATTCCCTTCAGACTTTTAATATTTAAAACGGATGTTAAATTAGATACAATTGTATTGAATTTGAACATCAGTTTTTAAAATTACACTTAATAGACAATCTAAATAACAATATTGTTCCATATCTTTTAAAAAAATAATTTAACCTTAAGGTAAAATAGAACCTACATAGAGAAGGGGTTTATGTTACATACAAGAAGCTTTGAATTTTTTGAGCAAATAGTTGTAATTCATCAGATACAGAAATAGGCATGCAAAAGGAAATGATGACTAGTACAGCTGATTCCCCGTTAGGAAAGTATGGGCTTAGCATACATGCAACAAAATTGCCGGACGGTACCAAAGTATGGGGGCATGGTGGTGGTATTCCCGATTTACTAACTTTGCAGGTGGAACGGAAGATGGTCAACATGTCATTTCGATAAACATCAATGTACTAGGAGCAGAAAAACATATCAAGAATATTTCAGTCTCAGAGTTTGCAGGGAAAACCAAACAGGTAGTAACCAATTAAAAAATCCCAAGTGTCATAGCAGGCGGATTAAAGAAGGGTAAACGCTGGCCTTATGCAACAGGGACAGCGAGTTACGAGGTACCGCGCGCAGTAGAACCGAACCTTTCATTTCGTATTGGAAGCATCACGAAGACGTTCACAGCGTCCGTTATACTGCAGTTGGCTGAGGAGAAACAATTAAACCTTGATGATTCGGTTGAAAAATGGTTACCGGGGATCGTACAGGGTAATGGGTATGACGGTAACAAAATTACCATTCGTCAGCTATTGAATCATACAAGCGGGATTGCATCCTATACAGATTTGAATATGACGGAATGAGACCGAGATCTCTAATACTTGATCCTTTTGAATCGGCAGTTCATTCACTGCCTCATAATAGTTAAGACAGTTACCGCATTCACACATATCCTTTATATCTTTCTCATACTGCTTTCTCGTTTCTTCCACGTCGGCTTTTATCAACCAATCGCCGACTCGAATGGTTTCGTACATCATATCCCCCTAAAAATGAAAAACCCCGAGTCTTGTTTCGGCTCGGGATTTTCCATGTCCTATTTCTGTATCACCAGTTTACTCAATGTTTAGGAAAAATATCACAAATATTCTAAAAGTTAACAGAAAATTCACAAATTAATTGTCTTCCGGAAGCAGGCTCGTTTTTAACTCATCTGAGGAACGGTCCCATAGGCCCTGATCATGCTTTTTCAGAAATTCGCCTAGTACACGCTTCGAGCTGTCGTCCATTTTATCAACGATGATTTTCCGTTTCATGGATTTATCCATCAGATTCACATGCTCAGGCAGTGACTTGTAGCCTCTTCTGATGCTTCTGTCGACCGTCATTTCACAGGCTGTTACCCCTGCGTAATAAGGGCCCTCTTCTCTTCTGTCAATCGTCACCCACACAAGCCAGTATGGTTTTCCGTTCGGAACTTCTTCTTTATTCGGGAGAAATTTAATTCCTTTTTCAACGGTGCTGCGGGCATGCATGGCGCCGATGTCTACGAACGCTTCTTTTTCCTCTACATCGACGAACACGGGAGAAATGTTATCAAGGCTGAGTGCCCCTACGCCAAAACCGCCGTGTCCGTCTGTCGGATCACTTTTGATAATATTAAACCCGATTGATTTTTTCTTTTTTTCTTCCATGAAGTTCTACCTCCTACAAAAGCGGTTGAAATATCGCTGAAAACAGCTTTAAAATCGAATCTCTTCCTGCATTAAGCAGCGGCCACAGCACGTAAGATCCGAGCGGTGTCACAAACAAAACCAAAAACACGATAAAGCCGTAGTTCTCCGCTTGCGTCATTTTGGCACGCACGCCCGGCGGAACGAGATCTTCGATAATTCGATAGCCATCGAGCGGAGGAAGCGGCAGCAGATTAAATAAAAACAAGACAAGATTCAGCTGTATCCAAATAGAAAAAAACTGATCCAATCCCGTGCTGAATGCCGCAAGCATTTCCATTCCGTACGCATGCATCAACACTAACAAAAAGAAACCGATAAAGGCAAGAATCAGGTTACTGACAGGCCCGGCTATAGATACGAGCACACCGGCAAGCCGTGGTTTCTTAAAGAAGCGGCGATTAACAGGAATGGGACGCGCCCATCCAAAGCCGGCCACCAAAATCAAAATGGTACCGAACGGATCAAGGTGCTTGATAGGATTCAGCGTCAGTCTTCCTTGTTTTTTCGCCGTATCGTCACCAAATTTGTATGCGACATAAGCATGGGCAAGCTCATGCATCGTAAACGACACAATTAGCGTGATGACGAGGTATGGCATTAAAGATAACGGATAATATAAAAAACGGTCCAAGTGAGATATCCCTCTTTCTCAAAATGCAAGAATTTACTTTATTCAGTATACTATAAGAAGCCTCTTTTTCTAAAGAGAGGAAACGAGATAAAGGAGGATTCAGCACACATGCCATACGTAACTGTCAAAATGCTCGAAGGCCGTACAGACGAGCAAAAGCGCAATCTTGTTGAGAAAGTAACAGAAGCCGTAAAGGAAACAACCGGCGCTTCTGAAGAAAAAATTGTTGTCTTTATAGAAGAAATGAGAAAAGACCATTATGCCGTTGCAGGCAAACGCCTGAGCGATATGGAATAATCTCTATAAAGCCGGCGCTTCGCGCACCGGCTTTTTCTATCTCTATTGAGCCAGCTTCGCAATAATCGCCAAGAACGTCTTCTTCTCTTCGGCTGTTAAACGTTCAAACATCCCGTCAATCAGCTGCTGGCGGTTTTCGATCATTTGTTCAGCCGCTCCCCGGCCCGATTCAGAAAGCGTAATCCATACGGTACGGCGGTCATTATTATTTCTGGATCTCTCAATAAACCCTTCCTGCTCTAAATGATTCAGAGCTGTAGTCGTGGCAGAGGGAGACAGTGTGACCTCCTTCAAAATATCCTTTATGGTGCAGCTCCCATGTCTGTATATGATCCGCAGAATAAATCCTCTTACATTATTCACGTGTTTCGGAACGGTGGCTTCATCTAATTGCTTCGTGCTTTTCAAATATTTTGTAAGTGCGTGATCCAGCAAATTTGCTTCCAGTTTGTCATGGTCCATGTCAATTTCCCCATTTCGAGATGCATTCATAACATACGAACGATATGATTTACTTATTATTTTACTGATTCCGAATAGGGAAAGTCAAAAAAGCAAAATGTGAATTCACAGCTTTTATCCTACATGCCTCGATTTTCCACCTGTTTCACAAGCTTATCTTTGAATGTCTGAAAAGAAACGTGTTCATTCTGCTGATGTCCGAATTGGCGGACGTTTACCGCATTCTCCTGCTCCTCATGATCTCCAAGCACCAGCACGTACGGGATTTTCTGCATCTGCGATTCTCTGATTTTATAGCCGAGCTTCTCATTGCGCTCATCAATGCCGGCTCTTATCCCCGCCTGCTTCAGCTTCGCCTGCACCTTTCTGCAATAATCCAAGTGTACGTGCGAAACCGGTATGATTTGAACCTGGATCGGTGCGAGCCAGACTGGAAAAGCCCCGCCGTAATGCTCAATCAAAATACCGAAGAAACGGTCAATCGAGCCGAAAACCGCTCTGTGGATGACAACGGGACGAACCTTTTCATTGTGTTCGTTGATATATGCTAAATCAAATTTTTCCGGCATTTGAAAATCAAGCTGAATTGTCGCACATTGGTGGCTCCGTTTTAGGGCATCTTTTATGTGGAAATCAATTTTTGGCCCGTAAAACGCCCCATCGCCTTCATTGATCTCATAAGAGAGGCCAAGCTCCTCAAGGACGCGTGCTAAGGCACGCTCCGACGCTTCCCAAAGGCTGTCATCGCCTAATGAATCCTCCGGGCGAGTCGAAAGCTCAACTGAATACTCGAAACCAAATGTCCGATATACCTCATCAATCAGCCGAATCGCTTCTTTGATCTCACTCTCAATCTGATCCTCCCGAACGAAAATATGGGCGTCATCCTGACAGAACGTCCGAACGCGAAGCATTCCGTTTAAAGCCCCGCTGTATTCATGGCGATGCACCTGTCCGAATTCCGCCATGCGAATCGGCAGATCCCGATAAGAATACAGGCTGTTTTTAAAGATGAGCATATGGCCGGGACAATTCATCGGCTTCATTGCAAACCTTGTATCATCTACTTCTGAGAAGTACATATTGTCGCGATAATGATCCCAATGGCCTGACTGCTCCCATAACCGCTGATTCATCATAAACGGCGTACGCACCTCATCGTAGCCGGCATTTGTTTGCAGTTCACGCGAGAAGCGTTCCAGCTCATTGCGGACAATCTGCCCTTTCGGCAAATAAAACGGCATCCCAGGCGCTTCTTCAGAAAACATAAACAGCCCTAACTGTTTGCCGAGCTTGCGATGGTCTCGTTTTGCCGCTTCTTCCAGCATATGCAGGTGCGCATCCAAATCTTTTTTCTTTTGAAACGCAACCCCGTACACCCGCTGCAGGACTTCATTTTTGCTGTCTCCCCGCCAATAAGCGCCTGATACTCTTGTCAGTTTGAACGCCTTGATCATTCCTGTAGAAGGAAGATGCGGCCCGCGGCACAGGTCAATGAATTCTCCTTGCTGGTACAGCGTGATATCCTCCCCGTGCGGAATATCCTTTAAAATCTCAAGCTTGAGGCGCTCGTCTTTTTGTGCAAACAGCTCTTCAGCTTCTTCGTAAGAAACCTCTATACGTTTGATTTCAAGGTTCTCATTTATAATGTGTTTCATTTCTTTTTCGATAGCCTCTAAGTCTCCTGATCCCAAGCTTTTCTCCAGCTTCATGTCATAGTAGAAGCCGTCTTCAATCACAGGCCCTACCCCCAATGACACTTCGCCGTACAGCCGTTTTACTGCTTGAGCCAGCACGTGCGCTGATGTGTGGCGAAGCACCTGCAAGCCTTCTTGTGAATCGAGTGTGACAATCGAAAGCTCAGCATCCTCCTCCAGCTTGAAACTGAGATCAACAAGCTTGCCGTTGACCTGACCTGCAGCCGCCTTCTTTTGCAGACTGGAACTGATCGAACCAGCTGCTTCCTTGATTGTGATGCCTTTCGGATATTCCTTGATCTGTCCGTCCGGAAGCTGAATGTGTACATGTTTACTCATTTTAAAACACTCCTTATTCATTGTTGTATATAAAAAAACACACCCGTCCCGCAGATAGGGACGAGTGTGTGATTAACCCGTGGTTCCACCCAAGTTCCCGACAAACACGATGTTGTCGGCTCGGTGCTGTAACGCAGCATAGACGGCATTGGATACTTTAGTTCCCCAATGCTGCTCAAAGGCGGTAAATGATATTCCTAAGCTGGGAAGCTCTCACCTTTTCTTTCCTCTCTGAAAACCGTAAAAATCATTCATGTCCTTTTCATCGCATATATTCAATTCATAAAAAAACACACCCGTCCCGCAGATAGGGACGAGTGTGTGATTAACCCGTGGTTCCACCCAAGTTCCCGACAAACACGATGTTGTCGGCTCGGTGCTGTAACGCAGCATAGACGGCATTGGATACTTCAGTTCCCCAATGCTGCTCAAAGGCGGTAAATGATACTCCTAAGCTGGGAAGCTCTCACCTTTCCTTCCCTCTCTGAAAACCGTAACTATCATTCATGTCCTTTTCATTGCATGTATTTAATTCATAAAAAAAAACACACCCATCCCTCTAAAAGGGACGAATGTGTTGATCATCCGTGGTTCCACCCAAATTCCCGATCAATTCAATTACACATGGTGATCGGCTTGAAGATGCTGTAACGCAGCATGACGGTATCAGATACTTGTTTTCCCCGATACGGCTCAAAGGCGGTAAGCTGCTTTCTCTGCGTTAGGAAGATTTCAGCTGTCCTTCCCTCTCTGGAAACCGTAAAAAGCATCTCATGTCCTTATCAGTGCCTGTTGTTTCAATAATTTTTTATATCTTACTATATATTCCCACAAAGCGCAATCAGTGATTTACATTTTTTCTGACGCGGCAGTCCCGTTATGGGCAGCCAGAAACAGCCATACAAGCAATGCAGCGAGGCTGTACGCCGCCCCCATCATCAAAAATGTAAACCCGGCACCGGCGTACCAAGTGGCGGACAGATGAATGATCACCCCGGTTATCGCTACGCCGACCAAAGCTCCGATTTGCCGGTTTGCATTTAACGCCGCACCGGCAATGTTCGCATGCCTTTGCCCGGCAGCCTGCATGATCACAGTTGTCATGGCAGGAACTGTAATACCGGTACAGAGGTTCATGACAGACATCAAAACCGCCAGCTGCCAATAAGGAAAATCCGGAGAAATCAGCACAAACAACAGCAATGCAATGATACAGCTGACCGCCATTGAGACAAACATAAGCTGCCCGGCTTCAAATCGATTCGCCAGACGGGCGAACAGCAGATTGCCGATCACGAAGACCGCCATCATCGGCAGCAGCTCAACTCCGGCCATGAAGGAGTTTGCGCCTCCTGCTTCCTGCAAAAAAAGACTCATCATAAACATGCCGCCAAAAAGAGCAAAATTCAGCAAAAACCCGATAAATTGGGCCGCTGAGAAACGGCCGTTTTTATATAAGGACGCCGGCAGGATGGGTGTTTTCGCAGAAATTTCCCGCAGCAAAAACAGCACAAATGTCAAAATCGCTGCAGTACATGCTAGAAGAATCACGGGCGAGCGCCAGCCCGCTGAAGGCCCCTGTATCAATGCATAGGAAAGAAAGCCGAGAGCCATCATGCCAAGCAGATGCCCGGTGATGTTCACGCGGCCGGTTTTTCCCGGGACGCGGCTGAGAATTCGGTAAGCTGAAATGAGCGCGGCAGCCCCCAACGGCACATTGATCAGAAAAATACTCTGCCAGCCTGCCAACTGTACCAGCATACCCCCAATAAAAGGCCCAAGGGCTGAAGCAGCAGAAACAAGCGCGGCCCACAGTCCAAACATTCTCGCCCGCGCCCGTTCATCAGGGTAAGAGGCAGCCAAAAGACTGAGTGAGCTTGGCATAAACAAGGCTGCGCCAATTCCCTGTATAAGACGTCCGGCAATCAGCATCTGCCCATTAAAGGATGCAGCGCATAGACAAGAGGCGAGAACAAAAACAGCTAAACCCAGGATATAGATCGCCTTCGATCCGAAACGGTCGGCCAAGGCTCCGCCCGCCAGCAGAAGTGACGCAAAAGTAAGAATGTACCCGTCCACAACCCACGTTACACCTGAAAGTGACATTGAAAGAGTGTTTTTCATATCCGCCATCGCCACATTCACAACGGTTACATCAAGAGTAGCCATGAGAAAACCCAGAGCGAGCACGATCAGTACAGATATTCCTGTTGATGAATCTGTTTTGTGTAAAGATCCGCTGTTTTTCATTGCAATTGCCCTTTCATTTGCTCGTTTATCCAATCATCTATTTTTTCAAGATCATACAATTCCCCTACTCTGTCCATGACATGCTGCAAGGACTCTTCTTTCATGAGATTGGCCCATTTATCCTCGATTTCCGCCATGACTGTCTCCAGCACACAGTTTTCACCCTCGAATACAGATTGCAGCAGACCTTTTCCCTGATACATCGAACCTCTGCCTTCGACCGCTTGATAAATATCATAAAGCGTAATGTCCGCCAAAGGCTTCGTTAGGGTAAAACCGCCCTTCGTCCCTGGCAAGGATTCTGCCAAACCTGCTTGAACCAATGTTCTCATCAGCTTCTTCAAATAAGACGGAGACACGCGCAATCGCTGGCTTATTGCCTCTGACGTCAAAGAAGCCTGTACAGGCAGCCGTGACAGTAAAAGCAACACAGAAACCGCCTGCTCCATCCCGGATTTCATTTTCATCATACACACTCCCGATTCATTATGGATAACTATTATCCACAATAGATCCCTTAGCGGCTTTTGTCAATAAAAAAAGCAAAAGAAACGGTTCATTTCTTTTGCTTGGTATCCTTAACAAATCTGCTTCAGTTCCTCTATGTATTGAAGCGCTTCGTCATATTCTTCATTTGTATATTTTTGCTTGCTTTTGATTGTAAAGACTTTTTCTTTCTTTTCCTCATCCTCAAGCCCGTCAAAGTAAAGGATCGTGGAAACCAGCTCTAAAAACCGTGATGAACGGCTGTTTACACTGTCGATATAGCCTTTCATATCCGGCATGTTCAGATCAGCATGGTCTAAAAATGCGGAGCCTGTCTCAGTAAGCGAATACCGGTATTGAAAGTAGCCGCCCTTTTTTTCCTTCACCTCATGCAGAAATCCAAGGTTGCACAGCTCTTCAATCTGGAGCGTCAGTTCCTCTGAATATGGTCCGTAAAAGTGAAAATCATATTTCTCATAGAAAGGAAACTGCATTTTCTTGGCGATATAAATCATTTTCTGCAGCTTCTTTCGCCCGATGATTTCTCCAGAATCCGAGAACACCTTCATCAGTTTTGCATGTTCTTTCAACAAATTCCCGACATCTCCTTTTTCCTTCTTTCCAATTTCTATGTCAGTCCCAGCAGCTGCCGGATTTTCATTTTCGCTTCCGGATGTTTAGAGCCGTCACAAATCAAGTCCTTTGGATAGTACAGCTTGTGGTCCGTCCGCCGTTTACCGGAGATGGATTCCACAATAGCCGACTGCCTGGACAGCTCTTTAATTTGGCCGTTTTGCGTCAAGAGATGGATCGGCAGACGCTCCTCTTCCTCTCCCGGCCGGTAAAAATCGTATGGCAGATCTGAAGAAGAATCAACGACCAAATAATAGCTCGGATCGATCCCCGCCTCTTTGAACAATGACGTCAGCTCAAAATAAGCCGACATTTCTTCATTCGGATTGAATTCAACGTATTGGAACAGCTGGCGGTTAATGAATCTGCGGCACAAGTCGGATAAAATCGCGTCTTCTTCATCCTCCCAGGCCTGGAAGTAATACAAAATAATAGATTCATCCAGCTTTACATAATCCTCCAGTGTCAATTTCCCCTCAAAAATAGAATAAAAATGAACCGGAGCGTGAGTGAAGACATAGCCTTCATCATGCAGCTGCTTCGCCCTGTGAAGAATCTTCGTTAAAATGACCTCTGCACTTCTGGTCACAGGATGGAAGTAGACCTGCCAGTACATTTGGTAACGGCTCATGATATAGTCTTCGACAGCGTGCATTCCGCTTTCTTTAATGACGATCTGATCCTCGCGCGGCCGCATCACCCGAAGAATCCGCTCCATATCAAAATGGCCGTAGCTGACGCCCGTATAATAGGCGTCACGCTGCAGGTAATCCATCCGGTCTGCGTCAATTTGACTCGAAATGAGGCTGACCACTTGCTTGTTTTTATATGTTTTGGCAATGACTTCAGCAACATCCTGGGGGAAATCCGGGCTCACCTTTCTGAGCACCTGGTTAACCTCCGTGTCTCCCAAAATGATACCTCTTGTAAAATCTTCGTGGTCAAGGTGAAAGACCTTTTCAAATGAATGCGAGAACGGCCCGTGCCCGAGATCATGAAGCAGCGCCGCGGCCAAACAGAGTTCGCGCTCACTGTCATCCCATTCAGGGCGGCCTTTAAAGACGTCATCAACCATTCTCCTGACAATTTCATAGACACCGAGAGAATGGTTGAACCGGCTGTGCTCAGCCCCATGGAACGTCAAATAGGTCGTGCCGAGCTGCTTAATTCTGCGGAGACGCTGAAATTCACGGGTTCCGATCAAATCCCATATCAGCTTGTCCCGAACATGAACATAGCGGTGCACCGGATCTTTAAACACTTTTTCTTCTGATAATTTTCCATTTGGATACGCCATCGTCATTCCCTCTTTTTTTTAGCCGTGTTTCTATTATATCGACTCTATTCTTTGAAAACATCCTTGAATTTGCCCGGCGATTTGTTCCATCTTCATGAAAAACACATCTTGTGAAGCAAAAAAGCCTGACCTGAGGGCCGAGGCTAAGAAAAAATATGTTTTTACTTTTTTATTTTCTTTTTTACTTTGTCAATCAGCTCATCCTCTGTCGGAGCTGACAGCGGGCGATTGTTCACAAAAGCAAATGATTTTTTCCGTCCGGGCCCGCAATAAGATTGGCATCCTACCTCAACCTTTGCGTCCGGGTCCACTTCTTTCAAACGCGGCAGCAATGTTTTGATATTAGTGGCTTGGCAATCATCACACACTCGAAATTCATTAGCCATGACGTACGCTTCCCTTCATTTCTATGTTCATCTATGTGAATAACCTAAAATCACGTTTCAAAAAAATCACATCACTCTTCATTTTACAAGGATTCGACTGTTCCTGCAAGCCGCTCCATCCTTCGTATCTCCTATTCTTTCAGCCAATTTGTATAAATATTTTCCAACCTGGACATTCTAATACCATGAAAAGAAAAATGGGAGTTGAGATAAATGACAAAACAACGACAAGACGCTTGGTCAGAGGAAAACGATCTGCTTTTAGCTGAAACAGTGCTTCGGCATGTGAGAGAGGGCAGCACTCAATTGAATGCATTTGAAGAAGTCGGCGATAAATTAAACCGGACATCCGCAGCCTGCGGATTCAGATGGAACGCGGTGGTCCGCCATCAATATGAAAAAGCGCTTCAGCTTGCGAAGAAACAGCGAAAACAGCGGATGAGAGCGCTTGGAAAAGGGCAGCCTGCGAAAAAAAGACTATTATATCAGCCTCCTGCCGTTGATCCTGAAATCATTCAAGAAACCGCTGCAGAGGAACCAGTCAAAACGGATGCACCATCTGCCGAAAATGAGCAGCAGCCTTTAATGTCTGGCGAACATATGCCTTTTGTTGATGAAAGCTTTAAGGAAGAGTTAGCTAGTCTATCACACTTATTGTCTCCTCAAACGCCTGCAGCTGCGCCTGAGATGACGATGAATGATGTGATCCGCTTCCTGCAGAATTACGAAGGCAATAACGAGCAATCATCAGCATTAAAAATGGAAAATGAACGTTTAAAGAAAGAAAACCAGGAGTTGCAAAGCAAGACGGAGCAGCTTGAGGCAGAAGTTCAAAAGCTTGAAAAAGATCAAAAAACGATCCAAGAAGATTATGAAACCTTGGTGAGAATTATGAACAGAGCCAGAAAGCTAGTTTTATTTGAAGAAGATGAACATGCCTCTCCGTCCTTCAAAATGGACAGGAACGGCAATTTAGAAAAGTTAGCGGAATAACAAAGTGAAATCCCAAAACGAGCGGCTGTTTTGGGATTTTCGCCATGTGCAAAATCCCCTTTTCTATTGAGAAAAAAGGATTTCCTCATTTTGCAGCCGGATCAGCTATTCTTGTAAAATGAGGCCAAGCTTATGTGAATCTATTAAGACATGTGAGCTGCCTCGGCCGTTTTATGTTTCCGAGGCGCAGCAGAAATGACCAAAAGCCCCAGCATCATAAGTGCAATGCCAATCCACGAGGAAGGCGAAAGCATTTCTCCTATGAAAAACACGCCAAGCAATGAAGCAGTCAGAGGTTCGGCTAAAGACAGCGTGACCGCCGCCGAGGCCGGAACCCCGGTAAGCCCTTTCGCAAACAAAAAATATGCGGCACATGTTGCAATTAACCCGATGTAAAGGCTCGTTCCCAGTCCTCTAGGGGTCAATATCCACGAGATATCTGACTGCCATAGTAGCGGCGTCAGCAAGATGGCGCTGATCATAAAGACAACGGCGGAAGTCGCTCGCGGAGGCTGGGTTTTCATCATCGCTTTACTGATGAGCGTATAGCCCGCAAAAGAAGCACCTGCTCCAAGCGCCATAAGAACACCACCCACATCAATCCGAACATTGGAACTGTCGGAAAACAGAAGCCAGCAACCCGCTAAAGCCAGCACGGTCGCAATCCACCAGGAGTTTCGCGGGCGTTTCTTCAATACGGCCCACTCAAGGCTCCCGGCAATGATAGGCGCACTGCCGATGGCAATCACAGTTCCCACCGCAATTCCCGTTTCTTTAACAGCTGTGAAAAACAGCGGCTGGTAACATGCCATACAAACAACGGCTAAACATATGAGCGGCCATGACCAATTTTTCACGTGAAGCTCCCGGCTGATCCAAACCGCAAGCAGCATGGCGCTTCCTCCTATTAATAACCTGAACGCTCCAAATGCCAGCGGTGTGGCGCTTTCTGGAGCCAACGCCTGAACGGTTCCCGTGGTTCCCCAGAAAAAAGCCGCAATCAATACAAAAAGGCTGTAAATATTCCCTTTCATCTGCCTCTCCCCTTTAATATGGATGCTGATGTCATTTTATCGTTTTTCTATTTGTCACGGTTATCTGTATGTAAGAAGGATTTATCTGAAAATAAGATCTTTGGGGGTAAAATGCCGCTTGAGATAAAAAATGCATGCCGGCATATACAGCCGGCATGCGAAGAATGTTCACCCAAATACCTTTGCATTCCGCTCAGCCATCCGGACGAGGTTTTTCTCAAATTCCATTTCCTCGTCAATGGACAGTCCCGCTGCGTATAGATGGGTACTTAACGCTTTTAGTTCTGTCAGTAAAGCGAACATTAAATCTTGTACGGAGATGTCTGTTTGCAGAAGCTCACTTAAGGACGCCATCGTTTCCGGACGTATTTCCGGATAGACGCCTTTTTTATCATTTTCTTTATCCTTCAGCGCCGCTTTGTAGAATCGTCTGATCAAGTCGGCCCTTTCACTGCCGCTTTTATCCGCGCAGAGATAAATTTGAACAGCGACTCCGCCGCGAACGCGTCTCTGGGAGATGCCGGCGAACTTTTTGCCATTTATGCTAAGATCATAGCTGCCGGGACAATAAGACCCTTCAATTTCATAGGCTTCGATCTTTGCGTTGTACGGTTTCAGCATTCGTCTCATCAGCTCAACCATCGCTTCATATCCTTTGTCTATATCGATGCCTTTCTTTTCGTCCTCGAATATGAGAGAGATATTTAAAACACCTTCATCCAATACGACAGCAAGACCGCCGGAATTGCGTACGATCACACGGTATCCTTCACTCTCCAGCAAGGAAATGCCCTCCTGCAAAAATGGGAGGCGTGTATCCTGTATCCCGAGGACAATCGTATCGTGGTGCACCCATGAGCGCGCTGTCGCCGGCGACACGCCTTTTCCGACAGACATGCACAGCGTATCATCCATTGCGAAGGATTGCTTCGCATCAAATAAAGGGCCGAGACTGGATTGGTCAATGACTCTCCATTTCGGCTGCATCAGTAAATCAATCGGTTGGTTTGCCATCTATGTAAAACCCTTTCATGTTAGGCTTATGAACAAAAACTATTATATCATTTCAGTCGCTGCGATTGATAATTGCTTTTCAGCATCGTAATAAAAATTTCTTTGTTTTTGGTATTCTCCATGAGAGGAGAATGGATGTAAGACAGCTTGCGCTTTAACGAGAAATCTTTAATATGCAGAATTGAAATGTCGCGGTGAATCAAATCCTTATGGAGCACGCTTCTGGATAGAACCGAGAGTCCCATGCCGCTGATCACCGCTTCCTTTACACCTTGGTTGCTGCTGATGGTGAACATTGATTTCGGCCGAAGTCCATTTGAACTGAGCACATGATCGAGAAATTCTCTCGTCCCGGAGCCTTTCTCCCTTGTCACCCACGCTTCGTTTTGCAAGTCGCTGATTGAAATATCTCTTCGTCCGGCCAGCGGGTGCTGATTTGGAGCGGCAATGCACATTTCATCCTCCATGAACGGCTCAATTTCCAGCTCATTCTCGTTTGTATGTCCTTCGATCAGCCCGATATCAGCCTGAAGCATCCGCACACGCTCGCTGACCTCCTCTGTATTGCCAATCATGACATCGAGATTCAGCTCTGGATACAGCTTTTGCAGCTGGGCCAATAGCGGCGGAAGAATATACTCTCCGATTGTAAAGCTTGCAGCGATTTTCAATTCACCCTTCACATAGTGATGATGCGCATAGATTTCAGCCTTGGCTTGTTCGTAGAGAAACACCATTTGCTTTGCTCTTTGATATAAAATGTCTCCTGTCGGCGTTGTCGTAAAGTGTTTTGGCGACCTGTTCAGAAGAGCCGTTTGAAATTCTTTCTCAAGATTTTTGATATGCAGACTGACGCTGGGCTGGGAGATCATCAGCTTTTCCGCCGCTTTTGTGAAGTTTTTTTCTTCTACCACCGCTATAAATGTTTTCAGCACGTCGTAATACAAAAACCCCACCCCTGTCATTAATGAAATATATGGTTATGATTAGTTTTCTTTATTGTACTCATATCATCCGTCTTGGTAAAGAAGGCTATACGGAAGCGCAAAAAAGGCAGCCCTCAGTCGAGAGCTGCCATCGTCTTCATTTTTATTACAGTGCTTGCACCGCTGTAATTAATGCGAGATTGTAAACATCTTCAGCGTTACATCCTCTTGAAAGGTCGTTCACAGGCATATTTAAGCCTTGCAGGATTGGTCCTACCGCTTCAAAGTTGCCCAATCGCTGAGCGATTTTATAGCCGATGTTTCCTGCTTCAAGGCTTGGGAATACGAATACGTTAGCGTCCCCTTTGATATCAGAATCCGGCGCTTTTTTCTCAGCTACAGATGGAACAAATGCGGCATCAAATTGGAATTCGCCGTCAAGTGTCAGTTCAGGCGCTTTTTCTTTCGCGATTTTCACAGCATCCGCTACTTTTTCTGTTTCATCAGATTTTGCTGAGCCTTTTGTAGAGAAGCTGAGCATTGCCACGCGAGGCTCAATGTCGAACATTTTTGCCGTGTTGGCACTTTCAATCGCAATCTCGGCAAGATCTTGGCTGTCAGGCGCAATGTTGATCGCGCAATCTGCGAATACGTATTGCTCTTCTCCGCGAGCCATGATGAACACGCCGGAAGTCTTTTTCACGCCTTCTTTTGTTTTGATGATTTGAAGAGCCGGGCGGACAGTGTCAGCAGTTGAGTGAGCCGCTCCGCTTACGAGTCCGTCTGCAAGGCCTTTATACACCAGCATTGTACCGAAGTAGTTCTCGTCTAATAATGCTTTACGAGCCTGTTCTTCTGTCGCTTTGCCTTTGCGGCGTTCTACGAATGCTTGTACAAGGTCTTCCATGCCTTCATATGTATGAGGATCATAAATCTTAACGCCGTCCAGCGTAAGATTCAATTCTTTTGCTTTTGCTTGGATCTCATTTTCATTGCCGATCACAATCGGATTCAGCACTTTGTTTCCTGCAAGCTTGCTGACCGCTTCTAAAATACGCTCGTCTAAGCCTTCAGGAAATACAATTTTAACGTCTTTTCCAGCTACCTTTTCTTGCACTGTTGAAAATAAATCTGCCACAATAAAACCTCCTCAAAAAGTTACAAAAACGCTTTCTTTTACTAGCATACTCTTCTTCCAATCAAATTCAAACAGCCAACTTTCATTATAGCGCTTTCATAAAGAAATCTTATTTTTCTAACTAATTTAAGTGACTCACTCTTCCCTTATAGGTTCTTCTATTTTGATGGAGTTATACGGAAGGGATGTTCAAGGTTTCTCCACAGTAGAATCGGATAAACTATGGTATAGTGAAGGCAATCATGAAAAGATAATAGGAGTGAAGATAAATGAGTGAACAGCAAATGACGAATGAAGCGGCAAAAACGCTTGACGGCTGGTATGCGCTTCATGATTTCCGCACAATGGACTGGACATCCTGGAAGCTGCTGTCCAGTGATGAGCGCCAATCTATCATACACGAATTCACCGGGTTGCTTGAAAAATGGGGCGTAGCTCAAAAAGAAGGAAAAGGATCGCAAACTCTTTACAGCATCGTCGGCCAAAAAGCTGATTTTATGCTGATGATCCTTCGTCCTACAATGGAAGAATTAAATCAAATCGAGCTTGAATTCAACAAATCAAGACTTGCTGAGTTCACCATTCCGGCATACTCCTACGTATCAGTGGTAGAGCTTAGCAACTACTTGGCAAGCGGTGACGGCGATCCTTACGAAAATCCGCATGTGCGCGCGCGCCTATACCCTGAACTGCCGGAATCTAAATATGTATGCTTCTATCCAATGGATAAAAGAAGATCCGGCAATGACAACTGGTACATGCTTTCTATGGAAGAACGCAGAAACTTGATGAGAAGCCATGGCTTAATCGGCCGCAGCTATGCGGGGAAAGTCAAACAGATCATCACTGGCTCTGTCGGCTTTGACGACTACGAGTGGGGCGTTACATTATTCAGCGATGATGTCCTTCAATTCAAGAAGCTTGTGTATGAAATGCGTTTTGACGAAGTCAGCGCCCGTTATGGTGAATTCGGTTCATTCTTTGTCGGCAATCACCTTTCGCTTGATACACTTCCTCAATTCCTATATGTATAATATCCCCTCCCGCCCTATCCGGCGGGAGTTTTTCAATCCACCTTTATCAGAATTTAAATAAAATTTGCTATTTTCTCCGTTTTTTCTTACGATGTAGGTAATAATCCAATTTTTTCAAAGGGGTGCAGTGATTTGTCAAAACGAACCGCATTTGTTATGGGAGCCAGTCAAGGGATCGGGAAAGCAATCGCTCTGAAATTAGCAGACCAGCATTTTTCCCTCGTCATTAATTCACGAAATTTGGATAATATCGAATCTGTCAAAGAAGATATTTTGGCCAAGCATCCTGAGGCGAGCGTCATTGTCCTTGCGGGGGATATGTCTGACCAGCATACGAGAGCGGGCATTTTTCAGGAAATCGAATCTCAATGCGGACGGCTTGATGTTCTGATTAATAATATACCGGGCGGCGCGCCTGACACATTTGATAACTGCAATATAGAGGATATGACAGCCACGTTCACACAAAAGACCGTTGCCTATATTGACGCTATCAAGCGTGCTTCCTCACTGATGAAACAAAATGAGTTTGGCAGAATCATCAACATTGTCGGAAATCTGTGGAAAGAACCCGGGGCCAACATGTTCACAAACAGTATGATGAATGCCGCTTTAATTAACGCCAGTAAAAACATTTCTATCCAGCTTGCTCCTCACAACATTACAGTCAACTGCCTGAACCCTGGTTTTATCGCTACGGACCGTTATCATCAATTTGTGGAAAATGTGATGAAAAAAAACAGCATATCCAAACAGGAAGCAGTGGAACAGATCGCTTCCGGGATTCCGATGAAACGGGTCGGATCAGCCGAAGAAACCGCAGCGCTCGCCGCGTTTCTTGCCTCTGAGGAAGCCTCCTACATCACAGGACAGCAAATTTCCGCTGATGGCGGCAGCATGAAAAGCATATAAAAAACATCCCGCTTAGCGGGATGTTTCTTGTAATGACCCGAACGGCAGGTTCAGTTTTTGAATCCGCATGACAAATTCCCGCAGATCCTCCTGCTTCGACACCATTGAGATTCTGACATGCCTTTTTCCGTTGCTTCCGAAAATTTCGCCCGGTGTGACTACGACATGGGCATGCTCCAGCAAGTAATCGGAAAATTGGTGAGATGTCTCAAACGTATTCGGAATTTCAGCCCATACGTAAAAGGTTCCTTTTGGCTTCTCCATCTTCCAGCCCAATTCCTTTTCGCAAAGCGCCGTAAAAAAGTCAATTCGTTCTTTATAAATTCGTTTCAGCGATTCCGTTTGCTCCGGATCTCCGGAAAGCGCCGCACTCGCCGCCTGCTGCAGCCCGCCGAACATGCCGACAAATACATGATCCTGAAATTCATTGACGGCCTGAATGATCTTTTCATTCCCAACCGCAAACGCCATTCTCCAGCCTGCCATATTAAATGTTTTTGAAAATGAATAAAGCTCTGCTCCGACAGCCTTGGCATCCTCTGCCTCAAGAAAGCTGGCCGGTTTTTGATCGAATTCAAACGCCCCGTATGCAAAGTCATGAATCAAATGGATATGATGCTCTTTCGCAAAAGCAGCCGCTTTTGCATAAAAAGCCGCATCGGCCACAGCTCCAGTAGGGTTGTTCGGATAGTTTAAAAACATAAGCTTCGCTTTTTCCAGCACGGCTGGATCAATCTTTTCAAAATCCGGCAGATAGCCATTTTCTTCATACAGCGGCATTTCGTACAGCTCAGCTCGCGCCATCGTAATCCCTGATAAATATTCAGGGTAGCCTGGATTCGGGACTAAAGCGATGTCTCCCGGATTGAGCAGACATTGTGTTAGCACATACAAACCGGCTTTCCCGCCTCCGAAAAGCGCGACCTCCGTTTCAGGATTGATTGTCACGCCGTATTCTCTTTTATAGAACGCAACGATTGCTTCCTTCAAAAAAGGATAACCTCTGAATGGGCCGTATCCATGAAACGAAGGATTCAGAGACGCCTCCCGCAAAGCCTCGACAATATGCGGCGGAGTGGGAAGGTCAGGGTTTCCTTGACCGAGATTAATGATGTGGGCCCCCGTTTTTTCCAATTCCTTTACCTTTTGAAAAACGAGAGAAAACTCCTGCCTTGGAAGTGTCTTGATGACATCGGACGGTGTTATTTCCATCTAAAAGACTCCTTTTTGCTCCGTTTTGTTATCCCGTTCCAAAAACGATTTGTTGACGAGCTTCGTATGCAAAAACAATCCGCATACAATCACAACAATCAGCCCCATAATGACCGGAGCACTGAAGACGTTGATTAACATTGAACCAACAGAAATGCATAATCCGATAGACGCTTCGGCTACTGAAAAAATGCGCCCTTGAATCTGGTTTGCCGCATTCTCCTGAACCTTCACCTTTGCAAGCACTTCCCCGTATTCCATCGCGATGAAAAAGAGGATCGCCGCGATGATAGAAACAGCGAATATCGGCGTGAATAAAAACATCGCCAGCGAAACAATCGATAAAACGGTAAAGTACGTCAGGCCTCTATTGTTGTTAAAGCCCCATTTGCTGACAAGCGCCGCCCCGATAAAGCCGCCGAAGCCGATGCAGAATGTGAGGATAAAGTTGCCGATTTCCCCATCACCAAGAAAGCGGCTGACAATCGGAAAATAGCTGTACACAATTCCCCACAGCACAGCCATTGTAATCATCGTAAACATGGCGTTTAATACGAATGCATTGCTTTTGATTTCCTTGAGTCCTTCTTTAAAAGACTGAAAGGCCTCTTTGATGTTTTCAGATTGAATCGGCACAAATTGCAGCTTGATACGGCTGATAAAAAATGCCGAAATCAGGTATGTCACACCGTTAAAGGCCACAGCCAGCTCCACAGATCCGCCTAACAGAAAGAGCCCTCCGGCAGCCGCCCCGACGATAATGGAGATGGTTGTCGCTTTTGCAAATAACGTGTTGATGCTTTTAATATCTGATTCCAAGGACGACATGACAGCAAGACGGGCCGGATTAAAAAACACGCCGCTTCCATAAGAAATAAACAGCAGAGCCAGAAAAATGAGGGGATACTCGCCTTTTGGAAGAAATGTGAGCCCCAAAAAAATGATGCCTCTGATGATATCCGTCCACAGCATGATCTTAATTCTGTCTAACCGGTCGACCAGAACCCCCAAAAACGGCTGGAACACCATCGGAATGCTTCTGACCACGATGACCCCGGACGTCACCCAGTAATCGTGATAATATGTAGACAAAATGAGCAGGGCTGGGAGAACACAATAGTCTCCCATAAACGACAGCGCCTGCCCGTAAAGCAAGTACTTAGAGTTTGGCTTCAGCTGTTTCATACTGGCAGCACATACTTTGCCGTCAGCTTTGCATGCTGCTGAATTTGTTTGATTGATTCAGCCACATCCTGTGAATTGCTGCCTTTCAGTTCGAATGCAGCGATGGAGTTGAAAGCTTCGAACAGTGTCAAATCAACTGAAGTGCCTGGCGCTGCGGCCGAAAAAGAAACGATTTCAGTATCCCCTTTTAAAAGCCCGTCAGGCAGATCGATCGCTTCAATGACCAAATCCTCAGCAGTTTCTGGAATCTGGCCATTTTGTTTGAAATGCTGCGGGTACAAATGGCAATCGGCAACATAGTAAGGCTCTTGATCCAATAATCCGTCAGGCAGATCGGCGTCTTTTCCGAAACAAAGGACATCTAATAATAATTGCGCCATATCAAGGCCGAAAACCTTTTTAATATTAGGGATCATATTCCAGCCAGCGAATCTGGCTGCCGATTCAATTAAACCCGGTTCTCTGTTTTTCATTAGCTTGATCTCTGTATGTGTTGCGCAATTTTGCAGGCCAAGACCTTCATTTGCCTTTTTGGCGGCTTCGACAATTTTCTTTTTCGCCTCTTCATCCAGAATGGACGGCGTAATGTGGGATGTTTCTGTAAATCCGATTTGCGGCGTTTTGTCATGAATGGCGATCGGGAAATACTCACCGTCGGCCATGATGCCTTCGATGCTGATATAGTCGGAGTACCCCTCTGTTTGATACCAGTCTCCATACTCACCCTGTAAAAATTCTTCAGCGATAAACGGCGCTTCAAACGTAACCGCCTTTGGCACGTTAATCGACTTCAGATAGTCATTGACTCTATTAAATTCTGCTTCTGCCGTCTCAGTGTCCGTAATCAGCGTGACGCCGATTGAACTCGCTAAGTATGTAGGCTTTAAAATAAGAGGTGTGCCGATCTCTTCAAGTGCGGCACGGAAATCCTCAAGAGTTGTGACACGTTTGTTTTTGATTGATTTGACGCCAGCCTTATTAAAAGCGTCTCTCATTTTATTTTTATCTCTGGCATTTTCGGCTGCCTGGACGCCGGCACCTCTCAGGCCCAGACGTTCACAGGCTTTCGCCATCGGGGCAATGAATAATTCATTGTTTGTTGTGATGGCATCCACCCCAAACATTTCGGCAACCTTGACGATTTGCTCGACAACCTCTTCTTCAGGCTTGTCATGGTCCTCATGCGCCCAGTAAATAGAATCAGGATGCTCAAAATCAGCTAAACTCTTAAAATAGTCTTTATCTTTTATGACCGCGACCGAGTATTTTTCAATCAATGCTGCGTGGGAGGCTGTAATTGCAAAAGGCCTTGGAATAAAGCTGACCAGGTTATATTTTTCAGCAGCGCTTTTATAAAACATGTGCGGCGGGCAGCCTCCAAGATCAGCAATGACCAATACTGTTTTTCTCTCCATATGTAAACACTCCTTCTCTATTGTGCGGTGTATCCTCCGTCTGCGGTGATGGCGCTTCCGGTCATATAGCTTGATAAATCCGAGGCTAAAAACAGCATCACATTTGCGATTTCTCCGGGTTTCCCCAGCCTCAGCAGCGGATTTACCTTTGCCTTTTCTTTTTTGATCTCTTCAAGTGTGCCTTCATTATTTTCAAGGAATGATTTTTCATTCAGCGGTGTGTCGATAATCCCTGGACATACGCAGTTCACGCGAATTTGATGCTTCGCATAATCAACGGCCATTGATTTAGTCAGCTGCAAAACGCCGCCTTTGCTGGCATTATAGGCAGGAATATCTGGCCATGCCACGAGTCCGCCGACTGAGCATGTATTAATGATGTTGCCCTTGCCGGCAGCCAGCATATGCTTGAGTGCGTGTTTGCTCATTAAAAACGTGCCGGTCAAATTGACTTGCAGCACCTTGTTCCAATCGCTGAGCTCCATCTCGTGAATGGGCGCCACGATTTCGATGCCTGCATTATTAATCAATACATCCAGCCCGCCAAATGTATCGACCGCCGATTCAACAGCGTGCTGACAGGCAGCTTCGTCTGTAATGTCCGTTTGCACAAAGTGCAGCCTGTCATTATTTTCTTTCCGGACCATTGCTTCTCCCTGCTTCTCGTCAATATCCGCCACAACCACATTGGCCTGCTGGTTCAAAAAAGCCTGAACCGCCGCATAACCAATCCCTGATGCGCCTCCTGTTATGAGGACGGTTTTATCGGTGAGGTTCATGATTATTCATCCGCCTTCATTTTTTTTGCTTTTGCCCTGTTATAGCGCGGCGGGAAGAAGATATTAATCGATTTTGATTCTTTTTCTGAACGGTTGATGGCACCATGATCTTCGCGAGGCTCACAGAAATAAGCTGTGCCGAATTCCATCCCGACTGTGCAGCCTTCGACCGTCATGTCATAGCCGCCGCCGATGCAGATGCCGATTTGTTCATTGCGATGTTTATGGAAAGGCATTTCTCCGCCGTTTCCAGGGATTTTGGCAAGCATAATCTCTACCCAATCCTCAACAAAAAACGTGACTTCCATGCCCGGCAGCAGGTCTCTTGTTTTGAAAATATCCAAAAAATAGTCCTCAGGACTTGTATACGTTTCATCAGCTTTCAGCCGCTTGATATCAATAGCAATCACTTCTTGGTCTGTGTCGTTTCTTGCCCCGTGAGGCACATGCGGCGGCGCGATATAGGCAGATTCCAAGGCTGTCATTTTTCTTGTCACATCTCCGACAGTCATCATCAGCTCTCCGGAAACGACCATGCCGATTTGGACCTCCTTATGCTGATGGGGTTCAACATTGGTATGCGGCGGGACGTAAGACATTAATACTTCAGTATCCCCTCGTACGGTTGAATACTGCCTCACTCCGTTTTCCCATTCAATTAATTTCGGAGTCGGGAAATAAAGCTCCTGCATATCTTCTTTAGTTTTCATCATCAACGTCTCCTTTTCCAAATAATGACCAGCTCATTGGAATGCTTTTGAATGTTTTTACAAAGGTTAGCCCGTACTTTTGCCTTGCAAGCTCATTGGTTAAGGCAATATCATACAAGCCTTCTTTTACTTTTCTTGCAGCTTGGCTGGTCGAATTGACCAGTTTGAAACGTACATCTTTGCGGGTAAAATATTTGATTAGATTAATAGGTGATGGATGTGAAACAACAACAGATGTATCAAGCATATCGTCTCTGAATTCAAAATCAGGACGAACAGCCAGGCCGTACATCGGTGTATCGCACCTGAAGATCTGCAATAGCTGCAAATCCGGCCTCATGTAGAAATGCTTAATGCCGTCATAAGCGTGTGGGACGATGGTATATTCCAGCGGGCTTTGGAGTGTCCTTTCAATGCATGATTCAAAAGTATCATGCAAGGACAATTTACTGTTCAGCCCTTGTAGAAGAGTAAAATTGGAAATGAAATGCTTTGCTGCGTACTCACTGCTTGTCCCCTCAGGGCCGAGCGTGTTGACTGTAATGAGTTTGGATAGTGAATCAGTTCTTTTTTTTGTCTGAATGCTATTATCCAATATAATCATGAGCACCAACCAATCTTTTAAAATTTTAAGTAAATTTTATCCAGCGGAAATTGAACTGTCAATGTTTTTTGAAAATATTGATAATTGTTCCCATACAAACAAAAAAACCCTTTAAAAAGGGTTTTTAATTATAGGAATTTAGAAACTTTGTTTATTGGGATAAGGACTGATCGGCCTTCTGCTCATGCTTGCCGTATTTTTTATATGCGAATACACTGAGTACAAATCCGAGCACTGTGATGGCGGCGCAAATCCATCCGACGGCTGCATAGCCGTATGCCACATAGACAGGTCCCATCAAAGCAGATCCTAATGTCACGGCCAGATTCGAGGCGAGACTGTAAAACACCATGATTTTTCCGCGATGACGCTCTGAGCAATCACTCAAAATGGTGCTGAGCAGCGTCACCGTCAAGCTTTGCATTAATCCCCATATAAATAGGCTGACAATTAACAGAAACATTGACGCCGGTGCATATGGTAAACATGCCAGCAGAACGCTGATGACCCCCAGGGCAATCAAAAGGGAGCGCATTTTTCCGATGCGGTCGGCCACCTTTCCTGTAATGACACTCATGGAAAACCCGATTCCATAAATCATGATAAATAAGCCCGCAGCTGTGTTTCCTCCGGTAAAAACGTCCTGAAGATAGGTGCCTAAAAAGGAATACATACCGTAAAATCCAATCATATTACAAAAGGTTATCGTGATATAAACAGGTACACGCGGAACTTTCAGCGCATCCCGGAATGTTCCTGCCGGCTCTTCTTTTTCTTCCTCGCCGCTTGTTTGATGCTGGGCATGACGGCGCATTTCAAGGAGAATCAGCAGGACGACGAAAACGCCCATCAAGGCGAAAATCCAAAATGTCCATCTCCAATGCAGGACGCCGCCGATAAATGATCCGAGCGGCACTCCAAAAATCAGCGCCAGCGACCAGCTTGAAACGATCAGCCCCATCACTTTGCCCCGGTATGTATAAGGAACACGATCACCGACAACGGCGTAAGCGGTCGGCACAAACGCTCCGGCAGCCAATCCCGAAAGCGCCCGGCCTAAAAAGAAGAAAAAGATATTTTGACTCAAAGCGCATATCACTGTTCCTATGATAAAGATCATGAGCCCGGCCAATAAACTCAGTTCTCTGGAGTATTTATCGCCTAATGGAACCAAAAGCGGCGCACCGATAAAAATCATAATGCCGTAAATACTGATAGATAATGCAAGGACACTGACATCTGAGCTGAAGGCTTTTGCTAAATCCGGAAGCAGCGGTGAGATCACAAGCTCTTCAGATCCGGCCGCAAATACCCCCATCGTTAAAGCCAGTGCTAACAATAGCGGAAAATGATGTTTTGTTTTGATGTCATTGTTTTGATTGCTGTTCATTCTTTCTCAAACACCTCTTCCATAATCTTCTTATCATAAAGTTGTATTATAGTTTAGCATTGTTTTTTCATCATTTACAATTCGAACGAAACCTTTACATTTTTAATTATTTTCATTTAAATCCCAATATAGATTTCCTCGTTTCATTTTGAAAATCAACTGATTTTAACATACCAAAAAGCTCTCCGGTCTCCCGGAGAGCTTTTCCTATTGCGCCTCTGCCTGCTCTTTTTCTGCCGGTTCATGATTGATACGCTTTTTGATGCTTAGATGATAGTACGCATAGCAGAAAATAATGATCGGCACGCCGCAGTACAAGCCGATCCTTTGATCCGGAATGAAAATAAGGCTGATCAACACACATCCGTATAAACAAAATCCGAGAATTGGGACTAGCGGATAAAGCGGCGTTCGGAACTCCAGATCATTCACATTTCCGCCTTCAGCGAGGAAACGTCTGCGAAAGAAAAATTGCGACGCACAAATGGACATCCACGCGACAACTGTCACCATGCCCGAGATTGAGATACACCATAAATACACTGTTTCTGCGGCCATGACACTTGTCAGCAGCGAGCAGCCGGAAATGCCGAGGGTAATCAGCAGGGCATTCATCGGCACGCCTTTTTTTGTCAGTCTGGTGAGAAAGGAGGGGCCCATTTGATTTGATGAAAGTGACCACATCATGCGCGACGCCGCATACAAACCCGAATTGGCAACAGATAAAATCGCCGTTAAGATGACAAAGTTCATGATATCTGCCGAAAATGGGATGCCGATTTGATCGAGCACCGCTACAAACGGGCTTTCAATAACGCCCGCCGTTTTGTACGGAAGAATGGCGACCAAGACGAACATTGCCAGCACAAAGAAAAACAGCGTGCGCCAAATGACATTCCGAATGGACTTTGGCAGTGTTTTTTCCGGACTTTCACTTTCCCCTGCCGCAATGCCGACAAGCTCCGTGCCCTGAAAGGAGAAATTCACCATGACCAGCGTAAACATAACGGCCAGCACCCCATTAGGGAAAAGTCCCCTGTCAGTCATAAAGTTAGACAAGAAGGGTGTTTCGTGTCCGCCTTTAAAGTCAATCAAGCCAAACACAGCGGCTCCGCCAATCACGATAAATAAGATGATCGCCGCCACTTTGATGCTTGAAAACCAAAATTCCATTTCTGCAAAGCTTCTGACAGACAGCGCATTAATCAAAAAGATGACAATCCCAAACACGAGACACCATATCCAAATCGGAACGGAGGGCAGCCACCTTTGCATCAAAATGCCTGCTGACGTCAGCTCCAAACCTACTGTATTCGCCCAGCTGAACCAATACAGCCAGCCGATCATAAAACCTGTTGACGGTCCCAGAAATTTAGTGGCGTAGGCCTGAAACGATCCGGCCACCGGCATGGCAACAGCCAATTCTCCTAAACAAAGCATGACGAGATACATTAAAAATCCGCCGATGATATACGCGGCAATGGCGCCGAGCGGTCCCGCCTGGCTAATGGTAAAGCCGGAGCCTAGAAACAGCCCTGTGCCAATCACCCCTCCCAAAGCAATCATAAACAAATGCCTGCTTTTCATGCTGCGCTGCAATTCATTTTTATGATTCTGCATCATCCTTCCTCCTTTGATTCTTTTGCCGTGATGGTCATCCGGTAGCTTTGCAAAAGATGGACGGTGGTTTGTTGTATGAGGAAAGGCAATACATGAAATGTGTATGGTTTATAGACTCGTTCCGTCCATTTATGGCCGTCTTTTCCATACACGCCCATATTAATGGATGGAATATTCAGCTTGCGTATGTCTTTAAACGGAATGGTTCCAATCATATTCCACCCAGGGAAGTTTCTGATAAAAGAATCAATTTCGTCATCGGTTTCATGCAGCGATAAGAAACTGCCGTCTGCCAAGTAGGGGAAAAACTTTTTGAAGACAAATGTTTCGCCTGTCGATGCAGCGGTTTTGTCAGCCGCTTCTTTAATCACATGCTGCAAAAGCTGATCTCTTGTGCTATCTTCTTTCAAATAGTTATGCGGCAGGTAAGGAGGTGCGTAAAATAGAATGACTTTTGCGCCTTGATCGGGGTCAAGCTTTTGAAGCTCTTCGATTGCCTGAAAGCATCTCATACGAAGTTCTAGGTGCTCGTTGGCTTTGAATGTCTGCTCGATACACTGTTCGGGGTCTATTCCCCGGTTTCTCAGCTTTTCTAAGTATTGCTCCAGGCTATACACTTGGATGCCCCATGATAAATGTTTCTTTGGCAGGTTGGCTCTTTTTGCATATTCTTCATAATAGTCTGATAATTTTTGTTCTGTTTCTCGGCATGCTTCCTCAGTGACTTCAATAAGCAAATCCATCATTTCTTTTGCTGTTCTTTCATAAATAAAACAATTGAAATACAAGCTTGTGCTGACAGCCGTTTGCACATTATAGGATTCCTTGTTATCACGCTGATACAAACAGGATGGGGGCAGAACCAACTCCCCTTCAACCTTTTCTGCCAGATGAATGTTATTGTGGAGACGGCTTGTGATTTCAGCTGAAATGAAATTCGGGTCAATCCCTGCCAGTGTATCGCCAACATGGACTTCACGGCCGTAAATGTAAAAGCAAGGCAGTAGTTTTCCCGCGGCTCCAGTATAGATATATCTTGTCTGATCACCATCGTAAAGCGGGGTAATAAAATCTGTATTAATGGCAGCCAGATAGTGAAGCTGTTTTTCTTTTTTTAGCCGGTTCAGCTCTGAAATGCTGGCGAGCACGCCCGAATGCTGGCTCTCCTCATCGGGATTTGCCATAAACAATACATTTCCCGGCAATGTTTCAAGGTTCTCCGAAAAATGCAGGAGATTGGCTAAATGTACGGCGATGCCGCTCTGCATATCGACAGATCCTCTTCCAAACATCCAATCGCCTGATTTGGCATCCCGCTGAACATCCTGATCGAACTCATAGCGGCTGAAATACTCCGCCAATTTCTCACAATCAAAAGCGATATCCTTTAAAGGGCCGAAATCTTCAATTCCGACTGTATCAAGATGGGCATGGTAAATGACTGTATTTCGGCTTTCTCCAAGTCCTTCAATAAACGCAAAAATATTTTTGCGATTGTATGGGTCATTGGGAATCGCCTGTTCCCACACATGACTCGGGTGTTCCTGAAAATAAGGATAGCTCGTGATCACTTCTTTGATGAAATCCGCTTTTGTCCCTTCTCCAATGGTGCCGTTCACACTGCTGAGGCTGACCAGAGATGCTGTCAGCGCCTCCACTCTTTCAGCCGGATTCATGTGACTGATTTTTGTATACTGCATAAATTGTCCTCCTGATCAAAAAGTTGAAATCGTGCGATCCGCTCAAGAATCGCACGATTTGATTTCTCTCAAATCAAAAAGCTTCGGACGTTGTTTTGGCTTGCATATGAAGAATTAAGTAATCGGGACCGCCTGCTTTTGAGTCTGTTCCGGACATATTAAAACCGCCGAACGGCTGATAGCCGACAATTGCTCCGGTGCAGCCTCTGTTGAAGTATAGGTTTCCAACATGGAAATCCTCGCGCGCCCGTTCAATGTGCGCACGGTTTTTCGTCAGAAGCGCGCCTGTTAATCCGTATTCCGTGTTATTGGCAATCTCCAGCATATGATCGAAATCACGCGCTTTGCAAATCGCAACAACCGGGCCGAAAATTTCTTCCTGCATTAAGCGCGCGTTTTCATCAACATCTGCAAAGATCGTTGGCTGAATAAAGTAGCCTTTTGAATCATCGCCTTCTCCGCCGGCCAATAGCTTGCCCTCAGATTTGCCGATTTCAATGTATTTCATCACTTTGTTGTAGGATGCTTCATGAATCACGGGACCCATATACGTATCAGGATCTTCTGGATTGCCGACAGTCAGCGTTTTGGTCAGCGCCACAGCTTTTTCCACCACTTCATCATAGACATCCTGATGGATAACTGCGCGGGAGCCCGCAGAACACTTCTGTCCTGAATATCCAAATGCTGAGTACACGATAGAGGATGCAGCAAGGTCAAGATCAGCGTCCTTGTCGACAAGCACTGTGTCTTTTCCGCCCATCTCAGCAATTACCCGTTTGAGCCATTTTTGGCCCGGCTGCACTTTGGCGGCTCGCTCATAAATCCGGCAGCCGACTGCACGGGAACCTGTAAATGAGACAAATCGTGTCTTCGGATGCTCAACTAAGAAATCACCGATCTCCGCTCCATCTCCCGGAATGTAATTCAGAACACCGTTTGGCAGGCCCGCTTCCTCCATGACCTCGACAAATTTCGCTGCCACTACCGGTGCTGCGTCAGCCGGTTTTAAGAGAATCGTATTTCCTGTCACAATCGCTGCCGCCGCTGTTCCCGCCATAATTGCAAGCGGGAAGTTAAATGGTGAAATGACGATGCCGACGCCAAGCGCTTCGTAATGATATTGATTGAACTCGCCAGCACGGCTCTTCACCGGAGCCCCTTCCTTAAGGTTTAACATTTGGCGCGCGTAGAACTCTAAAAAGTCTATCGCTTCAGCCGTGTCCGCATCCGCTTCCTTCCATGGTTTTCCCGCTTCCTTCACAAGATAGCTTGAAAATTCATGCTTTCTTCTGCGCAAAATAGCCGCTGCTTTAAAGAGAATATTCGCGCGGTGCTCCGGTCTTTGTTTTTTCCAGGATTCAAACGCCTGCAATGCGGCTTGCATCGCTTTTTCAGCAAGCTCTTGATCCGCTGTAGACGCGTACCCAATCACCTCTTCTTTGTTAGCCGGGTTAATAGAAATGATTTTGCGGTCCGTTTCAATTTTTTCTCCATTGATAACAAGCGGATAATGCTTGCCAAGCTGAGTGTTTACAAAGGCCAATGACTCCCCAAATGCTGTTTTATTCATTGCTTCCGTAAAATCTGTAAATGGTTCGTGCGCGTATGTAACTGTCATATGTAGTCCCCCTCGTGTTATGAAATATATCTTCGCATATGAATAAAAATGCAAGAATCATGCCATTTTCTTGTCTTTTGCTGAAAAAACTTGTTGAATCGAACAGAAATTTGTCTAACAGGTGATCACCTTTCTCTTTTTCCGAGCTTGAAAGCAAATTATTTTTGCGGTTTTTGCCCTTCCCACAAAGAAAAACGCAAAATTATTTTGCATCGGCTATTACACCCATCCGCGGAATCGCGATGCTTCTGCCGATTTTCTGATGCCCGTCATGTAAGCCGCCAAGCGCATATCCACTTTATGCGTTGCCGCTGTCTGATAAATCGTTTCGAACGAGCTGACCATGACGCTTCTCAATTTTTCTGCAACCTCTTCTTCCGACCAATAATATCCTTGGTTATTCTGCACCCATTCAAAATAAGAAACCGTGACGCCGCCGGCACTCGCCAGGATATCCGGCACAAGCAGCACGCCTCTTTCATTTAGGATCTTAGTGGCATCAATGGTTGTCGGTCCATTCGCTGCTTCGACGACGATTGACGCCTGAATGTTATGTGCGTTTTTGGCTGTGATTTGATTGGAGATCGCGGCAGGCACTAAAATATCGCCTTCCTTTTCAAGCAGTTCCTCATTTGTGATGACGTCAGTAAATAAGTTGGTGACCATGCCGAAGCTGTCCCGTTTATCGAGCAAATAAGGAATATCAAGGCCGTCCGGGTTGTAGAGCCCGCCATGGGCATCAGAAATCCCGATCACCTTCGCGCCCGCGTCGTGCATGAATTTGGCCAGGAAGCTACCCGCGTTTCCAAAGCCCTGTATGATGATGCGTGCGTTTTGCAGCTTGATCCCTTTTTTCTTCACCGCCTCTTCAATACAAATCGTGACGCCCTGTGCCGTCGCCGTTTCCCGTCCTTGCGATCCGCCTAAAACGAGCGGCTTGCCTGTAATAAAGCCCGGAGAATCGAATTCCCGCAGCCGGCTGTACTCATCCATCATCCACGCCATAATCTGCGAATTGGTGTATACATCTGGAGCTGGAATATCCTTTGTCGGACCGACGATCTGGCTGATAGCACGGACATACCCCCTGCTCAGCCTTTCCAGTTCTCCAAATGACATTGTCCGCGGATCACAAATGATACCGCCCTTCCCGCCGCCGTAAGGAAGATTGGCAATCCCGCATTTGAGCGTCATCCAAATGGATAATGCCTTTACTTCCTCTTCATTGACTTCTGGATGGAAGCGAACGCCCCCCTTTGTCGGACCGACAGCATCATTGTGCTGTGACCGGTAGCCTGTGAACACTTTGACGCTCCCATTGTCCATTTTGACCGGAATGCGGACAGTGAGCATTCTCTGCGGCTCTTTCATGAGTTCATACATATCGCCCGGATAACCCAGCTTCCGAATGGCCTCCTTAATGATCGTTTGGGTAGACAGAAATAAGTTAAGAGCTTCTTTTTCTTCATCTTTTGAGACTTGCTTTGCTGACATCTTTTTCACCTCATTGTTTTTTTGGCCGGCTGTAATGTAAGCGCTTTAAAAAATCAGCCCGCCAATTCCTTTCTTCATTGGATTCACCATATGATCATGCAAGATCCGTACCAGCTTTTGAATCCACAAAAAAAAGAGACTGAAAACATCTCAGTCTCTGACTACAAATCTATCGATTAACGGGGATCAATCACCAGTTGCGTTTCAGCATAAAAACTGCCGATTCCCAAACCGTTTACTACATCGCCTTTAATCGTGTAAGTGCCTGCGCGAGGAAGAGTTTTACGCACCATGACGAGGTCAAATTCGGATGCGCCTAACAAATCAAGCGTAAGCGGGAGTCTGACTGTTTTTCCATCGTTTAAAATCTGTGTTTCTTTCAGTGTTCTTCCATTTACTGAATCTCTTGTCGTAGCATGAAACCCGTCAGGAAATTGAAATACTACCGCTCCAAGAGAAAGCACCGCATTTGGTTTATATGTCACTTCAATATCAGAAGTGGTCCACTCTTTTGTGCTGTTGATCGTTTTTGCCTCGATTGATGCAGACTGTGCATGAGCTTGGCCTGAAGGAAGCAAGATTGATAGTAAGACAGCTGAACTGATCAATAATGAAGATACGAATGAAGTTCTTTTTAACATGACATTTCCTCCTCAAATCACTGTTGAAATTGGCCAGAGCGTCCTCTGCAGAAAAAGCGTTTTTTTGCAATTCGCGAATTACCAGTTCTTTTTCTTAAAAATTAATCTATCATCATTTTCCATGGAAGTAAATGCTTTTTCAGGAATATTAACACTTGGGTTCCTTGAGAATTCCTTCCTGTTTATACAAGGTTCAAATGGAGGATTTCTCACTCTTTTTCTAGTAACTTCTACCTTCCTATTTCTATCTTTTATCCTATTTTAAAAAAGGACAAAAAAAGTCGAAGATGCCTCTGCTCTTCGATTGATCACGTTCCTATTTTTATCTGAATTCAGTGTTCCAGTTAAAACCGATCGTCTCATCATTCCACGGAATTCTTTTTTCATCAGGCTGATCCGGATTATACGACATGGTGGTAAAGTAGATAATTGTCAGCGGCGTTTCTCCCAGCACTCTGTATCCGTGGGCCACCCCTTTTGGGATTAATAACAGCATCGGGTTGTCTTCGCCCATATAATAGACGTCCGTTTCTCCTTTTGTCTTTGAGTCGTCTCGAAGATCGTAGAGGACAACCTGAGCGTGACCGGTTGGGAAGAACCAGAGATCATCCTGCTTCTCATGATAATGAAATGCCTTAATCACACCCGGATAGCTTTTCGACCAAGAGGCCTGCCCGAAATGCTCAAGAAGATTCTCATCATCCCGGACCAGCTCAGCAAAAAAGCCTCTGTCATCGCTATGCTTCGTCAATTTTTTCACCTTGACTCCATCAATCATGCACACTGCTCCTTTCCTGCAAATACTCCCGTAACGCTTCCCGCCAGTGGCGGGGGCGGATGCCGGCTTCTTCAATAGCCCGATGGCTCAGCACAGAGTATGCCGGGCGGGGCGTTTTGTTCCCGTATTCCTCTGTTGTGACAGGCAAAATGACTGTGGCCAGCCCGCTTTCTTCCATAATCCCCTTCGCAAACTCATACCAGCTGCATATGCCTGAATTGCTGACATGATAGATGCCCGGCGGATGGCTGAACAGCTTGATGACCGCTTCTGCTAAATCCTTCGTATAAGTCGGCGAACCTATTTGATCGGTGACAACCCGCAGCTCTTGTTTCGTTTCAGCAAGCTTCAGCATGGTATGAACGAAATTGCTGCCGCCATGTCCGTACACCCATGATGTTCTGATGATCGTGCTGTCTTTTGTTGCCAAACGAATCAGTTCTTCTCCGAGCTTTTTGCTTTTGCCATAGATGGTGTTTGGATCAAGGGGATCGTTTTCCTTGTAAGGCTGGTTTCCTTTCCCATCGAATACATAGTCCGTGCTAATATGAACATATTGAGCGCCGATGCGGGTTGCCTCTAGCGCAGTATAATAAGCGCCGATTCCGTTGATCAAGTACGCTTTATCAAGCTCTTTCTCACATTGATCAACCGACGTAAACGCGGCGGTATTGACCACAATATCCGGCTGATAATGGCCAAACGAATGCCGTACTGAGCGCTGGTCAGCAATGTTCATCATCTTCTTTGTTAACGCAATGACCTCGTATCCGGCTTGCTTCAGCTGGCGGCACAGTTCCAGTCCAAGCTGTCCTCCCGCCCCAGTCACCAATACCTTTTTCAATCAGATCACCTTCTCATCGGTCATTGTCTGTATACCACTGAATCGTACGCGCAATGCCTTCTTTAAACGGCACTTCCTGCCGCCAGCCAAGTTCGTTTTTCAGTTTTGATGCATTGATCGCATAGCGCCGGTCATGCCCTTTTCGGTCTTCCACGTGGGCGAACAATTCCTCACAGCCCAGGTGCTTCATGATGATGCTCGCAAGCTCTTTATTCGTGCGTTCATTTCCGCCGCCGATGTTATACACCTCGCCTACGGTTCCTTTTTCTAAAATCAGCTTGATGGCGCGGCAATGATCCTCCGCAAACAGCCAATCTCTAATCTGAAGTCCATCTCCATACAGCGGAACCGGCAGGCCTTGCTTCGCATGACGGATAATCGTCGGAATCATTTTTTCGCTGTGCTGATAAGGGCCGTAATTGTTGCTGCATCGTGTAATGATCGCCGGAAGCTTGTGGGTTTTCACATAAGACAATACGAGCAAATCAGAGCTTGCTTTGCTGGCTGAGTAAGGATTATTAGGAGAAAGCGGCGTCGTTTCTGTAAATGCTGGATCATCCGCTTCTAAATCTCCGTACACCTCATCCGTTGAAATATGAATCAGCTTCTTGGCTTTGCCTTGCAAAACCGCTTCCGCCAATCGGTAAGTCCCCATGACATTTGTGGTGATAAACGGCTCTGCTTGGGAAATGCTTCTGTCCACATGCGATTCTGCAGCGAAGTGAATAACCCCGTCATAGGTCTCGTCAAACGCGCGGTCGATATCATCCTGAACGCTGATGTCCCCTTTTATAAAGCGAAAGCGGCTGTTTTGCTTTAATGTTTCCATTTCTTCCGGGTGGCTGGCGTACGTCAGTTTATCTAAAACGGTAATGCGCGCATCCGTTTCCCTCAGCATGAGCTTTGTAAACGTGAGCCCGATGAAGCCGGCCCCGCCCGTAATTAAATATGATTTTGCCATCACTTTTCGTCCTGTCCTTTCTGTAAAGCCTTGTGTACAAGCTGGGAAGCGAGATAAAGCGATTCGTGAGTTCCGGCATCTACCCACCAGCCTGGTAACACATCATACGTAAGCTGGCTGTTTTCGATGTATAGATTATTCACATCGGTGATTTCCAGCTCGCCTCGCTTTGATGGTGATATTTGTTCAATATACGAAAATACCTCCGCATCATACATATAAATGCCGGTAACGCAAAGGTTGGTCGGCGGCTGTTTGGGCTTCTCGATGATGGAACGAATCCGTGTGTTTTCTTCATCAATCTCAGCGATTCCGAAGCGTTCCGGGTCATCCACTTCTTTCAGCAGCACCTTTGCCCCTTTCCCCTGCTGTTCAAAGCGTTCTGTATAAGGCTTTAATGAATCTTCAAATATATTATCACCTAATAATAAAATGAAAGGCTCTTTTTTCGTAAAGCGCTTTGCATAAGACAGCCCATCCGAAATGCCCGATGCTGCAGGCTGTACCTGATAAGTGATTGTAACGCCAAGCTCTTCCCCGTTTCCAAGCAGTTTATAAAATTGCGGCATATGCTCTTTTTGGCTGATGAGTAAAATGTCTGTTATTCCGGCTTCCTCCAGCTTCATAATCGACCAGTATATCATCGGATACGGGCCTACAGGAAGCAAATGCTTGTTGACGGCTTTCGTTAAGGGCATAAGGCGTGAGCCGTTTCCTCCGGCTAAAATAACACCTTTCACATTAACACTTCCTTACATGCATTTTTATACCTTTTGTTCATGTAATTCTTGAAGAATAGCTGTTACCCGCTTGATGCCTTTTCCATCCACGAACGGCCTTCCTCCTTTGTGCAAAGAAAGGCGAAGAGGATAGCTGCTCACAATGCGCGACATCTGATAAATGAGTGTTTCACCCGGTACAAGCTCACCCAAGCCAAGATCAAGAGCGGCACCTTGCCCGGCAAATATTTTGGCTGTTGCCGTTTGATGTTCAACCTGAGAGAGAACAAGGCACGGCACGCCGATGCAAATGGCTTCATACAGTGAGATGCCGCCGGCGACAATGGCTGCGTCCGCTTGTTTCATCAAACCCGCCATATCATTTGTCTGTTCGATCACCTTGTACTGCGGCTTCTTTTCGATCTGCCTTCGGACTGCCTCTTGATGCGGTGAAGCGCTCCCCATCACAAACATCATGTTTTTGTCTTTTATGGCGGGGACTTGATCAGCGGCAGCCAGCACTTTAAAAATAAGCTGCTTCGGATCACTTCCTCCTAATGCAACAAGGATAGTGCGGCAGTCTTTCTTAAGTGTGTAATTCCCTCTTGCGGCCTGAAAGGCGGGATGAAGAATAAGATAGTCCGGGCCTTCATAGACGCGTGTGTTTCCCTGAACGTACACCCTGCCTCTGATGTCACCGTAAATGCCGTTAATGACCGCGTCACTAAATTGAATCGATTTACCGTTTTTCTCTTCAAAGAGAACAATTTTCGCATCTGTTTCCGTCTTTATTTTCTTTAACAGCTCTGCAGGCGCACCTAGAATATCAAATAAAAGCAAATCAAGCTTCTTGCTTTTTATTTCCCGGAGAATAAATTCGTGCTGCTGCAGCTCCGGTTTTACGATGACACGCCAATGCTCTGCATGAAGAAACGCTTCAGACTCCTGATTCGTGTAAAACGTAATCAAGCAGCTCTGTTTGAGTTCTTCCGCAAGTCTCTTCATCCGAACAACATGGCCCATTCCCTTTTCATAGCCCCCGTCTGCAACGATCCCAACATTCATGACTAGTCAGCCTCTCGTTCGATCGCCGCATCAGAGTTTCGGTTCAGAATGCTGATGAGCTCAGAGGCTGATACATCGGGGCGCTCGCCTGCTTTTTGATAGAGGGACTTTATCGATTCATAGTCTTCCTTTGTATCAATGGTCAGCCGATATCGAGGGGCGCGAAACCGTTCCGGCGCTTCCAAAAACTGGACGTGATAAAGAGCTGGATGATTTCTCACATATAACGTGACATGCTCCTGATATTGATCCTCCAAAGCCTGAATACGGCTGATGTCAATTAACAGGTTGGCGTTGACCACTTCGCCGCAAATCCCTAATGGGGCATTCAGGATATACGTATAATCCGCGCCTTGATCAAAATGCGCCTTAATCATTACATCGAGCAGCTCTGGATCGACAAACGGATTATCACCCGTTAACCGGATGATGACTGACGGTTTGACAGCCTCTATGACCTTTACAAACCTATCGAGAACACGTTCTTCGCTCCCGCGGAAAACGCGATAGCCATGTTTGATGCAATGCGCCTCTAATATGTCGTCGGTTTCTTTGTCAGACGTGGCAATGACAAGATTATCCCGATCCTTTTGGTAAAACGCGCTTTTCCGGACGCGATGAACGAGAATATCAAGTAAACGATCCGATCCAATCGGTCGAAGCACTTTTCCCGGCAGCCTTGTTGAACCCATTCTCGCTTGAATGATAAAGAGAATGTCATTCATGAAACGGGCTGTCCTTCATTAAAATGTCATCCCAGGCAATGCCTGTGTCGGCCGGGATGTCTCTTACAGCCCGAACACCGCCGGTCAGCAGTTCAAAAAATCTCGGATGCAGTCCCTGCGGCTTTTGTCCGGGCCGAAGCACTGCGATATTATCTTCACTAAAGACTTCACCTTTTTGAATCGGAGCTGTTGTAAAAATACCTCTGTATGCAAAATTTCTGATTTCACCTTCGATGGCAGTTGTTGTTTTGTATGAACTGCCAAGCAGTTTTTCAGAGACCGGCTTTTTGATCCCCTGTTTCAGCTCAGCCTCCGTTTTCCTGATGCCATCGACCATTTCTTTCAATTCATCCGGATTTAACGCAAACGAGTGGTCGGCACCCGGCAGATTTTTATCGATCGTAAAATGCTTTTCTATCAGTCTTGCTCCAAGCCTAACCGCGGCACACGGCGCTTCTGTCGGATTCTCGCTATGATCCGAGAAGCCGATTACCGCCTCAGGAAAAGCGGCGGCAAGCATCGGAATGACGCTGAGGTTGCTGTACTCCGGCGGTGCAGGGTATTTCGCCACACAATGCATTATGGCAATTTGATTGTTTCCCTCTGCCTTGATGGTGCTCCAAGCTTCTTGAACGTCAGAGATTTCAGCTCCGGCTGTCGAGAAAATCATCGGCCTGTTCAGCCGGGCGACATATTTGAGCAGCGGGAGATGGTTAATTTCATAGGATGCGATTTTAAAAGCGCTCGGCGAGGTGGACTGAAGCAGATCAGCTGACCCTTCGTCACATACCGTGCTTAGAAAGATTACCTGCTTTTCGCGGCAGTAATCCAATAACGGTGAAATCCACTCAGCGGGCATTTCCATAGATTGAACCAAAGAAAAAATAGAGACGTCCTTGCCCGCTGCCGTTTTGTACAAACCAGGATCTTTCTGGTACATCCTATCAGCCTGGAACATTTGAAATTTCACGGCATCCGCTCCCGCTTCCGCCGCGGCGTCTATCAGTGCAAAAGCCTGATCAAGCTTCCCGTCATGATTAATCCCCGCTTCGGCGATAATAAATACAGGAGCGTCATGCCCTACAGTTTTATTCGCAATCTGAAACTTTGCCATTATTTCGCCTCCTTGCCCGGCCAAATATGATAATAGTAATACGATTGTTCAGCGGTGAAGCCCATTCGTTCATAAAGGCGGATCGCCCTTACATTGTGAAGCTGCGTCCCCGCTGTTACCGTTCTATGCTTCTGGGTCTCCGGTTGTTCTATGAGATTCGCCAATAAATGAAAGGCAATACGTTTTCCTTCAAATCCCGGCTTTACAGCCATCAAATCGAGAATGCACTCATCATCCCTTGATAAGCCCTGAAGATAACCGATGACCTCGCCATTGTGTTTAGCGACAATATTAACCGCCGCCCTTCCATTCAGATTGTTTCGTGTCCACTCCTGAAAAATGTTGTTTGCTGCATCGCGGCTGAGATGAGGGTCCTGAAAATATCTGCTTTTTGTAAACGAGTCTCGGGCCAGCTCACATATCGCTTCTGTGTCTCCGGGCTCAGGCGGACCCAGTTCAAAAAATGGCGGGGTTTTGTCATAAAAAGACGGAGGCATCGCCAGCTTCAGCAAACTGCCGACAAAGTAAGAGGACGGCTGCTGCTGTATCACATGCGCGGCTCCGATATCTTCAGCCGGAACACGGACAAAGATAAAATCCGTTTCATCCATTTGGCGTACAGAATAAAAAGCTTCAAACAGCCTCTTCAGCTGCCCGGTGCTGTTCGCCGCAAGAAGTTTGACATTCATGACTTTCTTCTGAAGCACCTTGCTTTCCCACAAAGAATCTTCGTAAAGCAATACGCCTTGGAGCCTGCTGTTTTCAAAAAGGCCGAGGGAAAATTGATACGGAACATCCAATGTAAGCTGTCTGCTTTGGAGAAATTCCTCAATCGCCTCTTTGGAGACATGTTCTTTTACCGTATACACTTAACCAGCCCCTTTTACGATATCCCGCACAGCTTCAATGACATCATGTACATCGTCGTCAGACATTGACGGATAAAGCGGGAGGGAAAGGGTTCGTTTATAGTAATTCATGGCATTCGGGAAGTCCGATTCCTTAAATCCAAATTGTTTTTGATAATACGGATGAATGTGTACTGGAATAAAATGAACGCTCGTGCCGATATTGTATTCATCCTTTAGAGCCGTAATCATTTCGCTTCGCGTAACACCAGCCTTTTTTTCATCAACTTGCAGAACATATAAATGCCAGGCGTGTCTGCCGTCATCATGAACAAACGGTGTGATCAGCCCCGGAATCTGCTGAAAAGCATTTTGATAGCGACCGGCGATCTCTTCTCTCCGTTTCTGCATATCATCCAGCCGTTTCAGCTGATGAAGTCCAAGAGCCGCCTGCAAATCAAACATATTCATCTTATAGCCGGGCGATTCGACTTCATAGTACCAGCTGCCATTTGAAGAATAACGGTTCCATGCGGCTTTACTCATGCCGTGAAGGCTTAGCACCCGAATCTTATCGGCAAGCTCCTCATCATCTGTCGTGAGCATGCCGCCTTCCCCTGTCGCCAGGTTTTTGGTGGCGTAAAAGCTGAATGCCGTCGCATCCCCAATCGAACCGATCATTCTGTGCTTATAAGTCGTATATACCGCATGCGCCGCATCCTCCAGCACGAATAAACCATGTTTTTGGGCAATTGCCAAAATCACATCCATATCGCAGGACTGCCCGCCAAAGTGGACAGGTACAACTGCTTTCGTTCGCGGTGTGACGGCTGCCTCAAGCTTTACCGGGTCAATATTGAGCGTGTTTTCGTCAATGTCCGCAAACACAGGCGTCGCTCCTGTATGAATAATCGTATTGGCGGTCGAGCTGAACGTAAGCGGAGAGGTAATGACCTCGTCCCCAGGACCGATTCCTTTTGCTTTCAAAGCCAAAAATAAAGCTGCGGTACATGAATTCACCGCCACGGCGTGTTTCGCCCCGGCAAATGCGGCAAACTCTTTTTCAAACTGCTGAACCTTCGGGCCTTTGGAGAGCCATCCCGATTCAAGCGTTTCAGTAACCTCCTGAATTTCTTCCTTACCGATTAACGGCAATGAGTAAGGGAGAAAATGATTTCTCTTTTGCACCATTTCTTTGCGCTCCTATCATTTTATTCAGTATCTTCCCGCCTATAATCAACCCCTGTTTTGGCTTTCAGTTCCGTAAATAAAGCGTTTGTTGATTCTGCCACCGGATAATTAGCCGCTATGAATGCCAGACGCGCCTCTTCCGCTTTTTGATGCACGCCAGGGCTTCGAAGAACCTCAACCAAGGTGCGCGCCAGTTCATCCGGCTGGTCAAACATAAAATCGCCAAGAGATTCATAGTACGGATATGAACGATTTCCGGATGATTTGCCGATCAGCACAGGCTTTTGAAACAGCATGGCTTCGAGACCGACTGTTGAGGTTTGCGTCACTGCGGCATCAGCATACGGCAGCAAGTCATAAAGGTCGAGCTCCTTTTTGATGACTCTGCATGCTTGATGTTTTTTCGCCGCTGCGTGATACAGATCAAGCTTGTTTTTTCCAATTTCCCACGGATGGGGTTTGATGATGATTTGCAGCTGCTTCTGATCAGAAAGCCCTTCCAGCACACCGGAATAAAAATCTGCTGAAAAGGGCTGAGTGGCAATGAGCACAATTTTTTTAGACGGGTGAAAAGCAAGTTTTCGATAGAATATGGACATATCCATTGGTGTTCTGTTAAAAATCTGATCGAAGCGGGGATGTCCCGTTACAAGAATCTGCTCGGGTTTACAGCCTTTTCGTAAGAACCACTCTGCTTCATACGCTCCGAAAACTGCTTGATAGGTTGTAAAAACAGGAATGAAGGCTTCATCTCCCATCAACGCGCCATGCTGAAGACAAATGCTGACGGCCCCTTTCCTTTGACACATGAGAGCAAGCACCCTGCTGTAAATATCTTCTGCCGTGCCGACAATAACTGCTGAAATCTTTTCCTGTTCAAACAGCGCATCAACTGTATCAATGGCTTCTATAAATAAAGGAATGTCTTTGAAAAGCCGGTCACGAAACGCTTGATCACCAAATGCCGGGTGGTCATCATAAGGGGCGAGAATCGAACAGGCTGTTTCGAGATAAGGCTTCGAATCGCCTTTTTGGCATGATTCCGCAATCTCCCGCTTGCTAATCACAGGCAGATCACAATAATGCGGCAAACTCCATCTGGCCAGAACAGCGGTTTTTTCAGGATCAAATTGATAGTAATTTTCGTTTGAAAAACGCAGGTAATCAAAGTGCAAAATGACTTTCCCTTTAACAGGTTCGGCATTTGTTTTAACGATGTTTTGGATTCTTTCTTCAAAAAACGGCTGAATCTGCCCCTCATCGATATGCTGATCCACCGGTCCGAATAACTCCGGTTCTTCTTCCATCATCACCCTCAGCTCAGGGCTGATGTATTGATAAAAATTACTGATAAGCCCAAGCGGAATCCCTTTGTAGCGAAGTTTGTCAAAAAGCGCGACATACTTCCGGTACAGCACCCAATAATTGCTTAAATAGGCCGACAAGCTCTCACCCCATTCCAAGCTTTTTTAATGATTCACGCAGCTCTCGGCAATTTCGCTGCGGAGGCAGGTTCCTGACAAATTCATTTTTGTCTGATTCAAACAGCTGAAAGTGAATCGATTGGTCGGTAATATAATTCAGGTCCAGCTCCTCATCCAGCGGGTAAAACGGATAAAAATGATTGACTCTCCAAAAGAACCGGGCATCTCCTATACGGTAAAACGCCGGGCTTTCATCCCAATAGGAGCCAAACTTCTCCTTCACCTTCTCAAGCACCGAATATCTGTGCATCACCGAGCAATGATCGATGGCGCACGGCGCGTTCCATGTCACTTGAGCGGCAGGCCTGACCGTTTCTTTTACAATGTCGCGATGCTCGTTTAAATGATAGGTTTTGGAGGCTGAGTAAATCACAGCCTTTTCAGGATGGGCATCGAGCTCCCGCACCATTTTCAGGAGCCGGTCCGGCATATAGATGTTGTCATCCGTCGCATAGGTGATATATTCACCTTCCGCCATCTCAATTGCCTGATTGATCAGTGCCGCGTACCTCGTTTTTTCTGTTCTTTCCTTTACTCCAGATACATCGCTTTGATAAAAACGCACTCGGCTATCATTCAAAAAAGGACGGATTACATTCAGCGTCTCTTCATTGGAGTTGTCATCCATAATAAACAATTCAAAATCTGAAAACGTTTGTGAGAGTATGCTAGAAATGGACTTTGCCACATAATCGCTTTTGTTATAGCTCGTCATAATGACTGATACTTTCGGCAAATCCTACACCTCCTTCTTGGAACTTCACACCTGAAACTATCGTTATCTTATGTCGCTTACGCTCAAGTTGCGCTAGGGATACAAACCAATATGCGAAAAGTTTGTGTATGTCTATGAAAAACAGAGGCTGCCCAGAGTGAAATCTGATCCGTCCGCTGTTCTTTTTCAGCATATTCCAAGCATCAGCCTCATAAGGTGAAAGAGATAAAAATCGCACCAGCGACTAAGATCGTTTTTCATCGGAGGTGAGTCATCGCGGAGCGTTCACCTATACATCCAGAACATGTTTTGAATGGCTTTCATAAAAAGGAGGAACGATATGAAACCGAAAAAAAATCAATACCAGCAAATGCAGGGATTTGATAATATGCAGGGGTATCAGCCTCAGTTTGGCGCCAACCCTTACCCGCAGCAAGGCCAAGGGTCACAAATGCAGACGATGGGGATGCAGCCAATGATGCCAATGCAGCAGGGACAGCAAGGACAGCAAGGATTTGGATTCCCGGGCCAGCAGCAGGGCGGCGGGTTTCAAATTCCTTCGGGGCCTACACCATCAGCACCAGGCCAAAGCGTTCCCGGCATGCTGCCTGTTGAGGAATCTTATATTGAAAATATTTTGCGCCTGAATCGGGGAAAAACAGCCACCATTTATATGACATTTGAAAACAGCAAGGAATGGGGCTCGAAGATCTTTCGCGGCGTCATCGAAGCAGCGGGCCGGGATCACATCATTATCAGCGACCCGAAATCAGGAACACGCTATCTGCTCCTGACAATCTACCTCGATTACATTACGTTTGATGAAGAAATTGCTTATACGTATCCATATTCCATGGCGTCCTATTCGCCAAGATAAGAAAAAAGCCAATCACTCATATGATGAGGATTGGCTTTTTTGTTTAGAGATATTTGACGGCTGCGACAACAACCATAATCCAAGAAATAATAAACGCCACACCGCCGAGCGGAGTGATCGCGCCAAGAATGGAGATTTGCGTCACACTTAGAATATATAGGCTTCCGGAGAACAGCACGATTCCCGCAAACATCAGCCATCCGGCTGTCGTGACACTGCCTATGCCGGATAATTTATCAGCCAGAAACGCGACAACGAAAAGCCCCAGAGCGTGATACATATGATACTGCACGCCTGTGTGCCAAACCTGAAGATATTTATCAGGTATTTTCCCTTCTAATCCGTGAGCGCCAAATGCTCCGAGCCCCACAGCAAGCAGGGCGTTAATGGCCCCTAATATGATAAAAACTTTCATCTATCTCTCCCGCCTTTTCGTTAAACTCATATCATTTATCTTATCGCACCTGCACCAAAATTCAATGTTTGTTCTCCGTTGACACGAGATTGTCGGATTTTCTCCTGCGCCAAAGCTGGAACTGGTCAGCCCCTATTGCAGCAAGCGTCCCTAATACGAGCCCGTTGCTTAACAGAGAAATAAATACCGGATGCAATCCTTTTAACGCAGTTTCAGGAACAAACATGATACCGACCCCTGTCAGCAGCGAGATGCCGATGACAGACCGCACCCTTTTTAATTCTTCTTTCTCATATGAATCAAATTCGGCAAAGGCCAGACCGCCCATTGCGGAGAAAACAACAAAATTCACCGCGAATCCGACGGGTGACGGCAGGCTCGCAAACGTATTCATAAAAAACGGGATCACGCTGATCACGATAACCAGAATACTGCCGAGCATAAACGGTTTTTTAGAAGGCATTTTGGTTGTTTCAATAAAACCTGCGGCTCCCGAAATCGGAACCGGTGCAATGGCACCCGTCAAGCCGCTAAGCAAATGGCTGAATGAAGCGGCAAAACCGGCATGGCGTTCATGATGCTTTCCATCAGGCTGTTTGCTGAATTTTTTCACGGCGATGTCCACGACCTTCATGCTCGCCAGCATATTCACGATCAGCAAGATGGTAATAAATATAGAAGTGATGATCAGCCCGCTGTTAAATAACGGAGTCCCAAAAGGAAACAGGGAGGGCAGCTGAAACATCCGGTCCGGCATTTCAATCGGCTTTGCCGCCCCGGCAGCCGCAAACAGCACCCATCCGCCAAACAAGGCTAATAAAATAGAATATTGCTTAAAAAACATGATATTCGAATTTGTCATCATAAAGGCGGCAGCGATTACAACAAGCGCCAAACCAAATACAAGACCGTCCACCCCGTCCTTTCGATAGCCGATCCCGAGAATTCCTTTTATAATCGGCTGACTCAGCTGCATCACAAGAAGCAATAAATAGACGCCCGTGACAACCGGAGTAAACAATTTTGCAAGCCGGTCAATGACCTTGAAAACACTTAACAAAAAGAAACATACAGCGCTTACAAGGAGAGCTCCCTGCAATCCCCGCAGTGTGTCTCCATATGTCGCAAACACAGTTCCCGTCAGCCCTGCGTAGATCGTATACACTCCCCACCACAAACCGGCGGGGCTTTCATTGATCGGCAGTCTGTGGCCTTTCAAACACTGGATGACGGCGGCAATTCCCAGTACAAAAAAAGTGCTTTGAATCAATCTCGCAGAATCCGAGTGATCCAGATGAAACGACTGGGCAACCGCCACCGGAACAACAATCGCCGCAGCAATGATAAACGCTGTCCATTGCAGTGCGCCAAGAACCAATTTCACGTAAGCTCAACCTCTCTCTTTAAAAATCAAATAAAGACTCTCCGTTTCCGTCCTCTTCCTGCTTCTCTTTTTCTTGCTTTCGATATTTGTTTAATCCCGCGCTCCCCATCATTTTTTCCATCATCAGCTGGTCTGTCGATGGCGGCGGGGCAGGACTTGGCGTAACGCTCGGCTGTATGCGGGGCGCGCTCGCGGTCTCCGGCTGATCAAGCACGACATCACACAGAGAACGGACAACCGCTACATAACGCTTCAGCTCCTCATCTCGTTCAGCCGTTTTTGCTTTTTTCAGCTCTTCTTCCATCTTTTGAATCAAAGCAGATATATGAATGTTCATGAAGCACCCTCCAAAAAATAAATGTTATCTTCCTGCATTTTATCAAATTCCTGCCGTGAACGCAGAAATGAGTTTGTTATTTTTTCTGACAAACCCTGCGCAATTGACAAGCAGAAGAAATTTTTCACATAATAAATCACCATACCTTACAAAAAGGAGAGACGGAATGAACAGCAGCCCCTCTATCATCAGCAAGCATAAAACCTATTTTGCGGCGGGACATACAAGACCGCTTGAATCGAGACTGAACATTTTGCGGAAGCTGAAACAAGCCGTCAGAACTCATGAAGCCGATCTCATAGCCGCTCTCTACCAGGATCTCCATAAATCCGAGCAAGAAGCATACTCAACAGAAATCGGAATCGTCTTGGAGGAAATCAGCTTTGTCATGAAACGGCTGAGAAAATGGTCCAAGCCGAAACGAGTCAAAACGCCGCTGACTCATCTAGGCTCCAAAAGCATCATCATTCCTGAGCCGTATGGAACCGTTTTGGTGATTGCGCCTTGGAACTATCCCTTGCAGCTGGCGCTTTCCCCGTTGATTGGAGCCATTGCGGCGGGGAACACGGTCGTTCTCAAACCGTCAGAATATACGCCGGCTGTTTCCGCTGCACTTTCGAAACTCATCAGCAGCGTTTTTCCGACCGATTATGTCGCTATGGCAGAAGGCGGGCCCGACGTCAGCACGGCATTATTACAGCAGCCCTTTGACTACATTTTCTTTACAGGCAGCGTAGCCGTGGGAAAAGTCGTCATGGAGGCCGCCGCCAAACAATTAATTCCCGTAACCTTGGAGCTCGGCGGAAAAAGCCCCTGCATCGTCCATAAGGATGCTGACATACGGCTTGCCGCAAAACGCATCGTCTTCGGGAAATTTACAAATGCGGGACAAACCTGCATCGCACCGGATTATTTATTTGTCCACGAGGACATCAAAACGAAGCTGGCGGAAGAAATGAAGCATGCAATCAGAGAATTTTACGGCCCTCAGCCTGAACGAAATCCGCAGTACGGGAAAATCGTCAGTGAACGGCACTATCAGCGGCTGCTCAGCTTTCTGAATGATGGCATCCCGCTCACAGGCGGACAATCTGATCCTGATCATCACAAAATTGCGCCGACCATTCTCGAACAAGTGAGAGATGACTCTCCAGTGATGCAGGAGGAGATTTTCGGGCCGATTCTTCCGCTCTTTACATACCGTGATATCGGGGAAGTCATTGAGAAAGTCCAATCGCGCCCAAAGCCGCTCGCCATGTATCTCTTCACCACAAACAAAGAAACTGAGCGCGCTGTTTTAGAGAATCTGTCGTTTGGCGGAGGCTGTGTCAATGATACGTTAATGCATGTTGCGACGCCGTATTTGCCATTCGGCGGCGTCGGGGAAAGCGGCATCGGGAGCTATCACGGATTTGACAGCTTTAACACGTTTACGCACAAAAAAAGCATCGTCAAACAAACGAACCGCTTCGACTTCGCATTTCGTTATCCTTCCTCCAAAAACGGGCTGCGAATGATTCGAAAAATACTCAAATAAAAAAGCGCAGATCACCTGCGCTTTTTACAAATCCTTAATACACCAATCAATCGGTGCCTCTCCCATTTTCTCCAAATAGGCATTCGCCCGGGAAAACGGTCTGCTCCCGAAAAATCCGTTTCTTGCAGAAAACGGGCTGGGATGCGTCGATTCAATGATAAAATGCTTGGACGTGTCGATCCGTTCTTTTTTCATTTGAGCATGCCGTCCCCACAAAATAAAGATAACCGGCCGCTCCCTTTCATTCAGCACGTCAATAATTCGGTCCGTCAGTCGCTCCCAGCCTTTTCCCTTATGGGAATTCGCCTGTCCGCGCCTTACTGTCAGCACAGTATTCAGCAAAAGAACGCCTTGCTTTGCCCAGCTCACAAGCGACCCGTGATTTGGAATGCTGCACCCGATGTCCTGCTGCAGCTCAAGAAAAATATTTTTTAACGAAGGCGGCTGCTTTACACCCGGCTTTACGGAGAAGCTTAAGCCTTGAGCCTGTCCCGGCCCGTGATACGGATCCTGCCCCAGAATGACGACCTTGACATCATCATAGGACGTATAATGCAGCGCATTGAAAATGTCCCGGCTGTCCGGATAAATCGTTTGCTCCGCGTATTCCCGCTTCAGCATTTCTCTGAGCTCTTGATAATACGGTTTCTCAAACTCTTCCTTTAGCTGATCCCACCAGCTGTCTTGTAAAAGCTGTTTCAAGATTCAGGCCTCCTTACGAACGATGAAGTCTGGAATAAACAGGCTCGCCATCCCAAACCATTTCACTTTTTGCTTCCCGCCTTTTCATCTCAGGCTCTTCAAGCAGGACGGCAAAGTTTTTCGTCGGCAGCTCTCCGAGTCCGTGCTTTTCACTTAACCGATCCAAATATTGCTTCCGCTTGGCGCCAAGGTCCGCAGACTGATTGTCTCCCGCGTCACTGAAGGCATAAATCACACTGGCGCAAGGGACACGCTTCACCCGGTAATCCTTGGCCGCGCGCAAATAAAAATCCCAGTCCCAGTAATTGTGCACATCAGCATCGAAATAACCGATTTCATCATGCAAGAAACGTCTGTACATGCTGCCCGACGGCACATATGTAGAGAACACTCTCATATCCTCATAGTCAGCGGTATAAGCAAACAGCTTCCGTGAAACAGGATATCTTGTTCCGTTTTTCTCTTCAAACGAGACAATTTCCGCATCAGAATGAACGAAATCTGCCGTTTCTATTTCCTTCGCCATTCTCTCCACATGCCCTGGCGTAAAGAAATCATCGTCATCACACAGCATAATGCAATCCCCAGACGCCTCTTTTACACCGGCATTTCTCGCAGCCACATGCCCCGAGTTCTTTTCTAAATTGATGACAGCAATCGGCAGCTCCGGATACAGTGCTTTGACTGGCACGACCGATTCCCCCGCATCATTTACGATAATAATTTCATACGGCTTCAAGGTCTGGCGGGAAATCGACTCCAAAAGCTCACACAAAGCCGGAATCCGATTATAGGTCACAATTACGATAGAAATCTTCATGATGCTCTCCTTCTCATTTTCATAGTCATGTACTATTAAAACATATATTGGACGGGAGATCAGTGGGAATATCCTACTGAAACAGGAAAGGTGACCTTGAGAATACCAGATGATTTGCTAAGCCTTCTATATTGTGATACAGAGAAAATCTAACTATAATGAAAGACAAAACACGATGGAGGTTCAAGACATGTCTATGCATAAAGCACTCACCATTGCCGGCTCAGATTCCAGCGGCGGTGCTGGGATTCAAGCTGATTTAAAAACATTCCAAGAAAAAAACGTATACGGGATGACCGCCTTAACGGTGATCGTTGCGATGGACCCGAATAACAGCTGGGACCACCAGGTATTCCCGATCGATACGGATACAATCCGCGCCCAGCTTGCAACAATTACGGACGGCATCGGTGTGGACGCCATGAAAACAGGAATGCTGCCAACCGTTGACATTATCGAGCTTGCAGCAAAAACGATCAAAGAAAAACAATTAAAAAATGTGGTAATTGACCCGGTTATGGTTTGCAAAGGTGCTAATGAAGTCCTTTATCCAGAGCATGCCCAAGCCCTGCGTCAGCAGTTGGCTCCGCTAGCCACTGTCATTACGCCAAACTTGTTTGAAGCCAGCCAGCTCAGCGGCATGGATGAACTAAAAACAGTTGACGATATGATCGAAGCCGCGAAAAAAATTCATGCACTCGGCGCTCAATATGTCGTCATTACAGGCGGAGGCAAACTCAAACACGAGAAAGCCGTTGATGTTCTCTATGACGGTGAAACAGCGGAAGTCCTTGAAAGCGAAATGATCGATACGCCTTATACACATGGCGCAGGCTGTACATTCTCAGCAGCCGTGACAGCGGAGCTTGCCAAAGGTGCGGAAGTCAAAGAAGCCATTTACGCAGCGAAAGAATTCATCACAGCTGCCATTAAAGAATCCTTCCCGTTAAACCAGTATGTCGGACCTACGAAGCATTCTGCGCTGCGCCTGAATCAACAATCATAAAAAAAGCGGCTGCCTTACAGGCAGCCGCTTTTAAATTACCGAAGACTTTTCACAGAAAAAACTGCCGATCCCATCGGCAGCCTGTTTATTTGATTTTTAAATTATTTGCAGATTTCCTCAAAAATGCTTCTATCGACTGAACAAAAAGTGCATATTCCTTCATTTGTTCATATGCCCGCGTGAGAATTTCCGCCGTTTCACTGTGCGGTGTTGTTCCGCCAAGCATTTTTTTCAGCTGAAGCAGCACATCCTTATATTCTTCCCGCTTATCTTCAACTTGGTCCGCAGCCTTTTCCAAACATGCCGGTGTTATCTTCTGTTCATGTATATTCAAGAAAACAACTCCTTTTACAGAAAAAAATAGTAGGTTATCGTTGAAGAATAGCACAGATGGCTTAGATTTCACATAAGAAAATAGAAGGATTTTCTACATAAGGGTCCAAATTCCGACATTCATTTCAGATTTCCCGGTCGAACTGGCTGTTACTTCATGATTTCCCGGGAAAGGAAAATATCTTGCACTAAAAACCTCTTCTCCGTTATTCATAAAGATTTCCACAGATGACGCGTCGAGAAACATGTGTACGGTATGCAAATCCTTGATGCGGCAATGTCTTGCTTCTGTTCTTTTTCCGTCAAAGCTCTTTCGTTCCAGCGTAACAATCCCCGCGTCTTTATGGAAGGAAAACGTAGCCGTTCCGCGGATACTGATTGAAAAGCCAGACTCCGTATGAATGTCTTCCAGCAGAATCTCAGCTCTTTCAGGTTTTTCCACTGGAAGCGTACCAGATGATCCATGCATGTTGATGTGTATTTTTTTCTCATTTCTGCGCATGGCTTTTAGCTCAGGCAGCGGCTGCTGAATCAGCTTCTGGCCTGAAAGCGTCAGCTGTCTCGGCAGCGTCATGCAGTGAATCCAGTGGTAGTCAATGGTCGGATGGGACCCTTCATCCTGATCAGGCACCGCCATCCATGCAAACAAAATCCGCCTTCCCTGATCGTCTTCAAGTGTTTGCGGTGCGTAAAAATCAAAACCTTGATCAAGTTCCCTAAAATCACCATGCTTCAGTTCAGGCTTGTTATAATCGAGACGCCCGACAAAATAACCTGACTGGTACACGTTCTGATAAAGGAAACTGTCAGCCTCAAGCCCTTGAGGCGAGACAATCAGCACGTCGGACCCTTGAAGGGAAAATAAATCAGGGCATTCCCACATGTATCCAAAATCGTCCAGCCCGTTGAATCCCGCGCCAGTTATCGGGCCAAGAAATCGCCACTCCGTCAGGTTATCAGAAGCAAACAATACAGCCTGCCCGTTCAAATTTTCCGTTTGCGCACCAATCACCATATACCATGTACCTTCATGCTCCCATACCTTCGGGTCGCGAAAATGGGGCGTATATCCTTCCGGAAGGCGGGCGACAACACCCTTTTTCTCAAAGGACAGCCCGTCGTCAGAAACAGCAAGGCATTGATACGTTTCCCGATTTCCCTCCTGGTCCCTGACATTTCCTGTGTAAAACAGATAGAGCCGATCGTCTTTCGTGACAGCGCTGCCCGAGTAGCAGCCGTTTTTATCAAACCAATCACTCGGAGCCAGCGCAATCTCTTCCCGCTTCCAATTCACAACATCCTGTGTCGTATAATGCCCCCAAAATTTCGCGCCGTGCCCCGTCTGAAACGGCTGCCACTGAAAGAATACATGATAGGTGCCCTTCCAATAAATCACGCCATTCGGATCATTCAGCAGCCCAACCGGCGGCATGATGTGAAAATGCTGGCGATGCGGATCGCTGTCAGCGATAGGCTCTTTTTTCTCCACCTCTTCATAAGCCCGGCGACGAAGCTCCTGATCATGTGCTGTCATTTTTTTCTCCCCTCATCCTCATTAATCTTCATGACAAATGCTGCAATGAACGCTGACACTGCCGCAATGACCATTCCAATCAGATAGTTGATCAAGTTGCCCATGCCAAACGGTGCAGCAATGGCGATCATCGGAATACCCGTTAACCCATAAGCGTTTGCAGCAACATGAGTAAAGACGACATAAGCACCGCCCAATGCGCCTCCGATCATCGCGGCGATAAACGGTTTTCGGTAGCGAAGGTTAACTCCGAATATGACGGGCTCAGTAATGCCGAGAAAGGCGGAAAATGCTGCCGGAAGCGCGATTTCTTTTGTCTTTGCTTTTTTGGCCATAAAGAAGACGGCAAGGCCAGCCCCGCCTTGTGCGACATTCGCCATTGACCAGATCGGCAGCAAGTAGTTTTTGCCTATATCTGCAATTAGCCCCGCCTCAATCGCATGGAAGCTGTGATGAACACCTGTCAGTACGATGAGTGAATACGTGCCCCCGAAAATCAAACCTGCAACAAAACCGGCATGGTCATACACATAAGTTAAAGCAACCGTAATCCCGGAGCCAAGGGCTCTTCCCAGAGGGCCAATCGCGATAAAAGCAACAAACCCGGTGACGATTACAGTAACAAAAGGTGTAACAAGCAAATCCACCGCATGCGGAACCACTTTTCTTGTCCATTTCTCTACCTTGCTCATTACATAAACCGCCAGCAGAACAGGGATGACAGTTCCCTGATAACCTAGAAGCGCGATATCCAATCCGAAAAGATGCATATAATCAGGTGTCGCTTCAGCCAAACCCCATGGATTCAGAAGGTTTGGATGAATCATGATTCCCCCAATGACCGCTCCCAAGTATGGGTTGCTGCCAAATTCTTTTGAAGCGCTTACTCCAATTAGAATAGGCAAGAAAATGAATGCTGCACTTGAAAACATATCAAGCAGCTGAAAAACCGCAGAATCCTTGCTCATCCAATGAAACGCATTGATCATACCCAGCAATCCCATTAATAGGCCGCTGGCTACAATAGCCGGGATAATTGGGACAAAAATATTAGAAAGCGTTTTCGCAAATCTCGCAGCGGGATTCAGCTTTTCTTTTGCCGCATCCTGATGATTGACGTGTTCCTCACGCTCAATATCAGCTTCTTTAGAAAAAGCATCGAATACTTTATTCACAAGGCCTGTTCCGAAAATGATCTGGTACTGGCCAGAGCTGCTGAAGGCCCCTTTGACACCATCAAGCTCTTCAACCTGTGCTTGATCTATCTTTGATTCATCTTTCATCACTAAACGCAGTCTTGTTGCACAATGAGCCGCGCTGATAATGTTATCTTTCCCTCCGAGAAGCTCAATGAGGCGTTTTGCAGTCTCTTTGTAATCCATCTGTTTCTCCCCCTTTTATTTAAACAAAAAAGACCTAAAATTCGCCAACGAATAAAGGACACAGTGATCCTTTTTTCATTTCGCAAATTTTAGGTCTTGCCTGCTTTACCAGTCACAATCCCGCTTATTCAGATTGAGAATACGCTTTCATCATAAAACATGACAGCGTTTTCGTCAACTACTTTTTAGTTAAATAGTTTGATAAAACATGTAGACAAAAATTCGTAAAAAATACTTGTGAAATACTTCACAATATCATGCTATACTATGCTCAATCATGATAGAAAGCAGGAAAAGACCATGGAAACTCAAGCATTGCAAAAGGTTGAACAGTACGCTTTGAAAAAACAATACATATTCGCTTCAAGCAAAATCCGTTATGTGCTTCGGTCCATTTTGGCCAGTATGTTTATTGGTTTTGGCATTACAGCAGCAAGTAAAACCGGCAGTTATTTCTATATGGCTGATTCTCCATTTGCCTTTCCGGCAGCCGCTGTCACTTTCGGGGCCGCTATTGTGCTGATCGCTTACGGAGGCGGAGATTTATTTACCGGCAATACCTTTTATTTCACCTATACCGCGCTCCGAAAAAAACTCCGCTGGCGCGATACCCTGTACTTGTGGATATCAAGCTATGCCGGCAATTTAATCGGCGCCATTTTGTTTGCCATCCTGATCAGTGCGACAGGGCTTTTTGAGGAGTCTTCCGTACATTCCTTTTTGATTCATCTGGCAGAACACAAAATGGAGCCGCCGGCTTCCGAGCTGTTTTTCAGAGGATTTCTGTGCAATTGGCTTGTCTGCCTCGCCTTTTTCATTCCAATGGCTCTCAAAGGGGAAGGAGCAAAGCTCTTTACCATGATGCTTTTCGTTTTCTGCTTCTTTATTTCCGGCTTTGAACACAGCATTGCCAATATGTGCACATTCGCCATCTCACTTTTGGTCGAGCACCCTGATACAGTGACACTGATGGGAGCAGTCCGAAACTTAATTCCCGTTACGCTCGGGAATCTGACCGCGGGAATGGTCATGATGGGCTGGATGTACTACACACTCAATCCTGATCAATAAAAAAAACTTCCAGAGATCACTCCCTGCAAGTCAAAGCGGTTATTCCGAGAGATCTTGAAGACGCTGGACATGCAGCGTGATATAGCCGGCCTCGGATTCCGGCAACTGTAATTGATATTCATTTTTCAAAAACTCCGCCAGCTCCAGCGCACATTGATAGGCAAATGAATACTTTTTTTGGATGAAATAAAGCATCTCCTCGTCCATATGATGGAGCGCTTCATTTGATTCCAACCGGCTGACCGCGTATCGCAAATGCGTGACAAGGCGTTGATAGGAAATGCTGTTTTCATCCACCTTTCGATTAAAGTATTGTTCTATTTTCTCTATCATTTCTTTGATCATGGTCGTATGCTTCAGCGCTGAATACATGCTCTCCGCATCCATCTTGGCCGTATGGATGTGAAGGGCAATATAACCCGCTTCATCTTCAGGCAGAGACACGCCCAATGTCTCTTTTACATGTCCGATCGCCCATAGGCCGATCTCGTATTCTTTTTTATAGAGCGCTTTTATCTCATGCAGCAATTTATTCTGCACAAGCAGCCCATTTTGAACCCTTTCGATCGCAAAGGATAAATGGTCAGAAAGCGCGATATGAATGTGGTCGCTCAGCGGCGCCGCGAGCTCCCCTTCCGCATAGCTGATGATATCTTCAGCTATCTCTATATGCTCCTCCGGCAGTGTTTGCAGGATTTGTTTGAATTTTTCATTCTCGTCGCGCACGACAAAGATTTTTTCCACTTTATTCATAGGGATGAGATCATTTTTCTTTTTTTGAAAAGCGATTCCAGGTCCCATCACGATTTTTTCCTGATCATCCTCTTTTATTAAAGCCGCATTGTTGTTTAATACTTTATAGATTTTCAAGAGGTTATCTCTCCCGCCAATTTGCTTTTGACTGGGATTTTACCTCCTTTTGACCGCCATGTAAAGATGCGGGCCCGCTCTCTCCTGCTTTGGCGATTCCTTGAAGGCTTGCAAACACCTTCTTTTATAAAGCGCGGCGGCTTTCGCTTTCTGTTTTTCTTCCTCATTCACAGCCATCCGCCATTCATAAAACGAAACAAGTCCCGCGGCTTGCACCGCCGCCTTTCTTTGGTATGTACGCTGAGCCGAGTAGACCGCGGCAGCCGCAGTTTTTCTGTCCGGCGTCACCCAGTTCATCAAAAAGACCATCCACACCCGTAAAGATACAAGCAAACGTTTCATAGAAAAACATCCCTCCGCTTCTTTTTGGCAGGCAGCCTTTTTTAGCAGCCCGTTTTCTCAGCCGCAGCCCGCAGGAAAAGACGGCCGATTTCTTTTCTCGCAAACTAGCAGCTCTAGCAAAACTCATGACTCTATGATAGACCGTTGAAAGAGAATTCTTTGTCACAATATGAGTGAAAAAACCAACTAGTTTTTAGAAGTTTTGTTGAAAGCTGAAAGAATTGAAATGAAAATTGGAGAACGGTTTGAAAACTTTATACACAAGTTATCCCAAAGATAAGAACAACTTAATCACAAGAGATATCCACATGTCCACAAACTCTATCTATATTTTGTATACGAACATTTATTCCCAACTATATATATACACAGGTTTATTCACTTATGCACAGGGTTCTGTGTATAACTCCTTCCTTATACACAAACAAAATCCAATAAATGGTCCAAATGACACAAGGATTTTTTTGAATTTTCAAGAAATATATACTAGATCTTTCACATTTTTTCTAAATACAAAGGGGGAAACACATTGAAAAAGGGGATCATTCGCTTTCTGCTTGTCAGTTTCGTCTTATTTTTTACGTTATCCACAGGTGTTACGGGCGTCAAGGCAGCACCGCCGTCTTCAAAAACGTCGGCTGACCTGGAAAAAGCCGAGATATTCGGTGATATCGACATGACAACAAGCAAAAAAACAACCGTTATAGTGGAATTAAAAGAAAAATCCTTGGCAGAAGCGAAGGAAGCTGGAGAAAGCCAATCGAAAAGCAAGCTGAAAACCGCTCGCACAAAAGCAAAAAACAAAGCAATCAAAGCGGTGAAAAACGGAAAAGTAAACCGGGAATATGAGCAGGTATTCTCAGGCTTCTCTATGAAACTCCCAGCTAATGAGATTCCAAAACTTCTCGCGGTAAAAGACGTGAAGGCAGTATACCCGAACGTCACGTATAAAACAGACAATATGAAGGATAAAGACGTCACGATCTCTGAAGACGCCGTATCTCCGCAAATGGATGACAGTGCGCCTTATATCGGAGCAAACGATGCATGGGATTTAGGCTACACAGGAAAAGGCGTCAAGGTGGCGATTATTGATACTGGGGTTGAATACAATCACCCAGATCTGAAGAAAAACTTTGGACAATATAAAGGATACGATTTTGTGGACAATGATTACGATCCAAAAGAAACACCAACCGGCGATCCAAGGGGCGGTGCAACGGACCACGGCACACACGTAGCCGGAACTGTGGCTGCAAACGGAACGATTAAAGGCGTTGCGCCTGATGCCACACTTCTTGCTTATCGTGTGTTAGGCCCTGGCGGAAGCGGGACATCGGAAAACGTCATTGCTGGCGTGGAACGCGCTGTACAGGACGGAGCAGATGTGATGAACCTGTCTCTCGGAAACTCTTTAAACAACCCGGACTGGGCGACAAGCACAGCACTTGACTGGGCCATGTCAGAAGGGGTTGTCGCTGTTACATCAAACGGCAACAGCGGACCGAACGGCTGGACAGTCGGATCGCCTGGCACATCAAGAGAAGCGATCTCTGTCGGTGCGACTCAGCTGCCGCTCAATGAATACGCCGTCAAATTCGGCTCCTACTCTTCAGCAAAAGTGATGGGCTATAACAAGGAGGACGAGGTCAAAGCACTCAATAACAAAGAAGTTGAGCTCGTCGAAGCGGGAATCGGCGAAGCAAAGGACTTTGAAGGAAAAGACCTGACAGGCAAAGTCGCCGTTGTCAAACGAGGCAGCATTGCATTTGTGGATAAAGCGGATAACGCTAAAAAGGCCGGTGCCATCGGCATGGTTGTGTATAACAACTTCTCTGGAGAAATTGAAGCCAATGTGCCAGGCATGTCTGTCCCAACGATTAAGCTTTCATTAGAAGACGGCGAAAAACTCGTCAGCGCCCTGAAGGCTGGTGAGACAAAAACAACATTCAAATTGACAGTCTCAAAAGCGCTCGGTGAACAAGTGGCTGATTTCTCATCACGCGGCCCTGTTATGGATACGTGGATGATTAAGCCTGATATTTCCGCGCCAGGCGTCAATATCGTCAGCACGATCCCAACACACAATTCTGACCATCCTTACGGCTACGGATCAAAACAAGGAACAAGCATGGCATCGCCTCATATCGCCGGAGCTGTTGCCGTTATTAAACAAGCCAAACCAAAATGGAGCGTTGAACAGATTAAAGCTGCCATCATGAATACCGCCGTCACTTTAAAGGATGGCGATGGGGAAGTATATCCGCATAATGCCCAAGGCGCGGGCAGCGCAAGAATTATGAACGCGATCAAAGCCGATTCGCTCGTCTCTCCTGGAAGCTATTCATACGGCACATTCTTGAAGGAAAACGGAAATGAAACGAAAAAAGAAACGTTTACGATTGAAAATCAATCTTCCATTAGAAAGTCATACACACTGGAATATTCATTTAATGGCAGCGGCATCTCCACATCCGGGACAAGCCGTGTTGTGATTCCGGCACATCAAACCGGAAAAGCCACTGCAAAAGTAAAAGTCAATACGAAAAAAACAAAAGCTGGCACATATGAAGGAACAGTTATCGTCAGAGAAGGCGGAAAAACGGTTGCTAAGGTACCTACACTGCTGATTGTGAAAGAGCCCGATTATCCGAGAGTCACATCTGTCTCCGTCAGTGAAGGGTCTGTACAAGGCACCTATCAAATTGAAACATACCTTCCTGCGGGAGCGGAAGAGCTGGCGTTCCTCGTCTATGACAGCAATCTTGATTTCGCAGGCCAAGCAGGCATTTATAAAAATCAAGATAAAGGTTATCAGTACTTTGACTGGGACGGCACGATTAATGGCGGAACCAAGCTTCCGGCCGGAGAGTATTACTTGCTCGCCTATGCCGCGAACAAAGGCAAATCAAGCCAGGTTTTGACCGAAGAGCCTTTCACTGTTGAATAAGAAGAAGCCCTGCCGATTGGCAGGGCTTTTTAACGATCAGTCAGCTAACGCCTCCTGCAATAAACGATACGACCGGAGCTTATCTTCAAAATGATGTGTAATGGTCACCACCATGATTTCCTCTGTTTCATACGCTTTACTCAAAGCTAGCAACTGCTCCTTAACCTGTTCTTTCGTACCAACAATCATTCGATTTCGATTATCAGCAATTCGTCTCTGTTCATAGGGAGAGTACGTATTTTTCCGAACAGCTTCATACGAAGGAACTCCCTCTAAAGGAATCCCCTGCTCTCCCGCCAAAAGCGTAAAATCGAGGACAGCCCCAAGCTCCTCTGCCTTCTCCTCTGTGTCAGCACAAAGAACAAAAACAGCAACTGCCGCTCGAGGCGTATCTCCTAACACAGACGGTTTGAATCGTCTCTTATACTGTCTGACAGTATCCTCTCCGCCTTCTCCATTGATAAAATGGGCAAACATATAGCCAGCGCCAGATTCCGCGGCGAGCAGCGCGCTTTCTCCAGAAGAGCCTAGCAGCCATACATCCGGAGCAGTTGAAATATGCGGCGCAGCCGTCAGATTCGGAAAACGGTGTTTGTCATCCGCCAAATCATGCAAATACATGGTCAGCTCCTTAATTTGCTGCGGATACTGATCAGCATTGCGCTTACCGCCGTCATTCAGCGCCCATGATGCAATCGGCATTCCCCCCGGTGCTCTGCCAAGCCCCAGGTCAATTCTTCCCGGTGTCAGCCCCTCCAGAACACGAAAGTTTTCAGCTACTTTATAAGCACTGTAATGCGGCAGCATAACTCCTCCTGATCCAACGCGGATTCGCTTTGTTTTCGCCGCTATATGACTGATGAGCACCTCAGGACTGGAGCCTGCCAGCCGTTTAGAAAAGTGATGCTCAGAAACCCAAAATCTCTTATATCCAAGGTCCTCAGCAGCTTGGGCAAGCGCAACGGTTTGCTGTAAGGCCATTTCTGCATTGCAGCCCTCTGATACTGGAGATTGATCTAATATACTTAATGAAACCATCCCTACCACCTCATCCTCATCGTATCACTGATCCCCTAATTTTTCTCCAAAGCCGCTCACACTGCTTATCAGTGTCCCCCATCATTCGCCATTTATTTGTGAAAGCATGTCCCTATTTGTCGGAATATGTTACACGTGAAACATAAAAACCCCTCCTAGACGGAGAGGTTGGCTTTAGTTTTTATTAAAGCCCTTTTCTTTCACGTAGTCATTTAAATACGTACGCGGCTTCTGCTTCATAAAGTTCAGTATTTGATCGGACCACGTTTCTTCCCGCTGTCCGTTTGTTCTTTCTCTATAGTAATCAGAAATGGTTTTGTCATACGTATTCATAGTATGACGGAAATCGTCTGCGTTCACATTATACGCATTCTCATGATAAACGGCCTGCTTTGGCAGTCTCGGTTTTTTGCCGGATAGATTCGCTGGATGACCTACTGCCAGCCCGAATAGCGGGAGCACATGGTCAGGCGTTTGCAGCACCTCTGTCACCTTGTCCAACTCATTCCGAATGCCGCCGATATAACAAATGCCAAGCCCCATAGATTCAGCCGCAATGCTCATATTTTGCGCTGCCAGCGCCGCATCAATCAAGCTAACCATAAACATTTCCGTATTCTCGAGCAGCTCAGAAATATGTTCCCCTTTTTCCTCAGCCAGTTGTTGATGGCGGTACAAATCCGCACAAAATACAAAAAAGTGCCCGTTCTTCTCAACGTAAGGCTGATTCCCAGCAAGCACAGACAGCTCACGTTTTTTCTCAGGATCAGAAACCCCGATAATCGAATATGCCTGCACATAACTGGATGTAGACGCAGCCTGCGCACTTTTCACTAATGTATCAATTTCTTCAGCTGTCAAAAGCTGATCAGTAAAAGACCGGATTGACCGATGATTCAAAATGGTTTCGATTGTGTTATTCATCACAAGAACCTCCTTATCTCTTTTTATCATATCCGAAAAAAAGTATTCCCAAAAGTGAAATGCTCTGCACAAAAAAAAGACAACCTCTGAAAAGGCTGTCTTCATCTTAAGAATTAAAGAGATAACTTCTGTATTTCGTCAGCTGCACACTCGCGTTATACACAATCCCGAAACCGATTAGCGTTGCAAGCGTCGAGCTTCCACCATAGCTGACAAACAGCAACGGAATCCCGGTAACAGGCATAATGCCGATGTTCATTCCGATATTCTGGAATGTGTGGATGACAATTAACGCCGTATAGCCAACGCAAAAGAAGGAAGCAAAACGGTTAAACTGATGTATTTTATCTATCAGAACGACAAGCCTGTAGATTAAGAAGAAGAACATGATGACGACAATCGCACAGCCTATAAAGCCAAAGCTTTCACCCAAAATGGCGAAGATAAAGTCGGTCTGTCCTTCTGGTACATACACCTTCAAATTGTGAACGCCATTTCCGACAATGCCGCCTGAGCCGATAGCCATAACAGCCTGATCAACCTGCCAGCTGCTGTTTGCATCTTCCTGAGTTGTTCCATTTGTATCAGAAACCCAGGATGTTACCCTCTTTATTTGATACTCTTGAATCCCAACTGATTTAGCAGCATCAGGAAAATTAATCATCACTAATAAAATAAGAGAAATAAGTAAGATACCAGAACCACCAATGATTGCGATCAGCTTCCAGTTTACTCCTGACATAAAGATCATGACAATCACAATAAACATACATATCCCGGCTGTACCAGCATCCTGAAGAAGGATAAGTCCGATCGGCACTACCGATACACCTGCAATCTTAAGCAAAAGATGCACATCATCTCTGAGCGTTCGGATTTTTTTAGGGCTTGCTTTTGAAATCACCGAGGCTACCATCATCATGAGCCCGATTTTCATAAATTCAGAGGGCTGTAACGTTACAGAACCAAACTGAAACCAGCTTTTTGCACCGTTTTTCACTGGTGCAATAGACTCAGGACTGACTCTCAATATCAAAAGAAGCAAAATCCCGAATAAAAATACATATAAACTCAGTTTTTCAAGCTGCTCCAAATCGAAATACAGCAACACCGAAATGGCAATAGCCCCCAAAGCATAATAAATAATTTGTTTCGTCCAGGCATTATCTCCATACTGCCCAAACTGACCGGCAGCATAAATCGCCAATACGCTTATAATAAAAAACACACCAAATATAAAAATCAAATCCCCCTGGTAAAAGGGGCTTTGCTGTTTCTTATATCGACTCATTCTATCCCGCCTTACATTTTCATCGGAAAATCACTAATGTTTATTATACATGAACCACGTTCAAGATGACACGTGAAGCTCGCTTCCTTTTAAGTTTTTTCCGCACTTGCGGCGCTTTTCAGCTACACGACATATGACGTATGATAAACCGAAATGTTTCGATTGACACAAAACTTTTCAAATAAAAAAACCCCTTTTAAATAAGGGGTTAAAAGAAATCCATAAGAAATGGAGGTTTTAGTTGAAAGTCGTCATCAAGCCGTTTGATTTCCGATGCCGGTCCTTTTATCATGCCTGCTTCAAAAAGGAAACGGGCACTTCTGGCGCCTAGGAAGAAAGCGGTTAAAGAAGATATGCTGCATTCTATTAGATGGTCAGATGACTTTTCTGGAACGATCTGCACCTGCTGCGAATCGATGCGGAAAGTCTGTTGATTCCACGGTGCCCATTGATCCGTTACCTTAAAGTCAAAGGGAGCTGTTACCCGAGATTTTGGATATTCCCGTAAAAAACCTTCAACGTCAACGATGCGCGCCATACTATAAGGATATATCTCTTGTTTGACCCGAGGTTCGGCAGTTAAAAAATCAAGATCTTCCTCCATCCGTACAGTCAGTTCCGCTTCATTTAGCATCGAATCATGCTGGCAAATAAAATTCCACAAGCCTCTCTGTGCCTCTCTGTTCAAATAAACAAATTCCTCAACTCGCATCGTTTTATTTTTGATGTCATACACAAGATATCCACAGGGCACCCCATCTTCAGAGATGTACATAGCTTTCATTCCATGGATCTTCTCTGTCCAATGCTCCTTTGAACGCTTCATCAGCCCATTATGCTTCGTTCTGTACTGATTATAGATGGCATTCACTGCACCTGTTTCATCCTTTTGAAGCCTTCTCACGTCCCCAGGGGCATCGCCTAGTTTTTGAAACTGTTCTTTAAGGTAAGTCAGGCGTTTTTGATAGAAACAGAGTTCCCAGCCAAATTTGCGGTAAAAGGAGATCAGGAACGGATGCAAAAAGCTGATGGTTTGGTTTCTTTTCTTCATAATCGTTAGAGCGTCTAGAATAAGTTCCTTTACTGTTCCTTTTCTTCTGTATTCAGGCCAGGTTGCTACCCCGGCAATACCTCCCATCTTCATCTCCTGCTCTTCCAGCATGACAGAAAAGGGAATGATGTGAAGCTTAGAAAGGAGTTTCTCTTGTTCTTTGATTCCGATGATGTAATGGTTCTCTAAAGCTTTTACTTTCTCTTCTCGTTCCTCATCACTAAGTTCTTTCTGAAAAGCATATTCAGACATACTGATTACTTCCCGCCAGTCTTCTTTTTCAAGCTTTATTACCTGATACATCTACATTCCCCCTGTTCTAAAAGAAAGCTCCGTACAATCTCCTATCTTATAAAGCATAAAAATAAGACAATAGGTCTAACTCATTTTCACGAAAACGTGTATCAATTTCTGGAAAACATGGTATAATAATTGTAACAGAATGTTCACAAAACAACCACAAAACAGACACAACTCAGTTCCTCTATTTCATTTTTGTAAACGTTATCACAAAATGAAAGGAGACGGGTATGATGGACATGTTTTTCGCTTACTTATTGGTTGCCAGCGCAACGCCTCTCTTTATTTGGCTTGATAACAAAAAAGTCGCACTCTCAGCTATTCCGCCAATCATCTTAATGTGGGTATTCTTCTTCTTTTACGCAACAGAAAGCCTTTCTCCACTAGGACACACTCTCATGATTATCTTGTTTGCCGTCAACGTCATTGTCGCTCATATCGCTGCATTTATCATTTACGGTCTTCCGTATCTTCGCAGAAAGCGAAGCAGCTGAAGACAGCAAAAAACCCTCTTCTCACGAAGAGGGTTTTTGTATTATTCGTTGTGGCCTGAGTGCTCTGAGTGTTTAGCGCCTCCAGGAGGATTTCCGTCCATGTGGTCACCATGGTGATAGTGAGCCGCGAAAATCCAGATGGAGCCAAGTACGATAACGATCGCGCCAAAGAATCCGAACAGCGTGTTTCCGACTTGGATTGTGCCGTTTTCGCTCTCTGTCATGTGCATGAACATGAGAAGCTGCAGCGCCGCCTGAATGAAGGCGAAACCGAAGATAATCCAAAGTTTTGCTGATGAGCTCAGGTCAGTATACACTGCAACCCATAGAGCCAGCAGGGTCAAAACGATAGACAGTGCAAAACCTACAATGTGCTTCCATGGAAAGTGACTGTGTTCAGCAGATTTGTTTGCCATTTTACAGACCCCCCAATCCCATGAGATAGACACCTGTAAAGATGAAAATCCATACAACATCTAAGAAGTGCCAGTACAAGCTTGAGATAAAGATTTTAGATGAAGTTTGCGGAGTTAAGCCGCGTTTCTTCAACTGAATCAGAATTCCTGTAATCCAGAAAATACCGATTGTTACGTGAGTTCCGTGAGTTCCAAGTAAAACAAAGAATCCAGACCAGAACGCACTTGTACTGAGAGCCGCTCCTTCATGTACATAATGGACAAACTCGCTGATCTCGCATCCGACGAAGCCGGCACCGAGAAGAAGAGTGATAATTGTCCAAATGACGACGCCTTTTAAACTTCCGCGGCGCATTTCATGAACAGCGATCCCGCAGGTAAAGCTGCTGATAAGCAGCAAGAACGTCATAATCATTACCAGATTGACTTCAAAAAGTTCGTCTGGCAAGACACCTCCAGCTGTTCTGTTTTTAAGAACGAAGAAGGTTGCAAATAGTGTTGAGAACAACACAATTTCTGCCCCTAAAAAGATCCAAAACCCGAGTATATTAAGTCTGCCGGTTTCAGATTGATATTCCATAGGCGCGTTAGAATTGCCGTGTTCTGCATGTTCCATAACTCACGCCTCCTTATTCGGAAATCTTTCTTTCCGTCTCTTTTATTTCATCAACACTAATGTAGTAGCCGTTGTCGTATTCGAATGAACGCAGAACCATGCAGAGCAGGACTCCGATCAATCCGACTACGCCCATCCAGTACCATTCAAAGACAAGTCCAAAGCCTGCAAGACCGAAGGCAACAGACATAAAGAACGGTCTGCCTGAGTTGCTTGGCATATGGATTTTCTTGAATTTGCTTTCAGGGTATAATTCAGTTTTTTCTTCTTTCAAATGCAGGAATGCATCTTGAGATTTGACTTCAGGAAGCACCGCAAAGTTGTAATGCGGCGGAATCGCAGAAGAAGTCGCCCAATCAAGCGTACGTCCCACACCCCATGAATCTCCGCTGATTTCACGAGTAGAGTAACGGAAGCTGTAGTAGATGTTATAGCAAAGGATTAAGAATCCTACACCCATCATGAAAGCTCCGACAGTTGAGATAAAGTTCAATGTTGTCCAGCCGTCGTTCGGTCCGTATGTGTAAATACGGCGAGGCATGCCTTGAAGCCCCAAGAAATATTGCGGGAAGAAACAAATATTGAACCCGATCATAAAGATCCAGAAGAACCATTTTCCGATTCTTTCGTTCAGCTTGTGGCCGAACATTTTTGGATACCAGAAAATAAATCCGGCGAAACAAGCAAATACAGTACCCGCGATCAGCACATAGTGGAAGTGAGATACAAGGAAGTACGTATTATGGTATTGATAATCCGCTGCTGCCATCGCAAGCATAACCCCTGTAACCCCGCCGATAACGAAGTTAGGAATGAACGCAAGCGCCCACAGCATAGGTGTTGTAAAGCTGATTCGGCCTTTATACATTGTAAAGAGCCAGTTAAAGATTTTAACCCCGGTTGGGATTGAGATTGCCATTGTCGTAATTGAGAAGAATGAGTTAACGGACGCACTGTTCCCCATTGTGAAGAAGTGGTGAGTCCAAACTAAGAAACTCAATACAGAGATGGCGATAATAGAACCAACCATCGCTTTGTAACCAAACAATTGTTTTCTTGCAAAGCTTGAGATGATTTCTGAGAAAATACCAAACGCCGGAAGAATAACGATATATACTTCAGGATGTCCCCAAATCCAGAACAAGTTAGCCCAAAGCATCGGCATACCGCCTGCTTCCAATGTGAAAAAGTGAGCGCCGAACAAACGATCAAATGATAAAAGTGCTAATGCTACTGTAAGTACAGGGAAAGCAAACACGATAATAACCATTGTGATCAGTGTTGTCCATGTGAACATTGGCATACGCATTAATGTCATGCCTTTTGTTCTCATTTTTAAGATTGTTACCATAAAGTTGATCCCTGTCATCAGGGTACCGATACCGGCAATCTGAAGTCCGAGGAGGTAGTAGTTCTCACCCGGCCCAGGGCTCATGTCGTTACTTGCAAGCGGCATATAACTCGTCCAGCCTGCGTTCGGAGAACCTCCGATAACGAAAGAAATATTGAAAAGCATCGCCCCTACAAAGAACGTCCAGAAGCTCAGGTTGTTCAAGTAAGGGAACGCAACGTCGCGGGCACCGATTTGAAGAGGCACAACAACGTTAATAAGACCGATTAAGAACGGCATCGCCATGAAGATGATCATGATTGTACCGTGAGTTGTAAAAATTTCATTATAGTGGTTTGAGTCTAAAAAACTGTTATTCGGAAGCGCTAGCTGGGCACGCATCATCAGACCGTCGACACCGCCGCGGAATAACATTATTACAGCAGATATAATGTACATGATTCCGAGTTTTTTATGGTCAACAGTAGTTATCCATTCAGACCACAGCCATTTCCACTTTTTGAAGTAAGTCAGTACAAAAATAATGGCAATGGTTGAAAGCGCAATGGAAACTTGTGCGCCCAGAATTAATGGGTCACCAGTTACGAAAAATTCGTCCCATTTGAATTTCATGCAGGCTTCCTCCTTTCCTGATCAATATCATTCTTCTGTATCATCAGACTTCTTAAATTCGTTTTTCTTTACGTTTTCAAACGGATCTGTTTTAGAGTGCGGTGAAACGGCTTGATAGCCAAGGCGTTTGCGCGCCTCCATCGCGTACTCAGCGTCTTGTCCGTGATCAACGTATTTCAAGTGAGTAGAAGAGAACGTTAATTCGTCCACATTTTCAGGAAGCATCAATTCATCATACTTCTCTTTTGTCAGCTTAGGAGCCTCGTTCTGAGTCTTTTTCACCCAGCTGTTAAAGTCTTTTTCTGTAACTGCATTCACATCAAACTCTTGGTCTGCAAAATGTTCACCTGTGAAGTTCGCGTTGCGGCCTTCGTAAGTACCCACTTTGTCAGCCTGTAAGTATTGATCCATCAGCATTCCTGCCATCGCATATTTTTGCCCTCCAAGCTGAGGAATCCATAGCGAAGCCATTGAATCTGCAGATGAGATTTTGAACAAGATCGGGCGGTCGACAGGAATGTTTAAGTAGTTGACCGTTTCAATATCCTGTTCAGGGTAGCTGAATACCCATTTCCAGTCTACCGAAGTAGCATAAACAACAAGAGGCTCTTTATCTTTTGTTGCTTCAGGAGCTTTTTCTAACGAATATATCGTCTGTACTGTTGGCACAGAAAGTGCAATGACGATTAAAATTGGGATCACTGTCCAGACTACTTCTAAAAACGTGTTACCGTGAATTTCTGGGTTATAAGATCCATTATCTTTGCCTTTACGGTCGCGGTATTTTACTAAAATAATGGTAAATAGAACAAAGACGACCCCGACGATAAACAGCATAAATCCGATAGATAACAGGATTAAATCACTTTGCTGTTCAGCTACAGGTCCTTTCGGATCTAGTACTGAAGCATTGCTGCATCCCCCAAGGACGAAAACCACAGTTAACAGCGCTAATACAAGCAACGGTTTTAATGCTCTGAACAAGAAGATCACCATCCTTCCTATTGATGTAATAAATCTGAAGTGCATACTTCCTCAAAATCTTTTCTCTACTTTGTTATGCTATCAAAAACTTCACTTATTAGCTTTATTTTTTTATAAACTTCATCCCATTTTCGCTTAAATGTCATAAAATCGACAAAAATTGCTCCAACTTTATTCACATCTATCGCTTAAGATGAAAAGTTTCTAGTTAATTCCGCATATAAGTAAAGAAAAGATGCTAGACAAGGAAAAAATAAATCCTAAGAAAGTTTAACAAAATGAAATTTTTGATTGACCTAAGTTTTTTATTGTGGTAAACCTTTATTTGTCAGAATT
>NZ_CP026521.1:4494492-4498870 GCF_002953915.1 Bacillus sp. MBGLi79
CCGAACAAATACCGCAATAAAAACCCTATGAATAGAATTGAAGGATGATGTCGGGTTTTAGTGCCTTTTTGTGGTTTTTACCACTTTATTCTATGATAGCATGAATATGTAATCAACTGGAAGTAATAAGGAGGTGACACAGATGCGCAAATTGGAAACTGCCCAAGTTAAAAACTATGGTACATTCCTGACTGTTACTCTTTCTAAAAAGAGCAAGCCGGGCGACGGCAAATTCGGCCGCGGCGTAAAACGCGGTTAAGAGTGTATGAGAAAGAGAGAGCCTGTGGCTCTCTCTTTTTCCGTTCAGCAACCAAAAAAGAGTGCGGATCGTTGAAATCCGCACTCTTTTGCCAATCAATTAATGTCCGCTGTGCTCAGAATGTTTTGCACCTGGAGTACCGCCCTCAGGGTTGTCTCCGTGATAGTTGTGAGCAGCGAAGATCCAGACAGAACCGGCAATAATCGCAACCGCAATAAATGCGGCAAACAGCGTATTCCCGACTTGGATTTTGCCGCTGTCACTTTCAGTCATATGCATAAACATTAAGAGCTGAAGTCCAGCTTGGATGATCGCAAAACCGAAAATAATCCACAGCTTTGCAGCCATGCTTAAGTCCGTATAGATCACCCACAAGGCCAATAAGGTCAGCACAATGGACAACACGAACCCGACAATATGCTTCCAAGGAAAGTGGCTGTGTTCAGCCGATTGTTTTGCTGCCATTATACATTCACCAACCCTATCAAATAGACGCCGGTAAAGATGAAAATCCATACCACGTCTAAGAAGTGCCAATACAAACTTGAGATAAACAGCTTAGCAGACGTTTGCGGGGTTAGGCCGCGCTTTTTCGTCTGAAGCAAAATGCCGATAATCCAGAAGATACCGATCGATACGTGCAGTCCGTGTGTTCCCAATAGAACAAAGAAAGATGACCAGTAAGCACTTGTCGATAAAGTGGCACCTTCGTGTACATAATGATTGAACTCATAAAGCTCATAGCTGACAAACCCAGCACCGAGCAACAGGGTAATGATCATCCAGATCATCACGCCTTTCAAACTGCCGCGGCGCATCTCATGCACTGCGATGCCGCATGTGAAACTGCTCGTTAACAGCAGGAACGTCATGATTAAAACGAGCTTTGCGTCGAACAGTTCTGCCGGCAGTACGCCCCCCGCTGTTCTGTTATGAAGAACAGCATAGGTCGCAAATAACGTAGAGAATAAAGCAATCTCCGCTCCAAGAAAAATCCAAAAGCCAAGGATATTCAACCTTCCGATTTCAGAACGGTATTCCATAGGAGCGTTAGAATTGCTGTGTTCTGCATGTTCCATCAATCCCGCCTCCTTTACTTGGCATTCTTTCGTTCAGTCTCTTTTATTTCCTCAACACTTACATAGTAGCCGTCGTCATATTCAAATGAACGAAGAATCATACAGAGGAATACACCGATCAGACCGACGATTCCCATCCAGAACCATTCAAAGACAAGCCCGAATCCAGCAAATCCGAAGCATAATGACATAAGAAACGGACGGCCTGAATTGCTCGGCATATGAATCTTTTTAAACTTGCTTTCAGGATGAATCTCGACATTGTCTTCCTTCATTTGCGCAAATGCGTCAGGTGATGTAACCTCAGGCAGAACCGCAAAGTTATAGTGCGGCGGGATCGCAGAAGATGTAGCCCACTCAAGCGTACGACCCATTCCCCAAGCATCTCCTGATTCTTCGCGTTTTGAATGACGGAAGCTGTAGAAAATGTTGTAGCAGAGAACGATGAATCCTGCGGCCATCAGCAATGCGCCGAATGTCGCAATCATGTTCAATGCAGTCCAGCCGTCTTCTGCTCCGTATGTGTAAATACGGCGAGGCATTCCTTGCAATCCAAGGAAATACATCGGGAAGAAACAGATGTTAAAGCCCGTCATGAACAGCCAGAAGAACCATTTTCCGATGCGTTCGTTCAGTTTGTGACCGAACATTTTCGGATACCAGAAGATCAATCCGGCGAAACATGCAAACACAGTACCCGCGATCAGCACATAGTGGAAGTGCGATACGAGGAAGTATGTGTTGTGATATTGATAATCCGCAGCTGCCATCGCAAGCATAACGCCCGTAACACCGCCGATGACGAAGTTCGGAATAAATGCAAGCGACCACAGCATCGGCGTTGTGATTTTGATTCTGCCTCGATGCAGCGTCAACAGCCAGTTAAAGATTTTAACTCCGGTCGGCACCGATATCGCCATCGTCGTAATCGAGAAGAACGAGTTGACCGCCGCACTGTTGCCCATTGTGAAAAAGTGGTGCAGCCAAACGACGAAGCTGAGAACCGAAATGGCAACAATTGAATAAACCATTGCTTTGTAGCCGAACAGCTGCTTTCTTGCGAATGTCGCAATGATTTCTGAAAAAATACCGAAAGCAGGCAAAATAACGATGTAAACCTCAGGATGTCCCCAAATCCAGAACAAGTTCGCCCACAGCATCGGCATACCGCCGTTCGCCAAGGTGAAAAAGGCTGTTCCGAACAAGCGGTCAAATGTCATCAGCGCCAAAGCCACTGTCAAGACAGGGAATGCGAAAATGATAATCACACAAGTGATCAGCGTTGTCCAAGTGAACATCGGCATCCGCCATAGGGTCATGCCTTTTGTACGCATTTTCAGGATGGTCACCATAAAGTTAATCCCGGTGAGAAGCGTACCGATACCCGCGATCTGAAGTCCGAGCAAGTAATAGTTCTGCCCAGGCCCAGGACTCAGCTCATTGCCTGCAAGCGGCATGTAAGCCGTCCATCCTGCATTCGGCGATCCGCCGATGACGAATGAAATATTAAACAGCATCGCTCCGACCATGAAGGTCCAGAAGCTCAAGTTGTTCAAATACGGGAATGCAACATCGCGCGCACCGATTTGGAGCGGTACGACGACGTTCATTAATCCAATAAGAAACGGCATCGCCATGAAAATGATCATGATCGTACCGTGTGTCGTAAACACTTCATTATAGTGGTTTGAATCTAAAAAGCTGTTATTAGGAAGCGTGAGCTGGGCACGCATCATTAACCCGTCGACGCCGCCGCGGAAGAACATAATGACTGCGGCAATGAGGTACATGATTCCTAAACGTTTATGATCGACGGTGGTAATCCATTCTCTCCAAAGCCATTTCCATTTTTTGAAGTATGTCAGCACAAATACGATTGCAATGGATGTAAGCAAAATGGAAATCTGTGCTCCAAGAATTAATGGGTCACCTGTAATTATGAATTCGTCCCATTTCAAATTCATGCAAGCTTCCTCCTTTCCTAGTGAGAATCTTGGTCTTCAGATTGTTTTTGATCTTTGTTTGTCTTCACGTTTTCAAACGGATCTGATTTTGAGTGCGGAGACAATGGTTTATAGCCCAATCTTTCGCGCGCTTTAATGGCGTATTCCGCATCATTTCCGTGGTTAACATACTTCAGGTGTGTCGATGAGAACGTCATTTCGTCCGCATGCTGAGGAAGCATCAGTTCATCGTACTGGTTTTTCGTCAGCTTAGGAGCTTCTTTCTGCGTTTTCTTCACCCAGTCGTTAAACTTGCTTTCAGATACCGCTTTGACATTAAACTGTTGTTCTGCAAAACCTTCACCTGTGAAGTTTGCATTTCGGCCTTTATAAGTACCCTCATGGTCTGCCTGCAAATATTGCTCCATTTCCATTCCGGACATGGCATATTTTTGCCCGCCAAGCTGCGGAATCCACAGTGACGCCATAGAATCGGCAGATGAGATTTTAAACAAGATCGGTCTGTCTGTCGGGATATTCAAATAGTTGACCGTTTCGATATCCTGTTCCGGGTAGCTGAATACCCATTTCCAATCGACAGATGTCGCATATACGACCAAAGGTTCCTTGTCCTTTGATGCTTTTGGAGCCTCTTCTAGAGAATAAATTGTTTGAACTGTCGGCACTGACAGCGCAATAACAATTAAAATCGGAACCACTGTCCAGACGATTTCTAAAAATGTATTGCCTTCTACTTCCGGGCTGTAAGGAGACTTTCTGTCTTTACGCTCACGGTATTTCACAATCATCACAGTAAAAAGGACAAATACGACCGCTACGATAAACAGCATAAATCCAATCGATAATAGAATAAGATCTCTTTGCTGCGAAGCAACCGGTCCTTTAGGATCCAATACCGCGATTTGACTGCAGCCGCCCAATAAAAAAATGGAGGAAAGTAGAGTCAGCATAATCAGTGGTTTAAATGCTCTGAACAAGAGGATCACCATCCTTCCTTAAATGATGTCTAAAATTTGGTCAGAATATCTAAGATAAAAGGATTCTGAAAAACTTTTTTCTTCTACCTTGCTATGCTA
>NZ_CP026521.1:4498970-4588051 GCF_002953915.1 Bacillus sp. MBGLi79
CCGCTGTTACTGACGGCAGATTGTGATTGGCGCATATAAGTAAAGAAAAGATGATGAAGAACTAATTCTGACAAATAAAGGTTTACCACAATAAAAAACTTAGGTCAATCAAAAATTTCATTTTGTTAAACTTTCTAGATAGGAATTATTTTTTCCTTGTCTAGCATCTTTTCACACGGTTACCATTTTAACGCATCAAATATTGAAAGAAAAGGCGCAATGAAGAGCCAATATGCTCTGAATTGTCCGCATTTTTTTATGAGAGCATCCAGTTGTTTATCTTATACAAAAAAGAGGAATGATATAAGCAAATAAATAAAAATTAGGATGTGTTGCATGATGAGTTTTCTTATTTCACTTATCGTCGCTATTATTATCGGATGGCTTGGAAGCCTGTTTGTAAAAGGAGATATGCCCGGAGGAATTATCGGGTCTATGATCGCAGGTCTTATTGGCGCCTGGATCGGACACGGGCTGCTTGGAACATGGGGGCCGCACCTAGCCGGATTTGCCATTATTCCAGCGGTAATCGGCGCAGCCATTGTTGTCTTTCTAGTAAGCCTGTTAACCAGAAAAAGAGGATAAAAGCAGCAGCACCCAAAGCGTCAGCGCTTTGGGTGTTTGTTTTGCCATAAAAATCGAAAAAGCCTCAACCCTAGCGGTTGAGGCTTTTGACTGGTTTGGCGCCCAACTGGTCGATAAACCTTCTGAAGGCCTGTTTTCCTTCCGTTGTCTGTTTAAACACACCGGCATGTTCAAGAATGCGAGCGAATACATGTCCCAGCTCTTCTTTTATGACTAGATCTGCATTCTCTTTTGTTATGGTTCTTTTTTCCATCATCCGAATAGCCCACTCACTATGTTTTGCCGTGAGCGGATTTTGTTCTAAGGCTGTTTTTGGATCAGCAGAGCATAGTGCCGCTGCCGTTTCTTTCATTTCCTTCTGTAAGCGGCCAGGCAATATCGCCAATCCCATGACCTCAATCAGGCCGATATTTTCTTTTTTAATATGGTGGACTTCTTGATGAGGATGAAATATTCCTAATGGATGCTCCTCATCCGTCCGGTTGTTCCTCAGTACGATATCGAGTTCGTACAATTCTCCCCTGCGCCGCGCAATCGGTGTGACCGTATTATGGGGCGTATCGCCTGTATAGGCGGCAATGCCGGCTTTTTCATCGGAATACGTTTGCCACGTGCGGAAGATATGATCAGCAGCTTCAGCGACACGATCCGGTTTGTCTCCTTGGAGCCTGAGCACAGACATCGGCCACTTCACTAAGCCCAGCGACACGCTGGGATAATCATTTAAGTCATAAACGTCTTCCGCTTCTGCACGTGCCATTGGAAAATCATGCGCGCCGCCTTGAAAATGATCATGGGTTAGGATGCTGCCTCCGACAATCGGGAGATCCGCGTTCGAACCGATAAAATAATGCGGATACTGCCCAAGAAACGACATCAGCCTTTCAAATGTTTTTTTGCTGATCTCCATCGGTTCATGTTCACCTTTTAAGACGATGCAATGCTCTGGATAATAGACGTATGGCGAGAATTGCAAAAACCATTGTTCGTCTTCAAGGATGACTGGAATGATTCTGTGATTTTGCCGGGCTGGATGATTCACATTTCCCTCAAACCCGACATTTTCTCTACACAGCAAACACATCGGATAATTTGTCTGCACCTGCTCTTTTGCAGCCGCAATCGCTTTCGGGTCCTTTTCAGGCTTGGATAGGTTAATGGTCATTTCCAGCTCGCCATATTCGGTCGGTACTGTCCAATGAACATTTTTGGCGATTCTGTCAGTACGTATATAATAGACATCCTCTGAATATTGATAGAATTCCTTTGTCGCCTGTTTTGGGCCGTATAATGCTTTTGTTTCTTCAAACTTGCGAATGACCTCGGATGGAGGAGGTACAAAACAGCCCATCAGCTTTGCGCTGAGCAGGTCACGGTACGTATCTGTATCCGCTTCCATTCGGCCGGTTTCCGCAGCCCATTTATAAATGGGAGCGAGTAAGTCCGGAAGGCTTTGTGACTGCTTAATAGAGGTGCTGGAGACCGGCTCGGGATGTGTGATGCCCAGCGCTTCATAAAGACGGTTTCTCGTATATTCCCGATCCCAGATTGAAATCAGTTTTCGTTCTAGGCCATACTCAAGCAGCTGTTCCAGATGTTCTACAATACTCATGTGTCACTCCCCCTTTAGTTCTCTTGCTCCTTCTCCGATATCGGCGACATAAAAATCCGCTTGGAGCCCTGTTTTTTCTTGATATCTGTCTCCAACTTTTTGAATAAAATCATCCACAAACACATCTTTTACAATGCTGATGGTGCAGCCGCCGAAGCCCGCGCCCGTCATTCTTGATCCAATTACACCTTCGTGATCCCACGCCGCAAACACAAGCTCATCAAGTTCAGGGCATGTTACTTCATAGTCATCCTTCAATGAAAGATGGGATTCCTTCATTAAACGCCCGATCTCATCTATATTGTTTTCTTTGAACATATGGGCTGTCTTGATGGCACGGTGATTTTCGTATACAGCGTGCTTTGCCCGTCGTCTGTTCGTTTCATTTTGGATCAGGCTGGAATGCGCATCGAAATCAGAAGGCGTGACGTCGCCCAGCGAGGCAATATCGAGGCCTTTTTGCAGATCAAGCAATGCATCGTTGCATTCTTGGCGTCTCGTATTATAGCTTGAGTCTGCCAATGTCCTTTTTTTGTTCGTATTCGCGATGACCAGCGCGAGGCCAGAGACATCGAGCTTGCTATATTCATAGTCAAGCGTGTCACAGTTCAGCAGCATCGCATGATGTTTTTTCCCCATTCCGATTGCGAATTGGTCCATAATCCCGCAATTGACGCCGATAAAGTGGTTTTCCGCATGCTGCGCCATTTTCACAAGCTCAAGCGCATCTACTTCAGGATGAAAATAGCTTTGGAGGACGACTCCCATCAGCAGTTCAATAGAAGCGGACGACGACAGCCCCGCCCCGTTTGGAATATTTCCTGAAAATACAATGTCAAAGCCATGGGGAACAGAATAGCCCCTCTGCTGGAATTCATAAATAACGCCTTTCGGGTAGTTCGCCCAGTCGTCTTCTTTTTGATAGTGAATGTCGCCAAGGCTGCACTCCTTGATGCCTGCGTTTTTAAAGTTATCTGAATACATCCGGACAAGCCCGTCGTTTCTTTCTGCAACAGCAGCATATGTACCCATTGTCAGCGCGCACGGAAATACATGCCCGCCGTTATAGTCAGTATGTTCTCCAATCAAATTCACTCTTCCAGGTGCGAAAAAAAACCGTAATCCCTCTTTTTCTCCGAATACACTTGCAAATATCCCCTTTAGCTCTTCCCGCATGTGCAATCACCTTTCTGGTTTTTATTTTTTATTCCCTTTATTTCTTCAGAGAAAACGGTAGATCATATGCTGCTGTCCTCTGTCATACCCCTTCTTCTTTTGTTTTTTTGAAGACGAGCCATTTGCTCGCAACATAGTTGACGACAACAATGACTGCGTTGTCGAGTATTTTGGCCAAGGTTTCATTTGTATTGAACTGGCCGACAAGAATGATCATCATGCCTAAATCTATGCCGAGAGACAGGACCCGAACGCTGAAAAAAGCAGTGATCTCTTTCAGCAGGCTCTGCAGATCATGTGTTTTTTGCTGAAACACATATAATTTATTTGTTATGTAAGCAAACAGCACGGACAAAATCCAAGCAGCGACAGTGGCGGCTTTGTAATCCATATTTATCATCTCTACCAATATATAAAAGCTGGCGATATTCACAATGGTTGTGAAAACCCCCATAATGACATACATAATCATTTCTCTATACTTCACTGATGTTCCTCGCTTTCTGAAAAACTTTTCAAAATTCTTGGCCTCTCGTGCGCTCTGTCTAAGGTGAAAAATGCCGAAAGTGCGTCTAAAAAGCTGCGGAAGGTGGCGGGCTGGCCCAATACATATGATTGTTTGATGATTCCGTCGAGGACTGCACATATTATTTTAGCCGTATATTCCGGATCAATACAGGCGTCAATCAGCTTTCTCTCCTTCAGCCAATTAATAAACAACACATTTTCTTCCACCCACAATTCGTACAGCCGGACATAGGCCTTGCATTTCTGTAAGACTTTATATGTCGGCATGTTCATGGCAAACGAGGTAATGTCCCACGACGGTTTATTTATGTAATAGGAATAAAGCAGTTCTGCAGCGTGTTTTGCAGCCTCGTCCAATGTCAGCGATTTCACTGATTCCCGCTCCATTTGATCAAGGTACCCTATAATGATCTTTTTTTTCATCTGGCGTTTTTCAAGAAGATACAGCAGAAAATCGTCCTTGCTGACAAAATGAACATAAAACGCTCCTTTGCTGTATCCGGCGGCTCTGCTGATATCTTCTACAGAAACCGGATCATACGCTCGATCAATCAACAAATTCACGCCAGCTTCTATAAAACTTTCAAATGTTGCTTCTCTTTTGATTTGAAATTTGTTTTTTTTCATATTTTTCTCCTGGCGGTAATGATTACCCTTATCTTACACCGGATCAATCTTTAGCGGTATTTATTTCTTTGAACGGTTATGCTATTCGGTTTCCCAGGGGTCATTTTTAATAGGCTAATTGATTTATTTTCATTTACATACTATCCAGTCAGTATTTAATTGTTTATTATTATAATTAAGATCCATTGGTTATATTAGTCATTTTTTTAGGGAATAGGTAGGTGGTTTTTCCTTCAGTTTGTGAACACCGAGCAACTATGTGTGAAATTTGTTGTACTCGCCTCATCATCGCGCCGGCTTGTCTTTTATTGCCCGCATGTTGCAGGAAAACATTTTATACAATTGGAGGTTACTATGAAAACTCATGTTAAAAAAGATTTGGACAAAGGTTGGCATATGTTGATTCAAGAAGCTAGATCCATTGGATTAGGCATTCATGATGTGAGGCAGTTTTTAGAATCTGAAGCAGCATCGAGAAAGAAAAACCACAAAAAAACCGTCCGCCAAGACTAATCCGAACAGGCGGATCTATTTACCTCTGGCTTTTCTATCACCTGATCTGAGTTTTCACCATATCCTCTATTTCGAAAGCACATTGCTGCGCTTAGCTTGAGGACAAACGGTGTGTCAGCTAACAACAACAGACAGCCGGTGATGCGATCACCTCTTGGCACATGCATTGTCATAAAGAGGTGATGTGAATATGATAACCGTGCTCTGATAAACAGCAGCTTTGCTGAGAAGAAGCTGCATTCGGTGAGGTTTTGAAAGCAAACTCGTTTATACACGGCCGAGCTTGAAAACCTTCGCCTGTCTTTATACCGCTGTGTTCACTTCTTCACGACTTCCTTCTTTTTTCATCCTCCAGGTATAGTTCAACGCATAAATCAGACTTTCAGTACATACCTATTGGTGTACCTTTTTGCTTACGTATAGCGAATAAAAGGAGGAAAGCCATGTACAAAGCTGATTACAAACAGATTGCTGCAACGCCGTCTTTCCAAGCTTTTTTAAAGCAGAAACGCGCTTTTATTGTTCCTTCAGCGATTTTCTTTTTTGTCTTTTATTTTTCACTTCCTGTTTTGACATCTTATTTCACCTTTTTGAATGCGCCGGCCATTGGAGCTGTTTCATGGGCTTGGCTGTTCGCCATCGCCCAATTCGCCATGACCTGGATACTGAGTACGGTGTATTCCCGGAGAGCAGCTCATTTCGATCGGTATGTAAGCGCTTTAAAAGAAGATCTAAAGGGTGAACAGACATGAATATGACCGCTTTTTTATTGTTTTTGGCGATTGTCGGCCTGACGCTTATTATCACGTATTTTGCCGCGAAGAAGACAAAAACGACAAGTGAGTTTTATACGGCGGGCGGCGGGCTCACCGGTGTTCAGAATGGACTGGCAATTGCGGGTGACTATATGTCTGCCGCCTCGTTTCTTGGGATTGCCGGAATGATTGCGTTATATGGATTTGATGGTTTCTTTTACAGCATCGGTTTTCTTGTGGCTTATCTCGTTGTCTTGTATATCGTGGCGGAACCGCTTCGGAATCTTGGAAAGTATACAATGGCAGACATGATAGCCGCTCGATTTAAAGAAAAGAAAATCCGCGGAGTTGCGGCGCTCAATACCATTGCCATCTCTACTTTTTATATGATTGCCCAGCTCGTGGGGGCAGGCGCGCTGATCAAACTGCTTCTTGGACTGGATTACACCGCGGCGGTTCTCATCGTCGGAGTGCTGATGACCATTTATGTCGTGTTTGGGGGCATGATCGCGACAAGCTGGGTTCAAATTATTAAAGCCGTTTTGCTGATGGCCGGCACACTCGTGATTTCGATCATCGTGTTTTCAAAATTCGGCTTTAGCCTTAATACCATGTTTGAACAGATGAAAACGGCTACTCCGCTTGGCGCTGATTTCTTGAATCCCGGGAATAAATACAAGGTGCCGCTTGAAACCTTATCGTTAAACTTGGCACTCGTGCTGGGAACCGCCGGGCTTCCGCATATACTGATCCGGTTTTATACGGTTAAGGATGCCAAAACGGCCCGTACATCTGTTGTGTCAGCGACATGGATTATCGGCGTGTTTTACATTATGACGGTGTTTCTCGGCTTTGGCGCTGCTGCATTTGTCGGTTTTGACGCGATTACGGCAGCTGATCAAGCGGGAAATATGGCGGCTCCGCTTTTAGCAAAAGCGCTCGGGGGAGACTTCCTATTCGCGTTTGTATCAGCCATTGCCTTTGCTACCATTTTGGCTGTCGTGACAGGATTGGTGCTGTCTGCCGCCTCAGCATTTGCCCATGATATTTACAGCCAGATCATCAGAAAAGGAGAGGCAACTGAAAAAGAACAGATGAAAGCGGCCAGATGGGCTTCTGTCGCCGTCTCAGTGCTCTCGATTCTTCTAGCGATTTTTGCACAGTCCTTAAATGTGGCGTTCCTTGTTGCCCTTGCGTTTGCGGTAGCCGCCAGCGCAAATCTCCCGCTGATTGTGTTTACTGTCTTTTGGAAACGATTCAATGCTTCAGGCGCTTTATGGGGAAGTCTGACAGGCCTGATCAGCGCGCTTGTGCTTGTGTCGATGAGCCCTAGTGTGTGGGATCCGGCCGGAGGTGCTATTTTCACAGGCGATCCGCTCATCCCGCTGTCTAATCCAGGGATTATTTCCATCCCGCTTGGCTTCCTCGGCGCGTGGCTCGGAACGGTGCTGTCGTCTGATAAAACAATTGATGAAGATACCTTTGCAGAAATACAGGTGAAGGCGCATACCGGCATTCATATGGAACAGGAGTAAAAAAGCTCTCTTTATCGAGAGCTTTTCCCTTACTTTTTCTTCTGCTCGTCAGAAATCGCTTTTTCAAATACATCCTTGCCGGCCGCACCCGGAATGACAGTGTCGCCAATAATAAAGGTTGGAACGGCTGTGATGTCAGCCTCTTCATAGGCGTGCTTCAAGGCTTGGCGCTGCACGTCCTGATATGTTCTTGCTTCCAGTGCTGATTGAAATGATGCTCCGTCTAATCCCACTTCCTCGGCGAGCTTCGTCAAGATGTCAATGTCGCCGATATTTTGTCCCTCTTGAAAAAATGCCTGAAAGACACGGGTGTTGTATTCATGTCCTTTATTGAATTCCTTCGCAAAATGGAAGCCTTCAAACGCGAGATCTGTATACGGATGGGGCGAGACGTTTGGAAAATTGATCTCGACTCCTAATTTCTCCGCCATTGGCTGAATGGAAGTCTGCCACATGTATTGTTTGGACGGATCATTGACCGGATCAAGCTGAGGGGATGGGCTTGGGCGCAGTTCAAACGGCATCCACTCGACTTCAACATCCTTTCCTTTTATCGCTTCTTCAAAAGCGGCTTTTCCAACGAAACAAAATGGGCAGACGTAATCTGAATAAACTTTGATGTGTACTGTCATGATAATTCTCCTTTCGTATAAATTGATTTTAAACTGTAACAATTAAAGTTACAACTGTTTTTTTAAAAAGAAGCCGATAAGGCTTCTTTCAGATTGTTGACAAAATCCTAAAAAGTTTTAGGATTTTGTCATCCTTTCAGCGTGATTGAAAACCCTTGAAGTCTAGGAAAGCCGAGCATTGGAGCGGAGCGAATGCTCTAATTCGTGAGCACCAACGCACAGGCTTGACAACGAATGCGAGGGTTTGTCGACACGCTGAAAGAAGCCTGTAAAGGCTTCTTTTATGATTCCAGCAAACGCTGGGCAATATATTCTCCTTTTTTGCAGCCGCCTGGGCATGCATATAAAGCAGAACCGATTGTTTGTGTATATTCGTTTAACGCATCCTTTGCTGAAAGAGCCTTCAGCATCGGGATAAACTGATTGTCGGGATTTTTTTGAAAACTGATAAACAGGAGACCTGCATCCATATAGCCGGTTTTCGGATCAAGTCCTTCTGTGTAAGAGAAAGCTCTTCGCAAAATTTGTTTTCCAGTAGATTTCGCTAGACTGACGTGCGAATTAGACGGAATTTGATTCAGCTTCACGGGATCTGTTTCCTTTTTCTGTCCGAAAGGCGCCCCTGAGCTTTTTCTGCGGCCGAAGGTATCCTCTTGGTCCTTGAGGGAAGAGCGATCCCATATCTCAAGGAACATTTTGATTTTCCGAAAAGCCATATAGGTGCCGCCCGTCATCCAGTCAGGCTCACCGGACTCAATCCACACGATCGAGTTCATCAAGCTGTCATCCTCCGTGCTCTGGTTGCCTGTTCCATCTTTGAACCCGAAGAGGTTGCGCGGTGTTTCACCATTTTTCCCTCCGCTTAAAAAGCCTTTGTTCACAAAGCGGACCTCACAAGTGCCGACCGCTTGATTTAACAGGTTGCGCAGCGCGTGAAACGCCACTTGCTCATCGTCTGCACACACTTGAATGCAGATGTCCCCGCCTCCCTGCTTTTCATCCAGGTTGTCATTCGGCATCGCTGGAAGAGCGGCCAAGTGCTTCGGTTTTTTGCTTTTCAGCCCGAAGCGGTCCTTTCCGTCTTTTTCAAAAAAGCCAGGCCCGAATCCGAATGTGACCGTTAAGTTGGAAGGGGGTAAATCAACAGACTCACCTGTATCCTGCGGCGGCAGATATTGATTTTTCTGCTCAGCCGACATTTTCTTGCCAGACGTCAGCATCTGTGTGAGACTTGTCCAGTTTCTAAATAATGTAATGATGTCGCTTTTCTCTTTTGCTGTCACATCCAGCGCAGCAAAGTAGACATACGTTTGATGGGCAGTTGTGATTCCGGCCTGATGCTTTCCGTAAAACGGAACGACCTGGTCATCCTCTTTTTCATCCTTTTTCGATGGCTTAGCCGCGGTCTGCACAAGCGGAGCGAGTCCGCCGAGTCCGCTGGCACCGATCGCAACGGCTGCCCCCGCCATTGCCCCCCATTTTAAAATGTCCCGTCTGTGAATTTGTTCTGGCTTTTTTTGTTCATCGCTCATGATGTTACAAAACTCCTTTTATAGCACATTCGCAATCTTCGACATGGTTTCAGAAAGAGTCGTCAGCTTAGTGCTCAGCTCTCTGATTTGCTTTTCACTTAATTTATCATAAGACGTATAGGACTGATCATTTGTTTTGTATTTTGCCATTAAAACTTCAAATTCGCTGAATTCCGTATCCAGTTTTTCCGTCAAGTCGGAGTGATCTTTTACAAGCGCGCTTTTCACTGTTTGATAAACGGCTTCGGAGCCTTCTACATTTGCCATAAGATCGACTAAGTCGATTCGTGAGTAGCGCTCTTCTTCTCCCGTGATTTTCGAAATCCCGGCTTCGTTCAGAAGCTCCATCGCGCCTGCTACAATTTGTTCAGGTGTTAATTTCAGTGATTGAATTGAACCGTCAAGCTCTTTTACATCTTTGAGAAGCTGGTCAGCTGTTGCCTTTTCCCCGGAAATATCTTGATCCTTCCAAATGGCCTTCTCAAGCTTATGGAAGCCTGTCCATTTGTCTCCTTCTTCAACATCGTTTTCTCGTGCATCAATTTTCGGGTCAAGATCTCCAAGGCTTTCAGCGATCGGCTCGATTCGCTCGTAATAAACACGCGCTTTCGCATATAACGTTTTAGATTTTTCGATATCGCCGGATTTCACAGCGCTTGTAAATGCTTCAGTCGCTTTGACAAGCTGGTCACTCTGCTCTTTGACATAGCCTTTATATTCATCCGTTGCTTTTGCCAGCTGATCGCTAGCCTTTTTGCCGCTCTTCTTTGCTTCTGTCAGGTCTTCTAAGGATGCTTTCAGTGACTCGGATTCTGTCTTGATTTTTGCTGTATCCGGTTTGTCTTTTTGCGCTTCTGTGTAGATTGGCTGAAGATGCTTTTCGATTTCTGTATATTCGAATGGATAGTCGCTGCGAATATCATTTTCAAAGGAAAGCCAGTAGCTGTTTAACTCTTTCCCCTTCTTTTCAATCTCTTTTTGGTCTCCTTTTTCCGCTGAGTCATTCAGCTTGGAAATGATGGTTTCCATTTTATTTACCGATGCGGAGATCTCTTTCGTGACCCCGCTTTTCTCAGATGAAGCTTTTTCTTTAGTTGAAGATGTGTCGTTGGCTCCGCAGCCCGCGCACAGCGCAAGGATGCATCCGGCTGATACAGCGATTTTTGTGAAATTCATTTTGTCAGTTCCTTTCCGTTTGTAAAATGTTTTGCCGCTTCTGAAACAAGCGCAATCAATAAAAAGAGTAAAATCAGCAATTGCGGAATCGTGCTGTAAACGGACGGATAAATTCCTAACACCGATACAGATGGCAGCCAGCTTTCTGCATCAGACGGAAGAATGCCCGCCAGCTGAAGGCTGTGAACGCCGGTTCCGAGAAATTTCACGCACATATACAGGACAACCGCCATTGATAGAAGAAAGAACGGCTTCAATGGAATGCGCATTCCGAGCTTGATCATCAGAACACCGACGATAACGAGAACGATAAGCCCTGCGGCAGTTCCGCCGATCAGTTCAGTGAGCGGGAGCTTCCCGACAAGCCCGATGAAAAAGATGACCGTTTCGAGACCTTCTCTTACAACTGCCAGAAATGCAATGAGCGCAAAGGAAAGCAAGCTTCGTTTTTTCAGTGCCTGGGACTTCTGGATATTGATTTTTTCTCTCCATTTATCCATTGAGGCGTTTCTGTGCAGCCACACCCCGACATACAAAAGCATGACAGCGGACAATACGCCGGTAACACCGCCAAGCAAGAAATTATTTTCTCCGAATACACTGGAGGAGAACAGAACCGTGACACCGATGCCGGCTGCTAAGGAAACAACCATGCCGGCGGACGCCCCGCCCCAGATCCATGCCGAGGAGCGCGTGACCCGCGCTTTTTTTGTCATGGTTAGTAGCGCTCCGATGACAAGGAGGGCCTCCATTCCTTCACGAATCGGGATCAGCGCCGCGTCCCACCAGCTGTAGCTGCTTGAAGCGATCGGCTCGAGCAATTGAATCATTTCGTCAATTTGCTTTGATACCTTTTCGGGATGGCTGCCGATCTCAGCTTTCATCAACGCTAGATTTTCCTCTGACGTCGTATAGGCTTCTTTCGATTGGGAAACGACGTCTCCCTCTACGGCGAGCCAGGATGTAACTAAATTGTCGATTGCAGATGACGCTTCATCCAATTGTTTTTTTTCTATTAACTGCTTCGTGTCTTTCAAGCTGTGTATATAGGCTGTTAAGGATGCCCTTGATTGACCTGAGGATGTCTTTTTCAGCACGACAGCCTGCTGATAGGTTTCTAAATGAGACGAAAGCTCTTCAAGCTGTGTTTTGAGCTTGTCTGCATCTTGATTGATAAAAGAAAGAGAAATCATTGCGATATTCGCGTCCATTTCGCTGTGAGAAGAAAGGTTTTCCTTCTTAATAGAAGGTTCTTCTTTTTTCCACTTCGCCTTGAAGGTTTCAAACGTTTGTTGTGCCGAGTCTATATCTCCGTCTTGTACGGATTTGATCATTTGCTTGTTTAATTGAATTAATGCAGCGATCGGATCATCTTCCGCGTGTGCCGCAGAACCGAAAACTATCAACAAGCTGAATAAAATAAGTGCCAGCCCCCGAGCCATCATGTTCCTCCTATAACTGAAAATGATTATCATTGTATAACATAATCATAGCCAGTTCCTGTCCTTTGTCAATTAAAATTTGAAGGTCTGAAAACCTTGATATAAAGCAAAAAGGCTGTCCTTTATAGAACAGCCTTTTGAAGGAAGAAGAACGTTTACCTTCTTGTTTTATACGTTTGAATTTCTTCATGAAACTTGCGTGCGGCACCCTCAGGATCCTCCGCCTGACTGATGGCGCTGATCATACTGACACCATCGGCCCCCGCTTGGATAACAGGTGAGGCATTATCTATTGTGATGCCGCCGATGCCGACAATTGGAATGGTGATGCCTTGGCGGCGGACTGCTTCGATAAGAGATACCCCTTGTACCGCTCTCGTATCCTTTTTCGTTTCAGTCGGATAGATCGGCCCGAGTCCGACATAATCCGCTCCGTCTTCTTCGGCTTGCTTCACCTCAGACATCGTATGGGCGGAAACGCCGAGAATCATATCACCTATAGTAGCTCTTACCTCTTTCGCGTTTGCGTCTTCCTGGCCGATGTGGATACCGTCAGCTTTCAGCTTCAGAGCCAATTCCACATCATCATTGACAATGAACGGAACACCAGCTTCACGGCAGGCTGCCTGCACTTTTTCAGCAAATTCAGCCCGAGCCTCTCCAGTCAGTGCATCCCCGCCCTTTTCACGGAATTGGTACAGGGTGGCACCGCCTTTTAACGCTTTTTGTACAACTGTGACAGGATCAGCTTTCGTATTGTTTGACCCCATAATGAAGTAAACAGATAATAACTCTTTCATCATTTCCCGAGAAATACGAGTCATGAGACAGTCACCCTTTCAATTGTCGCCCATTCTTGGACGTCTTGTTCAGTAACAGACGAAAGCTTGTTCAGCAATTCAATCTGAAAGCTTCCTGGACCTTTGTCAGCTGTTTGCTGTGCGGCAAGCTGAGCTGCGACTCCATACGAGGAAATAGCAGCGATAGCTGCAAACAATGGATTTTCTTCCACAGCGCAAAACGCACCGACAACGGAAGTCAACAGGCAGCCGGCGCCTGTTACTTTTGTCAGCAGCTTGTGGCCATTATGAAGGGCATATACGTTTGATGTGTCGGCAATGACATCGACTTCACCAGTAATCGCAATGACCGTGTTTAGCTTTTGTGCCGCTTGCTGAGCCAGCCGGATGATGTCGCCTCCGCCTTCACCCGCATCAACACCTTTGATCAGCCAATCCGTCACACCGACGGTATGGGCAATTTCCGCCGTATTTCCTCTGATTGCAGCAAGGCGCACCTCACGAATGATGTCACGTGCCGATTCAGTTCGGAACGGTGTTACTCCGGCACCGACAGGATCAAGAATGACGGGGACGCCATGTTCATTGGCTGATTTTCCCGCGATGATCATCGCTTCGACTGACTCCTTGCTTAGCGTTCCGATATTCAAAACGAGTGCCCCCGCAATCTTCGCCATATCGGCAACCTCTTCTTTCGCGTACGCCATAACGGGCGATGCGCCGAGCGCGAGCAGGCCGTTTGCTGTGAAATTCGTTACAACATTGTTGGTTATGCTGTGCACCAGAGGGCTATGCTGGCGGACAGCAGTCAGGCATTTTGCTGCTGATTGTGCATCCATGTTTGCATCATCCTTTACTATCTTTTTTCGGGTCCCATAAATACGATTTCGTATGTTCGAGCCAAGCTCTGGCGGCAAACGGCAAGTAGCGGTCCTTTCTCCAAATAATGGCGAGATGCCAAGGGATGACCGGATCGATAAGCGGAATGACTTTCACTTTTTCCGGGTCAAGTCCGCGGCAAATTCGTTCCGGCAAAAGCCCGATCCCAAGGTTGGCTGATACCATCTCACTAATAAAATCCCATTGTGAGGTTTCATAAATGATATGAGGCCGGAATCCAGCCTTAATACATTCCGTCATAATTCGGTTGTGCAGGACAAAATCCTCCCTGAAGAAAATAAAAGGCTCGTCCTTCAACTCACGCAGCTGACATTCTTTCTCATCAGCCAGCCGGTGGGAAGGGTGAACGACAAGCATTAAGGTTTCTTTTACGATTGTAAACGAATGAAAGATGTCTTCGTTTGCGGGAAGGACCACAACGCCGATATCAAGAGAGCCGTCCCCGACACCTTCTTGGACTTTTATAGAACCGTCTTCGACTAGTTGAAAGGTGACATTCGGATAGTTTTCACGGAAATCGCCGAGCACTCTCGGGAAAAACCCCGAGCCGATCATCGGCGGCAGTCCAATCCGTACGTGCCCTTTCTTGACTTCCATAATATCATTTAATTCTGACGTCAGGTTTTGAAATGATTTAATAATTTCCTGCGCCTGCACATACATGCTATGGCCGGCGTCTGTCAGTTCCACCTGCCTGCCGTTTCGGTAAAACAGTTCAATCCCGAGCTCTTCTTCTAAATTTTTGATCATTTTTGATATCGTCGGCTGAGAAACATAAAGGGATTGGGAAGCCTTCGTAAAACTTTTTAAACGGGCGACTTCCAAGAAATATGTTAAATGGCGGATATCCATGTGCTTCACCCTTTCTATAGACAAAAGGAATACTTCTTATTCTTAATATATATTTTACCTATAGCGAGACCTTATGTACAATATGAATATAAGGGAGGCATCAATATGAAAAAACTGTTGCTAACCGTTATTCAAATCGCTCTGTTATTTATATTTGCTCGGCTGATTAATTGGGTGACAGCCCTTCTTCATATAAATATTCCCGGCAGTATAATAGGGATTGTGATTCTTTTCACATTATTGCACTTTAACATCATCAAGCTGGAATGGATAGAGCTTGGTGCAGCGTGGCTTCTCGGGGAGCTGCTTTTATTTTTTATCCCGTCTGCCGTCGGAGTGATTGAATACGGAGACATTATGTCGAAATTTGGTGTCAGCATTCTGCTTGTTGTCATCATCAGCACGTTTGTCGTGATGGTGTCTACAGGAACGCTTACACAACTTATTGCAAAAAGAAAGGAGAAAAAGCATACGTGTTCATCGGAATTGTAAGTTTGTTTTTAACGGTTTTGGTGTATTTAGGAGCAAAAAAGGTCTATCAACGCTTTCCGCGTGTTTATACGTCGCCGCTCTTGCTGACGCCCGCTGTGTTAGTCGGTCTGCTGCTGCTGGTGAATGTCCCGTACGAGTCCTATAATCTCGGCGGCGGTTTGCTGACCGATATGCTTCAGCCGGCCACCGTGGCATTCGCGATCCCGCTATATAAATATTTCCCTGTTTTAAAGAAATACGCAGTGGAAATTATTTTGAATGTGGCTGTCGGTTCATGCATCGCGATTATTTCTACCGCTCTTATTGCGAAATGGCTTCACCTCGGCACCGGCTTAATTGACAGCCTCGTCCCGAGATCAGTGACAACGCCGATCGCGATGAACGTATCTGAAATGATCGGCGGAATGCCTGCCGTCACTGCCGTGTTTGTGATTTTAACCGCTTTGTTCGGCACGGTGATCGGCCCGATGGTCATCCGCTATTTCCGCATTGATAACGAAATCGCACGAGGCGTGCTGCTCGGCACAAGCGCGCACGGAGCGGGAACGTCAAAAGCATTTGAGCTCAGCTCTGTGTCCGGCACGATTTCAAGCGTGTCGATGATCCTAGCTGCGATTATGACGCTTTGCGCGGCGCCGTTTTTGCTTTCATTTATGTAAAACTGTCCTTTCACGGGCAGTTTTTTTATGTGCTTCCACTTATTGAAAAGCTGGCGAATTCCAATATAATGTATTTGTGGATACCAAAGGAGGCACCCTGATGCACAACTTGCAGGTGAGACGGCATTATGCCGCGTTAAAAGGATTTTATTTGTTTGCTTTTCTCGGTACGGGCAGCATGATTCCCCTACTCAGTATGTATTTAACGAAGGAACAGCATTTAAGCGGATCACAGGTCGGCTTGATCATGTCACTGGGCCCGATTGTGATGATTTTCTTTCAGCCGTTTTGGGGCATGCTGAGCGACTATACACAAAAAACGAAAAGCTTGCTGGCGGTTTGCACATCAATCACAGGCATCATTGGACTAGGCTATATTGCATTTGACAGCTTTCCTCTGTTTATTTTGATTGCGGCCTGTTTTGCAGCCTTTCAAAGCACGATTATCCCACTTTCGGACAGCATTTCACTAAGGTACACACAAGAAACAAACGGCAATTATGGCGGAATCCGCCTGTTTGGTTCTCTCGGCTTCGGCGTCGCGGTGTTTGTGATGGGACAGGTGACGAATCAGCTGTATCCCATTCATGTGATCTTTATCTTCGGCTGTGCCTTTCTATGCATTGCCGCCATATTGGCTTCTCAAATGCCGGGCCAGCAGAAAACGAAAACAAAGGTCAATATCCGCAAAGGATTCCGAGAGCTTATCAGCAACAAAACTTTCCTCATCTTTATGATCATCACTTTTACGACATTTGCTCCAAACTTAGCAAACAATACGTATTTTAGTCTTTTTCTGGACAAAAGCGGCGCGTCACTTTCCGCTATCGGCATTTTATTTTTCATCGGTGTCATTTCAGAAATTCCATTTATGAGATTCGCCCAAACATTTATAGATAAAATGGGGCTGCTCAACGTCATTATGCTGTCAGGCGGAGTCTCATTATTCAGGTGGGCGCTCTATTTCACGGCGCCTTCACTATGGATCATTTATGCGACGGTCTTTCTTCAGGGAGTGGCCATCGGTTTATTTATCCCGGCAGCGCTTCAATATGTGAAAAAGATTACCCCAAGACACGTTGAAGCGACGGCACTGACCATGTACGCCGCCATTGGCAACGGGTTCGGCAACTGGTTCTGCACATTTGCAGGCGGGTACATTTTTGACTACGTGTCGATTTTCGCGGTCTACTTGCTTTTTGGCATTCTGAGCATAGCAGGCTTTGGCCTGACATTATATTTAATGAAGGCTGAAAAAAACAAAAATACACTTCATCAGCCGGCTGTTACTTTTAAACCATAATGACTATAATGAACAATAGAAAGGATGTGCGTTATGAACGGGCAAGAGCGAAACAGCATTTCGAAAGGGTTGCAGGTTGATATTGTATTGAAAGCAGATCAAAAAACAGGAAAACTGACGAGAGGGACAGTGAAGGATATTTTGACGAAATCAAACTTTCATCCGCATGGCATTAAGGTCCGTCTTGAAGATGGCCGCATCGGCCGCGTCCAGCAGATCATTTCTACATAAAAAAGCTGCCCCCGAACAGGGCAGCTTTTTCGTTATTTTTTCTGCAGAAAGACCACTTTCAGATAGTTGCCTTCCGGAAATGCCGAAATCGTTTTGAAATCCTCCGGCAGTGTAAATTCCTCAATAATCGTGTAGCGTTCATTTGTTTCTTTAAAGGCGGCATCGATAAAGCCTTTGAATTTCTTCATGCCAAAGGCGCTGCTGTTTGTAGAGGCTACAATGACACCCTTGTCAGCTGTGATGGCGATCGTTTCCTTCAGCAGGTTTTTATAATCCTTGGCCGCGCTGAAGGTGCGTTTTTTTGTACGCGCAAAGGAAGGCGGGTCGAGGATAATGAGATCAAAGCGCAGATCCTTTTTTGCAGCATATGAAAAATAGTTAAACACGTCCATCACTTTAATGTCGTGCGCTTCGTAATCCAGCTTGTTCACGCTGAATTGCTCGATCGTTTTGGCCAGGCTTCGATTTGCCACGTCCACGCTTGTTGTTTTCTCCGCTCCGCCAAGCGCCGCTGCCACGGAGAATGCACCCGTATAAGAAAACGTATTTAAAACGGTTTTCCCTTTTGCATAGCGGTCTCTGATTGCCTTGCGCACATGTCTTTGATCCAAAAAGATGCCCGTCATGGCGCCCTCATTCAGATCCACCGCGTATTGAATGCCATTCTCCTGGATGATGATCGGGAACTCGCCTCTTTTCCCTTTCACGAAGTCATCGTCTTCAACGTATTGTCCAGCCGTGTCGAAGCGTTTTTTCTCGTAAATCGCTTTATAATCAAGATTCATCTCATCCAAAGCGGAAATCAGCATATCTTTAAAGGTGTAAATGCCCTTGCTGTACCATTGTACCAGCAGATAGCCGTCATAATAGTCGATGGTGACGCCCCCGACACCGTCGCCCTCACCATTGAACAGGCGGAAAGCCGTTGTATCTTGAGCCTCAAATAGTTTGGCGCGCGCTTGGGCCGCTTTTGTTAATTTGGTGAGAAAAAAGGCTTGGTCAATCTGTTCATGTTTATTGCGGGTAAGCGTCCAGCCGACCCCTTTGTTTTGCAGGCCATAATAGCCCCGCGCGAGAAACTCGCCGCTCTCAGCCACGATATCAACGAGGTCTCCTTCTTTCATGTGCCCCGCACTCCCTGCGAGAGCTTCTTTTTCGATAAGGGGATAGCCTTTTTTGATTTTGGCAGCGTGTGCTTTCTTTAGGGTGAGTAGCTTCATATATGTCGTCCTCTTTCTGTTTGCTTTCTCTTATCGTACCACAAAACGCCAAGATGTCTGCATTGACAGAAAGGAAAGGTTTTTCTACGATAGACAAAAAGAGTTACGAGGAGGAGCAGCATGCCAAAACGAATTGACCATACAGGCATCATGGTAAGAGATATTAACGCGTCTATCACATTTTATGAAGAGGTACTCGGCATGAAATTGAAGGATCGCATCACGCACACGAACGGTGTTATCGAGCTTGCTTTTCTCGGCTTTGAAGACGGCCCGGAAACAGAAATCGAACTGATTCAAGGCTACAGCAGTGAGCTTCCCTCCGAAGGAAAAGTGCACCACATTGCCCTGCTGACGGATGACATCGCGGCTGAATATACAAAAGCGGAAAGAATGAACGCGAAATTTATTGATGAGGAAATCACAACACTTCCAAACGGATACCGTTATTTCTATATCGAAGGCCCTGACGGTGAGTGGATTGAGTTCTTTCAGCGGTAAAAAATAACGAACGTACATACTATGATGTACGTTCTTTTTTATCTGTACCAACTGATATGCGTCGACTCATCGCAAACCATCACTTCCCAGCCCATACGCTGAACCAGGTCATTGATGTTTTTATCTTTTGCTAAAAAGACATTAATGAATGAGTCATATACGCTCATAAACACAAACCCCATTTTCTCATCAGTCAAAACGAGCTCTGCCGCGGCTTCATCAAGAACCGTTCGCAAGTTCGCCTCAGTTATGTCCAAAAAGCCGCTGTTTTCCACAATCGGTTCTGCGTAATAAAACCGATTAGATCCGTTCATACCTAACACCTTTATCAAACCCGGAATGTGGAAATTTGAAATATGATCCTCACTGGGATAATATAGGTCTCCATTTATGTTTTCATGTAAAAGCTCAGCCAAATCCTCTCTCGCGCACTCGTCCCTTAAGGCGCCTATCGATGTCATTAAAGCCAGCGCCAGCTCAGCATGTGTTTGCAAGCCGCAAGAGGACATAACCTTCTCCCAGGAAACAGCCTTACCTTTTCTTCTTATTTCATCATCGTTTGGATAAATATGCTCGTAATCATGTTTTCTCTTTGCTTTCTCCCATCCTTCAGGCATTTGGATAAAAGGAGAAAAAATAAGAGCAGCTGATGAGTATTCAACAGGTATTTGTTTTAAGATCGGTGATTCGTCATCGAACCATATATAATCTAACATGCGCACCTCCTTTACATATTCTAACATTTCCATTCGTTTGAAAGAAGATGATCAGCCCTATGACAGGCTGATCATCTATCACGTCACATTCTTATCTCCGGATTCAACCGCACTCTCTTCCCGCCATTTTTGATGATCCCATATTCTGAAAAACGGATAGTAGATAGCACAGGTGATCAGCAGATTCACCAGCTGCATAACGGCGCCCGAGACCTTGCCGCCTGTCGCCAAATAGCCTGATATGAGCGGCGGCATCGTCCATGGCACGGCGATTCCGGCCGGCCTCGCCACCAATCCGGTGCTCATGCCGATATAAGTTGCGGTAATCGTAAGGAGTGGCGCGATGATGAATGGAACAATGAGAAGCGGGTTCATGACAATCGGCATGCCGAAAATGATCGGCTCGTTGATATTAAAAAGCGCGGGCCCAATCCCTAATCGGCCAAGCTGCTTCATTTGTTTGCTGCGAGACCGGACAAGCATCGTCAAGACAAGCGCCAGCGTCGCTCCGCTTCCGCCGACATTGATCCAAATTTGAAAAAACTGAGTCGTAAAAATGCTCGGCAGCGCCTCGCCCGCTTGGAAGGCGAGACGGTTGGCATCCATCGCGCCGTACCAAATCGGCGCCATGATCCCGCCAATGATGGAAGCCCCGTGAATCCCGCACGACCAAAGCAGCATCTGCACAAATTCAGCAATCAGGCTTCCGCCGAGACTGCCACCGAGGATGGAAAGCGGTGTGCCAAGCAGGTCTCCTACGACATTGTGCAGGCTCTGAAAAGGTGTCATTTCAATCAGAAGACGCGCCAGCCACACGAGAAACACAATGATAAAGCCGGGGATCAGCGCGACAAACGATTTGCTTACCGCAGGCGGCACACCGTCTGGCATTTTGAAAACGATATTCTTTTGAATAATATATCGATAGATTTCGGTTGAAAACAAAGCGATCAGCATGGCGACAAATAAGCCTTTGCTGCCGAGCAGCGTGATCGGGATTCCGCCCCCTACCATGATGGACTCCGTTGAGCCATCCGGGGTAAACGGCACCTCAAACGGCGTTGCCAATAGAAATGCGGCAATTGAAATCGCTCCGGCCGAAAGGGCATCAACACCATAGCTTTCCGCCAGCCGATAGGCGATCCCGAAAGCGGCGATCATCGCCATAATATCAAACGAAGCATTGACGGGATATCCGAGCTTATCAGCCCACTCCTTCCCAAACACACTCGCCATGAAATCAGCATACCCCGGAATCGGCAGGCTCGTTAAAATCAAGAAGACAGACCCGATAATAATCAGCGGCATGGTCAGGATAATTCCGTCACGCAAAGCGCTGAGGTGCCGCTGTCCGGCAATTTTTCCGGCGACAGGCATTATTTTTTCTTCCATTACCCGAGTGAATGCGCTCATCTGAAAAGCCCCCTTTTCTCATTGCTTTGTAAACAACCTCCGCAATGTTTTCTTTATCTTATTTTGAAAACGCTTACAAATTCATTTGGAAAATTTCCTCTTCTTGCGGAAAAAATCTGCATTTTGCTAAACAACCCTGCCCATGAAAATTTTTTCCCTTCTTACTATCAATCTCTCTTTTTTTCTCCGATATATATATCAAACATCATAGAAAAAGGAGATGAATCATGAAAAACATGTCTTGCAAACTTGTTGTATCAGTCACTCTGTTTTTCAGTTTTCTCGCCATAGGCCCTCTCGCTCATGCGCAAAACAGCAGCGAGAAAGAGGTCATTGTGGTTTATAAAAACAAGGCCGGAAAGGAAACCATCCTGGACAGCGATGCTGATGTTGAAAAGCAGTATAAGCATCTTCCCGCAGTAGCAGTCACAGCAGATCAGGAGACAGTAAAAGAATTAAAGCAGGATCCTGATATTTTGTATGTAGAAAATAACGTATCCTTTACCGCAGCAGACAGCACGGATTTCAAAGTGCTGTCAGACGGCGCTGACACCTCTGACAACTTCGAGCAATGGAACCTTGAGCCCATTCAGGTAAAACAGGCCTGGAAGGCAGGACTGACAGGAAAAAGTGTCAAAATTGCCGTCATTGACAGCGGAATCTCCCCCCACGATGACCTGTCGATTGCCGGCGGGTATTCAGCTGTCAGTTATACCTCTTCTTACAAAGATGATAACGGCCACGGAACACATGTCGCAGGGATTATCGGAGCCAAGCACAATGGCTACGGAATTGACGGCATCGCACCGGAAGCACAAATATACGCGGTTAAAGCGCTTGATCAGAACGGCTCGGGGGATCTTCAAAGCCTTCTCCAAGGAATTGACTGGTCGATCGCAAACAGGATGGACATCGTCAATATGAGCCTTGGCACGACGTCAGACAGCAAAATACTTCATGACGCCGTGGACAAAGCATATGAACAAGGCGTTCTGCTTGTTGCAGCAAGCGGGAATGACGGAAACGGAAAACCAGTGAATTATCCGGCGGCGTACAGCAGTGTCGTTGCGGTTTCGGCAACAAACGAAAAGAATCAGCTTGCCTCCTTCTCAACAACTGGAGATGAAGTTGAATTTTCAGCGCCGGGAACAAACATCACAAGCACTTACGTAAACCAGTATTATGCGACAGGAAGCGGGACATCCCAAGCGACACCGCACGCCGCTGCCATGTTTGCTTTGTTAAAACAGCGGGACCCTGACGAGACAAACGTCCAGCTTCGTGAGGAAATGCGGAAAAACATCGTTGATCTTGGTACCGCAGGCCGCGATCAGCAATTTGGCTACGGCTTAATCCAGTATAAAGCACAGGCAACAGATTCAGCGTACACGGCAGCAGAGCAAGCGGTGAAAAAAGCGGAACAATCAAAAGCACAAACCGATATCGACAAAGCGCGGGAACTCGTCAGCCAGCTGCCGGACTCCGACGCCAAAACTGCCCTGCAAAAAAGACTGGATAAAGTACAGTCATACAGAAATGTAAAAGATGCGAAAGACAAAGTCGCAAAGGCAGAAAAGTACAAAACACAGCAAACCGTTGATACAGCACAACCTGCCATTAACAAGCTGCCGAACGGAACAGACAAAAAGAACCTGCAAAAACGGTTAGACCAAGTTAAACGCTACATCGCATCAAAGCAGGCGAAAGACAAAGTTGCGAAAGCGGAGAAAAGCAAAAAGAAAACAGATGTGGACAGCGCACAATCAGCAGTTGGCAAGCTGCCGGCAGGTTCAGAAAAAACGTCCCTGCAGAAACGCCTTGCCAAAGTGAAAAGCACCAATTTGAAAACAGCGCAGCAATCCGTCTCCTTCGCTGAAAAGACATCAACTGATGCAAATGCGGCAAAAGCACAATCAGCTGTCAATCAGCTTCAATCAGGCAAGGACAAAACAGCATTGCAAAAACGGTTAGACAAAGTGAAGAAAAAAGTGGCGGCAGCTGAAGCAAAAAAAGTCGAAACGGCAAAAGCTAGGGTAAAGAAAGCGGAGAAAGACAAAACAAAGAAATCGAAGACATCCGCTCAGTCTGCAGTGAACCAATTAAAAGCATCCAATGAAAAAACAAAGCTGCAAAAACGGCTGAACGCCGTCAAAGCGAAAAAGTAACCAAAACCCTTTAAGACTTGCATACCAGGTCTTAAAGGGTTTTTATCTTCTTAGAACACCGCACACAACCTTTTTCCCATCCATCGCACAGGCTTTTCATACTATTGCTATACAGCCATGAACAGCATAAAATGAACGTTATTACAGTTATCACCACATATGGCGGGATTGTGACTGGGCAGGCAGGCAAGACCCAATGATGCAAAGGGAGTATTAGTGCCTAAAAAAGCAGGGCATTTTAACTCTTCTTTTCGTGTTGGTCTCATAACGGCGCCTTGGACAACAATTCCTATACTAATGCTCCGTCACCGACGCGGGCATTTTTGTCATTTTCAACCGGTATTTCTCACTTTTTTCATTTTGATTGTCAACTTTTCATTTGATACGATGAACAAGCCGACTTTTCTTCAGCAAAGGAGGTTTTGATTGCTTGCATAATGAGATTGCAAAAGACTTACTGCTGCTAGCAGGAGGAAAAAACAACATTATCAGCATCAGCCATTGTACGACCCGTCTTCGTTTTGATGTAAAGGACGAGACGAAAATTGATATACGTGCCATTGAGAACCTGCAAGGTGTGCAGGGCACCTTTTTCCGATACGGACTATTCCAGATTATTTTCGGAGCAGGCGTCGTCAACAAAATATATAAAGAAGTCGTTCAAGTGTGGGAGGCCGCGCCTTCTGAAGAGCCTGTTCACCAGAAAAAAGCCAGCCGGAAGCTGAACCCTGCCGCAGCTTTTGCGAAAACACTGTCTGATATTTTTGTGCCGATTATTCCGGCAATAACAGCAAGCGGCCTGCTCATGGGGCTGATTGGCATGATTAAGGTGTTTCACTGGTTCGCTGCCGGCAGCCCATGGATTAAAATGCTCGACCTCGTGTCCAGCACAGCCTTTATTTTGCTGCCGATTTTAGTCGGCTTCAGTGCCGCACGGCAATTTGGCAGCAACCCATATCTAGGGGCAGTGATCGCGGGGCTTTTGACGCACCCTGATCTGCTGGACCCGTCTATGCTCGGCAGCAAAACCCCGTCTTCTTTAGATATATGGGGGCTTCACATCCCGATGATGGGCTATCAGGGTTCCATCATACCGATTCTTCTCTCCGTTTTTGTCATGAGCAAAATTGAGAAGCTATTAAAAGCGATTGTGCCGAAGTCACTTGATGTCGTGATCATTCCCTTTATTACGGTCATGGTGACAGGGTGCCTCGCGCTGATTGTGATGAATCCCGCCGCTTCTATCGTCGGCCAAATCATGACACAATCGATAGTCTATATTTATGATCACGCCGGCATTGCCGCCGGAGCCCTTTTCGGCGGCATCTACTCTACTATCGTCCTATCTGGCTTGCATCATAGCTTTTATGCGATTGAAGCAACGCTGCTTGCGAATCCGCATGTCGGTGTCAACTTTTTAGTGCCGATATGGTCGATGGCGAATGTGGCCCAGGGCGGAGCGGGGCTTGCGGTATTCCTCAAAACGAAACAATCAAGCCTGAAAAAAATTGCGCTCCCCGCTTCTCTGACCGCGTTTTTAGGCATTGTTGAACCGATTGTATTCGGGGTGAATCTCAAACTGATCCGTCCCTTTATCGGTGCAGCCATCGGCGGTGCTATTGGCGGAGCGTACGTAGTTGCGGTACAAGTTGTGGCAAATTCCTACGGGCTGACAGGCATTCCGATGATTTCAATTGTGCTGCCGTTCGGCGCCGCGAATTTTGTTCATTATATGATCGGTTTTTTGATCGCCGCCGTCTCTGCTTTTATAGCTACATTGTTTCTCGGGTTTAAAGAAGAGACAGAATAACTGGATTTATTCGTTTTCATTCATAAAACGGGGGATGAAAGGACAAAAAAGCTATGAAAATTAAAAGAATCTTAAATCATAATGCTATCGTCGTAAAGGATCAAAATGAAGAGAAGATTCTCTTGGGTGCAGGAATTGGGTTCGACAAAAAGAAGAATGATATTGTTGATCCGTCAAAAATAGAAAAAACCTTTATCAGAAAAGATACAGCTGACTATAAGCAGTTCGAAGAGATTTTAGAAACATTGCCTGAAGACCATATTCAGATTTCTGAGCAAATTATCTCTCATGCCGAAAAAGAGCTGAACATCAAAATCAATGAGCGCATTCATGTCGCTTTTTCAGACCATCTTTCCTTTGCGATTGAACGCCTGAGCAATGGGATGGTCATTAAAAATCCGCTGCTGAATGAAATCAAGGTCCTTTATCCGAAGGAGTTCCAGATCGGCTTATGGGCCAGAGCACTGATTAAAGATAAACTGGGGATTCACATTCCAGATGATGAAATCGGCAATATTGCCATGCATATCCACACAGCAAGAAACAATGCCGGCGATATGACCCAAACGCTAGATATTACAACAATGATCCGTGATATTATCGAGATTATCGAAATTCAGCTGTCTATCAATATCGTGGAAGATACCATCTCCTATGAACGGCTCGTGACCCATCTCCGCTTTGCCATTCAGCATATCAAAGCGGGCGAATCCATTTATGAGTTGGACACAGAAATGATCGACATCATTAAAGAGAGGTTTAAGGATGCTTTCCTGTGCGCCCTTAGCATCGGCATCTTTGTGAAAAAGGAATACGGCTTTGAGTTTCCTGAAAAAGAATTGTGCTACATCGCCATGCATATTCAGCGGTTCTACCAACGGTCAGTCGCACGCTGAAGCAAACAAAAAAACGCTTTTGATCATCTCAAAAGCGTTTTTTATATCTATATTATTGGTTGATCGCCGGATTGCTGATCGTATTCCACTTCGTATACGACATGTAATGGAAATACTCATCGCGATATGGATGTTTTGTATTGGAGTTCCAAGGCTTTTCTCCGCCGCAGAAGTGCACGATTGCCGGGTTTTCTCTCGTTTCATTATATTGCTTCCGCCCTAACAGAGTCGGTGGGGTTTTCAGCTTTAACATGATATAGGTTTGAGCGTTCCAGCGCGGATGAAGTTCATACCACTGATCATACAAGATCGCATTCAGTGCATCTTGGTCGTGCAACACAAGAAAATCTTCGTCTGGGTGTTCATTGATAAAGTTGATGACTTTTTCTGTGATGTTTTGCTTTCTCCAAGACTCACAATCAATAATCATGATACCTGAGTTAAAATACTTCCCTGTATCAGTGATGTCCATTTCCTTCAGGCGTTCATGCTGCCCCGCATCCTCAACAGCGGCAACGGTGTATGGCGCAATGTCCAAGTCCCATAACTTTGAAATATCCTCTAGGACAAGCGCATCGCAATCGATGTAAATCATTCGTTTGATGCTTTCATCCTTAATTAAGTCGGGAATCGAAATACGGTAATACGCTGCTTTTGTAATATGGCTGCTCTCTACAGCATGTTCATACATGTTGGTATCCACTTCTAAAAACTCAATCGGCACGCCGAATTTCAAAGTAGTTTCTTCCAGTCTTTTTTTGTTATCAGGCTGAATTCCGCCATCAATGACGTATAATTTAACCTCTCTCTCCTGATCCATATTGGTCAATAAAGAAACGAACATCCCACCCAAATGACGAGCATAATTATCATCTGCGCATGATACGATATGCATGATTTCATCTTTCCTCAATGGTATTCATCTCCCTTTTTGTTGTACAAGTTACATACCCTTTTTCAAAAAAATAAACACGTTCTCCGACATTTTTTAAAACAGAATGTGTGATACAACAAAAAAGGTGTCATTTTTTGAAGATGCGATAAAGCCAATAAAGAATGAAAAAGCTGGCGATCGTGATGGCTTCAGCCGAGACGATATACCACGGCCATGGCCCGAGAACATCCAAGAGAGAGGATCCTCCCGGTTTTTTCGTCAAATACATATAATTCGCGCCAAGCCATCGATCAATCAGGTAAATGCAGACGCCGTACACATTGACAAGCAGGACAGTCACCCATAACGAGCGCTGGCCCATTCTGTATGTGCCAATCACCGCCATCAGCAGACAGGATAAAAACACGGACCCGTGCGAAATAAAAAAGAGGATATATCGGATATGCGGAAAAGAATACATGCCGAGGTCGGGAGTGGCAAGAGCCTGAATCGAACTGCCAATGCCGGCAAAAAACAAAAATACAAACAGCTTTCTGCTTTTTGTCACTAGCATAATGGCTGACAAATACACCGACAGGTCACTAAGCTGGAGAGGCAATGAAGTGCGCACTGACCACCTGCCCGTGGCGATCATCCATATTTGATAGCCGATTTGCGAACCAAGCAAAAGAAACACAAACAAAAAACGCAAAAACCGGCTGGCCTTAGACCGTTTAATCCCATCTTGAAACAGAAACAACAGAACGGCCAAAAGAGCGATAATCGCTAGCGTTACCACATGCTCTGTCGAAAACAGATGAAATGGATCATGCTTATAGACGGATTGAACATACTTTTGCAAAACTGCACCCCCGTTTGCGGTTTTTTGTTTATTTTGGCGTTGTTTGGGCTTTTTTTATTCAACCGATATATGGGCTTGAAGTTCACATCAGACTCTGTTACAATTCGTTTCATAGCTAATGATTCTGATAATTTAAGGCAGGCCTAAAAAATGGAACGTTCACATCGACATCAGCAGCTTCGGAAGGAAGAACACGATACACTTTCTAAGCTCAAACAAATGCCCGTCGAGTCACTCAACCTGGAAGCCATTTCGATCGCTACGAATCTGTATCGGTCTGCGCAAAGGCTCCGTGTCAAAATGGAGACTGAGGTTCTTTCTTCCTATAACCTTTCTTGGACCGCTTTCTCCATTCTTTATGATCTATGGGTATGGGGAGCGCTCGAAACAAGAAAAATCGCTGAGCTGTCAGGGATATCTACAGCTACAGCAAGCAACGTGATCAAAACACTTGAAAAAAAGAGTTTTTGCCGTAAAAGCATCGACACAAGAGATCGGCGACTCGTGTTTGTCTCCATCACCGATTCCGGCAAACAAGCGATCGAAGAACTCTACCCTGAGTTTCACAAAGGGGAAACAGAGCTCATAGGGGGAATGACAAAGGACGAACAGAAAACATTGACAGGGCTGCTTAGAAAGGTAGCTGACAATCTTCATACACCATAAGCTTTGACAGGAATCCAGTAGGGTTTGTCTCCCTGTTCCAGAGAGCCGGCGGAAGGTGCGAGCCGGCGCACAGGCAAACGTGAATTACCTCCCCGAGCTTTCTTTGTGAACCTTAAAAGTAGCAAAGAACGGGAAACCGTTATTCGAATGAGCGGAAGACGATGTCTTCAACCAGGGTGGTACCGCGTGCATTGAGCCACGTCCCTTATCGGGATGGGCTCTTTTTTGTGTTTGTAAAAAAGGAGGAAAAGTGATGAAAACATTTGAACAGCTCACAGCAGCACAGCAAAAAGAAGTCGAAAGACAGCTTCAGCTTTACATGACAGGCGCCCACGAAGTCATACCGCCGGAGGAATTAAAGGCAAAGCTCGTGAAATCGATTTCGACAGGCACACCGCTCAAAATTAAACTTGGATTAGATCCGTCTGCACCAGATGTACATTTGGGCCATACGGTTGTGTTAAACAAGCTTCGCCAATTTCAAGAAAACGGCCACATTGTCCAGCTGTTAATTGGGGATTTCACAGGGAAAATCGGTGATCCGACCGGAAAATCAGCAGCAAGAAAGCAGCTGACTGATGAAGAAGTTCAACACAACGCCAAAACATATTTTCAGCAATTCGGAAAAGTGCTGGATCCTGAAAAAGTCGAGCTTCACTACAACTCGAAATGGCTGAAAACATTGAATCTGGAGGATGTCATTGAATTGGCAGGCAAAATAACCGTAGCCCGCCTGATGGAGCGCGACGACTTTGAAGAACGCATCGCCATGCAAAAACCGATCTCGCTTCATGAATTCTTTTACCCATTGATGCAGGGATACGATTCTGTCGTTCTCGAAAGCGATATTGAACTTGGCGGAACAGACCAGCATTTCAATGTCCTCATGGGCCGGCATTTCCAAGAACGATACAACAAAGAAAAACAAGTTGTCATCCTGATGCCGCTCTTGGAAGGCTTGGATGGCGTGGAGAAAATGTCGAAGTCGAAACACAACTACATCGGCATTGACGAACATCCAAACGACATGTACGGAAAAACGATGTCACTGCCCGACAGCCTGATGAAAAAATACATCCACTTGGCAACAGACTTAGAGCTTGAAGAGAAAAAACAGCTCGTGAAAGACTTAGAAACCGGCGCAGTTCATCCGCGTGATGCCAAAATGCTTTTAGCCAAAACAATCGTCCGAATGTATCACGGAGAGAAAGCAGCAGAAGCTGCCGAACACTCGTTTAAAACAGTCTTTCAGGAAAACAGCCTTCCTGATGATATTCCGTCTGTCCAATGGGAAGGCGAGAAAACAATCGCGATTGTCGATCTGCTCGTTACATTGAAGCTCCTCTCTTCGAAGAGCGAGGCGCGCCGCATGATTCAAAACGGAGGTGTACGCATCGACGGAGAGAAAATAACAGATGTTCACGCCAAAGCAGAGATAAGAGAGAATATGATCATCCAAGTCGGCAAACGCAAGTTTTTAAAGCTCCAATAGTCTGATATTCCGAAACGCTTATGACCCTTCATTCATAAGCGTTTTTTTGCAGGTATAAAGCACTGTCTTTTCAAAAACGCTCTCCATCTTGCAGGAAACTCCTTTAGCATCCCGAAATATTCCCCAACCATACATTTAGGGGAGGTTTATTTTTGATGAAAAAGCTTTTGACTGTCATGACGATGGCTGTTTTAACTGCCGGCACACTGCTCTTGCCGGCACAGAGTGTTACTCCTGCGGCGCACGCTGTACAACTATCAGATAGCGAGCGCGAGCTTCCATTCAAAGCAAAGCGTGCGTACTCTACCATTTCTCAGCTAAGTGAAGCAATCGGCCCCAGAATAGCCGGAACTGCAGCTGAAAAAAAGAGTGCCCTATTGATCACCTCATCAATGAGAAAATTAAAGCTTGATGTAAAGGTTCAACGATTCGACATTCCTGATCGCCTTGAGGGAACGCTGTCTTCAGAAGGACGCGATATTCTTCTCCAAGCGGCGTCCGGCTCGGCTCCGACTGAGGAACAAGGACTAACGGCTCCGCTTTACAATGCAGGCTTGGGCTATCAAAAGGACTTTACCGCTGACGCCAAGGGCAAAATCGCCTTAATTTCCAGAGGAGACCTGACTTATTACGAGAAAGCCAAAAATGCCGAAGCCGCTGGAGCGAAAGCTGTCATCATTTATAACAACAAAGAAAGCCTCGTACCTATGACGCCAAACCTGTCGGGAAATAAAGCCGGCATTCCGGTCGTCGGCATTAAGAAAGAAGACGGCGAAGCACTTACCCAGCAAAAAGAAGCCACTTTAAAACTAAAAGCATTCACAAACCAAACCTCCCAGAACATCATCGGAATCAAAAAACCAAAGAATATCAAACATCCAGACATTGTGTACGTGACGGCCCATTACGACAGTGTTCCTTTTTCGCCCGGAGCAAATGACAACGGCTCAGGAACCTCTGTTATGCTGGAGATGGCGCGTGTCTTAAAAAGCGTTCCATCTGATAAAGAAATCCGCTTCATCGCTTGCGGCGCTGAAGAGCTCGGTTTGCTCGGCTCCTCTCACTATGTAGATCAACTATCCGAAAAAGAGCTGAAACGAAGCGAAGTGAACTTCAACTTAGATATGGTAGGCACAAGCTGGGAAAAAGCGTCTGAGCTGTATGTCAACACATTGGACGGCCAATCGAACGCTGTTTGGGAATCCAGCCACACGGCCGCTGAAAAAATAGGGTTTGACAGCCTGTCTCTGACACAGGGAGGATCATCTGATCACGTGCCATTCCACGAAGCCGGCATTGATTCCGCCAACTTTATTTGGGGAGACCCGGAAACAGAAGAAGTTGAGCCATGGTATCATACCCCCGAAGACTCGATCGAACATATCAGCAAGGACCGCCTCCAGCAAGCAGGCGACCTTGTGACAGCCGCTGTCTATGAGGCTGTGAAAAAAGAGAAGAAACCGAAAACCAATAAGAAACAAATGAAGGCCAAAGCATCTGACATTTATGAAGATATCAAATAAAAAAAAAGACGGCTTGGGTGCCGTCTTTTTTATAATGATCAGCTGTTTAGCCGTCTATAAGTAAAGCTTTCAGTTTATCAACTGTATTTTCTTTTTCTAACGGCCGATAAATGGTCAGTTTCAAATCAGGAGAATCGTATATTTGTAATGTCATATGCTCCATCACCATTGTTCCGGCTGCCGGGTGATGAAGTACTTTTTCTCCTGCGTGTGTGCCTAATACTTCATGGTGGTTCCACCATTTTTTAAATTCCGGGCTTATTTCAGTTAACTCATCGATCAGCTCTTTTATCCATGCTTCCCCAAGAAACCGGCTGGCTGTCGATCGAAACTGTGCGATCAGTTTTTTGGCGTGGCTTTCCCAGTCGTCAAGCAGATTCCGATACTCCTTCGAGGTGAAACATCGCCATATGGCGTTTCTTTCCTTTCTGCTCATTTGGCCAAAATTGCCGAACACAGCACAAGCTGCTGTGTTCCAAGCAATAACATCCCACTTTTCGTCAGTCACATAAACAGGGCAATTGGTTAAATGATCAATAAAGTGCCGTACAGCCAGAGGAAGGCTTTTATTTTCTTCATCCTGATCATCTAAAGGAACATGATGGCCCGCCAACAGAAAGACATGGCGTTTTTCCTCGTAATTCAATTTGAGCACTCTCGATATGCTTTCCAGTACCTGTGTAGATACCCGAATATCCCTTCCCTGCTCAAGCCATGTGTACCATGTGACACCTATACCGGACAGCTGGGCTAATTCCTCTCTCCTCAAGCCTGTCGTTTTCCTTCTGGTGCCCATAGGCAATCCAAACTCTTGCGGAGAAATCTGTGCCCTTTTAAGTTTTAAAAACTCCCCTAGCTCTTTCCGTTTTTCTGCCATACTGTCCACATACACACTCTCCTTCTGCATAGAATTTCCTATTAGTATTCTACATAAAAAGGAGAAGGTTTTTATATTATTTGTTTCGTTCTGCAAATACTTCCGCGGCCACAGGAAGAATGGTATTCAGTGCATTCGGGAAACCTGAGTAAATAATCATCTGCATCATCACTTCTATGAGTTCTTCTTGTGTCCATCCGACATTCAGGGCTCCGTTAATATAGAATTTTAGCTGCTGGGTATTGCCCAATGCAGTTAATCCAGCAACGGTTGCTAATAATCTGGATTTCAGATCAAGACCTGGTCTTGAAAAAATCTGACCGTAGTTAAACTCCACAGCAAGCACACCAAGGTCAGGAGCGATGGAATGTTTAAAATTGTCCACGATCGCTTCATAGTTCTCCTCATCAATTTGTTTCAGAATATCTAACCCTTTTTTATAACGTTCACTTGTTTGCACCAGCTTCTATCTCCCTTCCAATATCGCTTTTTTAGTCGTACGATTTATGGTAATCCTTGAACTGAAGGCAATACCGACCATGATCATCCCCACAATACAAACGCCGTTCCAATGAAACAGCATCCAGACTGCACCCCCTGCATACGATCCCAAGGCGCCGCCTAAAAACGTGCTGACCATAAAGATGCCATTCAATCTGCTTCTCATTTCAGCCGACAATTGGAAAATCTCCGCCTGACACGCCACCTGATTCGCCTGAATGCCCATGGTGATGAATAAAGCGCCCAATACAATCACAATCAATGAAGTCTGGCCTGCCATTAATAAAACAAATGACAATAAGGTAAAAGACATACAAAGCTTGTTGGAAAAAGCAGCTCCTTTTTGATCAATAATCCGGCCGATCAGCGGAGTCGCAAAAGCCCCGCCAATTCCCACCAAACCGATTGTTCCGGCAGTCTGGCTGCCAAACGAAAATGGAGGTTCACTCACCATAAACACTAACGCCGTCCAAAATAAACTGAAGGCCCCAAACATGAAGCCTTGGTTTACACATGCTTTTCTTAACACCTTCTCCTTGATCAAAAGGGGAAATAATGAAGAAATGAGTTTTCCGTAATAAAATGCATGTGTCCCTTTGCTTTTCGGAAAGCAGAAGTGAATGATCAACATAATGATGACGGCTGCTGCACAGGCAATCCAATACATCACGCGCCAGCCATAATGGGCATCTATCGCCCCGCTGACCACTCTCGCCCCTAAAATTCCGCAAACCAAGCCGATGGCTACGTTTCCGAGTACTTTCCCTCTGTTCCTGTCATTTGCTAAACCTGCCGCAAACGGCACAAGGATTTGAGGAATAATCGTAAAGAATCCCAATAATAAATTTGTGATCACTAGCCATGGAAAGCTTACAGCTAACGCTGAAGCGGCCGAACAAACCCCCACTAAAAATAGCAGGCTCACAATGAAGCGGCGGCGTTCAAATAGATCTCCCAATGGAACAAGCAGCAAGTTCCCCGCCGCATAGCCAATCTGCGCCAATGTAGCAATCATTCCAGCTTGTGCCGACGTCACATGAAACGTGCCTGCCATGCTGACAAGCAATGTTTGATTGATATAGACATTAGCTACAGTAAACCCGCAAGTCACCGCTATAAGAAAAATCAAACCTCTCGATAATGAAATGGAATGGTTCATGTTTACCTCCTTTCTTCATGCATGATAAAGCAGGTTCAATCATGGAAACAGAAGTGAGTTTATACTGGTATAAAAAGTACTACAAAGCAAAAAAGCGAAACCCTGTCAGGCTTCGCTTTTGTAAAACATTTTGTTAATCAATCCACTTCTTTCTTAATCCCCAGCATTTTCTCATCTAGGTAATGGGCGATTTCCGCGGCTTCCTTCAGCTCATCTGTTAATTGCTTAGGAACGTCATTGTTCAATTTATAGTAAATTTTATGTTCAAGGCTTGCCCAGAAGTCCATCGCGATCGTCCGGATTTGAATTTCTGCTTTGACATATTCCACACGGTTCGTTAAATTCACAGGCACCTCAATGATTAAATGCAGGCTTCGGTAGCCATTCGGTTTGGGTGTCTGGATATAATCCTTTACCTTTACGATTCTCAAATCTTCATGCTGCTTCAACACATTTACGACATTATAAATGTCAGAAATAAAGGAACAGATGATGCGCACGCCGGCAATGTCGTGAATATGCTCCTTCATTTCCCTCGTCGTAATTTCGCAGCCCTTTCTCATTAACTTATTCACGATGCTTTCAAAGCTTTTGACACGGGATTTTGTATGTTCAATCGGGTTGTGTCCGTGAATGAGGTTATATTCCTGGCTGATAATTGAGAACTTTGTATCGAGTGCATCTAGCGCAAATTTATAAACTAATAATTCATTTTTCCAATTTTCCATTACTGTTTTTAAATCGTCCATATGTGTTACAGATAAATCCATTTTCGTCATCTCCTTTAACGGAACTTTATCCGCTGTCCATGTACTAGACGTCCCTGTCAGCTGCAAGGTTCTATGAATTTTTTTACAAAATGCGGTCGATTGTAACAAAAAAGACCGCACGAAACGAGCGGTCTTTTTTTTATCGGAAATAGCTGATCAATAAACCGATTGAGAGCAGGAATCCGAAAAATGTATTTGTTTGGGCTGTTGATTTCATTGCGACAATCATATTCATCGGCATTTCTTTCTGGACGAAGCCCTTCACTGCCTGAACCGGCTTAGGCACGCTCAAAAAGACGACAAACAGCCAAGGGCTTGCGGCACCGGTAAGAACCAAGCCGACAACCCAAATATAAGCGACGGCAAACGACGCAGCTAACAGAGTAACAGCTCCCTTATGCCCCATCAAAATCGCCAATGTTTTGCGGCCGCCTTTTTTGTCCTCTTCAATATCGCGAATGTTGTTTGACAAATTAATCGCGCCGACAAGAATCGCAATCGGGATCGAGATCAAAATGCTTTGCGTGTTGATCATATCTGTCTGAATAAAAAACGAAATCAGCACAAACACCGAACCCATGCAAATGCCTGAGAATAATTCACCGAACGGCGTGTACGCGATCGGCAGCGGCCCGCCTGTATACAGGTAGCCGATTGCCATGCCGACGAGGCCGATCACAGCGAGCCACCAGCTGCTGCTGGCACAAATATAGACACCGAGCAGAATGGCAATCCCGTATGATGCGAGGGCTAATTGCAAAATCGTTTTGGGCTTCATTCCGTGGCGTACAATTGCCCCTCCGATTCCGACTGATTCTGCTGTATCTAACCCGCGTTTAAAATCATAGTATTCATTAAATAAGTTCGTCGCAATCTGGATCCATAGGCAGGAAAACAGCATAGCCAAAAACAGCAGCAGATCAACCTTCACATAAAACATCGCCAAAACGGTTCCGAGCAGCACAGGCACAAACGATGCGGTTAACGTATGAGGACGGGTTAACTGCCAAAGGATCTGCCCCATGCTTTCTTTTTGCGGCGCTGTCTGACCCTCACCCTTATTTGTTTGGTTCATCTTCCTCTTCCTTTCTATTAAAAGGCTTACTTTTTTTCAGCCGGCAGCTTAATAAAAAACTCCTTTTGCTTCCTTATCTATCATAATGACTTCTCCCTTATTTCACAAGATACCGCAAGAAGGCGTTTTCTTTCTTATTATACGCTTCCGCCCCGATTTCATTAGGTTTCTGCTTCCACTTGATCGAACAGGTACAGAAAAATTTTTTTAAGTACATTACGCTTTTTAAAAGTTAAAAAGATCTTTTGACTCCATGTATCTTTTCCTTTATTATGAATCAGCTCGAAACATTCCATTCTTGCCCCTGTAGGTATAAAGATTCATTTTTAAAAACAGACGCCGATATATTAATTTGAGGGAGTTTAGGGAAAAAATGAAACTTTTTGAGCATCTGATCGTCAAATAATCATGTGATTGTCGAAAAAACGGGAAGGGAATTTTTGATATGCTGCAATTAATGAAACAGCTGTATGAAAAACCCGCTGTCAAGTGGACATGTCATACAGGCTTTTATTTGATGATACTGCTTGTTTTGTTTTTTATGTATGGTTTTCACACCGCGAATACCGGTTCATATATTTATAACGATTTCTAATTGGAGAGAGAATAACTATGAAACTTTTACATGCTATTCAAACACATGCGGAAACTTATCCGCAAACCGATGCCTTCCGCTCTCAAGGCCAGTCGCTCACGTATCAGGAGTTATGGGAGCAGTCTGACCGCGCGGCTGCCGCGATCCAAAAACGCATTTCTGGGGAAAAGAAATCTCCTATCCTTGTGTACGGCCATATGGAGCCGCACATGATCGTTTCCTTCTTGGGAAGCGTCAAAGCGGGACATCCTTATATTCCGGTTGATCTGTCCATTCCGGCTGAACGGATTGCGAAAATTATCGAAAGCTCTGGAGCAGAGTTGCTGATCCATGCAGCCGGACTTCCAATTGATGCAGTCAGCCAGCAGATTCAAGCCGTTTCAGCGGAAGAACTGCTGGAAAACGAAGGCGGCTCTGTCACCGAAGATCAATGGGTCAAAGAACACGAAACGTTTTATATCATTTACACTTCTGGAAGCACAGGAAATCCGAAAGGCGTGCAGATTTCCGCTTCTAACCTTCAAAGCTTCACAGACTGGATTTGTGCAGACTTCCCAGTCAACGGCGGAAAAACATTTTTAAACCAAGCGCCATTCTCATTTGATTTATCTGTCATGGACCTATATCCGTGCCTGCAATCAGGCGGGACTTTACATTGCGTGACAAAGGATGCTGTGAATAAGCCGAAAATCTTATTTGAAGAGCTGAAGAAGTCCGGGCTGAATGTGTGGACATCAACACCTTCTTTTGTGCAAATGTGCTTGATGGACCCGGGTTTTTCACAGGACCTGCTGCCTGGTGCGGACACATTTATGTTTTGCGGAGAGGTTCTTCCCGTTTCTGTGGCAAAAGCGCTGCTTGAGCGTTTTCCGAAAGCAAAGATTTTTAATACGTACGGCCCGACTGAAGCGACAGTGGCTGTCACATCGGTTGAAATTACGGATGACGTGATCAGCTGCAGCGAATCGCTTCCAGTGGGCTTCGCCAAACCAGATATGAACATTTTCATTATGGATGAACAGGGACAGCCGCTTCCTGATGGAGAAAAAGGGGAAATCGTCATTGCAGGACCGAGCGTAAGCCGAGGCTACCTTGGTGAGCCGGAACTGACGGAAAAAGCGTTTTTCTCTCATGAAGGCCAGTGGGCATACCGGACTGGCGATGCCGGCTTTATTCAAGATGGACAGATTTTCTGCCAAGGGCGTTTGGATTTTCAGATTAAACTTCACGGCTACCGAATGGAACTGGAGGAAATCGAGTTTCATGTCAGACAGTCACAGTACGTTCGCTCTGCTGTCGTGATTCCTTATCAGCCAAACGGAACAGTTGAGTACCTGATCGCTGCTATTGTGCCTGAGGAGCATGATTTCCAGAAGGAATTCCAGCTGACAAGCGCTATTAAAAAAGAGCTTGCCGCTTTTCTTCCGGCATATATGATCCCGAGAAAATTTATCTATCAGGATCACATTCAAATGACGGCTAACGGCAAAATTGACCGAAAACGCATCGGCGAAGAGGTTCTTGTATGACGCCTTACAGCTCGTTTTTATTCTTTATACTGCTTGGCATTCTTCTCCTGCCGACGATCATCCTCGGCTTAAACGGAAAAAGATTTCAAGCATACAACATGTTCATATCTATCATTATATTGGCTTTAATTTTTTCGCACGACTTACATGGGGTCATTGCACTGTGCCTGTTTACAATATGGCAGGTGCTCCTGGTCAGCGGCTATCTGGCATACCGGCAGAAAGCGAACAGCGGCTTTGTGTTTTGCGGGGCTGTTATCGCGTCGATTCTGCCTTTATTTCTGTCAAAAATATGGCCGTTTCTTTCACACCCGCAGCCGCATCATCCGCCGCATAACCTGATCAGCTTTTTAGGGATCTCTTATTTAACCTTTAAAGGCGTTCAGCTGATTATGGAAGCAAGAGACGGACTGCTGAAAGAACAGCTGCCATTGCACCGACTGCTGTATTTCATCCTGTTTTTCCCGACGATCTCCTCCGGTCCGATCGACAGATACCGCCGATTCGTCAAGGATGAACAAAAGGCTTGGACGAAAGAAGAATACGCCGACCTGCTGTATACGGGGATCCATAAAATCTTCATCGGTTTCCTGTATAAATTTATTATCGGCTACGCGATCAATACGTACTTCATCATGAATCTTCACGCAATCACGCACAATAAGATTCTTGGGAACCTGCTGTACATGTACGGCTACAGCATGTATTTATTCTTTGATTTCGCCGGCTACACGATGTTTGCCGTCGGGGTCAGCTACATTATGGGCATTAAATCTCCAGAAAACTTTAATAAACCGTTTATCAGTAAAAATATTAAAGATTTCTGGAATCGCTGGCATATGTCTCTGTCATTTTGGTTCAGAGATTATGTGTTTATGAGATTCGTATTTTGGATGACGAAGAAAAAGTGGATCAAAAACCGCATGGCTGTCTCAAACATCGGGTATTTCCTGCTGTTTATGCTGATGGGGGTTTGGCACGGGCTTGCGCCGCAATATATCATTTACGGCCTTTATCACGCCGTGCTGATGACATGTTACAACTTTTTCGAGAAGTGGAATAAGAAATATAAATGGCTGCCGTCCAACCGCTGGACAACCATTCTTGCTATTGTGATCACGTTCCATTTCGTTTGCTTCGGGTTTTATATTTTCTCAGGAAAACCATTTCATCACCACCATTAAAGGAGATTAGAAAGCTATGGATTTTAAACAAGAGGTATTAGACGTTTTAGCAGAGGTTTGCCAGGATGACATCGTAAAGGAAAATCCTGATATTGAAATTTTTGAAGAAGGTTTGCTTGATTCTTTTGGAACAGTAGAATTGCTGCTTGCGATTGAAAACCGTTTTGATATTTTAGTGCCGATCACTGAATTTGACCGGGACGTTTGGAATACCCCTAACAACATTGTAAATCAGCTGTCTGAGTTGAAATAATGAAAAAGCGTTTTTTCGGTCCAATTATTTTGGCGTTTATTCTATTCGCAGGCGCCATCGCAATTCCATCTTCATGGCTGACAGGCTTCATCACCGATAAGCGTGTGAAAGAGTCAGCAACAGCCTTGAATCCGAGCATGTTTCAAGGGCTATATTTACAAGATCAGATGCTCAAAGATCCGACATATCTTCCGATTTACGGGTCTTCTGAGCTTTCTCGGCTGGACGAGTTCCATCCATCTAATTATTTTCAGGTAAACAATGAGGGATTCACGCCATACCTTGTCGGCAAAGGCGGGTCCCAATCATTGATTCATTCTTTAAACTTCGCTGCCCATATGGATCAGCTGAAAGGCAAAAAAATCGTATTCATCGTGTCTCCGCAATGGTTTATTAAACGCGGGTCTGATGAACAGCATTTCGCGCCGAACTATTCTGCGCTGCAAGGGCTTAATTTGGCGTTTAACGATCAGATCGACCCTGAGATAAAAAAGAAAATGATGAAACGCATGCTGCGCTTTAAGGCTGTGCAAAACGACGCGATCCTTTCCGAGCTGTGCAAAGCAATCGTAAACGGCCAGACGTGGAAAGCGAACGCCCTAAAGCCGGCAGCGAAAGTGTATTACAGCATGCTGGAAAAGAAAGATCTGTATTATTCAACGACAGAATCATCCGGACCAAAGCGTTATATCTCGCAGTCAGTAAAGGATAAATCATGGTCTGAACTGAATAAACTGGCAGATCAATCGGGCAAACGCCACTCCGGGTCTAACGATTTTCGTATCGACAACCCTGTCTATAAAAAGCTGAAGCCGAAAGTGCCTAAGCTGAAAGGGAAAAACAAAGGAAGATCGTATGCGGTGTCACCGGAATATGGCGACTTTGAAATGATGCTCGATATCCTGAAGGATGCGGGCGCAGAGCCTATGTTTGTCACCATTCCTGTTAACGGGAAATGGTACGATTACACGGGCTTCCCGAAAAAAGGACGCACTGACTATTACAAAAAGGTAAATAAACAAATCAGAGCGAAGGGCTTCCAGGTTGCTGATTTCTCAGGGCATGAATATGACCCGTATTTCATGAAAGACACCATTCACATCGGCTGGAAAGGCTGGGTGTATGTCGATAAAGCAATTGACGAATTTTATAAAACCGGAAAAGTCACTTCATCCTGAGCATCTCATAGGACGCGGCTGCATATTTCCTGCTAAGATTTGAAATAGTAAAGGAATCACAGCCAACTTAATTAAGAGGTGTTACATCCAATGAAGATGACAGGCAATACGGTTTTAATCACAGGGGGTTCTGCTGGCATCGGGCTTGAACTTGCCAAGCGCCTGCTGGAGCTCGGCAATGAAGTTATCATTTGCGGACGCAGCGAAGCACGTCTTGCAGAAGCGAAGCAGCAGCTCCCAAACATCCATACAAAGCAATGTGATGTTGCAGACCGTTCGCAGCGGGAAGCATTGTATGAATGGGCTTTAAAGGAATATCCGAACTTGAATGTTCTCGTCAACAACGCCGGCATTCAAAAGGAAATTGACTTTAAAAAAGGGACAGAGGAGCTTTTTGTGGACGGTGATGAAATTGAACTTAATTTCCAAGCGCCTGTCCATTTATCCGCCCTTTTCACACCTCATTTGATGAAGCAGCCCGAGGCGGCAATCGTTCAGGTCACATCCGGGCTTGCGTTTAACCCGTTAGCTGTTTATCCGGTGTACTGCGCAACAAAAGCGGCACTTCACTCGTTCTCGCTTACGCTCAGACACCAGCTCCGCGACACGAGCGTGGAAGTGATTGAAATGGCACCTCCTATGGTGGACACGGGCTTAAACCAAAAATCACGCGATAAACAAGGCCTGACGTACCGGGGCATTTCATCTGAAGAATATGTTCAATATTTCTTGGACGGCTTGAAGGAAGGCAAACAGGAGATTACAAATGAACGTGTTGAAGGTCTTCGTGATGCCACTCGCGCCGATTATGACAGGTTATTCGAGCAAATGAACACGCAGGAGAATTAATTTCTCCTGCTTTTTTCATATGAATTTCTTACAAATTTGAGCAAACCTATTGCGATTATTTGTTGAAGGTATACAATAGAATATAATTATTTTCAAATAAGTTTGATAATATAAACAATTTAACAGCAGGGAGATTGACCATGACTAAACAAACAATTCGCGTTGAATTGACATCAACAAAAAAACCGAAACCAGACCCAAATCAGCTTTCGTTCGGAAGAGTGTTTACAGACCACATGTTTGTAATGGACTATGCCGCAGATAAAGGTTGGTACGATCCAAGAATCATTCCTTATCAGCCCTTATCAATGGATCCGGCCGCAATGGTCTATCACTACGGCCAAACCGTGTTTGAAGGGTTAAAGGCTTACGTGTCAGAGGATGACCATGTTCTGCTTTTCAGACCGGAAAAAAATATGGAACGCCTGAATCAATCAAACGACCGCCTCTGCATCCCGCAAATTGATGAAGAACAGGTTCTTGAAGGCTTAAAGCAGCTTGTCGCAATTGATAAAGACTGGATTCCAAATGCGGAGGGCACGTCCCTTTACATCCGTCCGTTCATCATCGCAACCGAGCCTTTCCTTGGTGTTGCGGCATCTCATACGTATAAGCTCTTGATCATTCTTTCTCCGGTCGGCTCTTATTACAAAGAAGGCATTAAGCCGGTCAAAATCGCTGTTGAAAGTGAATTTGTCCGTGCGGTAAAAGGCGGAACAGGAAATGCCAAAACCGCAGGAAACTATGCTTCAAGCTTAAAAGCGCAGCAGGTAGCCGAAGAGAAAGGATTTTCTCAAGTACTCTGGCTGGACGGCATTGAGAAGAAATACATCGAAGAAGTTGGAAGCATGAACATCTTCTTCAAAATCAACGGTGAAATCGTAACACCGATGCTGAACGGGAGCATCCTGGAAGGCATTACGCGCAATTCAGTCATCGCCTTGCTTAAGCATTGGGGCCTTCAAGTTTCAGAACGAAAAATTGCGATCGATGAGGTCATCCAAGCCCATAAAGACGGCATCCTGGAAGAAGCCTTCGGAACAGGTACAGCAGCTGTTATTTCCCCAGTCGGCGAGCTGATCTGGCAAGGTGAAACACTGTCAATTAACAATGGTGAAACAGGGGAAATCGCAAAAAAATTATATGACACGATTACAGGCATTCAAAAAGGCGCTGTCACAGACGAATTGGGATGGACGACCGAAGTTGCAGCACTGACTGAAAGCAAGTAAGAAAAAAGCCGGCCCATTACAGGCCGGCTTTTTTACGCTTCAATTTTATTGAAGAACTGCGGCAGATACGCTTTGTGCGCCTCCAGCATGTCGTCTAAAATCTGTTTGGCCACAGTATCGGACGGGACAAGCGGGTTAATCGTCATGGCAAGGAGGGCGGTTTGATAGTCACCTGTAACTGCCGCTTCTGCTGCGACACGCTCAAAGGATTTGATTTGCTGGACGAGGCCTCGGACAGACACCGGCAAGTCGCCGACAGCAATTGGCTTAGGGCCTGTTTTCGTCATCACACAGTTCACTTCAACTGCGGAATCGTCCGGAATGCTCGCTATTGCACCATTATTGATCGTGTTCACCGGCTGAATGTCATGTTTATCATTGTAAATGGAGCTGATTAGGTTACATGCTGCATCACTGTAGTAAGCTCCGCCCCGTTTTTCCAGCTGCGGCGGTTTGATCGCAAGGTTCGGATCTTTATAGAGCTCAAACAGCTCTTTTTCGACCTTTTGCACGACTTCAGCGCGGGTGCCCTCCGTTTGTGATGCTTCCAGTTCGTGCTCCAGCATCTCTTTTGTTTTGAAATAGTAACGGTGATAGCCGCAAGGGATGACATTGAGCGCTTTTAAGAAATCCGGTTCCCATTCGGCGCCTGAGATATTTTTCATTGTCATCGCGTTTTTCGGGTCGCCCATCGCCTCGATGACTTGCTCCTTCACACTTACGCCGTCCAAGAAAACATCCAGCCCAAATACCATATGGTTCAGTCCGGCGAATTGGACTTCTACGCGGTCCACATCTACATCAAGCGCTTTGGCTACGCCCATTTTGATGCCGATTGGAACATTACAGAGACCGACGACTTTCTTCAGGTTGGAGTAGCGAAGCAAGGCTTCTGTTACCATGCCGGCAGGGTTTGTGAAGTTAACAAGCCAAGCGTTCGGGCAAAGCTCTTCTATGTCCTTTGCGATCTCAAGGATGACCGGAATTGTGCGCAATCCTTTAAACAGGCCTCCCGGGCCGTTTGTTTCCTGGCCAATCACTCCGTATTTTAGCGGAATGCGCTCATCCTTTGCTCTTGCCTGCAAAAGTCCGACACGGAATTGGGTCGTGACAAAGTCTGCGTCTTTCAGCGCTTTTCTCCGGTCGAGCGTAAGATGAATGTCGATCGGGACGCCAGCTTTTTCAACCATCCGTTTGGCGAGTGTGCCGACAATATTCAGCTTTTCTTCGCCCTCGGGGATATCGACGAGCCATAATTCGCGCACAGGCAGCTCATCATACCGTTTAATAAACCCTTCCACTAGCTCGGGCGTATAGCTTGAACCTCCGCCAATCGTTACAATCTTCAATCCTTTTGTCATATGCTTGCTCCCCTTTGCTCGGTGATTTTTTCATATAACTCAATGATCTCTGCAGCCATATCCTTCACTGTCATTGCATTCATTAAATGATCCTGTGCATGAACCATCAGAAGCGTCATTTCCGTCTTTTCTCCGCTCGCTTCATTTTGGATCAGCTCTGTCTGATAATGATGGGCTTTTGACAATTCTTCAGCAGCGTCTTGAAGCTTTTTCCGCGCTTCTTCTGCGTCACCGCTTTTCGCAGCGGCAATGGCCTCCATTGCGGAGCTCCTACCGTTTCCTCCGTGAAGGATGATTTGAAAAATGATTTGTTCCATTTCCTCATTCACGCGATTCACTTCCTTTCTCTACAGAGCCGCTTCTTTGTCATCTGATGCTGCAGGCGTTTGGACCAGCTCCAGATCGTTTTCTTCTTTCAGCTTCTGCTTATCCCACATTCTGAAGAATGGATAGTAGACAACAAAGGACACGGCAATATTAATGGCTTGCATGACCGCACCTGAGACTTTTCCTCCTGTCGCCAAGTAGCCTGAAAAGATCGGCGGCATGGTCCACGGCACTGCGATACCCGCCGGTTTTGCGACAAGGCCGGTGCTCATTCCGATGTACGTAAGTGTCACTGTGACAAGCGGTGTGATGATAAACGGAAGTAAGAGCATTGGGTTCATGACGATCGGCATTCCGAATATAATCGGTTCGTTAATATTGAAGATGGCCGGTCCGACCGCAAGCTTCCCGAGCTGCTTCATTTGTTTGCTTCGGGCGCGCAGGAACATCGTGACAACCAGTGCCAATGTGGCGCCGCTTCCGCCGATATTGACCCAGATATCGAAAAATTGCTGGGTGAAAATCTTAGGAAGCTCCTCACCGGCTTGGAAGGCGATCCGGTTGGCATCCATTGCGCCGTACCAAATCGGTGCCATGACGCCGCCGACAATGTTTGCACCGTGAAGGCCGCAGGCCCATAAAAGCATTTTGACGGCTTCGGCGACAAGGCTTCCTCCAAGGCTTCCTCCCAGAATGGAAAGCGGAGTCCCCAATAAAACGCTTACAATATTATGAAGGCTTTCAAACGGTGTCGCTTCAACAATCAGCCGGGCTGCCCAAATCAGGAAGATGACGGCAAAGCCGGGGATTAACGCGACAAATGACTTGCTTACCGCCGGCGGGACACCGTCCGGCATTTTGAAGACTAAATTGCGCTGGATAATAAGGCGGTAAATCTCTGTGGACACCATTGCGATAATCATGGCGACAAATAAGCCTTTGCTTCCCATGAGCGAAAGCGGAATCCCGCCGCCAACCATGATTTCTTTCGTCGCGCCATCCGGCATAAACGGCACTTGATAAGGTGTTGCTAATAAAAATGCCGCAAGGGAAATGGCTCCGGCCGACAAGGCATCAACACCGTATTTCTCGGCGAGCCGGTAGGCAATGCCGAACGCGGCGACAAGACCCATAATTTCAAAGGTCGCGTCGACTGGGTAGGCCAGTTTTTCAGACCAGGAGCTGCCAAACGTTTTTGCCATAAACTCAGCGTATCCCGGGATCGGGAGGTTGCCAATGATGAGGAAAAAGGAACCGATGATAATCAGGGGCATCGTGAGGATGATACCATCACGCAGCGCCTGCAAATGACGCTGTCCCGCAATTCTTCCCGCTATAGGCATGACCTTTTCTTCTAAGATCTGATTGACTTTATTCACATAGCCCGCCCCTCTCTATGACACATGTCCAAGCTGTTCAGCTGATTTCAGCACTTCCGCCCCGTTGCACGTGCCATAATGGACGGTATTAATGACGTCTACCGGAACCCCCTTTGACTCTCCTAATTTTTTGAGCTGCGGAAGCATGTAACGGACTTGCGGACCGAGAAGCAATACATCCGCTTTATCGATATGATTTTGTACAGAATCGCCTGAAACTGCCCAAATGGTATAGTCTTTTCCCTGTTCCTGCGCACTTTTTTCCATCTTGCTCACCAGTAAACTAGTAGACATGCCTGCTGCACAAACGAGTAATATATTCATGTAAAAGACCCCCTAGAGTTTGATCAATTTTGTAATGTCCTGCTGTTGCTATCATCATATTATGAAATCGCTTTCATAAACACTCAGGGTTTTTCCGCAGGCAACGGAAAAAAGGTATATACAGGCTGTCAGCTCAGCATTTTTTGGTCAAACACATCCGAAAGCTCTTGATATGAACGGCATTTGATCAGCTGGTTCACCGCCGCCGGGTCATCCAAAATGCTGCCAAGCAGTTTATACATGCTTTGCAAATCCGCTTTGTTCTCCTTTTCGACACAAAGCAGACAGACAAACTGAACTCGCTGACTCTCCCAATCGATCGGTTTTTTGAGCGTACAAACGGCCCAAAACGTTGTTTTCGTCTGCGGAACAAGCGGGTGCGGGATGGCAACAAGATTGCCAAAACACGTTGGCGACATGTCTTCTCTTTCAAAAATGGAATCTATGATTTCTTCATCGGCAAAGCCGCATTCGACCGCTTTCTGCCCTAAAAATTGAATCACTTCTTCTTTTGAGCGCAGATCCTCCTGAAAAAAAACGAGTTCTTTTTTTAGGTAGCGATTGGCTTTTTCCTTTTCATCACTCAGAATAGATTCTATTTTTGTAAAGTCAGTTCCGCCTAAGATGGTGTTAACCTTCAGTACTGGTACAGGGAGCTCTTTTTTAATCGGAATGGTGCTGATGACAAAATCAATTGATTCGTAGGACATTTGATCAAGACTATAATACTCAGCCGTTCCAAGAATATCGAGCCGCTTGCCGAAATGGGAACGCAGTTTTTCGCGCAGAAGCTGGGCGCTTCCGGCTCCCGATGCGCATACAATGATACAGCGTTTCGGCGGGCTTTCTGTTTTTTTTCGTTCAATCGCGGCGCCAAAGTGGAGAGCCAAATATCCAATTTCGTTTTCATGAATCTCAATACCCGTTTGTTCCTTTATCACGATTCCGGCAATGATCCCGGCTTCAAAAGCGAGTGGATAATGTTCCTTGATCGCTGCCAGCATCGGATTTCGAAGATTCATGCCGTATCGGTTGCGGCTGATCGCCGGCTTCATATGCAGGGCCAAGCCGATTTTCAGCTCTTTGTCATGCAGGATGCCAAGCTTCAGTTCACGATCAACAGCTTTGATCATGGCAAGTGTCAGCTGATCGGTTTCCTCTTCTATTGAAAATGTGTCCTCTCCGCATTGTGATTGTGTCATTCGTTTTGTGCCAAGGAGATGCATGGTGATGTAGGCCGTCTCGTCTTTCGGAAACGTAACGGCAAGCGCTGATTCCAGCTCTTTTACGATGGCTTCTGCAGCCTGGTACTCCTTTTGATGCAGGATATGATCCATATCTTTCGGGAAAAGAGATACATAGTTTTCCGTTCTGATCCGTTTACAGGCGATAGCGATATGGATAATGAGGTTATTCAGTCCCATGTTGGACAGAGGGATGCGGTCGTTTTTCATTTTTTTCAAGATGGCGAAACGGATGATCTCAATTTCTTCTTTTGGCAAAATATCAGCCTTTTCATTTAAAACATCTATCTCCGTTTCTCTTTCATCGACAATGTACTCCGCCATGCAGTACCTCATCTGCACCTCGTCCCCGCGCAGCTTGAAGCCGTAATTCGGACGTGTTTCCATGACGATGCGGTAAGGCAGCAGACGTTTCTTTACTTCCTTTAAATCCGTTTGGAGTGTAGATTTTGAGATAAATAGTTCTTCAGCAAGTTCATCGAGCTTGAGATAATGGTCCGCCAGCAGCAGACGTTTCATAAGATAGGCCATTCTCTCCTCCGGCAATACCGGCAGGCCCTTTTTTTGCTGAAATTCATCTTGCAGCAGTGTTCTGAATACTTGCTCGTCATCAATGCGGAGCTTGTAGCCGGAGCCTCTTACCGATTGTACAAAGGCACCGTGACCGCTTAGCACACCTTGAAGTTCCTTTATATCATTGCGGACTGTCCGCGTCGTTACGTTTAACTGCGCGGCAAAAAACGAACTTGTCACCGGGGCTTCAGCCGCCATCAGCAAGCGCAGAATATCACGTAGTCGCCCATGAAGCATGAGAAAAACCTCCTAACTAGTAGATGCAGGGATTCAGTGAATAGGCAGAAAGGATGATGAAGGGATGCGAAATGTATATAAATTCTATAATGGAGAGAATGGCAAGTCAATGAACATCCGGAGGACTAGAGGGAAAACTGACCTATAAAAAAACAGCCGGGATCAGCCGGCTGTTCTAGATGCGGACATATTCTTTTGTTTAGACGCCTTGCGATCCTTCATGATTTTTCGAACAATCGGGTAAATGACCGGCGCCCATTTGATAACGGTTTTGATCATCTTTTTCAAAGCTCCGATTCTCCCTTCTTTTTTCTCAACCATTCCCCTGATTGCCTCTTCCTTAAACATGCTAACGCGACACGTACCTGTTTCCCGTCACCCAGAAACGCCATGGATAATCGCGTGCCTCCCCGCTGTTGTCAATGCCGATGCGCGGGCCGGTTGAAATTGCTTCCGGTGTGTACCCGCTTTCGATGTAAAGCGGCTGTTCCGTGATCCAGCGTCCGTAGTCATTCATCGTAACGCCAAGCGCTTTCGTCAGCTTTCCGGGTCCGTTTGTCCATTCCCTCGGACTCCTGCCCGGCCTTCTCTCCTCCATTAACAGCTGGCCTTCATGCGGCTCAATCGCCCTGATTAATACCGCTTGCGGAACATCCTCTTCCGCGGCAACGACATTCAGCAATGTATGGGTGTGCATCACATATGTATATACCCGCCCAGCTTCTGCAAACATGATCTCAGTCCGCTTCGTCCGGCGGTTGTTAAAGCTGTGGGCCGCTCTGTCTCCAGCCCCCATATAGGCCTCTGTTTCCACAATATAGCCTGACGCTGTGCCTTCGTCTGTTTCTTTTACAAGAAGGCAGCCTAGAAGCGATGGGGCAAGCTCAAGAGCGGTTTTTTGATAAAACGTGATGGGCAGCGGATTTTTTTCTCTCGTCACGAATCGACCTCTCCTTTTACCGATTTTTGTACATTGTACCATTCCCGAAGCAGATGAAAAAAAACGGCTGTTTTAAAATCTTTCCATTCAGGGAATATTGTTACCGTTCAAAAAAGGAGGGTCAACCCATTGAAAGATGATCATCATAACAAGCAGCACGGATCAAATGCCCGGGGCAGCGAGGATGCGCTTTCTCATAAGACATCCGGGAAAAATGAGTCAGAGGATACCTTAACGAATAGGCAGGGGCATCCTGTTACTGACAACCAAAATGTGAGAACCGTCGGGAACAGAGGGCCTACAACGCTTGAGAACTATGATTTTCTCGAAAAAATCAGCCACTTCGACCGAGAACGCATCCCAGAGCGCGTTGTTCATGCCAGGGGAGCAGGTGCACACGGGTATTTTGAAGCGTACGGAAGCTTCGGAGACGAACCGATTTCAACATATACCCGGGCCAAACTCTTTCAGGAAAAAGGCAAGAAAACACCGGCATTTGTCCGTTTTTCAACTGTGAATCATGGAAAACACTCGCCTGAAACATTGAGAGACCCGCGCGGTTTTGCTGTAAAGCTATATACAGAAGACGGAAACTGGGATTTGGTCGGGAACAACCTGAAAATCTTTTTTATCCGCGACCCGCTGAAATTTCCGGATCTTGTACATGCATTTCAGCCTGATCCAGTGACCAACATCCAGGATGGTGAACGTATTTTCGATTTCATTTCTCAATCTCTAGAAGCGACACACATGATCACCTTCTTGTTTTCGCCTTGGGGCATTCCGGCCAACTACCGGCAAATGCAGGGTTCAGGCGTACATGCCTATAAATGGGTGAATGAGGAGGGCAAGGCTGTTCTCGTGAAATACCATTTTGAACCGAAGCAGGGCATCCGCAACCTGACACAGAAGGAAGCAGAAGAGATTCAAGGGAAAAACTTTAACCATGCCACACAGGATTTATATGACGCGATTGAAAATGGCGATTATCCAGAGTGGGAAGTGTATGCACAAATCATGAGCGATGATGAGCATCCTGAACTGGACTTTGATCCTCTTGATCCGACAAAACTGTGGTATAAAGACGATTTTCCATGGAAACCGATCGGCAAATTGGTTCTGAACAAAAATCCGGAAAACTACCATGCGGAAGTGGAGCAAGCTTCATTTGGAACGGGGGTGCTTGTCGACGGGCTTGATTTTTCAGACGACAAATTGCTCCAGGGGCGTACGTTTGCCTACTCTGATACGCAGCGCTACCGTGTAGGCGCAAATTACCTGCAGCTTCCGATCAACTCGCCGAAAAAGCATGTCGCCACCAACCAGGAAGGCGGGCAGATGCAATATCGGGTCGATAGAGCAGAAGGACAAAACCCGCACGTCAACTATGAGCCATCCATTATGGGCGGGCTGAAGGAAGCGAAGCAGGACGGAAAAGACCATACGCCGCATGTCGAAGGTGATGTAAAGCGTGAAGCGATTGACAGAACAAACAACTTCGGACAGGCTGGAGAAACGTACCGGAGATTTACTGAATTTGAGCGGAACGAATTGATTACGAATTTGGTGAATACGCTTTCTACGTGCCGAAAAGAAATTCAGGATCAAATGATTGAGAATTTCACAAAAGCTGATCCTGACTACGGAAAACGTGTAGCAGAAGGGCTAAAAAAGGTTTCCGAAAACAACAGCAACGGGCCGATCGGCACAACTGAAACGGAACAGGCTGCAAAGCAGGCTGAACAGGAGAGCCATCCATCTGATCCGTATTAACAACAGCGAACAGGGCTTTTTTTGAAGCCCTGTTTTTTTATTTTTCTATTGAAACGCTTTCAACAATTGTGTTGTACTGGAAGGAAAGGGGTGGAGAGATACGATGGAATTACAGCAGGACTTGATTCCTCAGAAAAAAACAATCGGCGCTTTAGATCACGCCGTTTTTTTATGCATGGTATTTTGTTTCTGGTTTTCAGGCTATATTTACGTTCCTGTATTCAGTCTGTATTTGGAGGATCTGCACTTTTCATATGGCGCAATCGGCATCATTCTCGGCAGCTACGGGGTCACGCAAATCCTTCTGCGATTCCCGCTCGGCCTTGTGTCAGACATCCTGTTTTCCTTGCGCAAGCAATTGTTAATTGCCGGGTTCGGCTTTTCCGTCCTCAGCAGCCTGCTTTTTCTGATGTTTGATTCTTTCTTCTTCGTGCTGGCCGCCCGGCTTTTCGCGGGAATCACTGCTTCTATGTGGGTGATGGCGACCATTTTATACGCACATTATTTCAACAATGGCAATGCATCAAAAGCAATGGGCATCATGCAGTTTTTTACCGTCATGCCTCAGTTTGCCAGCATTGTGTTCTGCGGGCTTGCGGCAGCCCATTTAGGCAGGCAGGTCCCGTTTTGGATGGCGCTGGCAGCTTCTGCCGCAGGTCTGGTGATCTGCTGCTTTATTAAGGATCCGTCTGCTCCTCCCGCAAACCGTGGCACCATTCGTGTCAATCAGTACATCAAAGATACATTGCGGCTGCCAAAGCTGAAGCTTTTCACCATCCTGTCTATGACGGCCCATGCCGTATTATTTATCACAGTGTTTGGTTTTACGCCGCTTTACATGAATCAGCTCGGAATGGGCGACGCGGAGCTGCTTTGGGTGATGAGCGCCTTTTTCCTCCCACACGCAGCCGCCACATTAAGCTTTGTGTTTCTGCGCTTTACAAGCCGTATCGCTTACTCCGTGATGCTCATTAGTTTCGCTGTCACCGGGGTCTGTTTACTATACGTTCCTTTTTCAGCTGCATTGTTCACGGTTTGCATCACACACGCCTGTATCGGACTGGCGCTCGGCTTCGTTTTTCCTCTGCTGCTAAGCCATGTCGTCGAAATCAGTTCTGCCCGATTAAAAATGTCAGTGATGGGGTTTTATCAATCATTTTATGCGCTAGGCATCTTCCTCGGGCCCCTTCTTGCCGGAAAAATCGCACAGCTTATCGGGCTTGCGGGAGTTTTTTATGGAGCCGGGTCTCTGGCATTTGCCGCCTTTTTTGTGATGCTTGCGCAAAAACGTAACATGATCAATTAATAGCTTTCATACCGCCGGAAGCGCCACACAGAAAACACGGCCAGAAGCATGATGCACAGAATGGAGAAAGTGAGTGACCATCCGAAAAAATCTGCCCGCTCTCCATGAAGAAGGATATGCTCCGCCTGCTTGCAAATCTCAGCCGGAAGCCACTTCGCACCATCTGGAAATAGTGAAACAGCAAAGGAAACGGCTGCTGTGAGCCCGATCCCGCAAGCCGCAGCTGCTCCGACAGACCGGAATATCGTACTTCCGGCAAGGCCGGCGGTCACAATAAATATCACCCAAAGCGCGTAAAGGCCAAGGCTTGCGGCAAAGCGGCTGAATGATGCGTCCTCAAACAGCAGCCGAACGTAATAATAAGCAAGCCCGTATCCAGCTGCAAACGACATAATGCCGATCACGCTTTGGATGAGCCATTTACTCACGATATAATGGGCTGCCGTCACAGGCCGCGACATAATCAGCGCTGTTACCCCTTGATTTCTTTCATTGGCTACACTGCCCATCACGCTAAAGATGACCAGAGCCATGCCAAGCGTGTTGAATTGAGAAAGCGTGCTGACCATCACTTCAGACCCGGAGGGCGTCGTAAAACTAATTTTCATGCCGTCAGGAAGGTTCCCTCCATGTGCGATGATTTCCGGCATATAATAAATGGTCAGCGGCTGTGTCAGCCCGACGATCATCATCGCAATCGGCAGCCAAATCAGCTTGCCGCTTTTCCATCCTTCCAGCCACTCCTTCTGCAATAGCGCCATCATCACCTTCATGCGTGCACCACCTTTAGATAGACGTCTTCTAGAGACTCCGTTTTCTGTTCAAATCGGGTGACGGTCAATCCCTTTCGGATACAGTCACTTAATAATGACCGGCCAGCGTGTATATCAGGCAGCTCGAAAACAGCTTGGGACGGATTCTTATAGACAATAGCTGAGACGTAAGGCTTCTCTTCAAGCCAGCCTTCCAGCTTCTCTTTCACTGAAAGGGTAAAAACGTTCGTTTGCTGCTGTTGTTTCAGCTCCTGTAACTCGCCTTTCCATGAAATTTCACCGTTTTTCATAATCACCACTTGATCACACACCTGCTCTGCATCGTGCAAAACATGTGTAGAAAACAGAACGGCCATATGCTTTTTCAGCTCCCGCATCATGTCCAGCACCTCGAACCGCCCTGTCGGATCAAGTGCAGACACCGGTTCATCCAATATCAAAAACTTCGGTTTATGGAGCAGTGCCTGTGCCAGACCGAGTCTTTGTTTCATGCCTCCTGAATAGCCCCCGATCCTTTTGTGCGCCGCTTCGTGCAAACCGACAAATTCCAGCATCTCACCGATTTCCTCTTGGCATTTTCTCTTCGAAAGGCCGGACAGTCTCCCCGCAAATGTCAAAAATTCATTTGCGGTCATCCACGAATAAAAAGCAGGATACTGAGGGAGGTACCCAATCAAACGCCGATCCAGCTTTTTTTCTCCTAACAGCTTAATGTTTCCGGAGGTTGGCGAAAGCAGTCCGGCCAGCATTTGCAGAGTCGTGGTTTTGCCGGCTCCATTAGGTCCTAATAGTGCGACACACTCATTTTCATTCACATGAAAACTGACATTCTTTACAGCTTCATGATGCCTGTACGATTTGCATAATGATTCAATAGACAGCATATCGGCTTACCTCTGCTTTCTGCCGACGGTAAAAAACAAAATCGGCCCGATAATATTGATACATACGATGATTGCAGCCCACATCCACTTTGGCCCGTTCGTCCGCTCTTCTTTTATACAGCTGATGAGGGCAAACACCGCCAAAGCCAGCTGTAATACAATCAGCGGCAAAATCATTTCCCAAGAAATATTCATTGCTTGATCCCCCTTTTCTTCCGATCCGGCCTAATGACAAAAAAGTAATAACAAATCAGAGGCATCGGTGCTTGAATCAATCCGACAATCCCCCAAACCCATGCCATGTGATTACGTTTTTTCGCATCAATAAATAAAAAGATTCCCTGCGCCAATACGATGAGACAAGCCGCAACCGTTATGATAATTTCTGTTTGTGTCATCCGCGTTTCACCTCGCATTCGCCGAGATGCCTTTTTTTCTCAGCCGCAATCAAAATCGGCAGCACCGCAAGCACACAAACCTGAAGCACAATAAACACAGCAGGAGCTTGAGTGAAAGCTAAGATTGCAGCACTCACAACCATCAGCGCGCAGAATACAAATAAAATGATCTCTTGAAGAAGTTTTTTTCTATATTCAGCTTTCATTTGTGACAGCTGGTGAAGCAGTTCTTTTTGAGTCGGTATAGAGGGATTGGCTGTTTGATCAATTTTTTTCCATTCTGACTTTAAATGATCAGAAAGCTTTTCTTTATTCATCGTCCCACTCCTTTCTGATTTGCTGGAGCCCTTTATGAACTCTGGACTTTACAGTGCCTTCTTTGATTTGAAGCATCACCCCGATTTCAGCGTAGGTATAGCCGTAGTAATGCCTTAATAAAACCGGTGTGCGCAGTTTAGGGTCCAGCTTTGAAAACAGATCGAGCGTTTCGCTCCACTCTGCCCCTTTCGCCGACACGTCCCACTTGATCTTGCGGATTGTTTCCTCCGTAACTGTCTGATTCCGTTTCCATTCTCTCTTTCTCTTTTTCTGGTGATCGAGATAGAGCCGCGATGCAATGGAGATCAGCCATGTGGAGAATTTTGAACGGCCCTGAAAGCTTCTTAAATGGATGTACCCTTTCAGAAAGGTTTCCTGAACAAGTTCCTCGCTGAGATCGGGGTGAAGGGAAAGCTTTAACAAGTATTTATATAAGAAAGAATAGTGATAGTGGAAAAGGGCTGTAAACGCCTCGTCGTTTCCCTCTTTCGCCTGCTGGATCAGCCGCTGTTCTTCTTGTGTATCCAATGACCGTGATCCCCCCTTTTTTGTTTTTCTGCCTTATGAGACGACACCGGATTCAAAAGCGTTCATCTTTTTTACAATTCTTTTCAGCCATTGACAGATCAGGCTTCCCGGCCGTTTGGCTGCATATCCTTATTTGTAAACCCCCTTATAGTCTGTTAAGCTAAGACTTTATGTCGATTTCAAAAAAACATCCAATATGGAGGACGATGCATTGAAAGTAGAAAGGCGAACGATTGAATATATTCCGAATGAAGAAAGACATGGTAAAGCGAAAGATTTATTTCCCGTATGGTTCGGGGCTAATATGCATATCACCACGTTAGTGACCGGCACGATTCCCGTTGCAATGGGACTTAATCTGTTTTGGAGTGTTGCCGCTATTATTTGCGGAACCTTAATCGGTGCCATATTTATGGCGTCTCATTCCGCGCAAGGCCCTCAGCTAGGCATCCCGCAAATGATTCAAAGCCGTGCCCAATTCGGCGTAATCGGAGCGATTCTTCCCCTCTTCTTAGTCATGTTTATCTACCTTGGTTTCTTCGCAAGCAGCACGATTCTGGCGGCCGGAACCTTAAGCAGCTTTGTTCCCATCCCGGGATCATGGAGCATTATAGGCTTAAGCGCCGTATGTTTTTTACTCACCATTTTCGGCCATGATTTGATTCACAAAATGCAAAAAATCCTTTCTTGGACCTCTTTTGCTGTATTTTTTGCTGCAACGATTCTCATTTTTCAATTGCCGATTCCAGCAGGCAGCTGGATTCCCGGAGCGATTGATCTGCCAATTTTCTTGGTGGCAGTCAGCGCAGTTGCGACGTGGCAGCTTGCCTACGCGCCATATGTTGCCGATTATTCAAGATATCTGCCAGTTAAAACACCGGCTTCAAAAACATTTTGGTACAGCTATGCAGGTACATCTGTCAGCTCCATCTGGATGATGCTGCTCGGCGCATTGCTGACAACCTCACTTCCTGACTTTACGGCAAACTCAGGCAGCCAGATTGTCCAATTGTTCGGTCCCTTCTCGTTTATTATGCTGATCATTGTGTTATTTGGGCAAATGGCAATCAATGTTTTTAACCTGTATGGGGCTTTCATGTCCACGACAACAACGCTGGAGCCATTTCTGAAATTAAAAGTCACGCCCAAAGTCAGAATCATCATGATCCTGGGTGTCACGCTTGTCGGCACAGTCTTAAGCCTACTGGGACAGAGCAATTTTATGGAGCTGTTTTTGAATTTTATCTTTTTCATCAGTTATTTCTTAATTCCGTGGACGGCAATCAATTTAGTCGATTACTACTTCGTCCGCCACGGAAAGTATCAAGTCAAAGCCATGTTCGACGTAAACGGGCCTTATGGAAAGGTCAATTGGATCACCACAATTGCGTTCGTTCTGTCTATCTTGCTGGAAATTCCGTTTATCAACACAAGCTTTTACATCGGACCGCTTGCCAAAATGTTTGGCGGCGGAGACATCGCATGGATTATCGGCTTGGCCGTGCCTTCTGTGCTTTACTATGCATTAATGAAACCGCGTCTGAAAAAACGGGCGGGGTATCAAGAAAAGCTGTCTTCTCTCTGAAGACAGCTTTTTTATCATTAAAATCGTTTCCACACGCGGGGCAGGATGTCAGATAGCTCATGAGCGAGCAACGTATGAGCGGAGTGCTCGTCCGTCCAGAGCTCGGCGCACGCACCATGCAAATAGACCGCGTTTAATATGGCATGCTTTGGATCTTCATGGCAGCAGAGCATCCCCAATATCATGCCCGTCAGTGTGTCACCGGTTCCGCCCTTGGCGAGCGCCCCGTTTCCGGTTGGATTGAGCCAGCAGTCTCCCTCAGGAAACGCGATGACGGTTTGGTTTCCTTTTAACACAATGACAGTCTGCAGCTGAGCCGCCCATTCCTTTGCATATTCCGCTCTTTTTTTCTGCAATTCGTTCACGGGCACCCCTGTCATTCGGGAAAACTCGCCCGGATGCGGCGTGAGGATGACGGGGGCCTCCCGTTTCGGATATGTGCGCTTCGCCAGCGCTCCGGCATCCAAAATAACAGGACAATCAGCCGTAAGCACATGATCGACTGCCTGCTGTACGCTTTCCGTTTGCGGAAGGCCCGATCCGATGGCAATGGCCCGGTACGTCTCTTCAAGCTGAGCATCCGCCGCCTTTTTCCAGCCGTCACGCCAATAGGTCGCCTCGGGCAAAACAGGAACAATTAGCGGGATTACGCTTTCTGATGTACCGATGACAAGCTTGCCGAGACCGCTCCGCATGGCCCCAAGCCCTGCAAGCAGCGCCGCGCCCGGCATGTCGTCGCTTCCCGCCAGCAGCAAGGCCGTACCGTACGTGCCTTTATGGCTCTCGGCATCTCTTTCAGGGAGCGAGGCCCTCACATGCTCCTCCGTCCAAAATGGAACATTCATCTCTATCCCTCCTCTTCTTTCTCTTCCTATTTTTCCTGCACCTTTTCTTTTTCAAACAAAAAAGACAGCCTTTTAGGGCTGTCTTTTATTTTACAGGAACATCAAGGTGATACAGGCGGCGATATCGTTCGTTTGCAGCCAACAGCTCCTCATGGGTTCCTTCCATTTCCGTTTTGCCGTTTTCGAGAAATACGATTTTATCGGCTGCTTCCACTCCCGCGAGATGGTGTGTAATCCATAGAATCGTTTTTCCTTTCAGCACCTCAAACACCGTTTCCATCAATTCACGCTCAGTGACGGGGTCGAGGCCGACTGTTGGCTCATCAAGGATGATGATCGGCGTATCCTGCAGCAAGATCCGCGCAAGTGCGATCCGCTGGCGCTCTCCACCAGAAAAACGGATGCCCGTTTCCTGTACAGAGGTATGATATCCGTCAGGAAGCGACTCAATGTAGTCATGCAGCTTGACCTGCTTTGCGGCGCGGCGCACATCCTCGTCGCTTGCTTCTCCATTTCCGAGCCTGATGTTGTTCAAAATACTTGTATCAAACAGGTGCGGTTTTTGATTTAACACGGCCACCGCATCCGCAATCTGATCCTTTAACAACGCTGTCTCCACTCCGTTTAACGTTACAGAACCGGAGTCCGGTTTCAAGGCGCCCTCGATTAATGCAAGCGATGTTGATTTCCCAGAGCCGCTTCGGCCGAGCAGCGCCATTTTTTCTCCTTGGCGCAGCGTAAAGGAAAAGTTGTCAAGCACTTGGCTGCTGTTGTCATAAGAAAACGTCACATCACGAAAGGACAGGGTAACATCTTGGAGATCAAGCGTTTGTGCTCCTGATTCTGTTTGTGATGCCTCCGCCTGAGGAGCCACCCTGTTCATGCGTTTGATAGAATCCTGATAGCCCGGCACTTCGCCTAAGGCATCCGAAAGCGGCAAAAAGGCTTCCGTCAGCGGGAACACCACAAGCACAAAAGCGGCAATCATTGTTTTAGCGAGCTCGCCGTCCGCTTGCTGTCCTGCTGTCCAAAAGAGCATCAGCAAAATAAGGCCGGCGACAAGGCATTGCGCAGCAAAGTCCCGCCATCTTGTAAAGCGTTGTTTTTTCCGTTCAAGCTCAAACCAATCATGCTCCTCTTTTTCATACGCATCAATAAAAGCATGCCGGCGTCCGCTGAACATCCAATCGCTGACACCCATCACGGCATCTGTCAAACGGCTGTACAGCACATTCCGTCCGCTTTTCAGCTTCGCATTCCTCGCTCTCGTCACGAGCAAAGACACAACCGGAAACAATACAACAAGAACAAACAAATACAGCGCAATCAATATGGCAAACGGCCAAGAGAAGAAGCCGAGCGCTATCACTGACACAGCATACAGGAGCAAGGCTGAGATCGCAGGAAAAATCGTTTTTAAGAAAGCATCCTGCAAATGTTCAATATCCTCAGACAAAATGCCGAGCATATCCCCTGTGCGAAAACGGGAACGCAGCATCAAAGCACCCGGCTCAAGCATATTGTAAAGGCGGACGCGCATGTCAGATACGATTTTCAAAATGATGTGATGGCCGACGAGCCGTTCCATATATCGCGACACAGACCGTGCAATCCCAAAGGTTCGGACAGCGACAATCGGCACATAAATGAGCAGGATGTTTTCCGGCCTTGTCGCCGCTTTAGAAATCAAGAATCCTGAGGTGAACATGAGGAAAGCAGCAGAAAAAATCGTCACCGCGCCCAAAAAGATAACCAGAACGAACAGGCGGGCATTTTGCTTGATATACGGCAAAATCCATTCTTCTTTCTTCATGCTCTTTCCCCCAGTTGTGCCTTCACGAGTTTGGTGTACACACCGTTTTTCTTCAGCAGTTCATCGTGAGTCCCGATTTCCGCAACCCTGCCCCCGTCAAGCACGATAATTTCGTCCATATCGAGCATCCAGTGAAGGCGGTGAGTCGCGAGAAAGACGAGCTTATCCTCAAATAAATCCAGCATCGTTTCTTTTATTTCATATTCTGTTTCGATATCAAGATGGGCGGTCGGCTCATCCAGCAGCAGAATCGGGCGGTTTCCCAAAAAGGCGCGGGCCAGCGCGACACGCTGTGCTTGTCCGCCGCTGAGCGCCCGGCCGCCTTCCCCGATCCGCCCCTCTAATCCGTCAGGAAGCTTATCCACCAGCTCCGTCAGACCCGCCGCAGCAGCGGCACGGACTGTATCCTCTGCCGAAGCGCTTGGGTGGTAGAAGCGAATGTTATTGCTAAGCGTATCATCAAAAATGTACGGATGCTGAGGGATGTACAGAAGATTTTTCTGCCAGCTGCCGTCCTGCAAATGGGACCGGCTTGTGCCATTCACCTCAATCATCCCGCCATCCGGCTCTAAAAATCCGCCGAGGATATCAATTAATGTTGATTTTCCGGCACCGCTTGCACCGATAATGCCGATTTTTTTCTTACCTTTGAAAGACAGATCAATATCAGACACCGAACGGCCGACTGACACGCCTGACAGCTTCAGCTCATCCTGATCACCCCAAGCCTCGAGCTGAAGCGGCGTCTCTTCTTTAAAACCAGGCTGCGACAAAATCTCTTGAATGGTTTTTCCTGCTTCCTGGCCGTTCAGCGTTGCATGATAATCATTCCCCACTTCCCGCACCGGCAGAAAATACTCAGGCGCCAGAATAAGCGCCGTTAAAGCGGGACCAAGCAAAATATCGCCGTCAATCAGGCGCAGGCCCAGAAACACCGCGACTGTCGCCACCGACAGCATCGTGAAGAAATCGAGGGCGAATGATGATAAAAACGCCACCCGGAGTGTGCTCATTGTTGCTTTGCGATACCGCTCACTCACGTAGAAAATATTTTTGCTGTGTGACTTGCTCAAACCTAGGAAACGCAATGTCTCCAGCCCCCGAAGAGAATCAACAAAATGATTGGAAAGTCTCTGATAGGATTTCCACTGACGATCCGCTTTTCTCTGTGCGACAAGGCCAAGGAGAATCATAAAAATGATCAGAATCGGCATCGCTGCGACTAAAATGACGGCCGACGTACGATCCTGGAAAAACACATAAATGACAACCGCCGCAGGCACAATCGCCATACTGACCATTTTCGGCAGAAACAGCTCCAGGTAGCGGCGGAACTGGCTGATGCCTTCCATCGCCAGCGTCACCATTTGCCCCGTGCCCTCTTTCTTTGCAAAGCGGGGGCCTAAACGGAACAGCTGATCAAGAAAACTTTTTCTCAAATCTGCTCCTGTCCGGGCGGCATATTGATAGACGATTTTCTGGCGCGCCACCGTCACCCCGTGCCGGGCGATAAAAGCGATGAGGAAAAAGCCGATCACCGGAAAAAGGGAGGTAATGCTCTTCCCATTGAACAGTCCGGTTACGGCTTCACTCAGCCACTCTGCCTGCATAATAATAGCGGCTGTCTGAATCAGCGTTAAACAAGTAATCACGGTGAGAATCCGCTTCATTCCTTTATATCGAAACAGGTCTTTTCCCATTAATAAGTCATAGGCTCCTTATGGCTGACGCGCTTCCGGAAGACATAATAGCTCCAGATCTGGCTGCCGATGACGAACGGCAATAGCGTTAATGCTGCAATTGACATGACTTTAAGCGAATAATCACCGGAAGAAGCGTTAGCTACTGTTAAATCGTATGCGCTTTGAAGCGAGCTGACCATTACGCGAGGGAATAGGGAAATAAAGATCATTCCCACGGTCAGCGCAAGACCAGCGCCTGTCATCCCAAATGTCCAGCCGTCTTTTTTCTTACGGATAAATACAGCCGCGAGCATAAAGCAGATGACAATCAAAACAACGAGCGGAATGGTAATTTCTCCGCGGCGTGTAAACATGTCTGTCTGATACGCAGAAAGAGCCGCGAAGGCAAGAACCGCTACAAAAACAACACCCATTATCTTTTGTGCCATTTTCCGGGCGCGGTTTTGCAAATCACCAATCGTACGCAGCGTGATAAACATTAATCCGTGCTGGAAGCAAAGAAGTGTTACCGTCACACCGCCAAGTATAGAATATACATTGATATAATCAGATACATGTGCGTGAATGTTCATGTCGGCATCAATCGGCATTCCGCGGAATAATGTCGTAAACAGAACACCAAGCACAAACGGAGGAATCAGACTGCCGAAGAAAACGACCCAGTCCCAAACCTTTACCCATTTTAAATGATCCACCTTGCCGCGAAACTCAAACGCGACCCCGCGGCCCATTAACGCAAGCAGCACAATGACAAACGGAATGTAATAACCGCTAAGCATCGTTGCATACCAGTTTGGAAATGCCGCGAAAATGGCGCCTGCGCCAGTCAAAAGCCACACTTCATTCGCGTCCCAGAACGGCCCGATCGTGTTGATCAGCACTCTGCGTTCTAATTCATTATGGCCAAGAAAACGGGTCGCCATGCCGACCCCGAAATCAAAGCCTTCCAAAAAGAAGAATCCTACAAACAATACAGCAACGAGTATAAACCAAAGATCATGAAGAGATGCCATGGTATACCTCCTGACTAAATGGATCTGTTGATACAGGCACTTCATGATGATCATCATGCTCGGCACCTTTTTTAATCTCACGGATAAACAAGAAGACAAGCAGTGCGCCCAGAACCATGTACATCACACCGAATGCGATGATTGAGAATAACAGGGAGCCCGCTGTTACGTTAGGCGACACGGATTGAGCCGTTGTCATCAAGCCCATAACCGTCCAAGGCTGACGCCCGATTTCTGTCATAATCCAGCCCGCGGAGTTCGCAAGAAACGGGAAGGATATCAAAGCGATCATGATGCGCAAATACCATTTGCTGTTTTCAAGCTTTTTGCGGCGGTTCAGCCAAAGGCCGCCTAACGCTGCAAGAATCATGACAACGCCTGCGCCAACCATGATGCGGAAGCTCCAGAATGTCGTTTTGACCGGCGGAATATAGTCGCCTTTTCCGTATATTTTTTCGTACTCAGCCTGAAGTGTCTTCATCCCTTTGACACTTCCGCTGAATTTCTGATAAGCCAAGTAGCTCAAAGCATAAGGAACTTTGATCTCATTTGAGCTTTTTTCATTTTTTGTATCGATCGTCGCAAAAGCGGTCCAAGCAGCGGGATCACCGCTATCTTCCCACAGGCCTTCACTGGCAGCCATTTTCATCGGCTGTGATTCCATTAAATGCTCAGCCTGCATGTGTCCGCTAAGGCCGACGCCAAGACCGGCACAAAGACCGACAATCATTGCGAGTTTAAAAGATTGCTTAAAGAACGGCACTTCTTTTTTCTTCAATAGTTTAAAAGCACTCACTCCGGCAATAAAGAAAGCCCCGGTGGCAAGCGCACCGAAAATAACGTGCGGGAATTCAACCCAAAGCTGAGGGTTTGTGATCAGCGCGCCAAAGTCATTCATTTCCGCGCGGCCGTTTTTGATCGCAAAGCCGACTGGCTCCTGCATAAAGGAGTTTGCTGTTAAAATCCAGAAAGATGACATGATCGTTCCGAATGATACGAGCCATATGCAGAGAGCGTGAATTTTCTTCGGCAGGCGGTCCCAGCCAAATATCCATAATCCGATAAAAATAGATTCCATAAAAAACGCCAATAGGGCTTCAATCGCAAGCGGAGCGCCAAATACATCTCCGACAAAACGGGAGTAATCAGACCAGTTCAGTCCAAACTGGAATTCTTGCAAAATCCCCGTTACAACACCGACTGCGAAATTTATTAAGAATAAGTGTCCCCAAAACTTTGCCATTTTGAGATACAGCTCATTTTTCTTCACAAGATAAAGAGTCTCCATCAACGCAACCATAAACACAAGCCCGATAGACATCGGCACAAACAAGAAATGAAACAACGTTGTAGATGCAAATTGTATGCGGGCTAATACCAATTCACTCATGCTTTCTCCTCCATTTCCGGTTGAAACTGTTTATTTGCTCACCACTTCACAAATAGAACCAAAACTTTGATCAGCAATTCACAAAATAGACGAAAAAAATATTGTTCAATATTTCACAAATGTGTCAAAAAGTCGTCCAATATGATGCAAGATTGCTAGACTGACAAAATGACACAATCTCTGACTGGTTCATATTAAGTACTTTACAACGATTCATTTCAAAAATAAAGCCTAAAACACCTAAAAAGTCCCATACTATGTGTCGGTTTTTTGTCTATTTTGTTGCTTATTTATGTCGGCTGCTAGGATAAATGACCCTTTATCATCGTACATCAACACATCGTTCCTTGCGAACAAAATGCTCACACCCGCTTCAGCACTCAAGTCTCAGCATTCCGTCATAAACCGATTTTAGTCAGAATGCCTCTTTCCATTTAAACCGGCAAGAGGAGAAAAGCTGAATAGTAAATTTTTAATATATTAATAATTTCAATTTTTTAGTATACTTAACATAGTGAACAATTTCACTGCATCAAGAATAGGGGAGGTTTTTCAATGGGAGAGCTTCAAACACACATGCAATTGCAAACGGATACAATTCACGAAGGGGTTCGAAAAGAGAATTGGTTTGCGAAAGCCATGAATATAAAAGTAGGCATCATACCGCTTCCTGTGTATGCCTTGCTGTTTATATTAATCACTGTTTTTGTTATGCATCACGATGTAAAAAGTGACATTCTGACATCCATTGCCGTCATGGCGTTTTTCGGATTTACCTTTGCTCAAATCGGCAAATCGATACCGATTGTTCGGTCTATCGGCGGCCCGGCCATCCTAGCTACTTTCATTCCATCCGCTGTCGTGTACTATCACCTGCTGCCTAATGATATCGTCAAATCCACCACAGAATTTACAGAAAACTCAAACTTTCTTTATTTGTTTATCGCCGGTATTGTCGTCGGAAGCATCCTCGGCATGAAAAGAGAAACACTCGTAAAAGCATTTATGAAAATCTTTATTCCGCTTATTGTCGGTTCTGTCACAGCCGCTATTGTCGGACTGGCTGTCGGGACTTTGCTCGGACTCGGATTTCAGCATACCCTGCTATACATTGTCATTCCGATCATGGCTGGAGGAGTCGGAGAAGGTGCTATCCCGCTGTCCATTGGCTATTCTGACATCATGCCCATTTCTCAAGGGGAAGCGTTTGCACTTGTTCTCCCATCGATTATGCTGGGCAGCCTGTGCGCGATTATTCTAGCGGGCTTATTAAACAGAATTGGAAAGAAAAAACCGGAATGGACCGGAAACGGCAAAGTGGACCGCTCCGAAGAAGAGTCCCCTGCACTGGAGGAATCACAGAGCGGTCAGCACATGTTCAACCTTTCTTTATTTGCGTCAGGCGGTATCCTTGCTGTTTCTTTATACTTAGTCGGCATGCTCGCCCATGATTTTTTCGGATTTCCGGCACCCGTTGCCATGCTGTTACTGGCTGTTCTAATCAAGCTGTTCAGATTGGCGCCTGCCTCAATTGAAAATGGCGCGTTTGGAGTATCCCGCTTCTTTTCAACAGCTGTGACCTACCCGCTGCTCTTTGCGATCGGGGTATCCATGACGCCGTGGGACAAGCTTATCGCTGCTTTTAACCTCAGCAATATCATTACAATTCTGTCTGTCGTTGTGACCATGATGGCCGTCGGCTTCTTCACCGGAAAATGGCTGAACATGTATCCGATTGAAACCGCCATTATTAATGCATGCCATTCAGGGCAAGGCGGCACCGGTGACGTCGCTATTTTAAGCGCGGCGGAAAGGCTTGAGCTGATGCCGTTCGCCCAGGTGTCTACCCGCATCGGGGGAGCGATTACAGTATCCTTAACCTTATTGCTGCTGCACCAATTTTATTGATACACCTCGGAGCAAGTTCTTCGGAAAACGAAAGAGCTTGCTTTTTGCATGTCCGTGTTTTTGCAAGTTCCCATCCCATGCTATAGTAATAGTTGGAAATACTAGATAGAAAGGAATTTGGCATGCCTATGGGAACTCATCTATTTCTCTTTATGCTTCTCGGCCTGGGATTTTATTTGATATCAGCCCTGGCTGCAAAACTCATTCCGGCCATAGACTTCTGGATTGATATTGTGCTATGGGTCGGCGCTGCAGTTTACATCTTCTCTCATCTCTCATTCATGGACGGCATTGTCTCAATCGCGACAATGTTCTACTGCTATTGGACCGCAATGGATCTCATTGTTTCAGAGCGTGCGGAAAAACCTTCGGGAGACTGGCAGGAAATCGAGCTTGCCAAAAACAAAACACGCCTCCTGTCAGACATTACGCTGACCGCCATTGTGTTTGCCGGAGCTGTTATTTTTTTCATCTATGGACCTGACACAAGCCCTCTCAAATATGTGATCCTTCTCGGCATGATCTCCGGCGGAGGGGCACTGGTGAAGCGAATACTGAATGTTTTCAGCGTAAAGGTTTTTTATTCAGCAGCCTTAGAAAAATTGCATATCAGCTCACACTATGAAACCCGTACATATCCGCTTTCCGATTTGAAGGACATTCAGCTTGAATCTACGGCTGATCTCTTAAAGCTCCATCCGCTTATGACGATGTATTCATCACGTTTAGATTTGACAACAAGCTTTCAGCAAGTCATTAAACTGTCTCTTCCCGGCGAAACACTGTTTCTGACGGTGAAGGAACCGCAAAAATGGAAAACGATTTTCCGAGAATACACAGATGAAGAAATCAAAGTGGACAATGTGATTTCTGTTTTGCCGTTTTATCATAGAAAAAATGTGAAGCGGCTGCTCGGGAAGCTTTATTTTGCCGCCAGCGTAAAAGGGATATCCGCTTACGCCTTATTGGTGCTCGTGTTATACGCATTACACGCCTCTCCATGGGTCATGGCTGTTGCCGTGCTCCTGTATTGGGTATTCAACATGTACATGTCAGACCGTGTGTTGCGGGCGGCGATGGACGCCAAGCCCTGTCATCATCCGCATGTACAGACAGCGGCCGATAAGATTTTCCGCAAGGCCGGCATTTCTCATGTCCGCATATACGAAACGGAGAGTGATGATTACAACGGAATGGCTGTAGGCATGAACATCGGGAGGTCAATGGTCATCCTGACAAGCGCCACACTAACACTTCCGCTGCATGTCATCGAAGGCATTCTGGCTCATGAGGCGATTCATATTAAAAAACGTGATGTACTGTCATCACAGATTTTGCGTTTTCTCTATCTTGGAGCTGTCGTTGGGATTATCCTCTTGTTTGAGCAGCATATCATCCACCCCGAGGCCCACAAAATTGCGCTCTGGGCTTTCATTATGGCAATCATTGTCCTGTTTCAGCTCTATCAATCCTTTTGTTCACAATGGATGGAGGTGCGTGCTGACAACCTTGGCGCTTCCTTGCTGGAGGGCGGTTACAAACAAATGGCTGAAGCTTTGAGAATCTTGGCGGTTCGGCAGGATGAGGACATACAGAAACAAAGTGCCTATAGCGCTGAAGCAGATGAAGACGAGCTTCAAATTGACTCTCTCACCCGGGATAAAAGCTGGCTTTTCAGATTGATTGATTTTCAGTTCGCCCCTCATCCTCCTATGTATTGGCGTGTCGGCACTTTATTGTCAAACAAAGGACACGGGGTGCTGAAGCGTTGGCTCAGAGACCGCCTGAAAGAATCGATCACTTTGAAATGAAACCGGTCAGCGTTTCATCCGTATAACAAATATGGTGAAAAAAGGGAGTGACGAGAAGTGATTGTGATCATCTTATTGTTTATATCTATTATTGTTTTTCTTTCAGTCATTCAGCCGCAGCCATCGGAGCATAAAAGCCGCCAGCAGGCGGACAGCGGGTATTTAGGCTATTCAGATCATGGCTCACACCATGATGGATGCAGCAGTGACGGGGGTTTTAGCGATTCCGGATGTGGCGGCGGCGATTAAGCGCCGCCTTTTTTATTTCATTGATTCGACGTACGCGCCAAAAGCCGAGCCTGACATGCCTGGGGACACGCGCACACGATGGAGGGCATACATTCCCTGGTCTCTTGAAGCCGCGCCCGGTTCTGTCGTCACGCCCATTTGATAGCCTGTTTTTTCAGCGGTCTTCAGCGTCTCCTCATTGTAGCGCCCTACCGGATAGCTGATGATGGTGGTTTTCTGATGAAACATGTGGTCAAACAGTTTTTTTGAATCTGCCATCTCGCTTTGCTGCCGTTGAGGCGTTAACCCGTTCAGTTCAAGGTGGTCAATTGTATGGCTTTCAATCGATATGCCGTGCTGTGTCATTTCTTTCATTTGGTCCTCTGTCAGATGGTGCTTATGTCCGATCGATTTGCCGATCATAAAAATCGTCGCCTTCATCCCGTACTTTTTCAGCACCGGATACGCGTCTTGATAGTTGTCGGTGTAGCCGTCATCAAACGTAATTAGCACGCATTTCTCACTCGGCTTTTTATCCTGCGTCAGCATGAGATACGCCTCTTTTGGCGTTAATGTCTGATAGCCGTTATCGTGCAGCCACTTCATATGCGCTTCGAATTCTTTCTTTGGCACACGAAGGCTGTTTCCTGAGGAAATGCTGTGGTACATCAAAATCGGCAGCTTTGCCGGTGTCTCTGTTTTGATCCATCCGGCTGTATCGTCTTCTTTTTTCTGAACTTGTACTGCTTTTTCTTCCGGTTTCTTTTGTTCCGCTTTGGGCATCGTCTGCTCTGCATTCGCCTCTTGATCAGCGCAAGCCGCAAGAGCCAAGCAGCTTCCCAAAAGAAAGATGCTTAAGATAAAACGTTTCATCGGTTCCCTGCTTTCTGTCTATTTCTTCCTCCTTTTTCATCGGTCTGTTTCTGAGATTTTCAATAGCAAAAAACCGGACATGAAATCATGACCGGCTCACATTTAAGAAAACTGATTCAAAACCAGCGAGGTTAACAGGCCGAGTGCGGCGATTAAACCTGTCATCGGACCGCTGTCTTCGTACGCCTCAGGCATCATCGTTGAAGCAATCATCGCAATGATGCCTCCGCCCGCAAATGCTGCAATCGCTGACATGATTTCTTCAGAAGCGCCGTCGAGAAAGAAAAATCCTGACCATGAGGCAAGAATTGAAATCACGAGCACCGCGGCCCAAAGCAGCATAATTTTCGTTTTCGAGTACCCGCTGTTTTTCAGTCCTGCTGTACTAGACAGCCCTTCAGGGATGTTGCTGATAAAAATGGCGATCACCAAAAGAAAGCTGACCGATTGTTCTTCGAGAAGGCTGGCGCCAATCATAATCGATTCTGGGACAGCATCCATGATCGTGCCGATAAAAATGGCGATTCCGCCGCCGGCAGCTGTTTGTCCCGATCTTTTTCTTTGTGACGCGCCCCGTTTGGAAACCGCGTAGTCAAAAATCGTAAACACAACAGCTCCCGCAATAAATCCCGCGCCTGTCGACACGATTCCGCCCTCTGCTACTGCGTCCCCAAGAAGCTCATAAGCGGCCGCGCCTATTAATACACCTGTGCCAAAAGCCATAATATAGCCGATGATCTGTTTGCGAATCGGAAGAAACATGGACGCCAGCGCGCCCAGCAGTACAGCAGAGCCCGATATCCCGCCCCACATTGCCGCATTCCACATCTCTATCTCCCCTTTCTTACCAACCACTACCCGCTGCCGTTTTTTCCGTAAACCTCGCAAACAAAGAACAAAAAACCGGACATGTCTCCATGTCCGGTTTTGCTGATCTTATCGAATTCTCACTTCTGTCTCACTGTCAAAGAAATGGCCTTTATTCATATCAAATGCAACCGTCAGCTCATCGCCTGATTGAATATCGAGGCGGGCGTCGATCCGCGCAATAAAGTCTTGGTTGTCGATCTGCGAATAAATCATGATTTCTGAACCGAGCAGCTCTGCGACATTGATTTTTGCTTTAATCGAGGAGTTCTTATACGATTCCACGACAATCAATTCATCATGAATATCCTCAGGACGGATGCCGAAGATAACCTCTTTGCCGATGTAGCCTTTTTCACGCAGCACCTTCATTTTTCCTTCCGGCACGGTTAATGCCGCAGAACCGATTTTGATTAAGCCATCCGTGAGCTTTCCTTTGAAAAAGTTCATCGCCGGTGACCCGATAAAACCGCCGACAAAGACGTTTTCAGGAAACTCGTATACATCCTTCGGCGTCCCGATCTGCTGGATTTTCCCGTCTTTCATGACTACGATCCGTGTCGCCATCGTCAGGGCTTCTGTCTGGTCATGCGTCACATAAATCGTTGTGGTTTGCAGTCTCTGGTGGAGCTTAATGATTTCCGCCCGCATTTGCACCCTCAGCTTTGCGTCCAGGTTTGACAAAGGCTCATCCATCAGGAACACCTTTGCATCCCGCACGATTGCCCGCCCAAGCGCGACCCGCTGTCTCTGTCCTCCTGACAGCGCTTTCGGTTTACGGTGCAAATATTCCTCAAGCCCGAGAATTTTAGCGGCTTCCTCTACTCTTTTTTTAATTTCTGGCTTCGGCATTTTCCGAAGCTTCAGTCCGAACGCGATATTATCGTAGACCGTCATATGCGGATAGAGCGCGTAGTTTTGAAACACCATTGCGATATCCCTGTCCTTTGGCGCTACATCATTGACCCGTTTTCCTTCAATATAAAAATCGCCTTTCGAAATTTCTTCAAGTCCCGCGACCATCCGCAGCGTCGTTGACTTCCCGCAGCCGGACGGGCCGACGAATACGATAAATTCCTTATCGGCAATATGAAGGTTAAAGTCATCAACCGCCGGTTCCTTCTGATCATAAAATTTATAAATGTGCTCCATCCGCAATTCAGCCATCTAACATCCCCCTTTGTTATTGTAAACGCTTTCTTATATTGAGTGTAACAGCAATTTCCTCCCGCTAAAATGGGCAGCGTTCATAAAATCACCCAGCCCTTTTTCGTGCATATTTCCAATTTATTCTGAACTTTCACTTTGCAGGCAGATAAAATAGGCAAGAAGCGCGCCTTTGTACGATTTGATATCTATCCCTGACCGCTCAATAAATTTATCAATCCGATATTGCAGACTGTTGCGATGCAGATGCAGCTTTTTCGCTGTTAATGTGACGTTTGAGTTGTTTTCAATAAACAGCTTAATGGTCTTCCTTAGCTCAGATTCACTTCCAAATAAAAGCTCAGCTTCTTCAGAGAGCAGCGTTTTCAATTTTTCTTTTTCTGTTTCTAATAATAGAAAAGGAAAAATCATCTCAAAGGTCACACTCTGCACCTGAGGCAGCCGTTTTTCAGCAAACAGAAAATACGCCTGTTCACGAGCGTAATGTTTTCGCAGGCACTCATCCGGCTCGTAAAATCTTCCCGCGTAAAAACGGACACTGAAGTAGAAATCACTTTCAAGAACCTTAGCGAGCGATTCCAGTTCGTCCTTCTCCGCCGCCGCTTCACTTTCCTGCTCAACAATGACGCCTCTGTCCTCATGGATCCACACAATCACAAAAGACACCGGCCAAAAATGGCGTACCGCTTCCGTAAAGGACGTCCTTTCTATTTTGCCGAATAAATGAAAGTGAACAAACCTTGTCCGTTTCTTTATATTCGCCGGCAATTCTCCTCTTGAAAAAAGGAACGAAAACCACTTATTTTCCTCCACTGATTTCATAGACATTTGATTGCCCTCATCCGCAGCCGTCAAAAATGACTGCAGCACCAATACCTCTTTTTCGCTGATCTTTGTTTTCGGAATGGAGATGTACCTCTGACTGCTCTCATCAAAAAAACATAGACAGCCTTCCCTTATGCAAAGCTCCTCAGACACAATCGAACCGGGATAAATAGCCAGCAGCGATTTCATAGAGTCTCCTCTCTTATGTAAGGATCTGTATATTCAGTATAAGGCGAAATACACATGTTCTCCACTAAAAAAGAGTATATCCGGTATAGATAGACGAAAAACTGAAAGAAAACCTCATTCGTTTACATATTGGCGTCAGCGGAAATAGAAGAGGATATGCAGGGCCAAAAGGAGGGTCATCTTATGAGTTTCGAAACGTTAAACAAAAGTTTTATCAACGGAAAATGGACTGAGGGAGAAAGCGGACGTACGGAGGACATTTTGAATCCGTATGACCAGTCTGTGATCACAACAGCATCTTTGGCAACGGGCAAACAGCTGGAGGATGCGTTTGACATTGCACAGAAAGCCCAAAAAGAGTGGGCTAAAAGCACGACGGAAGACCGAAAAGCCGTGCTGCAAAAAGCGCGCGGCTATTTACAGGAAAACCGTGATGACATCATTATGATGATCGCTCGCGAAACTGGCGGAACGATTATGAAATCAACGATCGAACTGGAACAAACGATTGCCATTTTAGATGAAGCCATGACGTATACTGGTGAATTAGGCGGCGTCAAAGAAGTTCCATCCGACATTGAGGGGAAAATCAATAAGATTTACCGCCTTCCGCTCGGTGTCATTTCATCGATTTCTCCATTTAATTTTCCGATGAATTTATCTATGAGAACGATTGCGCCCGCGATTGCGCTGGGAAACAGCGTTGTTCACAAGCCTGATATCCAAACCGCTCTTTCCGGCGGAACCATCATTGCGAAAGCGTTTGAGCACGCTGGTCTTCCTGCCGGTGTCCTTAACGTCATGCTGGCGGATGTAAAGGAAATCGGGGACGGCATGCTCACCAATCCAATCCCGAGATTAATCAGCTTTACGGGATCAACAGCAGTCGGGCGCCACATCGGTGAAATCGCCGGTCGCGCCTTTAAACGGATGGCACTTGAGCTCGGCGGCAACAATCCATTTGCCGTCCTTTCAGATGCGGATGTCGATCGTGCTGTCGATGCCGCGATTTTCGGTAAATTTATTCACCAGGGACAAATCTGTATGATTATCAACAGGATCATCGTTCATCAGGATGTATACGATGAGTTTGTAGAAAAATTCACCTCCCGTGTCAAACAGCTTCCGTACGGCGATCAAACCGATCCGAAAACCGTTGTCGGCCCGCTGATTAACGAGCGCCAAATCGAGAAAGCGCTGGAGATCATTGAGCAGGCAAAGGCAGACGGCATAGAGCTTGCGGTTGAAGGAAAACGTGTCGGAAACGTACTCACGCCGTACGTCTTTGTCGGCGCGGACAACAACAGCAAAATTGCCCAAACGGAGCTGTTTGCCCCAATCGCAACCATTATCAAAGCCGGCAGCGATCAGGAAGCGATTGACATGGCAAATGATACCGAGTATGGCCTCAGCTCTGCGGTTTTCACTTCTGATTTAGAAAAAGGCGAAAAGCTCGCCCTGCAAATTGACAGCGGCATGACCCATGTCAACGACCAGTCCGTCAATGACTCGCCGAATATTGCCTTTGGCGGAAACAAAGCAAGCGGTGTCGGCCGCTTCGGCAATCCGTGGGTCGTCGAGGAATTTACCGTGACGAAATGGATTTCGATCCAGAAGCAATACCGCAAATATCCGTTCTAAACGAAAAAATCCCTCTGCTTCAAGTACAGAGGGATTTTTCTTTATTTTGATATATCCACAAATCCTTCGCCAAACACGTCGCGTACATCATGAACGATTACAAACGCCTTTTTGTCGCAGCTTCTAATGATTTTTTTCAGCATAGAAAGCTCCTGTTTGTTAATGACGATATACAAAATCTCCTTTGATTGGCCCGTATAATTTCCCTTCCCTGATAAAATTGTCACGCCCCGATCCATCAAGGTATTTACCTGCTCTGCAATCTCACTCTTATTTTCTGAAATGACCGTAATGGCTTTTTTCGTATTCAAACCTTCAATAATGAAGTCCATCACTTTCGTACCGATATACAGCATCACGATCGTAAACATCATCTTTTCCGCACCAATAATAAAATAAGAGCTAAATACCACGATTAAATCAAAAAACAAGAGCGCATAGCTGATATTCCAATCTAAATATTTATTAGCAATTCTGGCCAGAATCGCGGAACCTGCTGTCGTCCCGCCGACCCGGATAATCATGCCGATCCCGACTCCAGCAAATACACCTGCGAAAATCGTATTAATAATCAATTCATCAGACGGAATGCTCCACCCATGTGTCAGATGGAGAAAAAGTGAATTTGCCGCGACCGCAATGATCGTATAAACGGTTGTTTTTCCATCCAGAAACTTGTAGCCGATTAAAAGCAAAAACGCATTTAAGATAAAGTTCGTGACACCGGGAGACCATTGAAACAGATAATACAATATCAGCGTAATCCCAGTGACTCCGCCTTCCCCAAGATCATTGGGAATCGCAAATAAATTAACCGCAAGCGCGAAGAAAAAAGCGCCAATCACAAGCATAAGTACATCCAGCATTCTCTTTTTCATCACGAAAACACTCCTTCTCATAGTTCTGTTCTAGCAAATAAAAAAACCCAGGAGAACGCTCTCGAAAAAGAGCAGAAACTCCTGGGCTTTTATCCCACCGTGTCATAACAGCCAAGCTGCTATGTGTTTTCTCTCGGTCACAGTCCAATTTGCATTGCGGAACCCTAGAAAACCACTGTTTTTATCATATCCTTTTCACTTTCCAATATTAGCATTATACGGGACGGCTCGAATTGGTTCAAGGGGTATTTGCGGAGATTTCATCAGATAGACTGAAAGAAAAAACGATTTATCTATTAAAAAAGAGCAGATATAACCGATAAGAAAAAAAGCATATATTTTACAAGTAAATTTAACTATATATGATAATAACTATAAGAAATTCATAATTTTATATTGACTAAGTGAAATAATATGGGCATTATAGTACATATGTTTTGTACATTTAATTACATAGGAGGAAATGAAATGGCAGGAAAACTAGTACCCTGTAAAGCTTGCGGTCAAGAAATTGCAAAGGGTGTAAAAAAATGTCCTAACTGTGGTAAGGATCAACGTAACTTTTTTATGAGACATAAAATCATTACGTTTATTCTCGCAATTGTTGTCATCATTATTATCGGTAATATGATTGGCGGCGGAGGCGGTTCAGAAGCCACTTCCAAAACATCAAGCAGCAGCAAAGCAGAAACTGAAAAAACATACAATATCGGTGATACCGTAAAAACTGAAAAAACTGAAGTGACAGTTACGAAGGTAGAGGACAGAGATTCTGTCGGTACTCAATATATTGAAAAGAAAGCATCTGATGGTGGTACAATTGTAGCTGTTCAATATACAGTTAAAAACGTATCTAAAAAACCGATTAGCTCTTTTTCAATTCCAACTGTTAAATTAGTTGATGCTGATGGCACTTCTTATGATGCAGATATCGATGCTTCTTCAACCTATGCTACCGAGACAAAAGTTGACAACTCTAAAATATTAAGTGATCTAAATCCTAATATTAAAGTAACAGATGTGAAAGCATTTGAAGTGGACAAGGAAGCTTATGCAAAAGGAACTTGGAAACTCAAATTTAGTAATGATGTTATTGTAAAAGTCAAATAATAGCTAACAAGGGTGCCCTTAACAGGCACCCTTGTTCTTTAAAAAAGGCCTTCTCAATAGAGAAGGCCTCCTTTTTTATTCCGCACTCTTATACCCATTCACATTAGAAGACTGCCATCTCCAGGAATCAGCGCACATTTCCTCAAGGCCGCGTTTCGCTTCCCAGCCCAGTTCCCGCTTGGCTTTCGCAGGGTCTGCGAAGCAGGTGGCGATGTCTCCCGGGCGACGGTCCGCAAAACGGTACGGAACCTCTTTCCCTGACACTTTTTCAAAGGCTTTGACCATTTCAAGCACACTGTAGCCTGTGCCTGTTCCAAGGTTGTATGCATCGGCCCCAGTGGAGTTCAATACTTTTTCCAACGCTTTGACATGGCCTTCTGCGAGATCAACGACGTGAATATAATCGCGTACGCCTGTCCCATCTTTTGTCGGATAGTCATTTCCGAATACGCTTAATTGCTCAAGCTTGCCAACGGCTACCTGTGCCACATACGGCATGAGGTTATTCGGAATTCCGTTCGGGTCTTCACCGATCCGTCCGCTTGGATGGGCACCGAACGGATTAAAGTAACGAAGCAGCGCAACGCTCCACTCGTTGTCGGCTGTATGCAAATCACGCAATATTTGTTCCAGCATGAGCTTCGTCTGTCCATAAGGGTTTGTCGCGCCTAATGGAAAGTCTTCCGTAATCGGCGATATTTCCGGAACGCCGTACACTGTCGCAGATGAACTGAATACGATCTTCTTGACGCCGTATTTCTCCATGGACTCGCATAAAATAAACGTTCCTGTCAGATTGTTATGATAATATTTGAGCGGAATCGCAACAGATTCACCGACTGCTTTTAACCCCGCAAAATGAATCACAGCTTCGATTTCATTTTCAGCAAAAACGGAATCTACCGCTTCCCGGTCCAATAAATCCGCTTCGTAGAACGTTAAATCTTTTCCTGTAATCTCCTTTACACGGTTCAGCGCTTCAGCCGAACTGTTGGACAGATTATCAAGAACAACAATCTCGTAGCCGCTGTTCAATAGTTCAACACATGTGTGGCTGCCAATGTATCCGGCACCGCCAGTAACAAGTATTGCCATGATGTAAACCCTCCTAAAAAATGACCTGTTTTCATTATATAGTGTTTAGAACCGGTCCACATCCATTTTCAAGAAGTTTAATCGTTTATTAATAGTTTCTTCATATATTATCAGCATTTTCATACCTTTATGCAGCGCGAACAAGTCTAGCAGCTGAAAAATCAATCTGCCGGTTGACGTTTTTCTTTCCTATTTTCGCTATGCTTAATGCAGAAAGGATTTGATGACATGGCGATGAGCCCATCTATTTTGATTGTCTTTATTCTTATTGTTTTATCGATGTACAGGGAGAGAACTGTCAGACCCGGAAAGCTTCTGATCATTCCGCTGCTGCTCTTATGGGGCGTATCCGCATCGTTTCAGCCGGCGTATTTTCATTCCGTATTACATGTTGCGATCAGCGGCATTTTATTACTGATCGGGCTGGCCTGCGGGTTTGGCATTGGAAAGATGGTAAACGTGCGGATTCACCCGGAAACCGGAAAGGTCACTTCACGCGGCTCCCTTGGAAGTGTTATTCTCATTCTAGTGATACTTTCTTTGCGCATGGCCGCGAGAACATGGCTTCCTGAGAGCAACGAGATGTTTATTGCCATTATTCATTCTATGTTCTTCATTCCCCTCGGCACCATCACAGCCCGTAACATTATGCTTTATAAAGCATACAGACGGCTGACCGCTGGCAAAGTATCCATTCAATAACTGAAAGAAGGACCAGCATGAACGGACTATCTCCGGCTCGGCACTACAAGAAGCTTGTGCCGAGCCTTATTCTCATTTTGAATTGCATACAATTTTTATCTCATCCAGCCAAAGCCGACCCCATTTTGTTGGCATTTGTATTTGCGGTGTACTTAGCATTCATTTGGGTCATTCCCTATGTGGCATCCGCTGCTGTTCATTTGAGCATATTCGTCGGGCTTTGGCTCCTGACCGTTTTTCTTTGGGCTGTTTCCGGCCAAGAGCAGGGAGCCGCCTTTTTCTTACTCGTATTTTTAATGGTTTATGCGGCCATAAAGCTCCCTGCACGGCTGTCTTTGATCTTTACAGTGTGCCTAATTGGGGGCAATGTTTTCTTTTTGTATACTGTTTTTGACACCAGCTGGGACGATATCGTCAGCAACATCTCGATCATGATCGGGTTGTACGTCCTCTTCTCCTCCATGCGTTTCAGACGAGAAGCGAGAAAGGAGGCTGAGCGAAATCATGCTGAATTGGCGAAAATGCATGTGCAGCTGGAGCATGCTCATCAAGAACTCCAGAAAGCGCATGCAGAGCTGCAGGAGGCATCTGTTCTTTCATTGAGGTACGCGGTCCTCGAGGAGCGTACAAGAATTGCCCGAGACATTCATGACAGCATCGGCCATGAGCTGACTTCTGTGATTGTTCAGCTCCAATCTCTTCCCTATATCCTCAAAAGCAGCGAGGAGGATTCAGAAAAAGTCATTCAAAATGTACTGAGTGTCGCCAGAGAATGCCTTCAAGAAGTACGGTCTGTCGTTCATCAAATGGGCCGAAGTGAATCGATGGTGGGACTTACCGCTTTGCGGGGGCTCATTCATCAAGTGGAGGAACGGAGCGGCTTGCATGTTTCTTTAGATACTGCCGGACTGTCAGAAGAGTCTTGGCCTCAAAACATAAGCGAAACGATTTACCGCATCTTGCAGGAAGCGCTGACCAATATCATTCGTCACGCCGACGCTTCTCATGCGGCGACTGTCATTTCTAACGACGAAACCCATCTCTATGTCACAATTATCGACGACGGACAATTCACCGGCAGCCTTACTTATGGATTTGGCCTGACAGGAATGAAAGAACGCGCTGAAAAAGCAGGCGGTTCCCTTACCTTTAGCGCCGTGCAGCCGAGCGGCCTGCAAATTGAGCTGTCATTGCCGCTCACGACAACGAATAAGGAGCAAAAAGATGAACAAAGATAAAATACGCGTCGCGCTTGCCGATGATCAGCCGCTTGTGCGTGAAGGCTTCCGGTACGTCATCAACGCCCAGACGGATATGACAGTTTCTGGCGAGGCCGGCGACGGTCACGATATTATAGCACTCGCAAAACAAACAAAACCTGACGTCATCCTCATGGATGTCCAGATGCCGCATTGCTCAGGCATCGAAGCGGCGAAAGACATCATGTCCGCCCTTCCAGATACAAAGATTGTCATTTTAACGACCTTTGACACGGAGGAATATGTATTTGAAGGCATCCGTGCAGGCGCAGTCGGCTATTTGCTGAAGGATACGCTTCCTGAAGAATTGATAGATGCGATTCGCGCTGCGGCCAAGGGCGAGGCGATTTTCCGCACAGTCACGGCCGCTAAAATTATTAGTGAGACATTTCGGGCGAAACAGCAAACTCATGTCGAAGAACTGGCAGAGCCGTTCACCAAAAGAGAGCTCGAGGTTCTTCAGCAAATGGCCTACGGGCTGAGAAATGAGGATATTGCTGAAAAGCTTTTCGTCAGTGAAAGCACTGTGAAAACCCACGTGCACCGCATCCTGCAAAAATGCAATGCCCAAGACCGGACACAGGCTGTCGTTTTTGCCATTCGAAACGGTATTGTGCAATAGAAATCTCTCAGCCCGCCATGATAAAATAAGACAAAGGAGATGATTGGAAATGAAAGATGAAATCATTGAACGGTTTACTACATATGTAAAAGTCGACACACAGTCCGATGAATCCGTTGACACCTGCCCTTCCACACCCGGCCAATTGACATTAGGAAACATGCTCGTTGATGAGTTGAAGTCCATCGGCATGCAGGATGCAGCCATTGATGAAAACGGCTATGTCATGGCGACGCTCCCCTCCAATACTGAAAAAGACGTGCCGACAATCGGCTTTCTCGCTCACGTCGACACCGCTACAGACTTTACCGGCAAAAACGTGAATCCGCAAATCATCGAAAGCTATGATGGTAATGACATCGTTCTTAACGAACAGCTGCAGGTCACCCTGTCACCTGATCAATTCCCTGAGCTGTCTGGCTATAAGGGCCACACACTCATCACCACAGACGGCACCACCCTTCTCGGCGCAGACAATAAGGCTGGTATCGCTGAAATCATGACGGCCATGGATTACCTCATCAAACACCCAGAAATCAAGCACGGCACAATCAGAGTCGCCTTTACGCCTGATGAAGAAATCGGAAGAGGACCGCACAAATTTGATGTGAAACGGTTCAATGCATCCTTTGCCTACACGGTTGACGGCGGCCCGCTCGGCGAGCTTGAATACGAAAGCTTCAATGCCGCTGCCGCGAAAATTACGATTAAAGGCAACAACGTACATCCCGGAACGGCAAAAGGGAAAATGATCAACTCTGCGAAAATCGCGATGAAGCTGAACAGCCTGCTGCCGGCAGACGAAGCGCCTGAATATACAGAAGGCTATGAAGGCTTCTACCATCTGCTGTCGATTCAAGGAGACGTAGAGGAAACAAAGCTTCACTACATTATCAGAGACTTTGACAAAGAGAACTTCCAAAGCAGAAAAGAAACAATGAAGCGCGCCGTTGAAGAACTTCAGAACGAATACGGGCAAGACCGGATTTTGCTGGATATGAACGACCAGTACTACAACATGAGAGAGAAAATTGAACCTGTCATCGAAATCGTCAACATTGCCAAGCAAGCGATGGAAAACCTCGGCATCGAACCGAAAATTTCCCCCATCCGCGGCGGCACCGATGGATCGCAGCTATCCTACATGGGACTTCCGACGCCAAACATCTTTACCGGCGGGGAAAACTTCCACGGCAAATTTGAATACATCTCAGCCGATAACATGGTCAAAGCCGTAAATGTCATCGTTGAGATTGCAAAGCTGTTTGAAGAGCAAGCGTAATGCCAAAAGCCAGTCCAAAAAAGGGCTGGTTTTTTTTTTATGTGAAAATGAAACATTTTAAACACGTCCTCCGTAAAACAAGTATCAACAAATGAGGAGGAAAAACAATGACAAAGCATGCAATTGCTGCAAAGAGCCTATTGAAAAAATGGATCATTTCCAGGCCGCTTAACACGCAAAAGAAATCCAGCCCATTTCAAAAAATCAGAAAAATGTTCAAACGCTTCTTCTGACCAGTCATCCAAATCCCCAAAACAAAATCCGCATTCTCTCGTACCGCCCAAATGCTCCGTAATTTGGGTTTTTTGTGTTCAATTCCGCAAAATAGGGTATAAACTAATTAAGAAAGATAACGGCATCCAAAAACAGGTAATTTGAATTACTTTAATTTAGGTTAAAAGTTATATAAAGGAATTCATTTTATCGTCGATAGTAACTATAGAACCAATCATCAACAAGAACAATCACCATAATGCAAGACTATTTTCAGGTCATCAGGTTAGACTGTTTTTGAGGGGCAGTTATTTATTTTTATTTGATTTAGAATTTTTTGAATACTTTTTGGCTTTTTATCCGTACAATAGAGAGTACCAAAACTTTTTTTGGGAGGTATGTAATATGATCCTATTTATTATCATCGCTTTATGCGGCTATCTTCTTTTTTCTTTCAGCAAGGACAATCGCCGCAAACCGCAAAAGACAAGCCCTCTTCCAGCAGCCGCATCTCATCACAACAACCTAATCGACCTTGACGCTATCCGCCAAAAACGCCGGATGCATCTTTCCTAATTCTATATTTCAAACGAAAAGGCTGCGGAATGACGCAGCCTTTTAAAATTATGTTGAGATAGAGCCTGAAACCTTTTTATCCTCTATCCGTAATTTCATACAAGGCAAATCCAAAAGGAGACTTCTGCAATGATCGGGTTATTTATGAAACAAAAAATGTTCTCATTTAAAGATGCATTCCACATTTATGACCGGGATGAACAAGAAATCTTCAAGGTGGAAGGGCGTTTTCTCTCGTTAGGGGACTCATTACAAATGACAGATTCATCCGGGAAAACGCTCGTTTCCATAGAACAAAAACTCATGTCTTTATTGCCGCGCTATGAGATTTCAATTGGCGGGAAAACAGTTTGTGAGGTAACGAAGAAAGTAACGTTTTTCAAACCGAAATTTGTGATTTCCGGCCTTAACTGGGAAATCGATGGTGACTTATGGAGGGATGAATTCCAGCTGACGGACAGGGAAAATGTCCGGATGTCAGTGAGCAAAAAGTGGCTCAGCTGGGGTGATTCCTATCATTTGCAGATTGCAAACGAGGAAGATGTTCTGATTTGCACTGCCATCGCGATCGTGCTTGATATGGTTTTATATAACGATGAAGATGAAAGTATTTTCTAAAAAGCATTGACAATTGATCCAAAAGTAATAATATTAAGATAATTGAAATTTAAATATGAAGTTGTACCTTATCAAGAGAGGTGGAGGGACTGGCCCTATGATACCCGGCAACCGCTGTTTCAAACAGAATGGTGCTAAATCCTTAAGAACATTGCGTTCTTGCAGATGAGGCGGAGATTTGATCGTTCAAGCTCTTCCTTACACAAAGGAAGAGCTTTTTACATGCTCAATATTTCAGAAAAAGAGGCGAATGACATGGTCCAACAAACGAATGTTACATGACAAAAAACAGAAAAACAACGCAAAGCACCTTTCCGCGCCGATCACGTCGGCAGTTTGCTTCGTTCCGCTACGGTGAAAGAAGTCCGGCAAAAAAAAGCGGCAGGTGAGATGACAGCGGAACAGCTTCGTGATATCGAAAATCAAGAAATCACCCGCATCGTGGAAAAACAAAAAGAAATCGGTCTTGAAGTGGTAACAGACGGGGAATTCCGCCGTTCCTGGTGGCATTATGACTTCCTGGAAGGACTTGACGGTGTGGAGCCGTTCATCCCGGCTGAGGGGATTCAGTTCCATAACGCGAAAACGAAAGCGCGCAGCATCAAAGTGACGGGAAAACTCGATTTTACGAGCCACCCAGCACTTGCTGATTATCAATTTTTACATGAAGTTGCCGGTGGCGCGACACCAAAGCTGACGATTCCAAGCCCGAATATGCTGTTTTTTGGCGAAAAGGCGGATAAAGGCATCTATAACGATCAAGAGGAATATTTTCATGATTTGGCCCAAGCGTACAAAAAGGCAATCAAAGCCTTCTATGATGTTGGCTGCCGTTATCTCCAGCTTGATGATACGTCATGGTCTCTCTTCTTTGAGGAAAAAGGCAGAGAGGTTGTCCGGGCGCTCGGAGGCGATCCAGAAACATTGCCCGCCTTGTTTGCCAAAACGATTAACGATGCAGTGGCAGACCGGCCTGATGATTTAACGATCACAATGCACATTTGCCGCGGCAACTTCCGCTCAACCTGGGCGGCATCGGGAGGGTACGACGCTGTAGCGGAAACGATTTTGGACGGCTTAAACCTTGACGGCCTGTTCTTGGAATACGATGATGACCGCTCCGGAAACTTCGATCCGCTCCGTTTTGTGAAACGCAAGGATCTGCAAATCGTGCTTGGCTTGATCACATCGAAATACGGCGAGCTTGAAAATCCAGAGGATGTGAAACGCCGTATCAATGAAGCGGCGCGTTTTGTCAGCTTAGACCAGCTTTGCCTCAGCCCGCAGTGCGGTTTCGCCTCTACAGAAGAAGGCAATCTTTTGACAGAGGAACAGCAATGGGCCAAGCTTCGCCATGTCATCGACATCGCCAACGATGTGTGGAGATAATCTATCATTGACAGAAATAGAAAATGTGTGAATAATAGATAATATCAGAAAATTTCATAAAAAGGTTTTCCTTATCAAGAGAGGTGGAGGGACTGGCCCTGCGATACCCGGCAACCGCTGTTTAACAGAATGGTGCTAAATCCTTTAGAGCAATGATTGCTCTTGAAGATAAGGTTGAGATTGTCACGCAAGCTCTTCCTTATCCAAAGGAAGAGCTTTTTTATATTTGAATGGAAAGAAGGAATGGACAACATGTCACAACAAACAACACCCGCAGAACAACAATCACTTCAAAGAAAAAAACCGCCGTTTCGCGCGGATCAAGTCGGAAGCCTGCTGAGATCTGAGCCCGTCAAAAAAGCGCGGCTGCAAAAAGCGGCCGGCGATATTACGGCTGAGCAGCTTCGCCAGATCGAAAACGATGAAATCATCCGCATTGTGGAGAAACAGAAGGAAACCGGCCTGAACGTCGTGACAGACGGTGAATTCCGCAGAGCGTGGTGGCACTTTGATTTCCTTGAAAACTTAGATGGCGTTGAGCCGTTTACTCCTGAGCAAGGCATTCAATTCCATAACGTACAGACAAAAGCACGCGGCATTAAAGTCACAGGTGATATCGACTTTTCAACTCACCCAATGCTTGAAGATTACTCATTTCTCCATAGCATTGCCGGTGACGCGACGCCAAAGATGACGATTCCAAGCCCGAATATGCTGTTTTTCCGCGGAAAACTGGAAAAGGATGCGTATAAAAACGACTATCACCTTTTCCAGCATGATGTATCCAAAGCATATAAAAAAGCGATTCAAGCGTTTTATGACAGAGGCTGCCGCTACCTCCAGCTTGATGATACGGCATGGGCCGTTTTCTTATCAGAAAAAGGCTTAAAACAAATCGAAGCGTTCGGAACAACGCCTGACGAGCTTCGCCAGCTGTTTGCGAAATCCATTAATGACGCGATTGCAGACCGTCCGGATGACTTGACGGTAACCATGCATATTTGCCGCGGCAACTTCCAGTCCACTTGGACAGCAGAAGGCGGCTATGATGCAGCAGCCGAAACCATTTTTGACGGCTTGAATCTTGACGGCCTTTTCTTAGAGTATGATGATTCACGCTCAGGCGGATTTGAGCCGCTCCGTTATGTAAAACGGTCTGATCTTCAGCTAGTTCTTGGCTTAGTGACATCTAAATTCGGTGAGCTTGAACATCCGGATGACGTGAAACGCCGTATCGAAGAAGCGTCCCGTTATGTCAGCTTAGACCAGCTTTGCCTCAGCCCTCAATGCGGATTCGCTTCAACTGAGGAAGGCAACAAGCTGACTGAAGAACAGCAATGGGCGAAGCTCCGCCATGTGGTTGAGATCGCGAATGATGTTTGGAAATAAGCAAAGAAAAACACACTTGATTCCATTCGGAGCAAGTGTGTTTTTCTGTCATTGTGCGGTGTAGCCCCCATCAAGAACGACAGCCTGCCCAGTGACGCCCTTCGCCTTCTCGCTTGCTAAAAACACGGCATAATCCGCAATTTCCTTGACGGAAAGAAGCCGTTTTTGCGGCACAAGCGGAAAAATGACCTCTTCAAGTACCGAGTCGTAAGGGACATTTCTTGCTTTTGATAGATCGCTAAGCTGATTGCGGACAAGCTGGGTATCGACATAACCTGGACAGAGCGCATTGACTGTAATGCCGTGGGGCGCGCCTTCCAGCGCCCCGACTTTTGTGAGTCCAATGACGCCATGCTTGGCGCTATTATAAGCGGATTTTCCCGCAAAGCCGACTAAGCCATTAACAGACGCGATATTAATGATTCGGCCATACTGCTGTTTTTTCATGATCGGAAAAACATGCTTCATTGCAATAAAGGGCGCCGTCAGCATAACCTTGATCAGCTGTTCAAAGGTTTCTGTCGGAAACTCTTCAATCGGGGCGACGTGCTGCATACCGGCATTGTTCACTAAAATATCCAAGCGGCCGTATCGTTTTTGGATGGCGTCCACCATATCAGCAACTTGCGCTTCCTTTGTCACATCACACGGAATGGCCGCCGCGTCAAAGCCTTCTTCTGCAAGCTTGGAGGCTGCTTTTTCGCATGCTTCCTGACGGAGGTCTGAAACGATGACGCTGGCGCCTTCACGGGCGAATTCTCTTGCCATTTCGAATCCGATTCCGCCGGCAGCCCCAGTCACCAAGGCGACTTGTTTTCTCATGTCAAACACCTTCCCATTAAGAATTGAGTACAGACTGGCTTACAGCGAAATTCGCTTCTGTTTTTTCATAAACCTCTTCAATTGTGACGCCATCCTGAAGCTCCGTCAGTGTCATGCGGCCGTTCACAAAATCAAAAACAGCCAAATCCGTAATCAGCCTGTGCACGACTTTCTGGCCTGTCAGCGGAAGAGAGCATGTTTTTTTTACCTTTGATTCGCCATGCTTATTGACATGCTCCATGATGACAACGATTCGTTTCGCCCCGTTGACGAGATCCATTGCGCCGCCCATCCCTTTTACCATTTTGCCCGGGATCATCCAATTGGCCAAATCACCCTGCTCCGAAACTTCCATTCCGCCAAGGATAGCCAAATCGATATGCCCGCCTCTTATCATCGCGAATGATTCAGCGCTGTCAAAATAAGAAGCGCCCGTCACTTCGGTAATTGTTTCCTTCCCCGCATTGATCAAATCCGCGTCTTCCGTCCCTTCCAAAGGATAGGGGCCGATTCCGAGCAGGCCGTTTTCTGACTGAAGCATGACGTGAACGCCATCGGGTATCTCATTTGCGACAAGCGTCGGCATTCCAATCCCGAGATTCACATTCATGCCGTCCTTGATTTCTTGTACAGCCCGTTTGACCATCCGTTTTCTTGCTTCCTTCACTTCGTCTCACCCTTTCCCGATGCTTGCTGAACTGTTCGCTTTTCAATCCGTTTTTCTTGACTCGTGCCAAGCACGACATGCTGAACGTAAATTCCCGGCGTATGGATATGATCTGGATCGAGCTCTCCCGCTTCCACGATTTCTTCCGCCTCGGCAATCGTGATCTTGCCTGCCATGGCGGCAACAGGATTGAAATTTCTCGCCGTTTTCCGAAAAACCAAATTGCCCATGGTGTCCGCTTTCCACGCTTTGACGATCGCCACATCGCCGGTAATGCCTCGCTCCAGCACATATGTCCGGCCGCCGAATGTTTTATGTTCTTTTCCCTCAGCTACGGTTGTGCCGACGCCTGTCGCCGTATAAAATCCCGGTATGCCCGCACCGCCTGCACGAATTCTCTCGGCGAGCGTTCCTTGGGGAACAAGCTCGATCTCAAGCTCTCCGCTTAAAAACTGTCGCTCAAAGATTTTATTTTCACCGACATAGGATGCGATCATTTTCTTGATTTGCCTATTAGCCAAAAGCAAACCGAGCCCCCAGTCATCGACTCCGCAATTGTTGCTGACAACGGTTAAATCCTTTACTCCTCGATCTCTTATCGACAAAATGAGCTGTTCAGGAATGCCGCACAGCCCAAACCCTCCCGCAATCAGCGTATCTCCATCATGAATCAATTTCGCAGCTTCTTTACTAGATGACAACACTTTTCCCATATTGATGCCCCTTTCGTTTTCTTCTACACCAGGCCAGTCAGGCTGTAAATCGCGATCACAGCAAATACGGCAGCCGTTTTGATGAGCGTGATCGCAAAAATATCGCGATACGATTGCCTGTGAGTCAGTCCCGTCACAGCCAGAAGCGTAATGACGGCGCCATTATGCGGCAGTGTGTCCATCCCGCCTGACGCCATTGAAATGACTCGATGCATCACCTCTGGCGGAATATTGTAAGCCTGAATCGCCTGTAAGTACTGCTCTGACATCGCGCTTAGCGCAATGCCCATACCACCTGAAGCCGAGCCGGTGATTCCCGCCAGCGCAGTTGTCGTAACGGCGCCATTGACAAGCGGATCGGTAAAAGTATGAGAAATTCCGCTGCTCAGCTTATGAAACCCCGGCAGCGCGGCGATAATGCCGCCGAACCCATACTCGGCACCCGTATTCATAGATGCCAGCAAGGCACCACCGATCCCTTCATTCAGCCCTTCCTTCATTTGAGCAAACACGCTTCTCCAATCAAATAAAATCGTTGTGATGATGCCGATCACTAAAGCAATCTCCACCGACCAAATGGCAGCGGCAGAAGAAATATCAAGCCTGCCGAACTCCTTTAATCCTATGGAGGAAAAATCAAATCCATTCGGATACCACTTTGGCAGGTAAATGGTGAAGCATTTATTCACTGCACCGACAAGAATAAGCGGGACAAAGGCAAGTGCATCCCGAATCGGGCTTTTGTCCGGTTTAGCACGGGACTCAGTCGATTCAGGCGCAGCATTCAGCGAATCAAAACCGCCATAACCCTCGCCAGATGCCTGCGCTTTTTTCCGCCTTGATTCCAAATAGAGCATCCCAGCTGCCAGCACAATCACTGCTCCCATCAAACCCAGCCAAGGGGCGGCATAAATGTCTGTTTTGAAAAACGCCGTCGGAATGACATTTTGGATTTGCGGCGTTCCCGGAAGCGCGTCCATCGTAAACGTAAAAGCCCCTAAAGCAATCGTTCCGGGGATGAGGCGTTTCGGTATGTTTGCTTCTTGGAACATGTTTTTCGCAAAAGGATATACGGCAAATACGACAACAAACAGGCTGACGCCGCTGTACGTCAAGACAGCGCCCATCAGCACAATGGCAAGTATCGCTCTTTTTGCCCCGACAAGCCTGACAATCGTTTTCGCGATCGATGCCGCAAGCCCAGCCATTTCAACGACCTTTCCAAAAATCGCACCGAGCAAAAAAACTGGGAAATACAGCTTAATAAACCCCGCCATTTTCTCCATAAAAATTGATGAGAAAAAAGGAAGCACATGGCTTGGATCTGTCAGCAGCACCGCGAATAACGCACAAATCGGCGCAAACAATATGACAGAAAATCCCCGATACGCCGTAAACATCAGCAAACCTAACGCCAATAGAATGATGATCAGTTCCACACACATCCCCCATTTCCGCCAACTAGAAAGCGTTTACAAAACCTGTCCGCATCGGCTGTTTCCGTCCCCTTTCCATATGTACGAGAAGTGTGGGCCAACTATTCCGATTAAAAAAGGAAAGCCCCTTTTTTCGGAGCTTTCCTCTGCCATTCATTTCATTCCTATTAGGATATCAACATCAACCGTAATATCGGCTGATGTCATCTCTTTCAGCAGGCTGACTCGGTCTTTCGGCGCCGACCAGGCAAGCGGCGTCATCTTGAGAAGCCAGTGGATCGCCTGCCGGTCAAGCGTTTTGATATAGCGGAGCCTGACAGGACGGCTGTGCGCCGCATGTGCTGTAAAACGCTCAACAGCTGCCGCATTAGAGTACGTACGCCTCGGTGAATCAGTATATAAAAATTGCCTTAATTCTATTAAATAATCGCTTCGCGGCACTACTTTTATGAGCATGCCATCATCCTTCAGCAGTCTATGAAACTCTGCATAATTAGATGGCGAAAAAATAGACAGAACAACATCAAATTGGCGATCATGAAATGGAGCACGCGCCACATCGGCAACCGCCCACATCTGATCTTTGAATGCCTTAGAAGCTTTTACAATCCCATCCTTCGAAAGATCGATGCCGATTCCCATCGCTTCTTTCCCTAAATAATCAAACCCGCAAAGCGCATTCAAATGAGAACCCTCACCGCAACCGCTGTCCAGGATGGTGAATGCCTCTTGACCGGATTTGGGATGGCTGATGAGTTCTGCAATCGTATCATGGAGCGGCTCAAAAAAACCACATTCTCCAATCAGCCTGCTCCTCGCTTCAAAAAGCTCGGCACCGTAACCGGATTTGACCGGCTTTGTCAGGAAGTTCACGTAGCCGTGCCGAGATAAATCAAATGTATGCCGCCGTTCTGTACAAATCAAGCTTTTTCCTGATGCCGCATCCATGGAAGAACCGCAGAGCGGACATCGAAACAAGCTGATATCAACGGTTTGCTTCATGATAAAAAACACCTCATTCATTCATTTTTAGATAAATGAAAAAGGCATAGACAAATAAACCTAGGCCTATCTCAAAAATTGGCCAGGTCTGGCAGTTTGTCTACACCTGTCATTATCTATAACGAATGAATTGGATAATCATGAAAAAAACTCCCTTTTTGCTGTATGGGTTTCCCCGTTTCCATGATACAACAAATCTCCAGTAGCTGGAACCTTATCGTGAAGAAAAATCAGTACTGACATGCTGGTATCCTGCCAAAATCATATCAACATAGCAATCCAGCATGTTTTTCCTTTATTTTCTCATTTCAGAATATAAATTTTATTATTGTGAAAATAGTTAAAAAGGTTGATTTTCAAAAAGTGAAAGGATAAAATACTGCTATCATCTTAGA
>NZ_CP026521.1:4588151-4603492 GCF_002953915.1 Bacillus sp. MBGLi79
CATAGGAATACAACTGCTATCATCTTAGAAAAAGACATTCTTGTATATGATCAGTAATATGGTCTGATTGTTTCTACCTAGTAACCGTAAAAAACTAGACTACAAGAAAGTTTGAATAAATTTGAACGAGTTGAAAAGGACAAGTTCTTTTCTGTTTGCTCTTATTTTTCACACTTTCTGCACTTCCAGAATTTGTGAAGGATAAGAGCTTTTTTTGTTTCCATAATAACCCTCATAGGAGTTGCTATCATGTACTTTTTACTAAACCTTGTTGGTCTCATTGTGATTATGGCAGTTGTATTCCTATGTTCTCCGCAGAAAAAGAAAATCAAGTGGCGTCCGATCATGACATTAATTGTTCTGGAATTGCTGATTACTTGGTTTATGCTGGGAACAAAAGTCGGAAGCTGGGCCATCGGTAAAATTGGTGATTTCTTCACTTGGCTGATTGCTTGCGCCAGTGACGGTATCGCGTTTGCCTTTCCGTCAGTGATGGCGAATGAAACAGTAGACTTTTTCTTTAGTGCGCTTCTTCCAATTATCTTTATCGTCACATTCTTTGATATTCTAACATATTTCGGAATTTTGCCTTGGCTGATTGATAAAATCGGATGGGTGATTTCAAAGGCTTCCCGCTTGCCGAAATTAGAAAGCTTTTTCTCTATTCAAATGATGTTCCTGGGAAATACGGAAGCACTTGCGGTCATCCGCCAGCAGCTTACGGTATTAAATAACAACCGCCTTCTCACATTCGGCTTAATGAGCATGAGCAGCATAAGCGGCTCTATTATCGGATCTTACCTGTCAATGGTGCCGGCGACATACGTGTTTACAGCGATTCCTTTAAACTGCTTAAATGCGCTGATTATCGCAAACCTGCTGAACCCTGTTCACGTGCCGGAGGATGAAGATATCATCTATACACCGCCTAAAGAAGAAAAGAAAGACTTTTTCTCTACGATTTCTAACAGTATGCTTGTCGGCATGAACATGGTTATCGTGATCCTGGCCATGGTGATCGGATATGTTGCACTAACGTCAGCAGTAAATGGCATTCTTGGCGTTTTCGTACACGGCCTGACCATTCAGACGATTTTTGCTTATCTGTTCAGTCCGTTCGCATTCCTGCTTGGATTGCCAGTGCATGATGCGATGTATGTTGCTCAGCTGATGGGCATGAAATTGGCAACGAACGAGTTTGTTGCGATGCTTGACTTGAAAAACAATCTCAAATCCCTTCCGCCTCACACCGTTGCGGTGGCGACGACATTCCTGACGTCCTTTGCAAACTTCAGTACGGTCGGCATGATTTACGGCACGTACAACTCGATCCTTGACGGAGAAAAGTCAACGGTCATCGGGAGAAACGTGTGGAAGCTCCTCGTCAGCGGAATTGCGGTATCTTTATTAAGTGCTGCGATTGTCGGCCTGTTTGTGTGGTAGAAACATTGAGCCATATCCCTTTTCGGATATGGCTCTTTTGATTATTGAAAAATAGAGGCTGGAACCTGCACATCCCGAATTCCTGCTACATAAGGCCCCAAGTCATACTGGCCGAAGACGATGGCGATCCCGTTTGCCGTAAAGTAAAACATTGTGTTTTGGTTTAGGGTGATATCCTCTTTCTTTACATCAGGGAAAAACAGCTCATCGTGTTTTTTGATATAACTATACAGATAATCTCTCGTTTTGCTCACTTTTGTTTTGGTGTTCAGAATCTGATTCAGCGTCACGCGCTTTTGTGTGTTCAAGTCATAGTTGAAAGACTGAACAGACGTTAAACCATGGGCGCCGCCTGAATAGATATAATTGAGCGTTTGAATGCTGAGTTTGCCCGCCGCATTGTATTTGACGCTGAAGGATGTTTGATATTCCGTTTTGAAGCCTTGTTGTTCACCTGCTTTTTTGTTTTTCAGGTATTCCTGATACGATTGTTCAATGTAGGCTTTCAGCTCTTGATTGATTTTCTTTTCAAAAGCGGCATTCCCGATGTGATGCACTTGTGGATACTTTAATTCCTTGATTTTTTTGTACGTATAGGTGCTGACAGTCGGTTTTTTCGTTTGAACTGCGTTTAAAGATGGGGCCGCATATGCAAATACGGAAAAAAGCAAGACTGCAATCCCCGCAGCTTTCAGTATGTTTTTCCACTTCATTCGATCTCCTCCTTTGATGTCGCTGTTTATCATTCCCTTATTTAAGCAATTCACACTTTTATAGACTGAATAAGTCGAAAGAAGTTTCTAGGTCTAACAGCATGATTTTTCCCACTAAAAAAGAGACACAGAATGTCTCTTTTTTATCGCCCGGAAATCGCTTCATGAACAGCTTGTGCCAAATCTGTATTTCCGAACATCTCTAATACCGCAATGACAGTCTGGTTCGGAATGTGCTCTGCTTCGTGTTTTGGCACGACCAGATCGTCCATGGTTTTTTTCAAGCTTTCATTCAGCTTTTGCTGCGGATACGCTTTGGCGTACAGCTCCATCGGATCAAGGTCATGGTTCACGCACCATTGGGCAAACACCAAAATCATCATATTTTCGTCGCGTTCGTAAGCTTCAGCGAGCTGTTTTTCGTTCATTTGTCATGCTCCTTATGAAAAGTATCTTCCTTAAAGATACAGGAGCCGATCAAATTCGTCTATCCCAATGGCGATGAGCGGCAACCGCATCAATAAATGTCTTGCTGAATGCGGTGTAGTCAGATTCATCTTTAGCCGTCACGATGCCTGGTCCCTCTGTTGTTCCGACAGAGGATTGAAGAAGGTCAATTCCTTCATTTGCCGCACCGATCGCCTTGTAGTGGTCGTAAGATTCCCTGATAAACGCCATCGCTTGTTTGTTGTCTTTTAACTCCGGCCCTCCTGCGGCATAGACGGCATCATACAGAACCGAGTCAACAGTCAGAAACGTGCCGCCAGCCTCCAGCTGCTGTCCGGTGTCGCTTGTCATATACCCAAGATTTTGACTGATAATATCCACTGTAACTCCTTCATTCTTTAAAGCATCCAGCACTGTTTGCAGCTCTTTTTCGTGAAATCCGTTTCCAGCAAGTACAGCGACTTTTCTTGTTGACGCGGTTTTCACTGTACGGGCTTGGCTTAACGCAGGCGAAGTAAGAATTTCTTTAGATGCTTTACGCTTCGCTGGCGCCGCCACACCTACTCCTTTGGCGATTTCTTGCGCCAAATCTTCATCGACATTGCTGAAGACATCAACGACTTGCCGCTGGACGTCCTTGCTTTTGACCTTCCCGACCTCGAAGCAGAAAGCAGAAATGATGTGCTGCTTCTCCACTGGAGACATGCTGTTCCAGAACAGCTTCGCCTGTGAGTAATAATCGTTGAAGCTGTCGCTTCGCTGGCGGATTTTTTTGCCCTCGACTTTTTCCTGATAGTGGACGTATCCGCCTTCTTCAGCTGTCGCAGGCGACGGATCATTGTTTTGCAGAGAGTTTTTATGATAAGCGACAGGTCCCTTATTGATCGTCATCCGGTGATAGCCGTCATACTGGTTGTTATGGAATGGACATACCGGCCGGTTAATCGGAAGCTCATGGAAGTTCGGGCCGCCAAGACGGATGAGCTGTGTATCTGTATAAGAGAAAAGCCGCCCCTGCAGAAGCGGGTCATTTGTAAAATCGATGCCCGGGACGACATTTCCAGGGTGGAATGCGACCTGTTCTGTTTCCGCAAACACATTATCCTGGTTGCGGTTCAGCGTCATTTTTCCAATGATTTTCACTGGCACGAGCTCTTCCGGCCACAGTTTGGTCGGATCAAGAATATCAAAATCAAACTTAAATTCATCATCTTCATCAATCATCTGCACGCCAAGCTCGTATTCAACCGTGCCGCCGTTTTCAATCGTTTCCCACAGATCGCGGCGGTGGAAATCGGGATCTTTCCCGGCAATTTTTTGCGCTTCATCCCATACGAGAGAATGCACGCCGAGCACCGGTTTCCAATGGAATTTCACGAAACGCGCCTTCCCTTGCTCATTGACAAAACGGAACGTGTGGACGCCGAAGCCTTCCATCATTCTGTAGCTGCGCGGAATGCCTCTGTCTGACATCGTCCACATCACCATGTGAGCCGACTCAGGGTTATTGGCGACAAAATCCCAAAACGTATCGTGAGCAGTCGCAGCCTGAGGCATTTCATTGTGTGGCTCAGGCTTAAATGCGTGAACCAAATCCGGAAATTTGATCGCGTCCTGAATGAAAAACACCGGAATGTTATTACCCACAAGGTCATAATTTCCTTCTTCAGTATAAAACTTTGTCGCAAAGCCTCTGGCATCCCGCACCGTGTCTGCGGAGCCTTTAGAACCCGCAACCGTAGAGAAACGGACAAATACCGGTGTCTTCACTGAAGGGTCCTGAAGAAATTTGGCCCGTGTGTACTCGGTCATTGGCTCGTAAACCTGAAAAAAGCCATGCACGCCATACCCGCGCGCATGCACAACGCGCTCCGGAATCCTCTCATGGTCAAAGTGCGTCATTTTCTCCCGGAAGTGAAAATCCTCCATCAGCGTCGGGCCGCGAACCCCGGCTTTTAACGAATGCTCATCCTCTGACACCCGCAAGCCTTGGTTTGTCGTCATTTTCTTCCCGCTGTTATCGGTCCTGTACTGTTCAAGCTGCTCGTCCTTTGAGTGTTCATTTACACGTTTATTTTGATCATTACTCATGTCTAGTCCCCCTTTTTAAAACGAAACATTCTACAGCACATTTACCCGTGGCGTTCTTGATATAAACTGCCAATCCGCTCAATAGGATTTTAGGTCTACATATCAGGATGAGGTCATACACATTTGAAATAAGCCTTCTTTACAAAAATAAATTATGGAAGCGCTTACGAAAAAAGCTGTTGAATAGGGGAGGTCATATCATGCTTGCCATACTCGGTTTTGTGATGATGATTGTTTTTATGTACCTTATTATGTCTAACCGGCTTTCCGCACTTATTGCTTTGATTGTCGTTCCTGTTGTGTTTGCCCTGATCAGCGGATTTGGCAAAGATCTTGGAGAGATGATGATTCAGGGTGTTACAGACCTCGCTCCTACCGGAATTATGCTGTTATTCGCCATCCTGTATTTCGGCATTATGATCGACTCAGGCCTGTTTGATCCTCTCATTGCCAAAATCTTATCGTTTGTCAAAGGAGACCCGTTAAAAATCGCCGTAGGCACAGCGGTTCTGACCATGACCATTTCGCTGGACGGAGATGGGACAACAACCTATATGATTACGATTGCGGCGATGCTGCCACTGTACAAACGGCTCGGCATGAATCGTTTGGTGTTAGCGGGAATAGCGATGCTCGGTTCGGGGGTTATGAATATTATCCCGTGGGGCGGGCCGACTGCGAGGGTTTTGGCTTCCTTAAAATTGGACACGTCAGAGGTCTTCACGCCCCTGATTCCCGCTATGATCGCCGGCATTCTCTGGGTGATCGCCGTTGCTTATATCCTCGGAAAGAAAGAGCGGAAGCGGCTCGGCGTCATTTCGATTGATCACGCACCGTCTTCCGATCCAGCGGCTACGCCGCTGAAGCGTCCCGCTCTCCAATGGTTTAACCTGCTGCTGACTATCGCTCTGATGGCCGCTCTGATCACCAGCCTGCTGCCGCTCCCTGTTCTTTTTATGACCGCGTTCGCCATCGCCTTGATGATCAACTATCCAAATGTCAAAGAGCAGCAGAAACGAATCTCAGCGCATGCGGGTAACGCGTTAAACGTTGTCTCAATGGTGTTTGCGGCAGGGATATTCACAGGCATTCTCTCCGGCACAAAAATGGTGGATGCCATGGCGCATTCTCTCGTTTCACTCATCCCTGACGCCATGGGCCCGCACCTGCCGTTGATCACTGCGATCGTCAGCATGCCCTTCACCTTTTTCATGTCGAATGACGCCTTTTACTTCGGTGTCCTTCCCATCATCGCCGAAGCTGCTTCCGCTTACGGAATAGACGCCGCTGAAATCGGAAGGGCCTCCTTGCTGGGTCAGCCCGTGCATCTGCTCAGCCCGCTCGTGCCTTCCACCTATCTACTAGTCGGAATGGCAGGCGTCAGCTTTGGCGACCATCAAAAATTCACTATTAAATGGGCCGTGGGGACAACGATTGTGATGACGATTGCGGCGGTTTTGATTGGGATTATTTCGTTTTAATGAGAATAGGATTTCCCCTGGCGGAAATCCTTTTGTTCTGCATAATTTAAAAATCGAAGAGCATACTATGGAAAAATCAAAATAAAAAGGTGATTGCATGAATTTTGCTTGGGAAGCACTCATTTTAATTATATCAGGCATCATATTGCTAAGAATTTCAGGAAGAAAGTCAATCTCTCAGATGACATTAGCACAAACTGTGGTGATGATTTCCATTGGAACGATTATTGTCCAGCCGATTATAGAGACAAGTTTATGGAAAACCCTTGTGGCAGCCGGTATTTTTACTGCGGCTTTAATACTCATGGAATGGTTCCAGGTGAAGGCCAATTGGATGGAAAAGTTCTTAACCGGCAAAGCGAAATTGGTCATTGAAGATGGCAAACTCAATATAGAAAATATGAAAAAACTGCGGCTGACAGTTGACCAGCTTGAAATGCGATTGAGGATTCATGGAATCTCCAGCATAAAGGACATTAAGAATGCAACGATTGAAGCAAACGGCCAAATAGGATATGAATTGCAAGATGACAAGAAACCGCTCACGATGGGTGAATTCAAGAAATTGATGAATATGCCGGCCGCAAACACAGTTAACCAGCCTGAACCAGAAAATCAAGAAAACATTTTTCAAGAAATAAAAAACGGTCATTCTACACCTTCTGGCAAACTAAAATAAGGCTGTTCCTTGTGCAGAAACAGCCCGAGCGAATGACCTTATTGGATATATGAAATGACTGGCAGACTTTCAACACCCGATGCATTGAAAACGCTGAGAAAGTCGATTGCTTTGCCGGTTTTTACATCTACGATTAAAATATGATCTCCGTAGTATTGATCATCTGCATCTAGTCTTCTAGGTGTTTTTTGCCTAATGTATCTGAAAACATTGGATTAATCAGACCGATAAAAAACTGATTTTTATGAATCAAAAGAGGACTGATATAATCTCGATAAGTATTGCCCAGATCAGAAGATTCACGCCAACAACTTCACATTACAATTCATTAGAGCCTGGCTGTATTGAGGCAGCAGACTCTTATCACATTTGACTTTATTTTTTTGTATAGCGCACCCAGTCGTAATGAGCGTATAGCGGATTTACACCATTGTAGGAACCGAGCCATTCATCGACACCCGTGCCATTCCACAGGTTCATCATGATTTTTCCTGGTGTTGTCGGAATTTGGTTTGTTGCAGTATGTTTTAATTGCCCGTCGACATACCATTTAATAGAGTTTGGCTGCCAATCGAATGCATACGTATGATAGGCATTGGCTGCATCAAACCCGAGATCCACAATCTTCTCATGGTTTCCTGCACCATTTGTATAATAGTTAAATTGAACCTTCGTTGTGTCTTTTCCTAAAAATTCGATATCAATCTCATCCCAAGGAGTTCCATCTGTTGGACCTGTGTAAGTGAAGAACGATGAAACGATCCCTGTGTTTTTAGCTGGTTTCATTCTGACTTCATATAGTCCATAGCCATATGTTTGAACAGAACGGTTTTCCCCGCAGTCAAACTTGTTATAAGCTGGGCTTGTTAGCGCTAAACGCATTTCACCCAATGACGTCATTGATACGTTGTTAGCACGCCAAGTGCAGTTGAACATATTTCCATTTGAATAACCATCTGCTTTTTGCCAAAAGCCAGAGTTATAGCCGTTAAAAGGGTCAAAAAACGATCCACCTGTTTGAGCCGAGGCAGTAGAAGTAACTGCAACCAAACTCATAAACAATCCAGTGACAAGAAGCAACAACACTCGTTTCAGATAAGGCATATTGGCATTCCCCTTTCATTGAAAGCGTTTTCTATGTTGATCTTACATGATTCTTTTAAAAGGGAACATCGGTCAAAATAATGATAATAACGAATCTTACTGATTGCTATGATCACCCTCCCTCTTAAAAAATAAAAACCTAAATTACCATTAGCCCAGACATAAATGATCCGCACTCATTGTAATTTAGGTTTTGCCTGCTTTATCAGTAACAATCCTACCATCATCATATTGAAATGTAAGAAAAAACGAACACACGAAAATAAAAATGTCAGCGCTCTCATTATGCTTGTTTGACTATCCTTTCTATGTGAATCGTTAAATACAACAGCTCGTCACTGGTGAGCTTGTGCTCATACTCCCGCTCAATGTAGGTTTGGATTTTCTTCGTGCAGTCATACGCCCGATGATACTTTTCTCTCACTGTCTCCAGCAAAAAATCATCCTGGCTTTCCATATGTGTACCGTTAAAAAGACGCTGTGCGAAAAACTTTAAGTGGGTGACGAACCGATAATAGTGAAGCGATTCTTCGTTGAATTCAATTTTAAAATGGTATTTTACAATACTCAAAATCTCTTGCATGACTTTTGTAATGTTGATGATATTTGGCATCTCTTCATTCAGCTCGGCATTGACAATATGCAGAGCAATAAAGCCTGCTTCATCCTCTGGCAGAGACACGCCAGTCTTGTTTTTTACCATGGCCAACGCTTCTTTGCCAATGGCAAATTCGTCTTTATACAGCCGTTTTGTTTCCCACAGCAAGGCGTTTTTGATATCAAGCCCTTTCTGATTGCGCTGGATGGCAAAGTTAATATGATCGGTCAGCGACACATAGATGCTGTCGTTGAGCTTTTTGCCGAGCTGTAATTTTGCGTAGCTGATAATCTCTTCGGATACTTCCATGCACTCGATCGGTATATCATACAAAAGGGTTTTAAATTTTTCTGATACATCCTTGTTATCGAGCGTAAACACCTTCTCAATGCGGGCTTCATCGACATCATCGCCGGACTTTTTCTGGAACGCGAGCCCCCTGCCCATGACAACCAACTCTTTTCCCTGTTCATTGACAACGCTGATCACATTATTGTTGATCAACTTCGCAATTTTCATGACATGTCCCTCCAATCAACTAAGAACAGGCTACATCTTGATTGTACATTCTTTTTGCACTAGGTCAATATCATCAGGGAAAGGCGGGAACCAGTTAGTACAATTCACTCAGTACCGGCTGTCCGGGCTGTTTTTGAAGCAGCGCCTCCAGGTGGCGTTCAAATAATGCCTTATCCGCTTTCTGTTTTTTGACAATGCTATTTATGATTTTGACGCTTTCAGCGCTGTATTGTGTATATTGTTTTTTCAGCTGATCCAGCTGCTGTCTTGTCGTCTTCGCGTTTTTCGGTGTGACTTGACTGATGAGGTTGATCATACGGCCTGTGATCTCAAAAAAAGCGGCTCTATTTTCTGTCAGCTGCTGAATTTCGCTGCGGATCATCTCTTGATTTCGCGTTTTTTCAAGCAAGGCGATCGCCTCGCTGTTTTGTTTTTTGAGCGATTTGCTTTCAATTTTAATCGATTCAAGGTTCTCTTTCGCAATGTCTGCTTCTTCTTCAGTCATGCTGCTTCGCACGAAGTATTCTGGATTGCCGATTCCATAATCAAATGCTTCGCTCACTATGATCATGGAACTGAACACAATGGCCAGCTGCCTTTCGCTTGCAAGGGCTTGGAAATTCTGCTTTTTCTTACTGCTCATCGGTTTGGCTGCGGTTTGTTTTACTGTCTTTTGATCACAGTCTGCGAACGTCTGAGCCTCACCTTCACTTTCGCATGCGCTCATCACAAGAACTGTGACCAGCAGGCTTATACACAAGCCTATTCGCCTCATGCTCTGTCTCCTCTCTGCTGAAGCCTTCTGGAAAATACCATAAAATATAGTTAAATGGTACCAGATGCACCTAAGCCCAGCAATAAATCAAAAGTATGATTTGAAGCGAAAAAACATAAATATTTTGTAAAAATTGACGTGCATTCCATTCTTTTCAGGCCCATTTCTCGTACAATAGAAGTATCGTTACCGGAGAGGGGCTCTGATGATGAAACGTTTTACGAAACAAGAAAACAGCTGGGTGTTATATGACTGGGCAAATTCGGCTTACTCAATTGTCGTGACCACCGCGGTGTTTCCGTTATTTTATAAATCAGCGGCTGCGGAAAGCGGTGTCAACGCCGCTCAATCGACTGCCTATCTGGGCTATACCATTGCGATTTCAACGTTTATTCTTGCATTGCTCGGGCCGATCTTAGGCACGATCGCCGACTATGAAGGGTGCAAGAAAAAGTTCTTCGGTTTCTTTGTGTCAGCCGGTGTCGCCAGCACCGCGATGCTCGCCTTTATTCCTAGTGAACATTGGCTGCTATTGTTACTGTTTTATACGATATCGGCTATCGGTTTTTCCGGCGCCAATGTGTTTTATGATGCCTTTCTCGTTGACGTCACGCCTGAGAAACGAATGAATCTCGTCTCAGCACGGGGTTTTGGCTTAGGATACATTGGAAGCACGATTCCATTTATCATCAGCATTGCTGTCATCCTGCTCGCTCAAGCAGAAACAATTCCAATGTCTGTATCGGCTGCAAGCCAGCTGTCCTTTTTTATAACGGCTGCTTGGTGGGGGCTGTTCACCATCCCCATGATCAAACATGTCCATCAACGCTATTACATCAAAAGAGAACCTCATATTGTCATCAACAGCTTTAAGCGGCTCGGCCAAACGATGAAACGGATCAGGCAATACCGGGCACTGTTCCTCTTTTTACTCGCTTATTTCTTTTATATCGACGGTGTCGGCACGATTATTACGATGTCGACATCCTATGGATCAGATTTAGGGATCGGTTCCTCAAGCCTTCTGATCATCCTATTTGTCACCCAGGTCGTCGCCGCGCCGTTTTCGATTGTATACGGAAAACTGGCAGAACGCTTCACGGGGAAGACAATGCTGTACGTTGGGATCGTTATTTATATGATTGTCTGCGTGTACGCCTATTTTATGGAGACAACGCTTGATTTCTGGATACTGGCCATGCTTGTCGCTACCTCGCAGGGCGGTATTCAAGCCCTCAGCCGTTCCTATTTCGCCAAGCTTGTGCCAAAGCGCCACGCCAATGAATTCTTCGGTTTTTACAACATTTTCGGGAAATTCGCCTCAATTATGGGACCACTGCTCATTGCCGTGACCGCCCAGCTGACCGGAAAATCCTCGACTGCGGTGTTCAGCCTGATCATTTTGTTTGTGATTGGCATTGTGATTCTTGCCTTTGTTCCTGAGGAGACCAGCGCCGATGTCAGCCAGCAGCAAAATGACCTGCCCCTTTAACTGGGAGCAGGTCATTCATCATTTATTCGCTTTATTCACCTTGAGCTTTTTCCCTTTGACGGTTGTGTTCTTCATCACTTGGAGAACATGAGGGCCTTTCCCATTTAAAATCTCAACGTATGAGGCGTTATCCATAATCGTGATGATGCCGATGTCATCAGCTGACACACCGTCAATTTTTGCAATCGTTCCTACAAAATCAACGGCTCTGATTTTCTTTTTCTTTCCGCCGTTAAAATATAGCTTCATAATGTCTTTATTCAGCTCTTCGCTTTTGTCCTTTTTGCTATCCGGACGGTCATTCAGTTTAGCTAGAAATTCAGGTTTCTTCCTTGCCACTTCCTCTTGAGAAGGAGCCTCCATTTTTTGAATCTCAAATCCGATATATTCTTCAATGTCGGCTAAAAACCGTTTTTCGAAGGCCGTGACAAACGAAATGGCCTTTCCTTTGTTCCCTGCGCGTCCCGTTCGGCCCGTGCGGTGCACGTAGCTTTCCTTTTCAAGCGGCAGATCATAGTTGATGACAAGGGAGATATTTTCAATATCAATCCCGCGCGCAGCGACATCTGTCGCGACTAGGTAACGGTACTCGCCCCGTTTAAATTCATTCATGACGTCGAATCGGTCTTCCTGAATCATTCCGCCGTGAATTTTATCGCATGGATATCCTAAGTCATCCAATTCATCGGTCAGCTGATTGACGTGCTCTTTCGTTCGGCAGAAAATGATGCAGCTATCGGGATTCTCCGTCATCAGCACATCTTTCAGCAATGAAAATTTATTCTCTTCTCTTACTTGAATCACCGCATGTTCAATATTCCTTGTGGTTAGGCCGGCCGCTTTGATTTCGATATGCTCCGGGTTTTGCATATATTGACGGCTCAGCTTCTCGATATCCTGCGGCAGCGTTGCCGAAAACAGCATCGTCGTGCGCTCAGTCGGCAGATGCTTGATAATCGCCTCCACCTGCTCGATGAAGCCCATATTCAGCATCTCATCCGCTTCATCAATGACCAAATAAGAGAGACGATCCAACGGCAGCGTGCCTTTTTCAATATGATCCAGAACACGTCCCGGCGTGCCAACAACAATGTGGCTTTTTTGCTTAAGCTCGGCTTTTTGTTTATCGAAGGAGGACTTTCCAAATACAGCTGTCGCTTTGATTCGTTTAAATCGTCCGATGTTCGTGATATCCTCTTTTACTTGCACCGCAAGCTCACGGGTCGGTGTTAAAATAAGCGCCTGCGGCTTATTTTCATCCCAATCCGCCAGCTCACAGAGAGGAATCCCGAACGAAGCCGTTTTCCCGCTTCCCGTCTGTGATTTGACGACAAGATCCTTTCGTTCAAGGGCAGCCGGGATCACGCTCTGCTGCACCTTGGTCGGTTCTGTATATCCTAGTCCTTCCAGTGCTCGTAAAATGTCATGACTGATTTGATAGTTTTTAAAATGACTCATGTATAAACTCCTGTCTCTTGCAGATGTTCTCATTATACTCTAATTGACAAGGACGTATGTGTTTTGTCGAAAAAATGACGTGTTAAAAGCCATCGATTCCCTGGCGTTTTAGCTCTTGAACAGCCAATCGCGCCAGTGCGTCGGCCCCCGCGCGGTTCGGATGCAGCGTATCTCCGTCCATATAAAGCGCGAGTGTTTTTTCCGGACCGATCGATGTAAAGTATGCCGAGCTGAGGACATTTAAGTCAATAAGGTATGTTTTTTCCTCTTCGGCCAAAGCCAAAATAGAGGCCCTGTACCATCTGTTTACAGACGAATGGATGCCTTCAGAAGTAAAATCGGTCGCCCGGCCCTGAGGCGTTGATAGGATGACGTCCGCTCCTTTCGCTTTCACCTGGCGGATCATATCACGCATCATCTCTTTAAACTCCGCTTCAGATTCATTATGCTTCGGATTTGTGTCATTAATGCCAAGCTGCAAGATAAAATAATCCCCCGGCTTGATGTACTTCAAAATCGCCTCCAACTGCCCGTCATTTCTGAATCCTCTCGCGATCTGTCCGCCAGACGCCATGTTTCTCACTTGAAAGGTGTGTTTATCGATATAGTGAGGCAGCATCTGCCCCCAGCCCGCCTGCTTGCTGCTGTTGAGCGGATAATAATTGCACACCGTCGAATCGCCGCCGACATAAATGGTTCGGTTCGTCACCGACTGATCAGACAATTTCTTTATTTTCAAGGCGCTAAGCGTAAAAGTGGTGCCAGCTTTCCCCTCTGTCACCAGCAGATTCAGCTGCCCGTCGGTGACAGGAATTTGGAACGTATCCTCCGCGCCGTCCCCCGTCATATTGATGACCTGAAACACGCCCTCCGCCGCCACACTGGCCCTTGCCGTATTGCCAAGCATCACCTTCACCTCGTAAAGGCCGTTCGGGAGATCCACTTGAAACGTGTTATTGCTTTTCGTCCCATACGCTAAAAATTGAACCGCATCACTCTTCACACCAGTCCCGGATGCCGCCACATCCTTCATATTCTCCGGTGTTTGAAAACCGTATCCCTTTGACGGGTCATACCGATCAGACGCCCTGACACCAATATAACCAGGCTCCACCGAACCGTTTCCAAAGTCAAACTGATACACCTTCTGCTCCGCTGCCTTTACACTCTCATTCCCGTCAAAACACAGCATCAACATCATCACAAAAACCGCTGCCATCCATTTTTTCATCAAGACTCCCCCTCTATGAAAACGAATACATTAATGCATACTCGGTGATTGTTTCTTTATGATGGCTGAAGGGAGAAAAAAATGGCGTTGAGGAATAAAAATGAGGGGAGAGTCTCAAGAAGGGGAAAATCAGTGTGACTTCTTGTCACACTTGATCACATCCCAACCTCCGCAATAGAAGCTTATTTGGTCTTCTTCGTCATACACATAATAACGGAGTCTTTCCCATTGATCGTCAGTCGGTTCAATCTCCAATTCAACCGAATCGACGGATTCAAGATCATCCAGCCTTGATGCACTAATGTCTTCAAACCGCAAATGGATGTCACAGGTTTGAGCAGATAGTTTTAATTCAAACACAGGAATATGGATATAACGATCATCTTCTTTCATATAGAAAGAAAACTCGTTTAATGTAAATGGACCTGTATCCGCATCAGAAAGATGCTTTTTCAATTTCTCGTATTGTGTGATATTCACATGGTACCCCTTTATCGTTAGGATAGTACGCTGCAAATCTCTTGTCTGACTTGCTCATACAAGAGAATGTGATGATGCAGAGCGATATCGATTTTGATCATATCCGGCGGGACTTCAGGATACAGCTCAAAAAAGCTTTTCTCCAGCGAACGCCGATGATGCCGGGGCATCCTTTTATTCGCCAGCACATAACCCAAACTGCCAGCAACAAGCATAAAAAACTCATATATTTCTGCTTCAAAGCTCTCGCTGTCTTTTTCTCAGTTTTTGAAGCACGTTGATCCTCTCCCTATTCAACTTCCGTCACCTCATATTGCTGGCAATAAAAGCGGAACGTCTGCTCTTCCCATTCTTCCCCAAGATACATGCTGCGATTCAGTGCGGAGAAGGCAATCAGACATATCCGAGAGGTTTCATATCTCGTGAATTGTTGAAAAAATCATTTAAAAGAAAAGTTCAGAATTCGCATATTCCAGACAATATCTGCTCATACTCCATCGAGGTTCCCTTGAAATATTGATTAAGTACATCCTCAATACTCAAATGACCAAATAGCCCAATCGGATTGCTAAAGGTCTTCCCGTGTTTTTCGTCAACTTCTATTAAATCACTCTCTGCCGCTAATGAATCGTCTTGGCTAATGGATAATTGATTTCTTGGCTCGAAATAGCAAACCATTTGGTAGTATCGACCGATTTCTTCATCGTATTGATAGCCTGCGTAGCTATCGTCTATTACTTCATCGCTTACTTCTGTTTTGTCGCGTTTCTCCATGCATTGGTTCCTTTTAAAAATACTAGCCATACAAAATAGTTTGTATGGCTAGTATA
>NZ_CP026521.1:4603592-4662520 GCF_002953915.1 Bacillus sp. MBGLi79
TCATAATTGTTTTATATATTCTTTCTAATAAAATAAGGCTATTTTAAAGTAACTCCACTCCAACTTGTTTGCAAAATTTAACTTTAAGTCTCTCTTCTTGACCCACATTCATTACCATAACTTTGTCATCTTTTTTTATACTTGTTACATTATTAAAATCACCTGTAAATACTATAGAATCATTAAATGTAATACTTAGACTACACGTTTGCTTATATACATCTAAAGTTAAAATCACCTTGAAATTTTGGTCATCTTTGTAAGTATAAATTAATTCTCCATCATCTATATTGCCTGTTATACTCACTGGCTCACTTTGAAAAAGTTCTAATAGATCATATTCATCATACTTTATAAACATTTGTATTCATCCTTTTATTAATTATTTCGGTATAACTGTGATAACATCGCCTGCTTCATTTATTATTACTTTGACATCCTGTGTTTCATGAACAAACGTTCCGCTTCTATTACCAGGTATCTTTTTCGTATTCATTATAGCGTCTTCAATAACTGAAGGTGAAATATTTCTTGGGTCAACATATTTTTTGATAAAATCACTAAATTCTTTTGTTTGTGGTTTATATCCTAATTCTTCAGCTTTTTTAATTGCTCTACTTGTTAAAGTAGCTTTTACTTCAGGAATATCAGGTGCCATTCTTTCCAAAGCATGCTGAGAATACTTTCTTCCATTTATTTGCCCTCCGCCTTTTGACATGTTCCAACCAATTTCACCCGTACCCTTAGAAGCAACTTTATTAACTTCACCCTTAATTTCCTTCTCCGTAACTTGTTTAGCCACATCTGTGACAACACGTTTCCCGCCTCGGACCGCCAATTTTTTAACAGCACCCTGAGGGCTTACCCACTCAATAAATTCATACTGCGTTCCAGCGAGAAATGAATCAAGTGACTCGGCTCCGCCTACTTTATCCTCTGGAATGTAAGACACTTCTTCTAGCCGCTTTTTCCCTCCGGCGTAGAATTCTCTCACAATTTGGCCGTTTGCATATACAAAATATTTGCCGCCGACGTAGTCGATGCTTGCAGTATCGCGAGTTAGTTCGTCAATCACTTCTATCGTATCTATCTTTTTTAATCCTTTATGATTATATAGTTTATCATTTATCACCCGTATGTCTCCATCGACTTTCGGGTGAGCTGCTGCTTCTTTCTGCAGAACTGTTACGTTACTGTCATCACCATAAATCTCACGCTCAATCTTCTGTTGTTTGCCATCCTTCATCACGGTATCAACGTTGGACTGCTTATGTTTCTCCAGCTTCTTCAACATCATCTCCATCGGTGAATCATCCGCCTGCTTCATTTGCGGGTTAATCGCGCCGAAGGTTTGGTTGATGTTTTCTTCTTCCTGTGATTTCAGGATGGAGCCGCTTTTGTAGCCTGTGATTTCAATTTTCGGGCCAGTGTACATGGTTTCGAGCTGGTCTATATATTTTTTCATCGTTTGAAAATCTGATTTTGCGGTTTCTAGTGCTTGGGTTTGCTGGCCGTCAAATTGAAATAGCTTATGCAGGGTTTCTGAAATTAGCCGCTCAGCCTGTTCTGTTTCCATCTGAAAAAAGGAATCATTGACTGTCGGCAGGCTGACGATGTGGCCGATGGCTGATGTCTGGCGATTAACTGCGTCTGTGAGTTGCTCTGTCACTTCTCGTGCATGCTTGACCCCATGTCTCGCATCGTGTGAGAGAAAAGCCTCCCCAATCATGCCGTGAGAGTCAGATTCTACAGAGGCAATCGCATGCTGTGTTTGTTTCAGCACTTTTTTGTATTCGTCGATAAACATGCCAAAGAAAAGGAGAAAAGGCTTGTGACACTCCTCGTAAAAAGTCCGGATGGCGTCTCCGCCTTTTCCTTTCAGCGCATCCTTCATGCCTGCCAGATGCTCAACGCTTTTTTCCAGCTTCTCCAGCTGTTGTTTTTGCTTGTCCAGTTTCTCAATCGTATGCTGAATGCCCTCGTGAAGAGCGTGGACATCTAATGTTTTCAATCCCTTGTCCTCCCGCGCTTTATTTCATGGAAGATGATATGTTTTCATCCGTTTCCTTCATGGCATTTACTGCACTTTCCGTTTGTGCAATATGCTTGGCCAGAACGGACGCATATGCTTCAGTGAGCTCTTTGATGTCCTCATTTAATTGCTCGATGGACTTCACAACATTCAAATGGTTTCTGCCTGAGAGATGGCCGGGCAAGGAGGACTTGAGTTCAGCTGAATTCTTGAGCTGAGAAAGCCCTTGCTTCACTGTGCCATACACCATTTTAATTTCCTGTGCCATTTGTGCTCACCTCACTTTTTATGTTTTTCCTTCTCTATTTCATGCTCTATCCTCGTAATTTGGCGTCTTATGGAATAGACATCGCCCTCTAATGAGTGGATTTTTCCTTCTATGCTTTCGATGATTCCGCTGACTTGATCACTTTTGATTTGCTGATATGCTTTGTTCATTCCTTCACGAATATCTTCAAACCGCTGAGCATGTGTTCCTCTCCATGCCTCCCGGTTAAGATGAGGCCGGTGAATGAGATGCTGGGCCTCAGAGAAATCGTGTTTGATTTGCCTAATTTCGTGCAGCACTCGTTTTAATTGATGGATCTGTTCCTGCTTTTCATGTAAGTCGGCTTTTACCGAATGTAACAACATTTCACTATGCATGCCGCAACACCTCGTGTTTCTATCAAACTGTGTCAATTCTTTACAATACAGACTATTTTCATATTACATGATGGGTCATATTGGATAAATAGGTAAAAAGGTTTGTCTTAAGGGGAGTTATAGTGGTTCTAATTTGCTAAAAAAAACAGTTTTTACGATTTCACAAGAGGGCGAATAATCACAATAGGGACTTTTCATTCAGGTCTTTCATCTCACTATCATTTACATTTCCCCCTCGTGCTTAACTGTTACTTTTAGTCAATAATAATCATAAAAAAACGCCTTCCCTCGAAGGCGTTTCTCCATCTTATTTAGATCCCCAAACAGCCTCACCGCTGCCATTCAACACACTAAACGTCATCACGTTCTTCTCTCTCACCGAATCCCACTGGCGTACAAATACCCCGTTATACTTCTTGCCCGCTAATGTGATCTCAGCTGCGTTTTTTCCGGTTTTCTTCCATGTTCCGGTCATTTCCCCGGAAATGGTGTGGTTTTTGTTGAGCTGGATGTTGATGGTTTTTTTGATGTCGGCTGAGATGTCTTTTCCGTGCTGGATGAGTTTGTACGTTCCTGTGATGTCTTTTTGTTTTACTTCTTTCAATGTTTCGCCTGCGTAACGATATGGCGCTGCTACCGGCCAGCCGTCTTTGTTCATGAACAATTGGTGGACTCTGACTTCGTGTTCTTCACCTCTGCCCGGGAAGCGGGTGTGGAAGATTAAATAGGAACGCCCGGTTTTCTCGTCATAGTATGCGGAGTTGTGGCCTGGTGAAACGTACCCGGTGCCTTTTTCATTTTCTGTTTCAAAAGTGTAGCTGCCCATGAGTTTGACGCCATATGGTTCGATGGAGCGGTCGTCGAAGAATGTGCCTTCTTTGCCGCGGACGTCGAGCATTGGATTGCCTTCTGCATCATAGTAAGGACCGTCCGGTTTCTTGGAGCGGGCCACACGGATGTTATAGCCGCCTGTTGCATCAAGACCGCCATATGATAGGTATAAGTAGTAGTATTGGGTGTCTGGATTGTAGAGAACATACGGGCCTTCGATTCTGCTGTGGTTTCCGCCGAGCAGTTTTTTCCCGTATCCCTGTCCAGAAAGCGGGAAGCCCGTTTTCGGATTCATTTCAAGTATGAAAATGCCGCCTGAGTATGATCCGTACACCATCCACAGCTTTCCGTCTTTATCAAAGAAGGTATGCGGGTCGACGACATTCGGATGTTTGGTTGCGTCATACGGTGTTCCATCGCTGCTTGTGCCTTCCATTCCTGATTTCAAAAAGATGCCTTTGTTTTTGTATGGCCCTTCGATGTTGTCAGCGACGGCAACACCCATGGCTGACCTAGGCGAGTCGCCGCGGCAGGCGTTGTAGTACATGTAGTATTTGCCGTCCGCCAGCTGCGTGACGTCAGCCGCCCAAAGAGTGTCGGATTGGGCCCATTCGAAGGTTTCTTTTAATTCTTCATAGACATTCGGAATCAGTGGGTTGTCATTGCTTACGCTGGTGGTCAGCTGCTGCCATTGCATGAGGTCATTCGTTTTTGCTGAAGCGAGATGAGATCCAAAAACATAAAAGGTGCCGTTCGTTTCAATGATGGAAGGGTCATGGACGCTGACTTCTTTAAATACAGGTTTTTGTGCATAAACGGAGTTTGGGAGGGTGAAGGCCATGATAAGAGCTGCAAGAAAACATACACGGAACAATCGGTTGAACATCTAAACAATTCGCCTCTCTTTTTTATTAAATTTTAAACGCTTACATTTCCCTATGAAGAAACCCCGCCTATTAAAACAGCCGAATGTTTTCATATTCAAACAGATAGGTGATTTCTCTTACATAGTCAGACTGATGTCTGTCAGTCTTGCGCAGAACTGCTGCTTGCATATCCTCTCCTTCATAGTTCAACTCTTTTGCTGTTTCTCCTTCTTTCATCACTCTGTTTTCATTCGCGTACATGTAATAACTGCTTTGTCAGGTTTTGCATCGACTGTGATACAGCCATTTCGTTGTCGGCGTTTTTTAAGATGATGGCTGATTGCCCGTCAACACCTGAGGCAGTTAGGCTGGCTCTTTAGAAAATGCCTTGCGAAAAATACGACGTAGTAATTGCATATTGAGAGTAAGACAGCGGCGCTTGCCTCCTGTCTGGATATCGTGTCTGCGTCTCGCTATCACAATAGCAATCTAACTTGTTAAAGACTGTAAAAAATCTTTTGACTTCTGCTGCTGAACCAATTAATATAATACTCAGTTAATAGTTATCAGAATTTTTAGGAATTGAGTGATTCATATGACACTGCACAAAGAGCGTCGGATCGGCCGGCTGTCTGTTCTCCTGCTGCTGAATGAGGCGGAAGAGAGTACGCAGGTTGAGGAGCTGGAGCGAGATGGATGGAAGGTCTGTCTCGGCAAGGTAGGATCAATGGACGCGCATAAAGTAGTAGCCGCAATTGAAACCGCTTCCAAAAAGAGCGGCGTCATTCAATCTGAGGGTTATCGGGAGTCACACGCGCTTTATCATGCGACGATGGAGGCCTTGCACGGCGTGACCAGAGGTGAAATGCTGCTTGGATCACTGCTTCGGACGGTGGGCTTAAGGTTTGCTGTTTTGAGGGGAAATCCTTATGAAAGTGAAGCGGAAGGCGATTGGATTGCTGTCTCGCTTTACGGAACAATCGGGGCGCCGATTAAAGGTCTTGAGCACGAGACATTCGGTGTTGGAATTAATCACATATGAAACAGCCCATAGATCATAGACGATAGGGGGCTATGCGTGAAAACAGATGTTCACAGCATAGCTCCTTTTTGTATGGGCGCTTTACCAAAGTAAAGACAAAGGAGTTGGACTTATGGTGACTTTAGACGGTTCTTCATTGACAACAGCCGACGTCGCTCGTGTGCTGTTTGATTTTGAGAAGGCATCGGCTTCCGAGGAAAGTATGGAGCGCGTGAAAAAAAGCAGAGCGGCGGTGGAACGGATTGTACGTGACGAAAAGACAATCTACGGCATCAACACCGGATTTGGCAAATTCAGCGATGTCCTGATTCAGAAAGAAGACTCGGCGGCGCTGCAGATGAATTTAATCCTCTCTCATGCCTGCGGTGTCGGCGACCCTTTTCCTGAGTGTGTGTCCAGGGCAATGTTGCTTTTGCGCGCCAATGCGCTGTTAAAAGGCTTTTCCGGTGTACGCGCTGAGCTGATCGAACAGTTGCTTGCTTTTTTAAATAAACGCGTCCATCCTGTCATTCCCCAGCAAGGATCACTTGGCGCAAGCGGAGATTTGGCGCCGCTTTCCCACCTGGCGCTTGCGCTGATCGGGCAAGGAGAAGTCTTTTTTGAGGGGGAAAGAATGCCGGCAATGACAGGCTTGAAAAAAGCCGGTATTCAGCCGGTAACGCTGACATCCAAGGAAGGGCTTGCCTTGATTAACGGGACTCAGGCCATGACTGCAATGGGAGTGGTCGCCTACATTGAAGCTGAGAAACTAGCCTATCAAACAGAGCGAATTGCCAGCTTAACGATTGAAGGCTTGCGGGGAATTATCGATGCATTTGACGAGGATATTCACTTAGCCCGCGGCTATCAGGAGCAGATCGATGTCGCAGAACGAATTCGCTTCTATCTATCTGACAGCGGCCTGATAACCTCCCAGGGAGAACTGCGGGTGCAGGATGCCTATTCATTGCGCTGTATCCCGCAGGTACACGGTGCAACTTGGCAGACGCTAGGCTATGTTAAAGAAAAATTAGAGATTGAAATGAACGCCGCTACAGACAATCCTCTTATTTTCAATGATGGTGACAAAGTGATTTCCGGCGGAAACTTTCACGGACAGCCGATCGCCTTTGCCATGGATTTTCTAAAAATCGCAATATCAGAGCTTGCGAATATCGCAGAGCGCAGGATCGAACGACTTGTGAATCCGCAGCTGAATGACCTGCCGCCGTTCCTAAGCCCTCATCCCGGTCTGCAATCCGGTGCTATGATCATGCAGTATGCCGCGGCCTCACTCGTTTCTGAAAATAAAACACTGGCCCATCCTGCAAGTGTGGATTCTATTCCGTCATCCGCAAACCAAGAAGACCATGTCAGCATGGGAACCATCGCCGCTCGTCATGCTTATCAGGTGATCGCAAATACAAGGAGAGTCATTGCGATTGAAGCGATTTGCGCATTGCAGGCGGTTGAATACAGAGGCATAGAACATGCAGCGTCCTATACGAAACAGCTTTTTCAGGAAATAAGAAAAGTCGTGCCGTCCATTCAGCAGGACCGTGTTTTTTCCTATGACATTGAACGCTTGACTGACTGGCTGAAGAAAGAATCTTTATTACCTGATCATCAGAATGAAGAACTAAGGGGGATGAACATATGACTGATGTAAAAAAACCAATCCGTGCCAACAGAGGAACAGAGCTTGAATGCTTAGGGTGGGAGCAAGAGGCGGTGCTTCGGATGCTTCGGAACAACCTTGATCCGGAAGTCGCCGAGAAGCCGGAGGATCTCATCGTATATGGCGGCATTGGCAAAGCCGCACGGGATTGGGACGCTTTTCACTCCATTGAGCATTCCTTAAAAACACTAAAAAATGATGAAACCTTGCTCGTGCAGTCCGGAAAGCCTGTTGGCATGTTCCGTACACACCCGCAGGCCCCGCGTGTGCTCTTAGCAAATTCCGTTCTTGTTCCGAAGTGGGCAGACTGGGAGCATTTCCACGAGCTTGAGAAAAAAGGGTTAATGATGTACGGACAGATGACGGCAGGAAGCTGGATTTACATTGGTTCACAAGGCATATTGCAAGGAACCTATGAAACCTTTGCTGAGCTCGCGCGACAGCACTTCGGAGGCAGCTTAAAAGGAACATTGACGCTGACAGCGGGTCTCGGCGGAATGGGAGGCGCCCAGCCGCTGTCTGTCACGATGAATGAAGGCGTCGTCATCGCCGTCGAGGTTGATGAGAAACGCATCGACAAGCGGATCGAAACAAAATACTGCGATCGAAAAACAGCATCGATTGAGGAAGCCTTAGCTTGGGCTGAAGAGGCAAAATTGGCAGGAAAACCTTTGTCCATTGCGCTTCTCGGAAATGCGGCTGAGGTGCATCACACACTTTTGAACCGCGGTGTCAAAATTGATATTGTGACCGATCAGACATCTGCCCATGACCCTTTAATCGGTTATGTTCCCGAGGGCTATTCACTTGCTGAAGCTGACCGTTTGCGTCAAGACAACCCAGATCTTTACGTGCGCCTTGCGAAGCAAAGCATGAAAAAACATGTCGAAGCCATGCTGGCCTTTCAACAAAAGGGCTCTATTGTATTTGACTACGGCAACAATATCCGACAAGTCGCAAAGGATGAAGGGCTGGAGAATGCCTTCGATTTTCCGGGGTTTGTCCCTGCCTACATCCGCCCCTTATTCTGTGAAGGGAAAGGACCGTTCCGCTGGGCGGCGCTTTCCGGTGATCCGGCAGATATTTACCGTACGGATGCGTTATTAAAAGAACTGTTCCCGACAAATAAAGCCCTTCACCGCTGGATTGATATGGCACAGGAAAAAGTCACGTTCCAGGGTTTGCCGTCCCGTATTTGCTGGCTTGGATATGGAGAACGAAAAAAGATGGGCCTCGCCATTAACGAGCTGGTTAGAAACGGGGAGCTAAAAGCGCCTGTCGTTATTGGGAGAGATCATTTGGACTGCGGGTCTGTCGCCTCTCCAAATCGGGAGACAGAAGCGATGAAGGACGGAAGTGACGCTGTCGGCGATTGGGCTGTGCTCAATGCGCTTGTCAACACGGCGGCGGGTGCGAGCTGGGTTTCCTTCCACCATGGCGGCGGCGTCGGAATGGGCTATTCCCTGCATGCCGGTATGGTTGCCGTTGCCGATGGAAGTGAGCTGGCTGACGAGCGGCTCGCCCGTGTCTTAACGAGCGACCCGGGAATGGGCATTATCCGCCACGCTGATGCGGGTTATGAACGTGCCGTTGAAGTAGCGAAGGAACAGGACATTATCGTGCCGATGCAAAAATAAAGGAGTGATGATATGCCAAAGCAAATTGATACGATTCTCACCAACATCGGTCAGCTTTTGACGATGGAAAGCAGCGGTCCGCGTGCAGGCAAAAGCATGCAGGATCTTCATGTAATCGAAGACGCTGTTGTCGGCATCCATGAACAGAAAATTGTGTTCGCCGGACAAAAAGGGGCTGAAGCCGGTTACGAGGCAGACGAAATCATTGATTGTTCGGGACGCCTCGTAACGCCGGGACTCGTCGATCCGCACACCCATCTTGTATTTGGCGGATCTCGTGAAAAGGAGATGAACCTTAAGCTTCAGGGCATTTCATATTTGGATATTCTGGCGCAGGGCGGCGGGATTCTGTCTACAGTCAAGGATACCAGGGCGGCTTCAGAAGAAGAGCTGCTGCAAAAAGCCCATTTTCATCTGCAAAGAATGCTCTCCTACGGCACGACCACGGCAGAAGTGAAAAGCGGCTACGGCTTGGAAAAAGATACAGAGCTGAAACAATTGCGTGTCGCAAAAAAACTGCATGAAAGCCAGCCTGTTGATCTTGTTTCCACATTTATGGGAGCCCATGCGATTCCTCCCGAATATCAAAACGATCCAGATGAATTTCTGGATCAAATGCTTTCCCTTTTGCCAGAAATCAAAGAACAAGAGCTCGCCAGCTTTGCTGATATTTTTACAGAAACAGGCGTTTTTACAGTCAGCCAATCCCGCCGTTATTTACAACAAGCAGCTGAGACAGGCTTCGGATTAAAAATACACGCAGATGAAATCGATCCGCTTGGAGGAGCTGAATTAGCAGGTGAGTTAAAGGCTGTATCAGCCGACCATTTGGTAGGTGCTTCGGACGAAGGCATATCGAAAATGGCCGAGGCAGGAACGATTGCCGTCCTCTTGCCGGGAACAACATTTTATCTTGGCAAAAGCACATACGCCAGGGCAAGAGCTATGATCGATGAAGGGGTATGTATCAGCTTGGCAACGGATTTTAACCCTGGCAGCTCGCCGACTGAAAATATCCAGCTGATCATGTCGATTGCCGCGCTTCATTTGAAGATGACAGCAGAAGAAATATGGCACGCGGTCACTGTCAATGCCGCATATGCCATAGGAAAAGGAGAAGAAGCCGGTCAGCTCAAAGCTGGCCGCTCAGCTGATCTTGTCATTTGGCAAGCCTCGAACTATATGTATATTCCGTATCACTACGGAGTCAACCATGTACATCAAGTCATGAAAAACGGAACAATTGTTGTCAACAGGGAGGGAGCCATTCTTGGATAAGTACCCTTTTCTTAGAGAAGCCGGTTATTCGTTTAAGGACCGGGATGTCACAAAAATGAGCGATCTCATCGCAGCATGGGACGGCCAAGACATTAAGGGACCGGCGTTGATAGGTGTCCCCCTATCAAAATCCTCCATCAGTCATTCCGGCGCTTCCTTTGCACCCGGAACAATACGTCAGGCTCTGAAACATTCATCAGCCTATTCTGCTGAGCTTGGAGAGCACGTCGTATCAGATCTTCTATATGATCTGGGGGATATCGATATTCATGTCACTGATATCGTAAAGTCACATCATCACATTTTCCAAGCCATGCACGCTCTGCTTTCGGACCATCCGGATTGGGTGCCGCTCGTACTCGGGGGAGATAACTCGATCAGCTACTCCACCATAAAAGCGATAGCACAAACAAAAGGAACGACAGCTGTGATTCAATTTGATGCCCATCATGATGTCCGCAATACGGAGGACGGGGGGCCGACAAACGGCACTCCCTTCCGCCGCCTTTTGGATGAAGAGATTATTGAGGGCCAACATTTGATCCAGCTGGGTATCAGAGAATTCAGCAACAGTCAGGCCTATGAAGCTTATGCAAAAAAACATAACGTGAACATTCACACGATGGGCATGATCCGGGAAAAAGGACTACTCCCAACGATAAAAGAGATTTTGCCTGCCGTTCAAAAAAGAACAGATTTCATTTTTATATCTGTTGACATGGATGTCTTAGACCAGTCCCATGCACCCGGCTGTCCAGCGATTGGGCCGGGCGGTCTCTATACAGATGAATTGCTTGAAGCCGTCAAGTTCATCGCACAACAGCCCAATGTCGCCGGGATTGAAATCGTTGAAGTTGATCCTACCCTCGATTTCCGGGATATGACAAGCAGAGCTGCAGCCCATGTTCTGTTACATGCATTAAAAGGAATGAAACTCTCCCCATTCAAGTGATCTTCTGGCAGGTTGTATTTTGGGTATAAGAAACTCATCTGCCTAATGAATGGCAGCTAAAAGGAGGGCGAGACAGTGAATCTTCAGGAGAACAGCGGCCAACAGCTAAAACGCACAATGAAAAGCAGGCACTTATTTATGATTTCATTGGGAGGCGTCATAGGTACAGGACTTTTTCTCAGTACAGGCTATACGCTGCATCAAGCCGGAACCGGCGGTACGATACTCGCTTATGTAATCGGCGGGTTGATGATGTACCTCGTCATGCAATGTCTCGGCGAATTGTCGGTTGCCATGCCGGTAACCGGCTCTTTTCAAAAATATGCGACAACATTCATCGGCCCATCAACCGGTTTTATGGTCGGCATTATGTACTGGATCAATTGGGTGGTGACGGTAGGTTCTGAGTTTACCGCATCCGGTATTCTCATGCAGCGCTGGTTCCCGGACAGCAGTGTGTGGATGTGGAGTGCGATTTTTGCGGCTCTTCTTTTCGTATGCAACGCATTTTCAGTTAAGTTATTTGCGGAAACTGAATTTTGGTTTTCCAGCGTAAAGATTGTCACCATTATTTTATTTATCATTTTAGGAGGAGCCGCCATGTTTGGCCTGATCTCTTTAAACGGGATGGCGGATGCTCCTATGCTGTCGAATTTCACAGACCATGGCGGGCTGTTTCCGAATGGCTTTCTCGCCGTTTTTATCGCGATGATATCTGTGAGCTTCGCCTTTTCCGGTACAGAGTTAATCGGCGTTACAGCAGGAGAATCAGCAAATCCTCAAAAGGATATTCCGCGATCCATCCGTAATGTCGCATGGAGAACAGTGATTTTTTTCATTGGCGCTGTCTTCGTCTTATCCGGGTTGATTTCGTGGAAGGACGCAGGCGTGATTGAAAGCCCGTTTGTCGCCGTATTTGCGGAGATCGGAATCCCTTACGCCGCGGACATTATGAATTTCGTGATATTAACAGCCTTGCTGTCTGTCGCCAACTCAGGCTTATATGCTTCGACCCGTATGATGTGGTCGTTAGCAAATGAAAACATGATCAGCTCCCGTTTTAAGAAAGTCACATCGAAAGGGATTCCTTTAAATGCCTTAATGATCAGTATGGCTGTATCTTGTTTATCTCTCATTTCCAGTATCGTGGCCCCCGGAACTGTCTATGTGGTGATGGTTGCAATTGCTGGATTTGCAGGAGTCGTGGTCTGGATGAGCATTGCCTTGTCCCAGCTCTTGTTTCGAAAGAGGTTTCTGAAAAAAGGGGGAAATGTAAAAGACCTGACATTTCGCACGCCGCTTTATCCTCTTATGCCTATAGCCGCTCTCTTATTATGTTCTGCTTCTTGTATCGGTCTTGCTTTTGATCCCAATCAAAGAATCGCACTTTTCTGCGGAATTCCTTGTATCATCCTTTGCTATCTCATCTACCATTTCAAAAGAAATGTTTCAAAAGCGAAAAAAATCAGCCAAGAGGAATATCCGGCTGATCACATCCTATAATCAAAAAAGCACACCCCCGCTCAGCATGGGATGTGCTTTATTTTTTACTCTGTAATCAACGTATGGATCAGCTTCGGCGCCTTCGCTTCCGCGGCGAGGCGGATGTTGTCATAGACTTTTGCGATGACTTCATCGACGTTTTCGCGGTTGGCGTAAAGCGTCACGAGCGGTTCGCCTTTTTCTACTTTGTCGCCGACCTTTTTGCGGAGCATGATGCCGACGGCTAAATCAATTTCGTCTTCTTTTGTGGCGCGTCCGGCACCCAGCAGCATTGCTGCGACGCCAATTTCGTCAGCGACGATTTCGGAGACGACACCCGCTTCTTTCGCAGGCACATCAATTTGATATGCCGCTTGCGGAAGCTTAGACGGATCGTCAACAATTGAGCTGTCGCCGCCTTGGTTTTTCAGGAAATCCTTGAACTTCTCAAGCGCTTTGCCGTTTTTCATGACTTCTTCCAGCTTCGCTCTCGCTTCGTCCAATGTGTCGGCTTTTTTCGCAAGCACAACCATCTGGCTGCCGAGCGTTAAGACAAGCTCATGAAGATCCTCAGGCCCCTCGCCTTTGAGCGTGTCGATCGCTTCTTTGACTTCAAGCGCGTTTCCGATCGCAAAGCCAAGCGGCTGGGACATGTCTGAAATAACAGCCATTGTTTGGCGGCCGACGTTATTTCCGATGCGTACCATTGCTTTGGCAAGTTCAGCTGCGTCTTCTTCTGTTTTCATGAAGGCGCCCGCTCCCGTTTTTACGTCAAGCACGATGGCGTCCGCCCCGGCAGCGATTTTTTTACTCATAATCGAACTTGCAATGAGCGGAATGGAATTGACTGTTCCCGTTACGTCACGAAGCGCGTACAGTTTTTTATCAGCCGGCGTTAAATTGCCGCTTTGGCCGATGACCGCAACCTTGTCGCGGTTCACAAGTTTAATAAATTCATCCTTCGTCAGTTCCACGTGGAAGCCGTCGATTGCCTCTAACTTATCAATCGTGCCGCCCGTATGGCCGAGGCCACGGCCGGACATTTTGGCAACCGGCACATCAAGAGCCGCAACTAGCGGGGCGAGAACGAGCGTTGTCGTGTCGCCGACGCCGCCGGTGGAGTGTTTATCCACTTTAATTCCTTCAATGGCAGAAAGATCAATCGTTTCACCGGAGTTCACCATAGCCATCGTCAAGTCCGCGCGTTCACGGTCACTCATATCCTGGAAGAAAATCGCCATAGCAAGCGCGCTTGCCTGATAATCAGGAATGCTTCCGTCCGTATAGCCGTTCACGAAAAATTGAATTTCTTCAGTGGTGAGTTCTTTTCCGTTTTGTTTTTTGATGATGATATCTACCATTCTCATGTTTGGTCACCGATCCTTTTCGATTAAGTTCAGTAAATCAAGCCCACAATTGCTGCTGATAAAAAGCTGACAAGCGTAGCACCGTATAATAATTTCAAGCCGAAACGAGCGACGACATTTCCTTGCTTTTCATTCAGTCCTTTTACGGCACCGGCAATGATTCCGATTGAGGAGAAGTTCGCAAATGACACAAGGAATACCGATACGATTGCTGTTGTACGGCCACTGAAATGGAAACCATTTTGCGTAAGCGACGTCATGGCGACAAATTCATTCGACACCATTTTTGTTGCCATAATGCTTCCCGCATTAACAGCTTCATTCCATGGGATACCCACAAGAAAAGCGAATGGAGCAAACACATATCCAAGAATGCCTTGGAACGAAATACCGAATACTGCATTAAAAATGCCATTGATCAAGGCGATAATCGCGACAAATCCAATCAGCATCGCAGCGACGACAACCGCTACTTTGAAACCGTCAAGGATGTATTCTCCGAGCACTTCGAAGAAGGATTGTTTTTCTTCTTCCTCAACACGAAGCATATCCTCTTCTTTTGCAACCTCGTACGGATTGATAATAGAAGCGATAATGAAACCGCCGAATAAGTTCAAAACAAGCGCTGTTACAACATATTCCGGTTTCAGCATTGTCATATACGCGCCGACAATCGACATTGATACAGTGGACATCGCAGATGCGCAAAGCGTGTACAAGCGCTGCTGATTTAAAAGACCGAGTTCTTTCTTCAAGGAGATAAATACTTCCGACTGACCTAAAATCGCAGAAGCCACTGCGTTATACGATTCCAATCTTCCCATACCGTTTACCTTGCTGAGGGCAAGGCCGATATATCTAATAATAAACGGGAGGACTTTCCACTTTTGCAGAATCCCGATCAGAGCGGAAATAAACACGATCGGCAAGAGAACATTCATAAAGAATGTCGTTTGGTCCGCATTCACCAAGCCGCCAAACACAAAGTTGATTCCCTCTGCCGCGTATTCAAGCAGGTAACCGAATCCTTTTGCAAATCCTCCTACGAGGAAATTCCCTATCCCGGTATTGAGGAGAATGTAGCCAAGGATAAATTGCAAGATGAGCATAACAACAATTGGGCGGATCTTAATTCTTTTTTTGCCGCTGCTCGCGATCCACGCGAGGCCTAAAAACACGATTAAACCGATAATCCCAATCAAATACTTCATATGTGTTGTTTCTCCTTTATTTGTATTCGCTTACAATCACTGTTTCCTCAGAAAACGGAAAGCAGTCTGCCTTCCGTCAGCTTTTTAATAGTTGTCCCCGCTTGATGCATTTTCTCCTTTTACGATAGAAACGCCTGCGCTGGCGCCAATTCGGCTTGCTCCAGCCTCAACCATTGTGTCTACATCTTCTTTCGTTCTGACGCCGCCAGATGCTTTCACGCCGATATCAGGTCCTACTGTTTTGCGCATTAAGGCGATATCTTCCTTCGTTGCGCCGCCTGTAGAAAAGCCTGTTGATGTTTTTACGAAATCCGCTCCCGCAGACACCGCTAAACGGCATGCACGTTCTTTTTCTTCATCAGTCAGAAGGCACGTTTCGATAATGACTTTGACAAGCGCTTTTCCGGCTGCAGCTTCCACTACACCGCGGATATCAGCTTCCACCACATCGTCTTCCTTGTCTTTTAAAGCGGCAATATTAATGACCATATCCACTTCAGTGGCGCCTTTTGAAATGGCGTCTTTTGTTTCGAACGCTTTTGTTTCAGTTGTATTGGCACCGAGCGGGAAGCCGATGACCGTACAAACGTCGACTCCAGTTCCCTTGAGCTCTTTCGCAGCAAGCGCCACCCATGTCGGATTGACACATACTGAAGCAAACTTATATGTTTTCGCTTCTTCAATAAGTTTTAGAATTTCCGCTTTTTGTGTATGCGGTTTCAAAGCTGTATGATCAATTATGTTAGCTAATGACATCCTTCGCACACTTCCTTTTTTGTTAAGATATTTTTTAGCATAACCGACTTTTGAACATATGTAAATTGGTAATTGAAATTTTGTTCAGCGAACGGTTTGAACGTGTCACAAATCATTAACAAGCACCCTTGCGGTATGCTGGTCAATGATTAAAACATTGGCATATTTTCCGGTTAATGCTCCGTGAATGGAAGATACTTTTCTGCTTCCGCCGGCCACTAAAATCGAGCGTTCCTTCAGTCTGAGGTCTTCAAGCTCAACACCGATGGTCCGGTCATTGATGGCACTGCTGCAAATATTCCCTTTCGCATCAAAAAAGCGTGAACAAATATCCCCAACGGCCTGTTTTTTCAGCAGGGCTTTCTCTTCTTCGTTAAAATATCCGAGCCGAAACAACAGCGCTTCGTCACGGACAGTGCCCACCGTGAAGAGAGCGATATTCGCCTGCTTGCCCATTTCAATAATCCGCTCAATATGACGGTCTTTCTCTACCATTCGCTTCACATCCGCATTATCAAATACGACGGGCAGCGGGAGATAGCGCGGCATCGTTTGAAAAGCCTCCGCAAACAGCTGAATTGTTTCAGCGGAATACGTGTTCACCCGCGAGTGGCTGATACCGCCTTTCAGCTGGACGACCTCGACGCCTTTTACCTGCTTCGGCTGCATGTTTTGCGCGATTTGATACATGGTGGTTCCCCAGCTGACGCCGACAATGTCGCCGTCTTTTACCGTTTCATGCATATATTCTGCACCATAGCGGCTTAGGTCATGTGTAATTCCTGCATAATCGGGTGTCGGGGAAAACACAACATGCGCCTCGAGGAGACCATATTTCTCTTCAAGCATGGAACCGAGCGCATCCAAATCCTCAAAAGGGTCCATGACGCGAATCTGGACATACCCTTTTTCCTTTGCATATTGCAGCAGCCGGGAAACGGTTGGCCTTGAAATGTTGAGCTGCTCAGCAATTTGCTGCTGACTGTAGTCAGACTGATAGTAAAGCCTTGCCGCTTCTATGCTTAATTGTTGTTTTTCCCGATCCATTCCGCACCTCCTTGTGGATCAGTCCTGATGAAAACTGCTTTTGATTTGCTTTTATTATACAGGCTGGCGCCAGCTTTCATCCACCTGATTTCTGAGAAACTGAAAAACGCCCTTGGCGCGGACCCGCCGAGAGCTCACCTCTCCCATGACATATGCTGATAAATGCCTTTCATAATGGCATACATTCCATATAAGATCAGGCCTAACGCTAATATAGATAGAATCAATTTGCCATGCGGCTGCTGCGCGAGTTCGGCGAGCGCACCGTCAAAGCCTCTTGTGTCGTCAGGATCAGCGGTCATGGCTGTCTTGATGAGAAAATAGCCGATGGCTGAGAAAATAATGGCGCGGGCGATATTGCCTGCGCGTCCGGTGTTTTTCGTAATGCATATCATCTGTTTGTTCATTTTTGATGTATCGAATTCTTTCATAAAAGCAGCCCGAACGCCTTTCATAAATTGAACAATCGCAAATACGATAAAACCCGCACCCGTAAGCCCTGTAAGCCATTGGCCGAACGGCTGCGCCAATATGTAAGCTGACCACGTCTGTTCTGAAGTGCCGCCTTTCCCTTGGCCAAACACAAATCGCAAGGCATTCCAAGCGATGGATGCGTAAACGGCGGCACTGAAAAAGTTTCCTATTCTCCGTGACAGGCCGCGCCTGCTGTTTCCGTGGCCCTCCGTGTCCTTGATCGCGCTTAACACCATCCAGATCACATAGCCGATAAGGCCGACACCTATTAAAAAAAGCAATAACGATCCATACGGCATGTGTGATAGCGTTTGGAGCGCTCCGCTCGAGTCTTTCGCGCGGCCTGCCCCGGCAGCCGTCATAAATGCCAAAATCCCAAGCAGAATAAAAACGCCGCCGAATGCAAAATAACCAAGCCTACCGAATCGTTTGATCCAAGGCTTGGTTTCCTGTTTTATTTTTGACACGTACTGGTCTTTCCCCGCCATGTGTCCAACCCTCTTTCACAGAAATCTTTACTGTAACATTCCCGATTGGACAAAGTTGAAACAGCTTCTGCCTCAGCTGTGGCCGGCTGAGATACGTTTTTGCTGATCAGCTGACTGTGCAGGCATCATCCAAGCAGCCGCGGCGGCAGCTGTGACTCCGCCTGCTACTTTTCCAATGATCATGGCCGCCGCCATTTCTTTTTTCATTCCGGCTACAAAACCGAGATGGCTGCCGAGTACAAAGGCGCCGCTGACCGCAAACGCGACATTGATGACCTTTCCTCTCGGCGTCATATCCTTTAATGAAGCCAGCATCGGGATATGATGCGCCAAAGAGGTCACTAAGCCTGCTGTTGCTGTCTCATCTAAATGAAGGCATTTACCCAGAGCCTGTAGCGGTTTTTTAAAGGTTTTTGTAATAAAAGCCGTCATCGGAAACGCCCCTGCCAGAGCAATGGCGATGGTCCCTGTCGTTTGTATCCCAGTCTCGACATTCTCCATTCCCGGAATCAGCACAATGCCTGTCAGCGTTTCAACGGAGACAGCCGCAAGCCCGATAATCGCAACCACACTGACCGCTTTCCCGAAGAGATGAAACAACCGAATCATACTGTCGGTATACCTCCATAACCCAAAAGCGATCACAGCAGATAACAGACTCGGGATCAGAAGGTTTTTACCTATCATGCCGATGTCAAAGCCCGCGCATAATCCGCCGGTGAAACAACCGATCGGCACTGTGCACAGCCCGATTAATATGCCTTTCGCAAAATACGGATGGTCCTCTTTTTCGATGATGCCAAGAGCGACGGGAATCGTGAAGACGATTGCCGGTCCCATCATTGTTCCTAAAAACACCCATGAAAACAGCCCGGCCTGCGGATCTTTCGCCATTTCTCCCGCCAGCGCATATCCTCCCATATCAATCGCCAAAATGGTGTTCGCAAAGGAAGAAGGGTCCGCGCCAATCGCTGTGTAAACCGGAGAAACAATGGGAATCAGGATTGCCGCCAGCACGGGCGCCAGTGACACAATACCGATCATGGACAGCGCCAGCGGCCCCATAGCCTTGAAGCCGTCCGCAAACCGCTCGCCTAGCCCCCATCTGTTTCCCAAACAATAATCCGCCGCTCCCCATAGTAAAAAGGCAGCCAAAATGAATACAACCGCGTCATTCACCGTCATGGTTTTCTCCTTTTTCAAACGTATGATTGGTTTTATCATATCATCTGAAATCATCGAATAGAGCTGAATCTTATTCTATATGAGCTAAAAATTCTTTGATATCGGCTTTTTCAACAGCTGTTATAATGCGTCGCGCTTTTTCTTGCGGAACCGTTACTATCAATTTTTCTTTTATGTCTTCTTCCGACAGCTCATTTCCCGGCGCCCCTTTTGGACAGTCCACACGCGCTTCGCAAATTCGGCCGTCTGATAAATAGGCCCGGACAATCGTGAAACGGCCTTTCGGAACGGCATGAGGAGCCGGCTGAATAGCATTGTCATATACTCGCTGAATTCGCCCCATTGTTGTTTGAATGTTGCTAGGGATCGGCTGGCTAGTGAAATGTTCAATGGTCAGCTCGTGTCCGTGCAAAGCAAGAGCAATCACATATTCAACGCTGAAACGGCCTTCCTCTCCAGTTTTCGGAGATCGTTCCGTCAATGCAGCATCTCCGCCTGGCGGAAAAACCACTTCAACCCGCTCGGTATTGGCGGCAGAAATGGCTTCTCCAGAGATAAGCTTTCGTACCGCGTCTGCAGCATGGTGTGCCGCGGAACAAAATGGATAAATTTTAAACCATAGGCCCGGCTTTACGATTCTCCACGGTCCGCTCCAATCGTTTAGCAAAGTGTGTTGTGCTTTTTCCAAATCACCGTACAGATTGAAAAAACCAGTTTCTCCATCAAGTGCCGTACGGGACCCGCCAAATTCTGATTGGGCCAGCTTAACGGCCAGCAAGCCAGCCTGGGCCGCCAGACCGGCGTGCAGCGGTTTCATTTCTGTTCCAAATTGCATCCTCATCCCAGCAGATTGCGTAGCCGCAAAACCAATCGCTTTTTCCAACTCTTTCTGAGGCAGTCCCTCAGCATAACCTACGGCGCAGGCGGCAGCAATCGCGCCAAGCGTTCCTGTATTATGCCAGCCCTTTTCATAGTGGCGGCTGCCAATTGATTCGCCCAGCCGTGCCATTACTTCAACACCAACAACATAAGCGCCAAGAAGCCGCTCGTCATGTCCGCGAGCGGCAGAAGCAATAAGAGCAGGCACGATGACTGCACTTGGATGCCCTCTTACATCAGAGTGGACATCATCAAAATCCAATGTATGAGCGATAAACCCATTGAGCATCGCAGATTGTAATGGCGCGGCCTTTTTGCCTTGTCCAATAAGAGGAACAAGGGGCCGGCCTCCTTCATCCTCTATCAGACGGAGGAGCTTTTGAATGCCTTTATCTTCTCTTCCTGCGAATGAAGCGGCAGTAAAATCAAGTAATCCTTTTTTTGCTTCGCGAATCGCGTCAACTGAATGCTCCGGCTGTGACGTTCTCACAGCCTCTGCAAGACCTGCTGTCAGCCCTTGTTTGCTCATTTGATGGTCCCCAATACAATAACCGCCAGTTCCGCAAAGTAGTGAGAGGCAACCGTAAGGGCTTCTTCATCCAGTGTAAAGGCTGGATGGTGCCACTCCTCCGTTCCGTTCGTTCCCATCCAGACAAAAAAACCCGGGATCTTCTCTTGATACAGAGCGAAGTCTTCTCCGCCCGGAGACTGCTCAGCGTGAACAGTTTGGCAGCCAATCCGTGCCGCAGCTTCGGATGCCGCATTCAAAAAGGTGCCGTAATTCTGAACGGAAGGCAAATAAGGAAACCACTTGAATTCGGCTTGTGCCCCATAGCCCGCTGCAATTCCTTCAGCCACCCGTTTCATATGCTCTGGAACAGCCTGCCTCGCTTCTTTTTGAAAGGTTCGAACCGTTCCCTCCATTTCAGCTTGATCTGGAATCACGTTCCACGACGTGCCCGCCTGTACTCTTGTGATACTGACGACTGCGTTTTGCAGTGAGCTGATGTTTCGGCTGACCACAGATTGCAGGCCGCTGATGATTTGTCCTGCGGCAGCAATTGGATCAATACTGTTATTCGGGATGCCGGCGTGACCGCCTTTCCCTTTGATGACGATCTCAAACCGGTCAACACTTGCCATTAACGGACCTTCCTTTACACCAATGGTCCCGACAGGCAGATCCGGCTTATTGTGCATGCCGAAAATGGCAGAAACACCATCAAGCACGCCAGCTTCTATGACCTTTCTTGCTCCCGCGGCAATTTCTTCGGCCGGCTGAAAGATAAAGCGGACGGTACCTTTCAGCTCATCCCGTCTTTGGTTCAGCAAAATCGCTGTGCCAATAATAGAAGCGGTATGAAAATCGTGTCCGCACGCATGCATCGTACCGTCAACCTTAGAAGCAAACGGCAGGTTCGTCTGTTCATGGATCGGGAGCGCGTCAATGTCCGCCCGTATGGCTATCACAGGGCCGTCTGCCCGTCCTTTGATTTCCGCAATCACACCAGTCTCCAATTGAGGAACGTCCAGTATTTCGATTTGCTCCTCCTCAAGCCAGCGGCGGATTTTTTTCGTCGTTTCAATCTCTTGAAATGACAGTTCAGGATGTTCATGAAGATCACGCCGCATATTGATTAAACGGGTATGAAACGTTTTGTCGGCCATTGTTCTTCTCCCCTTCTTATATAATCTCTGCAGGCTCTCCCACCTGCTTGATAAACCGTTTTGTCCGTTCGTTCTTTGGATGGTCAAACAGTTCTTCTGGCGTTCCCTGTTCGATAATATGGCCGTCTGCCATAAAAATCACTTGATCAGCGACCTCTTTTGCAAACGCCATTTCGTGTGTCACGATGATCATCGTTGTTTGTTTTTCCGCAATGGATTTGATGACCTGAAGCACCCCTGTGACGAGCTCAGGGTCAAGCGCTGACGTTGGTTCATCCAGTAAAATCGCATGCGGATTGACCGCAAGCGCCCGGGCGATGCCAATTCGCTGCTGCTGGCCGCCGGACATTGTGATCGGATAGCTGTCAGCCTTATGCTCCAGACCGACTTGTTTCAGAATCTCCATTCCAATGCGTTTTGCTTCGTCGCGTGATTTGTGTTGAGCCACAATTAAAGCTTCTGTAATGTTTTGCAAAGCCGTTTTATTTTTAAACAAATTGTAGTTTTGAAAAACCATGGCCGTTTGCTGGCGAAGCCGGTGTGCTTCTTTGCGTGTGAATTTTTCCGCGTTCAGTTTGGCTTCTCCAATTTCAATGAGGCCTTGATCCGGACGTTCTAATAGATTCAAGCACCGGAGAAGCGTTGATTTTCCGGAACCGGACGGACCGATGATCGCCACCACTTCTCCGCGCTTCACTTCTAGATCGATTCCATCTAGCACGACGAGATCTTTAAACGCTTTGCGAATATTTTTTACTGTTATCAACTGATTTCACCTCTAAGTCCGGTATGGCTTGCTCATGGCGCGTTCAAACAAGTCCTGCAACATGCTGTAGATAATGGTAAGAGCCCAATAGACGATCGCAACCGCCAAATACGTCTCAAAATATTTGAGGTTTCCTGAGGCGTACATCTTCCCTTGGGCGAACATCTCCATGACCCCTAATGTAAAGGCCAGTGACGTTTCTTTTAGCAGTCCGATAAATGTATTACCCGTTGCCGGAATCGCATTTCGGATCGCTTGCGGCAAAATAATCCGTCTGTATGCCTGAAGTTTTGTCATGCCGACAGACAGACACGCCTCCAGCTGCCCGTCATCAACCGAATTGAGGGCCGCCCGGAATATTTCTGCCAAATAAGCGGCGTTTTTTAAGCTTAACCCGATGATGGCGGCAGTGAGAGCTGTCATTTTGCTCATCTCTGGAAAGAGCTGCGGCAGCCCGTAATAGATTAAGAACAGTTGCACAAGTGTCGGCACGCCCCGGAAAAAGGATATATACAGCTTTGACAGCTGATGAAGCACTGGAATTTTGTTCTTTGTAATGAGTGCGAGAATAAGTCCTCCGATAATGGCAAAAATCATAGCCGCTATGGCCATAAACAAGGTGATCGGAAGGGCCTGAATTAAAGTCGGGAACGCTGATATCATGAATTCCCAATCAATCGTGTTCATTCTGGTGATTCACCGCCGTTTCTTAATGCTTCTGTTCTACTGTGATATCTTCATTAAAATATTTTTCAGAGAGTTTTTTCAGTGTTCCGTCTTTACGCAATTCATCAAGCGCCTTATTGACTTTTTTGCGGAGCTTGTCGTGCGCATCGTCCTTAGCGAATGGGAATGCAACCTGTTCGTAAACAATCGGATCTCCGGCAAGCTTTAATGGCAAACCGGTCTTCTTGATTTGCGCGATCAATACAGTTCGGCTGTTAACATAAGCGTCAACACGGCCGTACGCAACATCCTTCAGCGTGCCCTCTTGTGTTTCGTACGTTTTGATATTGATTTTTTTATCAGGATCTTTGCTTTCAAGGTTTTTCGCGTGGTTTGAACCGAGAACGGCCGCGACTGTCTTCCCTTTTAAATCGTCTGCTGATTTGATATCTGTATTGTCTTTTTTGACGACAATCTGTGTTCCCGCATAAGCGTATGGTTTCGTAAAGTTATACGTTTCCTTGCGTTCGTCTGTCACAGCTACCTGGTTGGAAATGGTGTCAAGCTTGCCTGTTTGAAGCTCTCCCATCAGCCCGCTGAATTCAAGCAGCTTCCAGTCCAGCTTCATGTCAATTTTCTTAGCCACTGCTTCCATCACTTCTACATCAAAACCTGTCAGCTTTCCGTTTTCTTTATATGCAAATGGATAACTTTGTCCTGTCGCACCGACATGAAGCACATTGTCATCCTCTTTACTGCTGCTGTTTCCATTGCCGCAAGCGGAGAGCACCGCTAATAATGCAGCAACGACCAGCACAATCCATTTTTTCATTTTCATTTGATTTTCCCGCCTTTTCTATTTTTATAGATCATGTCGCAATTGTTTTTTCATATAAACTGTGATATGCCCTTTGCCAAGGTCTTGTTCACCTGTGCGGATATATCCTTTTCGTTCGTACATCTCAATCAGCCACGGATGCTTGTCTGCTGTTCCGAGTGAGACAAACGGAACCTTTAACGTATCACGAAGGATTGTTTCCTCCAGCCATTGAAGCAGCTTTGTTCCGATTCCTTTTTTACCGGTGTCAGGGTCCACAGCGAACCACCAGATATGCGGAACGCCATACGGTCCCGGCTGCTGTCCCCATGGCATTCTTAAGGAGATGGTCGCGATGATCCGCCCGTCTTCTTCCATGACGTAGCAGGCGTTTTTCCGGATATTTTTCAGCACCAAATCCAAATCCGCATGAGCGGCGGCAAAACGAATGCCGAGCTTTCGAATCGGTTCATAAGCCCGCAATGTCAGCTCGAGAAGCTGTTCAGCATCACGTTCAACTGCAAGGCGATATTGTGGCTTCATCTAGCGTTCCTCCTTACTTTGCATAGCGGTTGACCGGCTTTTCCAAACCGAAGTGCTCTCGTAATGTTGTGCCTTCATATTCTTTTCTGAACACGCCGCGCTCCTGTAAAATCGGAACCACTTGATCAACAAACACTTCAATTCCTTCTGGTAGAAGCGGAGGCATGATATTAAACCCGTCACACGCTTCCTTTTCCACCCATTCCTGCATCTTGTCAGCGAGCTGCTCCGGCGTGCCGACGAAGATATGGTGTCCTCTGGAGCCTGCAACGTATTTGTAAAGCTCGCGTATCGTCATATTGTCCCGTTCAGCCATTTCCTGAACAAGCTTGAAGCGGCTCTTCACCGCATTGGAAGCTTCTGCGTCAAGCTTCGGCAGAGGCCCGTCAAGCGGATACGCCGACAAATCAATTCCGCCTAAATAATTTTGGAGAATTTGCAGACCGACGGATGGAATAATCAGGTCTTGAAGCTCCTTGTATTTGGCTTTCGCTGCTTCTTCGGTATCAGCAATGATCGGGAAAATCCCCGGCATGATGGCGATTTTCTCTGGATCACGTCCGAATTCCGCAGCCTGTTCTTTAATGGATTGATAAAATTCTTGAGCGGATTCCAGGTGGTTTTGCGCTGTGAAGATCACTTCTGCTGTTCCGGCAGCCAGCGCTTTTCCGTCTCCTGATGATCCTGCCTGGATAATGACTGGCTGGCCCTGCGGCGTTCTTGAAACGTTCAGTGGCCCGCGAACCGAGAAATATTCTCCTTTGTGGTTCAGCTCATGCATTTTTTCCTTCTCAAAGAATTCACCTGTTTCTTTATTGCGGATAAAGGCGCCCTCTTCCCATGAATCCCAAAGCCCCTTTACAACCTCGACAAATTCCTCTGCCCGCTTGTAGCGCAAATGGTGTTCAAGGTGTTTTTCACCGCTGAAATTCAGCGCTGTTGATTCAATCGATGAAGTGACGACGTTCCATCCGGCACGGCCGTTGGACAGATGATCCAATGACGCAAACTGTCTGGCAATGTGAAACGGCTCGCTATATGTAGTGGAGGCTGTTGCTGTCAGTCCGATTTTTGATGTGACCTGCGCCAAAGCAGAGAGCAGGGTGAATGGCTCAAACCTTGTTAATACATTTGGGTGTGATTTGCTGTCAATTGAAAGGCTGTCCGCTAAAAACAGCATATCCAGCTTGCCCCGCTCCGCTGTTTTCGCAAGTTCTTTAAAATAATCCAAATTCATGCTCGCATCTGAAGGCGCGTCGGGGTGCCGCCAAGACGCGACATGATGGCCTGTGCCTGCTAAAAATACCCCTAATTTGATTTGTTTCTTTTTGCTTGTCATGACGATACTCCTTTTATCATGTTTTAGGCTGAATAATCCGAAAAATAAACTCCTATATTCCTAGTCGTTTAATATGAATAAATCAAAATGTACCTTTGTCTTGGACGTTTGTCAATGAGTTAAGATCAAATTTTTCTTTTTAAGCTGAAAAGAATCTCGCAGCATCATGGGATGGCATTTGTGCAACCTGTATCCTTACAAAACAGCCTGATGATGCTGAGACTCGTTTTGATTCAAAGTTTATATAAATGCATATCTGTACTTCCGACCATACGCGTTTTGCCGCCGCTTTTGCTCTTTGCTAATAAACGCGCGTGATCGCGGTCGCAGATCGGTCCATTTTGACTCATTCAGAAGCTGAGACATCGCATAAAAAATGAGCTGATCCCGGGTTCATACCGAAATCAGCTCATTGTCTCTTAATTAAGTTCTAGAATACTTTCTTCCGCTTTAGCAGAAAACACTTTAGGCTCAAGGCGATCTAGGTCTTCATGAAATAAACTTACTTTTTGGATTTGCCGATTGTCGTAGTGGTGAAAGTAGTAGTTTCCCGTGTCGCTGCACATCACAGAAGTGTATTGCGTATAATCAATTTCGTCTTCTTCCGTTATCACAGCACCCTTGGGTATCGCCATGTTTGCCAAAAGCTGAAAAGCTGCTGATACACCTTTCGTTTCATCAGCCGCAGGCTCTAGATGTTCTTTCAGAAAACAAGCTCTGACAAACCGTGAAGGCGGTGTATAATCTCCCGGCAGACCCACTGTACCCGAGCCTTGGCCAAAAGCGGACAGCATCAATCCGCCCAACTCCTTGCTCTCAAATTGTTTCGGCCTTATTCCTATATATTGCCGAAGATTGGCCACATGCCATAAAAAGTCGGGGCTGTTCGTCATGACACCTGGTTGATTGTCATAGATTTTGATGCCGTCTGCTCTCGGTTCGATCGTCAGGCTGCGTCCCGTCCGGTCTGACAATATCCAGTGCAGCGGTAAAACGGTATCCAATAGATCTAATTTCTTCTCCATAATTGTTAAAGAGTGGATCTTTTCTTTTACGTCATCCAAAGACTTACAAACTGATAGCGCCCATGTTACAAATTCATGCGGGGCAATATGAACGCCGTCTCCCCGAAGTGTTTTTTCGTACTCCGCATATCCCATAAAATAAAGCGCCGCACAAGATAAACCGCTTTCATTAACTCCGTCGGCAAATAATATATTTCCAAGTTTTCTCCCCATACCGATAAACGCGTACTGTGTTTGATGCACCCTTCCGTCAGCTTCACTCTTCCAGCTGTAACGGCGCGGATAGAGAATGACCTCCGTCCCCAGCTGAAATGCGAAATCCATTGTTCTCGCTAATAAATGATTCCGGTCAGCAGTTTCCAATGTAAGACTTGTGCACATCTGATTCAGTCCCCTTTCCATTTCAGGCTAAAATCATACATTTTGTGAACAACTTGTTTTATCAGCATAACGAAAGACAAAGAGATTCGTCAAAAGATTGACATCACCTTCCAACATAAAGACGAAGAGATTCTTTCAAGGTACTATGCTGATGTTTATGGTGAAAGCTTCCTTTTTATTTTTACTAGCCCCTGCTGTATCAGAGCCAATCAGAAATGTTGCAGTTTCATGATCAATCGCTGATATTATAAGGCAGCAGGAAAAGAAGTTGTAGCGTCCATTCCGCAAAAAAACCTCATGGCGCTTACAGACCGGCCGGGCACAACATAACAAAAAATCCAGCCTTAAAGGCTGGATTTCATTATTATTTCGCCAAAACAAGCTCGTGAATCGCATGCGCAACACCATGTTCATTATTGGAGCGTGTTTGAAAGTTCGCGGCTTCCAATACTTCTGGGATGGCGTTTGCCATGGCAACCCCGCAGCCCGCCCATTCGATCATTGTCAGGTCGTTCCCGTTGTCGCCTATGCTCATGACTTCAGCCTGCTCGATTCCAAGCAGCTGTGCCAGCTGGCGTACAGCATTTCCTTTGCTGGCTTCCGGGTGCAGAATTTCGTAAAAGAACGGCGCGCTTCTGACCATTGTATATTTTTCTCTCACGTCTTTCGGAATCGATGTAATGACGCGGCTTAAGTTCTCCGGTTGATCAATAAACATCACTTTCGGGATCAGGATATCTTTTGGCACCTCGTCAATCTTGCGGAAATGAAGCGGCACCTGTGTCACATAGGATTCGTATACGGTAAATTCGCTAATATCCCGGTTAGGCGTATACAAATGAGATGAGTCAAAGAAATGCATCGGCGTCTTCAGCTCTAAGCTCAGGTCATATAATGAAGCCAAATCATCATAGCCGAGAGACAGCTCTGAGACCACTTCATTTGTATGCGTATTTTGAACAAGCGCTCCATTGTACGCGATAACATAGTCGCCTTCTTCAATTAAATTCAGTTCATCTAAGTATCTCCGCACACCCCCGATAGGCCGGCCGGTGCAAAGCACGATTTTGACACCTTCCGCTTTTGCCGCGTGAAGCGCGTCGCGGACCTCCTCTGTTACTTCATGATGATCATTTAAAAGTGTTCCATCCATATCAATTGCAATGAGTTTGTACATCCTGCATCTCCTTCATGTCGTTTTCAGTCTATAGTCCCATCATATCGTTTTTCCTTTTTGATATTCAACCGGAAGAGATGGTTTTCTCCGGATTAGACGCCGCCCTTGTCTTCGGATACGTTTTCGTGGTTCCCGCTTTCTTTCTGTTTTCACGACGTTTTCTGCTTTTTTCTGTTTCATCAGCATAAAGCCGGCAGCTAAAAACGGAATGCCGGTTATATTCAAGATGGCAAGCTTCACACCCGCCGCGATGAAAAAGAACCCCCATGAAGATGCAGAATTCCGTCTGATCATAACGTAAGCCGCCATTTCCAGAACGATCAGGATGGCATGAAGCACGATGCCATAAATAAGCAATACAAGGGCAAAAAACAACACATAATTCACGATTGCCCCTGAGTACACCATAGCGCGCATCATTTGGATAAACGATAAGGACTGCATGGAGCCGCTGATGACATTAGGGTTATAGATCGTATAGTCACTAAATAAATGTTTGACCTTGAGAAAAGCCCATAATATAAATATCCACTGAATGATATGTAAAACAAGTCCCGCTGCCACCAGTCTTTCGGCTTTTTTATTTCTCATCTTTCTCCTCCCTGCCGGTCTTTGATTCGATTCTTGTCATCGTTTTTGTCTGTCCGTTTTGCTCCCATATCAATGTCCCGTTTTCTCCTCTTTTCAGCGTGCTTTTGAGCGGATAATAGGGACCGAGATACTGAATCTCGATAGACCCGTCAGCGCTTTGGGAGATCACCTTGTATGCCATAAAAGGCAGCTGTACCTCTCCTCTTCCTTCCATTACTTCCGTTTCCACAACCTCGTCTTTGGTAAATGTGACCGTTGCTGATTTCACGCCGTCCGTTGGCCCGGGGGCAATCCCCTCATCCCACGTTCCGTAATAAAACGGCGTCTCTTCTTTTTGCTGCTGGCAGCCCGATACCATCATGCATACAGCAATGAATAACAAAATGCCATATTTGTTTTTCAAGGAGATCCACATCCTTTCCTCCTTTTTTTAGGCGAATGCCGTGACACTGTGCCAATGACTACATAAGTTATAAGGAATTCACCCACAAGGAGATTGATCATAATGAACCCTTATCAATATTACAGCCCACAGCTGCCTCAGCAGGAACCTTACTATAGCCACTATGAATACAGCCCTTATCCACAGCAGGATATATACGAGCCATACCAAATGGAAAGACAGCCTGCATTGGAAAGAAGAATCGCGGCACTTGAACGGCAAAATGAACAGCAGTCGAGAGAATTAACCCGTCTCACAAACGAAGACCGCCGTCAAAATCGGGAAATTGCACGGATTGCCGAACAGGTCAATCAGCTAAGCCAGGCTGTTGAACGCCATACACGCCGCTTAAATCGGCTCAATCAGCGCCTCCGCACAGTAGAAAACAGACTGAATATCCCATTTACTGCAGGGGAAGGCGGTTTCTGAGCAAACAAAGAAAAAAAGCGGAATACGATTCTCCCAATTCAGGGTTTCGTTTTCCGCCATTCTTATATGTTAAAACGGAACATTTACATAAAAAGGGTTTGTACCCAGTATACAATCTTTACCGTTTTCATTCAAAGACAGAGGGGCCGAGGAAAATAATTGTAGTTCCTCTTTGACAGAATTTCTTTTCATGCCAGTTGCATGATAATACCGACTCACGTCAATCGATCACATGGAGGAATGATTTATGCATCATACACAACACGGCTTGCAGCAGCTGAACCAATGCCGCCAGACTGCTCAGCAGCTCATTCAGCAAACACAGCAAAGCAGCCAGCAATACCGCCAAATGCTTCACCAGGAGCAGCAAAACATCCAAATGCTGCAGCAGATTCTAAATCACGAACAACAAGCTGCACATACAATTCAACAAGCGCTGCACGGACATGACATGGCGATTCAAAAATGCCAGCAGGTTGTCAACATGTGCAACCAAATGCAGCAGGAACTTACTGGACAATCCAGCGTGATGAATACGAATGTGTCTACACTTCCATTCGGCCAAAATACGCCATTTCAACAGCAATCCTACCAGCAGTAGGATAGAAAAAGCTCAACACAATGCGAGTGTTGAGCTTTTTTCTTACTGTTCTTTGCGAATATGTATATCCTGAATAGACTGTTTCGGCGCATGAAATCTGCTTTCGGCTTCACTTCTTGCCTCAGCAAAAGCCCGTGCCTCCACATGATCCTTGTAGACATCCAGCTGAATCAAATACAGCGGGCGCACTTTAAAGCCGTGAATAATGGTCACAGCCCACAACGGGAGCACAACAAAAACGCCAGGCAGATCGGGCAAAACAAAACCAAACGCAAAAATGAAAAAATAAATGATGCCGTACATTATCCACTTTCTATTTCTAACCTTGATGCCAATAAATAAAAAGGCAAAAAAACTGGTAATGGCAAAAGGCATGAAAATAAACAGCATCCACCAGCTATGCAGCCATTCCCAAGCGGCACCTCTTTTTGTAATTCCCATATTTTTCTCCTCCTATTTACCTATAATAATCGATTAGGCATACCGCGTCACCTATAAATGAAAAAACGTTCTTCCTTGAAAATAGTGATAGACGGAGAATGGGTTTCTTGCTATATTATTAATTGATAATGATAATCATTACTAATCTATTTACATACATATTGGGAGGGTTTTTGATGAAAAAGAACACATTGCTCGTGGGCATGCTTGTGCTGCTTCTCATGTTTGTCAGCGCTTGCAGCGGCACGGCTTCTAAAGGGAGCTCAAGCGATTCTGCTTCCGAAAAAACAGAAATGAGAACATATAAATCACCTAAAGGGAACGTCAACATTCCTGCACATCCAAAACGCATCGTCACTGATTTTTATGCCGGTGAATTGCTTTCTGTCGGAGCCAATGTAGTCGGCTCAGGCTCGTGGTCATTTGATAATCCGTTTTTAAAATCAAAGCTGAAAAATGTGAAGGATGTCGGTGATCCAATCAGCGTTGAAAAAGTGATGGAGCTTCAGCCTGACCTCATTGTTGTCATGAATGAAGAGAATGTCGATAAATTAAAGAAAATCGCTCCGACTGTTGTCATACCTTATAACACAGCGAAAAACGTCGAGGACACAGTCAGCATGTTCGGAGATATCGCAGGAGCGAAAGACAAAGCAACCTCATTTATGGCTGACTTTAACAAAAAAGCGGACGCGGCTAAAAAGAGAATTGCCGGCGTCATCGACAAGGATGCGACCTTCGGCATTTATGAAAACACAGACAAGGGCGAATTCTGGGTGTTCAATGACAATGGCGGACGCGGCGGCCAAGCTGTATACAATGCGCTCGGGTTAAAAGCGCCTGAAAAAATTGAACAAGATGTCATCAAAAAAGGAGAGATGAAACAGCTCTCTCAAGAGGTGATTCCTGAGTATGCCGCAGATTATATGTTCATTACGGACTACAACCCGAAAGGCGAAAGCAAAACACTCGACAAGCTGGAGAATTCCTCTATTTGGAAGAACCTTGACGCTGTTAAACATAATCGCGTGTTTATCAATGACTTCGACACGTTCTACCCGTACGATCCGATTTCTGTCAGCAAACAGGTGGATATCATCGCCGACATGCTGATCAAACGGGCCGAAGAAAATAAAAAGTAAAGAAAAAGGCACAGTCATGAGGGACTGTGCCTTTTTTATGATTCATTTTAATGCTGACTGTGCGGAGCCCGGCATATCTTCAAACCTGACTTCCTCCCAAGTCTCGACATACTTTCCTTTCGCCTTCACCTTCAAATACGCGTTCTTCCGAAGCTCTTTGCCGGCGAAAAAGGTCACTTCTTCTTTTTTCCCGGATGCATTGTATCCGTCTAATGTATATTCAGTACCGCCCGGGCTAAGATGTCTGCCATCTCGATCAATCTGCACATAGACATCTTGCTGGTGAATAAACGGATTAAATCGGTCTGTAACATCATTATGAAAAAAGAGAAGACCGCATATTACGGCAGCAGCCGCCAAGACGGCCAGGATCGCCAATGCTTTTTTCATCTTTGCACTCCCCTTACTTGTTCATTTTTTTCAAATAGTTTGATCGCACCACGAGGAAGAACAAAAGCTGAAAAATGAAAAACCCTCCAATCGTGAGACTGAGCGGCCCCGCTACATCGGAATAGCCTTCGACGGCCAATGTTCTTAAGGCAAACAGCGTATGCATGACGGCAATGACAAATGGAAAGAAAAAGAGAATCGCCAATTGTATCGTCACGCTTTGTGACATTTCACGCTCACTCAGGCCGATTTTGGCCAGTGAACGGTAGCGCTCCCGATCTTCATCTAAATCGGTGAACAGCCTGAAATATAAGAAACTTGCTGCCGCGACAAAGAAGACGATCGCGATAAACAGCCCGATGAATAAACTCAAGCTCGGCAGCTGCACCGTATCATAGTAAGTCCCGGCTTTTGCCATAAAATCAGAATGCACGTCGATATAGTTGCCGTAAATCTCATTTTTCAAGGATTGGCTGATCCCAAGACTGTCTTTCCAATGATCATAGCTGTAGCCGTATAATGACGCTTTATCACCTAGTGATTTAAGCTGATCAAAGGTTTGATCGTTCACCGCGATGATGGCATTCAATGAAATCAGCGGTTTTTGGACTTCTTTTACCGACAGTTTTTGATCAGACGGCTTGCCTTTTTGGTTCAGCAGCTTCAGCTGATCCGGCGCTTCGTTTTTGAAATTACGGTCATACGTTCCCGGGAAATAGACAGCCTCATCACTTTTCAGGCCGTTCAGCTTAACATGGAAGTATTTTGATACATCTGATTCGCTGATCATGTAAACAGGGGGAACAGTTTCTCCTTCCTGATAGCGAACATAAGAAACATCTATTTTGTCTTTCTTATACGTAAAGCCGTGTGTTTTCAGTTCATGGTCAATATCTTTCAAATGAGTCTGTTCTTTTGGATTGTTACTGAAAGATATATACTCCATCTCATAAGCGGACTCTTCCGCCCCGACGGTCGATTTGTACATGGCGAGCACGCCTGTCGCCGTAAACGCAACCGCGGAAATAATACTGACGATAAAGAACAGGCGGGCGTTGTCTTTTAAACGATAGACAAGGTCAGAAACCCAAATGACATTTTTCCCGTGCAAATAAAAGGTTTTCCACTTCTTCAACGCGCGCAGAATCCAGATGCTGCTTTGGCTGAAAAAGAAATACGTACCGATGACGGTGAGCAGTAAAATGATAAACGGTTGAGTCCCGTGAACATTTCCTTTCAGAACCATTCCGTACCCGCCGCAAAGACAGGCGATGCCGAATAAGGACAGAAGCACGGACGGCTTCGGCTCCGGCTTAATCTTGTCTGTGCCTTTTATTAATTTGATAACGGTATTTGATCTGACAAAAAGGATTGTGAACTGCGATAAAAGGAAAAATAAGAGCAGAAATCCGCCGGCCGTAATGCCGAGCGCTTTCCAAGGCATATACAGAGGCAGCGCGTCCATTTCTAAAATATAAGCGCCGACCGTAAAGAACGTCTTTGAAAAAATGAATCCTCCGATAATCCCGGCTGCAATCGACATGACGCCAATGATCATGTTTTCCGCCGTAATGAGCTTTCTCAGCTGCACCGGCGTAATACCCTGCATAAGCAAAATGCCGAATTCTTTATTTCTCGATTTCAAAAATGCATTAACCGAATACAGAACAAATAAGAAAGAAAAAACAAAGATCATCCATTCCGCAGCGGTTAAGCCTTTTTTGGCGATGTTATTCAGGTAGCCTTCCTTTAATGCCGGATGAAACAGGAACATCGCAAAGGTAAAGAAAATCAAAACGGAAAAGGCGCTGCTTAAAAAGAATGCAAGATAGGCTCTTTTGTTTCTCGTGACGTTTTTATAAGCGAACTGAAGAAAGGTCATTTGCGTTTCCCCCCAGCATAGACAGCACATCAAGAATTTGTTCATAAAAGACTTGGCGGTTTTCTCCGCGGTAAATCTCATTAAACAATTCGCCGTCTTTTATAAAGATGACGCGGCGGCAGTAGCTTGCCGCAACCGGATCGTGGGTCACCATCAAAGCCGTGACATGATCATCCCGATTCAGGCTCTGCATCGTTTCCATGACGTCTTTTGACGCTTTGGAATCAAGGTTTCCCGTCGGTTCATCAGCCAGAATGAGTGATGGCTTATGAATGACCGCTCTTGCAATGGCGGCCCGCTGACGCTGGCCTCCGGATACTTCAAACGTCCGTTTGTTAAGCAGGTTTTCGATACCGAGCTTTGCCGCGATGGCGTGCAGTTTTTCTTCCATGACAGACGGCGCTTCTTTTTCAAGCGTTAACGGCAGCATGATATTTTCACCGATCGTCAGCGTGTCCAGAAGGTTGAAATCCTGAAACACAAATCCGAGCTGCTTGCGGCGGAAATGAGCGAGCTTTGTCCGCTTCAGGCGATGCGGGTTTTCTCCGTGAATCAGGATATCGCCTGAATCTGGACGGTCAATCGTTGAAATGATATTCAAAAGCGTTGTTTTTCCGGACCCGGACGGCCCCATCACCGCCGTGAACCCGCCTTCTTCTATTGAAAATGAAATTTGTTTTAAAGCTTGATAAGATACTTGTCCTTTATAGGTTTTATTTATATGTTTGACTTCAAGCATATTCGCCATGAGAATCCTCCTTATGATTTTATTCTTGTTGATCTGGGCTGCTTTCATGTAGTGCCGGGGCATTTAACATAAAAATCCCCTTGACGTAAATCCATGTTATCAAGGGGAAACAAAACGAGCTATGTTGTTTTCTTAACGCAGCCTTACATTTTTGTAAGAAATGAAAATCGAACCGATGTCCCTTCACCGGGAGACGAGCTGATGTCCACCGTATGATTGAGCTTGTCCGTAATTTCTTTGACGAGATGGAGGCCGATTCCCGTAGATTCTTGGAAACGCCGCCCGTTTTCACCGGTATAATAAGGGTCAAACACCCGCTTGATGTCTTGCGAGGGAATGCCGACACCGTAATCTTTGACTTCAAGCACCGTCCTGTCTTCATCGCGGAAGACATTCAGCTCCAGTCTGTCACTCTTGCCTGCCGAATACTTGACCGCATTTGTAACCACTTGGCCGATCGCAAATTTGAGCCATTTTGCATCAGTGTAAATCTGATGGTCATCGCGAATGTCCATTTTCGGATAAACGCGGTATTGAATAAAAAATCGTTTATAGCTTTGAATGACTGATTGGAGAAGCTCTGATAAGGAAACCGCTTCGACTTTAAAATCCCGCTCAAACAGGTCGAGCCTTGATGAATAAAGAAGCGTCTCCAGCCCGAATTCAATCTGCCGAACCTCTTTTTTGATTTGTTCAAAAACGGGTTCATCCTCTTCCTGAATGATTAAATTAATGACCGACAACGGCGTCTTCACTTGGTGCACCCATTGATTCATATACGTCACCCGCGCTTCTAGCTTAGCTTCGGTCTCGTGGAGCTTCTGGTGCTGCAGCCGGATCAGCTCCATCTGCTTTTCATATAGCTCTGAACAAAACACTGAAGAACCGAGATACGGGATGTCCGTCCCTTCCTGCTCCGAGCTGAGCCAATGATACACGCCGCGGTCTTTGTACCAGCGATAGGCAAGATAGCCCGCCAAAATAAGAAGCTGGACGCCTAATATGTAAAACAGGTGAGAAAAAGAATGAAGACCTGCAAACCAGTAATAAAAGAAGACAAACAGCCCTTGAAGGAGAAAAAGCAGAATCAGCACTGCATGAGACCGGAGAAACAGCTTCATGACTGCGCCCTCAGCTGGTAGCCTTCGCCCCGCACCGCTTCAATAGAAACAGGCGCATTCAGCTCCCGCAGTTTTTTTCTGAGCCGCGTGATATACACGTTAAGTGTATTATCATCGATGAATATGTCGGTGTCCCACGTCTTTTCCATGAGACGGTCCCGACTCGTCACCTTTTCTCCCCGCTCCAGCAGCACTTCCAAAAGCTTGCTTTCTTTTTTAGAAAGCTCGCTTTTTTCATCCTGAAAACGCAGTTCAAAACGTTCCACAAAGAGCTGGACGCCGGCATATTCAACCACTTTCTCTCCCTGCTTCGCGGCGTACTCCCCGTACGCCCTCCGGATCTGGCTTTTGATTTTCGCCAGCACAATATCGTAGGAAAACGGTTTTTCGATATAATCGTCTCCGCCGTTTTCAATCGCCATCACCTGATCCATTTCCCCGCTTCTGGCTGAAATGAAAATGATCGGGCTTGTGGAGTGCTGGCGGATCTGGCGGCACCAATAATAGCCGTCATATGACGGCAGGTTGATATCAAGCAGCACCACATCAGGCTTTTCCCGCAAAAAGACATCAAGAACAGCCGTAAAATCCGCGGCGACTACTGTTTGATATCCGTATTTTTCAAGGTAATTCTGCAATAGTCCGCGAATGTCTTCACTGTCTTCCACAATCATGATTTTATTCAAACTGAACCACTCCCGTTTCTTACACTGCTGCCATCATCATAATCGTTTTGGGCGTATGGACGCAACACCGCGCAAAAAAACCGCCATCCCGGCGGTTTCTGGTCTCTTCAGCCGACCTGCTGCTTAGCTGCTTTACCGGCTGATCCGAACTCTCTCATTTTGCTTCGCACTGTCTCTTCCACGGCTTCAATGCCGGGTGTCATATAGCCGCGCGGTTCGTACAGATCGCTGTTTTCCTGAAACATGCGGCGTGTTTTGTCTGTCCAGGCGACCATACATTCCGTATTGATATTGATCTTCGCGTGGCCGAGCGTGATGGCTTTTTTGATCTGATCCTGCGGAATCCCGGATGCCCCGTGAAGAACGAGGGGAATATGAGTCATGCGGGAGATAGCCTCCATTTCCTTAAATCCGAGATTCGGCTCACCCTGATATTTGCCGTGTACAGAGCCGAGGGCGGCGGCCAGCGCGTCGATATTGGTTTCTTTGACGATCCGCTCACATTCTTTGATATCGGCATAGCGGACCCCGCCGACCAGGCCGTCTTCCATTCCGCCGACCGTGCCGACTTCCGCTTCTACTGACACGCCGTGCTTTGCGGCATAATCGGTGACTTCTTTTGTCATCGCGATATTCTCGTCAATCGGCTGATGGGAGCCGTCGATCATCACCGAGCTGAATCCGGCGTCAATGGCCTGTCTGCAGCGTGCCGCACTGCTTCCGTGATCGAGATGAAGCACCACGGGAACGGTAATCGCCATGTCCTCCATTAACGCGCCGACCATGGCGGCAATCGTTTTAAATCCGCCTAAATAGTCGACCAGGCGATCGGAAGCCGCGGCGATGACCGGTGATTGCTCCTTTTGCGCCGCCTGCAAAATCGCCTTCGTCCACTGCAAACCGTTGATATTAAACTGGCCGATCGCATAATGCTCCCGCTTTGCATCTTCAAGAAGCTCTTTCATCGATACAAAAGCCATGTCCACCCCTCCTTTTTCCATTAGATATTGAAGTATTTTGATACGACGTCCACTGTTGTTTTTTTCGCTGTTTGAATGGCTTCCTCAGCACTCAGCTTATAGTATTCAGGGCGGAAGAGCTCAACCGATACAACATCTGAAAAACCGATTTCCTTCAGTGCTGATAAGTGGGCATCTAAGTCAATCGCCCCTTGTCCCGGCCAGACGCGGTCTTCATCCGTTAAAAAGCCGATCGGGAAGTCTTCGGTATCATCGATATGATAGATGAAGATTTTCTTTCCGTCCGCCTGCTTTAAGCTCTCAATGTTCGAACCCATGGCGTGGAAGTGGAAACTGTCAAGGACAAGCCCGACATTGTCCCGGTTGACTGTGTTTATGATGTCATACGCCTGTTCAAACGTATTGACTGTACATTGCGGGTGGCCGACAAATTCAAGCGCGATTTTTACGCCGTACGGCTCCGCGATATCTGAAAGCTCAGTCAGCACCTCTACACTGCTCTTTTTGATCTCTTCTTTTACAATCTTCTGCTCTGTCACAAGCGGAACGGCTACCACATATTTCACACCGAGTGTTTTGCACGTTTCCATCATGCCTTTAAACTCAGTGATGATCTCATTATGGCCCTTTTCATCACGATTGTTGAAGAAAACAAGTGCATTTAAGGCAAGCGGCTTGATGTGATGAGTTTGAAAATACTCCGCAAGCTCAGCCAGTGAATGGTCTTCTAAGTACTCCGGTAGCTTATCCATTGTGCGGATTTCAATATAATCATAGCCGTGCTTTTCGCAAAGCTCTAAATCCTGTTTAAGGTTTGAGTTTTCCAATGTTGTGGCTTCATTAAAACAAAGTTTCATGTCAGACTCCCCCATCTGCGTGTTAGATATGAAGGGAGTTCGGCAGGAAGGCTGTTCGCCATATCCCGCCGAACTCCATGCTCAACTTATGCCAGACCTAATTCTTCTTTCATTTTTTTAAGCATAAATCGGCTTGATTCATCCGCTCTTTCGTCGACCCAAGCAAATACGGCATTTGTCGCAATTCCGTCGAACTTCATCTCTCTCAGTTTTCTGAAAATCGTCTCAAAATCAACTTCGCCTTGGCCAATGTCCAAATGCTGGTGAACCGTTACTTTCGCGTCAGGCGGATTGACGATGTAGCGCAAGCCATGAGCCGCTTTATGATTATAGGTGTCTGCAAATAAAACATGTGTGAGGCGGTCCCCGGCTTCGTCAAACATGGTCTCAATGTCGCCTTTGCCGTCATCATAGAAGAACGTATGCGCAGTCGAGTAGACAAGATTGATCCAATCCTTGTCAAGCGCGCGGATCATATCCATCGCACCTTTGTGCGTTTCGATAAAATCGTATGGGTGGGCTTGAAGGTTGAGTTTCATGCCTTCTTTTTCAAAGACTGGGAGAAGCTCATCCATAGATTTGATAAATTTTTCTTCACTTGTTAAAGGATCATACTTTGATCCGCTGAATTCGCTGTTCATCAAATCCACTTCAAGTTCAACCGCAATTTCGATCGCCCGCTTCCAATTGCGCACCGCTGCCTGCCGGCGGTCTTCATCAGGACCCGCCCAGTGGTAAAGCGGAAGGAGTGATGAAATCTTAACACCTGTATCCCTTAAAAGGCGCTTTAATTGTTTGATCTTTGCTGAATCGACTTTCGGATATTTATAGAATGGACAAAAATCCTCTCGCGGCGAAAGTTCGATATATTCGTAGCCAAGCTCCGCCGTTTTATAGACCGTTTCCTCCAAAGTTAAATCATCACGATACATGGATGGATCTAATGCTAACTTCATATTTTCACTCCTCTGTTTTTTAGTTTTGAACGGTTGTATAAGATTGATAGAATTCCGGTTTTTCCTTCAATTCAACCTTTTCTTTTTGTCCGGATTCTTGGGCTTTCACACAAGCATCCGTTGTAACAGCGGCAATATAGCCATCCCATGCCGTTGGTCCGCTGACCTCGCCTTTCTTTTGAATCGAATCAATAAAGTCTTGGATTTCCACATCGTACGCAGCCACAAAGCGTCTCTGCCAATCCATCAAAATATCAGTGCTGAATTTGCCTTCTTTTCTCAAGCTGATGCTGGATGGTTCAGGAAGCTTGATGATGCCGTCTTCTCCGACGATTTCGCATTGAATGTCATAGCCGTATTTACAGTTCACATAGATTTCAGCATTGATGACGATGCCGCCTTTTGTTTCAATCACCACGATTTGCGGATCTTTTAAATGCGGAAGCGCGTTTTTTGATTTTTTCGGATAGATGACTTGAACGGACTCGTAGTCATCATTGACGAGCCAGTGGAGTACGTCAATTTCATGAACAAGCGTGTCGACTACAGCCATATCCGTTGTATAGTTATCTCCTACAGTCGGGTTGCGGTGCGCGCAGTGAATCATAAGAGGCTCGCCGATGACATGATTATCGAGCGCTTCTTTCAGCTGTACGTAACCGCTGTCATAACGGCGCATGAAGCCGACTTGAACAAGGCGTTTGCCCACTTTGATTTCTTCTTCGACGATGCGCATGCATCCTTCAGCCGTTGTCGCGAGCGGTTTTTCACAGAATACATATTTCTGGGCTTTAATCGCTTTCAGCACGCTTGACTCATGCGCAGGCCCCCAGCTTGTCACTAAGACAGCGTCTACATTTTCGTCTGCAAGCAGGCTGTCATCATTCGGATACACTGTCGCATTTAATTGGTATTGATCAACGACTTTTTGTGCAGCTTCTTGATTAACATCCGTTACAGCTACGATTTCTGCGCCGGACAGCTTGTTCGTAATGCGGTTAATATGTTCTTTTCCGATTGCTCCAGTTCCAATTACGCCAATACGTAAACTCATTGACAGCCACTCCTTCTGTTGATTACATGATTTTGCTTTCTGTTCCTTGCTTTACTTGGCTCCGAGGAGATCCGTAGAGTTCCTCTTGAATTTGTTCAAGCGACTTGCCAGACGTATTCGGCGCAAAGAGCAGCCCGATGATCATGCTGGCCGTCACACATCCGAGTAGAATTGCAGCCATCGTTCCAATGCCAAAATTGGTGATAATCATTGGGACAAACAGACTCCAAATCCCTATTGAAATACGGACAAGGAAAAACATCAGTCCCTGTGCGGAAGCACGATATTGGGTAGGGAAGATTTCACTCGCCCATAACTGATAGTTCGCTTGCTGCCCGGCCCCGTTATTAATGCCGATCACGACAATAAACAGGAGCAGAATCGGCAGGCCTTCAACCGGCAGCAGAAACAGTGTCCACCCGATCACCGCCATGAAAGCGGCGATTCCAAATACGGTTTTTCTATATTTGTCGGCAAAGGGCATGAAGATCAAGGCGACCCCCAATCCTGTGAAGATAAACAGCCCCATTTGCAAAAGGTTGGCCATGTTGGCAGATACACCGCCGACCTGCTGATAAATGTATGGCATAAAGAAGCCCATGACCCCGGCAGCTAAGTTCCAAACCAAGTACACACCCATCAAAAACAGGATGCTTTTGAGATACATAGGCTTGAGCAAATCAAAATACGATGTCTTATTCAATACTGCCACCTTCTCTGTTTGAGCATCCGTCGGCTGATTGTTTGACTGCCAGGCATCTGACTCCGGAAGCCTGATTCTCAGGATGTACGTAATCAGCGCAATCACAAGCAGATGGGCAAATACGATTTTATTCCCCAAGAGTCCCAAGTCACCGGCCAGTACGGAGAGAAGCAGTACAACAACTGCCCCCGCGGCCCAAGCGACTTGTGCCACGCCACAATGACGGGCCCGATTCTTCTTTGGCGCATTTTCCGCAATAATGGTCCATGATGCGGTAATATCAGCTCCTACCGATAAACCGATAATCATGTAACCGCTTAACAACATGGGGAAATTAACCCCAAATAAAACCAAACAAATCCCTAGTGCATAAACCAGCATACTATTGGTGTAAACAGCCTTCCGTCCGACTTTATCAGCCAGAAACCCGCCGAGCAGCGCGCCGACAGCAGCAGAAATCGCGTTTGCGCTCAGCGCGCCGAGCAGCCCGATCTGCGCATCGGACAGCTTAAGGTAACTGACCCATAACGATAAACCGGCAGAGCCCGCCACAATTGAACCGGCATCAATATAGTTGGCTAACGCTGCCGCGATTGTCCGTTTATTGAAGGCTGAATCTCCATTGGTATTGCCCATATGTTCAGTCCCCATTAAGCCAAATCCAACAACTGCTGATCAATATAGTTTCTCGCGATCAATGCATATTCAAGCGGGTTTGCCACATCGGGGTCCTGTTCAGCTTCAATGACAATCCATCCGGAATAACTGTGCTTTAACAGCAGCTGATATACTTCTCTAAAATCAATGCAGCCGTCACCGGGAACTGTAAACATGCCTTTTAAAAATGATTGCCGGAACGATTGCCCTTCAAGCCTGCATTGTTCCATGACGTTCAGGCGGGCATCCTTAAAGTGCACATGCTTAATGCGGCCGATATGCTTCACAAGCAACCCCATGTAATCGCCGTCAGAAATATACGCATGGCCTGTATCATAGAGGAGGTGCACATGCGCAGGGTCTGTTCCTGTCATCAGGCGGTCCACTTCTTCCGCTGTTTGGACACCAGTGCCGAGATGGTGATGATAGACGAGCTTCAAGCCATGCTGGTCAGCAATGTTGCCAAGGTGATTCAGCCCTTCGCAAAGCCGCTCCCATTCATCATCTGTAAAGTGCGGCTTCTCTGTGAACACGTTTTTCTCCAAGCTTTGCACGCTGTAGGTTTGTTCAGAGACAACTGCGACATCCGCGTTTACTTGCTGCAAATACTCACAATGCAGGGTAAATGCCTTTGCCGCTTCACCAAGTCCGTCACGCAAAATAAAACTGCTGAACCATTTGCCTGCAATGCGTAAATTCCGAAGCTTCAGCTCTTTGTTCAGGATGGCAGGTTCGGGGAAAAAGCCCCCGACCTCCGTGCCTTGAAAACGTGCGACAACGATATCACTTAACAAATGCTGAAGTGTATTTCCCGCTCCAATTTCAGGCATGTCATCATTCCGCCACCCAATGGGAGCGATTCCCCACAGGATTTCATTTTTGCCCATCTATGGTGCCTCCCCTCTAATACTGCTTCGCAGATTCCAGCTTTTTCTCTTTTGCTTCGTAAGCTTTCTGAACGCTTTCTTGTTCAGATACCTCTGCCACTCCGACATGCCACCAGCTGTCATATCCGTCCGTCATTGTTTTTGGCAGAACCTTCATTTCTATTAATGTTGATACTTCCTGTTTCTTCGCATCCTCTAACGCCGCTTTTAATTCTTCTACTGTGTTCGCGCGGTAGGTTTTCGCGCCGTATCCCTCAGCGACTTTCGCGTAATCGACATTCAGGATTTGGTTGTCGTCTGTGCGGAACTCGCAATAGTAGCTGCCGCTGCCGTGATCCATTTGCAGGTTGTTGATGCATCCGAATCCCGAGTTGTCAAAGAGCAGCACATTGATTTTCTTGTTGTACTGAATCGCCGTAATCAGCTCGGAGTGAAGCATCAGGAAGCTGCCGTCTCCGACAATGGAATACACTTCTCTATCAGGATGGGCCAGTTTAAGACCGAGTGTCCCTGACACTTCATAGCCCATGCAAGAATATCCGTACTCCAGGTGATACGTATTCGGAACATTAGAATGCCACAGACGCTGCAAATCTCCTGGAAGTGAGCCTGCTGAACAGATGATGACGCTGTCTTCAGGAATCGTCTCATTGATTGTCAGCAATGCCGTTGTTTGCGGAAGCTCAGTATTCAAGGCGTCGGCATATTCATTCAGAACCTCTTGAGAGAAATGATGTTTGATTTCCGGATCAAATGCTTCCCGCTTAAACGTCACTTTGCTGAGACGTTCGCGTTCAGCGAGCCATTCGTCCTTCAGCTCCCGGATCGTTGTGCCGAACACGCTCTCATAGCCTTCAAGCAATCCATGCAGTTTGCCAAGCGTCACTTTCGCATCCGCTACCACTTGGAATGCATCAAATTTATACGCCTGCATTCTGCTGACATTAATGTTCAAAAACTTCGCTTTATCAAAATCAAAAGCGGTCTTAGAGGATGTCGCAAAATCTGTATACCTTGTGCCGATGCCGATAATCAAATCAGCTTGGCGGGCCGCTTTATTTGCCGCAAGTGTACCTGTGATGCCCATTCCGCCAAGGTTGTTCGCAAAATCAGCCTCAACAGTAGACTTTCCTGCCTGTGTTTCAACTAACGGAATGTTATAGGCTTCAGAAATGGCAACCAATTCATCCCGCGCACCGGAGTATTTTGCGCCTCCGCCGACGAGGATCACGGGTTTTTTGCTGGATTTAATCAGCTCGGCCGCACCTTGAAGCTCACGCTCGCTCGGCTGCATGCGATCAATATAGTGAACCCGTTTGACGAAGAAACTTTCATCAAAATCGTATGCTTCCCCTTCAACATCCTGAGAAATACAAATCGTTGCCGGACCTGCTTTTGCCGGGTCAGTCATGACTTCAAACGCGCGCAGCAAACTGCTCATGAGCTGCTCAGGGCGCGTAATGCGGTCCCAATATCTCGAAACAGGTTTCAATGCATCGTTTGTTGTAATCGCCGCACTGTATTCTTGCTCCATTTGCTGCAGTACAGGGTCTGGCTGTCTTGTCGCAAATGTGTCTGCCGGAATCAAGAGAACTGGGATATTGTTTGCCAATGCAGTGCCGGCTGCTGCCACCAGGTTAGCCGCTCCCGGTCCGACGGATGTAGACACCGCATATATTTTTCTTCTCAGCATTTGCTTGCTGTACGCCATGGCCGCATGCGCCATTCCTTGTTCATTTTTCCCTTGATAGACTTTCAAATGGCCTGCATCCTGCTCAAGCGCCTGCCCGATCCCCAATACGTTTCCATGGCCGAAAATCGTGAAAATCCCTTCGACAAAAGGCTCTTCCTTTCCATCAACATGGATGTACTGCTGGTTTAAGAATTTAATCAGCGCCTGTGCTGTTGTTAAGCGAATTTTCTTACCCACAAACGATCCCACCTTTACTCGATCTTTTTCAATTATGACTGTGCTTCAATAAGCTGTACGATTTCATCCGCAGTCGGCATCGCTTCTGACGAACTGTGCTTGCTCACCACAATGGAAGCTGAAGCACTGCCGTATTTCAATGCCGTTTCGATGTCTTTTCCGGTGACAAGGCCATAGATAAAGGCTGACGCATAGGAGTCACCGGCTCCAAAGGTTTTCAGCACTTTTGTCTTGTACGCTTGAGCGCGGAATACCTCGCCGGATTTGCTGTATGCGTAAGAGCCTTCGACGCCGTGTTTGATGACAACGAGGTCGGCTGAATGGCCAAATAAATGATTGACGGATTCCTCATTGCTTCCGCCTGTGCGGTTTTCCATCACATCAAATTCATCACGTGTGCCGATGACGATATCAGACTGCTCGGCAACCAAAGTGTAGTAAACGGCTGTTTCATCCGCTGTCTGCCACGTATATGGCCGGTAATCCAGTTCGAATACCACCTTGACCTGATGCTTTTTCGCGTATTGAACAGCTTTTAACACCGCTTCCCGTGACGGGCTTTTGGCGAGCGCTGTCCCGGAGACAAGCAGCATTTTCGCATTTGCGATATAGTCCTCGCTTACCTCTGAAGGCTCAAGATAAAGATCCGCCACATCATCGCGATACATTAAAATGCTGCATTCTTCAGGGCTGAGGATTTCTGTAAATGCAAGGCCTGCTTTGTGTCCATCTTGATCAACAATCATCTGCGTAGTATCAACGCCGGTCTTTCTCATATAGGACTCTATGAATCTTCCATGCTGGTCATCCGGAATTTTGCCGATGAAGCCCGCTTTTAAGCCAAGCTTCGCGCTGCCGATCGCGATATTCGCAGGTGAACCGCCGACATATTTCGAAAATGTCATCGTTTCTTCCATTGGGCGGTTGTATTCGACTGCGTTCAGATCAATACATGCCCGGCCGATGGCAACAATATCAAAAGCCTTCTCTTCATTGAATGTATACTTCATCGTAAACAGCCACTCCTCACTTGTTAACGTTCTAAAATCCACTCATGCGCCGGGTCGTTATGAAACTTCCATTTCCGCGTCGGCCCTGCCATGACATTTAAATAGTAGGATGTGTATCCGTCCGGAACGCCTACCGGGTGGTATCCCGCAGGAACGATGACAACGTTTTCATTTTCTACAGTCATTGTCTCATCAATAGAACGGTCATCTGTGTATACGCGCTGAAACACAAAGCCCTGCCCCGGGTCTAACTCATGGTAGTACGTTTCTTCTAAGAAAGATTCTTCCGGCAAGTTGTCTTGATCATGTTTGTGAGGCGGGTAGCTGGACCAGTTGCCGCTGTCTGTATAGACTTCAACTACTAATAGGCTGTTAGCTGAAGGGTCTGAATCCGGAAGAATATTATGAACAGTACGTTTGTTTGAAAACTTCCCGCGATGCTCAATTCCGTTGTCTTCCGCTTTGATTAGCTTTGTCGGCAGCTGTTTTTCCGATGGAGAATAGCAAAGCGCCACTCTTGCGTCGCTGACCGCTGTAATCTCAAATGCACGGTCATTTGACATATAGACGCTGTCTGTCGGTTTTCGTTCGAATACGCTTTCACGCGTGCCGATATTCTCAAAAGTCGACTCATGGTCCGTCACTGTAATTTTTCCCGTTACCGCCACAATACAGATTTCTTGTTTTTTCAATTCTTCTGCATAGCTGGAACCGGAAGCTAGATCTAACACCTTAAACTCTACATAAGTGAGATCAGAGTTGGATTTCGTTACTTCGTGCACCAATTTGACTCCATTAGACACGTCATGCGACTGCGGCTTACGCAACAAATAACTCATAGTGAAGCCCTCCTCTTTCTATTGGCAGAATGAGTCCGAACAGCGCACATGGACGCCGTTCGGCTTTTCGTCGTTTAGTTGAAATCAGGTGCCGGATATCTCGCCGTAACCACTTTTTTACGCGTATAGAAGTCGACGCTGTCTTTTCCGTTCGCATGCAGCGTCCCAAAGAATGAAGACTTCCAGCCTGAGAATGGGAAGAATGCCATTGGAGCCGGCACACCAAGGTTGATGCCGAGCATTCCCGCATCAATGTTTTCACGGAAATAGCGGATTGCGTTTGCGTTGGATGTAAACAGGCAGGCGCCATTCGCAAACTCAGACTTATTGGCAATTTCAATCGCTTCTTTCAGGTTTTTCACACGGATGATAGATAAAACCGGAGCGAAAATTTCATCTTTCCAGATCGTCATCTCTGTTGTGACATTGTCAAAGATCGTCGGGCCGACAAAGTAGCCGTCGTCAGACACATTTTCACGGCCGTCACATACGAGTCTCGCGCCTTCTTCAAGGCCTTTTTCGATATAGCTGAGCGTGCGTTTCTTGTTGTCTTCACGAATCACCGGTCCTAAGAACACACCGTCATCAAGGCCATTGCCGATTTTAATGTCCGCCACTTTTTCCTGCAGCTTCGCCATAAATTCATCAGCGATACCTTCTTCAACCGTCACAACCGCACAAGCCATGCAGCGTTCACCGGCAGAACCGAAGGCAGCACCGACGATGTTTGTGACCGTGTCTTCAAGATGCGCATCGTTCAGGACAATCGTATGGTTTTTCGCGCCGGTCAGAGATTGAACGCGTTTTAAGTGTTCGCTTCCTTTTTTGTAGACGTATTCGCCGACCGGCTTGGAGCCTACGAATGAAATCGCTTTAATTTCAGGATGCTCGAGGATGCCGTTCACAACGTCATGCGCACCGTATACGACGTTGAATACCCCTTTCGGAAGGCCCGCTTTTTCAAAAAGCTCAACCAACTTCTCTGTTAACAGCGGTGTCCGCTCTGATGGTTTTAAAATAAATGTGTTGCCGAGTGCGATCGCCATCGGGAACATCCAGCAAGGGACCATCATCGGGAAGTTGAATGGCGCGATTCCGCCGACAACTCCGATTGGGTAGCGGTAGTTGGCCGCTTCAACGTCCGTTGCGATGGAAGCAAGCGAATCACCCATCATCAGGGAAGGTGCTCCAGCGGCGAACTCTACGTTTTCAATCCCGCGTCCCACTTCACCTAAAGCTTCTTTTGTGTTTTTTCCGTTTTCAATGGTAATCAGATGAGCCAGTTCTTCTTTATGCTGGGACAGCAGCTGCTGGAAGTTAAATAGAATTCTGGCACGGCGAGGAACCGCCACCTTTGACCATGTTTTAAATGCTTCAGCCGCTGTTTGCGCTGCGTAATCAATATCCTCTTTTGTAGAAATCGGCACTTGGCACAGTACTTCTTTCGTCGCCGGGTTGAAGACATCTTCATATTGATCTGTTTTGCTTTCAACCCATTCACCGTTGATGTAGTTTTTTAATTTTCTGATTTCTGTCATTCTTATTGCCTCCTTCATTAGTAAACACATACACTTGTATGGATGGTTCAGGATAGATTCATATCAATATCCACTTTTCAGTAAGCCAAGAATTAAACGCTTTCAAAAAAACCAAAAAAATAAATGGCGGATGTATATTTACATACAAGCAACCATTTCATGCACACCAGGTTACTTTTTGGTCATTTCTTGGTTATATTCTAATCGCATAATACCCATAAGTCAATCATAAACACTACATTTTTTCATTATTTTTATGATATTAATCTTTTAATCAATAAGAAGAGTGACGAGAAATCCATCGAATCTTGCGAAAGATATATAACGATGTTATCATTTTTTAAGCAACTATTGATTAACTTTTGGTTTTTATTATATATTTAAGTTACGTAAAGATTCAAGAAGGAGTTTTTGATATGAAACTGATGCGGATTCAGGAAATGGAGGAGTACATTTTATCGCATGGCACTGTTTCCTTAGATGAACTGTGCCAAGTGTTCAATGTCTCTAAAAACACAGTCAGACGTGATATCAACAAGCTAACAGAAAAGGGTGCGATAGAAAAAGTATACGGCGGCGTAACTTCTATTGAAAAAACCGCATTAGTTCCTTTTGAAAATCGCACCATTCAGCACCAGGATGAAAAAACAAAAATCGCCCATTATGCTTCCCGTTTTATTGAAGATCACGATTTGGTCTTTATTGATTCAGGAACGACGACAAAGTCTATTCTTGATACGCTTGATCCTGCCAAAAATGTCACCATCTTAACCAACAGTTTAGACATTATCAATGCGGCGTCAGCTTTGAAGAATATCAACTTAATCATTATCGGAAACAACTATAAGAGAAAAACCCGCTCCTTTGTCGGCATGGACGACCCGGCTATGCTTGATAAGTACAATATCAACAAAGCCTTTATGTCTGCTACCGGAACGACGCTGACACACGGATTGACCAATTCGGATCTGCTGGAGTATGAAATTAAAAAGAGGATTTCAGAAAAAGCAAAAGAAGTGTATCTATTAGCTGACCATTCTAAATTTGGAAAATCAACGCTTCTGACGTATGCACCGTTTGACAGGCTGCATTGCATTGTGACCTCTCAGCCATTAGACGACGAGTACACACAGTACTGCAATGAGCATCAAATCGGCATTCATCTGGCCTAACGTTTACAATAGTGTTGAGAGTCTTTCATCCATTTTATTCTAGGAGGCAGATCATGAAAAAAGCTACGCTCGGAAAATCAGACTTGCAGGTATTCCCTATCGGATTAGGAACAAATGCTGTCGGAGGACATAACCTCTACCCAAACCTGAATGAAGAAACCGGAAAAGAATTGGTGCGCGAGGCGATTCGTAATGGCGTGACCATGTTAGACACCGCTTATATTTACGGGATCGGCCGTTCCGAAGAATTAATCGGTGAAGTGCTGCGTGAATTCAACCGTGAAGATGTTGTCATCGCAACAAAAGCCGCTCACAGAAAACAAGGCAATGACTTTGTCATTGATAATTCACCAGCATTTCTTAAAAAATCAGTTGATGAAAGCCTGAAGCGCTTGAATACCGATTATATCGATTTGTTCTACATTCACTTCCCTGACGAACATACGCCGAAGGATGAAGCCGTTAACGCACTTAATGAGATGAAGAAAGCCGGAAAAATCCGCTCCATCGGTGTATCCAATTTCTCTTTAGAGCAATTGAAAGAAGCAAACAAAGACGGTTTGGTAGATGTATTGCAAGGCGAATACAACCTGTTAAACCGTGAAGCGGAAAACACATTCTTCCCGTATACGAAGGAGCATAATATTTCATTTATCCCTTACTTCCCGCTCGTATCTGGCTTATTGGCAGGAAAGTATACAGAAGATACAACGTTCCCTGAAGGCGACCTGCGCAACGAACAGGAACACTTCAAGGGCGAGCGTTTCAAAGAAAATATCAGAAAGGTCAACAAGCTTGCGCCGATTGCTGAAAAACACAACGTGGATATCCCTCACGTCGTATTGGCTTGGTATTTAGCAAGACCGGAAATTGATATTTTAATCCCTGGAGCAAAACGTGCCGATCAGCTGATTGATAACATCAAAACAGCCGAAGTGACGCTTTCTCAAGAGGATATTTCGTTTATTGATAAGCTGTTCGCATAAGAGAAAACAGCCTTCCATTGGGGAAGGCTGTTTTCTCTTATGCGATAAATTCCTAGAAGCAAAATCTTACAAAAAGAGCCATACATCCGATAAAATAAAGGGAGTTGAATATCAGAAAGAAAGTGATGAAAAAGCAAAAGCATGCAATGTTAATCTCACCTAGAAATATAGACTCATATCAATCAAAAAAGCTGATCCAGCTTCTTTGATTCGCAGCTCAGAATAGCGGGCCGTTTCGGCGGTCTATGGAGGAAACAGAATGAAACTTAAATATGTAAAAGCCTTAGTCGCAGTAATTGTTGCTTTAGGTGTACTGCTGCCATCAACGATTTCTCATGCAAAAAGCTTTAGCGGCCGCTCATCATCTAGTTACAGCAGCCGAAGTTCAAGCTCATCATACAGCGGAAGCTATAAATCCAGCCCGAAGTCAAGCTACAGCTCAGGATCAAGCTCCTCAAGCAAAAAATCCAAGTCTGACGATTCATCATCAATTTCGCTGAAAAAGAAGCCATCGGAAAAGGCAAGCTCATCAAGCGCTAAAAAATCGTCAGGCACCTTTTCCGGCGCTACATCAAAAGTAAGCGGAAAGACATATAGCGGAAAAACGTCTAAAGCTTATGTTGGCGGACGATATGTTTCAGTCAATCATTACTATCACGCAGGTTTCGCGCCATCAGGATGGTTTGGATATTATAGCGGATTTACAATGGGGATGTTCATGATCAGCATGATGCACCCGTGGGGTTACACCTATCATCCAGTCGGAGGCCCAGGCTATGTTTCTTATGGCGCTTCCCCCATTGCCTGGATCGTTGATATCATCGCATTGATCGTTATTTTCATCATTGTGTTCGCACTGATTCGCGCATTTAAAGCACCGAAGACGTACAGAAGGAGATTTTAGGCAATGAGATTAATATTAAATGAGCAAGAAATGGTAGACGGAATTTGCGTATATATTTCCAATGAAGAAGATATCTGCCCTGAAGACGTTGAAGTAAAAGAACTATCCTACAACAAGCGTACAGGATTCTTCGCTGAAGCCACGTTTGGCCTGCACCACAAGCAGCTTATGTCAGATGACATTTCGGAAGGCATTATTCAGTTCTTAGAGGAATACCACAACTTCAATCCGGACGTTACCGTCGTTGAATTGCAATTTGATAAGAAAAAAGGCTTCTCCGCCTTGGTTTTCGTCAACGAGGACGAATAAAAACCAAAACCTTACTCCGCGCGAGTAAGGTTTTTTGATGCTTTTCCCCTCCGGTCCATGAAATGCAGGTACAGAAACAGCATGTTTTCCGGTAAATAGGAAGAGCGTCGGCTCCCTTTCAGTATAATATCCTAACAGAAAAATCATTTTTGTTTTGTAAGTTATATTTACAAATGATCATTTCATTATGCTGTTGTAAACCACGTATATAGATAAGCTGTTGTCCCTTCATAACCAAACACCATGAACAAATTCCAATCATCATAGATGACGACATGCCTGCTTTCATCCATAAACAGCGACTCATCAATTTGAATACCGTTATTTTCATAGGTATGGATTCGCTGTAAAGCAGATGCTCCGTCAATTTTGGAAAAAATCCCATGCTCTATTACCGGTTCCAGTATGTTCGTTAATACAGCATCTCTAGTTTTCTCTATTGCTGCTCTGTTCCATTCCCGGCTTGCTTCGGCTTACTCTTCCCTCTCTAGTAATAAACAAAAGACATCTTCAATTGATTTATCTTCTGGCCTTTCAGCTGTTAAGTAAAAAACGAATGATTCTGAATCAGGCTGGCGAAATTCCTGAATGCCGATATGCGGTAAAACATCCAATTGGCTGCTGCATACTTTCTTAAGCTTTTGCTTTTTCAACATAAAAAAGCCTCCCTTTATTCATATCCTTGCGTAAAAAAGGTTTTGGCGCTTACAATAATTTTGAAAGGAATGATCACAATGGCAAATGCTCAATTCCCTCTTATCACACATAACCTATCTGTCGATCTTGTGAATACTGAAATCGTAAGCTATGATAAACGGCACGAGCTCATCCCGTCAGAAAAAGACCTGATGACATGGTTTGAAATAATGGGAGAAACAGCTCCTTTTCTCAGTTCTTTGACGCTACAGGAAGTCCGGGGACAATTGCAGCGGATTCATCAATTCCGGGCTGAGTTGAGAAAACACTTTGAGTGTATCGCCGAGGGCAGTGAACCTTCCCCAGCTTTTATCTCTTTCCTGCAAGATCAAATCACCGCCGCTCCTTTTTCTTATCAAATCATAGATGACAAACTTGCCCGCATTCCGAATGGAAAACCAGATGATTCCATTTTATCGCTTATCGCTTACGATGCGTTATGGCTGATTCACACAAAAGAAATCCAACAGCTGAAACGGTGTGCAAATGAAAAGTGCATTTTGCTATTTCTTGATAAAACAGGAAGACGAAAATGGTGTTCCATGAAGATATGTGGCAATAGACATAAGGTCTCACGCCATCAGAAAAAAATAAATCATGAGTAAGAATCCGTTCCCCAGCGAACGGTTTTTTTATTGTTCCGAAAAACTAACCCCTAAAAATAAAATTGACAGGTTATTATTTACCTATTATTCTATACATACTGGAGGGATAAATTTGGAAAACAACTTCTTTTTAAAAATGAAAGGGACAGGAAAGACGCCTTTACGGGTAAACGGCAAAGACGCTGTTACAGGGCTTATCGGAGGATTTATAACCATACTGACACTCGCTTCGCTGACCGCTTACACATCAAGCCCATGGTTAATGGCGCCTTTTGGAGCAAGCTGTGTGCTCGTCTTCAGCGCTTGGAATGCTCCATTATCACAACCGAGAAATGTGATTGGCGGCCATTTTATTTCCGCGCTTACCGGGATTGTTGTCCTTCACATATTCGGCGCCCATCCATGGACCTTTGCATTGGGGACAGGGCTTGCCATTTGCTTGATGATGCTGACCAAAACCACTCATCCTCCTGCCGGCGCTGACCCGATTGTTGTCATTCAAGGGGCATATGCTTGGAGTTATTTAGTATTTCCCGTGCTCATTGGATCTGTCATCATCGTGATTATCGCTCTCATTATTAATAACTTACGAAAAAATCGCCAATACCCCGCCTTTTGGCTTTAATGTTTCCGTTTTTTCAAAACAAATGTTTCAAATGAGATAGGAAATGGGTACTAATCTATTAACTTTGTTACATATTTTTAGTTACTCATTGGCTCAACAACTGAGGAGGAGACATTTGTGAAGAAAGACACAAGGAAATATATGATCTACTTTTTCGGCGCTTTAGGGGGACTGCTTTACGGTTACGATACAGGCGTTATCTCCGGGGCACTCCTGTTTATCAATAACGATATTCCTTTAACGACATTGACAGAAGGATTGGTTGTCAGCATGCTGCTCCTTGGCGCGATTTTCGGTTCGGCCTTGAGCGGCACATGCTCAGACCGCTGGGGCAGGAGAAAGGTTGTATTTGTCCTTTCCATCATTTTCATTATCGGAGCGCTCGCTTGCGCATTTTCTCAAACAATCGGCATGCTGATTGCATCTAGGGTGATTCTCGGATTGGCCGTCGGCGGTTCAACGGCGCTTGTGCCCGTATATCTTTCAGAAATGGCACCGACAAAAATTCGCGGTACACTCGGCACAATGAACAACTTAATGATCGTCACAGGAATTTTGCTCGCCTATATCGTGAACTACCTGTTCACACCGTTTGAAGCGTGGCGCTGGATGGTCGGTCTGGCCGCGGTGCCTGCCGTGCTTTTATTAATCGGCATCGCATTCATGCCGGAATCGCCAAGATGGCTCGTGAAGCGCGGCCGTGAAGAAGAAGCGAGACGAATCATGAACATCACTCATGATCCCAAAGACATCGAAATGGAATTGGCAGAGATGAAGCAAGGAGAAGCAGAGAAAAAAGAAACAACACTCAGCGTCCTAAAAGCCAAATGGATTCGCCCTATGCTTCTGATTGGCGTCGGTCTTGCCATTTTTCAGCAGGCTGTCGGCATTAACACGGTCATCTACTACGCGCCGACCATTTTTACTAAAGCCGGTCTTGGCACATCAGCTTCGGCGCTCGGCACAATGGGGATCGGCATCCTCAACGTCATCATGTGTATCACTGCCATGATCTTAATTGACCGTGTCGGCCGCAAAAAACTTCTGATCTGGGGAAGTGTCGGCATCACACTGAGCCTTGCTGCTTTATCAGGCGTGCTCCTAACGCTCGGACTTTCCGCATCAACAGCGTGGATGACAGTAGTCTTTCTCGGCGTCTATATCGTCTTTTACCAGGCGACATGGGGTCCGGTAGTGTGGGTGCTCATGCCTGAGCTCTTCCCATCCAAAGCGCGCGGAGCCGCGACAGGGTTCACGACTTTGGTGTTATCGGCAGCCAACCTGATCGTGTCGCTCGTCTTCCCGCTGATGCTAAGCGCAATGGGCATCGCATGGGTCTTTATGGTTTTCTCAGTCATTTGTCTTCTCTCATTTTTCTTCGCGTTCTACATGGTGCCGGAAACCAAAGGGCGAAGCTTGGAGGAAATTGAAGCAAGCCTGAAAAACCGGTTTAAAAAGAAGAAAAGCACCCAAAACCAAATGCTGAATGAGCGTACATTATAAAAAAAGGAATCGTCTCCTTATGAGACGATTCCTTTTTCTGTTTACACCATGACCTTGCAAATATTGTTCGTAAATTCAACAGGGTCCTGAATCGGCAGGCCTTCAATGAGAAGCGCCTGATTGTATAAAAGGTTTGTGTACAGGCTCAGCTTTTCTTTATCCTGTGCAAACGCGTCTTGGAGCGTTTGGAATACCTCGTGATTCGGGTTAATTTCCAGCACTTTGTCCGCCTTTACATTTTGGCTGTCAGGCATCGCGTTTAAGATTTTTTCCATCTCAATTGTCACTTCGCCGTCAGCAGCAAGGCAAACTGGATGTGATTTAAGCCGTTTTGAGATTCTGACGTTTTTCACCTTGTCTGACAGAATGTTTTTCATTTCCTCAAATAGATCCTTATACTTGCTTTCCTCTTCCTCGGACTGCTTCTGATCCTCATCCGTGTCTATGCCAAGGTCTCCGCTTGATACGGATTTGAATTCTTTTTCCTGATAAGATGCCAGCATTTTAATTGCAAACTCATCGATGTCCTCAGTAAAGTAGAGAATTTCATAGCCTTTATCCGCCACCATTTCCGTTTGCGGCAGTTTCTCAATGCGATCGTATGAATCACCAGTCGCGTAATAAATGTATTTCTGCTCCTCTGGCATTCTGGAAACGTACTCATCTAAGCTGACCAGCTTTTTCTCTTTTGAAGAGTAGAATAATAAGAGATCCTTCAATTGATCCTTATTCGCGCCAAAATCATTGTATACGCCGAATTTCAGCTGTCTGCCGAACGACTTGTAGAACGTCTCGAATTTCTCGCGGTCTTTTTTCAACAGGCTTTGCAGCTCGCTTTTGATTTTCTTGCTGATGTTTTTTGCGATCAGCTTCAGCTGGCGGTCATGCTGCAGCATTTCTCTGGAGATGTTCAGCGACAGATCCTCAGAATCGACCATGCCCTTCACAAAGCTGAAGTGATCCGGAAGCAGATCTGCGCACTTATTCATGATCAGCACGCCATTGGAATACAGCTCCAAGCCTTTTTCATATTCCTTGGAATAGTAGTCAAACGGCATGTTTTCAGGGATGAATAGAATCGCGTTGTAGCGAACCGCTCCATCCACACTGATATGAACGTGTGTCAGCGGTTTATCAAACCCGTAATGCTTTTCAGCATAAAATTTTTCGTAGTCCTCATCTGTCAGCTCGCTTTTGTTCTTTCGCCAGATTGGCACCATGCTGTTGACCGTCTGCTCTTCCTGCACCTCTTCAAACTCATTTTCGCTGCCTTCCTTCGGCTTATTAATGGTTGTGTCCATTTTGATTGGGTAGCGAATAAAGTCGGAGTACTTCTTGATGATCGCTTTTAAACGATATTCCTCTAAAAACTCGTCATAGCTGTCATCTTCTGTGTTCTCTTTGATTTTCAGGATAATGTCTGTACCGACAGAATCCTTTTCACACGGTTCAATCGTATAGCCGTCTGCACCCGCAGACTCCCATTTATAAGCCTCATCGCTGCCAAGCGCTTTACTGATAACTGTCACGACATCGGCAACCATAAATGCCGCGTAAAAACCGACACCGAACTGCCCGATAATGTCATGCCCGTCTTTCAGCTCGTTTTCCTTTTTAAACGCGAGGGAACCGCTTTTTGCAATCGTGCCAAGGTGCTGTTCCAGCTCATCCTTTGTCATTCCGATCCCCGTATCAGAGATGGTTAATGTTCTCGCATCTTTGTCAGCCGCGACCTTTATGTAGTAACTGTCTTTATCAAACGTAAGCGCATCGTCCGTCAGCGCTTTGTAATAGATTTTGTCAATTGCATCACTAGAATTGGAGATTAACTCGCGCAGGAAAATTTCTTTTTGGGTATAAATGGAGTTAATCATCATATCCAGCAAGCGTTTAGATTCTGCTTTAAACTCTTTTTTCGCCACTCTTGATCGCTCCTTTAACGTTATGTAAACCCTTTTCAGCATCTATTTATCACATAGGGTGACAATTGTCAATCAGATTGATAGATGCATATATATGTAAATTTAACATTAGTTGGACATGTTTTCACTCTTTTTCACGCTCATTCTAATAAAAAAAGAGAGGCTTCATCATCCTCTCTTTTTTTCTGCGTCATTCCAACGGCCAAACTCCCGCTTCATCCATATATGCACCGGGTAGAAAAACAAACCGAACGGTATCAAAAACAATAGATTATGCCATGAAGCTCCTAGAAATGCGCTTGCAGTCACCGGAAACGTAATCTCTTGCAATACAAAAGAGATGACAGTCAGCACAACAAATGCAGCTGGAATGGTCACGAAGCAATAAAATTTGAGCTCCTTCTTATGCTGTACCTTCAAACTTACAAACCTCCCAACAATTTCCAACCCATCTTAACATATGTTGGCAGTTCTTTTTCTGCATGTTTATCACTGCATAGAGCGGGAAGACAAATAGAAAAAGGAGGTCTCGTCATGGGAAGACTTGAAAACAAAACCGCAGTGATCACAGGCGCCGCGACAGGCATTGGACAAGCGACGGCAGAGGTTTTTGCCAATGAAGGCGCGCGTGTAATGATCGGAGACATCAATACAGATCAAATGAAAGAAACAGTCGAAGCAATCAGACAAAACGGAGGACAGGCGGATGCCTTTCACCTCGATGTGTCAGATGAAAACAGTGTGAAAGCATTTGCTGATCAAATGAAGGAGGCGTGCGGAACGATAGATATTCTGTTTAATAACGCCGGCGTTGATCAGGAAGGGGGAAAAGTGCACGAATACCCCGTTGAGCTGTTTGACCGCATTATGGCCGTCGACCTGCGCGGCACGTTCCTTTGCAGTAAATACCTGATCCCGCTCATGCTCGAAAACGGAGGCTCCATCATCAACACCTCCTCCATGTCAGGCCGTGCCGCGGACCTTGACCGCTCAGGCTACAACGCAGCAAAAGGCGGCATCACCAACCTGACAAGAGCGGTGGCGATCGACTACGCACGAGATGGCATCCGAGTTAATTCCATCTCTCCGGGTACGATCGAAACGCCGCTGATTGATAAACTGGCCGGCACCAAAGAACAGGAAATGGGCGAACAATTCCGCGAAGCCAACAAATGGATCACGCCGCTCGGACGCCTCGGCCAGCCGAAGGAAATGGCGACGGTGGCATTGTTCCTCGCTTCTGACGACAGTTCCTACGTCACAGGAGAAGACATCACCGCAGACGGCGGCATCATGGCGTATACGTGGCCTGGGAAGATGCTGTTTGATGAGAAATGGAAGGAAGAGACAAAGTAACTGAGATAGTCAGTTAAAAGAAGAATTTAAAAACATTATGTATATATATAAATACAAATATAACAAGACCGGGAAAAGATATACTCTTGCCGGTCTTGTTACATAATGTTCAAGCTAGTTCTTTATGTATTTTTATTACCAAGCGTTTATTCCGCCAACTATACCGCCAACTATGCCGCCAGTAATTGCTCCGCCGGCACCACCAACCGGTCCGCCAACAGCTGCTCCACCGACGCCTACTGTGGAAGCACCGACTAATGCACCTGAAAAAGCTCCGCCAAGGGCACTTCTCCAGCCTCCGCCATCAATTTGTTCCATTTCTTTTACGTTCAATTCTGAAAGATGATTATTATTTTCCATTTATGCTATTCCCTCCTTAAAGCCATTTTCCGGCGATTAATGACCCGCCTAAATAACCAACTGACCCTGCAATTGCACCTGCATGGGCACCAAGAATAACACCTGGAACTCCTCCGACTACACCTGCGCCGGCACCTGTAACAACTGCACTGCCAAGATATTTCGCATAACTTCCTCCATCAATTTGTTCAGCTTCTTCAAGAGTCAATGCCTGAAGTTCAACGTCTTTTATGCTTTTTGCGTTCATCAATATTCCTCCTTAAAGTTATTTAGGTAAATAATAACTAGTATAAATTTACCATGGGAATTATAATATTACATAATAAACCCTAAATCAATAGTTTTTTCCATAAAATTATCTATAACCTATCGATCAATTTATATATAGTAAAAGA
>NZ_CP026521.1:4662620-4667490 GCF_002953915.1 Bacillus sp. MBGLi79
GAATACGTTTGGCCACGTTTAAAAAAACCTCCTATTTATCTATACCTTTCCGTCCATGTAAAAAGATGACACCTAAGACGTATTCATGCTACAAGAAAGATTAAAATAGGTAAATGAGAAAAAAAGCCCATAAAAACAGCACACACCCAAGGGTATGTGCTGTTTCTGCATGTTCTTCTATTCCGTAATCCCCGTATGCACGAGCTTCGGCGCTTCGGCTTTTTCAGCGATTTGAATGTTGTCGTAGACTTTTGCGATGAAGTCATCGACATTTTCGCGGTTTGCGTATAGGGTAACCAATGGTTCGCCTTTTTCGACTGCGTCGCCGACTTTTTTGCGAAGCATGATACCGACGGCGAGGTCGATTTTGTCTTCTTTTGTTGCGCGGCCGGCGCCCAGCAGCATGGCCGCGACGCCGATTTGATCGGCGACGATTTCAGACACGACGCCCGCTTCTTTGGCAGGAATGTCGATTTTGTAGGCAGCCTGAGGCAGCTTTTCAGGGTTATCCGCGACAGAACTGTCGCCGCCTTGGTTCTGAAGGAAATCCTTGAATTTTTGCAGTGCTTTTCCGTTTTTCATTACATCGATCAGTTTCTCTCTTGCTTCGTCAAGGGTCTCTGCCTTTTTGGCAAGAACGACCATTTGGCTGCCCAATGTTAAGACAAGCTCAGTCAAGTCTTCCGGACCTTCCCCTTTTAATGTATCGATCGCCTCTTTCACCTCAAGGGCATTTCCGATTGCAAACCCCAGCGGCTGGGACATGTCGGAGATGACAGCCATCGTTTGGCGGCCGACATTGTTTCCGATGCGGACCATCGCTTTTGCAAGGTTGACGGCGTCTTCATCCGTTTTCATAAAGGCGCCGGCGCCTGTTTTGACGTCAAGGACAATCGCGTCCGCCCCCGCGGCGATTTTCTTGCTCATAATCGAGCTGGCAATCAGCGGGATCGAATTGACCGTGCCTGTCACATCGCGAAGGGCGTACAGTTTTTTGTCAGCTGGCGTCAAGTTTCCGCTTTGGCCGATGACGGCAACCTTGTCGCGGTTGACAAGTTCGATGAATTCGTCTTTAGAAAGTTCCACGTGAAACCCTTTGATCGCTTCGAGCTTGTCAATTGTTCCCCCTGTGTGTCCAAGGCCGCGGCCCGACATTTTGGCGACCGGGACGTCGAGAGCCGCAACAAGCGGTGCAAGTACGAGCGTCGTCGTGTCGCCGACGCCTCCTGTTGAGTGTTTGTCGACTTTGATGCCTTCAATCGCGGAAAGATCGATCGTTTCGCCTGAGTTGACCATCGCCATCGTGAGATCGGCCCGTTCTCTGTCCGTCATGTCCTGAAAATAGATGGCCATCGCCAGAGCGCTCGCCTGATAGTCAGGAATGCTGCCGTCTGTGTAGCCTTTAATGAAAAATTTAATTTCTTCTGTTGTCAATTCTTCTCCATTTTGTTTTTTAGTGATGATATCAACCATTCTCATTGTGATCACCAGTCCTTTTTTCAATGTTTATCAATAGATCAATCCTACAACGGTCGCTGTCAAGAAACTGACGAGCGTTGCGCCATACAGCAATTTCAAGCCAAAGCGTGCGACGACGTTTCCTTGTTTCTCATTCAGTCCTTTAACAGCGCCGGCGATAATTCCGATCGATGAGAAATTGGCAAATGAGACGAGGAAGACAGAAACAATCGCTTCGGTGCGGCCGCTGAAATGGAAGCTGCCTTGTGCGAGAGACTGCATCGCGACAAATTCATTTGAGACCATCTTGGTTGCCATGATACTTCCAGCATTCACCGCTTCATGCCATGGAATACCCATCAGGAAGGCAAACGGCGCAAAAATAAACCCGAGCAGTTCCTGGAATGATATGCCTAGTGCGGCGCTGAAAATGCCGTTAATCATTGCGATGATCGCGACAAATCCGATCAGCATAGCGGCCACGACGACGGCGACTTTAAAGCCGTCCATAATATATTCGCCCAGCATTTCAAAGAAGGATTGTTTTTCCTCTTCCTGTACCTCTACCATATCATGTTCTCGATCGACTTCATAAGGATTGATAATCGAAGCGATAATAAATCCGCCGAATAAGTTCAATACGAGCGCGGTGACAACGTATTCTGGCTTCAGCATCGTCATATAGGCGCCGACGATAGACATCGAGACAGTTGACATCGCTGAAGCGCACAGCGTGTAAAGTCTGTGCTTAGGCAACAGGCCCAGCTGCTTTTTTAACGAAATGAATACTTCAGATTGCCCCAGTATCGCCGAGGCCACGGCATTGTATGACTCAAGTTTGCCCATCCCGTTGATTTTGCTAAGCGCAAGACCAATATATTTTATAATAAACGGAAGGATTCTCCAATATTGCAAAATACCGATTAAAGCAGAGATAAAAACAATCGGGAGCAGCACGCTGATGAAGAATGTGGATTCATTCACATTCACCAGCCCGCCAAAGACAAAATTTACACCTTCTGCGGCATATTCAAGCAAATACCCGAAGCCTTTGGCAAACCCGCCGACGAGATAGTTTCCGACGCCCGTGTTCAGCAAAACATATCCTAATGCAAATTGCAGCACGATCATGATGATAACCGGACGGTACTTCACTCTTTTTTTTCCGCTGCTGACCAGCCATGCAAGCCCTAAGACGACAAATAAACCGATGAGCCCGATAAGATATTTCATGTTTTGATCCTCCTGGGGATGTATTCGCTTACATTTTTGTATCTGTGCGCAGGAAGCTTTCGCTTCCCGCCGCACTGGATCTTAGTAGTTATCTTCATTTTTCCCTTCTGCTCCGCTGACGATGGAAACGCCTGCGCTTGCACCGATCCGGGTCGCTCCGGCTGAGATCATGCTTTCAACGTCCTCTTTTGTTCGAATGCCTCCGGATGCTTTGACACCGATGTCGGGTCCGACTGTTTTCCGCATGAGGGCAATATCTTCCGCTGTCGCTCCGCCGGTTGAGAACCCGGTTGAAGTTTTGACAAAGTCGGCACCGGCAGCAACAGCCAAGCGGCAAGCCCGCTCTTTTTCCTCGTCTGTCAACAGACACGTTTCAATGATGACTTTAACAAGCGCTTTACCTTTTGCGGCTTCAACGACTCCGCGGATGTCCGCCTCGACAAAGTCATCGTCTCCGTCTTTTAAAGCGGCGATGTTGATGACCATGTCCACCTCTGTCGCGCCTTTTGCGATCGCGTCCTTCGTTTCAAACGCTTTTGTTTCTGTCGTGTTGGAGCCCAGCGGAAAACCGATGACTGTGCAAACATCGATTTCCGTTCCTTTCAGCTCTTTGGCGGCGAATTCAACCCATGTCGGGTTGACGCAAACTGAAGCGAATTGGTGTGTTTTCGCTTCTTCTATTAATTTTTCAATCTCGGATTTTTGTGTATGCGGTTTCAATGCTGTATGATCAATGAGATTTGCAATCGTCATATACTAGCACTTCCTTTATATAAGATAGTTTCAGCATAACCGATTTTTGAACAAATGTAAATTACCATATGAAATTTTGTTCAATAGAAAATAAAGTAAAATCCAGGCTGTTCTTCCTGGACACTTTAATCATCTAGCAGTTCTTTCGCCGTATGCTGATCAATAATCAGCACATTGGCATATTTGCCTTTTAGTGCACCATGAATAGCGGCTTTTTTCCGGCTGCCGCCCGCTACGAGAATCGACCGTTCTTTTTCCCTCAAGTCAGCCAATTCAATGCCGATCGTCCGCGAGTCGATAGCATGGCTGCAAATGTTTCCCTCCGCATCAAAAAAGCGCGAACAAATATCGCCGACTCCACGTTCTTTCAGAAGGGCTTTTTCCTCTTCATGAAAATACCCCAGCCTGAACAGCAGGGCTTCATCACGGACCGTGCCGACTGTAAATAACGCAATGTTCGCCTGTTTGCCCATTTCTATGATCCGCTTAATGTGCCTGTCCCGCTCTACCATCTGTTTAACTTCCGGATTGTCAAACACGACCGGAAGCGGCAAATACCTCGGCATCGTTTGAAAGGCTTCGGCAAACAGCTGAATCGTTTCAGACGAATAGGTGTTGACACTTGAGTGGCTGATTCCGCCTTTCAGTTGTACGACCTCTGCGCCCTTCACCTGTTTGGGCTGCATATTTTGGGCGATTTGGTACATTGTCGTTCCCCAGCTGACGCCGACAATGTCGCCGTCCTTGACTGCGCCGTGCATGTATTCGGCTCCGAAGCGGCTGAGATAATGCGTGATGGTCGTATAATCCGCGGTCGGCGAAAAAACAACATGTGCTTCCAGGAGCCCGTATTTTTCCTCAAGCATCGCACCGAGCGCATCCATATCTTCAAACGGATCCATGACGCGGATTTGGACATACCCCTTTTCCTTGGCGAACTGCAGCAGCCTTGATACCGTCGGTCTTGAAATCTGCAGCTGTTCGGCGATTTGCTGCTGGCTGTAGTCAGACTGATAATAGAGCCTCGCAGCTTCAATGCTCAATTGCTGTTTTTCCTTGTCCATCACGTTCCTCCCCTTTAGTAACGCTTTAACCTATATTATATAGGTTCATGCTCCTTCTCATCCAGCTGAATTGCAAAAAGACGGCCAGTATGCCGGCCCATGCGCCACTACATGTGTTCATATCATATCTTTATCCTTTATATATACATCTTTTTCTGCTGTCAGTTCTTCAGCTGCGCTTGTCCGCCGGTAAAACACGGTTTCATCTCATAGCTGAATCAATACCTCACCAAGATTTTTTCTGGTTGCTCTGGTCTCACACAGGCTATCCATTCACGTCCTCCGTTTATTTCTTTTGGTATTTTTTTATGAAAATCAATACGAAAATCCTTCTATTGATGGAAAAACATTTTATTATTGGA
>NZ_CP026521.1:4667590-4676725 GCF_002953915.1 Bacillus sp. MBGLi79
AGGGAAATTATAACTATTATATCAATTACAGTCAATCATTCTTTTGAACCTTTAGAATATCTTTACAAATACTGCGCACAAAAAAACACTCACTTCGATAAGTGAGTGAGGCGATACGGGTCTAGATTATATTTCTATCTTTTGGGTGCATACCGCTTTTCCGGATGACCCGAATTCTCTCATTTTATGTTTGACCGTTTCTTTGACTGCGCTGATCCCTGGCGTCATATAGGCGCGGGGTTCATATAAATCGGGATTGTCTTTAAACATGCTGCGCGTTTTCTCGGTCCAGGCGACCATGCATTCGGTATTAATGTTGATTTTCGCATGGCCCAGACGGATCGTTTTAGCGATTTGATCAGCCGGGATGCCCGAAGCTCCATGAAGAACAAGCGGAATGTCCGTCACCCGTGAGATTTCTTCCATTTCCTTAAATCCTAAATTAGGCTCGCCTTGATATTTTCCATGAACAGAGCCGAGCGCGGCTGCTAAAGCATCGATACCGGTTTCTTTGACAATGCGTTCGCATTCACCGATGTCGGCATACTGCACCCCGCCGATGAGCCCGTCTTCCATGCCCCCTACGGTGCCAACCTCTGCTTCAACCGAAACATTGCGAATTCCGGCGTATGACACGACCTCTTTTGTCATGGCGATGTTTTCATCGATTGGTGAATGCGAGCCGTCGATCATGACTGAGCTAAAACCGGCGTCAATCGCTTGCTTGCAGCGCTCCGGATTTTTGCCATGGTCAAGGTGAAGGACGACGGGAACGGAGATCGACATTTCCTCAATCAAAGCCGCAACCATTGCGGAAACCGTCTTAAATCCGCCTAAATAATCGATGAGCCGGTCTGAGGCGGCTACGATGACAGGTGAGCGTTCCTCTTCCGCCGCCTGTAGAATCGCTTTTGTCCATTGAAGGCCGTTAATATTAAATTGACCGATTGCATAATGATGTTCCTTTGCTTCTTGAAGAAGTTCTTTCATGGAAACGAAAGCCACGTTCACCCCTCCTATCCCGTATTAAATCTTGAAGTATTTTGAAACAACTTCAACTGTTGTTTCTTTGGCCGTTCGAATCGTTTCTTCCGCGCTCAGCTTATAGTATTCAGGTCTGAACAATTCAACTGACACGACATCCGAAAAACCGATGTCTTTCAAAGTTGATAAGTGGGCATCCAAGTCGATGGCCCCCTGTCCCGGCCAAACGCGGTCTTCATCTCTTAAAAAGCCGATTGGGAAGTCTTCCGTATCATCGATATGATAAATGAAAATCTTCTTGCCGTCCGCCTTTTTCAAATCCTCAATGTCCGAACCCATTGCATGGAAGTGGAAGCTGTCAAGAACAAGGCCGACATTATCGTGGTTCACGGTCATGACGATATCATAGGCCTGGCTGAACGTATTGACTGTGCACTCCGGATGACCGACAAACTCGACAGCGATCTTTACACCGTACGGCTCCGCGATGTCTGACAGCTCTGTCAGCACTTCGACGGAGCTCGCTTTAATATCTTCTTTTAAGATTTTTTGTTCGGTGACAAGCGGTACCGCGACCACATATTTCACACCAAGCGTTTTGCATGTTTCCATCATGCCTTTAAATTCTTCGATGATTTCACGGTGCCCTTTTTCATCGCGGTTGTTGAAAAAGACAAGGGCATTCAAGGCCAGCGGCTTAATATGATGCGTTTGAAAATACTCGGCTAACTCTGAGAGAGAATGGTCTTTTAAATATTCGGGCAGCTTATCCATCGTCCGGATTTCGATATAATCGTATCCGTGCTTCTCACAGTATTCGAGGTCTTTTGCTAGGTTTGAATTTTCTAATGTCGTTGCTTCATTAAAGCATAGCTTCATATTAGATTCTCCTTATCTAAATATCCTTGTGAAGAGAGAGTTCGGCGGGGCGCCGAACTCAGGGGCTTATCCTAGTAATTCCTGTTTCAGCTTTTCAAGCATGAATCTGCTTGATTCATCCGCTCTTTCGTCAACCCAGGCAAACACGGCATTCGTCGCTATTCCGTCAAACTTCATCTCTCTCAGCTTTCTGAAAATCGTATCAAAATCAACCTCGCCTTGGCCAATGTCCAAATGCTGGTGAACCGTTACTTTCGCGTCAGGCGGATTGACGATGTAGCGAAGGCCATGAGCCGCTTTATGATTATAAGTATCTGCAAATAAAACATGCGTGAGGCGGTCGCCGGCTTCGTCAAACATTGTCTCGATGTCGCCTTTTCCATCGTCATAGAAGAATGTGTGCGCAGTCGAGTAGACAAGATTGATCCAGTCCTTGTCAAGCGCTCGGATCATATCCATCGCACCTTTGTGTGTTTCGATAAAATCGTATGGATGGGCTTGAAGATTGAGTTTAATGCCTTCTTTTTCAAAGACTGGCAGAAGCTCATCCATGGATTTGATAAATTTTTCTTCACTTGTTAAAGGATCGTATTTTGAACCGCTGAATTCGCTGTTCATCAAATCGACTTCAAGCTCAACCGCAATTTCGATCGCCCTTTTCCAATTGCGCACCGCTGCCTGACGGCGATCTTCATCAGGACCGGCCCAGTGGTAAAGCGGAAGGAGCGATGAAAGCTTAACACCGGTATCTTTTAAAAGCCGCTTTAATTGTTTGATTTTAGCTGAATCGACTTTCGGATATTTATAGAATGGACAAAAATCTTCGCGCGGCGATAGTTCGATATATTCGTAGCCAAGCTCCGCCGTTTTATAGACCGTTTCCTCCAAAGTTAAATCATCGCGATACATCGATGGATCCAATGCTAATTTCATACTTTTCACTCCTCGGAAAGTTTTTATTTTTGAACAGTTGTAAACGTTTGATAGAATTTCGGTTTCTCTTGAAGCGCCACAGGTTCTTTCTGTCCGGATTCCTGAGCTTTTACGCAGGCATCCGTCGTCACGGCGGCGATATAGCCGTCCCATGCAGTCGGCCCGCTGACCTCGCCTTTCTGTTGGATCGAGTCAATGAAATCTTGGATTTCTATATCATAAGCGTCTACAAAGCGGCGCTGCCAATCCATGAGAATATCCGTCGAGAATTTGCCGTCTTTTCTGAGAGAGATGCTTGATGGTTCAGGAAGCTTCACGATTCCGTCTTCTCCGACGATTTCACACTGGATATCGTAGCCGTATTTGCAGTTGACATAGATTTCCGCATTGATCACGACTCCGCCTTTCGTTTCGATGATGACGATTTGCGGATCACGCAAATGAGGGAGCGCGTTTTTCGATTTTTTCGGATAAATGACCTGAACGGATTCGTAATCGTCATTGATCAGCCAGTGCAGGGCGTCTATTTCATGGACAAGCGTATCGACAACAGCCATATCTGTCGTATAGTTGTCGCCTACAACCGGGTTGCGGTGCGCACAGTGGATCATGAGAGGCTCGCCGATGACCCGGTTGTCGATCGCTTCTTTCAGCTGTACGTAACCGCTGTCATAACGGCGCATAAAGCCGACTTGAACGAGACGTTTGCCCGCTTTGATTTCTTCATTGACGATCCGCATGCATCCTTCCGCAGTCGTCGCCAGAGGCTTTTCGCAAAATACGAATTTGTTCGCTTTAATCGCTTTCAAAACGCTTGATTCATGTGCCGGTCCCCAGCTTGTGACTAAGACTGCGTCTACATTTTCGGCTGCGATGAGACTGTCGTCATCCGGATAGACCTTTGCATTCAGGCTGTAGTCTGTTACAACTTGCTGAGCTGCCTCCTGGTTTACATCGGTGACCGCGACAATTTCGCCGCCGGCTAATTTATTCGTGATGCGGTTGATGTGTTCTTTTCCGATTGCTCCTGTACCAATAACACCAATGCGTAATTTCATTGATAGCCACTCCTTCAAAATAATTACATAATTTTTCTTGTTTGCACTTGCCCAGCTTGAGCCGGAGGAGTCCCATACAGCTCTTCCTGAATTTGTTCAAGCGACTTACCGGATGTATTCGGTGCAAAAAAGAGCCCGATGAGCATGCTGGCCGTTACACATCCAAGGAGAATGGCCGCCATAAATGCAATTCCAAAATTCGAGATGATCATTGGAACGAAAAGGCTCCAAGCCCCGATTGAAATACGAACGAGGAAGAACATCAATCCTTGTGCAGATGCGCGATATTCCGTCGGGAAAATTTCACTCGCCCATAATTGATAATTGGCCTGTTGCCCGGCCCCATTGTTTAGGCCGATCATCACGATAAAGAGGATGAGGATCGGCATGCCCTCTGCCGGAAGCAGAAACAATGACCAGCCGATCACGGCTGCAAATGCGGAGATCCCAAACACTGTCTTCCTGTATTTGTCTGCAAACGGCATGAAGATAAAAGCGACGCCAAGCCCGGTGAAAATAAACAGCCCCATCTGCAAAATGTTTGCCATGGTCGCTGACACATCGCCGACCTGCTGATAAATGTAAGGCATAAAAAACCCCATGACACCTGCAGCCAGATTCCAAACCAAGTACACGCCCATTAAAAATAAAATGCTTTTCAAATACTTAGGCTGAAGCAAATCGAGATAAGACGCCTTCGGCTTCCTGACGGCTTGAGCCGATTCGGATTGACCCTGCCAGGCATCGGATTCCGGCAGCCTTTTCCGCAGAACATATGTGATCAGTGCGATAACGAGCAAATGCCCAAACACGGTTTTATTGCCCAATAAGCCTATATCACCGAGCAGGACCGACAGCAGCAGGACCACAACCGCTCCCGCCGCCCATGCGACCTGTGCAACCCCGCAATGACGCGCCCTGTTTTTCTTAGGTGCGTTCTCCGCGATGATCGTCCAGGAAGCCGTAATATCAGCTCCTACCGATAAACCGATAATAATGTAACCGCTTAACAAAAAGGGAAAGCTGGTGCCGAACAATACTAAACAAATCCCCAGTGCATAAACCAGCATACTGTTCGTATAGACAGCCTTTCGGCCAATCTTGTCGGCCAAAAAGCCTCCGAGCAGCGCTCCGATTGCCGCTGAGATGGCGTTGGCGCTAAACGCGCCGAGCAGTCCGATCTGTGTATCAGAAAGCTTCAGGTAACTGACCCATAAAGATAATCCTGCCGATCCTGCGACAATGGAGCCTGCATCAATGTAATTTGCCAAAGCTGCTGCGACGGTTCGTTTATTGAATGGTGAGACTGCTGCACTTCCATTGCTCAATTTAGAGCCCCCCTAATTGGTTGCTGGGACATTCAACAAGTGACGATCGATGTACTTTCTGGCGATCAATGCGTATTCAAGCGGGTTGGCAACATCGGGATCCTGCTCGGCTTCCACAACGATCCAGCCGGAATAGCCGTGCTTTAATAGCGTTTGATAGACTTCTCTAAAATCGATGCAGCCATCGCCTGGAACAGTGAACATCCCTTGCAAAAACGCCTGTTGGAACGATTTTCCTTCCTGCTTGCATTTCTCTATGATCTTGAGGCGCGCGTCTTTAAAATGAACGTGCCCAATACGGTCCATATGCTTCTCTAGTATGTTCATATAATTTCCATCTGAAATGTAGGCATGCCCAGTATCATACAGAAGGTGCACGAGGGCCGGGTCAGTTCCCGCCATGAGCCGGTCAACCTCTTCCTCTGTCTGCACGCCTGTGCCGAGGTGATGATGATAGACAAGCTTCAGGCCGTACCGGCCGGCGATTTCCCCGAGGTGATTTAACCCTTCAAATAGCCGCTGCCATTCTTCATCGGTGAAATAAGGTTTTTCTTTAAACACGTTTTTATTCAGGCCCTGCACGCTGTACGTCTGTTCTGATACGACCGCAACATCGGCATGGACGTCTTTCAAGTACTGGCAGTGAGCCGCAAATTCCTTGGCTGCTTCTTCAATGCCGTCCCGAATGATATAGCTGCTGAACCACTTGCCGGCAATCCTTAGATTTCGCAGCTCGAGCTCTTTATTGAGAATGGCCGGTTCCGGAAAAAAGCCGCCCACTTCTGTGCCTTGAAAGCCTGCAACAACAATGTCGCTCAACAAATGCTGAAGTGTGTTTCCCGCGCCGATTTCCGGAATATCATCGTTCCGCCACCCTATGGGGGCGATGCCCCATAGAATTTGTGTCTTGCCCATCCTGGTGCCTCCTTTAATACTGCTTTGCAGATTTCAGCATTTTTTCTTTTGCTTCATACGCCTTTTGCACGCTTTCCTGTTCGGAAACCTCTGCAACACCTACGTGCCACCAGCTGTCATAGCCGTCCGTCATCGTCTTCGGCAACACCTTCATTTCGATCAATGTTGAGACATCTTGTTTTTTGGCATCTTCAAGCGCCGCTTTTAATTCTTCAATCGTGTTCGCTTTGTAGGTTTTTGCTCCATACCCTTCGGCCACTTTCGCGTAGTCGACATTGAGAATCTGATTGTCTGCTGTTCTGAATTCGCAGAAGTAGCTGCCGCTTCCATGGTCCATTTGCAGGTTGTTGATACAGCCGAATCCTGAGTTGTCAAAGAGCAGCACGTTGATTTTTTTATTATATTGAATTGCTGTAATGAGCTCTGAGTGGAGCATCAGGAAGCTTCCGTCTCCGACCAGTGAATAAACCTCTCTATCAGGATGAGCCAATTTCAAGCCGAGTGTTCCCGATACTTCATATCCCATGCAGGAATAGCCGTATTCCAAGTGGTACGTATTCGGTTCGTTTGAATGCCACAGCCGCTGCAGATCCCCCGGCAAAGAGCCTGCTGAACAAATGACGACGCTGTCCGGATCAACTGTTTCATTGATGGCGAGCAATGCCGTTGTTTGCGGCAGTTCGGTTTGCAGCACATCCGCGTATTCGTTGAGTATTTCTTGAGAAAAATGATCTTTAATTTCAGGTGTGAAGTTTTCACGCTTAAATGTTACCTTGCTCAAACGGTCACGCTCAGCAAGCCACTCGTCTTTCAGCTCCTTGATGATCGAACCGAATTCGCTCTTATAGCCTTCCAATAAACCGTGCAGCTTGCCGAGCGTTACTTTTGCATCGGCAACGACTTGGAAAGCATCCAGTTTATATGCCTGCATTCTGCTGACATTGATGTTTAAAAACTTTGAGTTGTCAAAGTCAAAAGCGGTTTTTGATGATGTCGCGAAATCGGTGTAGCGCGTGCCGATTCCGATGATCAAGTCAGCCTCGCGAGCCGCTTTGTTTGCCGCCAGCGTACCTGTGATGCCCATTCCGCCCAAGTTGTTGGCAAAATCAGCTTCCACTGTGGATTTCCCGGCCTGGGTTTCCACCAGCGGAATATTGTAAGCTTCAGACATGGCGATCAATTCGTCGCGCGCTCCGGAATATTTCGCTCCGCCGCCGACCAAGATGAGCGGTTTTTTGCTCGACTTGATCAGCTCCGCCGCTCCCTTCAGTTCACGCTCGCTCGGCTCTTTGCGATCAATATAGTGAACGCGTTTCTCAAAAAAGCTTTCATCGAAATCATAGGCTTCCCCTTCAACATCTTGAGAAATGCAAATCGTTGCAGGACCCGCCTTTGCAGGATCTGTCATCACTTCAAAAGCGCGAATCAGACTGCTCATCAACTGTTCAGGGCGCGTAATCCGGTCCCAATATCTCGAAACAGGCTTCAAAGCATCGTTCGTCGTAATCGCCGCACTGTATTCCTGTTCTACTTGCTGAAGAACAGGATCAGGCTGTCTTGTTGCAAATGTATCGGCCGGAATCAAGAGGACCGGAATATTGTTCGCAAGCGCCGTACCTGCAGCTGCCACAAGGTTAGCTGCTCCCGGTCCGACTGATGTTGATACAGCATAGATCTTCCTCCTCAGCATCTGCTTGCTGTAAGCCATTGCCGCATGTGCCATTCCCTGCTCATTCTTGCCTTGAAACACCTTTAAATGACCCGCATCCTGTTCAAGCGCCTGGCCGATGCCAACGACGTTCCCATGGCCGAAAATCGTAAAGATCCCCTCGACAAACGGTGTTTCTTCACCATCTACATGGATGTACTGCTGATTTAAGAATTTAATTAACGCTTGTGCTGTGGTTAAACGTATTTTCTTGCCCACAAACGATCCCACCTTTATTCATATTCTTCATTTAAGACTGAGCCGCGATAAGCTCTTCAATCTCGGCGACTGTCGGCATCGCTTCAGATGAGCTGTGCTTGGAAACAACAATGGATGCGGAAGCGCTTCCGTATTTCAGCGCAGTTTCAATATCTTTGCCTGAAACGAGTCCGTAGAGGAAAGCGGAAGCGTATGAATCCCCCGCTCCAAACGTTTTTAAGACCTTCGTTTTGTATGCTTTCGCCCGGAAGATGCCTCCGGATTTGCTGTATGCATATGAACCTTCGACACCGTGCTTGATAACGACAAGATCTGCGGAATGTGCAAACAAATGCTGAACAGATTCTTCATTGCTGCCGCCGCTCTTATTTTCCATTACATCAAACTCATCACGCGTTCCGATGACAATGTCTGATTGTTCGGCAACAAGCGTATAGTAAACGGACGTTTCCTCCGCAGATGTCCACGTATATGGACGATAGTCAAGCTCAAAGACCACTTTCACTTGATGCTTTTTCGCCAGCTGCACGGCTTTCAGCACCGCTTCGCGGGAAGGGCTTTTAGCCAGCGCCGTACCTGACACAAGAAGCATCTTCGATTTTGCAATATAGTCTTCGTTCACTTCAGAAGGGGCAAGGTAAAGATCTGCAACATCATCCCTGTACATTAAAATGCTGCATTCTTCAGGGCTTAAAATTTCTGTGAAAGCAAGCCCCGCTTTATGTCCGTCTTTATCAACCGCCATTTGTGACGTATCGACACCCGTATTTCTCATATAGGTTTCGATGAATCTGCCGTGCTGGTCATCCGGAATCTTCCCGATAAAGCCGGTCTTCAATCCTAATTTGGAACTGCCGATTGCAATATTAGCCGGGGAGCCGCCGACATATTTTGAAAATGTCATCGTCTGCTCCATCGGCCTGTTGTATTCGACTGCGTTTAAATCGATACATGCGCGGCCGATCGCTACAATGTCAAATTCTTTCTCTTCATTAAACGTATACCTCATCTTCAACAGCCTCTCCTTGCCTTATTGTTAGCGTTCCAAAATCCATTCATGGTCAGGGTCGTTATGAAACTTCCATTTCCGCGTCGGCCCTGCCATCACGTT
>NZ_CP026521.1:4676825-4679105 GCF_002953915.1 Bacillus sp. MBGLi79
CATCAAGTTTAAATAATAGTATGTGTATCCTTCAGGCAACCATACATGTTGGTATCCGGCCGGCAAGATGACAACGTTTCCATTTTCAACAGTCATCGTCTCGTCGATAGAACGGTCATCTGTATAGACGCGCTGAAATACAAAGCCTTGCTGCGGGTCAAGTTCATGGTAGTATGTTTCTTCTAAAAAGGACTCTTCAGGCAGGTTGTCTTGATCATGCTTGTGCGGCGGATAGCTGGACCAGTTTCCGCTTTCAGTGTAGACTTCGACGACTAAAAGGCTGTTCGCTGAAGGATCTGAATCCGGAAGTATGTTATGAACGGTTCGTTTATTGCTGAATTTCCCGCGGTTTTCAATACCGTTGTCTTCAGCTTTGATCAGTTTCGTCGGCAGCTGATTTTCAGAAGGGGAATAGCACAGGGCAACTCTTGCCTCTGTAACCGCGGTAATGCCGAACTTGCGGTCATTTGACACATACACGCTGTCGGTCGGCTTTCTTTCGAAAACGCTTTCTCTCGTGCCGATATTTTCAAATGTCTGTTCATGATCGGTTACGGTAATCTTTCCGGTAAGCGCGACGATGCAGCATTCTTGTTTGCTCAGCGATTCTTCATAGCTGGATCCCGGTGCGAGATCAAGGACTTTAAACTCGACATAACTGAGATCCGAATTCGATTTTTTCACTTCGTGTACAAGCTTCACGCCTTGTGACAGCTCATTCGCCTGCGGCTTGCGCAACAAATGACTCATGGATAAAGCCTCCTTTTCAAACTTGAAACATGATCCGAACAGCGCGGGAACCGCGCCGCTCGGTTTTTTCACAATTAATTGAAGTCAGGCGCCGGATATCTTGCAGTGACGACCTTTTTACGCGTATAGAAATCGACGCTGTCTTTTCCGTTCGCATGCAATGTGCCAAAGAACGAAGACTTCCATCCTGAGAACGGGAAGAATGCCATCGGAGCCGGTACGCCCAAGTTGATACCGAGCATTCCCGCATCAATGTTTTCACGGAAATAGCGGATCGCATTCGAATTCGATGTGAACAAACATGCGCCGTTTGCAAATTCGGATTGGTTGGCGATGTCAACCGCTTCTTTCAAGTTCTTCACACGGATGACTGACAATACAGGAGCAAAAATCTCGTCTTTCCAGATCGTCATATCAGTTGTGACATTGTCAAAGATTGTCGGGCCGACGAAATAGCCTTCATCTGTCACATTTTCACGTCCGTCGCAGACAAGTCTCGCACCCTCTTCAACTCCTTTTTGTATATAGCCGAGTGTGCGTTTCTTGTTGTCTTCGCGAATGACAGGTCCGAGGAATACACCGTCGTCTAGTCCGTTTCCGATTTTGACTTCAGATGCTTTCTGAACCAATTTCTCCATGAATTCATCTGCGATCCCTTCTTCAACCGTCACTACTGCACATGCCATACAGCGTTCGCCGGCAGATCCGAAAGCAGCGCCGATAATATTTGTTACCGTGTCTTCAAGATTGGCATCGTTCAGAACGATGGTGTGGTTTTTAGCGCCTGTCAGCGATTGAACGCGTTTCAGGTTTTCGCTTCCTTTTTTATAGACATATTCTCCGACCGGTTTTGAACCGACGAATGAAATCGCTTTAATTTCCGGGTGTTCGAGAATGCCGTTTACTACATCATGCGCACCGTATACGACATTGAAGACCCCTTTAGGAAGTCCCGCTTTTTCAAACAGTTCAACAAGCTTTTCCGTCAGGAGCGGCGTCCGCTCGGAAGGTTTCAGAATAAATGTGTTTCCTAACGCAATGGCCATCGGGAACATCCAGCACGGTACCATCATCGGGAAGTTAAATGGGGCAATTCCGCCGACGACTCCGATCGGGTAACGGTAGTTCGCCGCTTCAACATCGGTTGCAATTGAAGCAAGTGAATCTCCCATCATCAGGGAGGGCGCTCCAGCTGCAAACTCGACATTCTCGATGCCGCGTCCAACTTCGCCCAACGCTTCTTTCGTGTTTTTTCCGTTTTCAATCGTGATGAGGTGGGCGAGCTCCTCTTTATGCTGAGTCAAAAGCTGCTGAAAGTTAAATAGAATTCTTGCCCGGCGCGGAACGGCTACTTTTGACCATGTCTTAAACGCTTCAGCCGCTGTTTGCGCTGCGTATTCGATATCCTCGCGCGTCGAAATCGGCACCTGGCAAAGCACTTCTTTCGTCGCAGGATTGACTACATCTTCGTATTTGTCGGGGCAAGTGAATCCTCAAAATCTGCCATAAATACTTTTACATTAGATTTTA
>NZ_CP026521.1:4679205-4692660 GCF_002953915.1 Bacillus sp. MBGLi79
GTTGAAATGTGCTCTGGAAAAATACATACTTGAAAAAAATAAAAAAAAAGATAGGCTGAAGAAATTAAAAGATATTAATGAAAAAGATGAAGTGAGATTCCATATTGAAAATACAAATCAAACAATTAAAGGTGTCATTACAAAAATAAGTCCAGACAGTATTAGTGATCAAAACGGACAAAAATTTTATATTGCTGAAAGCACAATAGAAAGCAAAGAAATTGAAAAAAATAACGGAACAAAAATACACTTAAAAAATGGCATGCAGACTGATGTATCAATTATCGTTGATTCAAAAAGATATATTGATTATTTTTTAGATGTATTACACTTACGTTAATTTCCATCTAGAGAAAATGTGCATATATGTCTCAAAAGCAGATGCGGATCTGCTTTGAGGCATTTTATTTTTTATAAGAAAGGTAGAGGACTTATAGAATCATGTCTCAAAACAAACTGTTATTTTTACTCTTTTTATTCTCTTCTATCGTTCGCCTTTTCTTCAATACAGTATTGTCCCCCACTGTAAGCTGGAAGTCTTGGACGGTGAATATTGTTTTTATTCTTTTGTCTCTTCTATTTCTAAATCTCACCTTAAAAGAAAGAAAATCAAAAGACCAAGTATCATAACGACCCAAAGCCCGGATCAAGTTCTCCGGGCACTTCAAAGCAACACAACCTTATACTTCTTCACATCCAAAAACTGCAAAAACTCCCTCGCCAGCACTTCCGGCGCATGCGCCTTCCCTTCATCGAGCCGATACAAGATCAGCCCGATAATCATCGCCGATACATAATAGGCATAAAGCTTTTTCTCCGCAGGAATATTAGTTTGCTGATGCAGATAAAATGATTCCAACGCTTTGAGCAACTCGGGTATCACATGAGGAACAACCCAGTCCCGATTGAGCAAATGGACAATAGGCATGCGGTCTAAAGCAGAAAGCAGGCCGGCGAGCGCCTCCTCCGCTTCTTCGAAGGAAAGCTCATTCGGACTTGAGGCAATCGTCAGGTGATCTATCATCTCCGCACATGATTGCTGAATCATGGTCTGCAGCAATTCCTCTTTGCTGGCATAGTGATCATAAAAGGTTGCACGGCGGATATTGCTTTTCCGGGTCATGTCAGAAATCGTGATGGCCGTATAGTCTTTTTTCTCTGCCAATACGTCCAGCAAAGCCCTCTGCAGCGCTTCTCTCGTTCGAACCACACGCCTGTCGATTTGCTTGTCCTCCTGCCGCTTCCTTGACGGGGCCTGTCCAAACAGCCAATAAAACCGCTTTTGAGAAACGAGCTCCCATACCTTTTGGCTGATAACTTCCGGAGACGCGTCCGCATCCTCATTCAGCCAATAGAGGATAATCGCGTACGTGTACAAAGCCCGGTAATGTCCGTAAATCTCCTGTTCGATCGGCGTCAGATTCACATTGACCGGAGCCAGCAAAACATCCTGCTGAAACACCTCCTTAAAAAAACGATGAAACTGTCCTCTATTCATCATCGTGCCAAAAAAGGATCGATGCTCGTGGACAAAGGACAGAGTCGGATGCACGGTGTGCCGTTTTTTATTTAAATGGAGTGTGTCCATATGCTTGAAGGCGTCATAGAGCGCTTCGCCCAGCCCTTCCTTCATGTCTTCGACCACATCCTCAATAATGGAGAACTTGTCTTCATAATAAAGGTAGAGCGTCCCGCGGCTCACTTTGGCCTTTTCAGCGATTTCTTTCATTGTGATGTGTTGAATATCTCTTTCTTCCAATAAAGCAAGCAGCGCCTGTTTCACTTGAGCTTCAGCAGATTCCGCCACAAAAACACCCCCCAATCATTAGACAGATCTTAGATATATGTACGGTAACGTATAGATGGTTCACCGTTGTCTTTCTTATAGAAAAGGTACCACTTTATAATAGGTCCGAGAAAAGAAGAAAGCAAATGAGGGGGATTTACAATGGAACAGCAAATAAAAGACGACATCCAGCGTGTCTTTCAGCTTCAGAAAAAACAGCAAAAAGCATTGCGGGCATCAACAGCGGAACAGCGCAGAGAAAAGCTTCAGCGCTTTTTAGATTCTGTAATCGCCCATGAGGAAGAAATCATCGAAGCGATCCGCAAAGACGTCCGCAAACCATATCACGAGGTCAAAAAAGCGGAAATCGAAGGAACGAAAAAAGCGATCAGAGATAATATGAACAACCTGGAACAATGGATGGCGCCTAAAGAAGTCGGTTCATCGTTAAGCCCTGACGCAAACGGAATTCTTATGTACGAGCCTAAAGGCGTCACACTCATCCTCGGCCCGTGGAACTATCCGTTTATGCTGACGATGGCGCCGCTTGCCGCTTCTCTCGCAGCCGGAAACAGCGCGATTGTGAAGCTGTCCGATTTCACGATGAACACGAGCAACATTGCCGCTAAAGTGATAAGAGACGCTTTTGATGAAAAAGAAGTCGCGATTTTTGAAGGAGAGGTTGAGGTGGCAACCGAACTACTTGATCAGCCGTTCGACCATATTTTCTTCACTGGAAGCACAAATGTCGGGAAAATTGTCATGACAGCGGCTGCCAAACACTTGGCATCTGTCACACTTGAGCTTGGCGGCAAGAGCCCGACGATCATTGACAGTGAATACGATCTGATGGACGCAGCAAAAAAGATCGCCGTCGGGAAATTCGTAAACGCCGGCCAAACCTGCATCGCACCTGATTACCTGTTCATTAAAAAAGACGTTCAGGACAGGTTCGCGGGGATTTTACAAACAGTCGTCAACGCTGGATTTATGGAGGATGATCATACCCCAGACCGCAGCAAACTTACGCAGATCGTCAATGACCGCAACTTCAACCGCGTCAAAGATCTGTTCGACGATGCCATCGAAAAAGGGGCGGAAGTGGTGTTCGGCGGCGTATTCGATGCCAGCGACCGCACGATCTCACCAACCGTTTTGAAAAACGTCACGTCTGACATGAAAATCATGCAGGAGGAAATCTTCGCACCGATCCTGCCAATGATGAACTATGAAGACATCGACGAGGTCATCGATTACGTAAATGACCGCGATAAACCGCTTGCACTTTATGTGTTCAGCAAAAACCAAGACCTGATTGACAACGTCCTTCAGCACACGACATCAGGAAATGCCGCCATCAATGATGTTGTCGTTCACTTCAACGACGTCAACTTGCCGTTCGGCGGCGTCAACACAAGCGGAATGGGCTCCTATCATGGGGTATACGGATTCAAAGAGTTTTCTCATGAGAAGGGTGTATTGATTCAAGCCGCTAAATAATTGTAGTGAAGAGAATCTGCATTAACTTGCAGGTTCTCTTTTTATCATTCTATTAACCTAAAGACAAAAAGGTAAAATAAAGAAATGTACAGTGATAAAATACCATTTTCACTACGAGACCAAATTCCTCTAGTATATCTTATTGAAACCACACAGCCTCTAACGTATAATATCCCAGAAAACCTCAAAGGAGAGAATATTATACATGGAAAAGCCAGCTGGATTTTGGATTCGGGCAGTTGCCTCTATTATTGATGATTTAATTATCTATTTTTTTGCTTTTATTATGATCCAATTAACACCTTCATTGTCCTGCCTCTCATTGATGCAGGAAGCTCCTATATGACAGAAGATCAATATAAATTTTATATCCTGATATTCGGTACGATCCCTGTTATCGCCATCATATATATCTTCGGCATTCTTTATTATAGCTTGCTGACTTCTTCAAAAATGCAAGCAACACTAGGCAAAAAACTTATGGGTATCATCGTTGTCAATCAGTATGGCGAGCGAATTTCATTTTGGCACAGCTTTGGCCGTTCTTTCGCTTACATACCATCAGGAATTTTGTATATCGGTTACATTATGGCGGCTTTCCCCTCTAAACTGGCATTACACGATTATATTTGCGGGACAAAGGTGATCTATAAAAATAAACATCTTGATTGATACCAAAAACAGGCTGCCGAGATCACCTCGCCAGCCTGTTCTGCTATTTCCCAAAAGCCATCAGCTTCGTATAACTTCCAATATAAAGTGTTCCGTCCTCAGCGAGCTGAGGAGAAGACACGACGTTGCTGTCGGTTTGATAGCTCCATAATTCATTGCCGTTTGCGTCCGCCGCATAAACCTTCATATCATCTGACCCGAAATAAACCGTTCCTTTCGCGTCAATCAGCGGCGCCGTTCTGACAGGGCCGTCTGTGTAGAATGACCAGTTCATATCCCCGTTTTTGCTGATGGAAAACAGCTCGCCGCTTCCTGAGCCGATATAGATGTTGCCGTTATGGTCGATCGCAGGCGATGAACTTGAGAACCCGTTGAGCGGGAATGTCCATTTTAAGCTGCCTGTTGACGTATACGCATACAGCTGTCCGTCTTGGTTGCCCGCATAAACAGTGCCATCCTTATCAATCACCGGATATCCTTTAAACGCATTTGACGTCGTTCTGGACCATTTCACCTGTCCGGTTCCGGAATTGATCGCATAAAACACATTATTATATGTGCCGACATACACGGTGCCGTTTTTGGCAAGCACCGGCACAGAGCTGACGACACCATTTGTTTTCAACTTCCAGCGCTCTGTCCAAGTTGATTTGGACGTCGGTTTGATCGCGTGAACATAATTATCAAGTGTTGAGAAGTACAACGTGCCGTCTGAACCGATCACCGTTTCAGAGCTTGGCCCGCCGCTTAACGGAACCGTTGTTAAAATCTCACCCGTTTCCTTGTCGATAAAATAAATCTTTTTATCATAAGATGCCAGATAGATAACGCCGTTGGTTCCGAGTACAGGGGATTGTGTGAACGTTTTTCCCAAATTGCCTGTCACCCATTTGACTGAGCCGTCCGGATTAAAGGCTTTCATTTCCCCGTCTCTGGAATGAAGATATACTGTGCCGTCTCCGTCAATCACAGCCCCCGCCCCATTCTGCGGAGTCGTTCTGATGTCGTTTTGCCATTTCAGCGTCCCGTCTGTATTTCCGGCGAACCGGCTTTCGCGTGACCAGTTAAACATGGCAGGCGCCATCGCTTGTACATCATATCTTCCTGTCAAAAAGCCGGATGCTTCATTATTTTGAGAAAACACCGTTTCCGCCGCATAAGCAGCTGCCGGCTGAAGCACTTTGGCAACGGGCACATCAGAAACAGCGCCGGCAGAAACAGCAGCCGCCACCGCAGCTCCCGCTATCAGAGTTTTCATTCGAAATGACTTAACCATCATTGAGACCCCCATTATATGTATTTTCTAATATGTGACCATCATAACATATTCATCCATTTTATCATTCTACTTCACAAAACCATCACAAACTAGAAAACTATGTAAGAGTATGCGCAGACGTTTTTTCAGCACCCGAACGAAATGCAGCCACAAACCAAATAACATTGACAGCAGCCGCAGCGAGACTAACCCCGACTACAAAAATCACCTCAGAAAGCAGGTGGTCACTAAAGAAACTAAACATCAAGCTAAAACCGGCCGAAGACAAATGGATCAGCAGCCCAAAGCCGCAAAGCACCGCCATGACATATCTCATCGCATCTACTCCGAGCATATAAATGAGAAAAGGAATGAAATACAAGACAAGGATCATCCCGACAGATGACCACATGCCAACTGAATTAAACTGATTGGACGCCGCTCCCGTTCCGGCCAGCGGCGAAAGTGAAGCCGCCACGATCACAGCGCAAAAAAGAAACGCAGAAATGGCTGTCATGATTGCCACGCTGTTTTTTCTAGACATCAAACTCCTCCTCAGATAGAAATATTAACCTTTTCATTATAAGGGAGCTGAGTAGAAAATTCATTATTTATTAATAAATTCCAGAATGCACAGGCAAATGCTACGCTTCTTTCTAGTATATTTATATAGTAGAAAACAAAGGATAAAAGACTCATTTTTCTGTAATATCAGGATTTTATCACCATATCATATTGCATGCACTTGTTTTTCAAAGTATACTATTCCAGATTAATTCAGAGGAGAGAGAAAAATACATGGAAAAACCAGCAGGATTTTGGATTCGTTTTTTAGCTTATTTTATTGACGGCATTATTGTATCTGTTCCTAGTTATATTATTCTATTTATTATCAATTCTGTGTTTGTAGCTGGGGCGGTGGCAGCAAACCCTTACATGACCCAAGAGGAGTATATGGTGACATACATGACGATTGCATTTTTGCCTACTATGCTGATCATGATCGTCATCAGTGTGTTATATTACGGACTGTTCACAGCATCTAAAATGCAGGGCACACTCGGCAAAAAAATTCTTGGCCTGAAGGTGGTCAATGAACAAGGTGAACGGGTTTCTATCGGCCAGGCAATTGGCCGTTACTTTGCCTATATCTTATCTGGAATCATCTTTTATATTGGATTTATCATGATCGCCTTTGGTGAGAAAAAAGGCCTGCATGACATCATTTGCAAAACACGTGTCGTGTATAAATAATACAAAAAAGTCTAGCGCCAATAGGCGTCTAGACTTTTGTTTTCTTTACAATAGGCTGCCACGACAGATACGTAGCGCTTCTCCACAGCCACTCAAACGGCCCCATCCGAAAGACACGAAGCCACAGGTGGCTGAAGACCATTTGAACGGCACAAACAGCAATCGTAATGAGCACACCGGCAGCAGGGTACACTTTTCCATATAGCCCCAAACCATAATGATAGAAAATCCAAGTACATACAATAGACTGCATCAGATAATTGGTAAATGCCATCCTCCCGACAGCGGAGAATGATTGCAGCACTGTTCTCACGCTTGTTTTACGATAAAGATAGACAACCGTTATGACATAGAAAAACATGAGAAACGGCGCGCCAATCAGCAGAAATAGTTCCTTTTCCATTACACTGTACAGCACTTGGGCACCGATGCCGATGATAAACCCGGCCATCCATAATCTTTTTAATCCTTTCCGATGCTTTTCCGGTTCGTGCAAATACCGTGACTTTGCCGCCGCAGCTCCCAGCAAAAACATGCTGAAATAAGGAATGGATGCAAAGAAGAAGTTAAGCGGATTATACGTAAGCATGCCGTTTGTAGACATATATACAAGACGATCGTGGATCCTCTGTTCTGCAATGTCCCTCAGACTGCCGCTTCCATAAACATACATCGCTTGCTTTGCCTGCTGCGTTACCGCTTGTACCCATTCCTGTCCGTATGATTGATCAAAACTTGTCAACATGAACGGCAGGGAAAACAAAAGATATAAAGTGACCGCCCATATCAGCAGTGTTTTCGGCTTTGCTTTTCGAAACAAGAGCAGGACAAAACCGAGCAGGGCATATTCTGTTAAAATATCCCCGTCCCATATCAAAAAGGCATGAATCGTTCCAAACAAGAGAAGCGCTGCTAACCTTCTCGCATATAACGGAACAAACCGCCTCCCTTTGTTTACGGCTCTCTCCATCATGACAACCATGCCAAATCCAAATAAAAAGGAAAACAATAAAATACATTTTGTTTGGATGAAGAATTTCAGTATGGCGGCGGCAGCAAAATCGGCTTCAGACCACTTATCTGTGAAAAAATTCTCTTTTCCAAGCATAGACAAATACATATCCGGATAACTGAAATGTGCCAGATTGACAAATAAGATGCCGAAAATTGCCATTCCTCTCAGCACATCAAGCACACCGATCCGCTCATTTGCCAAAGTCGGCTGTAATGAAGACATAGCCATCACGCTCCTTTTTTCTGTACCTTTAGAGTATGAAAAAAAGGAGCACGGAACCATCGATTTAGGTGTCAGGCAGTCATGAAAACCTTACAATCCTGTCATCTTTATGGTTTCATTATCTTTAAATCCAACGCTTCAATATTCTGCATAACGCGATCAAAGCGCAAAGCCTGAGGCTCACTTGGGAAAATGTGGCCTTCATAAGGGTCGCCTAACATCCGGAAAAACGGTTCAAATAATCCTGGAACCAAGACACCCACCATCTTTGTATAATGAGAATCCAGTCGATAGGAGTGAACGGTATTTGCAGGGACATGCAGGAAATCTCCCGGGTTCAGCTGAATTTCCTGGCCATCTGCCCACATCGTCATCTGCCCTTTAAGGCAATAAAATGTTTCTGTATGATGTTCATGGTAGTGATCAACGATTCGGTCGCCTTTAGGGCCGTCCGATACTACGACGATAAACTGGCCGTCTGTATTTTTTTGGGCAGCCACAATACGGTGAAGCTGATCTCCCGTCAATAATCGATCTCCTTCTCCAGATTCAAGAACGTATGGAACGGCTCCATCTGGCAGCTCTGTAAGTTCCGCTAATGTTGCCGAACATGCAGGCTTTTCTTCATCCAGAAATACAATGTCCGCTACAGCGGCAGCTTCTGCAAATCGCTCGTTTGTGACTTCTTCGCTTGCGAACGGCGGATGTTCAGCGTGATTATACGGATTCCCAATCACGGAATACATGTGGGCTGCGTTTCCTTTCATCGTGTAAGACACCAGTCTTGTTCTGTGGCTCTGCATCCGGTAGCTGTGCGGTATCCCCGCCGGAATGTTGGCATAATCACCCGATATCAATAAATAGTGTTCTCCATCAAGTGTCAGCTCAAGCTTCCCGTCCAAAACGAGAATTCCTTCATGTGTATTCTTGTGGACGTGAAGCGGAAAGGCATCTCCTTTTCCCCCGGAAAGCAGCACGATCTCAAACAGGTCGCCCGTGCTCCTTCCATTCGCCATCACCGTGACAACCTGTCTGCCGAACAAATAACACTCGCCTTCCCCACTCCGGAGCAAATACGGCATTTTTTCTTTAGGCAATGAATGTTTCCATAATGTTTCCATAATGTTTTCATAAATCGTTTCCTCCAATTTAGACCAGTCTATATACTATAACTTTCTGACTAGACCGTTCTATATAATTGTAGGAGAAAGGATAACAAAATGCTACCCTTTTTTTCTCACCAGCACTGGTATTTGTTCGGCAATGAGAAGAAGGGGCGTTTTGTCTTTATTCGTTAACGAAAGCATAATACCGCCCTCAATCATCGAATTAATCAGCATTCCAAGCTGATTTGCCTCTTCTTCTGCAAACCCGTTTTTCATTAATTTTCTGGCAAAAACCGCTTCCCAGCTTTGAAACACCTTCATGCAAACCGTCCGCAGCGGTTCACTGATTAACGCTGTCTCACTCGCCAGCAAACCGACTGGAATACCTGTAATGCTTTCTGTGTTGTCGAATTGGCTGGCTGTTTTTTTGATAAAAAACTGAATCGCTTCTATTGGATCAGAGCACTCCTCCATGCTTTGCTGTATCAGATGTTCAATCAATTTCCCTGTATATGTAACCGCTTCAATTGCTAATTCTTCTTTGCCATTCGGAAAAAAATGATAAAGCGATCCCTTAGGAGCACCGCTTTCTTTCACAATCTGGTTTAAGCCTGTCGCGTGATATCCTTGCAGCTGGAACAGACGTGACGCCGTGTGAAGGATTTTTTCACGTGAATCTCCTCTGCTAGTCATTAAAACATTCCCTCCTAGGTATGGTAGAGCGACTTATATAATATAAAAAAGAACCCTGTGATTGTCAAAAGGGGTAAGACCCTCCCGGATGGGGTAAATGTTAGAAAACAGCCTCTAGGAGGGATCTCAATGGCAAACGATTATTCAGTCACGAATACAGAACAGCTTGAACAACAGAACCCCGGCATGAAAACGAAGATCAAACTGAAAAAACTCAAGGATCAAGTAATTGTGATTACCGGCGCTTCAAGCGGTATCGGACTTGTCACTGCGAGAATGGCAGCTGAAAAAGGCGCAAAGGTCGTGGCAGCAGCGCGAAATGAAGATGCGTTGAAGGAGCTCACTGATGAACTAAAGGAAAAAGGGCACGACGCCATATGGGTGAAGGCGGATGTCGGAAAAGAAGAGGACGTCAACCGCATCGCCGAAACCGCAATCAGCACATTTGGCCGCTTTGACACATGGGTTAACAATGCGGCCGTCTCGACTTTCGGACATGCCATGGACGTCACCGTCGAAGACATGAAGCGGATGTTTGACACAAATTTCTGGGGGCCTGTTTACGGAACAAGAGCGGCTGTCAAACACTACACCGGCAGGGGCGTGCCGGGCGCACTCATTAATGTAGGAAGCCTGTTCGGAGACAGGGGAACGGTCATTCAATCCACATATGCGTCAGCCAAATTCGCGCTTCACGGCTGGACGGAAAGCATTCGAATGGAGCTCGAAAAGGAACAAGCGCCCGTCTCGGTAACGCTCATCCATCCCGGCAGAATCGACACACCCTATAACGAGCACGCGCACAGCTACCTTGACAAACAGCCGGCTCATTACCGCTCCATGATCTATCCGCCGGAAGCAGTCGCCGAAGCCATCCTGTTTGCCGCCGAACACCCTAAGCGCGACATGTATATCGGGTCACAGGCAAAAGCCATCGCCATGCTGGGTGCGCTTTTCCCTCGTCTGACCGACAGACTGATGGAAAGAATCATGTATCACAGCCAGCATGCCGAAAGACCGTCCAACCCGCGAGAAGAAAGCGCGCTTTATGAAGCGGGCTACGGCATGCATGACAGGGGCACAAATAAAGGATGGATGCGGTCAAGGAGCTATTACACGAAGGCTACGAAGCGCCCGATTGTATCGGCGGCTGTTGTTGCCGGACTAGTGGCTTGGGCTGCCGCCAAACGATGCAAATAATCTCTACCCATAAGAAAAACCCATGCTGTTCCATCGAACCATGGGTTTTTAGCTGTTAATCAATAAAAGCCTTGTTCATACGCTGCAGCAGCTCGCCGAATATCTCTTTTTCCTGTGTTGACCATTCTTGCAGCATCTGTTCATAACGTTCAAGGCGCTTTTGCTGATCGGCTTTTAAAATTTGTTTACCGAGTTTTGTAATGGTAAACAGGCTGACTCTCCCATCAGATGGATCTGAAAAGCGATGGATAAGCTCCTTTGCCTCTAATGCAGCTGCTTGTCTCGAAAGAGTAGAAATATCAAGCTTGAACGATTCTGCCAATTCCTTTACACGAGCAGGGCCAAACTCATCCAATTGTCTCAGCAATAAGTACGAAGATCTCTCCAACTTCCCTGTTCTTTTCTCTGATTGATCCAGATAAACGGCTCTCCTGATAAAAGTCGTCAGCTCATATTCAATTAATTCAACTGGATTTTGTTTTCGCAATCGCTCTCGCTCCCCATTCCAATCTCCGTCATTGACAACATCATATATACTTGTATAATACAAATGTATATTAACTGAATGAATACAAGTCGTTATATGATCAAATCAATTATTATACTTGTATAGTACAATCATATAAATAGAAAGTAAAGCGATTCCTCAGAACCATCCTAGAAGCAAGTCACCAGAAAGGAGGAAGCTGTTCTCATTGGAGAGCAGCACTTGATGTGAAAGTCATACGAGTTATCTTGCAAGTGTTGATATTATATGTATTTTTTATGATCGGGGAAGCCCTTCAGCACCTGTTTCATTTACCTGTGTCAGGAAGCATCGTCGGATTGGTATTGCTGCTGATCTGCCTGGGCCTCCGTATTGTCCCCGTCTCCATCATTGAAGACGGAGCAGGTTTTTTATTGTCCTTTCTTCCATTATTGTTCATCCCGGCAATGACAGGAGTGATGAACTATCCGTCACTTATTTCATTCAATGGTCTGATGCTGCTGATTACAGTCGTACTCAGCACCATCGTCACCATCATTGCGGCTGGATTCGCCAGCCAGCTATTAGAGAAAAAAACAAAAAAACGTGAGGAGAAAGAGAAATGCAGCAAGCATGTATCGCAATCATGATAATTCTTTTAACAGTGGCCGCTTATGTAGCGATGGCCAAACTTTATAAGCGATTCCCGCTTCCATTTCTGATCCCTGTTCTGACAACGACCATATTGATTGTAGCGGTTTTGATCATGTTCCATGTTTCGTATGAAGGCTATATGATCGGGGGGAAATGGATCAATTCTTTGCTTGGGCCGGCTGTTGTGGCACTGGCTTATCCGCTTTATAAACAATGGCATATCATTGTCAAACATTGCATTCCCATTCTAGGCGGCGTCCTGGTCGGATTATGCATGGGAATGATCAGTGGGCTGGTCTTCGCAGAAGCATTCGGGATTGATCATGATCTTTTATTATCCATTCTGCCAAAGTCGATCACAACCCCTGTCGCTATTCAAATCGCCGCCGGTCTAGGAGGCGTCCCTTCCATGACAGTCGTATTTGTCATGATAGCGGGTTTTTCAGGCGTCATCCTCGGGCCGCTTTTCCTAAAATGGCTTCGCATACGCAGCTCCCTTGGACAAGGCATTGCACTAGGAAGCGCCTCCCATGCACTAGGCACCTCCAAAGCATTGGAATATGGGGAACTGGCCGTATCCATGAGTTCCGTCTCCATGACGCTTTGTGCAGTGCTCGGTTCATTCTTCGGCCCAATCGTCGTCTGGCTGTTTCATATTTAACAAGAAAGACTGCCCCGGCGGAGGGCAGTCTTTTTTCATCTATTTTACACTGTGGTTAGAGATAGCATCATAAAAGTAAACTGGCATGTTTCCTGTTTATTTTAGTTCTCCGATATCTCTTAAATACTGTTCACGCTCTTTTTTATCGGGGTAAGCGGTTTTGATGTATTCTTCTTTTTCTTTCTTGGTGTATTCGCTCCAATCTGTAAAACGGTCTCCCACTTCTTTTGAATATCCTATAGAATCTACTTCATTCGATTTATAATATAAAGAGGCATCAAATGAGAATTTCTCTGGCTCATTATTGATGTAACCAGTAACTTCAATCATTCCCATTGGACTTATTGTTACCTTCTCATTAAACTTAATATCCTTGATAAAATGATGAATATCCTCTTTTTTCAATTTTTCCTTTATTTTCGGCTTCATCTTTTCAGCGTAGTCTTCAGCTTTTTCTTGTTCACTTTTTTCTTTATTAGTAACGTCTGACGTTTTTACTATTTTATAAGTGCAGCCACCCATTACGATGAATAAAACGATCACAAGTAATTTGATTCGCATTTGTTTTTTCATATTTTTATTTCATTTCACTATGTCTTTTAAATATTGTTCCCGTTCGTTTTTATCAGGGTATGCGGTTTTGATATATTTATCTTTTACCTCTTTGCTGTACTCGCTCCAATCTCTGAAACGCTCTGAGACATCTTGGGAATAGCTTATTCCATCAACTTTATTGGACTCATAGATCAAATCTGCGGAAAAATCGAATTTCTCTGGATTGTCATTTATATAACCATTCACTACAATTCTTCCCATCGGGTTTATATTGACTTTATATTCAAAAGTCACAGACTTTATAAAATGATGAATATCCTCTTTTCTTAATTCTTCTTCTATTTTCTACAAATTCCCATTAAATACTCTCTTAATCCCTACTCTATTTACAATAACCAATATACTCCCTGTTA
>NZ_CP026521.1:4692760-4707422 GCF_002953915.1 Bacillus sp. MBGLi79
AAAAATTACGGATGAGGATTACAACCGTATATCGAGTGCTGCCTACGATATTCAAAACTATCATATTGGTGAAATTATTTATACTAGCAATGGGCAAAAGCTATACGTTATCGATTATAAAAAAACAGATAAGGGCCTTAACGCCATTACCCTTGTTACTAGAGAGGATTTTCGTAATTCCCATGAAGGCAAACACCCAGAAAAAATCCAAAACGCCATCATCGCATACCGCGGATCAGAACCCATCAGCCCCGGCCAATTCCAAGATACAATAAAACAATATCGTGATGAGCGGGAACAGCTTATTAAAGATGTAGAGAAAAAAGGAATCAACATTCCTGAAGATGAAGATGGTTCCTTTTATGACTCAGCAAAAGGGCTTCGTGAATATTCAAATGAGATTTTGCAGGATTGGCTGCACATGGACACTAGTTATTTGGTGGGCAAAAAACCATTTGATGACGGGACAGAGAACCAAGCCATTCAGGCGGATCAATATGCAAAAAAAATACATAAAGACTTTAAAAATGCTGACATTCAAGTCACCGGTCACTCATTAGGCGGTTCTAACGCAAGCTATGCAGTCGTGATGAATGACTTTATCAAACGCGGCGTTACTTTCGAGAACCCAAATATATATGAAAACCTGCCTGAGGATGTCAAAGCCCGGGCGTTAAAAGGGGATTTCCGAAGCCGCTTAACAGAATATATTAATTTAAATGATGGTTTATCATTGCTGAATCGGGATGCCGCTGAAGTGGGTCAAGTGAAAGTAATGTATGACGAGGCTTTGCCGAATGGTGTACAAAATAATGGTCTCCCTAATGAAGTGAAAATGCTTGGGCTTGCTCTTAAACATTACGGCAATCAATCTCTTGATGTCACATTATTTGTTGAAGCATTAATGGGGAGTCACAATCTGGACCGCTATAACTTCAATTCAGACGGCTCTGTCCAAACTGTAGATGATGTGTTAAAAAACAATCCAGAGTTTGCGGTAGCGATGCTTAAGCAAATGAAATCAACGAATGTAAAAGGCAATACAGGTGTTTCAATTCTCATTAAGTCACATGTATTGATGAATACAAGCACACAGTTAAAACATATCGCTGAATCAGAATGGTCTAAGATTATACGCCAAATTGAAAGAATTGATGACATCGTAAAGGATTCTATTGAGGATGTCAGGAACATGCATACACGAATGGTTGGTTTTGGCACATATGATGAATTATCAATTTCTGATGTCGATGATTTGATCAATAAGCTTAAAATGAACAAACCGCATCACCTTTTTTACTCAAAAGAGAAGTATGATCAGGCTGTAGATGCAGCACTTCATTTACAGCACTTGCTTCATATGGTGTCAGATGACCTTGGCCATATGGGACACGCTTACCATGATGCGGATCTGGCAGCGGCCAGCCGGATGGGGATTTCGTAAGGAGAGAAAGAGACATGAATTTTATGAATAAAAAACCAACAGATGCAGACCGTTTTATGCAAAGAGTAACGAGCCAGCATTCAAGCACCTCGCTTTTTTCAAATGCCCATCTAGATACATCTGAAATGACACCGGAACAATTGGCGGTGTACAAAGAGAAGAAAAGACAAGAACAAAAGTTGGCGCTGATGAATTCAATCAAGAAACAACTAAGCTATGCTCTTCAGGAAGACCGCAAACACTTGTCTTCAATCCTTGATAGCATCACAGATGCCGAGCAGGCTGTTAAGACAAAGCGGGAAATGCTCGACCATCATATGTCAGGAAAAGCGATTGACAGTGTCACTGATAAAATGAAGGATCAATTATCATTTGATAAAGTTCGTTCTCATGTATCGAGTGCAGTAAATTCCATTGGCTTATAGAATAAAGAAACCAAAAGCCGGCAAATTGCCTGCTTTTTTGCTTTCTTCAGACTGACATAGAGCTGTCTTACATAAGATATGTTTATCATTCACAAAATGAGGGTAATTCTTTCGTTGCACGATTAACATAAAGGAGGTTCAAATGGACCACTTAGACTTGCATCATATTTTCGAACTGGGTTTTTTGCTGGTTATGATCGCGGCCGGAATCACTGCGATTGCCAAGAAGTGCAGGCAGCCTTATCCCATCGCCCTGGTGATTGTCGGAACGATCATTGGACTTGTACATATTCCGCTCTTAGAACCGCTTAAAGATTTTATTACTGAAGGAGAAGTCTTTAACTTTGTCATCATAACACTATTCTTGCCGGCTTTATTAGGAGAAGCGGCGCTGAAACTTCCTTTTTCCCATTTGAGAGAAAACAAACGACCCGTTCTGGCACTGGCTTTCGGCGGTACACTTATCTCGTTTCTGATCGTCGGCTTTTCTTCCATGTGGCTTATGCATCTGGCCATTCCTGCGGCGTTTGTTTTTGCGGCGCTGATGAGCGCGACTGACCCCGTGAGTGTGCTGTCCATATTCAAAAGTGTCGGCGCGCCGAAAAAGCTTTCGATCGTCGTTGAAGGAGAAAGCCTGTTCAATGACGGGCTGGCGGTTGTGCTGTTCAACATTTCCGCTTTTTACTTGATGACATATCTGGATCTCGGCATCCAAGGCGCCGGTTTAGGCCTGTGGGAGTTTGTCAAAGTGATTTCTCTCGGCCTGATCATCGGGGGCATACTTGGATATGTCTTTTCCCAGCTCACCAAGTACTTTGATGATTACCCTTTAGAAATTATTTTCAGTATCATTCTGTTTTACAGCTCATTTTTATTAGCGGAAATGGCAGGTGCCTCCGGGGTAATCGCCGTTGTTGTCGCCGCTCTTATCTTCGGTAATTATGGCGCCAACATCGGCATGAGCCCGACGACAAAGCTGAATATCAATAACTTTTGGGACGTCGCCGCCTTGCTTGCGAACTCCCTTGTCTTTCTAATGGTCGGACTTGAGATTACGAGAATTGACCTCACAGATAAATGGGGTTTGGCCGTTACGGCGATTGTGATTGTGCTCATCGCCCGAAGTGCCGCCGTCTATATCAGTCTGGCCTTTATCAAAAACTTTCCGGCTTCATGGCAGCATACGATTAATTGGGGCGGGCTGAAGGGTTCTCTATCCATCGCACTGGTGCTGAGCCTGCCGAGAGACTTTCCGGGGCGTGAAGACATTCTTGTGTTCGCCTTCAGTGTTGTTTTATTCTCCCTCGTTGTCCAGGGCCTCAGCATCAAACCGCTTCTTGAACGGTTAGGCGTGAATCAAAAGGATGAAGGCAATCAGGAATATGAGGAACTGCTAGCAAAAGGACATCGCTTAGAAACCGCCATCAAAGAAGTCCAGCAAGCCAAACATCATTTGCTTATACACGAAGCTGTCTCCAGCGAACTGACAGACCAATACAAAGAAGAAGTCAGCCAGCTGCATCAACAAACAAATCAATTATTTGAATCATATCCGGAACTCAAAAACAAACAACAAACCATCTTGAAGAAACATTCGTTATACGCCCAATACCAAGCGATTGAGAACCTATCAAAAGAAGATATCATCTCAAACGAAGTGGCTGAGCAAGAGCAAGCCCGGATCATTGATGAAATCGTTCGTTTGGAAGACGATCATTAATACACAAAAAAGCAGACTGTCAGCAGTCTGCTTTTTCCTTTATGATCTAAAAAAATCAATCAGCGGCTGAAAATCCTTAGACAAATCAACGTCATTCGGCTCTGCTTGAAGCAAGCGGTCAATCATGCGCTCCAGCTCATCAACATCATTCTTATCCGTATACTCAATGAAGTTTAAGCCTTCAAGCCAATCTCGGTATGAATGTTTGGCTTTGCCATAGCTGTTCCCGAAGACAAGGCAAGGTGTTTTCGTGATAATCGAGAAAATCATCGCGTGAAGGCGGTCGGTAATCACCAATTTACTGGAGCCGATGCGGTCCAGCATCTCCATAAAATGCTTTTCACGATCGGCGTAATCGATGGTGTCGACCGTATCCAGAACCGTATCGGTACGCTCCGTGTAAGTTGTTTTTTCTGCCCATTTCTTCATCTGTGAAATAAAATCTTCGTCAGTCACTTTCTCCTTATCCGCTCTTAAAATAAAGAGAACGCCGTCCCGCTCAAGCTCTCGCGGCACAATATCCAAGGAAAGCACCATGTCCGGTGTAAAGATCACATTGGAGTTGAAGGTCTCTTTCACCACATCGAGTGTTTGCGTTTCACGCGCAGCAATCGTTAAGTTTGTATTTTGATGGTACGCATCCTGTGTTTTTTTCTTTTCCTTCTGCCCTTCCTCTGTATCCTCAAAATAAACGGATTGTGGCAAAGAAATCGATTTGTAGTCTTTAAACGCCGAGAAGACCTTTCTTCTGTCTTCCTCAATATCGAGATAAAGGTTTCCTAAGTTTCCTCCGCCTGTAAAGCAGACAATATCGTCTTCACGAATGATCTCCTTCACCAGTTCAATGCCCTCATCCGTCGCATAATCCATAATCTCAATGTATTCATAATACGGAAAATGATTTTTGATAAATTTCTCTTCCGCATACGCAATCGCTTGGTCGCCAATGTTTGTGTAACTAGGGGAACCAAACAAAAATACTTTTCGTTTATCATGTAACAGAGCTTCCGGCTCCACATTTGGCGCAATGCCTTTAACTAGTTTTTTGCCTTTAATTTCTTGTATAGTCATATCTGCGTCCTCCTTCTGGGATGAATTCCTCATTATGTGTTAACTGTCTCTACCCCAAAAGAAGGATGGCTATGCATTGGCATGTGCACCGGCTATATCAAAAACATCGTTTTCGCCAATTTGATAGACGCCGCGATGTCCCGCGCCGTTCTTTCCATATATTCCGCGGCATGTTCAAACGCGTCTTCTAGAGGCACGGCTCCGGGAACGATGCTGAAAAGCGCATCGATGCCGTGCTGGTAGACGGCATCACTGTCCGGTGATATTGATCCCGCAATGCCGATGACGGGCACATCGTATGATTTAGCCGCCTTGGCTACCCCGATCGGCGTTTTTCCGTGAACCGTTTGGCTGTCAATCCGGCCCTCACCGGTAATTACAAGATCTGCATCTTGAACGATATTTTCAAAATCAACCGCTTCAAGAACGATATCAATGCCTCTTTTCAAATCAGCCTGAAGAAAAGTCAGCAGGCTCCACCCAAGACCGCCCGCTGCACCGGCGCCCTCTCTTTCTCGGAAGGTTGCTCCGAGCGCTTTTTCTGCGATATCAGCGAAATGGCTTACGTTCTGGTCTAGTACATCCATCATGCCGGGCGTCGCGCCTTTTTGCGGCCCGAAAACAGCCGTAGCTCCTTTTGGCCCTGTTAACGGATTATCCACGTCACACGCGACTTCCAGTTTGACATTCTGCAACCTGGGATCAAGCCCGCTGATATCTATTGATGCAAGCTGAGATAGCGCGCCGCCCCCTGGGCCGATCTCGCGTCCTGAGTCATCAAGAAGCCTTCCGCCCAATGCCTGGATCATTCCGGCTCCTCCATCGTTCGTGGCGCTCCCCCCGATTCCGATGATCAAACGCTCCGCTCCCGCATCAAGAGCCGCTCCGATTAATTCTCCCGTTCCTTTTGTTGTGGTGACGAGCGGATTTCGTTTATCAACGGGCACCAGATGCAGCCCTGAAGCAGCAGCCATTTCAATCACAGCTGTTCTCCCATCACCCATCATGCCAAAAAACGCTTTTACCGGTTCTCCCAGCGGTCCTGTCACAACCTGCTCTAGGACCCTTCCATTTGTGGCATCAACGAGCGACTGGACGGTTCCCTCGCCGCCGTCCGCCATCGGCATTTTTCTGTAATCAGCACCCGGAAAGACCGATTTGAAACCTCTTTCTATCGCGTCGGCGGCCTCCAGAGCTGATAAACTTTCCTTAAAAGAATCAGGTGCAATGATGATTTTCATCCAAATCGCCTCTTTCAAAACATGATTCATTAACCTATTGATCTCCAATGTACCACACTATCACTGGAAATAAATACTATATAATATGGTAAAAATTTAATTAAAAATTAGAAATGAAAGTGTTTGCATAAAAGAAACATTCACGTTATCATACTTGTATACAAGTATACTTCTTGAGTGAGGAAGGTGAGTGTATGCTAGACTCCAAAGACCTGTTGTATCCCGCAAAATGGCTCTCAAAAGCGTCAACCGGAGTTCGTGTCGCATACGAGCTGAGAATGCGGATCGTTTCAGGTCTGATTGAAAGCGGTACCATTTTATCAGAAAATACAATCGCCGCCGAGTTTTCAGTAAGCCGTTCGCCGGTTCGCGAAGCGCTAAAAATACTCGCATCCGAAAAAATCATCCGCTTAGAACGAATGGGAGCGGTCGTAATTGGTTTAACTGAGAAGAAAATCGCGGAAATTTATGATGTGCGGTTACTATTAGAAACATTTGTCTTTGAACGGCTTGTCAAAATAGACATTGAGCCTTTAGTTAAGGATCTCAGCAAAATTCTTGAAATGATGAAAGTCTCAATCAAATATGAGGATGCTGACGAATTTTCATTTCAAGATGTGCTGTTCCATGAAACGATTATCCGAGCGATTGATCATTCCTACATTCAGATGATCTGGAACAATCTAAAACCCGTCATGGAAAGCTTTATTCTTTTATCGATGCGGGTACGGTTAAAGGAAAAGTATGAAGACTTCACAAGGATTTTAGATAACCACGAGCTTTATATTCAAGCCATCAAAACAAAGGATAGGGCGCTGATGATTCAGTCTCTTCACCAAAACTTTGATGATGTGCAGGATAAGGTAGAAGACCTATGGCTCTCACAACAAATGCTGGCAAAAGGAGCTGAATACAGCAATGACTAGTTATATGTTAGGAATCGATATCGGCACGACAAGCACAAAAGCTGTGCTGTTCAGTGAAAACGGGGATGTGGTACAGAAAGAAAGCATCGGCTACCCGCTCTATACACCGGACATCTCAACAGCTGAACAAAATCCGGAAGAGATTTTTCAAGCCGTCATCCAAACAACAGCGAGAATTACAAAACAGCATCCCGAAAAACAGATCTCTTTCATTTCGTTCAGCAGCGCCATGCACAGCGTCATTGCAATCGACGAAAATGACAAGCCGCTGACGCCATGCATTACATGGGCCGACAATCGAAGCGAAAGCTGGGCGCATAAGATCAAGGATGAATTGAACGGACATGAGGTGTACAAACGGACGGGAACACCGATTCATCCGATGTCACCGTTAAGTAAAATTGCCTGGATCACGAATGAACGGAAAGATATCGCTTCCAAGGCAAAAAAATATATCGGCATCAAAGAGTACATTTTTAGACAGCTGTTCAATGAGTATGTCATCGATTACTCCTTGGCATCAGCAACAGGCATGATGAACCTGAAAAGCTTGGATTGGGACGAAGAGGCACTGCGCATCGCAGGCATTACGCCGGATCACTTATCCAAACTCGTACCGACAACCGAGATCTTTCAGCACTGCAGCCCGGAAATAGCGATCCAGATGGGAATCGATCCGGAAACGCCTTTTGTTATCGGGGCCAGCGACGGCGTGCTCTCCAACCTCGGCGTCAACGCCATTAAAAAAGGCGAAATCGCCGTCACCATTGGAACAAGCGGCGCCATCCGGACAATTATTGACAAGCCGCAAACCGATGAAAAAGGGAGAATTTTCTGCTACGCCTTGACGGACAAGCATTGGGTGATCGGGGGACCTGTGAACAATGGGGGCATCGTCCTTCGCTGGATCAGAGACGAGTTTGCCTCTTCCGAAATCGAAACAGCGACACGGCTGGGCATTGATCCATATGACGTGCTGACGAAAATTGCCCAACGCGTCAGACCCGGTTCTGACGGTCTGCTGTTCCACCCATATCTCGCCGGAGAACGTGCTCCGTTGTGGAATCCAGATGTACGCGGCTCCTTTTTCGGCCTGACCATGTCGCATAAGAAAGAGCATATGATACGCGCGGCATTAGAGGGCGTCATTTACAACCTGTACACGGTGTTCCTGGCGTTAACAGAATGCATGGATGGCCCGGTAACCCGCATCCAAGCAACAGGGGGATTTGCAAGGTCGGAGGTTTGGCGCCAAATGATGTCGGATATCTTCGAATCAGAGGTTGTCGTTCCGGAAAGCTACGAAAGCTCATGTCTCGGCGCCTGCATTTTAGGCCTGTATGCGACAGGAAAAATCGATTCTTTTGACGCCGTGTCCGACATGATCGGCAGCACATACAGACATACGCCGATCGAAGACTCAGCCAAAGAGTACAGAACATTAATGCCGATTTTCATCAATCTATCAAGATCCTTAGAAAATCAATATACGCAAATTGCAAATTATCAGAGGGGCTTAATCACACACAAATAGTACATGACATGAAGGGGAGGGCATTACCATGCCGTTAATCATCGTTGCACTTGGGATCTTAGCATTACTATTTTTGATTATGGGCTTAAAACTAAACACATTTATTTCCCTGCTGGTCGTATCGTTCGGCGTGGCACTGGCACTCGGGATGCCGTTCGATAAAGTTGTCAGCTCCATCGAACAAGGAATAGGGGGGACTCTTGGCCACATCGCGCTCATCTTCGGGCTCGGTGCGATGCTGGGCAAGCTGATCGCGGATTCAGGAGGCGCACAGCGCATTGCGATGACGCTCGTTAACAAATTCGGTGAGAAAAATATTCAATGGGCCGTTGTCATTGCCTCATTCATTATTGGGATTGCGTTATTTTTTGAAGTAGGACTCGTTCTATTAATTCCGATTGTCTTTGCGATTTCAAGAGAATTGAAGATTTCTATTTTATTTCTCGGAATCCCGATGGTCGCAGCACTATCCGTCACGCACGGTTTCCTGCCGCCGCACCCGGGACCAACGGCGATCGCCGGTGAGTATGGCGCAAACATTGGAGAAGTGCTGCTGTACGGCTTTATCGTTGCTGTTCCGACAGTGTTCATCGCAGGACCGTTATTTACAAAGTTCGCGAAAAAAATCGTTCCTGCGTCATTTGAGAAAAACGGCAATATTGCATCACTCGGCACACAAAAAACGTTTAACCTTGAAGAAACACCCGGCTTTGGAATCAGTGTCTTTACTGCAATGCTCCCGATTATCATCATGTCGGTCGCGACCATTATCGACCTGCTTCAAGAAACAATCGGGTTTGCAGATAATGGTGTTTTAGCTTTTATCAGATTGATTGGAAACGCGTCGACTGCTATGATTATTTCGTTATTGGTTGCAGTCTATACAATGGGGATCAAACGCAACATTCCAGTCAAAACTGTGATGGACTCTTGTTCAACTGCGATTTCACAAATCGGCATGATGCTTTTAATCATCGGAGGCGGCGGCGCCTTCAAACAAGTGCTGATCAACGGCGGTGTTGGCGATTACGTAGCAGACTTATTCAAAGGAACGGCATTATCGCCAATCATTCTGGCATGGCTTATCGCGGCGATCCTGCGCATTTCTCTAGGTTCAGCCACTGTTGCCGCTCTAAGCACAACGGGTTTGGTCATACCGTTATTGGGGCATTCTGATGTTAACCTGGCGTTAGTCGTGCTCGCAACAGGCGCCGGAAGTGTCATCGCTTCACACGTCAATGACGCCGGCTTCTGGATGTTCAAGGAATACTTCGGATTAAGCATGAAAGAAACATTTGCCACATGGACATTGCTGGAAACCATTATTTCCGTTGCTGGACTGGGATTCATTTTATTGTTAAGTTTAGTTGTATGAAATTAAGAAGGAGCTGTAACACATGTTGAATACGATTGGTGTCATAGGCTTAGGCGTAATGGGAAGCAACATCGCCTTAAACATGGCAAATAAAGGTGAAAACGTCGCTGTCTATAATTACACCAGAGATTTAACGGACCAGCTTGTCCAAAAGCTGGATGGACAATCTCTCAGCCCGTATTACGAGCTAGAGGACTTTGTTCAATCGTTAGAGAAACCAAGAAAAATCTTTTTGATGGTCACAGCGGGTAAACCCGTAGATTCCGTCATCCAATCATTAATGCCTTTGCTTGAAGAAGGCGACGTCATCATGGATGGAGGAAACTCCCACTATGAAGATACAGAAAGAAGATATGACGAGCTGAAGGAAAAAGGGATCGGCTACCTGGGAGTCGGCATTTCCGGCGGTGAAGTCGGCGCATTAACAGGGCCTTCCATCATGCCGGGCGGAGATCGCGATGTCTATGAGAAAGCCGCTCCTATCCTGACAAAAATCGCAGCTCAAGTCGGAGATGACCCTTGCTGTGTCTATATCGGACCAAAAGGAGCAGGGCACTTTACAAAAATGGTGCACAACGGCATTGAGTATGCCGACATGCAGCTGATTGCAGAAGCGTATACGTTTCTGAGAGAAACGCTGCGTCTGCCGCTTGATGAAATTGCATCTATTTTTGAAACATGGAATCAAGGTGAGCTGAAAAGCTATTTAATAGAGATTACAGCTGAGATTTTACGCAAAAAAGACGAAAAAACAGGGCAGCCTCTGATCGATGTCATTCTTGATAAAACCGGCCAAAAAGGAACCGGAAAATGGACGAGCATGCAGGCAATTGATAACGGCATCCCGTCTACGATCATCACAGAGTCCTTGTTCGCCCGCTACTTGTCATCCTTAAAAGAAGAACGCGTAGCGGCTCAAGATGTATTAGCAGGTCCGGAAACGGAAGAAAAACATTTTGATAAAGACACGTGGATCGAATACGTCAGACAGGCTCTTTACATGGGGAAAGTATGCGCCTACGCACAAGGCTTTGCCCAATACAAAATGTCATCTGAGCTTTACGGCTGGAACCTGCCGCTCAAAGACATCGCGTTGATTTTCCGCGGCGGCTGCATCATCCGCGCAGATTTCCTAAACGTGATCAGTGAAGCATTCAGCGAGCAGCCAAACCTGTCAAACCTGATGATTGCGCCTTATTTCTCAGATAAGCTCCAGGCTTATCAAACAGGCATGCGAAAAGTCGTTTGCGAAGGCATCAGCACCGGAAGCTCATTCCCATGCTTAACAACAGCGCTCTCTTATTACGACGGCTACCGCGCAGGGCGTTCCAATGCGAACCTCTTGCAGGCGCAGCGCGATTACTTTGGCGCTCACATGTACGAACGGACTGATATGGACGGCGTTTTCCATACAAATTGGTCTGAATAACCTGTATCAAAAACACGGTCAGTTTCAACTGAACCGTGTTTTTTCTTCTATCTCAAACAACAGAAGACATAAGTAATGTTTTAAATATCATAAACAGTGATACAATAATAGCTAGAAACAATCCCCAAGATCATCATGTGACAGCAGCTTGCTGTTCTATTCTGCTTTTGGTCATTGTCCTTTGCTCCTTGCCTATGGTGTCATAAAATGTTCAAATGCTTACAACGTCCTGGCATTCTCATTTACAAAAGTCCCTGAAAACCTTGTCTAATTGAGAATCAGCCTCTCATCTGTTATAAAAGAAATGCCTAAATCCTACCTGTCACACCTTTAACAAGATGAAAAAAAGTAGGTTATGGCTTGACAAAAAATATATATTAATTAATAATTCATATATAATTAGAATTATTATTGAAAGCGAATATGCTTTCTAATACATTTTTAGGAGGAATATACATTATGTCTTTAATCGGTAAAGAAGTACTTCCATTCGAAGCAAAAGCATTCAAAAACGGTGAATTCATCGATGTAACAAACGAATCTTTGAAAGGCCAATGGAGCGTATTCTGCTTCTACCCAGCAGATTTCTCTTTCGTATGCCCAACTGAGCTTGAAGATCTTCAAAACCAATACGCTGCACTTCAAGAATTAGGTGTTGAAGTATACTCTATCTCTACAGATACTCACTTCGTACACAAAGGCTGGCATGACAGCTCTGAAAAAATCGGCAAAATCACTTACGCAATGATCGGTGACCCATCTCAAACGATCTCTCGCAACTTCGATGTTCTTGACGAAGAATCTGGTCTTGCTGACCGCGGAACATTCATCATCGATCCAGATGGCGTTATCCAAACTGTAGAAATCAATGCGGGCGGTATCGGCCGTGACGCAAGCAACCTGATCAGCAAAGTAAAAGCAGCTCAATACGTTCGTCAAAACCCAGGTGAAGTTTGCCCGGCTAAATGGGAAGAAGGCGGCGAAACTCTTACACCTAGCCTTGATCTAGTAGGTAAAATCTAAGGAGTGCATTCAATTGGTACTTGATGCAAATATCAAAGCACAATTAAATCAATATATGCAGCTAATTGAGAATGACATTGTTCTCAAAGTTAGCGCAGGCGAAGATGACACTTCTAAGGACATGCTGGCTCTCGTTGATGAGCTGGCTTCCATGTCATCGAAAATTTCAGTTGAAAAAGCTGAATTAAACAGAACGCCAAGCTTCAGTGTCAATCGTGTCGGAGAAGACACTGGCGTGACTTTCGCCGGTATCCCTCTGGGCCACGAATTTACATCATTAGTGTTGGCGTTGCTCCAAGTGAGCGGCAGACCGCCTAAGGTAGACCAAAAAGTCATTGATCAGGTGAAGAAGATCAGCGGTGAATACCACTTTGAATCTTATATCAGCCTGACATGCCATAACTGTCCTGATGTTGTACAAGCTTTAAACATGATGAGCGTGCTGAACCCGAACATTACGCACACGATGATTGACGGTGCAGCATACAAAGCAGAAGTTGAAAGCAAAAACATTATGGCAGTGCCGACCGTTTACCTGAATGGCGAATCCTTCGGAAGCGGCCGTATGACGCTTGAAGAAATCCTTGCGAAAATGGGCAGCGGCGCAGATGCATCTGAGTTTGCTGACAAAGAGCCGTTTGACGTTCTTGTTGTCGGAGGCGGACCTGCTGGTGCAAGTGCAGCGATCTACACTGCACGTAAAGGCATCCGCACTGGGGTTGTCGCTGAGCGCTTCGGCGGACAGGTTCTCGACACCATGAGCATCGAAAACTTCATCAGCGTCAAAGCGACGGAAGGACCGAAGCTGGCGGCAAGTCTTGAAGAGCATGTGAAGGAATATGATATTGATGTCATGAACCTTCAGCGTGCGAAACGCCTTGAGAAGAAAGATCTGTTCGAACTTGAACTCGAAAACGGCGCTGTCCTAAAAAGTAAAACAGTGATCCTTTCAACAGGTGCACGCTGGCGCAATGTCAACGTACCTGGTGAACAAGAGTTCAAAAACAAAGGTGTCGCATACTGCCCGCACTGTGATGGGCCATTGTTTGAAGGCAAAGACGTTGCGGTAATCGGCGGCGGAAACTCTGGTATCGAAGCAGCGATTGACCTTGCAGGTATTGTCAATCACGTTACCGTGCTAGAGTTCGCGCCAGAACTGAAAGCAGACGAAGTCCTGCAAAAACGTCTCTACAGCCTGCCAAACGTCACTGTCGTGAAAAATGCACAAACAAAAGAAATCACAGGCGATCAAAGCGTTAACGGCATCACATACACAGACCGCGAAACGGGCGAAGAAAAACACGTTGAACTTCAAGGTGTATTCGTCCAAATCGGTCTCGTGCCAAACACAGAATGGTTAGAAGGAACGGTTGAACGCAACCGCATCGGCGAAATCATTGTCGACAAACACGGCGCAACAAGCGTACCTGGCTTATTTGCTGCCGGCGACTGCACAGACAGTGCGTACAATCAGATTATTATTTCTATGGGATCAGGTGCAACTGCCGCTCTCGGCGCGTTTGATTACCTAATCCGTAACTAATATAAGAAATCCGCTATATTGCCAGATTGGCAGGATAGCGGATTTTTCTTATTTTATAAAAAACCCCAACCGCACTTCAGTAAAAGTACTTGATTCGGGCCGGCTTCTTATAGTTCTTCGCCATTCGTTTGAATGACATTTTAGTACCACTCAAATGAGTCTTTCTTATATCGCTTCATCTCGCCTGTTGTGAAGAAGACGATATCAATAATGCCCAAGGCGTTTAGCCCAATTTTTGAATGTAAAGAGCTTAGCCTCTTAGACACCCGCCCTACCCTAAAAAGGTGCAAGAGAATCTCTTGCACCCTAATATATTAGAATTTCAAACGTGATTTTACTTATAATAATTATAATTATTAAATGTGGCGATCATATCTTCTTGTGTTCCTTTGTTTCCTCGGTTCGTATTAAAGTATAACGTGCCATCATCAAAATCAACAGATTCTATCTCGAAAAGTGTATAGGCACCGCTGGTAATCCGGAAAGATAAGTTGTTACGGGTGAACAATTCTTTCGAAAAATCAGCTGTTGGAGTTGCTTTTTGTTCTTTAATTAAACCATTTATATCCAAAGGATAAGTTAGTATAATGCTAACATTAGAGGCATTTCCATTTGCATCTGGTTTTGAAAGCGGCACATATAAGGTTCCTTGATAGAAGGAAATCCCTTGCTGGATGTATTTAGAAACATCTTCTATCTTATTATTAACTATAGCTTTCGTATAATTGAGTTTAAAAGTAGCCTCATAATCAAATCGTCCAGTTTTATCATTAAACGTACCAACAAAAAATCTTTTTCCTGATCTAACGATAAATTTATCTGCTCCTACTGAGTATGTAATTCCACTTATAGATAAATTAGAACCCTTATAATTCAGAACATAAGTTTTAGCAACTTTGTATGTTTTCTTTGTTGTATCTACACTGAGTTT
>NZ_CP026521.1:4707522-4715159 GCF_002953915.1 Bacillus sp. MBGLi79
TTATTTAAAGATTTGCTTTTAAAAGTATGTAAAAAGTATAAAAACTAGGAGTCATACCCTATGAATTCACTCGATTTTTTTAATGCACGTTTAGAAGCCACCATTAGTCCAATGGATTATTTTAAATCTTCAAAGGATCACCCTGAAAAATATTTTTTAATAGATGTAAGAAACGGGCCAAGCGAAGTCAGGAGTTTGACGATAAAAGGTGCTCAAGCGATACCTGAACACGATCTCCCTCATCGATTAGAGGATATTCCAAAAGATAAAGAAATCATTGTGTACTGCTGGGATGTCTGGTGCAATACGGCAGCTAAAGCAGCTAAATTTTTATTAGAAAAAGGCTATCAAGTGAAAGAGCTGACCGGAGGGATCGCGGCATGGAGAGAAATGAATTTTCCTGTGTCAGCATGCACCGAAGGGGATACTGACAAGGATGCTTGCGGATGCTGAATGGAATGAAAAGAAGGTATTGGATCGGCGTAGCTTCGCGCGATCACGTCTTGAAAGGTGTATCTGGAGGCTTCGCCCAACTTTGCCACGGAAAAGAGGCGCCTTTAAAAAGAATGAATCCCGATGATTGGATCATTTATTACTCGCCAAAACAAAATCTCAAAGATGATGCGCCCTATCAAAAGTTTACAGCTGTAGGGGAAGTGAGTGATAACAGAGTTTACAAGGTTCATGCGGGAGAAGGATTCTCACCTTACAGAAGGAAGATCAACTTTTTAAAATGCCGGGAAACGCCGATCCACCCATTCATTCCCAACCTCTCTTTCATCAAAAACAAACGGCACTGGGGTTATTCCTTTCGATTTGGGCACATAGAAATTAGCGAACATGACTTCAAACTCATCGTTAAACAAATGGTCAAAATATAAAGGGCAGCTGCTCCCTTTATATTTTTTTGCTTTAGTGGAGTATTTCGAGGGCATTGGCAAAACAAATCGTTTTATAAATGGAAAAAAATTTTCGGAAAATTTGAAATGAAAGTGTTTGCATAATCAAAATAATCGCGTTATCATACTTGTATACAAGTATACTCGTATAACTAGGAAGGTGAGTGTATGAGCCAATCTAAAAATCTTTTATATCCGGAGAAGTGGCTTTCAAGAGCTTCAACAGGTGTTCGCGTCGCATGCGAGCTGAGAATGCGCATTATTTCCGGCTTGATTGAAAGCGGTACCATTTTATCTGAAAATAAATTGGCTGCGGAATTCTCGGTGAGCCGGTCTCCCATCCGCGAGGCTTTAAAAATACTGGCATCGGAAAAAATCATCCGTTTGGAACGGATGGGCGCCGTTGTCATCGGTTTAACCGAAAAAGAAATTGGAGAAATTTATGATGTGCGTCTGGTGATGGAAACATTCGTATTCGAACGGCGTGGACGGGCCAATGTCGACGAACTGGTAACAGACCTCAGCAAAATATTGGAGATGATGAAAGTCTCCATCAAATACAAAGATGCCGACGAGGTCTCATTTCAAGACGTCTTATTTCACGAAACGATTGTCCGCTCCATCAATCATTCTTACATTTTGATGATATGGAACAATCTCAAACCTGTGATGGAAAGCTTTATTCTTTTATCCATGCGGGCCCGCTTAAAAGAAAAATACGAAGACTTTGAACGAATTCTCGATAACCATGAACTTTATATCAAAGCGATCAAAACGAAAGACAGGGATCTGATGCTTAAATCCCTCCATCAAAATTTCGATGACGTGCAAGGTAAAGTTGAAGATCTGTGGCTGTCGCAACAAATGCTGGCGAAAGGGGCCGAACAAGAAAATGACTAGTTATATGTTAGGCATAGATATCGGTACGACAAGCACGAAAGCGGTTTTATTCAGTGAAAAAGGGGACGTGATCCAAAAGGAAAGCATCGGCTACGCGCTTTACACCCCGGACATCTCGACCGCTGAGCAAAACCCGGATGAGATTTTTCAGGCCGTCATCCAGTCAACGGCGAAAATCATGCAGCAGCATCCTGACAAACAGCCGTCATTCATTTCATTCAGCAGCGCGATGCACAGCGTGATTGCGATGGACGAAAACGACAAGCCGCTCACCTCCTGCATCACTTGGGCAGACAACAGAAGCGAAGGCTGGGCTCATAAAATCAAAGAAGAAATGAACGGGCACAATGTCTATAAACGGACGGGAACGCCGATTCATCCGATGGCGCCGCTAAGCAAAATCACATGGATTGTAAACGAGCATCCTGAAATCGCTGTCAAAGCAAAAAAATATATCGGAATCAAAGAATATATTTTTAAAAAGTTATTTGATCAATATGTCGTCGATTACTCCTTAGCTTCGGCGATGGGAATGATGAATCTCAAAACATTGGCCTGGGACGAAGAAGCACTGGCCATTGCAGGCATCACACCTGACCACCTATCAAAGCTCGTTCCGACAACAGCCATTTTCCATCACTGCAATCCGGAACTGGCGGCGATGATGGGAATTGATCCGCAAACGCCATTTGTCATCGGTGCCAGCGACGGCGTGCTTTCCAACCTCGGCGTCAACGCGATTAAAAAAGGCGAAATCGCCGTCACTATTGGGACAAGCGGTGCGATTCGCACGATTATCGATAAACCACAAACCGATGAAAAAGGCAGAATCTTTTGCTATGCCTTAACTGAGAATCATTGGGTCATCGGCGGGCCAGTCAACAACGGCGGGATCGTCCTTCGCTGGATTAGAGATGAATTTGCATCATCAGAAATCGAAACGGCAAAACGTCTCGGCATTGATCCGTACGATGTCTTGACCAAAATTGCCGAACGCGTCAGGCCGGGTGCCGACGGACTGCTGTTCCATCCATACCTCGCAGGCGAACGGGCGCCGCTCTGGAATCCGGATGTGCGCGGTTCATTCTTCGGCCTCACCATGTCGCATAAAAAAGAACACATGATTCGCGCGGCATTGGAAGGGGTTATTTACAATCTGTACACCGTCTTCCTGGCGTTGACAGAATGCATGGACGGTCCAGTTGCCCGAATTCAGGCGACCGGAGGTTTCGCAAGGTCTGACGTATGGAGGCAAATGATGGCCGATATTTTCGAATCGGAAGACCTACTTCAAGAAAAATATTAAAGATCTAGTATCTCAACATAAATTTAAAAAAAAAACGCGACAGGGAAAATCGATTCATTCGATGTCGTCTCCGACATGATCGGAAGCACGCACAGACACGCGCCGAAAGAAGAATCGGCCAAAGAATACAGAAAATTAATGCCGCTTTTTATCAACTTATCTCGAGCACTTGAAAACGAATATACACAAATTGCAAATTATCAAAGAAGCTTATCCAGCAAAAAATAGGGGAGAATTGGAGGCGTTATCATGCCATTACTGATCGTAGCAATCGGGATTGTCGCATTATTGCTTTTGATTATGGGGTTAAAACTGAATACGTTTGTTTCCTTGATTATCGTATCGTTCGGGGTTGCATTGGCGCTTGGAATGCCGCTTGACGACATCGTCAAAACGATTGAAGAAGGCCTTGGCGGAACGCTCGGCCATATCGCATTGATCTTCGGGCTCGGCGCCATGCTGGGCAGGCTGATCGCGGATTCAGGGGGCGCTCAGCGCATTGCGATGACCCTCGTCAACAAATTCGGAGAGAAAAACATCCAATGGGCGGTCGTCATCGCCTCCTTTATCATCGGGGTTGCATTATTCTTCGAGGTCGGATTGGTATTATTGATTCCAATTGTATTCGCCATTTCAAGAGAATTGAAGATATCTATTTTATACCTTGGAATTCCAATGACGGCGGCCTTATCCGTCACACACGGCTTCCTGCCCCCGCATCCGGGACCGACGGCTATCGCGGGAGAGCTCGGCGCCAATATCGGGGAAGTGCTGCTCTACGGTATCATTGTTGCAATTCCAACCGTTCTTTTGGCCGGACCTTTATTTACGAAACTGGCGAAAAAAATCGTCCCGCAATCATTTGAGAAAATGGGCAGCATCGCTTCACTCGGTGAGCAGAAAACATTCAAGCTTGAAGAGACGCCCGGCTTCGGCATCAGCGTCTTCACAGCTATGCTTCCGGTCATTATCATGTCTATTTCGACTGTTATTACGCTTATTCAAGAAACGATGGGCCTTGCAGACAACAGCCTGCTGGCAGCGGTTCGCTTAATCGGGAATGCCTCGACTTCGATGGTCATCTCCCTGTTGGTCGCGATCTATACGATGGGGATGGCCAGAAAGATCCCGATCAAACAAGTGATGGATTCCTGTTCAACCGCCATTACACAAATCGGAATGATGCTCTTGATCATCGGGGGCGGCGGCGCCTTCAAACAAGTCTTGATCAATGGCGGAGTAGGCGACTATGTAGCTGAATTATTCAAAGGAACAGCCATGTCGCCGATCTTGCTCGCCTGGGTCATCGCCGCAATTCTGCGCATCTCCTTAGGATCCGCGACAGTTGCTGCATTAAGCACAACCGGACTCGTTCTTCCGATGCTCGGACAAAGCGATGTCAATCTTGCGCTGGTTGTGCTTGCAACAGGGGCCGGAAGTGTAATTGCTTCCCATGTCAATGACGCAGGCTTCTGGATGTTCAAAGAGTATTTCGGACTAAGCATGAAAGAGACATTTGCCACCTGGACACTGCTTGAAACCATTATCGCGGTGGCCGGATTAGGATTTACTTTATTGTTAAGCCTATTTGTATAAAAAAGTCTTAAATGAAGGAGCAGGTATTACATGCGCAATACAATCGGTGTCATAGGTTTGGGAGTCATGGGGAGCAATATCGCCCTGAACATGGCAAGCAAAGGCGAACAAGTCGCCGTCTATAACTACACAAGGGATTTAACCGATCAACTCGTCCAAAAAACGGGAGGCCAAACAGTCAAGCCGTACTATGAACTTGAAGATTTCGTACAGTCTTTAGAAAAACCGAGAAAAATCTTTCTTATGGTCACAGCAGGCAAACCGGTTGATTCTGTTATCGACTCGCTCGTTCCTCTGCTTGAAGAAGGGGATGTCATCATGGACGGCGGCAACTCCCACTACGAAGATACGGAACGAAGATATGACAGTTTGAAAGCGAAAGGTATCGGCTACTTGGGAATCGGCATTTCCGGCGGCGAAGTCGGCGCTTTAAAAGGCCCATCCATTATGCCCGGCGGAGATCGGGACGTCTACGAAAAAGCAGCTCCGATTCTCACAAAAATCGCCGCCCAAGTAGAAGGAGATCCATGCTGTGTCTACATCGGTCCAAAAGGCGCGGGGCATTTTGTCAAAATGGTGCACAACGGCATCGAATACGCAGACATGCAGCTTATCGCTGAAGCGTATACATTTTTAAGAGAAAAGCTTCTTTTGCCGATAGATGAAATCGCTGACATTTTCGACACGTGGAATCAAGGAGAGCTGAAAAGCTATTTAATCGAAATCACGGCAGAGATCCTGAGGAAAAAGGATGATCGAACGGGCGCTCCGCTCATCGACGTCATCCTCGACAAAACCGGCCAAAAAGGCACGGGCAAATGGACGAGCCTGCAGGCCATCGACAACGGCATTCCATCATCAATTATCACGGAATCCCTGTTTGCCCGTTACCTGTCATCATTAAAAGACGAAAGGACAGCTGCCGAAAACGTATTGGCCGGGCCAGAAACAGAAGAACGGTCCCTGGATCAGAACGTGTGGATCGACCGCGTCAGACAGGCGTTATACATGGGGAAAGTCTGCGCCTATGCCCAAGGCTTCGCTCAATATAAAATGACGTCTGATCTGAACGGATGGCACCTGCCGTTAAAGGACATCGCCCTCATCTTCCGCGGCGGCTGCATCATCCGCGCACAATTTTTAAATCTCATCAGCGAAGCGTTCGACAAACAGCCGGACCTGTCCAACCTGCTGGTCGCACCTGACTTCGCTGAAAAACTAAAAGAATACCAGTCCGGCTTGCGAAAGGTCGTCTGCGAAGGCATCAGCTCAGGCATCTCATTCCCGTGCCTGAGCACCGCCCTCTCCTATTACGACGGCTACCGGACGGGCCGCTCAAACGCAAACCTGCTGCAGGCGCAGCGCGATTATTTCGGCGCTCACACGTATGAGCGGACGGATATGGAAGGCGTGTTTCATACGGACTGGTATTAAAAGCTGCACCCCGGACCTCGGGGTGCATTCTTATTTTACTCAAGAATGAATTTCATACTTTGTTCAACATTTCACAAACTTATATTTCAAATTCGTGATATGATAAATTCAGCCACAGAAAAGGAGGACTGATACCAAAATAAACCAGATATCCGCTTCAGGGATAAAATTTTTTAACTCCACTTGTGAAATGTTTCACAAACAATGTCCGCATCATTCATCCCTGAACATCCTGTTGTAATCAAATTCCTATTCATTCACTGGAGGGTTTACAATGGCAATCGAAGAAAAGGAAATGAAACAAAAGCAAAATGCCTCAACCATGGTTGATCAGCTAGTCGAAAAAGGCCTAAAGGCATTGGAAGAATTCCGCAGCTTTGATCAGGAGCAGATTGATGAGATCGTCAAACAGATGGCGCTTGCCGGCCTTGATCAGCACATGCCTCTCGCCAAACTTGCCGTCGAAGAAACGAAGCGCGGCGTTTATGAAGATAAAATTATTAAAAACATGTTTGCCACAGAGTATGTCTACCATCATATCAAATACGATAAAACAGTGGGCATCATCAATGAAAACGAACACGACGGAGTCATTGAAATCGCGGAGCCTGTCGGTGTCATCGCCGGCGTGACGCCGGTGACCAACCCTACTTCCACTACAATGTTCAAGTCCCTGATAGCGATCAAAACAAGAAACCCTATCGTGTTTGCTTTCCATCCATCGGCCCAAAAATGCAGCCGCGAAGCGGCGAGAATCCTTCGGGACGCAGCCGTCAAAGCAGGAGCACCCGACAACTGTATCCAATGGATTGAAACGCCTTCGCTGAATGCAACTCAAGCCTTAATGACCCACCCGAACGTTTCCCTGATCCTCGCAACAGGGGGCGCCGGCATGGTGAAATCAGCGTACAGCTCCGGAAAACCGGCCCTTGGCGTCGGACCTGGAAACGTTCCGTGCTACATCGAGAAGTCTGCCAACCTGAAGCAAGCCGTCAATGATCTGATCTTATCCAAAACATTTGACAACGGCATGATTTGCGCATCAGAGCAGGCCGTCATCATAGACAAAGACATCTACTCAGACGTCAAAGTCGAAATGACAAGAAACAACTGCTATTTCTTAAATGAAACCGAAAAATCAAAGGTCGAGAAATTGGTCATCAATGAAAATACTTGCGCGGTAAACGCTGATATCGTCGGCATGCCGGCATTCAAAATCGCTGAAATGGCCGGTGTCAAAGTGCCTCAAGATACAAAAATCCTCATCGCCGAATTAGAAGGCGTAGGTCCGGATTACCCGCTTTCCAGGGAAAAACTGAGCCCTGTTTTAGCGTGCTACAAAGTCAGCGGAATTCAAGAGGGATTAAAACGCGCCGAAGACATGCTCGCGTTCGGTGGAACCGGCCACTCGGCGGTAATTCATACGAACGATCAAGAAGCCGTTAAAAAATTCGGATTACGGATGAAAGCCGGGCGGATCATCGTCAATGCACCGTCGTCAC
>NZ_CP026521.1:4715259-4719809 GCF_002953915.1 Bacillus sp. MBGLi79
CTTGATAATTTGTATATAATTATAATAATTACAGAGAAATAAAGTTTACAATTTTTATTTCTCTTAAACTACATTCAGGAGGACGATATTATGTCTCTAATCGGAAAAGAAGTACAACCATTCGCAGCGAAAGCTTACAAAAACGGTGAGTTTATCGATGTTACACACGAAGATCTAAAAGGCCAATGGAGCATTTTCTGCTTCTATCCAGCAGATTTCTCATTTGTTTGCCCGACTGAGCTTGAAGACCTTCAAAACGAATATGCTGCCCTAAAAGAACTTGGTGTCGAAGTATACTCTGTTTCTACAGACACTCACTTCGTACATAAAGGATGGCATGACAGCTCTGAGAAAATCGGCAAAATCACTTACGCGATGATCGGCGACCCGTCTCAAACGATCTCCCGCAACTTTGAAGTGCTGAACGAAGAAGAAGGTCTTGCTGACCGCGGAACATTCATCATCGATCCGGACGGTGTGATCCAAGCTGTTGAAATCAACGCAGGCGGTATCGGCCGTGATGCAAGCACCCTGATCAACAAAGTAAAAGCGGCTCAATACGTCCGCCAAAACCCAGGCGAAGTTTGCCCGGCTAAATGGGAAGAAGGTTCTGAAACACTGACACCAAGCCTTGACCTAGTAGGCAAAATCTAAGGAGTGCATTCAATTGGTACTTGAAGCAAATATCAAAGCACAATTAAACCAATACATGCAGATGATTGAAAATGACATCGTCCTTAAAGTCAGTACAGGCGATGACAGTGTCTCTAAGGATATGCTGGCTCTTGTAGAAGAGCTGGCTTCCATGTCATCAAAAATCACTGTTGAAAAGGCGCAGCTCGACAGAACGCCAAGCTTCAGCGTCAATCGTGCCGGAGAAGAAACAGGCGTCACATTCGCCGGAGTTCCGCTCGGTCACGAATTCACATCTTTGGTGCTGGCACTCTTGCAAGTAAGCGGCCGACCGCCGAAAGTCGATCAAAAAATCATCGATCAAATCAAGAACATCAGCGGCGAATACCGCTTCGAATCTTATATCAGCCTCACATGCCACAACTGCCCGGACGTTGTGCAGGCATTGAACATGATGAGCGTGCTCAACCCGAACATCACGCACACGATGATCGATGGTGCGGCATACAAGTCAGAAGTCGAAAGCAAAAACATTATGGCTGTGCCGACCGTATACTTGAACGGCGAATCCTTTGGAAGCGGCCGAATGACGCTTGAAGAAATTCTTGCGAAAATGGGCAGCGGCACAGATGCATCTGAGCTTTCTGATAAAGATCCGTTCGATGTACTCGTTGTCGGAGGCGGACCTGCCGGTGCAAGCGCAGCAATCTATGCGGCGCGCAAAGGCATCCGCACAGGAATCGTTGCCGAACGCTTCGGCGGCCAAGTCCTTGACACGATGAGCATCGAGAACTTCATCAGCGTGAAGCGCACCGAAGGGCCGAAGCTTGCGGCAAGCCTTGAAGAACACGTGAAGGATTACGAGATCGACGTCATGAACCTGCAACGCGCAAAAGGTCTCGAGAAAAAAGATCTTTTCCATCTTGAACTCGAAAACGGCGCTGTTCTGAAAAGCAAAACCGTCATTCTGTCAACTGGCGCACGCTGGCGCAATATCGGCGTACCTGGCGAACAAGAGTTCAAAAACAAAGGTGTCGCATACTGCCCTCACTGTGACGGACCGTTGTTTGAAGGCAAAGACGTCGCCGTCATCGGCGGCGGAAACTCCGGTATCGAAGCAGCGATTGACCTTGCAGGTATCGTCAACCACGTGACTGTTCTTGAGTTCGCACCGGAGCTGAAAGCAGACGAAGTTCTGCAAAAACGTCTCTACAGTCTCCCTAACGTGACTGTCGTGAAAAACGCCCAAACAAAAGAAATCACGGGTGATGAAAACGTAAACGGCATCACTTACGTTGACCGTGAAACAGGAGAAGAAAAACACGTCGAGCTCCAAGGCGTCTTCGTCCAAATCGGTCTTGTGCCGAACACGGAATGGCTCCCTGAAACCGTCGAACGCAACCGCATCGGCGAAATCGCAGTCGACAAACGCGGCGAAACAACCATCCCTGGCCTATTCGCTGCCGGCGACTGCACAGACGGACCATATAACCAAATCATTATTTCAATGGGATCGGGGGCAAATGCCGCATTAGGGGCGTTTGATTATTTGATCCGGAACTAACACGAAAGGCGCTATGCTGCTTAAACGGCAGTATGGCGCTTTTTTATGTTATAACCCATATAAATAGGACTTCACATCATGGCCGACAAACGCTTTCCATATGATCAAATTGTACGGATAGGACCAAGCGGGATATTGCGATTGTCCATTCATGTATGAATTGTATTCCATGACTCCATTCCTCTCGTTCTCATGTCTACATTAAATATAAACCTATAAAAGGAAACGGTTAATCAAAAATAAAGACGGCATACTGCATGCAGTACACCGTCTTTTTCAAGAGATTTAATTTGACTCATCATGTTCTTTTTGTCCTGTTTTTTTTCATCCAAAATAAAATAAACAATACAATAAACCATAGAGGAGTCAGCAGCAAGGCCGGGCGGGTCGCATCCGCATACAGCATAATCATGAGAATGACCGCAAACATCGCCAGGACAACATAATTGATAAACGGCGCGAATGGCGCTTTGAATGTTGATGCTGCGTGTAAGTGCGGACGGGTTTTCCTGTATCTAATATGGCTGACAAGAATCACACCCCACACCCATATGAAACAAATCGCGCTGATGGTTGTCACGATTCCAAAGGCTTGTTCCGGTATCAGTTTGCTTAATAGCGCTCCTGCTGACAGGACAATGGTTGATACCCATAACGCGTGACTCGGCACATGGTTTTTATTCAGCTTCGCAAAATTGGCCGGGCCCTGTTTCGTTTTACTTAAATTGTACAGAATCCGGCTTGTTGAAAACATCCCGCTGTTACAAGCAGACGCGGCTGACGTTAATACAACAAAATTAATGATTCCCGCGGCAAGCGGGATGCCGACTAAGCTGAAGGTTTTCACAAAAGGACTTTCCGCTGCATTCAGTTCCATCCAAGGGTTAATACATAATAAGACGATAAGCGCGCCGACGTAGAAAAATAAAATCCGTAAAGGAATTTTATTAATAGCCGATGGAATATTTTTTTTCGGGTTCGACGTTTCCGCCGCCGATACACCTACTAATTCCACACCGACATATGCAAAGATCACCATTTGGAAAGAAAGCAAAAAGCCTGAAAATCCGTTTGGAAACAAACCGCCATGCGCCCAAAGGTTGGTAACCGAAACCGTTCCTGTATGCGTCTTAAACCCGATCACCAGCAAAATAACACCGATGACAATTAACGCAAGAATCGTGATCACCTTTATTAAAGCGAACCAAAATTCCAATTCTCCAAAAAGCTTGACAGTCAACAGATTGAGCCCTAATAAAATGAGTAAACAGATAAGTGCAGGGACCCACTGCGGAATATCAAACCAATATTTCACATAGACACCGACGGCAATCACATCCGCCATAGCCGTCATAATCCAGCAAAACCAATAGGTCCACCCGGTGACAAACGCCGCACGCGGCCCCAGATACTCCTCGGCAATATCGGTTAACGATTGATAACCCGCTTTAGATAACAGCAATTCTCCCAGCGCCCGCATCACGAAAAAAAGCGCAATACCTACAATGAAATACGCAAAGATGATAGAAGGACCCGCCAATTGAATCGCCTTACCGGAGCCTAAAAACAACCCGGTGCCAATCGTCCCGCCAATAGCGATAAGCTGTACGTGCCGATTGGATAAGTCCCTCTTTAATTCCCGCTGTTCCACATCAAACTCCTCCTTACCTCTCTAGTGAACGACGAGCAGTAAAAAAGCCCATAAAAAAAAGAGATTGGATGTCCTCCAATCTCGCGGTCATAAGAATATCAAAATATATTTGTGCCGCTGACAATCATCAGCACGACAAATACATATTCGGTACTCTTCTGTCCTTTTGCCTGAGATTGTGAACCCTTCGGCGCCGCAGAATTCCGCGGTCTCTCCAGAAGCTGCTCCTGCTGTAGTTCGACCCACAGCAATCATAGCTTGCATGTATTGAGTTTTTCGATAGAGATAATTACTATCGGATAACTTTTAATTTTAATAGAGGTTGAGTGATTTGTCAATGGTCCTATTTATAGTTAACGCTAGTATTCTTAAACTCACCTATACTAGCGACAATATTTTCCTCCCATTTCTGAGAACGAGACAATGCTGGGATAGAAAGAAATCAATTCCATGAAAGTGACCAAGCCAAAGCCGGGGTACTCTGAAATGCGGTGTCCGATTAATGTTAAAGAAGCCTTCTCAAGCTTTCTCTCCGCTCATCTCAGCGCCTCTTTCCCTCGTTTTGATTGTCTCAAAAAGGAGTTATGCGGTACTATCATATAAAGGTCAATTATTTAAAAATAATGTCATACTTTTAAAATCACCTTATCATGCAAATGCTCGTACATAGGGGGACAGCTCCTATTCTAAAAAGGGGATGGA
>NZ_CP026521.1:4719909-4720367 GCF_002953915.1 Bacillus sp. MBGLi79
CTTATACACCTTTAGCTAAATCATTAGCGTGACCTAAATCATAATTAGTACTATTTGTGTCTGAATTTTTAAGTAGTGTAACAGTTCTATTACTCGATGTACTGCTCATTTTAATAGAGAATAATTGAGTTTTTTGAGTTGCACTGTTCAGTTTTGCTGCATAAATAGCATTATTGTTGCGATCCACACACATTCCCTGCATCGCAGTAAAATACCCTGATTTTGATAAAGGTGTATAAGTTGTATACGTGTTAAAGTAACCGGATTGAGCGTATACAGTTGTTGCAGCCAAACTGCTTATAGCTAAGACAACCGCCGTTATTAAGACTCTTGGTTTTCTAAACATCCATGCTATCCTCCTATATTTTATTTCCAAATTATATATTGAAGAGATTTTATCGTCAACGTATTACCCATTTATGTAAATTCGATATTTACACCTTATAAACTAAGAAATT
>NZ_CP026521.1:4720377-4723934 GCF_002953915.1 Bacillus sp. MBGLi79
AATATTGAAAACAAAAAGACCTACCAACGTCTAAGATTTTTAGATGAAAAATGAATATTTTGGTGATTCAATGTAATGAAATTCAGTAATTTATATATATAAGGGTTTAACAGGCAAAATATCTCTGTTAGTATGGCAACCAAAGGAGAAGGATAATGAAGCTAACCACAGTAAAATTGGCGGCCTTGGTATTCCTAGTAGGTGCCTTATCCCTCCCGGTTTTACCTATTGCAGCGAATGCTACAGAATCCCAAGCTACATACAATATTGAAAACCTCAATGATAGTGAGCTGAAGATGACGTTCGATCATGCAGATGTTCAGCTTGCTGATGGAAATGCAATATTAAAAGATCATGTAACAGGCGAAGAACAAGTTCTCCCTAAAAGCTCAACTGACAAAAATGGTGTTCCTGTTACACTACAATACGAAAAACTCGTTCATGGCGTTTTAATCAAAGTAGTAAACCAAGACTCTGGACAAACTAGCGGTACAATCAGCACCCAATCAGTTGGAAAATGTATTCTTGGGACTGGCGGCGGTGCGATGACAGGGGCTGCTGCATCTTGCTTCTAATATAGAACTCTTCTTTCATTAACTATGGAAGGTGGTCGACATGTACAAAATCATCATTCCTGCAATACTAGCCATCTTTGCGCTCTGGATACTCTTCGATTTCCCTGGAGATGAGCATCGTTAAGAATCAAATGAACTACTTTATCGTATTCATTGTCTTTTTCCTCTTTATCAAGATGGTGAAAGAAAAACAATAATAGTTTGCTTTGAACAGGAAACCAGATTTAACATCTGGTTTTTTTGTGTTTCACTTTATTCACTCGTTTCAATTGTCTCTAAAAGCAGTTATGCGGTACTATCATATAAAGGTCCAATGTTTAAAAATAATGTCATACTTTTAAATTCACCTTATCATGCACATGCTCATAAAGAGGGGTTTATTCTAAAAAGGGGATGGACGGTTTTGGAAAGCAAGTACCTAGATCTACTCGCACAAAAATACGATTGTGAAGAAAAAGTGGTAACAGAAATCATTAATTTGAAAGCGATATTGAACCTGCCAAAGGGCACTGAGCATTTTGTCAGTGATTTGCACGGGGAATATCAGGCATTCCAGCACGTGCTGCGTAATGGTTCAGGACGAGTCAAAGAGAAGATACGCGACATTTTCAGCGGTGTCATTTACGATAGAGAAATTGATGAATTAGCGGCATTGGTCTATTATCCGGAAGACAAACTGAAGTTAATCAAACATGACTTTGATGCGAAACCAGCATTAAACGAGTGGTATAAAGAAACGATTAACAGAATGATTAAGCTCGTTTCTTATTGCTCCTCCAAGTATACCCGCTCCAAATTGCGCAAAGCACTGCCTGCCCAGTTCGCTTATATTACGGAGGAGCTGCTATACAAAACAGAACAAGCTGGCAACAAGGAGCAATATTACTCCGAGATCATTGATCAGATCATTGAACTTGGCCAAGCCGATAAACTGATCACTGGTCTTGCTTACAGCGTTCAGCGATTGGTGGTCGACCATCTGCATGTGGTCGGCGATATTTACGATCGCGGACCGCAGCCGGATAGGATTATGGAAGAACTGATCAACTATCATTCTGTCGATATTCAGTGGGGAAATCACGATGTCCTTTGGATCGGCGCCTACTCCGGTTCCAAAGTATGCCTGGCCAATATTATCCGCATCTGTGCCCGCTACGACAACCTGGATATTATTGAAGACGTGTACGGCATCAACCTGAGACCGTTGCTGAACTTAGCCGAAAAATATTACGATGATAATCCAGCGTTCCGTCCAAAAGCAGACGACAACAGGCCAGAGGATGAGATTAAGCAAATCACAAAAATCCATCAAGCCATTGCCATGATTCAATTCAAGCTTGAGAGCCCGATTATCAAGAGACGGCCGAACTTTAATATGGAAGAGCGGCTGTTATTAGAGAAAATAGATTATGACAAAAATGAAATCACGCTGCACGGAAAAACATATCAACTGGAAAACACCTGCTTTGCGACGATTAATCCGGAACAGCCAGATCAGCTATTAGAAGAAGAAGCAGAAGTCATAGACAAGCTGCTATTCTCTGTCCAGCATTCCGAAAAGCTGGGCCGCCATATGAATTTTATGATGAAAAAAGGCAGCCTTTATTTAAAATATAACGGCAACCTGTTAATTCACGGCTGTATTCCTGTCGATGAAAACGGCAATATGGAGACGATGATGATTGAGGATAAACCGTATGCGGGCCGTGAGCTGCTCGATGTATTTGAACGGTTCTTACGGGAAGCGTTTGCCCACCCGGAAGAAACCGATGACCTGGCGACAGATATGGCTTGGTATTTATGGACAGGCGAGTACTCCTCCCTCTTCGGAAAACGCGCCATGACAACATTTGAGCGGTATTTTATTAAAGAGAAGGAAACGCATAAAGAAAAGAAAAACCCGTATTATTATTTACGCGAAGACGAGGCAACCTGCCGAAACATCCTGGCAGAATTCGGCCTCAATCCAGATCATGGCCATATCATCAACGGCCATACACCCGTAAAAGAAATCGAAGGAGAAGACCCAATCAAAGCAAACGGAAAAATGATCGTCATCGACGGCGGCTTCTCCAAAGCCTACCAATCCACAACAGGCATCGCCGGCTACACGCTGCTATACAACTCCTACGGCATGCAGCTCGTCGCCCATAAACACTTCAACTCCAAGGCAGAAGTCCTAAGCACCGGAACCGATGTCTTAACAGTGAAACGATTAGTGGACAAAGAGCTTGAGCGGAAGAAAGTGAAGGAAACGAATGTTGGTGAGGAACTACTGCAGGAAGTGGCTATTTTGGAGAGTTTGCGGGAGTATCGGTATATGAAGTGAGGAAGTATAGAGTTCAGAGTTGAAGATATGCTCCCCTAAAGGTAGACAGATGGAAGAGAAATCTGTTTGTCTTTGGGGAGTTATTTCAAGAAAGGACAAACGAAGTAACCACCTTACCAGACCCGTTTCCTTCTTTTTTAGAAGGACATTTTTTACACTTACTTGTTAATGATATGTTTTTTAAATTTTTCATTTCTTATGTTACTAAACTTCCTCTTCTTTTCGCCACCTCCTTATAATTTCACTAAAGGTTACTTCTTTCCATGATAAATCCCATTCCTTTTTAAAATTTACACTTTGTGATTTTGGCTCAGGGTTTGGTTTTTCCATTTTTACTATTGTTGGCATAACAACAGAATCACCAACAATTATACTTTCACCTATCCCTAAATTAGGTAATATTTCTCCAATTCCTTTAGTGCTATCTGGCAATAAACTTTTTATGTATTTTTGGTCATTTTGATTAGTGAGCCTTAATGCTACAAAGTTATTACATTGTGCGAAAACTGTCTCTGAAACTTCAGAAGGTCTTTGACTAACGACCATTAAACTTATCCCATATTTTCTTCATTCTTTAGAAATCCTTTCAATTGACTTTTTAGATGAATTATATTCAGCACCGCCTGTGCGCGGGATATAATTATTAGATTCTT
>NZ_CP026521.1:4724034-4769784 GCF_002953915.1 Bacillus sp. MBGLi79
ACGCCGCACGTGCTAAATCTTCTTTATCTTTAATCAGCGCGAGTTCCGCTTTATCTTGCCAATCTTTAATTTGTTTTATGAACTTATACCTACTCTTTATGATTAATAATATTTTAATTGACTCTCGAAGGGTGCCTAGAATAGCCCTAGAGCTATTTGACATCCTTTTTTTCTAATATTTGTGTCAAAATAAAAGAAATTCTTTCAAATCCATTTGTTAATTAATGGTGTGTAGGTTTTCAAAGCGTAACGATGATACAAAAAGGCGTACCATGTTTATGGTCGCTTTATTTATGATAAGGCTCCCCACGATTAATCCGAAAAGCCCGATAAACCTGCTCCACCAAAATCAATCGCATCAACTGATGAGGAAACGTCATTTTCGAAAACGACAGCTTTTCATCCGCTCGTTTCATCACTGCGTCGCTCAGTCCGAGTGATCCGCCGATGACGAAGGTGACTTTGCTTTTTCCATATGTAGCCAGCTTATCTATTGTATCGGCTAGTTCTTCGGATGTTTTCATTTTTCCTTCGATGGCGAGGGCGATGACGTGGGCGTCGGGACTGATTTTTGATAGGATGCGGTCGCCTTCTTTGTCTTTTATGATTTTCATGTCCTGGTCGCTTAGGTTTTCCGGTGCTTTTTCGTCCGGGAGTTCGATGATGTCGATTTTTGCGTAGGCCGAAAGTCGTTTTGTGTATTCTTCAATGCCTTGCTTGAGGTATTTTTCTTTTAGTTTTCCGATTGTCACAATATTGATATTCACAGGTCATCCCCACTTTAGAAACAAGTTATTCATATATATTGTCCACAATTGTGGATATCTTTTCTGTATTTTGTGTAAGATCATTCGTTCCCCACTATATATACTGCGGGGTCTCCACATAATTCACAGGCTGTGGATAAACTGTTAGTATGTTCGATTTTTCTGATTTCGGGCGGCAGCTCGTGGTCGTCTATGTACATATCCAGCACGGTTTCGATGTGTTCTTCACAGGAATAATAGGCTTGTTTCATGTTCAAATCCTCCGATGGTTTCTTGCTTTTTTGCAAATATTCTCTTCCCAATATAACCTATTTATTCACATGTTAGTAGTGCTTCGGGCTGAGTTTTATCCACAATTCGACAAACAAGCTGTTGATGACTCTATTTCGCTCGTATGTTAGTTTGGATGTAACCGATGGGTGGGGAGGTTTGCATTTGCGCTTTAGATGGGTTTGGCTTTTTGTGATCATGTTGCTGCTTGCTGGGTGTCAGCCGTCTTATTGGGTGTTGGAGAAGGATCGACTTGATGAAGTGACAGATATAAAAATGTACGTAAATGATCTTCAAATGCATGATGACGTGAAAGGATATCAAGTCTTCACCATTTTAGAAGGGAGAAAAATGGTTATTGTGTCTCTCGGAAGCAGCGAGAAAGATAAGAAGCTTGAAGTGTCAGACGTCAAATTCTCACCTAAAGAAACGATTGTAACTGTGAAACGAAAACCTGCTCCTACGGCAAATGAGAAAAACCCTTATATTTTGATTGGACTGGACAAAATCGAAGGGGAATTCATCGTACAGGATGAAATGGGAAATCGATTTGAAGAAACGGATTATCAGCAATAAAGCCGGCGTTCTGAGAACGTCCGGCTTTTTCTTTTACTTCAATGTTCCATGCGGGTCGATGACGAATTTTTTGGCTGCGCCTTTGTCGAAGTCGCTGTAGCCTTTTGGCGCGTCGTCCAGAGAAATGACGGTGGCGTTGACTGCTTTTGCGATCTGCGCTCTGCCGCTCAGGATCGCTTTCATCAAATTGCGGTTGTATGTCATGGCGGGCGTTTGTCCGGTGACGAAGGTGTGGGCTTTGGCCCAGCCGAGTCCGAAGCGGATTTTTAGTGAGCCTGTTTTGGCGTCCGCATCCTTTGCGCCGGGATCTTCGGTCACGTATAAGCCTGGAATGCCAAGGCTGCCTCCGACCTGGGTGACGTCCATGATTGAGTTCAGCACGGCGGCGGGCGCTTCCCCTTGATTGCCGTGTCCGGATGCTTCAAAGCCGACACAGTCCACTGCGGCATCAACGGTTGGTTCACCTAGTATTTGTTCAATTTGCTCGCCGAGGCGGTCGTGTTTTTGTACGTTGACCGTTTCACAGCCGAAGCTTCTCGCCTGTGCCAGTCTATCTTCGTTCAGATCGCCGACAATCACGGTGGAGGCGCCTAGGAGCTGAGCGGAGTGTGCAGCTGCCAAGCCAACAGGCCCCGCTCCCGCGATATAGACGGTTGAACCTGTTTGCACGCCCGCTGTGTAAGCTCCATGGAAGCCGGTCGGGAAAATGTCGGACAGCATGGTCAAATCGAGAATCTTTTCTAACGCCTGTTCTTTATCAGGGAACACCAAAAGCTGAAAGTCAGCGTACGGCACCATGACATATTCAGACTGGCCGCCGACCCAGCCGCCCATATCGACGTAGCCGTAAGCCGATCCCGGCCGGTCCGGATTGACATTCAGGCACACATGCGTTTTCTGCGTTTTGCACATCACACAGCGTCCGCAGGCAATATTGAAAGGAACGGATACGATGTCGCCTTTTTTGATAAATTCAACATCACGCCCCGTTTCAATGACTTCTCCCGTAATTTCATGCCCGAGCACCAAGCCTTCAGGCGCCGTTGTGCGGCCTCTGACCATATGCTGGTCGCTTCCGCAAATGTTGGTTGTAATGACTTTGAGAATAACCCCATGCTCACATTTTCGATTCACATTCGCCTTCGGGACGCCGGGCCCGTCCCTTAAGATTAACTCCGGATAACCGATATCCTCCACCGCTACAGTCCCTTTGCCTTTGTACACAACCGCTATGTTTCCTGTCAACGCCATTCCTCCCATTCATGTGTTTGGACTCTTCGTCCTTGCACATGACTTCGGTTCGGTCTGGCCCTTTCCCTTTTTCACGACTGTTTTTTCTGTATTCTTACAACAACAAATATGCCAAGAAAGCAGCCAATAATAGTTCCGAGGATGTCTAAAAAGTCGACTTTACATCCATTTAACAGGAATACAGTAATGGCCGAAACCAGGCTGATCATAACTGCCAGAAGAATAACCCGTTTGGTGCGCATGTCATTACTCCTTTAGATTCGTTTCTATACCATACCCAAAATCTCTGCGAACTTCGGTTCAACAAAAAAAGAGACTTCATACCAGTCTCTTCATAAACAGAGATCACTCAAAAAATTTCCTGAGAAATAATGTGGCTACACTGGTTACTAACGCAATTGCCGTATACATAACAACCCAAAACATGAATGAGCTATTGCCCGAAGCTAACGTAAATAACAATATCAAACTCGCGATAAGGACGATGAGCGGCGCCACCCAAAATCTCTTAAATAAAAAATGACCCGCTATACCAAATACACCTGCAATGATCGGAAAACCAAAAACGATAAATAAAACGGCGATAGCTCCCATAAAACCTCCTTGCCCTTAAAACCCCTTCATCACCTCAACGTCATACAGCTTCAAATGACTCTTCGGCGTCACGACATCCTTTACCTTCCCAATTTCTTTTTTTTTCATTTTCTTTCCGGTTTTCAGACTGTACTGTTCAATGTAGGCAGGCTTGTTATACGTGTATGTGAAGAAGTAGAGACTGCTGCCTTTTTGGGTGATTTCTTTGAAATCGGCTTTCATTTTGTCGCGGGAAAGAGTGAAGGCGATGCTTGTTTTTCCTGTCTTGGCATCGATTTTGTGCACTTTTCCGAAGCCGTCAATGAAGTACAGGCCCCCGTCATAAGAGAAGAAGCTTTTTTTGAAGCTAAAGGGCATGGAGCTGTATATCGTTTGTTCGTCGTTTTTGTATTCGGCGATGTCGTGCAGCTCTACTTTGCCGCTTTTTTTGTTGATCTTGACCATTTGATAGAGATTTCGCGCCTTCTGGCCGCGAATCATGACATACACAGCTTGGTCGTCCACGGCAAGCTGGGATTCGACTGAGGCTCCTTCCCTGTACTGCCATTCCGTTATCTTGTGGTAGGTGAGCTTCTTCTGATCCGCTTGAATCTGAAGGAGCTCATAGCCTTTTTCGTCAGCTGTCGGAACGAGTGCGAAAATCGCACCGTCATGAAAACCGGAGGCCCGAATGTAGGATGGGATGACGTCTTTTTTCCACTTTCCGTTCATTTGGCGGTACAGCTCTGAGCGGTATCCGTCTCTCTTTTTGTCGTAGCCGGAGTTGTATAAGGTATAAAAACCGTCCGTGTTTTGCAGAAAGCCCGCGCTGTCTCCGGTGTGCTGGTAGGTTCTTTTATGGGAGCGCAACCCGTTTTTGATCGTGTAAATCGTGTTTTTGTCCTCCAGCATCACACTGTCGCCGTGAACCTTGGCTGAGCCCAGCTCAAGGCCCTTCATCTTAAAGGAAGACAGCGACCCGTCCTGGCTGATAAACAGGGCGTAGCTTTTCCCGCCGCCAAATGCATCTTGATCCGCAGAGGATGAGAAATACAGCAGGATTTCTTTGTCATCCAGGAAACCGGGATCTCTAAGATCCTGCTGACTCACGGCTTTATGGCTTTTGAGAGGGGAAACGAAGACAAATAGTGCGATTCCTGCGAGTACAAGCATGGCAATGATGATCATCCACTTTTTCATATCCCTCTCCTTATCTGATGGTCATAATGGTTGCTGTATAGGATGAGCTGGTGATGTCGCGCGGATACACCCCTAAACCTCCGTTGCTGTCTATATCAATGCCGGCTTTCAGCAAAAAGGCGGACCATAGGAGCTTTGAACAGTTTTTGGCGCCGTCATGGCCGGTATTTCTGTTATTGACGAAGTTAAATGAGTATGGGTCACCGACTTTTGATACCGCCCAGTCAGCGGCAGCTGTTTTTTGAGATGAGGTAACACTGACGGTCTGTACAATGGAGTTGTCTTCCACGTCTCTGGCATTGTAAGCGATCTGCCTGACACCGTCACCCGGGACAGATTCAACAATTTTGTCAGCGGCGGAATACATGCCGACGTGGCCATGATTATAGTAGGCTGTGTAGGAGTTCGTGTAATAAATGTTGCCTTTCGCGCTTGTCGGAAGTTTTTTCGTGCCGGACGAGCCGCCCATGATAGACATGCCGCTTTCCTTGGCGAGCCTGTCACCTTCTGCTTTATCTGCTGTGATTTCCTTATAAAACTGCTTCAGAATGACGTCTTGCTTTACATGTTGCTGTTTGGCAATCTGGCTGGCCGATTTCATGATTTCCTCCGGTGTCGTGCCTGGCTGCAGTGCGGCGATTTCTTCAGCATAGTTTGTGGTCTTTACGGCTTTGGCTGGAGAAACAAACAGGCCGCCGTACATTGTAAGCGCTACCAATAACATCGACACTCGTTTCTTCAACTTCATTACATCTCCTCTTTTCTTGTGAATGTAGGAAGGGTAATTCCTCACCCACATTATATTAGAAAAATAAGGAAAGTAACTAGGTTATTTACAGAATTTTTAGAAATCATTTACAGAAAAAGGCCTTTACCAGGCCCTATTCGTTAAAGCTCTTTGCTCATTACCACGTCTGTTTCTTGAAATCCGGTTCGCTCATATAGCTTTCGCGCCGTCTGATTATGGGCAAAGACGTGAAGGGACAGCTTCCGGATTCCCATGCTGCGGGCCGTGTTATCTAATGCTGCCAATGCTTGCTTTGCGTAGCCCTTGCCCCGATACGGTTCATATAACCCGAAATCGTATATATATGCTTCCTGCTGCGGATGCTCCGGTTCAGCATGGATCCAGAGCCAGCCAACGATTTCCTTTTCATTCAGCGTGAGGCTCCACAAATGGTGATGGGGGGTTTCAAGCCCTCTCGGAAGCAGATCAGTAAACGTCTGCCTAGACAAAAGCTGTGCGTCTTCAGGCAGCCATGCTCCCGCTTTTACCTTTTCTTCCGCGTAATGCTTTGTTGTGTACGTGAGATAGGACCGAAATTCTTCTGTCTGCATCGGGGTTAGTATCATTGTCATATCATCTCTCCTTCATATATTGACTAGAGGATTTTACATAAAATAGAAAGAGGTGTTACTATCAGAATAAGCAACTGAGATTGATAAGTCACTAGAGAAAGGAGTTTCACATGAATAAGATTGCACCTGCAGAAATCGCTAGCATGCTCAACGATTGGTACCTTGCTATCAAGAAACATGAAGTGGAAGAGTCCTCCCGTTTATTTGAAGAAGTGAAGCCTTTATTGGATGACATGGAAGAGGATCAGGAGGTGCTTGCCTACTTCTCCTTATTGGAACTGCGCCACAAGGTTTTGCTTCACGAGGCGAGAGGACAGGGTTTTCAGCATGAGGAGCCTTCTCATATGAATGCTACGTCTGACATGCTGAAATATTACTTTTTTCTGTTTGAAGGCATGTATGAGGCCTATAAAAATAATTATGATATTGCCATTGGGCTGTATAAAGATGCTGAGCAGTATCTCAACAACATTCCCGATCCGATTGAGAAAGCCGAATATCACCTGAAGGTCGGAAAGCTCTATTATAAGCTGGGACAAAATATTGTGTCCCTCAATCATACACGGCAAGCGGTCAAAACGTTCAGGGAAGAGACTGATTATAAAAAGAAGCTGGCTTCAGCCCTGATTACCATGTCAGGCAACTTTACAGAAATTGGGCAGTTTGAAGAAGCTAAAACATATTTGGACGAAGCAATTCGGATCACAAGAGAATTGGAGGATCATTTTTTTGAAGCCCAGCTTTTGCATAACTTCGGCCTTCTCCATGCGCAAAGCGGCCAATCAGAACAAGCAGTCTCCAAATTAGAAGAGGCCTTGCAGAACGAAGAGTATGCCCGCTCCGCCTATTATTATCATTCTGCCTACCTGCTGATACGAGAGCTGTTTAAGGTCAAAAAGAAAGAACAGGCCTTATCTTATTACCAAGAAGTGAAGGAAAAATTGACTGCTGAGCCGAATAGAATATGTGAGGCAAAAATAGACATTTTATATGCCATTTATGCAGAAGGGGGTCATGCGGAAACGTTTTACTTATGCAAACAACATATGGATGACTTGTTGTCCGAGAAAGAGTATGACAGTGTAAGAGAACTTTCCATTTTGGCTGGCGAACGGTATAGGGAACTTGGGCTTTACAAAGAAGCTGCCCACTTTTTTTATGAAGCATTACAAATTGAAGAACTGATTAAACGAACGGAGGTTATATAAATGAAAAAATTTTTGATTGGCGCAGGCGTCGCAGCAGTGATGTTATCAGGTTGGTTTATTGCGGACCATCAAACCCATTCACAGGAGATGAAAGTCGCTGAGAAAATGATTGGATAAATGAAAACCCCCGCGGGATGCGGGGGTTCAATTTAACAAAAGAATCCTAAAACGGTTTGTAGTTTTAGGATTCTTTCATCTTTTCAGCGTGATTGAAAACCCTTGAAGTCTAGGAAGAACGAGCATTGGAGCGCAGCGAATGTTTGGAATTCGTGAGCACCGAAGCGCAGGCCTGACAACGAATGCGAGGGTTTGTCGACACGCTGAAACCCCCGCGGGTGCGGGGGTTTTCTTATTACAGGAGCTTCTTCCCTAGCAGAGATTCTACAAGCTCTACTGCTGTTTTGCCCGTTTTGTTTTTGTGATCAAGGATCGGGTTAACCTCAACGAATTCGGCTGAGGTAATGATGCCTGCGTCATACAGCATTTCCATAGCCAGATGGCTCTCCCGGTAGCTGATGCCGCCGACGACAGGGGTTCCGACACCCGGTGCGTCGTTCGGATCAAGTCCGTCCAGATCAAGGCTCAGATGGACGCCATCACATGCTGATAAATAATCAAGGGTTTCTTCAATGACCTTTGTCATGCCAAGACGGTCGATTTCGTGCATCGTATACACCTTCATGCCGCTTTCCTTAATGTACTTGCGCTCCCCTTCATCAAGTGACCGGGCGCCAATGATAACGACGTTTTCCGGTTTGATTTTAGGCGCGTAGCCTTCAAGGTTAACCAGTGACTCGTGGCCAATGCCGAGGCTGACCGCGAGCGGCATGCCGTGAATATTGCCGGATGGTGAAGTTTCAAGTGTATTCAAGTCGCCGTGCGCGTCATACCAGATGACGCCGAGATTATCGTAATGCTTTGCTGTGCCTGCCAGCGTGCCGATCGCAATACTGTGGTCACCGCCCAGGACAAGCGGGAATTTTTTCTCTTCGATGACTTTGTTGACCTTTTGCGCGAGTTTTTCATTTCCCGCCAAAACGGAATTTAGGTTTTTCAGTTCCTCGTCATTTTTGATCTTTTCGCGGTTGATCGGAATGTCACCGAGATCTTCAACCGTATACCCCATGTCTGACAGCCGCTCGATCAGATGAGCGTAGCGGATGGCACTCGGGCCCATATCCACTCCGCGTCGTGCTTGTCCTAAATCCATTGGCATTCCAATAACCGAAATCGTTTTATCCATCTGTGATTCCACCTCAACATTTAAGATAATGTCCTATGCGGGTTCTAACAAAGATGACTTGCGGACAACGTTTTTAAAGCTCTAGCTGACGATTTGCCTGCTGGCGTTTTTTAATGACGACATGATAAATGATGTAGCAAATGATCATAAACGGTACACCGCAATACAGCGCGATACGCTGCTCCGGATCAAATGCGAGGCTGATAAGCACGACTGTATTTAATGTCAGGCCGATCAGCGGAAGCACCGGATACAGCGGTGTTTTGAATTTCAGATCTTCTGTCTTGCCGCCTTCGCGGATATATTTGCGTCTGAACATGATTTGGGAAAGCGAGATCGTAATCCAGCCGACCTGCGCGCTCATGCCCGCCAATGATAACAGCACCATATATACGGTTTCAGCCTGCGCAAACTTTGTCAGAAGTGATAGGCAAGCCACAGCCATCGTTACGATTAACGCATACATCGGTACACCGCGCTTATTTGTTTTGCCGAGCGCTTTAAAGGCCTGTCCTTCATTCGCCATCGCGTACAGGATACGTGTTGATGCGTATAAACCTGAATTCGCAACAGATAACAGTGCGATTAAAATAACAAAGTTCATGATATCAGCAGCATATGGGATTCCAATTTGCTCAAATACGGCAACAAACGGACTTTCCACGACTCCCGCCTGTTTCCACGGAATCATGCCGGCAATGACAATGATTGAAAGCACAAAGAAGACAAGCGTTCTCCATACTGTCTGTTTGATCGACCGAGGAATCGTTTTTTCAGGGTCTTCACTTTCTCCGGCCGCAACCCCGATCAGCTCAGTTCCCTGGAACGCAAAGTTCACGGTAATCATCGTAATCAGCATTGCCTTTATGCCGTTCGGAAATAACCCGTCTTCATAAAAATGCGTCAAAAACGGCGCATGCTCTCCGCCCTTCAGATCAATCAGGCCAAACATGGCAGCTCCGCCGAGAATAATAAATAAAAGGATAATCAAAATTTTAATGCCTGAGAACCAGAATTCAGATTCCGCAAAGGCTTTTGTGGTGATCGCATTTAGAATAAACATCAGTGCCGCAAAGACCAGACACCAGATCCACACGTCTATATGCGGAAACCAGCGTTGCATCAGCTGCCCCGCTGATAAGAATTCAATGGCGCATGTAACCGCCCAGCCGAGCCAGTACAGCCAGCCGAACGCAAACCCAAAGGCCGGGCTGATAAATTTCGTCGCGTAGGTCTGGAAGGACCCCGATACAGGAAAGGCGACTGCCAGCTCTCCTAAGCAGAGCATGGTCAAAAACATGATAAAGCCGCCCACTAAATAGGACAGAACCGCGCCGAGCGGTCCCGCTTGGTTAATGGTAAACCCGGTTCCAAGGAAGAAACCGGTTCCGATCACTCCGCCCAATGAAATCATGAACAAATGGCGTGATTTCATTGTCCGCTGGAGCTGATTTCCGTTATCTTGGTTTGTATTCACATTCTGCACCCCTTCAGCAACTTGTATTGGATCTAAGCTGGAACATCTGCATGGTGCTATCCCAGTTTGCTGTCCAAAGAGCCTCTATCTATTTAATATAAAATTCACTTCTTCTCATAAAGATACATTATACTAAAATACTGTAGCTGAGCAAATAGGGAGTGCTGATTTTTCTGTTGTAAATTTATACAAACGAAGTGAATATCCCTTCATGGTGCGGGTTTATGCGTTTTGCAGCACGTGCTTGATTTTCTCTATCGCCCAATCCAAATCCTTTTTGGAAATGATTAATGGCGGTGCAAAACGAATAACAGTATCATGCGTTTCCTTGCATAAAAGCCCTTCTTCCTTCAAACGCTCACAATACGGACGTGCCGCTTCTGTCAATTCCACACCGATAAACAGCCCTCTGCCACGGACTTCTTTAATGATAGGGTTGTCAATGCTCTCAAGTTCGCTTTTAAAGTATTCGCCAAGCTCAAGAGAACGATCCGCCAGTTTTTCATCCTCCAGCACTTCTAATGAAGCGATAGACACTGCACATGCAAGCGGGTTTCCGCCAAATGTGGAGCCGTGTGATCCCGGGTTAAACACGCCTAAGATCTCGCGGTCCGCCGCAATGCATGAGATCGGGAACACACCGCCGCCAAGCGCTTTGCCCAAGATATACATATCCGGAACAATGCCGTCCCAGTCACAGGCAAACGTCTTGCCTGTACGTCCGAGACCCGTTTGAATTTCATCCGCAATAAACAAGACATTCTCTTCCTTACAAATCGCCGCCGCTTCCTGTAAAAATCCTTCAGGCGGAATGACAATGCCCGCTTCGCCTTGAATCGGTTCAAACAAGAATGCCGCTGTATTCGGCGTAATGGCCTGTCGAAGCGCTTCCACATCGCCGTAAGGAATGAGTTTGATCCCCGGAAGCATCGGGCCGAATCCTCGTTTATATTCCTCTTCAGAAGAAAGAGATACCGCCAGCATCGTGCGGCCGTGGAAGTTCCCGACACACGCGATAATTTCCGCTTGATTGTCTGCTACGCCTTTCACTTCATACGCCCAGCGTCTCGCCGCTTTCACCGCAGATTCAACCGCTTCGGCTCCTGTATTCATCGGCAGAATCATCTCTTTGCCTGACAGCTTAGCTGTTTTTTCGTAAAACGGCCCAAGCTGATCGTTGTGAAACGCGCGTGACGTGAGGGTAATTTTATCAGCCTGATCCTTCAATGCCTGAATGATTTTCGGGTGTCTGTGACCCTGGTTTACCGCAGAGTAAGCACTCAGCATATCCATATATTCATTGCCTTCCGGGTCCTTTACCCAAGCACCCAGCGCTTCAGAAATGACAATCGGGAGCGGATGATAATTGTTGGCTCCATAATGAGACGTCTGATCAATAATTTCTTTGGATTTAGATAAAGCTGGCATATTTGAATTCCCCCTTGTTTTCTGTTTCAACATGTTATCCTGCTTTCCCTTTATATAAATGCAAGTTCTGTGCCAAATCAAGAATTCGTGTGTTTTCTACAATTTTCGAGGACAAGGTGCAAAAACATTCTGATATTTCGAGCAAAAATTTCAATGAGTGCAAAATTCTTTTGCATATCCTCTCCATTTTTTTATAAAATAGAAGAAATATTAAGAAAATAATTGAGGGAGGTTCATACAGTGGTCAAGGACAGCGAATTCCTCACATTGGTTTTTCAGAGCATTTTAGATGAAATCGATGTTGGCCTGCACGTAGTGGACGAGCATGGTAACACGATCGTTTATAACAATAAAATGATGCAGATTGAAGATATGGAGAAGCATGACGTCCTGAATAAAAACCTGATGGATGTGTTTATGTTTTCAAAACAGCAGGACAGTACGCTGGTACAGGCGCTCCAGGAAGGCAAGACGATTAAAAATGTGAAGCAGAGCTACTTCAATAATAAGGGCCAGGAAATCACGACGATCAATCATACCTATCCCATCGTCCAGGACGGCAAAATCAAGGGTGCCGTTGAAATTGCCAAGGATGTGACAAAGCTAGAACGGCTGATCAGGGAGAATATGAACAAAAAGGGCAGCACCACCTATACGTTTGACAGCATCCTCGGCACCAGTCCGGCCATTCAAGACGTCATCGAAAACGCCAAGCGGGCAACCCGCACGTCATCATCTGTCCTTCTCGCAGGTGAAACCGGCACGGGAAAAGAGCTGTTCGCGCAAAGTATTCATAATGGCAGCGATCGTTCAGGCGGCCCGTTTATTTCGCAAAACTGCGCGGCACTGCCAGACAGCCTTGTGGAAAGCATTTTGTTCGGAACGAAAAAAGGCGCTTTTACGGGCGCTGTCGACCAGCCCGGCCTGTTTGAACAAGCCCATGGCGGCACGCTGCTGTTAGATGAAATCAATTCGCTGAATCTCAGCCTTCAGGCAAAGCTGCTGCGCGCCCTTCAAGAACGAAAAATCAGGCGTATCGGTTCAACAAAGGATACTCCGATTGATGTACGTATTATTGCCACGATGAATGAAGACCCAATTGACGCGATTGCCGGCGAACGGATGAGGAAGGACTTGTATTACAGGCTGAGTGTCGTGACGCTGATCATCCCGCCGCTTCGGGAACGAAAAGAAGACATATTGCTTCTCGCGTCGGAGTTCATCCAGAAAAACAACCATCTGTTCCAAATGAATGTTGAACACATCAGCGAAGACGTGAAACAATTTTTTCTTTCTTATGACTGGCCGGGAAATATTCGTGAGCTTGAGCATATGATCGAAGGCGCCATGAATTTCATGACGGACGAGCAAACGATTACGGCCTCCCATCTGCCCTATCAATACCGCATGAAAATCAAGCCTGCTGACATTCCAGAGCCTGAACCAAGACATCAGCCGGCTGCGGATTTAAAAGAAAAAATGGAAAGCTTCGAAAAATATGTGATAGAGAACGTGTTAAGAAAACACGGCCATAACATCTCGAAAGCCGCTCAGGAACTTGGAATCAGCCGACAAAGCCTTCAATACCGGCTGAAGAAATTTTCTCACTCATCTGACGAATAAGCTGGTGCAGGAAGCCTGATCATAAATACAGTGCCTCTGCCGATTTCACTTTTCATGTCAATTGTCCCATTGTGGCTGTCGATAATCGATTTCGTTATGGCGAGGCCCAATCCCGAACCTCCATATTTCCGGGAGCGGGATGGGTCTGCCCTGTAAAACCGGTCAAACACATGCGGTAAGTGCTCCGGCGCGATGCCTGTGCCGTTGTCCGCTATCATCAGCATAACGCTATCACGGCCTTTTTGCAGTGAAATGGTAATGGCACCGGCTTTCTCTTTTGTATACTGCACCGCGTTATAAACCAAATTCAAAATGACCTGTTTCATCTTATCCCTGTCAAACACCGCTTCAGCATCATCTTCTAGCAGCAGCTGCAGTCTTCTTTCTTTTGCAAGCAGACTTAGCTGCGGCTCCATTTCCCTTATGAGCGCATCGAGATTTCCTCTCTTCATTTCAAAGCTCGGCACCCGATCAATTTTTGCTAAAAACAACAGATCCTCTATCAGCCGAGTGGCTCTCTTCGACTCTTCATACATACTATTCAGCGCCCTATCTCTCTGCTCCGGCTGAAGCGCGGCGCCACGCAGCAGCACTTCGATAAAGCCGTGTATGGACGTTAAAGGCGTTCTCAATTCATGTGAAGCGTCTGATACAAATTGCCGGATGCGCTCCTTCGCTTCTTTTTCTGCTTTAAATGACGTTTCAATCCGCTCCAGCATGCGATTAAACGAAATGGCGAGCGTGTCGATTTCCATTTGTTTTCGATATACAGGAAGCCTTTTATTCAAATTTCCTGCATTGATTTCACCCATCATATGTACCATTTGTGATAACGGTTTAAGCGTATGTCTGACCACTGGCAAGAATGTAAAAAGCCCGAGCAGGAGCGCGACAAGCGAGAGCGTGGAGTAAGTGCTGATTTGCCGGAGCAGTACGTCCTTCAGTGGTTCTGTTAAAGCACTCATTTGAATCACGCCTGCTTCTTTTCCATCGATATTAATAGCTTGAAATACAATCAGCACTTCCTCGCCGGATTCATTTTTCGTGACTCTATAATGCAAGGCCATCGTATCTTTTAATGCCTCATCATATACACTTTTATTCACTGTCGGCGGCGCTCCCGCATATGGGTCGGTCGACAATACCGTACTGTCTTTTGTTTTCTTATCAATAAAAACAATGGTCACGCCCGGATAAATATAGGCGGGACGGACAGCACCATCTGACTTTTTCAAGCCGCCGGGATGGCTTTTGTATGTTTTAATGTTATTCCAGATGGTCGGCTCCGTCGAATTGATATAACTCTGAATGCTGACAGCCCGGTTTTCATATAATAGACGTTTTCCATACACATATTGCAAAGCGCCAACAAACACCAATAGAAGAACGAGAATGCATAATGAGCGGCATAAAAGCTGAAAGCGCAGCGTTTTGAATCGTTTTTTCATTCTATATCCACCCGATATCCCGCGCCCCGAACCGTTCGGATCACTTCATGCTTTTTGTCATTCAGCTTTTCCCGCAAGGAACGGATGTACACTTCGACAATATTTTCTTCTCCGTAAAAATCATACCCCCATACTTTATCTAGAATCCTCGCTTTACTGAGCACGAGGCCGTGATTCAGCACCAAAAACTTTAAAAGCTCGTATTCTGTTGCTGAAAGCTTGAGCACCTCTTCATGATAGCGGATTTCTCTGCGCCGATCATCAATTCGAAACGGACCGAGCGCGACTTCTTCAAACAGGTTGGGAAAGTGATCCCGAATTCTCGCGTAGATTCGCGCCAGCAGTTCTTCAAAGCTGAAGGGTTTGATCATATAATCATCAGCGCCCTCTGTCAGCGCTTTTACCCGAACCCCCACCTCATCCTTGGCCGTAAGCATAATAACGGCGGTATGGCCGGTTTTTTTCATCATCCTCGATACTTCCAGTCCATCCATTCCGGGCATCATCACATCCAGGATGGCCACATGCGGCTGAAATGTCTTTACGGTGTTCATCGCTGTCATTCCGTCAGCTGCTGTCTTCACTTCAAAGCCTTCATTTTCAAGGCCCATTGTCAAAAAATCTAATATCGCCGGTTCATCGTCCACGAGCAAAATCTTGATGCCTTTCATCCTATTCATGCTGTGCTCTCTCCTTAGTTGGCATAAACCTCTGATTAGTTTTTTCCCTTCCCCTCCTATTATTCGTTTTTACCTGAAAACAAACTGAATCTTCCCTAAAAATCAGCTGAATTCAGCAAGTTTTCAGCCAGCCCTCATTTGATTTTCAGCTTCAGCCTATACAATTGCCTTAGTTGGTACAGCCAACAATGAAATAAAGGAGGAATCTCACATGAATATCACTAAAGTTTTATCAGGAGCTGCACTGGGAACGATTATTTCAATCAGTTCTTTCACTTCTGCTCACGCCGCGGTCATTCAAAAGGATGATACATCAACGAAGGTCGAGACGAAGCAGCAGGCTTCCATCACAATAGCAAAGGCAAAACAGGTTGCGTTGAACAAATGCAAAGGTACTGTTCAAACGGCCCAAATGAAGAAAGTGAACGGCACATACGTATATGTTGTGAAAGTTCTCGGTGAGGACGGCAAACAGCATACGATGAACGTCAACTGCAACAGCGGCAAAGTTGTGAAACATGATGTTCAAAAGAAACAAATCTATATCAGCAAAACAAAAGCCCAATCGATCGCTTTGAAAAACTGCAAAGGTGCGGTTCAATCTTCTGAGCTGAAGCAAGAAAACGGTGTTTACGCTTACGTCGTGAAAGTAATGGGTGAAGACGGAAGCCTTCACACGCTCCATATCAATGGAGAAAACGGCAAAGTCGCAAAACACGAGCAAAAGAAACAAGCACATCTTTCTAAAACAAAAGCGCATCAAATCGCACTCAACAAATGCAAAGGCGCAGTTCAATCTTCTGAACTGAAGAAAGAAAACGGCGCATACATCTACGTTGTCAAAGTGCTTGGCGAAGATGGAAAAACTCATAAAATCCATGTCAACTGTGACAGCGGTAAAATCGTAAAACAAGAAGTGCAACAGAAAAACGCAGCCGTTACAAAAACAAAAGCACATCAAATTGCACTAAATAAATGTAAAGGCACAGTGAAATCTACTGATTTGAAGAAAGAGAACGGCACATTCGTTTACGTGTTCAAAATTACTGCCCAAAACCACACTGAACATACAGTGAAAGTGAACGCTGAAAACGGAAGCATTTGCAAATAAAATAACTGCTTGCCAGCAGTAAAATAACTGAAATTCAACGTATAACACCAGTCTTGTTTTAACACAAAGTTCTAAGTTCATGTCTACCTTTTTCTAAATACTCTTTTAAACTGAACGTGTGTGACCCGCGTTCAGTTCTTTTTCTAAGGAGGACCTACAAATGAATATGAAAATATGTTCTGCAGCTGCTTTAGGCGCGGTCATTTCAATCAGTTCTTTATCATCCGCACACGCGGCTGTTCTGCATAAAGAAGACACTGCTAAAGTTCAAACCCAGCAGCAGGCTTCTATTACGCTCTCTAAAGCAAAAACTGTCGCTATAAAGAACTGCAAAGGCGCAGTTCAATCAGCACAAATGAAGAAAGCAGATGGCGTTTATGTCTATGTCATTAAAGTGCTTGGTGAGGATGGCAAAATTCATACCTTTAACATTAACCGCAGCAGCGGAAAAATCGTCAAGCATCACGTTGAAAATAAACAAGCCGCGATCACAAAAGCAAAAGCACAAAGCATTGCGTTGAACAAATGCAAAGGTACCGTCACATCTTCTGCATTAAAGAAAGAAAATGGCACCTATGTGTACATCATCACCATCACAGCCAGCAACCACACGGTACAAACCATTAAAGTCCATGCAGATAACGGAAGTATTTGCAGCTAACAGCCATTTACTGCTGTTTCACGTGTAACATCCATCTTGTATTTTTCTTCATATTCGATATATCCTTTTCAACTGAACGGGCGTGACCCCCGTTCAGTTTTTTTGCATATCAAAACAGCCTGGCAAACGATGCCAGACTGTTTGATTAACTTCCTAATTGGTCTGCGGACGACAGCTTGATGTCAACAGATTTTTCTTTTCCGCCGCGGTAAAACTTCACCTTCACCCGATCACCGACTTTTTTCTGATAAAGCCGTTTTCGCAGATCAACAATATCATTTACTTTGTATCCGTCAAATTCCGTGATGACATCGAGTTCCTTCAGTCCTGCTTTTCCGGCAGGTGAAAAGGCGTCTACGCCCATCACAACCGCTCCATTGGTGACGTTCTTAGGAAGCTTTAATGTTTCATCCCAATGATAGCTTGCGATATCGCTTAAGGATTTCATCTCAATGCCAAGGAACGGGCGTTTGACCTTTCCGTATCTCTCTAAATCCTCTATCACAGGGATCACGAGCTTAGACGGAATGGACAGGCCAATCCCTTCAACCGATGATTCGGCAATTTTCATTGAATTGATGCCAATGACCTTCCCATCCATATTTAACAAAGCACCGCCGCTGTTCCCAGGGTTAATGGCCGCATCTGTTTGCAGGACTTCTGCGTTCCAATCAGGCTGTCCGTCACCGTTTGAATCCACTGGGATCGCCCTCTCCGTACCCGAGATGACGCCTTGTGTGACAGAGCCAGCAAACTCAAGGCCTAACGGGTTCCCGATCGCAATAACCGGCTCCCCAGACTTCACTTTATCTGAATTTCCGAAATCGGCGACTGCTTTAATCTTATCGCTTTTCACCCGTAAAACGGCAAGGTCCATCAGCTGGTCACTGCCGACAAGATCAGCTGATACACGTGAGCCGTCTTTCAAGCTGATTTCAATTTGGGAAGCGCCTTCGATGACATGATGGTTAGTCACGACATAAGCGGTATGGTCATTTTTCTTATAGATGACGCCAGAGCCGCTCCCAGCCTCGCCGCTCTCTCCCCGTATATCTGATTTTTGGATGTTCACAACACCCACAACGGCGGGCGACACATTGCTGACAATCTTGGTGACCGTATTGTTGACACTGACATTCACCGTCCTGATTGATTCCCGGCCGTTATTGTTCTGCTGCTGATCTAAAGCGCCTGTATCTAGCCCTTCATTTGAAAGGTACGGCATGATAAACGCCATTAATACGGCACCGACAATCACGCCAATCAGACTTGAAAGAAAATATCCTTTTTTGCTTCTCTTTGGCTTTTCAGGAGTAGTATGTTCTTCCTCACGTTCGTAATCCACCATATTCCATCCTTTCCAAGAACGTTAATATGGTTATATTGTGGGTTAGAAGCTCCTAGAATAGTCATGATTTACATAGAAAAATTATACAGCGCAAAGCGGAGTGGCCTTCTTCGGATCGGTGTCATATAAGTCAAATGTCTCACCCGTCACAAATCCTTTAGAAGCCAATGTCTGCTGTACAGACATCCTTGCCAGCTCCTTCATGTTGTTGTCCTGGCTTAAGTGCGCCAGGTAAATACGAGACGTCTCATCGCCAATGACATCCGTCATCGCCAGGGCAGCATCTTCATTTGAAACGTGCCCGACGTCACTTAAAATCCGCCGCTTAATGCTCCACGGGTATCTTCCCATTTGCAGCATGCCGACATCATGATTGCTTTCAAACACAAACACATTCGCAGAACGGATAATGCCTTTCATCCGGTCGCTGACATATCCCGTATCTGTCATTAACGCGAGCTTTCGGCCGTTATAATGGAACACATAAAACATCGGCTCGGCCGCATCGTGGGAAACGCCAAACGATTCAACATCAAGTCCGCCGAACGACTTCACTGTTTCCATCGGAAATACAAACTTTTGATCGGTGTCAATTTTCCCGATTTGATTCTCCATCGCTTTCCAAGTCTTCTCATTCGCATAGATCGGAAGCTTGTACTTTCTGGCGACCACACCAAGGCCCTTAATATGGTCACTATGCTCATGCGTCACAAAAATGCCGTCTACATCATCCAGCTTACGCCCGATCTGCGCCATCAGCCCATCCATCGCTTTCCCGCTCAAACCGGCGTCCACTAAAAATGCGTGATCCTCTGTTTCAAGGTAAAACGCATTTCCCGTACTCCCGCTCGCAAGTACGCTAAATTGCAAGCTCATGTCTGTCTCACTCCATTATTTTCATTGATCTGTATCTAAAATCGTACTCTCCAAAGCATTCACAGTAAAATACTCTTGTACTGTCTTTTTCTCGCCGTTCACTTTTTTATCGTACTCGACTGTAATTCTCCATACCGGCGCCAGCACCTGCGTACTTGTCAGCGGATATTGTGCTACATAGCCGAATTTACAGCTCTTCACAGTGCTGTATTCTTTTAATTGATTTTGATAGTACAACAGCTCAACCGCATCCATTTCAGTAATTAAGCTTTCTTTCTGGATTTGCTTGAAGGTCTCAAGCGTTGTCTGGTCGTACGACACAACCTCGTTTTTACCGTTTAAGTGCAATACCACTTGCCCGATCATATTAGAGGGATTATCGGTCTTTTGGTAAATATAATGGCCTTCGTACGTTTGGAAGAAAATAATTTCTTTCTTCGATTTATCAACCTTCCAAAGCTTATATTTTTCGCCATCTTGAATCTTCGAAGAAACAAGTGCCTGCGCATCGTCCTCGATATTCTTCTTTGACAGGGCAATTGGATTTGCAAACTTCATTTTCAGGCTCGTTACTTTATGATCATCACTAGGCATGTCCATCAAAGGCTTTTGGTCCTTCAGCGCCTCAATTTCCTCCTTGGTGAAGGCTTTTTGATTTGCTGTGATCCGATAGCCTTCTGTCGCTTCCTTATTCAAGCCTTCATACGTGATATGATCGGCCCTCATGTCGTGCTCGACATCATTTTTAATGACTTCATATTCCTTGCCGGTAGCCTGCCATTTTTGAAAAAACTGATAGCCTAAGAAAATATCTAAAATGAGGAAGGCAACGATGAAGATTGATTTTGTCTTATTCCACTCCACTGTTAGCCTCCTCCTTTTTCAATAAGTCCTTTGTAATCGGCACAATTTTTCCATTTACTTTCATCGCCCAAACCGGTTCCAGTTCAACGAGAGGATCATCGTTGGTTGATGTGGATACCAATTGATAAGCAAGGAAGATCTGATCAATTTTGTCCGTATCATAAGCGGTTTGTCTCGAAAGCAGCATCTTCACTTCACTGCCGCTCATCAGCTCTGTTTCACTTGTTTTAATCGGATTCGTTCCGAGACTGTAATTCGGCCGCTTATAGCTGAGAATGTCATCATTCGCCCATTGCACCGTAATCGCTGAGGTCGCTCCGAAAGGTTTGGCGGTGCTGTTAATGACCGGGAGCTGATCCATAAAGATATAGAAGCTCAGCTGCTGGCTGTCATTGATACTGAAAAATTGATAGTGATCCGTCCAGCTTCCGGTATCCTCAAGGTATTTTTGGCTCTTTTTGATTAATTCTCCCGTTTGATAGGATGTGCTCTGCACCAAATTGCGCTGCTGGAATTGCACCTGGCGCTGGCTAAGATTCACATCTAAACGGCTGATCCCATCTGTCAGTACATTTCTGTTGTTGTAATTCGAATCTTCCCTTACAATGCTCGGATCGCTAAACAAAGCCTGCTTAAAGGTATTTGTTTTAATCGATTCAGTGACAAATTCTTTTTTGTCCATTGTAAGCGGTTTGTTTGGCAGCAAGAACTCTTTCTTTGAGCCAATGGAGAACAAACTGAACGCCGGCATATTTGATTGCCTGTTTTTCAAGTCGTTCATAATGTTCCGGTAGTTTGCCGACTCAACCGTCACTTCAAGAATGAGCTGTTTGCTGTAAGACACCAAATAGATTTTCTTGTTCGCTTTTGTTTCATTGAACGGGATCAGAATATGATCAAACGAACTGTATTCAAACGACTGATTAGACCATTTAAACAGCGTTTGGAAAATATCAATCGGGATCGTATCGCTGAATTGCAAATCAAGCTTGGCTTCAGAACCGCCTATACCATAAAACCAGCTCTTGAATCCAGACTTGTCATACTGATCCGAAATATCTTTAATTCCTTTTACATCCCAATGCGGCAAGTCAGACCAGATTTCTTCATAGAGGGTATTGTCATCCACTTTGTAATGAGCGCCGTCATCATGGATAAACATGTCTCTCGGCCTTACCGTTTCAGACAGCTTTTGGGTCGTTTTTTCGATTTTATGTTTCTCACGCACAGTAGACTCTGTTGAGGATGAGCCTTCAGAAAAGTTTGGCTGGAACGTCCATATCCCCCATGTAAAAACAAGACTGATGACGACGAGTACGGTAAGTAATATCGTTTTTATATTTTCACGCTTCATCCCAATCATCCTCTTGCTCCTCTTTATATGGAAGAGTAAATGTAATCGTCGTGCCTTTTCCTTCTATGCTGTCCGCCCAAATATCTCCGCCGTGCGCCTGTACCATTTCCTTGGCAATCGCCAACCCCAGGCCGGTGCCGCCAAGCTTTCTCGTTCTTGCTTTATCCACCCTGTAGAAGCGGTCAAAGACTTTTTCGACATCTTTTTTCGGAATTCCGATCCCTTCATCCTTCACGCTGATATAGAGCAGTTCTTCCTCTTCATTGACATCAATAGAGAACGTGACATGTCCGCCTTCGGGTGAGTATTTTAATGCGTTAGAAATAATATTATCGAGCACCTGCGTAATTTTATCCTGGTCAATCTCGACGTACAGGTTTCTGTCCGGCAGATTGCGGATAAACTCCACATGCTGCTCTTTTGTCATTTCAAAACGGTCAATAATAAGCGACATAAACCGGACAATCTGAATCCATTCCCGGTTAAATTGATAATCTTTACTGTCAAATTTCGACAGCTGAAGCAGATCATTGACCAGCCGGATCATACGCTCTGTTTCATTTTGCGTCACCATCAAGAAGCGCGGAGCAATGTCTTTATTTTCCCACGCGCCTTCAGCTAACGCTTCTAAATAGCTGCGCATTGTCGTGAGCGGCGTCCGCAGCTCATGTGATACATTCGCAACAAATTCTCTGCGTTCCTGATCCATTTTCTCTTGTTCGGTTACATCATAAATGACAGCGATTAAACCATCAATTTTGCCGTGTTCCCTTTGAATCACAGAGAAATTCACGCGAAGCACCGTTAATTGATCATCGCGCTCAATTTCAAGCAGCATAGAATCCTGCTGCTCCACCAAATCTTCAAAAGTATAATTCTCTTGAAGCCCCAGCAAGCTTGTAATCGGCATTTCTAAGGCTGTTTCACGTGAAACGTTCAACAGCTCCAGCGCCGGACTGTTTAGGAGAATAATTGCTCCGTTTCGGTTTGTAGCGATAACGCCGTCTGTCATATAGGCAATAACAGAGGCTAGCTTTCTTCGTTCCCCTTCAGTCATCGCCTGAGCATCTTCAAGTTCTCTCGTTAAGTGGTTAAACGTTGTGGCGAGCTGACCAATTTCATCATGCCCGTACTTTTTAACCTTCCTTGAGAAATTCCCTTTCGCAAGCTCCATCGCCTGCTTTCGCATATCTGAAAGCGGGTGGGTAATGGTTCTTGCCAGAAAAATACCGAGAAGAGCCGTCAAAACGAGTGCCAAACCTGTGCCGGACGCTAGTATCGTGTTGATTGTCTTCATTTGATTAAAGACATCTTCCATACTCGCGACAACATAGATCGCGCCGACAACCTCTTGGTTTTCAGTCATGACGGGCTTCGCGGAAATAAGAACTCTGATTTTGCTTTTCGGATCATAATATTTTCTTAAATACGACTGTTTGGTAGAAAAAATCCTCTTAAAAATCAGATCGGTCGTTTGTTTCCCTGCCACTTCTTCACCATACGGCTTTGAAGAACCGACCACTTCATAGCTTTTATCTACAAAACTAATTTCCCGAACCTCATCACTTTTCGTGAAATCACTCAGGATACGGCTGACGTCATCCTTTATGACAGTGCTGTCGTTATCGCTCTTATATTCTTGTTCGATATAATAAGAAAGGTTGTCGATTCGCTGATTCAGCGATTGTTCATAAGAGCTGATCAGCGACTTCTCTACCTGATTGACAAAATACACACCAATGATTTGCATAGCAATGATGATCAAAAGCACATAAATCAAGGTAATCTTAAATTGGATCGACCGAAAAAAACCAACCTTATTCATATGGGCATTAGTCCTGTTCTGGGTTTCTCAAGTAATAACCTACACCGCGGCGTGTGACGATCCAATTTGGATGGCTCGGGTTGTCCTCAATTTTCTCACGAAGCCGGCGGACTGTTACGTCAACCGTTCTGACATCGCCGAAGTAATCATAGCCCCAAACGGTTTGAAGCAAGTGTTCACGGGTCATCACTTGTCCGATATGTTTTGCTAAATAATGAAGCAATTCGAACTCACGATGAGTCAATTCGATTGTTTCATCTCGTTTTGATACAACGTACGCGTCAGGGAAGATGACGAGAGAGCCGATATGAATCTCGTTAGAGGAAGGCTCTTCCTCCGCAGGCGCTGTTGTCAGCTGGCGGCGCAGATTCGCTTTTACACGCGCCAGAAGCTCGCGTGTGCTGAATGGTTTTGTGACATAGTCATCAGCACCGATTTCGAGTCCGATAACCTTGTCAATTTCTGAATCCTTAGCCGTCAGCATAATGATTGGCATATCGTATTTCTTTCTGACTTCACGGCATACTTCAACGCCGTCTTTATTAGGGAGCATAATATCTAAAAGAATTAAATCAGGCTGAAGCTCTTCTACCATTTCAACGGCTTCGTTTCCGTCGTGGGCACAGTGCACCTCATAGCCTTCTTTTCTTAAGTTAAATTCCAATATATCTGCAATCGGTTTTTCATCATCTACTACAAGGATCTTTTTATCCATCATTTTGATTTTCCTCCTGCCGAATGACTTCATTTCATCTATATCTCATTCGTTTCGTCACTTAAGGCCCATGTAAAGAATGGGTCCTTGTCTATTATAACGGTTTAAGGGCAAAAGATAAAAAAAATAAAGGTTTAGAAAAAAAACACACATTTCACCTTTATCCGCCCATTGTTTATCTTTTGTCATGCTGGTCAACTTTTTTTAAAAAAGATAACTTTATTGAAACCTCCCCTCACAGGAGTGCGTCTTTATCAATGACGTCTTCTTCTTTGAACCGGCCGCAGGGCCGGTTCTCCCTTTTTCTTCTATTATAACATTCCTCATGTTTGCCTTTTTCCTATAAGAAAAAACGCACCTACGATTGCAGATGCGTTTGGTAAGTGGCTCGGGACGGAATCGAACCGCCGACACACGGATTTTCAGTCCGTTGCTCTACCAACTGAGCTACCGAGCCAAATGTTTTATTTTTCTCTACTAAGTAAAGTAAAATGGCGGTCCGGACGGGACTCGAACCCGCGACCTCCTGCGTGACAGGCAGGCATTCTAACCAACTGAACTACCGGACCTTACAGTAATTGCCCGGAGAGCTGTCGTGTCAGCTCTCACAGACAAATAAGGAATTTAGCAATAACGCTAAAGTAAATCAATGACCCGTACGGGATTCGAACCCGTGTTACCGCCGTGAAAGGGCGGTGTCTTAACCGCTTGACCAACGGGCCTTCACGAAATGGTGAGCCATGAAGGACTCGAACCTTCGACCCTCTGATTAAAAGTCAGATGCTCTACCAACTGAGCTAATGGCTCTTAAAGATGTCGGAATTTCTATAGAGCAAACGACTTAGATCTAGTTCTTATCTCGTACTCTATTGAAGCAGTTTCCGTAACAACGAGATTTATAATATCACGAACAAATAGAAGTGGCAATAACTTTTTTGGTTTTTTTTCATATTTTTTTCTCAGACCAACTTATATGCGGCTTTCAAACAAAAAACAAGCCCCAGATATAGGGGCTTGCAGGCATATTCTATTTAGTTCGCACGGTATACACTGCGAAGGACATTTGTTTGTGAACGGTCTGGACCGACAGAGAAAATAGAAAGCGGAATGCCTGTCAGCTGAGACACACGCTCAAGATAATGGCGCGCATTTTCCGGAAGCTCGCTCAAGCTCTTCGCACCTGTAATATCCTCAGTCCAGCCTGGCATTTCTTCATAAACCGGCTCACATTCAGCAAGTGCTTTAAGACTTGCTGGGAATTCTTCAATGATTTCGCCTTTGTAGCGGTACGCCACACAGATTTTCAACGTTTCAATTCCTGTTAAGACGTCAATTGAGTTCAGAGAAAGATCTGTAATTCCGCTCACACGGCGGGCGTGGCGGACAACGACGCTGTCAAACCAGCCGACGCGGCGCGGGCGGCCTGTTGTTGTTCCATATTCGCGTCCGACTTCACGGATTTGATCACCGATTTCATCTTTCAGCTCAGTCGGGAAAGGACCGTCTCCGACACGAGTCGTATATGCTTTTGATACACCGACAACGTGCTGAATTTTGGTCGGGCCGACACCAGAACCGATCGTGACACCGCCGGCAACCGGGTTAGATGACGTAACAAACGGGTATGTTCCTTGGTCGATATCAAGCATAACCCCTTGTGCGCCTTCAAATAATACACGGCGCCCTTCATCAAGAGCATCGTTTAAGACAACAGATGTATCGCAAACGTATTGTTTGATCTGCTGGCCGTACTCATAATATTCGTCTAAGATATCCTCAATTTTAAACCCTTCTGTCTCGTACATTTTCTCAAGCAGACGGTTTTTTTCTTCCAGATTGCGTTCAAGCTTTTCCGCAAACGCGTCACGGTCTAACAGATCCGCGATGCGAATTCCGATGCGGGCTGCTTTATCCATGTAAGCAGGGCCGATTCCTTTTTTTGTTGTACCGATCTTGTTAGCCCCTTTACGCTCTTCTTCCACTTCATCCAATTTCAAATGATACGGCAGAATGACGTGAGCTCTGTTGCTGATTCTCAGGTTATCTGTACTGACGTTGCGTTCATGAAGATACGCAAGCTCTGTGACTAATGCTTTCGGATCTACAACCATTCCGTTTCCGATGACACACGTTTTATCCTTATAAAAAATTCCAGACGGGATTAAGTGAAGTTTGTATGTGATTCCGTCAAACTTGATTGTATGCCCTGCGTTATTTCCGCCTTGATAACGGGCGATCACTTCTGCATTTTCTGATAGGAAATCTGTGATTTTACCTTTTCCTTCATCGCCCCATTGCGTACCTACTACAACTACTGAAGACATGTCCGTGCACCTCCGTTAACCTTTCAAAACGATTCTATTCAAACAAATCAAGTTTATCAGTGAAGAAACAGAAAGTCAATTGTAAATCCGAACATTAAATTATTGTAAATCTATATTCGTTCGCTTTCATTCGTTTTATAAGCGTTTTCTCACCATTTTGTCATAAAAAGCTTGTGAAACTTTCATCCTTTAGCATGAAAAAGAATTACTTGCCTGATAGCCCTTTTGTGTTCATAAAAACGATTCGCCAGCCGTCCGGATCCTCTATTGTCACGCCTCCATGGCTCCAGTAAGGATTCTCTGATTCAACCTCTTGATAGCCCATGTGCTTCAGCTTTGAAGTGATCGCTTTCAGTTCACCTGCATCCGGCACATAAAAAACGAGGAGGCTGTCGGGATGGGGAACTGGGGCGCCACTTTCCCCATCAAACTGAGTGAATTCCAAATGATAATCGGCATGAGGAAGGCCGAACATGACACCGTCATACCCGTTATGCTGTGAAAATTCACCTATTCGTTTCAAGCCCAGTCCCTCTTCGTAAAAACGAACAATCTCATCAAGCTGGCCTGTAGGACGCGCAATTCGGATTTGTGCTGCGTGAAAAGATGAAAAACGGTTTCCCATATTGATACCATCTCCTTTTTGCACCATTTTATTAAAACGCTTTCAAATTTTCATCCACAGAGCGGACGGTTTTTCTTCCGTCTTTCGAACGAAAAAACCCCAAGATCAGCTCTTGGGGCTTATGCGCCGGGCGGAACGCCTGCGTCATCAAAACGCCGTTCCAGGTTGACGAATTTGTTGTATTCTTTTACGAACGCAAGAGACACGGTTCCTACCGGGCCGTTACGCTGTTTGGCGATAATGATTTCGATAATATTTTTATTCTCGGTTTCTTTGTCATAGTAGTCATCACGATAAAGGAACGCGACAATATCCGCGTCCTGCTCGATACTTCCTGATTCCCGGATATCAGACATCATCGGACGTTTATCCTGACGCTGCTCAACACCCCGGGAAAGCTGAGAAAGCGCGATAACAGGGACTTGCAGCTCCCTGGCAATCGACTTCAGTTCACGGGAAATTTCTGATACTTCCTGCTGACGGTTGTCCTTTGAACGGCCGCTTCCCTGAATCAATTGCAGGTAATCGATCAAAATCATGCCAAGCCCGCTTTCCTGCTTCAAGCGGCGGCACTTGGCGCGGATTTCACTTACCCGAATCCCCGGTGTATCATCGATGTAAATCCCGCTGTTCGACAGGCTTCCCATTGCCATCGTCAGCTTGCCCCAATCCTCTTCGGTAAGGTTACCGGTACGGAGATTCTGGGCATTGATATTTCCCTCGGCACAGAGCATACGCATAACGAGCTGCTCTGCACCCATCTCAAGACTGAAAATCGCTACGCTCTCATCGGTCTTGGTCGCCACGTTTTGTGCGATGTTCAAAGCAAAGGCAGTTTTCCCCACTGACGGACGGGCAGCCACAATGATCAAGTCGTTGCGCTGGAAACCCGCAGTCATCCGGTCAAGCTCCGTAAAACCTGTTGGAATCCCTGTGATATCACCTTTTCGATTGTGAAGCTGTTCGATATTATCATAGGTTTGGACAAGGACGTCCTTAATGTTTTGGAAGGCACTCGTATTTTTGCGCTGTGCCACTTCCATAATCGTTTTTTCCGCTTCACTGAGTAAATCCTCGACCTCATCTTCACGGGTATACCCGTCTTGAGCAATCGTTGTCGCGGTTCTGATTAATCGGCGAAGAATCGATTTTTCCTCAACGATTTTCGCGTAATATTCTATGTTAGCCGCTGTCGGCACCGAGTTTGCGATATCTGTCAGATATGAAATGCCGCCTACTTCTTCCAGCAGGTCTGTGTTCGCAAGCTCTGAAGTTACCGTCACCAGATCAACCGGCTCACCTCGGTCACCGAGCACCAGCATCGCATTATAGATTTTTTGGTGGGACATTCTATAAAAATCATCTGGAATCAATACTTCTGAAGCCAGTGTTAAAGCAGACGGCTGTAAAAAAATAGCGCCTAACACGGCTTGTTCGGCTTCTATATTTTGCGGAGGAAGCCGATCATTCAGAAGGTCTGTCATGCTAAGCACCGTCCTCTCATTAAAAAATCTCCAACCTCCATTCTACCATTTCTACAGAAAAAAAATAGAAAAATTGTCTGTTTCCTATTTTTTTCAGTTAGCAGATTGGATCGTTTTGGACAGTAACAAGGCGGGAAAAATGCAATAAAACATAAGGGAGGAATGAAAAATGATTAAAAAATACGCGATTACACCGAATGTTGATGCGGATGGCTGGTTTATTGAGGTGGAGAATGTGGCGCCGACAGCTTTGTATACGTCTAAAGACGCCGCCATTGAAAAGGCCAAACAGGTGGCTAAGGAAAACAGTCCGGCAAAGCTTGTGATTTATGACCAGTTTAAAAATGTGGAAGAGGAACTCTCATTTTAGTGAATGAAAGCCTTCGCTGCAGCGAGGGTTTTTTAGCGGTTATCGGTTTATTTCATCCATTGAATGCCTATGTCCATCATCAAATCTGCCGCTTTTTGATACAGATCCCACTCCTCGAGCGAAGCAAATTTCCCCATCAGCTCCTGAAGCTTTAGTCTCACTGCTAAGTATTCTTCGAATGTGACAGCTTTTTCAGTGTCTATTTGGTGTTCCTTCAGCATTTGTTTTAATAAGGACAACGGTGCGTGCATAAGAGCCCTCCTTACCTCATTTATAACGGGCATTTTTCGATTGCTCTATTCCTTTGTTACATCTTCTTACATTTCACATTTGATTCTTGTACAATGGACAGAAGAGAGGAGGGATCTTTTGTGAGACCTTTGCAAATTTCTGCTGAAACTGCACAAAAGCTTGCAGAGTCCTTGAATCTGCCGCTTGAACAGATCATGCATATGCCTCAGCATATTCTGCTGGCCAAAATGGCTGAATTGCAAAAAGAGGACAAATCATAGCCTTCATTCACATACTTGCTTACCTGCTTCGGGATAATATGATGTATATGTTAGAAAAAAGGAGTAACTGCTTTGCCACATCCACAAAATAAAAAAATCCAATCATTTTGGCTGATCGCCGGCATTATCTTTATCGCCTTTAACTTACGGCCCGCGATCACTTCAGTCGGTCCGGTCATCAGCTCTATCCGGGCAGAGCTGCACATGTCCAATGGGGCAGCCGGGTTTTTGACCGCACTGCCGCTGCTTTCATTTGCAGTTCTTTCTCCGCTTGCGCCTAAGCTTGGACAGCGCCTCGGAAATGAGCGAACCTTATGGCTAGGTCTCGTGGTACTGTTGATCGGTGTTTTGACTCGTTCTATCGGCTATACTGCCGCTTTGTTTTTTGGAACGGCACTAATCGGAGTCGGAATCGCGATTGGAAATGTACTTTTGCCAAGCTTAATCAAACATAAATACCCTGAAAAGCCAGGGCTCATGATCAGCCTGTATACGACATCAATGAATATATTCGCTGCGTTGGCATCAGGTGTCAGCGTTCCTTTAGCGACCCAGATGAATGGCGGATGGAAACAAGCCTTTCTCTTATGGGGCGGGCTGGCTTTGCTTGCATTGCTGATCTGGATACCCCAGCTGCGCCATCGAGATACAGCAAACAAGGCAGTGAAGCTTCAAAACAGTTCCATTTGGGCTTCCAAAATGGCATGGTATGTCACCATCTTTATGGGACTGCAATCGTTTTTATTTTACAGCAGCATCGCTTGGTTTCCTGAAATTCTCCGTTCACACGGGATTGATACGGCAACAGCCGGGTGGATGGTATCACTCATGCAATTTGCGAGTCTGCCTTCCACTTTTCTGACACCGGTTTTAGCTGATCGTGTGAAACAGCAGCGCGGTATCGTTGCGGCGCTGGCCTCAGTTTATCTAATCGGCCTCTGCGGATTATTAGCGGGCGGCAGCCATACATTGCTTGCCATCTGGATGATCATTATCGGTATCGGGCAAGGCTCCAGCATTAGTCTGGCGCTCACTTTGATTGGTCTCCGCAGTGAAAATGCCCAGCAGGCCGCTGCGCTGTCAGGCATGTCTCAGTCATTCGGCTACCTGCTGGCAGCAGTCGGGCCAATCTTTGTCGGCTATCTCTTTGACCAGACGCATTCATGGACGATGCCGATTGTGCTTCTCATTGCTGCCCTGATCGTAATGGGGGCAGCCGGACAGGGAGCCGGACGAGATCGATACATTTTTCAGTCAGCAAAACAAAGAAATTCAGCATAAAAGCGGGGAAGATATCTCCGCTTTTTTCTTTGAATATTTATGATTTATTCATAGGTTTTTCATATTTGTTTTTTACAATGAGACACTATAAAGAGGTGAAAAACGATGAAAACCAAACGATTCGACGCAGCTCTTATTCTTATTTTGCTTACAGCGGCTTTTCTGAATATGTATAACATTTGGCAGGATGACACAGCAAACCAGTACTATTTGGCTGCTGTGAAAAGCATGACGCAAAGCTTCCACAATTTCTTCTATGCGTCATTTGACCCTTCCGGATTTGTCACAGTGGATAAGCCGCCTGTTGTGTTATGGGTTCAAACGATTTTCGCACTGATTTTCGGCGTTCACACGTGGAGTGTGATCCTTCCTCAGGCTCTCGCCGGAGTTGGATCCGTGTTCCTGCTCTACAGAATGATCAAACCGACCTTTGGAGTTGGAGCGGCCCGCATTGCCGCACTTGTCATGGCACTGACCCCTATCGCAGCAGCTGTCAGCCGGACAAACAATATTGACAGCATGCTTGTCTTTACCTTATTGCTCGGTTCAGCTTGCCTGCTTAAGGCAGTAAAACAAGGCAAGCTGGTTTGGCTGCTGACGGCATTTGCCCTAATTGGGCTCGCCTTTAATATGAAGATGATGCAAGCATTTATGGTCTTGCCTGCATTTGTGATATTCTACCTGATTGCTTCCCGGGTTGCTCTGAAGAAAAAAATCGGATCTCTGATTCTGTCTCTTGTCCTTCTCACAGGCCTCTCCCTCTCATGGGCGGTTGCAGTGGATTCGACCTCACCCTCCAGCCGGCCTTATGTCGGAAGCAGCCAGACCAACTCTGTGTTAGAACTGGCCTTTGGCTACAACGGCACCGAGCGTCTGCTTGGGCAAACTACGGGCCTGGCAAAGGGTGATATGAATGCTGCTGGCGGAGGGAACATGCAGAATCAAGACAACATACAAGCGCCAAATGGCAATGGTTCATCTTTTTCTCAGAACGGAAATCAATCATTCGGAACCCATTCACAGGCGCCTCAGCCGCCTAACGGACAAACCGGCGCTTCCAATGGAGGCGGAGGCACATCTCCCACAGGTGGCAACGGACCTGGAAGTGGCGGGCCTGGCGGTGGCGGCGGAAAAAGCATGAATATGTTCGGCACCGGTGATGCTGGACCGCTCCGTCTCTTCCAATCGGCACTTTCCGGCCAAATCAGCTGGATGCTTCCATTCGCATTGATCGGATTGCTAGGCGGAATCGTCAGCTGGTATCGTGATCGCCGCGGACAGGCTGCTGAAATGAAAGAAACGCTATTCTGGACGGCATGGCTCGTTCCTGTGGCTGGTTTCTTCAGCATCGCGGGATTCTTCCACCAGTATTACTTGATTATGCTGGCACCGCCGATTGCCGCGCTTTCTGGAATCGGCTGGCATTCGATGTACCGCTTATACAAAAACAATAAAGACTGGTCCAGCTATCTTCTGCCAGCAGCCGTTCTGATCACATCCGCGTTCCAGGTGTATATCCTGAGTGCTTATACAAGCCAAATCGGCAGTGTATGGATGTACGTACTGGGACTCTTAGGACTCGGGATCACCCTTGCACTTTTGATGCTTAAACGCAATCATCCGTTCAGTAAGCAACTGACCATCCTCAGCTTGTGCATTCTGCTGCTCACACCAGTCTATTGGTCAGCAACGCCGCTTCTATACGGAGGCAACAGCGTCCTTCCTGAATCCGGCCCGCAGCTCAAAAGCTCGGCAAACGGCGGGAACATGTTCTCTTCAGAGGTCGACAGCGGGCTCCTGTCCTATCTGAAAAAGCACAATACTGGCGAAGAATATTTATTTGCCACTTTGACAACCGTAACAGCTGCGCCATACATCATTAACGAAAATGAGTCTGTTATGGCAATGGGTGGGTTTAACGGCACGGATCCCATTCTGACTGTGTCCGAACTGAAAAAACTAATCAAAGAAGGCAAAGTGAAATACTTTCTTCTCTCAGAAAACAACTCAGGCAACAGCGAACTTGTTTCCTGGATTAAGAAAAACGGAAAAGAAATATCGTCTGAAGAGTACAGCAGTTCCTCCAGCAGCATAAACAGCGGCCTGCAAGGCATGGGAGGAGGACCTGGCGGAGAAAGCCAGCAAACTCTTTATCTCGTGGAATAAAAAAGAGGCTTGGATCAATCCAAGCCTCTTTTTCTATTAAGCTTCTTCTTTTACATGTACCTTTAACACTGCCTGCACCTCAGGATGCAGCTTCACAGGCACGTTTGTGTATCCTAATGCACGAATGCCGTCCGGCAGTTCAAGCTTCCGCTTATCTACTTTAATGTTATGGTCTTTTTGCAGCTGTTCAGTGATTTGCTTGCTTGTCACTGAACCAAATAAACGGCCGCCTTCACCTGATTTTGCGCTAAGTTCAACAGTCAGTTTTTCTAATGTCTCTTTCAAGCTCTTAGCCTGCTCAAGCTCGGCAATGGCTTCTTTTTTCTCTTTCTGCTTTTGTCCGTTTAGCGCGCTGATGTTTGACGCGTTCGCTTCAACCGCGAGGCCTTTTTTAATGAGAAAGTTATGCGCATAACCGTCTGCTACGTTTTTGACTTCACCTTTTTTTCCTTTTCCTTTTACATCTTGTAAGAAAATAACCTTCATCTCTGTACGCCTCCCTCAAAATACTCATCTATGGCGTGCTTCAGCCGTTCCAGCGCTTCAGAAACTGAAATGCCGGACAACTGCGTCGCCGCATTTGTTAAATGCCCTCCGCCTTCTAGCGCCTCCATGATGATCTGCACATTTACCTCGCCAAGTGACCGCGCACTGATACAAACCGTTTGTTCATCCCGTCTCGCCACCGCAAATGAAGCCTCAACCTCACTCATCGACAGCAGCGAATCGGCAGCCTGCGCAATCAGGACTTGATCGAAGTATTCCTCTTCATTTTCAGGAAGAGAAGCAATCGCAATGTTATCTTTATAGAGGACCGTATGCTGGATCAGCTTCGCCCGTTTAATATACGAATCAACGGTTTCTTTCAGGAACTTCTGCACCAGCACCGTATCGGCGCCTTTTGCCCTTAAATAAGAAGCCGCATCAAAAGTCCGCGAGCCCGTGCGGAGAGAAAAGCTCTTTGTATCCACTATTATACCAGCTAATAGGGCTGTTGCTTCAATCATATTGATTTTTAAGCGCTTCGGCTGATATTCAAGCAGCTCTGTCACCAATTCCGCTGTGGAAGAAGCGTATGGTTCCATATAAACGAGCAGCGGGTCTCTGATAAACTCCTCACCCCTGCGGTGATGGTCGATGACCACGATATGTTCAATTTTATTGACCAGCCGTTCCTCCATAACAAGTGACGGCTTATGTGTATCAACGATCACAAGGAGCGTGTCATCATTAGAAATTTCCATCGCTTCTTCAGGCGTAATAAATCTTGACCACAGCTCTTCATATTTTTTGATTTCCTCAATCAAACGCTGCACACTTGATCCGATTTGATTTGGGTCAATCACAATAAAGCCATCTTTGTTATTTGCCTGTGCCACCTTTAAAATCCCGATCGCTGCGCCGATAGAATCCATGTCGGGGAATTTATGCCCCATGATAATCACATTGCTGCTTTCAGAGACGATTTCCTTTAAGGCATGAGAAATGACGCGGGCCCGCACCCTTGTTCGTTTCTCCATTGGGTTTGTTTTACCTCCGTAAAACTTCACCTTGCCGTTTGGCAGCTTAATGGCTACCTGGTCTCCGCCGCGTCCCAGTGCTAAGTCCAAGCTGGATTGCGCCAAATCGCCAAGTTCTTTCAAGGAAGAGACTGAAGCGCCGACACCGACGCTTAACGTCAGCGCTACACCGTCAAATGAGGTTTTTTCCCGCACTTCATCAAGAATCGAAAACTTCGAATTTTCGAGTTCAGTTAAGATGTGTTCATTAAGCACAGCGATAAAGCGTTCTGAAGACGTCCGTTTCAAGAAGATCCCGTACTCCTGCGCCCAAGCGTTCAGCAGAGATGTCACCTGGCTGTTCATCGTGCTTCTCGTCTGGTCATCCAATCCTTGTGTCACATCATCATAGTTATCAAGGAAAATATAGGCCAGCACGGTTCTTTCGTTTTCATATAGCTTTTCAATCTGGATTTGTTCTGTAACATCAAAGAAGTATAAGAGACGCTCATCCCGTTTGATGACAACCCTAAACTTGCGGTCATTCAATGAAACCGTTTCCGATTCCACCTCTTGTTTGATCAGCGGCACTACCGATTCACAAGTATCGTAAAGTGATCTCCCCACTAAAGTGCTTTCATTAAAGCAAGAGGAAAGAAACGGATTTGCCCATTCTATATAATATTGGTCATTAAAAAGCATGATTCCGATCGGCATTTCCATCAATGCCTCTTCACCGACTTTTTTCAACCTGTAGGATAACGTTGAAATATAAGCATCTATCTCTTTTCGAATAAGAGAATCAGCACGTTTAATAAAAAACAAAATAACTGCCAGCAGCAGCACTTCGACGGCTCCTAATATCCAGTTAAAATAAAAGCTGATGAGGATTGTAATGATTGACAGAGCAATCAATGCATAGATGGGATACCGAAACAGCGGTTTTTCATAAAAGCTTGGCATTTCTATCACTCCCCACCATGTGAGTAAAACTCATGTTCACTTCACCTTATTCCTTATATGAAAGCCCATATCTAAGACGCCTAAAATGCGAATGACTGCCATGAATACCGGATGCACAAACCCGAGTACGACAGCAATCACAGCCGCAGCCTTCGGATATTGTTTCTTATGGCAATAGAAAAAGATAAATGATAAACCTTGGATAAAAATCAGAAACCCGAGTATAAACTCCCCATTTAAAGCGATAGAGTACAGCATTTGGCCTTTTTCTAAAGGCAAAAATGAAAGCATGACAATGATCAAATACAGCACTACAACACTTTGCGGAAACTTCAACTCTCTAAAAGGCTTTAGATTAGGAATATCGGGGGAGAATCGCCTTAAGAGCGGCTTAGCGATAAGGTAACTGAGGAAAGAAAAAATAGCTCCTACCATCACAATAGCTGTTGGAAAAAGATATTGAACGATACCCAATTGTTCTTCCATCAGTTTTAATTGCTTCTCAAACTGTTCAGCATTGCCCGACTGCTTCACTACAGTTTCTACAATATCAAGAGATTGCCGGTATTGTGTCATCGCCTCATCAATGATATTGATACCCAAAAACTGAATGCTTATCACAAAATAGAAGACAATACTAAGCATATAAATAAGCGCGCCCGAAATAATGGCGTTCCCGGGCTCTTTCCTTTTGAAAAAATGTCCCATGGCAATGCCGGCGCAAGCTGACATAAAAGCTACAATAAGTCCGTTAAAGGACCCAACAATAAAAACAACCGGAAGACTGACAGCGCCCATCCATATCCCTAACTTCAATCCATGTCTGATCGTATACAGGATCATTGGCAGCGGCAGTGCAAATAACAGAATTGTTCCAATCACAGGAACATAAACGACCAAAAGCGTGATGATCGCAAACAGACTGATTAAAATAGCACCTTCCATTAATGCTCTCGTTTGTTTCACTTAGTCACCTCGTATCATCTTGAACATACGAATAGAAAAGAGCAGCATAAACGACTGCTCTTTTTTCATCGCTGCAAACGCTTTGCACCGAATGTTTTTATATCATCTCTAAATTTTACTTTTATATTTTAACATAAGTCCAAATCGCAAGTAAAATGACGCTAATGTTTCATGTGAAACATAAAAAAAGGAAAAGACATTCTTGGAAAAGAATGCCCATCACCATTAATGTTTATCATCCATAAAGCCAGAAGATTCTTTGTTTTTCTTTTTCGTTTTTCTGACATACATAAAAATTAAGATCACCAGTAAAAGGGTTGTTGCTTGCAGAACGCCGCTGCTAAACAAGAAAAAGTTCTTTATCATGTCCCACATTGTATTTCACCTCTTTGTGCATGTTCTCAACCCGTAGCCTATATAAGGTGAATTTCCCTTTTTAAAAACTTCAAAACATCATGAACAACATTGAGCGTTGGGCATATGCTGATATGGAATCTGATTGATAAAGGAGAATTTTCACATGGATGAACGCAGAACATTGGCTTGGCATGAAACACTAGAAATGCACGAGCTGGTTGCTTTTCAATCAAACGGACTCATTAAACTGAAGAAAATGGTAAGAGAAGTAAAAGACCCTCAGCTCAAACAGCTTTACAACGTGTCTATTCAGGCCGTTGAGCAAAATTTGAGAGAGCTTCTTCCGTTCTTTCCACAGGCTCCGCACAGAGAGGATGAGGAAGAAGAACGCGCAGATAACCCATTTTACAGCGGTGACCTGCTCGGTTTTGCCAAAACATCTGTCCGCAGCTATGCCATCGCCATTACAGAAACAGCAACACCTCAATTAAGAAACGTACTGGTCAAACAGCTGAATGCTGCCATCCAGCTGCACGGCCAAGTTTATCGATACATGTATCAGCATGGATACTATCCGTCTTACAACCTTTCTGAACTGTTGAAAAATGACGTCAGAAACGCCAACAGAGCCCTTTCAATGAAATAAAACAAGCAGCAAAGGAGCTCCCTTTGCTGCTATTTTTGCTGATCCTTCAGCAAGCCGTTCGTACGATAAGATTCCAGCACATCTCTGTTGGATTCTCCCCATTCTTTCATTTGCAAAACAATCGGTTCAAGTGTTCGCCCGAATTCTGTCAGAGAATACTCAACCTTCGGCGGCACCTGTTGATAAACCTCACGATGCACGATACCGTCCGCTTCCAGCTCCCGCAGCTGAAGAGTAAGCATTCTTTGAGTAATATTCGGGCAGATTCGCCGAAACTCATTAAACCGTTTCTTGCCCTCTATCATGTGATAAAAAAGAATTCCTTTCCACTTTCCGCCAATGACATCTAGCGTAAATTCAACTGGACAGCCTTCTTTGTTCGGGTATATATTCTTTTTTTCACTCATTTATAACCCTCCAATAGTACCTTTTTTGATACTACATTACATTTTGCAACTAAGCTACCCAGTATTTTACACAGCTTTTCTCCTCAGCTCAAAGAAAATGCTTCTTATTCACATCAATTTTTAAGGGTTTGCATGATTACACCTGCAGCAAGACGTGTTAAACTATATAAAGATGACACTACTTAAAAAAGGATAGGAGCTATCATGGAAAAGATACTTATTTTCGGACACCAAAACCCAGACACAGATACGATTTGTTCTGCGATTGCTTATGCTGATTTGAAAAACAAACTCGGCTTCAATGCTGAGCCTGTCCGTCTTGGACAAGTCAACGGCGAAACACAATACGCGCTTGACTATTTCAAACAAGAAAGCCCGCGCCTTGTTGAAACAGCTGCAAACGAAGTAAACGGCGTTATCCTGGTTGACCATAACGAACGCCAGCAAAGCATCAAAGACATTGAAGATGTTCAGGTTTTAGAGGTTATCGACCATCACCGCATCGCTAACTTTGAAACAGCTGAGCCGCTTTACTATCGTGCTGAGCCTGTAGGCTGTACAGCTACGATCTTAAACAAAATGTACAAAGAAAATAACGTGAAAATCGAGAAAGAAATTGCCGGCCTGATGCTGTCTGCGATCATTTCTGACTCACTGTTATTCAAATCCCCAACTTGCACGGACCAAGACGTAGCAGCAGCAAAAGAGCTTGCAGAGATCGCTGGCGTAGATACTGAAGAATACGGCTTGAACATGCTGAAAGCAGGCGCTGATCTAAGCAAGAAAACAGTGGAAGAGCTCATTTCTCTTGATGCGAAAGAATTTACACTCGGCAGCAAGAAAGTCGAAATCGCACAAGTAAACACAGTGGACATTGAAGATGTGAAAAAACGCCAAGCTGAATTAGAAGCTGTGATCTCAAACGTTGTGGCTGAGAAGAATCTTGATCTGTTCCTTCTTGTTATCACAGATATCTTAGAAAATGATTCACTTGCTCTTGCAATCGGTAACGAAGCAGCGAAAGTGGAAAAAGCGTTCAACGTGACATTAGAAAACAACACAGCTCTCTTAAAAGGCGTTGTGTCCCGTAAAAAACAAGTCGTTCCTGTCTTAACTGACGCAATGGCTGAATAATCAAAAAGCATCCCGTGTCGGGATGCTTTTTCTTATTCACCCAGCTTTTCAATCTGTCCCATCACATCAGTGATTTGCTTTGCGTTTTGGACCAGATCTGACTGCTCCAAATCTTCAAGCGATACATTGCCTTCCTCCACTTGTTTCAACACCTCTTCAGCGCTTTTCTGCAAGGTTTCGTTATGCTCCTGAATGGTTTGATGAATCTCCGTTGCAGCATCAGGCGGTGTTAATTCATTAAAATCAGCGGCAGCCTTCTGAATCGACTCAAGCTGCGCTTCAAGGTTTTCTTTCGCCTCGGTGTCATTTACAGCTTTCTCAGCCAATTCAGGCGCTTCCTCTGCAAATGTCTTCACCTTCTCCACATACCCCGCTGCCTCACCCGTATAGTTCAATCCGTCGTTCACCTGATCAAGCATGCCGCAGCCGCCTGCACTCAAAAGACCCACTCCGGCAAGTACTGTCAAAATAATCTTCATTGTCAGCCTCCTCATCGTTTCTTCTTCATTTTTTCTTTTAAGATCGGAATCAATTTCTCTTTCGCTAACGGCAGCCCTTTCCTCACCAGTTCACGCTTCAGCCACTTTTTCAACGTAGACATCCTGACGCTCCTCTCCCGTTTTGATAAAAATGAAAAAAACTCCACCAATTTGGTGAAGTTCCGAAACAAAAAGACCTTCACCAAATCAGATTTGGCAAAGGTCTCGCTAACAATTAGATTGCCAGCAAAGCCGAGGACATCTTGTCCCGTAATGACGACTTTACTGTGAAAGCTACTCCCCTTTGGAGTGTTCATTTTTATTACTTTCATTCTAAAGCACCCATCTGTTCCAGTCAAATTCCTTCCGTTTACATAAAAGCGCGCTGTGGTATTTAAAATTTGAATGGTTTTTCCACCAGGAGATCATGCTATGAAAGAGGAGGTTTTCATCATGAGTCAAGAGCGCGTGAAACGGCCTGGGCATACCAGATGGTACATATCTTCGTTACTTAGCGGCATTATTATTCTTAATTATTTTGACCGAGTGGCCATCTCTGTAGCGGCACCTGCGATACAAGATTCGTTTCACCTTACTGCAACTGAACTCGGCATCGTATTTTCCATTTACACCTATTCCTATACACTGATGCAGCTGCCTGTCGGAAGTTTGCTGGACCGATTTGGGGTGGCATGGGTCACAAGGGTTGGAATGACAATATGGAGCATTTTAACGATCCTTCTTGCTTTTTTACAGGGAAAATTGCTGCTGTATCTGTTCCGGTTTCTCATTGGGCTGACGAGCGCCTCTGCATTCCCTGCTGCCTCTAAGGCAACCGCTCTATGGTTTCCTCCAAGTGAGCGGGGATTGGCAAATTCACTGTTCGATTCAGCCGCCAAGTTTTCAAACGTCATCGGAGCGCCATTGGTCGCCTTTCTTGTCACAACGTTTGACTGGCGTGTCGCCTTTTTGACGATTGGATGCATCAATGTGCTGTTTACGATCTTTTTCTGGCAGTATTATGAACAGCCTGAACGGCACAAACGCATTTCTAAAAGTGAACTCAACTATATTCAAAAACACAACACCATTAATACAGAGCAAATCCCTTACAAAACGGGTCCGCTTTTAAAAAAGCTTTTCACCAACCGCAAAGTATGGGGCTTAATGATCGGATTTACAGGGTACGGGTATACATTCAATCTGCTGCTCACCTGGCTTCCGACTTTCTTTAAACATACATACGGGATGGATCTCATGTCGTCCGGTTTATTTACAGCTGTGCCGTGGCTGATTTCAACCATTTCCGGAATCGCCGTCGGCGGCTGGCTCGTCGATTATTTTATTAAGAAAGGCTATCCTAACACCAAGGTGTACCGAACCGTAATCATAGTCGGGATGAGCTTCGGCTTTTTCTTTTTAGGCTCCATTCTGACGAACAATATTACCGTAGCGATTATTTGTATTTCCATCGGGCTCGCTGGAATTTCTGCTACCGCTCCGGTTGGCTGGTCCATCTCCGCTGAGCTCGCGCCGATCGGTTCCGTATCCATGCTGAGCTCGATGGTAAACCTCGCAAACAACCTGTTCGGAGGCATTATTGCTGCATCACTGACAGGGTATTTGTTTGATGTGACAGGCTCCTTTACGCTTAGCTTTCTGGTAGCCGGTTTTGTACTGTTGCTAGGCTTGGTTTTTTATGTGTTTGTATTAGGGGATGTAAAACGAATTAAACTGGAATAAAGAGTGCTTGCAGAAAGCACTCTTTTCTTTGAATCCGTCTGGTTTGATCTTCTTTCTCCCACATTCACTAGGCTGTCTTCGGACGAAAACACCACCATTTTATCCTTGACTCCAACCAAAGGTAAGGCCTCATAGTGAAAGAAGAAAGGAGGAGTCGGATGGTGAAATTAACAGTAAAAGAACTATCCAATATTGCGAATGTCACAATCAAAACGCTTTATCATTACCACAAAATCGGTTTGCTGGCCCCAAAGGAAATAAGCGAAGCCGGATATCGGTACTATGGTGCTGCCGAACTAAAAAGACTGCAGGAAATCCTTTTTTACAAAGAATTAGATATTCCTTTATCAGAAATCAAAACATTACTAAATGAGGATACTAAAAGAACAAGTACATTAGAAAAACAAAAAAAGCTGTTTGAAAAGAAAATTGAAAAGTATCAGCGTCTCATTCAAACAGTCAATACATCTTTAGAATACACGAGAAAAGGCGAAAACATGGATCATAAGGTAATGTTTAAAGGATTTGAAAGCGCTGAAGAATGGAAACAATCTTTAGCAGAACAAAATGGGCATTTAAAAGAGCGTTACGATTTTGAATTGGATACACATACAATCAATGTCGATGAAATGAACAAAATGGCAATAGAGGCTAAACATTTTCTTGATAGGATGGCTGATTTTTTAAGAAACGGTGTAACGTATCATGACCCTTCCGTGCAAGAGCATGTCATGAATCATCTTAAGTTCCTAAATCAGAACGGGCATCCGACAAGTAAAGAAGATTACGTAAAACAAACACGTTTTTTTATGCAAGATGATTTCCATAGAGGAATGTTAGAAGAGCAGCAAACCGGTTTATCTTATTATTTAGTTGTCGTTGCAGAACACCTGTAGTGTTTTGTCACCCTTTTTAGGGTGGCAGCCATCAGGATTACGAGACAGCACTGCCAACAATCGAAACATTCTGCCGGTCAACGGCAAAACGCCGTCCGTTCCATTTCAATACGGTTTGAACATATCCCAATGAGTCGGCGTTATACCTTCCCGCTATCCGCTGGTACGCCAATAATTCGTATACGCCGTCTCTGTCAAAATCAACCGGATACAAGCCCGATAAAGGATTCACCCATCCTTCTATCGGCATTTTTAACACACCTTGGCTGTTATAAATCTCATTCAGATATTCCCTGCCCTTGTAAGTAAGGTCGAGGATATACTTTTCGTTTTGCTGATGACTGATGACGCTCGCTTTATATTGATTTTGATACGTCACACTGTACGTTAATTCATCATTCAATACATCTGAATTGAAAATTCGCCGGAACTGCCTGTTTAGATAGGCAAACACATATGCATAAATAGCACCGCCGCTTCCCCCTGTGTCCATTACCACTGCCACATCCTCAATCTTGTCGCCTGTCATATCCCCCAGAAAAAGTGACGGATTGTATCCCATATTGTTTTGAAGCTGAATCTGCTGCTCCTGATGGGTTCTGCCATCACGGATCACCAATGTGATATTTCTCCATAACGGGCTGCCGGGCATTTGATTTCCAGTTAGAAAGACCTCGTCAATAACGCCGTCTCCCGTTACATCGCCGCGGGTAGATGCAATAATTGCACGTGAGGAGACAGGCTGCCGAAATACGTATGGATGTTGAACAAGTCCTCTGCTTTCATAAAACCAATAAGGAGCCATTCTGATGTCATACAAATTCAATTGTGTCACCTTCCCTAATCAGCTGAATGAATCATTATATGCAGGAATGGCACATCAAAGACATATCTTACACACCAATTAAATCAGTACCATATGAATTATCGATTACACAAAGCCACTCGTCTTTCGCATTCTTCTTAAAGACATAGGTTGCCCTTCTTCCCATCGCATACTCGGAGTCCTTTTTATCCGAATCAAGCAGTGTCTGAGAAAGAACGAGGACAGTGTCACCTGCTTCCAGTTCTATCGCTACTGCATTAATCCCTATACCTTACCACATAGTTTTTATACAATTCATCGTTATAAAGAATTTCTTCGCCATGTGAAGAGCAAATGAGCGTTGGTTTGATTTGATCTATGATTGAGCCGCTATCGATGTTCTCATTTATATCAACACTGAATCTTCTTATAGGTGGGTGTAAATCCTCCTTACTTGTGATAAAAAGATCACCCGTTAATAGCGTACGATCGATTTTATGATAATACACGACATGCCCCGGGGAATGTCCGGGTGTTAAATCATATTGCAGAGGCAGGTGAGCAAGCGTTTGCTCTGTCAGCGGCTGAACAATATGGGCTACCCCTGTGTTCTCTGCTTCATTTTTGTTTGGATAAGGCGCTTCTCCATTGATATATATAAGTTCTTTCTGGTGGGCATAAATCGGAAGATCAAATCTCTCTAACCATTTTGATGCACCTCCGATATGATCACTGTGGCCATGGGTAAGCAAAATGGCTTTTGGATTGCCGATCGCTAACGCTGCCCTAATTTGAGCATCAGCAAAACGTTCTATCCCCGTATCAACAATATAAACATCATCGCCATCTTTAATAAACCAAGTATGAACCGGGACACGAAGGGGAACATCAAGCTCAAATTCACATTGAAAGACATGTTCTGATAGTTGTCTCAAGTTCATCAAAACCACTCCCTTTGGAAATTTCTTGCTATCATTACTGTAATACAAATCAATTCAATATGTAACTACGCACATTTTTGTAACTTGCATTGTGAAATGATCGAAACAGGAAATTGGCCCTTTCCGGACTCATATTTGCTTCCGTCGATAAGGTACATTTTGCACATTAATAATCCCTTTTGTTCCCCTTCTTCACATACTCCCAATCACGTTCTACATTTTTCCTTACTCTCTGAAGGAGTGCAGAAATGGTTTCCTTTTCCTCATGTGTAAAACCGGACAAAGCGACTTCCGTAGAATGTTCTCCTTCTCTTCTTAACAAGGGATACACCTTTTTCCCTTTCTCAGTCGGAAACAATTTTTTTATTTTTTTATTTTGCTCATCTGGCAGTTTTTGAATAAACCCCTGCATTTCCAGCTTCTTAATGGCCCGCGCAGCCGTTGTCCGGTCCACTTTTATCATTTCTGCCAATTTTTCTTGAATCATTCCCGGATTTTCGTATATGCGTACGAGATAGAGATACTGCCCTCTTGTTAAGTCCAAATCTTTAAATTCGATATTGCTTATGGAATCCAACGCTCTTGCTATCATGCCGATTTCACGCAAAATATCATTCATTCTAAAACCCCTCACGTATTTTTGTTGTAATTACAACAAAACTGTTTTAACCTTACTATTATAAGACCACATGCATGCTGGACAGTCCAGACTAATATCAGAAAAGGATTGATTTAGATGAGTATAAAAAGAATAACAACTGAAGCGGATTTACATGAAGCTTTAAAGATTAGAAGAGGCGTTTTCATTGAGGAGCAACATGTTTCTGAAGCCGATGAGTTCGATGAATTTGATACGCTTCAGGAACAATGCCAGCATATCTTGGTATATCATGAGAATCAGCCTGTCGGCACCGGACGCGCACGCATCGTTGGCCATACAGCAAAGCTGGAAAGAATCTGCACCCTAAAACCTTACCGTAAGTACGGATTGGGGAAGATCATCGTAAGCGGGTTAGAGGAAATCATGAAAGAAAAAGGACTGACTTCATATAAGCTGCATGGTCAAACACAAGCGGCAGGCTTTTATCAAAAACTGGGCTATCAGACTTCTTCACAGGAATTTATGGAGGACGGCATCCCTCACGTCTTGATGACAAAAGAAATATCGCGGAATATAACATGAAATATATGTATTACGGAATAGGCATACTCATATTAAGTTTGGGCATTTCCTTAACCATACAATCAGGACTGGGCACATCACCCTTCGATGCCCTTTTGGTTGGTCTGTCAAAAGAAATCGGTCTTACCGTAGGAAGCTGGGAGGTCCTTATTTCTGTGATCCTCTTAATCTGCAACGCTATATTAACGAGAAAAAAACCTATTTTGCTGGGCTTGATTACAGCATTCATTACTGGAATAGGCATTGACCTATGGTTGTTTGTTGTAAAAAACACCATCTATCTAAACGCGTTGTTAAGCAAACTGATTTGTTTCGGAATTGGTTTGGTGCTCATCGGTCTTGGAACAGCCATCTATCTTCAGACAAAATTCGCATCAACACCGATCGATCATTTAACACTTATTATCCGAGATCTCTCCAAAAGAACAATCTTGTTTTCAAGAACATTGGTATACGCTCTTTTCTTAGTATTAGCCATCATCTTTAAAGGCCCTATCGGCATCGGAACCCTATTAACCGTCTGCTTAGGAGGAATGCTCCTTCACGTTTTTATGCCTATTGTGGAAAGACATTTCTTATCAAAGAATAGAAGAGGTTATTAAGAAACCTCTTCTCGATCCAAAAAACGAAACGCAAAACAAGCCCCGTTTCGTTCGTCAATTCTTTATCTCTGGTACTGTTGAGATTTTTATAATCAATTAAAATTTATAGTACCAAAAAATCGCAATTTCATTTGCTGTTGGAAAGTTGGAATAAAGCATCGTATCAACCGCACCTATTATAAAGTGATGTTTGGCATAAAAATGACAAGCTGAAACATTAATATCTTGGGTTTCAAGCATAAGACCACAAAAATGATTCTCCTTTGCCCACTCAATCGCTTTATGTAATAATGCTGTTCCAACACCTTTTTTTCTATAGTCTTTTGCCACGGCAATGTCCTCTATTAGTGCATACCCATTCCAGTTAGAACGGATCTTAATCCGGCCAATGCAGTTGTTTTCAAGATAATATAAAAAAGCCGCTTTCCCCTCTTCCATTGCATCGAAAGTCCACCCCATTCCGGCAATACATAACAATTTACGACGAGAAAGTACCGTTGGTTCTTTTGC
>NZ_CP026521.1:4769884-4773576 GCF_002953915.1 Bacillus sp. MBGLi79
ATCTGCGATTTTTCTTTTTCAATGTCTGCAAGGATGTTGCGGTAATTTGCCGATTCAATCACCGCTTCAACAACCGTCTCTTTGCTGAAGGATACAAAGTAGATTTTTTTCATGCCCCGTCCTTCGTTGAAAGGAAGAACGATTCTGTCAAAAGAGTTGTATTCATAAGAGTTGGCGGACCATTTGAAAAGCGGCTGCAGCACATCGATTGGAATATTGTCGCTAAAAACGAGATCCAATTTGGAGTCTTTATTTTTAGCGTACAGCCAGTTTTTGAACTGCTGCCTGTCAAATTTGTCCGAGATATCCTTTAACGATTTGACTTCCCATCGGCTCATGTCGTCCCAGAGCTGAGAATAGAGCGTCGTATCATTCAGCAAATAATGCTGTCCATTCTCATGAATGAACATTTGCTGAGGTTTGACGGCTTCATTTAGCAACTTTGTCTGATTTGTAATCGGCTGTTTATCGCTGACCTGAGCCTGTGAATCTTCTACTTTTTCGTAATTCCCCTGAAATCCCCAAATATTAAAAGTAAAAAGAAGACTGATCAAAACCAAAAGGGACAGTATTATCGTTTTAATTGTTTCACGCTTCATCCCAATCATCCTCTTGTTCTTCTTTATATGGCAGGGTAAATGTGATCGTTGTTCCTTTTCCTTCGATACTGTCGGCCCAAATGTCGCCGCCATGGGCTTGTACCATTTCTTTTGCGATCGCAAGACCAAGCCCCGTACCGCCGAGTCTTCTTGTTCTGGCTTTATCGACACGGTAGAAACGCTCGAAGATCTTCTCCATGTCTTTTCTCGGAATGCCGACACCTTCGTCTTTGACACTGATATAAAGAAGCTCTTCTTCTTCATTTACATCAACAGAGAACGTGATATGGCCTCCTTCAGGGGAATATTTAAATGCATTTGAAATGATATTATCCAGCACTTGCGTAATCTTGTCCGGATCGATTTCAACATACAATTCTCTCTCCGGCAGATTGCTGATAAACTCAACATGCTGCTCTTTCGTCATTTCAAAGCGCTCAATAATCAATGAGAAGAAACGGATAAAATGAATCCATTCTTTATTGAATTGGTAGTCCTTGCTGTCAAACTTAGAAAGCTGCAGCAAGTCGTTGACAAGTCTGATCATGCGCTCTGTTTCATTCTGTGTCACATTCAAGAAGCGCGGCGCAATGTTTGGATCCTGCCACGCGCCTTCCGCAAGCGCTTCTAAATAGCTGCGCATTGTGGTGAGCGGCGTTCTGAGTTCGTGGGAGACATTTGCCACAAATTCTCTCCGTTCTTGATCGATCTGCTCTTGTTCTGTGACATCGTAAATAACCGCAATCAACCCATCAATCTTTCCGTGCTCTTTTTGGATGACCGAGAAATTGACGCGAAGCACAGACGTCCGTTCTTCCTGTTCAATTTCAAGAAGGAGCGAGTCCTGCTGTTCAACCAAATCTTCGAACGTGTATTCATCTTCAAGGCCGAGCAGTGAGGTGATCGGCATTTCGAGAGCCGTTTCACGTGAAACATTTAAAAGCTCCAGTGCCGGCGTATTAAGCAAAATACTCGCGCCATTTCGGTTTGTCGCGATAACCCCGTCTGTCATATAGGCAATAACAGAAGATAGTTTTTTTCGTTCGCCTTCTGTCATGGATTGAGCTTCTTTCAGCTCTCTCGTTAAATAATTAAACGTTGTGGCCAGCTGGCCGATTTCGTCGTTTCCGTACTTCCTGACTTTTCTCGAGAAATTTCCTTTCGCCAGTTCAATTGCCTGCTTTCTCATATCTGACAGCGGATGTGTAATCGTTCGCGCGACAAAAATCCCGAGGAATGCAGTGATTCCAAGCGCAATAAAAGTTCCAGACGCTAAAATGGTGTTGATTGTCCGGATTTGATTGTAGACATTATCCATCGATGCCACGACATAAATGGCCCCGATCGTCTCTTGATTCGATTTTTTAATCGGCGTGACTGAAATCCGCACTTTGCTGTCACGCTCCGGGTCGAAAAATTTGTTTTCGTACGGAATACCGACAAGCAGTGTCCTTTTAATAATGCCCTCTGTTGTCTTTTTCCCCGCCACCTCCCGGTTATAAGGATTGGAGGTCGCGATGACTTCATAGCTTTTATCAATCAGACTGACTTCGAGAATTTCGCCTTCCTTGCTGAAATCATTTAGAATCCGCTCTGCGTCTTCTTTCAAGGTAGTCGAGGAAGACGTGCTTCTATCCTTCGTCATTTCCTGTTCCAGATAATACGAGAGGTTGTTCACCCGCTGGTCAAGAGAGTCATTATATGATTTAAGAAGTGACTTCTCCATCTCATTGACAAAGTAGACGCCGATAATCTGCATGGCAACGATAATCAGCAGAACGTATATTAAGGTAAACTTAAAATGAATCGAGCGGAAAAAACTGACTTTATTCATTTCGGTATTAGTCCTGTTCCGGATTTCTCAAATAGTAGCCGACCCCGCGCCTTGTGACGATCCAGCTTGGGTGACTCGGATTATCCTCGATTTTTTCGCGAAGGCGTCTGACCGTAACGTCAACTGTCCGGACATCTCCAAAGTAGTCGTATCCCCACACGGTTTGCAGCAGATGCTCACGCGTCATGACCTGCCCGATATGTTTAGCAAGGTAATGCAGCAGTTCGAATTCCCGATGCGTCAGTTCGATTGTCTCGTCTCGTTTTGAAACGACGTAGGCATCCGGAAAAATGACGAGCGATCCAATTTGAATTTCGTTTGAAGACGATTCTTCTTCGGCAGGAGCCGCTGTGTTCTGTCTTCTCAAGTTCGCTTTGACACGCGCGAGCAGTTCGCGAGTGCTGAACGGTTTTGTCACATAGTCGTCAGCTCCCAGTTCAAGACCGATGACTTTATCGATTTCCGAATCCTTTGCTGTCAGCATAATGATGGGCATATCATATTTTTTGCGGACTTCACGGCACACTTCCACACCATCCTTGTTCGGAAGCATGATGTCGAGCAGAATCATATCAGGGTTGAGATCCTCAACCATCTGAAGCGCTTCATTGCCGTCGTATGCGCAATGGACTTCATAGCCCTCTTTTTTCAGATTAAACTCTAAAATATCAGCAATCGGCTTTTCATCATCTACAACTAGTATCTTTTTTTCCATTATTCGTTCCCCCTGGTTCAGAGTTTGGATACAATACAGCCAGCGGATGGCTGCCTAAGTTTTATATCAAGTACACTGCATGTCTTCATTAAAAAACACTTTCTAGAAAATAGATTTCTTATACATTATAACGTTTATGAAGCAAAAGTTAAAAAAATAGTTCAAAGGAAAACGTTTGGAAATTAAATCCACCTTCTATTTTTCCGCTTTTATCACAACAATTAAATTTTTGTGACTTTTTTTACTGAAAAATGAAACATCTTCCCCTTCAAGACCGTCTATATAGTAACGTCTTCTTCTTCGGCCGGGTTACCGGCCTCCCTTTTTTTCTCCTTTTTATTCCTTCAGCATTTTATTTCCTTGTTTTCAGCTAAAAGAAAACGCATCTGCTTAAAAACAGACGCGCTTTTTAGAGTGGCTCGGGACGGAATCGAACCGCCGACACACGGATTTTCAGTCCGTTGCTCTACCAACTGAGCTACCGAGCCAGGTATGTAACTTTTTTAAAATGGCGGTCCGGACGGGCCTCGAACCCGCGACCTCC
>NZ_CP026521.1:4773676-4777110 GCF_002953915.1 Bacillus sp. MBGLi79
ACCTGAATATAACCAACTTAAAAGGTGATCCCATGCCCACTAACAATAAACCCAATAGATTAATCGCTGAGAAGTCTACTTATTTTACTTCACATGCTCACAATCCTGTTGACTGGTTCCATGGGGAGAAGAAGCCTTCGAAAAAGCGAAACGCGAAAACAAGCCGGTTGTGGTCAGCACTGGTTATTCAACATGCCATTGGAGACAGGTTTATTCATTTTACAAAAAAAGGATCAACCTTGGATTACTTTCACAAGATTGATCCTTTAACTCATTTAGCCATGTCTCTGCGAACGTTTATATACATTCAAGATTACCAGCCAACAAATAACAATGATTCCTGCAAAAAGTATGAGCATATTACTATACAAATAGGTAGAGTGATCAACGTCAATAGGCAGCAGCCTATGATCTAGGAACCCGATAGATAATAAACCGCCTACAATCGCAATACCCGTTCCCTCTGATAAAAAGCTCGTGAAATTAAGCAAACTCATGCCAGCGCCGGCTTCCTTTTCTTTCAAACTGCTAGACACAATAGTAGATATAACTGTTTTTGTGAACGATAGTCCCCCAAAAACAAAAACTACTATAATTGACATGATCCATGGTGCTGCATCTATAAAAAAGGCACCGATTAAAAAGCCGGAAGAAAGCAATGCGCTTCCAATCGTTAGTACATACAAGGAACCTTTCCGATCAACAAGCAATCCTCCAATGTAACCGAAGATGATGACACTCATTGTTCCGGGGAAAATAATGCCGCTTCCAATTGCTGCAGTACTTAAATGGTGAACATCTTTCATCATATAAGGAACCATAGAGACAAATCCTGCTGCTGTACCAAATATTAGTCCTCCGCAAAGGACTCCAATCACAAAAAATACATTTTTCCCCAGATCAGGGTCAACAAAAGGGTCTTGAGCTTTCCTAATATGTTTTACAAATACGAAGAAAGCAAGAATACTGATGATCAGAAAAGAAATTCTGTAAGATGTTGTAAACAGCATAAAAAACACGATGCCCGCAGACATCAATATAATCCCTGCCATATCAAAGTGTCCTCTGATTCTCTCTTCCTTTTTCAACAGTTTTATAAGGAATGGAACAGTGATAGTTGTTGCAGTTGGAATAAGCAGCAAATACGACCAATGGATATAATGAGCAACCATTCCCCCAATAGCTGGTCCAACACCTTCTCCCATTGCTACTAAGGACCCGATCAAGCCAAATGCTTTCCCCCTGTTCTCTTTTGGAATATAGCGCGCAACGACAACCATCACAAGAGCTGGGAATGCGGCTGCACCAATTCCTTGAATAAATCGGGCTAGAATGAGAATAGGAAAGAACGAGTGTCCAACAAATCCAATGATCGACCCTAAGCCATTTACCATAACCCCAAATAGAAGCAGCTTTTTAATGCCCAGCTGATCCGATAACTTTCCATATAGAGCTGTTCCAATAGAAAAGGTTAACATAAAGGCAGTATTCACCCAGTTTGCACTCGCTGGCAGTTTATTAAAATCGTTGGCGATATCAGGTAATGAGACGTTCAGAACCATTTCATTTAATACGCTGAAAAATGATAGAACACAAAGCCAAATCAAAACTTGATTGTGCCGTAAAGTTGACTGTGAATAAGACGTATTCACAATTTCCCCTCCATTAATGAGGGCAGACGCAGTTTATAGGGCCACTGATACGCTCCCCTCTTTTAATTGTACCCTGTTCATTTTATTGCACTTCATAATAACTTCCCCTACATTTGATTGATATGATCTTATTATATATAGACTAAGGTTTAAACTTTTACTTTTTTTATGAAAATTTGACCAGATTGCGAAACAAGGAAAAACGTTATTCGCATTTATCTCAAGTGGCAAAATGAAACATTAGATTTTCACATTACAATTATCGATAAGCAGTCAGTAATTGTATTTGTTTAGGATAACTGTGGTAACCTGAATATAACCAACTTAAAAGGTGATCCCATGCCAAATAAAAGTAAACCCAATAGATTAATCGCTGAGAAGTCTCCATATTTACTTTAACATGCCCACAACCCCGTTGACTGGTTCCCGTGGGGAGAAGAAGCCTTCGAAAAAGCAAAACGCGAAAACAAACCGGTTCGTCAGCATCGATTATTCGACTTGTCATTGGTGACATGTTCGTTAGAATCACCATTAAAAAATCTACATCTTCTTTATGTTAGATAAAAGCAATAGCCAAGAGTCCCCTCTCGGCTATTTAAATTTTATTCACCTGTTTCAGCAAATCGTTTTATTCGTTCTCCAATTTCATCACGAACTCGTTGAAAAGTAATCCACTTTTGCTTTTCTGTTCCTTCGGCTCTTGCAGGATCATCAAAACCCCAATGGTCTCTTTTTACATTAGATGGAGTCATAGGACATTTATCTGCCGCATCACCACATAATGTGACAACAAAATCGGCTTTGTTCAGAATGTTAGAATCAACGACATCTGATGTTTGATTAGATATATCAATGTCTATTTCCTTCATGGCTTTAACAGCGTTAGGATTTAATCCATGTGCCTCTATCCCCGCGCTGTATACTTTCCACTCATCACCTAAATATTGTTTAGCCCATCCCTCAGCCATTTGACTTCGGCAAGAGTTCCCTGTACATAAAAAGTAAATAATTTTATTCTTCATATATTCCACCTCTACATCGAGTGACTTCGAAAGTATTTTCGTTGAAACCATAAAGCAACCTTAACGAGTGCAATCATGACCGGTACTTCTACAAGCGGACCAATTACGGCGGCAAATGCTGCACCCGAATGAATTCCAAACACACCAACAGCTACAGCAATCGCTAATTCAAAGTTATTGCTTCCTGCTGTAAAAGCTAAAGTAGTGGTTACAGCGTAGTTTGCCCCGATTTTCTTTCCTAAAAAGAAGGAAACAAAGAACATTAAAACAAAGTAAATCAATAATGGAATCGCAATTCGAACAACATCTAACGGCAAGCTAACAATTACATCACCTTTTAAGGAAAACATGACGATAATTGTAAATAGCAAAGCAATTAACGTAATTGGGCTAATTTTAGGAATGAACACTTTTTCATACCATTCTTTTCCCTTCACTTTTACAAAAATATAACGTGTCACCATTCCTGCAATAAAAGGAATTCCAAGGTAGATGAATACTGATTTTGCGACTTCTGCCATCGTAATATTCACTACTGCTCCTTCCATCCCTAACCATTGCGGAATAACTGTTACAAAAATGTAAGCATAAACTGAGAAAAAAAGCATTTGGAAAATTGAGTTGAAAGCAACTAATCCTGCCGCGTATTCCGTATCACCTTTTGATAAGTCATTCCAAACAATAACCATCGCAATACAGCGAGCTAATCCAATCATAATAAGCCCAATCATATACTCCGGTTTATCTGGCAAAAAGATTA
>NZ_CP026521.1:4777210-4781281 GCF_002953915.1 Bacillus sp. MBGLi79
TTCTATTTTTATAGAGGAGCCTATTCTCCCTTTGTTATACCAAAATTCCCCTCTATTAAAAATCAAAAATTCGCCATCTCGTCATATTCCATACATTTAAGGCAAGAACGGGATTCCGTTGACCAAGTCTGGAGCTTCTGTAACAGCTGTCGATGAGTTACCGGGAATAGAAAGGCACGCCAAATGATTTGCCGATTGAGTATCAGGATGGGCGCTGTGAAGACTTGAATATTAAAATAAGCATGACGAGCGATATCAACACTTTGATGAAACCAGGCTTCATGCTGTAAGGCTTAATAGAACCAAAGCCAGCAGAAGAGATGCTGAAAAAAATTCGTCATTTGCAGAAGATTTCAGATGTCCTGATTTTATCTTTTTTAAATTGCAAAAGAGCTGAAGCGGAGCTGTTGCCAGTTTCGGCAACGGCCCTCAAACATTTTTTGATGAGAAGGAATTCTAATTAAGGATGGCCTGCCGCGGTTTCATTAAATGTCTTTTCTAAGTGGATGCATTTTCTTCAAAACAAAGAATCTCCCTTAGAAATTAATGCTGTATATGAAGTATTATGATTTGATGTAGTTATGCTCGTTTTCGCTGCTCGTATGAAAAACAGGGATTATTTTTGAAAAAATGTGTTAAGTTAAATATAAACTAATTATAGAAAGAAGGTGATCCCATGCCCACTAACAATAAACCCAATAGATTAATCGCTGAGAAATCTCCATATTTACTTCAACACGCTCACAATCCTGTGGACTGGTTCCCTTGGGGAGAAGAAGCATTTGATAAAGCGAAACGCGAGAACAAGCCTGTACTCGTATCTATTGGGTATAGCTAGTTTGGTTACTCTAATGCACATGTCATTGGTGCCATGTCATGGCTCATGAAAGCTTCGAAGATGAAGAAGTTGCGAAGCTCCTGAATGAAAAATTCGTCTCTATTAAAGTGGACCGCGAGGAGCGGCCTGATGTGGATTCAATTTATATGACGATCTGCCAGATGATGACGGGGCAGGGCGGCTGGCCGCTGAATGTGTTTTTAACGCCTGATCAGAAGCCGTTTTATGCGGGTACATATTTTCCGAAGACGAGCCGGTTTAACCGGCCGGGGTTTGTTGAGGTGGTGAAGCAGCTTTCCGATACCTTCGCGAAAAACCGGGAACATGTTGAGGATATTGCCGAAAAAGCCGCCAACAACCTGAGAATCAAAGCGAAAAGCGATGCCGGCGATTCGCTCGGCGAAGACATGTTGAGGCGGACGTATCAACAGCTGATCAACAGCTTCGATGCGGCATACGGCGGTTTCGGAAGCGCACCCAAATTTCCGATCCCCCATATGCTGGCATTTCTGCTTCGCTATCATCAATACAGCGGCGAGGAGAACGCGCTGTACAGCGTGACGAAAACGTTGGACAGCATGGCGAACGGCGGCATTTACGATCATGTCGGCTACGGGTTCGCCCGCTATTCGACAGACGACGAATGGCTCGTTCCCCACTTTGAAAAAATGCTTTACGATAATGCTTTATTGCTGATCGCATATACTGAAGCCTATCAAATCACGAAAAACGAACGGTATAAACAGATTTCCGAGCAGATCATCACATTTGTCCGCCGCGAAATGACCGATGACAAAGGCGCTTTTTATTCAGCGCTTGATGCCGACACAGAAGGCGTGGAAGGCAAATATTATGTGTGGTCAAAAGACGAAATCCTCGAAACGCTCGGGGATGAACTAGGCGAATTGTATTGCGCTGTTTACAACATCACGCAAGAAGGGAATTTTGAAGGCCACAATATCCCAAACTTGATCTACACCAGGCTGGAAAACATCAAGGATGAATTCGCGCTGACAGATGAAGAGCTTCAGAACAAGCTTGAAGAAGCGAGAATAAAACTTTTTGAAAAACGGCAGGAAAGAACGTATCCCCATGTCGACGACAAAGTGCTGACATCTTGGAACGCTCTGATGATCGCGGCTCTTGCCAAAGCGGCGAAAGTCTACAATGCGCCCGAATACTTGGAGATGGCGCGAGCTGCAGTCGCGTTCATCGAGAATAAATTGATTCAAGACGGACGCGTCATGGTCCGCTACCGTGACGGCGAGGTGAAACATAAAGGGTTTATCGATGACTACGCCGTCCTGCTGTGGGCCTACATCGAATTGTATGAAGCATCACTTGATTTAACCGATTTGCGAAAAGCCAAAAAGCTCGCAGAGGACATGACGGGGCTGTTCTGGGATGAAGAGCACGGGGGTTTTTATTTTACGGGAAACGATGCCGAGGCTTTGATCGTGCGGGATAAAGAAGTATACGACGGCGCCCTCCCGTCCGGAAACGGCGTCCTGGCCGTGCAGCTGTCCCGGCTTGGTCGGTTGACCGGCGATTTAACGCTCCATGATCAAGCGGCAAAAATGTTTTCTGCATTCAATGGAGATGTCTCCGCTTATCCGAGCGGCCATACAAACTTTCTCCAAGGCCTGTTGAGCCATGTCATGCCGCAAAAAGAAATCGTTGTGCTCGGAAAGCGCCATGACCCGGACAGACAGAAGATCGTAAGCACTTTGCAGCAGGCTTTCCAGCCGAATTACGCCGTCCTCGCCGCAGAATCGCCTGACGATTTCAAAGGGATTGCCGATTTTGCGGCCGAATACAAAGCAGTCGATAACAAAACGACTGTCTATATTTGTGAAAACTTCGCCTGCAGACAGCCGACGACGAATATAGACGAAGCGCTCGATCAGTTGGTTTAAACGGATGCCATCATGGGAATAACATCTGCAAACACCTAATCAGAAAGGGGTTATGACCATGAAGCAAAAGAATCTGATCTCAGGTCTCGCCGTTGCCGCCGGAGTCACCGCATATATGCTCAAAGACGAAACAAGAAGACAAAAACTGAAATCGTACTTGCAAAGCGTCAAAGAAAAGATCCCTTACTTTTCGGAAAAACACAACGTAGATTCATTCACGGTTGAAAAAGCAGGCCATCCGTCTCCGCATGATATCGAAGATAACAAAATGGTATCGGAAGGATCCATGTACCCTGTTCAATACTACGATGAAAAGAAAAAATAGCGATGCATGAGCTGTCATATTTATGGCAGCTTTTCTGCTGCCGTTGTAAAAACTGCAAGCGGATGATAGATATCAAAATCCAAAAATAAAAGCCGCCCGTCGGCAGCCTCTTCAAACCTTATATTTTATTTTCATAGCAATAATGATTGACAAGCTCTTCAATTAAATCATGTTCTGGAAACTCTCCGTGAAACTCAAAGGGAATCTCCTCGACAAACCGGCCGCGCCGGTATACATGGATGGCGCCGTTTTGTCTGGTCACGCTGTATTCCGGTTCAAACGTGTATCCGTTCCGCTCTATTGCACCCATTGTTCATGCCCGCCTTTCAAAACAACAGTTCATACACTTCGTTTAATTCTCTTGTTCGTTTATGGTCCTGTTCATTCAGCGCATATTTCATCTCATGTTCAAGCACTTGATTCAGAAATTCCATTTCCCGCTCCTCCAAGTGCTCGACAAACTCTTCTTCATTGGCATATCGCCCGGAAACGATTTTTCTGTAAATGTTTTGTCCTATGCCGTGTTCAAGGTGATTCGACAGTGACTCACGGAGGTAGCCCAATGTTGTGTCCATGATTCAATCTCCTTTTTTACCTTATAGGTTGGGTGAATTCTTGATGATTCATGCATGAGCGGCCTAAATTTTCAATAAGAAAAAGGCGATACACCATGATGCTGTGCAGATAAAAACTTTCTCCTTCCCAGATGGTAGGCACCTAGAGCGAAGAAGACTGAACACGCAGCAATGAGAAAGATGGCTTTTCCCCCGTACAAGGCAAGCATCATTCCCCCCAGCCAAGGCCCTAAAAATTCACCGATGTTGTATAAGTTTTGCATGCCGTAATACGCGCCCTTCATATGATCCGGAGCAAGCTCGTCCAAAAGGACATTCATTGAAGGAAAACATAAAATTTCGCCGATTGTCAGAACAAACATCGAAAGCATAAAAACAATCCAGCCATTTGCGACAGAAAAACCGACATTCCCCAAC
>NZ_CP026521.1:4781381-4815784 GCF_002953915.1 Bacillus sp. MBGLi79
AAGAACATAAAAATGCCATCGAGATGTATAAACATCATTTACCCGAAAGGATATAATTGTTTATAAGAATTCTTCTTCTATACTTAATGAAGCCTTTCACGAAATCATAAAAGAATAAAATACATTATATTATGGAAAAATAAATTCAAAATGATCATTTGTTTTATGAAAGAAGGTGATCCAATGCCAAATAATAGTACACCCAATAGATTAATCGCTGAGAAGTCTCCATATTTACTTCAACACGCTCACAACCCCGTGAAATGGTTCCCGTGGGGAGAAGAAGCCTTCGAAAAAGCAAAGCGCGAAAACAAGCCGATTCTTGTCAGCATCGGTTATTCGACTTGCCATTGGTGTCACGTCATGGCCCATGAAAGCTTTGAAGACGAAGAAATCGCGCGTCTTCTCAATGAACGGTTTGTGGCGATTAAAGTCGACCGGGAAGAACGGCCGGATGTGGATTCTGTTTATATGCGAATCTGCCAGCTGATGACCGGGCAGGGCGGCTGGCCGCTGAATGTATTTATTACGCCTGATCAAAAGCCGTTTTACGCGGGTACATATTTTCCAAAGACGAGTAAATTCAATCGTCCTGGTTTTGTTGATGTGCTCGAGCATCTGTCTGAGACGTTTGCGAACGACCGCGAGCATGTCGAGGATATTGCGGAGAACGCCGCTAAACATTTACAGACCAAAACAGCTGCAAAAACTGGTGAGGGCCTTAGCGAGTCAGCAATTCACCGGACATCCCAGCAGCTTGCCAGCGGGTTTGATACAATCTACGGCGGTTTCGGGCAGGCACCGAAGTTTCCGATGCCTCATATGCTGATGTATTTGCTTCGTTATTACCACAATACAGGGCAGGAGAATGCTTTATACAACGTGACGAAAACGCTGGACAGCATGGCAAATGGCGGCATTTACGACCATATCGGGTATGGGTTCGCCCGCTATTCAACCGATGACGAGTGGCTCGTACCCCATTTTGAAAAAATGCTGTACGACAATGCGCTGCTGCTGACCGCTTATACCGAATCCTATCAGGTCACGCAAAATAGCCGCTATAAAGAGATTTGTGAGCAGATCATTACGTTCATTCAGCGGGAAATGACCCATGAAGACGGAAGCTTTTTCTCCGCTTTAGATGCGGACACAGAAGGAGAAGAAGGAAAGTACTACGTATGGTCAAAGGAAGAGATTCTGAAAACGCTTGGAGACGAACTCGGAACGCTGTATTGCCAAGTGTATGACATCACTGAAGAAGGAAACTTTGAAGGCAAAAATATTCCGAACCTCATTCACACAAAGCGGGAACAAATCAAAGCGGATGCCGGGTTAACCGAAGAAGAGCTCCGCCTCAAGCTTGAGGACGCAAGACAACGGCTCTTGAAGACACGCGAAGAAAGAACCTATCCGCATGTCGATGATAAAGTGCTGACTTCATGGAACGCGCTGATGATCGCGGGTCTCGCCAAAGCAGCAAAGGTATTCCAGGAACGGAAATATCTCAGCTTAGCGCAAGACGCCATTACATTTATTGAAAAAAATTTAATCATCGACGGCCGTGTGATGGTCCGGTATCGAGACGGCGAAGTGAAAAACAAAGGCTTTATCGACGATTACGCTTTTCTCCTATGGGCCTATCTCGATCTCTATGAAGCTTCGTTTGATCTTTCTTATTTACAAAAAGCGAAGAAACTGACAGACGATATGATCAGCTTATTTTGGGATGAGGAGCATGGCGGATTCTATTTTTCCGGGCATGATGCAGAAGCCTTAATCGTACGGGAAAAAGAAGTGTACGACGGCGCCGTGCCTTCCGGAAACAGTGTGGCAGCCGTTCAGCTGCTTCATCTTGGACAAGTCACAGGCGACTTATCACTGATTGAAAAAGCAGAAACGATGTTTTCTGTATTCAAGCCGGATATCGACGCGTATCCGAGCGGCCATGCTTTCTTTATGCAAAGTGTGTTAAGGCATCTGATGCCTAAAAAAGAAATCGTAATTTTTGGCAGTGCAGACGACCCAGCCAGAAAACAAATCATAACGGAGCTCCAAAAAGCCTTTAAGCCCAACGACTCCATTCTGGTGGCAGAGCATCCCGAGCAATGCAAAGACATTGCACCATTTGCAGCAGAATACCGCATCATAGAAGGCAAAACAACCGTGTATATTTGTGAAAACTTCGCCTGCCAGCAGCCGACAACGAATATCGAAGAAGCCATCCAAACGTTAATAAGCAGCAGGGATTAAGACCCTTGCTGCTTACTTTTTGATTTCTTATGGTACCATAAAGCGATCCCCGCAAACACAAGGTTGACCGCAATCGTCAAGAAAGCCTCCCACATTGGGTTCCCCCGCGTAACGGTAAACAGAGAAGGAATTCCTCCATACACACTGTTTTTTTCTGTAATAAACATACACAAAAACATATTATTCGCGGCATGGGCGCCAAGTGATATTTCGATGCTTCCAGTTTTAATCGTGTAATAGGTCCACACAAAACCAAATGTTAAATACTCAATTCCTGCCCAGACAGCGCCGTTGTTCATTTCTGGATTCGCAAAATGCAATACGCCAAACAATCCTCCGACAATCAGTGTCAAAAATAGAGGGTTTTTCGTCAATCTCCCGAAAGCTTGAAGCAAAAATCCCCTGAAAAACAGTTCCTCAGCTGATGTCTGAATCGGAACCAAAATGAGGGCAGCCGCTAGCAGCCAGATAAATCGTGATGCATCAAAGGCTTGCATTGAATAATTGTCTGGATGAATCACAAAATCAATCAATTGTACGGCGATCATCAGCAAGAAATAAGCCATAAAACCAAAGGAAATTCTCCGCCAATTCATCTTTGAATTTGGTGTAATCACAGTTCGGAAAGGCCGCTTCAAAATAAAGCGCACAGCCAGCCAAACTCCCGGGATGGCGAATAAATAAATCACATGGGACAAATAAAGATCAACGAGAGGATCACTCAGCATAGCTTCATCCAAATCAAACGTGATATCGGGATTCACAATAACCGTGAACAATATAGCGAAAAGGTAAGCTATATTCCCGAATACATATAACCCTATCATCACCAAAAAAGCGAAAAAGTATCTCCACAGCGTATTGTTTCCTTCTATAGGACGGATAAATGAATTCATTCCTTCTATGTCTCTTCCTTTCAATGAGAATATCACTATATATTTGCATAAATTGGTCTATGAATCTACTGTTTTGGAAATTTTTTAAGCAAAATGTACGGAAAAAGTGCGAATTTAGTTCTCCCATCTAGTGATTTGAACTCTGTCGCCAATGAACCAGGATACTTATAATATTCCCAAGAGGGGAATTATCAGTCTTTTCTTACTACTTTAAAAGGGGGTTTTTTATGAATACGATCTTCAATCAGAAGAACGCACATCCTTTCTCAAACGCAGCGAATCGTTTAGACCGCCTTCCGATTTCACGCGTTCATTTCCAAGTGCTAACCGCTCTCGGCATTGTTTATTTCTTTGATCTCGCAGATTTATTTACCCTCAGCAATGTAGCACCGGCACTGATCGAGCATTGGGGCATTCCGCTTTCAACCATTGCCAACGTGACGGCGGCTTCATTTTTAGGCATGTTTTTAGGCGCTTCGCTGGGCGGACGGCTGTCCGATCGAATCGGCCGCAAAAAAGCCTTAAATCTATTTGTCTTTGTTTTTTCAATCGCATCGCTGTGTAATGCCGCGGCATGGGACATTCCATCTTTAATGACATTCCGTTTTCTCACCGGATTTGGCGTCGCAGCAGCCATGGTCATTACGAATAGCTATTTGGCGGAGTTTTTCCCTTCAAGTGTACGTGGAAAATATATTTCTTTTTGTGCCATGATTGGTTTGATCGGCGTCCCGATCACCAATATTGTGTCTGCCTTTGTCATTCCCCTCGGTTCATGGGGATGGAGGCTTGTATTTGTATGGGGTGCCGTCGGCCTTATTTATTTTTTCTTCATCCGCCGTCTGGAAGAGTCACCTCGCTGGCATGAAAATCGTGGTGAATATGCGAAGGCTGACGCGATCCTCAATCGAATTGAGACGCAGGTTGAACATGAGAAAGGCCAGCTTCCGGCACCGGCTCAGCCTAAAGCAAACAGTTCCGTTCAACAGCATGCCGGTTACGCAGGATTATTGAAAGGCAGAAACCTCAAAATCACTATTATTTTATCTGCTGTATGGATTTTTGAGACATTTGGGTTTTACGGATTTGCCTCATGGGTTCCAAGCCTGCTAAAAAGCAATGGCGTCACCATGGAAAATACATTGTGGTATAACGTATTGCATTCTGTCGGCGCTCCGCTGGGCGCACTGCTCGGCTCCATGATTTCTGAGAGATTTCAAAGAAAGTGGATTTTAGCTGCCAGCGCGTTTCTGACGGCCATCGCAGGGCTCTTATATGGCATGACTTTTATTCCCATCATGATCATTGTGTTTGGCTTTATCGTGAATATCACAGAACGGGTTTTCACGTCGAACTTATACGCCTATACATCTGAACCTTATCCGACTGAATACCGCTCGTCCGGCAGCGGATTAGCCTATGGTCTGGGCCGTTTTTCAAACATTTTCGGCTCATTGCTTGTCGGATTTATTGCTGTTCAGCTCGGCTATATCAGCGTCTTCTTATTTATAGGCGGCTGCTGGCTCGCATGCTCCTTGCTGTTAATCTTCTTCGGCCCTAATACCAATGCGAAACAAATTTAAAAAAGTCAGTGCGGAGCTGCCGCACTGATCTCTTTACAATTCCTTCAATATCCTCGCAGGGTTTCCGCCTACAACAGTGTTAGCGGGCACATCCTTAGTCACAACAGATCCTGAAGCAATCACCGCATTATCACCAATTGTCACTCCTGGGTTAATCACTGCCCGGCCTCCGATCCAAACTTGATCTCCAATTGTCACAGGCTTACCGAACTCCTTCCCGGACTTTCTTTCAATCGGATCGAGAGGATGGCCGGCCGTGTAGATATGTACACCTGGCGCAATCAAACAATGACGGCCGATACGCACCTCACACACATCTAAAATGACACAGTCAAAATTAACAAATGTGTGATCTCCGATATGAATATGATAGCCATAATCACAGCGAAATGTCGGCAGAATCGTGACTTGATCCCCAACCGAACCGAGCAGCTCCTTCAAAAGCTCTGTCCGCACTGCATCATCCTCTGGTGTTTCATTATATTGTCTAATCAGTTGTCTCGCATGCTTGCGTTCTAGTAATAGTTGTTGATCTTCCGGATTGTATAATTCGCCGGCTGCCATTTATTCTTTTTCTGTCCTCAGCATTCAAGTCACTCCAGATGTTAAATTGTAATTTCAATTAAGTTTCCTTCATCATCTTCAATCACACTTTCATAGTAGCCGTCTCCCGTTGTCCTTGGGCCGTTTACTACTGCGAAACCGTCCTTCTTCAATCGAACAGTCAGTTCATCAACCTTCTCCCGGCTTCCTACGGAAAAGGCAATGTGTGCCCAGCCTGTCATCGTTTGTGAAGGCGGATCAGTCACATTCCCTTTTTTCATAATCTCCAGCCTTGCTCCGGAATCAAACGTAATAAAATAAGATTTAAAATCCTTTTTCTCATTATGATACAAATCATTCGCTTTGCCATTAAAATACGTTTCATAAAAAGACTTCATTCGCTCTAAATCATTGACCCAGATCGCTGTATGTTCAATCCGCATGTCTTCTCCTCCTTTACCTTCAATGAAGTTATAACGTATGAAATGCATTTCAGTTCAAGCTTTTTTCTCAAAGTTATGCTGAATTTTGATATCAACGGGTTCATCCTGCAAAAAAAGAGAAAATGCGGCGGTGCCAAGCTGCTCAAGATTCAAATCGAGCGATGGAAATCCAAGAACACGGCTGATAGAAGTATTTCCCTCACCTATGATTTCAACATCCCAATTATTCTTCTGGGCAAATAGATGAATTCCAGCTGCCACTTCATCACTGTTTGCATAAATAGCAGTAGGAACCCGTTCGCTCGTATAAAAGTGCTCAGCTGCCCGCTCACCGTCATTCATATCATTACATCTAGGCAGCATATGGCGGTCTTCCAGCCTCCCGCAAACAGATTGATAGGCTGCAGCTTTATCAGCCGTGCTCGGGCTCCTGTCGGCTTCTCTGACGCATGTAAAAGCGATATTCTCATGTCCGCGGCTTTTTAGATAGCGAAAGCTTTCTGCATAAGCAGCTTTTCTGTCGTTATACGCACATCGGACATCAATGTCACCCGTTTCCTCACAAGCGATGATTGGCCCATATTCCTGATAAGCTAAAATCTTGTCCCAATGATTGGCGCGGGAAGTAATAATGAGGCCGTCAATTTTCTTTGTTTTTAACAGCTCTAAATATTTGATTTCAATAGCGGGGTTATAATTGGTGGGGAGGAGCGTCGTTGCATACTCATGCTGAAAAGCAGCCTTGGTGATTCCGTTCACGATTTTATCAAAGCAGGGATGATCGCTATAAGGCAGAATCATACCGACCGTATGGGTTTTCCCGCGAATGAGATCGATTGCGGTTCGATTTGGTGTATAATTCAATTCCTTCATGACTTGATGGACAAGCTTTCTCTTTTCTACAGACACATACGGATGATGATTCAATACACGCGAAACAGTTGAAACAGATACATTTGCCAGTCTTGCGATCTCTTTTATATTTGCCATCCTCTTTCTCCTTTTTCATATAAAAAAAAGCAGTAAGTGTAAAATCCTTACTGCTATCTCATCATATATTGATGATAAGTTCAACAGGACAATGGTCGGAACCCATGACATCCTTTGATATGCCGGCATCTTCAATCTGTTCCTTAAGGCTTTCAGAAACAACAAAATAATCAATGCGCCAGCCGATATTTCTGTCCCGGGCGCCGGCACGATACGACCACCAGGAATAAGCGCCTTCAAGATCAGGATAAACATGACGGAAGGAGTCAACAAAGCCAGCCTCTAATAAACAAGTGAATGCCCCTCTTTCTTGATCTGAAAAACCAGCGTTATTCCGGTTCGCCTTTGGATTTTTCAAATCAATCTCCTTATGGGCTACATTCAAATCACCGCATAAAATGACTGGTTTTTTCTCATCCAATTCAAGAATATAAGACAACAGAGCCTCTTCCCATTGCATGCGGTAATCGATTCGCTCTAATCCCCTTCTGGAATTTGGCGTGTAAACGGTCATCACAAACACGTTTTCAAATTCCAGCGTAATCACTCTGCCTTCTTGGTCATGCTCTTCTATTCCGATACCGTACATGACATGCAGCGGCTCTTGTTTAGAAAAAACAGCTGTGCCGGAATATCCTTTTTTCACTGCATAATTCCAATACACATGATAGCCTTCAGGCTGGAGATCAACCTGTCCGTCCTGTATCTTTGTTTCCTGAAGACATATGATATCTGCATCCTCTTCTTTCAGATAAGAGAGGAAATCCATTTTTCTCATCACAGCCCGCAGGCCGTTTACATTCCATGAAATCAGCTTCATGTTTCATCCCCCTATAAAAAAGAGCAAGAACCCGAAGGTCCTTGCTCTTTACGTATCAGCTTACTCACCGCTTACGTATGGAAGTAAAGCCATTTGACGTGCGCGTTTGATCGCTGCAGTCAATTTACGTTGGTATTTAGCGTTTGTTCCAGTTACACGACGTGGTAAAATTTTACCGCGCTCAGAAACAAACTTTTTAAGAAGATCTACATCTTTGTAGTCGATGTGCGTGATACCGTTAGAAGTGAAATAACACACTTTACGGCGTTTCGCACGACCGCCTCTGCGTCCTCCTGCCATTGTCATTTCCCTCCTTTCTTTTTCATTTTAGGCGATAATCACATTAGAATGGAAGATCGTCATCCGAGATGTCAATCGGTTTGCCATCGTTGGCAAATGGGTCATCATTAAAGCTGTTCCCCTGATTGCGTCTCTGGTTGTTTTGATTTCCCCCGAATGGATTATCATTTTGGCCTCCGCCAAAGTACTGGCCTCCGCCGCTGTTTCCTTCGTTGTATCCACCTGAACCAGAACCGCCGCCGTTTTTCGGCTCAAGAAATTGAACACTTTCAGCTTGGACCTCTGTCACGAAGACACGCTGTCCTTGCTGGTTTTCATAGTTTCTTGTTTGTAAACGGCCATCTACGCCTGCAAGGCTTCCTTTTTTCAAGAAGTTTGCAACGTTTTCGGCTTGTCTTCTCCAAGTGACACAATTAATGAAATCGGCCTCACGTTCTCCGGACTGGTTCGTAAATGTACGATTCACAGCAAGAGTAAACGTAGCAACAGCCGCACCGTTTGGCGTATAACGAAGCTCTGGGTCTTTTGTCAGTCTTCCGACTAATACAACTCGGTTAAGCATAAGAAAGACCACCTTTTACCATTATATATTTCAAAATTGCTTATTCTTCTTCTTTAACAACAATGTGGCGAATGATATCGTCACTGATCTTAGCTAGACGGTCAAATTCTTGAACTGCCGCAGCATCAGCTTGAACGTTTAAGATTTGGTAGAAACCGTCGCGGAAATCGTTGATTTCGTAAGCAAGACGACGTTTACCCCAATCCTTTGTTCCAGTGATCTCCGCACCGTTAGAAGTCAGAACGTTGTTGAAACGCTCGATAACTGCTTTTTTAGACTCATCGTCAATGTTTGGGCGGATAATGTACATAACTTCGTACTTTCTCATCTGTTTGCACCTCCTTTTGGACTAAGCGGCCCATAATGGGCAAGGAGCAATAATTCTATTACTCACAATTTTATATTATACCAAAGCTCTTGTCCCTTTACAACTGCATCCTAAACATTAAATCGGAAATGAATAACATCTCCGTCTTGAACCACATATTCTTTCCCTTCGAGGCGGACTTTTCCTGCTTCTTTGGCTCCTGCCATACCGCCGCCCGCAAGAAGATCCTCATAAGCAACTGTCTCAGCGCGAATGAAGCCTCGCTCAAAGTCACTATGAATAATTCCTGCACACTCAGGGGCTTTCATGCCTTTTTTGAATGTCCAAGCTCTGACTTCCTGTTCTCCCGCTGTGAAGTATGTTGCAAGGCCAAGAAGAGAGTAAGACGCTTTGATCAGCTGATCAAGACCTGATTCTTGAATGCCCAGCTCTTCCAAGAACATTTGCTTTTCTTCGCCTTCAAGCTCAGCAATTTCGGATTCGATTTTCGCACACACAACGATTACTTCTGCGTTTTCGCCTGCAGCGTACTCGCGAATCTTCGCTACATTTTCATTGCCAGATGGATCAGCCACTTCATCTTCACTTACATTGGCCACATACAAAATAGGCTTCGAAGTCAGTAAATGGAGTTGCTTCACAAGCTTTTGCTGCTCTTCAGTGAATTCTACAGATCGAGCAGGCTTTTCGCTCTCAAACGCTTCTTTCAGTTTAGATAAAATCTCAAACTCATATACAGCGTCTTTATCTTTTTGTTTCGCAAGCTTGCTGACGCGTGTAATCCGCTTTTCAACCGTTTCCATATCGGCGAGGATCAGCTCAAGGTTGATCGTTTCAATGTCATCAATCGGATCAACTTTTCCGGAAACGTGTGTAATGTTGTCATCGGAAAAAGCACGGACAACGTGGCAAATCGCGTCAACCTGGCGAATATGGGATAGGAATTTGTTACCGAGTCCTTCTCCTTTAGATGCGCCTTTTACAATCCCTGCAATATCAGTAAATTCAAAAGCAGTCGGCACAGTCTTCTTCGGGTTGACCAGCTCAGTAAGCTTTTGCAGACGATCATCAGGTACTTCTACAATTCCCACGTTCGGATCAATCGTACAGAACGGGTAGTTCGCTGATTCGGCACCGGCCTGTGTAATTGCGTTAAATAGTGTTGACTTCCCGACGTTCGGCAAACCAACAATTCCAGCTGTTAAAGCCATTCTTTCATCTCCTCTATATAAAACCGTCATTGTATGAACGTATTTTGAACCTAGAGCAATTATAAGGAGGTTCACTGGAAAAGACAAGCTGACAAAAAAGCATTTTCAGCCTGCCAATCCCTTTGATTATGCTTTTTTCAAGCCTACTAAACAGTCAAAAAGCGTACTTCCCATTCCATTATCAGAATTTGTATCATTTGTCAGTGCATTGACTGAACCTCCAAAAGCCGCCCACATGCCTTCATCTATATTAATCGTCTTCGCATGAGCCTGCTTCATCACTTTCACCGTTCCCTTCAAGCGTCCGCGGTCATTAAAGATGACAACCTCGTCTCCATCCTGAAGATCCTGCTCAGCCGCTATATCTGGAGAAATATCGACCTGAACGTGCTGAAGCTTTTCAATAAACGGCACATGCTGTGAATGGTTGGAACGCTGCGGATGAATGGACAACAGCGTATAAGGATACTTTCCAGCTAACGCCTCATTATGGAAAACAGATTCTTCGGGCACATTTAATTGAAGCAAGCCGCTAAACCCTTTTTGCTCAGCTAGTGACGAAGTAAATTCAAATTTCCCGCTCGGTGTCAAAAACTCATAGTCATCCCACGGAACCTGCTTGACCGGAAGAGGGAGGTGGCCTTTTTCTTTTAAACGCTCAAGTGTCACACCTTCTGCTTCCAATGAAGAAAGCCCCATCTCTAGAAATTCTTCAGTACTGTGCTCAAAAAGCTCGCCAAACCCAAGGCGTTTTGCAAGCTCTGACCAGATCCAGCTGTCCGACTTCGCTTCACCCTGGGGCTCCACAAGTTTTTTTCCGTACTGAACATAGTGGTGATACATACTGGAATAGTAGATATCCTCTTCTTCAAAAACAGTGGCAGTCGGCAAAACATAATCACACAGCTTTGCGGTATCCGTCATAATGGAATCAATGGCTACCGTCATTGGAACCTTTTCAAAAGCTTGTCTGACTTTATTTGTATTCGGCACCTGAGTCAGCGGATTTCCGCACGTCACAATCATCATCTCAATCGCAGGATCAGCAGCGGTCAACACCTCTTCAGCCTGCGTCATCATTGAAAATGAACGTGATGCTGTTTTTAATTCCGGCAGCGTCAGCTTTGTTTTTGCAAAGCTCTCGCCAATCTGGACATTTCCGAAATTCGCGCCGCCGCCCTTAATTCCGACATTTCCGCTTGCCGCAACGAGTGCATCAATCCAGCGGATCGTTCCGCCGCCGTTTTTATATCGCTGCATGCCTAGCCCCATAAAAGTAGAAACCGGACCATCAGCATACAAACCGGCCAAATACTCCAGCTCCTCCATAGAAGTTTCTGTTTTCACAATAAACTCTTCCAGAGAAACAGTTTTCAATAGCTCTTTCACATCATCAAAACCGACAGAGCGCTCAGAAATAAACGTTTCATCCGTTCTTCCCGTCTCAATCAGAACCTTCAAAACAGCAGCCGCAAGCCAGCCATCCATTCCCGGCTTAACAGAGATATAGCGGTCGGCAAGCTTAGCAGTCGGATTGAAGATCGGATCAATCACCGTAATCGTGGCGCCCTTCTTTTTCACCTGCTGCAAGTGATGGTATAAGTGCATATTTGTTCTGGATACATTTCTTCCCCACACAACAACATGCTTGCTGTTGTAAATATCAAGCGGGCCGTGCCCGTACGAACGGCCAAAATCCCAGCTTTGCGCCTCGATGCCGGAGCCCCAGCATATGCTTCCGACGATTTCAGTCACACCGCCATATCCATTAAAAAAACGCTGATCAAGCGCTTTTAACAAACCATTATTCGCATAATCATGGCTGTGCAAAACAGCAGTCGTCTCCGACGTTTCCTTGATCTCCCGAAGTTTATCGGCAATTTCATCAAGTGCCTGCTCCCAGGAAATCCGTACAAACTCGCCATTTTGTTTTTTCATCGGATAGCGAAGCCGATCAGGCGAATTTGTTTTTGTCTCAAGCATTCTGCCGCGGCCGCAGATTTTGCCCTCCGTAATCGGATGGTTTGGATCCCCGTCCACTTTCGTTACCTTTCCGTCTTCAACAGTCACCAAAAAGCCGCAGCTGTCCCAACAATTCAGCGGACATGCCGACTGATGCACTTTGCTCATCGCCGTCTTCTCCTTACCTTCTATATGAAAAAGCATGAGTGTCGGCCTATTTATGAAGTAGGCTCCTCATGCTTGACTAATACTTTTTTTAGTTTTCTTTCAAATTCTTTTCTCGGAATCATAACACTGTGAGAGCATCCCTCACACTTAATACGAATATCCATTCCCATGCGTATAATTTTCCAGCTGTTCGCTCCACATGGATGCGGTTTTTTCATTTCTACGATATCATTCAGGCCAAAGTCTTTATCCGCCAAGACCCTTCACCTCTTTTCATAAACTGCTGTATCTATTGTACAAAAAAACTGATCATAAGAGCAATCAAGATACTTGAAAAGAAATACATCCTCTTATTTCCATTTACTTAAAATAGGATATAAGAGAAGACAAACTAACAAATACAAATTTAACATCCCGTATATCGGATACAAAAACGCGATCAAATCAGAAAATCCGAAAGAAGTAAAAGGTACCATTAACATTAACAAAATCAACACAATCAACCATCTCGGCATATGAACAAACCCCATCAGCCGGCTGGACAGCCCCAGCAATCCCGCTACCGTCGTCGTGTAAATGGCTAGACACAGCACCGCCGTCATACATAAAAAAAGGACATAAGGCGCACCCTCCAAAACGGCAAACAGCGGTATTTCAAACTGAGAAAGGGAGCCCGCCAGCTCCACTAACGTTTCATTATAAACAAATGAGATCACGCCAAAAATGAGACCGCTTGCCACACTTGCGATTTTCGCTTCTCCGAGTCCTTTCATCTCTTTCCCTACAGAGGATAAAATCGCAACAACTGAAAGGATGTTTAAAGAGGTAAACGTGATGCTCGAAGGCCAGTTATACTGCTTAGACAAGTCAATCGTCCACGTATGGTGATGTGTGCTCTGAAAAGAGATCAGCGCATATAAAAGCCCCGCTACTAACACAGGAATCAAAATACTATTTATAGATAAAATTCCTTTCACATCCCACAAAAACAAACACACTGTTACGGTGCAAATCAGTGCGATTCCCCACCAGAAAGGAAGCTTGTACATCTGCAGGGTCACACCGCCTCCGGCAATCATCACCATAGTTGTCGAAAACAAATAAAAAATGATGAGAACATCATAAATTTTCGCCAGCCACGGCCCCATTAAATGCTCCAGAACCGGCAAAAAATGAGTGGATTGAACCTTAAAACTGATTTTCATCACAATATAAGACGAGAACATGAACATGATTGTAAACAGCACAATAGCAAGTCCGCTTTCCGCCCCAAAAAACTGCCAAATCTCCTGACCGCTCGCATATCCGGCCCCGATCAGGCTCCCTAATATGAGCAGCATCCACTTCATTCCGGCTCTCCACAACATCATCACCTCATAGACAAAGATCAGCTTGTTTCCGTTATTGTTACTATATAAATAAAAGAAGGTAAAAATGACATATTTTCATAGACATTTGAACACAAGCTGAAATTATCATCCGAAATACTCATAAAAAAGACTGCTGATGCAGGCAGTCTAAAAAATATCATTTTGTCCGCGGAATGTAGGAATGAACCTCATTAACCATTCCTATCTATAAAGTGTTTTGTAAGCAGACCATAGCTTGATCATGATCGAGGCAATGGGGGACAATATTTGTAATTCACCCACTAACCATTCATATCATAACCTCTACTTTTTAAAATCTCCGGTGTCATACACAAAGCATAAAAAACCGTACTGCTGGATATACTGTAAACAACCTTACATAACGAAACACACACCATAGCAATTCTGTTACCTACTATAACAAGGAAGTGAAACCTATGAATCGAAAAGGCGGGCTTTTTTCCTCTCAGGAAGGAGTAAAACAATATGTTTCACATACAGATGCAGCTGCAGCAAAGCAAATCCAAACCATTCTTTCTTCATCCTTACGTAAAGCTGCCGGCAAACCAATTGTCGTGGTTTGTATCGGAACAGACCGTTCAACCGGTGATTCATTGGGCCCGCTCGTAGGAATGAAACTCAAACAGATGCGGCTCACCAGATTCCATATCTACGGAACCTTATCTGACCCCGTCCATGCTGTGAACATGAAGGACAAAATCAGTAACATTCATAAATTACATAAAAACCCATTTATTATAGCGGTCGATGCATGCTTAGGCCGCGTTAAGAGTGTGGGTTCATTTCAAATCGGAGACGGGCCATTAAAGCCTGGAGCCGGTGTGCAAAAAGACCTTCCTGAAGTGGGAGATCTTCATATTAACGGAATCGTGAATGTGAGCGGTTTCATGGAGTATTTTGTATTGCAAAACACAAGACTCAACTTGGTCATGAATATGGCCAATGTTCTCGCGGAAGGATTGAGTTTAACAGATCGGACAGAGTGGAGGCAAGAACGCCTGAACCCGCTGCAAAGGCTCACTGGGCGCATATAAAACAAAAACCATCTTCGTTTGAAAGATGGTCTTTTCATTTATGATTCTCGTTCAGATAAAAGCTCTAAAATCCGGTCAAGGTCTTCATTAGAGAAAAATTCAATTTCGATTTTGCCTTTTTTCTTCTGTCTTTTAATATTAACTGTTGTTCCAAAATAATTTTGGAGATAGGATTCCCGTTCTTTTAGAACCGCATCTTTCACAGGTTCTTTTTTCTTTGTTTCACGTGGAACATTCTGATTTAACTGCTGAATCAGCTGCTCAAGCTGGCGAACATTAAGCTGCTCCGCAATCACTTTTTGTACAAGCGGTTCAAGCTTATTTTTGTTTTTTAAGCCAAGAAGCGTGCGTCCATGTCCCATAGAAAGCGTACCTTCAGCAATAAGCTGCTGAATATTTTCTGGCAGTGTCAGCAGTCTTAAATGATTCGCAATATGCGGTCTGCTTTTCCCAAGACGTTTGGCAAGCTGCTCTTGCGTGAGATCTAAGTGTTTCAGCAAAGAGTCATATGCCTGTGCCTCTTCAAGCGGAGATAAATCTTCGCGCTGAAGGTTTTCTAATAAAGCAATTTCCCTCATTAACGCCTCTGATAATTCACGGACAATCGCGGGAACTGTCTCTAAACCCGCCAGCTTTGCTGCCCGAAAACGCCGTTCCCCCGCAACAATATCATAGCCTTTTAAAGATTTTCTGACGATAAGCGGCTGAAGAATGCCATGCTGCAGCACTGATTCTTTAAGTTCAGCTAATGCCTCGTCATCAAAGTGTTTTCTTGGCTGATAAGGATTAGGGCGTAAATCGGCAATTTTAATTTCTTCAACTGTCTCTTCAGACAAATCGACCTGATTAAATAACGCATTAATCCCTTTTCCAAGGCCTTTAGCCATTCGCAGCCACTTCCTTTGCTAAATCTAAATATACTTCCGCACCTCTTGACCGCGGATCGTATAAAATGATGGGTTTTCCGTGACTCGGTGCCTCACTCAGACGGACATTACGCGGAATAACTGTCTTATATACTTTATCTCTAAAATACTTTTTAACCTCTTCAATCACTTGAATGCCAAGGTTTGTCCGAGCATCAAGCATTGTCAGCAATACACCTTCAATCATTAAATCAGTATTCAAATGCTTTTGCACAAGACGTACTGTATTTAATAACTGGCTGAGCCCCTCCAAGGCATAATATTCGCACTGTACAGGAATCACAACGGAATCCGAGGCAGTAAGGGCATTAATCGTCAGCAGACCCAATGACGGCGGACAATCAATGATAATGTAATCATAATTTTGCTTTACTGCTTCAAGTGCTCTCTTCAATCTCACTTCTCTTGAAATTGTAGGAACCAGCTCAATCTCAGCCCCGGCAAGCTGAATCGTCGCAGGGATCACGTCCAAGTTCTCGACTGTCGTTGCTTTAATAATATCTATAACATCTGCATCATCTACTAAAATATCGTACACACACTGCTCTACATCGGCTTTTTCAATCCCTAATCCGCTTGTCGCATTTCCCTGCGGATCAATATCTACCAGCAGAACCCTTTTCCCTATGTAAGCCAAACATGCCCCAAGGTTGACAGACGTCGTTGTTTTGCCGACCCCGCCTTTTTGGTTCGTAATTGCTATGATTTTTCCCACGATGTCACCTACTTTCACATGAACATGTACTATCTTGCTTCTATTCTATCAAAAAAAGATTAAAGCGTTTCATTTTTTTCATCATTTTGTTCCGAATCAGAAGGGAAATAATTGAAAATTCAAGTACGCTTTATGCTTTCTCTTATAAATTCTACAATTTCTATGTTTTTTTGACTTAAAAAAGGAATTTCTTTAAGAAAAAAAGAAGAAGTCACAGTAACAGAACGTGGAAACAGGACGGTGAGAAAATGGTTTATCAAACAAAGAGAGATGTACCCGTTACGCTGATGATTGTGTTTCTCATATTACTGATACAAGCAGATGCCATTGTTCCTTTTGTGCTGGGAAATATGAAAGTTTCGGGCTGGGTCATTTTTATTCTGCTGACTCTTTTAAACGGACTCATTATATGGAGCTTTATTGATTTGAAATATGTATTGAAGGAGCACCACCTGATCATTAAAGCCGGACTGATCAAACATCAAATTCCTTACGAAAAAATCGATAAAGTGATCCAAAAAAAGAATCTGTGGTCAGGTTTCCGTTTAATCGGCTCTCGTCATGCCATCACGGTATACTATCAGGGAGGATGGGGACATGCAGTGATTTCACCGCAAAATACTGAAGAATTTATCCACAAGCTCAAAGAAAAGAATTCTAATATAATATTTTTCACTAAAAGTAATTAATTTCCTTTTCAATGAATATAAAAAGCTCTCCTGCTTTTCAGGAGAGCTTTTATTTTGGTATGCGAATCGTTAATTGAATATATTCTTCAAATTCTTCTTCTTCCGTATTCAATTTTACACCACTGTCCTCCACCATTGATAGTGACTGGCGAATCGTGTTCATCGCAATTCTTGTATCTCTGCTGAACGCTTTGCGTCTCGGCTTTGGCTTTCTCTGGCCTTGCTCCAGCATTTTCACCACGCGGTCTTCCGTCTGCTTTACATTTAAACTTTTCTCAATAATCTCTGTGAGCAGTGTGACTTGGAGCTCAGGCTGTTTCAGCGGAATCAGCGCTCTGGCATGACGCTCGGTGATTTTCTTCTCCATAATCGCGTCTTGGACTGGCTGAGGCAGCTTTAATAACCGGAGCTTATTTGCAATTGTAGACTGCCCTTTTCCTAAACGCTGTGCGAGTGCCTCCTGTGTTAAATCATGCAGCTCAAGCAGCCTAGCATAAGCATGGGCTTCCTCAATAGAAGACAATTCTTCCCGCTGCAAGTTTTCAATTAACGCCACAGAAGCGGTTTCCGTGTCGGAAAAATCCTTAATAATCGCCGGAATCTTTTCCCACTCAAGCGATTGCACCGCTCTCCAGCGTCTTTCACCTGCAATGAGTTCGTATTGGCCTTCTTCTTCTGTATGCCTAACAACAATCGGCTGAATAATGCCGTGTGTATGAATGGTCATTGCTAACTCTTTGATTTTTTCATCTGAGAAAATGGTGCGTGGCTGAAAACGGTTGGGAACGATAGCATTTACCGGTATTTCCAGAATCTCTTCTTTGTTTGTATCATGTTCAGCAATCTCCGGCTCCTGTTCCTTCTCACCAAGCCCGAAGAAACGAGAGAATGAATGCTTCATGTACCTACACCACCTTTAAAAACTGCCATTTTTATAATTCTATTTTCTCATGGTTTTTCCTGCTATACATCCATCAATTTTGATGAAAATATGATGGTATTGTCATATCAGGCTGTCTAAATTACCCTTCAATTGGCGATTTATTAGGAGTTCCCGGTTTTCTTGGATACTTCTTAGGTGTATTTTTTATCTTGCGTATCACCATAATATTACGATCGCTTTCTTCAATAGGCAGCTTAAAGGAATGGACATTCTCAAGTTCTCCTCCAAGCGTCGTGATTGCTTTTTTGCCTGCATTCAGTTCTTCTTCAGCTGATGCCGCTTTTAAAGCAACAAATAAACCGTTTTTCTTCACCAGAGGCAAGCAAAGCTCACTCAAAACAGATAATCTTGCAACTGCTCGCGCCGTCACAATATCATAGCTTTCCCGCACGTCTTTCCGTTGTCCGAACGTTTCAGCTCTGTCATGGCAGAATGTTGTATTCTCCAATTGCAAAGCTTCAGATAACTTTTCTAAAAACGTAATCCGTTTGTTCAGTGAATCCACGATTGTGACATTGAGGTGCGGAAAACATATTTTTATCGGCAGACTCGGAAAACCCGCTCCCGCTCCGACATCACAAATCGTGTTCACTTGATTGAAGTCGACATAGAAAGCAGCTGTAATGGAGTCATAAAAATGCTTCAGATACACTTCTTTTTTCTCTGTAATTGAAGTCAGGTTGATTTTTTCATTCCATTCAACCAGCATGTCGTAATACAGCTCAAATTGCTCCAGCTGACGGGGAGAAAGGGAGATCCCTTTTTCCGCCAAACCGGAAGTGAATTCTTCAATATTCATGCCGTCATCCTTTCTACTCGGCTATCTTCGCAATGCGTCCCTGCTCTAAATACACCAATAGAATTGAAATGTCCGCCGGGTTTACACCGGAAATGCGGGAAGCTTGGGCAACAGACAGAGGGCGCACATTTTTCAGCTTTTGACGCGCCTCAGTCGCGATCCCTTTGATTGCGTCATAATCAATTCGATCCGGAATTTTTTTATTTTCCATCTTCTTCAGTTTTTCCACTTGCTGAAGAGATTTTTCAATATATCCTTCATATTTCACTTGGATTTCCACTTGTTCTGCCACGTCTTGAGGAACCGGCACTTCTGGCGGCGCCAGTTTTGTGACTGTTTCATAGTTCATTTCAGGACGTTTCATTAAGTCTGTGCCGCGAACTCCATCTTTCAATTCGCTTCCGCCAAGAGAACGGATATATTCTTGGTTTTCTGGAGACGGCTTGATAATGACAGAATACAGACGTTTTTTCTCCGCTTCGATCGCCGCTTTTTTCTTCTCAAAAGCTGCATACCGCTCATCAGAAATCAATCCAATGCGGTGCCCGATTTCTGTCAGGCGCAAATCAGCATTATCATGGCGAAGAAGCAATCTGTATTCAGCACGTGATGTCAAGAGACGGTAAGGCTCATTAGTTCCTTTTGTTACAAGGTCATCAATCAGAACACCAATGTAGGCGTCAGAACGGCTTAGAATCACTTCTTCTTTTCCAAGCGCTTTCCGTCCTGCATTGATTCCCGCCATAATTCCTTGTCCTGCGGCTTCTTCATAACCGGATGTTCCGTTAATTTGGCCTGCAGTGTAAAGGTTGGTGATTTTTTTCGTTTCAAGTGTCGGCCAGAGCTGTGTCGGTACGATCGCATCATACTCGATCGCATAGCCGGCTCTCATCATTTGCACGTTTTCAAGTCCAGGAATCGTTGCAAGCATTCTTTGCTGTACGTCTTCTGGAAGACTAGTAGATAAACCTTGGACATAGACTTCCTGTGTATTTCTGCCTTCCGGCTCAAGGAAGATCTGGTGACGCGGTTTATCATTAAATCGTACAACTTTATCTTCAATGGACGGGCAATATCTTGGGCCAGTACCTTTGATCATACCGGAATACATCGGTGAACGGTGCAGGTTGCTGTCAATAATCTCATGTGTCTCAGGGCTTGTATATGTCAGCCAGCAAGGGAGCTGATCTGTGATATACTCCACTGTTTCATATGAGAAAGCGCGAGGCACTTCGTCACCAGGCTGAATTTCCGTTTTGCTGTAATCAATTGTGTCGCTTTTAACGCGAGGCGGCGTACCTGTTTTAAAACGAACAAGGTCAAAACCCAGTTCCTCCAAATGCTCAGAAAGCTTAATAGAAGGCTGCTGGTTGTTCGGGCCGCTTGAGTAAGACAGATCGCCAAGAATAATTCGTCCTCTTAGATAGGTCCCTGTCGTCATGACAACTGTTTTCGCACGATAATGTGCGCCGGTTTGTGTAATCACACCTCGGCATTCACCGTCTTCAACGATCAGCCGCTCCACAATTCCTTGCAGCAATGTTAAGTTTGGTTCTTTTTCAAGTGTATTTTTCATTTCGTGCTGATATTGGAATTTGTCTGCTTGTGCACGCAATGCACGAACCGCAGGACCTTTTCCTGTATTCAGCATTCTCATTTGAATATGCGTTTTATCGATGTTTCTTCCCATTTCTCCGCCAAGCGCGTCAATCTCACGGACGACAATCCCTTTTGCGGGGCCGCCGACAGACGGATTACATGGCATAAATGCAACCATATCTAGGTTGATGGTCAAGACAAGCGTTTTGGCGCCTTGGCGTGCAGATGCGAGGGCAGCCTCAACACCGGCATGCCCGGCGCCAATCACAATCACATCGTATTGGCCTGCTTCATACCCCATGATTCTAGTTCCTCCTTTTATTATTTTCCTAAACAGAATTGTGAAAAGAGCTGATCAATTAAGCTTTCGTGGACAGAATCTCCGATGATTTCGCCCAAAAGCTCCCAGCATCTTGTAAGGTCGATTTGCACCATGTCGATCGGGACATCCTGTTCGATGCCGCTAAGCGCATCTTCAATGGCACGTTTTGCTTGCTGTAAAATAGAGATGTGACGTGTGTTGCTGACATAAGTCAGATCCCCGCTTTCAATGGCACCCGTGTAGAACAGCGATTGAATCGCTTCTTCCAGATCATTGATGCCTTCCTCTTTTAAAAGGGATGTCGTAACAACTGGACGTCCATTGGCAAGTTCACGGACACGCTCAGTGTCAATCTTCGCCTCAAGGTCAGTCTTATTCAAAATCACGATAACGTCCATGCCCTCAACGGCTTCAAAAAGCTTTACATCTTCTTCAGAAAGCTCTTCACTATTATTAAGAACAAGTAAAATCAGGTCCGCTTCCTTCAGAACCTGGCGAGAACGTTCAACACCGATTCGCTCAACAATGTCTTCTGTTTCGCGAATACCAGCTGTATCAACCAGACGAAGCGGGACGCCTCTTACATTCACGTATTCCTCAATTACATCCCGTGTCGTTCCGGGAATATCGGTTACAATGGCTTTTGCCTCATGAACGAGACTGTTCAGAAGAGATGATTTTCCTACGTTCGGCCGGCCGATAATGACGGTAGAAAGACCTTCACGCAAGATTTTTCCTTGCTCAGAAGTTCTCAACAGCGCCTCAATTTCCTTTTTAACGGCGGTTGCCTTTTCAACTAAAATCTGATGCGTCATTTCCTCTACATCATCATACTCCGGATAATCGATATTCACCTCAACATGAGCCAGGGTTTCTAAAATCTCACTGCGCAAACGGCGCACCAAAGCAGAAAGACGCCCTTCCATTTGATTCATAGCAACGTTCATTGCCCGGTCCGTTTTCGCTCTGATTAAGTCCATAACCGCTTCCGCCTGTGAAAGATCGATTCGCCCGTTTAAAAACGCACGTTTCGTAAATTCGCCAGGCTCTGCCAGTCTCGCTCCCTCTCTCAATGCGAGCTGAAGCACTTGGTTCACAGTCACAATTCCCCCGTGACAGTTAATCTCGATCACATCTTCTCGTGTAAAAGTTCTCGGCGCTTTTAACACTGATACCATTACTTCCTCAACGACACGATCTGAAGGTCTGTCTACGATATGACCATAATGAATCGTATGTGATTCAACCGAGCTGAGTGTTTTCCCCTTCGGTCCTTTATAAATTTTATCTGCGATTTGAATGGCCTCTGGTCCGCTCAACCGTACAATCGCAATCGCGCCTTCTCCCATCGGTGTGGAAATTGCCGCAATTGTATCCATGCTGTTCACCTCTCTTTACTTATGTTTCATCTATATAAAAAAATTTTTATTATGCCAAAACTAAAAGATAACATAGTTTGGTTCGAAGTGGAAGATTTGTTATCCACAGAAATAGAAATTCGTCCCTTATTACTTTAACTTATCCACATGTGAATAACAATTAATTTTATTTCCTGAACTTCCTTTTTATCAACAGGATACACCTAAAAAGAAAAAACTTAAACGGCAAAACCTTGATATTACTAGGAAAAGTAGATTTTTCGCATACAAAAAAACCGAAATCCGATTTTTACCGGACTTCGGTTTTATGCTATTTTTTATGGGAAATAACGAGATGGCGATTTTCGCCTTCACCCATTGAATATGTTTTGATCTGGTGGTTTGCATATCCAGAAAGAGTATCATGAATAACTTTTCTTTCAGTGGATGGCATAGGCTCAAGCTGGATTGCTTTTTTCGTTTTCAAGACCTGGTCAGCAAGCCTGATGGCCAGCTGGCTCAGCGTTTCCTTTCTTTTCAAACGATAGTTTTCTGCATCCACCGTCACATTTTTATATTGGCCTGGATAACGGTTAAGAACTAGCTGTGTCAATGTTTCAAGAGCATTTAAGGTTTGTCCTCTTTTCCCAATCAACAATGCCGTTTTTTCACCTGTTATATGGAATCTCACTGTCTTTTTGCTTTCTTGAACAGTCACATCAGACTTTCCGGCAATGGCTTCGGCGATCGTTTGAAGATAAGACTTCGCTTGCTGAATCGGATCAATCTTTTCAACTAGCTTGACGATCGCCGGCTTTTTACCGAAAATACCGAGAAACCCTTTGTGTCCCTCTTCAATAACAGTAATTTCTACTTTATTCCTCGTTAATCCCAGCTCTTGCAATCCGGACTGTACTGCTTCATCGACATTTCGCCCTGCAGCAGTCACATTCCTCACTTTTTCTTTCCTCCGGCTTTTTGCGGCTCAGGATTTTTTTTAATATCAGGCCCTTTAATGAGGAAAGTTTGCGCAATCATAAACAAGTTACCGACTACCCAATAAAGAGAAAGAGCCGCCGGGAAGTTGATCGCAAATACGATAATCATAATTGGCATAATCCAAAGCATCATCGCCATTTGCGGATTTTGCTGCGCATTGCCCGCCATCATCAGTTTTTGCTGAACAAATGTGGCGACACCGGCAACGATAGGAAGAATATAGAAAGGATCCTTTTCTCCTAAGTCAAACCATAAGAAGCTATGCTCTGAAATCGCCTGTGTTCTCATGATCGCATGATAGAATCCAATTAAAATCGGCATCTGGATCAAAATCGGGAAACATCCCGCCAATGGATTAACACCATGCTTTTGGAATAAAGCCATTGTTTCCTGCTGAAGCTTTTGCTGTGTTTTTTGATCCTTTGAGCTGTATTTTTCTTTCAACTTTTGCATTTCCGGCTGTAAAGCCTGCATCGCTTTCGAACTTCTCAGCTGCTTAATCATCAGCGGTAAAATTAATAAACGAATTAAAATGGTAACAAGAATAATTGAAAGTCCGTAGTTATCTCCCGTCAATTTCGCTACATACGTAATGAGCTCAGACAATGGATATACTACGTACTTGTCCCAGAAATGCGGACTATCTGCAGTGATCGGCTCTTTCACACTCGAGCATCCAGCCAAAAGCATGAATACGCCAACCATACTTAATAGCAACCCTATTCTCCTTTTCAACAACATTTCCTCCTATAATTAATCTTTACACTCTTTTATTGCAAAGCATACTTGTATGTATTTTAGCATCTTTCAGTTTTAAATGGTGTCTTTTTCTGATCAACCAGAAAGGAAGCGCTTTTAAAAGTTGTAAGAAAGCAGTGGTGATGCCTACTTTGACGAAGATTTCTTATATAATGAAGACTTTCTGAATAGATGCTGCAGACTTTTTTTCGTTTCCTCATATGTCAGCTGGCTCGCCGGTTTTCTGGCAATAATGATGTAGTCCTTTTCCTTCAGTCTCTCTTTCTCTTCAAGAAAGGCCTGCCGAATCAAACGTTTGATCCGATTTCGCATCACAGCATTGCCAATTTTTTTGCTGACGGAAAGCCCGACACGCAGCTCATCATTTTCAGGCTGATCAAGCGTATATAAGACAAACTGGCGGTTTGCAACTGATGTCCCATGTTTAAACACTTTTTGAAAATCTTCATTTTTCTTTAAACGATTTCGCTTCTTCAAATGACTCACTCCGATACTGGCTGGCAGAAACTTTTAAAATTTATTATGAAAATGAGATGCATTTGAACCAGGGAGCATGCCCCGGTTCATTACGCATCACATCTATCTTTTCCCATAACGTGAAAAAAGACCACTGACATTATTCAGTGGCCTAAGCTGATAATACTTTTCTGCCTTTGCGGCGACGGCGTGCTAAAACTAGACGACCGTTTTTTGAACTCATACGGCTTCTGAAGCCATGAACTTTGCTGCGTTTACGGTTATTCGGTTGGAATGTTCTTTTCATTTATGACACCTCCCTCGAGGAATAGCTGTTAAAGACAGTCTTACTTATTATATTTGCGTTACCTATTCATTGTCAACTTTACTAGTGCTTTTATTTCTTGCAACCATAATAGGATACCATACCTTTTCAACTTTCGAAACCTTATTTTTTAGATTCCTTAATTTAACGAAAAAAAGACAGATCCAAACAATTTGCCCCTAAAAACACGCGTGTGGATATCTTTTTCGGCTTTTTTTAATATCCACAAAGGTTATCGACAACATTTTCACATTACCAACCCCTGTGGACAATAATTTTTCAACAGGTTGTCCGCTTTGTGGATAAGATTGTGACAACCATTGCAAGCTCTCGTTTATTTTGGTATTATATTTGTGTTTTAACTCTTGATTACTAATCTTACCTTTCCTCTTTATCCACAAAGTGTGGATAAGTTGTGGATTGATTTCACACAGCTTGTGTAGAAGGTTGTCCACAAGTTGTGAAATTTGTCGAAAAGCTATTTATCTACTATATTATATGTTTTCAACATTTAATGTGTACGAATGGTAAGCGCCATTTGCTCTTTTTTTGTGTTCTATAACAGAGAAAGATGCCATTTTCTATGAAAAGGAGGGACGTGCCGGAAGATGGAAAATATATTAGACCTGTGGAACCAAGCCCTTGCTCAAATCGAAAAAAAGTTGAGCAAACCGAGTTTTGAGACTTGGATGAAGTCAACCAAAGCCCACTCACTGCAAGGAGATACCTTAACGATCACGGCTCCCAATGAATTTGCCAGAGACTGGCTGGAGTCCAGATACTTGCATCTGATTGCAGATACTATATATGAATTAACCGGGGAAGAATTGAGCATTAAGTTTGTCATTCCTCAAAATCAAGATGTTGAGGACTTTATGCCGAAACCGCAAGTCAAAAAGGCGGTCAAAGAAGATACATCTGATTTTCCTCAAAATATGCTCAATCCAAAATATACTTTTGATACTTTTGTCATCGGATCTGGAAACCGATTTGCACACGCAGCTTCCCTTGCAGTAGCGGAAGCACCCGCGAAAGCTTACAACCCTTTATTTATCTATGGGGGCGTCGGCTTAGGGAAAACACACTTAATGCATGCGATCGGCCATTATGTAATAGATCATAATCCTTCTGCCAAAGTGGTTTATCTGTCTTCTGAGAAATTTACAAACGAATTCATCAACTCTATCCGAGATAATAAAGCCGTCGACTTCCGCAATCGCTATCGAAATGTTGATGTGCTTTTGATAGATGATATTCAATTTTTAGCGGGGAAAGAACAAACCCAGGAAGAATTTTTCCATACATTTAACACATTGCACGAAGAAAGCAAACAAATCGTCATTTCAAGTGACCGGCCTCCAAAGGAAATTCCGACACTTGAGGACAGATTGCGCTCACGTTTTGAATGGGGCCTGATCACGGATATCACGCCGCCTGATCTGGAAACGAGAATTGCGATTTTAAGAAAAAAAGCCAAAGCAGAGGGCCTCGATATTCCAAACGAGGTTATGCTTTACATCGCAAATCAAATCGACAGCAATATTCGGGAGCTGGAAGGCGCATTAATCAGAGTTGTTGCTTACTCATCTTTAATTAATAAAGATATTAATGCTGATCTGGCCGCTGAGGCGCTGAAAGATATTATTCCTTCATCAAAACCGAAAGTCATTACGATTAAAGAAATTCAGAGGGTAGTAGGCCAGCAATTTAATATTAAACTCGAGGATTTCAAAGCAAAAAAACGGACAAAGTCAGTAGCTTTTCCGCGTCAAATCGCCATGTACTTATCAAGGGAAATGACTGATTCCTCTCTTCCTAAAATCGGAGAAGAGTTTGGAGGACGGGATCATACGACCGTTATTCATGCGCATGAAAAAATTTCAAAACTGCTGGCAGATGACGAACAGCTTCAGCAGCATGTAAAAGAAATTAAAGAACAGCTTAAATAGCAGGACCGGGGATTAATCGGGGAAAGTGTGAATAACTTTACGGAAGTCATACACAGTCTGTCCACATGTGGATAGGCTGTGTTTCCTGTCTTTTTCACAACTTATCCACAAATCCACAGGCCCTACTATTACTTCTACTATTTTTTAAAAAAATATATATATTAATACATTATCCGTTAGGAGGATAAAAATGAAATTCACGATTCAAAAAGATCGTCTTGTTGAAAGTGTCCAAGATGTATTAAAAGCAGTTTCATCCAGAACTACGATTCCCATTCTGACTGGTATTAAAATTGTTGCATCAGATGATGGCGTATCCTTTACAGGAAGTGATTCAGATATTTCTATTGAATCCTTTATTCCAAAAGAAGAAGGAGATAAAGAAATCGTCACTATCGAACAGCCCGGAAGCATCGTTTTACAGGCTCGCTTCTTTAGCGAAATTGTAAAAAAACTGCCGATGGCAACTGTCGAAATCGAAGTGCAAAATCAGTATTTAACGATTATTCGTTCTGGTAAAGCCGAATTTAATCTAAACGGACTGGATGCTGATGAGTATCCTCACTTGCCGCAGATTGAAGAACATCATGCGATTCAGATTCCAACTGATTTGTTAAAAAATTTGATCAGACAAACCGTATTCGCAGTGTCCACCTCAGAAACACGTCCTATCTTGACAGGTGTAAACTGGAAAGTGGAACAAAGTGAATTATTATGCACCGCAACGGATAGTCACCGTCTTGCTTTAAGAAAAGCGAAACTTGATATTCCAGAAGACAGATCTTATAACGTCGTGATTCCGGGAAAAAGTTTAACTGAACTCAGCAAGATTTTGGATGACAATCAGGAACTCGTAGATATCGTGATCACAGAAACTCAAGTTCTGTTTAAAGCGAAAAACGTTTTATTTTTCTCACGGCTTCTGGACGGAAATTATCCAGACACAACCAGCCTGATTCCGCAAGACAGCAAAACAGAAATCATTGTAAACACAAAAGAATTCCTTCAGGCCATTGATCGTGCATCTCTTTTAGCCAGAGAGGGGCGCAACAACGTGGTGAAGCTGTCCGCAAAACCGGCTGAATCCATTGAAATTTCTTCTAACTCCCCTGAAATCGGTAAAGTTGTGGAAGCAATTGTTGCGGATCAAATTGAGGGTGAGGAATTAAATATCTCTTTTAGTCCAAAATATATGATGGATGCACTAAAGGTGCTTGAAGGAGCAGAAATACGCGTAAGCTTTACAGGTGCAATGAGACCTTTCTTAATTCGCACGCCGAATGATGAAACGATTGTACAGCTTATCCTTCCTGTCAGAACCTATTAATCCGATACACTGCTGCCGACCCGTCGGCAGCTTTTCTATTCGGCAACTGCTCCGACAAGTTTTCCCTTTCCCTAATTCGTTTTTTTTTAGTACAATTAGATATTAGTGATATTTGAAAGAGGTCGATATAATGGCAAATCCGATTTCAATTGATACAGAGATGATTACACTCGGACAATTCTTAAAATTAGCCGATGTGATTCAGTCTGGCGGGATGGCGAAGTGGTTTTTAAGCGAGCATGAAGTGCTTGTGAACAACGAGCCGGACAACCGCCGAGGCAGAAAGCTGTATGTTGGAGATGTGGTAGAGATTGAAGGATTTGGTTCATTTCAAGTCGTCAATTAAAGCGGGTGACACTGATTGTATATCCAGAACTTAGAACTGACATCTTACCGCAACTACGACCATGCTGAACTTCAATTTGAAAATAAAGTAAATGTGATCATCGGTGAAAACGCCCAGGGGAAGACAAACCTTATGGAGGCGATCTATGTCTTGTCTATGGCGAAATCGCACAGGACATCAAATGACAAAGAACTTATACGGTGGGACAAAGACTATGCTAAAATAGAGGGAAGAGTGATGAAGCAAAACGGGGCGATCCCGATGCAGCTCGTCATCTCCAAAAAAGGTAAAAAGGGCAAGGTCAATCATATTGAACAGCAAAAGCTCAGCCAGTATGTCGGGGCCCTCAACACCATTATGTTTGCGCCGGAAGATTTAAATCTTGTAAAGGGAAGCCCTCAAGTGAGAAGGCGGTTTCTTGACATGGAAATCGGACAGGTTTCTCCCGTCTACCTTCATGACCTTTCTCTTTACCAGAAAATCCTTTCCCAGCGGAATCATTTTTTAAAACAGCTGCAAACAAGAAAACAAACAGACCGGACGATGCTCGATGTTTTGACCGATCAGCTTGTGGAAGTTGCAGCAAAAGTCGTCGTAAAACGCCTGCAGTTTACAGCACAGCTCGAAAAATGGGCGCAGCCCGTCCATGCAGGCATCTCAAGAGGGCTTGAAGAACTGACCTTGAAGTACCATACAGCTCTTGATGTATCAGATCCCGTAGACTTGTCGAAAATAGGAGATAGCTATCAAGAAGCGTTTTCTAAATTAAGAGAAAAAGAAATCGAGCGCGGTGTTACTTTGTCAGGGCCTCATCGTGACGATGTCCTTTTCTATGTGAACGGACGCGATGTGCAGACGTATGGTTCTCAAGGACAGCAGCGAACGACGGCGTTGTCCCTTAAGCTGGCGGAGATTGACCTGATCCATGAAGAAATCGGAGAATATCCCATTTTACTATTGGATGATGTACTGAGTGAACTGGATGATTATCGCCAGTCACACTTGCTTCATACGATCCAAGGCCGTGTACAAACGTTTGTCACAACGACAAGCGTTGATGGCATTGATCACGAAACCTTACGTCAAGCAGGAATGTTCCGTGTGCAAAATGGTGCGTTAGTGAAGTGAAGAAATGAGGTGAGCAATTGTATATTCATTTAGGTGATGACTTTGTGGTTTCAACACGAGATATTGTCGGCATTTTTGACTTTAAAGCCAACATGTCGCCTATTGTTGAAGAATTTCTGAAAAAACAGAAACACAAGGTGGTGCCTTCCGTAAACGGCACGCCCAAATCTATCGTAGTCACGGTTCAGAATATATATTACTCTCCCTTATCTTCCAGCACATTAAAAAAACGTGCGCAATTTATGTTTGAAATAGATTCTTAGAATTTTTTATCACGAATATATCGTTTAGAAAAGTGTAGGTGAATGACGTGGCTATGGAACAGCAGCAAAACAGTTATGATGAAAATCAGATACAGGTACTAGAAGGATTGGAAGCTGTTCGTAAAAGACCGGGGATGTATATCGGCTCGACAAACAGCAAAGGCCTTCACCACCTGGTATGGGAAATTGTCGACAATAGTATTGACGAAGCCCTCGCCGGTTATTGTAAAGATATCAATATCCAAATCGAAAAAGACAACAGTATCACGGTTGTAGATAATGGCCGCGGTATTCCAGTCGGTATTCATGAAAAAATGGGCCGTCCTGCGGTAGAAGTCATTATGACGGTGCTTCATGCCGGAGGAAAATTTGACGGAAGCGGCTATAAAGTATCCGGAGGATTACACGGTGTAGGTGCGTCGGTCGTGAACGCACTATCAACAGAGCTTGATGTGACGGTTCACCGTGACGGTAAAATTCATCGCCAAACCTATAAACGCGGAGTTCCAGTTTCAGACCTTGAAATCATTGGCGAAACGGATCATACAGGAACGACGACACATTTTGTCCCGGATCCTGAAATTTTCACAGAAACAACTGAGTATGATTATGATCTGCTTGCCAACCGCGTGCGTGAATTAGCCTTTTTGACAAAGGGCGTAAACATCACGATCGAAGATAAACGTGAAGGGCAAGAGCGTAAAAACGAGTACCATTACGAAGGCGGAATTAAAAGTTATGTAGAGTATTTAAACCGTTCTAAAGAAGTTGTCCATGAAGAGCCGATTTACATTGAAGGCGAAAAGGACGGCATTACGGTTGAAGTGGCTTTACAATACAATGACAGCTACACAAGCAACATTTACTCGTTTACAAACAACATTAACACGTACGAAGGCGGTACCCATGAAGCTGGCTTCAAAACGGGCCTGACTCGTGTTATCAACGACTATGCCAGAAAAAAAGGGCTTATTAAAGAAAATGACCCTAACCTAAGCGGAGATGATGTAAGAGAAGGGCTGACCGCGATTATTTCAATCAAACACCCTGATCCGCAGTTTGAGGGCCAAACGAAAACAAAGCTAGGCAACTCAGAAGCTCGGACCATCACTGATACGTTATTTTCTGCGGCAATGGAAACATTTATGCTGGAAAATCCAGATGCGGCCAAAAAAATTGTCGATAAAGGTTTAATGGCGGCAAGAGCTAGAATGGCTGCGAAAAAAGCGCGTGAACTTACACGCCGCAAGAGCGCTTTGGAAATTTCAAACCTTCCCGGTAAACTAGCGGACTGCTCTTCAAAAGATCCGAGCATTTCCGAGTTATATATCGTAGAGGGTGACTCTGCCGGTGGATCTGCTAAACAAGGACGGGACAGACATTTCCAAGCTATTTTGCCGCTTAGAGGTAAAATCTTGAACGTTGAAAAAGCAAGACTGGACAAGATCCTTTCTAACAACGAAGTTCGCTCTATGATCACAGCACTTGGCACAGGTATCGGGGAAGATTTCAACCTGGAGAAAGCCCGTTACCATAAAGTTGTCATTATGACAGATGCCGATGTTGACGGTGCGCACATCAGAACCCTGCTGTTAACGTTCTTTTACAGATATATGCGCCAAATTATCGAAAATGGCTATGTGTACATTGCACAGCCGCCGCTCTACAAGGTTCAACAGGGGAAACGTGTTGAATATGCGTACAATGACAAGGAGCTTGAAGACTTGTTAAAAACGCTTCCTCAAACACCTAAGCCTGGATTGCAGCGTTACAAAGGTCTTGGTGAAATGAATGCCACCCAGTTATGGGAGACAACCATGGATCCTAGCTCTAGAACGCTGCTTCAGGTAACTCTTGAAGATGCAATGGATGCGGATGAGACATTCGAAATGCTGATGGGCGACAAAGTAGAACCTCGCCGAAACTTCATAGAAGCAAATGCGAGATACGTTAAAAATCTTGACATCTAATCATAAAAAGCCTTATTTCCAATAAGAAATAAGGCTTTTTTCTAAACAAGATCAGATGCAGCAATGCTTGCAATACCTATATATTCTAGCAATTTAATGTGTATAATCATAAGTTTATTGATATAATGGAGAATAGTGAAATCGTATTGAAGGTCATAATGGACAATCTACTCCCACATATTTCATGTGATACTTCAGGGAGGTTTTTTAATGAGTGAACAAAACACACCACAAGTTCGTGAAATAAATATCAGTCAGGAAATGCGTACGTCCTTCTTGGATTATGCAATGAGCGTTATCGTATCCCGTGCTCTTCCGGATGTTCGTGACGGCTTAAAGCCGGTTCATAGACGGATTTTATATGCAATGAATGATTTGGGCATGACCAGTGACAAGCCTTATAAAAAATCCGCGCGTATCGTTGGAGAGGTTATCGGGAAATACCATCCGCACGGTGATTCAGCGGTATATGAATCCATGGTCAGAATGGCTCAGGATTTCAACTACCGTTATATGCTCGTTGACGGTCACGGAAACTTCGGTTCTGTTGACGGAGACTCAGCGGCTGCCATGCGTTATACAGAAGCAAGAATGTCTAAAATCTCGATGGAAATTCTTCGAGACATCACAAAAGACACAATCGATTATCAGGATAACTATGACGGTTCAGAAAGAGAACCTGTCGTTATGCCTTCGAGGTTCCCAAATCTGCTCGTGAACGGTGCTGCCGGCATTGCGGTAGGTATGGCAACAAACATTCCTCCGCACCAGCTGGGAGAAATCATTGACGGTGTACTTGCTGTCAGTGAGAATCCGGACATTACAATTCCAGAGCTTATGGAAGTCATTCCAGGTCCTGATTTCCCGACTGCGGGTAAAATCTTGGGACGAAGCGGTATACGGAAAGCATACGAATCTGGCCGAGGCTCTATTACAATTCGGGCAAAAGCTGAGATCGAACAAACATCTTCAGGTAAAGAAAGAATTATTGTTACAGAGTTGCCTTACCAAGTAAATAAGGCGAAATTAATCGAGAAAATTGCTGATCTTGTTAGGGATAAAAAGATAGAGGGCATTACAGATCTGCGTGATGAGTCAGATCGTACAGGTATGAGAATTGTCATTGAAATTAGACGTGATGCTAATGCAAATGTCATTCTAAACAATCTGTACAAACAAACTGCTCTACAAACATCTTTTGGTATCAATTTGCTTGCACTTGTTGATGGTCAGCCGAAAGTTTTAACTCTTAAGCAATGCCTGGAGCATTACCTTGACCACCAAAAAGTCGTAATTAGACGCCGTACTGCCTATGAATTGCGTAAAGCGGAAGCGAGAGCTCACATCCTTGAAGGCTTGAGAGTTGCTCTGGATCATCTCGATGCAGTTATTTCCCTTATCCGTAATTCTCAAACGGCTGAAATTGCGAGAACAGGTTTAATTGAACAATTCTCACTGACAGAGAAGCAAGCACAAGCGATCCTTGATATGAGGCTCCAGCGTTTAACAGGACTGGAACGTGAAAAGATCGAAGAAGAATACCAATCTCTTGTTAAATTAATTGCAGAGCTAAAAGACATCTTGGCAAATGAATATAAAGTGCTTGAGATTATTCGTGAAGAACTCACGGAAATCAAAGAGCGTTTTAACGATGAAAGACGTACTGAGATCGTCACTTCTGGACTAGAGACAATTGAAGATGAAGATCTCATTGAGAGAGAAAATATCGTCGTCACTCTGACACACAACGGGTACATCAAACGTCTTCCTGCATCAACTTATCGCAGTCAAAAACGAGGCGGTAAAGGTGTACAAGGAATGGGAACAAATGAAGATGATTTCGTTGAGCATTTGATCTCTACGTCAACTCATGACACGATTCTCTTCTTCTCAAACAAGGGGAAAGTGTATCGTGCAAAAGGGTATGAAATCCCTGAATACGGCAGAACGGCAAAAGGAATCCCGATTATTAACCTGCTGGAAGTAGAAAAGGGTGAGTGGATCAACGCGATTATTCCAGTCACGGAATTCAATGCGGAGCTTTACCTTTTCTTCACAACAAAGCACGGGGTTTCAAAACGAACTTCGCTGTCTCAATTCGCTAATATCCGCAACAATGGCCTAATCGCTTTGAGTCTTCGTGAGGATGATGAACTGATGGGTGTACGTCTGACTGATGGTACAAAACAAATCATCATCGGAACGAAAAACGGTTTACTGATCCGTTTCCCTGAAACAGATGTCCGGGAGATGGGAAGAACTGCGGCAGGCGTAAAAGGCATCACCCTGACAGATGACGACGTTGTTGTCGGCATGGAGATATTAGAGGAAGAATCACACGTTCTTATCGTAACTGAAAAAGGATACGGAAAACGGACTCCGGCTGAAGAGTACAGAACCCAAAGCCGGGGCGGAAAAGGACTCAAAACAGCAAAAATCACCGAGAACAACGGCCAACTAGTAGCAGTGAAAGCTACTAAAGGTGAAGAGGATCTAATGATTATTACAGCCAGCGGCGTACTCATTAGAATGGACATCAGTGATATCTCAATCACCGGACGTGTCACTCAAGGTGTGCGTCTCATCAGAATGGCAGAAGAAGAACATGTTGCTACAGTGGCCTTAGTAGAGAAAAACGAAGAAGATGAGAATGAAGAAGAACAAGAAGAAGTGTGAGAAAAAGCGCAGCTAAAATAGCTGCGCTTTTTTGTTTTATTCCTCTTTACAGTCTTAAAAATTATGGTATAATCATTTTTGTTGTCTTTTAAAAGACGCAAACGTAACAATCATGACTAGTAAAAACTTTTTCAAAAAAGTGTTGACCTAGTTAACTAAAAATGTTACTATTAAGTAGTCGCTTCGAGGGAAGCACACAAAGTTCTTTGAAAACTAAACAAGACAAAACGTACCTGTTAATTCATTTTTTATAAATCGCACAGCGATGTGCGTAGTCAGTCAAACTTTTTATCGGAGAGTTTGATCCTGGCTCAGGACGAACGCTGGCGGCGTGCCTAATACATGCAAGTCGAGCGGACAGATGGGAGCT
>NZ_CP026521.1:4815884-4818295 GCF_002953915.1 Bacillus sp. MBGLi79
GTTTATTCTTCTTCTTTAACCACGATGTGGCGAATGATGTCATCACTGATTTTAGCTAAACGGTCAAATTCTTGAACTGCTTCAGCTCCAGCTTGAACGTTTAAGATTTGGTAGAATCCGTCGCGGAAATCGTTAATTTCGTACGCAAGACGGCGTTTTCCCCAATCTTTTGTTTCAGTGACCTCCGCACCGTTAGTTGTTAAAATGTTGTTAAAACGCTCAACAACAGCCTTTTTAGACTCTTCATCAACGTCTGGGCGGATGATGTACATGATTTCGTACTTTCTCATTTGTATTTGCACCTCCTTTTGGACTAAGCGGCCCATTATATTGGGCAAGGAGCAATAATCCTATTACTCACAATTTTATATTATATCAAAGCTCTTGTCCTATTTCAACCGCGTTATACATTAAAACGGAAATGAATGACATCGCCGTCTTTCACAATGTATTCTTTCCCTTCAAGGCGGACTTTTCCGGCCTCTTTTGCTGAGGCCATGCTTCCCGCCTCCAGCAGATCGTCGTAAGCGACCGTTTCCGCACGGATAAATCCGCGTTCAAAGTCTGTATGGATGATGCCCGCACATTCAGGGGCTTTCATTCCTTTTTTAAATGTCCAGGCTCTGACTTCCTGTTCTCCCGCTGTAAAATAAGTGGCTAGTCCAAGGAGGGAGTAAGACGCTTTAATCAGCTGATCCAGACCGGATTCTTCGATGCCGAGTTCTTCAAGGAACATCGCCTTCTCTTCGCCTTCAAGCTCTGCGATTTCGGACTCAATTTTGGCGCAGACGACGATGACTTCCGCGTTTTCAGCAGCAGCAAATTCCCGGACCTTCTGGACGTACTCGTTTCCTGAAGGATCAGCCACTTCATCCTCGCTGACATTCGCTACATATAAGACAGGTTTTGTCGTCAGCAGATGAAGCTGCTTCAACACCTTTTGCTGCTCTTCCGAGAACTCGACAGAACGGGCCGGCTTTTCCTGTTCAAATGCCTCTTTTAACTTTGTCAAAATCTCAAATTCAAACACGGCTTCTTTGTCTTTTTGCTTGGCCATCTTTCCGACCCGGCCGATCCGCTTCTCAACGGTTTCAAGGTCAGCCAGTATCAGCTCAAGGTTGATCGTCTCGATATCCGAAATCGGGTCTACTTTCCCGGACACGTGCGTGATATTGTCGTCGGCAAAACAGCGGACAACATGGCAGATTGCGTCCACTTGGCGGATGTGGGACAGGAACTTGTTTCCGAGCCCTTCTCCTTTTGATGCTCCTTTTACAATGCCGGCGATATCGGTGAATTCAAATGCGGTAGGGACCGTCTTCTTCGGATTGACGAGTTCTGTCAGCTTTTGCAGACGCTCATCAGGAACCTCTACGATTCCGACGTTTGGATCAATCGTACAAAACGGGTAGTTGGCCGATTCTGCCCCGGCCTGAGTAATTGCATTAAATAAGGTTGATTTCCCAACGTTAGGCAAACCAACAATCCCAGCTGTTAAAGCCATTGTTTCATCTCCTCTATAATGAACATCCATGTGTAGTCGTAAATGTTAAACCTGCAACAATTATAAGGATGATTACAGTAAAAGACAAGCTGACAAAACTTGCTTTTCACTCATACAAACTAGGTGAAAATTCATTTTTCGTTGAGATCGAAAAAAAAAGCATGAGGGGGTCCGCTAAGATTAAGATTCGGACTCCTCATGCTTAACTAATATCTTTTTCAGCTTTCTTTGAAACTCTTTACGCGGGATCATGACACTGTGTGAACAGCCTTCGCACTTAATCCGGATATCCATTCCCATCCGAATGATCTTCCAGCGGTTCGTCCCGCAAGGATGCGGCTTTTTCATTTCGACCACGTCATTCAGGCCAAATTCTTTATCGGCCAACATCGTTCACCTCTTTGCTTCCTTGTTGTGATCTTATTGTACAAAAAACCACAGCGAAAGAGCAATTCTTCATAACCATAAATATATTTATTTCCATTTACTTAAAATTGGATAAAGTAAAATATTTACCAATAAATACAAATTTAATAACCCGTAAATTGGATATAAAAAAGCGATTAAATTTGAAAAGCCGATTGATGTAAAAGGCACCATGATCGACAGAAGCAGGAGGACGATTACCCATCTCGGCCAGTTCACAAGTGACAGAAAGCGGCTGGACAGCCCGAGAATGCTTGAGATCGTCGTTGTGTAGATCGCGACGCAAAGAACAGCCGTCATAAAAATAAAAATCGGAAAAGGCGCGCCCTCCAAAACCGCGAATAAAGGAATTTCATAATGGGCCAGTTCACCGGCAAGCTCTACAAGGGTCTCATTGTACATGTATGAAATAGCGCCAAACACCAGGCCGCTTAATATGCTGGCAATCTTCGCTTCTCCGACTCCCTTCATCTCTTTGCCG